>NZ_CP071445.1:0-2400000 GCF_017352195.1 Sedimentibacter sp. zth1 | reverse complement strand
TTTTCATTAAATCTAATTTCACAAGTTGCAAAAGGCTCAAAATAATTAGACATTATAATATAATCATAAACTAGTTTAAAATTATCCATATATATGCTCCCTCAATTATAATATATTGAAAATAGTTAAATTGAAATTAACTTATTATCTTCTATTTAAATGATACTATAAACTACAAAATTATACAATTATCTTTTTGTTTTTTTACTCAAAACAATAAAATGTATAAATATAAGAACAATTCTATCCACAGCAGTGGATAACTTGTGGATAAAAACATGTCCAAAATAGCCCTAAATTCTATAAAATAATATTTTTTATAAATTTCAAAATAACTATTGACAAAAACTATGGTTACACTAACAATATTTTTAAGTTGTGCACAATTCTATCCACAGATGTGGATAACTTGTAATTTTATCGAACATATTTTTGGCATAAACAGAAATATTTTATTTTTGTAATATTATATCTTATATATTAAATATTTGTCAGAATATGTTTACTAATTCTTTCAATATCAAAATGTCATATATTTTAATGCTTATAAATATACATATATTGACGCCTATTTCTAATTTATACGTATACAATATGCATACATTTTTTACCAACTAATTCTATCCACATATAAAAATCAAAGATACTAACATGAATAACCTAGTATTTATGCGTATGGCATCAATTTCTGTGTATAACTTAATGTATTTACAGTTTTATATTTTATCACACAATTTAGCAAACAAAAGCTAAGAAATTAGTGTAAACTTTCTTAGCTTTTTTATAATATTTATCATTTAATTGTTTTTAATGTTTTAGCTTATAGTAAAAACACAGCAGCCTTAAAATCAAAGCCACATTTTAACCCGGATTCCATTTCTAAAATTGCAAAGTCCTCTAGCTGCTTGGAAATAATTTATTCTTTATTTACATAACATCAATCTTTTTTAAATAATTAAATCTAGTTTTCTTCAAGTTATCTTTATTACTATTATATTGAACTGTTTCATACAAACTTTTTTGAATTCTAATAACATCTAATAAGTTCTCTTCTAGATATTTTAATGTAGTAGGAAAATCAGTTCTTATAAAATCCATCTCATTGAATTCCAAGTCTTCAAAAACATATTCTAAGAGCCCATAATTTTTATTAAAATAATAACGATGATCGTCGCATACTTTTTTAATTGTGTTAATAACAGGCACTCCTGCCCCTACTGACAAAACCATAGCATGATATCTAGTACAAATCACCAACTCCGCATTTTTAATTATTTGATAAGCATCTTGTATTGGTAGATATCCAGTTAAATTAAGATCACATAAATAAAAGTTACTTAACTCTTTACTCAGATACTCACCTTGCCACATACCGCCTCTTTTAAAGTCAAATGGAATAAATACAATTGACAAGCCATATTTTAAATATATACTTTCATTAAAACTTTTTAGTTCTTTAATATAATTTTTAATTTCTTCTAAAGAATAATAAACTTCTAAAACGATATATTTACCTATACGAGAGAAGTCAACCATATTATGAGTCGGCAACTTAAGCAAAGAATCATTTATTATAAATAAATCATCTGGTATAAAATTAATATTATTTTTATCTATATTCAATCTTGAGAGATAGCCTGTAGAATACATCCTATCTCTCACAGCATAAGTTGTATTTTTTAAATAATTAAAAATATAATTAAAATACTCTTCACTTAAATCAAATGGACCAAAACTATTACCTGTGAAAAATATCTTTTTCTTTTTTTGATTTGCAATTAGCATAGGTACTATAATTTTCTTCAACATGTCAGATCGCCATAAGCTATTATTCCACAAATGGTTAAAATATCCTCCGCCATTAACCACAAGCATATCAATATTATCAACATATTCTCTAATTTCTTCTAAATTTTCAACTCTATATAATATATCCAAAGGTGTATCCGTTGGACGATTAAAAGGTTGAAACCCAACTTTAGGCTTATTTTTTTCTTCTTCAGACAATTCATCATCAATTTTGTTAGAAGCATATAATTTGACCTCAACTGTCTTTACATCATATCCTTCACAATAGTCTTTAAGTATAATTTCAGAAAATCCTTTATTATATGAAAATACGGTTATATTCTTAATATCAATATCATATATATTATTTATAAACATCGCATAATCACCAAAGTTTATTTCTGAAATAGGACCTGTTATACCAATCCTCAGATTTTCTCTCACGTTAAACCCTCCAGTCTATTAATGCTTCAATTTCACTGCAATCAAACACTGGAATTCCAGTGTTTTGTGCTACTTTATATCTTTCAGAAAATGAATCATCAATAAAAATTGCTTTACTCCTAATTATATATTCTGATTTTTCATCATCATTTTTTATATGGATTATTTCACTAAATAAGTCCGGGCATATTTTATGTTTAGCCAAAGTAGCATTAGTATCTTCCTTATGCTTTGTAAGTAATATAATTTTTTTATGCTCATTTACAATTTGATATAAAAACATCATTAGAAAACTGTTTACTTTTTTATTCTCAATTAGTGTATCGTCTAAATCCAAATATATATTATCATACTCAAGGTCAGTTTTATATCGACTGATGAAAGCTCTATCTACCTCAATGTTGTACTTGTTTTCAATTATAGACACTGGTATTTTCATTGTATTAAATATAGTTAATAATGAATAGTTAATACCTGTATTACGGCTCAATCCCATTGTCCCTGAAACTCTTGGCGCAATTTCTAAAAGTTTATATTTATTATGCTTATCTCTTTTCAATTGAAAAAACCAAGCACCATTAAATTTTAATTTTTCATTAATAATATTGGCTATTTGAAACACTTCTTCATCCATAGGTAATATTTCAGAGTTAACACTTATTCCGGTCTTTATCCTTTTCCTATTGCGAAATTTACATGCTCTCAAATTTCTATTAAAATCAGTGAAGCAATCTATAGTATATTCTTCTCCAGGTAAGTATTCACATATCACTATTTGTTGGTTTTCATAAATAGCATTTTCAAGTTCAAACATGTTGTTAATAACTTTAGCACCACGAGATCCTTGTCCAATATCAGGTTTTATAAAAACCGGAAACAAATCTACATTTCGCTTATTATTATAGGTTTTTGGAACAAAATCCTCATTACAAAAATAATTATAAGTTTCTATTTTCGAACGACAAACTCTAACTGTTTTTAAGTCTGTTGTTATAATAAGTGATTTAATTTTATCTGCATTCTCTGTTAAAAACAACTGCACATCATCGTGTGCTGGAAAGATAAAATCTATTTTGTATTTCTCTAGATAATAATTTAACTCTTTTATAAACGAATCATCTGAATAGAATGGTAATCCTTCAACATAATTAGAATAAACATATTCAGAATGATCTTTAAAGCTTGTAAATCCATAAATCTCTAAATGAGTTGAGTATTTTAATGCTCTATTAATTTCTAATCCTATTTCAGTTCCTGCCGGAAATATTGCAATTCTTTTTTTCACTTCTACACCTCCACTAGTCTAAAGCAGGCTGTTGTTATCAAATCTTAATGCTTTACAAACAATAAATTTATGTCCCAACTTTTGACAAGAAGCCCTTAATTGCTGGTTATGATCTTTTTGCTTTGATCTTTTCAACATGAGCTTTTTTAATAGCTTTGTCAGCACATGTATATTTTTTTAATTTTGAATATAATTGATCCACTTCTTCTACTGTCAAAATATTAGAAGAACCTTCAATATCCTTCTTTATGGCGTTAATGAGTACATTCCTCTTAATGACTCTAACATCAGGAGAAATAACATTAATTTTCTTAAGTGTACAACGCTTACTAAATATAATATAGGACTTGTACAAATTATCATTCCTAAAATCTATAACCGATTTTAAAGCAGATATATGTCCTTTATTCTGCCATATTGGATTGAAAAATCTATTCTTCTGTTTGTTTTGGAGTGTCTGAGTCCAGTTCCTATTCTTTTCATCACCAAAAATCCATCCACTATAGTTCTTTGATTCAAATACATAAATTCCCGTTTGTGAAAGCATGATTAAATCAATCTCTGTTGTTGATCCATCATCCTTGAATAAATACAGATTCGTCATAAGCTTATGATGACCATCTAACTTCTCAAGATATGAGAAAGTCATAAACTCTCCAAAATTTCCTTTATCCAATACTGTTTTAAAGAAACTATTTCCACTAGCTTCTTTATAATCAGAACCTCTATACCTAATATATCTAGGTAACATAATCACTCCAAATGCTAATAAGAAATAAAAAATCAAAATTCCCAAATCACTATCACCCCTTAAATCACAATTTAACTAAATTTTTCTTTATCATAATGACTATATAAACCAAACCTTTAATTGCATCCGTAACTCTAATCAAAGATTCATACTCCAACTATTGACAAAGAGCCAAATTTCTTAGCTTTTCAATAATAATTATATTTTTATTGTTTTTATTTTCTTCCTAATAGTCTATATATATTTAATTTATATTCCTCAACACCTGGTTGATTAAAAGGATTAACTCCTAACATATATCCACTTATAGCACATGACATCATGAAAAAATATAAAAGCTTACCCAAATAGTACTCATCTATATATGGCAATCTAATTTCTAAGTTTGGCACACCACCACTTGTGTGTGCTGCAGATGTACCCATATAAGCATTTTCGTTGATATATTGCAATGTTTTACCTGCAATATAATTTAGACCATCAAGATTTTTATCATCATTAGGTATAACAACATCTTGTAGTTTACTTTCATCATATACCGTAGTTTCAAAAAATATTTTATTTCCATCCTGTATCATTTGCCCAATTGAGTGCAAATCTGTTGTCAACGACATAGATGCCGGAAATAGGCCTTTACCGTCTTTTCCTTCGCTTTCAGCAAATAGCTGTTTCCACCACTCTGATATACAGTTCAATCTCGGATTGTAATTCAAAAGTATTTCTATATCCTTACCCTTTTGGTAAAGACAATATCTTGCTATAGCATATTGAACACATGGATTTTCTAATCCTGGCGTAGAATACTCAACACCAGCACTACGAAGCCCCATGTAAAACTTATCAATATCAATACCTACTACTGCCATGGGCAATAGTCCAACCGGTGTAAATACAGAATATCTTCCTCCAATATCATCGGGAACTACAAACGATTCAAAGTTCTTATCATCTGACAATTTTTTCAAAGCACCCTTAGACTTATCTGTTATAGTATAAATTCTTTTTGATGCAGTTTCACCATATTTATCATACATTGCATCCTTTAGAATTCTAAAGCCTATTGCTGGCTCTAATGTTGTTCCAGACTTAGATATAACAATTAGTGAAACATCATGATTTTGTATCAAAGATGTATAGTATATATAACTTTCCCCGCTCAAGTTACATCCTGAAAAATATATTTTGGGACAGTCAACATTAAAATCATTAAAATAATCACCTTTTATAGCATGTATAGCGGCCTTTGCTCCCAAATATGAACCACCAATACCTATAACAATAACAACGTTAGAATCATGCTTAATTCTCTCTGCTGTTTCTTTTATCCTACTAAATTCTTCTTTATCATAACGACTATATAAATCAACCCAACCAAGAAATTCATTGCCTTCACCTGACTTTGCAAACACCTTTTTCTGTGACTCAAAAGCAAGATTATTGAAATCATCTAATTCCTTTTCCAATACCAAACCTTTAATTGCATTTGTACTTACTTTAATCATATACCCACCTCAACTATTGACAAAGAGCCATTTTTTTAAAGCGTTCATCACCCATATGTGTTTATATCTCCTTATGGGTTCTATGCATTGGCTAATTGAACTTTTATTTTTGATTCATATGTTGGTACTAATATCTGTATAATTTCTATTTCTTGTTCTAAATCCATATTGTATGATGCTTTTTTTAGTAAATTTAAATTTTCAATCAATTTGACATTGTTTATAGTCATTGGTTTTTCTATATATATCTTATCTATATCAGTTTTCGTCTGTCCTTTATCTTTCCCAATCAAAAGCTCCTCATAAAGCTTTTCACCCGGTCTAAGTCCTGTATATGTAACCTCAATATCCACATTTGGTTCTAATCCTGATAAACTAATCAAATTGTATGCCAAATCCTTAATTTTTACAGGTTGTCCCATGTCAAGCACAAAAATTTCTCCTCCATTAGCCATTGAGCCTGCCCTAAGTACAAGCTGAACAGCTTCTGGTATGGTCATGAAAAATCTTGTAATTTCTGGATGTGTGATAGTAACCGGTCCACCCTCTTTTATCTGATTAATGAACAGAGGAATAACCGAGCCATTGCTACCTAAAACATTGCCAAAACGAACTGCTACATAATCAGTGCTACTACTTTTATCGAATGTTTGTATGATAAGCTCTGCAATTCTTTTAGTTGCTCCCATGACATTGGTTGGATTTACTGCTTTATCTGTTGATATAAGAACAAATTTATCAACATTATGATTATTGGCTACGCTTGCAACGTTGAACGTTCCTATAACGTTGTTTTTGATTGCTTCTTCCGGATTGTTTTCCATAAGTGGAACATGCTTGTGAGCCGCAGCATGAAATACTATATCTATGCTTTCACTGCTAAATATCTGCTCTAATTTATTTATATCTCTAACTGAAGCAATTTGTACATCTAAGTTTAACTCTGCTCCATATTTTCTAATTAATTCTTGTTGTATGTCATAAGCATTGTTTTCATATATATCCAAAACTATTAGTTTTGTCGGTTCATATGATGCTATCTGTCTACAAAGCTCACTTCCGATAGAACCTCCACCACCAGTCACAAGTACGACCTTATCCTTTATATACTCTTTTGTAATTCCATCATCAAGTGTGATTGGATCTCTGCCAAGTAAATCCTCTACCTGTACATCTCTAATGTTGTTCATGATATCTGTATTAACATCATTATTGAGTACTGTAGATAAATCCGGTACAATTTTAAGCTTACATTTTGTAGTTGCACATATATCTAAAATTCTTTTTTTATTTTCTTTATTTATTGACGGTATAGAAAGTATGATTTCTTTTATATTGAATTTAGTTACCATATTTTGTATCTGCCCAGTATTATTGACTACTTTTATTCCATCAATACATCTGCCTATTTTTGTTTTATCATCATCAACTATACAACTTACTCTATAATTATTTGGATTATTATGTTTTATTTCATTTAGTATCGATACTGTTGCATCACCTGCACCAATGATAAGAATATTTTTAATATCAGAATGGTTATATTTATCATTATTTTTTATGGTTAAAGCAGCTCTGTAAATAATTCTGATAGCTGTCGTTCCTAATGTTGAAACAGGGAATATAACAAAATATACATAATAACGCACATGAAGTCCGAATACAAAGCTAATAATTATAAAAGCTATATTGCCCACTATTGAAGCTTTTAAACATAAATATATTTCTTGTATACCTGCATATCTCCAAATGTTTTTGTAAACCCCCATAATCACAAATGTGACTATATAAATGATCGTGTATATCCAGAAGTGTTGCACAAAAAATCCAAACTTAACAGTTGCTGCATTTTCAGTATACATACCACTCATAACAAACGGTGACAAATATGTTATAATCGCAATTAAACTATCTATAAATACTAAAACAACTTTTCTATTTTTATTTAAGAAATTATAAACTGAATGATATATATTAGACATTTTCTTTTCCTTTTCTATTTAATCTTATATTTATACTGATTCCTAACCCCAATATGACAAAAAATAATGGTGCTACTGAAACAATCTGGTCATTAAATATTCCAGCAAATAGGTAACCAATAACTCCTAAAAAGCATGCTAAACACATTTTCTTCTCTAATGTATCATAGTTTACGCGCCATAATGCCTTTATGCTGCTAACAATATATATGATACAAACTGTTAAGAATGCTATCAAAGAAACTACTCCTGTGTTGATTGCCATCTGTAAATACATGTTATGTGGTTTATCAACAACCATTGCTGCATCCATACTCATATTCATTTTAGCTATATAGTCATCTTGAGGGAAAGCAATTGCAAAATTATCTGCTCCGGCACCGGTAAATACGTGCTTTTTCAACAACGGTATTGTTCTTGACCAAATGTATCCTCTACCTGATGCAAACTTTTCTAATCCTTCAAGCTGTTTAAAGTATTCCACATCTTTTATTTCAACTAATCTGCCTGTATTAGATATAGGTTGTATCGTTTCTCCGGATATATAGAAACTAATCGAGCCTTTTGAACCCCACTTCGTTGACAGTGTAAATCCAGGATAATTTTTAGTCATTTCTACCTGAATATAATGTTGTTTTGGTAAACCTACAATTAATTTTCCAGTTTTTGTAGTTTTCATAGGTAACTTGTTTCCTTCTTCATCTATAAACAATAAACTATCGCCTTCTATCTTTATATTTAAATCTTGGTGCGATGATTTTACTTTTACTATATTACCTTCTATATCTATGCTGTTTATTATAAATTTATCATCTTTATTAGCTTCTATTTTTACTCTGTCTATCTCTTTAAAAATATTCAATGTTTTAACTTTATTAATTATTCTACCACCAGAAACAGCATTAAGTCCAACAAGACAAATAACTGCAACAAGTAAAACATTTACACTAATTTTCCAGTACTTAACTACATATTTTCTAAACATTATAATTGCTACTATAGTTGCAAATACTACTCCTACATATCCTGCTCTTGAATTACAGCCTATCCATGTAAATGTACAAAGTACAAATGCTACAACGCCTATAATTTTAGTTTTTAGTGTTCTAGCTGATAATAAAAACACCGCAGCCATAGGCATCATAAGTGTTGCAAAACTGCCGACATAATTTGTATTGAAAAGTGTTCCATAGATTGTATGTTTTCCAAAGTTAAATGTTAATCCACCATCTACTGTTACTCCGCTAGGAACTATTAAATGGTTACCGAACTTTGTGTTAAATATATCCAAACCAAAATACTGCCCTACCCCAATTATTCCTTCTACAATTATCAAAAATACAAATGCATTTAAAAACATTTTTGTATCTCTTTCATTGTTTATAAAATTTATCATTAAAAAAGTTATAGCAACATAACTCAATAATACCCACATACCTTGATACATATCTACAAATCCATTTAAAGCCGTAGAAGCATCTATTGCAAATATAGTTGATATAATTACAAATAATGCATAAATACCCATTGGTATGTAATATTTATATTGTTTTTTAAATGGAAGTTTTTTAGATATAACTAAGCATATGTAAGTAAATAAAGCGAGTGATGTAAGTACTATAACCCAACGAGATTTCCAATAACTAAAAAAGTCTAATACCTGATTTTGGCCTGTCCAGTATAGTGATTGAACTGTTCCTTGCAAATCAATATATTTACCATGTACTAAAAGTGGTACAAACCCTGCTATCAATAGAAGTGGTATATAGTACATTGGTGATAATTTTTTATTACTAAATTTATTTTTTACTGTTTTCATCATGACCCCCTATAAGTAATAATCCAACTACATTTTACCATATATAATATGCTTTGCAACATATTATTTTATAATCTCCAATATCTATAACCTGCCGCTTCAACAACTTTAATTGATTCTGCTCTATATATGCCAGCATCTACAACTAATTCACAAACTTTAGCATTGATATCTTATTTTTTATTGACCCTTAACAGTTGGACTTGGCTTAACGGTTACATAACATCCCTACAGTCATGATTTTTTTCTTTATTTTCATAATCACCAAATATGCCAAAATTCCAACAACAGCTCCTGCACTATCTATAAATACATCCTTAACTTGTGGACCTCTACCTGGTACAAAGATTTGTTGAAGTTCATCTGATATGGCATAAAAAATACAAATCAATAATGCAAAAAATTTATATCTAAATACATCACTTCTTCTTAATGCATTCATAACCAATACACCTAGAACTAAATAAGCAAAGAAATGTGCATTTTTTCTTACATAATGATTAAACTTTTTTATATCAAAATTAGTATTAGGAGCAACTTTCTTTACTGTTTTTATAATAACCTGTGTTACTCCAGTACTAAGTTTATTGGACTGATGAGCTGGTTGTGACGATAGATTAAATATGACTACCATCCAAATAAGGACGGTAGTCCAGGAAATTATTATTTTTACTTGTTTTTTATTCATTTATACTCTCATCCTTATCTAAACAATACTACTTATATTTATTCCCGCTGCCGCATAAGCATGGATCGTTTCTACCTATTTTTTTAGTAGTTTTATCAAATATCTCTTTCTTTTTAAAAAATCCAGCTCAAGTTGTGTTTTCTCAAGCTGGTATTTTAATTTTTTATTTTATGTCTTAGAATCCATTAGTTAAATATCTGCCTCCAATTTCCTTCCAACTAGTTCAGACATCCTATTAACCACTTCATTTTTCCAACTTCTTAAAGTTGAATAAATAATTTCATATTCATTAACAATTTCTTTAATCATTTTTTTGTCTTCTAAAACTTCCAAAATAGCTTGTGCTTTCATTTCTGGTGTGTAATTTTTATTATTTTTCATGGTAAAAATTATAACATAAGTTCTATTTTTTTGTCTAATTTTTGAATATGAAATTTAATTAAATATATATAATTTAAAATATATATATTTTTGTATTTATTATCACTTATTTTTTACCTTATATCGCTTCAAATACAGTTTATAATTCGTTCTTAAGACATCACTTTTATGTTAAAATTGATAATGAATTATTTGCTTTTTTGTCTGGTTTTTGATGGGGACTATCATCAAGCTCCCTTTCAGCTTTACTTGCATCGGCGTAGGAAAAAGCTATATCTCCAGCTCTTCTATCCACTATTTTGTGTTTTCTTTCCAAATGCTCGTTTTACAATACCTAGCAGACCTATTTTTATTAAAATAGCCTTTATTTTTCTCTTAACTCTAATTGATAATTTGTCTGTACAATATTTCTTAACCAATTTGTCAAAAAGTAGAATATCCTTTTCTTCCATAAACCCATCACGTTTTAGATTATATTTTGAGGATTTAATAGCTGCAGAGTTGTACTTAACAGCTTCTTGCATATCCACTTCTTGATATGATATCCGGTCTTTTATTTCATTAAATACACTCTGACCGTTCTGACTATTTACAAATATTAAAGATGTTCCCTTATCATCATCCATCTCTGGCAACATATTTTGAATGCCCAAGAAATCTGCAAGTGTAATATCACTCTGACGATTTATCCCCTTAAACTTACAATCATAGCATGAGGGTCTTAAACAAACATCTTTCAAGAAAGCTCTCATATATAAATCTTTACGTAGATTTTGTCGATACTCTGTATTGTTCTTAAATAAGAATGATACAGAGTATCGCTTCCAGCCTTCATCCTTTCGCCTGAAAGCGATTCTCTGGGCTGGTGACCCCGCCTCACTTTCACGAAATTCAACATACTTACGCCATACCTCAGGTGAAGGTACTCCATGACAAATAATATCTATAGTTAAAAGATTAGTATACGATTTACCTAGATAGGATCGCAGTCCTGCAATCTGGCAAGGCGTACCTGTAAATAATACTTTTCTTTTTAAATCCAAAAACTTCTTTACTTGCTCATATGAATTTCCCATCTTACTCTGTACATATTTTGACCCTCTGAGTTGCCAAAGTCTCTCTTTTGTTTCAACAAATCTATGTTCTAATTCAAACTTATCGTTGAAACCAGCTCCAAAAACAACTCCGCCTACAGAGATAACTTTTTCTGCTACTAATGTGAATATACCACCAGATGAGCTATCTAACCTAATCGTTTCATTATTATTAATACAAGAATAAGCAATCGGCTTATTGTCTACTTCTATTCTATTTATTATTGGACATACTTTAATGCATTTGTTACATTTTATACATAAACTATAATCAACAGTAGGATATAAAAATCCTTCTTCATCTGCTTCCATAGAAATACAATTTTTAGGACATATATTTACACATGCATGGCACCCCATACAATCTTTCCTATTTTTTAACTCTTTATCCATCATATCACAACCACCCATGTTCTACTTATTTACTTACATATCCTTATAACCACTCTTTTTATAGGTTTACCTATCAAGTCTTTTTCATATTGATTCATTCCAAAGAACCACATGGAAATAAAAAATATGACAACATAAATAATTCCAAACCCTAAAAAGTAGAATAAACTATATAAATTAAATATTTTATTGATTAATATCCCCGACATTATTGGCGCTATCAAAGCTGGAATAAAGCTAAGTATTTGTTTCCAGAAATATTTCATATCCAACCCAACTTTAACATGATTATACCAGTTCATGATAAGTCCATTCCCAATTATAAGTGATGCAGCTGTACCAATCGCAGCTCCAACTCCCCCATACATCTTTGCCAATGGGATTGTTATTCCTAAATTTGCAAGTGCAATAAAAAAATAAACCCATGATCTAAATTGATGCATATTTTTTGCCCGTTGGATTTCTATTCCAATATTTTGAATTAGTGGAATAGTTACCGGAATTATTAGTAATAATACTATCGTATATGAACCATCATAATTATTACCAGCCCACATATTAATAAACGGTCTTCCAAAAAATACTAACCCTGTTGATATTAATGAAAGTATAATAAATTGAACTCTACCAATTCTTGTAAACAATTTTGTTAAATCATCATTATCATCAGAGCTTGCAACTAATCTATGTACTCTTGGAATAAATACACTTGATATCGTTGAGGCTATAGATAAATAATAGGTATTCAACTGCGCAGCTAAACCATATACTGCAACTGTAACAGTTCCATGAAATCTACCTAAAATAAACTTGTCAACATTCCAATTAATCTGATCAATTAATAAATTAATAAAAATAAAAGAAGAAAATACAGTCATTTCTCTCATCAACTTAAAATCAAAGTTCCTAAAAGAAAATCTCATTTTAAGTTTCCTTATGCAATAAGTTAAGTTAATAATTTCGATAAAAATATTAAGAATAGTAGTCACAACTACCATTCCTACAGAACCGTAACCCATAATCAAAACTGGTAATATTACAAACGGATTAATTACCGCTTTTATCATTTGAACTATTTTCTGAAACACAAACTTCTCATTTGCTGTAATATGAGAAGTAAAAACTATATTTGGAAATGATATTGCTAAATTTATTACTAGAATCATCATCAATATCTTTGCTCTTGATAGTTCGAAGCTTGTTAATTCTGAGCCAAAAATCAATTCAGTATTTAGTGCTAATATTGTACCTGCAATTACTGCTACAAAACCGATAACAGAAAAAATAATTAGAAACATACCATTCAAAGTAGCAATCTTTTCTCTCTCTTCCTGAGCCTTATACCTTGAATAATATCGCATATAAGCACTGCCAAATCCAAAGTTTAAAACACCTAAATAGGCGACAACAGATGCTACTAAATTATAAAGACCATATTCACTTTGACCCAATAATCTCAACATTATTGGAGTATAAATTATGGAGACTAGATAACCTAGTCCCATTGATATATATGATAAGGCAGCTCCGGCCTTTAATTGATTAACTTTCATAATTTAATTCGCATCCTCAATCTTCAAAGCATTTTTTAAAAAATTAATAGCTAGTTCTCTCTCTTTTTCTAATATTGACAGTGTATGTGAAAAATCTATTTCAAAGACTTTTTCGTTAATCTCTATATTGTCGGATTTTCTTTCACTTAAATCAAATTTGTTCAAGAGAGTATCAATTCTAGAATACATTGATACTGCTCCTTTTCTCTCATACACAATGAATGGCTTTTCCATTAAGATTGAAAATACAGCCCCATGAAAAGAATCCGTACAAAATACCGAACAATCCTTAATATAATCTATGAACTCACTTGGTCCAGTTCGATAAGTGTCTTTTTCGTTTTTATCTCCTAAGTTCATTATTTTTAATCCTTTAACATTGGCTATTTCGTTGATCTGTTTTTTGTATTCTTTGGGAATTCCTCCGAGAAAATATGTTAACAAATATTCTTCAGCAGGTTTATTCTTCGCTACCCTTGAAACATTAATCCATTTTTCTTTAGTTAAAAGTACTGTCGGATCCACTAGAACACTCACTTCACGTCCAGTAAGATTTTTTATAATTTTAGTTCCATCATCTTCTCTAACTGATAAATACGGAATTTCTTTTATCCATTTTTGATAATCTGAATTGACCTCATCTGGTAATTTTGATATACCAAAACTAGGGGCATAGGCTATTCTTTTATTCTCCTCTACAAAATCTAAGAAAAAGAAAGATGATACTCTATTCATACTTGGATTCCAAACTTGGTCACTTCCTACAACAAAATAATCAAACTCCCGATTGAGGTGGGTTAAATCATCATCCATATTGAAAACCATTTCAGTTTCAATTATATACCTATGAGAAAATTCAAGAAATACACTTTGTCTATGTTTCTGATTATAGTAAGCAGAAGGGTTCTTTATCCATCTCTTGATCTCTTTCAAAAACGAATTAAATTTGTCTGCATGTTTATCCCTATTAATTCTTAAAGTTTGTACTTCATATCCAAATGAACTTAGTACTTCTTGTAATGCATAATTTTGAAGCCTATTTCCGTAATTGAAATATCCGTTTAACGTTGCTATTGCAATTTTTTTCATAAGTCCACTCCCAAAATATATTTATTTTTCTATTTCAATTAAAAATTTAGATGCAAGCCTTTCGTATGTTAAATCTTCTACTGTATTTAAAGCATTATTGATAATTCCAGATTTCTCTTCTTTATTTAAATTCATAGTTTTTTCTAAATTCACTCTTAGATCTTCAACAGAATTTGGTATACAAAGAAACCCATTTTCTTCATTTATTATCACACCATCTATACCTTCTCCCTTAGATCCAATAGTAATACATGCTTTAGCCATTGCTTCAATATATACTAAACCAAATGTTTCGGGAGAACTTACCATAGCAAAAATTTCTGATTTTTCCATAAAACTCAACACTTCTTCTCTGTTCTTTTCCCCCTCAAAAATTACATCCTTACCGCAATCTAAACTTACAACTAGCTCTTCAAGAGTTTTTCGTTCTGGCCCATCTCCTACAATCTTAAGGATATAGCCATTATTATTCTTAATTTTTGAAAAAGCTTTAATTAACACATCTACTTTTTTTAATTTCTTAAGGCTAGCGGCAATAAGGATTACCTTATTTGGTTTTGATAATTTTTCGTTTAATACCTTTTGAGCTATAATGTCTGTTTTTTGAATACCAAATAAGATTTTTGAATATCTATTCTTTTTTTCATTTCCATTATAAAGTTGTAAAAAAATTTTTTCGACTTTATCAGATCTAAATACAATCTTATCTATGTTTGAATCAGTAGTCATAAACTGCTTATAATTCTTTGGCCTGTATAAATAAGATATATCTGAATTATGTAAGCTAGCTACCAATTTGCTATTAAATTTCTCAGCAACAATTGCACCAATGTATATGAAAGGGTTTAATATATCGCATATTACAACGTCTGGGAAATTATTATCCTTAGTTTCATTAACTATCATTTTGATAATTTTATTTGCAACAGTACGAATATCTTTATCTCTATAATTAATTTTTGGAATTTTCAATATAGGCATTCTAGTAATATCTACACCATCTAGAATATAGTTATCTTGAAAACCATATTTGTTAACAGTTCTGCATCTTTTTAATACTGTGAATATCTTTGGGTATGTAGACCATAAGCGTATTACCTTCACATTATGATTTTTTGCCCACTCTTTTGCAAAATAATGGACCGCATATGTCGCCTTAATTTTAGACTGATTTGAAAATGCTGGATACATATTAGTAATTAGTAATATATTCATGAATCTCCTCCATAAGTTATTTATTCTTTAACGATTTTATTATATTGAATATTCTTGTTTTAGAGAGCCATGCAGTGGCTCAAAAGGGTCGGAATACTCATATATTGAATGTCTATTTTTTTGAGTTTGAATATAATGCATATCCGAGTACCATAAACGTAATAATAGATAATTTGAACATTTCTTGATATTCTGCTACAAAACTACCTAGAACCCATAAAAATAATACTACTTTTCCTAATCGTCTCGATACATTATTCGACAACTTCCGAAAGATAATCATAGCTGTATCGATTATTGTTTTTAAGAATATAGTGAAGCCAATGATTCCTCCTGACACAAAATATTTCACATAAATATTATCAAATGTTCCAAGTTCTCTAGCAGTTGTATAACCGATTCCTAATATACTTGCGAAAACATTCATATATTTGGTTTTTTCAAACATTTGCCGTATACGTAAAAGCCAAATATCAAATCTTGAATCCAAGGCTACTAAACTAATATCTCTACTAATATCATCTTGAATTACAATTAACAGTGAAACTATCACTACTATCGAAGCAAAAGAATAGATAATGCTAGTTAATGCTGTCTTTGAATACTTCATATAGGCAATTAGAACTGTTGTTAATACCCACAATAATATTGTGGTTCGCGACTGCGTGTAAATTGATACATATAAAGATGTAATAATACTTAAAACAACAATTATTCTCTTAATGAATCGATTTTTGATACACTCAGATAGTACTAATATTGTGCTATTAAAAAGTACTACTAACAAGCCTAAAATATTTGGATTTCCAATAGTCCCTATAGCTCTTTTCCCGGTTTCCCAAGAGAACGCGATTAAATAATTTTCAAGATTTGAAGCTCTGTATAATGTAAATGACCATACTCTAAACCCTTCGTTCTTAATTTGCAAATAACTAACTATAAACTGTAGAATCAGAAAAAAAGTTAATGCTTTTAGTAAGGACTCTTGCTTCACATTTTTTTTGATCCAAGAGCCTATAATAAGACCAACAAAAGGATAATAAAGCCTTAATGATGAAACTATAATATTACTAATATTTTCTCCGCTATTTATAGTTGACAAAAATACATTCATCACTGTCATAAACAAAGCAAACATCAGAAATAACTTGGTGATTTTATTAATTGATATTTTAAGCATTAAGTAAGCAGCAATTCCTGCAACAATTAGCTGTGGTACATATATCATAATTCCTTTAGCTGACTCAGGAAATAGCAGAATTATACCAATTAAAAAGTATAAGAATATTGAATTTTTAAGTTGAGTTAAATTTGTTTTATAATTTTTTACCATTCTAATTACTTCCTCATATCGCTAATTTAAGTTGTTTTCACACTAATCTCATAAATACCAACTACTAGTTTATGTCATCATTCTTATTCGCAAAACATTTATAGACTTGAATATTTATCAGAATATTCATAAACTATTTTCTTCCAATTAAACTTATCCGTACCTTTGCCACAATTATTGGAAATCTCATTATAATTATTAATAATCTGTAGTATTTTCTTTGAAATCTCATCAACATTAAAGCAGTCTACACGATATCCAATATCACCATCGTCAAATTGACCGTCAAAACCCTGCCCCTTTGTATAAACTACAGGCAAACCTTGACTCATAGCTTCAGCATAAACTAAGCCAAAGCTTTCATGGATTGAAGGCATTACAAAAATATCATTTTGACGATATATTTTTAAAAGCTCATTTCTTGGTTTTGGTTCTACATAGTCAACATAGTCTAATTTTTTAATCTGATCATATATTGAATGGTCTTCAATTCGTCCAACAACAGTCAGTCTCGCTTTAATATCTTTTTTTCTCAAATGCTCAATTGCCTTAACAGTTGTAATTATATTTTTATTTTTATTTACAACACCAACATACAGCAGTTTTAAATCATTTTTATCTGGGTTAATTCTTTTATTTATTCTGTTGTCTATCCAAAAATCATCTATACCGTTCGGTATAATTGATGTCTTATTAATTATTAATTCCTTAATATTATTCGGAACATATTTTTCTATTACCTCATCTCTATAAGATTTCGATAAAAAAATAATACTATTTGCATTTTTTAAGATCTCAATTCCCATTCTTCTAAGGTGTATCATTCTCTTGAAGAAGGTATTAACATCAGTATTCCGTACTGCCACAATATATGGAATCCCATACTTTTTTTTTAGTTTCATGGCAACATATCCATTAGAAAACAAAGAGTGCGCGTGAATTAAAGAGTATTTTTTAATGTCATATTTTTTAATAATATCCTTTAAGATTTTAGTATGTTTTAAGTGAAAAATGAACCTGTCGTATTTTGAATGATTTACACTTATTGTTGTATATTCCCCGAAATCTTCAATATTTTCTTGTGGAGATGCTGCTGGCAAGAAAACACTTATATCAAATCCATTTTTTTCTTGTTGGTCGTATAAGTTTTTATAGAACTTACTCCCACTATAATATGAGTTAATATGAAGAATCTTCATGCCTTACACCTCATTCTATATATTATAATCTCCAATAACTGTAACCTTTTTCTTCGATTTCTCTTCTATCTAATATGTTCTTTACATCAATAAGTACTTTGTTTTTATTATCAAAATCACCAAATAAAGAATCCACTTCATTCCAGCTCATTTGTTTAAATGTATCATGTGCTACTGCTAATACCAAACAGTCACCATCTTTGACTTCTTTTATATCTACTAAATCAATACCATATTCATGTTTAGCTTCGTCAGCATCAGCCTCTGGATCGACCACAATTGGTTTAATTCCATATTCCCTAAGACTTTCGATAATATCTACTACTTTGGAATTTCTTGTGTCTGGCGTATTTTCTTTAAAGGTTACTCCTAATATCACAACTTTGGCTTGTCTAACTACTTTATTGGCTAAGATAAGTTTTTTAATTATCGCATCCGCTACAAACTTCCCCATGCCGTCATTAATCTTCCTACCTGATAAAATAATTTGACTATGATAACCAAGTTTTTCTGCTTCATAAACAAAATAATAAGGATCTATTCCTATACAGTGACCACCAACAAGTCCAGGATAAAATCTCAGCGCATTCCATTTTGTATTCATCGCTTCTACAACTTCACTTGTATCAATTTCCATTCGATCAAATACCATAGCAAGTTCGTTCATGAAGGCAATATTAATGTCACGCTGACTATTCTCAACTACTTTTGCTGCTTCAGCAACTTTAATAGATCCTGCTCTATGTACACCGACTTCAATAACTAATTCATAAATTTTTGCAATTTCATCAAGACTTTCTTCGTCCATCCCTGAAACAATCTTAATGATATTCTCAAGTCTATGGATCTTATCTCCTGGGTTTATTCTTTCTGGTGAATAACCAATTTTAAAATCCTTACCACATTTTAATCCGGATTCTTTTTCCAATATTGGGATACAAATGTCCTCTGTTACACCTGGGTAAACAGTTGACTCATAGACTACAATAGAACCTTTGGTTATATTTCGCCCCACAATTCTACTGGCACCTTCTACTGGCGATAGGTCCGGTGTTTTATCTGAATTAATAGGTGTTGGAACAGCTACAATATGAAATTTAGCTTCTCTCAATCTGTTTTCATCTGAAGTGAATTCTACATTTGTCTTCTTAATTTCTTCATCCCCAACTTCCTTCGTTGGATCAATTCCAGCTTTATATAAGTCAATCTTCTTTTCATTTAGATCAAAACCAATAACATCAACTTTTTTAGCAAAAGCAACTGCTATTGGCATTCCTACATATCCAAGTCCCACTACAGCAATTTTTTCTTCTTTGTTTACAATCTTATCATATAATTTCATGATAATATACGCTCCTTATTTATACATTTTCTATAATTCTGATGAGTTTATTAGTTAAATTTTCAAAGTCAAAATCTTGTGCCGCTATTCTTGCGTTTTCTCCCATTAGCTCAACTTCTTTATCATCTCTACATGCTTTCAGTATTGTTTTTGCTACTTCTTCAGGATTCTGCTTAACAGCACTAACGCCACAATTATATTTTTCTAAAACGCTATATCCTGTTGTATAAGTTTGTATTACACATCTACCAGCAGCTAAATACTCAAAAAACTTATTCTGGCTTTGTCCGTATTTATCAAGAGAAGTACTTGAGTTATGTAAGATATTTGCATAAGATCTTTTTAGAATTGAAGGAACTATCTTCTTATCGACTCTACTTTTGAAAATTACATTGTTGATTCCCTCTTCTTCACATCTATTCTCAAGCATTTCTTTTTCATCACCCGAACCGTAGATAAGAAACCTAATTTGTTGATCAGTCTGTTGAATTAGTTTTGCTGCATCTAATAAAAGTCCTAAATTATTTACTTTTCTAATAGAGCCAGCATAAACCAAGTTCTTATAACTTTTATCATCCAAATCTAAATCGACAATCTGATTTTCTTTGGAATGTTTATCAAAGGAATCTATTATTACTCCATTACTTATGTGTTCTACTTTATTCGAGTCTATTTGTTTATCCCATCCTTGGTCTGCAATATATTGACTTCCACCTTCCCAAGTCATGATAACTGAATTTGCTTTCTTGTAAATCCATTTCTCACCTTGATACAATATTTTTGCAATTAAACTTTCTCTCCTCAATGAACCATAGGCAACAATACTTTCTGGCCACAAGTCTCTAACTTCGCAAATACATGGTACTCCGAATATCTTTGCAATCTTAATTCCAGCTACTAAAGTAAGCGGATGAACACTCGAAGCTAATATTACATCTGGTTTCCCATATTCTTCTGCATATCTCTTAGCCACAGGGAAGAGATTTTTGTAAAATGAGACCATGTTGAGAATACGTGATCTACCGTTGCCTTTGTATTCCGGGGTTTTAACAAACACAAAAGGAATACTGTCTTTATTATCAATTGAATATAATTCACCATTTAGCTCAATAACATCGTTTGAATTATGTCTCGTATTCGCACAAAATATCGTTGGTTCATATCCCTGTTTGATTAAGTTCTCGGCAAACCAATAATGTCTTCCACCTTCATTGAAATACATATTTGTAGCGTAATGATTCATTATCCATATTTTCTCCTTCATGTATAATCCTCCGCTACTGTTTTATTATTTTAACTTCATTAAACTTCATCATATAAACACCTTCATCATACTGCCCATTCTCATCCTGATTTTCTTCGCCATCAAGGTTATTAATAATCATCTCAGGCACATTAACTCCACACTCATAAGCATGAGGGTAACCTCCACCAAAACGAGGATTCACTTCAGAGATGTAATACTCACCATCCACTTTGAAGATGTCTATATCAACGATACCTTTAAATCCTGCTACCTTAACGAATCTCTTTATCAAATTAAATAGCTTTTCGTCCTTTACAGAAACTGACTTGTCAGTCTCTCCAGCTCTCATCTTGATCTTCTCTTTTGTAAATATTGCAACCGGCTCACCTGATATCATATCGATGAAAGTATCAGAACCATACTCAACACCATCCATAAACTCTTGGATCATCAAATTGTCATGTCTATTAAATAGAAGTTCAATTTCTTCTTTAGTAGTCACCTTACTGATATTAATACTTGCGCTGCCTCTTACAGGCTTCACAAACACCGGATATTCAATAAGTCCGACCTCAATATCTTTATAGAACAGCTCTTTATCTACATAGCTTCGTATAGTTTTAAATCCATTTTTAATTAGAAATTCATAGAATTGATACTTGTCAAAGCACATCTCAACCAAATCATAATCAGAAATAATCGGAGTTGTTCCTATCTCAAGAAACGCCTCCCTATTTTCTGCTAATAAAGTCAGTTCAGGATCAATGAGTGATATTAACCCCTTGATGTTATTCTCTTTACAAATATTCAATATTACATCCAGATAGCCCTCATCATTCATTCTAGGAACGATGAAATGCTTGTCCGCATCATAAAGTGCAGGAGCTAGCTCACTGCAATCAGTTGCCATAACCTGCCCTCTATCTCCTAATTTTTTTTTGAAGTATTGAACTATTTTATTTCTAGTTCCACAGCTTAATATCAAAATATTCAATGGATCAGTCATTCACTAATACCTCCAAATCATCAAAGAACAGTGGCGTTCCCCCAGTATGAATAAACAAAATGTTGCACCCTATAATTTGATTTTCTCTAATATATTCCTTCATCCCCCAGAATCCTTTACCTGTATATGTGGTGTCCATTGGGATTCCTTCATTTATCAACATTTCTTTAATCGTCTGCAGTATCTTATCATTGTAAGCACCGTACCCATCAAGTACATAGGTATCTATGAAGTTGATAACATCGGCGGTTACATGTTCTTTATCTATACTTGTCAAATAACTATTAACACTATCGAAAACAACCTGACCACCATTTGGATTTTTCCTTGCATTACTTATTCCAATTATTTTCCTATTATCTCTATGAATCAACTGACCACAAATAAGCCCAGCTTGAGTAGTTCCTGTTCCAGATGTATGAAATATATAATCGAAATGAATTTTTGTTTTATTCTCATAATCTTTGATTTCTTCGTAAGCCTGTACATAAGCTTTCGTTCCAATATCACCGTGGCCACCACCTTGAATGAAGTAAGGTTTATAGCCTGTATCCTTTAATTCTTTCAGTTTATTTTTAATAGTATACTTAACTTCAGATACAGAACAGTTAATTATCTCTGCCCTGAATATTCTCATCATTTGACTGTTGAAAGTCTTTTTACTTGTTTCATTAGGTGAAATAATGAAGCATGGCAAACCCATTGATGCTGCAATATTTGCTACAATTCTACAGTGATTAGAACTACTACTTCCATATGTAACTACACAATTACAACCTAGTTTGTCTAGTTCTTCAAAAAACAGAACTGCTTTTCTAGCTTTATTTCCTCCAAATGAAATTGGGAGAAGATCGTCTCGTTTAATATAGAAAGTATTGTTATTCAATTTTTCATTAAGTTTCTGCACTGGCGTTTTCTGTAATCTCCCTAGTTTCATTGTTTGTTCCCCTTTATGCCTTGTTAATGTATTCTTCTACAAATAATCCATAAACATATCTATCAATTTTTCGTCCATTATGAATCAAATCATTTTTCAGTAATCCTTCTTTTATAAAGCCTATTTTCTCAAACAGATGCTGTGCTCGCACATTTTCCACCTCGGTATAAAGATAAATCTTATTTAAATTAAATATTTCATAGCTTTCTTTAATAAGTAAATCCGAAGCAACTCTTGCAATTCCTTTTCCTCTAAACTGATTTATTCCAAGACAAATGTAATACTCTGCTTTTCTATTCTTATCATCAATATTTAGCAATCCAATTAATCCAGCAGATTCTCCCTCATAAGTGATAGTGTAATCAACTCTGTCTTTCCTTCCTTGAAGGGCTTTAAACCATAACAAAGTTTTATCTTCTCTTAGAGGTAAATCATAATGTAGATATTTATTATTCTCATCATCATTAATCCACTTAACTTTATAGGGAATATCTTTTTCTTGAAATTTCCTGATTGCTATTTCCATGCATTACCCTCAATTCATTTAGATTGTTGTTGATTTCTCTGATGCATTCTTTTCACTGTGAGTATATATACTCTCTCGAACAAAGATCTTCTGTATTGTTTTAAAAAGAATTTTAATATCAAGCCATACATTAAATGTCTCTACATATTTCACATCTACTGGTATTCGTTCATCCCAAGGAACTGAATTTCTAACAGTAACTTGTGTCAAACCTGTCATACCTGGTTTCATATTAAATCTTTTACTTTGATATTCACTGTATTCTTCATATTTATATGGATGATGAGGTACCGGTGGACGTGGCCCAACTAAACTCATTTCTCCTATTAATACATTCCAAAGTTGCGGAAGTTCATCTAAGCTTGTTGCTCGTAAAAGTTTCCCAATTTTAGTGATTCTGTTGTCTTTCTCGGTTTTAACAAATAATCCATCACCGATCTTTTCAGCATTCACAACCATTGTCCTAAACTTAAGAATTTTAAACACTTTCCCATTTTCACCAAGTCGTTTCTGTCTAAAAAACACTGAACCTTTTGAAGTCAGTTTAATTGATATTGCAATAATTATTAGTACCGGTGAGATAATAATCATGCCGATTAGACTTCCCAAAAAATCAATTATCCTTTTTATAAATAAATTAATAGTTCTCATCTACAATCACCACCTACTTTGTACTAGCAACTTCCTCTTTATAGGTTTTTTGTACCCACAATCCCTTTATAATCCCACATATTCTCTCAAGATCCTCATCCGTCATCTTCGTATCAGATGGCAAGCAAACACCATTTTTAAACAACTTCTCGCCTACATCTCCACCTACGTAATCATATTCGGCAAAGAAAGGCTGCATATGCATCGGCTTCCAGATAGGTCTCGATTCTATATTATCTTTCTCTAATGCTTCCATAACATCTATAGGTCTAATCTTACCATTTAAAGTAATACATGATAACCAATAATTTGGATCATCCCAATCATTCACAGGCATCATTGTAATACCATCAAGCCCACCTAATTCTCTTTTATAAAACTCATATATGTATTTCTTCTTCTCAACTCTTTGATCCAATACTTTAAGCTGTCCTCTACCAATACCAGCAACTATATTACTCATTCTATAATTGAATCCTAACTCTGAATGCTGATAATGCCTTGCTTTGTCTCTAGACTGTGTAGCCCAAAACCTAGCTTTACTAATCTTATCTTCATTATTAGAGACTAACATTCCACCACCAGAAGTAGTGATGATCTTGTTACCATTAAAAGAAAAGATTCCATAGTCACCAAAAGTACCAGTATGTTTTCCTTTATAGTAAGTTCCTAAAGACTCAGCAGCATCTTCAATTAATGCTACATTATGCTTTTTACATATCTCAACTATCTTATCCATATCAGCAGATAATCCATATAAATGAACAACTAACACTGCTTTAACTTGTGGATACTTCTCAAAAGCTTTCTCTAATGCTTCAGGATCCATATTCCAAGTTTTATAATCGCTATCTATAAATACCGGTTTTGCATTTTGATATATAATAGGGTTAGCTGTAGCCGAAAATGTAAGATCTTGACAAAACACGATATCATCTTGTCCAACCCCAGCAGCCCTAAGTGCTAAATGAATAGCTGCACTTCCTGAAGCCAATGCGGCAGCATGTCCAATACCTACTTTAGCCGCTAATTCTTTCTCAAACTCATTAACATTAGGACCTAGTGGTGCAATCCAATTTGTATCAAAAGCTTGTTTAACATATTCCATTTCATATCCTTCATCGCTCATATGAGGTGAAGCAAGCCATATCTTTTCAGCCATAAAAGTCAAGCCTCCTTTTAGTTGGTTGGTAATTAATCCAACTTTCTACTAAATCTATAATCTTTCCAACAAATTAACAATTGTAATATTATTTGTTTTTAATTTTTTATCCACCAATTCTTGATTTTCGATCGCATATAGTAAAACTGTATCTTTAATCTTCTGCCCATCAATTGATTCAAAGTTATAATTTTCACTAATCATTTTTATTTTTTTAGATTTATCTTTTGATTTATATTCTGTAACAGCAAGTTTTATTATCTCGCCCATTTCATCTTTAACTTTTAATATTAATACATTTTCATATTTTAGAGTCAACTCATCCAAAACAACTTTTACTTTTTCTTTAGTTTCATAAATAACACGATAGTGCCCCTTTAAATAACTAATTGTTTTTTTTGTTTTTTCCATCATTCCAACAGGCGTTAACATGTAAGCTACCTGTTTTTGAGATACATGTTCCATTTTAATTATGCCTTCTGTGATCATTTTGTTAATTAATACATTAGCAGTTCCTAAAGACACTCCTAATTTTCTTGAGAGTTCTCGCTGACTTATATTCTCATTATCTAGTATTTCATTCATGATAAAATATTCATAATTTGAATTCAAACTTTTATATTGTACTATCACGAGCCCTCCTTTCAATAAATATAAAACAGTTCATTTACTGAACTTTTATTAGTTTAACACTTCCACTAAGTATTTGTCAATATTATTTTTCTAAATATATCCAGTTATTACAAATTGAAATATTACAATCAACTTATAATGTTTTACTTGAATATTTATTAATACAACTAATAAAATCAATATGTGTTACATTTATACATTTCTCTTAATTTATGTTTGATTTTACATCATTATATTGATATAATTATATAGATAAAAGTAATGGAGGAACTTTGCCAATGGATGAAAATTTACAAGTTGATAAGCATAGTGATGAAATAGATTTAAAAGATTTATTTGTTACTATTTGGAAAGGGAAAAAGGTGATTATTGCTTTTGCATTAATTATAGCAATATTAACCTGCCTTATAACAATGTTTATAGTTGACCCTGTATATGAGACTAAACTAAGTATTTTAATAAACATGCCTGATACTATAGCCACTAAATACGGCGATTATAAACTACTCATGACAACAAACGAGCAATATATAGAGCTCATAAAAAGTAATGATGTCTTGATAAAAACAATTAAGGATATGGGTTACGATGATAGCAAGGTCTCTGTTGACAATCTTGTGTCAAGGATAAGCGTAAACAAAGATGATAAGAAACCTAATCAATTTTACATTAAGGTTGCAGCAAACAACAAAGAAGAAAGTTTAAAACTAGCACAGTGTTTATACAATAACTACATAGAATTTATGGACTTAACAATAAAAAACAAATGTGCAGAACATTTTTCAATTATATTTACTACAGCAAAAAATAAAGGTATTGAGAGCTTGGAGAGAACTGAATCTCTTTTAGAAAAAAATATTGAACTTTTAAATACTATTCCTAAAACAATTAATTCAAAAGAAGCTATAAAAGATATTGATACAACTACACTAGATTATGTTGTTTTGGAAAACGCAATAAACGAAAATTATACAAAGGTTGAAGCTAACATAATAGCTAATCAACAAACTATAAACTCTATGCATTTAAACATAACTAAATATTGCAATTATTTAAATGAATTAAATAGTATACAGGATAAATTATCTGAAAAGGATTTGTCAATGGAGTTTTGCCAAGTGACTGAAACAAATATTTATTTACCTTCTGAACCTATTGCCCCTTCTCATAAGACAAGCCCAAGTACAAGTTTGAATACTGTAATTGGTGGTGTTATAGGTGGAATGATTGGTGTTATGGTTGTATTAATCAAGAAATATTGGTTTTAATAAAAGTAATTTTTGAAATAAAAAACTGATTTCTAGAAATTAGAAATCAGTTTTTTTGTTTACATATTTTGTTTTTAAACTATTTATTTAATAATTTGTGTATTACAGTCATAGCTTGTGCTCTTGTTGTGTTTTCTACTGGTCTATATAGATCTCCAGGGAAACCATTGATTAATCCATTTTCAACAGCATAACCTATGAATTTGGCATATTCGGAATCACTTTCTACGTCTGTAAATTTAAGTTTTCCATCGAATTTAACTTCGACACCGTTTAATATAGCATGAGCTTTTGATATAATTTCTGCCATTTCAACTCGAGAAATTATACCAGTTGCATTGTAGTTTTCGCCGTCTATTAAACCAGCATCTTTTGCAAGTGACATATTATTTGCATACCATTCATTTCCTGTCATGTTCGCAAATTCACTTTGTCCTTCGCCTTCTAATGCTAATGCTCTTACTACCATTGTAACGAATTCAGCTCTTGTTATTGTATCTTGTGGAGCAAATGTAGTTTCAGTTTTTCCATTTACAATATGTTTTGAAGCCATGTCTTCAATATAAGTTTGAGCCCAATGTCCTTTTATATCATCAAATGTTTTGTTGTAAACCATAACTGAGTATTGACTGAAGTGTGGTGGATAGAATGATATTATATCACCATTTAAGTATGTCATAACATATTCTATGTTACCTGCTTCATCTACTGTATATACTCCTGCTTTACTTGCATCTTCTAAACCTTTTACTGATAATTCTATTTTTATATTATTGTTAGCACTATCTATAACTATTCCATCTTGTAGTACTTCTATATCGTAATTAAATTCAGTTGGTGTATAAATACTATCAGATTGTATAGCTTCAACATTATTCATAACAATATCTAATGCACCAGTACCTAAATCATCTAGTTCAAAACTTGCTAATTCCCCATATGATAATCTTACTAACATACCATTTGAAGATAATTCATCAACAACTCCTGCAGGAATATTTATTTTAATTCCTTTAGTACCTTCAACTGCGTCAATTTTTATATCTAATGTATCTGATTTTCCATCTTTTATCAAGTCAGCAACATCTTCACTAATACCAATGTTTGCTATTTCTTCTACAACTTCAGTTTTAATTGAGCTACTTGGAGCTTCAACTACTACTTCTTCATCTAATGAAGGTGTAGGTTCTTCAGGCTCTGTTGGTGTCGGTGTTGGTGTTGGGTTTGGTGTTGGTGTTGGTGTTGGTGTTGGTGGAATAACTATAATGTCTACTTCTTCAGCTAATATTCTAGATTCATTTCCAGCACAATCTCCAATAACTAATACTGTATTATTTTTATCAAAATCAGTAATGTCAAATTCAAAGTGTACTGTTTTATCAGGTGCTGATACAATCTGTTCATCACAATCTTTACCATTTAAATCATAAGCGTCTGCATAAGATACATATCCCTCGTCTATTGCATCAAATTCAACAGTCATTGTTTCTAAGTCAAAATGTACATTTGACACTGAAGGGCCTTGTGTATCTAATTTTACAGGTATTTTTTTCACGTCATAATCAGCGCCCTCATAATCTATTTTTGCACTAATTACATAATAATATTGACCATCTGGTAATAATTCACCCCTGTCATCTTTACCATCCCACAAAGGTAAATCTTCTGTTGTTAGAAAACCACCATTTGCATAGAAGTATGCTTTATTATAATAGGTATCCCTTAATAAAGTTCTTACATCCTTATTTTTACTATTTACTATTTTTACATCTAATTCTTTTGCATTTCTTAATAGGTTCAATCTCCATCCCATTTCGTCTAAGTATCCATCGCCATTTGGTGAAAAACCTATCCAACTGTAATCACATGAATAATTTTCATTATTACTTGCATAACCATTACTTCCTAGTCTATAATATCCAACAGGTACACCTGTTTCCTCATCGTAGCCATAATTATATGCATATGAGTTTGTATAATAGAAATCAAGTAGAGATGAATCATAATAATATGAACCATCTATAACTGGTGCATCTGTCCAGTCGCCGTAGAATCCCATATAAGGTATACTTAAATCAGGCGCAGTTTCTAATGATAATAGTTCAATAAATCCTTCTACAAAAAATCCGTTTTCAAATTGACTATATAAATATTCTGTGTCACTATCACTCAAATTTACATTTACAGTAACATGAGTAGTTGAATTTGGAGTAGCTGTAACTATAGCACTACCTGTTATAGCAGAAGCTGTAGTTGCACCAACTGCGTTAATTCTGTGTCCATCAACAGCCATTATACTATTTTCCAAATAACTTATTGAAGAAAGTGTTAGATAACATGGTCCTGCATTTGCTGCATATTCTGAAAAGATAGATCCTGCCAATTCATATGAATAAGGTTTATCTGATAAATTGACTAAATCAAACTCAATGTTAAAATTATCACCTATTTTATCAAATAATTCAACTTTTGCTTTTCCACTATCTTCATTAACTGCATATACATCACTTTTAACTGCAGCCTCAACATTCATTAATCCAGCGCCTTGTCTTCTTGGAGAATATTCTTCACCATATTCATCTCTAAGAGTCCATGCTGTACTCATCAATAAATTTTCTATGATATCAGCTCTTTGTTCTGAGTTGAATTTTGCAAATTTTTCATCTTTATCTTCTTTTACATATTGTTGCATTAATGCCATACCACCAGCAGCATTTGGTGCAGCCATTGATGTACCGCTCATTGAGCCATATTTATTTTCTGGTAATGTACTAAATATCTGTCCACCTGGAGTTGTTAACTCTGGTTTTAATTTTAAATCAGGTGTACATCCCCATGATGTAAATGAGCTCATTTTATAACCCATAGGGCTTATAAATTGACCCACATAACTTTTACTCACTGAAATTGTTTTAACTTCAGCATCTGCCATTGACAATCCATCTTGCATAAATATAAAGCATGATGGTATTGATAATAATTCTGTTCCAGACATATTAAATAATTTATCTTCATCTTTATTATTATAAACTATAGCACCTATTGCACCATAGCTTGTTGCATTAGCAACCTTTTCAGCAAAGCTTATTTCTCCTCTTTGAATAAGTGCTAATTTTCCGTCCAATTCTATTCCAGCAAAATCACTACTTAAACCTATACCACAATTAACGTATTCTAACGTTTGTCCATCAAAATTTTCTAAAAATTCAATTCCATTTCCTGTACCTTCTGATATATCAGCATATTTTAATCTTAAATCTATGTTTGGCTGATAAATATAAGGTAAAGTATTAGTAACGTTTTCAACACTTGCTATACAAGTTGTATGGTATTTAAGTCCTGGTGAACCTACTAAACCGGAATCAACATTTAATGGTGTTGGATATTGCAATCCTCCTACATAGTCAAGATAACTTTCTTGACCAATTCTGTTTTCATTTCCTGCTGATACTGAAAGTAGAATTCCTGCATTTCTTGCTCTTTCAAAGGTATATTCATATTCATAAGGTACAAGGTCTTCTCCTTCAAGGAATGTGAATCCTGCAGTACTACCTAAGCTTAGATTCATTGCATCAACACCAAGTGTTATAGCATCTTCTATTGCTGCTAATGTATCACTTGTCTTTGCGCCAGAATCCTTGCTAGGAAATACTTTCATTACTACAATTTGTGCCTCTGGAGCAACTCCATCAAATATAATATCAGTGTGTAAATTGTCATTTGTTTCACTTGCAACAGTTCCGTTTGCAGCAACTATACCAGCAACATGCACACCATGTTCACTACCTTCGGCAGTTGCATCTATATCTGCATCTGCATAGTCAAATGCGTAAGGAAATTTTCTGTTATAGTAAACATCACTAACTTGTAAATTTTCTACTAATTTGCTTGCATTCAATCCAGATATAACATCAGCATAACTAGTATTAGTTATTTTAACTGATGTATCATCTGATAAAACCATATATTCATGGTCATAATCTATACCTGTATCAATAACAGCAACAACAGTACCTTCACCTTTTAATCCTAATTTCCAAGTACTAGGAGCTGAAACCATGCCACCTGCTGTTGACATTTGAGGTTCTGGAACATCGTATGTAACATCTATATACAAGTTTTTAACACCTTGTATACTTTTAATTTTAGCTATATCTTTTCTTTGAATATTAGCTACAAAACCATTCAAGGTATTTGTATATGAGTACTTAAAGGTAGCATTAGAGTTAACATTTTCAAGTATTTCATTTTTAACTACTCCTTGAGCACTAATTATGTCATCTCTTACTCCTTTTGCATCTTGTGTTTCTAGAAATTCTTTCGCACCATTTGTAACTGCATCTTTGTACATCAAAAGAGGATTTTCCTCTAATTCTACTATTACCGTTATACTTTCGTTCATATAACTAGTATTAGATACCTCTTCTACTTCATCTCTTGGAAATTCGACAGCAAATGCGAAGCTAAATGATGAGAAAATTAAAGCTATTGAAAGTACGAGAGAAATAAATTTAAACTTTTTCACTAAATCCACTCCTTTATTTCAATTATCGTTATATACCAATCATACTAGTTATAACTTATTTTGTCAATATTTAGTACCAAAGTAATAAAAAGAATTTTTAATACAAGTACATTTCAATGCTAGTAAAATTTTATTAAACATTAAAATAGCTCTTTGCCCTGTCAGAATAAGAATTTATTCCATTCTCAACCCAACTATTGACAAAGAGCATAAAAAAATAACCAGTATGAATTATACTGGTTATTTTTAATGTTTATTTTTAAACTATTTTAAAGAAATAACTATTGCACTTACAATATTGCTTGCATCATGATATATTTGTACATCTACATCTAATGCAGTAATATCTTGTAAAGAAGCAACACGTACGAATTCACCATCTTTATCTACTATATAAACTGGTGCATTTTCATCCATGAAGTACCATTCTGAATTAGCTTCAGTTTGGAATCTTGTTCCAACTACAGAAGATATTGCAGTTGAAGTTGTTGTATTGCTAACTGGAGTTACAAATAATCCAGAATCAGCAACACCTACTATAACACCATCTGAAATAGATAATGATTTGATATCTTTTCCAACAGTTTGAGTAGCTACATCTGTAGATGTTACATAAGTAACTGCCTCACCGTTAATATAAACAACTAACTCTTGAACTGGTTTTAAATCACCATTAAGAACTACTTGTTGAGAAGCAATTAAACCAAATGTTGATTTAGCGTCCACAACTGTAGTTCCTGTAACAAAGATTACAGAATATTCGCCTATTTCATTAGTTATATATTTAAAGTTTGTTTGAGCAATATCACCTTTTGCTTGTAATTGTTCTAATGTGTTTGCAACATAAACATTACCATCAGCTGTATTTATTTCATTAAATATTACTAAGTCAGAAGCTGCAACGAAAGTAGATTTAGTAGCATTGATAGTTTTGTTTCCAGCTACTAATGCTTCAGTAGTTACATTTGTAACTTCTTCATCATCATTTAATGTTAAACCAGTAACTATTGTTCCAACAGCTATGTTGTTAACACCTGTAGCTACGTCATATGCTTCAGTTCCTGCGTGATCAGCATCAACATAGTTTAATGTAGCATCTTTAGCTAATTTATATTTTTCAACTTCTCCAGCAGCATTCATAACTTTTATAGTAGCTTTATCAAATAATACCAAAGTACTACCTGCACCATTTAATAATGTAGCATCTGTAGCTACAGTTACTACTTGATATTCTTGAGCTACAGCTATATTTTTTCCAACGAATTGGAATATGTTTCCATCTTCGTCAAAATAGAATGTACCTTCAGAACCTATTTCTATAGTTCCAATAACAACATCTCTGTATTCACCAATTGTATCTACGTATACTTCATCTTTTGCAGTATTAGTTTTTATAACTTTACCTTCGATGCTATCTCTTACTACTAATAATTCAACTTGTGTGTTGTTTAATGAAGCATAAGCTTTAACAACGTCACCAACTTCAATATCATTGATATCATTTACAGCACCTGTTACAGTAACTTTTGATAAATCAACTTTATTTGATTTTGTTGGTAAATAAATTTTAGTTCCTAATAATGTAGAGTTAGTTCTATACTCAGAAGTAATGAAATCAGCTGATGTTTCTTCGTCAGCTATAATTCCTATAACTTTTTCGTCATCATTTAATACTAATTTAACTACAGAGCCAGCTAAAACTGATTTTACATCTTTGTATTCAGCTTCTGCATTGTTATAAAATACTGGAGCTTCAGCTTTTTCTATAGCATATACATCATCTATACCATATAATTTAACATCAGCTACATTAGCATTTGTTAAATAACCGCTTTTAGTTGCAGAAGTAACATCTTCAACAAATACTACAGATCCATCCTTAACATATGCTACAATAGTTTGATATAAGTATGATGATAAATCAACTATTTTGTTATCAGCAACATTTTTAGCAGTAACTGTCATTGGTACTTTTTCTGCTATTGCAGATAATAACTTAACTGGATTGTTATTTTCATCTTTTTCAATAACGAATCTACCGTTATCTCCAGTATATACTTTTGAATTTGAAAGGTTTCTGTTAAGCATTAAAGCGATATCGCCTCTATTTGCTCCGTCTTTCATTCCTGTTAAACTAAAATCTTTGAATAAATTTAAGTTTAAAGCTCTTGTTCTATATGCTGCTCCGTTATATACATCAGATTTTCCGCCATTAACTGACTCATTTGTATAACCTAATGCTCTTAATAACATTGTTGCAGCTTGTTCGTAAGTTACAGGAGCTTCTGGATCAAAGATTCCGTTTCCTTTACCTTCGATTATTCCTAAATCATTAGCTAAAGCTATGTATCCTTTAGCCCAGTGAGTTTGGCAATCTGTGAAAATAGGTGTATCACTTGCTATCTCCCCATAACCTAATGCTACGATTAGCATTTTTGCCATTTCAGCTCTTTTAACTGTTTTTTCTGGTTTGAATGAACCATCTTCATAACCTTTTATGATTCCTAATGAGTTTAATAAATTAGTAGCTTCTACTAATTTTTCATTTTCAGCATCTACGTCTTCAAATGTAGAAGCAAATGCAAAACTCATGCTTGAAAGAACCATAGCGATTATCACTACTAATGATAATACTTTTTTCATTATTGTTTCCTCCTAAGAAATATTAAATTTAATTTTTTGTTAGCACGCTAACGTACAAATTATATCAATATAGATTTGTTAAGTCAACACTCTAATGAGCATTGTAACAAAGCTGTAATATATTGTACTTAGTGCACCACATATTTACATTATTATGATATCATATTAAGATTGCTTTATTATTACAGTAATATTACAGTTGAGAAAAAACAACCCCTTTCCTTTTAGGGTAGGGGGGGGGGTAAATTGTTAATCAATGTATTGTGCTAAAAGCTCTAATTCTTTTTCTGTAAGTTCTCTATAATCACCTAATTCAACACTTTCATCTAATTGTATAGGTCCCATGCTCATCCTTTTTAAGTAAATGACGCGCTTGTTTACTGCTTCAAACATTCTTTTCACTTGGTGAAATTTGCCTTCTTTTATAGTTATATTGCACTCAGATATATCATCTGATACTATTATTTCAAGTTTGGCTGGCATAGTTTTGTAGTCATCATCTAAAAATCTTACTCCTTGTGCAAATGCTTTTTTATCCTTGTCTGTTACTTTTCCTTCTACTTTTACAAAATACGTTTTTTTTACATGTTTCTTTGGAGATAACAGGTTGTGCGCCATTTTCCCATTGTTTGTGAGTATAAGCAAACCTTCTGTATCCTTGTCTAATCTTCCTACTGGAAATGGTTCAAAATGCTTATAATAATCATCTATCAAATCTATTACTGTCTTTGATTTATAATAATCTTCTGTTGCTGATATGACACCTTGTGGTTTATTCATCATTAGGTATATGTACTGAACATATTCTACTTCTTCATCATGAAATGTTATTGTGTCATTATCGGTGTCCACAATTAAAGCACTATTTTTCATAACAGTACCATTAACTGTAACACAGCCTGATTTTAATTCCTTTTTCAACTGACTTCTTGTCCCGTATCCAAGGTTGCTAAGCATTTTGTCTAACCTTATTTTCATTTTTCCTCCTATAAAGTTTTAAAAACTCTATTTATCTTCCTTTATTTCCTCTGCATTGTCGAATTTATACTGGTCTACATTACTTAATTCATTTTCTTCATTCCTAGTGGATTTCATATATTGATAAAAACAAAAGCAACCTACTGCTATCAAAATTGCACCTAGAAGCTTTATAACTGTTGCTAAAATAGTTTTTGAGTTGAATATACATACAATGGATAATATTATACCTACTATTGAGATAATTAATTTTAATTTATCATTATAAGATTTTAATTTTATCATTTTTGCTAATGACAATGAGCTAAAATACAATAAACATAACCCTAATATAAAAACCAAAAGATTTGGCCATATGAATACAATTACTGTTGCTAACATAGTTAATACATCTGATGATTTTTTTATTTTTCCTGAGTAACTATATGTCATTTTAATATTTAAAAACATTACGGCAAATATTACGATCATTGAAATTCTTATAGCAATATTCCCAACATACTTAGCAAACAGTACAAAAAATACACCAATTATACTTGTTATTAATGCTATCATTTTTAGAGTTTGGGGTTTAAAGTTATTATCAAATTCTTTAAAAAACATATTACACCTCCAGATAATTGTTATTTATTAGTATATTATACCCAAAAAAGTATGGTATTACAATAATCAATAAATAATTATTTAATTTTAATAATTAGCTTGATATTATCACAAGTTTGTGAAATAATTTCAATATAGAAATTTTAAGTTGGAGGACAATTATAATGAATTGTGAAGTTTTATGTATTGGTACAGAACTTTTACATGGTGACATTGTTAACAGCAATGCTGCTTATATTTCTAAAAGTCTTGCACATATTGGTATTGACGTACATTATCAATCTGTAGTAGGTGACAACCCAACTCGTATGAAGGAAGCTTTTTTACTTGCTTTTTCAAGAGCTGATTTAGTTATTTGCACTGGGGGGTTAGGACCAACAAAGGATGATATAACAAAGGAAATTACTGCTGAATTTTTTAATTTGCCTATGGAATTTGACAACGATAGTCTTGAACATGTTAAAAATATTTTTAAAAAATTCAATAGAGAAATGACTGAAAATAATGTTAGGCAAGCATATTTTCCAAAGGGAAGTATCATATTAGATAATAAAAATGGTACTGCTAATGCTTGTATTGTAAATGCTCAATCAAATGGCAAAAAAAACATATGTATTCTTTTGCCTGGACCTCCAAAGGAAATGATACCTCTTATGGACACAGAGGTTATACCTTACCTAAAAAGATTTTCAGAAAATATAGTTGTTGGTAAAAAAGTTGCAGTTATAAACGTAGGTGAATCTAAGGCTGAAACTATGATTATGGATTTGATTGATTCTCAAACTAATCCTACTATTGCTCCTTATGCTGGCAGTGGAAGAGTAGTTTTTAGAGTTACTGCAAAGGCTAAAAGTGAAGATGAAGCTTTAGGCTTGATTAATCCTGTTGTTAATGAACTTTTACATAGATTTGGAGATAATGCTTTTGTTCTTTCGTCAGATTCTGTTGAACATGATATTTGCAAGAAAATTGTTAATAGAAATGTTACTATTTCAACTGCTGAGTCTTGTACTGGTGGAATGATTGCTTCTAAACTTGTAAGCTACCCTGGTATATCAAAAGTCTTCAAAGAGGGATTTGTTACCTACTCTAGGGAAGCTAAAATAAATATTTTAGGTGTAAATAAATCAACTATTGATAAGTATACAGAGGTTAGTGAAGAGGTAGCAAAGGAAATGGCGTTCAATGTAACTAAGATTTCTAATGCTGATATAGGTATTGCTACAACAGGTATTGCTGGTCCTACTGGCGGTACTGATGATAAGCCTGTTGGTCTTGTGTATCTTTGTGTTTATTATAATAATCAATATTTTGTTACTAAGAAAGTATATTTTGGCGCTCGTGATACTGTAAGAGAGCAAGCTTCTTTACATGCATTGGAAATGGTCAGAAAGATAATATAAATATAATTTTTAAAAGGCGAATTTATTTATTCGCCTTTTAATAAACTAATATAATATGCTTTTTTTAATGCTTTTTCATTTTCATATACTTTTTTAATGGCATCTACTATTTCTGTGTCTGCTTTTATTTCTTCTAATTCCTCTTCTAAATTGTTAACTATTTCATTTACTGTTTTATCACATTGTTTTTCTAATTTTGAAACATAATTGTAGTTTTTTAAAACAATACTTTTTTTATGTTCGAAGTCTCTATCTTCTTTTGGCAACTCAATGTATTCCTTATATATTTTCTCTTCTAATTCACTTAAAGAATTAACAAACTGTTTTTTTACTAAGTACATTTGTACAACATAATTGTTGATGATTTCATCTGCTTTATTGTTATCATCATTTTCTAATGCTACTTCTGACTCTACACTTTCTTTGCTATTTGTTAAATTAGTATTACTGCTATTTTTGTCATCGCTAGTTATATTAGTATTTTGCTCTATTTTATTAGCATTTGATTTTTGATTCTTATTTGTCTTATTAGATGAACTATCTATGGGTACACCTGGTTTTTCTTCAACAATTTTTTTACTACTACTATTTGGAATAATAGCTATTTCATTTGAAGTACCACGGTTATCTAATATATTTTTTTCTGCATTTTCTTGAGAGTATTTTTCTAAGTATTCTTCTAATACTTTATCATTCTCAACGATTTTTTCTTCTATACCATGTTTTGAGAACTTAGTTGTTAGTAATAGTGCTTTAATATTATTAAATTGAGTACAAAAAACATAGGTTAGAAATATTAAAATTATAAAAGCAACTATATAATACCATTTAAAAAATTTTTTCATTATATCCTCATTTAACAATTAAAAATTTACTTGTTTTTGTATTTCTTATTCTTTCCTTCGTCTGAATAATATGAATTATAATAATAATATCCATATTTTTGTTCTTTAATATTCACATTGTTTAATATACATCCGAGAATATTAATACCAGTTGTTTTTAGTTTTTCTATATTTTTATAAACAATATCTTTTTCTACTGCTCCAGATTGAACAATATATATTAATCCATCACATATTCTTGTTAAGACTATTGGATCAGATACTATTAATGGTGCACTATCTAAAAGTATATAGTCATAATCATCCTCTATTTCTTTTATAAAATTTTGCATAGCCTCAGAACCTATTATTTGTGCAGGATTATTAGGTTTTTTACCGCTTGTTAATACATCTAAGTTTTCAACAATTTGGTGTGTATAATTTTTATAGTTATCTTTTTTTAATAATATATTTGTTAATCCAGATAAATTTGATATTCTAAATTTTCTATGAATAGACGGTCTTCTAAAGTCACAATCTATAAGCAACACTTTTAAACCTAACTCTGCCAATGAATAGGCTAGATTACATATAGTTGTTGACTTCCCTTCGGATTTATTAGAACTAGTTATAATTATCTTTTTTATATTATTGTCTATATTTGAAAATAATATACTACTTCTTATACTTCTATAAGACTCTGATACAGGAGAATTTGTATCTCTTTGCATTATTATTTTATTACCTTTTTTTTGATCAATATTGTATTTTATTATAGTTCCTAAAAGCGGTCTATCAGTTAATTTTTCTAAATCTGATTCTGTTCTTATTTTTCTATCTAAATAACTTCTAAAAAACACAATTAATATTATAATTATAAATCCCATTATAACAGAAACAAGTGTGTTTAACTTTATATTTGGAGATACACTTTCTTCGATAGGTATAGCTTCATCTATTATTTCAACGCTATCAACTTTTGCTATTCTAATTACTTCTTTGATAAAATAATTAGCTATAGTATTGGCTATATCACTGGCTAAAATTGATGATTTCGCCTGAACTTTTATTTGAATTATTTGTGTGTCTCTCAAAGGTATAACATTTAGCTCGCATATATCCTTTTTTTCTATACCAAGTTTTGCAATAGTTTGGTTTATTATTGTTTCTGATTTTGCAATTTCCGCGTACGTATAAATTAAACTCTTGCTCAATGATACGTCAGTTTGAGTTATAGTTTCTTGTGACAATTTACTACTATTGATAAGTAGTGTTGTCTTGGATTCATACTTAGGTTCTATTGCATAATTTGATGCACAATATCCCAACAAACCAAATATTAAAGATACTATAATTATAATTAACATATTTTTTTTTATTATATGTAATATTTCGCTTAAATCTATTTCCTCATTTGTTGCAATCATCTTTACTTCTCCGTTCTAGTTTTCAAAAATCTATATAATTTTTTTTACTGGGTTTTTATATGGTATTGGTACATTATTTATAACTTTGTCTGGGTTGTCATAAAGCAATTCATAAGCATATTTCACACCATATTTAGAACTTAAATATTTATAACACACTTTCAAATTTGGCTTTCTATCATTTAAATTATGGCAATCTGACGCAACAAAAGATACAAGTCTATTTTTTAATAAATACTTGCAAAATTTAACTTCAGTGTTGTTATGTTTTGATAAAATTGAATCAGCATTAATTTGCAAGTGTGCACCCTCATCTACAATGATTCCTAACATTTTTTTTCTTTCAAACAATTTAGTATATCTTTCTATATGAGCTAATATTGGTATATACCCCATCAATTTTATCTCATATAACATATTCTCAATATCATTTAGTAAATTATTATCTAATTCCAGCATTATATATTTTGAACCTGCCATAGTTAAAAAATTTGATGATTTCAATATTTCAAAAATATTATCTTGGCAGTTTATCTCATGTCCTAGTAAAACTTTTATATTTATTCCGTTTTCTTCGATTTTCTGCATTAACACATTATATGATTTATTTATATCATATATAGAAGCTGACAATTCACCTTTATTTAAATGTGGTGTGCAAATCACCGTAGTAACTCCCTGATTTCTTTCCATTTTAATCATTTGTAATGCTATTTCACAGGTTGATGCTCCATCATCTATATCATGCAATAAATGTGTATGTATGTCTATCATGCTATTTTCCTCCCCAATAATAAACATATTTTATAAATCAATATTTGGAAAAAACCACTCTTTTAGCTCAATTAAATCATTTAATGTATTGTACGTTAAAATAGATTCTTTGAGTTCTTCCTGTTGTTCATCAGATAACTTCAAAAATTTTTTATATACTTTTTCTGCTTCAGTCTTATAATCAAAATTATTATCACTAATATATTTTTGTATATTATCATAAATATCTTCGCATATTTCTATTTGAAGTTCATCATTCAATACTGGTATGCAATTATTTACAAGCTTTTCACTCACCCTATTAAGAACTACTTCTAAACTATCAGCATTATCATCATTAGTATTTTCAGAATTATTCGTTTGATCTTCAACTATATAATTAGACAAAACTTTGCAAACTTCAATTCTTGTTATATTTTCTGTAGCTCTAAATACATTGTTATCTTCTAATAGCATTATTCTACAAGATACTACAGCATTAACATATGGTACAGCCCACTTTGATACATTGTCTGAAATATCTTTGTCGAAAGGAAGTTCTTTGATTTCTAAAACATTTGTTAGAATTTTGCAAAATTGCTCTCTTGTAATGTATTTATTAGGTCTAAATGTATTGTCTGTAAAACCACTTATGTAGTTATTTTTCAGTGAAATCAGCAAGTCTTCATAAAACCAATCGTTTTTACCTACATCAAGAAATTCTACAGTTTCAGATCTTTTTGTAAAATTAAATGTTTTATTAATAATTTTAATACATTCACTTCTTTTAATATAATTGTCTGGTCTAAATGTACCGTCAGGGTAACCATTTATTATTTGTTCATCAACCATTTTTTGTACTTTTAATCCATCTTCTGTTTCCATATTTAAATCAGAGAATTCAGTAGCATATGCAAATGTAAAAAATAGTGCATTAAACAATAATATTAATAAAAATATTTTAACAATACTGCTTTTCATATACTCTCCTTTAGAATAAATAAGGGACTACTGTTGATAGCCCCTTATCTACCTTATTTAACTTTATTTAAACTTATTTTTCTATTGTTATGCTTATAGTACGTGGTTCTGATATGTTTAGAATTGCTTTATCAAAGCTAATATTTTCAATTTTACCTGTAAGCATGTCTATATTATTTAAAATATAGTTTAATAGTTCTTTTAATTTTGTTTCATCGAATTGATTATTTCCTAGCTTAGCTATAAATTTAACGTTTATATCACTCAAAGAACTATCATTTTTTGTTATTGTAAGATTATCATAATCTATATTGTTTATATTGTTTTGTATTTGTGATTCGTTGCTTTTTACATGTTTTGTTATTGATTCTAAATTGTTTAGTATTTTTAATACATCGTCTATTGAAATTTGTGAAAAATCAGATGGCTTACAATTTTTATATAAATCAGATCGTTTATCAATAGATAATATTGTCGATATTTTGTCATACATTTCTAGTGACCAAATATTTTGTCCATTTATTTTTAGTCCTTCTAATTTCTTTAAGTTTTCACTTATTTCCTCTTGATTGTTTAATTGTTCTACAAAATCTTTATATACTGAAATAAGTGTATCGTCTCCTACATAACTAAAATTACGGATTTTATCTGAACCATGAATATTATATGTTACTTTAAGAATTTTTTCTGTTGGTTTTGGAATATCTTCTCCACCTGAAGGACCTCCTGCAGAACCTCCTGTTGAAGGTGCTGGTATTACAGGTTCTTCAGTTACACCTTCACCAAGTATAACTTTTTCAACATCTACTTCTGCAACTATGCCATTGGTATTAGCTTCTAATTCTTTAATGCTTCCTTCACCTAAAATATTTGTTGGTTTATTTATTGTCACTAAATCAACTAAAGAATCGCTATCTAAATAAATATCTAATTGGTCATCTACTGTAATACTTTCTACTTGAGCACCAATCAATTCTAGCTTGCTACCTTTCTCAACATAGATATTTCTTATTTTACCTGACAAAACTACTGTGTTTTCAGAATTTACAATAACTTTATCAACTGTCGAATCTTTATCTGCCTCTAGTTTGCAATTTCCATTAATATTAACACTTTTTACATTGGAATTTTCCTCTAAAGAAACTCTAACTTTTGTAGGCTTATTTACTATTATATTGTTTGCTAATGTGTTTTTTAAATGTATAGAATCAGTTCCTCCGCCATTAACAATAATACTGCCTTTAACTTCTATATTTTCTAAATAGGCGTTTCCTTCTTTTAATGACTGTGTTACTATTACATTTCCTTCTATTATATTATCTTTTACAGTTTGATTATCTCCATTTATTATAATATTTTTTGAAAAAACAACGTTATCTATTAATTTCAATGCTTCAGCTCTTGAAAGATTATTTCTTGGTCTCAATGTTTTATCATTATAACCTTCAACAAAGCCAACTTCAGCTGCTGCTCCTATTTCTCCAATAGCCCAACTACTTATTTGATTATTATCACTAAATATATCAACGTTATTGTTTTCTTCTAATTTACTAATCCTTACCAAGATAGAAATTGCCTGTTCTCTAGTTATTGGTTTCAAAGGTGCAAATTTGGTAACACTAATACCATTTATATATCCTGATTTTTTTGCTATTTGTATTTCTTTATAGAACCAATCATTTTCATTTACATCATTAAAATTTATATTTTCAATTTCTGTAAAATCTAAAGAACTATTAATTAGTTTTACAAATTCTGCCCTGCTAATTTTATCATTTGGTCTAAATGTCCCATCACTATATCCTTTAATTAGGTCTTTGTCTACCCACTTATTTATTAAATCATTAGCCCAATTCCCTTCAACATCGCAAAAATCGAACGCATAAACTGTAGATATTGAAGATGAAATAATTAGCATGAAAGCTAATATTAAAGATAATGTTTTGTTTAAATTATGTTTATTCATAATCCCCTCCTAATTTTATTTACATTAAATATTATAGCCCTCTAAACATAATTTGTAAACCAATATTTTACATAGAAAAAATATTTATACATTTATATGAATTATTGCTTATTTATCTTTATACTTTGTTTATTTACATAATAAGTAAATTGTGATTTAGGGCTGCTATAACTTTAGTTTTCTAACCAATACAAAAGAGTATTAATATAAGTACTATCTAATTCCACCAATAATTTGTTAAATTGAAATGAATAAAAATAAAAAAATATTAAAAAGCAAAAAAAGTACCTTTTTCAAAGGTACTTTTTAATTTAACTTTTTAATTTAACTTTTTAATTTATATTAATTTTCTATCTACTATTTGATTTACTATGAATGTTGCTACATAGTTTGCATAACTTCCTGTTCCAAAACCTGCATCATAGCCTAACTCTTGTGCTAGCTCATGTGAAATTCTTGGTCCACCTGCTACTAGAACTAGTTTTTCTCTTAAACCTTCTGCTTCTAGCATTTCAACTAATTGTGTTAGGTTTGGTATATGAACGTCTTTTTGAGTTACTACTTGTGATACAAGTATTGCATCAGCATGTAATTCTACAGCTTTAGCTATTAACTCTTCATTTGAAACTTGACTGCCTAAGTTATATGCTTTCATTCCTTTGTATCTTTCAAGTCCAAAGTGATGGTCAAATCCTTTCATGTTCATGATAGCATCTATACCAACTGTGTGAGCATCTGTTCCTGTACATGCTCCTACTACTACTACATCTCTTTTTATGTTTTCTGCTATAAAATCTTCTACTTCTTCCATACTCATAAATTCCATATCAACCTTTGGAACTTCTATTGTAGTATAGTCAACAGTGTGAGAACATTTACCATACATTACGAAGTATGTATATCCAATACCTAAGTCCTGTGAATATACTACTGCTGGATTTTCAAAGCCCATTTTTGATGCTAATTGCTTTGCAGCTTCACTTGCTTCATCACCGTACGGAACTGGCAATGTAAAGCTCATTTGAACCATTCCGTCATTTAAAGTATCACCATATGGTTTTATTTTTGTTAAATCAACATTTTGATCTTGACTCATTACCTTTCACCTCCAAGCATTAACTCAATAAATGGATTGAAATATTTTTCATCTTTTTCAGTTACTCCAGATAATCCCTTTCCTCCGGTAAATGGTCGTTTAACTCCACCAAATTTACCTTGCTCTATTGTACTGAATATTCCTTCTCTTTCTATATCTTTTAATAATTCTTCTGCACTTGCCAATACTTCTTGTGCTCTTTTTTGAATTATACCGTCTTTTTTGTATTCTATTTCATCACCAAGATTTCTACAGTTATTGAAAATATATTCAGCATTTTCTATTGAAAGGTATCTATCTTGTAAGTGTGGTGTATGAATTGCCTCTGTTGGCATTCCTAATAATTGAATTCCTTGTTTGCTCCAAATTGAGATGATATTAAATAATGCATCTTGTAAGTGTCCTCTAAATATATTACCTGTCATAAATTTAGTTGGTGGCATATATTTTAAAGGTGCGTCAGGGAATATTTCCCTTGCCATTAAAGCTTGAGATAATTCATATAAGAATCCATTTTCTATTTTTGGATCCATCTCAAATGCATGACCTAATCCCATTTGTTCTTCTTTTAGCCCTGCTTTTAATGCAAATTGTTCATTTAATAGTTGTGAAGCCAAAACTGTGTGTGCTTCATCATAAGCATCAGCTGTTGTTAAATAATTATCTTCACCTGTATTGATTATAATTCCAGCAAACCCATTGATTATTCTTGAGAAATATTGATCAACAAATGTTCTTTGCATATTTATATCTCTAAACAATATACCATAAATTGCATCATTTAACATTACATCAAGTCTTTCAACCGCTCCCATTGCAGCTATCTCGGGCATACAAAGTCCTGAGCAATAGTTACACACTCTGATATATCTTCCTACTTCTTGACCTACTTCGTCTAAAGCAGCTCTCATAAGTCTAAAGTTTTCTTGTGTTGCAAATGTTCCTCCAAAGCCTTCTGTTGTTGCTCCGAATGGAACATAATCAAGTAAGCTTTGTGCTGTTGTTCTGATAACTGCTATAACATCTGCACCTTGTTTTGCCGCTGCTTTTGCCTGTATTATATCTTCATATATATTTCCTGTTGCAACTATAACATATAGATAAGGTTTTTTACCTTCTCCCAAAGTTTTAACAAGTTCTTCTCTTTTGATTCTGGTGTTTCTAATTTTTTCTACTGTTTTTTGAGCTAAAGGATAAATAACATCAAATATTTCTTTGTTATCTGCTATAGGTAATTTTGTTATGTCTATTTCACCTATGCTAATTTTTTTAGCTATTTCTTGTGGTGATAATTTAGTTTGAAGCATAGCATTTCCAATCCAAAATGCTGCTCCTCTGCTTAATCCTCCACCCTCAACTATGTTGTCAACTATAACGTTTGGTAGTGGAATCTCCATATCATCTGTTCCATCTACGCCCAATAATCTAACTACTGTTCTTTCCACTGTTACTGTTGTATGAACGTCAATAAAATCTTGAACATTTTGTGCAATGTTTGCTGCTGCATTTCTTGCACTTTCAATAACCTGCGAATTTAGGTTTAATTTACTTTGCATTCTTACCTCCTGTTATTCCTATTTGCTATTTGCTATTTGCTACTAAACTCATAGCTCTATTTATAATTTCATCTGGTATCCCGGCAATTTTTGCGATGTTTAATGCATCTTTTGGTGCTTTACTTTGGTCTTTTACTTCTACTAATGAATAATTCATATACTTTGAAATATCTTCTATATTGGTAAATTCGTTTATACCCTCTGGTAAATTTAGTCCCGCAACCTGAAGATTTTGTACATCTTTATCATTAGCTATATTGTCGTAGTGTGTTGTGAAAATTGATAATGAATCTGAATTTTTTAGGTATTCTACTACAGCTTTTGTTATTGCAAACCCCTCTTTAGGATTTGTACCTCCTGCAAGCTCATCAATTAATATCAAGCTTCTTTCACCTGCGTTTTCTAAAGCTACTTTTAGATTTACTATTTCTGCTCCAAATGTGCTTAACCCTTTTTCAATTGATTGATCATCACCAACTGATATGTGTATATGCTTGAATAAACATACTTTAGCACTTTCACAAGGTACAAACATACCGTAAGCAACGGCTGAAATAATCTGACCTACCATTCTCAAGCTAATAGTTTTACCACCCATATTAGCTCCTGTGATACAAACTACATTTTTATTTAAACACACTGATATTGGTGTATAGTCTTTTTTCTTTTGCTTAAGCATATTTGCTAGTTTTAAATTCCTGCCATCTTTTATATCAATTATTAAATCTTTTGTTATCTGCGGCATTACAGAATTTGTTTTTTGTGCAAAATTTGCTTTTGCTATAAGATAGTCTATTCTACCTACTTTTTCAGAATTTCGTGTCAAATCTTCATAAGATTTTTTAATGTTTTGTGTCAGATATTTCCTTATTTCTAATTCTTCTTTGTCTTCTTCTTCTTTCAGTCCTTGCAACTGTTGCTTAAAGTTATCTATTTGTAGGTTGTTTTTTATTCCGTAAATTATACTTAAGTAATTTTCACCTACGGCTCTTAAATTTTCTTCATTATTTAATGATTCTATTAAATTTGATTGTATTTTATTTACCGTAACCTCGTCACGTAAATTAAATTTTATATTGTATTTCGCCTCTATATTTACTTTGATTTCTTTCTGTATGACTTTTATGCTCTTCTCAGTTTGCCTTATTGAGTGCCTAATCTCTCTAAGATTTTCTGAGTATTCGTCATATATATAAAATGTCAATAATTTTTGCCCTGCCGGGTCTAATAATTTATATAGATGCGGTAAGGGTTTAATTTTCAAATCATCGTATGTGGATAATAAAGTGCCTCTTAAGCTTTTTTCCAATTTTTCTAAATAGATTATATATTTTTTGATTTCAAATAATTCTATTAGGTCTAACGTGATATTGTTTTTTGCCCTTTGAAGTGTCTCTTGTATGTATCGAACTTCTTTTAATATATCTATTACTTGACGACGTTTTGGTGTATTTAAAAATCCCTCGACTTTTTTTAGCTCAACCAGTAATTCGTCCTCTTGGCCAGGGAGAAATGGTTTAGCATTTTTCTTTGCTAAAACGCCATATTTAGTAATAGGCTTAATCTCATCAAATATATAATCGAAATTTATATTTTTTTTACAATCTTCTGTAATAAATGTTTCCACGCTACTCACCACCCGATACCACATCTATAATATTTGTATTTTTTATATAGTACTTCATTTTTTCTGAAAATTCCGCACTGTCAAAGCAATAACCTTCTGGAGAAACGGGATTAAGCGTTAGTGCGACTACTTTAATGGCATTAATAGTTTCAACTTTAAGCCCTCTTTTTTTTGCTTCATTCCAATGATGATTGTCTATAAAAATTTTTGTCGCATCATCTATCACAAGTTTGAAGCCTTTTATAAATTCGCTTTGACACAATTCTTTTATTAACAATGATGTAATAGCCCCTTTTACATATACGCAGGTAGTATTTTTATCTATATTTTCCGTTATCATTTTACCTGCCGTAATACCTGTTTTAACGTTTAATTTAATTATTTTACCAGTATTACTTATTATGCATGTAGATGCTATTTCGTTTATTTTATCTTTTATTTGCTTATCAACTTCTTTGAGTTGATAGCATTCAATTGTATATGCTGTTTTTTCTACAACCTTTTTTATGTCTCTACTAAGTACTGCTCCAGTAGCTATAATGCAAGCATCTGTTATAATGGGGGAAGATGATGCTTTTCGATCGATTGCTCCATCTACAAAAACTACTTGAGCTCCGTACTTAATGAGAATATCTGAAACTTCTTTTATTTCTTTTGTATTAGCAGGTCCTGCTATTTGTATGTTTCCACTATGCTTTACTTTGGATATAACAACTTCACCCATTGGTGTATTATAGTTAGTGACTTCTAGTATTTCTACCTTTGCATCAGAAAGTAACAAGGCATGCCTAGCTGTTGCTACTAATACTCCTTCTTCTACAAAGATAGTTGGTTTTTCTGTGTTAGTTACAAGGTCACTACTTTCTCCATCTCTTCCTGTTGATGTTAATCCTATAGTTATTTTTTCCTGGTTTGCTTTATCTATGAGATAATTAAGCGCTACTGTTTTACCAGCATTTTTTGCAAGTCCAATTATTGATATTGATTTAAACTTATTATTAATTTCGTCGATTAATCTCATGATAAAACACCTCTACAATGAAAAAATATTAATTTTATTTATATCTTTTATTTCTATCTAATTCAGTTGGTTCAAGTGCTAGTCTTTCGCCTTCTAATAATCCTGAAACACCTGTTTTATGAACTTCTCTTAATCCTTTACAAACATCACATTGACATTCTAATTCTGGTAAATCAGGTTCAGTGTATGTTGTTATAACACCTTCAAAGTTTCTTAAAACAACTTTATGAGGTGACTGTGATATCATGTAATTAGGCATAATAGGAGTTTTGCCTCCTCCGCCTGGTGCATCTATAACAAATGTTGGAATACAGAATCCTGAAGTATGTCCTCTTAATGCTTCCATAATTTCCAATCCCTTGCTAACTGGTGTTCTAAAGTGTTCAATTCCAAGAGAAAGGTCACATTGATATATATAGTATGGTCTAATTCTTATTTTAACTAGTTCATGTACTAAATCCATCATAATATGTGGACAATCATTTACTCCTCTTAATAATACACTTTGGTTTCCTAATGGAATACCAGCGTCAGCAAGCTTTCTTACTGCCTCTTTTGATTCAGGTGTAAATTCTTTTGGATGATTGAAATGAGTGTTTAACCAAATTGGATGATACTTTTTAAGCATATTTACTAAATCATCTGTAATTCTTTGTGGACAAACAACTGGTGTTCTTGATCCAAGTCTTATAATTTCTACGTGTGGTATTGCTCTTAAGTTTTTGATTATGTATTCAAGTGTTTCATCTGATACTAACAAACAATCCCCACCTGATAATAATACGTCTCTAACCTCTGGATGATTTTTAACGTATTCAATACATTTGTCAATTTTTTCTAGTGGAACTGAATGGTCTTGTTGTCCTGCAAATCTTCTTCTAGTACAATGTCTGCAATACATTGAGCATTGATCTGTTATAAGCATTAATACTCTATCTGGATATCTATGTGTTAATCCTGGTGTTGGTGAATCTGTATCTTCATGTAATGGATCTAACATATCAGCATCACTTATGTGTGTTTCTACTATTGTTGGAACTGCTTGCATTCTAATTGGACATCTATGATCATTTTTGTCCATATGTGCTGCATAGTATGGTGTTATTCCCATTCTGAATTTTTTCAGAACTTCTTGAATATCTTTTTCTTCTTGTTCTGTTAAATTAATTATTTGTTTTAATTTTTCAACTGTGTCTATTCTGTTGCCTACTTGCCAATGCCAATCGTTCCATTGCTCTTCAGTAACATCTTTCCAAAGAGGTATGTTGTTATAATATGCCATTTTAATTCCTCCTAAATTAATTTTATTTTAAAGGGTACTAATGTACCCTTTTCTTGCTATAAAAATTTATTTATTACATTCCTGCATATAATTTTGAGTATAATTTTCTTAATGGTTCACATTCTCTAATGATTTGTAAAGAAACTTCAGCATGATTTTTAGTATATCCATTTCCTATTATCATGTTAACATCTTTACCAACGCCTTCTGCTCCTAAAGCAGCTTTTGTAAAGCTTGTAGCCATACTGAAGAAGTAAACTGTTCCGTTATCTTTACAAGCTAATATACTGCCCATTTCACAGTTTTCTCTACTTACACAAGTTATTACTATGTCACAAAGTTCTCCGTTTGTAACATCCATAATTTTTTCATAAACTTCAACAGCATTACTTGCGTCACCTGAAATATAATAATCTGCTAATCCTAAATCTCTAACCTTTTGAAGTGAACTTTCTTTGTGTGCAAAGCAAATTACTTTACCAGCAACTCCTGCTCTTTTTTTAGCTTCATATAAGCAAAGTATTCCTGATTTTCCTGCTCCACCTAATACTAATACAGTATCTCCTGGTTTTACTAATTTAGCAGTTTGTGCTGGTGCTCCAGCTACGTCTAATACTGATAATGCCAAGTTTTCTGGTATGTCTGTTGGTATTTTTGCATAAATTCCACTTTCAAATAATATAGCTTGACCTTTAATATCAACTTGGTCTATTTCTTTTCTAACGTCTTTAATTTCTTCTATTACTAATGGTGTTAATGATAAAGATACTAATGTAGCTATTTTATCTCCCACTTTTAAGTCTGTTTTACCTTCTAATGCAGGTCCAATTTCTTTTACTGTTCCTATAAGCATTCCACCTGAACCTGTTACAGGGTTTTGATGTTTACCTCTTTCTGCTACAATACCCTTCATGATTTTTTTGATTTCTTCAACGTCGCCATGTGCTTGATCACTTATTTGAGTAAAGCTTGCAGAGTCAACGTTTAATGTTTGAACGTCTATAAGTATTTCATTGTCGTATATTTCCATAGTGTTGTCAATTTTAAGTGCTGGTTGTGGTAATACTCCTTTTGGGTTGATTACTCTGTGTGTTCCGTATGGGTTTCCTTTTTTCATAATATTCCTCCTAAGAATTGTTTTGTATTGTTGTATTGTATTGTATTGTTTAGTAGCTTTGTTAATTAATATACAATATTGCAAAATATGTGCCAATTGTTTTTTGAAAACTGTATTTTTTTCTCTTACTGTTAAATCAATGATTTTGAACGAATATTTATATATTCATTTTTTTATGTGCCGATTTTTCGGCATTCTAGTCAAAATCAACTTGTATATTATAAACAGCTTATGCTATAATTAATATGATTATTAAATGTTAACATGAGAAAGGATTAATATGCGAATAAAAATTATAGGCAAACAAATTGATAATGATAATAATATTATAGATGAATTAGAACTTGTAACTAATGCAGTAGTAAAAAAAGAAAATGATTTTATGGTTTTTGATTATGTAGAAGCTAGTGAAAATGATGAAGATACAATAAAAACAAGGCTTAGAGTATCTACTGACAGATTAGTTATGACAAAGATAAGCTCTCTTTCATCTACTCTTGAATTTGAAAAAAATAAAAAGTACTACTCTGTTTATAGCACGATTTATGGCGATTTACAAATGGAAATATATACATTAGAATACGCTCATAACCTTAATGATGAAGGCTATGGTGAAATATTATTAAAATACAGAATTTCCATTAGTAATAACGCTCCATATGTTAATATTTTAAGTATAAAAACATTCGCCTAATATTGGGCTAGTGTTGCCTATTATTCGGCACATAGGAGGTATTGTTATATGGAAAGTAAATTTTTTGATGCATTAATAAAGGCAGTTGAACAAATTGATGATGGTATTCATATTATTGACTCATCTGGTAAAATAATATACTACAATAAGGCTGCTAAGGAATTAGATGGAATCGATGTTAATAAGGCAATGGGTAGACATATCCTTGAAGTGTACCCTTCTCTTGATTTTGAAACTAGTACTCTTTTACAGGTTATGAAAACTTGTAAGCCATTATTTAAAGTTGAACAAAATTTTGTTAATTACAAAGGCAACAAGATATCTACAGTTAACACATCCTTACCTATTACTTATAATAATAGAATTATTGGAGCTGTTGAGATTTCCAAAAACATAACAAGGGTTAAAGAGTTGTCTGAGAAAATTGTAAATTTACAAAGTGCATTGTATAAAAATGTTTCGAATGTAACTAAAACTAAAAACACAGCTGTTTTTAATTTTTTGGATATAGTTGGTCAATGCAAAGAAATGCTTAAAATAAAGTCTCTTGGTATTAAGGCTGCTGAATCTGATTCACCTGTTCTTGTTTCTGGTGCTACTGGAACTGGTAAGGAGCTTATTGTTCAATCCATACATAATGCAAGCAAAAGAAGGTCTAAACCTTTTATTGCACAAAATTGCGCTGCTTTACCCACGAATCTACTTGAAAGCATTTTATTTGGCAGTGTTAAGGGCAGTTTTACAGGTGCTGAAAACAGAGCAGGATTGTTTGAATTAGCTCACGGTGGTACTCTTTTTTTAGATGAGATTAATTCTATGCCACTTGAACTTCAAGCAAAACTTCTTAGAGTATTGCAAGATGGCCGTTTAAGAAGGGTTGGTGCTAGTTCTACTATTGATATTGATGTTAGAATTATTTCTGCTATCAATATTCCTGTACAAAAGATCTTAGAAACTAGTCAGCTAAGACAGGACTTATTTTATAGACTTAATGTTATTACATTTGAAATACCTTCACTAAAGCAAAGAATAGAAGATTTACCTTTGCTTATTAAGCACTTTATAAATAAATATAATAAAAAATGTCAGAAATTTTTTACTGGTGTTTCAAAAGAAGTATTAGAGATTTTTATGAAATATGACTGGCCTGGCAATGTTAGAGAACTTGAACATGCTATAGAAAGTGCAATTTCTCTATATGATGGAGAAATAATTAGAGAAGAACATCTACCGTTTCAATTTAAATATTTACTCAATAATTCAACTAATCTTATGATTGATTCTGATGATACTTGTGGTTTGGAACAATCTCTTGAAAAGTATGAAAAGGAGCTTATTATTTCTGCTTTGCAAAAGGTAGATTGGAATGTGACTAAAGCTGCAAAACTTTTAAATATACCTAGACAAACTCTTCAGTATAAAATTAAAAAGCTAGCTATATCTTAATATATAAAGACGCTCCATTTAATAGACAATACACCATACTTGTCTATTAAATGGAGCGTCTTTTGTATTTATGTGACTAAAATGCATCATCGAAGCTTTCTGTAAATATCATTGCTACAAAACAGATAATTATTGTCAAAACGCCATATGACATTGATAAACCAATGTCAAACTCATTCATTGCGTTTACCATTGCTATTGATATTGGTTTATTTGAAACTCCATATAAGAGTGCTGACATAGTGTATTCACCCAAGCACCTTATAAATACTAAGCTACCACTTGATACTATGGCTGGTTTTATTTGAGGTACTGTTATCTTAAAAAATGTTATTATATTATTTGCTCCTAAGCTTTTGGATGCATCCTCTAAGTCTTTGTTGAATTTATAAACTGCAATCAGGCTAGTTCTTAGTATTATAGGTATTGCAGTAATTATATATGCTATCGGTAATATATAGTATCTACCTATCAATACATTGTTAAAAGCAAATATGTTTTTTGTATTAAACGTATTAATTAAGTTTATAGCAATGGTGCTTGAAGGCATAGCCCATGGAAGCATTGCAATAACTTCTAGTGTTGAATTAATTTTGCTTTTTCTTTTTGCAATAGTTAAAGCAAGTGGTACTGCAAAAAAAATTGAAACTATAACAGCAATTATAGACATAAATATACTGTTTATAAATGGCTTTAATACTCTTTTTTTAGTAAATAGAGTAATATAATTATCAAAATTGAATTCTTTTGGAAATATTTCAATCATCCAACTTCCAGGTTTTACGAATGATAAAAATATAATTGCCAATATCGGCAATATAATTAACAACAGTATTAGTGTTACTATAATATTTAAAATCGTTTTAATATATTTGTTATTTAGTTCTATTTTGTTTAATCTAACCGCTTTTATTGAGTTTGGATTAGAGTGTTTTTTTTCATAATGTCTTACAATTAAAAGCATTGATATTCCCATAATCAATAGTATGGTTACCTGAACAGATGCAATATTTATATGATTATTAGCTTTTGACATTAAGATTTGAGTGCTTAGCACTTTAAATCTGCCACCTATTAGATTAGGCGCTGAGAATGAGCTTATACCTGATATAAATGTAACTATAGTTGATGAAAATAAAGAAGGTAATATTGATGGTAATATAACTGTAAAAAATATTTTCAGTTTACTTGCACCTAAACTTTTGGCTGCTTCAATAGATGATAAATCTAAATACCTCAATGCTACCGAAACATTTAAATAGAAAAAAACATATTGTGTATATGAATGTACAAATAAAATGCCTGAAAATCCCTCAAATTTAAATGGTGCTGATTTTAATTTAAATAAAACTTCTAACGATTTTGTTATTAGACCACTTTCACCATATAGTTGTATAAATGCTATAACTATAATTACTCCTGGCACCATCATTGGAGTTAACAGTATAATTCTTAAAATTTTAGTGAATTTAGTTTTTATTAGTGTTACGTAAAAAGCTAAAAACGTCCCTATTATTCCACAGCATATAACTGTTGAAAAACCTAATTTTAAGGTATTTTTTACTACTAGCAAATTAGATGGATTTGCAAAGTATGCTTTATAATTTTCAAGTGTAATTATATTGTTATTTACTAAACTTGTTTTAATCGTATTAAGCATGGGTAATATGATGAATCCCACCAAAACCCATAATATACTACCAAAAAATATTATGTTTAGTATTTTTTTTATATAATTATTTGACTGTATCAATTTCTATATATACCTCATCGTTTATTTTTCTGTAAGATTTACCATCATTAAGCTCTATAGCCTTATAAATTTTTGTATCTACTTTTATTTTATACTCAATTGTACTCCCATTAAAAGTTATGTTTTGAATTTTTCCGGAAACAAAATTGTCATTTTTCTTTTCATTAAATATTTTTATATTTTCTGGCCTAATAAAAATAGGCTCTTTGTCTTCTATATAAATAGTATTTGTTTCTCCAACGAAATTAGCTACAAATTCATTTTGTGGGTTGTTATATATATTTTGTGGAGTATCTACCTGCATACATTTGCCATTATTAAAAACAGCTATTTTATCAGATATTGCCAGTGCTTCTTTTTGATCATGTGTTATAAAAACAGTAGTTATTTTTAACTTTTTTTGCAACTTACTAATTTCTTCTCTCATTTTGTCTCGCAAAGCTGCATCTAAATTTGACAATGGCTCATCTAATAACAAAACTTTTGGTTCTATTGCTAATGACCTTGCTAATGCTACCCTTTGCTGTTGACCACCTGATAGTTCATTTATATTTCTATCTTTATAATCATACATCCCAACTAAATTTAAATAGTAATCTGATATATCCTTTATTTTATGCTTATTATATTTTTTAATTTTTAATCCATAAGTAACATTTTCTAAAACATTCATATGTGAAAAAAGAGCATAGTTTTGAAAAACTATGCCTATATTTCTTTGCTCTGGGCTTAAATTTGTTATATCTTGATTATATAAATATACTTTTCCACTGGTTGGTTTTATAAATCCTGCAATTATTCTAAGTAGTGTCGTTTTTCCACAACCCGATGGACCTAACAGTGTAAATAAATCGCCATCTTCTATTTCGATATTTATATCATTCAATACGTTTGTTTTATCATACCTATGTGATATATTTTTTAGTATAACTTTACCCATAATATTCTCTCTTTATTTGATTATTTAGCTTTATCCTTGTTTGCATCTCTTATTTCTGTATCAAATTTTTGCAACCATTCATTTTGGTTTTTAGATATTACTGACCAATCTACATCCATTACTTTGTATGAGTCCTTCATCCATTCTGGACTGTTTTGTATTGCTTCTTTAAGTGTTGGTATTCTGTTAAATTCATTTGCAATTTTAGCTTGCATTTTTGAACTTCCTGCAAATTCTACAAATGCCTTTGCTGCATTCGGATGTGGTGCATTTTTTATTGCTGCTATTCCATCTGTTATAACAGGTGAACCACTTTTGGCATCAACAATTTTAAGTGGCACATTATTTTTAACTACATTGTCAACTATTGAGCTTTGAACTGCGAAGCTTATTGCTGCTTCTTTTCTACCAACTGCTTGAAATTGCAATGTTCCGCTTGAATAATAATTCTTCATATTAGCATCTAATGCAGTTAAATAATTCCATGCTTCATCAAGCTTTTGCTCTTTGTCATATTGGTATACTAAACTCATAAGTGTAGCTCTCATAGATGATGACAATGTATCTCTTGAAACTATTAGGTCCTTGTATTTTTCATCTGTTAAGTCTATCCAATCCTTTGGTGCTTCTTCTTCTGTTAACATTTCTGTGTTATAAAATATCATAACTGGTGTTTGTATTGTACCATACCAATTGCCATCTTTATCCTTAAATATATCTTGTAAATCTTTTGCCCATGTTGTCTCAACTGGTTCAAATATTCCTTCTTCTGTCATTTCCATAAATAATGAAGAAGCTCCACCAAACATAATGTCTGCTTGTGGATTTTCTTTTTCTGCTCTAACTCTATCTGCTAATTCACCCTTTAAATTTATATATTCTACCTCTATACCTGTTTCTGCTTTAAATTCTTCTGCTACTAATTCAAGCATTTCATCTGTATGTGTAGAATAAATTACTAATTTATCTTCTAATTGATTTGCTGTATCATTTTCAGTGCTGTCATTGTTTGAACATCCTACTAAGCTAAAGCTAAGAAGTAGAATTAATAAAAGTGCTAATAACTTTTTCATTTTAAATTTCCTCCATGTGGTCCTATTAATATTATTTTTATAGTGAATATTATCATATTATTATATTAAAGTATAATAAAAATATTTTATATATTATATTATTACCATTACACTTTTTTATAGTAACGTTTGCAAGGATATAATTAATTGATTGTTCTTATTTAAATGTGTTAGTATTTAAAAAACATTAATTGTCGAGGAGAGCATATGTATTTAGATATAATTTGTGAAAAAGGTAGTGCTTTAGTTAATGAAGATAAAGCTAATGTTATTGGAAATGCTGCTTGGGTACTAGATGGAGCAACAGGCTTAAATAATAGGAATTTAACTGATGATATAAGTGATGCAAGATGGTTTGTAACATGGTGGAATAACTATTTAACTGATAATGTTAATAGAGATTGCTCTATACATACTATAATAAAAGATGGTATTCACAAAATAAATGAAGAATACGTAAATGGAAGTGTAAATAATCTTTCTGAGATTGACATGCCTTCAAGTAGCTTTTCTCTTATTAGATGGAATAATGAAAAAACCGAGCTTGAATATTTTGTCCTTGGAGATTGTTCAATTAATTTTTCGCGTTCTAATAGCATACAAACTATACTGGATGAAAATTTAGTTACTCTTGATAATAATGTACTCTCACAAATGAAGATTTTAACAAGCGAAGAAGGCTTAACATTAGATGAAGCAAAGACAAAACTAATGGATAAAATAATAGACAACAGAAATAAAAAAAATAAAACTAACGGATATTATATTCTAGGCTTTGATGAAAAGGCAGTTGACAATGCCATATATAGTAAATTAACTATTGATAATGATTTAAGAGTTTTAATCACTAGTGATGGATTTTCTGCTTTATTTGATAAATATAATTATATTACTATAAATGATTTAGTAAAAACATTGAAGGCTAAAAAACTAATGTTTTTCTATGATGAACTTAGAAAAATAGAAAACAAAGATTTTAATGCATCAAAATTTCCAAGATTCAAAAAATGTGATGACGCAAGTGCAATTTATATAGAATTTTAGCCCAAAAACAATTTATATTTTTTATATGCTTTTATTTGATTCCTTTTCTACATACCATTTTGCCTGTGAATTATAAAGTCTAGTGTACTCTCCACATTTATTGATTAATTCATTGTGAGTTCCAACCTCTACTATTGCTCCATTTTTCATTACTACTATTTTATCTGCATGTTTACACAATCCAACTCTATGAGCTACAATAATAGAAGTTTTGTTTTTCACAATATCTAAAAATTTAAACAGTATTTCCTTTTCAGCTAATGGATCTATAGCACTTGTAGGTTCATCCAAGAAAATAATTTCGCTTTTTTTAAATACGCCTCTTGCTATTGCTATTTTTTGCCACTCTCCGCCGGAAAGTTCAATTCCATTAAACTCTCGACCTAACATTTCATCGCAATTATCTAATTTATTTAAGTCTACTGCTTTTAATGAACTAATTATCTTATTGTTGTCATCAATCATAGAAGTATCAGAAATTGCTATATTTTCTCTTAATTTCAAATTGTATTTTATAAAATTTTGAGATACTATTGAAATCAAATTGTATAAACAACTTTTTTTACAATTATTAACATTTATATTATCATATAGTATTTCTCCATCATCAACTTTATAAATTCCAAGAATTAATTTAATTAAAGTTGTTTTGCCACTTCCGTTTTCACCCAACACTATAACTTTTTCACCTTTTTTTATTTCTAAATTTATATTATTTATATTAAAATTATTATTCATTTTATACTTAAACTTTATATTTTTTATAGATATACCATTTTTTATTGAAACGACTTCCTTAATACCATCTATATCTTCTGGTAAATCTAAATATTTGTAATAGTCATTTGCATAAAGTGCTAAATTTGGTAATGAGGCTATGTTTATTAGAAAATTGCATGTTGCATCTTGAACCGAAAGAAAACTTGATATACATGCACCAAGTACACCTATAGATATTTCACCTTTTAACATTAACAATATAGATACTATTATTGAAGCAATATATCCCAATGACCTAATCACATCACAGATTAGTAATGATATAGCATCTTTCTTTTCTTCTTTCCATTGGCTCTCATATATATCCTTAAAACAATTTTCCCATTTTTCAATAATATAATTTTCAAAATTCATAACTCTCATTTCTTTAACAGTTTGTTTATCTGAAAATAATTTATATAGATAACTTAATTTTCTTTCATCTTTAGCTTGCTTAGTTCTAAGTTTATAAAAATAATTACCTCTAATCAATTTAGATATAAAATATGGTAATACACTTAATAAACTAACTAGTAAAAAAAACTTACTATAACTAACCAATATTATGACAACTGAAATTAAACTAATACTATTTTTTATTATATTACTTATTTTAAAAAACACCATGCTTAAAAGTTCATTATCAATGCAATTTTGTGCCCTTTTTTTCATATTTAGAATATTGTCATCTTCATATTGAATAACTTCCAATTTTGATGATTTTTCAGCTAATTTGACTCTACTGTACATTACACATTTTTCAAAAATAAAAGCATTAACAGTAATACTAGTAATAAATTCCATGAAATATTTAATAGCATAACATAGGATAAATATAAATGCACATTGTAACAACTTATTTATATCATATGAAATATTAGTCTTATCAGCACTATCAAATAAAGTAATTAATAATTTTGCAGTAATTGCGGGAAAAAAAGAGATGCAAATATTAATGATAGATGTTAAAGATGCAGCAATTGGCACTATATTAAAAATTTGCTTAATTGCCTTCAACATAATTTTAAACGTATTAACAGTTTTTATTTTTTTCATATTTTTCACCTTTGCTATACCATTCACTTTGTGTTTTAAACATATTACAATATATATTTTTATGTTTTAATAACTCAGTATGAGTTCCTACTTCTACAATTTGTCCACCATGTATTACTATTATCTTATCGCATAATTTTGCACTTGCTAATCTATGTGATATTATTATACAACCTCTGTCATTTAATACTTCTAGAAATGAATTGTATAGTTCACATTCAGCTATAGGATCTAGAGAGGCTGTAGGTTCATCAAGAACTATAAAATTATTTTCTACTATACGCGCTCTTGCTATTGCAACTTGTTGCCACTGACCTTTTGATAAATCCATACCATTTTCATCTATTTTGCCAAGATTTTGATCAAGTGATATATTCATATTTTTTAAACCAAAAGTTAGTGATTTTATTATTGAATCATCATTATTAAGTTTTTTTATATCTCCAACAGCAATATTTTCTCTAAGGGTTAATGCATAGTTAGCATAGTCCTGAAAAACAACACTATATATCTTAGCTAAAGAATTTCTATCTATATTATTAATATTAATACCGCCTACTAATATTTCCCCACTATCAGGTTTGTATAGTTTACAAAGAAGCTTGATTATTGTAGTTTTTCCTGAACCATTTTTGCCTACAAGCGCAACTTTTTCATTATAATTAATACTAAAAGATATATTATCTAAAATTTTTTGTGTGGTTCCAGGATATGTAAAAGATACATTTTTAAAAACAATTTCTGGTTTTTCAAAATCATATTCTTTTTCGTTATATTTATGATCCTCAGGTAAATTTATAAATTTATTATAATAATCTATACATAATAAATTTTGCGATAAATCAGATATATAATAAGATAGCGATTCTATAATACTTAATAATGTACTTGCACTACCTATAAGAGAAATAAATAACCCTAGTGTTATATAGTCTTTTTCATAATAGTTAATTAATACTATAAGCATTATACTAATCCAAATAATTGTGCATAAACAATTCAATGCAAAATATTTTTGAGAACTAATTGTTGTTTTTACTCTAACATTAAGAATTTCCTTAGCTTTTTTGTTCCACATGTTTAGAATATATGATATTGAACAAAATATTTTCAACTCAAGTAATGAATGTTTATCAGATAGTATATGTTGTAAATAATTTAACTTTCTTTCATCTTCAGTTTGATTATATAACATAGTATTCATTTTATTCATGGCTTTAAATTCTAAAATGAAAACTATAAATAATACCACAAAAAATATTATTGCAAACCAAACAGAAACTTGTAAAAATATAATAATATAGCCTATAATTGAAACCATTATAGAAGTAATATCTATAATTCTTAAAAATAGTTCAATGATTGTTTTGTCTAAATTATCCCCCATACGAGTAATAATATTATGTACTTCTGTATTTTCAAAACACGAGTAATCAATTTTTTTATATTTGTACAACATAGAATTTAGAAACTTAATATTAAATTTTTTTTTCAATGAAATGTTTTGTATATTATTTATAAAGTTAACATTTATAACTATCAAAGTGGAAATGCAAAATAAGCATAACCATAATAATACTTCACTATTTAATGTTGCACCTGCTTCTGACTGCACAATATTATCTATTACATTTTGAAAAAAGTATACATTTAGTGGTCTAAGAATTGCTATTATAATTACTACAAATAGCTTGAATAAAAATTGAAATGGTGCATTTTTACAAACTAAATTTAGTATACTTACTATTTCTTTTAATCTTAATTTTATATTTCTCATTATTTTTTCCTATAAATATTTGGATATATTTCTTGAACCATAGAAGATATATTTACTATTTTTTCTATTACTTCTTTAAAAATAAGTTTTTGACAACTACTTTTTTTGCCTTCAACAAATTTATTATAACTACAACCTCCATTACACCATGGAGAGTATTCACACTCAAAGCATTCTGCACTTTTATTGCTTTCGCTAAATTTTATAGACTGAAATAAAAACTTAGCTGGATTATTTAAAACATCTTCATAATCACAAATTTTAAAATCATCTAAACCAATTGCTGATATACAAGAATATATATTACCATCTGGTCCTGTAACAATATCATTGCTTTTGTTTCCTATACATATAGGTCCTGGGAAAATAGAATTAATAGCAACACCTAGGTCTATAAGTTTAAATAAATTTTCATAATAAGTATCCATAAACTGTACGTTATAACTAGCATTTTCATTAGTATATTGACACCTATTTACTGGATGGCACTCTGTACCTAAGTTAAATATTACTCTAGGTTTATCTCCGAATACATAGTCATTATATCTATTTATTATCTCTCTTACCATTGGTATGTAATCATTTTTGTTTTGCTTATCTAAGACTGTATTAATAATTATTGATGCTTTAGTATATTTTAGAAAGCTATCAATATTATTAGTAATTAAATCATATGAACTCCCATTCGTTAGTACTCTTCTTGAATCTTGAACTTCTTTTAATCCATCTAATGTAATTTGTAGAGTACTAATATGAAATTTATTAATAATATTACATACTTGTTCATTACATATAGTTCCATTTGTTACTGCAATTATTGATGAAATATTTATATTTCTCTTTTCAGCTATGTTAAATAACTCTTCTACATAGTTTAAATCATAAAAAGGTTCTCCACCAAACAAACAAATTTTTATATCATTTGCATTGAAAAGGTTCTTAATTTTTTGCCACAAAGTAACCCTTTCATCAGGAGTAATTTTATTTCTACTTTTACATGTGTTTTGTTGCATACAATAAATACAGTTAAGATTACAATCAAATGACATTGCTTCTGTAAATGTAACTGAATTAAAATTATATTTTTCTTTGTTTACAAAATAATTAGATATACGATTATAATTATAATTATCATCATTAAATAAAATATATGAATCTATTAAATCTTTTTCATAAGGTTCTATACTTTTTCTAAAGTCATTATCAATTTTTTTTATTTCGGAAGTTGTTTGTAAATAGGGATTAATTAAAAAGTAATAATCTTCCTTATCAACTACATAAGCTCCTTTGTACTTTTCCATAATATGTATCTCCTGTATTTAGTATTTTTTTTAATTATAAATATTATTTGAAGCAAGATATTATAATATCTTGCTTCAAATATTTTTACATTAATAAGTTACATGTGACTCCGCACATCTTTGTGATCCACAATTTCATGTATCATATGTAGTTACTACACCTTTTATCATTTTAGTAATTTTATCTATCATTTTTTTCACCTCCCTTTATTTTTATTGTTTAACTAAACAAATTTCAAAAATTAAATTCTATACATACATTATATTTTCAGCATAGTTACTTACAATTAGTTCTCCCCTTTCAGATGAACCATCTCCATTAATGTTTTCATATGTATTAGATGTTAACACTATAGTTACAAGTAGTAATAATAATAAATAACATCTAAATCTTTTTTTCATGTCTCTATCACCCTCTTGATTTTTGTATTGACTATTAACTAAATAAATTGTAAAATAATGTCATATTAAATTCAAGGGACACATATGTCTCTTGACAAAACTAAATCTGGGGGGAAATATTATGGAATCAAATTTTGGAAGCATTTTAAAACAATTAAGAAAAAAATATAACTTAACTCAGAAAGAATTATCTGAAGGAATTTGTTCGGTTAAGCAATTAATAAGAATTGAACATAATGATAGTGAACCATCTATATATGTACTACATAGACTATCCTCTAAATTAAACATAGACTTAAATGAATATTATAAAAAAATATATAACAATAATATTATTGAAGCAATAGAATATTCAGACCAGATAATAAATTGTATTGGTGCACTTAATTTCGAAAAACTATATTCTCTAATAAAAATAGTTGAAAAACATTCTTTATTTAGAAGCGGTCAAAATTTAGCACTACTATATTATGCAAAAGCTGCATATGAATTTCATACAAACAAACGCTATGATATGGTAATTGAATTATGCCAGCAAGGTATACAAGCAGAAACTCCATCCTTTAAGATACAAAACACAAAACAAAATATATATTCAAATTTAGGTTATTCAATGTTAAATCTTATAAGTTGTTGTTATAGAGAGCTTAACGAAGAAATAAAATGTATAAACATATTATTATATATTTTAGATACAATAGATAAATTCTATTTTTCTGAATCTTATCAAAGTTATAATTCAATGACTTACACAAACAAATTATATCAAGCTACATTGTTTCAATTAGGCAAGTTATATTATTATAAAAATGACTACAATACCGCTTTTTCTTATATAAATAAAGGGATTGATTTTTCATTTAAAAATAACATGACTAGATTACTACCTGAATTATTTGAAATGAAATATTTAACTCTTTATAGATTAGAAAGATACAATGAAGCACTGGTTGAATATAGATGTGCTAAACATCTTTATAAAAATGCTGGTTTCCCTCAGTTTGCAGTTGATATGGAAAATACTGCTAGAAATAAATTCCCTAAAATTATTGAATTAGACAATTTGTAAAAAAATAATGCAGTTATTTCTGCATTATTTCAGAGTGAAGACAAAGTCGGTGAAAATCACCGACTTTTTTCACGTTTAAATATTGAAAAATCAAGACATTTTAGCATTTTTATGGTATAATATAAGTAGAAAATAAAGGTGGTAAAAGTTATGTTGCATAAAAAAACAAATGATGAAAAAAATCAACTAGTTATGACAACAATTGATGAATTAGTTCCGCAAGATCATATCCTTAGAGATATTGAAAATGCAATAGATTTTAGTTTTATCTATGATTTGGTAAAAGAAAGATATTCACAAAATACTGGAAGACCGAGTTTAGATCCTGTGATGCTAATAAAAATACCTATGATTCAGTATTTGTTTGGAATAAAAAGCATGAGACAAACAGTAAAAGAAATACAAGTAAATGTTGCCTATCGCTGGTTTTTGGGATTAGGATTAACTGATCCAGTTCCTCATTTCACAACGTTTGGTAAAAATTATACAAGAAGGTTTAAAGATACTGATTTATTCGAACAAATTTTCAATAAGATACTTGAGGAAATCATAACATTAAATTTAGTAGACACAGATACGATATTCGTTGATGCCACTCATATTAAAGCAGCTGCAAATAAAAAGAAAAACATAAAAAAGAATGTAAAAAAAGAAACTATGTTTTACGAAAAGCAACTAAAAGAAGAAATAAACAAGGACAGAGAAATACATGGTAAAAAGCCGTTTGAAGATAAAAATGATGATGATAACAGTAACGGAATGATTCAGCATCAGAAGATAAAAATACTAAAACAATAACTGAAAGTACAACAGATCCAGAAAGTGGACTGTTCCATAAAGGTGAGCATAAAGAAGTATTTGCATACTGTTCAGAAACAGCTTGTGATAAAAACGGATGGATTTTAAGATATACAGTACATCCTGGTAATTTACATGACAGCAGAACTTTCCCTGCACTTTTTAATAAATTGATAGAATTAAATCCTAAGATGATTGTAGCAGATGCAGGATATAAAACACCACAAATTGCAAAACTTATCATGGATGAAGGAATCCAGGCATTACTTCCATATAAAAGACCCATGACCAAACCAGAATTTTTCAAAAAATATGAATATGCATATGATGAATACTATAATTGTTATGTATGTCCTAATAATCAGATTTTAAAATATTGTACAACAACTAGAGATGGTTATCGTGAATACAAAAGTAATGCAAAAATATGCTGCAAATGTCCATTCTTAAAACAATGTACAGCAAGTAAAAACAACGTAAAGGTAGTTACCAGACATATTTGGCAGAAATATATTGAAAAATGCGAAGATATTAGACATACTAGAGGAAATAAGCAAATCTATGATTTAAGAAAAGAAACTATCGAAAGAATTTTTGGAACTGCAAAAGAAAATCATGGGTTAAGATATACTACGGAAGTTGGAATAGCTCAAATGAAAAAGAAAATTGGGCTTACTTTTGCATGCATGAATCTAAAAAAATTAGCAAAAATCAAAAAAAGAATGGGGCTTATTGTTCCTTTAAAAACATGTATTTTTAAAGAAATCTTCAATTTTATAGAAATACATAAATTTAATTACAACAAACGCAACTTAGCAATAATCTAAGTTGCGTTTGTCTACAATCTGAAATAATGCAGTTATTTCTGCATTATTTTTCTAATAATTTCATATAGCTTTGATTTTAATTTGATTTTTGAATACCCTCTGTTTGTTCTTATAATCTCTATTTCTTCTTCTGTTAGAACTTCTTTTAATCTGTTCTCTACTTCTTCATCTAGCTTATCAGCATCTGAAGCTTTTCCAACATTCATAAAACACAGTGGTGGAAACATAACACACCACCAATTTTTTCCATTTGCTTCTCCAATTTCAACTCTTACCGTGTCATAATCACCCTCTGGCAAAGTAAAATCCTCGTATTGCCTAACAGGAAATTCATAGTTATCATAAAAAACCCTTACATCATAATAATAGCCTTCTTTATATACTGTTTGCTGAGCTATATTTCTTATTTCGTTTAAATTTTCATGTATTATTTTTTCACTGTCTTTTTTTGAAACAACACTTTTTAGCTTTCCACTAAAATTTTCTATAATGTTATTTCTTACCTTTAACTTTAAATCTTGATCTTGCAATGTATCAGAATTTGCAAGTATATGTAGCCTAATAACTTTATCTTCGAGCTGTAATATTTCAAAATATGATTCAAAAGCATATGCTACAACAACTGCCATCACAAGAAGTATCAAGATAAAGCAAATTTTTGATTTGTATTTCATAACTCCTCCAAGTCTTAAATACTTACTTAACCATACCACTATTATTTATTTTTACATTGTAATAAACGTTAATATTTGCACTTTCAAATACTTCTTCATATTTATCTTTTATTTTGTCATAGTCAGTTTTATCAAATTTCATTAAATCATCTTGTATACCTAAAATGTCCATTTTATAATCCTCTTGCATTTTTTGTAGCAGTTTCTTAGTATACTTTGACATTAATGCATTAGTTTCATTACAAAGCTTTCTTTCAAAATCTATATCAGAGCTATTTGTTTTTGTTAAGTCGTATGAATTTATGTTTAAATAAACTGTAACATATAGCTTTGCATCTAATTTTTCACCTTTAATATTTATATCCTGCGAAACTACAACATTTTCATATGTTAATGATACTGGTATTTCATCAACTTTAATATTTATATCATTCATACCGGTAGCGGCACCCTTTGTCAACATTGATATTATGCCATTTTCATCATGATTTATATAATCTATAAGCTCATATTTCTTTATAACAGCTGCCCCATCTATTGACAATCTATCATTTTTAATCTCAACTGCAGGTATTAATGCGTTGCCTAAGTTTTGCAAATACAATACAACTTCATCGAAACTATATGTCGTTTGAAAGCTAAGCTTTTTTAATTTAATTAAAAATTCACTAATATATCTTCCAATCAATGGATTATCTGCTATTTCAAAATTCACTATGTCTGACGCTTTTCCCTTTGCCACAACAATTTTTACTTTACGATTTATTTGAGGTGAACGTTCTATTTCATCAAACATCCTTTTTATTGTATCTTTGTCTTTTAATACATCTTCGCCAATGATTATAACTTGCATCATACTATCAGAAGCTATTTTATCTGTTGATAATATATTATTATAGTAAAAACTAGTTAAGTCATTGCAATTTTGTGTTATAACAAATCTTTTATCTTGCGAACCTGTGTTCAATACGGGTATTTCTGCTGTAAAAGTATACTCATCTTCTTCACTAGTTGCATTATCATTTGTGTCTATACCTACTGCAAAAATGTATTCTCTTTTATTAATTTCTACAGCATCTTTTATTCCGCATCCTACTAAAGAAAACATGAAAATTATAATTAATACTAAAGCTAAAATTTTATACTTCATTTTGCCATACTCCTTTTTTTATCTAGAACTATAAGCGATAATATTACAAGAATATTTATTGCAGAAAAAATATATATAGGAATGTGTATATATTTTAAAACAATATTTATTCCTGGTAATATACACGCTAATATGTATATAATTGGAGTTTGAATAAAAATAAAATAACTATCTTCTTCGGTCTTTAATGTTTTTTGTAAGCTTAAGTTAGTAAAATACAATATAATAGATAGACAAACAAATGCACAAACTGTACTTAATGACATGCCCAAAGCCTCTAAATTTTCAATAAAAGAACCCGGTATATTTAAAAACTTTAATATTTGATTAAATGGAAAAACTAGTCTTCTAGCTTCTCCGTATCCAAATTTAAACATTACTAGGAAAAAGCATAAAATATATATTGCACTGCTTAAGATAAAAAACGTTTTGTTTTGTTTATTATTTACTTTATATTTTCTAACATATGGATTTGAAAATAGTAATATATAAAACCCAAAAAATCCAGCAAAAGCAAACGGCACACCTTTTAATATACCAACAAAATCAAGTGGCCAAATAGGAAATATATTTGATAAAGTTGCGTTCGAAGTTGAAAATATTGTGACTAGCAACAATGGTATTAATGTAATAATAACGGTTAAATGTGCTACTTGCGCAATTGTAACTATTCCTTTATGTGCAGCATATGAAGATGTTAAAAGAATTATAAGTATAACTAAATTATTCGGTGTTCTAGGAAGCATAAATATTTTTACTTGCTCCGAAAAATCCTTTAACAATATGCTACTTGCTACTATAAAAAACACTATATAGAAAGTACCTATTATTTTAACTATTAATGTTGGCATAAGGTCATTGCAAATATCTAATAAAGTTTTATCATGACGTTTTTCTTGTATTTTACAAATAGGTTTAATAAATAAAATTCCTATAAACATCGCTATAACTATACTTATCCATGCAGTTGGTCCATTTGTTTTAGTTATTAATACTGGAAGCACTAATATTTGAAAGATAAAAGATGATAAAATAAGCATTGATGTATTTTGATAAGCTGTTATTTTATGATTTCTCATTTTTACCTCTCTTTTCTTTTTTTCTGTAAGTATTCTGGTTTATGCACTAGGTTAGAAATTTTATGTCTTACTATTGTATCTTCTAAATCATCCTTGTTTGTCACAAAACTTGAAAAAGGAATCATATATGGTATGCTCATACTCTTTAATGAACATAAATGCGTTAATAGTAAGCATACTCCTAAAGCTATACCAAATAAACCTAAGCAAGCTGCTAATATGATAAAAGCAAACCTAATAATTCTTAATGATGTAGCAAAATCATAGCTAGGTATTGCAAATGATGCTATGGTAGTTGCAGCTACTATTATAACTAACAGTGGTGTAATAAGTCCTGCCTCAACAGATGCCTGCCCAATAACCAGACCACCAACTATACCTATTGTTGAACCTAATGGGCCTATAATTCTCATGCCTGCTTCACGTATAAGCTCCATAACTAGTTCTAAAAGCGTTGCTTCAAACCAAGCAGGAAACGGTACTTTCGCTCTTGATGCCGCAACATATAATGCAAGCTCTGTAGGTAGCATATTAGGGTGGAAGGTTGTTATTGCTACATACAATGCAGGTAAAAGCACCGTTATGGGTAATGCCAAATATCTAACAATTCTCATCAACAATGTTGATGACCATCTTTCGTAATAATCTTCAGATGATTGCAAAAACACTGTCATAATAGCCGGAACTATTAATACTTCAGGTGAATTATCAATTCCTATAACTACACGACCTTCAAGTATAGCAGATGCTGCTGCATCAGGTCTTTGAGTATTTTCTATCTGCGGGAATGGTGAATACGTATCGTCTTCTATTAATTCTTCAATATATGAGCTTTCTAAAATTGCTTCTATTTTTATGTTATTTAATCTTTTTTTTAATTCTTTTAAAACTTCTTTGTTTACTTTATCACCCATATACATTAAAGCTATATCCGTTTTTGAACGTGTTCCTAGTTTCATAAATTTTACTTTTAATCTCGTATCTTTTATTCTTCTTCTAATTAATGCTATGTTTACTTTTAATGTTTCATTGAAACCATCCTTTGGACCTCTAATTAATGACTCAGTAGCCGGTTCTTCAATCCCACGCATTGGCCATCCTCTTGAGCCAACCATGATAGATTTGCTACAGCCATCAACAAATAGCATTGTTTCACCGCAAAGAATATTGTCTATTGCTTCATTCATATCATCAATAACTTTTATCTCTGCTATCGTGATACTTGTTTTAGTTATTATCTTCTCAATTTCTTGTTGTGAATGTGTTTCAAAATTGTCTAAATCAAAATATTTTATTAATCCTTCAATTGCAAATTCGCTAACTTCATCTTTTTTTGTCATTCCATCTATATAGACCATACACATTTTTGTAGTTTGTTTGTTTCTACAAACTATATCTCTATATATGACGTCATCATTATCTTTAAAGCTATCTTTTAATGATAGTATTGTCTCATTTAAAATTTTATTAATTGCCATATAAACCCCACTAATATATATTTATTAATACTAATGCCACTATTGTTAAAACTCCGTAAAAAATGCCTGTTCCTCTAACTATCATATAATCTTTAGTTTTTCCATTCTCTTTTAATTTTTTACTTGTTTTAAATGTTAAGAAGTAACTTATTATAATAAAAACAAAAATTATACCATTACTAAATATCATTTTTAATTCATTCAAAAAAAACATAAAACACCTTCCTTGCAATGTTACTACTAATATTTGCAAATGAAGGTGTTTTTATACACGTTTATTTAATTTTATATTTTTGCTTCTTTCTAACAAGTGTCGAAATGTCAATATCTAGTGTTTCGGCGGCTATTTTGAGAGTTCTTGATGAGTTTAGAACCTTAATTATTTCTTTTCTTTCAAATTGCTCCATTCTTTCCTTTAACGTTCCACTTGATTCTTCTGGTCTTTCTATAAATATAACAGGTGTTTCATTTTCGCCTATAATTAACTGCTCTTTAAACAATTTGGTGTGAATACAAGGTGTATCTGATATCAACACTAATCTCTCAATAATATTTTTCATTTCTCTTATGTTTCCTGGCCAATCATATGCTAAAAATTTTTCCAAACAACCAGGAGAAAAAAATGTATTTTTACTATATTTATTATTATAATATTCTATAAATTCTTGTGATAATGGTATTATATCTTCTTTTCTGTTTCTGAGTGGGGGTATCGTAAAATTCACTACATTAAGCCTATAATATAAATCTAATCTGAATTTTTTTTGTTCAACAAGTTTAAGCAAATTTGCATTTGTTGCCGCTACAATTTTTGCATTGAAATTAATCGGTTTAACTCCACCTATTCTATAAAACACTTTATCATTTATAACGGTGAGTAATTTAACTTGTAACGAGTATGGCATATCACCGATTTCATCTAAAAATATAACCCCGTTATTTGCTTCTTCAAATAAACCTTTTTTACCGCCTTTTAGTGCACCTGAGAATGCTCCCTCCTCATATCCAAAAAATTCAGACTCTAAAAGGTTTTCAGGAACAGCTCCACAATTTACCTTAACAAATTTGCCTTTATTTTTTATATTGCTTACATTATATATATATTCCGCTAAAAAATCTTTGCCTACGCCAGTTTCACCAAGTATTAAAATTGTACTATCAAAATTAGCAACTTTATTGACATTGTTATATATTTCTTTCATATAGTCATTACTTGAAATATACGCATCCTTTTTGCTTTCCTTGCTTTCCTTAACAGTATATTTTGAGCTGTTAATAATTAAATCTTCTCTTAAAATTAGGTTTTTCATCAAGTTATTTAGCTCAGATACATCTCTTATAACAGCAATTGTTCTTACAAGCTTACCGTCATCATCAAATATTGGGGAACCCGAAACGAGGCATTTTTGACCTTCAACATAGTTATTGATTGTAAAAACTGTACTTCTTGTTTCAATAACTTTTGCACAGCAAGAATTAGGCAATATGCTTTTGTTTTTTAAAGAATAAACAGTTTTGCCTATAATTTTATCTCTTGATAAACCAGAAAGTGCTAAAAAAGCATCGTTAACAAACAAAGTAGTCCCTATTTTATCAGTTATATATATACCATCTTCAACTTTGTTTAACATTTCATTGTATATATATTGTTGTTTAGTCAAATACTTAATTTGTTCCTCTAATTGATTAATTATTCTAATATCTTTTCTATCCATATATTTTACCTATATATTTTTTATTTTATATATTTTATCATGTGATATGCATTATTGCAAATGCTTTTTTGCGCATATATGCATTTTTGCATATGTTATATAAGCAAACTATTGTAAATTCTAATGATTTTCAATTCATTATTATTGGCATAGTTCTTGCTTAGTATTTATTATATAATAGCCGTATAAAATCAACTTGATCTTCAATGCAAAGAATTAGGAGTAATAGTTAACATTTTAGTTTATTAACTATTTTTTTAGAACGGTTTAATAAGTGAATTATTTTTACTAAAATCTATTTAAAATATAGAAAATATGGTTAAATACATAATATATAATTAAATAATTAAAATATTCACAAAGTTGTTGACTCTTGACATTATTGCGTTATAATAAGTTTAACCCAAACTTATGAACTGTTCACGCAGTTCTTTTGGCATATTATATTATGATATAACTATGTTGTTATATCTAAAATATTAGTACTATAAAATTTAGGAGGCATTTTATGAGAAAAGTAGTAATAGTATCAGCAGCTAGAACACCAATAGGAACATTTGGTGGTGCATTAAGTTCATTATCAGCCATTGATTTGGGCGTTATTGCAGCTAAAGAAGCAATAAAACGCGCAGATATTGACATGAATTTAATTGATGAAGTAATTATAGGAAACGTTTTAGGAGCTGGTCTTGGTCAAAATGTATCTAGACAAGTATCTATAGGTGCTGGATTACCAGTTGAAACTCCAGCCTTGACTTTAGGTAAAGTTTGTGGTTCAGGACTAAGAGCTGTAAGTATGGCGGCTCAATTCATAGCTTTAGGAGATGCTGAATGTATCCTTTGCGGAGGAACTGAAAGTATGTCTAATGCTCCTTATGCTATTCCAAAGGCAAGATGGGGACTAAGAATGGGAGATGGAAAATTAATCGATACAATGATTAAAGATGGTTTATTTGATATCTTTAATAAGTACCACATGGGAATGACAGCTGAAAATATAGCTGAACAATGGAATATCTCAAAAGAAGAACAAGATTTGTTTGCTGTAAAAAGCCAAAACAAAACAGAAGCAGCTCAAAAATCTGGCAGATTTGCTGATGAAATAATTCCTATTGTTATTCCTCAAAGAAAAGGAGATCCTATTGTTGTAAGTGACGATGAATTTCCAAGACATGGTGCAACAATAGAAAAAACTTCAAAAGTTCCACCTGCATTTAAAAAAGGCGGTACAGTTACAGCAGCTAATGCTTCTGGTATCAATGATGGTGCATCTTGTTTAATAGTTATGTCAAAAGAAAAAGCTGACGAATTAGGACTTGAATATATGGCAGAAATAGTTGGTTATGGAACAGCAGGTGTAGACCCAAGCATAATGGGATATGGCCCAGTTCCAGCAGTAAAAAAAGCTTTAGCTAAAACAAACTGGTCTATAGATGATTTGGACTTAATTGAAGCAAACGAAGCATTCGCATCACAATCTATAGCTGTAGCCAGAGATTTAGGCTTAGATGTAGAAAAAGTTAATGTAAATGGTGGAGCTATCGCATTAGGACATCCAATTGGTGCATCTGGAGCAAGAATATTAACTACACTTTTACATGAAATGAAAAAAAGAGATTCTAAAAAAGGTCTTGCTACACTTTGTATAGGTGGCGGAATGGGAACATCAGTTCTTGTTGAAAGACAATAATTCAAAGTATAATAATTTAAAGTATAACGAAAATTTTATTAGTTTAATAAATTAATTGAACATATTAATTTATTTTAGAAACATTCGTTAAATTTATAACAATACATTTGAATTTTTAACACATATGATATATAATAAAGACAAATAAGAAAATAATAATATTAAATTTATTATTATTTTCTATTTGTTCAATTAATCAATTTATGAAAGGGTGGTTATAATGAATAAAATTATTTCTATTAAAGAAGCTGTTGATAAAATACAAGATGGCATGACAATAATGGTAGGCGGCTTTTTAGCAAATGGTACACCAGAAAGATTAATAGACGCATTAGTTGAAAAAGGTGTAAAAGACTTAACATTAATTTGTAATGATACTGGATACCCAGATAGAGGTGTTGGTAAAATGGTTGTTGCTAAGCAATTCAAAAAAATGATTGCTTCTCACGTTGGTACTAACCCTGAAACTGCTAACCAAATGAACTCAGGAGAAACTATTGTTGACTTGGTACCTCAAGGTTCTCTTGCTGAAAAAATAAGATGTGGTGGAACCGGTTTAGGTGGATTCTACACACCAACAGGAATTGGTACTGAAATAGAAAGTGGTAAAGAAAAAAAAGTTATTGACGGAAAAGAATACATACTAGAGTTACCACTAAAAGCTGATGTTGCCTTAATATATGGTAGCAAAGTTGATAAAAAAGGTAACATAATTTACAACAAATCTACAAAGAACTTTAACCCACTTATGGCAATGGCAGCTAAAACTGTTATAGTTGAAGCTCAAGAAATTGTAGAAGTTGGCGAAATAGGTCCTGATGAAGTTATGACTTCAGGTATTTTTGTAAATCATATTGTTGGAGGTGACAAATAATGGCTATTGATGCTAAACAAATTATTGCAAAAAGAGTTGCAAAAGAATTACATGATGGTGATGTTATTAACTTAGGTATAGGTCTTCCTACATTAGTTGCAAACTATATACCAGAAGGAATGGATGTTACTTTCCAATCAGAAAACGGTTTCTTAGGTTTAGGACCTGCTCCAGAGGTTGCTGATCCAGAATTGGTTAACGCTGGCGGACAATCAGTTTCAATAAAACAAGGTGGATGCTTTTTTGATAGTGCTACTTCTTTTGGTATTATTAGAGGTGGACATGTTGATGCTACTGTATTAGGTGCTTTACAAGTAGATGAAAAAGGTAGTCTTGCTAACTGGAAAATACCAGGTAAAATGGTTCCAGGAATGGGTGGCGCTATGGACTTAGTTGTAGGTGCTAACCAAGTTATAATTGCTATGAAACATACACAAAAAGGTGCTCCGAAGATATTAAAACAATGTTCTCTTCCTTTAACAGCTAGAGAACAAGTAGACTTAATCATAACAGAAATGGCTGTTATAGAGGTTACTAAAGAAGGTTTAGTTCTTAGAGAATTAGGACCTGAAGCTACTGTTGAATCAGTACAAGCAGCTACAGAAGCAAAATTAATTATTCCTGAAAAAATCGGAAGATTTGAATAGAAGATTTGAAAAAAAAATTACGGGCTTTCGCCCGTAATTTTTTTATTACATTTTTAATTACATTGTTGTTCCCATTGCTTCATTTATATCTAATTCATTGTCTACAATTGCCTCTATTGAATATTCTAATCCTTTTGCAATAGTTTCTACTGGCATACTAGCAACATTGTTTGCTTTGCTTGTTACTTGTTCAGTAGCAAAAGGTACATGTATGAATCCACCTTTAACACCTGGGAATTTCTTGTCTAACGTATATAACAATGAGTACATAACATCATTACATACATAAGATCCAGCTGTATATGAAAGATGTGATGGAATACCGTGCTTTCTAACGTTATTAACCATAGATTTTACTGGTATTGTAGCAAAATAAGCATTTTCTCCATCCTCTTTTGATTTTTTGTCTACGGGTTGATTTCCGTCATTATCAGGTATAGATGCTTCTTGTAAGTTAATACCAACTCTTTCTATTGAGATACAAGATCTTCCACCTGCTTGGCCTACACATACTACAGCATTTGGATTGTGTTCAATTATAGCTTTTTCTACAGCCTCAGGACCTCTGCCAAAAACAGTAGGTATTTCAATTGTTATTATCTGAGCGCCTTTAATTTCTTTAGGTAAAAGCTTTACAGCTTCATATGCGGGATTAACTTTTTCTCCACCGAATGGATCAAAACCTGTTACTAATATTTTCATGTTACTCACCTTTCCTTTATTTATATTGTTAAGATATAATGTTAATAAGCTTAAAATACCATATTGTGTATTGTAACCTTACCTTTATCCATAATAAGTCTATTGTCAAAATATATATTTGGGTCATGTGTCACTAAATCAAAATGTCCACTAGCTTCATGATTTCCGCCTAAAGCATGATTTCTTCCTAAGCCAAGATGAAATGTTCCATATGCTGATTCATCTTCAATATAGCAATTACCGTCACATCGTGATTTTGAATTTAATCCAATTCCTAATTCCCCAGCATAGTACATTCTTGCATCATTAAATGATTCTAAATACTCTCTGAGAATTTTTCCGCTTTTACAATCTTCAATATTGATTATTTTTCCATCTTCGAAAATAACCTTAAACGGATTTTCGACTCTTCCTATATAACCATAAGAACCATCTAGAATCAAAACACCATTTGTTGCAGTTTCTACTATAGGAATATAAACCTCTATACTAGATGATGAAAATCCTCCACCATCTTCAACATTACCATTAAAAAAACCTGGTTTTCTACCTTTCATATTGAAGCTGATATCGGTACCTAATTCTGTTGTAATATCAATTTTACTTGAGCCCTTTATATTTTTCATCAATAAATTTGCCTTAATCTTACTAATTTCTGTGTCTTCAGTCATAAAGTCATATTCAAGCATGGATATACCATTATTAGTAGATAAGGGTAAAGATACATATTTTTTACCAAACGATATTGCTCGTTTAGCAGCGAGTGTCGTAACTAGAGAATATTTTGTTGCGCCAATAATTGCATCATATGGATCGAATACTCTGTCATTTCTATCGAAATATATACCAACTTTTTTCCCTGTTCTTTCAACTAGCATAATATCTACTGTTGAACCGACTTCTTTGGCATATTTTTTCAATACATTAGCTTCCTCTAGATGGTCATCGTTTGTCACAATCAATAAATTTTCTTTTGCTTTTAGCATTAACCAGTTGTTAATAACAATATTTGCTCCTCTTGCAATTAAATTGTTCAATATATTCACCTCGCAAAATAAATTTTATAGGGACGCAATATTACGCGTCCCTAAGTTTGTTTTATTTACATTCCAAATAACAACATATATGCAATTTGGAAAGCAATTAAACATAAAGCTGGAACTACCTGCTTCTTGATTACTCCCCATTTATCATTCATCTCAAGAATTGCTACTGGAACAATATTGAAGTTTGCAGCCATTGGTGTTAATAAAGTACCACAATATCCACAAGTTAATGCTAACATACCACAAATTACTGGGTCAGCTCCTAATGCAAATACAAATGGTGCACCAATTCCTACTGTCATTACAGTGATTGCAGCAAATGCATTTCCCATAATCATTGTAAATAACATCATACCTATAGCATAAACAATTATTCCTACTGCTAAATTTCCTTCTGGAATAATATTACCTACTAATGTAGATATTACATCACCTACACCAGCAACTGTAAATATTTTACCAAGAACTCCTAATAAGCAAGGTAACAAACATACAGGTCCTATGATTGATAAAAATCTCTCAGAATCATCCATGAATGTCTTAACTTTGTTCTCAGGGTTATAAATTTTAAGAATAATCGCACCTACTATAACTCCAACTCCCATACCTACTAGAGAACTTATTCCTTCAATAAATGCAAAGATTAAAGCAAATATACCTATCAATAAGGCTGGAATGAAAATTTTCATACCAATTTTTTTATAATCTGCAGTTTGCTTTTCTGGTGTTGCAGCATCAGATTTTCCTGGTTTAACCTTTCCAATAACTGCTGGAATTACCATTATGAAAACCAATATTCCGTTTACTAAATCTGGAATATATCTTCCAAATGTCATTACTACACCTAATACAATCCAAAATATTGCTGTTCCCAATCTAGAAGGATTTTCTTTATCCTTGGCATTCTTAACACCTGCATATATACATACAATTCCACAAAGCATGTATAATATTTCTAATAATTTAGAGCCTAAGCTCACGTCTCCATTCATAAAAAACATATTATATATACCTCCTTCTATTTATCTGCTTTAGATTTAGATTTATTTCCATAGTATTTTTTCATATAACCTTTATCAAGAATATTATAATATACTATTATGAAAACTACTGCGAAAATTGCTACTGGTATTTCAACTGCTGCAAGTTTTGGAAGCTCTACAACATATCCAATACCTTCCATAGCTCCCTTTACAAGTAAAGCTCCTGAACCACCTATAAATAACACTTGTGTAAAGAACCAAACTATGTTTTCAACACCAGCTGCCATTCCTTTTACATGCTCCATATGCTCTTCATTTGGCTTGATTCCTTTTGATTCTACAGAACCTTCACACATTGGCATAAGAACTGGTCTTGTAAATCCAGCAACTCCACCTAAACCAACATTGAATGCACCTAATATTCCTCTAATAACACTATATGCACCTATAACATGAGCTGGTGTAGCACCCTTAACTTTACCTATCAAATCAGCAGCGGCATGTCTTAAACCATTTCTTTCCAATGTTCCTGTAAGCACCAATACAATCAAGAATGTATTCATATATCTCGATCCAACAAATGTTGCCCCAAAGGTCTCTAATAATCCTGTAAATCCCATATGGCCTGTTATTGCAGTTACAATAGCTGCTGCCATAATAATAAGTATTGAATCTAATTTTAATGCAAAACCAACAACTACAATCAATACACCTAATAATACTAAATAGTTCATAAATTTCTCCTTTATTTTTTATTTTTCAAAGCACACTAAACAATTATTGGTCTTTGTCTTGTGCAGCTTGTTGAAACGCTTGAATTAGTAATTTTAAAACTATAGTCAAAAATACATTTGCATTTAGTCATCAAATCTATGATTGCTAAATTATGAGTTAAATGTGCTCTAGCACATAGATTTAAGTAATCACCTTGTGCTGTTTCATCAGCAACTTCACTAGTATAATATGTTGTAGTAATCCAAGGAAATCTATGTGAAGCATAGCGCTGTGTTAAATCAAATTCTCTTGGAATCCAATAATTAATCATGTTTTTATAATAATTAGCAGGGAATAGGTTTGGCATCCACTTATGAGCAAATTTTTCAAACCTTTCTGACCACTCTATATTTAATGAATTCATTTCTTCGTTATTTCCAATAGCAACTGCTACAACATCTTCTATTTTTTTGCTTAGTATTAGATTACTTTTAAATTCATCATTAGGAACAGTCCAAAAATACCCATATAATATTGATCTAGGTAACCAAAATCCCTTAAATGAAGGTGATGTGTATCCAGAAAATTGTTGTTCCCATTCATGTGAAGGTACTCCGTGGTTGTCCACTATTAAGTCTGGTAAAAAAGCTCTATATATGTTTCTAAGTCCCTCTGCCTCTTTATGAATTGTATTAGTTTTGAAATGATCACTGAAAAATTCTTTACCAATTGCATTGAATCTAGCAACATGAAACTTCCAGTTTGGATTATCCTTTTGTAATTCATAATGTATTGCTGCTCCGTCAACATTTTCCATAGGAACAATAACTAAATTTATTTTATTAGATACATCCTTATATTTTTCATTTATAAGCAGTTCTTTAATTATCATAAATGCAGCATTTGTACTTGAGACTTCGTTTGCATGATGTCTACAATTAATAATTTCTGAAGGATAATGTGTAATTCTCTTTGTTCTTGATATATATCCTTCTTCTTTTGAAATAAGTTCTACAGCATATATTTCTCTTCCAAGATATGAGTTTGCTATTTTATATACTGATAATTGAGGTACTCTTTTTAGCTTCTCAATGATTTCTATATATTGGTCATATCCTATTAGTGTGTTTTCTAATATATCTATGTCCTGTATACTAATATCTTTAATTTGAGGCTCTTTTTCTTTTATTCTAGCTTCATATGTTCCGTTTTTTGTTTTAAATATAATTTTATTTATTCCAGTAAATTTGTCACAAATTTCAAGTAACTGCTTGTCCATTAAAAACGCATAATTTTTTACTATACCATAGTTTTCAAAATCAGTTTGTACATGAATATTTAATTTGTTGTTTTCAAATGTAATTTCATCTATTACTGCTGATATTTGCTCTTTATTTTTTAATTCTTCAATCTGCTCATTTGATGTGCAAATAGTTGGCACATCTGTTAATTGATCATACAAAGTAACTTTAAAGCTCGGTTTGCCTTCCCTATTTTTTATAACAGGTAGGATTAATCCTGGTGCATCAAAAGCTTCACCAGCAACTTTATTTCCATAGTTTTTAAAGAAATCTGTGCCCACAAAGTACATATCTTCATGAAGAGCATCTAAAGTTGATATCAAATCTTGTCGTGAATTCAAACTGTAGTTAGGTTCACTCACACATAACTCTAATTTTAATTGGGAGAAAAATGGTTGATATTGTGCTTTAATTGAACCATTTATTTTTTTCTCTATATAGTTTTTACAATCAGTTAGTATGTTTTTTTGATAGATATCCCAAACGTTTTCAACATCACTTGCAATTCTTTTATTAACAATACAGCTACCGTTTACTATTACTTTTAAATAACCAGTAGACGGATGTACTTTCCCCATCAATGGAAATTCATCTAAAAATGGTCTTTGTGTGTAGGCTACTTTATAAGTATCCTTGTAAACTTCATTACCTTGTTTATCTATGGCTGCTAATAAGTAAGTAATGTCTTTATTATCTTCATATTTGCAAAATTCAATGTTATCTTTGCTAATATGTATATGTTCTTGTATAATTTCATCAACAGGATATAATTCTTGCAAAAACCTAATAGGTAAATCATACCATTTATTAGGATCGCTAGTTCCTATGTTATTGTAAGATGGTGTTGCTCCACCTTCATCTATCCACTCAGTAACACCTTCAGGTAAAAATGGTTTAAAAGCAATTTTTATTTTATCCACATTTGATAAATGTTTTAGTTGGGGTAATACAACTTCTTCAATCCATGAAATTCCTTGTTTATAAGAGCAAAGCAACTGAATATTTTCACAATTAACATCTTGTTTTTTAAGATTTTCTTTTATTTTTTCTACTACCTTATTTCTAATAGATTTTTCTTCGCTAATTGCTGCATAAATTTCTACTTTATCATTCTTTTTAATTTTTTTATATACTTCTTCGTTTAATATATCTTCTAAAACATCTACTTCCCATGGAATATCATATTCTTTTTCATATATTTTTTTTGTGTCTTTATAATTATAAAACTCTACATTTGAAAATTCGTTATGTATATCAATATTTTTATTTTGTATTTCTGGAGAAACAAATGCTTGTATTTTTTCATTTGTTATTTCTGCTAAATTTTTTATATAAGAAAGTTGACCATCTAAATTTTTCATTGATAAGCTTTCAGTCATTTCTTGTAATACTTTAACCCAATCATATGAATTATTTAAAATAGGAAATTTTTCACAAACAAGCGATGAGAATTCTTCAAGTTCTTTATTCTGACCAAATACATGTACTATTTTTTGTTGTTCATTATCTTCTAAAGTAATTCTGCAACTACCGTTATCTTCGAAAATAATCAAGTTTCCATTATAATCTTCCTCTGCTATAATTGAACCTTCATAAGCTGTTGTCTCCATACCAAAACGAAATGCAAAGTTGCAAGCAGCTATAACTACAGATGTATTACTATTATCAGGTAATTTAATTTTAAAATTTAATGAATCAGGTAACAAATCAAAATTATTATCTTTTAGAAAAATGCCCTCTCCAAATAAAGCTTCTAATCCTTTTTTTGGTCTCCAATCAAAGTCTGGAATTTTGACAGCGCTTTTAGTTGATGATATAAATTCTTTTGGAGGTTCTTTTGAATCTATATTGTACAAACCGAATAACTCTTCAACAGATTTATTAATTTTTATTCCTTCTGTTAAAGATGCAATTGGAAATTTTGAAGAAATAGAATTAAAACCCATAAATAATGCTGCATTTATAGCAATATTAATTTGATTTTTTGTCATGCTTTTACTAATCAATATTTTTTTAATATTATCTAAACTCATATATCCATCTCCTTCTAAACATTTTTAATTAATAAATATATTAAAACCTTTTTAGTTTAAAAATTAATATTAAAGGTTTAGTATCTAATTCCGTACTTCGTTCTTTTTTATATTAATAATAATTAATTAGCATTGAATTGTCAAGAACTATTCGAATTCTTTTTATTGATTTTAAGTAATAATTATGTTATTATTACTTTATTAGTTTATGGAGGAATATTTTAGTTTATAGAGGTATAATAATGGAAATTAAGAAAATCACTACAAAACAAAAAATTATGAATACTGCATGGAATTTATTTGTAAAACAGGGATATGATAATACAACAATTAATCAAATAATTGAACAATCTAAAACATCACGAGGCTCGTTTTATCATCATTTTAAAGGCAAAGAAGAACTTCTATTTTCTGTTGCATATATTTTTGATAATAATTATGAAGCTTGGGAAAAGACAGTTGATAATAGTATGCACGCTGCTGATAAATTACTATCTTTTGATGCATATGTACTAAATAATATAGAAACATCTCCTTATAGAACATTTTTAACAACCTTATACGGCATGCAAGTTATGACTGATAGAACTAGACATATATTAAACAGAAACAGAAGGTACTACCAAATTATATCAATTATTATAAAAGAAGGGCTTGAAAAGGGTGAATTAAAGAGTAATCTCTCATATTTAGAATTAGCTGAAGATTTTTCTATTATTGAGCGTGGTTTAACTTATGATTGGTGCTTAAATCAAAACAGATATTCTCTTCTCCAATATGGACAAAGAATAATATCTATTTATTTAAATAGTATTAGAGTTTAATTTTGTGAAAAATATTTTAAAATTGAAAATATTATCTTGATTTTTATATAAATATGTAATATTATACTTAAAGTAACTTTTAATCTGATACAGAGATATCAGAAAGGTTTGAGATTGTATATAAATTAGGATTTATTATGTAAAATACAAGCCTTTCTCTGTGAGAAAGGCTTATTTTTATAACATTATGCAATTTTAGACCATAAAAAATAATATTTTTATGGAGGATTTATAAAATGAATACAAATTATTCTGAGAAAATTGGCGTTAAAAATTTTATTCTTGGTATTCAACATTTACTTGCAATGTTCGGAGCAACAGTATTAGTCCCAATGTTAACTGGACTTGATATATCTGTTGCTTTATTTTCATCTGGAGTTGGTACGTTAATTTTTCACTGTTGCACTAAATTTAAAGTCCCAGTATTTTTAGGTTCATCATTTGCGTTTATACCACCTATAGTTGCTGTTATAGCTAAGTATGGTTCAGTACAGTATGCACAAGGTGGTATAATGGTAGCAGGCTTAATTTATGTAATATTTTCTTTACTTGTCAATAAAATAGGTGTTAAAAGAATAAGAAAATTATTACCTGGTCAAGTTGTAGGACCAATGATAATTGTTATAGGATTAAACTTAGTTCCAGTAGCATTTGACCATTGCAAAACAAATTTTTTGATTGCTTTTATAACTTTAGGTAGTGCATTATGCATTAGTAAATTTGCAAAAGGATTTATAAAACAATTGAATATCATACTTGCAATATTTATTGGATATTTACTAACATTACTTATTGACAATTCATTAATTGTTACAAAAGACATTGCTGAAGCAGCATGGTTTTCAATACCAAGTTTCACATTGCCCAAATTCGATGTTGGAGCAATTATGATGATTGCACCAATAGTTATAGCAGTTTTCATGGAACACATTGGCGATATAACAACAAATGGTCAAGTTGTCGGAAAAGATTTTATAAAAGATCCTGGTCTTAATAGAACATTACTAGGTGATGGTCTTGCAACAATATTTGCTAGTTTAATAGGTGGTCCTGCTAATACAACATATGGAGAAAACACAGGTGTGTTGGCAATGACTAAAAACTATAATCCAAGAAATCTAGAAATCGCTGCTGCATTTGCAATATTGCTTTCTTTCATAGGAAAAGTTAGTGGATTTTTAGGTAGTATACCAGAACCTGTTATGGGTGGAATTTCACTTATGTTATACTGTATGATTTCACTTATAGGTGTTAAAACTATAAAACTAGAAAAAGTAAAGTTTAACTGGAAAAATATAATCACTATGTTAGTTATATTATTTATAGGATTATATGCAACATATTTACAAAAATATTTAGGATTTAATCTAGAAATAAAAATAACTGAAGATATACCATTCGGTGGTTTAAGCTTAGCAGCAGTAGTAGGAATACTGGTTAACTTATTATTAAATAAGTTTTTACCATGGTTAACTGCAAAATTTAGTAACTAATTATAATAAATATATAAGCAAATTAAAAAGAGCAATAAATAACCATTTCGATTATTTATTGCTCTTTTATTGTTAGCTTTCCCACCTTAAATCTTTGCCATAAAAATAGCATATTGCAAACTCATTGAAAACTCTTGAAATAATTCTATCAGAATATGTAGATGCAAGCTGGTCTAATGAAAGATTTGTTGAAACAACCATTTTTTTGCCTGATGTCATTCTAGAATTTATAATATTAAACAGTTCAGAATTTGTAAAAGAGTTATTGAACTCAGTACCTAAATCATCTATTATCAGTAAATCACAGTCGAATAAAAATTTATAATTTTCCTTGTTAATTTGAGTTTCATCATTTTTATTAAATCTATGATTTTCAACTATATCTATTATGTTAGCTGCTGTTTGATAAATAACAGTTTTTCCTCTTTGTATAAGTTCACTTGCAATACAATTACACATGAATGTTTTTCCCAGTCCGGTTCCACCATAAAATAGCATACTGTTATTAACTTTATCAAAATTATTGCAAAAATCTTCACATGTTGCAAATATTGTATACATATTTTGTCTTGGTGTAATAGGTTCATCCCCAAATTTTTGATTACTAAATATGTTTATATTAAATTCGTTAAAATTTTCTTTTTCTAGCATTTGTTTTATATTTGACATATGGTAAAGACTTTCTATTATGCTTTGTTTATAACATTTGCACCTTTTTCCATTGTCTAAAAACCCTGTATCTCTGCAAATAGAACATTTATATTTTATTTCAAAATAGTTCTTTGGTATTTTGTTATCTTTAAATATTTGTGATTTTTCTTTTCTTAAATTATCAATTTTTTCTTTTAATTTAGTAACCTCTTGTTCAACATTTTCAGGTTTAAGCAAAATTATCTTAGATAGCTTTATACTTGTTAATGCAATTTCTTTATCGATTTCTTCAACCCTTGGAAACATCGTATAAACTTTTTCTTTTCTTCTATCTAAATCATTCAACGCTTTTAATCGCTTATGTTCATATTCTGTTCTTATTTTACTCAATACAGATTCGTTCATTATATTTTATCCTCCGATTGCATATTTAAACCTAACTCTTTTAATTTACGCTCAAAGTTTCTTTTGCCTATTTCTTTAAGTTCTTCTGGTGTGTACTGATCAGTTCTTTGTTCAAAGTTATGAAATTTGTTCTTTTTCTCTGTTGTTACTACTTGTTTAGATGTTACCTTTTTTTTCACAACTTTTTTGTCATTTACTACATCTTCTGGTTTTTTATATCCCTTCTTATGCCAATTTTCAAGTATTGCATCAAAGTAGTTTATATTTGGATTAGATATTTTAGTAGAATTGTCTAGACCTTTTAAAATCATATCTATTGAAAATTGAAAATCATCAACCCATTTATCAATTGTTTTTCTTTCTCCTTCTGTCAAAACTCTATTGTTAAATCCTAATGCTTTACTTATTCGAGAGTATATAAAGTATCTATCTTCCCTGTTTTCTAAGAATTCAGAAAGAGTGTCCATATCTGTAATATTTTCATTATGCCACATTGATATTATACTTTCAATGTACGAGTATCTTCTGATTTTTTTATTGTTTATGCAATATGAAAAAGCTTGAACCATCATTTCAGGACTCAGTTCATATTGCTTTTGCCACTTTAGTATTTTCTTCTTATTGTTAATATTTTGTGGCTCCCCAAATATTTTGTCAATTTCTTCATGCATTTTCTTCATATCTGTCATTTTATTTGAATTTAATAATTCTTTATTTGAAACACTTTTAATACTTGTATCATAAGATATATTATCATCTTCTTTTGTTGCATTAGGTAAATGTCTATATATTTTATCAATATAAAGTTGTTTTAAGTTTACAAACTCAACATTATAGTTATACTCATCCTCAGTTTCATGCTTTATTATGATACCTTGAGTTTCCCAAAATGTCCAAGCATTTAAAACATCAGCCAAAGGTATCTTCAAATTTTTAGCTATAGTTTCATTGTTGAAATTATTTTTCTTTTCTTTGTCTGTAGCAAACTTATAACCCATCAAATATACCTTAACGTAAGTGCCATCGGCTAAAGGCATATAGTCAGTTATAAAAATATTTTCAATTGGTGTATCCTGTAAATCTATTTTTTGTTCTTGCAAAATAAAATTCATAATTTCCTCCTTAATGTAAATAATATACAATAAATTATGAGCAAATTTTTTCAAGGCTATATATTTTGGCTATATATTTTGGCTATTTATTTGATAAGTGTATCATAACCAATATTTGAAAAAAATATCGTCAATTCCATTTTATGAAATCGTTTAATTAATTTTATTGACATCACAAAATTTTTATAATATAATTATAGTTGCCATATGAGTATGGTGTTTTACTATTTACTCTAATTATAACAGACAAATTGCAAAAGTTAAATTAATAAAAAATGTTTTTATTAATTTTTTACATATGGGGTACGATAAATGATATTTAGGAAGTGTAATATGAAGAATATTAAAAAATCAAAGCGTGTACCAAGAGGTAGTTTTAATAAGAACACCAAAGGCACTAAAAATACTGTAACAACAAAAAATGCAAAATATGTTTTTATTAATGAAAAAAAATTAGATAATGCTTTTTCAAGAATTAAAAATTCTATATTCAAACATAAAAAATCTTTAGAAAATGGAATTTTTAAATCATTTAAAAATTCAAACCTACCTAACTGGATACAAAAATTCAAACCTCAAATAACTAATACAGTCTGTATTGCTGCAACTTCACTAGTTATTTTAACTGGCTTTTCAGTATGTACATCAATGCTTTCTGACAATAATACTAGTGCTTTTTATAGTGCTAAAAGTTACACTGTTTATCTTAATAATGAACAAGTTGGTATTATTAGAAATAAAGAAACATTAGATAGCGCTATTAATGAAATTCAAGAAGAGTTAGAAAACAAATACAAATCAAATATTAATATTGTTGGAAATATTGAGGTTGTAGAATCTAGAGCAAACGATAGTGAATTAACATCTGAACCTAGTCTATATGCTAGAATGAGATCTAAGGTTGATTTTAAATCTGTTGCATATGCTATTGTTGTTAATAGCAAACGAATTGGTGCTGTTGCAACACAAGTTGAGGCAAATACACTCTTAGATGATGTTAAGGAATATTTTACAAAATCATATAATAAAGAAGATATCCTTGAAACATCTTTAGATGAGGATGTAAAAATAGAAGAAGTAAATGTTAACTTCGATGAAATTATGGAAAAAGATAAGTTATTAGAGTATATCATAGTTGGAACTGATGAAAAAATAGCATATACTGTAGAATCTGGTGATACCTATTGGGATATAGCAATAAAACATGGTATGTCAGTAGAGGAACTTATGTCAGCTAATCCTGATGCTGATGAGAACAGGTTAATGCCAGGTGATGATTTAAGCTTAGTTGTTCCAAAGCCTTTTATCAATGTTAATATTAAACATACTGTTGTAGCAGAAGAAAAAATTAAATATGATTCAGAAACACAATACGTTTCTTATATGTACTCTGATCAATCTCAAGTAAAACGAGCCGGTATTAAAGGTGCTGCTGAAATTAAGTATATTGTAACTGAACAAAACGGTGTGGAAATTGACCGTGAAGAAGTATCAAGAGATATTGTTTCAAACCCTCGTACAGAAATTGTACTTGTAGGAACTCAAACGCCTCCACCCAAAGTAGGTGTTGGGGTATTTATTAATCCAGTTCCCGGAGCTTATGTAAGTTCGCGTTACGGAACTAGGGGTAACTCATTTCATCGTGGTCTTGACTTAGCTATTTCTCAAGGAACCAATATAAAAGCTGCCGATGGTGGCAAAGTTATATTTTCAGGTTGGTATAGTACTTATGGCTATATGATAGAAATTGATCATGGTGGTGGATATACAACAAGATATGGACACTGTAGCAAACTTCTAGTTAGCAAAGGAGATAAGGTATATCAAGGTCAAGTTATTGGCTTGGTAGGTTCTACAGGATATAGTACTGGTCCACACGTTCACTTTGAAGTTAGAAAATATGGTAAAACAATGAATCCAGCAAATTGGATAGGTCAACAATATAAATAATTTAAAATTTAACTATGAATTTAAAACGTAATTTATATACGTTAAATATACTAATTTAAAGCACGTTGCAAGTAGCAACGTGCTTTTGTGTGCTAAAATATTTCAATTTATGAAATATTTTAGTGTTTACATATATGCATTGTATGTTATAGTATTTAAGTAAGCTAAAATATTTATCAAACTTTGGTGCCATGAAAGGAAACAATCTCAATGAAAATATATGATAATGACTTTTTATGTATTGCAGAACCTATATTGACTCATCCAGAATATCAGCAAACAAAAAATATAAAACATCACGATGAAAGTGTTTATGATCATAGCCTAAAGGTAGCATATTATTCCTATGAGATAGCTAAGAAGAAGGGTCTTGACTGGCAATCATGCATAAGGGGTGCCTTGTTACATGATTTTTTTCTATACAAGTTTTATAAAAGAAAACATATAGGCATTATTTCAGATTCTATAAAACATGCTATTAATCATCCCAAGATAGCACTTGAAAATTCAAAGAAATATTTTGATTTAAATGAATTAGAAGAAGACATAATTAAAGGACATATGTTCCCATTTGGATTGCCTAAGGGGAAAGAAGCTTGGATAGTAAGCTTTGTAGATAAATATATTGCAATATTTGAATACTGTAGTAATTTCAAAAAGATTACATCTAATAAATATAGCTTTAATACGAAATAAATCAAGGAATATTCTAGTAACTAGAATATTCCTTGATTTTTATATTAATTTTCTTAATTTATTTGTAACACCATGTCTTTTGATGGCAGCCTCGTATAAAATTAAAGTTGCGGCTATGCCAACATTTAGTGAATCGCAATCACCATACATCGGTATTTTGATTGACTGAGTTTCTATATTATACCACTCTCTTGATATTCCATATCTTTCACTACCCATGATTATAGCAATTTTTCCTTTATACTCATCATCGTAATAATAATCATTAGCATCAGTATCTGCTAATAAAATTCTATATTTATTCTTTTGAAGCCATTCTATAACTTTCTCTGACTCGTCTTCAACTATTGGTACTTTAAAACACGACCCTTGGCTACTTCTTAAAATTTTAGGATGTGTTATTCTGGTTTTTCTATTGCATATTATTATTGCATCTGTTTCTGTCCCATCGCACGATCTAATTATTGTACCTATGTTACCTGGTATTTCTAATCCGTCTAGCACTACTATAACCTCATGTTTTTTAGGATTAAGGTTTTGTAGCTTTGTTTGTGGAAACTTTGCCAATACAAATATCCCTGCTGATGTACCTATTTCTATAAGCTTATTAAACGTAGAATTTGATACAATATGTACCTCTTCAGCCTTATCCGATAATTCAATCATAATTTTATACGCTTCTAAAGTTTTAATAGAATTTAAATCTAATACCACTGCTTGTATTTTTACATCATATTTTAATAGCTGATTTCCTGCCCATATTCCTTCCACAGCTACTAATTTTTCAGGATTTGATCTCGTATTATTTGCAACAGCACTAATCTTTTTTATTACAGCTGCACTCTTTCCTGACAATCTACATTTTCCCCAATATTTATCTCTTATAAATTTCTCTTTTTCATCTAATGATAATTCAATAAACATTTTACCTCCATTTTAATGTTATTACTTTTTTTGGGTTTATTTATCTATATATTTATTGAATATGCTATCAATTTCTTTATAGTTTTTACCAACTGCAAATAATACATAATTGCCTTCTTTTTTTACTATAGCATTTTCTGCTATTGCTAACTCTTCGGGTATATATCCTTCAAATCCTAATTTCATATCGCTTAATCTTTCCTCAACTGAATCTAAAATTCTTTGTGCTGCATTTGCATCATTTGCTTCAAATATAGCTATTTCTTCAGCTTTTACACTTGTTGAAGATGTAAGTATTTTAAATTCTTTTACATCAGCTAAATCCAATGAAGTATAAATGTTGTTAACTATATCTTTATCTAACTCTACCAAATCATCTTCAAATTGAGCTGCTTCTTTAGCATCATTCATTAGTGCTTCCACATTAATTGATACATCTTCTTTAGCTGTACACCCTACCATAAAAATTGATAATAGTAATAATGTAATTATTTTTATACCTTTTGTTTTCATTTATTTTACCTTCTTCCTTTATTGTTTTTATTATATTTCTTGTACTGTATGTGTTTTTAAATAATTAAACCATTTTTCGTAATATTCAGCATTCAAATGAACTCCATCATGTCCAGCATCATCCGGCAAATACCCATTTTCATCCGCCATCGCCTCTTTGGAATCTATATAGTATGCTTCTTTTTCTTTGGTCATTTGCAATATAAGTTTATTGAAATTTTCAATATTTGTATTATTATATATCTTGTCTTTTGTGTCTTTCCCTTTTGAAACTGGCATTATAGCATTTACATATATCAATGCATCTGGTTGAAGTTTTTTTACCTCATCTATTACTTTCCCATATTGCTCAATAAATATATAATCAAATTCCCAGCCTAACTCATTAGCACCTAACATAATATATACTTTCTTAAATTTATTTTTTGACAAAGCATCCATTATTGTTATTCTTTCAGAGTCATCATTTTTTATAACTTGTTTTGTAAATATTGTATTTACCATTATGCCTTTACCACCATATATAGTAGCATTCTTCATAGACTTATATAGCAATATTCCTTCAATTTGTGAATTACCTATAAATACTGCATCTGAAAAATAGTCATCAGTTACAGTTTCACTTTCTGGTACCTTTTCACCAAAAACATATTTTGACTCGTCTTCAGAGATATCTACCTCCCCATTGTTATCATTATCTATGTAATCATATTTATTCTCTTTATCGTTTTCATTAAATACAATATTAGTGTTATCACATCGTTGATTATTATCATTAACATTTTCTTCATTTTCTATATTTTCTTCATTTTCTTCATCTTTTTCAAGCGAATTTTCAGAAGATTGTAAATAGTCTATTACTTTGTCTGTTTTTTTGTGATTTTTATTGTAATTAAATGAGCATACTAATATTAAACATAGTAATAATGCGCATATTATTATCCTTATTAATTTTTTCCTTTTATTTTCTGACATTTTCTGCCCCTTTATATTTATGTATTAAATATTATTGTATAAACAAAGTCATTATTCAATTTCTTTAAATATCAAATCTATTTTATCATTCAACTTTCTCAGTTCATCTAAGCTTCCACTTTTTTTAGCATAGTAAAATTCTTTTCGCAATAAATCTACACTACTATAATTGTTATTAACATATAAAATATGTATTTTGTTTAATATTTTTTCTGTAAGTGAAGATTCAGCCAAAAAAAGCTTTTGTGAATCTTTAATTTCATCCTTAATTTCAGACATTTCCATATCTAGTATGTAAGCTGCATCAGCTGCATTTTTTAATCTTATTTTTACATGTTCTGGTATATTGCCTTCGAATTTATAGTTTATAGAATGGTCTATAGTAGCCCAAAAATTCATTGCCAATGTCCTTATTTGTATTTCTGCTAAAACTTCCTTTGGTCCAGCCGCTGTATATACCCAATAATTAACTATTACATGATAGCTTCTATAACCGCTTTCTTTAATATTCTTAGTATAATCTCTTTCTTCAACTATTTCAAGGTCTTTACCATCTCTAGCTTTTATCAAATCAACAACTGAAGTAATATCATCGACAAGTTGACACATTATTCTTATGCCCGAAATATCTTCTAATTTAGCTGCATCATCAATAGAAAGTCCCCTTCGTCCTAATTTTTCAATTATACTTGAAATAGTTTTTACCCTACCTGTTACAAACTCGATAGGAGAAAACTCATCTAGTCCTTTGTATGATTTGCGCATACTTTTAAATTTAACTTTTAATTCATCTACTGCCTGACTATACGGAAGTAAAAACTTTTGCCAGTTATTAATCATCTCATCACCCTCATTTTACATATAATGAAAAATACATTAATCCTTATATATACAATTTTAATATTATATCCAAAAAAAATCAATCATATTTTGCTATTGAAAACAATATTATTTTGATGTATAATCCATGTATTGTAACAATTATTAAATATAACAATAATGGAGATTATTATGAGTACAATTGATGTTAGAAATGATAGAAACCTTTCTATGCTAATGGATTTTTATGAACTTACAATGTCTAATGGATATTTTCAGAAAGGATTAAAAGATTGCATAGTATATTTTGATGTGTTCTATAGGAAAAATCCTGACAACGCTGGTTTTGCTATAGCAGCTGGTCTTGAACAAATCATAGATTACATTACTAACTTAAGATTTACAAAAAGTAATATTGATTTTTTAAGAAGCAAAGGAATTTTTAGTGAAGAATTTTTAGATTATCTTCTTAATTTTAAATTTACGGGTAGTATTTTTGCTATACCTGAAGGAACTCCAGTATTTCCTTATGAACCAATACTGACAGTTAAAGCTAAAGCTATAGAAGCTCAATTGTTGGAAACTATGGTTTTGGTTACAATTAATCACCAAAGTTTAATTGCGACGAAAGCAAATAGAATTGTTAGAGCTGCAAAAGGAAGAGCTGTACTTGAATTTGGTGCAAGAAGATGTCAAGGTTACGATGGAGCAATATATGGCGCTAGAGCTGCATATATTGGTGGGGTAGCTGGTACTGCTACAACTATAGCTGACGAAGTTTTTGGTGTACCTGCTGCAGGAACTATGGCACATTCTTGGATACAACTATTTGGAGATGAATATATTGCATTTGAAAATTACGCAAGACTATATCCAGACAATTGTATTGTTTTAATAGATACATATAATATAATGAACAGTGGGCTTCCTAATGCTATAAAACTTTCAAAAGAAGTTTTAGAACCAATGGGAAAAAGATTAAAGGGTGTTAGAATAGACAGCGGTGATATAGCTTATTTATCTAAAAAATGCAGAAAAATACTTGATGCTGAGGGCTTACAGGATTGTAAAATTATCGCTTCGAATAGCCTTGATGAATACTTAATTTCAGACCTTTTGAATCAAGGAGCACAAATTGATACCTTTGGTGTTGGTGAAAGACTTGTAACTGCAAAATCAGAGCCCGTTTTTGGCGGTGTATACAAGCTTGCTGCAATTGAAATTGATGGGAAAATCATTCCTAGAATCAAAATTTCTGAAAACGTTGAAAAAGTTACTAATCCTGGATTTAAACAAGTTTGGAGGTTGGTTGATAAATCAACTGGAGTACCTAAAGCCGATGTTATAACTTTACAGGACGAAATTATAGATGATACTAAACCATATACAATTTTTGACCCAATTCATACTTGGAAAAAGAAAAAAATTACTGATTTTACAGCAAAAAAATTGCAAAAGCCAATATTTATTGATGGTAAATGTGTATATGATATGCCTACACTTGAAGAAATAAGAAATTATTCTAAAGAACAATTGAGTCTATTTTGGCTTGAAATAAAAAGATTTTACAACCCTCATCAATATTTTGTGGATTTATCACAAAAATTATGGGATTGCAAAAATGAGATGATAAAAAAATACAGTGTAAAATAATTTTTGTATATATTTGACAAGCTTAATAATATTAAGCTTGTTTTTGTTATTTACAAATACACTATTTTTTATTATTATATATAAGTAAGTTTATTTTTTTAGAGAGAGGAATTTAAAATTTGAGCGTATTAAACGTAAAAAACGTAACTCACGGATTTGGTGCACGAGCTATACTTGATAATGTATCTTTTAGACTATTAAAAGGTGAACACGTAGCTCTTATTGGTGCAAATGGAGAAGGAAAATCAACATTTTTAAATATTATTACTGGTAAATTAATGCCTGATGAAGGTCAAGTCGAATGGTCAAATCGAGTAACTGTTGGATATTTAGATCAACACTCTGTTCTTGAACCTGATACAACTATAAGAGAAAATCTTAGACTTGCTTTTAGTGATTTATTTAAAATTGAGCAAGAAATGTTAAGTATTTATGACAAAATGGCAGAATCAACTGATGAAGAAGTAGCTAGAATGATGGATGATACTGCTGAAATTCAAACTATACTTGACAGTAGTGGGTTTTATACTATTGATTCTAAAATTGAAGAAGTTGCAAATGGTTTAGGTCTTGGCGATATAGGCCTTGATAAAAAAGTAAATGAGTTAAGCGGTGGACAACGTACAAAAGTATTACTTACTAAACTTTTACTACAAAATCCAACTATACTTTTACTTGACGAGCCCACAAACTACTTAGATGCTAATCATATTGAATGGTTAACTAAGTACCTTCAAAATTATGAAAATGCATTTATTTTAATTTCACATGATATTCCATTTATAAATAATGTATGTAATTTGATTTATCATGTTGAAAACTGTGAATTAACTAGGTATGTAGGAAATTACGATGAGTTTCAACGTCTTTATGATCTTAAAAAACGACAATTAGAAAGAGATATTCAAAAGCAACAAAAAGAAATAGAAAAATTAGAAGATTTTATTGCCCGTAATAAAGCTAGGGTTGCTACAAGAGGTATGGCACAAAGTAGAGCTAAAAAACTTGAAAAGATAGATGTAATTGAAAAACCTCGTGAAAAACCAAAACCAACTTTCAAATTTAAGGAAACAAAAGCTCCAAGTAGATTTTTGATTGAAGCTAAGGACTTAGTAATTGGATACGATATTGCTCTAACAAAACCAATGAATTTAGAAGTTGAAAGAGGCAAAAAGATTGCAATATGTGGTGTTAATGGACTTGGCAAATCAACTCTTTTAAAAACACTTTTAGGTATTATTCCACCTATATCTGGTTCAGTTTTTCATGGAGATAATGTTCAAACAGGATACTTTGAACAAGAAGATTCTAAGGACAATTCAAATACTGCATTAGATGAAGTTTGGAATTTATATCCTTCCCTTACAAACCATGAGGTTAGACTTGAACTTGCAAGATGTGGTTTGACTAATGATAATATAACAAGCATGATGAAAGTATTGTCTGGTGGAGAAAATGCAAAAGTTAGACTTTGCAAAATACTGCTTTTAGAACATAATTTTTTAGTTCTTGACGAACCTACTAATCACCTTGATGTTGAAGCAAAAGATGAATTGGAAAAGGCTATTAGAGAATTTAAAGGTACTGTTCTTTTAGTATGCCATGAACCTTATTTTTATGAAAGCTTTGTAACAGATGTATGGAATTTAGAAAATTTTACAACTAAAATAGTATGATTTTTTTATTACAAAACTATAATTTGATATATTAAATGCGTATGACTATATACGCGTTTTTTTGTTATTAAAATATTGTATTGGAAATAATGTTTACATATTGTATAATATTAGTATAAATTATAAATTTGAGAGGATAAAAATATGAATTTAAATGAAAAACTAATGGAATATGCTGAATTGGCAGTTAAAACTGGTGTTAATATTCAAAAAGATCAAATACTTGTTTTACAATGTCCAGTTGAGTATGCAGAATTTGCAAGAATGATAACAAAATGTGCTTATGAAGCAGGCGCAAAGGAAGTTGTTGTTAGTTGGAAGGATGAAAAATTAGGACGATTAAAATTTGACTATGCCCCACTTGAAGTTTTTGAAAACGTTCCTAACTGGAAAGCTTCATTTTATAATGATTACGCAAAACAAAATGCAGCATTTATGAATGTATTAGCAGAGGACCCTGAAATATTTAAAGGAGTTTCATCTGAAAAATTGCTAGCAAATGTAAAAGCGTCTGAAATAGCACTTAAGGATTATAGAGATTGTTTTGATAAAAGTGAACTTCAATGGAATTTATTTGCTGTTCCAAACGTTGCATGGGCTAAAAAAATATTCCCTGACTTAGACGAAAAGGAAGCTATAGAAAAATTATGGGAAGCTATTTTTAAAACCGTTCATATAGGAAAAGAAAATCCTGTTGAAGCTTGGAAAAAGCATGATGCAAATTTAGTTTCTAAATGTAATATATTAAACGAGAAACAATTTGCAAAACTACATTATGAAAACTCTTTAGGAACTGACTTTGTTGTTGGAATGCCTAAAAACCACATTTGGGCAGGTGGTGGAGAATCTAATACAAAAGGTATTAGATTTTTTCCTAATATGCCAACTGAAGAAGTGTTTACAGCACCAGATTGCAGATATGCTGATGGTAAAGTTGTTAGCTCAATGCCTTTAAGTTATCAAGGAACACTTATCAATAACTTTAGTGTTACATTTAAAGATGGTAAAGTTGTTGATTTTGATGCTAAAGAAGGTTACGAAGCTTTGGAAAGACTTCTAAATACAGACGAAGGCTCAAGAAGACTTGGTGAAGTTGCTTTAGTTCCTTATGACTCTGCTATTTCAAATATGGGTATTTTATTCTATAATACTTTATTTGATGAAAATGCATCATGTCACTTTGCTTTTGGCAAATGTTATCCAAACACAATAAAAGGCGGAGAACTATTATCTAAGGAAGACCTAAAAAAAATTGGTGGCAATGATTCAATGAATCATGTAGACTTTATGGTTGGCACTAAGGATTTAAAGGTTACTGGTATTGAAGAAAACGGCAATAAAACAGTTATTTTTGAAAAAGGTAACTGGGCAATATAATATTAATTGAATTTTCTATTAAAAATTATTGAAAAAGGTGAAAATTATTTTAATTTTCACCTTTTTTACTAAGCACATTTTTTATTTTAGGTAAAACCCTACTAACTCTATTTTTATATTTCGCAATTAGCTTGCCATATGTTTCGCTTTTTAATACATAGTGAGTATATAACCAAAACAATAGCTATTGCACCAAAAACTGCCTCCATTGCTATTGTTGAAAATCCAAGCATTTGTGACATGAGTCCTATAGAAGAGTCTATTGTACCATGTACTAAAATAGCAATTATCAGATATATAAATGATTTATTATTTCTAACACCTATAAACACAATCATAGTAAGCCCTATATGAATACACATAGAAAATATTCTTTCAACTCCACCCAATATTGCATTTGTAAATGTCAAATTGATACATTGCGTATATATGGCATCAGCAGTTGCTTTTGGTATACTAACTGTATTTGATACAAACGTTCCATTATTTATCATTATTGAATATACCAAAATTGTTGCAAATGATACGCCTGTTATAAGTATTGCTTCTATAGCTCCATGACCTAACCCAAAAGATATACCATCTATATATCTTTGATTTTTTTTCATAAAATATTTTATAAATATAAATCTTGCAACTTCTTCAAATATGCCAGCTGTCAGACCTAAAAATATCCAATACAAGTAGGGATATTTATCTTGAAAAATTGTATACCATTCAAAACAAGGCAATAAACTTGTTATTATAGGTATTCTCAAAACAATTTGAGATATAAAAAATGCTAATGCTCCAAAACTAAATGCTTTGAAGGCTTTTTTACACTTAAGCTGAATTACAATAAACACAGCTATTGGAATAACAAAACAAATAATTAGGTCTAACACAAGTGCTAATAATGCTGAATTTGATATCATTTTTAAGTCCTCCTAATAAATTTTTGGTAACATAATACTTACAGACATCCGTTATAACTAAATTATAGCGAATATTCTATTTATTATCAATATACTTTGTATAAGGTACAGTTATTCTAAAAATAAACTGACCGACCTACCCTCGGCTACATAAGGGGTGATGCCGATGGAGAAGACTTTTATAATAACCAAGGAAAATACGATAGAGATAAGCTTAACAATTTCATACAATATCTTAAGAAAATACCTTTTTAAACATATGTTCATGGACATATTGCTCCAATGAAAAAAAGCGAAGTAATAGTAAGATTAGAAGGTGAGCTTAACAAACTTTAACAAATAAAATAGGTAACCAGATGGCTACCTATTTTATTTGTTAAAAATTTTTATTTTATCAACAATATTTCCGTTGTAATAATCTCCAATTATTCTTTTTAATTTATATAGAGAACTTGAATTTCCCTGCATAATTGTGTTAATTCCTTCGCTTACTGTAACAGTAATTTTATAATCCATATCCTTCAATAACTTTTCCGTAAGCATATCATTATATCCATTAGGATAAGTAAACGCAACTTCTTTCTCCCCTATTTTATCTTGTATTAGTTCGCTTAATTTGTTTAAGTCATCACTTAAAGCTCGTTCATACTCCCCATAGCTTTCATCATTATTTTTTAATACTCCTTTTCTTTCAACATCACCATTAGGATCATATTTATGCATATCGTATGTATGTGACTGTATCATAACATGACCTGAATTATACATTTCTAAAGCATGTCCCCATGTAAAATGAGGTATAATTGCTTTATCTGAATCAATATATGTATCTCTTCCTACCGACCAACCTATGATCGAAATTTCAGCTTTCATATCTAATTCTTTTAGTAATGGAAACAAGTACTGATAATTGCTTAGGTAACCATCATCAAAACTAATGATTATTGGATTTTGAGGTAATTTTGTACCATTTTCTACATAGTCAATTAAGTCTTTATAAAAAATAGTATTATATCCATATTTTTTTATTTCTGTTAAGTCTTTTCTTAGTTTATCGGGTGTAAGTGCAGCATCCTTCTCATTTGAAATATGGTGATATACAAGAATTGGTACATCAACTTCTTCAAGAGAGGTATCACTATGCTCAGCACGAATGTCTTCTGGAAAAGCAATTTTCATCATTTCCTTAAAATTATCTTTTGTTACTAATTGGCCAAAATCATCTGGAATATCTTTTAAAATATTTTCATCGTCCGAAAACATTCTATCTATCATCATTTCTCCAACTGAATTTCTATAGTGTCTTAAATCATAAAAGTTTCTTGGATCATATGCAATAGATGTGTAACCACTGAAATTCCAAAAATCTGTTATTTCTGAAATTTGTTTGTAATACTCAATCATACCCTTTGTTTCGTATATATTCATTTCTCTAAAATATGTTGGTGCTACTACAAAAACAAAATTAACACCTTTTTCTTCACACATTTTTTTTATATTTTTCAATGCTTCTATATTATACTCTGTCTGAAGTATTCTCCCATTATACATAGGTCTATCAAACTCAGGATGAATGTTTAAAAACTCACCAATGCTTTCATAGCTTTCCTTATCACGTTTGATTTTATTGTATACTCCCGTTTCAGCTAAAAATACTGCCGACGGATCAACTATATCTTTGTTTCTTTTTACATATGCAACTAATTTATTATATGCCTGTTTTAAGTCCATAAATAAAAATTTTCTATAAAAATCTAATTTATTTTCACCAGTTATATTAGCATGATACATATTATTTACTGTTTTGGTACCGAATGGGTCAGTCTCAACTTCATGCAAGCTCTCATGTAATATTATATTTTCAACCTCATAGTTGTCTAGAATATATTTAACTTCCATCTCATAATCTCTAAATGTTCCACCATATACAAAATTATTGTAAAACGAGTTGCCATTAAAGTACTCTTTCAATTTATCTGGATTTAAAGAACTTGATTTAGAACCACCTATAACATATGAATCATAGTTACCATGATTTTTATCTAAATATTTTACTTTTGCTAGTCGTGGATTTGATGTCATGTTATATTCATAAAAATCTAACACGTAATCACCAAAAACACCAAAAGGATCAACAATTACATTTACAAGTGTTAATAAACCTGCCGAAATTATTGCTATTAATACAAAGGTTATTATCCATTTAATTTGTTTTTTCATTATATTCACCACCATAAAATCCTAAAACTGAAAATACAAGAATTTTGTTACGCTATTCATATGGAATAATGATAGTGCAAGTAAAAATCCTGCAAATACTGCATACTTTAATCTTGGAGAAAATTTCTCCGTTATTTGTGAAGTGTTTTTCGTAAAGAAACATATAAACGCAGAAGTAGCTAAAAGTATTATGGTATATAAATTATTATATACAAAGTTTACAAGTCCACTTCTAACACCTGTAATTGTTACTAATGACTTAAAAGCATTTATCATAGTAGTAAAATTGGGTGATACAAACATTACTCTTGTTAGTATTACACCTAAAAATGTTAAGCACCACGCCAAAAAAAACGGCATTTTCCATTTCTTTCTTGCCATGAAATGCGCAGCACATACAAGTATACCGTTTACTATACCCCAAAGTACGAATGTCCAACCTGAACCATGCCAAAAACCAGACACAAAGAAGGTTACCATAACTGAAAAATAGAATTTTTTACTACCATCACCCTTGTGATATACACTTCTAAATACATAATCCGATAAAAATCTTGACAAAGACATATGCCAACATCTCCAATAATCTCTAAAGTTTCTTTGCTTGTATGGAGAATTAAAATTCTGTGGCAACTTAATATTAAATAAATATCCTAATCCAATTGCCATATCGGCATAACCTGACAAGTCAAAATAATATGAAAATGTATATGATATTGATGATAACCATCCATCTAACATATTACCATATCCACCATTGGCAAAAAATTGACTTGCATAAGCTGTCAATGGATCTGCTAAGAATGTCTTTTTAGCACATCCTACAGAAAATATAAATATACCTAATATAACATTATCTAAATTTAATTTTTTATTACTTTTATCAGAAACTTGTGGAACTATATCCTTATGATGAACAATAGGTCCTATAATAAGTTGCGGGAAAAATGTAATAAAAACAAGAAAATCTAATATTGAATAATTTTCTACTTTATCTCTGTAGCAATCTACCAAATAAGCAATTAATTGAAATGTAAAGAATGAAATACCTATTGGTAAAATAATATTTTTAAGTAAAACGCTACTACCCGTAAAAAAATTGTAATTTTCTATAAAGAAATTTGTGTATTTAAAGTACCCTAATAATAATATGTTTTCAGCTAAACTTATACCTAATGCAATCTTTCTTAATATACCTTTTGATTTGCATATAACAGAACCAGCAAAGTAGTTAAAAAACACTGTAAATACAAATATAGGAAAGAACTTTACGCTTCCTTGAGAATAGAAGTAAAACGATGCTAAAATAAGCCATATTTTACTATATTTATTGGGTAAAAAATTACTTATAATATAGTAACCCAAAAATACTATTGGTAAAAATGTAAAAATAAATTTATAAGTTGAAAAAAGCATAACTATCTCCTATTTAAATATCGTTTATAATCATTTTATTATATAGCATTGAATTTTCAATGTCAAATAATAAACACTTCAAAATCAAGGTGTATTTATTGAGTTTTTTATATTTTTATTTTTGCCCATTTACCAGTTTTAAATCTAATAGAATTTATTAAAAATCTAAGCAGTTGATCTGTAAAAAATGCAAACCAAGCTCCTAATATACCAAATCCAAGTGGATAACAAAATAACCATGTTGTAAATGGCCTAACTAAACCTATGCTTATCAATGATGTAAATGCAACAAATTTTGTATCACCAGCACCTCTTAAAGTACCAGCAATAACAACTGCTTGAGTTTGTATAGGAGATGTAAATGCAATTATAATTAAAATTTTACTACCTATACTAATTATTGACTGTTCATCTGTGAATAATTCTACCAGCAAATGTCTACCTAAAATAAATACGCAAAATAATATTATTCCTACTGTTAATGCTATTCTTTGAATAGTCTTGCTATATATATATGACATATCTGGCCTCTTAGCTCCTAAGTTTTGTCCTACTAATGCCGAGGCACCTATCCCTAATCCATTTCCAAATGAAAACGATAAATTTACTATATTCATACATATTAGATGTGTAGCAAATTCAACTGTTCCTATAGAAGCAACAAGCTTTGTTGTCATTAGAAATCCTATTCTTATGCAAATCTGCTCAACAAAAGAGCTGCTACTTATATTTAATATGCTTTTTACTGTAAACTTGTCAAATTTCCAATTATCTTTAATTGATATATGTAAAAATCCCGATTTATTTCTTATAGATTTAATTGACATAAGAAATGCTACTATATTGCCTATTAGAGTTGCTATACCCGCACCAGCTATGCCCAATTTTGGAAAACCCAAATAACCATTTATAAGAAAATAATTAAATATTAAATTTATAATATTTGCCACTATGTTTGTTCTCATTGATATTTTTGTATTACCTGAACCACGTTGTGCTGCATTAATTGTTAGACTAACTGATGTAAAGAAATTGCCAATTGCAATAATTCTAAAATATGTTACAGCCATTTCAATAACATCTTCCTGTGCGCCAACAAATAGTAAAAGAGGTCTTGCGAAAACAAATCCAATAATAGAAAGTACAGCGGAAAACATTAGCGAAATAAACACTGCTTGCCTTAAGCATCTATTTGCACCTTTCCTGTTATTTTCTCCTTTTCTTCTAGCAACAACTGCTGTAACACCAATATTCAATGAAAATATAAAAGCAAGTAAAATAAACTTAGGTTGGTTTGTTATACCTACTGCTGCTATAGCACCTGCTCCTAATTTACCAACCATCATAGTATCTATAGATGTTACTAAACTAACTAATACTGCTTCCATAGCAGATGGCCAAGCCATATCTATAGCTGTTTTATAAACATCATTTGTACTAGGTATTTCACCAATCGAGCTTTTCTTTTTTAGCATAAAAGATACGGAGTATATTCTTCTCAATAATTTATTCATGCCTTCCTCCAAAAGTTATGTTATATAAATTAAAATAGTAATAATTTCATTATACTACATAATATATTTGTATAGTATAAAAATTAATTTAATTTGTTTCGCTATGTTTGACAAATATAAAAAATTGTAATATTCTATAAGAATAGGTTAAACTAATAAGCAACGAGGTTATTATGGTAAAAAAAATAAAAAATAATTTTTTGTTCAATATGAAAATAAATTTTAACTTGTCTTCTATTAAACTTAGAGCGTTTGATTCTAATGAATTTATGCGCGGTCTTGAGTTGTTTGATAGCGCACATGTCTCAAATATGTCAATATTTAAAATATTTGATGATGAATCCTTAGAAGACATTATAAAAATAAAGGCAAAAGTAAAAAATCAAGATTTAGATAATCAAATAGTTGAAATTAAAATAGATATGCATGGTGATATAATTAAATACGGATGTGGCTGTCAAAACCATTTGCAACATAAATATACTTTTTGCAAGCATATTATAGCTGTACTTTTGTTTTTATACAACAATAATAAATCTGCAGATATTAGGAATAAACCACTTTATAATTTGATTGAATCTGATTATATAAATTTAGTTAAGCTGTATGAAGAAAAACTAAGTAACAAAAGCTACATTGATAATAATAATTCAACTATATCTTTAATTCCAAAAATATATACAAATTCGCAAGGATTTTTGGAGTTATCATTTAATATATCAAAAGATGACAAAGCTTATGTTGTAAAAGATGTTTTTGCTTTGGCTGAGAATATAAAATCATCTAGTAGTTATCGTTATGGTAAAAGTTTTGTTATTAACCACAATATTGATAATTTTGATGAACTGTCAAAATCACTTGCAAAATTTATAGTTAATTTGTGTTATGATTATTTAGATATGTACGGATATAATACAGAAAATATCCCATCGAAAAAAAATATAAAAATACCAAATTCACAACTTGATTTGTTATTTGATTTACTGGAAAATAAAAGTGTTATTTTCATTCATAACAATGAAAGTAATAAAATAAAATTTTTAAATCAAAATCCAGTTGTTAATTTCTACTTAGAAAAAAATTCTAAGACTAATAAATATGATTTTTGCATTGAAAACTTTTTTGAAAATAAAATTTTTATATATAAATTTTTGAACAAAGCTTATATAATACATGATGAATTTTTTTATAAATGTGATAGTACATTTATAGATAATGTTTTGCCTGCAATTGAAAAAATAAAGGCGACTAATAATTTATCTATACCAATACTGCAAGATAATTTATCAAAATTTTATTCTACCGTTTTATCTACATTAAATAAGTTTACAAGTGTTAGAATTCCTGAAGACATTTCGGATATGCTAATAATTAATCCATTAGTTGCAAAAATATATTTAGATACTAATACATCTAATGCAATAATTTTGGATTATGTATTTAACTACGACAATGTTGATATTAATCCTTTTGTTGAAAATATAAAAAAAAATACTAAAGAAATAATTATTAGAGATTTAAAAGGCGAATTAAATATTACTTCTTTTATTAAAAATTGTGGTTTCGTTCAAAAAAACAAAAAATACATTTTAACAAATGAAAATTCTATATACAATTTTGTTACTGATGGTGTAAATAAATTAATTAAAATGTGTGAAGTAAATGTTAGCGAAAGCTTTGGAAAAATAAAAGTCAAAACTCCTAAAACTATTTCAATGGGTGTTAAATTAGCTAATAATTTAATTGAATTGGATTTAAATAATTTAGAATTTAGCCTCTCGGATTTAAAAAACATACTTAGCCAATATAAGGTTAAGAAAAAATATTTTAGATTAAAAGATGGTTCTTTTTTAAATTTAGATGATGATTATTTTGATACTATTCAATCTCTATCTGACGACTTAGATATAATAAACTCAAAACATGATGATAATACAGTTTTACTTCCAAAATTCAGGTCGATTAACATAGAAGACCTACTAAGTAAAAATGAAATAATTAATGCACATAAAAACTCTGATTTTGTAAATATTGTTAAGAACTTAGGTGCACATAAAGATTTTGATTTTGAAATTCCTAATTCATTGGAAAATATATTAAGAAATTACCAAAAAACAGGTTTTAAATGGTTAAAAACATTAGCTTTTTATGGGCTTGGTGGAATACTGGCAGATGATATGGGACTTGGTAAGACATTGCAAATTATAGCTTTATTGCTATCAGAAAAGAATAATAATTTACCATCAATTGTTGTTTGCCCTACGTCTTTGATATACAACTGGATTAACGAGGTTGACAAATTTGCTCCTGAAATTTCTACAATAGCAATTGTCGGAGCAAAATCCCAAAGAGTTGAATTACTAAAAAATATTGAGGGCATAAATTTAATTATAACATCTTACGATTTACTCAAAAGAGATATTAATATATATAAAGATTTTGATTTTAATTACTGCATACTTGATGAAGCTCAATATATCAAAAATTCATATACTTTAAATGCTGAATCGGTTAAATGTATAAAAAGCAATGTGCGATTTGCATTAACCGGTACTCCTATTGAAAACTCATTGTCCGATTTATGGTCTATTTTTGATTTTATTATGCCTAATTTTTTATTATCATACAATAATTTCAAGAATAAATATGAAACACCTATTATTAAGAATAATGATATTAACACATTAGATAAACTGCATAGCATAATTGAACCATTTATATTGAGAAGATTAAAACGTGATGTATTGAAGGACTTACCAGATAAAATGGAAATATCAAGCTATACAAAAATGGAAGATAAACAACGAAAACTTTATATGGCTGAGGTTGTTAAAATTAATAAAGAGTATAATTTAGAAATAAATACACAAGGTTTTGAAAAAAGTCAAATAAAAATTCTATCAATGCTAACTAGACTTAGACAAATTTGTTGTCATCCTTCTTTATATATTGATAATTATAACGGTGAAAGCGCAAAATTAAATTTGTGTATGCAAATTGTTACTGATAGTATACAAAGTAATCATAAAATACTTATTTTTTCTCAATTTACTTCAATGCTTGATATTATTGCAGAAAATTTAAAACTTAAAAACATTCCTTACTTTTTATTGACAGGAAGCACAAAAGCGAAAACAAGAATGGAACTTATTGATAAGTTTAATATCAATAATACTCCAATTTTCTTGATATCTTTAAAAGCTGGTGGAACAGGACTTAATTTAACTGGAGCTGACATAGTTATACACTTTGATCCTTGGTGGAATAATAGCGCTCAAAATCAAGCAACAGATAGAGCCCATAGGATTGGTCAAAAAAACAAAGTTCAAGTTTTTAAACTTATCACAAAAGATACTATAGAGGAAAAAATTGAAAGACTCCAAAATAGAAAGCAAAATTTAGTTGATTCAGTTATAACTGAAAAAGAGATCTTATTTAACTCTTTAACTAAGGAAGAAATACAAAGCTTATTTGATGTTAATTAATTTTGTAAATAAAAAAACTGGCAATTAATAAATTTGTCAGTTTTTTATGATTTCTAACAACGCATTACCTTATTTTTAAACTTTCTTTTTCTCTATACAATGATATATCTGCATTGTTTATTGCTTCCATAATTTTTATATTATCTTCACTATATTCATAAACACCAATACTAACTGAAACTTGTACTAACTCATTGCTCAATGTCTTGAATTCAGTACTATAAATTTCACTCTTTAGTCTTTCTGCTAATATAATACCCTTTTCTTTTTTTAAACCCGGGCAAAACAGTAAAAATTCATCTCCACCATACCTACCAATTAAATCAGTTGATCTTATTATAGAATTTATTGTTTTAGATATTTTCTTTATGATATTATCTCCCGATACATGTCCAAAAGTATTGTTTATATTACTGAAATTATCTATATCAACCATGAATACACAGAAGCTTTCTTTTAATTTTTTAAATCTATCAATTAATATTTGTCCTTCTTTTAGTATTTCTCTTTTTGTCAAAAATCCTGTTAGACTGTCATAAACCGCTTCTTCTTGTATACTTTTATATTCAATAGCATTTTTAAATGCAATGGCTGCATAGTTTCCAATAACCTTTAATATGTTCACATCATGATTAGCATATGCATTTTTCTTCATGCTTTGAACTGTCATTACACCTATTGCTATATTATCGACTAGCAAAGGTACATAAATAATAGATAGCGGTTTTGTTAATCCCAATTCATCTATATCTATATTTATATTTTTTGTATACACCTTATACTCTTTTTTCAAATCATTTATTAAAATTGTTTTTCTATGATTTAAACAATATTCTGTTAATGAGTTGTTATCGTTGGTATTTTTATATCTAATGTATTCAATTTTATTGTTTTCTAATCTTAAATACAAAATTTCGTTATCTACTGAATTATATACTGCAATATTAAAATAATCTCTGTTAATTATTTTATCTATATTATCATTTAAAATAATATAGATTTTGTCTATATCAAGTACTGAAATAATTTTTTGTCCTATATCTGAAATAAGCTCTGTTTTATCTTTCATTAGTTTATCAAGACTCATTTGTTTATCGGAAAAAACTATATTTAATTTAGCCAATAATTTGTTATAGCTTGGAGTATTTAATATACTCTCTATTTCATCATACATTTCTAAGTAGTATAAAGATTTTTTATAATCACCTATTTCTTTGTAATAGTCATATAACTTTTTATATGACATTTTCAAAAAAATATATAATTTATTATCTTTAGCATAGCTCAAGATTAACATAATATTTTTAATATATGATTTATTGTCATTTAGAGTCTTGTTTAATTTTAGCCATTCAACTAAAATATTGCATGCTTCGAAATATGAACTATTGCTTAAGGCTTGATCATAGGATAATTTAAAATATTGTTCTGCTTTTTTATAATCTTTTAGTTTAAAATATGCCATGCCAAATGATTGATTTAGTTCGCACTTGTATCTTTGTGCTTCTTTTACATTTATAATATCATTTAGTTCGAATAGATATTTTAATGCAAGATTTGCATTACCAATATTTATTTCAATTTGTGCTAAAGTATTTTTATAAAAAAATTGGTTCAATATATTTTTTTGGGAATATTTATATTCTGCATCTATGTATTCTATAATTTCTTTTGCTTTAGAATATTCATTATTGCTAATTAATTCTATACTAAAGTTTATTAAAAGTTTATTTAGAATATCAGCATAATTACCTTGTACAGCAAGCACTATACCTCTAATTCTAACTTCACTTGATACATCGTACTGACCAAGCTGACTATACATAGATGATAAGCCATTATAGGCATAAGCCATACCCTCTAAGTTATCATATTTTTCAAACATTTCCTTTGCTTCATAAAATACATTTAATGCTTCTTGTATGTTCTGAAAATCAAGGTAGTTCCATCCCAGACAATAATAAAACCAAGCTATTTGATTGTTTAGGTTATTCTTTTTACAGAATTCAATACTATGATCTATAATTTTACGACAACCAACTAAATCATCTGATTTGTAGTTTAATAATATTTCTTTAATTTTTTCTATATTATTTTCGTTTATTAATAGTAATTCTAACTCTTTATCATATTCTGTAAAATCATACATAACATATACCTACTTTTTTACTTTCTTATTATTTAAAATTACTTTTTTCATAATTAACAGCAAACAACTGCATTTTTTGTAGTGTTTTTTATACTATATAAAACCTTATCCGCGTGCTCTACACCGTCTATGAATGTTTCTGAAGCTTTGTTAAATTCGTAAAGTCCAATACTTAATGTTATTTTTACCACTTTCCTATCGTCTATCAAATAATCCGTATTCTCTACTACTTTTCTTATTCTTTCAGCCGTCATTATAATATTTTCTTTTGTTGCATTAGGACATAATAGCAAAAACTCATCTCCGCCATATCTTCCTATATAATCACTTTCTCTTATATAACTACTAATTGTTTGTGTAAGCATCCTTAATACCTGGTCACCTGCAACATGCCCATATGTATTATTAACTGATTTAAAATTATCTATATCAAACATTAAAATACAAAAACTATCTTTTGTTTTGTCATAATTGTATTTTATATTATTTCCTTCTTTTAAAATTTCTCTTCTTGTTAAAAACCCTGTTAAACTATCATATACAGCTATTTGTTCCATTTTTTTAAACTCTATTGCATTTTTACATGCTATTGCAACATAGTTTGCAATGATTTTTAATACGGCTAAATCATCTGTACTATATTGATGTTTTTTCACACTTTGTACAGACATTGTACCTATAGCCTTATAATTTACTATTAGTGGTATATAAATACTCGATTCAGCCTTTGTTGTTGGATTTGTATTCATTATTCTAATTTTTTTAACATATTTTTTATACTCAGCTTGGAAATCATTTATAAGTATACATTTTTTATTTTTTATACAATAAGCTGAAAATGAGTTTTTATCTTCTATCATAACTTCATCTTTTACTACTATGTTATTTGATATTATACTTGCAATTTTAATTTTATTAGACTCTTCATCATAAAATGAAATTACTAAATAGTCCTTGTCTACAATACGACTAATATTCATATCCAATGTTGAAATAATATTATTTATTTCCTTTTTAGATATAATTTCTTGTCCTATTGTAAATAAAATTTCTGCATTTCTATATAAAATGTTAGATATTTTTTTATCTATTGACAAAAATTGATTACTCTTATTTGATATTTCATTTGAAGATAATATGCTTTGTTTTTTGTTTCCTTTTATATAAATTTCCAAATATTCTAAAGAACTTTCATAATCCTCTATTTTTTTATAATATTTATATAACATATTACTAGTTTTTTTAACTATTTTTATAAATTCATATTTCATTGCAATATCCAAAGACTTTTTTAAGTCATTTATTGCACCTTCGTTGTCTAATTGTTTAAATTTATATTTACCAAATTCAAGAAGTATTTCACATTTTTCATATATATCATCATTTTTATTTGCTAAATTTAAAGAATATAAAAAATATTTTTCAGCATCTTTTTTATTATTTTTATAACTACATATAGCTAATAATTTATATAGTTCTGATGTTATTCTACTTATGCCTTTATTAGTATCTAAAATTATAGCCTCATTTAAATATTTTTTTGCTTCTTCAATTTTGCCTTGTTCTATTTTGATTTGTGCAAAAGTAATGTTTTGCATAATTATATCTAAATATTTTTCTGTTTTATCAAAATTTAATTCTACATAATTCAAAATTTCAATTGCATTATCTATATCATTTTTTCTAACATTATAACTTGCAACATTCATTAGTATTTTATATAATATTTCTTTATTATCTATTTGTTTTGCTATCGATATTCCTTTTAAACTATACTCATTTGAAAGTTCCTCGTAACCCTTTACACTGTAAATTATAGACAATCCATTATAACTAAGTGCCAAGCCTTCCTTATTGTCATTTTTTTCAAATATAACCTTAGCTTCATTGCATAATTCTAATGCCTTAGTAAAATCAGCTATTTGAAAAAACACACTTGTGCTATAATATAACATATATCCTCTAGCATCTTCCAAATTATTTTCAATACAAAAATTACTTATATAATCAATAATTTCATTGCAATATTGAACATTATTTCTAATATTGCCTTTTATTATGTTACAGAAGAATGATATGTTATTTTGATTTTCTATTAAATTATTTAAATCCTGCGCATATATTGAATATCTATTCATATGCTATACCCCTATTACACTTTTCATTAATTTTATCTATACTAAGTTTATTATAACATTAGTAATAAAATATGTCAAAATGGTTATGTGAAAACGTTTTTTTAGAAATTTTATTAACTAAATAGTAAGTTAGCTATAAAAGTTGCAGCTAATATTCCCCCAGCATCAGCTAATAAACCTGATGGAAGAGCATGCCTACTATTTTTTATATTTATAGAACCAAAATAAACAGCTAATATATAAAATGTTGTATCTGTTGAACCCGCCATAATAGAAGTAATATTGCCTATTAATGAGTCTGGTCCATACTTTTGAAATAAGCTGTTCATAATGCCCATTGCTCCACCACCGGACAATGGTCTCATAAGAGCCATGGGCAAAACCTCTGCAGGCATGTTGATTAGATTTGTCAATGGCGACATCATAATGCATAAATAATCCATTGCTCCTGAAGCTCTAAATATTCCTATAGCAACCAACATTCCTGTTAAATGTGGAACTACTCTAATAGCAGTTTTTATTCCATCTTTAGCCCCTTCTGTAAAAGCTTCATATAATTTAACCTTTTTAAATATTCCATAAGAAGTAATAAATAAAATTACTATGGGTATAGAAAATTTTGAAATATTACTTAATAAATTAAACATTATAGTTTTCTCCTTATAATATCTGGTTTTGTAATATGATATATTGGAAGCTTACTTAACATTTTTACAGCAATGATTGCAGTAATCGTCGCAATCATAGTAGATATAATTGTTGGGCCTACAATTTGTGTCGGGTTTATTGACCCTGCAGCCGAACGATAAGCTATAACCGTTGCTGGTATTAGAGTTACAGAAGATGTATTTATAGCAAGAAATGTGCACATAGAATCAGTTGCTGTATCCTTCGTTTTATTTAAAGTTTGTAAATCTTGCATTGCCTTTAATCCAAGCGGAGTAGCCGCATCACCTATGCCTAATATATTTGCCGAAATATTCATAACCATTGCTCCCATTGCTGGATGGTTTTCTGGTATGTCTGGAAATAACTTTTTCATCAATGGCATAAGCAATATGCTAAGTTTTTCAACTAACCCTGATTTCTCTGCTATTTTCATTATACCTAGCCATAAACACATTACTCCAATTAGTCCTATAGATAGATGTACTGCTAATTTTGCGCTTTCAATTGTAGCATCAGTAACTGCCTCAACATTACCTGTTAATATACTAGTTAAAATTCCTAAAAAAATAAGTATAAACCATATATAATTAATCATTTTTGTTCCCCCAATTATTGTATTATTATTTATATATGCTTTATTTTAATTGATATGAGCTTTTAATAAATATGTATACTCCTAGTATATAAAGAAGCACACATTTTTGAGGATGTGTACTTTTTTTAAAATTATGATTATTATTTAATTTTCAGATGTTCTTTTTTGCTTGATAATTACTAAAGATATTGCTAGAAATACTACTGCAAAGCAAATTTGTATGAATAATGACATATATACTGGTTTTAATGTTTCAGCATTAAAATTTGAAAGACTACTTAATGTATTATTTGCTTTAACGTACCAATACGTTGGATTAAATGATGCTATTTTCAAAACAGTATCCGATAACATACTTTGTGGCACAAATACTCCTCCTAAGAATGAACATCCTAAACCTAAAGTATTGCTTATGGCTGATACACTGTTTTTGGTTGCAAAGTTTGATATCATAAAACTTAAACACAAACTGACTACTGTAAATATAATTGAATTTAATATAACAAATTGACCTGCTGTAGTAAATATACTATCTTTATATAAGAATACAGCAAACATAAAAAATACAATATATACACATATAGTAATTACTACATGAGATATTAACAATTGTGAGGTATAATTTGTTATTGATAATGGAGAACAATAATTTCTTCTTTTTATTTCAATATCATTAAATACTACTGATAATTGAGAAATGATTAATATCAATAAACTTATAATAATAAATGCGTAATAATTATAATAATATATATATTGTGGTAAATCTTTTTTTTCTTTATTCTTTAAACTTACATTTGTACTTATTTTCATTGTACTTTTTGTTTTTTCTATAGCTTCTTCCAAATTAAGGTCCGTATTATTTAGATATAAATTAACATTGTTTAGATATTTATTTACTAATGTATCTAAAAGTATCCCTGAAGTTGAATCAGGCAATTTCATAGTCTCTATATTTGATTTTTGATTGTTCAATAAATTTTGTTCGAAATTTTTTGGAATTGTACAAACATATACGACTTTTCTATAAAAAAGCATATCTTTTATATTACTAGTATCTGAATTGTCTATTTCTACTAATATAGAATTATCAGATATAAATTCAGCTAGTTGTTTTGATAAATATGAATTATCATTGTCTATTATTGTAACTTTACATTTTTTTGAATTAAAATTGCCATCTTCTATACCTTGATTTGAATGTGTAGCCATAAGTGATATAGCTGCAAATATTACAATATATATAGATATAGGTATAATTAACTCTTTAAATAATATTTTGAAGTATGCTTTAAATACTTGCATATTTTTGCCTCCTTAAAATTAAATATGTCAGGAAGCTAAAAACAGCTCCTAATAATAACAATATTTCTATATTTAAAAAATATTTATCTAGTGTATCATAGTAATAAAGAGCATAAAACCCATCAGTTATTAGACTTGCTGGATTAATATAAGCTACAATTGGTGCTTTTGTTTGTATTATATATTTAATATTAACATCCATCATACCAGATAAAAATCCACCAAAAATACACATAACTAAGTTAATAATTAATTTCAATCCTTCCTTTTTAACTATAACCGCACTAATAAATGCACCAAATGTTATACCTGTGAAACTACTTACCACACATAATAAAAGTACTAAATATATATTGCTTCCAAAATTAACACCTAGTATTTGTATAACGTAAAATAATGCGATAAACACTATTATTAAATGAAATGTCATTGCAGAAAGTATCATTGCCATAAATGATTTAAGCTTATGAGTAGGAGCTATATTAATTCTTGCTGCAACCATAGATTGATTAGCTTGAACTCTTGTAACTGCATCACTACCTATAGTACTACTAAGCAGACAAGTCATTGCCAAAGCAGCATAGAAAAAAATGACCATAACATTTGTGTTTTTATTTATTTGAACATTTTTAACATAAGAATTGCTAATATTTGCTTTGTCAAATAAGTTGTTTTCCAATGCACTTGGATTGCTTATTATTATTGTTTTATATGTTTGTGTCATTTGCTTAAATGTATCCATAAAAGTTTTTGTTATTGTTTCATTCATACCAGATTGATTCACTATTAACTCAATATCATTTTTACAATTAACAATAGCTGTGATTTTACCATTGTCAAGTAATTCTTCAGCTTTATCCATTGTAGTTATTGAATAACTAAACATATTGGAATCATCTAAAGCAGTAATAAAATTATTTGTGGTTTGGGCATTGTTTTCCTCTTGTACTACCGCTATATCTATAGTATTAAAGCTTTCTCCATCTAATAAATTAGCAAATGCTAAATTAAAAAATGTGAACAATAAAATTGGGTATATAAGAAGCCAAAACACAGTTGTTTTGTCTTTAATCAAACATTTAAAATTGTATTTAAATATGTTAAAAAACATTTTTTCACCTCTAATCCCTTAACTGTTTGCCTGTTATTTCAAGGAAAACATCATTTAATGTAGGTAATTCTGAATATATTTTACCATACGCAATATTATTTTGATTTATAATATCAATAACATTTGACAAATTACTTTTTCCGCTTTTTGTACAAACAGTTAAAGTATTATGCTCGTATTCTATATTTAATATATATGGTAATAATTTTATTTGTTGTAATTGTTCTTGTTTTAAATCATAAGCTTCAACAATTACTTTTTCACCAAGTGATATTATTGACTTTAAATCTTCCTTTGTTCCACTAGCTATTACCTTTCCATTATCTAGTATAGCAATTTTTGAACATATTTGCTCTACTTCCTCCATATAATGTGAAGTGTATATGACTGTTGCTCCATCTTTATTTAATCTTTTTATGCCCTCAAGTATGTTGTTCCTACTTTGTGGATCTACTGCGACTGTAGGCTCGTCTAAAATAATTAGCTTAGGTTTATGTGCTATACCACATGCTATATTTAATCTTCTTAACAATCCACCACTTAATTTTTTAGGAACGAATTTTCTGAATTCTCCTAACTCTACAAAATCAATTGCTTCTTCTACTAACTGCTTTCTATTGTTTTTATCTTTTACATATAAACTACAAAAATAATCAATATTCTCATATACTGTTAGTTCATTGTATACAGCAACATTTTGCATTACAACTCCAATATCTTTTTTTATATCATACGAAGACGGCGTCATTTCCTTGCCAAATACCTTAATATTGCCTTTATCGTATTGCAATAATGAAAGTATACAATTTATAACTGTTGTTTTTCCTGAGCCATTTGGACCAAGTAATCCAAATATCTCGCCTTCATCTATATTTAAACTTAAGTGATCTAGTGCTGTTACTTCTTTATATCTTTTAACTAAATTTTCTATTTCTACTATAGGCATTTTTGAATCCTCCTTATTCTCTATGAATATATTGTATTGCTTTTTATTTAATTTGATAAGTGTTAAATGTAATTTGTATATATGACAAATGTAATATTTTATATTATTATCTATATTATTATCTAATGTATTTGCTAATAATATATATTTATTATAAAATATAGCTATATATAATTTTGTCCTGGGGGGAATTTATTTGACAAATCTTTTTAACAGATTATTAGTTATGTTTATATTAGTTATACTTGTTTTAAATAATAAAGCAACAGATGCTGCCATATTATATATAAATATAGCTATTGCAATAAGCCTAATAGAAGAATACTATAATAATAATAAATTTAGTAATATTGTTACAATTGCATATATTTCACTATGTATTAAGTTTCCTAATTTTATATATTTTTTGCCACTTATGCTTTATGACGTGCTTTTTACAAAGTTTTATTATTTAGCTTTCTTTGGCATAGTCCCTATTATAATACACTATGAACTCTTTACATTTAACACATTAATTATTATTTTTATTACTGTACCAATTACAATATTAATGAAATACAAATCTAATCAATATGTTAGAAATAAAACTTTATATTTAACACAACGTGATACACTTGTTGAACTTAACATTAGTTTAAAATCAAAATTAAATGAATTAAAAGATAGACAAGATGAAGAGGTTAATTTAGCAACTCTAAATGAAAGAAATAGAATTGCAAGAGAAATACATGACAATGTTGGTCACTTGCTAACAAGCTCTATATTACAGATTGGAGCTATTATGTTAACCACTAAGGATGAATCAACAAAAAATAATTTAGAAATCGTGAAAAACACACTTGATACCGGCATGACGTCGATAAGAAATAGTGTCCACGGTTTAAGAGATACTTCAATAAATTTATATATGCAACTTAAAGAAATAGTTGATAGCTTTAATTACTGTAGTATTAATTTCAATTATGAGATTAGATCTATCATATGTATAAAAGCTAAGTATGCAATTATATCAATTGTAAAAGAAGCATTAAACAATGTCATAAAACACTCCAATGCCACACAAGTTACAATAAATTTATATGAACATCCTAAGATTTTACAGGTAATTATATTTGATAATGGATCTATCAACACAAATATAACATATACTACAGGAATGGGTATTGAAGGTATCAAACAACGAGTTTTATCTTTAAATGGAATTATAAATATTTCTACTACTAACGGTTTTAAAATTTTTATTTCTTTTAATAAGGAGGATTTAAATGAAAATAGTAATTGTCGATGATGATATACTTGTATCTACATCACTAAAAACAATCATAGAATCTAACAGTAATATATCTGTTCTTGGTGTTGGAAATAGCGGATTAGAAGCAATTAAATTATATAAAATATATAAACCTGATATTCTTTTAATGGATATACAAATGAACGGTATGACCGGTATTGAAGCAGCCGCTGAAATAATAAATTTTGATTGTAATGCAAAAATCTTATTCCTTACTACCTTTTCAGATGATGAGTATATAATTAACGCTTTGAAAATAGGAGCTAAAGGTTATATCCTTAAACAACATTTTGAGAGTATTATTCCTTCTCTTTCTGCTATTTATAATGGTCAAAATGTTTTTGGAAATGAAATTGTCTCTAAATTACCAAATATGCTAGATAAAAGTAATAAAAAAAGTTATACTGAATTTGGATTGTGTGAAAAAGAAAATGATATTATTAACCTTGTTGCAAAAGGATTGTCTAATAAAGAAATCTCAAAAGAACTTTTTTTAAGTGAAGGCACAGTAAGAAATTATATTAGCACTATTTTAGATAAATTAACGCTAAGAGATAGAACCCAATTAGCTATATTTTATTACAATAACTTATTAAATTAATTACAAATAATTAAAGATTACTATTGATATAGAAAAAGAATTATACATTATTAGGAGATATTTTAAAATGATAAAACTTGAACATATAGAAAAAGAAGATTTGAAAAAAATTGTAGAATGGAACAAAAATAAATCTGATGATTATTTATTACAATGGGCTGGACCTATCTATACTTCTCCTTTAACACTTGAACAGGTTAATGATTATTATTTTAACACTATTAAAAAAGAAGGTTTCAATATAAATGTTTTCAAAATACAGTTAGTTGATAAAAATGGATTTATTGGAACTATTGAACTTCGTGAAATAGATAAAAGTAATAAAGTAGGTAAGGTGTGTAGATTTTTAATTGGAGAAGATAATTGTAGAGGCAAAGGTATTGGAACTCAGGTATTAAAAGAAGTATTAAGAATTGGATTTGAAGATTTAGAATTTAAAAAAATAACACTTGGAGTATTTGATTTTAATCATGGTGCAATTAAATGTTATGAAAATGTAGGATTTATAAAAGAAAAATTTTTAGAGAATGCAAGAAAGGCATCAGAAGGTTATTGGAATTTATATGAAATGTCTATTTCAAAAATTAACTGGAAAAAAATTAAGTAATTTATATTGTTGATGTTCAATACACCATATTATCAAATAAACAACAGAAAAGCTGGTTTTATACAAATATGAATATGTAAGAACAAGTGATTTCAGTAAACCTAAATAAATTTATGATTTTAAGATAGAGCCAGTGTTTTAACACCGACTTTATCTTTGCTTTGAAAGATTGATTAATAATAATCTTTTTTATTTAGTCAAACCTATCGAAAAACTTTTCTCTATTGATTTTATATGGTCTATTACACCTTTTTAGTTTATATAAATCCTCTTTATTTTTTGTTATATAATTTACACCCTCTGCACAACTCAATGTTGCTAAAAACCCTATATCTTTTAGTATTGTTTCTGATTCATCACTCATTTCGCCAAATGGATATGTAAATGTTGTTGGTCTGTATCCTACATTTTTTTCTATTAAATTTTGCATGTATAGTATATCATTATTGAGTGCCTGTTTGTATTTTTCATATGTTTCCCCAAATTTTTTTCCAACACCTTTTCTTTTTCCTATCTTGTGCAAATCGTATGAGTGATTTTGTATTTCTATATAATCTGATTTTACTAAATCTTTTATCCTTCCCCAACTAAGATATGCATATGACAAACAAGTGTCCTTACTTTCTGTAAATGTATCTGTATATATTCCAACAATTGAAATTATAGCTTTACAATTATATTTTTTTAATATTGGTAATATATATTCTACTTGACTTAAATATCCATCATCAAATGTTAACATTATTGGCTTTTCAGGTAATGGTATGTCGTTATAAACATAATTTATTAAATCTTGCATATCAACAGTTGTATAACCCTTTTTTTTTATATATACTAAATCCATTTCAAATTCGTCTGGAGAAATAACATATTTTCCCCAAGCTTTTGAATCTTTTAAAAAGTGATGATACATAACAATAGGAAGCTTTATTGCTGAATTTGTTCTAACTTCAGCAGTTTGATATAATGAAAAATTAAAATATAGTGCTATAATTACAAATATTAAAACTAAATTTACAAAGCTCTTATATGTAAACTGTCTTTTAATCTTCAAAACTATTCCCCCTAACTATATAATAGTATGCTTTTATATTTAGTTTATAACTATTGAATACATCATATTGTTTTTATGGAGCTAATAAAAAGTTACTACGCAACTTTGCTAGGGAGACGTACTGTTCTTTGCAATCCTTGTTTTTTATATACTAGTAATAGAACTTTCTAGTATATAAAAAACTCTAAATAGTTTATTTGTATTATACATACTTATAACCATCTAGAGTTAATACTAATTATATTTATAATATTACATTATTACCCAGGTAATTAAAATTTTCGACTTCCTGGTTTTACTGGCTTAGAACCTTTTTTGCATAACGGACAATTTTCTGCTTCATATGTTTCAAACTCTAATTGCACACTGCTATATATCGGTAAGTCTATTTGACTTGATTTCCTATCTACTACGCAACCAATACCTATTACTATTCCACCAAGTAATTCTAATACTTTTGCAGTTTCTAGTGATGATTTACCTGTTGTAACAACATCTTCCATAATAAGTATTTTGTCGCCAGAGTTTATTTCAAATCCTCTTCTAAGTGTCATAATATTATTTTCTCTTTCAGTAAATATAGCTTTTACACCTAGTTGTTTTCCTAATTCATAAGCTGCTGTTATTCCACCCATTGCTGGTCCAACTACTACGTTAATTCCTAAATCTTTTACTTTTTCCTTTACAATAGAGATAACTTCTTCAGCCTTGTCTGGATATTGCAATAATTTTGCACATTGGCAATATCTGTTGCTATGTCTTCCGGATGATAATAAGAAATGTCCTTCTAATAATGCTTCACATTCTTTTAAAATTTCTATTACATTTGTCATACTTTTGCTCTCCTTTAAATAATTCCTCTTATTTCTTCTAAACTGTTTATACCTTCTTTTTTCATATATTTATCAATTCCATTTATTATATCTTTTGCAATATTTGGTTTGATAAAATTACATGTTCCAACTTGCACTAATGTAGCTCCTGCCATAATAAATTCAATCGCATCTGTTGCATTAGAAATTCCACCTAATCCGCAAACAGGAACACTAACTGCTTTGCATACCTCATGCACCATTCTAAGTGCTATTGGCTTAATACAGGGACCTGAAAGACCTGCATAAACATTATCAAATACAGCTTTTTTTGTATTAATATCTATTGCCATTGATTTAATTGTATTAATCAAAGAAATAGCATCTGCTCCTGCCTTTTCGCACGTTATTGCCATATCTACTATATTTTCTGCATTTGGTGATAATTTAACCATTAAAGGTTTTTTGCAAATGGTTTTTACTTCTTTTACAACCTTATAAGCTACTGAGCTTTTTATACCAAATGCCATTCCACCACTTTTTACATTTGGGCATGATATGTTTAACTCAATAATATCAACATCAGTGTTGTTTAATTTTTCTATACCTTTTAAGTATTCATCTATTGTTCCCCCACCTAAATTTGCTATAATATTTGTGTTATATTTTTTCATTTTAGGTAATTCTTCTATTATAAATTTATCTACACCTGGGTTTTGTAAACCTATACTATTTATCATACCCATTGGTGTTTCCCAAATTCTTATACCAGTGTTTCCGTTTTTCGGATTTATTGTTAATCCTTTTGAGCATATTCCTCCTAAACATGAAATATCATAAATTTCATTGTATTCTTCTCCAAAGCCAAAAGTACCTGAAGCTACTAAAACTGGATTTTTAAATTCTTTATTTAAAGTTTTAACTATCATACTCATCTTTATTACCTCACTAGCTCAGATATTTCAAATACTGGTCCATCTTTGCAAACTCTCTTCATTCCGTCCTTCGTTTCTATTGCACAACCAAGACAAGCTCCCAACCCACAAGCCATTCGTTTTTCTAATGAAACAAAACATCTAATATTTTCTTCTTCACATTTATTCATAACTACATTCATCATAACTTCCGGTCCACAAGTTACAACTGTATCATATTTTTTGAAATCTATTAAACTTGTTACAAACCCCTTTTGTCCTACACTTCCATCTTCAGTAGTTATCCACACGTTATTAGAATGTTTACTGAATTCATCAACACTATACACAACATCTTTAAATCCTAAAAAAACATCTACATCTTTATTTAATTTTTTTGTTAAATACAAAAGTGGAGCTGTTCCTATACCCCCTCCAACTATTGCAATTTTACCTTTAATTTTATCAATATCAAATCCATTGCCTAATGGACCAAATACTTGAATTTCGTCATTTGCTTGTAGTTTACTTATAACTTGTGTACCTCTTCCTCCTACTCTATACAAAAATGTAACAGAGTTACTATTGCAATCGTGTACACTAATAGGTCTAGGCAATAAAAATTCATCATTTAATGTTTTTAGCATAAAAAACTGTCCAGCCTTTATTACGTCTGAGAATTGTATTACAATTTTAAATATGTTATTTATAACTTGTTGATTGCAAATTATTTTACTAACTGTAACTTTCATTATTCCTCCTTATTTTTTGTGCTATATATTCTATAAACAGCTTCTTATATCATCTCTCATTTTTATAGCTTCATTTCTTGCACATTTTGCAAATATTTTATCACCATTTTCTACTTTTTTATATGATAATAAAATACCCCTAGAAGAATTAACTACTGCACCATTACCTTTTATCAAGTAATTTTTTATATCATCTTTTGTACCACCTTGAGCTCCATAGCCAGGTATAAGTAAAAACATTTTATTTATTTTTTCCCTTAATGCTATTCCCTCTTCATTGTTTGTACAACCAACTACTGCACCTATTGAGCTAAATCCACAATGACCTAAATTTTCACTAGCTAAATCATTAAGTTTTTCTCCTACTGTTTCATATAGAGCTTTATTTTGTGCGTCTTTTATATATTGGAAATCTCTTGCTCCTTTGTTTGATGTTCTAACTAATATAAATAATCCTTTTTCATTATTTTTAACATAATTTAAAAATGGCTCAATACTATCATTAACACCCATATATGGATTTAATGTTACAAAATCGGCTTCAAAATCTCCTGTAAAATGTCCCTTTGCATACATTTGAGCTGTTTTTGATATATCTCCCCTCTTTATGTCTGCTATAACTATTGAACCCTTTTGTCTAATATATTTAAGTGTATCAGAGTAGGCTTTTAATCCTTCAAAACCTAATGCTTCATAATAAGCTATTTGTACTTTGTAACATGCAACAACATCTAGCGTTTCGTCTATTATATTTTTATTAAAGTTAAATATTGCTTCTCCTTTTGAAGAGAATTTGTTTCTAAACCATTCAGGTATATATTCATAATCTGTGTCAAGTCCTAAGCATACATGTCCATTTTTTTCTACATTTTTATAAAGCCTATCTACTATCATTTTTACCCTCGCTATTTCTTATTAAATATATGGCTGATGAGAATACTCATCAGCCCAAGTTAATTATTATAAACAATTTTACCATTTTTTATTGTTGTTACTATTTCTCCATAAAGTTCATAACTATCGAATGGAGAGTTTTTGCTTTTAGATGCAAATTCATTTACATTGATTTTAACTTTTTTATTAATATCTATCAAAACTAAATCTGCATCATATGAATGTTTTATTAAACCCTTGTTTAGTCTCATCATACTACATGGATTATAAGACATTAGTTCTGATAATTTATTTAAACTGATATTATTTTGTTTTACTAATTTTGTATAGCATACTGAAAAAGCTGTTTCTAATCCACACATACCTGGTGAACCATTTCTTTTATCTTCTTCGCTATGAGGAGCGTGGTCGGTAGCTATAGCAAATACTATATCTTCATTTATAGCACTGATTATTGCTTCTACGTCTTTCTTTTGTCTAATTGGTGGATTTACTCTATAATTAGACATTTCACTATTAAAAAATATATGATGTGGTGTTACTTCACAGGTCACATTTACATTTTTAGATTTTGCATCTTTTAGCATGCTTATAGCTTCCTTTGTACTCACATGGCATAAATGAAGTCTACCACCTGTTTCATGACATGCATATAAATCTCTAAGTGTCATATAATTTTCAGCTTTTCTCATATCTGCTTTAGAAAAACTAGTGTCCTCTGCATGAGACATAACAACCATATCATTTTTCTTAGCAAATGTTAAAGCATCCTCCATCATCTTGCTAGACATAACACCTTTTCCGTCATCAGAAAGAAATTTAACGCATTTATCTAGTTTTTCAAGATGTTCTATACTTTCACCTTTAAGCCCCTCTGAAATAGCTATAACAGGTTCAACATCTACTAGCCCTATTTCTTGCGCTTTAGATTTTACATAATTATAAACTTCCATATTGGCGCATACAGGATTAGTATTTGCCATCACAACAGCTGATGTATAACCACCTCTAACAGCAGCTTTACTTGCTGTTAGAATATCTTCTTTGTATGTATAGCCTGGATCTCTAAAATGAGAATGTAAATCTGCAAATGCAGGCATTATTACTAGTCCAATTCCATCTATAATATTACACAAGTCATCATCTATATAGTTTTCTGATATCTTACCATCTACTATGGTTACAGTACCTAATTTATCCGTATATTTATCTATTATTCTAACATTTTTTATTTTAATTATTTCCATCATAAGCCATATCACAATAAACACATCTATATGTTTTAGTTTCCTTATCTGTTAATCTGAAAATATTTGGAATTTCTTGCTCTATTGATGTAATACATCTTGGGTTTTTACATTTAACTACATTTACTACCTTTTCTGGTAATGATAAATTTATTTTATCTACAATTTTATCATTTTCTATAACGTTTATTGTTATGGTAGGGTCAATGAATCCCAAAACTTTTAAATCTAAATCTATAACATTTTCTATTTTAATTATATCTTTTCTACCCATTTTGTTACTTTTAGCATTTTTAATAATAGCAACACTACTTTCTAATTTGTCTAAATTTAAGTGTTGCACTAACTCCATGCCTTTACCAGCTTGAATATGGTCTATTACTAATCCTTTTTCTATGCTATCTATTTTTAACATTATTATTCTACCCCCAATAATTTAATTATTAATGCCATTCTAACAAACATTCCGTATTTGGCTTGTTTAAAATAACATGCTCTTTCATCATTATCTACTTCTACTGATATTTCATTTACTCTTGGAAGTGGGTGTAATATATTTAAATCTTTTTTAGCATTTTCAAGTTTCTTTAAATCTAGTATATAACTATCTTTTAATCTTATATAATCTGCTTCATTAAAAAATCTTTCTTTTTGCACTCTTGTCATGTACATTACATCTAAATCATTTATGCTATCTTCTAATTTTTCTACTTCAATAAATTCTATATTGTTTTTTATAAGTACTTCTTGTCTAATATAATCTGGGATTCTTAATTCTTGTGGGGATATTAAAACAAATTTAATATTTTCGTACCTTGATAAGGCTTTGATAAGTGAATGTACAGTTCTACCAAATTTTAAGTCCCCGCAAAATCCTATTGTAAAATTGTTTAGTCTTTTTTTAAGCGATCTTATTGTTAGTAAATCTGTTAATGTTTGTGTTGGGTGTTGGTGTCCACCATCTCCAGCATTGATAACCGGCATATTTGTACTTAATGATGCAACTTTTGGTGCACCCTCTTTTGGATGTCTCATAGCTGCTATATCTGCATAACAAGCTATTGTTCTTATAGTATCTGCTACGCTCTCACCTTTTGCAGCAGAACTCGAATTTGCTGATGAAAATCCCATGATACTTCCACCTAGTCTTAGCATTGCTGCTTCAAAACTTAATCTTGTTCTTGTACTTGGCTCATAAAACAATGTTGCAAGTATTTTTCCCTTACATACCTCTGAATATTTTTCAGGATTAGCAATAATCTTATCTGCTAAGTCAAATATTGAGTCTAATTCTTGTAATGATAAATCCATTGGATCTATTAAATGTCTTCCTTTTAACATATATCCTCCTTTTTAGCCTCACTGGACTATTTTAAAGTTTATTTTATTTAATAAAATATTTGAGCTATAATAATTTCACTGTCTTCTTCAGAAGTATTTTCAAATTCAATTCGCAAAGAACTTATTTGCTCCTTGTATGTTACTAAAAATAAATCTCCCTGATAAAGCTTTTGAATTATATTATTGCCAATATTTATTATTGCATCTGATTTATAGTTATATATTGCTAATGTATAATTATCATACGTATAAAAACCATTTATTTCATTAGTTAATATTTTACTACCTTTTGGTACATTTATATTTTTAACTTTTCCTGTACACTTTCCTTTTCGCATCATTAGGTTGAAATCTACAACCTTACCTTTGCTTACTGTTTGATTTGCTCCATCAAACTCATTTTGATCAAAAGCATTTAAATTAATTATTTCAGTATCACTATGATTTAACTCGATTTTTCCATCTAAAATCATCAATATTCTGTTATAATATGGTAATGGCGTAAAAGTTGATGTCTCTTGTTCTACTGTTGCAGAGCTTAATCTCCACAAAAATTTTCTATCTTTGTATAATTCATTTTCTGGAAAAATAGCTAATTGTGTAGTTGTTCCTCCAGACCAAACGTCTTTTTTAAAATCATTTTTTCTTATAACTTTATAATCACAAAGCATTTTATCACCTCAAATAGTTTGTAAAAACAAAAAGTCTTCCAAGACATGCAAGGAAGACGTATTATATACGTTGTTTATACTATGTTTTCCTTTTGAGCCTCTCTGTGCTTAATTAAAGGTTATTTATCTTATATATAATAATATATTTTTACGTATATGTCAACTATTTTTCTTGCATTTTATTAATTTATTATTTTTACTACTTCTAGTATTTTTTAATTACTATATTTTATGTGCATTATTTAAAATTTAATTATATTATTGTTAATGTTATGTTATAATTTAGTATATCATATTTAAAAAGGTGCATAAAAATGAAAAAAAACAGAAAATTAGACAAAGAATTTTATAAGTTGCTAATTGTTGTAGCTATTCCTATCATAATTCAAAATCTTATTTCTATTGGATTAAACATGGTGGATTCTATAATGATTGGAAAACTTGGTGTAAACCCATTAGCAGCCGTTGGTTTAGCAAATAGAATATATTTTATTTTTTCCATGATCTGCTTTGGTATATTTAGTGGTTCTTCGATATTTATTGCTCAATATTGGGGAGTAAAAGATATTAAAAACATAAAAAAGGTATTCGGTATTAATATTTTTTTGGGTACTGCTTTATCACTTGTTTCGACTATAGTAGTTTTAATTTTTTCAAAACAAATTTTATCAATATTTAGTAGTGACAATTCTGTAGTTGAACAAGGCGTTGATTATTTAAGAATTATTTGCTTTTCATACATATTTACCGCATTGTCCTTTGCAGCCAGTTTTAATTCAAGAGCTATTCATAAACTAAGAATTCCTACATTGATAAGTGCTATAGCAATTATGATAAATACATTTCTTAATTACTTGCTTATTTATGGAAAATTTGGTTTTCCAGAATTTGGGGTAAAAGGGGCAGCTATTGCAACATTTATTGCGCGAATTATTGAATTTATTTTTATGTTTTTATATATTTATAAATCAAAAAATCATCCTCTAGCTGCTACTTTTAAGGAAATGCTTTCTTGGGATATTACTATGCTAAAGAATGTTATCAAAACATCCTTTCCAGTAATAGTTTCAGAATCATCTTGGGCACTTGGAACTACAGTTTATTATATAGCATATGGTATTATTGGGCCATCAGCAATTGCTGTTGTACAGGTTGCATATATTATAAATGATTTATTTCAATCAATGTTCCTTGGAGTAGGTAATGCAGCATCAGTTATTTTAGGTAATGAAATTGGTAAAAACAACTTAGAAAAAGCTGAAAATTACAGTAAAAAATTGATTAAAATAACTTTTATATTGAATATTGTTGTTTCCATTGCTTTGATTTTAGTTAGAAATATTATTGTTGATATATATAATTTTGATTCCAATACAAGTATTATGCTTGAAAAATCATTAATTGTTTTTGCTTTATTTACAACTCCAAAGATGTTTACATATGTATTTATTTGTGGTATTTTACGTTCGGGTGGAGACACTAAATACTGTATGACTGTTGAACTTATAACTATTTGGCTAATTGGTGTTCCTTTAGCTTTTTTTGGAGTTTTAGTACTTAAGCTTCCTTTACACTGGGTCCTTACACTTGTTTTTAGTGAAGAGATTATAAAATTATTTATTATTGTAAAAAGGTATAAAACTAAAAATTGGTTGAATAATTTAATTTAAATTATTAAAAAAAGCTTATAAAATACTTTACTATTTTAAAGCTTTTTTTATTTATATTTAAACGATATTTTTAACTAGTATATTATTATACATTCTATTTTTAATTATTATTTTTAATTCTATAACACATAATCAATTGTTTTCCAATATATTTTTAACAATATCAGGATAATCTGTTATTATTGCATTAATATCTAATTGCTTTATAAGTTTAGCATCATCTTCATGGTTGACTGTATATGTATTTATATCTACATTTAACTCATTTGCTTCTTCAACTAGTTCTTTGTTTAAAGTTATATAATTTGGATATAAAGCATTCACTTTTATAGTTTTTACATACTTTAATGGTTTGTATAAAGATTCCATATACAATAGACCTGTTTTAATTGTATTATCTATTTCCTTTGCTTTTAATAATGCATAGTGATCAAATGAAGAAATAATGACTTGCTCCTTTATTCCAAATTTATTTACCATTTTTATAACTTTTTCTTCTATTCCGGGATAAAATATTGAACCTGCTTTTATTTCTATATTTAAATCCATATTTGTACCCTTTATTAGTTCTAATACCTCGTCTAAGAGTGGGAGCTTTTCACCCTTGAACTTCTTGTCATACCATGCACCAGCATCTAATTGTTTTAATTCATATAAATTATAATTTTTTATAAATCCTTTACCATTGGTCGTCCTATTTAAAGTTTCATCATGGCATACCATGATATATCCATCTTTTGATAATTGCACATCAAGCTCAATACCATCAGCTTTTTGTTTTATTGCTCCTTCAAAAGAAATTAGTGTGTTTTCAGGATAATATCCCTTAGCACCTCTATGAGCCCATACTTTTGTCATAATGACCTCCTAAAATAATTATTTAAAAATCAGTTATTCTTCTGTTATTATTTTTGTTATTCTTCTTTCTACTTCTTTTCTTGGCAACCATATTTGTCTACCACAAGTTAAACATTTAATCCTAAAATCAGCACCTACTCTAAGTATTTCCCACTCATATCCACCACATGGATGTTGTTTTTTTAATTTTATTTTATCTCCTACTTTTAAATCCATTTCTATTTATAACTCCTTTATAACAAACTATTGCCCACAAAGTGTAATAACTTGCGAGCAATATTATTTGAATTATCCAATTGTTATTACATCATTTGAACTACTTATTATTTCTACTATATCATACATATTTGATATTTCTCCAACCTTTAATTTCTTTGTCAATTGGTAATAATCCAAACATGTTCCACATGAAACAATCTTTGTACCACATTGAATTAACTTGTTTAGGTCATCAATTGAATCAGAATTTTCACATGCTATTTTAACTCCACTATTTAAAAATATTATGTGTTCTGGATAAGGTTTTACTTGAGTAATAGTATAAATGAAACCTTTCATCAACAATTTTCCAAGTTCATCAGAACCACTACCAAGTTTGTCAGATTCAATGAAGTAAACCTTATTATTTATATCAATTTTTGAATTTGTTTTATTTTCAACATCACACTTAGTATTGTTATTTTCTTTAGTAATGTTGATATAAAACTTATTTTCTTTTTCTTCTATATTGAATTTAAAATTCATTTTTTTGCAAAACTTTATTATATTTTGACTTGCTATTTCATTATCAACAATTATTTGTATATTATTTTCTTCCTCTAATGCATTCTTAGTTAATATAAGTGGCTGAGGACAATTTAATTTTTCTGCATTTATTATTTTCATATTTGCTCCTGTTTAATTATATGTTTTTTATTCATAAAATCCTTTATATGATAGATAGTTTAAAATTATATTTTTGTCATAAAAGAATTCATGAGATTTTGATTCGGTTATATTTTTTACTATATTATTTTCTGGCATAAAAGCGATTAAAGGCGATGATAATGCAAAAACTAAATATAGTATTAAAACACCTTTTACTATTCCTATTATACATCCACCAATTTTATTGGTTAAATTCAATAATGGTAATTTTAATATTGTATCAGCTATATTGCAAATAATCAGTAGCAATAAGTATACAATTAAAAATGTAACTAAAAAACTAATCGATTTTACAATGAAATCACTAATATTATTTACAAACATATCAAAATTATTAACTGCACCATCTTTAAAAGAATCTATAAATATCATTTGCATCTCTTGAGGTAATTTAATAATCTCTTTAAATTTTGCAACTACATCTGTAGTACCTTCTTGAATCATTTGAGTTAACCATTGTGCTTTGTTCTGAAAAAAATCATGTACTATCAAATATAGCTTTGTTCTATTTAATAGAAATTCCTCAACTATGTAACTGTATTGTTTACTTATAAAAAAGGCAATAATTAAACCTAATGTTTCAAATGTCATTTTAATTAATCCTTTTTTAAATCCCTCTAACAAAATCAAGCCAATAAAAACTAATATTATAATATCTATATAATTCATTTTTATTCTCCTTATAATGTTTCACGTGAAACAATTATTATTATATTACATAAATTATACCATACTTTATAGTATTTTAAAAATAAAATATTGCGCATAATTTTGACATATGCGCAACCTAATTTATCTATTTGTTAGAAATCTCATTCAAAGCTTTTATTGCATACATTATTTCTTCCTTTTTATTAAAAGGTCCAAAACTAAATCTAACTGCTCCTATTTTTTTGGTGCCTATTGTCTTATGTGCAAGAGGAGCACAATGTAATCCCGGCCTAACTGCTATACCATAAATACTATCTAAATTATATGCAACTTCTGATGAATCTTTATCAATAATATTTAAACAAACTACCGAGCATCTGTCTTTTTCGCTTTTAGGGCCATAGATTTGGATTTTATCGTTTTTACTTGCTTCATTGATGAATAGGTCTAAAAGTTTTTTTTCGTGGTTATAAATCGAATTTACGCCCTTGGACATAATATACTTTATTCCCGCATTCAGTCCTGCTATACCTGGAAGGTTAGGCGTACCGCTTTCGTATTTATCTGGACAAAAAATTGGTTGTGTTAGTTTACTAGATTCACTTCCAGTACCACCTTCTTTTAATTCTTGTAATTCAATACCATTTCCTAATAAAAGAATACCAACGCCTTGTGGTCCCAAAAGGCCTTTATGTCCTGGTGCTGCCAACATATCAATATTACATTCTTTCATATCTATATCTAAAACTCCAGCGCTTTGTGAAGCGTCAACTAAATAACAAATATTGTTTTTTCTACAAATAGCTCCAATTTCTTTTATAGGAAATATTGTTCCCGTTAAATTAGATACATGCGTAGTTACAATAAGTTTAGTATTTGCTTTTATTGACTTTTGTAAATCATTAAGATTTATTAATCCCTCATCATTGCAATTAATAATTGTATGTTCTACTCCTATTGCTTCCAAATGATGTATAGGTCTTAGAACTGAATTATGTTCCATAGAAGTAGTTATTACATGGTCTCCTGTTTTTAAATACCCTTTTATAGCTAAATTCAAACTATCAGTAGCATTACTTGTAAAAATCACTCTCAATGGATCATCAAAATTAAAAAGTTTAGCTACTAATTCCCTAGTCTCATAAATAACTTTAGCTCCTTCAATTGCCATCGTATGACTGCTCCTACCTGGGTTTGCACAATAATTCGTCATACAATCCATTATATTTTTATAAACAGTTTTAGGCTTTGGATAAGTTGTTGCGGCATTATCTAAATAAATCATTATTTCACCTACTTTTAAACATAGTTTTACTTTATATTTTATTAATTATATTATATGCATTAATTAGAATTCCGTACTCACTAAGTATAATACATTTAAATATTTGTTACAAGCAAATACAAAGGTTTACATATAACAGTTTTTTATACCTAATATGATGTCTATGAATTTTTTTTATATAAAATTTGTGTAAAAAAAAAACAAGTATAATTTATTTAAAATAAATTATACTCGCCTCTAGTTAAATATTATTTTATATTAAATTTTTCTCTCTTTTCATAATGTGTATGCAATAGTGTATGTGCTAAATGACTGTTTGGTTTTGTCAAGAAATCATTGTAAAGTTTTTGAATTTCAGGATTCTTATGAGATTTACGAATTTGTCTCATTTCATCTTCTTCATATAATGCACTAGCTCTTTTTTCTAATACATTAACAGACATCCTTGTTTTAGCATCAACATGTGGTTGTCCTCCACCATTTACACATCCACCAGGACATGCCATGATTTCTACGAAATGATATTGCTTTTCACCACTCTTTATTGATTCAAGAAGTTTTTTGGCATTTGCAGTACCATGTGCAACAGCTACATTTATTTGTGTATCTTTTCCATTAATAGGTAACATTACTGAAGATTCTTTAATTCCTTTTAATCCTCTTTCTTCTTTATATTCAAATTTTTCTAAATCCTTACCTGTTAATATATCTGCTACTGTTCTTAATGCTGCTTCCATAACACCACCAGTTGCTCCAAATATAACACCTGCGCCTGAATATTCACCCATGATTTCATCATAGTTTTCGTCTTCTAGTTCTGTAAATTTAATCCTAGCTTGCTTTATCATATCCCCAAGTTCTCTAGTAGTTAAAGATATATCTACATCTCTAAGTTTGTTATTTTCCATTTCAGGACGTGCTAATTCGGTTTTTTTAGCTGTACAAGGCATAATTGACACTACAACCATTTTTTTAGGATCTATACCCATTTTCTCAGCATAATATGTTTTTGCTATGGCTCCAAACATTTGTTGAGGAGATTTACATGTAGATAAATTGTCAATAAATTCAGGATAATTTAATTCACAATATCTTATCCATCCTGGAGAACAAGAAGTTATTAATGGTAATACACCACCATTTTGTACTCTACTTAATAGTTCTGTTCCTTCTTCCATAATTGTTAAGTCTGCTGAAAAGTCTGTATCAAATACTTTATCAAACCCTAATCGTTTAAGAGCAGCAACCATTTTTCCAGTAACTCTAGTTCCTATTGGTAAACCAAATTCTTCACCTAAAGCTGCTCTTACAGCTGGTGCAGTCTGAACTACCACATATTTGTCCTTATCATATATTGCATCCCAAGCATCATCTATACTGCTTTTTTCTCTAAGGGCTCCAACAGGACATGCATTGATACATTGACCACAATAAATACAATCTATTTTATTTAAACTCATGTCAAAAGCAGGTGTTATTTGTGTATTAAATCCTCTGTTAACAAAATCTATAATACCTATATTTTGAACATTTTTGCATGTACTAACACATCTACCGCATAAAATACATTTTCCAGAATCTCTTACTATTGAATTTGAAAAATTATCAATTTTTCTTTCCCTAACTTCACCTTTAAAAGGAACTTCTTTAATACCCATTTCATCACAAAGTTTTTGTAATTCACAGTTCCCATTTCTGTTGCATAATAAACAATCTCTTTCATGATTAGCAAGAATTAACTCTAAATTTGTTTTAACAGCATTTCTTACTCTTTTAGTATTTGTTCTTACATTCATTCCATCTTGTACTTGTAAAACGCAAGATGCTGGTAAATTACGCATTGGAACACCTTTTACATCTACTTCAACAACACATAGTCTACACGCAGCTACTTCATTAACATCTTTTAAATAGCAAAGTGTAGGTATATTGATGCCTGCTTCTTTAGCAGCCATTAAAACTGTATAATCTCTAGGAACTTCAACTTCAATACCATTAATAGTTACTTTTACTTTATCCATATTTACACCCACCTTTACTACTTTCTAATTATTGCATTAAATGGACAATTGCTCATACAAACACCACATTTAATACATTTGTTTTGATCTATAACATGTTTTTCTTTAACTTTTCCTTGTATTGCACCAACAGGACATTGTCTAGCACATTTTGTACATCCCTTACATGCATCAGTTATAATATAACATGACAACGCTTTACATACACCTGCTGGACATTTCTTATCCTTAACGTGTGATATATACTCATTTCTGAAATGTTTCAATGTAGAAAGCACTGGATTTGGAGCAGTTTGTCCTAAACCACATAAAGAAGTTTCTTTGATAACATTACCCAAAGATTCTAATTTATCTAGGTCCTCCATAGTACCTTTTCCTTCAGTAATTCTATTTAATATCTCAAGCATTCTCTTTGTACCTTCACGACACGGAGTACATTTACCACATGATTCATCAACAGTAAATTCTAAGAAAAATCTTGCTATATCAACCATACAGTTATCTTCATCCATAACTATCATCCCACCAGAACCCATCATTGATCCTATAGCAATTAAGTTATCAAAATCTATTGGTAAATCAAGATTTTCTGCTGTTATACATCCACCTGAAGGTCCTCCAGTTTGAACAGCTTTAAATTTTTTTCCGTTAGGACATCCTCCGCCAATTTCATAAATAACTTCTCTTAACGTAGTTCCCATTGGTACTTCAACAAGACCTGTATTATTTATTTTTCCACCCAATGCAAAAACTTTTGTTCCCGGAGATTTTTCTGTTCCAAAACTTCTAAACCACTCAGCACCGTTATTTATAATCTGAGGAATATTTGATAATGTTTCAACATTGTTTATTACAGTAGGTTTTCCCCATAATCCTTTATTTGCAGGAAATGGTGGCTTGTTTCTAGACATTCCTCTTTTTCCTTCTATAGAAGCCATTAATGCAGTTTCTTCACCACATACAAAAGCGCCCGCGCCTAACCTAATCTCTACATCAAAATCAAAATTCGAATTGAATATGTTTTTACCCAATAACCCATATTCTCTAGCTTGCTCTATTGCAATTTCCAATCTATGAACTGCTATAGGATATTCTGCTCTTACATATATAAATCCTTTTGTTGCTCCAATAGCATATCCTGCTATTTCCATTGCTTCTATAACTGAGTGAGGGTCACCTTCTAGAACACTTCTATCCATAAATGCACCTGGGTCACCTTCATCTGCGTTACATATTATGTACTTTTGATCAGCTTTATTTGGAGCTGCAAATCCCCATTTTACACCAGTTGGGAATCCTCCGCCGCCTCTTCCTCTTAAACCAGAATCTTTAACTACCTTAATAACTTCTTCAGGAGCCATCTTAGTTAAAACTTTACCTAATGCCATATATCCTTCTTTTGCAATATATTCATCAATATTTTCAGGATTAATAACACCACAATTTCTAAGTACTACTCTCTTCTGTTTGTTATAAAATTCAATTTCATTTAAAGATTTAATTTTTTCTGATCTAACGCTTTCCTCAAATAAATATTTTTTTACAACTCTTCCTTTTATCAAATGCTCTTGTACAATTTCATCAACTCTATCCACTGACATTTTTGAATAAAATGCACCTTCCGGATATATAACAACAATTGGTCCTTGCTCACATAATCCAAAGCAACCAGTTGAAACTACTTGTACTTCCTTGTCAAGATCATTTTCTTTTATTTGTTCGACAAACCTTTTCCTAATTAAATCTGAATGTGATGAAGTACACCCGGTTCCACCACATACTAAAACATGCGATCTAAAAATAGCCATATAATACCTCCAAAAAATGTCTTATAACATTATTTTATATACCAATTGTATATTCACTTACAATCTGATTGTTAACTATATGCTCTGCTATGATTCTTTTAGCTTTTTCTTCGTCTATATTAATATATGTAACTTTTTCTTTACCCTTTTCGCAAACCTCAACAATAGGCTCAAAGGTACACATACCAATACAACCAGTTTGTACTACTTGAACATTTTTAATGTTTCTCTTTGCTACTTCTTCTACAAGTGTATTTAGCACTTTTCTTGCACCTGCGGCTATTCCACATGTAGCCATACCGACAACAATTCTTATATCCTTGTCTGTATTTCTCATTTCCAAATTTGCAATCGAATTATCTCTGATTTTTTTTAATTCATCTAAAGATTTCATATATACACCTCATTATTATTTATATGAATTAAGTATTTCTGGTACTTTTGATGGGTCTACCTTTCCATACACCTCATCATCAATCATCATTACAGGTGCTAATCCACAGCAACCTAAACATCTAGTTGCATCTAATGTAAATAGATTATCACTAGTTGTTTCACCAACTTTAATTTTTAATTCATCCATTATTTTTTCTAAAATAGCTTGGGAATTTCTTACGTAACATGCTGTTCCTAAGCAAACTCCGATTTTATGCTTTCCTTTTGGATTGATAGTAAACTGTGTATAAAATGTCGCTACGCCATAAATTTCTGATATCGGTATGTTCGTTTTTTCTGATATAAACTTTTGAACTTGGAAAGGTAAATATCCAAAAATTTCTTGTGCTTTATGTAAAATTTGCATTAATGAGCCACTATGGTTGTCAATAGAATCTATAAAATTTTTCAATTCTAAAAATTCTTTCTTCTTTTCTTCTACACTAAAATCATCTTGCACTTTACTGCCCCCTTATAAAATAAATTCAACTACTAAAATTATATAAATATAAAAAAAATTTGTCAATGATATTTTGAATAATTATAATTAAATAATTAATTTTCTACATCATTCGACAAATTTCTACATGTTTCGTGCTTTTTAGATGTTACTCGTTTATGTTGAAAATATCCAACAGCCTATTCAATTCGTTTAAATTTTTATACTCCAGTTGTATTTTCCCCTTATTTTTATTATTTATAACTTTAACTTTTACTGCAAATTTATTAGTTAATGACTCTTCTATATTGAGTATGTATTTATCTTTTTTAACAATTTTTTTAACTTTATTACTTTTCATATTTCTTACTATTTTTTCTACGTCTCTAACACTTAAACCATTCTCTATAATATCATCTACTAACTTTTTTTGTACACTTTTTTCTAATGACAATATAGCACGCGCATGACCTTGAGTTATTTCATTACTAATAATTTTTTCTTTAGCATAACTATCTAAATTTAATAACCTAAGTGTATTTGTTACATATACTCTACTTTTTCCAACTATTTCAGCTAGTTCTTCCTGCGTTATAGCGTATCTATTCATTATATATTCATAAGCAGTTGCTTCATCAATTGGATTTAAATCTTCTCTTTGAATATTTTCAATCAAAGCAATTTCAGATGCATTTTTATTTTCTATATCTCTAATAATACAAGGTATAGTTTTTAAATTAGCAATTTTAGAAGCTCTCCATCTTCTTTCACCAGCTATAATAGTATATACAGAATCTTCTTTCTTCACAATAATCGGTTGAATCATTCCATATTTTTTTATTGACTCTGAAAGTTCTTTAAGCTTTATTGGTTCAAAACTTTTTCTTGGTTGATTTGGATTAGGAACGATTAGATCAATATCTATTTCTCGTACTTTGTTTAAATCTTCATCTTCTAAATTATCTGGTATTAACGCAGACAATCCCCTTCCTAATGCTTTTCTTGCATTTGCCATTTTTACACCATCCTTACTATTTTACTTTGATTTTTGACATATCTCATTTATTTCAATAGCTAACTTTTTATAAGCTTCACTGCCTTTTGATTTATCATCATAAAGCATTATAGGTTGTCCATAACTTGGTGCTTCTGCTAATCTAATATTTCTAGGAATAATAGTTTGGTATACTCTATCCTTAAAATATTTTTTTACTTCTTCTACTACTTGTAAAGACAAATTTGTTCTTCCATCAAACATATTTAATAATACACCTTCAACATACAATTTGGGATTTAATGTCCTATTTACTAACCTAATTGTTTCAATTAATTGACCAACACCTTCTAGCGAATAGTATTCACATTGAATTGGAATTATTACTGAGCTAGATGCTGTTAAAGCATTTAATGATAGCAATCCTAATGATGGAGGGCAATCTATAATGATATAATCAAATTCTTCTTTCAAATTTTTTAAACTTTCTTTTAACGATTTTTCTCTTTTTACAGATGTAGCTAATTCAATTTCTGCTCCTGATAATTCTATTCTCGAAGGTACTACAAATAAATTATCAACTTCAGTTTTAATTACAATTTTATTAATATCATAATTGTTCATTAATACATCATAAATAGTAAATTCTAAAGCATTCTTTTCAATACCAAATCCACTTGTTGAATTAGCTTGAGGATCTATATCAATACTCAGTACTTTTTTCCCTAGCAAAGCCAAAGCTGCACATAAATTTACGTTTGTAGTAGTTTTGCCAACTCCACCCTTTTGATTAAAAATACTTATAATTTTAGCCATTTTAACCACCTTTATTATATACTTTTTTTAGGTATTTTAACTTTAAGTTCTATAAAATTTTCTGACTCAACTTCTTCAAATTTAGCATCTATTCCAGTTTTAACAATTTCTTTGTATGCATTTTTTATTGTATTTATATAAATTTTATAGTTAATAAAATTTTTTATATAAAGTTTATTCTTTAATTTTTCCTTATTAATATCATTAACAAGTGATTGTATCAATTTCTCAGTTTCACTAACATTTAAATCTTTTTTTATTACTTTATCAAGAACATCTATCATTAAATTTTCGTCATTAATTTTTAATAACGCTCTAGCATGTCTTTCACTTAAATTATTATCTATTAATACTTCTTTTACCTTTGTTGGAAGTTTTAATAACCTCATTTTGTTTGCTACTGTTGATTGTGTTTTACCAATTTTTTCTGCCAATACTTGTTGTGTTATATTAAAATCATTGATAATTTTTTCAAAAGCTATAGCTTCCTCTAGAAAATTCAAATTCTCTCTTTGTAAGTTTTCTATTAACGCCATTGCTGCAGACTCTTCTTCTCCAACTGAAATAACTATAGCTGGAATTTCTTCTAAGTTAATTAATTTAGATGCTTTAAATCTTCTTTCACCAGCTATAAGCTCGTATAACTCATCCGCAAGTTTTCTAACCACAATAGGTTGAATTAAACCATAATTCTTTATAGATAAGCTGAGCTCCTCTAAAGCTTTCTTATCGAAATTTTTTCTTGGTTGGTTTTTATTAGGTATGATTTGACTCACACTAATATTTTTTACATTATTATCACTCATTGTATCCCCCTAAAATTTTTATAATGGTTTTTTTGCTGGTGTTCCAGCTTTTCGTGGATATACATTAGGTAATTTGTTTATTTTTTCTATAATTATAATATTTCTAACAATTTGTGAGTTTGGTATTTTAATTTGTTTAATTTCTTTAATTTTACCACATAGTTTTTCTATAGCATTTTTTGATGCTTCGATTTCCTCGGCAATATTTTCACTTTTATAAGCTGCAAAAAAACCTCCAACCTTTACAAATGGTAAACAAAACTCACACAATATATTTAATGGAGCAACCGCTCTCGAAACACATATATCATATTTTTCTCTATAATTTTTATCATGTCCAAAATCTTCAGCTCTTCCATGTATTACATTTACCTTGTCTAATTTTAAAGTATTTGCAACAAGTTGTAAAAAATCTGTTCTTTTTCTTAAACTGTCAAGCAAAGTTAAATCTATATTGTTATTAACAATCTTAAGAGGAAAGCCAGGGAAACCTCCCCCTGTACCAACATCTATTATTCTATTTGTTGAATTAACATTTTGACTATTTAAAATAATTATACTATCTAAGTAATGCTTTATATAGATTTCTTCTTCGTCTTGTATCCTTGTTATGTTAATTTTTTGATTCCACTCAAGCAATAACTCTTTATATTTTATTAATTTATTTTCAATATCATCAGTATAACTTAGGCCTAATTTATTAAAACCCGTTTGTAACGTTTTTATTAACATACTATACCACTCTTATTATTTATTTTTTCTTTTCATTTGTTCTAAATATATTAGAAGTACATTAATATCTGCTGGTGAAACACCAGATATTCTAGAAGCTTGACCAATTGAGCTAGGTAATATTTTTGAAAGTTTTTGCTTTGCTTCTATCCTTAGACCATTAATTTCATTATAATTAATATCTTTTTGTATTTTCTTTTCTTCTAATTTTTTAAATTGTTCTATTTGCTTTATCTGTTTAATTATATATCCTTCGTATTTAATTAATGTCTCTATATAATCAATAATATTACCAGATAAACTAACTCGTTCATTATCTAAAAATTCTGTATCCCTATATGATATTTCAGGTCTTTTTAACAATTCATATATATTTATAGGTTTTGATAATGGAGAAGTTTCTTTTGATTGTAAAAATTCGTTAATCTCATTTTTAGGTGTAATTTTAATATTTTTTAATCTCTCTATTTCTTTATATATTGTATTTTTTTTATCAATAAATTTTTGATATCTTTCTTCAGTTACTAGACCTGCATCATATCCCTTTTGAGTTAACCTTTCGTCTGCATTATCTTGTCTTAATACTAATCTATACTCTGCACGAGATGTCATCATACGATATGGCTCATTAGTTCCTTTTGTTACTAAATCATCTATTAATACACCTATATAAGCTTCTGATCTATCCAATATCAATTGTTCTTTGTTTTCTATTGATAAAACTGCATTAATTCCAGCTATAATACCCTGTCCAGCAGCTTCTTCATATCCAGAACTACCATTTACTTGACCTGCGAAAAACATATTTTTAACATTTTTATATTCTAATGTTGGTTTCAATTGTGTTGGATCTATACAATCATACTCTATTGCATAAGCCGGTCTCATAATTTCAGAATTTTCAAGTCCTATCATAGTTTTATACATTTGTATTTGAACTTCAAATGGTAAAGACGATGACATACCTTGTATATACATTTCTTTTGTACTTAAACCTTCTGGTTCTATAAACATTTGATGTTTATTTTTGTCTGCAAATTTAACAACTTTATCTTCTATTGAGGGACAATATCTAGGACCTACACTTTCAATTAATCCAGTATATAAGGGTGATCTATCTAAATTATTTCTAATGATTTCATGTGTTGCCTCTGTTGTATATGTTAAATAACATGGTACTTGTTCAATTTCAATTTCTTCTGTCATAAAAGAGAATGGAACTATTTTATTATCCCCATTTTGTATTTCCATTTTATCATAGTTAATTGAATCCGAAAACACCCTTGCAGGAGTTCCAGTTTTAAATTTTCTTAATACTAACCCAAGATTTATTAAAGATTGTGATAATTCATTAGCAGGAGCTAATTCATTAGGCCCAGATGAATAATTCAATTCTCCAATATATACTCTACCTTTTAAATATGTTCCAGTTGTAATTATAACAGCTTTCGCCTCGTAATAGGCCCCATATTTAGTACATACCTCAAATACACCATCATCTTTTACTTTTATATCTGTAACTTCTGATTGAACTAAATCAAGATTTTGTTGATTTTCTATAACTTTTTTCATTTCAGTATGATATAAATTTTTATCTGCTTGTGCTCTAAGCGAATGGACTGCCGGGCCTTTAGATATATTTAGCATCTTGCATTGAATCATAGTTTTATCAATATTAATTCCCATTTGTCCGCCAAGTGCATCTATTTCTCTAACTAAATGTCCCTTTCCAGTTCCACCTATTGACGGATTACAAGCTAACATTGCAATTGAATCTAAACTCATTGTTAACATTAGGGTTTTCATTCCCATTCTAGCACCAGCTAATGCAGCTTCACAACCAGCATGACCTGCACCTACAACAATTATATCATATTTTTTAGCTAAAAATTTCTTTAATTCACCCATTTTATTACTATTATTTTGTTTCATTTTATCACTTCCTGTAAATTACTAATGTTTTTTGTAACTATTAATCAAAATTATTTACCTATACAAAAATCACTAAATATTTTATCAACTAAATCATCGCTAACAGCTTTACCAATAATTAAACCGAGGTTTTCCATACAGCTTTTTAAATCAATTTCAATAAAGTCTATTGGCATATTATTATCAATGGATTTTAATACTTCTTTTAAATTTTTAGAAGCGTTAACCAATAAATTTTTATGCCTTGCATTATTTATTATAATACTATTGTCAATGTTAATTTTACCTTTAAAGAACATATCATGTATTGATTTTATTATATCCTCTAAGCCTTTATTATTTAATACTGAAATATTTATTATATTTTTTGATATATTTTCATAATCATCTAAATTAAGTTTTTGTTCTAAGTCTGTCTTGTTTTTTATATAAATTACTTTTTTATTTTTTACATAATCTAGTATTTGTTTATCTTCTATTTCTAATTCCTTTGATGCATCTAAAACCATTATAATTAAATCTGCTTCATAAATTTTACTTAATGCTTTCTCTACACCAATTTTTTCTACAGTATCTTCAGTTTTTCTAATTCCAGCTGTATCAATAATATTTAATGGTACACCTTTAATATTAACATACTCTTCTATTGTATCCCTAGTTGTTCCTGGAACTTCTGTAACTATAGCTCTATTTTCGTTTAATAAAAAATTCATTAAGGACGATTTGCCAACGTTTGGTTTTCCTAAAATTAAAGTTTTTATACCTTCTTTATATATTTTACCTGTATCAGCTGTTTCAATTAACTTATTAATTTCATTTAGCATTAAGTTAGATTTTTCTTTTACTCTTTCAATAGTTATATTATCTTCATCATACTCAGGGAAATCAATATTTACCTCTATATTTGCAAGTAATTCAATTATTATTTCAATTAATTTATTTATCTGCTTAGATAATCTACCTTCTAACTGATTAACTGAAATTTCCTGATTTCTATCTGTTTTTGAATTAATTATGTCTATTACTGCTTCAGCTTGTGTTAAATCTATTCTACCATTTAAAAATGCTCTTTTGGTGAATTCACCATTATCAGCCATTCTACAATCATATGTTAAAACTAAATCTAATATTTTTTTAGCAGAAATAACACCACCATGGCAATGTATTTCTACTACATCTTCTTTTGTAAATGTATATGGTGCTTTCATATATGTCAGTAAAACTTCATCTAATACTTTATTATTTTTATCGACTATTGAACCGTAGTTTAAATATCTACTTTTAAATTCACTAACTTTATTATGAGATTTATTAATAAAAATATCTAATGCAATGTTTAAAGCATTTTCTCCGCTTATTCTTATTATACTAATACCAGCATTTCCTAGTGCTGTAGCTATTGCAGCTATTGTTTCTTGATTCATATTTTTTTTCCTATCTTTATATTTATACATATATTTTACAATATTATATTCTTAGTGTATATATTTTTATTTGTTTTATCAAATAATTTTTTAAATAAAATAAAAACCACATAGTCACTATCGATATGAAATAGTAATTCATATTATTGTGTACTTTGTGGTTATTTAATTTACTATTGTTTTATCTCTTATCTATTACTACTTTTCTATAAGGTTCGTCACCTTCACTATATGTCATTATATCTTTTTCTTCTTGTAAAGTAGAATGAATAATTCTTCTTTCATAAGGATTCATAGGTTCTAGTCTTATTTTCTTATTGTAATACCTACATTTATCAGCAGTTTTCCTTGCTAATTTTTTAAGAGTTTCTTCTCTTTTTTCTCTATAATCTTCTACATTAACTAAAGTTCTTATATAAGATTCTCTGTTTTTATTAACCACTAAACTTAATAAAAATTGAATTTCATCTAGAGTATTACCTCTTTTACCAATTAGAATTCCTTTATCTTTTTCATCAACTTTTGTAATATCAACCTTAAGTACATTTACAACTAATTTAATTTCATATTCTATCTGAATGTTCATGTATTTACAAACAGTTTCTATATAGTTTTTAGCTTTTTCCTCAGGTCCATTTATTACTGTAACTTTTACTTTTGCTACTTTACTTCCTAAAAAACTCAGTATACCTTTTGATGGTTCTTTTAAAATATCTATATCTACTTCGTTAATTTCTGCTTTTAATTCCTCTAATGCTACTTTAACGGCTTCATCTACTGTCGGTTTTTCAATAATAATACTACTCACAATTATTCCTCCCTAACCTTTTTTGATGAATGTAAAACTACATATTGTTGAACTAACTGGAATATATTAGTTACTACCCAATATAAAGCAAGTCCTGATGAAAAATTAATTGCAGTAATAAATATTATTACTGGCATCATTTTAGTCATCATATTATTTGTTGTTTTTGCCTGTTCATTCATAGCAGACATTTGTGTGCCTGACATCATTTTAGTAGTTAAGTAAGTTGTATATGCAGATATTACCGCTAATATTGGCAATGCTTGACCAAAGAAAGGTAATTTAACACCAATATTTAAACCATTTACAATTGTTGTTCCTGGCAATATTGAATTTGAAGCAAAACTTAAATCTTTAATCCAGAAAAAAGCTCTGTTCATATCTGTTGTCCAAATCCAAAATTTATCTCCACTTAACATTATTGCATCTTTAATTGACGAATAGTCTATGTTGTTTAATTGTGCATAATTAAATAAACCTTGCAATGATTTTATTGTGCTTTCATCTGCTAACTTTAATGATGCATTTATATCTGCTAAGTTTAAATTTATTTGACTTGCTAACTGTGATAAATTAAAATAACTACCCATATCAGAAAAAGCAAATCCAGGATCTCTTATAACCCAAAAAAATGCAAATATTAAAGGTAATTGTATAAGCATTGGTAAACAACCCGAAAGAGGATTATATTTAACTTCTTTATACAACTCCATTTGTTTTCTTTGTAATGTTTGAGGATCTTTCCCATATTTTTCTTGTATATCTTTCAGTCTTGGAGATAGATCTTGCATTATTTTCATTGATTTAGTTTGTTTCAATGTTAACGGTAATATTAATAGTTTAATTGCAATAGTTGATAATATAATTGCTATTGCATAAGCAGAAAGTACTTCTATATTTAGTGAAGAAACTAAATTATAAAATAATCTCATAATCCAACCCATAGGTTTAGCTATAAAATCTAAATTCATTATATATCCTCCATGTTTACTTAAGCGGATCATATCCTCCTTCACAGTAAGGATTACATCTTAATATTCTTTTTATTCCTAAATATGACCCTTTAATAATTCCATATTTTTGTAATGCTTCAACAAAGTATTGCGAACATGTAGGATAAAACCTACAATGTCTAATACCTGTGCTAAAAGATAATTTTTGATATATTCTAATTATTTTTATTAAAATCTTAGTAATAATATTAACCACCCTATTTATTTAATAAATCAGCTCTACTTAAAACCTTATAAAAAGATTTTTCCAATGCTTTATAATTTGCATTTACAGCATTAACTCTTGCCATAAATATTATATCATAATTTTGTTTAATTTTATCATCATTTAATCTGACAATTTCTTTTATTATTCGCCTTATTCTATTTCTATCTACGGCTTTTTTTATTTTTTTTGCACAAGTAAATCCAAATCTACTATTATCATCTTTATTCTTATTAAAAAAAAGAACTAGATTGTAGTCAGCAACAGAATTATTACAATTATATACAGCTTTATATTCTCTATTTTTCTTAATTTTATTCATTTTGCTTTTTTTCTCCAAATGGAATAAAAAGGTCACTTTCGCGACCTTATGCTGACAATTTCTTTCTTCCCTTGTCTCTTCTACTTTTTAATACTCTTCTTCCATTTTTTGTGCTCATTCTTTTTCTGAATCCATGTTCTCTACTTCTTTGTTTTCTTTTTGGTTGATAAGTTCTTTTCATCTTATAAACACCTCCTTAATAATATCAGATATCTATATCAAATATCATATATTTTCTATACGTAATCGAATAAAAAATAAATTACTCGCAAATATTATATTAATTTATTTAACTTGTGTCAAGTCTAAATATATTACATAATTACTAAATAAAAAAATATACATGTGTAACTCTTGTAATATACTACATTTTTATAATATATGCAAATGTTTTTTACAAATTTATAAAAAAATTTAAATAAAATTTGAAATTGTTGATAAAAAATGATAATATACATTTGAGTTACTATTTTATTAACAGGTTATCCATATAATATACGATTAATTGTTGATAACTTTTTAATATATACTAACATTGTTGATAACTATTAACAAACATATTTTTTTGTTTAAAAAAAAATAAAAAAACTTTTAATAAATTCTATAAACATATGTTAATACATATAAATATTTGCTTTATTTTTATAACTTATTAACAAACTGTTTATTAATTTTAATAACAGGAGGTAAAATAGTGAACCTAAATGAAATCTGGAGCAATGTTCTAGAAATTATAAAAGAAGACGTTAATAAAGTTAGCTTTAAAACTTGGTATGAACCACTAAAAATTATTGCTTATCAAAATAACACCGTATTCTTAGAAGCAGAAAATGAATTTGTTAGAAATATGCTAAAACAAAGACATTATACTCTTTTAAAAAATGCTTTTAATTTTGTGTTAAAGCAAGAAACAGAATTAATTTTTACAGTACCAGGAGAGAATATTTTTGCTAATAATAATAATGTTAATAAAGCAACTCCAAATTCTGTTAATATAGATAATTCAGATAATCCTGAGTTTACAAATAGAAAACTAAATTCAAAATACAAATTTGATAATTTTGTTATAGGGAATAGTAACAGATTTGCCCATGCAGCATCTTTAGCGGTTGCAGAAGCACCTGCAACTACCTATAATCCCCTTTTTTTGTATGGAGGTGTTGGTTTAGGAAAAACCCACTTAATGCATGCAATTGGTCATTATATTTTAGATTGTAACCCAAAATCTCAAGTTGTATATGTAACAAGTGAAAAATTTACAAACGACCTTATAAATTCTATAAAAGATAATAGAAATGATGCTTTTAGAAATAAATATAGAAATATTGATGTACTTTTAATAGATGATATACAATTTATAGTTGGAAAAGAAAGAACACAAGAAGAGTTTTTCCATACTTTTAATGCTCTATATGAAGCTAATAAGCAAATTATTATTTCTAGTGATAATCCACCTAGTGAAATTCCTACACTAGAAGACAGATTAAGATCAAGATTTGAATGGGGACTTATAGCTGATATACAACCACCCGACTTTGAAACAAGAATTGCTATATTAAGAAAAAAAGCTGAAAGTGAAAATTATCAAGTTCCTGACGAAGTTATAAATTATATTGCTCAAAATATACAATCCAATATAAGAAAATTAGAAGGAGCATTAATTAGAATCTATGCTTATTCTTCTTTATCTAATAGAGAAGTTACTCTTGAACTAGCACAAGAAGCTCTAAAACATCTTATATCCTCTAATAAAAAAGTTACTATAAAGGATATACAAGAGGTTGTTGCAAATTATTATAATATTTCTTTAGATGAATTAACATCAAAGAAAAAAAATAGAAATATTGCTTATCCAAGACAAATAGCAATGTATATTACTAGAAAATTAACAGATTGTAGCCTTCCTAAAATAGGTAAAGATTTTGGAGGTAGAGATCATTCAACGGTACTTCATGCTTGTAATAAAATTACTGAAGAAATAGAAAATAGCTCCGAAATAAAAAAGAAAATCGATGATATTATTTCAATGCTAAACAATTAACATTTAGTTGTTATCAAAATGTTAATAACTTTTAATATTAGAAAATCATAAAAATCTATTAATTAAAATTAAAAACATATGCACAGTTAGTCGATTGAATTAAGTATTCTATTTACAATTGATGCATTAGTTTTAAACAAATTAACAGCCCCTATTACTATTACTGTTTATATATTTATATTATTATTAAGAAATCTCAAAATAAATTTCCTGTTAATAACTTTTAAAATAATACAATAAAATAATTTAAAATAAGAAATATAATAATATAAAAAATTAAAAAAGGAGAAATTATGAAAATATCTATTAGTCAAAAAGATTTAAATAAAGCTATAAATATAGTACAAAAAGCTGTTACTTCTAGAACATCATTACCTATTTTGTCTGGAATATTAATTGAAGCTTATAATAATAGATTGCATCTTACAGCAACTGATTTAGAGCTTGGTATTAATACTTATGTTGAATGCGATATAATTGAAGAAGGAGAAATAGTTGTACATTCTAAACTATTAGGGGATTTTGTTAGAAAATTACCTTCAAACTCAACAGTAAATATTAAAACAACAGAAAATAATAATTTAGAAATTAAATGTCTAAATTCAGATTTTAGTATATTAGGAAATGCAGCAAAAGAATTTCCCAAAAACACATTTGAAAATGAAGGTGTTAATTTTCAAATTACATCTGAAGTATTGAAAAAACTTATAAAATATACTTCATTTGCAGTATCTCAAGATACAATGAAACCTATATTTACAGGTTGTTTATTAGAGGTAAAAAATGGTATATGTACTTTTGTAGGTTTAGATACTTTTAGAATGTCTGTAAAATCAGAGAGTATAAATACTACTGAAGAAATTTCAACAATTATACCATCTAAAGTTCTAAATGAAATTACTAGAATATTAGAAGAAGATGACTATGAAGTAAATGTAGTTATTTCTGAAAGTCATATTTCATTTATAATTGAAAACACAACGATAATGTCAAGTATATTAGAAGGAAAATTTGTAGATTATAAATCTCTTTTAAAAAATGACTTTATAACTACTATAAAACTTAATGCTAGTGAATTTAAAAATAGTATAGAGAGAGCATCCTTACTTGCTAGAGAAGATAAAAATAATTTAATAATTTTAGATATTAAAGAAAATACTATGCAAATCAATTCTACATCTGAATATGGAAATGCTGAAGAATTTATAATTTTACAACAAAAAGAAGGAAATGATTTAAAAATAGGATTCAACTCAAAATATATAAGTGAAGTTTTAAAAATTATAGATGCTGATGATGTTGAAATGAAATTTATGGGTAATATAAATCCATGTTTTATAACTGAAGCAGATAATACTAATTTTAAATACATGGTTTTACCTGTTAGAATAAGCTAAAGGAAAGAATAAATGGAAAAAATAAAAATAAGTACAGAATTTATAAGATTAGACCAATTACTGAAATTTGCAAGTATTGTTGAAAGTGGTGGAATTGCTAAAATGGTTATAATAGATGGTCTAGTTAAAGTTAATGGAGAAATTTGTACGCAAAGAGGCAAAAAAATTAGACATAATGATATAGTTGAATTTGATAATTCAAAAATTATTGTTTCAGACGAGGAATAATGTGATTGTTAAAAACATTAAACTTAAAAATTTTAGAAATTTTAAAGAGTTAGATGTAAAGTTAGATGATGTTTTAAATATTTTTATTGGTGATAATGGTCAAGGAAAAACAAATTTATTGGAGTCAATATACCTATGCTCAATAGGAAAAACATTTAGAATTAATAGTGAAAATGATTTAATAAAGTTTAATGAAAAAAATCTTGAAGTTGAAATTTTATTAGAAAAATCAAATTTAAGTATAACGAAAAGAATTAATTTTAGTTATACAAGAAATCAAAAAAAAATTATTAAGGTAAATGGAGTAAAGTTAGAAAAAAATAGTGAGCTTATAGGTATTCTTAATAATGTCATTTTTACCCCTGATGATTTAAAAATTATTAAGGGAAGTCCAAATGAAAGAAGAAAATTTGTAAATATTGATATTTCACAAATAAAACCTAAATATAAATATCTTTTAAAAAATTATAATAAAGTAATTATACAAAGAAATAGAATTTTAAAAAGTGGTAATAAAGTAGATAATAATATTCTTTCAATTTGGAATGATTATATGGTTGAAATGGGTACCGAAATTATAATTTATAGAAGAGAGTATATAAAAAATTTAAAAGTATATGCATCAAATATCTATGGTAACATTTCAGAAAGAAAAGAAAATTTAGATTTACTGTATAAATGTGATATTGGGAGTGTAAAAGATTTAAATAAAAAAGAAATAAAATCAAAATTTCGGGAAAAATTAGAAAAAATATCAGAAAATGAAAAAATTCGAAAAATAACCTTATGCGGACCGCAAAAAGATGATATAATGTTTAAGATTAATAATAAAGATTTTAAATATTTTGGTTCGCAAGGGCAGCAAAGAAGTGCAATTTTGGCATTAAAGCTTGCTGAAATAGAAATAATAAAAAATGAAATAGGAGAATATCCAGTTCTTTTATTGGATGATGTATTATCTGAACTTGACAATAAAAGAAAAAACTATTTAATTAGATATATAAAAAATATTCAAACTTTTATTACATCAACAGATGATAATGATTTAAAAAGAATTATAAAAAATAACAAAAAAAAGATATTTAACATAAATGAAGGAATTATTGGAAATATTATAAATTAGAGGTGTTTATATGTCAGAAAGAAATAATGCACATTATGGTGCTGAACAGATACAAGTACTAGAAGGATTAGATCCTGTTAGGAAACGTCCTGGTATGTATATTGGTTCAACAGGTGAAAGTGGTCTTCATCATTTGGTATATGAAATAGTAGATAATAGTATAGACGAAGCATTAGCTGGATTTTGTGATACAATAAGTGTAGTTATAAATGAAGATAATTCAGTTAAAGTTACTGATAATGGTAGGGGTATACCAGTTGAAAAACACGCAAAAACAGGAAAATCTACACTTGAAACTGTTTTAACTGTTTTACATGCTGGTGGAAAATTTAATAACGAGGTTTATAAGGTATCAGGTGGATTACATGGTGTTGGTAGTAGTGTTGTTAATGCTTTATCATCAAAATTAATAGCAGAAGTAAAAAAAGATGGTAAGCTATACAGACAAGAATATTCAAAAGGTATTCCAAAAACTGAATTAGTTAATTTAGGTGATACAGAAGAAAGTGGAACTATAATTTCTTTTTTACCTGATGATACAATTTTTGAATCAATCGTATTTGATTATAATATTTTAAAGACAAGGTTAAGAGAATTAGCTTTTCTTAATAAGGGAATTAAAATAACTCTAGAAGATAAAAGAAACGGAGTTATTGACAAATTTCATTATGAAGGTGGAATTATTGAATTTGTAAAATTTTTAAATAGCAAAAAACAAAAGTTACATGACGAAATTATATATGCTGAAGGTGAAAAGGATAAAGTTATTGTTGAAATCGCAATACAGTATACGGATGCATATTCTGAAAATATATATTCTTTTGTAAATAATATAAATACAATAGAAGGTGGAACACATTTAATTGGATTTAAAACAGCATTAACAAGGGCAATGAATGATTATGCTAAAAAATATAAACTTGTCAAAGAAAATGATTTATCTATTACAGGTGAAGATATAAGAGAGGGTATAACAGCTATACTTTCAATTAAAATACCTGATCCTCAATTTGAAGGACAAACAAAAACTAAATTAGGTAATACTAAAGTTAGAAGTATTGTTGATAATGTAACAGGTGAGGCTATATATCATTATTGTGAAGAAAATCCTAAAATTGCAAAATTAATTATAGAAAAAACATTAAAAGCAGCAAGAGCTAGATTAGCAGCTAGAAAAGCTAGGGAACTTGCTAGAAGAAAAAATGTATTAGATAGTATGGCACTACCAGGTAAATTAGCTGACTGCCAGGAAAGAGATCCTGATTTATGTGAAATTTATATAGTTGAAGGTAATTCAGCGGGTGGTTCAGCTAAAGGTGGAAGAGATAGAAAAACACAAGCGATACTACCACTAAGAGGAAAAATATTAAATGTAGAAAAATCTAGACTTGATAAAATTTTAAGTTCAGAAGAAATTAGAAACATGATTACAGCATTTGGTTGTAGTGTTGGTGATGAATTTAATTTAAATAAGCTTAGATATGGAAAAATTATAATTATGACTGATGCCGACGTTGATGGTGCTCATATTAGAACATTATTATTAACGTTTTTCTACAGATATATGAGACCTTTGGTTGATGAAGGACATATATATGCAGCACAACCACCACTTTATAAAGTGAAAAAAGGAAAAAAAGAAAGATATGTTTATACTGATAAAGAGTTAAGTGATACACTTGATGAGTTTGGTAGAGACGGAAAATATGATATACAAAGATACAAAGGACTGGGTGAAATGAATCCTGAACAACTTTGGGAAACAACAATGAATCCTGAAAATAGAATACTTTTAAAAATGACTGTAGATGATGCTATGATAGCAGATGATGTATTTACAATGCTTATGGGAGATAAGGTTGCACCAAGACGTGAATTTATAGAAAAAAACGCAAAATATGTAAAAGATTTAGATTTTTAATAAATCTTATAGTGGAGGACTTTTAATGAGTAATTTAGAAAACAATAATGATAAAGTTTTGCATAAAAACATAGAGCAAGAAATGCAAAATTCATATCTTGCATATGCTATGACAGTTATTGTAAGCAGAGCTTTGCCGGATGTTAGAGATGGTTTAAAACCAGTTCATAGAAGAATTTTATATGCTGCTAATGAACTTGGGCTTTCTCCTGATAAGCCTCATAGAAAATGTGCGCGTATCGTTGGGGATGTTTTAGGTAAGTATCACCCTCACGGTGATACAGCAGTTTATGATGCAATGGTTAGACTTGCACAAGATTTTTCAATGAGATATACATTGATAGATGGACATGGAAACTTTGGTTCTGTTGATGGAGATGGAGCAGCTGCAATGAGATATACAGAAGCCAGAATGTCAAAAATGGCTTTGGAAATGTTAAGAGATATTGGTAAAGAAACTGTAGATTATAGACTGAACTTTGATGAAACATTGAAAGAACCAGTTGTTTTACCGAGTAGATTTCCTAATTTATTAGTAAATGGTTCATCTGGTATTGCAGTAGGAATGGCAAGTTCAATTCCACCTCATAATTTAGGTGAGGTAATAAACGGAACAATAGCATTTATAGATAATCCAGAAATAACTATTCCAGAATTAATGAAATATATAAAAGGACCAGATTTTCCAACAGGGTCAATAATAGTTGGAAAGGATAACATAAAAAATGCTTATATGACAGGTAGAGGATTTGTTAAAGTAAAATCTAAACTTGAAATAGAAGAAATGAAAAATAATAAAAGTAGAATAGTAGTTCATGAAATCCCTTATCAAGTTAATAAAGCTAGATTAATTGAAAAAATAGCTAACCTTGTAAAAGATAAGAAAATTGAAGGTATAACTGATTTAAGAGATGAAAGTGATAGAACTGGTATGAGAATTGTAGTAGAAATTAAAAAAGATTACAATGCAAATATAGTTTTAAATAATTTATATAAACATACACAATTACAAGATAATTTTAGTATAATTATGATTGCTCTCGTAAACGGTGAACCAAAAGTATTAAATTTAAAAGATATGATTTTTCACTATGTTGCTCATCAAAGAGTAATAGTTACAAGAAGAACTGAGTACGATTTAAAGAAGGCTCAAGCAAGAGCTCATATTTTAGAGGGTTTAAGAATCGCAATAGATAATATTGATGAGGTAATAAAAATTATTAGATCTTCTTACAATGATGCAGAAGAAAATTTAATGAATAGATTTAATTTATCTGATATTCAAGCAAAATCTATAGTAGATATGAGACTTAGACGTCTTCAAGGTTTAGAAAGAGAAAAACTTGAGGACGAGTATGGAGAATTAATTAAGTTGATTAACAAGTATGAGGAAATTTTAGCTAGTCCATATTTAATTGATGAAATAGTTAAAACAGAATTAACAGAAATTAAAAATAAGTATTATGATGAAAGAAGAACTGAAATTACTCATGATGAAGATGAAATACATTATGAGGATTTAATAGAAGTAGAAAATGTAGCAATAACATTAACACATTTTGGTTATATAAAAAGACTACCTGAAGATACTTATAAAGCACAGAGACGTGGTGGAAAGGGAATAACAGGCTTAACTACTAGGGAAGAAGACTTTGTAAAAGATTTATTTATAACAAGTACACATGATTATTTAATGTTCTTTACAAATAAGGGAAAAGTATATAGAATTAAGGCTTACGAAATTCCAGAAGCTAGACGTCAAGCAAAAGGAACAGCTGTTGTAAACTTGATTAATTTAGATGCAGGAGAAAAAGTTGCTGCTATAATACCTATGAAAGATTTTACAAATGAAAATGAATATTTAATATTATCAACAAAAAAAGGTATTATAAAGAAAACTAAACTTATTGATTTTGATACATCAAGAAAATCAGGATTAATGGCTATAAAAATAGCAGAAGATGATGAACTTATTAGTGTAAATAAAACAGATGGAACTAAGGATATCTTGGTAATAACTAAAAAAGGTAAAGCTATTAGATTTAGCGAACAGGATGTTCGAGCAACAGGAAGAATTTCTATGGGGGTAAAAGCGATATCCACATCTAAGGATGATAACCTTGTTGCTATGTTAATAATAGATGCCAATAATTATTCTGAGTTAGAAGATAATATAATTGAAGAAAGTGAAGAAAGTATTGTTGAAACCAACGAAAAATTATTAACAATAACAGAAAATGGTTTTGGAAAAATGACAAGCACAACTGCTTATAGAAGACAAGCAAGAGCAGGTAAAGGTGTTAAAACACATAATATTAATGACAAAACTGGAGATGTTATTGGAGCAATGATTACAGAAACTAATAATGACATAATGATTATTAGTCAAGTTGGATCTATAATTAGAATGCATGTATCTGATATATCAGTAACTGGAAGAGATACTCAAGGGGTTACTGTTATGAGATTAAATGATGGTGACAAAGTTGTAACATTAGCAAAATTATTAACTGATGATGAAGAAGAAGAGGACGTTGAATAATTAACTATAAAACAATTAAAATGGAGGGTAATATGTCACTAATATTAGAAGAAAATAAAGAATGTGAAGAAAATTATATTGAAGTATTACCAATAGGTGAAGTAGATATTTATACGTCTCCTAAATTTAAAGAAAATGTTTTAAATACTATTAATAATTCTAACAAAAATATTATAATAAATGCCGAAAAGCTTGAGTATTTAGATAGTACTGGTTTAGGAGCATTAATGAGTATTTTAAAAACTACAAAAGAAAATCATATAGAAATAAAAATTAAAAATTTAAAACCAAATATATATAAGTTATTTGATATTACTGGTTTAAATAAAGTTTTTAATATAGAAGTGTGAAAATATGGATACTATTAAACTCGAAATACCTAAGAAATCTGAATTTATTAGTTGTGTAAGATTAACAACTTCTTCGATTTCTAATTATTATAATTTTGATATAGATAAAATTAATGATATTAAGGTTATAATATCAGAAATTTGTACATTTTTTATTAATAGTATTAAAGATAATAATGAACCGTTTTTAATAGAATATTTTTTGAATGATAATGAAATAGAAATTACGGTTACAGATAAAAACAAAGAAATGTTGTCAAAAAGTGCTATAGAAGATAGTGAAATGTTTGTTTTGATAATTGATAGTTTAGCAGATTATTATAATATAAATTATGAAAACAATAATATTACATTTAAATTAAAACACTCTAAATAGGTAGGCGTTGATATTGTGAATGATACTAGAAATGAGATAAGAAACTATGATATTTTTAATACTTATAGCAAAGAAAAAAGTGTTAAAATAAGAAACCAAATATTTAATAAGTATCAATACCTTGCAGAAATTATATCAAAAAAATATATAAATAAGGGTGTTGAGTACGAGGATCTATATCAAATAGCAAGTATTGGATTAATATACGCTATAGAAAGATATGATGTATCAAGAGGTTTTGAATTTACGAGTTTTGCTACACCAACTATACTTGGAGAAATTAAAAAGTATTTTAGGGATAAGGGTTGGTCTATAAAAGTGCCTAGGCGTATTCAAGAAATATCTAAAAAAATAAATATTGTAAATGAAACTTTATCGTTTAGTCTTAATAGGGTTCCAACGGTCAAAGAAATTGCAGATTATTTAAAATATTCTGAAGAAGAAGTTTTGGAAGCAATGGAGGCTGGAAAGTTGTTTACTACTCAGTCTTTAAATGTGACTTATGATAGTGGTAGCGATAGTAAAGAAATAGAATTAGTTGACACTATTAAAGATAATAAAGATAGTTATGAAATTTTTGAAAACAATGATTTTATAAAAAATTCATTAAATTTACTAAATGAGCTAGAAAAAAAGATTATAATAGAGAGGTTCTTTAATAGTAAAACTCAAATTGAAATAGCAAAAAATCTTAATATTTCACAAATGACAGTATCAAGACTAGAAAAAAAAGCACTACAAAAATTAAATGCATTAGTTGACAAATAGTAAAAAAAAGCAAAACTAAAGTAAGTTTTGCTTTTTTTAACATTTCAACATATTTTTGTTGATTTAAAAATATAAAAATGATACAATACGTTTTAACTTAAAAGATAATAAATAACTTTAAAATAAAGAAGGAGAAAACTATGAAAAACAAAAGCAAATTTGGAATTATTAGTATTAGTGTTTTACTTGTTATACTTTTAACCTCATTTGGATCTATTTTAAAATTTATAACTAATTATTTATGGTTTAATGAAATTGGTTATATAAAGGCATATTTAACTAAAATAAAAGCTGAATTAGTTATTGGAGTGCCGCTATTTACAATATTATTTTTAATATTTTTCTTTTTTATAAAGAAACTTATGAAGAGAAATATGAACAGTGATAAAATGATTGAAATTACTAAAAATAAAAAAAGAGCAAATCTTTTTATAGCTTTAGGGTCAGTAGCAATAAGCTTCTTTTTTACAATGGGGGTTACTTCAAAATTATGGCTAGAAATTCTACAATTTTTTAATAGTCAAAGTTTTAATGTATTGGATCCAATTTTTAATAACGATTTATCTTTTTATATATTTAAGTTACCACTTATAAATACTGTTGTAGGAATTATTATAAATGTATTATTTTTAATGATTATATTATCAGTAGTATTTAATTTAATAAATGGAGCAGGTAAAAAATTTAAAGATATTTCTCAAGAGTTTACTGGACAAGGAACTGGTGGAGCTTCAAATATTGATTTTTCAAAGTTTGCTAATAAAAGTACTTTCCAGCGTATAATTAACCAAGTATCTTTTCTAGGATTTTTTCTATTAATTTTATTTGGAGCAAAGATATTTTTATCAACTTTTGATTTATTATATTCACCAAGAGGAAGAGTATTTGGTGCGGGTTATACAGATATAGCAGTTACATTAAACGTATATAGAATTATGGCTGTATTGTGTATAATTTCAGCATTTACATTTTTCTACGGTTCAAGAAAGAAAAATCTTAAAATTGCTTTAGTTGTTCCAGTAGTTGTTATAGCTGTTTCTATTTTTGGAAGTATGGCTGCTGGTGTGGTAGAAAAATTTGTAGTTGAACCTGATCAATTATCAAAAGAATCAAAATATTTATTAAATAATATAAAATATACACAGTTAGCTTATGGTCTTGATAATGTTGAGGAGCTTGATTTTGATGTTGATGATAGTCTTACTAAAGAACAAATAGAAAATAATAAAGAAGTAATAGAGAACATAAGAATTAATGATAAAGCACCATTAAATCAAGTGTACAATAAACTACAAGGTATAAGACCATACTATGTTTTTAACGATGTAGATATTGATAGATATTATATAGATGGCAAGTATAAACAGGTATATTTATCTTCAAGGGAATTGGATCAAAGTTTATTAAATGATCAAGCTAAAACTTGGATAAACCAATATTTAAAATATACACATGGTTATGGTATAGCATTATCTCAAGTAAACAAAGTAACGCCACAAGGACAGCCAGAATTATTGATTAAGGATATTCCACCAGTATCAAACACTGATTTAGAGATAACTAGACCAGAAATATATTTTGGTGAGAAAACAAATGATTATGTTATTGTAAATACAGACGAAAATGAATTTGACTATCCAGCTGGTTCTGATAATGTTGAAACAAAATACGAAGGTACTGCTGGTATTAATTTAACATTTATGAATAAATTATTATTTTCTATTAGACAAGGTAGCTATAAATTATTGATATCAAACAATATCAATAAAGAAAGTAAAATTGTTATTAATAGAAATATTATAAAAAGAGTACAAGAAATAGCACCATTTTTATCTTTTGAGAATGATCCATATGTAGTTATAAACAAAGACGATGGTAAATTATATTGGATAATTGACGGATTTACAATGACTAATAGGTATCCATATTCGCAACCAATTTCTGATTCTAAAATAAACTATTTAAGAAATTCAGTAAAGGTTGTAGTTGATGCATATAATGGAGATACAGATTTTTATATAGTAGATGAATCTGATCCTATTGTAATGACATACAATGAAATATTTAAAGAGCTATTTAAGCCTATGAGTGAAATGCCAGATGAAATTAAATCTCATATAAGATATTCTAAAGAAATGTTTAACATACAAGCTGATCTTTACAGAACTTACCATATGGAAAATCCAACAGTATTCTTTGGAAGAGAAGATAATTGGGATATTTCTAAGCAAAAATATATGGCTGGTGAAGAAAAAGTTATACCAAACTATTATATGTTTAAACTTCCAGGAGAAGAGGAAATAGAATTTTTATTGACAATACCTTATACACCACAAGCTAAGGACAATATGTCTGCAATGCTAGTAGCAAGAAATGATGGAGAAAATTATGGTGAGTTATTGTTGTATAAATTCCCTAAAAACAAAACTATACAGGGTACAGCTTTAATTGAGTCAAAGATTGACCAAGATACAGAAATTTCATCTCAATTAACACTCTGGAGCCAAAAAGGTTCAAATGTATTAAGAGGAAATACTTTGGTTATACCAATACAAAATTCATTGTTATATGTTGAACCTATTTATATGCAGGCAGATACTCAAAGTAATTTTCCTGAAATGAAAATGGTAATAGTTGCATATAACGATAAAATTGTAATGGAATCAACATTAGATAAAGCACTTGATAAAATATTAGGTAGCATTTATTCTGAAAATTTCAATCCACAAGAACCAATTGTCGATAATGGAACAGAAGATAAAACAATAGAACAATTAGTTAAACAATCGAATACTTTATTTGTAGAAGCTGATAATGCTCTTAAGAGTGGAGATTGGGCATTATATGGTGAAAAAATTAATTTATTAGAAAACACTTTGAAAAAGTTAAATCAAATAATAGGTGTAGATGAAACTAAGACAAATGAAGAGATTCAAGAAAATATAAATAATGAAGATAATACAGATTCAGAAGGTAACGAGTAATAAATAATAAAAAAAGATAGAAATAAACTCGTCTCTAATTATATGAGGCGAGTTTATTTATTAATACTAAAAGGGTGAGAAATAATTGTTAGAAATAAGGCAGATAAGAAAAAATCCTAAAAAAATTGAAGAACTATTAAAAAGAAAAAATCCCGAAATATCATTGGATAAGATATTAAATTTGGATTTTAAAAAAAGAAATATTTTACTAGAAGTTGAACAAAAAAAAGCAGAACATAACTTAGTTTCTAAGCAAATACCTCAGCTAAAGAAAGAGTGCAGAGATATTTCAACTATAGTCTATAAAATGAGAAAACTGTCGGATAATATAAAAAATTTAGATAAAGAATTAGATAATTTAGATAAACAAATAAAAGAAGAACTTTTGTCATTGCCAAATACTCCTAATGAAACTGTTATTGTAGGTAAATCAGATATAGACAATAAAGAGATTAGAAAAATAGGTAATCCTACAGAATTTAATTTTTGTACTAAACCACATTGGGATTTAGGAGTGAATTTAGATATATTAGATTTTGAAAGAGCAGGTAAAATAACAGGACCAAGATTTTCTATCTATAAGGGAAAGGGTGCAATGCTTGAAAGGGCGTTAACACAGTTTATGCTAGATACACATGTATTCGAGCATGGATTTTTAGAGGTTGCCACACCTTATATGGTTAATAAAGAAAGTATGTTAGGAACAGGTCAGCTTCCTAAATTTAAAGACGATATGTTTGAAATATCAAATAAAGAATATTATTTAGTACCAACTGCTGAAGTTCCTGTAACAAATATATACAGAAATGAAATTTTAAAAGAAACAGAATTACCTTTATGTATGACAGCATATACTCCTTGTTTTAGACTTGAATCAGGTTCAGCATGTAGAGATACAAGAGGATTAATAAGAAACCATCAATTTGATAAGGTGGAGATGGTCATATACTCAAAACCACAAAATTCATATGAGAATTTAGAAAAATTAACAGGTTTTGCAGAAAATATACTAAAAAAATTAGAGTTACCATATAGAGTTATTGAACTATGTACTGGCGACTTGGGATTTTCAGCTTCAAAAACCTACGATATAGAGGTATGGATGCCAAGCTACAATAGGTATGTTGAAATATCATCGTGTACAAATTTTGAAGATTATCAAGCTAGAAGGGCAAATATAAAATATAAAGACAGTAATAAAAAGCATCAATATATACACACATTAAATGGTTCAGGACTAGCTGTAGGAAGAACATTTGCAGCAATACTTGAAAATTATCAAAATATTGATGGAAGTGTAGATATACCAAAAGTATTAATACCATATATGAGAGGAATTAGTAAAATTATTTCTTAGTGATTTTTTTGTTTTTTTGTTATATAATATATAAATAAGTACTAATATAATATAAAATGGAGGAAATATGAATTTAAGAACAAAATTAAAGAAAGTTTTAATACTAACTATTGTTTTTTGCATGATACTACCTTGTTTCATTTATGCAGATGTAGAAAATGTTAGTGAAAAAATTAAGGGAGCATTACTTGGAGATTTAGATTCAGGTACAATTTTGTATGAATATAATATAGACAAGCCTTTAGCTTTAGCTAGTATAACTAAGCTTATGACTTATACTATTTTAATGGATAATATTAAAGAAGGTAAACTTAAATTAGACGATGAAATGACAATATCTCACAATGCTGCAAACACTGTAGGAAGTGTTTTTGGAATGGTAGAGGGAGAAAAAATAAAAGTATCTAAAATGATAGAAGCATTATTAATTGTTTCTGGAAATGATGTAGCTACTGCAATTGCAGAAAATGTATCTGGAAGTGTTGAAAGTTTTGTATTTCAAATGAATGAAAAAGCAAAAGAACTAGGATTAACATCAGCAATATTTATTAATCCTAATGGATTGCCTGAAGATAATGTAACACCAGATCAAAACTATATGAGTGTGAGAGATTTATATACTTTTGTACAATATGTATTGAAAACTTATCCTGAAATTTTAGAAACTACTAAAAAACCAGAATTAAATTTGCCAGAAAGAAACTTTAGCAAGTCATCAACGAATCCTTTATTTGGTATAGTAGATGGAGTTGATGGTTTGAAAACTGGGTATACGGATGAAGCAGGAATATGTCTAGTGTCAACATTACCAGTTGGTAAACAAGGTGAAGGAACAGAAGATTATAGAATTATATCTATAGTTATGGGTGCTCAAACTCATCCAGAGCGTATTGAAAAATCACAAGCACTATTGGACTATGGAAGAAATAATTTTATTAATCAAAAGTTATCAGTAAAAGATACACCAGTAGATAAGATTTATATAAAAAATGCTAAAATTACAGATGTTGATGTTTATACTATAGAGGATTATAATAAGTTAATCAAAAATGGTGAAACAATAAAATCAGAAATTGTTTATAATGAAGAAATAAAAGCTCCTATAGAAAAGGGGACAAAAATAGGTCAAATAAAATATTCTATAAATGATGAAGTTATTAAAACTATGGATATAGTTGTAAGAGATGATGTTGAAAAAGCAAATATATTTGTTAGAATATTCAGATTTTTTAAAGGCTTATTCAATAAGTAAGGAGTAAATTTAAATGTTAATTGGTGAAAAAATTAGAACAATACGTAAAGAAATGAATCTAACAATTAGTGCATTAGCAGATGCTATTGAGGTAACACCAGGTTATATTTCACAAATTGAAAGGGATTTAATAGATCCGTCTCTTTCAGTTTTGAAAAGGCTTTGTAAAGAGTTGCAAACACCATTATCTGTGTTGTTTTCAGAAGAATCAGCTCCAGGAGTTGTTCTAATAAAATCTGAGGAAAGAACTGAAGTGAGATTTAGAGATAAAAGAATGTATTTCGAATTTTTAACACCCTCTATTAAGGATAAAGAAAATTCATCTAAAAATTCACCTAATATGGAAGTTTTTTATTATAAAATTGATCCCAAGGGTTGGGTTAGCGATGAGTTAATGCTTCATGAAGCTGATGAATGTAATTATATATTAGAAGGTGAGGTTGAATATCATATAGATGGTAAAGTATATACTGTTAAAAAATACGATACTATATACATACCTAAAAACACATCTCATATGATGTATAATGCAACTGACGATTTTGTAGAAGGAATTGGTATTTTAACACCACCAATGTATTGACAAATTGATTATATTATTGTAAAATCAATAATGTTAATAAAATTGCATCTGTAGCTCAGTAGGATAGAGCAGTGCCCTCCTAAGGCATGTGTCGGGGGTTCGATTCCTCTCAGGTGCACCAAAAAATAAACTACAAACTTAATTTTAAATTTTGTTTGTAGTTTTTTATACACTAGAAAAGTTCTAAACTTAATAATTTATAGACAATTGTAATAATCTAGTATATTATTAAATAATAAAAACAAAGGAGAATAGAATGAAAAAGCACAAAATTTTTTACATATTAGTTACTTTTATTTTCGTTTTTTTATTTTCTGCATGCTCTAAAACTGATAGTTTAGATAGTAAAAATAAGAAAATAGAGTACAAGGAAGCTAGCATTATAGACCAAAGTGAAATATATAAAAGTAATTCAGTTTTAATGTTTAAAGAAAGTAGCACCAATAAATTAACAGGAGATTTGTACATAAAAATTGCTGATAAAGCTGAAGAAACAGTAGCGCAAGGAGTTCAAAAAAATTACTACATGTTATTAAACAATAACGATGTAATATATTGCGATAAAGATAATAATTTGTATTACAAAAAATATGGAGAAGATACTGTTAAGCTACTTGATGATGTTGATTTTTACAATCTGAATGTTTCGGTTAACAATGAAATATATATTAGACAGTATTATATTGATAGTAAAACTGATATAGAAAATTACAGGGATGTGTACATTCAACCTAATGGTGAAATAATTAATTTGTATGATTCAGTAGAAAATAACTACAATGATTATAATTATGGAGTAAAATTTACAGATAATAAAAATATATTTTATTACAGAGGAAATTTTGACACACTATGTAAAATTAAAAATGGTAAAGTTGAAAAGCTAGTATCTAATGTTTATGATTTTGATATAACATCTGATGGTAGCGCATTTGCATATAATACTTACAATGATAGACTTTATATAAAATGGGGAGGATGTATAAAGACACAATACATAAAAAACTATGAAGTTCCTTATTATTTAGAAATTTTAGATAATGGTTTATCTTGTTTGTTCAGTGCTTATGGTGAAAATGATAAAGCAAGCTTAATGTATGTTACACCATTTACTGAACCTAAAGTAATAGATGATAATATAGGTTATTCGTTTGGATATTACAACATAAGAATTATAGATAACAAAATATATTATACAGATAGCGAGAATAATTTATACAGTTGTAAATTACCAGATATAACATCAAAAAGTAAAGAAGAAGATATAAACGAAGAGTTAAGTAAAATTGAAAAAAAACTATTATGTGAAAATGTATACTGTTTTGATGTAGATAAAACAGGTAAATATGTTGCATGCGACTCTGATGATAGTTTGTATGTATCAATAGATAATGAAAAAGCAGAAAAGATAAGTGATGTGTATAATCAATTCTATTTTGTAGATGATATGTTGGTTTATCTAGAAGGTGATAAATTAAATACATTTAAAAAAACAGACAAAGTTTACAAAGAAGAAATTGGTAACAATGTAGTTAATTTTGCTACAAATAATTATAATGATACTATATATTTTGTTGGTAGTAATACTAAGCTTTTTAGTTATAATGAAAAAGATGGAGTAAAAACAGTATTTAACAATTGCTATACATATTCTAATATTTTAGCCAACAATCAGTATGTATATATGAAAAGTTTAGAATTGAAAGATGTTGTTGGATATTATAAAGATATAAATGGTGATAATACATTATTTAACATTCAAAATGATAAAATTACATATATAAATAGTTATAGTGAAGCATATGATTATTTTTTTGAAAGTGTAGAAGCAACAGAAGATTATATAACTTTTTATGACAGCGATAATGATGAGATTTGTACATTTTATATAGAAGGTAATAATCAAGGAATTGAAATGTATTATGATTATTATGATGTAGAAATGGTTACATCTACTGAGTATGAAGAGACAATTAACAATTTTATAAAAGACTTTGTAAATGAAAAAGCACAAAATTATTATTATAATGGATATAGTGCTTATGATGAAGAAGTGCTATATGATACTGCAGATTACTCTTCACCTACAACATACAATACAATTATAGGCAATAATTATAACGTAGAAGATTATTTTGTAGATGATAATAATGATATTTGGTTACAAATTATGGGTAAAGCAGATGGAAGTTATATATATCTATGGTTGTGTATAGAGTATGAATAAAAAATCAATAAGGAGATAAAAATGGCTGATAAAAAATATGTATGCACAAAATGTGGGAAATTGTTGAATGAAAATCAAAAATTTTGTACAACCTGTGGAACAAAAAATGAATTTTTAGAAGTAAATAAATCTGTAGATTCAAATATATTTAATGAACCAATTGAAGTAAAACAAACAACTTCCAATAATAGTGATGCTATAGCTGTTGAAAGTTCAGAAAAATTAGATGAAACATTTATTGACAATAATAAACTAGATAACAAAAGCAAAAAAAATTATAAAAAAGTATATATTCCAGCGCTCATCGTAGTAGGATTGTTATTAATAGGGCTCGTTGGTTTTAAAATATTCTTAATGTTTTCACCAAATTATTCCGTTAAAATAGCTTTTTTAAATACATATAAATATTATGAAAAAGAAAATAACAACTTTAACAAAGATAATAATATAACAAATATGTTTTATAATTTTGATGGTGATAAGGAAAAAGAATTAGAATTGCAATTTAAGGATTTAAACTTAGGTGATAATGGAATAATAACAAATAGTATAAAAAATGTAATTAAAGATTTAGAAGTAAATATAAAAACGCAGTTAAATAAAAAATGTACTAATGGTTATTATGGTATATCTGTACAAAATAACAGTAGTGATTTTATAAGCGGTGATTTTTATTTTGATGAAGATAAAATTGTAGCAGAAATACCAAAATTATTAGATGATTTAGTAGGTATTAATTTTAACAGAGATAATGAAGATATAAAAGACAGTGAAAATAAAATTGATAAACTTTTTAACAGCAACTTTTACAACATTGAAGATGCAAAGAATATAAATGAAAAGATAAATTCAATTAGTAAAAAATATGCAAATTATTTATTAAGTGAGTTAGATTTCGAAAAGGAAAAAAAGGATAGTTACACAGCTAAAATTGAAGGAAATAAAATTATAGAATTAGTTGAAAATTTTGTATTAGAGATATTAAACGATGAAGAGATAAAAAATTATATAATTGATTGCATGTATGCATCAGATTCTCAATATTCAAAGCAATATTATATTGATTTATTAGATAGTATAAAATTAAGATTACCAGATGAAATTGAGTACTTAAAAGAGTTAATACAGATAGATGATATTATAGTTAATGTTTCAACAAGCAAAAATAAAATTAGTTATGCGACATTAAAATTAAACATAATTAATGTTAAAACAAATGAAAATGTTAAAATTCAGGCAAATTTGGATTGTGAGGAAGAAAAAAACAACAGAGAAATAAGAATGTCTCTTAAGTTTGGAACAGATATTTTGAATACTATTAGTACAAAATTATCTTTTGAAGAAACAAAAAAAGAAAAAAACAGAACATTCGAGATAGAATGTTTAATAAAAGAAACTGGAGATAATATAAAGTTTTTAAATAATGATTGTATAAAGTCAGATAAAACATGTGAAAATAATATAGATATAATTATGAACACATATAATGAAAATATTAAAGTTAGTTTAAAAACAGAAGCAGAAAAAGAGGGTAAAGATAGACTTAATATTGATAATATACATATTTCAATGTTTGTAGATGACGTTAATATCTCTTTAGATTTAAAAGGATATATACAAAATAATAAAATACGTATAATTAAAAATGTAAATGATAAAAAAATATTATATCTTAATGATATGGATGAAATTGAAAGAAATGATTTGTTAGATACATTTAAAACTAAATTTATAAATAAATTTGAATTATTATTTGAAACCTATAATAATATGGTTTAAATAAAAGTATTTTTCAAAGTGCAATGTTAAACATTGCGCTTTTTTTTGTTAAGAATTGACTATTAATTTTATTTATAGTATAATTGACTGTACTAAGTGTATTAGTACACTTAATTTCAAGGGGGTTGTATGATTGATTAATATTAACTATAATAGTAATAAACCTATTTACGAGCAAATTTATGATGAATTTATAAAACTAATACTTAATAAAGCGCTAAAACCTAATGATAAGTTGCCATCTGTTAGAGAATTGGCTACATTAACAAAGGTTAATCCTAATACAATACAAAAGGCGTATAAAGCATTGGAAAGTGGTAATTATATATGTACTGTTAAAGGGAAAGGTAATTTTGTTAAGGGTAATGATGAAATTGTTAGTGCATATATGGCTAAGAAAAGTGAAGAATTAAAAATTATATTGGAAAGTTTAAATAAATTATCGATAGAAAAATCCCAAATTATAAAATTAGTAAGTGAAATTTTAGATACTTTATAAGGAGGTTATATGTTAGCTATAAAAGATTTACATAAAATAATTGATAATCAAAAGATATTGGATGGCATAAATCTAACAGCTAATTGTGGTGAAATTTATGGTTTAGTAGGTTCAAATGGTTGTGGAAAAACTACTCTTTTAAAACATATAATAAATATATATAAAGCAGATAGTGGTGAAATTTTTTTTAATGACCACCTGTTAGGTAAAAATAAAACTGATTTAGAAAAATTCTACTATGTACAAGATAATCTATATTTTTCAAGCAATATTAGTCTAAATAAGCTATATAATTATGAAAAATTGTTTTATACAAACATATCAAAAGAAAAATTTAATAGTTTAATAAATTTTTTTAATATTGATGCCAACAAATCTTTGAATAAAATGTCAAAGGGACAAAAAAAGCAGGCAGCATTTATATTGGCAATATCTACAAATCCGCAGGTACTTTTACTTGATGAAATAGTTGATGGGTTAGATGCAGTTGTGAAAAGAAAGTTTTGGGATGTTTTAATACGTGAGGTGTTAGAAAACAAAACAACTATAATAGTGTCTTCACATGACTTGAAAGAATTAGATAATATATGCAATAAAGTTGGTATAATGCATGAAGGTAAAATAATTATGGAAAAATCTTTAGAGGATATAAAGCTAAGCGTAAAAAGAGTTCAATTTGCAGTAGATAGAGAATTTATTTTAACAGATGAATGTAAACAGAAGTGTGGTATTATGAAGGAAATGAAAATAGGAAGTATAAATATATATACTCTTAAAGGAAATGTTGAAGAATTAAAAGATTTTATATCAAAGAATTATAAAATTATACTTTTTGAAGAATTACAAATGAATTTGGAAGAAGTATTTGTGACAGAATTAACTGAACATGGATATGGAAACGAAGTGTATAAGAGTATTACCACAGATTTTGAGGAGGGTAAATAATGAGTATGTTTTTATATTATTTAAAAGAAAAGAAAACTTGGTATTTACTAAACATTGTTATATGCTTTGTATTTTCAATAATGTTATCGTTTTTGTTTAAAATGTATTATGATATCTTTGCAATTATATCTATTTTAATTTCATTAGTAATTGTTATTATAAGTACATTTGGAGATTTTTCGTTTTTGCACAGGAAAAATAAAGTTGCATATTATTTATCCAAACCTGTAAGTTTAATGAATATAGTAAATACTAAAATTTTAGTAAATATAGCATTTTGTATAATCTCTTTTGTTTCAATTTTAGTTATATCTTCAGTTTCTTGCACATTAATTGGTAAGCTTGATTTTTTAAGTTTTAGTGAAAAAGTTTTAGATGTTGTTTTAAAACCATTTTCTTGGACATTAATCTATATATTTTTCATTGCATTATCTAGTGTGATTACTGGAAATACTATAGTTGCAGTTTTAACTAGTGTATTTAATTATTTTATTCCATTAATTTTTAGTTTTGTTCTGTTATTTATATTTAATATAATTAATACTTCAGTTAAAGGTATAAACATTATTATTATTATTGAAGAAATTATAGAAAAAATAATGCATTTAGACAAGATATATTTTTTAAATATAAGTTCAGAAAGTATTTTTTTAGTTACCTATTATATGAGAATTGCTATAACTAGTATAATTGCTTATAGTTTTATTTATATAGCTGTTAGAAGAAGAAAAAATGAGTACACAGGACAAAATATTGTGTTAAAAGGATATAAATATTTTTTAGCTCTTTTTGTTTCACTTATTACACCAATGCTATTTAGTGTAGTTATTCCAGATCAAAGTTTTTTAACATTAAATATAACACTAATTACATTATCAACACTAACATACTATGTTTTCATTTCTATATTAAATAAAAGCTTTAAATTTTTCAAAGGTGCTGTTAAGGTCTTTGTGCCCTTTATTTTAACAATTGTTATACTGATGTGTACCTTTAGTGGTATAGTTAAGCAAAAGTCGGAGTTTATACCTAATAAAGAGGATATAGCGGCAGTATATATAGGAAACAGTCTACATGTTGAAAATAATATATTTGAAAGTACAAATAGAAAAACAGTTGATATATATAATCAAACTTTAGATAAAGTTAAAAAACATAAGGATGTAATTTTGCTAGATCAAAGTGATTCTATACAAAAAATAATTAATTTTCATGATTTTTTAATTAATGAAAATAATGAAGGATATATGGATTTGTATTTTATTTATTATTTAAAAAATGGAACTAGCATAAAAAGATATTATGAAATAGATTTAGATTATTTACTAAAAAATGAAAAATCAAAAGAAATTATTATTAGCTTATTAAGAACTAAAGAATATTACATTGAAAAATATAAAATTTTTGTAGATAAAGATATAATAAACAATGCTGAGTTTAATAGTGTTAAAATGTATTTTAAAAATGCAGAATATGAACTTTTAAATTTTAATTACGAACAATTTAGTAAATGTTATATGAGTGATTATATAAAATGTTTAGAAAATGTAGATAATTATTTTATTAATAGGAATGTATTTAGATCCTATAATGGTAATTTCGTATTTGATAGTACACAATATGAAAATAATAAAGTAAGAGAACAATATTTTATGGAATTTGAGAATACAGACAAATCATTTTACCGTCAAATACAAATAAATAATTTAATGGTTAATACACTTAATTACATAAATAGCTTAGATAAAAAAGAAATTTAAAAGAGGTAGAAGTGAACGATATTTTTTTTATGCAGGAGGCAATTCGAGAAGCTTTAAAGGCGAAAGAATTGATGGAAATACCAATTGGAGCTGTTATTGTAAAAGATAATAAAGTAATTGGTAGGGGATTTAATACAAAAGAAACTCAAAAAGATGCAACTTTGCATGCAGAAATTATAGCTATAAAAGAAGCATGCACAACACTCGGTGGATGGAGGTTGCCAGGTTGTACAATGTACGTAACTTTAGAGCCTTGTCCGATGTGTGCTGGAGCACTTGTTAATGCAAGAGTAGGAAGACTTGTCATTGGTACAAGAGATGAGAAAACAGGTAGCTGTGGGACTGTTATGAATATAACCAACAATAAGTCTCTGAATCACCAAATAGAAGTAGATATTGGAGTGTGTGGAGAAGAATGCAAAAGTATGCTTAAAACATTCTTTAAAGAATTAAGAATTTTAAAAATAAAATAATAGTTTATTGTTTTGATAAACTGTTATTTTATTTTTCTTGTAATTTCTATATAAAGATTGTTCTTCTTTTTTTCTATAACTGCTTTATCAATCATAGAACCAATTAGGAATAATTCATCTTCATTACTGGTTTCACCCATTAATTCCCAATAGTATTCCTCTACTTCATATTGGCGTTGAATATTTAACAACTCGTTTAGATTATTTATTTCATTATTTGATAGATTAGTATCATGAACAACTAAAAATATTTTAGTTGTTTCTATTTCTTTTTTTAGCTTCATATCAATTTCATTGCAACCTTTTTTTATAAATAAAGCCATAAATTCATCAATTATTTTTGTTGTTTTTTGAATTTCATTATGCATTATTTTTCACCCCTTTTGAATGCTTCAATTATTGGTACCAAAAATCCAGCTACAAGTCCACCTGCAAATCCATTATTATATAAATTCAAACCACCATGTATTATACCTATATTTGATGCTATTGTAAAGTGCAATACACCAGCTAAAATACCTATCAAAGGACCAAAAGTACCAGCAACAGGAGCAATAGTGGTAGAAAAAAGAACAGTAATTATTACACTAGTAGAGCTGATATCAAATTTTAGAAGATAGGCCCATAAAAGTGTACCTAAACATATTGGTAAGCAGTTTGCAAGATGTTTACCAAATGCACCAAATCCAGCAACAGAAAATATTGCTGCTATAACAGGACCATTAATAATTCCACCAGTAATATATACAAAAGTTAGGCTTAAAATTCCCAATATTCCCATATTTAAAAATGTAGTTCCATAACCAACCAAGAAAGTAAAATCAGTAACTATTCTTCCTTTATACTTTAATATTTTTTTATAGTTAATAATAGATTTTTTATTGATAATGAATCCTACAATTATTAGAAATATAAATTGCAACAAGAGAACTAAAAATAATACATAGTTTTTTTGCTTATATAAAATATTAACACTAACAATTTCTATATTTAAACTTCTTAAAAAACTAGTTAGTACTGTTCCTAAAATACCGGCTGTGAACCCAATATTATATATATTGTATCCATCATGAAATCTTAGCATGTGGCTTGCAAGAGGTACAATAACAAATCCTATAAATATACCTGACAATATACCAAGTGGAATACTAAAGTACATTGGCATAATTCCAGAAAAGCTTATTTGGCTTATAACAGGAGAAAGACCAGTTCCTAAAATAACTGATAAAATTATGCTTTTAAATTTGATATTCTGATATTTGCTATATAAAAAACCACCAACATAAATGGGAATAATATTATAAATATTTATTCCAAAAAATGAAAATCCAAAAACGGTTAAGAAAGCAGCAATTAATAATCCGTTTATTTTTAGTTTACACTTTTTAAGAAAAAAAAGATTTAAAAAACCTATAAGGGCGGCATTAATCATTGCTGAACTTATTCCCCCAACTTCTAAAAAGTCTGTAATTAATATTGTTGGAGTAAAAATTATGTTAGCTAAACCGGTTAAAATTGTTTTATAATTAATTTGACTATCTAAAATCCACAATATTATACAACACAACAATATTGATACAGGAAAAACAGATAATATAAGTAAAGCGTTATTTCTACCAATTTTTTTTTCTACAATGTTATTTAATTGCATACAAAAACCTTTCAAAATTTTTGTAATAATAATAACATGTTATAAATAAATAAACAACAAAAAAATGGTGAAATAATAAAATCACCATTTTAGTAATATATTCAAAGTTAAATATTATGTTAAATTAACTATACATTTCTATTATATATTTTTTTTACATGTTCTTTTCCACGGTACATTATAAAAATTACACCAAGCATATTTATGCACATAAAAATAATTATAACAATACGTTCGTTTATAAATTCTCCTAGAGCACCTGCTAATAATTGACCGACTATACTACCTAAAGTACATAGCATTTGAAATACACCATTAAACCTTCCCCTAATAGTATCAGGTATGTATGATTGAGTGGCAGATATTCTGATATTAAAGGAAGTAACACCTAGTATACCAACTAAGAAGAAACTTATTGCCATCAAAACTATTGGAAAATATAATTGTGTAGCTTCTAATATTGCTATAATTGTATATACACTAATTGCTATAGCAAATTTTTTATTAGTTGGGTATTTAAATTTATAATGAATTAATGCTCCAACTAATCTACCAAACACACCAAAACATGTGATAATACTAAATAATGTTACAACGTCTATTGGTATATTTGAAAAAAGATCTGGATTATTCTTAAAGAATGGTAAAAACAAAGTTCCAGAACCACTTGAAGCAAACATAGTCAAACAGAAGTATGCGGTAATAGTAAGTAACCCTTTTTCTTGACCTATATATTTCAAAGACTCCTTAAAATCTAATTTATATTGCTTAAAATTAAATTTTTCAATTTTATTAGTTACTAAATGTTGTTCACAATAATCAATTTTTGTTTCAAAGCAAGCTGCTATTAAAAATGTGAAAGCATTAAATAAAAATAAAGGAGCTGGTGTACCAAATTTGTTATAAATTATTGATGCTATTGGAACCATAAAAGCTGCAAGTGGATATATCATGCTTGAAATAGAATAAGCTTTAGAATAATTTCCCTCTGTAATTAAATTAGGGTATAAACTTTCATATGCAACAGCATAAATTCCATCAATAGTGCCAACAATTAAAGTTAAGAACAAAAGTATTATATAATTAAATGCTCCGCTAGTAATAAAGAAAAATAATATTATATAAAGTGCTGCTGACATGAAATCTAACGTATATATAACTTTTTTTCTGGAAAATCTGTCTACATAAGGACCAGCAAACAAAGGCGCTGCAACTTTTGGTAGATTATATATAACCATAAAAAGTGCAAATAAAAATGTTGAATTTGTGTAATCTAAAACCATTAATCCTATAGCAAATCCTGAAACAGAGTTGCCAAGCATTGAAATAATAGAACCAATAGTTATAATTGAAAAATTTTTAGTCCATAATTTATTTGTTTTATTAGACATACAAAACACCCCACTTTCTAAAAGATAAAAAATTTTGGTAACAAAGTTACTGTAAGTATTGATTATATCATGTAAAATTTTAATTAGCAATAAAAACCAAATAGTATAGTATATGTTTTTTTAAACTATCTACAGTGTTGTATACTAAAATATATTATATTATATGAAAAGAGGAAGTATGAAATCACAAAAATTTAATCTGAAAGGTATGACTTGTTCAGCTTGTTCAGCTGCTGTTGATAGAGGTGTCAAAAAAATTAATGGTGTTGAGGATGTTAACGTAAATCTATTAACAAATAGTATGAGTGTAAAATATGATGAAACTAAAGTTAAAAATGAAGATATTATAAATGCTGTAGAAAATGCAGGATATGATGCATACACACTAGATTCAATAAAGCAAAACACTTTAGAAAAAAAAGAAAGTAATGTTTCAAAAAATGAATTAAAAGAAATGAAGAAAAGATTAATTATTTCATTTATATTTTCTATTCCTTTATTTTATTTATCAATGGGTCATATGATGAATTGGCCGCTACCAGCTATATTTATGGGAACTGAAAATGCTCTAATATTTGCTTTTACACAATTCATATTATGTATACCAGTTGTGATGATTAACAATAAGTATTATAGAGTTGGATTTAAAACACTTATAAAAAAATCACCTAATATGGATTCTTTAATTGCAATAGGAACATCAGCTGCTTTGCTTTATGGAGTCTATGCAATATATAAAATTGGATATGCTTTTGGAAGAAATGATTTAGATGTAGTTATGACTTATGCTATGGATTTGTACTTTGAGTCTGCGGCAGTTGTATTAACATTAATAACGCTAGGAAAATATTTTGAAGCAAGAGCAAAAGGAAAAACTTCGGATGCTATAAAGAAACTTATCAATTTATCACCAAAAAAAGCTACTGTTATAAAAGATGGTAAAGAAATAGAAATTCTTGTTGAAGATTTGGTTGTTGGTGACGAAATAATAGTAAAACCAGGTCAAAGTGTTCCTTCCGATGGCGTTATAATTGAGGGAAAGACATCAATTGATGAATCAATGCTTACTGGAGAAAGCATACCAGTTGAAAAATCAATTAATGATAATGTAATTGGTGCGAGTATAAATAAATCTGGTTATATAAAATTTAAAGCAACTAAAGTTGGAAATGATACTGTACTATCACAAATAATAAAATTAGTAGAAGAAGCAAGTGCTTCTAAAGCTCCTATATCAAAGCTTGCTGATAAAATAAGCAGAGTATTTGTACCGGTAGTTATAGCAATAGCTTTTATAGCAACAATTAGTTGGTTAATACTAGGTTATTCATTTGAGTTTGCGTTGACAATAGGTATATCAGTACTTGTAATTTCATGTCCTTGTGCTTTAGGACTTGCAACTCCAACAGCTATAATGGTTGGTACAGGTAAAGGAGCAGAAAATGGAATACTAATTAAATCAGCTGAGGCATTAGAAATAGCTCATAGTATAGATACAATAGTTTTAGATAAAACAGGTACAATAACTATGGGTAAACCAGTAGTGACAGATATATTTACAAAATTACACAAAGATAAGCTTTTACAGCTTGCAGCATCAATAGAGAAAAAGTCTGAACATCCACTAGCGGATGCTATTGTAAATTGTGCAAAAGATAACAAAATTGAACTCACAGAAATTCAAGAGTTTACAGCATTGCATGGACTAGGGTTAGAAGCAAAAATAAACAATCAGACATTTTTTATAGGAAATATGAAGTTGGTTGAGCAAACAGGTATAAAAACAGGTGAGTTTGATAGTATAAGTAGAGGGCTATCTCAAGAGGGAAGAACTCCAATGGCAGTTTGTGACGAAAAGGAAATTTTAGGTATCATAGCTGTTGCAGATGTTATAAAACCTACAAGTAAACAAGCAATATTAGAATTAAAAAACATGGGTATAAATGTAGTAATGCTAACAGGGGATAATAAATTAACTGCAAATGCTATTGCTAAACAAATAGATGTTAATGAAGTTATTTCAGACGTTTTGCCACAGGAAAAAGAACTTCAAGTAAGAAAGTTACAAGATTCAGGCAAAAGCGTTGCAATGGTTGGTGATGGTATAAATGATGCGCCTGCTTTAGTTAGAGCAAACGTTGGTATTGCAATAGGAGCTGGGACTGATGTAGCAATAGAATCAGCAGATATTATATTGGTTAAAAGTGATTTAATGGATGCAGTAAAGGCTATACAGCTTAGTAAATCAGTAATAATTAACATTAAAGAAAATTTATTTTGGGCGTTTATATACAATATAATTGGAATTCCAATAGCTGCGGGTGTATTGTATATAGCATTTGGATTAAAATTAAATCCAATGCTAGCGGGAGGTGCAATGAGTTTAAGTAGTGTTTGTGTAGTTTCAAATGCATTAAGACTTAAATTTTTTAAACCAAAGTTCAAATATTCAAATAAATTAAATAATAAAGTTAAAAATACACAAGGAGAAATGACTATGGAAAAAATAATATTAGTTGGTGGAATGAGCTGTGGACACTGTTCATCAAGAGTTGAAAAAGCATTGAGTGCTGTGGATGGAGTTGAAAAAGTTAGCGTTAATTTAGAAACAAAGGAAGCAAAAGTTACACTTAATAAATATGTAGAAAGTAGTATATTAGAAAATACAATTATAGAAGTTGGTTATGATATAATAAAATAATACAAATTTTTTTACAAAAATGTTATAATATATTATAAAAAAACAGAGGATTGTAAAATGTACGATATTTTAATAGATACTTTTATATGTGGAGCAACTGGTTATTTTACAAACAAACATTTAAATAATAGAATGTATAAGCAATATTCATTGTTTAATAAATTTAAAATAGGGGGAGAAATTCAAACCTCTAAAATTGAATTTATAAAAAATATATCTAGTTTAATGGAAAAGAACATATTTAATTCAGAAAAAATATCCTTGAATATGGTAGATAATGATTTTGAAAGTGAATTTAAAATATTTGCTAAAGATTTTTTAGAAAAATATTTATTTTCTGAAATTAAAGATTTAAGATTAAAGGATTTACCTGTGTTTTATGATTTGTTTTTTTATAATAAAGATATTTTAAATAACATAATACTAAATAATATGAATGATTTAGTTAGTTATATCTCATCAAACACAAAAATATCGGATGTCATAAATGACAATCAACTTGAAGAAATATGTAGTAAAATAATTGAAAATATAATATTAACATTGAATAATACAAATTATTGTGAACAAATAGCATCAGATATCTCTGATGCTATTTGTAATTATAAAATTTGTGATGTAATACCAAAAGAATTAATAAATAGAATTAAGTTAAATACTGAAGAAGGTACAGACGAGTACATTAATTCATTAAAAAATAATATAATTGATGAAATTGATACATATTGTAAAGATATTTTGTCTTTATCCAATGCTAATGGTATTTTTGAAAAAATAAAGCAAAATATATTTAAAAAGCCATTAAGAAAATATTTAAATTTAACTGATGAAGAAATACACAAAAAAACAATAAACTATTTACAAAAATATTTAGATACAGATATGGCTTGTTTGTTTTTTGAAAATTTATACTATGATATTATACAATACATTAAAATTAAAAATATAAACTTATACGATTTAGTTAATAAAAGCTATGGAGTTACTATAAAAAAATATGTAAATAAAAAAATAAATAATGTTGGTTATTCATGTACAAAGTGGCTTTATAATAACAATGTAAAAATAAATGCTCTAATTGATGAAGCGGTAAATGAAAATATAACAGGCAATAATGAAATAAATAAAAAAATGGGATTATCTATAAAAAAATATTTTAAAGATGTAAGATATGGTCAAAAATCAATAAGTAAGTTGTTTATAGAGTTTGTAAATGATAACAATGACAATGTTGATAAAATAGTTAATTTTATTTGTGAAGAAATTGATGATTATTTAAAGAAAGTTAGTGTTAATAACATAATTGATCTTTTAGAAGAAAAGAACATTATAAATAAAGATATGTTTTATAATATTGCTAAAAAATTTATAAAAGACGAAAAAGATTTTATTTTTAATATAGTAGATACTATGTTAAATAAATCTATGGGAGAAACTATAAGTATTGATATAGAAAATTTAATATCAAATAGCTTTAAATATGTGTATATAGATTTTATTGAGAGCAATACATTTTATTCTAAAAGTTTTATAAAAAGTCTTATATCTAATAGTACAGGAAAACTATTCAATAAATTTAACCAGACTATAGGACAAGTATTTACTAAAAGTACAATACAAGATTTTATGGATAGCTTTATGCAAGTTATAATTGATGACATAAAAAAACATAAAAATAACATTAAGTATGCATTAGTTAATAATTTCAAAAAAAGTATAAATAATAAAAATATAGATGCATTGGTTGATATTTTTGGTAATTCCAAAAACTCAATATCCATTAATAAGGGACAGAAAGTTAACCAAAATTTAAATAAAAATAATATAAATGCAATAGATAATATTGGTAACAAAAATATTAGTGAAATTATTGATTTTATTAATAATGCACCAGATGTACAGTCAACTACAAGCTCATTTATAAAAGATATTGTGGGTAATAGTATATCGTCAATTATAGTCAAGTATTTTACAATTAGTATAAAAAGCTATCTTAATAATTTAGAAGATGAAAATTTTGTTAGATTTTTGGAAGATGTTAGTTTATTAAACAATAGCTCAAATAGAAATACAAGCGCAATATTTGGGGCTACTTTAGGCGCTGGTACATCTTTGATAAATTATAATATATTTAATCAGTCACTAATTTCTAATACAGTATCATGGCAAGGCATAATAACTTGCTCATTAATAGGTGTTGCAACAAATGGACTTGTTCATGGTTTGTTGCCAAAAGCACATGTAGAAAACAGTATTTTAAAAAAAATACCTATATTTAGAAATTTAACAGAAGATTACTTATTGCAAAAAAAACATAATTTTGCTGAATATATATTAGATATTATAAAAAACAGTAAAGTTAATAAAAAAGAAATAGGCAATACCGTAAAAAGAGAAAGTGTAGAAATAAAAAAAAGTATATATGAGTCAATAACTAATAATAATTATGATAGAATTTTCAATTTAATTTTAGGCAATGATAAATATTTATCTAAAACAGCAACTGATAAAACAATTAGTTTTCTTTCAAATGATAAGGAACAAATTATTCAAAGCTTAGTTAAAGATACTTCTAATATACCTATAAAACATATATTAAATAGGGATACTATGGATTATATTTCTGAAAAATTAACTAAAAATGAAAACACTTTGAAAATTTTGCTTAACTATATTGAAAAATATTTTAAATCAGAATTGAAATTATATAATTGTATACCAAAAGAATTTATGAAAAATATAAAAAAGGATGCAAATAAATATTTTAACGATAGTTTTTCTAGTATTTTTAGTTTTTTAACAGACACATCATTATTAAAATCTGCTGCTAAAATGTATGAAAAAAATTATATTGAGAATATAAATAGACCAATTGTAGATATCATTTCTACTAAAGAGCTTGATAAAATTCAAATGGATATATTTAATAATGTGTATACTGGATTTTTTGATAAAGATAGAGTTGAAAGGTGTACAGAAAAAATACACAGTATTCTAAACGGTGAAATGATGAAAAGTACATTGCTATCAAGTGTTTTAGGTAGAAAATCCAAAGTTATATTAAATGGTATGATGTATAAATATTTTAGAGATATAATTAGTAGCTTCGAGCATTATTTAAAAGAAAATGTAGAAAATGACATAGAAGTTAAAGTAAGGGCTAAATTATTGAGTAGTTTAAGTATAAGAGAAAAAGCTACATTTAACTCTATGGAAGGAGAGAAGTTATTTCATAATGTCCTACTAGACATAATAAATTTAAAAATGCCGAATTTTATTAGAAATAATTTTGAACAGTTTTATGATATATCAAAAGATTTTTTAAATGATATATATGATGTAGAACTGAGCAATTTAGATATTTCTATAGATAAAAATATAATTTCAAATGAATTAAATGCAATGATGTTTGACAATGATAGCAAATGTATTATAAAAAACAAATCATTCATATTTTTTAACGAGCTTAATCAAGGTGCAATTAATATAAATTTAAGAGATGTATTAAAATTATTTAGTCTTGATAGTGTAAACAATATGTTTATGCAATACAGTAGTGAAATAAATTATATAAATAAATTTATATATTTAAATGTAATGGAAAATAAACATGTTATTGCAAGTAAGTGTAGCCCGTTATTGAATATTATTATAAATCAAATTTTAGATACATTAACATTAAATAATTTATTTAAAAAATTGCCTACAGAAAGCTCAAATATATTTAATGAAAATATGAGAAATATTATAAATAAAAATGATTTAGTATACTTAGGAGTAAAGAGTTTTTTAAATTGTTGTTACGAATATCTTGAAGATATAGACTATATTGATACAATCATAGACATGAAAGAGTTTAAAAAGAGCACAAATCTTATTTATGATAAATACATAAATAGCGAAAAATTCAAAAGTTATTTAGATGAATTATATATTAAAATTTTACATAATGATTTTAAAGAAAATATTGCTAATTGTATTCCGAAAGATATTATAGAGTATTTTGTAGCTCAAATAGTAGATGGGTTGATAATAGATTTAGAAAAAGATTTACCTGAAATATTTAAGAGTATAGATGTGAGTAAACTTATACAAACAGAAATCTTAAATATAGATTCAAAAAAATATAAAGAATTATTTAAGATATTTGATAAAATAACTAAAAAAAGTACAATTTCTTCAGCTCTTTATGGAGCTAGTTATGGAATAAATAAATACATTGGTATCTTTTTATCCCTAGTTAATATAATTAACTAGTAGGAGGGATAGCTATGATTTTTCATGTTGTAAGACCTGGTGACACAGTTTACAAATTATCTAAAATATATTGTGTAAAACCATTAGAAATTATAAAGGATAATGGGCTTATAAATCCAAATGAATTAATAATAGGCCAAGTTTTAATAATTGATAAAGAAAAAAATGAAAATAAGGAATCAATAAACGTTTTTGGTTATGCATATCCAAATATTAATGATAATGCATTAGCATCAGCATTGCCATATTTAACAGCTTTATATAATTTTAGTTATACAATTAATTCTGATGGTTCGTTGTCAAATTTAGATGATGAATATTTAATAAAAAGTGCAGTAAATTTTGATACTGTACCAATTATGGTAATTACTAATCTTGATGAAAATGATGAATTCAATAGTGAAAAATTAAGTAATATACTAAATAATGAAGAACTTCAAGATATTGTTATACAAAATATTTTGAATGTCGTCAAGGAAAAAGGATATGGAGGCGTAGATGTAGATTTTGAATACATATATCCTGAAGACGAAGAAGAGTATGAAAATTTTCTAAATAAATTAGCTACAGTTTTGCGTTCAGAGGGATATATACTGACTGCAGCATTAGCTCCTAAGGAAAGCAGTGAACAAAAAGGTATACTTTATGAAGCACACGATTATGCTACAGTTGGGGATATTGTGGATAATGTTTTACTTATGACATACGAGTGGGGATATATTGCTGGAGAGCCAATGGCAGTAGCTCCAATAGATAAAATTGAAAAAGTTTTAGATTATGCAATTACTCAAATTGAGAATGAAAAAATTATTTTAGGAATTCCAAACTACGGATATGATTGGAATATACCGTTTAAGCCAGAAACTCGTGCCAAGGTTATATCTAATACAGAGGCTATTGAAATAGCTAAAAAATATGGAGCTGAAATTGAATTTGACGAAAAAGCACAATCCCCTTATTTTAGATATTACGATGAGAATGAAGACCAACATGAGGTTTGGTTCGAGGATGCAAGGAGTATTAATTCAAAGCTTGAATTAGTGGATAAGTATGATTTGGGAGGAGTATTTTACTGGAATATAATGAATCCATTTCCACAAAATTGGACTGTTCTCGAAAATACCTACAATACAAAAAGAGATATATAATAAAAAAATCCAACAAAATATTTTATATTCTGTTGGATTTTTTTATTACGTAATTTTAGTAAATTTAGTTTTACACTTAGGGCAAATAACATTCACTTTGCCTACTCCCTTTGGAACTCTAACTGTTTGTTTACAGTTGGGGCATCTAAAATATTTATGTGTTTTTGTACCAAAGATAACTCTAATTTCATTTTTGCACCATGAATATATAGGATTAAAATATTTGTTAAATACCTGATTTTCTCGAATCCTAGCACTACTGTTTTTAGAAAACATTCTAAAAATACAATAAATTAAAGGTATATAAGAAATTGTAAGTAATAATTTAAAATGAGTTACACTTGATAAAAAAGTTAAAACAATAGAAAAAATAAGTAATGTAATATTTAGTTGGTCAATACCGTATCTGCCTATAAAAAAGTTTCTAAACCAATTCATTTAAGTCCCTACCTTTTACGTTAAAAATTATTAATTAATTAATATATAGTATATCACAAAATATTAATTTTGCCTTAATTTTGTTTATTTCTTTTTAGTGAGGATAAAAATAAATTTATATCTTGAATAGAAATACTTTTAAATGCAATAAGAAATGCAAAATATGTGATAAATAAACAAAATATAGACAATAAAAGTGCTACAACAGGTGAAAAAATAAAATTTAGTAAAGAAGTATATATTATTTTACTTATGATCCCGGAAATTAATGCGGACATAGTTGGCTTTATAATCCAATTAGAAATATCAAATATAATATATGATACTTTCAATAGCTTATACAAATATAATATTGTATTTAATACTGTTGTAAATAATAATACAAATAAATAAGCATTAAATCCATAAGTAGGCATAAACAAAAGTATGACAGTAATTTTAATAATAGATTCTAGAATATTTATTTTAAATGAACTAAGTTGGTGACCTAAAGCATTTAATATAGTAATAGAAATCATATTTGTGTACATAAATGGGCATATAAAAGATAATGTTTTTAGTAAAAGTCCAACTTTATTATTATGATATAATATGTTTCCAATTTGAAAAGAAAATACAACAAATATTCCTACTAAAAAAAGGCCTATAGTAAGTGTAAAGTGGAGCACCTTAGAGACAGTTTTAGTTATATGAGCATTGTTTTTCTTTGCATTTGCGCTTGAAATAGACGGTAATAGCATAGTAGCAAGAGATGTTAAAAAAGATGTCGGAAAAAATAAAACGGGTAATACCATTCCCTTTAAAATTCCATATATGCTAATTGCAGAAGAGTAAGTCATTCCGTACTGAATTAGTTTAATTGGAATCAAGGCATTTTCTAATAGGCGTAAAACAGAATTTAGATAAGATGTACCTGCTACAGGAATACTAATGGTTAAAATTCTACCCAGTAGCTTATCACAATTCTTTGACTTTGCTTTATATTTTTTGTCGAATAAATATAAAAAATATATATAAAAAAATGAAATAATTTCTCCAACAGTCATACCAATAGTAGCAGTACTACAAGCTTTAGCAATATCACTAGTATCAATATTTTTTAACAAACTAATGGTTACAAATATTCTAATAATTTGCTCTAAAAATTGTGCACTTGAAGGTTTAGAAACATTTTTTGTAGCAAAAAAGTAACCTCTAAAACAAGATGAAAATGCTAAAAATGGTAAACTGGGAGCAAGATAAATTAATGGATAGATAGCTCTTATATCCTTAATGACATATATGCTGACAGTTTTCGCTCCAAATAATAGTATTAAAGTTGATATACCACTACTTATTAGGCATATTATTATAGACACTTTTAATGTTTTACTAACATTTTGCAATTTGTTTTTAGCTATTTCTTCTGCAGTTATTCTTGATACAGCTATGCTTATTCCTGAAGTTGCTAGAGTAATAGTAAGTATATAGAAGGACAAAATAAGTTGATATAAACCAATACCTTCGGCACCAATAGTATTAGCTAGGTATATTCGGAAAATAAAACCCATAAGGCGAATAAAAACTGTTGCTATAGTAAGAATTATAGTACCTGTAATTATATTGTTTTTCATTTAGGTTTCTCCTTTACTTGTTGAACATATCTGGTATTATAATATATGAAAATTAAAAATCATTAGAACAATCGGGCTTATGTTTTGAATAAGAACTTATAAGTTTATAGAATATAAATAAATATTTTAATCACTTGATTTATATATATAATTATTTTATACTTTATATAAGTTAACAAATTGTTTATAAATGGGGGTAGTGCTATGCAGGATGACGTATTGCAAAGGGAAAAACTTATCAATAATAATGGTGAATTAACTAAAATTGGCTTTTTTAAAGACTTTAATTTTGACTACAACAAGGATAGCTGTAAAATAAGTAAGTCTAAATTAAAGGAAGAAGATTTATATGTGGTATATAATCACTTCTATGCCTTTATAATATCAGTTTCTAATATTTCAAAAACGGGTATAGATTCAGTTGCATTAATAGATTTAGCGAATCCATGGATAAGGAAGATTGAATTAAAAAGGACAAACTCTAAAAATGAAGTTCAAATGCCATTATCTCCAAATGAAGGTGACATAAACGTCAAAGAAAAAAATTATACAATAATTATAAAAAACACAGGAAATTCTAGAAGAATATTATGCCACTTAGATGATTTTCATAATGATAAACCAATAGATGCAGATATATCGGTTATTGAAGAACCAAGTGAATTTGTAGTAACAACAGAAACAGTGAAAAATAATGAAAAACTCTTTGTGATAAAAAACAATATTAATTGTATGAAGGCCCATGGCATAGTAAGATTTCAAAATAAAGAATACATACTTAAACCAGATAATTCTTGTGCTACTTTGCATTGGAGCAGAGGTGTAAATTATTCAAATAATAATTATTACAATTTTACTGCATCAGGATATATAGATGGAAAGTTATTTGGTTTTAATATAGGTTGTGATATTAAGAATAATGATAAAGATATAGAAAATGCAATTTTTTATGATGGATATATACACAAGCTATCAAAAGTAGAATTAATTTTAAAAAAGAAACATATAAAAAGTAATATGAATAATTCTTGGATATTAAATAATGAAGAAAAAACAGTAAACTTAGTTTTTAAACCAAACATTGATTGTTTTGATGAAGATAGGTTATTAAATAAACACATGGTATTTGGAACATTTAATGGCGAAATTATAATGAATGATGGTACTATTTTAAACATACAAGAATTTACCGGATTTGTATTAAAGCATAATAAATAAAAAAGAGAGATTTGATTTAAAAGGTCAAATCTTTTATTGTTTTTTTACTCAAATAATCAAGACGTATTTATATATAGATGTTATTATAATTATAATAACGTTATTTGAAATAATTGGAGGAGTAAATATTGAAAAATTTTTATATTCTCACAGATGCTATTAACTACATAGAAGATAATCTTTGTAATGAAATAATACAAAAAAACATAGCCAAAAAATGTTTTTGTTCATTATCAAATTTACAAAAGGTTTTTAAATATGTATTTAATATAAGTTTAAAAGAGTATATAACCAAAAGAAGATTAACATATGCTGCAAAAGAACTTGTTGAAACAAACGAGAGTATTTTGAATATTTCTTTGAAGTATCAATACAAATCACCGGAAGTTTTTACGAGGGCATTTTCTAAAGTATGGAGAGAAACTCCTTCAGTTTATAGAGAAAAGTGGAAATTCACATGTCTTTTTCCTAAGTTAGAGTTTAATTATAATGGAGGTATGGTTGATATGCCATGTAAAAAATTTGATATTACACAGTTGTATGAAGAATTAAAATTAAAAAAGGGCACATATATTTTATTATTTGATATCAAAGGTATGGACTTAATAAATAACATAAGCAGAGAGTTAGGAGATAAAGCTATTATTGAAGCCTTGAGAAGAATAGATGAAAAATCTACAGAACAAATGATTTTGTTCAGAATAGGTGGAGATGAATTCACATTGGTAACAGGTTACGATAATATTGAAAAAGCTAAAGAATTAGCTAAAAGTATAGTTTCTCAAAATGAAAAACTTATAGAATATAAAAATTTTCAAACTCCTTTATCTATGAGAGTAGGATGCATAAAGCTTGATAAAACTTGTTTAAAATACGATGAATTATTTGAAAAATTAAATGAATCAATAAATAGAGATAAAACATTAAGTGGCTTTTAGTAAAAAAAGCGTTCTAATTATTATAATTAGAACGCTTTAAAAAATATTATCTATTCATTGCTAAGTTAACAAGCTCTATTATTAACTCTGTATATCCCATATTTAATCCAACCTTAACCATAGATGGATATCTACTTACACTAGTAAGTCCTGGTATAGTATTAACTTCGTTTAGAATGATTTCATTAGTAGGAGTTAAGAACATATCAATTCTGGCCATTCCACTACATTCTAAAGCTTTATATATGCATTTTGCGGTTTCTTTTGCTTCTAGCTTTAACTCATCACTTATACGAGCAGGACAATGTATTTTTGATGTAGTTGAGTGATATTTTTCATTATAGTCAAAGAAATCTTTATACATTTCAATTTCATCAACTTCACCAATTAAAATTTCTCCATTTCCAAGAACAGCACAGCCTATTTCGAAGCCTTCTATTGTTGATTCTAAAATAACCTTTCTATCATGATCAAAAGCAAAATTCATACCTTTTTCAAATTCATCATAGTTCCTTATTTTGCTTATTCCATAAGAAGAACCAGCATTCGCAGGTTTTATAAATATAGGTAATGATAGGTTTTCTAAAACTTTTTTATATGTATCTTTTAAGTCTAAGTTTTTTTCGTTAACGACAGCCATGTAAGGTGCCATTTTTATATTTTTACTATTACAAACTATATGAGTAAATTCTTTATCCATACAAAGAGCTGATGAAAGCATGTCGCATCCTACGAAGGGAATGCCATATAATTCACATAAACCTTGTATTGTTCCATCTTCTCCGTGTTTACCGTGTAAAATAGGAAATACACAGTCTATTTCAACTTTATCAAATGTTTTATCATTATTTAATTTTATAAATCCTTTTAATACTGCATCAGGACTTAAAATCATTTCACAACAGTTAGGATTTTCAAACCATGTGTTGTTATCTATTTCTTCAATACTTCCTGGGAAGTATAGCCATTTGCCTTCACTTGTTATACCTATTAATGTTACATCAAACTTGTCATTTGGAATGTTTTTAATTGCTGATGCTGCTGAATGTAATGATATCAAGTATTCGCTTGATTTACCACCAAAAATCACAGCTAATTTAGTTTTTTTCATAAAAATGCCACCTTTATAAAGATTTTAATTTATCTACAACTTCGTCTAATTCTAAGCTCCTTGATGCTTTAATAACCATTGAACTGTCAATATTTAAATATTTGCTTAGATAATTAGTCATTAAGTTTTTATCGTCAAAAGATTTTATATTTTTTACTATGTTTTTTGCTCCGTTTGCAATAAACTTTCCTAACTCACCATAAGTTACTAATTCATCTACAGTATAATTAGAGAGTTTAGAGCCTATTTCATAGTGTAGTTCTTCTTCTTTTTTACCTAAACCAAGCATATCACCTAAAACAACAACTTTCACTGGTGATTTAATTTCTTCAAAGGTATCTAACGCTGCCAATACGCTATTTGGATTAGATTTATAAGTATCATTTAATATTGTACATTTATTTACTTTTAATAATTCATTTCTTAAGCCTGTTTTTTCAATATTATTAAGCCCGTCTTTTATTTGTGTAGTTGTTAATTTATATTCCTTAGCTGCTAACATTGCAGCTATTGCATTTAAAGCTTGATGTTTACCTAACATATTAATACCAAAACTATCTTTTACCTCTCCATCAGTTTCAAAAGTAATACCTGTTTCGCTTTGTTTTATGTTTTTATAGTAAATATTATTTTTATCATTAAAACCAAATGTTTTAATTTTTAGCGTTTTGTTTAGTTGTTTGTTTTCAAGTGCATTATTTATGAGTTTATCATCACCATTATAAATAAATAATCCATTATCATTTATACAATCAGCTATTTCAGCCTTCGCTTCAGCTAGCTCTTCTAAAGAATCAAAATTTTCCAAATGAGCTAAGCCTACATTTGTTAATATAGCATGATCAGGCTTTACCATATCCTTTAAAAATAATAGTTCACCTTTCTTTTCCATACCCATTTCAACTACTGCAACTTCACAATCATCATATAAGTTTAAAAGTGTTATTGGAACACCCAATTCATTATTGTGATTGCCCATTGTTTTTTGTGTTTTAAATTTCGTTGAAAGCATGCCGGCGAGTATATCTTTTGTAGATGTCTTGCCGTTGCTTCCAGCTACTCCAATTATACTTGTTTTTAACTGACTTCTATATGTAGTGGCAAGTTGTTGCATTGCAACCAGCGTATCGTCAACTAAGATTACTCCGATGTTAGTTGGAGGATTTGGTTCATCCTTATTCCAAAGTGTAGCAACTGCTTTGTTCTCAATTGCGTTATTTACATATTTATGTCCATTTTGATTAGCACCAACTATAGGTATAAATAAATTTCCTTGTTTAACTTTTCTTGAATCTATACAAATACCAGACACCATAACATCAATAAATTTATTATCTAAAACAGAAACATTTAGCATAGAAGCTATTGTTTCTAAATTTTTTGTAATCATATGTTTATCTCCTGTAATTCAAAGATTATTTTAGAAATCTTTGATTATATAATATTAGTTTTTCCTTGCAACTTATATAATATCACTATACAATAATAAGGTAAAGTATATATTTTTGTTAAATAAAATATTTATTAATTAAACATTAAGAATATTTGTATAATATGATAGTAAATATAAATTAGGAGGATTCAATGACTGATTTTATCATACAAAAATTAATGATTTTGCCAGGTATATTGATAGCATTATCGTTTCATGAGTTTGCTCATGCCTTTGTTGCATATAAGCTTGGAGATGAATCACAAAAATTCAGAGGAAGATTAACACTTGATCCATTAAAGCACATAGATCCTATAGGATTTATTTTATTGATGTTTGTTGGATTTGGTTGGGCAAAGCCTGTTCAAGTTGATTCTCGCTCATTTAAAAAGCCAAGGAGAGATGATACACTTGTTGCGTTAGCCGGTCCATTGATGAATTTAATTATTGCATTTGTTTTTGCGTTAATATTGGGTATAATTTCACTATTAATATTTAAAGGAACTATTGTTTCAAGTCAAGTTTTTGATATTATAATTACAATGATACAAGGAACTGTATCAATTAACCTAGTTCTTATGGTATTTAACTTAATACCAATTCCACCACTAGATGGGCACCATGTATTGGGAAATATATGTGGACCAAAAGTATGGAATTTTTATTATGCACATGCTGATAAATTAAGACTATTTTTAATGTTAGCTATAATACTTAATCTAACAAGTATTGTATTAGGACCAATTGTGAGTGGATTATACTCATTTATAATGAAAATTGTATTGATGATTGTAAATTTATTTGTATAATTTAAAGGTGTGAAATATGAAAACTAAAAGTGAAATACGTAAAGAAATATTAAATATTAGAAAGAATTTAAGTGTAGAAGAGGCAGTACAAAAAAGTGCTAAAATAATTAGTAAACTAAAAACAACATCAGAATATAATAATAGTAAAACTATCATGGTTTATATGGATTTTAAAAATGAAGTAAATACTAAAATCCTTATTGAAGAAATGTTCTCGGAAGGTAAAGAGGTTATTATACCATATACAGATATGGAAGATGTGGTTATTATACCTGTAAAAATTTCTGATATGAAAGATTTAGTTTATTGTAAATATGGCTATTTAGAACCTAAAATAGATATGATTAAAAATCCATTTGATGTTAAAAGCATAGATTTAATCATAATTCCAGGTGTAGTGTTTGATAAAAATAGAAACAGAGTAGGCTTTGGTAAGGGATATTATGACAAATTATTAGTTAATAAAAGGGAAGATGCTAAATCAATTGCATTAGCATATGATTTTCAAGTTTTAAATGAAGTCCCTGCAGAAGAACATGATATAAAGATGGATAAAATTATTACAGAAACATTAATTTTAAATTAAATATTATGTCCAAAACTTGAAAAAAATATATAAAAATGTTATTATATGTATGTTATTTTGTTAACATGGAGGATGTAGACTTATGTTTGTAAAATCTGAGGATAAGGAAAGTCATATATATGATAGTTGTATAGAAGAATCAATGAGTATTAGAATTTGCAAGCTGTTTTTGTTGTTTTTTGCGACTTCCATGTTAGGATGGATTGTTGAAACTTTATATGGGGTAACCTATGTTGGTTTTACAGATAGAGGATTGTTGGTTATGCCAATTTGCCCTATATACGGCGTGGCTTTTGTGATTATTAAATTGATTTTAAAAACACCCGAAACATCATATTGGAATAGCTTATCTTGTAAAATAAATAGCAATAAAACGAAATTTAAGTATTATATATCACAAATCATAACTTATGTATTATATTTTATTTGTGCAACAATTTTAACAACATTAATTGAGTTAATTATTGGTTTAATTATAGAAAAATATTGTGGTGTAAGATTATGGGATTATACTAATATGAAATACAATTTGTTTGGATTTGTAACACCTAGATTTTCTATTTATTGGGGTCTTATGGCTACATTGTTTATGACATTTGTGTATCCTAAATTAAAAGAAAAAGTTGATACTATATCATATATAAGCTTAAAAAAAATTACTAGCTTAATTTTAATAATTTTGGTAATTGATATAACGTTTAGTTTTGGTTATATGATTAAATATGGTGAACATTTTATATTATTTAAAGATTTTAAGTTAATTTAAAAAATTCAAGCTATAACGTAGCTTGAATTTTTTATTGTTTATAGTAGGTATTTGCATACACCATCTACAAATTCATCAGGATTGTATGAATATGGCATGTGTCCGCAGTTTTTAATTTCAAGAATTTCTGCTTTATATGCTTTTTCTAAAAATATTTTTTGATGTTTTTTACAACTTATAGGGTCGTATTCACCAAGAACTAATAATGAAGGTATCTTTATTTTATCCAACAACGGCAAATAATTATACTTAAATTCTGGTTCTTTAAGGATCTTAGCTTGTTGAATGCTGCCTTTTGACCAATTTCCTTTCTCAATTTCATTTTTAGATATTACTTGTTCCACTTTTTGTGGTAACTCTGAATCATAATATACTTTTTCTCGTATGTCTTGTGGTATGTCAAGAAAATGATCTATGTAATCAGATGCACTGTTATTATTTATAATATTTTGCAATGATGTTGCGATATCATGTTTACCTTGTTTTATTAACAAATTATAACTTATTGAATATACATTTTCAAAAGAAAATTTAATGTTTAATGATGGGCAAACATAAATTATTCTACTAATATTTTTAGGATATTTTACTGCATATCGCAAAATTAATTGACCTCCGTATGAATGTCCAATAAGAATAATATTCTTTAAATTGAAGTGTTGACGAATGTCTTCAATATCATCTATTAAATCTTCAGATGAAAAATTGTCATTTTCTGAAATTGCATCTGAACGAAGTACGCCTCTTTGGTCAAATGATATAATATTGAAATTACGTGATAATTTTTGAGCAGAATATTCAAAGTCCCAACATCCTTGTCCTGGCCCACCGTGTAGAAATAGTATTGTATTTTTACAATTACTATCCCAATATTGAACAAAAACGTGTTTGCCGTCCCTCAATTTTAGTTTGATTTCTTCCATAATAAAACCACCTTTTTATAAGATTACTCGTTGTGCATTTTTATTAAATTTAGGAGATTAATTGTCTTATACTCAAAAATTGCATGAACGATTTGTATGTTTGATTTAAACTTATTATATCGCTGTAATGTAAATTGTCAACAGTTATGTAATTATATTCTATTGGTTATTGTAAATATATAGCAAGTACTTGATTAAGTTTCCTATATTTTAAGTTAAAATTTGTAGTATCATAATATAAAATTGCAAATACAATAAAGAAACAAAATATATTACAAAATATGTAAAAAAAAAATTGAATGTTTAATATGTATTTGCTATAATCTGTATATAATTTAAATTAAACTTTAATGATTTCTAAACTAAAACATATATTTTGAACATATATGAAGTTGTTAAACTTTGGAGGTTATAATATGAATAACAAAATTAGGTCTGCTTGGGTTGAGGTTGATATTCAAAAAGCTGTCAATAATTTTGAGCAGATTAAAAATCTAGTTAGAAAAAGTAACAATGTGACAAAAATATGTGCAGTTGTAAAAGCAAACAGTTATGGAATGGGATCAGTTGAATTGTCTAAAAATTATGTTATTAGTGGAGTTGACATGTTAGCGGTGGCCGTAATATCTGAGGCTATGGAACTAAGAGAAAGAATTAAAGAAACTGAAATATTAATTTTAGGATATACTCCAGAATGTTATTTTGATGATGCAATAAATAATAATATTACTCTTACTATATTTTCATATGAGCAAGCTGTAGTATTAGATAAGATAGCTAGAAAACTTAATAAAAAAGCAAAAATACACATTAAAGTAGAAACAGGAATGAATAGATTAGGCCTTATGCCTACTAATGAAAATGCAGAAGTTATAAAGAAAATTTATGATTTTCCTAATATTTTTATACAAGGTATGTTTACTCACTTTGTAATAGCTGACGGAAAGGATAAATCAACAACACATATGCAGGCAAAGGAATTTATACGTTTTGCTAAACTGTTAGAAGAAAAAGGTGTTGATATTCCTATAAAACATGCTGGAAACAGTGCCACAATTATTGATTTACCAGAGTATTACTTTGATATGGTTAGACCAGGTATAATACTATCGGGTTTTTATCCTTCAGATGATGTTGATAAATCAAAATTAAAAATAGATCCATGTATAACACTTAAAGCATTATTATCTAATGTTAAATCTATTCCCCCAAATAGTGGTGTTAGCTATGGACATACATTCAAGGCAAGAGATAAAACAGTAGTAGGAACTATTCCACTTGGATACGCAGATGGATTTTCTAGAAGTTTATCCAACAACTTTTATGTTATTGTAAAAGGAAAGAAGTGTTTATTAATAGGAAGAATTTGTATGGATCAGTTTATGATAGATTTAACAAATGTTGATAATCCTCAAGTTGGTGATGAGGTAATAATTTACGGAAACGGTAGCGATGGAGCATTAACTATTGAAGACGTAGCTAATATTAGAGATACTATTTCATATGAAGTAGAATCAACTTTATCAATTAGGTTGCCAAGAAAGTATATTTAGTTTATAATATTAATGAATAATTTATTAAAAAATTAACATATTTGTATAAATTATTAATATTTTTTTTAGCAAAGGAGAAAACAATGAATTTTGATTTAATTAAAGAATTTGATGGCGCCCTTTATAGTGCTATGATGGAAGAAAAAGAAAGACAACAAAATAACATTGAACTAATTGCATCAGAGAACTTTGTGTCAGAAAGAGTATTAGAAGCTATGGGTAGTCATTTGACTAACAAATATGCTGAAGGTTATCCTGGAAAAAGATATTATGGAGGATGCCAGTTTGTAGATAAAGTTGAAAATTTAGCAAGAGATAGAATGAAAGAATTATTTCATGCTGATCATGCAAATGTACAACCTCATTCAGGATCAAATGCAAACTTTGGAGTTTACTTTTCAGTTTTAATGCCTGGTGATAAAATATTAGGTATGAATTTATCTCATGGTGGTCACTTAACACATGGTTCACCAGTAAACATGTCAGGTAAATACTTTAATATTGCATCATATGGAGTAAATAAAGACACCGAAAGAATTGACTATGATGAAGTTAGAGAAATAGCTAAAAAAGAACAACCTAAGTTAATAATTGCTGGAGCAAGTGCTTATCCAAGAGCAATAGATTTCAAAGCATTTAGAGAAATTGCTGATGAAGTTGGAGCTTATTTTATGGTAGATATGGCTCATATTGCAGGATTGGTTGCAGCAGGCTTACATGCAAATCCAGTAGAATATGCAGATTTTGTAACAACTACTACACATAAGACATTAAGAGGACCAAGAGGTGGAGCTATACTTTGCAAAGAGCAATTTGCTAAGAAATTAGATAAAGCTATATTCCCAGGAATACAAGGTGGTCCATTAGAGCATATAATAGCAGCAAAGGCAGTATGCTTCCAAGAAGCATTACAACCTGAATTTAAAGAATATCAAAAAGTTATAGTTGAAAATGCAAATGTATTAGCACAAGCTCTAACAGAAAAAGGATTTAGATTAGTTTCAGGTGGTACAGATAATCACTTAATTCTATTAGATTTAAGAAACAAAGATATAACTGGAAAAGAAGCAGAAAAACTATTAGATGAAATAAATATAACTACTAATAAAAATACAATTCCATTCGATCCACAATCACCATTTATTACTAGTGGACTAAGAATAGGAACTCCTGCTGTAACAACAAAAGGTATGAGAAAAGCAGAAATGATAGAATTAGCCGATATTATGGATAAAGCTATTTGTAAAAAAGAAAAACCAGAAATACTTAAAGGTAGAGTATTAGAATTAACTAAAAAATTTCATTAATAAATAATAAGAAAGTCTCTGTTTTATAAAAACAGGGATTTTTTTATTGTTTATATAAATACATATACTAATAATAAATATATTTAAATAAAATAATAAGTTTTTCTTTACAATTTGATTAAACTTTAATATTATAGCAATAGAATTAATAAAAGAAGGATGACATTATGAAAAAAGTAAACAGTATTTTTGAAGTATTAGGTCCTGTGATGATAGGACCATCAAGTTCTCATACAGCGGGTGCTGCAAGGCTTGGAAAGCTAGCAAGAGATATATGCAATGGAAAAATTAAAAAAGTAAGATTTTATTTACATGGTTCGTTTGCTAAAACATACAAAGGCCACGGAACAGATAGAGCTTTAATTGCAGGTATTTTGGGATATGAGCCTGACGATGAAAGGCTTAGAGATGCAATAAATATTGCAAGTGAGCAGGGATTAAAATATGAGTTTATTTTAACTGATTTGGGTTTAGTACACCCTAATACTGTTAAATTTATGATAGAAGATATAAATGGAAAAATAACAGAGGTTACAGGTTCATCTATAGGTGGAGGTTCCGTTATGATAACTGATATCAATGGATTTGAGGTTAAATTTACAGGAGAATATAGCACTATTATTACTAACCACTTGGATAAGAGAGGTATAATTAGCGAGGTTTCAGGTATACTTGCACATAATAGAATAAATATTGCAAATATGAATGTGTTAAGAAATTCTGGTGCAAAAGATGCTTCTATGATTATAGAGGTAGATAGTATTCCAAATAATAGTGTGATCGATATGATAAAGGAATTAGATCCAATGAAATCTGTTATAGTTATAAACAAGGAAAGAAGTGGTGAAGACGATGTATAATAACGCAAAAGAATTATTAGATGAGTGTACAAAAAAAAATCTTCCTATATCGGCAGTTGTTCTGAATGATGAAATAGATTGTACTGGTGAAAGTAAAGAAAGTATTTTAAAAAATATGAAAAATGTACTTGATGTTATGAAAAAATCTATTAGTGATTTTGAAGAGCAAAAAACAATGGGCGGAATAATAGGTGGAGAAGCAAAAAAATTAGACGCATACTTGAATAGCAAAAAAACAATTTGTGGTGAATCTATAAATAAAGCTATGGTAAGAGCATTAGCGGGTGCAGAGCATAATGCTTCTATGGGAAGAATATGTGCAGCTCCAACTGCTGGATCAAGTGGTATAATACCTGCTACTATTATAACTGGTGCAGAGCAGATTGGATGTGATGATGATATGATGATAAAAGGTCTGTTAGTAGCTTCTGGTATAGGTAAAATAATAATACAAAATGCGACCGTTTCAGGTGCCGAAGGAGGATGTCAAGCAGAGTGTGGCTCTGCAGCTGCAATGGCAGCGGCAGCTCTTGTTGAAATGGCAGGTGGAACTCCTCAAATGTGTTTTGTAGCAGCTTCTATAGCTCTCAAAAATGTTATGGGTTTAATTTGTGATCCAATAGCAGGATTAGTAGAGTCACCTTGTTCAAAGAGAAATTCGTCAGGTGCTGTAAATGCAATGACTTCAGCAGAACTTGCTCTTTCAGGTATAAAAAGCGTAGTAGATTTTGACGAAACAGTTGAAGCTATGTCAAGCGTAGGTCGTTTGATGAATACGAACTTAAAAGAAACAGCAATGGGCGGTATTGCTGCAACTTCTACAGGGCGTAATATAGCAAAAAAAATACATGGTATTAATTAGAATAAATCTATAAAATAGTCGGAGTTATTGCCATACTAAAACAGTAATTTTAGTAGAGCAATAGCTCTGTTTTTATGTATTTTCACTATCTACATCTTCTTCAATATCCATATACTTTGGTATAAAGCGTTTTGCTACTTTTCCTTCACCACGTTTTTTAATATAAAAATAACCTATAAAAGAGAATACAATAGCACCAATAAAGTTTACGAACAGGTCTTTCATAGTGTCTATAAGACCTATATCCAAATAGCCACTTAGACCTAAGTCTTTACCATTTATAGTTACACTTTTTATATTGTCAATGATGATAGGAATATTTTTGCCATTAGGATGAAGTGAAACAGTTGATATACAATTTAGAACAGTGTCTTTTTGCATATCTGTTTTAAATAAAAAATCCATTCCAAATTCAAAAAATTCCCATAGGACTCCTATAGTCATAGAAAAACAGAATGCACAAATAGCCAAATATATAGGTGAAAGCTTAAAAGAAAATTTATCATGTCTGTTTAATAAGTCAACCAAAGAAAATCCAATGGCTGCTGCTAAAAATCCATTAATAGTATGTAGCATAGTATCCCAAAATGGAAAAGCTATATAGTATTCCCTAATTTCACCAAGTATTTCGGCAGAAAAAATAAACAAAAGTACTATAACTTCCAAAGTATCTGGAACATCTATATGAAAGTTTACTTCTATAAAGCTTGGTATTGTAAATAAAAACAATGTTAGTAGGCATAAAAATACGTTTTCATAATTACCATTAAAAAATTGGAATATCATAGTTTCTACTACAAGTATACGCAATACTACATATATAGCAAAAAGTTTTTTGTGTTCTTTAATATGATTACTAAGTTTTCTTGTTAGACTAACTTTCTTATTTTTTTTCATTTGAACTCCTTTTGTTTAATGTAAACTATTCTGTAAATTCAAATATAGTGATTTCAGGTCTAGCAAAAAGTCTCAAAGGATATTTTGTTGTACCTATACCTTTATTAACATATATTTTGCCATTCCTAGGTGTATTCAAGTTGTACATACCTCTAACATAGTTTTTAGCAAGGGGAGGAAGAATATAATCATCTAAAAATGGTATATTTATTTGCTCACCATGGCTATGACCAGCTATAGCTATGTCATAGTTATAATTTTCTATATTGTCGATAATATCAGGTTCATGACAAATAATTATATTATAGTTGTTCTCTTCAATATATTTATGTAAGCTATCAAGATTTGGATAACCAAAAATAGCATCATCTAAACCTGTTATAGTTAAATTAAGTTCGTCTAATTTGATAGTATTGTTTATGAGCAAATAAAAGCCAGCATCATTCATAATTTCTTTATATATAGACACAGCTCCTCCACCATAATCGTGATTTCCGTATACACAAAATTTACCATAAGTTGCATTCAATTTACTAAGTACATTAGAAATTTCAGTTGGTTCAATATTATATTTATTGTAGTTATCAATTAAATCACCTGTGAACAAAATAATATCAGGATTTAACAAATTAATTTTATTTACAATATTCCTTAATTCTTCTATACCAAAATACTCAGATATATGAGTATCTGAAAACTGGACCACTTTTTTACCAAGTAAAGCATTACTAACATATGTAGAAGATACAATTTGTTTATTAATTTTTATAAATTTTGGTTCAATATACCTTGAATAAGTATACACAAGTATAGCTAAAGATATAACAGTTACTAAAAATTTAAATAATTTCTTCAATTTATATTCCTTATAGAATTTTTTTACTTTATATAATTATAACAAATAGTAGCTAATAAGAAAACAACAAAATATAAATATTAAATATCAATGAATTGCCATAATTTCAAAAAATGCTTGCAAAATAGAAAATTATAGAATAATATAAAAATGCAAGTTTTGTTGAAATAAGGAGATACTAATCTAAATATTTTTAAAAAATAAATTATTTTAGTAAAAGGATAAAAGTATGAATAATAATAAATTAGCAAGAGAAACATTATATATTGAAAATAAGAAAATAGTAATTGTCAAAAATGATAGTGTAATATACAAAAGTGATGATTCAGGAATTAAGCCTCTGTTTTTTGCGTTCAGGACTTTAGGAGAGAAAATGAATGGGTGTTATTGTGCAGATAGAGTGGTTGGAAAGGCAGCAGCATGGATTTATCAAGAAGCTAAAATCAAGGAACTTTATTGCGACATAATAACTAAAAAAGCTAAGTTAATATTGGAGAATGAGGGTATTTTAGTTACTGCAATAGAGGTTATAGATTATATAAAAAATAGAGATAAAACAGATATGTGTCCTGTTGAAAAAATTGCAAAGAACGAAACAAGCTTTGAAAAGCTTATGGAAAATATTGAAGCATTTTTAATAAAAATTGGAGATATTTAAATCTTTATAGTAGTTGGAGGACGAGTTGGAGAAAGTTATTTTAAAATCTTATGCAAAAATAAATTTATTTCTTGATATTGTAAATAAAATGGAAAATGGATATCACAATATAAAAACGGTAATGCAAGAATTAGAGTTACATGATGAAATTAAAATTGAAAGCTGCAATGATAATATTATAATAAATTGTAATGATTATGATATACCATTGAATGATAAAAATACATGTTACAAAGCAGTAATGCTATTAAAGAAAAAATATAATATAAAAAATCATGCTAGAATTGATATAAATAAAGTTATTCCTACTGAAGCTGGACTTGCAGGTGGAAGTAGCAATGCAGCCTGTGTGATAAAAGGATTAAACAAACTCTGGAACTTAAACATGAGTTTGCAAGATATGTGTGATATTGGAATACAAATTGGTGCTGATGTTCCATTTTGTATTGTTGGAGGGACATGTTTATGCGAAGGTATAGGTGAAAAGATAACAGAGCTAGCGCCTTTTAAATGGAAATATATAGTTATTGTAAAGCCTGATTTCAGCATATCAACACCACTTGCATATAAAAATGTAAGGTGTGACAATTATAATATGTATAGTGATAATAAAATTTTAGAGTATATTGAAAAAGAAGATTATTTAAATACGTGCAATTCTGTTGCAAACACCTTAGAGTTTGTGTCTATAAAGTTGTTTCCTGAAATTATTACAATAAAAGACGCACTAAATAAATATGGAGCAGTTTCTTCATTGATGACTGGAAGCGGTTCAAGTGTTTATGCATTTTATAATAGTAGTGATGATGCTATAAATGCTTCTAATGAATTGTCTAAAAAGTATAAAAAAGTTTTTTTAACAAAAACTATAAAATAGGGGTTTAATTGCGGTTGTTTTAATTATTTTAGTCATTCCATTTCTAAATTATGCATATAATTACTTAAGTAAACTAATAAACATACTACATTTTATTTTATATAAATATTATATGAAATCAAATGTAAAAATCAAATCATAGTACCAATTAATTTTTGTGATTGAAGTTCTTAGATTTTTTAAGTTTTATTATCTTTATAAGGAGGAATTTAATGAGTTATGCTAACTTTCAAGAAATGTTGGAAATATATTTAACTGAAAATCCCAAAACTGGATATATCACATTTCAGGTATACCATGATTCACCGATTTATGGCATACAGCCAGTTACTAATGCAAAAGTAACTGTTAGTAAATTAATAGGGGATGAATATTATGTTTCTAAAGTTTTAACGACTGATATCGATGGAAAAACAGATCCTTTACCTTTACCAACAGTTAGTGGCAAACTTTCAACAACACCTGGAAACCCCAAGATATATTCGGAATACAATGCTTGTATTGAAGCACCAAATTTTTTTTCAAAAGATGTGTTTGATATAAGTGTATTTGAGAATATTACATCTATGCAGTCAATCAATTTATTACCTAATACGATGGAAAATACAAATGCAAATAATAAACGAGATCAACAAAGCTTATGTGGAATGTGGTGAAGAAATGGTTATAATTAGTCGCCCTGATGTTCCGTTTATTCCAGAAAATGTAACAGTTCATCTAGGAAAGCCAGATGAACCTGCTGAAAATGTGACTGTTTCGTTTCCAGCTTATATTAAAAATGTTGCATCTAGTGAAATTTATCCTACTTGGCCTGAAAGTGCAATTAGAGCAAATATTTATGCTCAAATAACTTTCGCATTAAACAGAATTTTTACAGAACGCTATAGAAACCTCGGATATGATTTTGACATTACAAATTCAACACAATTTGATCAATCTTTTGTGCCTGGAAGAGATATTTTTGAAAATATATCTGAAGTTGTTGATGAAATTTTTAATAGTTATATTGTACGCCAAGGTAAAATAGAACCAATTGCTGCTTCTTATTGCGATGGAGTGAATGTTGATTGTGACGGCTTATTACAGTGGGAGACAGTAACTCTAGCAGAAGATGGTTACTCTCCATATGACATTTTAAAATATTACTATGGTGAAGATATAGACCTTGTTACGGATGTTCCTGTTAATGCAAATTTTGAATCTTATCCTTTATATCCATTACGATTAGGTAGTTTTGGGAGAGATGTTTTCATCATACAACAAGAATTAAACAGAATTAGAGAAAATTATCCAGCAATTCCTAAAATAGAAAATCCTGATGGAATTTTTAGAAAAGACACAGAGGATGCAGTAAAAGCTTTTCAAAAAGCATTTGACTTAACGCAGGATGGAGTTATTGGGAGTGCAACATGGTATAAAATAAAATATATATATAATGCTGTGAAAGGGTTAGGTGAACTTATTTCAGAGGGTATTGAGCCTGAAGAAATAGAAAGTCCTTTCGTTATTTCTTGGCAAGAAGGTGATTCTGGCATTTGGGTTAGATTAATACAATACTATGTACGTGCGATTGCATGTTATTACGGAGATATCCCAATGATAGAATTGACAAGTTACTTTGGACCAGAAACTACAGAAGCCGTCAAGGCACTTCAAACAAAATTTGATATAATTATAGACGGTGTAGTTGGTATACAAACATGGGCAGTACTAGACAAAATTTATAGAAAAATTTATTCAGAAATATCAGAAGGTTGTTTTAAGAACAAAACTATCTACCCAGGATATTTACTATCAAAAGGCATGGGGGATAAAAATGTGACGTTGATGCAAACTTATTTAGAAAAAATTTATCAATACTATCCGTTTATACCTAAAGTAAGTGTTACAGGTATATTTGATGAACAAACTGAAGCTGCGGCTAGAGCGATACAAAGAGAATATTTAGGAATAGATACAGGGCTTATTGGACCTGCTACATGGAGTAAAATAGCAGAACTATATGAAAATTTAGAAGTGTAAAAATTAAGTTGCTGTTTCATTTAGAAATTAGTGTAGCAGTCTTTTTTTATCTTCTATTTTATATGTATTTCATTAATCTTTGCATTTATTTTAATTATTTAAGTCATTCCATTTCAAAATTATGCATATAATAACTTAGGCAAACTGATAGACATAAGTTATAATGACCATGTTGAAAGACCAAATATATCTAATATAAGTGTGTTTGAGAATATTACATCTATGTAGATAATCAACTTATTACTTAGTACAATAGATGATATTAATACGATTCATAAACAAGATCCAAAAATATTATGTTAAGAGTGGTGATAAAATGGTTATAATTAGTCGACCTGACGTTCCGTTTATTCCAGAAAGTATATCAGTTCACCTAGGAAAACCCGATGAACCTGCTGAAAATGTGATTGTTTCCTTTCCAGAGTATATTAAAAATGTTGCATCTAGTGAAATTTATCCTACCTGGCCTGAAAGTGCAGTTAGGGCAAATATTTATGCTCAAATAACTTTTGCATTAAACAGAATCTTTACAGAACAATATCGTATTCGCGGATATGATTTTGACATAACAAATTCAACACAATTTGACCAATCTTTTGTGCCAGGAAGAGATATTTTTGAAAATATATCTAAAATTGTTGATGAAATTTTTAATAGTTATATTGTACGACAGGGTAAAATAGAACCAATTGCTGCTTCTTATTGCGATGGAGTGAATGTAACTTGTGACGGCTTATTACAGTGGGAGACAGTAACTCTAGCAGAAAGTGGTTACTCACCATATGATATTTTAAAATATTACTATGGTGAAGATATTGATATTGTTACAGACGTTCCTATAAATGCCAATTTTGAATCTTACCCATTATATCCATTGCGATTAGGTAGCTTTGGGCGAGATGTTTTCATTATGCAACGGGAATTAAACAGAATTAGAGAAAATTATCCAGCGATTCCCAAAATAGAAAATCCTGATGGAATTTTTAGAAAGGATACAGAGGATGCAGTAAAAGCTTTTCAAAAGGCATTTAACTTAACACAGGATGGAATTATAGGAAGTGCAACATGGTATAAAATAAAATATATATATAATGCCGTGAAAGGAGTAAGTGAACTTATATCGGAGGGTATTGAGCCTGAAGAAATAGAAAGTTCTTTCGCTATTTCTTGGCAAGAAGGTGATTCTGGCATTTGGGTAAGATTAATACAATATTATGTACGTGCAATAGCATGTTACTACGGTGATATTCCATTGATAGAATTGACAAGTTACTTTGGACCAGAAACTACAGAAGCTGTAAAAGCAATTGAAAAAAAATTTAATATAATTGTAGATGGTGTAGTTGGTATACAGACATTGGCAACATTAGATAAAACTTATAAAAAAATTTATTCTGAAATACCAGAAGGGTGTTTTAAAAACAAAACTATTTATCCAGGATATTTACTATCAAAAGGCATGGGAGATAAAAGTGTGACGTTAATGCAAACTTACTTAGAAAAAATTTCCCAATACTATCCTTCTATACCTAAAGTAACTGTAACAGGTATATTTGATGAACAAACCGAAGAAGCTGTTAGAGCTATACAAAGAGAATATTTAGGAATAGATACAGGGCTTATTGGACCTGCTACATGGGGTCAAATAGCACAACTCTATGAAAATTTGGAAGTTTAAAATAAAGGGGCTGTTGCACTGCGATTTCTGATCACTAATGCAACAGCCATTTTTTAAAGTTGTTTTATTAATTATAAATAACTATTACATTAACAACACCATTATATTTGTTATCGGTTACATAAAATTGTACTGTTGAATTTATTTTAACATCACTTAAGGATGCGTTTTTAAAAGATATATATTCTCCTAATGCATCTTGAGAACAAATGTATACCATTACATTATCAGAATATTCAACTAAAGAAATTCCATCTATCTGTAACTGATTTTTGTAAATAGCAGTTACTTTACTTTTTGTTATTTCAGGTTTATATGCTTCAATTTCCGTAACTACACTGTTTATAACTTTAAATCTCACAAACTGGTTCTTATAACTGTTTATACTGTCATTTAAGTCTTTATGAATATTGAAAGACAATGAGTAATTATAAAGACCTAATGTTGAATTGTTGTTACTTATACTATCTATTGCACCATAAACTTGGCCTGTATATGTTGTAACGATTGGTTTTTCAACGGGAATTTCTTTGTCAACTTCAGTTATAACATTTTTATTTAGTATAAGCATTTGAATTACATTGTTTTTTAATACAGCTCTGCCTTCTAAATGGTTACCTAAATTTTCAAGATTGATTTGTCTAAATGGTTCACCATAAATCATAATTGTTGATAAAGAATTAATTTTATATCCTACGCTTGAAACTGTATTTACTTTTGGGTTATACTCACCAACAATATTAACGCTAGATTCTTTTTTTACAACTTTAATAGTTGATGTATTAAGTAAATCATATCTTATGAAATCATTTTTAGAAATACTTGTATTATAAATATATGAATTATTATTGCTTGCCTTTATTACGACACCGCTATTTTCTTTAAGTGTATAGGTTTTAGTAGTTCCATCATGTTTTAATATATTTACTGTTGGCAAGGCATTTGTACCTTGATTGACTCCCAAAACCAATGCATATTTTTTAGGCTCTTGAACATACCTCATAACTTCAAGTTGCAAGATTGAATTATCTTTATCTAGTATGGCTTTAACTGAATCGCCAATAGAGGGCTGTTCTTTTATATTGGCATTAGCGTTTAATTTATATTTAATATCACCAATATTGTAATATTCATCGTACCCTTTATATTCAGTACCATTAAATATATTAGTTATGTTATTCCTAATAACCTCCATACTTACTGTGCTTTTATTATAGTTAGATTCCTTAGTTTCATAAAAGTAAACTACATCGTTAGTTTTAATGTCATATAAATTATCTGCTGCTCCAGTAACTCTTATATTTTCAAATAAAATTTTGTTATCTTTTTTAGGAAGATACTTTCCAGCAAAAATGTCTTCACTATTCTTGTATAATTCGTTGTTACTGATTATTTTGATATCAGTAGGTTTTTCTATAACAGCTGCAACTATTTCTGATGAATCAGAAATCAAAAATCGTGCATTTGAATTTTTTAAATCCTCATTATTTACATAGCTTTTAATATTATTATAAACTATTGGAACATCATTCAAATTATAAAGTTTAGAATTTCCATATTTATCGCTTAAAAAAATTAAATTTGATGGTAATGATGATTTGATATATCCTGTGATAGTTGTGTATACTGGATTGTTTATCAAAACTATGTTGTCATTATTATCATAATATATATCAAATATATTCATCAAATATTTAGCTAAATAAATTTCTGAATGTTCCAATACGTAAGTATCAGTTATTTGTCTAGTTTCTTTTCTACCTAAATTATTTAACAGTAGCTTACTATTATATATGATATTACTATTTTTTATATTTACAGTATGGCAATTCAAAGAGTTATATACTAAAAAGGACATACTTTCTCTTGTCATATATTTGCTTGGATTAGAAATATTTTCTAATAGATTTAATTTTTTTGCTAAATTAAGATAATTATCAGGATAATTATTTCCAACAACTTCGTCATTGTATCCTAGTACCCTTATAATTATAGTTACAGCTTCTTCAAAAGTAACATATTGATTTGGTTTAAAAGTATTATCTTCATAACCTTTAACAATACCAAGTACATTTGTTATTTCAACATATCTTTCTGCCCAGTGACCTTGCATATCTGAGAAATTTGATGTCATGCCAAAAGAGATATTTTCGTAACCAGTTAACATGACTGCTATTTTAGCAGCTTCAGCACGAGTAATGCAATTACCTGGTCTAAATGTACCATCAGTGTAACCATTTAAAATTTTATATGAAGATAGTATGTTTAACATTTCAGAATAGTCTTTATTATTAATATCACTAAAATCTATTGAGTATGCTTTACTACTAAATGTTAATAGTAATAAAACAATAAGTAATGTAGTGATAACCAGTTTTTTCATAATTTCACCCAAATCTATATAATTTTATATATCTATAAGTAAATTATAATATAGATATAAAGATTTATTGTTACATTAGAATTACAAATTATATTATTTTTGTTCTTGGTTAAATTTCAATCCTTGGTAACTGTTTCTTTTTCTAAGCTCAATGTCTATTGCAGATAGGACTTTTAATTTATGCAAACTCCATTCAGGAGCTATTAATTCACTTCGTTTCCCATCGCCTGTAAGCCTATGTATAACTACATCTTGAGGCATTATTTCAATACAGTCACACACAAGATTAATATATTCTTCTTGTGTATATAATTTCATGTTATTTTCATAATAATAATTAGCTAAATCAGTATTTTTTAAAACGTGCAGTAGATGAAGCTTAATACCCCATATACCTTTGGTACATACGTATTGTACACTTTCCAAAATATCATGATTACTTTCATTGGGTAAACCTAAAATTAAATGTACAACAACTCTTATATTGTACTTCTTTAACATACTTATAGCATTGTTAAATACATCCAAGTCATATCCCCTTCTGATAAAATCTGAGGAATTTTTGTGGATAGTTTGCAAACCGAGTTCAACCCATAGATAAGTTCTATCATTATAACTTGATAAAAGCTTAGCAATGTTTTCATTTATACAATCAGGTCTGGTTGCTATGGCTAACCCCTTTATATTAGGACAATTTAGTGCCTGAGTATATTTTTTTTCTAGATTAATAACACTATCATATGTATTGGTAAAGCTTTGGAAGTATGCTATATACGTGTTCGACTTCCATTTATTACTTAGAAACTTTATCTGTTCGTTGATTTGATTGTTAATAGAGTTATCAACATTTCCTGCAAAATCACCGGAGCCTTTTTCACTGCAAAAAATACAACCACAGGTATTAATTGAACCGTCTCTATTAGGACAAGTAAAACCCCCATTTATTGATAATTTTATAGCTTTTTCGCCAAAATATTTTTTTAATTCAAAATCTAAAGTATGATAATTTTTACAATTCCAATCCATCGGTTCACCTACTTATAAATAAATTGTGGATAACTTTTTCTGCGTTATCCACAATAAATGCCATGTTTTTACGGGTTATCAACAAAGTTATAAACAATTGTGCACAAAATGCGGTTTTTTCACTATTTTTTTTGATGAGGCAATGTTATTTCTTTGTCCTTAAGTTTTAGAGTAATGTATCCTTCTAAAATAGTTTTTACTAATGCTGCAATAGGGGTTGCTAGAAACATTCCTATAGGTCCAAATAATCCTCCACCAATAATTATAGATATAATAATCCAAACTGGTTTAAGTTCAAGTTTTATGCCTAAAATTTTAGGTCCTAAGAACCAACCATCAAATTGCTGTAGAATAATTATAAAAATAATCATCCAAAATCCTTTGATAGGATCAAATAATAATGTTATTATGACTGCTGGTATACCACCAATGAAAGGACCAAAGTAAGGTATCATATTTGTTATACCGAGCATTACGCTTATAAGCAATGGGTAATGTGCTTTAATTAGGTATGCAGAAACAATATATGCAATTGCACCTATTATAAGCGAATCTATAAGCTTGCCTGCAATAAAATTTGTTACGTTACTGTAAAAATTATAGCCTAAATGTACAATTTCATCTGCATTTTTTTTCTCGAATAAGCTATGACACGTTCTATAAAATAAATTTTCAAAATATTCTTTATCATAAAGTATATATATAGATATAAATAATGATAATAATATATTCCATGTTGTAGATATAATTGATATAGCACTTATTATTGCTGTGTTAAGCATTGATGAGGCAAAGTTATAAAGCTTTTGCGATACAGTTAATACTGTTTGTTCAAACCATTTATTTATATCAGTATTGCCATCAATAAAAGAATTGTTCGCAAAATCAATGATATATTCACTAAATTGCTTCAATAAATCCGGAAAGTCTGATAAAAAGTCTGCTATGCTACTTGTTATACCAGGAACAATCATAGTAATTAATAATAATATAATTACTAAAAAAATCAAATATGTAAGTGCAATCGCAATACCTCTTGATTTTATTTTTAGTTTTGTTTGCGTAAAATTCAGCAGTGGATTTAAAACAATAGCAAAAAAAACACCTGTAAATATTGGAATGCATATTTTCATAAATGAACTAAATCCGTTATTGTTATATATAAACTTGAATATTAAAACAAACAATATAAATATAGGTACCATTTTTAAGTAATTCTTTTTAATTTTAATCATCCTTTCATTGCTATAATATATAGTTTAATTATAGTTAATATATATAAATATAGCAAACAATTATTATTATTATAACAATAAATATTGCAAATATTAAAAAAAATATACATAGAAAAAAAGCACTTATAAAAAGTGCTTTTAAAATATAAAGGAGTGTATTCTATACAATAAAAAAACCTTGTCTACATGTATCAGGACATTGTGTATATGTAGAGTTATTTACTCCGTTTGAATTTATGCTATTGATAAGGTTATCTCCGATTTTTACAGTGCTTTCATCTTTGTATTTGCTTTTAGACATAACTTTAAAACCAATTTTTTTGCATTCACCTTGATTAACAATGTCAAAGAACCACTTTAATATTGTTCTGTTGTTTGAAAGATATAAGTTTTTTGGTTCTATATTTGTGGTACCAGTTAAATAATCAAACCCACTATCTAGTGAACACTTCAAGTATACCTTCCTAATTGAGTCATATTGTCCTGCCTTGCAATTAATATATATTTTAGACTTTTCATTTATTTTAAGTTTATCAGTATCAGAATTCACTTCAATTAAATAATCCATTGCTTCAGTGCTAATGTTATCAGAATAAATATTTCCGTCGTTTAGTAAATAAGTGTTAATATTTAAAGTTGTTTTGTGAGATATTTTTGCGCCTGAATTTTCTATAGAGCTAGATGTATAGTTGTTATTAATGGCTATATCAAATGTTATTATATTTTCTGAAAGAGGTGATAGTTTGAAATTATTAGCAAAAACAATAAGATTATCATTACCTACTTTTAAGTTTGGTTCAACAAATTTTAAAAAATTAATTATATCATAATCTGGTCCATTAACACTTAAATTATTTAGATATGTAATTCCGTTTGCAAACGTAGAGTTAAAAGAGCATATTTTAAAATATTCACTATTATTTTTTATTGATATTTTAATATTATATATCCATGAAGGTAAAAATGAAGTTTTTTTAAGTCCTGCACCTTTTAATACTTTTTTTGGAAATGTAATTTTTACTGTACAATCTTTCATTAAATCAAGTCCTTTCATTAAAATAAAAATACAAACATATATATGCATAATATTCTAATGAAAACAATATGTGCATGAATTAAAATAATAGCATTGAATAAAGTAATAAAATATAGTAATATAGTATAATAAATGTTAATATATGAAAAAAAATATATATTAAGAAAAAAACTATACAAATAATAATTAGAAATTAAGAAAAAATAATCAAAATAGAACAAGGAGAAAATTATGAAGAAAGTAAAAATTTACACAAGTAATACTTGACCGCATTGTCATACTGCTAAGGACTATTTGGCAGAAAAAGAAGTTGAATTTGAAGAAAAAAATGTTTCAACTGATATGAATTCAAGAAAAGAACTTATGTCATTAGGGTTTATGGGAGTTCCTATTATATATGTTGATGATGAAGTAGTAGAAGGTTTTGACAGAGATAAATTAGAAACTTTATTAGGGTAATTAGGGGGCTATTGTAAACTAGATTGTTTGCAATAGCTTTTTAATTATAAAATATAAATTTTATTATAAATTAATATTATTATTTGAAATTATTGTAAATTATATAATTATGTTAAAATTATACAAATGTAAATATTAGGAGTTAAGCATGAATAATAAAACTTTAGTTATAACGGGTGAAGATTTTAAAACCTTTAATAATTTAATACTTGCTCCAATTATAATTTTTAATAAAGAGAAAATTTTGTTTGCAAATAAAATTTTTATTAGCACATATAGTTGTTTTAAAAATATATCTGAACTGTATATTGATGAATTATTTAATGATGAAATTTTAATGGAGCAGATTAAAAATTTATTTGATAAAAATAAAAACTTTAGTAAAAATGAAGTTTCTATAAGAAATAATAAGGGAAAATTGTTATATGCTAATGTTTTAATTAAGCCTGTAATTTTTAATGATAAAAATTGTTTGCTTATGCAATTTGCAGATGTAACAGAAAATGTAATAACTAAAAACCAACTAATATCAATGACAAATGTAAGAAATTTAATGCTTAAAATTACGGAAAACATAGTTAAATTTAATGATATTAATGATATATATAATTTGACGCTTGAAACAGCATTAAAGACATTTAACAATAATTGTATTGGTACAATTATGATAAAGAAAGATAGTGAGTTTGAAGTTGTTGCTCATATTGGTTATGAAGAAAAAATAAAAAAATTTTCTATAAAACAAGAAGAAACTTTTTTGTACAGATCAACAAATGGTAAAATGAATGATGTTAAAAATATTAGTGATTTATCAAAGATAGTCGATTTTTATCCTATAGAAACATGCTATGGTAGAAAACAATATATCAAGTCTAGCTTGATTTCACCTATAATCATAAAGGATAATATTTATGGTATGATTTGTATAGATTCTGTTAAAATCAATTCTTTTGATAAAGATGATGTAAGATTGATGAAATTTTTAAAATCAAGTATTGAAATTGCGATATCAAATTATTTATTATACAGTGATCAAATTTTTTATGCTAATCATGATTATTTAACTAAATTGTATAATAGAATGTTTCTTGAAAAACAATTTAATGTTTTAAAAAGCAATGCAGTTTTATATAATAAAACGTTGAATTTAGTTTTAATTGATGTTAATCACTTAAAAATAATAAATGACAAATATGGGCACCTTTGTGGAGATAATGTTTTAAAGCATGTGGCAGACAAATTTTTTAGCATTTCAGATAAAAATGATGTAGTAGCTAGGATAGGCGGAGATGAATTTGTAAGCGTTTATTATGATAAGTCAATAAACAATATTAAAGATAGTTTAGATAACATATTAAGTGAAATGAAAGAAGAGTATATATCTATGTCTAATTGCAGTATAACTTGTTCGTTTTGCTATGGTATAGCAACATTTAGAGATGATGGAATGGAATTTAAGGAATTATTAAAAAGAGCCGACATAGAAATGTATAAGGCTAAAGTTATGTTAAAATAAAAGAGCTTATAACAATATATTAAAAGCTCTTTTTATTTTATATAATTATTTATTTAATGCTTCAATCATATTATCAACATTAACGCCATGAACCATTGCTGCTTCTTCCAATGATTCCATTTGTGCACTTGGGCAACCTACGCAACCAAGACCAAAAGACATTAAAATTTCCACGGCATTTGGATTTTCTTGTATAACTTCACCAATAAGTGAATCTTTTGTTACTGCCATTTTAAATCCTCCTAAATTATAATTAGACATAAACATGCCTATAAAAATTATATATGTTTTAAAATAATAAATCAATATTAATATTGCCTAATAAGTATAAAATATAAGTTAAATAGGAAAAAAGTTTGTAGAGGTGAATAATTATGTCAACAGTAAATATTGATAAACTGTTAAAAGTTTTGAAATTAATGACTCAAATTATGATGGAAAGTGGTGCGGAGGCTTATAGGGTAGAAAATACACTTGATATAATAGGAAAAGCGTTTAATGAATTTGAAATAGATTCTAGTGTTACACCAACTGGTGCACATATAACTATAGCTACTGAAAATGATGGCGAAAGAACAATTATTAGAAGAATAAAAAATAGATCTATCAATTTATACAAATTAAATGAAGTCAATACTATTTCAAGAATGATAACAAATAGGGAAATAAATTTAGATGAAGCATTGATAAAATTAAAGGAGTTGAAAAGCGAGGTAAATATAAGGAAAGGTAAATTTTACAGAACTTATGAAGGTATAGCAGCAGCATTTTTTACATTGTTATTCAAAGGCGGGCCAATAGAATTTATATTAGCATTTTTATCAGGGCTTATTGTTCAGTTTATTTCAACGAAACTTGGAAGTACTGATGCTCATAAATTTTTTGTTGGATTCTTTGGTTCAGCAATTATATCGGTATTTGCAATTATAGCTACTTCTATAATTGGCAAAGGAGATTATAATATTATTATAATAGGTGGAATAATGCCATTGTTGCCAGGACTTGCGATGACCAATGCAATTAGAGATACTATGAGTGGTGATTTGTTATCTGGTGTTGTTAGAGGAACAGAAGCTATTTTAGTTGCAACTGCATTAGGTGCAGGAGCTGGTATTGTATTATCACTTTCGTTTTCAATTGGAATTATATAATATAAGAAGAGGTATATAAAAATGTTAGACTTATTTTTAGATTTAATATATTGTTTTATAGCGACTTGGTTTTTTGCATTAGTTATGCAAGCACCAAGAAAAAGCTTAGTTTTTTCTGCTTTGATAGCAGACATAGGTTATTTAATATACATTATATGTGTAAATAATAATTATGAGTTATTTGGTTTTTTTCTAGGAACACTTGTAATATCTTTGTTAGGAGAAATTTGTGCTAGAAAAATTAAGATGCCTGCAACAATTTTTATTTTTCCAGCAGTTGTTCCTATAGTGCCTGGAATAGGTTTGTATGAGACAATGCTTAAGTTTGTTCAAAACGATATAGATCAGGCAATATATTTGGGAATAAGAACAATATTCAATATTGGTGCTATGGCAATAGCAATTGCATTGGTAAGTTTATTGTTAACAAAACTTCATAAAAAAGTAGAAAAAAAATAACGCTTATGCGCTAAAAAAATTGGCGGACAGGAAAGGATTCGAACCTTCGCGACACAATTGTATCCTACAAGCTTTCCAAGCATGCCTCTTCAACCACTTGAGTACCTGTCCAGTAATTATGTTATTATATCAAAGTTTTATAAAAAAGCAAATAGTTTTTATTGTGAATAGCTAAAACCAGGGTTTTCATATCCCATGCTAACTATAGTAATATTCATATGATCTAGATCATATGATAAATTTATGTTTTTGCTAGTTGTTCCATCAGCATATATAATTCTTATAATTGGTCTAAGAGGATTTACCTGAAGATTTTTAACAACTATAGCTATTTGTCCATTGCTTAAGGATACAAATGTACCAACAGGGTAAGCTGCAATATTTTTCAAGAAAGCCTTCAATATATTATAATCAAAATGTACATCTGCACAGCCCATAACATACTCTATTGCTTCATTAGGGAAGCAAGCTCTTCGATATGACCTAGTGGATGTTAATGCGTCGTAAACGTCTGCAATAGCAAGAATTTTGCCGTATAAAGGTATCTCATCACCCTTTAATCCGTAAGGATAGCCTGTACCATCAAACTTTTCATGGTGAGTTAATATTCCATCTAGTACTGCTTGAGATACAAAAGAGAGTTTCTTTAATTTCTCTACTGCAATAATTGGGTGTTGTTTTACAGTATCATATTCTTGCGGAGATAATAAATCTGGTTTATTAATAATTTCTATTGGTATAGTCATTTTACCTATATCGTGTAAAAGTGCACATATGCCTATTTCTGTTAACATATGTTCGTTTAGTTGCAAACTAATACCAGTTGTTATGCTTAAAATTGCAACACATAGTGAGTGTCTGTATGTGTAATCATCATAGTTCTTTAAATCTATAAGATTAATTAATATTTCGTCATTCGATAAAATATCAAGAACTAAACTCTTTGCAATTTTTGATATATTATCAACTATATGTGTATTTACTTCCCCTCTATTTTTTTTAAATAGATTAAAATTTTTCTTTATGTCACGCAAAACGGTGATTTTTAACTTCTCGCTTATAATATCATTTACAATAATATCCTTTGCAATATCATTATCTATATAAACACCTGCAATGTTATGAAATTTAATCTTTTTAATAAAAAGATCATTAAGAACTTGTCCTTTTCTCAAAAGAGGCAAACTGAACTGATCAGTAATAGTCAAATTTATGTCTCTTGCAATTATCATATTTGGTTTTAATAGTTCAGTAGGTATAAATAACATAGTTACACTCCTATAAATTTAATTGCACCTACAATAAATTATATATTATTTAAACTTTATATGCAATATTATTTTAAACATATTGTTTTTTTTTGGCAAAATATAATTTTATTTTTATTTGTGAATACAATGTAGTATAAGACTATTCAAGGGGGTAAGTTTATGAGTTTATTTACAGGAGCAGCAACTGCTTTGGTGACACCTTTTAAAAATGGGGCTATAAACTATGATAAATTAGATGGCCTAATAGAGTGGCAAATTAGGAAACATATTGATGCATTGGTTATAGCAGGTACTACAGGAGAGGCATCTACTCTTTCAGAAGAAGAACATAAAGATTTAATAAAACACTCAGTGAAAAGAATAAATAATAGAATACCAGTAATTGTTGGTACAGGTAGCAATAATACTAATCATTGCTTAAAAATGAGTAGGTATGCTGAAGAAAATAATGCAGATGCATTATTAATTGTTACACCATATTACAACAAAACAACACAGGTTGGTGCTGTAAAACATTATACATATATAGCGGACAGGATTAATATACCAATAATTATATATAATGTTCCTTCAAGAACTGGTTTTCATATTAGTGCAGAATCAGTTGTTGAACTATCACATCACAAAAACATAGCTGGAATAAAAGAGGCAAGTGGAAATATATCATACGTTGCAGATATAGCAAGTAAGGTAGATGATGATTTTTTAATTTATTCAGGAAATGATGACGTGATTGTTCCAGTACTTTCATTGGGGGGGAAAGGCGTTATTTCTGTAGTATCTAATATATTTCCTTTTGAAACACATAATATTGTAAAAACATATTTAGAAGGTAATATAAATGAATCTAAACGTATACAACTAGAACTTTTAAATTTTATAAATGTTTTATTTGTTGAAACTAATCCTATTCCTGTTAAAACCTGTTTAAATCTACTTGGTAAAGATGTTGGTGAGCTTAGATTGCCGTTGTGCGATATGAGTATAAAAAATATTGAGATACTAAAGAAAGAAATGAAAAAAATAGGGTTGGGTTATCTGTAGTGAATATAAGTGTTATATTGTCTGGATGCACAGGAACAATGGGTCAAGAACTGGTGAATTATATTAAAACTATATCTGATATTAATATTGTAGCTGGAGTATGTAGAAACAAAAGTAAGTATAGTAATAGTAGCTTTCCTTTATATGATAATTTTTTAAGTATTAAGGAAAAAGCTAATGTTATAATTGATTTTTCAAACAGATGTCTAATAGATGATATATTAAATTATGGTATTAAAAACAAAATAGGTCTAGTTCTTGCTACAACAGGATATAGCATGGAAGAGGAAGAAAAAATATTTGAGTTTTCAAAAAAGATACCTGTGTTTAGGAGTTCAAACCTATCTGTTGGTGTAAGCTTAACTCTAAATATTTTAGAATATGCTGTGAAGTTACTATCAAGTAACTATGATATAGAAATTATAGAAAGTCACGGTAATAAGAAAGTAGATGCTCCGAGCGGAACTGCAAAAATGATTAAGAAGGTTATAGAAAATAATATTAATTACAACCCTAATTATATCTATAACAGAAATGTTATTGCTACTAGAAAAAATAGTGATATTGGTATACACAGTATTAGGGCAGGCAATATGTTAGGAAATCATTTGGCTATATTTGCAGGAGAAGGAGATGTAATTAAGGTTGAGCATATAACCTTATCAAAAAAAATATTTGCTGAAGGTGCTATAAGTGCTGTAAGACTAATACAAGGTAAACATAATGGTTACTTTATTGTAGATGACTTATTAGATAGGAGTATTTAAAGAGGTGAAGGGTTTGGACAATTTAAATTTTGAAAATTCTAATGAAATTATTAATTACATTAGAAACTCAAAAAAATCTACAGTTGTAAAGATGTATGTAGAGGGTAAAATAAGAAAAATTGATTTTTTAGGTATGGAGTCATTTAAATCTAAACATATTGCTATAGCGTTTGGTCAAAATAGTGATGCACATCAAATACTTAAGAAAAACAAGAATTATATCAATAATTACTATATAGAAAATAGCTCAAGAAATTCAGCAATACCTATGTTAGATATTAAAAACCTAAATGCTAGAATAGAACCAGGTGCAATCATTAGGCAAGGTGTAACAATAAATGATGATGTTATAGTAATGATGGGTGCAGTTGTTAATATTGGCGCAATTATAGGAAAGGGAACAATGCTTGATATGAATTGTGTTATTGGCGCAAGGGCAATTATAGGAGAGTATGTTCATGTTGGAGCAGGTGCAGTTGTGGCAGGAGTATTAGAACCACCAAGCAAAACGCCAGTAATTATAGAAGATAATGTATTGATTGGTGCTAATGCAGTAATTTTAGAAGGAATAAAAGTTTGCAAAGGTGCTGTGGTAGGTGCAGGAGCTGTTGTAACAAAGGATGTTGCTGAAAATTCTGTTGTAACAGGTATTCCTGCAAAAAAAATTAAAGAACGGGATAGGATAGAAAAAGGAAAAACAACAATAGTAGACGATTTAAGGAGAATTTAAATGACAGATTTTATAGAATTAAAAAATAATGATAAAAAATATATTTCAAATACTTATGATAGAATGAATCTATATGTAAAATACTCTGAAGGTAGTTTTTTAATAGACAATAATAATAATAAATACCTAGATATGTTTAGTGGGATAGGTGTTAATAATTTTGGAGGAAAAAATAGTGTTATAAAAAATGCAATACAGTTTCAAGTAAATAATTATTTGCATTTATCAAATTATTTTTATTCTGAAACAGCAATAGATTTAGCTAAAACTTTAGTACAAAATTCATTTGCAAAAAAAGTTTTTTTTACTAACTCTGGAACCGAGTCCAACGAAGCGGCAATAAAGCTTTGTTTAAAATATGGTCATAATATATCTGAAAATAAAAATATAATATTGTCAGCGTTTAATTCATTTCATGGAAGGACTATGGGTAGCCTTTCATTAACGGGGCAAAAAAAATATCAAAATAATTTTGAACCTTTATTGCCTAATGTAAAACATTTTGAGTTTAATAATGTTAATCTATTTAAAGAAATAGTTAATGAAAATATATGTGCCATATTTATTGAGTTAATTCAAGGTGAAGGTGGAATAGTAGAAATAACAAGTGAATTTTTACAATGTATTGTAGAATATCAAAAAAAGTACAATTATTTAATAATAATAGATGAAATTCAAACAGGACTAGGAAGAACTGGTAAACTATTTGCTTATGAAAATTATGATATAGTACCTGATGCTGTAACTATTGCAAAATCTTTGGGGGCAGGATTGCCAATAGGTGCTTTACTTATTGGAGAAAAGTGTGAGAATATTTTAAAAGTGGGAGAACACGGCTCTACCTTTGCTCCAAATCCGGTAAGTGCTACATGCGGAAATAATGTTCTGTCAATGCTACTAAAGGATGGTTTTATCGACAATATTAATTACAAATCAAAATATATAATAAATAAATTAAACAATTTAAAATCAAAATATTCATATATAATAAAAAGTATAAGCGGAAAAGGTTTAATGATTGGTATAAATGTAGGAGAATATGCAAATGTAATCAAAGAAGATGCGTTTAGAAATCAACTTTTGTTAAATGTAACATCAAAAAATATAATTAGATTACTTCCTCCATTAAATATTACAATTGAAGAAATAGAATTATTTTTAGAAAAATTTGAAAAATCTTTAATAAATTGTAAAACACAGTAGAGACAATGTCTATACTGTGTTTTACATTCGAGTTTTATTTTGATAAATTTTATTCATAAATTCATATGCTTTGTCATATTGCTGTAAATTTGAATAGCAATCAGCTATATGCTTATAAATCAGATCCGTATCTTTAGTATATAAACCTTTATTTAAGTCAATTGATTTTGTAAAATATTCTATCGCAAGGTTATATTCTTTGTTTTCATAATATACTACACCCATAATAAAATTATACTTTTGTGTTTCCTTAATTTTAAAAGATGACTCTAATTCCAAATATTTTTTACATTCAATCATATTGTTACTTTTTAAAAGTAGCTCACACTTAATAAAAAACTCATCATCTTTGTTTATATGGTTATTTATAATAGATGTGTAGCTATCAAACATTTCTTTTGCTTTTTCGATGTTATTTAATGCTAAATATATTTTCGACATTACCATTAGAGATTCTGCCTTTAATGCGTTATCAAGAATCATAATTTTAGGCTCATATTTATAGGCATTTAAAATCAAAGATTTAGATTCTAAGATTTTATTTTCATTAAACTTAATAATTCCTAAATTAATATTACAAGACCAATACAACAGAGATAATTCATAAGTTGTATTGGTTTGATCATATCCGCATTTGAAAAACTTATCTAAAGATTCTTTGCACTTATCATATTTTTTGTTTCTATACATTTTAAAAGCGATGTCAATCAATTCTTTATTAGTGTTATCAGTGTTGTTTTCAACATAATTAGGCTCTATAAAATAAGAAATTGGCTTTTTTAGTGTTTTTGACAAATATTCAATTGTTTTAATTGAAGGGTTAGCAACACCGTTTTCAATCTGGCTTAGCATATTTCTTGTGATAAAGTCACCAGCTAAGTCTTTTTGTGTCATTTTAAGTTCAAGTCGAGCCTGTTTTAGTCTTTTACCTAAATTATTATTTATCATATACACCTCATAGTAAATAAATTTTACTTATATTAATATTATATCATTGGAATAATTTAAAGTCAATTAAGTAGTAAATTAAATTTACAAAAAACAATTTAAGCCTTTATTTATCAATAATTTTTTATTTATAACATATTATGTAATATAATTGTAATATTTGCATATAATAAATTGTGGTATTATAAGAACGTTGAGATATATAAAATAAAAAATAGAAAATTAAGGAGGTGAAAAGATGAGCACTATAGTTAAAATCAATAAGTTAAGAAATGAAGAAAATTTGAATTGTAATAATAAAATTAATATTATGAAATTTAGTTATAATAGTTTGTCTTTTTGCCTTTTATATAGGGATATAGAATAATGTAAATCTATGTTCTAAAAAGTTTTTAAAACTTAATTATAAAAGTAATCCAGATTGTATGAGCTTTATAGCAAATTACGTCTGGATTTTTTATTGCGCAAAAATAATCATTTAAATATATATTTCAATAAAATCATAATAATTATGGGACGAAGAGGTGATTACATGAAAAAGAAAAATAGTGGTTTTAATTTAATTATGCCATACACTAAAGGATTAAAGAGATATTTTATATTTGCAGCTGTTGCAATTATAATAAGAGTATTTGTAAATTTTACAACTCCGCAGGTTATAAAAGTTACCGTCGATTCAGTTATAAAAAATGAACCAATAAGTTTACCACAAATTTTTGTTAATATGATTAACAATATTGGTGGTGTAGAAACATTAAGACAAAATTTATGGATCCCAGCACTAGTTATTGTTGGTTTATCATTGATTACTTGTGTATGTGATTACACAAACAAAGTTTCAATAGCGAAAGGTTCAGAGGGATTAATAAAAAAACTTAGAAACCATTTGTATGACCATATTCAAAAGTTGCCGTTTAGCTGGCACTCTAAAAACCAAACAGGTGATACAATACAAAGAGCTACACAGGATGTTGAATTAGTTAGAAGATTTATTGCGTCACAGTTAGCTGAATTATTCAGAATAACAATGCTAATTATAATAGCACTCATATTAATGTTTTCAATGAATGTTAAACTATCATTGATTGCTTTAGTGTTTGTGCCGGTAGTAGCATTGTACAATGGTGTATTTTATGGAATAATTTCAAAGAGATTTAAAGATGCTGATGAGGCTGATGGACAGTTATATGCAGTAGCACAAGAAAATTTGACGGGTGTTAGAGTTGTAAGAGCATTTGGTAGAGAAAAATATGAAGTTGATAAATTCGATGAAAAAAACGGAGCATTTACGGACTTATGGATAAAGCTAGGTCACAGACTTTCATTTTACTGGGCATCTGGTGACTTGTTCTCAGGATTACAGGTTTTAACAATAATTGTATGTGGTACAGTTGAAGCGGTACATGGCAATATAACATTAGGAGAATTTTTGGCATTTGTTTATTACAATTCAATGTTAGTATGGCCAATAAGAGCATTTGGAAGAGTATTATCAGAGATGAGTAAAACAAAGGTTTCACTTAAAAGAATATCTGAAATTTTAAATGAAGAAGAAGAGTTTGAGGATGAAAACGCATTAACTCCTGATTTTAAAGGAAAAGACATTGAGTTTAAGAATGTAACATTTAAATATAGTGAAAACAATTCAATAATTAATGATATAAGTTTTAAAATAGAAGCAGGTAAAACATTCGCAATACTTGGAGGAACAGGTTCTGGAAAATCAACAATTATGCACTTGTTAAGCAGACTTTATGATGTAGAAGAAGAAAATGGCAATATTACAATAGGTAATATTAATATTAAGGATATCAAGCTTAGCCATTTAAGAAAAAATATTGGTATGGTGTTACAAGAGCCATTTTTATATTCTAAGTCAATTAAAGATAATATTTCTATACAAGATACGAAATTAGATATAAATTCAGTAAAAAAAGTTGCAAATGTTGCATGTGTACACGATGCCATTGAAGGATTTTCAAATGGTTATGATACACTTGTAGGTGAAAGAGGAGTTACATTATCTGGTGGTCAAAAACAACGTGTTGCTATAGCTAGAATGCTTATGCAAAATGCACCAATAATGGTATTTGATGATTCGTTGTCAGCAGTAGACTCAGAAACAGATGCTAAGATTAGACACGCTCTAAAAAATAACAGAAAAGATGCAACTACAATTCTTATATCACATAGAATTACAACACTTATGCAAGCAGACAAAATTATGGTGCTAGATAAGGGTAAAATTGTAGATATGGGAACACATGAAGAGTTAATAAGCAGAGATGGTATATATAAAAATATATACAATGTTCAAATGAACACATCAGACGTTGAAATATAGGAGGTGACAGTATGTCAAGTTACGAAGATCAAGAAGAAAAGAAACAGTCATTCGATATTAAGGTATGGTTAAAATTAAAATCATTTGTGACCCCTTATAAATATAAAATTATTGGAGTTATATTACTAATGATGCTTATGGCATTAGTAGATATAATATTGCCGTTATTTCAAAGTTATGTAGTAGATAATTTGATAGAAAAGGGTACACTTAATGGTATAAGAGTCTTTACAGGACTTTACTTTACCGCTTTATTAATACAGGTAATTTCAGTATTTGGATTTACAAAACTGTCAATGAGAGTTGAAATGAAAATGTCATATGATTTAAAAAAAGCTGTTTTTAATAAACTACAAACACTTTCATTGTCATATTATAATCAAAATCCTGTTGGACATTTAATAAGTAGGGTGCTAAGTGATACAGGAAAAATTGGAGATATGATTGCTTGGGGCATAACAGACTTGTTTTGGTCAGCTGTTTATGTTATAGGTGTTTTTGTAGTAATGTTTATACTAAACTATAAATTAGCTTTATTAGTTATTTTGATTATACCTATTATGGCTATTGCAACAGTTTATTTTCAAGGCAAGTTGTTAGGTGCAAATCGTTCAATAAGAAAAACTAATGCAATAATGACTGGTGATTTTAATGAAGGAATAACTGGAGCTAAAACAAGTAAAACACTTGTTATAGAAGATAAAAACTTATTGGAATTTAAACAAACAACAAATAAACTTTATAATAGTAGTATTAAGATGGCAAGATTAAATGCTGTATTTATTCCAATTATAATATTTGCTGGTACATTGGCAAGTGCTATAGTTTTGGAAAAGGGTGGAAATTTAGCATTGGTTGGTAAGTTTGAAATAGGAAAATTATCAGCATTTTTAGCATATTCTATAGGAATTTTCGAGCCAATTCGACAGTTAGCAAGTATATTTGCAGAGTTTATTTCTTTACAGGCAAACATCGAAAGAGTATCAGATTTGATTGAACAAAAACCACTTATAACCGATACAGAGGAAGTTATAGCTAAATATGGAGATAACTTTGAACCAAAAAGAGAAAATTGGGAAGATATAAAGGGCGAAATTGAGTTTAAGAATGTTACTTTTAAATATCCGGATGGAAATGAGGAAGTACTAAAGAACTTTAGCTTAAAAATACCTGCTGGAACTAATATTGCAATAGTTGGGGAGACAGGAGCAGGTAAAAGTACACTCGTTAATCTTGCTTGTAGATTTTTTGAACCAACTAGTGGTCAAATACTGATTGATGGTGTTGATTATAAACAGAGAAGTCAATTGTGGTTGCACAGCAATATAGGATATGTACTTCAAACACCACACTTGTTTTCAGGTTCTGTTAAAGAAAACATTAGATATGGTAAATTAGATGCGACAGATGAAGAAATTGAAAGAGCTGCGAAGTCAGTATCAGCAGATAAAGTAGTTGCTAAGCTTGATAAAGGTTATGACAGCGACGTAGGGGAAAACGGTGATAATCTTTCAACCGGTGAAAAACAGCTTGTTTCATTTGCAAGAGCAATAATAGCTGATCCAAAAATATTTGTACTTGATGAAGCAACTTCAAGTATTGATACTCAGACTGAGCAGTTAATTCAGGATGCTATCAACAATATATTGAATGAAAGAACTTCATTTATAATTGCACATAGACTTTCCACCATTAAAACAGCAGATTTAATATTAGTTGTAAAGGATGGAAAAATTATTGAGCAGGGAAATCACAAAGAGTTAATACGCGCAAAAGGTCATTATTATGACTTATATACTAAACAGTTTGAAGAAGAAAAAACTAATGAGGTTTTAAAATAAAAAAAATATGTTATAGGCTTCATGAGGTAGGAATTTATGAAGTTAAATTATAAGTATGACATAAAAGGAGGAATTTAGTTGAAAAAATTATTTAGAAAATCAAATAGAATAGATAAAAAAATATATGATATGAAACAGATAGAAGAATATTTAGATAAAGTAGAAGGAATAAAAAGAGACAGACAAGGTTCATATTTATAAACAATATAATATAAAGTGGGGCAAAAATTTCTTTTGTCCCCAAAATTATAACCGAACATATATTCAATCTTGGAGGAACAGTGTCAAATGAACAGTTGTTTAAAACTTGAAAAATTAAATATTAATAATATGACAGAAGAACAAACTGAAATTGTATGTACTTTTGTCAGGAAAATTAACAGTTCAGCTGCAAGCTTATTTAAAAAAGCAGTGAATGAAAAATTATTAAAATGTTGTTTTTTATTTACTAAAGAAAGTAATGTTGGTGTAATGACAATTATAGAAGACAAAGATTATATTTCTGTACAGATTTCTTTTGAAAAAGATGTTTGCAACTTTGAAGCGATAAAATATATTCATCAAGCTATAAAAAGTGCAATAAATTCAAAAGAAAGTAAGGAGTTATATCTAAACGTAAATGGTTATAATACAGTGATAATTAATTACTTTAGAAACTACGGATTTGTGCAAAGTGATTATGGTTATGGCTTTGAATTTAGTTTAAAAAGCTCTGAACAAAAAATAGCTGATTTAATGAATTTTAAGATGGAAGAAAGTTTAGAGTTTAGAAAATTTGAAGATAGGTATGGCAGAAATTATTTAGATTTACTTGAAGATGCATTTAGAGAACAATCAGAGATGTGCAATGAGAAAACAACAATAGGTGATGAACATATACCTTGGTTGAAAGAATTTGATATCAGAGGAGAGTTTGGTGCGTTGTGGAAGAGTGATAATCTTATAGGATTATATACGTTGAATGGCAATTACATAGATCATATAGCTGTACTGTCAAAATATAAAGGCAAGGGGTATGGGAATATTATATTAAATTATTGCCTTAAATATATGTTTATTAATAAAAATTACGATGAGTGTAATCTTTGTACATATAAAATAAATTATAAGGCTCAGAAGCTATATCTTAAAAATGGATTTAGGGTTACCTCATTTTATTGTGAAAATGAATATAAAGAATAGAATCTATACGTAAAAATAAAATATATACAAAAATCATAGAATGGAAAGATTAATGTTATGAATAATTTAGTTAATTATGAAACAGAACATTATATATTCAATTTTTAGGAAGGAAGTATAGCACAAAATGAAAATTAAAGATATAAAAAATATAGTAAATAAACAGTTAGCACTTGATTACAACTTTAGGGAAGAAGAACTAAAAAGCAAAAAAAATATATTTACATCAAATGAGCTTATTGAAGGAAGAAGAGTTTATCGTAAAAACAAAGATTTTCTTAAGATTTTGGCTATAAATAATCTTGCTATATTTTCAGGAGATAGTTTGATTATGCCTTGGATAAAAGAAAAATTCAATAATTATGATGGTGAGTGGATTTTTTCATATTATGCTTTAAAAAGAGTTGATCAAAAGCTGATGGAGTATGGTCAAGAAATACATAATACACGTCATTACTATATACCAAATCCAAATTTTCCAAAAGTAAGTAGTAAACTAAATATTAAATGGTTTGAAAAAGATGAGATTCTTCAATTTAAAGACGATGAAAGATTTGGTCAAGCATTTGAATTTAGTGAAATTCATCCTGATGTTTTGGCAGTAGCTGCTATGGATGGAAATAAAATTATGGGTATGGCTGGTGCAAGTGCTGATAGTAAAACAATGTGGCAAATAGGCATTGATGTTATACCTGAATATAGAGGTAGAGGTATTGCAGCAAACCTTGTTTCTTTACTAAAGGATGAAATATTAAGTAGAGGTATAGTACCATTTTACGGTACATCAGAGTCACATAACTACTCAAAAAACGTAGCTATAAATTCAGGATTTTTCCCATTCTGGGCTGAAGCATCATCTAGAAAGTGTAAATAATGGAGGAATTTTGTGAATATACAGAAGTTTGATATAAAAGATTTTAGACAATTAAAAATATTATTAAGTGAATATAAAAAATCTATTGGAGAGAGTAGTCCTAATGATGATGAATTTATAAAGCTTAAAAGCGCTATAAAAAATAAACTAATTAGCTTCTATACTGCAAGGGAAGAAGACAGGCTAGTTGCTATGTGCTCTATTTGTATAACATATTCCACCTTTAATTTTGCTAGAAGTGGTATATTTGAGGATTTTTATGTTATGCCAGAGTATAGAAAAAAAGGTATTGCAAGAATGCTAACTGATTTTGTTTTTTTAGATTGCAAGGCTCAGAAAATAGAATCCTTATGGGTTGGATGCGCGGATACTGATGTTAATATGTACAAAAGCTTAGGTTTTGAAATACCACTTGGAAATTTGCTAACATGGAGCATTGACTAATAACTATTTAAGAAAAATATCTGAATGATTATGATTGGACTAAAAAGTTATTGGCAGTATTACCATGATGGTTTACAGTTTGAAATATCAAATAATAGTTTTTATTGAGAGGTATAAAAATGATAACATTAAAAAAAGTAAATGAAGATAATTATAGAAAAGTATTAGAAATAAAAATGCCAGATGATCAACATTTTGTTGCTCCAAATGTTTATTCATTAGCACAAGCATGGGTTTTTTATGAAGAAGCGAGACCATTTGCTATATATAATGATGATGAAGTAATTGGATTTATGATGCTTGATTGGGACGAAAAAGAGCGTGAGGCTGGTGTTTGGCGTTTTATGATAGCATTAAAACATCAAGGTAAAGGCTACGGAAGAAAAGCTATGGAATGTGCAATTAATTTAATTAAAGCATCAAATAAATTTGATAATGTCTTTTTAGACTATGTACCAGAGAATGTAGTTGCAAAACATCTATATGAAAGTCTTGGGTTTGTTCCAACAGGTGAAATAGAAGATGGCGAAATTGTGATGAAACTTGCATTGTAAGAGGAAAGAGAAGTTTATACAAAATATTAAAGAAGAGAGAGGAAGTACATATGTTTATTAAATTAAGAGTATTTGCAGGTTATAAAAAGTAAATAGCCTAGCATGGAAATGACATTTTTCTAGATAGCTAGGTATAAATATTAGGAGGCTATCTATGTCGAAAATAGCAATAAATGAATTAAGTTATAGTTTTAAAGAATATTATCAACCAATTTTTAATAATATAAATATTTCAATTGATACTAATTGGAAATTAGGCTTAATTGGACGTAATGGAAGAGGTAAAACAACTTTATTAAAGCTTATAAGTGGAGAACTAGAGCCTGACAAAGGTCATATCTCTAAGGATATAAATATCGAATATTTCCCTTATTCTCAAATCACCAAATATATTAAGACGCTTGATGTTATAAAAGAGAATATTGGATTACTTAAGACCATGGAAGACGTGATGGATGACATAATTAAATCTAATGACGAAAAAAGGTTTGGAGAGTACCAAAAGATTTTTGACAATTATGCTTATGCTGATGGTTTTAACATTGAAATAAGAATAAAAAAAGAATTTCACTTGATGAATTTATCAGAGAGTCTTTTAGAACAAGATTTTGATACATTATCAGGTGGAGAAAAAACTAAAATGTTAATTATATCACTATTCTTAAGGAAAAATTCGTTTGTTTTGCTGGATGAACCTACAAACCATCTAGATATTGAAGGAAAACAAGTGGTACAAAACTACCTTAATCATAAAAAAGGATTTATTTTGGTATCACATGATTGTGAGTTTGTTGATGATGTTGTTGATCATATAATTTCAATCAATAAATCAGATATAACAATTGAAAAAGGAAACTACTCCACATGGATTGAAAATAAAAGTAAATCAGAATTGTTTGAGTTTAAAACAAAAGAAAGATTGGAAAGAGAAATAAAATCATTAGAAAAAAATGCAGTTGCAAATAGAAAGTGGGCAAATGTTGCCAATAAACAAAAAAATTTGTTTAGACCGTATGGTTGTAATAGTGGTAGAGGAAATGATGCTGGTGTTGCAAAGCTTATGCGCCAAGCCAAATCTTCTGAACGAACAATTCAAAAAAATATCGAAGAAAAGAAAAATTTGCTTAAAAACTATGAGGAAGTTTCAGATTTATCTATAAGTCAGAATGCATTAGAGGATGATGTTTTAGTGACTATTGAAAAATTATCCTTTGGTTATTCAAATAAATTGATTTTAAATAAATTTTCATTGCAAATTAGACATGGCGATATAATTTGGCTTCGTGGTAAAAATGGTACTGGAAAAAGTACGCTACTTAAACTCATCACAGGTGAAATATATTCTGATTGTCTTAGATTTCAAGAAGATATAAAAATTTCACAAAGCTATCAAGAACCATTGTGGAAAAAAGGACTTATTAACAAGCTTATTGATGATAATAATCATAGCACATTACACTTTAAAAATAGGTTTTTAAATATATGTAAGTGTTTAGATATTAAATTACAGAAATTTGAAAAGCCTATTGAAGCTTATAGTAGTGGAGAAATAAGAAAAATTGATATTGCTAGATCTTTAGCGACTGACAATGATTTGCTATTATTGGACGAGCCACTCAATTATATGGATACATATTTTAAAGAACAATTAGAAAAAGCAATATTAATATATAAGCCTACATTAGTTTTTGTAGAACATGATGAAAATTTTGGTCATAGTATCGCAAATAGGACAGTAATGCTAGATAAATAATACAAGGAAAAATAAATGGATATAAAAGAAGAGTTACAACAAAAATATAATTGTTTATTTGATAATATTAAATTGATTCGAGATATGATAGGGCAAGTATATTTTGTAGATAGAAATAACCAAAGATACATATTAAAATTATTTAGGAAAAATTTTTTTAATCAAGCGATACAGTCGGTTGATATAATGCATTATCTATATCAAAACGGGTTTCCTGTTGCGAAAATAACAGATACATTTGATGGAAATAAGTATTTTATTTCGGAAAATGAAAATCGAGTAGGTGTTTTATATAAATATATAGACGGGATAGAACCTAATAAAGGGGATCTTATTGTAGAAATAGGTGAAATGACAGGCAAAATGCGGTTTATTATGTCACAGTATAAAAATATATTGTTCCGTCATGATAATGAATTTTTTATTAATAGATATATTAAGATATTAGATCAGATGAATTATAAAGATAGAGGAGCTTTTCAACAGCATGGGAGAGATTTATGGCGGCGAGTAAATAATTTACCATTAGGATTTTGTCATGGAGATCTACATGTCGGTAATATGCTTATAGATGATAGGCAAATAATTAATTTATTTGATTTTGATGCTGCGGCAATGGCATATCCTACATATGATATAGCAACTGTATGTGATATGACAGATTATTTTTCTTTGAATGATAGAAATTTTGAAATAGGATTTGATGAAACGAATAGGATGCTAGAGCGTTTTTTAAATGGATATAATCGTTTTTATTCATTGAGTGATAGAGAGATAAAATCTGTATTTGATTTTATTGCAATTAGGCATTTTGATATTCAAGCAACTATTATAGAAAGCCAAGGATTAGATTGTGTTGACGAGAATTTTATAAATAGACAATATGATTGGTTAATGAAGTGGGATAAATTTTGTAAAAATAAATTATAGTCTTAGTAGTAAAAAAATAATAATGGAAGGATTTTCGTAGAATTTGAACTTCTCCAAGATGTGAAATTTGAATTTTACTTAATAGAAGGTTAATAGACATGGAAGATAAAAGAATAGTTAAAGTAATAAATGAATGGAACGATATTTCTGATTCGGATTGGTATATGAGTTATCGAACTAATGAAGTAATAAGAGAAATTTTAACGAATCCAGTATCTGTATTTCATAATAAAACGTGGGAAGTAATAAAAAACGCAATACCAAATTTAAAAGATATAAATATTTGTGTGCCTTCAAGTGGTGATAATCGTGCTGTTTTAGCTTTAGCAGCAATGGGTGCCAATGTAACATCAGGTGATATTTGTGAAAAACAGCTTGAGCATGCTAAAAAAATAGCAGAGAAAAATAACTTAAATATTAAATTTATTGCACAGGACACAATGAAACTTGATGAAATTGAATCAAACCAATTTGATTTTGTTTATACTTCTGAAGGTGTACATGTTTGGATAAATGACTTGAATTCAATGTATAAAAACATTTATCGTATTCTAAAAAAAGACGGAGTGTATATAAACTATGAAATTCATCCTTTTACACGTCCTTTTGCATATGAAGATGGAAGACCAAAAGATAAAAACATTGTTATACAAAAACCATATGAGATGACAGGACCATTTGATGATGGTGTTGAATTCCATTGGCGTTTACAGGATATCTTAAATGCAGTATCTAATTCTGGTTTATCAATTAAACGTCTGGAGGAAATGCATGACGAAAAAGATAAAGGTCACTTTTGGTTTTATAAGAAAGAAAGAGTAAATATGACTAGGGAAGAAATTGATGAATATTACGATTGGACTAAAAATCCATTAGCAGCACTACCACAATGGTTTACAGTTTGTGCTAAAAAATAAATAAAATTTGGAGTGATAAAAATGAAAATAGAAAAAAATAATTTTAATATAAAGAGTTTATCAAAAAAGTGGGATACATCGGGTTGTGTTTCTATATATCATGAAGGGAAATGTTTATATAGGGATTGCTTTGGATTAGCAAACCGTGAGACGGGTGAATTAATAAGCGAACAATCTACATATTTGTTTAGTGGAACATCACAAATATTGTTAACACTTTCATTATTGTTACTAACAGATATGAAAAAAATAATGCTAACCGATACTATAGAAAAGTACATACCTGAATATGTTCATGCGCATAAAATAAAAATAAAGGATCTTATATTAGGAGAATCAGGGTTGCGCGATTATTTCTATGGAGTTATTATGCCTAAATTAAAAGAAGATGAGATACATAACCAACTGGATGAGCGTACTCGTGAAGTAAAAGAGAAAAAGCAATCAACTTATGGTTATTCTTTTGAGGATGTATTTGAAATTATAGGTAAAGAAGACCTTGAATATGAGCCAGGAACGAAAAAGGTTGATTTTTCTACAAGTAACATTGTATTTTGCAAGGAGATAATAGAACGTGTTTCTGAAATGAAGCTTTTAGATTTTGAAATGAAGTATATATTTGAACCTCTTCAAATGTTTCAAACAAAGCAAGGTAGAAATGTTAATACTAAAGATTATTGTAAATTTAGAAACAATGAGCTGCTGTATGTGCCAATAGATGAAACATCAACTGATTTATTTACTACAACATTTGCAGATATGGAAAAATTACTGTTAGCATTATGTGAAGGAAGACTTTTATCAAGTAAAGCTTGGAAAAAAGCATTAACATTTAATGAAGAAAATATTGGACTTGGATTTGAATTGGTTAATGGTACAGTTTGCTGTTTAGGTTTTGGGCTATTAGGAAATAGTGCATCTTTATATTTTAACAGGGAAACTAATTTATGCTATATGCATTTGACTAATTCAGAATTAATTTCAAAAAATATAAATGGTACTTGGACATATTTTCGTAAAGAAATGCGAGATGAAATAAATTCTTTTTTTACATATCCTAAAAATACCCGTATAGTTCCCTATAGCAAGAAAAATTGGTATGAGGCACTAAATCTTGAAATAGCAAAAGAACAATATGAGTTTGTATGTGACGCCAAGGAAACTATTGCGATTGCTTATGCATATAAAAATGACCATAAGCTTTTTATTGAAGTAGAAGGAAATAGACCGGTAGGAATGATGCTTTTGCAAGCAAATAAGAAAAAACAGGAATTTTATTTCTCTATTGTGCTAATTGATAAACGATATCAGGGACGTGGATTTGGAAAAATCATGTTAAAATGGGGAGTGGAATATTTTAAAAAACAAGGAGCTAAAGAACTAACAATTGGTGTAAATCGATTTAATATTGCTGCTCAAAATTTATATAAAAGTGTTGGATTTAAAGAAGATTTAGTATATGAAGAAGGAATGCAATTAAAAATGAAATTGTAATGAAGATGGTTATATAAATCAAGGAGAAAAATTTGAATATAAGAAAAATAGAAGATAGAGATTTAGAACAGGTATATAAATTACATACATATTGTACAGGCCGCCATTGGACAGATGGCGTGCCTGCAAAAGATTCATTAGCATTTTATACACCTGATGAAATATTAGGTATGTTCGATGATGACAAATTAGTTTCTATGATTAGAAATTATACTTTTAAACAATTGGTTAGAGGAGTTATCAAAAACATGGGAGGCGTTTCTCATGTAGCTACTTTTCCAGAGTATCGAATGTGCGGGTATGTAAAAGAACTTACAAAATCAGTTTTCAATGATATGAAGGATAAAAAACAGTCCGTTAGTATGTTACACCCTTTTAAGAAGAGCTTTTATAGTGAATTTGGGTATGTTGGTGCAAATGATAATATACTAGTAAAAGTTTCTTTTGATGCATTATCACATTATTTGAAGCATGTCCCAAATATAGATGCTATATGGAAGGAAGAAAGAGAAAGAGCAGTTGATATCCAAGAAGAATATGAAACATTTAAATATAGTCTTGACTTATCAAATTATCATGGACTTGTATTTTTAGACAATATGTCAAATGAATACTGGGTTGATGATCATGAGGATGTAATTGTAGTATTTATTAAAAAAGATGACGAAATTGTAGCAACAGCAAAATATTTAAAAATTGGATATGGCGAAAATGGCAAGCTAATGGTGTTAGAAATGTTTTGGAAAGATATAGAGAGTAGATTTATGATATTTAGATATTTTGCAAAACATACAGATCAATTTTCCCATATTGAAATGAGAATACCATTTGGCACTAATTTCTATACGTGGTTATCTGATTCATCTAGACCTTTTGAAGTTAAGATTAATAATAGACCGTGGATGGTTAGAATAATTGATGTACTTGACGCCTTGAGAGATATACCTGTTAAAACAGATGGAAAAGTTTTTTTGGAACTATATGACGAGTATTGTAAATGGAATAATGGTGGATATATGCTTAAAACAGTTGGGGATAAGCTAAAAATAACTAAGCTTGATAATATTATACCCCAATTAAGAATTGATATAAGAGGTCTGACATCACTATTATATGGGATATATTCGGTAGAGGAACTTGAATTCAAAAATTGGATTAATATTATAGATAATGATATATCTGAAATCTTAAATGATTGGTTTCCAAAACAACTTATTAATAATCCATATTATTATTAATACATATGGGTATGCAATACAAAAAAATATAGATAAAGTATATGAGGATGCACTAAAGTATTATGAAATAAAGAGGCAAAATAATGAATGTAGTAGTAGTAAATGATAATCAAATAGAACAAATAGTACAATTTATGTATGAGCAAAATAATTGTTCAAAACATCATATAGGTTATTGCGGGAAAAATAAAGACGAGATAAAAAGTTCAGTAATTGAGTTAATAGAAGATAACAATAAGTTTTTTATGACTTGTGACGAAGACAAATTAAATGGGGTTATGGGTTATGAAAAGTATGATAACAATGTGGAGATTTGGGGACCATTTCTTCGTGACAAAAACGTACAAGCTTTAGATATGTTGTGGGATAATATGATGAACTCAATTAATGATAGTAAATGCAAATATTATATTCACTGTAATTCAGAAAATGAAATTGCAAAAGAGTTTGCACTAGATAAAGGTTTCAAATTTATTTGCCAAGGCAAAACTATGAGTTTAAGTCTAAAAGACTTAGATATACCTATACATGATAACATATCAACAATAATCAAAAGTGATTATGACGTGTTTTCAAGTCTTCATGACATAACATTTCCAAATACTAATTATAATGGTAAACAGATAATAAATATGCTTGATGATGAGCATGAGTTGTTTGTCGTTAAAGAAAACAGCAAATTAGTAGGATATATATTTATATCAATGGATTTGGAGTTTAATGAAGGAGATATAGAGTATATAGGTGTAGATTTAAGCTGTAGAGGTAAAGGTTATGGAAAACAGCTTATATATGAAGCACTAAGGTGTCTTAGAGAAAAAGGAATAACAGAATTGCAGTTGTGGGTAAATACACAAAACAAATATGCTATAAGTCTATATACTAAGGTTGGATTCAATATAGTGGATAAATTAATGTCTTATGCGTATTCGCAAAATTAAATTAGTAAAAATGAAGGATAGAGGAATGAATAATAAAAACTGGTATAGCTGTGATATATCAAACTTAACAAAGGAAGAAAAAAGCTTTGCTACATATATAGTAAGAAAAATTAACCGTTCAGCTAAAGAGCTTTTTGAGCAGGCATATGAAAAGCAGTTTTTAAAAGAATGCTTGATATATGATGATAAAGACAATAGAGGTGTCATGACAATTATAGAGAGTGATGATTATTTTTCTTGCCAAGTTTCTTTTGAGAGAGATGTTAATAGCTTTAATATAATAAAAACAATACATGACAAACTCAAAAATATTATATCTTTAAAAGGTACCAAAGATTTGTATCTAAATATAAATGGTTATAATACTATAATTATAAATTATTTTAGAAATTATGGCTTTGTTCAAGACTCATTAGGTTTTGAATATAGTATGAGTAAGACAACAGAAAAGTTGAAAGAATTATCTAATTTTAAACTTAATGATAATTTAGAATTTAAAAAATTTAAAGATAATTATGCACAAGATTATTTGATACTTTTAGAGGACGCATTTAAAGAACAAGATATAGCTTGTAACGAAGAATATAAATTAGGAGAAAGCACAATTTTATGGTTAAAAAAAGCAAATGAAAGAAATGGTTTTGGCGCTTTATGGAAAGGAGATTGCTTAATTGGTTTTTATGTTCTGGAAAATGAATATATAAGCAACATTGCAATTTTATCAAAATATAAGGGTAAAGGCTACGGAACTGTGATACTTAATCATTGCTTAAAAGATATTTTTATAAATAAAAAATATGAGGAAACATATTTATATACATATGCTATTAACACAAAAGCTCAAAAATTATATCTAAAAAATGGGTTTGAAGTAAGTGCATTCTATAGCGAAAATACATATAGTTGTAAATAAATATAAATTATTTTTAGGGAAAAATATGATTGAATTAAGAGATATTATATTTAAAAAGTTATCAACAGATAAAGTATGATGAAATAATTATGCGCTGTTTAAAATGGTGTTTGGAGGAATTATATGCTTGATAAATCTATACAATATTATGATGTCATTATGAAAAGGAAAATGGGTACGTTAATTCCTAGTCCATATCTTCCAGATGGGTTTAGATTTGCTTTTTTTAAATTAGGAGACGAGAAAAGTTGGGCAGAAATTGAAACTTCTGTTGGCGAATTTAAAGATGTTAATTATGCTTTAAAGTATTTTCAGGATAATTACTTGCCGTATTTAAATGAACTTGCACAAAGATGTATATTTATTGAAAATAAAGAAGGCGTAAAAGTTGCAACAATTACAAATTGGTGGAATTATACTGGATTTAGGCAAGATCCTTGGGTACATTGGATGGCAACTCACCCACAATATCAGAGTCTTGGATTAGGCAAAGCAATTGTATTTAAAGCAATGATGAATATAAAAGAAATTGATGGAGATAAAGATGTATATTTACATACTCAAACATGGAGTTATAAGGCTATAAACATTTATAAAAAAGCAGGATTTAATATTACTTCAGAACACGGGCTTGGAGGGTATGAAAATAACAATTACGAAAAGGCATTATTAATACTTGAGAAGTATATTAGATAGTTTTTTTGGAATTATTCTTTTTCAAGTGGCACAATACCTTGACATAGAGAAATTTAAAGGAGTGATAAAAATGAATATAAATATAAGAAGTGAAAAACCTGAGGATTATAATAAAATAGCAAATCTAAATTACAATTCTTTTTGTGATTGGCATCCTAATGACTATAAATCTGAGCCACTTACGGTATCTTTGCTTAGACATAGTCAATATTATGATAAAGACTTGTCAATTGTGGCTGAATTAGATGGACAAATAGTAGGGCATGCTTTGTTTTCAATATTTCCAATGGTTATTATGAAACAAAAAATACTAGGTGCATATTTAGCACCACTATGCGTAGAGACTAATTTACAAAAAGAAGGTATAGGAAGCATGCTTTTAAATGAGGCACACAAAATACTTCAAAAAAAAGGTGTATCAATAGCACTTGTATGCGGACATAAAGACTATTATCCTAAATTTGGATATGAAAACAAAATGTTTGCATTATCAGGAACAAAAATTACTTTAAATGTAGAAAAAATTGATACAGATGAAATATTAGAAAAGCCTGTCAAAAGTACCGATTTAGATTGGATAAAAAAACATTGGGAAAGTGTTCATAAGGATGACCGATTAGCTACATACCTGGGAGATACTATTAGCCAGTGGTTTAATTATTCACCGATTTATCGTTCATCAATGATATACGAAGGAAAAAAGCTACTTGGTTATATTAGATATAGAAATACATACCCATTAGAAGTAAAAGAAATTTTAGCAGAAGATAACAATGCTGAAAAAATAATTTCATATATAATGAAGAATAAGTTTAAACGTACAAATGGAGAAGTTATTTTATCACTACCTTTAAAAAATACTTTAATGATTTTTGATAATAATGAAAATATTTGTGTAGAAGAAAAAATTAGAACAAGTGATTATTTAATGATGAAAGTAATAGATAATGAGAACAAATTATTAGAACAATATATACAAGAAGCAAAGACAAGTGATAACAACTTAGGAGTAATTACATTCCCATCAATGTTTGATATAGATGATTAAGGAAGTGTTTATTTGAATACGTTAGATGCAATTTATAATCGAAGAAGTATAAGACAATTTACAGATGAAGCTGTGGGTGAAGAACAAATTGATATATTGTTACATGCCGCATTTTCAGCACCAACAGTGGCAAATGCTCAGCCATTGGGCTTGGTCCCGTATGGATTGGAGTTTATCCACTAGAGAGTAATGTAAAACAGAGTAAAAAAGTACTAGATATACCTGATTATGTTATTCCGTTAGCCATAGTTTATGTAGGATATCCCGCTGACCAAAAAGAAGGCAGAAGTAGATATAATGAGAAAAGAGTATATTGGCAAAAGTATGATCTTAATCGCAAACACAAAACTAAGAATACACCAATAACAGGACATTATTAACATATATAAAAATATTTACTGTTTCTATATCTATAGTTTGTTATAAATCTTTAGATATAGAGTATACAAAATATAGGTGAGGAACAATAATAAATAAATTTGCAATACAAAACTTAATTGAACAATAGAGGTAGATTTAAAATAAAGGGGAAATTGTTGTATGAAATTAGGGAAGTATGATGATATTAAAAATGTATTAATAAAATTTCAACAGGGATATAAAGAGAGAAATTTAGAAAATGTAGATTCTTTTATTGAAGAACTTTTTTTAGATATGGATGATATATCGGTACTAGGTACTGCTATAGGAGAAATATTTTTAGGTAAATATGATGTAAGGGAGTTGATTGAAGGTGATTGGAAATACTGGGGTGATTTAAATATAGATTGTGAAAATATGCGTATATCAACTGAAGGGGAGGTAGCATGGTTTTCGACTAGTGGTTATGTTAAGCATGTATTTGAAGACTCAGAAGAAAGAGATAACAGATATTTGGAGTTTATAAAAAATAGCTTTAATAATCAAGAACTTACATGTAAGCAAAAATTAACCTTTATTAATTGGGTTTTAGCATTAACCTACCACAAACGTGATGAAAGTAAGAGAGAATATTTATGGCCATTGTGTTTGAGTGGAGTTTTAGTAAAGTATGAAGACAATTGGAAAATTAAACACCTTCACTTTTCTATGTCTAAGGCAAATTTTCCTGACGAACGATTTGAAAATTCAAATGAATGTATAGAAAGATACAATGAACAAAAAGCTAGTATTAGTAGAGAGAATGTTATTTCTAAAGATATGGAGAAGTTTTTAAATGATTTTGAGAATGAATGTATGTGTAAAAAACAGATTTCAAACGATTTAGTGGGTAAGTATTTTGGAATAGAGAGTTTGCCATATGTTATAGGGCCAGATAACCAATTTTATAATGGTACTGATATGATTAGAGAGTTTTTTAACGAAAGTAATATAAATAATATTGCAATAAATATGGAACAAACTGTAGTTTCTAAATCGGGAAAAATAACTTGGATAATGGCAAATGGTATTTTAAAACAGAAATTTACTGAAGAGGAGCTTGTTGAGTGTTGTATGGAGGAATTAGGAAATCTATTTGAGTCTAATTTAGCATCAAAAGAAAAATTGTTTTCTATTCAAAGAAGTATAGCATATGTACTTAAGGAATGTTCATCGGGATATAATTATACTTGTCCGATAAGAATGACTGCAGTAATTTTAAACAAAGAGGATAGGCTAGTATTTAACAGTATACATTTTTCTTTTCCATTCTATTGGCTATTAGAAGGTAAAGTTGATGGTATTAAGTTATAATAAATAATAAAGAAGATAAAAAGGCAATGTAGAAGAATTTTTAAATAGAGAATTTGTTATATAATAGATAAACCATATAATACATACGAAATACAATGGGTTAGATGTAGACTAATTTCATTCTTAGATTCATCATACTTTGATGATATAAAAAAAGAAAAAGAAAAGTATGATAAGGCAAAAATTATACTTTCAAAAAAAGGGATAAAGCGAATAGAAGTTTGGACTCAGTATGATGTACCATCAAATAGATGGTATAAAAAACAAGGTTTCATATTTAAAGAAGCATACTTAAATGCATTTATTAAAGGAATGCCAGATAATGAAATAATTAAAAAATATGTTAACATAAATGCCATAGGATGCATATGCGGACATTTAATGTTGCAATTTTTAAATGTTAGTGGAATAATATAGAATATAAGGAAATATTAGTATTTAGTTTAGACGATGCTACTTTTTTTAGTGTTGCATCAAAATACTTGTGGAATGAAGAAAAGGAACAGCAATCATATTTTTATACAGGTGAGGTAATTTGGAAGTGGGAAGATAATGATAGTTTTGAATTTATAACATATAGAAGAACAATTGGTGATTACATAAATAAACTTTCTGATTGCGGAATGTTAGTAGAAAAGTTTCACCAGTTAAAAATAAATTATGAGGTAATAAATAATGAAGAAGAATTATTAGAAACAGAATATCCAAGAATTATGGTGTTTAAGGCAATAAAAATATATTAATAATTAAGGAGCAATTTACTATGTATACAATTAAAAATAGTGAAAGAAAAAATTTTATAGAAGCATATGACGAAAATAATGCCCTAGTTGGAGAGGCTATTATATCACCTTTTATGGAATCTGATATACATGATAAGCAAAGATTGAATATTTATATCGATATAGATGTTAAAGACATTAAGGACAAAAAAGTAATTAAGGATTTAATGTTTGACGAGTTGCTAAAACGCGCAAGAAATATAAAAAGAGAAAATGAAGATTTAGACGTTAAATTTTATCATTGTTGTTTTTCAGATAATAAAGAAAATATTGAATATTACTCATCTAAAGAAGGCTTTAAGCACGATGAAGGTATGTATATCATAAGAAAAGAAATAAATGAAGAAAAATTTAATATTTCAATAATTGATGATATTGAATTTGTAAATCTTGATTTTGAAGATAAAACTGATATGCAACAATTAGTTGAAGAGCAAAATAAGGTGTTCAATGGTGGTTATTCGATTGATGGCTTAAAGGAAATTAAAGATAAAACTGAATGGGTTAGCATAGCTGCTAAGCATAAAGGTAAAATTGTAGGAAATGTTGTTGTTATAGTAAAAAATGGTGAGGAAAATATAAAGTATGGTTGGATTGATGATTTGTTTGTCTCAAAAGCTGTTCGCAAAAAAGGCATCGGTGAAAATTTATTGAAGTTAACGTTTGCTAAGCTAAAGGAACTACACGTTAACGAATCAAGACTAGAAGTGTGGAGTTCAAACAAAAGAGCTTTATCTGTATATAACAAGTTAGGATACAAGTTTTTAAAAGAAACCGAATCATCAATTGGGATGTTTTTATAAAAAAATAAGGTTTGAAGAAAATGATAAAATAGCTTTAAATAATACATTGAAAAAAACAATTTATAAAATTGTAGATTGGAGATATTAAAATGATATTTAAAGAAGCATACTTAAATGCATTTATTAAAGGAATGCCAGATAATGAAATAATTAAAAAATATGTTAACACAAATGCCATAGGATGCATATATGGAATAAGAGACTTTAATTTTGAAGCTCCGATAGAAAGAAAACAGGAATTAGTAAAAATATGTTATAGGCTTCATGAGGTAAGAATTTATGAAGTCAATTTACAAACATGACATAAAGGGAGGAATTTAGTTGAAAAAATTATTTAAAAAATTAAATAGAGTTGATAAAAAAGTATATGATATAAAACAAGTAGAAGAATATTTGGAAAAAATTGAAGGAATAAAGAGAAATACACTAGTGCCAAATCAATATAATAACTTGTTTTAATAATAAAAATCCGCAAAGTAATGTTCTTTGTGGATTTTTTTTGCTTTAATTTAAGTCAATACAAAAATTCTAAAATTAATGTAATATATTATTGCTTGACCACCAATATAACAAAGTTATACAATATATAAACATATATCATATCGAAATTATTCATTAAAGCATTTACATTGTCCACAATATATGGTATATTAAATTTGTTGCAACACAATATATAGTGTTATGCGGTTTTGCGGAATTTCTTATATAAAATAAGAATTTATAGTTGACCTTAATATTTATAATTGGAGGACAACTTTTTTACGGGAATTAGGAGGGAGAATATTAATGAATGTTATTAAAAGAGATGGAAGATTAATAGAATTTAATAAATCTAAAATTACAGATGCTATATTAAAAGCGATGAATCATACAGTTAAGGGGTTGGATATAGAATTAGCTAAAAAAATATCTCAGGATATTGCAGATAGCGTAAAAGACACTATAACGGTAGAGAAAATACAAGATTTAGTAGAGAATAAGCTTATGTCTAGTAAAAGAAAAGATGTAGCTAGAGAGTACATAATATATAGAAATAAGAGAAATATTGCAAGGGGACGTAAGCAGTATGATATTTATATGGATATTGTAAATGCTGTTCCTAATGAAGTTACAAGAGAAAATGCTAACATGAATGCAGATACACCTGCAGGAATGATGATGAAATTCGCGAGTGAAAGTTCAAAGCCATTTGTTGATGATTGTTTATTATCAGAGCAGTCATACCAATATGTAAAAAATAATTATCTACATATACATGACAAGGATTACTATCCTACTAAATCATTGACTTGTTTACATCATCCACTTGACTATATATTAGAAAATGGATTTAGGGCTGGCCATGGTTCAAGCAGACCTGCTAAAAGAATAGAAACAGCTTCAATTATTGGATGTATATCTATGGAGCAAATTCAAAATGAAATGCACGGTGGGCAGGCTATACCAGCATTTGATTTTTATCTTGCACCATATGTAAGACTTACTTATATTGAAGAAGTTAAAAAAATTGAACAACTATTAGATATAGGTCTTGAAGATTTATATAATATTGATATTGAAGATTATATTGATAAGCCACTTGGTGAACTAAAAGATAAGCCACGATATGGGCAGCAAGCTATTAACAATACAGTAAAAAGAGTTCACCAAGCGATGGAAGCTTTCATTCACAATATGAATACAATTCATTCAAGAGGTGGAAATCAGGTTGTATTTAGCTCAATAAATTATGGTACAGATACAAGTGCTGAGGGAAGATGTATTATAAGAGAAATTTTAAATAGTACTTATCAAGGTGTTGGCAATAGCGAGACTCCTATTTTTCCAATTCAAATATGGAAGAAAAAAAGAGGAGCAAATTATTTGTCAGAGGATAAGAATTATGATTTATATAAATTAGCGTGTAAAGTTACTGCAAAAAGATTTTTCCCTAACTTTTTAAATCTTGATGCGACATTTAATCAAAATGATGAGTGGGATGCTAATGATCCAAGAAGATTTGAAAAAGAAGTTGCAACAATGGGATGTAGAACAAGAGTATTTGAAGATAGGCACGGTAAAAAAACATCTATAGGTAGAGGAAATTTATCTTTTTCATCAATCAATATAGTTAAATTAGCTATTGAATGCATGAATATAGAAAGTAAAAAGGAAAGAATTAATACTTTCTTTAAAAATCTTCAAAAGTGCATTGATGTCACTTCTGAACAGTTATATGACAGATATAAATTCCAATGTACTGCATTTAAAAAGCAATTTCCACTTCTTATGTCTGGAATGTGGATGGGCAGTAAGGAATTAAATCCTAATGATACACTTGAAAATATTTTGAAGCATGGTACTTTGGGTATTGGATTTATTGGTCTTGCAGAGGCTTTAATCGCATTAACTGGAAAACATCACGGCGAAAGTGAAGAATCACAAGAGTTAGGTTTACAAATTGTTCAATTCATGTACAATAAGATAAAAGAAAAATCAGAATTTTATGACTTGAATTATAGCTTGCTTGGAACTCCAGCAGAAGGATTAAGTGGAAGATTTGTAAAAAAAGATAGAGCAGAATTTGGTATAATAAAGGACGTAACAGATAAGGAATACTATACAAACAGTTCACATATACCAGTTTGGTATAAGTGTTCAATAGAGCATAAGGCTAGGATAGAGGCTCCTTATCATGACTTGGAGCGTGGTGGACATATATTCTATGTAGAACTTGATGGAGATGCTACACACAATCCTGCTGTTATAATGCAAACAGTAGATTTGATTGATAAATATAACATAGGATATGGTTCTGTAAACCATACTAGAAATAGATGTAAAGATTGTGGTTATGAAGATTCAACAGAAGGTTTAACAGAATGTCCTGAGTGTGGTAGTACAAATATTGATACTATTCAAAGGATAACAGGATACCTCGTAGGTGGTGTTGACAGTTGGAATGATGCAAAAAAAGCGGAGCTTAGAGATAGGGTGACACACAATTGTTAGAAAATATAATATATGTAGCCAATATAGTAGACAATACAATAGTTGACGGAGAAGGATTTAGAACATCATTATATGTTAGTGGTTGTGATATTCATTGTGAGGATTGTCATAACAAAGATTGGTGGGATATGAAAAAAGGAACACCTATGACTATAGAAGAAGCTTATGAAAAAATCAATTATGATTTTACAAATATAACTTTTATAGGTGGAGAGCCAATGATGCAGGCAAAATCTTTGACAAAGCTTGCAAAAAAAATAAAGAAAGATACCAATAAAACAATATGGTTATATAGTGGCCATACGTATGAAGAAATAGTTGAATGCGCTGATTTTTATGGGCTTTTAAGGCAATGTGATGTTTTGGTTGATGGAAAGTTTGAAAAACAATATTTTAAGAACAATTTAAAATTCAGAGGTTCGACAAATCAAAGAATAATTGATATAAAGAAAACATTAGCTAAAAATGAAATTGTTTTATGGTATGATGAATTTTGTATTAATTAGCAAAAATAAATGACTTAATGGAAAAAATACTAATTATAAAATTAATGTTTACATTGACATTTGAATGAATGTATGATAATATGATAAAGCTGTGCTAGATGGGGAGGTAGCGGTGCCCTGAACTTGCAATCCGCTGTAGCAAGGTTGAATTCCCTTGGCGCGGCATAATAATCTGGGGTCTGACTTATGAAAGTAGTGTTGAGAGTTTGGTCCTGCGCAACAAAGCGCCATGAATCCTGTCAGGTCCGGAAGGAAGCAGCAGTAAGTGGAAGGCATTGTGTGACGTGGGGTAGCTGAACTTGAGCTAACTCCATGAGTAGCGCTTGGAGCATTATGTCCACCTAAGGGTGCACAGCTTTAAAAACATATTATTATGAAAGTTATTAATTTGCGATGAGCAAATTTTTTTTTGCCTTTTTTATAATTTGGCTTAAGTATTTACATTATAAGACATTATTTGACAAAATGTTTATGGTATTATATATTATAAAAAAAGGAGGTAAAAAATGGAATGTATTACTGTTAATAACTTAATAAAAAAATATAATAAAACAAAAGCAGTTGATGATATCAGTTTTTCTGTAGAAGAAGGAAAAATTACAGCCATACTTGGACCTAATGGTTCTGGTAAAAGTACAACTATAAAAAGTATATGTAATTTAATTGTTCCTGATAGTGGTCAAATTAAAATATTTGGTAAGGCTAATAAAAAATCAATAAATAGGATAGCAGCTTTGTTTGAAGGGACAAGAAATCTTTATTGGAGACTTACACCTGTTGAAAATTTAAAATACTTTGCAGGTTTAAGGGGATTGGGTGGCAAAAAAATAAATGCTAAAATTGATGAACTTATGGATTTTTTTAATTTGAGTGATAAGAAAAACACATTGGTAAATAAATTATCAAGAGGAATGCAACAAAAGGTAGCCATAGCAATGACACTTGTATGTGATACAGACATATTAATTCTTGACGAGCCAACACTTGGACTTGATGTTGAAAGTTGTATTGATATTAAGAACAGCCTTAAACAAATATCAACTAAATTACATAAAACGGTATTATTAAGTACGCACGATATGAATTTTGTTGAGGAGACCTGTGATAATGTTATAATCTTAGACAACGGAAAAATCATAGCAAACGATTCTATGAATAATTTAATGGATATGTTTAAAAATATGACATATGAAATATCTTTGAACGGTATCTTAACAAATGAGAAAATGCAATTTCTTAAAAATACACAATATAATTTTTACATTGACAACAATTTAGATAATATAGATAAAATAGAAGTTGATATTTTAGATTTAGAAAAAATATATGATATTATAGAGCTTTTAAAATCACAAAATATTTTAATTAAAGAAATAAAGCAATGTTATATAAATTTTGAAAGAGTATACTTAAATCTTACAAGGGGAGGTAATAATTGATGAAAAAGCTGTTTTATTTTTTTAAAGTTTCATTTGTTAAATCAGTACAGGATTTAATAAGGTATAAATTTAATACATTAACTAACATAGCAACTTTTTACTTTTTATTTATGGCTATGCTTCTTGGTTTAAAAATACTTGGCAATACTTTATCTTCTTCTCCTCTTAAAATAGGAAGCTCTATAGATACATTTATAATTGCATATTTTTTATGGACAGTTATGTATATGGCTTATGCAAATATTGCATATGCAATAATAAATGATGCGTCAAAAGGAACATTAGAGCAAATAGCCATGTCTAATTTAGGATTGCATTCTGTTGTAATAGTTAGGGGAATATGTGAAACAATTATTAATTTTATAATGTGTTTTGTAGTATTGTTTTTAGCTATGTATACATCAGGAAGGTGGATTAATGTTAAAGCTTTACAGATAATAGTAATACTTTTTATTGGAATGTTCAGCATGTTTGGTATAGGACTTATATTTGGAGGATTAGCTATTATATTTAAGCGGATAAATGCAGTATTAAATCTTGTTCAGTACTTTTTAATTGGTCTAACAATGATAGATACAACTCAGCTAGCATCAATATTTATACCATTTGTACCTGCAATTAATATGGTATATAAATTAAGCTTAGGAGAATCAACACTTTTATCATTTTCTATACAAAATTACATAATACTTATAGCTAATTCTGTGTTGTTTTTTTCAATAGGTTTGTTTGTTTTTAAATATTGCTGCAACAAAGCAAAGAAAAAAGGTTTATTGGGACAATATTAAATTATTAATAAAAAAATAATCATTGTGCATAATAATAATACTTTATGGTTAATAGGAGGTATTATTATGAGTTGCGAAAATAAAAAAAATAATTGCTTTAAAATAGCTAATTTAGATGATAAAGCTAAATTAGCTTTAAAGAAAAAAGAAGATAATCTAAAGATGGAATTAGGAAAAGATTTCATATTGATAGCTTACGAAAAAGAATAAAAATAAAAAGATTTCTTAATTGAAATCTTTTTTTATCTTGATTTACAGAAAGTCAAAATTCTTTATATTTCTTACAAAAACATGTTTCTAAACAACATTCAATATTTTTTATCATGTAAATTTATGATATAATATTTTATAGAACAAATGTTAGGGGAGGAATAATGGATTTACTAAGAGGTTTAAACGAAAAACAAAGAGAAGCTGCTTCTCATGATTTAGGACCAATATTAGTAATTGCGGGTGCTGGAACTGGTAAAACTCGCGTGCTTACACATAGAATATCAAATTTAATCAATACAGGCAAAGCTCGACCAGGTGAAATATTATCAATAACATTTACCAACAAAGCTGCAAAAGAAATGAAGGAAAGAATAAGTCAGCTTATAGACTATAATGTTGATAGAATGTGGATAGGAACATTTCACTCTATTTGTGTTCGTATACTAAGAAGAGATATAGAAAGACTTGGATATGATAGAAACTTTGTAATTTACGATACAGATGATCAAAAAAACTTAATAAAAACATGTATTAAAGAGTTGAATTTAGATACCAAAAAATACAATGCCAATACAATTAAGGGTGTTATAAGCAATGAGAAAAATCTTCGCAATACACCTGAAAAATATATGACGGAAAATTTTGCGAATTTTGTTTTAAGAAATTATGGTGAGGTGTTTTCACTTTACGAGAAAAAACTTAAAATTTGTAATGCACTTGATTTCGATGATTTAATACTTAAAGCATTAAAACTGTTACAAACAAATTCGGATATAAAAGAGTATTATCAAGAAAGATTTAAATACATACTTGTTGATGAGTATCAGGATACAAACAATGTTCAATACAATCTTGTCAAAATTCTTGGTAAAAAGTCAAATGGTCAAAACAACGTATTTGTAGTTGGTGATGATGACCAATCTATATACGGATGGCGTGGGGCAGATATAAGCAATATACTTGATTTTGAAAAGGATTTTGAAAACGCAAAGGTTGTAAAACTAGAAAGAAATTATCGTTCTACAAGCATTATTTTGAATGCGGCAAATAGTGTAATTAAAAATAATTTTAACAGAAAAGGTAAAGAACTTTATACTGATGATGATGATGGGGACTTAATTACACTTATCAATACTGACAACGAAAAAGAAGAAGCCTTTATGATTGCCTCTAATATTAAAAAGGAATATGATAAAAATGATATACCATACTCTGAAATTGCAATTCTTTATAGAGCAAATGCTCAATCTCGTGCACTTGAGGAAGGGTTAATTACTTTAGGTATTCCATACAAAATAGTAGGAGGACTTAAATTCTACGGCAGAAAAGAAATAAAAGATATCATGGCATATCTAATGCTTATTCAAAACTCAAGAGATGATATAAATTTCATGAGGATTATAAATTTACCAAGAAGAAAAATTGGTCCGAAGGCTATTGCGTCATTATCTCAATATGCTACAGAACAACAAATATCCTTATTTGAAGCTTGTTATGATGCAAAAGAGCTTGAAATTCCAGCCGCTGGAATAAGGGGTATAGAGAGTTTTATACAAGTGATGGAAATGCTAATGGTGAAGAAAGATGTTCTATCACTATATGAGTTTATCGAAGCTGTGTATAAAGATACTAAGTATGAGAAAATGATTGAAGAAGACCAAAGTATTGAGGGCATGTCAAGACTTGAAAATATACAGGAATTTTTATCCGCTGCTAAAGACTTTGAAGAAAGATATGAAGAAAATGCTTTAGAGGATTTTTTAGCACATGTTGCTCTTTTATCAGATACTGATAAAACAGATGAAACAGAAAACGAAAGAGTAACATTACTAACTGTTCATAGTGCTAAAGGTCTTGAATATGACGTAGTATTGGTAGCTGGACTTGAAGAAATGACATTTCCTATCATTAGAGATGGTGGTATAGACGAGGATTTAGAAGAGGAAAGAAGACTATTTTATGTTGCAGCTACACGTGCTAAGAAAAGGCTGTATTTATCATATAGCAATGAGAGAATGGTATATGGTAGACACGAAATGCGTGGACCTTCAAGATTTATAGAAGAAATTCCAGCTAAATATTTAGATAGACCTGTATCAAAACCCTATTCAAAAGAGTCAAAATATAAAAAATCTAGTGGAGATTTTGATGATTACTTTAATGACGGAGAAATGAGTTTCAATAGTTTTTCTAAAAGTAAAAAGAAAAATCATAAAAATTCGCTTTTTACGGGTAATTCGTTTATTAATGAAGATATAAAGGTTAGGGACGTATATGATGATTTAAAAGCTGAAGATTTAAAAAGTAATTTAGATGATATTTCTAACAGTGGAATAAAAGAAATTAGTATAGATCAATATTTACAGGAGCAACCTGTGAAACAAACTACAAATCTCAAATCAGATAAAATGATGATAGGTGATAAGATAAAACATAAAGCATGGGGAATTGGAACGATAGTATCTTTGGTTGGTGAAGGAAAAGATTTAAAAGCTACTATTGCCTTTGATGAAAAGGGATTGAAAACAGTTATGATGAGTTTTGCTCCAATAGAGAAAATATAAATTTGGGAATACTAGTATTAAAATGTGGGAAGTTAATAAAATAATTCTACATAAAAATAGTAAAATTAAGATGAGGTTATTATGATAGATGAATATAGAAGTTTAGTTGAACAAATTAGATATCATAACGAAAAATATTATAATCAAGATAATCCTGAAATAACTGATTATGAGTATGATATGCTAATGCAGAAACTAAAGAAAATAGAAAAGGAACACCCTGAACTTGTTACATTGGATTCTCCTACTCAAAAAGTAGGTGGAAAAGCAAAAAGAGAAGCTGGGGTATTAGTGGCACACAGGGTACCAATGCTTAGTTTACAGGACGTATTCTCAAAAGAAGAAGTTTATGAATTTGTAAATGATATGAAGAGGGAATTGGTTGATCCTACGTTTATTGTTGAGAGAAAAATAGATGGATTATCAATGGCATTAAGATATGAAGACGGAGAGATAAAAACAGCTATTACAAGAGGAGATGGAATTAACTACGGAGAAGACGTAACCGAAAATGCCAAAGTTATCAAAGATGTAAAGAAAAAATTAAAGGAAAGTATACCTTATTTGGAAATTAGGGGTGAGGTATATATGACAAATTCATCATTTGAAAAAGTTAATGAAACTCAAGAGTTATTAGGCAAAAAACCTTTTGCAAATCCTAGAAATTGTTCAGCCGGTACTTTAAGACAATTAGATAGTAACATAACTAAAGAGAGAAATTTATCTTTATTTATTTTTAATGTACAAGAGGTTAAGGGAATTTCTTTTCAGACACATGTGGAGAGCTACGAATGGCTTAAAAAACAAGGAATTAAGGTAATTGAAAACTACAGTGTGTGTAAAACAGCAGATGAGGTTTGGAAAGCTATTCTAGAAATTGGGGAGCAAAGAGGTACTTTTGGTTATGACATAGATGGAGCAGTTATAAAAATAGATAAATTCTCTGACAGAGAATTACTTGGAAATACTTCAAAGGTGCCAAAGTGGTCGGCTGCTTATAAGTACCCACCAGAAGAAAAGGAAACAGTAATAAGAGATATAGAATTATCTGTTGGAAGAACCGGAAGAATAACTCCAACAGCTATATTTGAACCAGTTAGGCTCTGTGGTACAAATGTAGAAAGAGCAACATTGCACAATCAGGACTTTATTGACAATTTGGATGTAAGAATAGGTGATACAGTCTTGGTATATAAAAGTGGGGAAATAATTCCTAAAATAAAAGAGGTTGTGTTATCTAAAAGACCTGAGAATACGGAGAAGTATAAAATTCCTACTGTTTGTCCTGTTTGCGGAGCACTTGCTGTAAGAGAACAAGATACGGCAGATATTAAATGTACTGGAACAAATTGTCCTGCTCAACTTGCAAGACATCTGATAAACTTTGTAAGCAGAGGTGCAATGGATATTAAAGGCTTCGGGACTGCATACGTTGAGGAGTTAATTAATCAAGGGTATATTAAAAATATATCCGATATATATTTTTTAAAAAATTATAGAGATGAGCTTGTTGAAAAGGGTATAATAGGTAAAGAAAAAAATACAGATAAACTTTTAGGTATAATTGATAAATCAAAAGAAAATGAACCAAATAGATTATTAGTAGGCTTTGGGATATCTAATGTAGGTAAATCAACAGCAAAAGCTATAATGAAGCATTTTAAGACTATTGATAAGCTTATGAATGCTTCAGTAGAAGAACTTAAAGATGTAAATGATATAGGAGAAGTAAGTGCTGTATCTATAAAGAAATTCTTTGAAGATGAAGAAAATCAACGTATAATTCAAATTTTAAAGGACGTTGAAGTTAATATGTCTTTAGAACAGGATGAGAATGAGAGTACAAAGCTTGAGGGCTTAACGTTTGTAGTAACAGGTACATTACCTACACTTGGTAGAAACGAAGCCACTGAATTAATACAGAAAAACGGTGGAAAAGTATCGGGGAGTGTTTCTAAAAAAACAAGTTATTTATTAGCTGGGGAAAATGCGGGAAGTAAATTAACTAAAGCACAAAAATTAGGCATAAAAATTATTACTGAAGAAGAATTAAATAATATGATAAAATAAGTTAAAAATTTCGGATCTATAATAAATGTTGGGGTGCATGAAAAATAATTTCATCATTTCAGCGTTTTTTATTTACAAAAAAAGCACTTGTGATTCAAAACTGCTATAATGTTAGTTAACCAGATCAAACAGAAAGGGGTTTTGATATAAGTGTTATCTAGTTCTACCAATAATTTATTAGATTTAAAAGGGGTAAAAATAAAAAAATTGTTTTTTTAATTGAGATTTTCATAGAAACTAAACCTAATTAATGAATTAATGAGTGTTTTAAAGTATGTTTAATAATTAAAGTCATATGAAATTGTATTTAAACAATATATAATTTTGTGTGACTTTATTATTATAGCTTGAATGAAAAAGTAAATTCATGTAAATAAATAAAGTAAATATTTAAAAATATGATTTGGAAAATTAATAAATGGTGGTATAATATATTAATTATTTCATCATGGGAGAGATTATTATGACACTTATATTTCAGTTTTGTACAATACTGATAATTTGTTTTATAGGCGAAGCATTATACAGTATAATTCCATTACCAATACCAGCAAGTATTTATGGATTAGTTCTAATGCTCATATGCCTAAGGTTTAATATTATAAAGCTTGATAAAATTGAGAAGGCTGGAGATTTTTTAGTTCAAATTATGCCTTTAATGTTTATACCCGCGGCAGTTGGATTAATTACTGTTTGGGATAGCTTGAGAGCAATTCTATTTCCTATTTTAATAACTATAGTTATTACAACAATTATTGTTATGGTTGTTACAGGAAAATCAACAGAATTAGTTATGAAAATGGAAAGGAACAAAAAAAGTGAAAGAAATAATTTGTAATTCAGTATATTTTGGTGTAGCTATAAGCATTGTTGGCTATATGATAGGAGTATTAATAAAAAATAAATTTAAATTTGACTTCTTAAATCCATTGCTTATTTCCATTATATTTGTTATAGGAGTTTTAACAATATTTAAAATTGATTATGATACATACAATGAAAGCGCTAAATATTTAAGCTATTTATTAACACCAGCAACAGTTTGCCTTGCTATACCATTGTATAGACAGCTTGAATTATTAAAAAATAATTTTAAAGCAGTTATTGTTGGTATAACCTCTGGAGTAATTTCGAGTCTTGGTAGTATACTACTATTGTCATATTTATTTAAATTTACACACGAGCAGTATGTAACCCTACTACCAAAATCTATAACGACAGCTATCGGTATAGGCGTATCAAACGAGCTTGGAGGAATAGTAACAATAACAGTAGCTGCAATAGTCGTAACAGGTATAATTGGTAATGTAATTGCAATGTTAGTATGCAAAATTTTTAAAATAAAAGAACCAGTAGCAGTTGGGCTTGCAATAGGAACAGCTTCACATGCAATAGGTACATCAAAGGCATTAGAAATAGGTGAAATAGAAGGTGCTATGAGTAGCCTGTCTATAGCTGTATCGGGATTGTTAACAGTAATTGTGGCATCAATATTTGCTAATTTTTATTAAATATTTTGAGAGATATGCCACCAAAAAATAGAAAGCATATATTAAAATGAGATTCAATAAATGTAGGTGATGAAAATGCAAATTAATAGATTATTTGAGATTGTATATATTTTGCTTGATAAAAAGGCTGTAACTGCTAAAGAACTTGCTAGCCATCTTGAGGTATCAACTAGAACAATATATCGAGATATAGAAACATTGTCTAGTTCGGGTATTCCAGTTTATATGACTAAAGGTAAAGGCGGAGGTGTTTCACTTCTGCCTAATTTTGTTCTTAATAAAACAATACTTACTGAAAGCGAAAAAGCTGATATTCTATCCTCGTTAAAAGCTGTAAAATCGGTTAATTTTGGTGAAACAGATACAGCTATTAATAAATTAAGTAGTCTGTTTGGTGAATCAAACTCGGACTGGATAGAGATAGATTTTTCAACATGGTCAAATGCTGAAAAAGAGAAGGAATCATTTAATAATATTAAAAATGCTATTTTACATATGCAAATTATTTCTTTTTCATATGCTAGTGGCAAGGGTGAAAATACACAAAGAAAAGTTGAGCCACTAAAGCTATGCTATAAGGGTAGTAGTTGGTACTTATATGGCTATTGTACTTCAAAATGTGATTATCGTTTTTTTAAACTGCGAAGGATGAAAAACATATGCATATTAGAAGAAACTTTCAATCGTAAACCACCTAAGCATATATTTAATAATAAAAATACGTTTAAAGAAGAATTTATAAATTTAAAGCTTAAGTTATCTTCAAAAATGGCATTTCGTGTTTATGATGAATTTGAAATATATACTAAGCTTGAAGATGGAAGTTTTATTGCCGAGATAGCTTTTCCAAAAGGAGAATGGTTGTTTTATTATATATCTTCATTTGGTGAACATTGTGAGCTTTTAGAGCCAGTAGAAGAAAGGGAAAAAGTAAAAGAAAAATTAGAGTTAATGTTAACAAGATATTCAAAATAGATAAGTAAAATCTAAAATTAACATATTTAAAATTTAATAGTTATAAAATATATTTAAAAATTTTTTATAATATGACATGCTGTTGTCACTTAGGTAATATATCATAATCACATAACAAATTGGAGGTTATGATATTATGAATTATGAAATTGTAGAATTAAAAGAAAAAATTGTTGTAGGTGTTAGTGCAAAAACATCAAATTCTGACCCGAATATGTGTATGCTAATTGGAGGTCTATGGGAGAAGTTATATCAAGGTGGGTTAAATGCTGTTATAAAAAATAAAGCAAATGAGTATGCTATTGGTTTATATTCTGACTATGAAGGTGACAGTTATTGCGTAACAGCAGGAAATGAAGTATTAAAAGCTGAAAATGATGATTTAAGTGTAAAGATTATACCAGCTGGTAAGTATGCAAAATTTTCAGTGCATGGACATATGGAAAAGGCTGTGGCAAATGCTTGGGAAGAAATATGGAAGATGGATTTAAATAGAAGCTATACAGGAGATTTTGAAGAATATTTAAATGCCGATTTTGACAATGCAGACATAGATATTTACATAGCACTAAAATAAATATAATAGCATAAAATTTAGAGGATTAATGAAGTATAATAACTTTATTAGTCCTTTAATTTTATAGTTATTAAAGCAAATAAATTTTTAAAAATTTAGGAAAAGATATTTATTGCTTAATAGATGAAGCTGTGGTAAAATTTTCATTACAAATCATTAGATTTGCAAAAAAATTTTCAAAGAACAAAATATAAGTTATATTGAAATGAGTGTTAATTTATATATTACAAAAGATTAGGGGGTACTTATGAAGATTAGAAAGATGATAATAAATGATTATGATGGAGTTTATAATTTGTGGATAAATACTCCGGGTATGGGACTGAATAACTTAGATGATTCAAACGAAGGAATTAAAAAATTTTTGTTGAGAAATCCAGAAACTTGCTTTGTTGCTGAAAAAGATAATGTGATTATTGGTGTTATACTTAGCGGACACGATGGTCGTAGAGGATATATATATCATATTGCAGTTGCAATTACAGAACGTGAAAATGGGATAGGCTCAGTACTGTTGGAATCTGCTATGAATGCATTGAAAGTTGAAGGCATAAATAAAGTTGCATTAGTGGTTTTTGCAAAAAATACTATAGGAAATAGTTTTTGGGGAAAAAGAGGATTTACCGTTCGAGAGGATTTGATTTACAGAAATAAAACCATAAACGAACTGACAAGAATTGATACATAAATAGATAAATATAATGTTAGATAAAAAATTATAGGAGAATATTATGGAAAATAAAAATAAGATAATATTTAATAATGAGTTGAGAACAATTACAACAGAACGATTATTGTTAAGAATGTTTAGATCAGAAGATGCTGAGGTTGTAGCTAAATTATGTAATAATTATAATGTAACAAAGAGTACCTTGAATTTACCATATCCTTATTCAATAGAGTGTGCATTAGAATGGTTTGAAAAACATGAAGAAAATTTTGTTGATGATAAATTATATACTTTTGCTATAATTGATAAAAATACTGGTGAATTATTTGGATGTATTTCACTTTCAAATAATAAAGTACATAAAAATGGAGAAATAGGTTACTGGATTGGAGAGGAATATTGGGGTAATGGTTATGCAACAGAAGCAACAAAATCAATGATTGAATTTGCATTTGATGTTCAAGAATACCATCGTGTGATTGCACGTCATTTTGTATCAAATCCAGCATCTGGACGAGTTATGCAAAAGGCAGGAATGAAGTATGAAGGTGAATTTATTGACCATATATACAAAAATGATAAATTTGAAAGTTTAGCAAACTATGCTATAGTTAATAAATAACTATGAATCTTAAATTTATAAAGTGAGATGTCACATTACAGAGATAATAGAACAATTAATGCTAAAGTTGATGAAAGTAAAACAATTTATTTATGAACCGATTTTTTATTTGAGGTGAAATAAAAAAATCGGTTCATTGAATAGTACTTAACAAATTAATCAAACAAATCTTCGATATTTATGATTTTATCAGCAAAATCCTTATAAAATTTTTCTTCGTGAGAAACTAAAATTATACTTCCTTTAAAATCATTAATTGCATTAAGTAAAGCTTCTTTAGTTTCTTTATCAAAATGATTGGTTGGCTCATCCAGTATAAGAAAATTAAATTCTGATAGTAACAATCTACATAGTTTAACTTTTGATTGTTCACCACCGCTTAATGTTGAGATACTCCTAGAAATATGTTCTTCCTTAACTCCATACATTGATAAATTTTTTCTTATTTCTTTTTTATTTAGCATTGGATAACTATTTGAAATTATTTCAAATGGTGTTAGTGTATTATTATTCCAAGATAAATCTTGTTCATAATAAGCAATTTTTACGTTATCAGTAAATTTGAAATCACCAGATATAGAAGGTATTTTACCTACAAGAGTTTTTAAAACAGTAGATTTTCCTATACCATTAAATCCTGTGATTACTAGTTTTTCACCACCCGATACATTAAAATTTAATTTTGGTAGCAAAGGATAATAGTAACCAACTTCAAGATCTTTTACTTCTAATGCTTTGCAAGAAGCAAGTACCTTATTAGAAAATTTGATTTTCGGTTTCTCTACAAATGTTGGCGGAGCTAATCTTTCTACTCTGTCTAATTGCTTTTGCCTACCCATTGCATTTTTACAATTTACTCCTGCTTTGTTTTTATTGATATATGCTTCTGTTCTTTTGATTTCCCTTTGTTGTGTATTATATTGTCTAATATAATCTTCTCTTAAAAATGTTTTTTGTTTTAAAAACTCAGAGTATTTACCATGATATTTCTTTATCGTTCCAAATTCAATGTTGCAAATACCTGTTGATATTTTTTCTAAGAAGTCAAAATCATGTGATACAACAATGAATGTACCTTTGAATGTTGATAAGTAGCTTGCTAACCATTCAACATGTTCTTTATCTAGAAAATTTGTCGGCTCATCTAATAGTAAAACATCTGGGGCAGTTAGTAGTAACTTTGCTAAAATGACCTTTGCTTTTTGTCCCCCACTTAATTTATTAACTAATTTATCAGTACCAATAGCATTTAGTCCAAGTCCTACAACAACCTTATTGATTTCACTGTTAATAGAGTAAAACCCATTTGCATATAAAAATTCTTGGTAGTTTGATGCTTTGACAAGTAAACTTTCATCTCCAGATACTGCACTATTTTGATACAGTTTGTTCATTTCTTTTTCCATTGTATATAATTCTGTAAAAGATGTGTGTAAATATTCTAAGATGGTAATGTTATCTTTAATGTCTGCATATTGGTCAAGACTACCTATTTTAATACTTGATTGCCATTTGATTATTCCTGTGTCGGGGATAACTTCGCCTAACAATATTTTAATTAATGTGCTTTTGCCAGCACCATTTTGACCAACAACTCCAATATGTTCACCCTTATAAAGTTCAAGTGATGCATTCTTGTATAGTGGTTTATCTATAAAACAATGCGATAGGTTTGTAATTTTTAATAAACTCATAATAAATCCTCTTTTCTTTATATAAATTTACAGTCTCAAATATAAGATCTGTTTGTTTGCAAAAAAAGGCAGAAGGTTAAGCATCTTAATATGCTGACCTTCTGCCTTGAAAAACAAAAGGTCATAGACAAAGTATTGATTGTCTATGACCTAATAATTTTAAATATCATTTACATCGATAAAATAATGTACTCAAATAAGCGTATGTTGTTACAATACACTGATAATAAGTATAACATTTATCGATGAAGAATTAGAAAACTGTTATTTTCAAATTAGGCTCTGTACAATACTTCATCATATAAATTTGTGCAGAGCTAAGCATTTTAATAAGTTTAATTGTTTCTATATAAACCATGATATTTACCTTTCATTTAATTGCATAATATATATTATATTACATATGAAAATTAGTTACAAGATAAAATTTAATTTTCCTCATCTGTTACGTTTAAAGCTTCTATAAGCTCTAAATCTTTAACTCTATCTTCAAATGCATTTAGTGCATACATGTTGCTGAACAGGTACACAGGTCTATCAAATCTATCATATACAAGCGTACATCTTGAATTTTCATGTTTTTTAAGGTCAACAGAATCATTGGCTTTAATCCATCTAGCAACTGTGTAATCTAAATTATCCATTCTTATATCTGTGTTATATTCATTTTTAAGTCGATACTCAAAAACCTCAAATTGTAATACACCAACGGCACCGAGTATAACATCATTGAAATCATTTCTGTAAATTTGTATAGTTCCTTCTTGTGCTAACTGCTTAACACCTTTATGAAAGTTTTTACCCTTCAAGGAGTTTACTGGACTAACCCTTCTGAATAACTCGGGAGGAAATGTCGGCAATGGTTCAAAGAATAATTTATCTTTAGAATTTGTTATAGTATCACCAATTTGGTAAGTTCCTGAGTCATATAAACCTATTATGTCACCCGCTATTGCTGTATCAACAATTTCGCGTTCATTAGCCATAAGTTGTGTGGACTGACTAAGCTTAAGCGTTTTGCCTGTTCTTGAAAGAGTAACGTTCATACCTCTTTCAAATGTACCGGAGCATATCCTTACAAAAGCAAGTCTGTCTCTATGAGCAGGGTTCATGTTAGCTTGTATTTTAAATATGAATCCGCTAAAGAAATCATCAGTAGGATTAACTTCACCTGTAGTAGTTTTGCGAGTACCAGGAAATTTAGACATTTTTAGAAAATGGTTTAGAAATGTAGTAACTCCAAAATCTACTAAAGCAGAACCAAAAAATACTGGCGATAATTCACCATTATAAATTTTCGTAATATTAAATTCATTACCTGCTCCATCTAATAAATCAATTTCATTTCTTAAATTAGTAAGGTTCATAGGATCTAAAACACCTTCAAGCATATCACTATAAATACCTTTTTCATCAAGCGTAATAGTTTTCTTTTGTCTATATAGATGTACTTGGTTTTCAAGCCTATCATAAACACCTTCAAACGTGATACCATTTCCAATTGGCCAAGTAATTGCAACTGATGGTAAGCCTAAAACTTCTTCTAATTCTTCCATAAGCTCTAAAGGATCTCGCGCTTGTCTGTCAAGCTTATTTATAAATGTGAATACAGGTATATGTCTCATGCTACAAACAGAAAATAGTTTTTTAGTTTGTGTTTCTATACCTTTTGCAGCATCTATAACCATAACTGCATTATCTACTGATGTTAATATACGATATGTGTCTTCACCAAAGTCATTGTGACCTGGTGTATCCATTATTGATATAATTTTATCATCATACTCAAATTGCATAACAGATGATGTTACTGAAATACCACGTTTTTTTTCGATTTCCATCCAGTCTGATTTTGCAAACTTATCATTTCTTCTTGCTTTTACAGTTCCAGCCTCTCTTATTGCACCACCGTGTAGCAACAGCTTTTCTGTAAGAGTTGTTTTACCAGCATCTGGGTGAGATATAATACCGAAAATGCGGCGTTTTTGTATTTGATCTTGATTTTGCATTTATTTATAATTTCCTTTCTGAAAATGTATTAATTCTAAATTATAATATATTTAAATTTTACATTGGACAATATCCTTTCTAAAATATATAACATGATTATTTAACAATATTATTGTACATTAATTATATAAAAATTAAAATAGTTTTTTTGTAAATACATATAAATTACCTAAAATATTGAATTTAGTTTATTATATCATATTAAAAAAATATGTGTACTTAACAAATCAAGTACACATACTATATTCTAAATTAATTTTTTTGCTAATTTTAATATTAAATCGTTTCCATACCTGTAAAATTCTAGATATTGCATAGTGTTATCTTCAAGTCCTACCTTTTCTTTAACAATTATTTTTGCTTCTTCAAGTGTTAACTCTTTACCAAGATAGATATTATGAGTTTTTAAATATGCAACGGGGTCTATGGCAGTGTTAAGTGTAGTTCTAACCTCGAAGTGAAGATGACTGCCAAAAGTATAGCCCGTGTTGCCTTCTATTCCTATAGGATCACCTTTTTTTACTTTACAGCCCTTTTCAATTAATCTTCTTGATAAATGACAAAAGTAAAGTCTATAACCATCATTAGAATCAATTCTAATATAGTTGCCCCATTCCCATGTTAGATTGGATTTATCGGTAATTATTGTTGATGACATAACAGTTCCATCTAATGGAGAAAGTATTGTTTTATCATCTACACCTACTAAGTCAACACCTTTGTGAAATCTGGTATCTCCATACAAATCTCTCATTCCATAAGGAGAGGAGATTTTATAATTTCCTTTGTATAACATGATTTATCACCTTTTTAGTGTATATATTATAAGTATATTCAAAATGTCGAAAAATGATATAAAAAATAAGTATTATATATTTTATAGTTATATAAATTATGAACATATAATGGACAAGCGCATATCATATAATATATTAAAAGGAGGTTTTTTTATGGAAGCTATCAAAGAATTCATTAAGCCAGAACTATTAATTATAATTCCAGTGTTATATATTATAGGAAAAATATTAAAAAACACTAAATTAATAGCAGACAAGCATATTCCCTTAGCTTTAGGGATTATATCAATTGTTTTATCTACAATATATATTATTGGGAATTCAAATGTTATAGACGCAAAATCGGTATTAGAAAGTATATTTATTGGAATAACACAGGGAATTTTGTGCGCAGGCGTTAGTGTATATGTCAATCAAATTGCTGAAGTGCAACCAAGAAAAAAAGAATAGATTTAAAAAAATAGCCTCATTTAGTTGTTTAAATGAGGCGTTTATTTATTAAAATATATTTCTTTTATATAGAGAGTATAAAAGTCTAATTTCTGTCATTTTTATATTCATAGTTTTTTGTAGTTCGGATGCTTTGTTATAGTTTTTATTGTCAAGTGACTCTATTAGTTGTGTAAAAATGCTTTTTTTATGCATATTGTCTTTCATAAGTTTTGTTTTTAAGTGCAATATATTTTCCCAATTAACAACGTCTAAATCACAATCATTTTCTGTGTGTAATTTAACAAATTTTCTAAGTGTATTAGCATTATTGGATATAATTCTTCCCTTTAACTCATTTACCCATTTATCAAGTGCAACAAGCATAAATGAATTTATTATATCATCAGAAAATACATTTTCATATTTAAGAACATTTTGTTTTATAGTACATTTATTAAATGCATCTAAGTTTTCCCATACAGTTTCAGGAGCTACACCAAATAGTTCTTCTCTTTGCTTTGCTGTATAATGCTCAAAAACATTTTCTTCACATAAGTATTGTCTGTCTTTTTCCAAATATAGTGCATCTTCACCACTAGTTTTTGATATTTCTTTTTCAAGATTAGATGTAGTCATTTTTAATTTTATAACATTAGTAATACCATCAAGCATAGCTTGAAATGATGCTGCCATAACTAAATATGTATTAGAATATGGATTTGGTGAACGCAACTCAAATCTTGTAGCAAGTGGTTTGTCAACGTTTCTTATAACACCAACAAGTACTGACCTATTTCTTGATGGCTCTTCTTTGCTTCCACCCAGTGAAGTAACAATACAAACTGGTGCTTCAAATCCAGGTTTTAGTCTGTTAAAAGCATCATTTGTAGCAGTGACAAATGGGTTTATTACTTCATAGTTTTTAAGTAATCCCATTAACGCACCATAACCAAATTCACTTAAATAATCAAGTTTCATGTCAACTGGTGCAAATATGTTTATAACTTTACCATTAGTTAATTTTATTGCAACACCTAAATGTACGTGCTCTCCGTTACCGGCAACACCTTCCATAGGCTTAGCTTTGAATGATACAATAAGTCCGTTACTTCTAAACATGTCTTCTAATATATCTCTAACTATTATCTCATTGTCTGCAGCTTGTAATGCACTTGAATACTTCCAGTCAATTTCAAGTTGTTCCATAATATGAGTAGCTTTACCATTTGAATCTATTGAGTTGGTTATACCGCCAACCTCTTTATGAGCCATTTCAGGTTCTAATCCATAATTTTCTAATTCTATAATACTTTTTTCTAAAACTGTTCTAACAGTTCCACGTGTTCTTTTCCAATATTGTTCTTTTAATGTTTGAGATGCGCTAAGGGCTTCTAAGTCTGCACTTTGTTCTGGAGATTGTACCCACATCTCAAGTTCAGTAGCGCTTGTTAAAATTATTTTATCAATTTCATCATATTTAAAACCATATTTTCTACATAAATCATCATTATCGTACAATATGTCTCTAATACTATCTTTAAAATTATCTATAGCTCTTTTTAATATAGATCTAGAACAAACTTCCTTGTGATTATGTATCAAGAATGCTGGAATTTTTAGTGTTCCAACAGGTAGTCCATTGCCTTCATATATAAAATCATGATTATAGTCTACAAACCATACGCAGTCTAAATCAGGTTTTAAATCTACTCTTGCATTACTTAAAATTGCAATACCTTGCAGTTCAACGCTCGAGCCATCTGTTTGTATACCAAATTTAAGTAGGTCCTCAAGATCTTCTAGAAAAAGTTTAACAGGAATTTTTTCATCTGTTTCATTTCCACCTATATCTATACCCATAAAAGAGACAAACTGTATTTCAGGATGATCCTTTAGCATTTTTGTTAGGCTGCATTTATCATGGCAGTCTTGTTTAATAGTGTAAATTTTATTTTTCATGTGTTGCCTCCTTGTAAATTGAATTAATTATTACGAATATATCACATATAGAAAAACTATACAATATTTTTTTATAAAAAAAGAGTAAAAAAACGAACTAATTATATAAAATAATAAATAATATTCGTTTATTATATACAAATATCTATTAAATTAGATGGGTCTTTTATTAAATAATCTGGATTATAGCTTAGTAAACTGTCTACAGTGTTGTAACCCCAAGAAACAGACGCAATTTTGATACCGGATTTTTTTGCCGCATTTATATCTCTAATTTCATCACCCACGTACAATACATCTTTTGGGTCTAAGTTATTGTTTTTTATGACTTTTTTAATTATAGATTCTTTACCAAACAATGAAGCGCTAATAACAAAATCAAAGCAATCAATATTATGCTTTTTTAAAAATTCTTCTACATTAGTTTTAGAGTTAGTTGTAATTATTGCAATTTTAACTTTAGCTTCCTTTAAAGTTTGAAGTACACTCTTAAAATTTTGTTTGCAAATATCTACTTCCTTAATTTTTGCACTTAAAAGCTTTTTTCCTCTTTTCAAAATAAAAGGTATTTTATATTTTTTAACTTTTAAGTACGTTATCAATTGCATTGCACTAAGATCCTTTATATTGTTAAGTTCTTCCTTGGTTATATTTTGCATTTTATATTTTTTAGAAAGAATTTGAAAAATATCGAAATTAATTTCTTCTGTATCAGCTAGTGTTCCGTCAAAATCAAAAAGCACGCATTTAAAGTTCATAAATTCTCCCTTTATTGTTAGTGAATTATTTTGTAATTAAATATTATTATATATAATTATTAAGTTATTATACTTTTATAGATTTAATAGTAAATTACAATTGCATTAAAGTTATGTTAAATATTTTCGTATACATAATCCTATTTATTTGAAATACTCGTTTGTTGTTTTACATATAACACCAGATAAACTTATAATAGCAATTAAATTTGGAATTGCCATAAGACCATTTAATGTGTCAGAAATATTCCAAACAAATAATAAATTTGCATTTGATCCTAATACTATTGTACATATAAAAATGAGCTTATAAATATTATTGAATTTAGTTGTTCCTGTAAAATATTCTAAGCATTTTTCACCATAATAGGACCAACTAAGCATAGAAGAAAAGGAAAAAAATAAAATAGAAACTGCTATGGCGTGTGGTGCGAAACTACCAAGCGTAGTAGAGAAAGCTTTTATAGTTAAATCAGCTCCAATTAAGCCACTCGTCCATTCTCCAGAAGAAATAATCACAAGACCTGTTAATGCACAAACTACCATAGTATCTATAAAAACTTCAAATATACCCCATGTTGCTTGTTCTACAGGACTTTTTGTATCAGCCATTGCATGAGCTATTGGTGCACTTCCAAGACCAGCTTCATTTGAAAAAATACCATTAGACATTCCTTTCTTAAACGTTAAACTTATATTAGAACCAACGAACCCACCAATAGCAGAAGTTGGTTTAAAAGCATGTTTAAATATTAAAGATACTGAGTTTGGTATATTGCTTGAGTTGTGTACGAGTACAATTAAACATAAAATTATGTAGAAAAGTGCCATGAATGGTACTATTTTTGCTGTGGTTTTTGCAATTCTTTTTGAATCTCCAATTATAATAAAGGCTACAAGTATGGATACTACAATACCAGAAATAATAGGTTTTATGTTCATAGCGTTGTATAGGGAACTTGATAAAGAGTTGATTTGTGCTATATTGCCTATTCCAAATGTAGCTGAAAATGCAAATACAGAAAAAATAATAGATAACCATTTCATATTAAGACCTTTTTCGATATAGTACATTGGTCCACCGACTTTTTCGCCGTTTTCTTTTTTTTCTCTAAATTTAATGGCAAGTAGGATTTCGGAATATTTTGTCATCATACCAAAAAACGAACTAAATATTATCCAGAACAAAGCTCCTGGTCCACCAATAGCTATTGCTGTAGCGGAGCCGACTATGTTGCCTGTACCAACTGTACCTGCCAAAGCAGTGGTCATTGCTTGAAATGGACTAACTGTGTTATTATTATTTTTTTTAAAAATTGATAAAAAAGTTTTTTTAAATACAAATTTTATTTTTCTTATTTGTAGAAAATTTGTTTTTAAAGTAAAATAGAAGCCTGTTCCAAAAAGTAAAAAAAGCATTACAGGTCCCCAAACAATATTATTTATTGCAATATTGATATCTTCTGCAATACTAAAAAAATTAGTCATGTAAATACCTCACTATACATATTTAATATATTATATTAGTCAGTTATATTAAAATGATATTAAAAAGTGATATATTTAAAAAGATTTTTTCATATATTTGTGTTGAACTTAATATAATTATATATATAGATAACTTAGAGGGGGTAACCAATAGTGAGTATTAAAAAACTAATACATATAGCAATAGTAGTATCGTTAGTTTTAGTGATGTCAGGATGTAGTACTCTTGATATGATGGTAGGATTAAAGGACGAAAACAAACAATTAGAGATATATAATGATGATTTTGCTTTTATTGATGATGATATTTCTGATGAGGAAGTAGTAGATACAATAACTATAAATTCTGATCAGCAAATGAGAAATGTAATAGCTTATTATAAAGATGCAAATAACTTGCTAGTTCCTGTTAAGGCTGAGATACCTTGGGAAGAAGGAATAGCAAAGGCAACATTAAGAAAAATGGTAATTGGGGATGCTATAGAGATAGAATTATCACATTCTGGATTAAAAGGTGTTTTACCTGAAGGAACTGAAATTTTAGGCATGTCAATAGAAGATGGATTGTGTATAGTTGACTTTAATAGTAACATTTTAAATACAACTTCAATGGAAGAAGAAAAACTTATGATGACAGCATTAGCTTATACATTGACAGAATTTGATACAATAGATAGAGTAGAAATTGTTGTTGATGGTCAAGAAATGCAAGTTTTAACATTTGGATATCCAGTGGACGTTGCATTTGAAAGAGAAAATATAAATTTAGTTGGATCAGAAGATGGTGCAAACTATACAGTATATTATAAAACTCCTGAAACAGAAGTTGCAGGATTCTATGTGCCTTTTACATTTACAGCAGATACTGTTGATAATCCGGTAAAAGTTGTAATGGATAAATTATTCAATGGTCCTCCAGAAGAATTAGTAGTACAAAATGAAATACCATATGGAATTACACTTAACAGTGTATCATTAAATCAAGGTGTTGCTGATTTAGATTTAAGCATGGGTGCACTAAATTTAAAACAAGAAGATTATGAAGAATTAAATAAAATAGTAGTATTATGTTTACAACAATTTGGTGAAATAAGCGAAGTGAATTATAGCATAGAAGGAATAACATTTGAAGAAGCTGGATTAAATATAGAGGACTCAGAAGTTAAAGCAGTATTCAATAATTTTAAATAAATATCAATGAAAATAATAAAACCACTTAGTATAATTTGCTAAGTGGTTTTGTCTCTTTGTCAATAGTTAGGGTGAGAATTAAAAAATTCTTACTCTGATAAGGCAAAGCGTAAAGCTTTAAGTATTTTTGTTTGTCAAAAATTGTAAATTTAAAACGAACGATAAAACTTAAAAAATATAAATAATATATATACAATATAATTGTAATAATTATTGTTCCATTTATATGTGTAATTGTTTTTGAATGTGTTTTTAGAAAATTTAGTTTACTTATATCTGGAATTTACATAATATTACTTATTGCTTATATATATTTAAATCATAATTTATGTTTTAAGAAATAATTTTGTGAAATAATATATGTTTTGCCTTTCCCTTTGTAATAAGCCAACTTGCTCAGCCTTACTAACCTTTACTACTACTAATCCACTCAATAAAAAGGGTTGAATTTAATAAAAAAATAATGTAAAATAACATCATACTTAGAAAAATAATGCAATATCCATACTGCAAAAAAAGAATTATATCTAAAATTTGGAGGGTATTAATGAAAAAGACAAAAAAAATAATGCTATTAGTAATGGTTTTAGGGATAGTATTAGCAATGACAGGATGTATGAATATAGAAATGGGTACGGAACTTAATAAAGACGGTTCAGGAGCAATTTCTTTCTCAACAGCAGGATCAAAAGAGATATTTGGTTCAACAGAAGAAATGATGACACAAACAGAAATTGAAGACATTTCTTTAGAGGCAATAGAAGGTAGAGAAGATGTCAAAATAGAAACAACTCCACTATCATATAAAGGCGCAGAAGGTGTAGAATTTATTGGTGAAAAAGTAGAAATAAGGGCAACTAATTTATATAAATTAATTGACGAAGTAGCTGATGACGATACAGCAGAAAATTTTCCAGAACTAATTATAAAAGAAGATGGTATTGTAAGAATAGAAATACCACTTGAAATGGATATGGATTTAGAAGAAGGTAAAGACGAAGAATCTACTTCAGATATGGAGACATTACGTAATTTTAAGTTATATGGTGGTACAATACAATATAAAATAAAAACAGATTGTGAAGTAGTAGCTCATAATGCTGATAAAGTAGAAGATGGTGTATATATTTGGGATATGCTTGAGAGGAGTATGAACAATAATACAGAAACATTTTTTATAGAATTAAAAGATGTCTCAATAGAGGGTTTAGACAATGAAGATAAGAAAGAAGACGAAGTTGAAGATGATAAGAAAATGACAAGACAAGATTTTATAGGTAAATATAAATTAGATAAGAAAGATAAAGATTTTAGGGGTAAAGCATTAGCTGAATTAGGTATATTAAAGGGAACAAATAAAGGGTTAGAATTAGATAAAGAATTGACAAGAGTACAAGGAGCAGTAATGTATGCAAGATTATTAGGTTTAGAAGATGAAATAGCTGCATTTGCTGAAGCAAACCCTGAATATAAATCACCTTTTAAAGACGTACCAGAGTGGGCAGTACCAACAATAAATTACTTATACGAACAAAAGTTAGTGAATGGTATAGGTGAAGGTAAATATGGTGCAGACAAAGATATGACAGAAACACAGTTTGCAACATTAGTATTAAGAGCATTAGGATATAGTGATGCAAATGGTGATTTCAGTTGGGATAAAGCATATCAAGTTATAAAGGAATTAGGGGTATATGCAGGGGATGACGAACCAATAGAAGAATTGCTTGAAGAATTAGAGAAAGAAGAAGGATTTACAAGAAGAGTTATGGCATATATGGCATATAATGCTTTATTCTTTGAAAATAAGGACACAGGTGAGTGTTTAATAGATACATTGGTAAAATAAAGAGAAATTAAAAAGTAGTAGTGTGGAAATAGCAATATTTATTAAAGAAAGAGGTATCAAAATTGGTACCTCTTTTTTTATATATTAGGAAAGTTCTACTTTTAGTATATAAAATACAATAATTGCAAAGGACGAGATGGCTTAAGGGGGGTCTGTAAAAGCGCTTATGAAATAGGCATTTCTACGCCAAAAGGGGACATAGGTCCCTCTAGCGGATTTGCGTAGTAATTTATTTATTATTATGTAATAAAACAATTATAAAATTATTGAAACATTGGATAAATTGATATATAATATTTGTAGAATTGTATATAAAACAAGTATAAAATGTAAAATTTTATACTTGTTTTTATTTTTTATATTATAGCAAAAAATTGGAGGGAAATGTATGGCAATTGTCTCAGCAAAGTGTCCTAACTGCGGTGGAGAGATACAGTTAGATGATGCAAAAGAAGTAGGGTTTTGCATGTTTTGTGGAGCAAAGGTTATGGTAGAAGATGCTACACAAAAAGTTGAGGTATCTGGTAGTATAAAGCTAGATAATTCTGATAAACTTAAGAATTGTTTGAATTTAGCAAACCGAGCTTTCTTATCTGTTAATTATGTGGAAGCATATAATTATTATACAAAAGTTTTGGAGATGAATTCAGAAGATTATCATGCAATTTATAGAAAAGCATTGTGTGCTGGATATTTATCTAATTTGCAAAATCCAAGAACAAATGAGCTTATAAATGGATTTAAAAAAGCTTTCAATATAATTGGTAATGATGTTGAAAAAAAAGTAAAAATGAGGGAGGAATTAGTAGTTCTTGCATTATCGGTTTTTCCAACTCAAAATATTGCAAAGAAAGGACATAGTTTTAAAAACAGTAGCAGTTGCAGTTGTTATGTAGAATCATTATTCAATGCTATTTGTATATTATATAAAATAAATGAATTAATAACTACAGAAACTGAAGAACTAAAAAAGAAAGTATTAATTCATTTAATAGAATTATGTGACGGCTTTATTGATGGCGAGAGATTTAATTATAGTAATGGATTTTACTATAATAAAGACGGTGGAAGAAGCGCTAGAATTTCTTCATATTATATAAGTAATGATGCAAAAAAAGAAATTATATCAAAAAAAGAAAAGGCTATTGATTGTTATAATAATCTTTCATCAAATCAAAATGGTATCACTAAAATACAAAGTGAAATTGATGATTATACAAAAAAAATAAAGAACCATAAATTAAATATAAAAAAACATTGGAAAGAGTATCCTAAAGAACGTATAAAATTCTTATTAATATATTGGGTACTTCTAGTTTTAGGACTTATTGCGTGTGTTTTATATATTTTTGCTCCGATTGGAATTATATTGTTAATTGTTCGTATTGTTCTATTGAAAAAGATAGAAAAAACTTCTTTTCCAGCTGAACTTATAGCTGAAAAAAAACAAAATAAAGAAAATTGTAAAGAATTAAAGAAAAAAATAAAAGAATTAAAAAAATATAAAAAATCAACTCTTATAGAAAAGTAAAGTAAAAATTTGATGAAGGAAGATAATACAATATGAAAATTTTGAGTGTTATTAAATATGAAGGTAATAATGATGTGTTTGTATGGAAACATCCCAATGAAGATTTTAGCACTGCATCACAACTCATAGTTCATGAATCACAGGAAGCTGTTTTTTTTAAAAATGGTGAGGCACTAGATGTTTTTGAAGCAGGCAGACATACATTAAAAACTCAAAACATACCTTTAATAAGAAAATTTGTTAATCTACCCTTTGACGGTGAATCTCCTTTTCACTGTGAAGTATACTTTATAAACAAAACTCATTCTATGGATATACTTTGGGGTACAAGTAATCCAATTCCAATACAAGATGCGGTTTATGGAATCATTTTACCTATTGGTGCGAATGGACAATTTGCAGTACAAATAGAAGATAGTAAAAAGTTTTTAGTAAAAATGGTTGGAACGGTAAAAAAATTTGATCAACAGAGCTTAATTACAGCATTCCGTGGAATACTAATGACTAAAATTAAAGATTGTATAGCTAAGCTGTTTGTAAAAGACAAGATAACATTTTTGGAAGTTCATTCACATTTAGATAGTATATCACAAGCAATTAAAGAGGATTTATCAGAAGAGTTTATCGAATATGGAATAAAGCTTATTAATTTTAATGTAAATGCTATTGTAGTACCTGAAAACGACCCGTCATACGTTCAACTAAAATTAGCTTTAGCCAAAAAAGCTGAAATGAATGTTGTTGGTTATAATTATGGTCAAGAACGTACATATGATGTTTTAGATAAAGCTGCTTCTAATGAAGGCGCAGGTTCACAAATGATGGGAGCAGGTATGGGGCTCGGAATGGGTGTAAATCTTGGTAGCGTTTTAGGGACTGCTATGGGTGGTGCATTTACTAATATAGATTCTAAAGTTTTATCAACAAATGAAGAAAAAATTAGGTGTAAAAAATGCAATGCTCAGTTACCTAAGGATGCAAAATTTTGTTTATCATGTGGAGAAAAAGTAGTATCAGAAGAAATGGTTATATGTAAAAATTGTGGTCAAGAAACTAAAAAAGGAAATTTTTGTTTACACTGTGGCAATAAATTATCAAATAATTGCTCAAAATGTGGTGCTGAATTACAACCTAATGCTAAATTTTGCTTTGAATGTGGACAAAAGGTAGGTGAATAATTTGAAAAACAAGAATTTGTTATATATATCATTTGTAGGTATTATAATTGCATTATCAGCAATTATGTTTTTATTAAATGATACTAAAGACAATTTGTTTTGGACAACATATATATTTTTAATAGTTTCAATATTGGGTGTTTTCTTTAGCTGTGTAATTGTAACATTCAAGCATAAATCAAAAAATATTGCTTCTAATTTAGTACTAATAACTATATCAATAATATATTTTGTTTTAAATGTTTTAATTTCAATTTTATGCATAAATGTATTAAAGTGTACATTTAAAGTATATATTTCTTTAAGTATTATAACTTTTACAATATTCATAATTTTATGGATTGTAGGATATTGTAGTAGTAATTATATAAATAGTCAAGATTAAATACTGTATTGTATTAAAGTTCTCTTAATGTATTTTTCAAATTTAGGCTCTTTGTAAATAGTTAGAGTGAAAATTAAAAAAAATTTACTCTGACAAAGCAAATAGTAAAGCTTTAAGTGTTTTTTGTTTGTCGAAAACTGTAAATTAAAAACGGACGAAAAAACTTTACAAATATAAATAATATATGTACAATGTAGATGTAAATAATTGGAAGTAAAAGGATAGCACTACTTAAAGCACACTATAAAGTATAAAAATTTTGAAGAACCTAATGAAAAATTAGTAAACCTACTAGTTTTAAATTTAGGTTATTAGGAGAAAAAATGAGAAAGATATTATTTAGTTTAGCAATCTGTATATCTATAATTTTAATTAACACACAAACAGCTGAAGCCACAACTGTAAATGTAACAATACCAAAGTTTCCTGTTACAATAAATGGAGTTGAAATTGATAATACTTACAATAAATACCCATTTATTGTTTATAATGGCATAACGTATTTTCCTATGACTTATAACTACTCTAGATTTATGGGGATAAAAGCTAATTGGTACAATACAGAAAAGGTATTGTTTATTGGTGCGAATGAAGGAAAAGAAGATTACAAAATGTATAAAACTTCTGTTGCAAACAGTAAAAAATACTATTCTGCAACATTACCAACGTACTCAATAGCTGTAAATACAACTAATTATGAAGAATACTTGGATAACAGCCAAGAAACATATCCAATATTAAACTTTAGATGCATAACATATTTTCCACTAACTTGGAGATTTGCTGTCGAAGAATTTTGTTGGAATTACAGTTTTGATAGTGAAAATGGATTGGTAATAAACAATAGTACATCATCTGCTCCAGTTATAGATGACAAAATTATAGCTGATCATTCTCCTCACAAAAGCCCCGTTCGATATTTTAGACAGGATGATATGTATATAGGTTATACTAGTAGTAATTTACTCGGGAAATGTGAATTAATAGTAAAAAAATTAGATGAAGAAGTGAAAGTCTTTAATCTAATTGATGTACTTGGAGTTGATAAAGGATTTTATTATTTTGGAAGTAGCATAAACGAAAATGGATATATGAGCCATAATATCAGTCCATCTTTAGAAGGAAATATATTTACTCTACCAAGTGTACTTCAACTTAACGGTAGAAAAAATGTTATTTTAAAATTCAACATTGATACAGGAGAGATTATTAACGAGTAATAACTTATTGTAATAGCGACTAGCCAATTTTTAGTGTAGGATGTGGTAATGCTAATGAAGTATTTTTCTAATTTATTTAAAACAAATAAATTGATAAAAATATCAAACATAATAGTTTTTATTGCATATCTTTGTTTACTTATAATTAAATATAATAAATATAGTAGAGGTACAGGTTACTTTGTAATAGGCATATTACCTTTTAGTATTGTTTTTGGTAGTATGCTTGCGTGCTTTATTAGAAAATGGTATATAATTATTGTTCCGTTTATAAGTGTAATTGTTTTTGAATGTATTTTTAAAAAATTTAGTTTACTTATATCTGCAATTTACATAATATTACTTATTGCTTATATCTATTTAAATCATAGGTTATGTTTTAAAAAATAGTTCTATGAAATACTGTATTGTATTAAAGTTCTCTTAATGTATTTTTCAAATTTAGGCTCTTTGTTATAGTTAGGGTGAGAATTAAAAATTCTTACTTTGACAAGGCAAAGGGCTATTTTTATTTCTAATAAAATATATAATTTAGGGTACAAAAAAATCACATACAAGAAGATATTGTATATGACCAAGTAAGTTTTGAAAAAGTATTGACTATTTACGATTACGTTCAAATTTTAAAACTTTTCACCTTTATTACAGTCTAAATATACCATAAAAATAGCAAAAAGTCAAGAATTGTAATGGTACATAAAAAGGACTATAATTACTAAATAATATAAAAGAGGTGATCTCATGAACGAAAATATTTTATTACCAGTATTAGCTTTGCAAAAAGAAAATGCAATTAAGGTCATAAGGCAATGTAATGATTTTACAAGCCAATTCGGGTTATCTTTGGCAACTAAAGATGTAAATGATTTAGTAGAATGTCAGCATGAAACACTTAAGTATATGGGTAGAATTGAGTTCGGGAATAGTATTATTCCCAAACTAGTGTTTGAATTTTGTGATTCGCAGTATATTTCACAGGATAATTATGTAGAAGTATTAGAGGATTTACAAGAAATGTTTTTTTATTTTAAGAACGAGTCACTAGACAAAATAAGTGATGATGAATTGATACATGGAATGAAAAAATACTTTGATGGAGAGTGTCAAGGTTCATTAGAAAAATTAAGGTCTACATATTTAGAAAAAATGTGCAAAAATTCTCGTTATAGTCTTGATTTGTATCGTGATATAGAATAAGTGAAAGAGATGGTTGAAGAAAATGAATGGAATTAACAATGCTTTTGATGCTAATGCAAATATGAATGAATTAGCTTTATTGCTGCAACAAAGGGCTAAAAAATATACTGTAAATGATAGTAGTTCTATATCTATTGAAAAAGCTCAACAGCTTATGAGTTCAATTTTATATTGCATTAATGGGTACTTAAATTCAATAGAAACTAATACTAATGTAGTTGTTACTACAACTGAAGCTGATTATGTTTTTAAATTATTTAATGAAGGACTTAAGTTTGAAAAAGCAAACTTTGAATATGCAAAAAATTTATATAAAGATATTCAACATAATGCTCTTAAGACAGACAATATGTCTTATCAAGATACTGTTTTTGATGGATTGGCAGAGTTTTTTAATAAGTATGACGTTCAATATGCTGCCCATGAAACTCCAGGGAGTATAGACTATCAGTTGTTTTTGCCTGTTGAAGAATTAACAGGTATAGAGTATATAGTTAATTATTTAGAGACACTTAGAATTGAAGATTTGTTTTGTAAAAAATTTGATGCAAGCAATATAAAAGCTTTGCTTAAAGGTTATAATTCTGATTATACTATTATGCTTTTAAATATATATGAAATTGTTTTGCTTAATTCAATTGGACTCGCTATGTTACGAAAAAACGTATTGCTACTTAGTATTGATATCAAAGAGAAAAACAAACTCTTTTTTATGCTTAAAGATTTAAGCATTTTTCAAATAGAAGAAAAAGTTTTGAATTCTTTAAACAATATTTTTAAACAGCTTGATATTAATGATGCAAAGCAAAAAAAATATATGAAAAGTTCTGCAATAAAATTGTCAAAGTATATTAAAAATAGTATAGGTCTTAATATTAATGAAATTTTTGTAACTTGTGATTATAGAAAAGATATAGAAAAAGATGAGTATGTAGATGGGCAAGCAATGAATAATAAAAAGCTAAGAAAACTAATATCAGAAATGCAAGAGTGTAGATATACATCAGATAAATTAGCTATTATAAAAACATCAATACACAGTTTAGCTGATTTAGTTGAAATATTAGATAGTTGTATATGGGATGATGAATATGAACAAGTATATAAAATGTTAGGTGACATAGAAATTAATTTACTTGTTAGTCAAATAACAGATAAAATAAATATGGGTGAAAATATAAAAGAATTAAAAGATTGGGAGTTGCAATTATTACATTTTGTTAATAATTATAGCTAAAAAATAACCACAAGGTACAATGTGCCTTGTGGTTACAATGATTTTTGTTCAATTAATTATTTTAAACAACTAAAACCATATTCTAAATCAGCTATAATGTCTTCTACATTTTCAAGACCTACTGATATTCTAACTAAGCTTTCTGAAATACCTTGCTCTTTCAATTCTTCAGAAGAATAAGGAGAGTGAGTCATACTTGCTGGATGCTCAATCAAAGTTTCTGCATCTCCTAAACTAACAGCTATAGTACAAAGTTTTAAGCTGTTAAGAAGTTTAATTCCTTCGGCTCTTCCACCTTTAACTTCAAAAGCTACTATTCCACCAAATTTACGCATTTGCTTTTGAGCTATTTCATAACCTTCAAATGATTTAAGTCCTGGATAAAATACTTTATCAACCATAGGATGTTGTTCAAGGTAGTTTGCAATTTTCATTGCATTGTCGCAGTGCCTATCCATTCTAAGTTCAAATGTTTTTAATCCTCTTAAAATCAAGAAAGCTTCAAATGGTCCCATAACTGCACCAGTCATGTCTTTTAATCCAAATAATCTAACTTGATTTATAAAATCTTTTTTTCCTAATACAAAGCCTGCTATAACATCTCCATGACCGTTAAGATACTTAGTACCTGAGTGAATAACTGCATCAGCTCCTAGTTTAAGTGGGTTTTGTAAATATGGAGTAGCAAAAGTATTATCACAAACTACCATGATTTCCTTTTTATAATTATGTACTAATTCAGAAACTGCTGTTATATTAGCAATTTTCAAGTTAGGGTTAGCAGGTGTTTCAAGATAAACAGCAGCAGTATTAGGTTTAAGTGCTTTTTTTATTTCATCTAGATTAGAAGTATCTATAAATGAAACTTCAACACCATATCTTGTTAAACCATGATTTAAATAAGCAAATGTACATCCGTACAATGTTCCATCAGCTATAACGTGATCTCCTGCTTTGCACATAGTCCAAAATATTGATGAAACAGCACCAATACCTGAAGCAACAGCAACACAATCTTCAGCGCCTTCAAGAGCAGCAACCTTTTGCTCTAAAACAGAGGTAGTTGGGTTTCCTAGTCTTGTATAGATATATCCTTCCTCTTCACCCGCAAATTTTCTTCCACCCTCTTCACAATCGTTGAAGTAGAATGTAGAAGTTTGATAAATTGGCATTGTCAAAGCTTGATATGTTTTGTCTTTTTTGTTACCAGCGTGAATAGCTTTAGTTCCAAATCCGTAATTTTTGTTTTCCATGATAAATTGTATCCTCCTATTTATAATTTATATATAGTAAATTTTAATATGTTTAGCAAATTTTACTTTTATTGTATAACATAAATATACTATTTTTATGACTAGAAGTGATAATACTTATTTTTTGTATCTAGTTATACAAATAACATATAACTGTTGACGTTTTCCTTCTGCATAAGTATAATGAAAATTAAGGGTAGGTGGTTAAAATGACGTTTCAACAATTAGCATTTGTAGTTGAAATTGTAAGATGCGGTTCAATCAATAAAGCAGCTTCTAGTTTGTTTATATCTCAATCTAATATAAGTAATTCTATTAAAGAATTAGAAAGTGATTTAGGTATAAAAATATTTAATAGAACAAATAGAGGTGTAGAATTAACAAACAAAGGAAGAGAATTTATTAGCTTTATTAGACCAATATTAGAACAAAAAGAAAAAGTTGAAAATTTTTATTCAAACGAAGTAGCAGAACCACTTTTAAGTTTCAATGTTTCTTCACAAAGATATCCATTTACGGTAGATGCATTTATAAGGTTTTTGAAAATAAAGAATGTAGATAGATATGATTTACACATAAAAGAAACAGATATGTATAAAGTTATAGATGATGTATACAACAATAAAAGTGATATTGGAATTATTTTTATATCTGATATGACAGAAAAGTATATTGGAAAAGTGTTAAAGTCAAAATATATAGAATTTAATGAAATAAAAGTTGTTAAACCGCACGTGTTCCTTAGGAAGATGCATCCTTTTGCTAATAAAAAAACAATAGATATAAATGAACTTTATGAATACCCTTATGTAAAATTTGGTCAAGAGAATGGGCTATCATTAGATTTTTCTGAAGAAATATCAATAATAGACTTTAATAATTCAAAAAAAACTATATATATACATGACAGGGCAACTGCATACAATATTATTGCAAATACAGATGCTTTTTCTGTAGGAAGTGGAATAATACCAAAAGGCTTTGGTGATGATAGGATAATTACTATTCCTATAAGTAACAACAGTCAAAATATGAGATTAGGATGGATAAAAATAAGGAGTAAGCAAATAACTAGTGAAATTGAAGACTTTATTAGTTGCTTAACAGATGCAATAAATTCTTAGCGGTATAAGTTATTCAATGAAAATGCAATATCTTTATCAAAAGATATTGCATTAACAATGTTTCATTATATTTTTTCTACAGGTCTTGCTTCAATATATCCTCTGTACCCCATAGGGGCAAGTTGAAATTTTGGAGCAGCTTCCAGTGCCCATTTGTAACCGTAAATGACAGGGTCAAATTTGTCAATGTGTTTCCATACTTCGTCAATTTCATTCATAAAGTCATCATCATTATATGGTTCACCTTGGAATACCATCATTTTGCACGGTGGTAATTCTATTAATTCGAATCCTTCTGGAATTATATTAGAGTAATCAAGTGGAATTTCAACTCCCTGTACATATTGAGATGTTCCTTCAGGTATAAGGTGTTTTGGTAGCCACATTCCTATCGGTTCATATAATGCTTCTTTTACACTTGTAAGAACAGACCATACATCACAGCCTACTTCTTCACAATACTCAAAATAATGTCTTGCTTTTATACCTCTTTTTAATAATACTTTTCTTGCCTGACGTTCTATAATTTGTACAAATACTGATTTTGTGTTTCTATCACTCATACTATTCTCTCCTTTATGAAATGCTTGGTAAGTGTCAAAAACTTTGTAAGGTATAAATAATTTTATTGGTGGTGTATTCAAGCTATATTTTTTAGGTGTTACTCCAAATTCTTTTGAGAACGCTCTTGTAAATCCTTCTTGTGAGTCAAACACAAAATCCAGAGCGACATCAATGACTTTTTCCTTTCCATCTCTAAGTGTAAGAGCTGCTTTGGTCAGTCGTAATGCTCTGATATAGTCAAATGGTGTTTTTCCCGTAATATTTTTGAACAACCTTGCAGCATGCCATGGCGAATATCCTGCTGCACTAGACAGTCCTTTAAGAGTAATTTTTTCATATAAATTCTTGTCAATAAACTCCTGCATGCATTGAACTGCCAGAATTATTTCAACCTCACTCATTTCTTCACTTCCTTATATTAATAGTATAAATGAAAGTAGTTATATTTTCTTGACTTTTATTGCTAAATTTATAGGACAGTAATTCAGAAGAAAATTTGAAAGTGTTTTTTTATTATTAAAATATTTCAACAATCATTTTAATAGCAGTGGCTAAAGCTATAATAATAAATATAGGCTTTATAAATTTAGAACCATTTTTCAAAGCAAATCGTGTTCCTAAATTGGCACCAATAATTGCAAAAATAGCAACAGGTATTCCATAAGTATACATAATTCTACTATTTACGGCATAAAGAATTAGTGAAACTATATTGCTTGTAAAATTCATAACTCTTGCTGTTCCTGAAGCTCTTGTAAAGTCATAGCCGAATATAGTTATAAGTCCAAATGTTAAAAATGTTCCTGTTCCTGGTCCGAAAAATCCATCGTAAAATCCAATAAAGAGAGCTAAAATACAGGAAAATATAATATTAAGTACTGTGTATCCTTTGAAATTTTCTTTTATTCCTAAACTTTTAGAAAAATAAGTATAAAATCCAATAAAAATAATTAGTACAGTAATAATCGTTTTTAAAAAACTTTCAGGTATACTAAGGGCTGTGTTAACTCCAATAATTGCTCCGATAACAGTAAAAGGTAAAGCAAATTTAAGTACTCGATAATCAGCTTTTTTGCTTTTTATAAATTTTATGGAGCTTGTTAAAGAAGCACTTGTTGCTGAAAATTTATTTGTTCCATTTACCATTGTTGGAGGCAATCCAATTAGAAGATATGCTGGAACACTTATTAGTCCTCCACCGCCAGCAATAGAATCTACAAATGCTGCTACAAAACCTGCGATACATACAAATATTAATGAAAATATAGACATTTTATTCCCTCTCAAATATAATTTTGTCATAGTAATTATACAACAGTATTTGTTGTAAATAAAGAAATAAAAATATTTTGACATATTTTACTTATTTGTATATAATAAAGTATATTTAAAAAATTGAGGTGCTTTATGAGCGAGGTAGTATCTAAATAGAAAAAAATTGAACAAACAATGTACAAAACGAGGGATTTAAATATCTTTTTTTTAGTGTACAGTTTGTGTTTCTATAAGGATACAAAAACCGCCAATATAAGAGTATCAACAATTTATTTTTACTAATAAATTATGATTATTAAGCGTGTTTAAGTACACGCTTTTTTTGTTTTAATTATTGTCCTTATAGAAAAAACAGGTTAAAAAATTATAAAAATAAGGAGATTATGATGAACGAGCATATTTTTGAAAAATTGGAATATAACAAATTAAAAGATAAGGTAAAAGAGTGTTGCGTTAGTAGTTTGGGAAGGGATTTAATAGATAAACTAGAACCAACAGGCAATATTAAAACAGTTCAAAATAGACTGAATGAAACGACAGAAGCAAGAGCTTTACTGGATTATTCAGGTGCTGTACAACTAAACGGAATAGTAAATATAAAAGAAATAATAACTAAGGTTAAAAAAGATATGATTTTAGACCCTGAACAATTAATAAATGTAGCAGCATTTTTAAGAGGTTGCGGTAAGATTAAAACATATATGAAGGATAAAGAATTTTATGCACCGACTTTGTATAGCTATAGTTTTAATTTAGAGGATCTTAATTACTTAGAAGAAGAAATAGAATTAAGTATAAAAAACAATCGTTTAAGTGATGATGCAACGACAGAGTTAAAAAAAATAAGGAGGCACATAGCTCAGCTTGAAAGTAAAATAGATGAGGAACTTAATAAATTTTTGAAAAATCCAAATAATAGTAATTTTATTCAGGACTTTTTTGTAACACGAAGACAAGGAAGATTGACTGTTCCTATTAAATCATCTTATAAAAACATGGTAGCTGGCATAGTGATTGAAAGCAGTGGAAAGACTGCATTTGTTGAGCCGAATTCAGTAAGCAAATATACTCAAAAGTATACACAATTAAAAATTGATGAATCAGAGGAAGAATACAAAATACTGTCCAATTTGACTTCACATGTATATGATAATTTGTATACGTTTGAAAGAAATATTGAAGTTATGTCTCACTATGACATGGTGTTTGCTAAAGGTAAGTATAGTAAAGCAATTGGTGGAATAGCACCAAAATTAAATAATTATGGATATACAAAAATAGTAAATGGAAGGCATCCACTTTTAGAAGGCAATGTAGTACCACTAAATGTAGTTATAGGTGATAAATATAGGTCGCTTGTAATTACAGGACCAAATGCAGGTGGAAAGACTATAGTGCTTAAAACTATAGGATTACTAACACTTTCTATGCAATCGGGCTTTCATATAGCAGTTGACGATGATACAGATATGTCAGTTTTTGATAGAGTGTTTGCTGATATAGGCGATGACCAAAGCTTAGAAAATTCGCTAAGTACTTTCTCGGCGCATGTAAAAAATTTATCGTATATATTAAGACAAACCAATAAGTCAACACTTTTGTTATTTGATGAAATAGGTAGTGGAACTGAGCCAAATGAGGGTGCAGCACTTGCCATAGCAATACTCGAAGAAGTTTATAGCAAAGGGGCTATAACAGTTGCAACTACACATTACAATGAGATTAAAAACTTTTCTTCTAGTCATCCCGATTTTGAAAATGCAGCTATGAGATTCAACAAGGATACTTTGGAACCAATGTATCGAATGATTATAGGTAAATCGGGAGACAGTAATGCTTTATGGATATCTAAAAAAATGGGAATATACGATGACGTGCTAAGAAAAGCAGAGAAATATATGAAAGATAAAACATATAACCTTAAAATTATTGATAATGGAAGAAAAAGAATAAAAAAAGTAAAAGTAATTGATGAGGTTAAATATAATTATGAAACTGGAGATAAAGTTTTTATAAATGAAATAAATGATAGTGCTATAGTGTATAAAGAAAAGGATGAGTATAATAATGTAGTTGTATTCTGTAATAATGAATTTAAAACATATAATGTTAAGCAACTAAAATTGCAATATGCTAGAAAAGAACTGTATCCAGAAGATTATGATTTGAACACACTTTTCTCAAGCTATATGGAAAGAAAAGTTGAAAAGGATATAAAACGAGGTTCTAAAAAAATGTTAAAAAGAATTCATAAATATGGGTATGAGAAAACCATAAATAATAAAAAACATTAAATTTATGTAAATTTAGAGTATGCTGAGACTAAAATAAATGAGATAGATTAGTTTAGCAAAAGTTGCGAATAAGCACTTGCTATGCTATAATTAAGAAAAATTAGCTTGAAAAATAATAGTATAAATTGTAGAATTTATGTAAATAATAAAAAAGTCACAAAATTTATATAGCGAGAAGGAAATTAAATGGTAATAGTAAGAGAAAGAAATTTAGATGATATAAGACAAGTTAAAATAACTAAAGATTATATAAAACACCCAGATGGTTCAGTACTTATAGAAATGGGTAATACTAAGGTTATATGTACTGCAATGGTAGAGGAAAAAGTACCACCGTTTTTAAAGGGTGCAGGCAAAGGTTGGGTATCAGCAGAATATTCAATGCTACCTGGCTCAACAATAACAAGAAAAATTAGAGATATAAATAGATTAAAGCTTGATGGAAGGTCACAAGAAATACAAAGACTTATAGGAAGAGCCTTAAGAAGTGTTGTTAATTTAGAGGCACTTGGAGAAAGAACATTGTGGATTGACTGCGATGTAATACAGGCAGATGGAGGAACAAGAACAGCTTCAATAACAGGTGCTTTTGTAGCAATGGTGCTTGCATTTAGCAAGCTTAATAAAAATGGAATAATAGAAACTATTCCTGTAAATTCTTTTTTATCAGCAATAAGTGTTGGTGTAGTAAATGGAAAAAATATGTTAGATTTATGTTATACAGAGGATAGCAATGCTCAAGTAGATATGAACGTTGTTATGACAGACAAAGAGGAATTTGTTGAAATTCAAGGTACAGGAGAAGAATCTCCATTTACGCATAAACAATTTTCAGATCTTTTAGATTTAGCGTGTAAAGGTTGTAAAAAGCTTAATGCAATACAAAGAGATGCAATAGGCAAAGAAATATGCGATAAAATAGGTGAATAAATGAGTAGGAAAATAATATTATCTAGTGGTAATGAACACAAGGTTAAAGAAATCAAAAAAATTTTAGAAGAGTTTAATATAGAGATTATTACAAAAAATGAAATTGGATTAAAGGATTTTGATGTAGTAGAAGATGCAGATACCTTGGAAGGTAATGCTTTTAAGAAGGCTGAAGAACTTTCAAAACTTGTAGATGGTATTGTTTTGGCAGATGATACTGGGTTGTTTGTAGATGCTCTTGACGGTGAGCCTGGAGTGTTCTCAGCTAGGTATGCAGGGGAAGGTTCAAATGATGAAAAAAACAGGTTGTTACTTTTAGAGAAATTAAAAAACGTTCCTATGGAGAAAAGAACGGCTTATTTTAAAACTGTTATAGCTTTAGTGTTAGAAGATGGTTCAAAGTATAAGACAGAGGGTATATGTAATGGTAGAATAGCATTTGAACCTAATGGAAATAACGGATTTGGTTATGATACATTATTTATTGTTGAAGGATTAGATAAATCCTTTGGTGAAATGACTGATAAAGAAAAAAATTCACTTAGTCACAGGGCAAATGCTCTTAAAAATTTAAAACATATTTTAGGAGAATTATTGAATTGAGAATTTTAGTATTAAGTGATACGCATGGAAATATGGACTATACATTTTTAAATAAAATTAAAAAGCATGGAAAATTTGATATGTTAGTTCATTGTGGGGATTGTTGCAAAGATGTAAAATCTATATTAAAAGAAACAAATATAGATGAATACATAAATGTAAATGGAAATTGTGATATCCATAATGAAGCAAATGATAGTGAAAAAATAATTGTGGATGGTAAAAATATCATTATAACTCATGGACATATATTCGGAGTTAAAAAAAACTTAGAAGAACTTAAAAATTATGCAGAGGGTGAAAATGCCGATATAGTATTTTTTGGACATACACATAAATCATTTTCACAGTATTTTAATAATATTTTATATTTTAATCCTGGAAGCGCATGCTTGCCAACATATGGAACATATAGTTATGGAATTGTAACTATAGAAAACGGTCAAGTTTTTGACGAAATAATTGAATGGTAATAATTGAAAATATAAAATGCTGAAAATAAACTTCAGCATTTTTATTTTTTAATTAATTTGTTTTATTAAAAAGTATATCATTTGCTCTTTTCCTTGAAAGATTGAAGCTTTGCCAGTTCGACAATTCATTACATTCTTCAAAATTTCTTTCGAAATAATATTTAGCCTCTATATAGTATTTACTATTAGTATCATCTAAAAACCTTGCTATTTGTGGAGCTGCATCTGCTGATAAACTGAACAAATAGTCAGTATCTAGGTCTTTTGCTTCATGGTTCCCTTCGTAGTACATATCAATGTTGTTTTTCGCTATAAAATAGTCAATATTAGCAAGATTAACGGTTAAGTAAAAAATTAAACACATAAATGTATACACAAATATTATATTAAAATTTGGTTTATATATATAATAGAATAATACAATCAAAGCTGCTGCTTCAAATACTAAAAATATTAAAACCAATATTCTAAGTCTTGTTAATCCATATGCACTATTATATAAATGCATTCTATAATAAGATGAAATAAGTAAAACAACAGTTATTGTGCATAAATAAAATAAAAAACCTTTAGATAATATAAATCCATTTTTATGAGAAAGTGTATCTTTAAACTTTGATATGACAGTTATTATATATATTAATCCAATATTTATAATACTTAAAAACAATAATTCGAAAAATCCACGCCTTGCATATTCTGCATATGTAAATCCATAAGGTATAGCTTTACCAGAAAATAAGTATTTAAATTGCACAAATGTGAATAGTGTGTATACAATCAGTACAGAAGTAAGAACTATGTTGATAACTATAAAGTCACCTTTATTTATATCTTTAGACGATACTTCATCATTCATGCCCATAATATTTTTTAATTCATTAATTTTATTTTGTTCAGAAGTAAAGTTCTCACAAAGCTTTTTAGGAGCTTCTTTTCTATTAAGTTTGTCAAACGGGTTGTAAAACAATCCAAACAAATAAAGTCCTGCTAAAAATCCAATTATTATTTTTATTATAGTAGTAGGATTTAGTTTATTACTAAAACTATTCAAAATTTGAGATGTTTTTTCACTAAATATAATATCCGCTGATGAAAGCATGAATATCAAAAATGTTATACAAGGTATTGATATTACTATACCTAACAAAACTTTTAGAGCAAGCTTTCTATTTGGATTATTTTTGGACTTTTCTGAAAGCCATTTAAAGGGAATACTGAAAAAGCATAGTGGCGTAAATATGGTTTTAATTATATTAGCTAGAAAAGAATAATCCTTGTTTCTAAAATTCAAGTCATTGCTCAACATTAAAACCATTGCGCTGTAAAGTACAAATATAGCAATAAAATTAGTAAATCTAAAAATAAACATGTCACTGGTAAAAAAGCTTAGACACAGCATAAAAATAGGTAAGAACAGCAGTAAACCTTTTTTATTTTTAAATACTTGTTCATTTTTTGTTAAGTAATATATCATAGTAAATTGTAATATTGAAAATAATGCAATTCCAATACCTAAATTTTGTACCATAATAAATATAGGAAAACTTATTGCTGAAATAATACTGTATATAAGTAGCTTTGTTTTAGTTAGGGAATTCATCATTATCACCTTCATCTGAATATTCAATTATATCTCCAGGTTGGCATTTTAACTCCTTACAAATTTTTTCAAGAGTTGAAAATCTTATTGCCTTTGCTTTATTATTTTTAAGTATTGATAAGTTTGCTGGTGTTAATTCTATTTTCTTAGCTAAGTCTAAAAGTCCAATTTTCCTTTTAGCCATCATTACGTCTAAATTTATTATAATTCTCATATCTACCTCCTATATAGTTAAGTCGTTGTCTTCTTTAAATTTAACTGCCTGTTTAAATATATCCTTTAAAGTTAAGCTTAGAAGACCTGCAATTATAAAAACTACTACTATAATAACAGTTGCATATGTGAACCAAAAAAGAAGTTTAATAGTAAAAATTAAAGCAATAATAAATGCAGCTATGCCCATTTTTTTAAAAGAAATGACATTATCAAGTATAAAAGGATTTCCCTTAAAAATTGTATTAATCATAATTCTAATTTGGTTTAAAATGTATACAGCAAGTATTCCTGAGATAAATATAGTTATAATAGTTGGAATTGTAAGACTTTTATCTAAACTGTAAAGTTTAATTGCCTTAGGAACAATATATGGAACAGCTAAAGTTGTGGCTATTCCTAAAAATAAAATAATGTTTACTAATATTTTTGTGAATTTTGTAATGGGTTTGATTTCGTACATTATGTACCTCCAAAATAATATTTATAATATAATTATACTGCTATATTTCCAAATGTCAATAATAAATTATTGATAAACAATAAATAAATATTTATAATCAATTATAAACAGCAAATATATTAGACAATAATTAGAATTCACCAATCCGTGGTATAATAACATTACACAAATAAGTTGACACAAAATTACTGTTAATATATAATAAAAGCGAACAAATGTTTCGAGGTGACTAATGGGTAAATTTAAAATTCATTCTGAATATAAGCCTACAGGAGACCAACCACAGGCTATAGACGATTTAGTAAAGGGTATAAATAACAATTTAAAATTTCAAACGTTATTGGGTGTTACTGGCTCAGGAAAGACATTTACAATGGCAAATATCATCGAGAAAGTGCAAAAGCCTACTGTTGTTTTAGCACATAATAAAACTTTAGCAGCGCAACTATGCTCGGAGTTTAAAGAATTTTTTCCGGAAAATGCGGTAGAGTATTTTGTAAGCTATTATGATTACTATCAGCCAGAGGCATATGTGCCAAGTAGTGATACTTTTATAGAGAAAGATTCTGCTATAAATGATGAAATAGATAAGCTTAGACACTCTGCTACAGCTTCTCTTTTCGAAAGGAAAGACGTTATAATAGTAGCTAGTGTATCTTGTATATACGGGCTTGGTAGTCCAATTGATTATGAAAATTTAGTCATTTCTCTTAGACCAGGAATGCAAAAAGATAGAGATGAAGTTATCAAAAAACTCGTAGAAATTCAATATAAAAGAAACGATATTAGCTTTACTCGTGGTAATTTTAGAGTAAGGGGAGATGTTTTAGAGATATTTCCTGCATCATCTTCTGAAAGTGCTATAAGAGTTGAGTTTTTTGGTGATGAAATAGAAAGAATAACTGAAATTAACACTATTACAGGTGAAATGCTGGGTAGAAGAAATCATATTTCTATATTTCCGGCTTCACACTATGCAACTACTGAAGAAAATATAAAACGTGCAGTAGTTAGCGTTAAAGAAGAATTAAAGGATAGATTAAAATATTTTGAAAGTGAAAATATGCTTCTAGAAGCACAGCGTATAGAGCAAAGGACAAATTATGATTTGGAAATGCTAGAAGAAATGGGATATTGCAATGGTATAGAGAACTATACAAGACATATTAACAATTTACCAGAAGGGGCAAGACCATTTACTTTACTAGATTATTTACCAAAAGATTTTTTGATGTTTATAGATGAATCCCATGTTAGTGTTCCACAAGTTAGAGGAATGTTTAATGGTGATAGAGCGAGAAAGCAGACTTTAGTTAACTATGGTTTTAGATTGCCTTCAGCACTTGATAATAGACCTCTAAAATTTGATGAATTTGAACAGATCATACATCAAGTTGTATTTGTTAGCGCAACACCTGGACCATTCGAAAAAGAGCATGGTCAAAACGTTGCTGAGCAGATTATTAGACCAACTGGATTAATTGACCCACCTATATCAGTTAGACCAGTTAGTAATCAAATTGATGACTTAATGAAGGAAATACGAGCTATTGTTGAAAAAGGTGAAAGAGTTTTAGTTACAACACTAACTAAAAAAATGGCAGAGGATTTAACATTCTATTTTAAAAATGCTGGTATAAAAGTTCGGTACTTACATTCGGATATAGATACAATTGAAAGAATGGAAATTATTAGAGATTTAAGAATAGGTAAATTTGATGTATTGGTAGGAATAAATCTATTGAGAGAGGGATTAGATTTACCTGAGGTTTCACTCGTAGCAATTCTTGATGCAGATAAAGAAGGATTTTTGCGTTCTGAAACATCGTTGATTCAGACAGTTGGTAGAGCTGCTCGTAATGTTAATGGTAGAGTTATAATGTATGCTGATAAGGTTACTAGATCAATGAATAGAGCAATAACAGAAACGGAAAGAAGAAGAAAAATACAAAATGAATATAACATAGAGCATGGAATTATCCCTAAATCTATTAAAAAGGGAGTTCGTGATGTTATTGAAGCAACTAAGGTTGCAGAAGAAAAAGAAGATTATAAAGTTAATAAAAAACAAGATATAAATGTTTCAGAACTTCTAATAGATCTTGAAAAAGAAATGTATAAGGCTGCAGAAGATTTAGAATTCGAACGAGCAGCTCAAATTAGAGATGAAATTAAAAAATTAGAAAAGCAGTATAATCTATAATATGGTTTTGTGAGGAGAAAATTACTATGGATAAAATTATAGTTAAGGGAGCAAAAGAACATAATTTAAAAAATGTTGATATTGAACTTCCAAGAGATAAATTTATAGTGTTTACAGGATTAAGTGGTTCAGGAAAAACTTCACTTGCCTTTGATACTATATATGCAGAAGGACAGAGAAGGTATGTAGAAAGCTTATCTTCATATGCCAGACAGTTTTTAGGTCAAATGGATAAGCCTAACGTGGAGTATATAGAAGGGTTATCTCCAGCTATATCGATAGATCAGAAAACTACTAATAGAAACCCTCGCTCTACCGTTGGAACTGTAACAGAAATATATGATTATTTGAGATTATTGTATGCACGTATTGGTACTCCGTATTGTCCAAACTGTGGCAAGGAGATAACATCTCAGACAGTAGACCAAATTATAGATAAAATTATAGAGCTGCCTGAAAAAACCAAGCTACAAATACTCGCTCCAGTTGTTAGAGGAGAAAAAGGAACACATAAAAAGCTTATAGAAACCGTAAAAAAAGACGGGTATGTTAGGGTAAGAATAGATGGTGAGCTATATGATTTAGATGATAATATAAATTTATCTAAAACTAAAAAACACAATATAGAAGTTGTTATTGATAGAATTATTATAAAAGAAGGAATAGAAAAAAGACTTGCGGATTCAGTTGAAACAGCATTGAAGTTAGCAGAAGGTTTAGTGCTAATAGATGTAATTGATAAAGAAGAAATGCTTATGAGTACAAACTTTGCTTGTATTGATTGTGGTATCGGATTCGGGGAGATTACACCAAGAATGTTTTCTTTTAATAATCCTTTTGGAATGTGTAAACCATGTTTAGGACTTGGAGTGAAGAAAGAAATAGATGTAGATTTAATAATTCCAGATTGGAATAAAACTATTGCACAAAGAGCTATAGTGCCATTTGGAGCAGATGAAGAAGGGTACTATTTTCAAATATTTAAAGCTATTGCAGATTATCACAAATTTGATATAAGTAAACCCCTTAGTGAGGCACCACAAGAATTTATAGACGAAATATTGTATGGTACAAATGGTAGAGAATTAACTATTAAATTTGTGAGTAAATTTCAAGGTGAAAGAACTCACGTTAGGGATTTTGAAGGTGTAGTTAACAATCTTGAGAGAAGATATATTGAAACAAAGTCACCTGATATGCAAGCATGGATAGAAGGCTTTATGAATGATACACCATGCCCACATTGTCATGGGGCTAGACTTAATAACATTAGCTTATCAGTTAAAGTTGGAGGAAAAAATATTTATGAAGTAACTAATTTATCTATAATAAAGTTACTGGAATTTTTAGACAACTTAGTTTTATCTCCTAAACAGGAATTCATAGGTCGTCAAATATTAAAAGAAATAAAAGAGCGTACGAGTTTCTTAAGAGATGTAGGACTTAAATATTTAACTCTTAGTAGAAATGCAAGTACTCTTTCAGGAGGAGAATCACAGCGTATAAGGTTAGCAACACAAATAGGTTCTAGTTTAGTAGGTGTTTTATATGTATTAGATGAGCCAAGTATAGGACTTCATCAAAGAGATAATGCAAAGCTTATAAAAACACTTAGAAATCTTACTAATTTAGGCAATACATTAATTGTTGTTGAACACGATGAAGAAACTATGGAGAGTGCAGATTATATACTTGACATGGGACCTGGAGCAGGTATTAACGGTGGAGAAGTAATAGCATTTGGAACATTTGATGATATCAAAAAATGTGAAAAATCCATCACTGGTCAATATTTAAGTGGTAAGAAAAAAATTGATGTTCCAGAAGTGAGAAGAGAACTTGGAGATAGATTTGTTGAAATTAAGGGTGCTAAAGAAAACAACTTAAAAAATATAGATGTAAAAATACCACTAGGTGGACTTGTTTGTATAACAGGAGTTTCAGGTTCTGGTAAGAGTACACTTGTAAATCAAATACTATTAAAAGGATTACATCAAAAGTTAAGTAAAACTAAGGTTAGAACAGGTAAATATGACGAAATTTTAGGTATAGAAAATATTGATAAGGTTATAAGTATAGACCAATCTCCTATTGGAAGAACTCCTCGCTCAAATCCTGCTACTTATACTGGGGCATTTGACTACATTAGGGATGTATTTGCTATGACTAATGAAGCAAAGACAAGAGGATATAAGAAGGGAAGATTTAGCTTTAATGTTAAAGGTGGAAGATGTGAAGCTTGTAGAGGTGACGGTATAGTTAAAATTGCAATGCATTTTTTACCTGATGTTTATGTTCCTTGTGATGTATGTAAGGGTAAAAGATATAGCAGAGAAACATTGGAGGTTAAATATAAGGGCAAAAGCATATCCGATGTTCTTGATATGACAGTAGAAGAGGCATTAAGCTTTTTTGAAAATATACCTAAGATAAAAAACAAGCTTCAGACAATGTATGATGTCGGACTTTCATATATTAAGCTTGGTCAGCCATCTACTGAGCTATCAGGTGGAGAAGCACAGAGAATTAAGCTTGCATTCGAACTTAGTAAGCGTGCTACAGGCAAAACACTTTATATGCTTGATGAACCAACAACGGGATTACATGTAGCAGATATACATAAGCTAATAGAAGTTATAAATAAGCTTGTTGAAACTGGCAATACTGTTTTAGTTATAGAGCATAATTTAGATGTTATAAAAGTGGCAGACTATATAATTGATTTAGGACCTGAAGGTGGAGACGGTGGAGGACAGGTAATAGCAACAGGCACACCAGAAGAAGTGACGAAAGTTAAAGAATCATATACGGGACAATATTTAAAGAAATATTTAAACTAAGAATTATATTAAATAATAAGAACTTAAATCATAGAGAGATTTAAGTTCTTTTATTTCTGTAGTTCCTTTAATCATTACGATTGCTTGATGTAACATAAAAAATCTATTTCAAATCTAACATTTGTATATTTTTTTAAACTTAACCAATAATATAATTAAAATACTTGAGGTGAAGTTTATGAAGAAAAGTAGTGTTATAGCTTTCTTAGTTTTTATTGCTATCATTTTGGCTTGTAGCGTTAAGCTACTAAGTATAAAAAAAATCGAACTTACAAATTTAAAAAATAACGAAATTAAAATGGTATATTCTAATGATGATACGCTAAATATCATTAAGCATGCTACTAGAAATTGCAATAAAATTGATAAAGAAATAAATACAGAAAATTATGATTATAAACTTGTGATAGAGCATTATGTTGGAAAGAATGAAATAGCTTATTTATCATTTGATTATAACAATAAAAAAATATATTTAATAAAAAACGGTAATATTTATGAAATCAAGAAAAACGCAACAGAAGATATTTTTATATGTGAAGATTTTTCATATATTTATATAGAAGCAACAGCACCAAAAATGATTTTAAAAGAAAATAGTAAAGAATTGGAGTTATCAAAACAGTATAATTGGGCATATAAAAAGATAAATAATAGTCTTTATGAGGAAAGAGTAGAAATAAATGAGGATAAAAATGTATTAAATATTAATGATTTAGAGAATTATAAAATAGAATTTGATATTATTCCTGATAATTATATAATTAAAGTATTTAAAAATGGAAAAGTTATTAAAACAGCTAAAACTATAAAAGAAGCTTTTGAGGATATAACTAAAGATGGTAACTATTTAGTTGAAGTTGAAGCAGAGTGGTATAAAAAATTAGGAAGGGATAACTATGGGACTCAAACGATTGATTTTTTAGCGAATTTAGATTATCCAGCAGAATTAGAAATATTATCAACTAATAATTATCCGGGAGATATTCTTTCTGTATTTGTGAAAAATGTAAATGAGGATGATACAGTAAATTTATTATGTACAGCTATTAATTTTGAAACAAAAAACTACACATATAATGGTGGTATAATTAATATAATGCCAATAAGTGTAAATGCAATTCCTGGTCAATATGAAATTAGGTGCATTGTAAATAAAGGGAAAAAAAATGAATACTGTTTGTCTAAAGTCTTTACAGTAAATGAAAAAAAATTCAAAACACAATATTTACAAATAGACGAGAGTATAAGTGACAAAACCAGAACTGAAATTGCTAATCAGGAGTATTTAAAAATCGTTAAATCTTCAAGAGAGTGTTCTTTTGATGAAATGCTTTGGCAGGATAAATTTATTATGCCAGTAGAAGGTGTTTTAACAACTGATTTTGCAGAAATAAGGTATATAAACGACGAAAAAGAACCAACAGTACATTCTGGAATTGATTTAGCAGCACCTACTGGTACTAAAGTAAAAGCATCTAATACAGGTATAGTTAAAGTCTCGAGGTACTTAACGCTAACTGGCAATACAGTAGTTATAGACCATGGTATGGGTTTATTTACAACATATTATCATTTAGATTCATTAAACTTAGTAGAAAATAATATAGTAAACAAAGGAGATATAATTGGAACTTTAGGCACTACAGGTTTCTCAACTGGCCCACATTTACACTTTAGTGTTAGTATTTACAATGAGTGTGTTAATCCATATCAACCTATTACAGGATTATTTAAATAAAATAGTAAATACTATTTACATTTATATTATATTAGTGTATAATGAATTTATTGGAGGTGTTTTTATGGAAAATATGGGAATAGCTTGGGTTGTAGTTATGGTAGCATCATTAATAATTGAAGGATTAACAATGGGACTTGTAACTATGTGGTTTGCTTTTGGAGCATTAGCTGCTTTTATAACATATAGTTTTGGAGCAAGTTTAATGGTTCAAATTATTGTATTCTTAATTGTGTCTATTGTGTTATTAATATTCACAAGACCTATAGCTAAGAAATATCTCAAAATTGGAAAGACTAAAACAAATGTAGAAAGTTTAATTGGAGAAAAAGCAAAAGTTACATCAAAAATTAACAATTTGAATTATCAAGGTAAAGCTGTGATAAAAGGGCAAGAATGGACAGCAAGGTCATCGTATGATAATATAGAAATTGAAAAAGATGAAATTGTATGTATAAAGAAAATTGAAGGAGTCAAGTTAATTGTTGAAAAACTCAGCAATTAAAAATATTATATTTAAATAGGAGGAATTTATGGAACCAATATTACCATTATTACCATTAATAATTGTAGCGGTTTTAGTTATTTTAGTTATTAGCAATATAAAGGTAGTTCCACAAGCACACGCATATGTTGTTGAAAGATTAGGCGCATATCAAAGTACTTGGAGTGTTGGATTACGTTTCAAGTTGCCATTAATTGATAAAGTTGCTAAAAGAGTATCTTTGAAGGAGCAGGTAATAGATTTTCCACCACAACCAGTTATAACAAAGGATAATGTTACAATGCAAATTGATACAGTTGTTTATTTCCAAATTTCTGATCCAAAATCATTTGCATATGGGGTTGACCACCCAATGTCAGCAATAGAAAATTTGACTGCAACAAGTCTTAGAAATATTATTGGTGACTTGGAATTAGATGAAACCCTTACATCAAGAGAAATAATTAATACAAAAATGAGAAGTGTTCTTGATGAAGCAACTGATCCATGGGGTATTAAAATCAACAGGGTTGAACTTAAAAATATTATGCCTCCATCAGAAATACAAGATGCAATGGAAAAACAAATGAAGGCTGAAAGAGAAAGAAGAGAACAAATTCTTAGAGCTGAGGGTGAAAAGAAATCTGCTGTATTGGTATCAGAAGGTAAAAAACAATCTGTTATATTAGAAGCAGAAGCAGAAAAAACGTCAGCAATACTTAGAGCAGAAGCTAAAAAAGAAGCTGCTATTAGAGAAGCAGAAGGCGAGGCAGAAGCAATAATTAAGGTTCGTCAAGCTGAAGCAGAAGGTATAAGATTATTGAATGTATCAGAACCGACTAAAGAAGTATTAACTTTAAAGAGTTTTGAAACAATGTTAAAAGTAGCTGATGGAAAAGCAACAAAAATAATAATCCCATCAAATTTACAAAATATGGCTGGATTGGCAACAACGTTTGCAGAAACTATAAAAGATAGTAATATTGAAAAATAGATACATAAAAAAAACTGCTCTGTTTTAAGAGCAGTTTTTTGTTAATGTCTTCTTTTAGATTTATATAGTGACTTAGACAACGTTATTGAATCTCTAGTCTTTAAAAACTTATCAGTCATAAGAGATTGAACAACAAACATAATACCAAAAGCAATAAATATATCTCCAATGCTAAGCATAACATCATAAAAATAATAATTGCCTAAATAAAATATTTTTCCTAAACCTTTTAGTGACGCACCTTCTGCTTGTATAAAAAATTTAACTTTGCCATTTAGTAACAAATTACTCATTTCACTACCATAGACACTTTGAATTATAGTGCTTTTTATAGGAATTTTAAAGCTGTTTACACACATGCATACAAAATTCAACATAACTCCTATGAGTGGTATAAACATAAACTTTTTGTCCAAATTGAATACCAATACTATTATTATAAGAGCATAAGTTGTTACTAAAAAAATAGTATACAAACGCGAATTAAAATTTAACAATCCTAAATTCATAACTATAATTGCAATATATGAAAATAAAGCAACAATAATCAATGGTGATAGGTGGATTTTTAAGTATTCTAATCTAGAAAACTTTCCTTTTCGAATAAAACCTATAAGTATACCTATAATAATAGCTTCAATAATCATAATAAATTCCCCTTAATTCAATAATTTATTAAATTTATAATATAATATTTCTAAAACATTATCAACAGAAAAATTAATTTATCCTAAATATAATTCATTAATTTTCAATAGTATATCAACTATTTTTTCCATTGATTGGATAGAAACATATTCATATCTACCATGAAAGTTCTGTCCACCGGTACACAGGTTTGGACAAGGAAGACCCATAAAAGATAATCTAGCTCCATCAGTACCACCTCTTATTGGAACATCAATTGGAACTATGTCCAATGCTTCCATAGCTTTTTTAGCTGTTTCAATGATATGCATATGAGGAAGAATTTTTTCTTTCATGTTGAAATAAGAATCCTTAATTACAGCTTCAACGGTACCATCTCCATATTTTTCGTTTAAATAGTTTGTAATTTTTGAAAATCTTTCTTTTTTTGCTGTGAAACTATCCATGTTATGGTCACGTATAATATATTGCATTTTAGTTTCTTCAACAGTACCATTTATGTCACATAGATGATTAAATCCTTCATAACCTTCAGTAAATGCTGGGTTTTCAAAAACAGGAAGCATATTGTTAAATTCAATTGAAATAAGCATTGAGTTAACCATTTTTCTCTTTGCGCTACCTGGGTGAATATTTGTTCCTTTGATTATAATATTAGCACTTGCAGCATTAAAGTTTTCATATTCTACTTCACCTAACTCTCCACCATCAATAGTGTATGCAAAGTCAGCGCCAAAATTCTTAACATTGAAATGGTCTGCACCACTTCCAACTTCCTCATCAGGCGTAAATCCAATTTTTATTTCTCCATGTTCTATAGATGGATTATTATAAAATGTTTCAGCCATAGTAAGAATTTCAGCTATACCAGCCTTATCATCTGCTCCGAGTAAAGTTGTTCCATCTGTAACAATTAAATCTTGGCCAACGTATTTTTCAAGACTTTCAAATTCACTTGTTTTCATTATAATGTTTTTTTCTTGGTTTAACACTATATTTTTTCCATCATAATTTTTAACAATTCTATATTTAATATTCTTACCAGATAAATCTGGGGATGTATCCATATGAGATATAAAACCAATGGTAGGGACTTGTTTACTTGTATTTTTTTCTATAGTTCCGTACACGTAGCCAAACTCATCCATATAAGCATCTTTTATACCTATAGTTTTCATTTCATCAACTAAATATTTAGCCAATTCTTTTTGTTTAGCACTTGTTGGAATAGTATTTGATTCAGGATTTGATTCAGTATCAAATGATACATATTTTAAAAATCTTTCAGAAACATGTGTCATGTTATGACCTCCTAAAATTTTTTGTTTAAATTTATATATACATAGTATACCATTTTTTTAAAAAAAATAAAATAATATTACAAAATTATACAAAAATTATTAAATAAAAAAGGATGTGAATAAATTCCACATCCTTTTTATATTAAAATTCCGGCTCTATCAAGCCGTAATTGTCATCTTTCCTTTTGTAAACAACATTTACTTCATCTGTGTCGCCATTTATAAAAACAAAGAAATCATGTTTTAGTAAATCCATTTGCAGAATTGCTTCTTCTACGTTCATTGGTTTTATTGCAAATCTTTTTGTTTTAACTATTTTAAAATCTTCTTCTAATTCATCATCTATAAGTGGTTCAATGTTCTCAAATTTTATTGATTCGTTTGAATGCATTTTGTCTTCAAGCTTAGTTTTATGTTTCCTAATTTGTTTTTCTAATGCTTCAACTGCATCATCTACTGATGAATACATATCATCAGAAACCTCTTCAACACGTAGTATTCTGCCATTGAATGGTATTGTAACTTCTACCTTTTGCTTTTTTCTTTCTACGCTAAGTACAACCTTTGCTTGAATATTTTTGTAAAAAAATTTATCCAATTTGCCTATTTTTTTAGTTGTAACTTCTTTTAATGCATCAGTTAGTTGAATGTTTTTTCCATAAACTGTAATATTCATTCAATCAACTCCTTTCAAGTTATTTTGAACTTATATATTATTTTAATTATACCCTTCGGAAATATAATTAAACATAAAACGTAATATATTTTATAATTATTATCTGGAAATTGTTAATCCAAAAACATTGGAAGTTCCATTTGTCAATAATATTTTACTGCATTCGTTTATAGTAGTACCAGTGGTAAAAATATCATCAACAATGAGTATTTTTTTACCCTTTATAGTATTTAAAAAACGATTACTTTTTATTGCAAAAGCATTTTTAAGATTTATCTGTCTACTGCTAGCAGATAAGTTGCTTTGCTTTGTAGTATTATTTACCCTTTTAAGTATATCTAAGTAAGGAATAGAAAATTTTTTGGAAATATATTTTGCGATTAATTCTGATTGATTGTATCCTCTTTTTCTTTGTTTAATTTTATGCAATGGAACAGATATTATGAAATCAAAGTTTGTGTAGTCTATATCAATCATATAATCAACTAATAGCTTTCCGAAAAGTTTGTAATAATATGGTTTGTTACAGTATTTATAATCATGTATTAACTTTTTTACATTTCCTTTATAATAATAGGGACTTCTAATAGCATCAAAATATCTTGATTTTCTAATACATTCTTTACATAAGCCATATTCAGAATTATAATCTATGCCTTTGTTACATTTAATACAAAAAGGTGAAAGTATTTTTTGCAGTTCAGCATAGCAATCCTTACAAATGTAATTATCATTGATACTTTCATCATATATATTACATATTTGACATATGTTCTTTTCTGGGTAAATTAACTCTAAAAAAGATTCAATAAAACTTATCATATCTTGCTACCAATTATAAAATTCCTTTATATTTCTTAGTCTAATATCAAGTGCAGAGTATCTATAATCTATTTTATCATTATTTACCATTTTTTCAACATATTTTTCTTGACCGACTAAAACAACTAAGTTTTTAGCTCTTGTTATTGCTGTATATAGTAGGTTTCTAGACAATAATACTTCTGGTGCCCATGTCATTGGAATAATAACTATTGGAAATTCACTACCTTGACTTTTGTGAACAGTTGCTGCATAAGCAAGTATTAGCTCGTCAAGTTGAGAAAATGTATATAAAGCTTCTTTATTGTCGTCATATTCAACAATCAATTCCTGATTATTTTCATCAATAAATATGATATAACCAATGTCACCGTTATATATTCCTTCACCCTCAATATCAGCACTATCATCAACTTTAATAGTCCATGGTATCTGGTAGTTGTTTTTAACTTGCATTACTTTGTCACCAACTCTAAAGATAATCTTGCCCATAGATTTTTGACATTTTAGTTTGGAGGGTGGATTTATAACTTCCTGTAACAAATTATTTATTTCTATAACTCCAACATCACCTTTTTTCATAGGGGACAAAACTTGAATATCTTTTATAGGATCAATTTTGTACTTTACGGGTAGCCTTTCGGTATATAAATCAACAATCAAGTTAGCAATTTCTTTGTTGTTTGTTTTTCTCATAAAGAAAAAATCTGAATCCTTTTCATTACATATGGGCATTTCGCCATTATTAATCCTGTGAGCATTTTCTATTATGCTACTACCCTCAGCTTGTCTGAAGATTTTATCAAGCTTAATTGTTGTTATTGCTTTGCTAGCTATTATATCTTTTAAAACATTACCAGCACCAACACTTGGCAATTGGTCTATATCTCCAACCAAAATTAGTCTTGAACCTGTTGTTATTGCTTTTAATAAATTGTTCATTAAAATTATATCAATCATAGAAACTTCATCTACAATTATAACATTAGCATTAAGTGGAGATTCTTCATTTTTATTAAAGGATAAATTATTGTCGTTTTCTCCATACGCATACTCTAACATTCTATGTATTGTTTTAGATTCTCTTTGTGTTGACTCGCTCATTCTTTTAGCAGCACGTCCAGTTGGTGCACATAGTAAAACCTTGTTATTTAAGTTTTCAAAAACATTAATTATAGTTTCTATTATTGTTGTTTTACCCGTACCAGGTCCACCTGTTATAACTGTTACACCATTTTTTATTGCTTCTTTGACTGCTATATTTTGCGTTGGACTAAGCTCGAAATTATTTTTACTTTGAACATCATTTACTATAAGTGATATATCTTTATCACACACTTCAAATTCATACGTTGATAATGCCACCAATTTGTTACAAACATTGACTTCAGCATTATGATAAGGAATATAATATATACATTCATTTGAATTAAAATTTTCAATTCTTATTTTATCTTGCAATGCCATTTCTCTAATTTGTAATTCTATTAAGTTACTAGTAGTTCCAAGTAGATTAATAGCTAAATTCACTAAAATCTTTTTTGGCACATATGAGTGTCCCTTTGCAGCACTTTCGATTAACAAATATTTAATACCAGAATGAATTCTGAAAACAGATTGTTTTTCAACACCCATAGATGAGGCAATTTTATCTGCTAGCTTAAATCCAATACCAAAAATATCCTCAGAAAGTCGATAAGGATTTTCGTTTATAATTTTTATGGTATCATTGCCATAATATTTATAAATTTTAACAGCATATGTAGGACTGATATTATGGTTTTGAAGATACATCATAATTTCTTTTATGTCTAATTGATCGATAAAACTATCACTAATAGCTTTGGATTTGATATCTCCAATCCCTTCAACTTCAGTAAGTCTTTCAGGGTATTTTTGTATTATTTTAAATGTATCCTCTCCGAATTTTTCAACTATTTTTTTAGCGATAGATTCTCCTATTCCTTTAATCAGTCCTGAAGCTAAATAATTTTCAATTTGATTTAACTCTGTCGGTAATAAAATGCTATAAGCTTCAACTTGAAATTGTTCTCCGTATTTTTGATGCTTAATTGTTTTACCATAAATCAAAACAGTTTCACTAGTTAAATCAGAAGGAAAGTTACCAGTTATAGTAACAACATTTGTATCAGTTTCTAATAACGCTACTGTATATCCATTTTCTTCATTTCTATATATAGTATCAAATATTATTCCTTTAAGTTCTTCCATTATAACCTCGCTATTTTAATTTTACTAATTATTAAATAAGAATAATATTAATAAAGTATTTAATAATATTATAAACACATATTATAATGTTATCAACCTTTAAAATGTATTTAAATTTCATAATTAAGAAATATTTTTCTTTTATTATAAATATTTTTGTGATAAAGTAAGTAATAGTTATTACAATAGTTATAAAGTAGGAGGACTTTGAGTTTATGTCAAAGGATAATTTCGTAAAAGGTGCTGCAATTTTAAGTATTGCAGGTCTTGTTGTCAAAATATTAGGAGCAATATATAAAATTCCTCTAACAAATCTTATTACGCAAGAAGGAATAGGTTATTTTCAACCAGCCTATAATGTATATAATCTTTTACTAGCAATGTCACTTGTAGGATTTCCAACAGCGATTGCAAGGTTAGTTTCAGAAAAAAGAGCTTTAAATAATCACTTAGGTGCCCAACAGATTTATAGTGTTTCATTGTGGACTTTATTTGTAGTAGGTGTTGTTACCTCAGTACTTACATTGTTGCTTGCAAGACCAATTGTAAATTTAATGGGTTATCCTAAGTCTTACTATTCATTGATTGCATTAGTTCCAGCACTCTTAGTGATACCTATATTATCAGCATATAGAGGATTTTTTCAAGGAACACAGAACATGGTTCCAATTGCAATATCTCAAATACTAGAACAAGTATTTAGAGTTGTAGTAGGTCTAATACTTGCATATTCTTTAGTTGATTATGGAATTGAAAAAGCAGCTGCTGGTGCAACATTTGGAGCTTCAATTGGTGGAATAATTGCACTAATAGTTATGTTTACATTCTTTATGATGAGAAAAAAATTGACACAAAATGAAATAGATAGTGCAGTTAATAATAAATTAGATACAAATAAAAACGTAGTTAATTCAATATTGGCTATAGCAATACCTATAACAATTGGCGCTTCAATTGCACCAGTTATCGGCGTGTTGGATGGTGCAATAGTGGCAAATAGATTAGATGCTTTAGGCTATTTAGAAAAAGAAATTGCTGTTTTATATGGACATTTAAGTACTGCACATACGATTATAAATTTTCCACAAGCATTTTCAACAGCTATAGCAATGAGTTTAGTGCCTGTTATTACAGAAGCGTTTACTAAAAAAGATAAAGCTAGATTAAATGAAATTTCTGGTGCGGGAATTAAAATATCTTTAATTTTAGCATTACCATGTGGAGTAGGTATGTTTATGTTGGCAACACCACTTGTTCAACTGTTATTTTCGATTGTAGGAGATGAGCTTGCAACAACAGGTTTATTATTATCTATTTTATCTATAAGTGTTATATTCTTAATACTTGTTCAAGCCTTTACAGCCATACTTCAATCAGTTAACAAGCAAATGGTACCGGTTAAGAACTTGTTTATAGGGCTAATTATAAAAGTAATATTATCTTTTGTATTAATATCAATACCAACAATTAATATTAAAGGTGCTGCATTAAGTACAGGAGGGGCATATTTTGTAGTGGCTGTACTTAATTATATTGATATTAAGAGATATACGACAATAAAAACGGATAGCATAATAAAGATAGCAGCTTTGCCATTATTGTCAACTGCAATTATGGCAGTTGCTGTTGGGTTAACATATTATGTTGGTGGACTTTTAATTACAGGTAAAATTTTGACGCTTTTATCAGTAATGGTAGGTGGAATTGTTTACTCTGTAGCATTGTTTGCAACAGGAACAATAAATTCCAAAGATCTTGAACTTATACCTATGGGTAATAAATTGAAAAAATTTGTAAGAAAATAAAATTATCGCTAATGATTGTTCATTAGCTTTTAAAATGTATAAAGGTGAAATTATGTGTACAATTAATATTATTGGATTAGGAACAGGTGAGTTGGAAGATTTATCAGTTAAAGCTTATAATACTCTTAAAAGTAACATACCTACATTCTTAAGAACAGAAAGACATTCAATTACAAAAGAAATGTTAAAAAATGGAATAAAATATGAGACGTTCGACAATTTTTTTGTTGAATTTGTAGATTTTAATGAAATTTATGAAAAAATTGTTGAAAAAGTTGTTGAAAAAGTGAAAAAATATGGTAAAATTAATTATTGCATTCCAGGTAGTCCATATTTAGGGGATGTGGTTACGAAAAAATTACTAGCACTGTGTGATGATGAAATTAAAATCGAGATATATGATGCGAAAAGCTTTTTGGAGGAATGTTTAACTTTATCAGGTTATGCAGACTATAAAAGCATAAAAGTTTTGGATTGTTTAGAGATTGATGAATTTAGCTTTGATATTAATTCTGTAAATTTTATCACGCAGATAGATAGACAAGATGTTGCTTCAAATATTAAAATTATGCTTATGGAATCGTATTCCGACTCTCATGAGGTTCTGAAAATTGATGTTTTAAATAAAAATATAAAAAAAATACCTTTATATTTGCTAGATCAAGAAAGAAATTATGAGTTTTCAACATATTTTTGCATTTTGCCTATTGAAAGTTATAAAAAACCGTTGTATAATATAAACAACTTATTTAGAGTTACTAAAATTTTACGGGGACCAGAAGGATGCCCGTGGGATAGAAAGCAAACACATGATACTTGTAAGCAGTGTTTTACCGATGAAGTTAACGAAGCATTAGATGCTATTGACAATAAGGATTATGAAAATTTATGTGAAGAATTAGGGGATGTTTTATTCCAGGTAGTTTTTCATAGTGAAATTGCATCAGAAGAAGGATATTTTAATATTAATGACGTAATAAATAACGTGTGTGAAAAAATGATAAGAAGACATCCACATGTTTTCGGTGATGATAAAGCTGTAACTACAGAAGAAGCATTAAAAATTTGGAATAAAGAGAAACAAAAAGAAAAAGAGAAATGATAAACAATCAGTCAAAGATTCCAATAGGAATTTAAATAAAATTAATAATTTAAGGAGGGTTTTTTTGTGAATAAAGCTGAATTAATTGCTAATATAGCAGAAAAAACTGGATTTACTAAGAAAGATGCTGAGAGAGCTCTTAACGCTATGATGGACAGTATAAAAGATGAGTTAGTTAAAGGCGAAAAGGTTCAATTAGTTGGATTTGGAACTTTTGAAGTTAGAAACAGAAAAGAAAGAACAGGAAGAAATCCAAGAAATCCTAAAGAAGAAATTGCAATACCTGCATCAAAAGCACCAGTATTTAAAGCTGGTAAGTCTCTAAAAGAAGCTGTAAACGAATAATATTAACTTTGGCAGGTGGGCTTAAGCCCACCTGGAAATATTGCAATCATTTATACTATTATTAAATAAAGCACTTTATTTGTAGTGCTTTATATTTTTTTACCTATCTTTATTTAAAGAAACTTTTCCATTTTTCATTTTCTAAATTCTAAAGTATAAATACTAAATATTAAATTCCTTAAAACATTAAATAAAAATTATAAAATGAGTAACAATAATTTATAATAGAGGGTATATGAATTTTGCCAGATGGCGTAAAAATTGATTTAGTATTAATTTGTTGATATGGTAATATTAAAGTGGTATAATTATTATGAATTTAGAAAGATGGCATAAAACTTGTGTTAAGTGAATTTATTCATATTATAATAATAAAATAGTAAAATTAACATAATTTTATTTCTTACTAAATTACAAAAAACTTTTAGTATTATTTTAAAAAATAGTATTAATTAACAAAATAGTTAGGAGATAAAATGGAGCAGAGTTCAAAATTTTTATTTGATGTAGGAGTCATATTATTAGCGGCAAATTTAGGTGGAATAATAGCCGTAAAGTTTAAACAGCCTTGCGTGCTTGGTCAAATATTGGCAGGTTTACTTATTGGACCTTCAGTATTTGGTATTATTGGTGAAACTGAAATAATATCATGTTTATCTGAAATAGGTGTTATATTGTTAATGTTTATGGCTGGATTGGAAACTGATTTAGAGGAATTAAAAAGATCAGCAGGAAGTTCTTTGTTTATTGCACTGGGTGGTATAGTTGTTCCGTACATACTTGGAGTTGGAGCAGTTCTTCTATTTTATAAGGATGCGACAATTGAAGCAGCAATATTTGCAGGAGTAATATTAACTGCTACTAGTATTAGTATTACAGTTCAATCGCTTAGAGAATTTAATAAGGTTAAGGATAAAGTAGGAGTTAATATATTAGGTGCTGCAATAATGGATGATGTTATAGGTATAGTCATACTTGCAGTAGTTGTAGGAATAGTTAGTCCAACAAATGGTAGTAATCCATTAATTATTATAGCTAAAATAATAGTATTTTTTGTATTAGCACTTATAGTTGGTATAATTTTAGTAAAATTGTTTTCTAAATATTTGCACAAATTTGCGCATATCGTTACTCCGGGGACTGTAGCTTTAATATGTTGTTTTTTAATAGCATTTTTTGCTTCCGAATTAGGATTAGCAACTATTATTGGAGCATATACAGCAGGTATTATATTTTCTAAGATACGAAAATTTAAAAGTAAAGTTGATAATGATTTTAGCGTAATAGCGTATACTATATTTACACCGATTTTCTTTGCTAATATCGGAATAGGAGTAGATTTAAATGGAATTACCTCTATAGTGTTCCCAGTTATATTTTTGGTAGTAGCGATATTTGGTAAAATAATAGGTTGTGGAGTTACGGCAAAACTTACTGGATTTAGCAATAAAGAGGCATTGCAAGTAGGCATTGGAATGATTCCAAGAGCAGAGGTGGCACTTATAGTTGCTAATCTTGGTAAAAATTTAGGAATAATTCCTAATGGATTATTTACATCTGCAATTGTTGTTTCTATGGGAACTACAATTTTAACACCAATTCTTTTGAAAAAAGTTTTTAAGGAAAAAAATAATAAAGATAATTTAATTAAGGGCGAACTATAGAATGAATGATTTGAAGACTAAGGTTGTAAAGGTTGATCCTGATAACATTGATTTGAATGTTTTACAAGAAGCAGCAGAAATAATAAATAATGGTGGGTTGGTTGTATTTCCGACAGAAACTGTTTATGGGCTTGGTGCGGATGCTTTAAATGAAGATGCATGTGCCAAAGTATTTGAAGCCAAAGGTAGACCACAGGACAATCCATTAATAGTTCATATTATAGATATTAACGATTTGAATACTATTGTTGAAGAGATACCGAGTAACGCACGTATATTGGCTAAAAATTTTTGGCCAGGTCCGTTAACTATGTTGTTTAAAAGAAAACCAATTATTAAAGATATAGTTACTGCAGGATTAGATACAGTTGGCATAAGGATGCCGAAAAATAAGATTGCATTAGAATTGATTAGATTAAGTAAAACACCTATCGCTGCACCGAGTGCTAACACATCAGGAAAACCAAGTCCAACAGAGGCTTCACATGTTATAGAAGATTTGTATGGTAAGGTTGACATGATAATTGATGGTGGAAGTACAAGTATAGGACTTGAATCTTCTGTTGTCGATGTAACAGTGGATATACCGATGATTTTAAGACCAGGTGGAGTAACTAGCGAAGATATCAAGAGCGTTCTGGGTAGCTGTGATTATGATCCAGCTATTATTAAGAATGATGAGAAAATAATTCCTAGATCACCGGGACAAAAATATAGACACTATTCGCCAAAGGCTAAGGTTATTACATATAAGGGTAGTATTAATAAAATGGTGGAACAGATACAAAAAGACTGTAAGTTATATTTAGATAACGGTAGTAAAGTTGGAATTATGGCAACTGATCAAACCAAAAATAATTATCAACAAGGAATAGTGTCTAGTATAGGAGATAGGAATAATCCTATTACAATTGCTTCAAATTTGTTTAGACAACTTAGAAATTTTGATAAGCTTGGAGTAGATGTAATTCTTTCGGAATCATTTGAGGAACAAAATATTGGAAAAGCTATAATGAATAGACTTGGTAAGGCTTCAAGTGAAATTAAGACATTGCCTAATTTTAATTTATTATTAATATGTACTGGAAATACATGCAGAAGTTGTATAGCAGAGGGTATAATAAAAAATGTTTTATATAATAAAAATTTACCAATTGATGTATGCTCAGCTGGTATTAGTGCTATAGATGGCGAATCAGCAAGCAAATATGCTGTAGAGGCATTAAAGGAAATTAATATTGATATATCAAATTATAAATCAAAAGTTATAAACGATAAAATGCTTGAAAAGGCTAATTTAATACTTACTATGACTGAAAAACATAAACATATTTTATTAAGGACTAATAAAGAAATAAGTGATAAGATATATACGTTTAAAGAATATGTCAATTCAGATGTATCACTTGATATTCTAGATCCATATGGACAGGATTTGGATGTATATAGAAAATGTAGAGATGAAATTAAAGAAAGTGTAAATAATGTTATAAGTAAAATACATTTATAATTTTGAGAGGAAATAAATATGAAAATATCTTTAGGTTGTGACCACGGTGGATATGAATTAAAAGAAATTGTTAAGAAACATTTAGAAGACAAGGGTTTTGAAATTATTGATACGGGAACTTATAGCTTGGATTCTGTTGACTATCCTGATTATGGGCAAAAGGCAGCAGAATGTGTTTCTAAGAAAGAATGTGAAAAAGGTATAGTTATTTGTACAACTGGTATAGGAATATCAATATCAGCAAATAAAGTAAAAGGTGTAAGATGTGCTTTATGTACAAATGCATATATGGCTAAAATGACTAGATTGCATAATGATGCTAATATGTTAGCTTTTGGAGCCGGAATTGTGGGTAAAAACTTAGCTTTAGAAATTGTGGACACATTTTTTTCTACTGAATTTGAAGGTGGTAGACATATAAGAAGGATAGAAAAAATGATGAACATAGAAAATTCTAACATTTAAAGTAGGCGATGAAATGAATAATTATTTATATATAATTGCTTTTTTTAGTTCACTGGTTATTGCCTTTTTAATGACACCATTAGCGAGAAAACTAGCAATAAAAGTTGGAGCATTAGATGTTCCTAAGTGTGAAAGAAAAATACACAAAAAACCAATGCCTTATTTTGGTGGACTTGCAATGTACATTGCCATAATTGCATGTGCTATAGTTTTTCTACCTCATAATACAGTTAATATATCAGTTATCATAGGTGCTACAATTTTGGTTTTAGCAGGTATAGTTGATGACATGTATGATATGCCGGCAAAGGTTAAGTTGCTAATTCAAATTATTGCAGCAGTAGTAGCAGTGGTAGGTGGGGTAAGAATACACTTTATAACTAATCCACTTTCGATGACTGGAATGAGCATGTTAGATAAGTTTTCTATACCTATAACCATAATATGGATAGTTGGTATAACTAATACTATAAATCTTATAGATGGACTTGATGGATTAGCGGCAGGAGTATCAGGAATAGCTTCTTTATCTTTGCTTGTAACAGCAATTACTAAAGGGCATGATTTTATAACTGTACAATGTGCAATAGTTTCTGGAGCTTGTTTTGGATTCCTACCACATAATTTTAATCCAGCAAAAATATTTATGGGTGATACAGGTGCTATGCTTCTAGGATATTTGCTGTCTATAATTGGTATTCTCGGTATGGTCAAAAGCGCAACCGCAATAACTTTGATTGTACCAATATTAGCTATTGGAATACCAATATTAGATACTTTCTTTGCTATAATAAGAAGACTTATTAATAAAAAGTCTATTATGGAAGCAGATAAGGAACATCTACATCATCAGTTGATGAATAAAGGCTTATCACAAAAAAAGACTGTACTAATATTATATGTTATTAGTGCTGTACTTGGATTTACAGCAGTTTTTATTTCAAATGTAAGCACACCAATAGGAATATTAGCAGGTGTAATAGTAGCATTAGTAATTTTTTTATTAGCAAAAAAATTAAATTTAATGAGAAAAATTAAATAAGATTTTGGAGGAAATAATGGATAAATTAAAAGTATTGTTAGTGTTTGGAACTAGACCGGAAGCTGTTAAAATGGCGCCATTAATAAAAGAATTAAAAAAGCAAGACGAAATTATTACAAAGGTATGTGTTACAGGACAGCACAGAGAAATGCTAGACCAAATATTGCATGTATTTGATATAGTTCCTGATTATGATTTGAACATATTTAAACCGGGTCAAACTTTAACTGAGGTTACTCATAAATCACTTGTAGGTGTTGAAAAGGTAATAAAGGAATTTGAACCTGATTTAATGTTGGTACAAGGAGATACAACAGCTGTTTTTGCTGGAGCTTTAGCTGCTTTTTACAATGGAGTTAAAATAGGTCATGTGGAAGCAGGACTTAGAAGTGGTGATTTGTATTCGCCTTTTCCAGAAGAAGCAAACAGAATGTTAACAGGAGTTGTAACTAACTTTCATTTTGCTCCTACAAATCAAGCAAGAGAAAATTTATTTAAAGAAAATTATGATGAAGAGAAAATATTTGTTACAGGAAACACTGCTATAGATGCACTTCACATGGTACTAAATAAAGACTTTAAATTTAATGATGATTCAGTTAATAATATTGATTTTAAAAATAAGAAAGTAATATTGATGACAGCGCATAGAAGAGAAAATATAGGCGAAAATATGGAAAATATTTTTGGGGCGATAAAAGAAGTTGTGGAATCAAATGACAATGTTGAAATTATATACCCTATGCATAAAAATCCTAAAGTTAGGGAAATAGCAACGAAAATTTTAGGAGATAATAAAAGAATACATTTAACTGAACCTATAGACTATTTACCTTTTGCTCACTTAATGGCAAAATCATATTTAATAGTAACAGATTCTGGTGGTATACAAGAGGAGGCACCTTCTTTAGGTAAACCTGTACTTGTAGTTAGAAAAGAAACAGAAAGACCTGAAGGAATTGAAGCAGGTACAGCAAGACTAATTGGAGTAGATAAAGATAATATTGTTAAAAATATCAACAAGCTAGTTAGAGATGAAAAAGAATATGAAAAAATGGCTTTTGCAGTAAATCCGTACGGAGATGGAACAGCTGCAAAAAATATTGTTAGTATAATAAAAGAAAAGCTTCTTTAGCAAACTAAATACAAATTGCAAAAAGTTTCAATATTATATGATATTGAAGCTTTTTGCAATTTAAGCACTAAGTTATACAAATAGGTATTAGGAGAAAATAATAGAATTTAAAATTTTTAAAAATTGTTGTAAAATGGTAGTAAATAAATTATAATTCTAATTATCTATATAATAATAAAAAGTGATGTGATATATTGAGTAAAAAGTATGATGCTTTAAAAAATTTAACTTTAATTACACAGGTAGGACTAATTATTGTAACTTCTTTGTTAGTTTCAATATTTTTGGGTAATATTATAGATAGAGTGGTAAAAACAGAGTATATATTTAAAATAATATTTATACTTTTCGGTATTGCCTCAGGTTTTACAAGTGCTTATAAACTGATTATGAAATCAGTAAAAAAGTAGTATAGGTAGGTACAATAGTGAACAAAACAGCTAAATTACAGTATAAAATAATATTAATTGATGTAATTGTGCTAATAGTATTAATAATACTAGCCTTGTTTTTTACAAATGATTCAGTAGCTTGGATTAAAGGGTACATTTTCGGAGGTTTAATAGGTATTTTAAATTTTTTGTTATTAGGTCAAACAGTAAAAAAAGTTGTTACAATGTCACCTAGAGGTGCAAAAACATATGCTACAGCAAATTATTTTGTAAGATTAACAATCACGGCTGTAGTTTTAATTATAGCTTTAAAGGCTAACTATTTAAATGCAATTAGTGTAATAATAGGGCTTTTATTAATAAAATATATAATTTATTTTTCACAAATATTTAATAACAAAAGCAGTTTCAAAAGAATGACAAAAAGAAAGGAGGAAAAATAATGGAGAGTGGATTTGGACCTTTGGTGGTATGGAATTTTAAAATACCATTTACGGATATTATTATACCGATAACAAATACTGTTACAACAACATGGCTAATAATGATTGTAATAACAATAACATGTATTCTAGTAACAAGAAATTTTGAAAAAATTCCTAAAAAGGTACAGAATTTTGTTGAATTATTGGTAGATACTATTAACAATCTAACGAAGCAGACCATGGGTGAAGATAAAGTGCGATTTGCTCCTTATATGGGCACTATTTTAATATTTATGGCTATAGCAAATACTATAGGAATAATAGGATTAAGACCTCCAACAGCAGATCTTAATACTACTTTAGCTTTTGGTTTAGTAACATTTTGTCTTATTCAGTACAATGCTGTTAAATCAAAGGGAGTTGTTAAAAGATTAAAAGGTTTTACAGAACCTATATTTTTATTTACACCTATGAATCTTATTAGTGAAATAACAAATCCTATATCATTAGGATTTCGTCTGTTTGGTAATATAGTAGGAGGTCTTATAATTATGAATTTATTTTACGGTTTATTAGCAACCCTAAGTACATCCCTATTTGGACCAAATGCTTTGCCAGTATTTCAATTATTATTACCATTACCATTCCACGGATATTTTGATATTTTTGCAGGACTATTGCAGTCATTTATATTTGCAATGTTAACAATGGTTAACGTGTCTATGGCTATGGATTAATATTCAAATTTCAGATTAAAATATTTTAGAAAAAAACGACACATAAATTTAATTAAATTAGGAGGAAAATAAAATGATGTCAAATATAACAAATGAAGGTTTAATTTTAGCTTGTTCAGCAATTGGAGCGGGTTTAGCAATGATTGCCGGAGTAGGACCTGGTATTGGTGAAGGTTTTGCTGCAGGTAAAGCATGTGAAGGAGTTGGAAGACAGCCAGAAGCACAAGGAGATATAACAAGAACAATGCTTATAGGATGTGCTGTTGCAGAAACAACAGGTATTTACGGATTAATAGTTGCTTTAATATTATTGTTTGCTAACCCTCTATTAGGAAAATTAAAATAAAGTAAAAAATAAAATAAAGGGAGGCAATAATAATATGCTTGAGAGACTTGGTCTTGTTAATGTAGACGCTACATTATTTATAATGCTAATAAATATTGGTATATTATATTTTGTCTTGAAAAAATTTCTTTTCAAACCTGTTACTGCTTTTATGGATAAAAGAAGTAAGGGAATTGAAGACTCAATAAAAGATGCTGAAAACAAAGTAAAAGATGCTGAAAAATATAAAAACAATTATTTAGATAAACTTAATAATGCTCAAATTGAGAGAAAAGAAATAATTGACAAGGCTGTTTACAATGCTAATTTAAAAGCAGATAATATACTAAAAGAAGCTAAATCAGAGGCTTCAGCATTAAAAGTAAAAGCGGATAAGGATATTGAATTAGAGCGTAAAAAGGCTTACAACGATGTTAAGAGTGAAATATCATCTATAGCTATTATGGCTGCTAGTAAAGTTTTGGAATCGGAAGTTGATGAAAAGAAGAACAGTGAGTTGATTAATAAATTCATTGAAGAGGTAGGGGAAGTTAAATGGCAGAATTAGTTTCCACTACATATGCTATGGCTTTATTTGAAGTTAGTGTAGATGAAAAAAAAGTTGATCAATATCTAGATGAAGTGAATTTTGTTAAAAGTGTTTTGAATGAAAACAAGAAATTTTTTGAGCTTTTGAAAACACCAAAAATCAATACTAATGAAAAGAAAAAAATATTAAGCAATGTTTTTCAAGATAAACTTTGTAAAGAGGTTATGAACTTTCTTAATATTTTAGTTGATAAAAGAAGAATTGAACATATCATAGAAATAGCTAATGAATTCGAGAAAAGGGTTTATGATTATAAAGGAATAGTTAAGGCAAAAGCATTTTCGTCTATTGAATTAACTAGTAATCAAATCAAGAACCTTGAACTAAAACTTGAAAACAAAACGGGAAAGAATGTTGAGATAGAAAATATTATTGATAGTTCTTTGCTTGGTGGCGTAAAGATTAAATTTAATGATGTGGTTATTGATGGAACAGTAAAAGGCAGATTAAATGAATTAGAAAATTACTTAAATAGAATAATTGTTTAGGATTAGAGGTGAGAAGCTATGAATCTCAGACCAGAAGAGATAAGTCAAGTAATAAAACAACAAATAAAGAATTACGAGAATAATCTTGATACTGTAGATATTGGTACTGTTATCGAAGTTGGTGATGGTATATCAAGAATATATGGTTTAAAGGATTGTATGTCAGGAGAACTTTTAGATTTTGGCAATGATATATTTGGCATGGCTCTTAACTTAGAGGAAGACAATGTAGGTTGTGTTCTTTTGGGTAGTGATGCAGGTATTAAAGAAGGCGACACAGTAAAAAGAACTAAGAGGATAGTTGAAGTTCCTGTTGGTGATGTAATGATTGGTAGAGTTGTAGATGCACTAGGTCAACCAATAGATGGTAAGGGTGCTATAAATGCTACAAAGTTTAGACCAATTGAGGCAGTAGCTTCAGGGGTTATAGCGAGAAAGTCAGTTAGTGTTCCACTACAAACAGGTATTAAAGCGATAGACTCTATGATACCAATAGGTAGAGGACAAAGAGAGTTAATAATAGGTGATAGACAAACTGGTAAAACAGCAATAGCTATCGATACTATATTAAATCAAAAAGGTCACGATGTTATATGTATTTATGTAGCAATAGGTCAAAAGAAATCAACAGTTGCTAAAACAGTTGAAGTATTAGCAAAAGGTGGAGCAATGGACTATTCAATAATTGTATCAGCTACAGCTAGTGAAACAGCTCCATTGCAATATATAGCTCCTTATTCAGGTGTTTCAATAGCAGAAGAATTCATGTATGACGGTAAAGATGTTTTGATAGTGTATGATGATTTGTCAAAACATGCGGTTGCTTATCGTGCAATGAGTTTACTACTTCGTAGACCACCAGGACGTGAAGCTTACCCAGGGGATGTATTCTACTTACACTCAAGATTATTAGAACGTGCGGCTAGAGTATCAGATGAATTTGGTGGTGGTTCAATAACAGCATTACCTATTATAGAAACACTTGCTGGAGATATTTCTGCATATATACCAACAAACGTAATATCTATCACAGATGGACAGATATTCTTGGAAACTGAATTGTTTTCATCAGGTCAAAGACCAGCTATAAATGCAGGACTTTCAGTATCGCGTGTTGGTGGTGCAGCACAAATTAAAGCTATGAAGAAGGTTGCTGGGTCATTAAAACTTGAACTTGCACAATATAGAGAGCTTGCATCATTTGCACAATTTGGTTCAGATCTTGATAAAGAAACAAAAGATGTTCTAGAACATGGTGCTAGACTTATGCAGGTGCTAAAACAACCACAATATAGCCCAATTCCTGTTGAAAATCAAGTTATGATGCTATATTTAGCAAATAAAAGATACTTGTTAGATGTACCAGTTGATAGAATTAGTGAATTTGAAAAAGATTTCTATAATTTTATGGATTTACAATATCCTGAAATTGGAGTTACTATAAAACAAAGCGGTCAATTATCTGACGAAACTAAAGAAAAATTAGACGCAGCAATAGAAGCTTTCAAGAAAAGCTTCGCGTAGGGGGGTGTCAAATTGCCTCAAGGATTGAACGATATAAAAAGACGTATTAAAAGTGTTAACAGCACTATGCAAATAACTAAGGCAATGGAGCTTGTATCTACTGCAAAGCTTAAAAGAGCTAGAGTTAGACTTGAAAAGTCTAAGCCTTACTTTGAATCAACATTAGAAAGTATTAAAGATGTATTAGCTAACACAAAAGGTGTTAGACATCCTTTTATAGAAAAAAGAGAAGTTAAGAATACACTATATGTACTAATAACTTCAGACAAAGGTCTTGCTGGTGGTTACAATGCCAATGTATGTAAATTATTGCAAAATGAAATAAAAAGCAAAGACACGGCTAAGATTATTGCTATAGGAGTAAAAGGTAGAGATTTTTTTAGAAGAAGAGGATATGATGTTATAGAAAGTATTACTGGAGTATCTGAAACACCAGATGCTTTTAGTGCAAAGCTTGTTGGAGATAAAGCAATAGAACTTTATAAAACAAAAGAAGTTGACGAGATTAAAATAATCTATACTCAATTTAAGAGTACTATTTCATATATTCCTGAGATTATTAAATTGTTGCCGGCTACGTTTGAGTCAAAAGAACATGATAAGGCTAAAAATGTTATTACACCATTGATAAATTTTGAGCCATCACCAGAGAGCGTGTTGGATTATTTAATTCCTAAATACATTATTAGTACAATATATGGTGCTATGGTTGAATCTTCTGCTAGTGAAAGTGGTTCTAGAAGAATTGCTATGGAAAATGCGACTGACAATGCAGATGAGATGATAACAACACTAAAGCTAGTTAAAAACAGAGCAAGACAAGCGGCGATAACACAAGAAATTTCTGAAATAGTTAGTGGTGCAGAAGCACTTTCGTAATATGCAAAATAGAAAAGTGAAAGGATGTGAATATTCTTGTCAGGAAAAAACATTGGAAAAATTAAAAAAGTAATAGGACCAGTTGTTGATATAGAATTTAATGAAGGACATTTACCAAACCTGTTAAATGCTATAGAAGTCACACTTAATGGTAAAACAATAGTTTGTGAAGTATCACAACACGTTGGTGATGACACTGTTAGATGTATATCAATGGATACTACTGACGGATTTGTAAGAGGAATGGATGCTGTAGACACAGGTGCACCTATACAAGTTCCAGTAGGAAGAGAAACATTAAGTAGATTATTTAATGTTACAGGTCAAACAATAGATAAAAAAGGATCTTTAGATCACATACAAAAGGCTTCAATTCATAGACCAGCTCCATCGTTTGAAGAGCAACAAACAACAACAGAAATATTTGAAACAGGTATTAAGGTTGTTGACCTTATGTGCCCTTATTCTAAAGGTGGTAAGATAGGTCTATTTGGAGGTGCTGGAGTTGGTAAAACAGTACTTATCCAAGAGCTTATTAACAATATAGCTACTGAACACGGTGGATTATCAGTATTTGCTGGTGTAGGTGAAAGAACAAGAGAAGGTAATGACCTTTATAATGAAATGATTGAATCAGGAGTTATTAACAAAACTACCATGGTTTTCGGTCAAATGAATGAACCTCCAGGAGCCAGAATGAGAGTTGCTTTAACAGGACTTACAATGGCAGAATACTTTAGAGATCAAGAAGGTCAAGATGTTCTACTATTTATAGACAATATATTTAGATTTACACAAGCGGGTTCAGAGGTTTCAGCATTACTTGGACGTATGCCAAGTGCCGTTGGCTATCAGCCAACACTTGCTACTGAGATGGGACAATTACAAGAAAGAATTACTTCTACTAAAAAAGGTTCTATCACATCAGTTCAAGCAGTATACGTGCCAGCAGATGACTTAACTGACCCAGCTCCTGCTACTACATTTGCCCATCTTGATGCAACAACAGTTCTATCAAGAAAAATAACTGAAATGGGTATATATCCAGCGGTTGATCCATTGGATTCAAGTTCAAGAATTCTAGACCCACAAATCATTGGTGAAGAACACTATAAGATTGCTCGTGGAGTTCAAGAGGTATTACAAAAATACAACGAATTACTTGATATAATTGCAATATTAGGTATGGACGAATTATCTGATGATGATAAAATAGTTGTAACAAGAGCAAGAAGAATGCAAAGATTTTTATCTCAACCATTTACTGTTGCTGAACAGTTTACTGGTATGAAAGGACAATATGTTCCATTAAAAGAAACAATAAGAGGTTTTAAAGAAATTCTTGAAGGAAAATATGACGATCTTCCAGAACAAGCTTTTATGTTTGCTGGAACTATAGACCAAGTAGTAGAAAAAGCCAACAAAATGAGAGAGGAAAACTAAAGAAGGGGTGGTAATTATGGCAGAAAAAGAGTTTTTGCTTGAAATAGTTACACCTGAACATGTATTCTATTCAGGAAATGCTGAAAAAGTTATTGTTAGAACTGTAGTTGGCGATATTTGTATTTTAAAAAATCACGAACCACACGTAGCACCACTTGATGTAGGACAATTAAAAGTAGTATATGAAGGTAAAGATAGATTTGCAGTACTTTCTCAAGGATTTATCAAGGTTGAAAAAACTAAGGTAACAATACTAACAGATACAGCAGAGTGGGCTGATGAAATAGATTTAAAAAGAGCTGAAGAAGCAAAAGAAAGAGCTAAAAGACGTCTTGATTCAAAAAATTCTACAACAATAGACGTTGTACGTGCAGAGTTAGCTTTAAGAAAAGCTATTCAGAGAATTAATATAGCAAGAAAATAAAAGAATTAGAGTTTTAAATCTTCATAGGTTTAAAGCTCTTTTTATATACTAGGAAAGTTCTACTTCTAGTATATAAAAAACGAGGATTGCAAAGGACGGGACGTCCTTGCCTTTAAGGGGGGTGCTCAATAAAAATGTTTATGAAGTAGGCATTTTTACGCCGAAGGGGGACATAGGTCCCCCTAGCGGAGTTGCGTAGCAACTTTTTTATATTATTAATATATTTATATTAAAGTAAATTTTATAAGTCCAATTATATAATTATTGAAAGTATTTAACAAATGTGATAATGTTATTTTAATTAAGATAAAGTTGGTGATAAAATGTATAAAATTTTAATTGTTGAAGATGATGAAACAATAGCATCGTTATTGAAGTCGCATTTTGAAAAATGGGGTTACGAAGTAGAAAAAATAGATGATTTTAAAAATATAGATAAGCAGGTGGCGCATATAAAGCCTCATATAATTCTGCTGGATATTATGTTACCTTATTTCAATGGTTTTCACTGGTGCAATGAAATTAGAAAATTTTCCAATATTCCAGTAATATTTATATCATCTGCATCAGACAACATGAACATAGTCATGGCAATGAATATGGGTGGAGATGACTTTATCAGCAAACCTTTCGATACAAATGTTTTGACAGCTAAAGTACAAGCGTTAATAAGACGTGCTTATGCTTTCCAAACTAAAACAAATATAATTGAGTATAACGGAGTAGTTTTGAATTTGAATGACACAACTGTAACTTATAAGGACAATAAAGCGGAGCTCACTAAAAATGAATACAAAATACTACAGCTTTTAATGGAAAATAGCCAAAAAATAATTTCTCGGGATAAAATAATGGAAAATCTTTGGGAAAGTGAAAGCTTTATTGATGATAATACCTTAACGGTAAATATGACTAGATTAAGAAAAAAATTAGAGGAAATAGGTATTGTAGATTATATTAAAACAAAAAAAGGATTGGGATATGTGGTAAGCTAATATGGATAATTTTTCTTGTGTGTTTAAAGAATTTTTAAAAAAGAATATATTATTAATAACACTTTTTTTATTAAGCTACATAATCATATTTTTATTATGTTTTTTATATTCTGTAAACTTTGAAATAGCAATTTATTTTGTTTTACTAACATTAGCCTTGAATTTATCAGTTGGTTTATATAGATTCATTAGATTTTATTATAAGCATAATAAATTACAAAGCATAATAGAAAATTGTGTAATTAGTGATTTAGATTTCGTAAAGTCAGCAAACGTAATAGAAGATGACTATCAGAAGCTTGTCAAAAAGTTTAATAAATTGTTGGAGCAAACAATTACACAAAAAGATACAGTTTATGAAGAAATGACAGATTATTATACTATATGGGCTCATCAAATTAAAACCCCAATATCCGCAACAAATCTTCTTCTCCAAACAGAAGAAACAAGTCTGAATTATGATATATCAGAGCAGCTTTTCAGAATTGAGCAATATGTGGAAATGGCATTACAATATTTGAGAATGAGCAATATGTCCAATGATTTATTGATAAAAACATACTCACTAGATAGTATAGTTAAAAAATCGATAAAAAAATTTGCTAAGCTTTTTATAAGAAAAAGGATTACACTTGAATATAGCGATTTAAATTGTTCAGTGTTAACAGATGAAAAATGGATTCAGTTTGTTATTGAGCAGATTTTATCTAACTCACTTAAGTATACCAATAAAGGTAAAATATCAATTTATATGGATGAAAAGTTATCCAAAACACTAGTTATTGAGGATACAGGTATAGGTATTGAAAAAGAGGACTTGCCACGCGTGTTTGAAAAAGGTTTTACAGGTTATAACGGTAGAGAAGATAAGAAATCAACTGGTATAGGGTTGTTTCTATGTAAGAATATAGTGAAAAAGCTATCTCACACTATTAGTATAGAGTCGGAAGTTTCTGTTGGTACTAAGATTAGATTAGGTTTAGAAACGCTAAATATATTTCATGAATAATATCTACCTTGCATAATTGTAAGAATTAGTTTGAAAATGTAAGCTAAAGTTATGGTGATACATTTTCTTTTTATTTATAATCATAGTATAAAATAAATTTGGAGGAAATGTTATGTCATTATTACAAGTAAATAATTTAAAAAAAATATATACAACTCGTTTTGGAGGAAATAAAGTCGAAGCATTAAAAAATGTAAATTTTAGTATTGAAGAGGGCGAGTATGTAGCTATAATGGGTGAATCAGGTTCAGGAAAAACAACACTGCTAAACATATTAGCTTCGCTTGATAAGCCAACAAGTGGAGAAGTTCTTTTAAATGGCAAAAATATTGTAGATATAAATGAACATGAAATATCAGCGTTCAGAAGAGATAACTTAGGATTTATATTTCAAGATTTTAATTTATTAGACACTTTTACTATAAAAGACAATATATTTTTGCCTCTTGTTTTAGCTAAAAAAAGCTACGATGAAATGAGTAAAAAAATAATTCCAATAGCTAAGAAGCTTGGTATATATGAACTATTAAACAAGTTTCCATATGAGGCTTCAGGTGGACAAAAACAACGTACAGCAGTTGCAAGGGCACTAATTACAGAGCCTAAAATAGTTCTTGCCGATGAACCGACAGGAGCTTTAGATTCTCGTTCAACAGATGAGCTTTTGGACATTTTCACAAAAGTAAATTCAACTGGGCAAACAATACTTATGGTTACACATAGTGTTAAAGCAGCAAGCCACGCTAAAAGAGTCCTTTTTATAAAGGATGGTGAGGTGTTCCATCAAATATATAAAGCAGCAATGTCAAACGAAGCTATGTATCAAAAAATATCTGATACTCTAACAACTATTGCGACAGGCGGTGCAAGAGATGAATAGGATGTTTTATACAAAGCTTGCTTTTACAAATATAAAAAATAATAAAAAGACGTATATACCATATATACTGACATGTATTTGTACAATTATGATGTACTATATGATGCATGCTCTTTCAGTTGATGAGAGTTTAAGCTCAATGTATGGTGGACGAACAATTCATTCGTATTTGTTTATAGGGAATATTATAATAGGTATATTTGCTACGATATTTCTATTTTATACAAATAATTTTTTAATTAGGAATAGGAAAAAAGAATTTGGATTATTTAATATTCTTGGTATGGAGAAAAAACATATTTCAATAATATTGTTACTTGAAACATTGATTATAACAATATTTAGTTTAATAATTGGTATTATAGCAGGTATACTGTTTTCAAAATTAGCATTACTACTTTTACTTAAAATTTTAAACTTTGATGTTAAATTTGGATTTAGCTTATCGATTAAATCAATCATATCAACTACAATATTGTTTGTATTTATTTTCGGACTTTCATTTTTAAATAATCTAAGACAAATACATTTATCTAATCCAGTGGAGTTGTTGAGCGGTGCAAAGCAAGGTGAGAAAGAACCTAAAACTAAGATTGTTTTGTCTCTTGTTGGATTAGTATCACTTGGTGCTGGTTACTATATAGCTATAGTTACAAAAAATCCTGTGTCAGCGATGGCATTATTTTTTATAGCGGTAGTGCTTGTAATTATAGGAACCTATTGTTTGTTTACAGCAGGTAGCATATTGTTTTTGAAAATTCTTAAGAGAAATAAAAACTACTATTATAAAACAAAACATTTTATAAGTGTATCAGGTATGATTTACAGAATGAAACAAAATGCAGTAGGATTATCAAATATATGTATTCTTTCAACAATGGTCTTAGTAACTGTTTCTTCAACGGTATCTTTATTTGTTGGCATGGATGATATATTGGTAACAAGATATCCAAATGACATTATTATTACCAGTAATCTATCCGATGATGAAAATGGAAATTTAATAAAAGATGATAATTATATTAATGGTCTTAGTAAAGTTGTAGATGATGTTTTAGCTAAGTATAACAATAAACAAATTGATAAAGTGAATTACAAATATTTTAGTATTACAACATTACAAAATAATGAAAATTTTGATGTTTTGCTTGATTTACATAGTTTTAATGCAAATGTACAAGATTTTTATTTAATTACTTTAGAAGATTACAATAGATTATTTAACGCTACTACACAATTAAATGATGGTGAAGCATTAATTTATAGCAATAGAAATGAAATAGAGTATGATGAGATAACGCTTTTAGGAGAAAAAATAAAAATAGTAGGCAAAATGAAAGATAAATTGATTAACCCAAATTCATCAATGAATATAATTAGCAGTCACATTTTGGTAGTTAAAGATGAAAGTGTAGTTGATAAATATTATGATAAAGTCAGTAAAATAAGTAAGGAGAATAATAATGATCCTACTTTAAAAAAATATTTTATAGGAATTGACTTAGATACAGAAAAAGGTAAAAAAATAGAAATATTTAAAGATGTCAAAGAGAATCTGAGAATGGACTATGCAAATAGCTGGGTTGAGTGCAGAGCAAATGAAGAACAGGAATTCTGCTCGGTTTATGGTGGAATATTCTTTTTAGGAATATTCTTAGGTATATTGTTCATTATGGCAACAGTTCTCATTATGTATTATAAACAGATTTCAGAAGGTTTTGATGATAAAGCTAGATTTAATATAATGCAGCAGGTTGGAATGAGTAAAAAAGAGGTAAAAAGTTCAATTCACTCTCAGGTAATAACAGTGTTTTTCTTACCTTTAATAGTTTCAGGAATACACACAACGCTTGCATTTCCAATGATAAGTAGAATACTTGCATTACTTAATTTAACTAATACATCACTATTTGTAATGTGTACAGTTGCAACTTATTTAATATTTGGATTATTCTATATTCTAGTCTATGGGATGACAGCAAAAACTTATTATAAGATAGTTGAATAAATAATAAAAGCAATATCAGTAATAATGATATTGCTTTTTCTTATACAATTATGTTCATAAAGCTTTTAGTTCATTTCAAAATTTTGAGATATTTTGCAAAAGATTATCTCTTTATTAATTGTGATATTACTTTGTTTGCAACATCAAAATCATATCCTTTGCTTACAAGAAATCTAAATAATTTTGATTTAATTTTAATCATTTCCATTTCTTTATAAGTTTTAATTTTTTTCTCAGCTATAGCAAGAGCACGTTCATATTCCTGTTCTTTATCAATCATAGATATTTTCTGGGAAATAATACCTTTATCAACACCTTTTTGATATAATCCGTTCTTAATCTTATTAATACCATTTTTTGAGAATTTTAATTTGTCGTTAATATATTTTTCACAGTAAATTGTGTCATTTATATAATTATACTCTTTTAATTTAGTTATAACATTGTCAATTATATTTTTTTCATAATCCTTTTCGAGTAATTTGGTAATTATCTCTTTTTCTGTTCTGTCTTTTCTTGTTAAAAGAGCTATTGAATAATTGAGTGCTTTAGAAAAATCTTCAGCCTTAAGTATCTTTTCAATAAATTCATCATCTAATTTCACACCTTTTGATAAATTATATTTTAAATATATTTCCAAATCTAATCCAAAAGCAAATTTATTGTCTAAAAATACACTTACTCTTTTATTATTTTTTTTTTGGTATTCAATACTTGTTATTGTTTTCATATGTACCCCTTTGTTAAATATTAATTATATTTTATCAGTATTTTAAAAAAAGTAAAGTTCCAATTAGCAGTTGTAAATTAAATTGCAAATAACAGCATTTTATGTTATAATATTCAACAAAATAGCAAATTGTAATTAACTAAGAAATTAATAAAAATTGTGGGAGGAACTAATGAAAAACAAGAAAGTATATAAAATTATAGTGTTAGCTATGATATTTTGCATGGTTATGACATCAATTGTAAGTGCGGAAACTGTTAAATTTACAGATATTGATAATAGCTGGGCAAAGGAATTCATAGTTAAATCAGCCGATTTAGGAATAATTAAAGGTAGTACAGATGGGACGTTTAGACCTAAGGATAAAGTAACACAACTTGAAACTTTAATTATGCTTTCAAGATTATATACAATAGATGAAAAATTGCAAAAGCAGATACAGACTAAATATGATTCATTCTTAAAAGAAAATATAGATAGTAAATATAGTTGGGCATATAATGAGCTTTCTACAGCATTAGCATTAAATATAATTTCAACAGATGGATTAAAGAGTTTGAATGATAAAGGATATTTAGGTAAAAAAAGCACAAAAGAAGAAGTTGCTATTTTGATGACAAAGGCAATGCTTTTAAAAGATGAAGTGGAAAAACTATCTTCTAAAATATATACCTTACCATTTTCTGATTCATCTAAGATTTCAACATCAGCAAGACCATATATTTACATAATGCACGATAAAAAAATATTAGGTGGAGATACAGATGGCAATATAAATCCAAAAAGTGAAATAACTAGGGAACAATTTGCCAAGATGGTTTCTATAGCATATGATTATATATCTGATAATAAGGTAAAACCACAGTTTCCTGATTTTGAAACTTATTTGACTTTAAAAGGTACTGTAACAAATGTTACATTGAATTCTATAGAGTCTTATTTAGAGATTGAGCTAGATACAACAAAAGAAGTAAGTATTGTTAGAATGGTTGAAGAGCAAACTAATATAAAAATTGACAAAACTACATCAAGTATCAAAAGATTAGAGAAGGGTATGTCTGTAGAATGTCAAGTGGCTGTATCGACAAATATTGCAAAGAGTGTTACAGTTGATACATCAATAACACTAGTAGAGGGCAAAATTAAAAGAGTTTATTTTGTTTCTCCTATGAAGTTAATCATTGTTGACAATAAAAATAACGAAAAGACATACACTATAGGGGAAAATGTAGTAACTACTCTTGATGGAAAAATTATTGATTTTAAAAACTTAGTTAAGTATGATAAAGTAACTGTAAAACTTATGGATGACAAGGTAACCCAAGTAGATGCTATAGGAAGATTGCAAACATATAGCGGTAAAATAAAAAATATTGAATACGATATTCCTATAAAGCTTATGATTGAAGATGCAACAGGTAAAATTAATACGTTTGTTTATGTTAGTGAACCAGATGTAACTAGGAATTCAAAAGATACTACATTTGATCAACTAAGAGTAGGTGATTTAGTAGTAGTTAGAACAGAATATGATGTATTAACTGCAATAGATGCAACAGCAGTTGCAACAGAGTCAGATACAGCAGGAGTAATTAAAGAAATAATTATAGGAACACAAAATAAAATTAAGATACAAGATAAAGATGGTGCAGTACACGAATATAGAGTAAGCAACAATGCTAAAATGAGTATTTTAAATAGTACATCATCAATATATGATTTAAGGGTTGGCTACAATGTAAGTTTAAGCTTTGAAGGACAGGATGTAATTTCAATTGAAGCTACAGAAACGGAAGCATCACAACAGATAAATGGAAAGATTATTTATATTAATGTTGAAAAGAAAACAGTTATGGTAAAAATAACAAAAGAATTTGGTGAAGAAGAGATTTTATATGTAAGCTTAGGTTCAAATGCTAAAATAATGACATTATCAGCACAGGTTAAATATATCAAGGATTTGAAAATTGGTGATTCTATTATAAGTGTTGGTTCATATAGTGGTGGAACATTTAACGCTGTTAGTATAATAATAAAATAGAACGGTAAAAATAGTAGATAATGAATAGACATGGTTAAAGACTATGTCTATTTTAAATTAAATTATTATAGGGAGTTATATGATAACTGATTTTAATACAATAATTATTGGCGCAGGTGCATCTGGACTTTTGGCAGCCTGCAATTTAAATGGTGTAAAAACATTGTTAATTGAGAAAAATACCTGCGCAGGTAAAAAAATGCTGATATCTGGAGCAGGACAATGTAATTTTACACATTCAGGAGAATTAGATGATTTTTTGAAAAAATATGGCGCAAACAGTAGCTTCTTGAAACCGGCTTTATATAATTTTAACAATAATGATTCAATAAAGTATTTTGAGAAATTGGGTGTAGAAAGTGTTATAAGAGATGATGGCAAGGTGTTTCCTAAATCATTAAAAGCGAATGATATATTGAGTGCACTTCTGCAAAAAATAAAAAAAAATAAAGCATTAGTTAAATATAATTGTTGTGTAGCGGAAGTTAAATATAATAGTGAATTAGAGTTTTTTACTATTAAGACAGGAAATGAAAAATTTACATCTAAAAATTTAATAATATCGACTGGTGGCAAGTCATATCCAATTACGGGTTCTACAGGTGATGGATATAGTATTGCAAGAAGTTTAGGACATAGTATAGTTGAAACATCACCTTGCTTGACACCTATAAATGTAGCAGAATATAAATTTAGTGAGCTTTCAGGAGTATCATTTAAAGACATTCAGGTTTCTTTATGGAGAAATAATAAAAAGATTAAAGAAACGAAAGGAGATTTATTACTTACACATAAAAATCTTTCAGGGCCTGTTATACTTAACTTTTCAAAATATGTTAAAGTAGGTGATATAATAAAAATCAATTTTATAGGCTTAACAAATGATAGAATAAATGAGCTAATAAAAAAAGTTACAAAGCAAAACGGTAAGCAACTTGTTAAATCAATATTTAAGGATACTAATTTATCAAAAAGATTTATTGATAAAATATTTTATATAAATAATATAAAAGATGATACAATATGTAGTCAGTTATCTAGGAAGGATAAGCAAAGCTTGATAAATAGTCTATTTTCTTATGAATTTAAAGTTGAAAGTTTGGGTGGATATCATATTGCTATGGCAACAGCAGGCGGAGTTAGTTTAGATGAGGTTAATAGAAAAACAATGCAATCAAAGCTAGTGAAGGGATTATATTTTACTGGTGAGGTATTAGATATTGATGGTGAAACTGGTGGGTATAACATTCAAGCTGCTTTTTCAACAGCTATGCTTGCTACTAAAAGTATAAGTAACAATTTGTAATTAACAATTGTTACTTATGCTTTCTTTTTTATTATCGAAGATAGTTAATAGTAGAACAGCAAATATTATTAAAGAGCAACCTAAAATATTTCTAAATGTGCATGGCTCATTAAAAAGTAAAATAGCTAGAATAATACTTGTTATAGGTTCAAACATACAAAGTATAGCAGTAGTTGTAGGCCCTATATTTTGCACACCGATTTGCATAAAGGTTACTGCTATAACTGAAACAATTATACTAAGTATAAATGAATATAGCCATCCACTAGGTGTTATACTCAAGGTAAAACTTTTTGTTATAATTGATACAAAGAACATAGTTATGGAAGTAAATAAACATGAATAAAAAGTTACCAAAAATGGATAATAACCTTTTATTCCACCCTTGTCCATATAAATTAAACTTAAAGAGTAACTAACCCCTGATAGGAATGCAATAAATAACCCTATTAAACTACCATTGCTAGTATTACCGTCAAAAAATAACAAAATACCTGAAAAAGAAATTGCTAAGCATATAATTTTCAAGATACTAATTTTTTCTTTGAAAAATATAACTAATATTAATCCTACTATAATAGGATAAACATAGTGAATTGTTGTAGCTATGCCAACAGATACATAATTATAAGATGTATAAAGTAAAAGTGCGGTTAGCGTAGTAGTTACTATACTATAAATAAAGAATTTAAACAATATTTTTTTTGGAACTTTTATAGTTATCTTTTTTACTCTTAAAATGCTATATAGTATTGGAATACAAAGAAAACTTCTTAAAAATACAAGCATAATTGGATTACTTCCACCAAAATATGTTAGTTTGCTTAAAATTGGCATAAAACCAAATATTACAGCGGCAGTAATTACGCATGAAAAACCCTTTGCCTTATTCAAATTAAAAACCCCCTTTTAATAATTCTTAAGATCAATACCTATGTCTAAAAGGGTATTATAAAGTTTTGCAATGGGTAAGCCAACTACATTGTTATAGTCGCCACAGATTTTTTTAATATAAATAGCAGATTGTCCTTGAATACCATATGAACCTGCTTTGTCAAATGGTTCATTTGTATCAATGTAATCATATATTTGTTTATTTGTCATAGGATACATTGTAACATCTGTTGAATCGTGAAATACTATAACTTTACAATCAATACCTTTTTTTATAATAACACAAACGCCTGTATATACAGTATGTGTATTATTTTGTAATTGTTTTAACATATTGTATGCATCATTTTTATCATGTGGTTTACCCATGATGTTATTGTTTAGTGAAACAATTGTATCTGCACCAATAATAATTGAATCATTAGTAACCATTTTTAATACGCTATTAGCTTTTTGTAGAGATAACTCTTCCACAATTTCACTTGGATTAATTTTTGTAATAATTTCTTCTTCATTACTAGGCAAAATATCAAAGTTAATTCCAACTTGCTCTAACAATTCTTTTCTTCTTGGTGATGATGATGCTAATATAATTTTTTCCATAAGACACCTCAATATTTATGTAGTATTTACATTTTAGCACAAATTAAATATTATAACAAAATAAATATAGCTTAATAATTTAAATTTATTCAAATAGAACGGAAATTAGTTTTACGCTACACTTTTATTTTTATTTTATAAAATATTAAAATAGTTCTTGCATTTTGTAAAAATATGGTATAATAGACTAAATAGAAAATAGAAAGTAGGTGTTTATATGCCATTTTGTAAAAACTGCGGGAAGGAAATAAAAGATGGCGAAATATGCAGTTGCCAACAAAACTGCACAAATGATAATGTAGTAGTCAGTGTGCAGAGTGATAAGTTTGACTTCAAGAAAATGATGAAACAAATGTTGTTGAGATTCAAGGGAGCATTACCAAACAATACTATAGAAGAAATTAAATCTTCAACTAAGGATAATAGTATACTATGGGTTTTTGTTGCAGTAGTTGAGTTTTTAATTTCATCGTTGGCAATAACAGTTTGTGTAAGAAGGTTGCTTTATAAATTTTATAAAACGTCATTTGGATTTTTTGGTGATATTAGTTACATGGACTTTGTTAAGGAAGCTTCAGAAATTGGGGCGGGATTTTTTAGTACATTTTTCAAATGCTTGTTTGCTGGAGTACTTAGTTATTTAGTTATTGCATTATTAACATGGTTATTTGCAAAATTTACAAAAAAACAGATATCATTTAATTGTGCAGCTAATATGTTATCAACAATTCTAATACCTTTTACAGCAATAATGATTTTATGTATTGTAGTAAGCTTTGTACTACCGAAAGTAGCATTATTTTTAATGACTGTAGGATTGTTATCATTATTAATATTGAATTACATAGGTGTAAAAGAACTTTGCGGTTTAGATGACAATATATTTTGGATTTACATGATATACTTGGTAATTATGACAGCTGTATTTTCATTAACTCTATCTAAAATTATAGCTCCAGTAATATCAAACTTTTTCTAAAAATTAATCAGAGGCAAAGTATAAATTCTTTGCCTCTAATTGTATTGCATTATTTCTATTCCTGTATAATAATGTTTTAAGATATCTCTATAATTAAATCCTTCTATAGCCATCCCGTTGGCTCCGTATTGACTCATTCCAACTCCATGACCATATCCTGTAGTTATTATTTCAATATTTTCATTATTTTGAACCAATTTAAAATTAGATGAATTAAGGTTGTATAACGTCCTAAAATCTCTACCAGTTATAATGGTTTCTCCAATTTGCATGGTTTTAATTTTACCGCCCTCACTAACTTCTATAAGTGAAATTTTATCCTTTAAATTAGTAGCATTTATATCATTTTCTCCCAATGAACCCTTTAATTTTGTGATAAATTCAATTATTGGTATAGTAATTGTAGCAGTTAGCTTAGGAGAATTCGCTTCGTAAGGACTTTCCACACTTCTTAGGTAAGGGGCGGCACTTGTAAAGACATCTTCCGAATTTTCAGTTCTTCCACCACTAGTTGAGTGAAATAATGGCTCAATTAACTTTCCTTCGTATGTTAAAATTTGTCCTTTTGTAGAATTAACAGCACTTTCAATTTTAGGCCAGTATGTATCATACCATGTTTGTGTAAATTTTTGTATAAGTTCTTCCTTAGTAAGGTATACCTGACAATGAGTACCAGAACATATTGGAGCTTGAGTATGTTGTTCAGGATTTGTATTGGTTTTCTTTAATTTGTATAATAAGTATGTTCTAGCTGTAATTGCCTGAGCTTTTAGAGCATCTAACTCGAACTGTGCAGGCATTTCAGCTGCTACAACACCCATTATATATTCTTCTATTTCAAGTTTTAAAACCTTATTGCTATTTATATGATAAACCTCAATATATCGAATTTCACTTTCATCTGTAGTTATTATAGAATCAATAGACTCTGCAATATCTATAGGGCCTTCCTCACTACTACTAAATGTATTTTCAAAATAAGATAATGACAATGTGGGAATCATATAAAGCAATAATAAAATTATTATTATTACAATTAATTTGTTTTTCATAACTACTCCTTACCATTAGTTTATATAAATAATTATATTATTTTTTAAAATAAATAGAACATCTTTGTATTAAATAAAAAATTATGGAAATAATACTAACAAAATAAGGAGGTTTATATGAAACAAAATAATTTTATTAACAATTTCAAAAAACACATGAAAAACTTTTTCAAGGGCTTTAAAAACAAAAATACTAGTTTTTTTATAATAGTTTTGTGTATATGCTTGATTTCGACAGCACTAATATGGAAATATACTAGTAGTAATGAAAATATTTCAGAAGAACAAGGTGAACAAAATTCAGATATTGTAAAAGCTAATGAGGATCCATACAAGGATTATGTAGATAAAACTATAAAAGATTATGAGAAGGCTTTAGAAATTGAAGATAAAGAGGAAAAATTAGCGAAAAAAAATATTGTTGAATCTTTTTCTAAACCTATTGAAGGAACCATATCAAGAGAATTTAATATTAATGAATTAGTTTATTACGAAACTGTTGAGGAGTGGAGAACTCATCAAGGTCTAGACATTAATCCTGAAGGAAATCTTGTAGTTAATGCAGCCTGTGATGGTACGATAGAGGCTGTAAATAAAAATAGCTTAATGGGCGTTGAAATTATAATTAATCATGGACACGATGTAAAGACAAAATATTGTTGTTTATCAAGTTCAAGTGTTAGTGTTGGTGACGATGTTAAGCAGGGTGATAAAATTGGGACATTAGGTATTGTTGAAAATATTGAAATGTCTGATGGACCACATTTGCATTTTGAAATATCTATTAAAGATGAGATTTATGATCCCACTTCATTGTATACAAAATAAATTTATATTTTATTGAAAAAAGTTCTATTAGGATCTTTATAAGCATATGTATGTAAATAAGACGGTTGCTTTACTAAAGGGGGTTAATTATGAAGGATTACATAGAAAAAAGAGCAATGGAAATAGCGGAATATATTATAAATACACAATCTACAGTTAGACAAACTGCAAAAAAATTTGGTGTTAGCAAAAGTACAGTCCATAAAGATGTAACCGAAAGATTGCCAAAAATAAATCCTCCTGTAGCAAGTGATGTCAAGAAGGTATTATTGAAAAATAAATCTGAAAGACATATAAGAGGAGGAAAAGCCACACGCCTAAAATATAAAGAAATAGATAAGCAAGTAATAAACTTATAGTATAATCAAAGAAAAACAATAGAAGAATTGTTTATAATAAAGGCACGCGTATTAGCGTGCCTTTATTATATTATATTTTAAATAATTTACTTAAATCTAATATTCCTGCACCTTCCTCAAATTGTGATATACCCAAACGCGAACAGTTTTTTTCTAGCAATTTTTTAATATCCAAATGCGTTAGGGTTGGTGTTTTTTGTAATAATAAAGCTATTGCACCTGATACCATTGGTGCGGCCATAGAAGTGCCTGATAATGTAGTGTATCCGGAATACTCCTTATTAGATAGGGATGTAATATTTACACCAGGTGCCAACAAGTCAGGCTTTTTTATTCTATCTTTAGTAGGTCCTCTACTGGAAAAGGTAGCAACGGTATTTTTAGTTAAATCAATTGTTCTATTGTCATCACATGCACCAACTGATATGACATACCTTCCAGTAGCTGGAGAAAGAATTGTTCTTTGTTTAGGACCATTATTACCTACTGCCGCAACTACAATCAAACCCTTTTCAATAGCTTTATTTGCAGCTTTAACTAATGGGTCTGTTCGTTCTCTATATTGTGCATTAGTTCCCAAAGACAAATTAAGTATTTTAGTTTTAAATACATCTTTGGTATATATTACCCATTGTATAGCAGATAATATATCTGAAACTTTTCCATTACCATCCTTATCTAAAACCTTAATTCCCAAAATATTAGCTTCTGGAGCAATTCCTTTATATTTACCCCTAGATGAAATTCCACTAGAAGCAATTATACCAGCAATGTGAGTTCCATGACCATTATCGTCATAAGTTTTGTTATTATTCTTTATAAAATCCTTAAAACCTACTATTCTATTTGTAGGATATATTAAATCTCTATGTGGGGAAATTCCTGTATCTACTGTTGCTATTGTAATATCTTTGCCCGTATAGCCTAAATCATTTACTATATCCGATTTAACACACTTGCTAGCAATATTCATACTAGTATGAATTGGAGAATCATATGATATAAAATCTAAATCTGGATTAGAATAAAAATTTTTTATTTTGGATAAATTCATGTCGCAAGCATAGCCATTTACGATAGGTAGCTCATATTTTATCCTATTGCATAATATGCATACTTCACTTTTCATATATGATACTTTGCTTTTCATGCTAACAATTACAGGAATACTTTCTTCTTTATTTGATGCTATTTTTGACTGTAAAAAAGGACAAACCTTTGAATTATAATTATTTTCAAGCATATAAGTCACCTTCTTGCAATTAATTTATGCGTGATAGCGATATTGGTGTGTAAAATAAAAAAATATGCTGTAAATATTTTAAAAAATATTGTATAATTAATAGTATGTATATAAAAAATTAATAATGTAAGTTTGCATAAATTATGGAGGGGAATTGTGGACGAGAAAATTTTAGTAGTTGATGATGAGAGACCTATAGCTGAAATAATAAAATACAACTTAAATAAAGAAGGATTTGATGTTCAAACTGTATACGATGGAGAAGAGGCTATAAAAGCTGTGCATAGCATTAAACCAGATTTAGTTATACTTGATGTTATGCTACCTAAAAAAAGTGGTTTCGAGGTTTTACGTGAAATTCGAATGCAGTGTGTTATGCCTGTTTTAATGCTTACAGCGAAAGAAGAGGAGCAAGATAGGGTAACAGGGCTTGAATTAGGTGCGGATGATTATATTGTTAAACCATACAGCAATAGAGAACTAGTTGCTAGGGTAAAAGCAAACCTAAGAAGAGTAAAGCTTTCAAATAGCGAAGAAGAAATGAAGGCTAAGATAACTAAAATAGGAAATATTGAAATTAATTTCAACAATTTTGAAGTTTTTAAATACGGCGAAAAAGTGGATTTAACTAATAGAGAATTTGATTTGCTAAAATATTTTATACTTAATCCAAATAAGACATTTAACAGAGAGCATCTGCTGAAAGAGGTTTGGAATTATGAATATGGAGATTTAAGGACAGTTGATGTTACAATAACTAGATTAAGACAAAAAATAGAAACAAATAACGATAAGTATATAGTTACAAAACGTGGCGTTGGATATTATTTCAACAATGGAAATTAATATGTTTGAGGTATAGATTATGTTTAAAAGTATAAGATGGAGAATTGTAATAATCTATTTTTTGTTAATCTATCTTGCTATGACAATAGTTGGATTTTTTATAATTACTCAGTTTGAAAAAATACAGCTTGATATGAATTCAGATAGTATAAAACAACGTATTACCCAAATATATGCATCATCTACAGCTATGAAGCAAAATGATTGGGAAATAGAAGAAATAATTGAAAAGATTCAAAGCAATATTAATTATAGTATACAAATAGGATATAATGAAAATTTATATATTATATTAAATGATGATAAAAAAACTATCATTGCAGCTAGTAAAAATGAGGTTGAAAATATTAGCGCATATGATGTTGATAGAATAAGCAATAAAATCTTAGTTGAAGCTTTATCAGGGGTAACTACCGAAACAATAACAAAAGATGACGAAGACAATAGAGTAGAAAGCCATATAACATATCCTGTAAGAAATGAAATGAACCAAATTAAGGGTTATATATATTTAACAAGTGATATCAGTTATATTTATGACACTGTCAATGAATCTAAAACTATGTTAACTAAAGCCACTTTAATGGTCTTACTATTAACAGTTATACTTGGATTGATATTGTCAAGAACAATAACAGGTCCAATAAAAGAGTTGACAATTAATGCTAAAAAGATGTCGCAAGGGGATTTTGCACATAAGGTAAAGATTAAGTCGGATGATGAAATAGGACAACTAGGAGAAGTATTTAACTATTTAACGGACCAATTGACTAGTATTATGTCAAAACTTAATCAAGAAAAAAGCAAGATGGAGACTACTTTTACCTATATGGCTGATGGAGTTTTAACAGTAGATAAAAATGGAAACATAATTCATATAAATCCAATTGCAAAGAAAATATTATCAGTTAGAGCTAAAGATACAATATATGATGAAATTATGTCAAAACATGCGCAAGATTTATATTTAGACAATATTAAAGAAACTAATTGGAGTGGTACATATGTCTTGAAAACAAAAAATGAAACATATAAAATAGACTATGCTCCATTTAAAGATGGAAATGATGAGTTGGGTGGAGTTATATTAGTATTTAAAAATGTTACAGAGCAAGTTAAAATGGATAAATTGCAAAAGGAATTTGTTGCAAATGTATCACATGAACTGAAAACACCTATAACTACAATAAAAAGTTATACAGAAACCCTTTTAGAAGGTGCAATAAAAGAAGAAAATGTTGCAACTGATTTCTTGAATGTTATAAACAGCGAAAGTGATAGAATGACAAGGCTAGTTAGAGATTTATTAAAATTGTCTAAAATGGATTTTGAGGAAGATAACTTCAAAAAAGAAAAACTTAACATAAATAGAATTGTTAAAGAAGTTTATATGAAGCTTATTTTACAAGCAAAAGGTAAAAAGATAGACATGCCTTTAAGGCTAGAAGATATAGATTGCAATGTTTTATTTGATAAGGATGGATTAGAACAAATATTATTAAATATCATAGGCAATGCAATAAAATATACTCCTGAAAGAGGTAAAGTTATTGTATCAGTATCTCTTGAAAAAAGTAAAGTTGTAGTAAAAATAGAAGATAATGGAATAGGCATACCAAAAGAAGATGCTGGACGTGTGTTTGAGAGATTTTATAGAGTTGATAAAGCAAGAACTAGAAAACTTGGGGGGACAGGATTGGGATTATCTATAGCTCAACAAATAGCAAAAGCTCATGATAGTATTATTGAAGTTAAAAGTGAGTTTAACAAGGGTACAACAGTACAAGTAAAAATACCTAAGTATTTAAAATAAAGGTAGTTATTATGAAAATTATAAAAAATATTTTATTAATTGTGATGATAATAGTATGTGTTTTTTTAAGTAGTAAGGTTTGGTTACAATTACCGAATTACCTTAATTGGGGTGATGAAATTGTTGAAGACGGTAATAATGATTTAAAAATAAGTTTATGGAAGATAGTCAAGCCAAACAAATACTATATAAATGATTCTAGTATTCATTACACGTATAATAATCCAATGGATTATAAAATATGGGAATTAGCTGTTCAAAACTTAGAAATTGGACTGAGAAATTTCTCAGAAAGTAGAACAAACCTAGTAGTTGGTGAATACTATCCTGAGGATTCTATTATAATGGAGTTTGATAATAGTATACCAATTGAAATTTTTCTTGAACGTTTTGGAATAGAAAAAAAGAATATAAGAACTAAATTAAACTATATAGAAAAAGTGGTTATTGGAATTAAGGAAAATAATAGCATATATATATATAACGGAGATTCAACTGTTATTATTAAAAACAGCAAAATAAATAATGAAAAAGTTATAACTTCTGCAAAAGATTTAATAAAAGATAACTATATAGAGTGTAATTTAAATACTCAAATTATGGGGGAGTCATTGCCTGTTTCAATACCAAATATTGAATATGCACTAAATCCTGTATATGTTCGATCAGAATTAGATATTAGCGATAATTTATTGATAGAAGGTATAGCCAAAGATTATTTTAAGAAAGATTTTGATTATGTTAGAAAATCAAAAGAAATAGAAGGTAATCTGTTATTTGTTTATAAGAATGAAAAAGTTTTAAAAATTAGCTCGGAAGGGTTATTAGATTTTTTTGATGCAAATATAAGTAGAGAAACTGATACAAATATGTATGAAAATTTAGTTACAGCATTGAATTTTACAAACAATTTTTTGGAATTTCCTGATGATGTGTATTTAAGTAAGGTAGAAACCTTGCAGTATGATGGTAATTTTGGTTATAAATTTATATTTAATTATAGGATACTAAATTATCCAATAATATTTAGCAAGCTTAGAGACTCACAACCACTAGAAGTTGAAGTTATAGGTAATAAAGTAATTTCTTATAAAAGATTGATAAGAAATATAGACATTAATCCTGAAAATGATATGAAAAAGGATCAAATTTTATCAGCTGACTTAGTAATTATGAACAGCGTCAAATTAAATATTGAATTAAAAAACCAAGATAATGAAGCACAAAATCAAGATAATGAATCAGAAAATCAAGATAATGAATCAAAAAATCAAGATAATGAATCAGAAAATCAAAACAGTGAATTGAAAACAATAAGCAAAGAAATGATAAAGGAAATAGATAATATTTATTTAGCTTATTATGATAGAGGCAAAAGTCCTGGTGAGCAACATCTAATAGTTGCTTGGGTTATTGATATAAACAATGAAAGTTATATATTTAATGCCATAACAGGTAAAATATTAGAATAGAAACTTTGTAGAAAGGATGTTAACATGGATTGGAATAAGTCAAATACAATTCTAATAATTGCTTTTTTGATAGTTAATATATTTTTATTTAGCTATACTTATTATGATGATCTTCTTGATAAAAAACAAGATACAATTGAAAACGAGAGCTTTTTACAAAGCGTGGAGGAAATACTAGAAACTAAAAACATAACAATAAAATGTGATATACCCCAAAAAATATACAAAAGACCTTTTTTGGAAATAGAATATAAAATAGTTCATCCCAGTAAAAAATTAATTGAAGATTTTTTGGGTGAATACAGTGGTTTGATAAGTGATGATATAAATGTTTATGAAAAAAATGACGAAAAACTTGAGATAGTTGGTGGAAAAAAAATAATTTATAGTAAGGAAACTCCATCTAATATTGAAATAAATAATACAAAAAGTGCGGATAATATAATAAATGAATTTTGTGTCGAAAAGAACATAGATTTAAGCAATTTTATCAAAGATTTCACAGAAACCAAAGATAATACCAAAATAGTTAGATTTGTACAAAGATATAAAGGTTACAAGGTTGAGAACTCTTATATTAGATTTTACATTTCCAAAGGTGATGTGATTGGATATGAAAAGCAATTTGTTGCAAATATAAGTGAAAGAGCAACCGTTAATGTAGTATCAGCTACTGAAGCACTTCTTAGACTAATGGTATATGAGGATATACATGATTGTAAAATTACTGATATTGAAATATGTTACTATACTAAAGAAAACAAAGATTTTGAAGTAATAAACTCAATAAATGTAGACTTGGTGTGGAAAGTAATAATAGATAATAATAAAATTATTTATCTAGTAAGTAGTGAATATTAGTGAAATTTAGAACGAATTTTGTTTTATATTGTAAAAAATAATCAATTGTTGCAAAATAATAAAAAAAATAGTATAGTATACTAAAGATTATATTAAGGGGAAATTTATATGTCAAAATTTATAATCGAGGGTGGAGCAAAACTAAAAGGAAAAGTAAATATTAGTGGATTTAAAAATGCTACATTAGCAATTATTCCATCAACAATTTTGTGTAAGGATAAATGTATTATAGAAAATATACCTATGATAGAAGATGTAAAAGTATATAAAGAAATATTGTATAGTATTGGTGCTGAAATAGAGATGATTGATGAAAACTCTATGATGGTAGATACATCAAATATTAGTGAAATAAATATTTTAAATGAATTACCTAGGAAAATCAGAGGTTCTTACTATATGTGGGGAGTTGGACTAGGTAGGTTTAAACATGTTTCAATGCCTTTACCGGGAGGATGTGCAATAGGAGATAGACCATTTGATTATCATATTAAAGGGTTTGAGGCTTTGGGTGCTAAAGTTGTAATTGGTGATGATAAAATAACTTTAGATGCAGATAGATTAATTGGTGCTAAAATATATCTAGATTTTGCAAGTGTTGGCGCAACAATTAACATAATGATGTGTGCAGTTTACGCAGAAGGAATTACGACTATAGAAAATGCTGCTAAAGAACCACATATAGTTGATACAGCCAACTTCTTAAATGCAATGGGTGCAGACATAAAAGGTGCTGGAACAGACATCATAAGAATAAATGGAGTAACAGAATTAAAAGGGTGTACATATGGTGTAATACCCGATCAAATAGAGGCGGGAACATATATGATTGCTGCAGCAGCAACTCAAGGTGATATAATTATTGATGGTATTATACCTAAACATTTAGAACCAATAACAGCTAAGCTTATTGAAATGGGTATGGGTATAGAGGAGTATGGTGATTCTCTTAGAGTATATTATAAGCAAAAACTTGTACCAGTTAATGTAAAAACATTGCCATATCCGGGATTTCCTACTGATTTACAGCAACCTATGGCTGTGTTGTTATCTTCAATAGAAGGAAATAGTATCATAGAGGAAAGTATATATGAGGATAGATTTAAGTATATTCAAGAACTAAAGAAAATGGGAGCTGATATAGAAGTAAATGGAAGGATAGCACACATAAAAGGTAAAGAGCATTTATGTGGAAGCACAGTTAAAGCGATGGATTTGAGGGCAGGAGCAGCACTTATAGTAGCAGGGCTTGTATCAAAAGGTATAACAGAGATTACTGATATACATCATATGGATAGAGGTTATGAGAACATAGAAAATAAATTTATGAATTTAGGTGCGAATATTAAAAGAATTAAGGATTAACAACGTTATTCCAACTTAAAATAATATATGATAAATAAATGCAGAGCATAAATAATCCTTGTGCTTTGCATATTTTTTTTGTGAATAATGAAATTGATAAAATAAAAGTCAAAATTAGAGCAATAGGAATATCAACTGTTATATTGTGAGGAACAATATAAAGCTCTTTTAGTAGCCCTGAAGTACCAATTACCAGTAGACAGTTCAAAATGTTGGCACCTATGATGTTACCTATTCCAATTTCTGCATTTTTTTTGATGAGTGACGAAATACATGTAACTAGTTCGGGCAAGCTTGTTCCCAAGGATATAAGTGTTAAGCTAATTATGGATGATGGAACATTTAAAATTTCAGCAAGCTTTATACCGTTGTTGATAATTAAATTAGAGCCTAATGTTATAAAGCTTATACCAAATACAAAAAATAAAATAATTTTATATAAATTCTTAGATATTCTTATTTTTTCTTTGCTTTTGGTAATATGTATTTTTGAAATAACCTTTAAATTGTAGCATATATAAAATATAAACCCGAAAAACAAGATTATACTTTCAGTAAAACATATCCTATTATCCATTCCAAATGCAAACAATGCAGATACGCTGCATAATAAAAAGAAATACTTAATTGTATATTCATTATCATCAATTATTACCTTTCCAATAATACAATTTAAGGACAATATAAGACCAGTGTTACAAATTATTGAACCGATTCCATTGCCGACAGCCATAATTGTTTGATTTTGTAAAGTTGCTGTAATTGAAACAATTAGTTCTGGAAGTGTTGTGGCAATACTTACGATAGTTGCTCCAATAAAAATTTGTGGTAAACCAGACAATTTTGCTATTTTTATAGAAGAATCTACAAACCAGTCGCCGCCTTTTATAACGAGAAATAAACCTAATAAAAAAAGAGTTATAACTTTTATCATACTATCTCCTTTGTTTGTACAAAATCATAATTAATTGTATGTACAAAATTATTTAATATTAATATAATAATAAATAATTTCTTGACAATGGGGGTTAGTCATGCTAAACTATAATATAGTTAGCTGACACTAACTTTTAAAAACATTTCGAGTTAGCTTCCGCTAACAAGTGGAAGCTTAGTAAATTATTGTATATGTTTGTGGAGGAATTTATGATGACATTAAAGGATATAAAGGTAGGAGAAACTGTTAAAGTAAAAAGGCTTAATGGTGAAGGTGCTATAAAAAGAAGAATTATGGATATGGGATTTACCAATGGAGCAGAGGTTTTTGTTAGAAAATTTGCGCCACTAGGAGATCCAATACAAATTAATATAAGAGGTTATGAATTAACCTTAAGAAAAGCAGATGCAAAAATGATTATTGTAGAAAGGTAAAGCGCCTGTAATTGTTAGGTAGCTATAGGAATAATATATGAACATAAAATTAGCATTAGTTGGAAATCCAAACAGCGGTAAAACTACCATGTTCAATGCCTTGACAGGTAGTTCTCAATATGTTGGAAACTGGCCAGGCGTTACAGTTGAAAAAAAAGTAGGAAAATTAGAAGGTCATAAAGATATAGATATAGTCGATTTACCTGGAATATATTCTTTATCTCCGTATACCTTAGAAGAGGTTGTCTCAAGGAATTATTTGATTGACGAAAAACCAGATGCAATTATAAATATAGTAGATAGTACAAATATTGAAAGAAATTTATATCTAACTACTCAATTGTTGGAAGTTGGAATTCCAGTAGTTATAGCATTGAATATGGTTGATGTTTTAAGAAAAAAAGGTGATGAAATAGATAAAAGGCTTTTGAAAAATTTCTTTGGCTGTGAGGTTATAGAAACATCTGCTTTAAGAAACGAAGGCTGTGATGATATTATAGATGCAGCAATAAAAGTAGCTAAAAATAAAAACCATAAAGTTAAGCATTGTAAATTTTCAGACAGTATTGAAAATACAATATCAAAAATTGGTGAATTAATAGATTGTAAAGTTGAAGTTGATAATAAAAGATGGTATGCAATCAAATTATTTGAACATGATGAAAAGATAATAGATAAAATTGGTTTGTCTAAAACTTCGTTTAGTAAAATAAATGAAATATCAAAAAATTATGAAATGCAAATGAATGACGATAGTGAAACTATTATTACGTCAGAGAGATATATGGTGATTGATACTTTAGTAAAAGAGGCTGTTAAGAAAAAAAATAAAACAAAAATAACAGTTACTGATAAAATAGATAATATAATTACAAATAAGTATGCAGCAATACCAATATTCGCAATTATAATGTTTCTTGTGTATTATGTTTCTATTTCAACAGTTGGCTCTATGATGACAGATTGGGTTAATGACGTTTTGTTTGCAGAAATTATATCACCTTCTGTTAGTAGCTTTTTAATTTCAGTGGATAGTGCCCAATGGCTTAATTCTTTGATAGTTGATGGTATAATTGGGGGAGTGGGAGCAGTTATAGGATTTTTACCGCAAATGCTAGTATTATTCTTTTTCTTGGCTATTTTAGAGGATTGCGGATATATGTCTCGTATAGCATTTATCATGGATAGAGTGTTTAGAAACTTCGGATTATCTGGAAAATCATTTATACCAATGTTAATTGCAACAGGTTGTAGTGTTCCAGGTATAATGGCATCTCGTACTATTGAAAGTGAAAGTGATAGAAAAATTACTATAATAACAACAAGCTTTATCCCTTGTTCTGCAAAGTTACCTATCATAGCATTGATAGCGGGAGCACTATTTAGAGGGGCACCATGGGTTGCACCAGTGGCTTATTTTGTAGGCATATTTGCTGTTTTAATTTCAGGAGTGATACTTAAAAAGACTACAGGATTCGTTGGAGAAGAAACACCATTTGTTATGGAGTTACCTCAGTATCATGTGCCTAGAGCAAAGGATGTGTTTAAGCATACTTGGGATAGAGGAAAATCATTTGTAAAAAAAGCAGGGACTGTAATATTTTTAGCATGTGGAATTATATGGTTTTTAAGTACATTTAATTGGTCAATGCAGATGGTTGATACAAAGGATTCGATTCTTGCGTCAATAGGTAGGGTGATTGCACCAATATTTAGCCCGTTAGGTTTTGGAAATTGGCAGTCAACAGTAGCTACTCTAACAGGTTTAGTAGCAAAAGAAAATGTAGTAGGAACATTTGGTATATTATTTAACTTTGCGGAGGTAGCTGAAAACGGAGTAGAGGTATGGCCAATACTTCAAAATATATTTACTCAAGCCTCAGCATTTTCATTCTTAATATTTAATCTATTGTGTGCACCATGCGTTGCAGCAATAGGTGCTATAAGGAAAGAGATGGGTAGTGCAAAGTGGACGTTAGCGGCTATAGGTTATCAAACAGGATTTGCCTATGCAGTTTCACTTATAGTATACCAAACATCAATGCTACTAAAGGGTCAGTTTTCTTTATTTACAGGCATAGCAATAGTAGTATTAGTATTTATGATATATATGATTATAAAACCATCTTCTAAATCTAGATTAGCTAAGGGGGTATAAATATGGCAACATTTATTATAGGAACTATAGTTCTTTGTTCGTTTTTAGGCGTTCTTATTCATCTCATAAGACTAAAGATAAAAACAGGTAGATTTAAAAGTTGTAGTAGCTGCAAGAGTTGTGCAAATTATGATAGTTGTCATAAATAATTTATGATATTAATTAGACTACTTTCCCCCATAAAGTAAAAAAAGACTATATAGTTCATATATAGTCTTTTATGTTTTAATCTTTATCTCAAATATTTTTCAAACCAATTTGTCATTTCTTCTAATCTTCTAACTCTATGCTTTGGTTTTCCACCTCTTGATAGCTCGTGGTTTTCTCCCTTAAACATACAAAGTCTTGCTTCAACACCATGGTATTTTAATGCTGTGAACATTTGTAATCCTTCAGCTAACCAACATCTGTAGTCTTGTTGTGAGTGTATAAACAACGTTGGTGTAACTGCTTTATCTGCATATTTAAGAGGAGAATGCCACCAAAGTTTGTCATGATTTTCCCAAGGAGTTGAGGCATTTTGGTCTGCGTTGAAATAGTATCCAATATCTGTTGTACCAAATTTAGAAATCCAGTTAGCTATACTTCTTTGTGAAACAGCACATTTAAATCTATCAGTATGACCGATAATCCAGTTAGTCATATAGCCCCCATATGAACCACCTGTAACACCAACTCTTTTTTTGTCAATTTGAGGATATGCTTGCAATACTAAATCTGTGAATTTCATTAAATCATCATAGTCAATAGTACCGTATTTTCCTCTAATATCAGCAAATTCGTCACCTCTACCATCACTTCCATGAGGATTACAGAAAAATACGAAGTAACCCATGTTTGCCCAAACTTGCATTTCATGGTAGAATACTTCTCCATAAACAGTCTTAGGCCCTCCGTGAATATCAAATATTGCTGGATAAATTTTATTTTCATCATAATCAACTGGTTTGATTACAAAACCTTCTAGCTCAATGCCATCGTTATTAAAGAATTTCATGTATTCTGGGATTGAAATAGTTTTATTATTAATTATAGGTTCGTTGAAGTCAGTAATTTGTTTTTCTTCATTAGTCAATGAATAAATTTCTTGAAGTTTATAATTTCTCATACCAACAAACAATATTTCATCATCAAACACATCAAAACAATCAACTGAACCAGTGTCTTCGGTGATAATTTTTAAATCACCATTAAGAGATAATTCATTGATAAATGAACATTTACCCAATGTAGATACAAAGTAGATTTTATCATTTATAACTCTAACTTGTTTTCCACCGCCATATCTACAATCAGAACCGACAGAACTTCCAAAGCCAGTGTTATGAACAGTTATCAATTCTAATTTTCCATTTTCAAATTTATATATATCTTGATTTTGATTTAATCCACCAGTTTTCATGTCTGACAATGTTAATACAATAAGATCTTCAATAAAGTCTACATATCCAATAGAATAAGTGCTTTGAGGTATTAAAACTGTGTTTATGTTTTGTTTTATATCATAAACATTTAGACTGTCAAATAAATCCATTTTGCCTTCAAATTTATTTGCAGTGTAGACAATTTTACCATTTTTGTATTTGAATGTGTAGATTTCTGAAAGTTCATCTGAAATAGGAGTTAATTTATTTGTTTCTTTATTGAATAAGTAAAGTCTATTTCTTTTTTTATTGGTAAAGCCTTGACCATTGCTCCAAAATGGTATTTCGTCAAGTACTTCATAGTCTTTATCATCTTTTATTTTAGCTGCAGCTTTTTCTCTTTCTTCACCTTTAAGATTATGTAAATCTATTAAGTTATTATCAAATTCAGCTGTTAGTATAAAATTATTATTATCTACTTTTTGCAATTCAGATACATTTAATGGAATACGCATATACTCATCAGCTTCTCCACCATTGATATCTATAGCATAATAAACAGTCCAAGCTTCTCCGGCTTCTGTTTTAGCCTTAAGGTGCTCATCTCTTTGAGAAGGAAATAAAATTGTATCATTATCTAGCCATAAAAAGCTATTTTCTTTATTTAAACAAGTTAGCTTTTTATATTTTTTTGACTTTCTATTAAGTAACCAAATATTAGAATTATAAGTATTATTGTCATAATCAGACAAAGTCACTACAAATCCTGCATTGTCGTTGTTTGGTGATAATTCTAAACGAGAAATAAATTTGTAATTTAGAAAATCCTTTAACTTTAAATTTTTCATTTCTACCTCCATATAAAATATTCTTAAAATTATTATATACCAAATTATAAAACATAACAAATCATTATTATTTATAACCTTACTTAATATTGAATATTATGGCGAATTGTGATATATTAAAAGCATAAATTATATTGCGGAGGCTGAAATGTTTAATAAAGAATTTACTACATCAATTTTGGAAAGAATTATAAGTATACCAAGTCCTACCGGGTATTGTAAAAATGTTATTAATGAAATTGAATCTATTGCCAATGAGTTGGGATATAAATTTGAAAAAAATCAAAAAGGCAATGGTATTATAACAATAGAAGGCGAAGATAATAGTTATTGTGTTGGAATACCAGTTCATGTTGATACATTAGGAGCAATGGTAAGGTCTATAAATTCAAATGGTACTTTAAAAATCACTTCATTGGGTGGAAATATGTTTTCTACTTTAGATGGAGAGTATTGTAAAATTCACACAAGAGCAGGAAAAGTATATACAGGTACAATACTTTCTACATCACCTGCAGTTCACGTTTTTCCTGATGCCAAAACCAAGGAAAGAAATGAAGATAACATGATGGTGAGATTAGACGAAGTAGTTTATACAAAAGAAGATGTTCAAAAACTTGAAATAGGAACAGGAGATTTCATTTCAATTTCTCCTAAATTTGAAATTACAGAAAGTGGATTTGTTAAATCAAGATACCTTGATGATAAAGCGGGAACTTCTTGTGCATTAAGCTTATTAGAAATGTTTTCAAGAAGGAATACAAAACCACGTCATATGGTCAAAATATTAGTTTCTACATACGAAGAATTAGGACATGGTTGCTCAAGTTTACCTTCTAATATAAACGAGCTAGTGGGTATTGATATGGGATGTGTTGGCCTAGATTTAGCATGTACAGAACAACAAGTTTCAATTTGTGTAAAAGATAGCTCAGGACCATATGATTTTGATATGACAACAAAGCTTATTAACTTATCAAAGGAAAATGGGATTAGTTATGCAGCTGATGTTTATCCAATGTATGGTTCAGATGTCTCAGCAGCATTAAGAGGTGGAAATGATATTAAAGGTGCACTTATAGGACCTGGCGTACATGCTTCTCATGGTATGGAAAGAACGCATTTAGATGGAATTAAAAATACAATTGAATTAATATATTTATATTTAACTGCATAGTATTAATAAATGGGGCTAATGAGATTACTAGAAATTTTCATTAGTCCTTTTTTATATACGCGGAGTTGCGTAGCAACTTTTTTATAGCTATATAGGAGGATGAATTTATGCAAATAGCATTTCTTGTAATATATACTTTATTATTTTCGTTATTAATATCGACATATTACAACAATAATTTAAAAAGATATTATACTTTGGCTAAAGCCATAAACAGTTTATGTTTTGTTGCGGTTGCGCTATATGGAGGAATAAATTTTGGCAATACAACTAACCTATATTTCATGCTTCCAGCTTTTATTTTATGCCTATTAGGCGATGTTTTTTTAGGTATAAATGCCACAAAAAAGAATACTGAAAATTATTTTATACTTGGTTTATTATCATTCCTAATTGCACATCTTGTTTTTGCTATGGCACTAAACAGATATGTAAAGCTAAGTATTTATGATTTTATTTTACCAATTGTGTCAGTATTGTTGACATATGTTCTTTTGAATTTAGACTGTATGGATATAAGTCAAAAACTTAAAAAATACTCAATTTTGTATTCGTTTTTTGTAGCATTATTATTGGCAAAAGGAATAACTTTGTCAATTGTATGTGGATACTCTATGAAAAACATTTTGATTTTACTAGGTTCAATACTATTTTTTGCTTCTGATTTTGTTTTGATGTTTTTACTTTTTTATAGAAAAAAGCACCACTTAATGGGTACTTTAAATTTATTATTATATTATTATGGGATGCTTTTACTTTCATTTAGCTTGTGGTTTTAATTTTAAATACTATAAGCAATCATTCCTAATACAGAACAAATAACTACTAGTTTAATTGGATGTATTTTAAATTTATTGTAGGTAAAATATGCTGCAATTAAAATTATCAAGCCTCGTATGTCGATTGCTGATAAAAATGTATTTATAGAAAGTAACAAATGTGAATCCAATATAAAATTGTTTACAAATATAGTGAAAACAGATGAACATAACAATCCAATAACGGCTGGTCTTAATCCTGATAATGCGCTCTTAGCATAGAAATTGTCTTTAAAATTATCAAAATATTTAGCTATAATTAAGATAATTATTAAAGAAGGTAAAATTACTCCAAGAGTTGTAGATATAGCTCCTAAAACTCCACCCATTTTAACGCCTACGAATGTTGCCATATTTACTGCAAAAGGTCCAGGAGTAGATTCGCTAATAGCTATAAAGTTTATTATTTCATCAAGTGTGGCCCAGCCTTTTGATAGCAATTCGTTTTGCAATAAAGGTATCATAGCATAGCCACCACCTATTGTAAACAAGCCAATTTTGAAAAATGTAAATAGTAGATCTAAATATAGCATCATATTATAACTCCTTCTTTCTAGTTAACATATTTTTTGCAATACCTATAAACAGAGCTATAAATAATATATAAATTGTACTGATACTTGTGAATGTAGCAGCAACAAACACTAATATAGTAATTATTATATTAAACATGTTGGCTTTGTTTTTGTGTGAAAATTTTTTAATAACACCAAGTATTAGTACAACAACACCAGCCCTTATACCCTTAAAAGCATAAGCTGCCAGTTTTATACTTAGAAAATCTTTTATAAAATATGAGATAATCAATATTATAAAAAAAGAAGGTAAAATAACTCCTAAAGTTGCAAATATACTACCCCAAAATTTAGCTATTTTATATCCTACAAAAGTAGCAGTATTTACTGCGATTACACCAGGTGTAGCTTCAGCAATTGCAAAAATATCGAGAATTTCTTCATCTGAAATCCAACCATTTTTTTCTACCGTTTCCTTTTGTATAAAAGGAATCATTGCATAACCACCACCAAATGTGAACATACCAATCTTGAAAAACACTTTAAACAAATCAATAGATTTATAAAAAACTGAGTCCTTATCCATTTTGTTCTCCTTAATATTAGTTGAGTCGATAATTTCTATATAATTATAGTTTATATTTTACGTTTATTGTATTGTTTTGTCAAATGAATATGATTTTATAAAAAAGTTGCTATGCAACTCTGCGTATATAAAAAAATAAGCTACACAATATATGTAGCTTATTTTGGAAGGTTAAATAAAATTAATTATTATCAGGCATTTTTTCAAAAGTTACTTCAGTTGTAGATTTTTCACCATCTCTTGTATAAGTTATAGTAGCTTTATCACCAACTGAGTAATTATATAGTACACGTCTTAAATCATCTATATTTTTAATTTCGGTATCATCAACAGCTATAATTATATCTCCAGCTCTTATACCAGCTTTTTTCATTGGAGAATTTTTAGAGACCTCAGATACGTAAAAACCATAATCTGTTGATAATTTAATACCAAGTTGTTTTTCATAATTATAAACACTTGTTCCAACTATACCGAAATATACATTGGTTACTTTTCCATTATTAGTTATTTGATTAATGATAGGTGTTGCAACATTTATTGGAATAGAGAAACCAATTCCTTCAGCATTTGAAAGTTTGGCTGTATTAATTCCTATAACCTCGCCCTTAGCATTGAATAATGGGCCACCACTGTTACCAGGGTTTATAGATGCACTAGTTTGAATTAAAGGTTTTATTACGTTACCTTCTATAGTTATTGATCTATTCAATCCACTAATTATACCATCAGTTGTTGTGCCATAAAGTTCTAATGACATTGGATTACCCATTGCTACAACAGGTTCTCCGATAAGTACGTTATCTGAATCGCCAATAGTTGCATAAGGTAAGTTTGTCTTAGATATTTTTACAACAGCTAAATCAAGAACCGCGTCATACCAAAGCACTTCAGCTTTCTCAATACTTCCATCAAAAAGTGTTACATCAACGCTTTTTGCTTGACCATCTCCTATAACATGAGAGTTTGTCAATATTAAACCATTAGAATTTATTATAACACCTGAACCAATGCTTTGCATTTCTTGTTGTTGTCTTCCACCAAAGAATGATTGATATGTTTGTACTAATACAGTAGATATACCTACAACAGTATCCTTATTTTTTTCATATACAGCTGCAGCATAGTAAGGATTATTGTTTAGATCTATAGAAATACTTTGATAATTAGGATTAGCAGGTGATTGTATAGTTTTGCTATTTGTATTCATATAATTTACAATAAATCCACCAGTTGCTCCACTAATAAGTGCTACTACCAATGTGAGTGCTATAGTTGAAAGAATTCTGTGCTCTTTATGTTTTTTAACTTTAATTTTTTTTGCTTTTTGGTTTTGGTCTATGTTTATAGAATTATCTGTACTATCTGTAGCTTTAGAAGAGTTTGTATTTCCAAAGTTTTTGTTATTATCACTTGCATAAATATTGTCTATTCGGTTGTTGTTAGGCGTATAATTTATGCTTTCATCATTATCTAAAACTCGTTTTTCCTCTTTATTATCATCCATAGTAACAAAATTTATACTATCTACATTATTAGTTTGTTCTATATTAGTTTTATTACTATTTAGATTTTGTGATTCTATATTAGAGTCACTTTCATTTAAAATATTTTTGTCTAAATTATCATTACTCATTTTTTATACCTCCTAAAATGTGTTTGTTTATCTATAACCTTATATTAGTGTATATTCCTTAAATAAGTCTTTAATTTAGTAAAAAAATATATGAGTTGAAATATGTACTGTTTAAATAATTAAGTTACAGTTAAGATTAATAATATTATTAGTATAAAAAAAAAAAATATTAAAACATATTGCAGTTTTAATATTTATAGGTCATATACCTTTGTAGATTTGTCTCTATATGTCATATTTATTGTTATTCCTTCATTTGTAGATATACCATTTTCACCCAATATGTTTTCTACAGTTTTAAAAGCAAGTTCAGGGAAATTATTTTCTTTGCTTAAGTGAGCAAGCAAAACAATTTCTGTTCCTTTTTTTAATATTTCGCATAGTAGGTTACCAGCTAAATCATTGGACATATGCCCGAATTCCCCCAAGACTCTTCTTTTTAAAGGCCAAGGATAAGAACCTATTAAAACCATATCCTCATCATGATTAGTTTCAATTAAAATTAAATCTGAACCCATGACATTTTGCTTGATAGAGGGAGTTACACAACCTGTATCTGTTAGCAAACAAATTTTTTTATTATCATTAAATATTTTATATCCAACAGGTTTTGCAGCATCATGTGATATATCGAAGGCTTGTACAAATAAATCACCAATTTCAACACTATCATCAATGACTCTTATATTTTCCGGTTTTATTTGCCCAACGGAGGGTTTCATAGCATTCCAAGTTTCTTCGTTGGCAAAAACAGGGATATTAAATCTTCGTGACAATATTCCAGCACCTTGAATATGATCAATATGCTCATGAGTTATAAATATACCTTGAATATCACTTGCTTCTTCACCTATATTTGTTAATGCTTGTTGAATTTTCTTTCCACTTAAGCCAGCATCAACTAAAATTTTAGTTGAATCCGTTTTTATGAATTGACAGTTTCCACTGCTACCGCTATACAATGAACAAAACTTCAAATTTTTTTCCTCCAAACTATAATTGCAATTAATGATAACATATTTTCATTGTTTTTTCAAAGTAAATATATAAGTAAACAAAGTAAGTTTTTAATTGCTTTTTTACCAATACAAATACTTTATTTTTAATATAATTATCCTTTACCAAATATAATTGTTGATGTATAATAACCTTAATATTTTGAAGAGGTATAAACATTATGGATGATAAAGTATTAATTTTTGCTTGTAAAGAGCATGTAGAAATGGTAATTGACGATTATGTAAATGAATTTGAAGTTGCACCAAAAATTGAAGTTTGTACAGATAAAGTATGTAAATATTGTAGCAATCAATCTGAATATGTTATTTTTGAATAAAACTATAAAAAATACTTGTACAATTCAAGAAATGGTGTTACAATATATTAGCTATCCTTGCTCTTAAGTTTTTTTAAGGGCCAGAGACCAAAGGGAGGTGAAACGTATGAGAAAATACGAAGGCGTATTTATATTACTTTCTAACTTAGAAGAAGAAGTAAGAAATAATGAGATTGAAAAAATTAAAAACATAGTAGTTACACTAAATGGAACAGTTGAAAAAGTTAATGAGTGGGGTCAAAGAAGACTTGCTTATGAGATTGATAAAAAAAGAGATGGATACTATGTTATAATTAACTTCACATCAAACGCAGATGCTGTTAACGAAATTGACAGAATTTGCAAAATCAGTGATAATGTATTAAGACATATGATAACAGTAAACGAATCTAAATAAATATAAAGGGGATAAATATGAACAGTGTTGTTTTAATTGGAAGATTAACTAGGGATCCCGACTTAAAATTCACTCCATCAGGAATGGCATTTACAAGAATGACATTAGCAGTGGATAAAGAATTGTTTGGTGATAAGAAACAAGAAGCTATTAATCAAGGCAAACCAACTGCAGATTTTATAAGTATATCTGTTTTTGGAAAACAAGCGGAAAACTGTGCTAATTATCTTGCAAAAGGAAGCATGTGTGCTGTAAACGGAAGGATTAGTACTGGAAGTTATACTACACAATCAGGCGAAAAAAAATATACTACAGATGTAATAGCAAATAGAGTAGAATTTATTGGTTCAAAGCAATCAGCATCAACTTTACCTGGAAAACCTAAAAATCCGGATAGCAATTTTTTTGATGATTTTTCAGATGATGATAATGATATTTTCCAACCAGTAGATGAAGAAGATATTCCATTTTAAAGGAGGGAAATATAGTGAGCTCAAGAGAAGGTTACAAAAGAAATAACGGAATGAAAAGAAGACCTAGAAAAAAAGTATGCCAATTCTGTCAAGAAAAAGCTACTTCAATAGATTACAAAGAAGTTGGTAAGCTTAAAAAATATGTTACTGAAAGAGGTAAAATATTACCAAGAAGAATTACAGGAGCATGTGCTAAGCACCAAAGAATGGTTACTAGAGCTATAAAAAGAGCAAGATCAATAGCTTTACTACCATATACAGCTGAATAATTAATTGTAAATATAATCACATTTCAACTTGGTTGAAATGTGATTTTGTTTTAATCCAAAATAACACCAAATTAATTCAACTGACAGTTGATTATATTTTTATAATATAGAATAAAGATATGTTTCATAATTTACCAATTTAATATAAAATAATATTACATCTAGATGATAAATATTGAATAATAGATTAGGAGATTAAATATGGTAGATAAAAAACAATTTGGTAATAGAATAAATAGTTTACGTAAAAAATTAGGTCTGTCACAAGCTCAGCTTGCTGAAAAATTAAATTTAAGTACACAAGCCGTTAGCAAATGGGAATGTGGATTAGCCTTACCTGATATTGATATTTTGGTTGAATTATCTTGGTTATTTGAAACTTCAATAAATACACTCTTGTGTAATGACGAAGAAAACTCTAACTTTAGTAGCACGACTTATCCTAAATTATCTGAAAGTTTAAATAATTTACTAAATTCTAAAGAAGATTTAAAACTGATTTCATCAATTGCTCCGTACTTTAGTGATAATGAATTATTAAGAATTTCTAATCATATATCTGAAAATGATTTAGATATAAAAGTAAATATAAATGCTAAAAGTAAATCCAAAGACACAAGTAATCAAATAAATATACCAATAACTACGCTAAGCGAAAAAACGATGTCTGAATTATCTTCAGCCATTGCAGAAAGTGTAAGTAATATTGTTGGTACAGCTGATATAGGTCTTAACAAGATAAGTGAAATATTAATTTGTCCAAAATGTAAACATAGATTAACACTGCATAATATTGAAAACAAAACGTATTTTGAATGTGACAATAAGCATCAGTATTTTTTAGAAGATGGCGTTTTATATTTTAATACTAGGGAAATTCCAGGTGAACAGTGGTCACTTACATACAGAAACTATAATCATTATTTAAAAGAAGCAACATATCCAATATTGCCAGTTTATAATCGTGGTGAAATATATGATGAGGAACTAAAATGGAGAGAAATAAAAAAGAGAAAGCCTCGTATTATTCTTGATATTGCTTCTGGTACTGGAACAGGAATAAAATATGCTCTGGAACGTATTGATTGGAATTGTACAGTTATATTGACTGATTTGTCTCATAGAATCTTGGCATGGAATAGAAAATTTATTACAGAAAATCTTTACAATCCCTTTGTAAATGTTATTTATCTAGCAAGTGATTGTTCAAACTTACCTATTAAGGATAAGGCAGTTGACTGTATAACTTCTAATGGTGGTTTTGAAAGTATGCAAATCAAGACTTTACTAGGATTTAAAGAGTCACATCGAATATTAAAAGAAAAAGGCTATGCTATTTATGATATGAGTTTAGTAGAAGATTTAAATTCATCCAATACAAAAAAATGGATAGAATTGTATAATGGTATAGAAGATAATTATGATGAAGAAGACAATAAAATGATAGATTTAAACATTTGGCGTAAAATATGTGAAGATTCTGGATACACAAATGAAGAAGAAATAAAAGTTTATGGTGAAATACCGGCACCTAACACAAATATTTTCCCTTGGGAAAATATGATCTTAAGATGGATGTGTTGCTACGTATTTGTGTCAGTAAAATAGAAAAGCTATGACCTACCAAACATTTGAAAAAAATTTAAATGCAGGTAGGTCATTAAATTGTTATTTACTATATTATCGACTTAATGATTTTTTGTGTTTTTCTACTATTTCTTTTCCACAGGTATCCACACTTCGCAAAAAACTTCCGAGTTTGTATCCTCTGGATATAACTCAAAGTCTGTATCGTCTAACATGTTATATTCTGAACTAGGTAAAAACTCTTTAAATATTCTATCCCATGTTTCTCCAATACAATCGCCATTATTGCCTATGCATTTAAAAACTGCCCACAATGTTGGCTTAACATCCCATATTCTATATCCTTTAGGTAATTTACCACCATTATACTCCATGCCTATACCATAATCAAAACAGTTACTCTTTTCTGATATAGGTGCACATGCTCCATAGATATTATGACTTTTAGTATTTTGTTTTAATTTATCAATAACTCCTGCTTTAATACATTCACTCCAGAAATCAGGAATCTCTGTATTGCTTTCATCAGAAACAATCTCATTTCTAAATGCTTTTACCTTTGCTAACAATTTAAAACTTTTTCTTTCTACGATTTTATAATCCATAATCGTTCCACCTTCCAATTGAATTTTTATTATGAGACGATTAAAAGACTTTAATTCCATTCCAGCACGTTTTGCTACATTTGGTGTAACTCCATGAAACCTAGTAAATGCTTTTGTAAAGCTCTCGGGAGAATCATATCCATACTTATATGCTATATCAATAATTTTAACATTTGACATTATAAGTTCTTGACCTGCCATAGATAGTTTTCTATTTCTAATATACTCATTGGCTGTAATGCCTGTTAACATGCTAAAAGTTCTATGAAAATGATAGTTAGACATGTATACCTGTTTTGCTACATCCTCATAATTGATATCATTTAAAATATGTTCTTCCATATACTCAATTGCTTTTTGCATACTTTGAATGTAATTCACTTTTCATCACCTCTTAAATATATTGTAAGGCTATTTATAACAAATTTCCTAGTCTACCTTGCTCAGTTTTGTCTTGTTTTATATTACCATAATTTAAGGAAATAATGAATATTATAATTTTTTAAAGGCCTAGATACTGTTTTACATATATAATGCATAAAGACAATTACGATTTAGAAAAACCAGCTCACTATCTCAAGCCTTCAAAGAAAAAAATAGAATCAAAAGGTATAGACACTGTTATATCAAGAGTTATAAATATATCTGATATGTGTAAAGCTGTAACTATATATAAATTAGAAAATTCGCTTAAAAAATCTTTCGAAAATACATATGGTATCATCACAAAATATAAAATATATGACACAGAAGATTTAAATATATAAAAATACACAGCTAAACAACTAGCCCATGTTTGTATTTAATATTTTTACTCCTCTATTCCATAATAGCAAAGAACTAATGCTCAGTAATAATAGCCAAATCAATCCCCCAGATAAATTTAGAATTATTTCGTTAAAGCTATTTTGAGTTAATACTGAGCTAACAGGTACATATATATAATATCTAAATGGGAAAAAATATGTTAGCTTTTGAAACATCTCTGGAAAATATGTTAAAGGTATTATACTTCCAGATACAAACATTCTTATTGCCATAGCTGTAGTCATTACACCTTTAATTCTTTCTATGTACAACGAAATCAATCCAACATTAAACCAAAACATAAATTCTACAAACATTCCAATTAATATTGTTACTATAAACATAAATACTTGCAATACCGTCAAATTAGCCAAAAAATATATTACTATTATTGTGGGTATGAATATAACTGAATATAATGCCATCCATGATATATATTTTGCCAAAAATAGTGTAATATAGCTATATGGTCTTACTAAATAATTTGCTATTCCACCCTCCATAACATCAGTTTGAATATCTGTAGCGATATGAGTAAATGGATATGCATATAACAATAGATTTGTTAATAAATAATATAATATAAGATATTGTATATCTATATTACTTGATTTTCCAATGTTAATCCATAAAAATATATACATTAGCATCTGAACAGGCAAATATATTAGTTTTAAAAATAAACCTAAAGGATATTTCTTATATGTCTTTATATATGTTTTTATTAGAAAAATGTACTTAACCATTGATACTTTCATATTTTTCTCTGCCTTTCTTCCAAACATAATTATTAATAACAATCCAAATAATTATGTTGCTTATTAACCCTAAACACCCAATTATTGCAGTTTGCATAGTTAGCTTGTTCAACACTGCTTCAGTCGAAAATGTACTAAAGAAGTAAAAAGGAAGCAGTATTTTAAATACTATTTTTATAATATTAGGCATAATTGTCAGCGGATATTTATTAAACCAAGTTAGGCAATCTGCAAGTTCTGATATGGCATCCATTTTTCCAAACCAAAATGACATATAGCTCATAGTAAATCTTATAAGCATTAAAATAAAATTTGAAACCATAACAATTAATATACCTAAAACATGCATAAAGATATTGATTTTTTGCTTTGAAATTAAAATAATGACTATAAATGTTATAAAAGTTGTTATTATTTTAATATAATCCATATTTAACAATATAAATCTAAATCTCGGATCTAGAGGTCTTGATAGATTAACATCCAAACTACCACTATGGACAACAAACCAAAAACGTGATGCTACAGAAAAAATAGCAGATTCAAGCCCGAAAAAAAGTTCGGAATATGCTATAAATACTAATATATCGCTATAAGACCAACCGTCTATTAAGAATCCTGTATTATTTATCAAATACCAAAACAATAAATTTGCTACCAGATAAGTTAAGCTACTTATAACACTCAAAATTGTATCTGTTTTAAACAATTTGCATCTATCAATTCTTAGTTTTAATAATATTTTATTAACACTTCTTAGTTTCACTAAGTACATCTTCAAATACCTCCCTAAGAGATACTTTTTCTGTAGAAATGCCTTCTATGCTAAAAGCATTTGTTATATTCTTGACATATTTATCTTTTTGAGTATTATCTTTTAAATCGAATACAATTAAATGTTTTACTTCATTTACTTCTGTTGCATTATCTAACAAATGTTTTGCTTTAATTTCATCAATTATATACTTATATTTTACTATAACTTTTATTTTTTCTGTAGCAGAGCTACAAATTACATTTGATTTTCCATCATATTTCACTTGACCTTTATTTAAAATAATAGCTCTATCGCAAATGTTTTCTATATAATCTATCTCATGAGTTATTATGATAATTGTAGATTTCAAATTGTTTTTAAAATAAGCTAAAAGCTGGTAAAGACCTTTTTTAGCATTATAGTCCAACCCTATAGTCGGTTCATCCAATATTATATATTTAGGTGTATGTAGTAAAATAGATGTTATTTCGCATTTTACTCGCTCACCAAAACTTAATTTTCTATAAGGATTTTCAAACAATTTTTTAATTTCAATATACTTATCTATCAAATTTATCATTTTTTTAAATTTTTCATCGCTTATTTCGTATATGGCTTTAAAAAAAAGCAAATTATCGTAAACACTTAAATCTGTAATAAATGAAGATTTTTGATTGAAAATTATTCCCATATTTCTTATTAGCTTTTTTCTATACTTAAAAGTATCGAAATTGTCAATGCTAATTTTTCCATTAGTAGGTTTTAAAATACCTGTTAAGCACTTAATTAGTGTAGATTTACCTGAACCATTGTGTCCAAGTAAAGCTACAACTTCATTGTCTGGGATAGATAAATTAATATTATTAAGTACGTATTTTTTTTCCTTTTTACCGTAAGACTTACTTACTCCTTCAATTTTTATCATGATTACTCTCTCCCTATAGCTAATGCCAATAATAATTTTATATCTTCTTCACTCATACTTTTTAATTTATCTAAATAATTATTTGTTATTGTAACATCCCTCTCAAATAAATAATTGTCTATTGTATCATTAATTTGGGCACTGCTTCGTTCGAATTTCAAATAAGCTTCTGTTATAACCATATTAACAGCTCTTTTTATATCTGTGCTTTTTAATGAGTTTATGTATTTGATGTTAAATACATCAACAAATAATTTTTTTGCATCACTCAATAATAAATTTGAATTATTATCATGTGTAAAATATATAATAAAAAAGTTATTATGTACGCTATAATCTCTAAAATTTATGTTGTAGCAATAATTAAAATCCGAAACAAGTTTATCATATAATATAGAAGATAAACCATTTACATATATATTTTTAATTAGCTTCATTGTCAGTGTATCTGTTTTATCACTGCAACGAAAAACATATAAAAATAGATTATCATTTTTGTCTAAGGCTTTATTTATAAATTTGTATTTAAAATCTAAATGTTTATATAGCAAATTATCAGAAAAACTGTATTTTGGTTCTCCTTCATCATTGACGAGATTTCTAATCTTTTCTATTTTAGTTTTTTCAAGTTTTCCCATTATAACTAATGACCAATTGTTATATATATTTTTATATATTTTTATGATATCATTAAATGAAGGAATATTATCATTTTTAACATGATTAAGACATTTTGTTAACATTGTATCTACAATAAAATCAACATTTGAATTTGCTTGCTTGTCTTCTATTTTTATTATTTCTACTTCGCTATTATAATCATCTTCACTAATATCAAAGTGTATAAGGGCATCTAAAATAAGTTCAATTGCTTCTATAACATTATCTTCTGTAATTCTTAAATATAATTCTGTATAATAATCATTAGTTTGAGCATTAAAAATTCCTCCAAGTTCTTCAATTTTAAATAGCAGTTCATATTGTGTGTATTTTGAACTGCCATGAAAAATAAGATGTTCGATTAAGTGTGCAAATTTGTTTATTTTATTATTAAAAATGGTTTTATTACCAACTGGTATTATAAAGTTTATACTTAATAAATTTAAATTTTTATTTTCAATATACTTCATATACATACTTTTTTGCTCTCCTTTTACAGCAATATAGAGGTATTAGCTTATACAATGACCTAAAATTTGTAGCATTATCATCTGATAATTCTTCAAATGATGAATAATTTCTTTCACCATTACAATTAATAGATTTTAATATTGTACCATGATTTATATATTCAATATCATTATTCTTTTTTACAACATAATTAGGCGATGAACTTCCACTCAACACAACAGCTATATAATTATTAAGCTTTTTTACATACTCTTGAGTACCGTGGCAATGAATAATATTTTCGTTGTTAAATTTTATATATTCATGAGAAGCATCTATATAATCTATAATTTTTCCATTCATGCTTTTAACGATTTTTTTAGCTATATATTGTCTGTTTATGCGAGTAAAATTGTTTGCCTCTTCAATTGCTTTAATTAAATTGATAGCTTCAAAGCTATTTTTATTTAATTTGAATTCATAAGAATTTTCAGACTGCATAATATTCGGATTATATTTTTTTACTAAATCTATAAGCTCCATAGCAAACAAATTTTTTATTCTTTTAGGCAATCCGCTATGTACTAGAATACAAATTTTATTATTAAGCAACCTTATTTCTACAAAGTGGTTTCCTGTTTCTACTTGTCCTAAATACTCATTCATAATTGATTTACCTATGACAGTTTGATTATTAGAATTAGAATGATTTGTATATTTGCTTTTTCTAATGCCAAAAGGGCTTGTTTCTTCCAACTTTAATTGTTTTATGTCATTCTTGTTTAAATCAGTTAGAAACAAGCCTAGTCCACATCCTAAATCAAACCCAGCCGCAAAAGGATAAACAAAGGTATCGCTACATATCATTGTGCCTGTTAGGGTTAAGCTTTCATAGTCAGGTTCTAAATCGCAATTTAAAATTATTTTTTTTATATCTTGCTGGTTGTTTAAATATATTAAACGACTATCTATATAACTATTATCAACATTTTTAATATAGTTATTAAGCATCACAAATAAACACCTCTCCATTATTAGCATCAACGTAAAGTTGCATTCCACTTTCTATTTTATCTATTTTGTCATCCAATCCTGTAACACAGGGTATATTCCTTTCTCTTGCAACTATTGCCGCATGTGATAATATGCCACCCTTAGCAGTAACTAATGCTCCAATATTGTTTAAGCTATATATTAGTTCTGGATAAAGCTCATCAAGCACAACAATCATATTTTTAAAATCAATGTTTCTATTAACTGGTACTCCGTAATCAATTTTTACGGCTTCGCCTTTAAATGTACCCATCGAAGCTCCTTGACCAATTAATGGGATACCCTTTTGCTTAAATGTGTCATTAGTAATGTTTTTTGAGATTGAAGTTATAGGTCTTGCTTGCAAATAATATATAGTATTATCCTTTATTGCAAATTCTATATCCTGCTCACATTTAAATATACGTTTAATTTTCTCACAATCTTCTATTAATTTTTCTATTTGCATATCATTTAATGTAGGTTTATATCTGTCAAGATAGTTAACACTTAAAATAAGCTTATTCTTATTTTCTATAACTACCCGTGCCCTTATGCCATTAAAGCGTTTGGTACGACCAATTTCTTCTTTTTGTTCATATGTAAATATCACGTTTTTTTGAGTATTTTTTAAATTAATGTTATTATCTATTACTTCATATTCATCAGGCGTAATACAACCTGAAACAACATTTTCTCCTATACCTAAAACTGAATTTATTAGGAACCCATTATTGGTTATAGGATTCTTAGTGAAAACAACTCCTGAAACTTCTGAACAAATAAGTGGTTGTACCAATACACATTTATCTTTACTATCATAAGCATGTTTATATATTTCCTTTACTGCATACTTAATTTCGTTTTTCTTTAATCCTAAAAATGATAAATATTTCCCAGCACAGCTTACATCAGTATTGTCTTCATTTCCCATAGATGATCTAACGGCATATAACACATCATTATTCGTAAACCGTTTAACTACCTTAAAGTCACTCACATTTAGTTTTCCATAAATAACAAATCCATCAGGTGTATTTATATTGTTTTTTATCATTATGCTACAATTATAAGCCTTTTTTCCTACTGCTTTTATATCATTAAATTCTACATCTTTTAAAAATTTAAACATAATTTAAAATCATCCTTATATCAGTATTATAAATATCCATGTTTTTAGCTTCCATAAATAACTTGAAATTTCTCAAAGTTCTAAGCTGATATATATGTCTCATTTCACTATACCATGACAAGCTATATACTATTTCTTCAATATTATTTTTACATTTACTTTTATCAAATGGTATATTGATTGGTTTAAGGTTTCCTTGTGCATTGACATTTAGTGTATAATTATTTATATCCTCATACTTTTTATTGTCTATATTGAATGTACTTAAATATGAATATTCTTTTATAAAGATTTTGATATCATTTAAATCATTTATTTTTTGTTTGTTTTCATTTAGCGTAATTAAGTATGATGGTATTCCAATTTTAGAATAACGTTCTTTGCAAACAGATTTTGAATAATATTCTCCCGATAAATCTGCTATTCGCCTATATGCCATGACATCAGTAACACAATCAAAGCATTTTTTGCAAACATTGTAATCATAAATACCACTTTCAATTAATCTTTCAAACTCGATGTTTGACTCTATCAATCTATATATTGAATTTTTCATTTTTGTAGTGATATTTTTCATATAATTTAAATTTTTTGTTATTTTATTCATTTTCTTACTGATTAGCTTATATTTTTTCTTAGATATTTCAATTAAACCATAATCTAATAACTTATACTTTGCTTTTAAATTTAAAACACATGGTTCTTTTAAAAGACCATATGCATAAAAATCTAAATGCAATTTATTATCCGTATCATAAATTAATTGAAAATCACATACAAATGACTTGTTTTTTTTATATTCTAAAAACACTGTATACCTCTTAATAAGATATTTTTTATTAGCATTAAGCATAAACGATTATTGTTTGTTATAATAATCGTTTATGCAATTATGCTTAATTGATAGTAATTATAGATGTCTTTACTATTTTTCTTTTTTAGCTATAATTTTAGTTGCTTTTTTTGTAGCTCTTTTAGACTCATTTAATTTTTTTTCAAATTCAGCTAGAGTTTTTTGTTTTACAACACAATGATTACCCATAATTATCCTCCTTAAATTTATTAATAAGCCATGAGCAAAACCTAAAAACACATAAATAATATAGATTTAACTGCATGGTAAATTATTGGCTTACATTTTATTAATAATACGTCTAATCATTTTAGTAATACTTGAATCTGAACATGTTGGGCATGATAATTTTTCACTGTAATATTTATTGATCATGTACTGATGTTTATCGCTATACCATATATTTACAAAATCTTCTTTATTAATATCTCCAATTATAAATTCTTTCTCTATTTTATGGCAACATGGATAAATCAGTCCATCAAATTCGATCATGCATTGATAGCATAAATTAAGCCAAGGCTTTTTAATGTAATTTGTTCTATGCTTAACTGGATCAAAACTAATTATTATATTATCTTGAAAGCATTTTAAAACATCCCTAGCTTGATCCGAAAGTACTTTTCGTTTAGTATATGAGAGATTATGATCTGTTTTTATATCAACTTCATCAACACCTAAATTTATTGACAGTTCAACAAATTTATTAACACCAGATATACTTTCTTCATCCAATATATAAGATAAAATAACCAGTGTATTTTCGCTTTTTAGTTCTACTATTTTTTTTACACTTGTACACAATTCTTCAAAAGAATCTGTTTTGTTTTTAGGACGATGAACTAAATGAAAAGAATTCTCATCATATGAATCAAAACTTATTCTTATGACAGTTAGTGCTTTAGTTAGCCTTGCTAAATTAACATTTTTAAGTAATGCACCATTTGTTATTAGCACACAATTCATTTTTAAACTATGAGCATAGCATATTATTTGTTCAGCGTTTTTATGCATTAGAGGTTCTCCACCTCCACTAAACAATACAGTATCACAACTAGATTTCTTTAAACTGTCCATTAGTGTAATTGCACTATCATATGTCATAGATGTATTTTTAGTATTTCTAATGCCTTTGTAGATACACCATTTACAATCATGATTACAAGCGCTCGTCAAATGGACCTCAACTTGTAGTGGATTTATCGCTTTACCACTTTTTACACTTAACATATCATCTTCTAAAGACACAACAATAATCTCCTTAAGTTAACATAATTAACAAATATAACTTTAAATTCATTATAATACATATTTTAGTTTTTTGCCATGACGTTTTTGGAAAATATATATATATTATTCATTGTATTAAATTAGCAATTCTGATAATATTAAGAATATAAATATATATCATGTATTTAATTACATGATATATATTTTAATTGATGAAAGTAATAGTAAACATATGCAATAGAGTAGTTTTATTTAGAGATAGGAGGACTGTACATATGTATTCACTTGATTGTTTAATAGGAACGGGGAACACTGCAGAAGTGTATGATATTGGTGATAATAAAGTAGTTAAATTATTTAATAGGGGATATTTTTATGATTCTGTTGTTAAGGAATATAACAATTCAAAACTCATAAATACACTAGATATTTGCACTCCTAAAAGTTATGAGCTCGTTGACATTGATGAAAGATATGGCATTATTTATGACAAAATAGTTGGAATACCATTAGATAAAATTTTGTTAGAAACATTAAATATTGAAAAGAATACTGCTATTTTAGCTAAAATACATAAGGAACTACTGAAAAAGAAACTACCAAATGCTGTTAGTGCGAAATCAGTATTGCATTATAATATAACAAATACATGTTTTATTTCACCAGATATTAAAGCAAAGCTTCTTACTATATTAAGTAAACTTCCAGATGACGATGGATTTTGTCATGGTGATTTTCACTATGGAAATATTCTTGTCGGTGATAATAAAAATTATGTTATTGATTTTATGGATATTTGTAAAGGCAATAGGTTATATGATATAGCAAGAACTGTTTATTTGATAGAAAAAACACCCGTACCAGATGGAGTTCCTGATGCAAAAGCATTACTTCAAATAAAAAGACAAGCATCTGTCGAATATCTTAGTCATATGAGAATAACGGAATCAGATATAGAAGAATGGATGATTGTTATTTCAGCAGCAAGACTTTATGAACTAAGAGATGACCAAACGAATGAAATAAATTCAATTTTGCATTTTTTGAATGAATATGGATTATAGGTGTAATAAAGTAGTATGTGATTAACTTTTGAAAAGAGGAGAATATGGAACTAGATAATATTGATATTGAAAATTTGGCTATTGTATTAAATAAAAATACAACGTTAAGTAGATTTTCTAAATTAATAGAAAACAAAGAAAAAATAATAAGAGCCTTAATTATGGCTAATATTTTGACTTCTGAAAACTTTTTTGAACAGTATGCTAACAATTCGGAACTTCTTGTAAGCAATACAATGCTAGACAAATCAATTGTAGATTTACTGGCATCATTTTTATCTTTCTATAAATATAAGACTAGGAAAATCAAAGAATATACTTCAATTGGGGTAGATAATATAACAAAATTAATGGATTATGGTATTATATCAACAAAAGATATAATATATAGGTGCGATACTTCTAAAAAGCGTAAGTTAGTTGCACATGCTACTGAAGTATCAGAATGTGTAATTGAGAGAGCAGTTTGCTTGTCTGACATTTCACGTTTACCGGGTATAAAGGATATTCGTGCAAGTCTATATTATGACTGTGGTTTTATATCAATGAAAAATATTGCAATTCAAGAGCCAAAAGAGTTTATAGACAAAGTATCTAAATTTATTAAAGCGAATAATATTGAAAAAAAGCCACCCCTTAACAAAGAAATTAGCACACAAATAGCATGGGCAAAAGTGTATAAGGAGTTAATAAAATGATTAGAAGGGGAAAGAGTATGAATAATAAGCAAAGAACTATAAAGTTATGTATATTTTTGATAATTACTATTTGTTTTACTTGCTGTTCGTGTAGTAATGGTACAAGTTCTACAGAAATGAGATATACTCAAGATGAATATAACATTATGGAAAATGTACAATGGTGTCCGTATTCAGATGAGTACCTTGTAATGTTACGTTCAAAATATAAACTTGATTCTATTATTTTAGGTTGTAATACAGATTTTGAAAAAGTTCAGGCTATAACAAAATGGGTTTCAGAATTATGGGAACATGATGGTAATAATCAGCCAGAAAAATCTGATCCAATTTATATATTAGATCAAGTAATTGAAAAAGGTAAACGATATAGATGTGTTGAATATAGTGTTGTTGTTTATGGTTGCCTTAATGCACTTGGTATACCTACAAGAAATGTTGGATTGAAAACTTTTGATGTTGAAACTCGTGAATATGGCGCTGGACATATTGTAGTAGAAGCATATTTGAAAGATTATGATAAATGGGTATTTATTGATGGACAGTTTGGCATTATACCTATGAAAGGTGATTTGCCATTAAATGGAGTTGAGTTTGCATTATCACTAGGAAATTTAGATAAGAATCTAAATTTAATCAGAGTAGGTAAGAGTTACAGTGACATGACAGATGAAGCTTATTATAAATGGGTATATCAATATCTTTATTATTTTGATGTTGGATTTTATAAAAGCGATAGTAATGGTAATAGAGTTTGTACAAGGGTTATGCTTGTTCCAGTTGGAGCAGATAAACCAACTATTTTTCAAATAAAATATCCGCTTTCAATAGATATTTTCACAACGTCAGAAAAAGCATTTTACCCAAGCATAAAATAAATATTCTTAATTCTTTATGAGGTGACAAAATGATTATATGGTTAAATGGTGCTTTTGGTAGTGGGAAAAGTACAATAGCTGATTTATTACATCAAAAAATTGAGTTTTCACATATATATGACCCTGAACAAGTTGGTTATTTTTTATGGGATAATTTCCCTGGCAAAATGAAACGCAAGGGTGATTTTCAAAACATTGAAATATGGCGTAATATAAATTATCAAATAATCAAACACATGAACGACAATTATAATGGAGTTATAATTATACCAATGACCATTGTAAATATAGACTGTTACAATCAAATAATAGGTAAGCTTATCAATGATGGTGTAGATATTCATCACTATATTTTAGATGCTGATAAAGAGATAATAAAAAAACGGTTACTAAATAGAGGAGAAGAAGAAAATTCTTGGGCTGAACAGCAAATCGATAGATGTTTTCAAGCGTTTGATAGCAAAATTAGCGGTGAAAAAATTGATACAAATAAATTTAATTTAAAAGAAACAGTAAATATCATCATAGAAAAATCAAATATTAATAATTTAATATTTGATATATAAGTTAATTTACATTTTATATATTGAACCATTTTTCGCTTTAAGTGTTTTATTATATATTGGCTGTCAGCATGACAGAGCGTGTTTAGAAGATTGGTATGCAAGTGCTATGAAACGTTGATGTGATACAATATTTATTCCAGTTATTAATAATAAAAATTTTGTGTTATAAGCATAGTACCAATAGTATTTTGCGTGTGAATTACATTAATGTATTAAGGAGATATAATTATGGAAATAAAAAAATGTATTATGCAATCATTTTCGGTAATTGGAAAAGAAGGCTCAACAAATGATGGTAACAATTTTGTTGAAAACTTGTGGGTTGATGCAAACTCGCATTTCGATGAAGTTAAAGCGTTAGCAAAGAAAGATGCTAATGGAAACATTGTTGGAATATGGGGATTAATGAGCGATTTTTCAAGAACTTTTAAACCGTGGGATAATAATTTTAGTGAAGGATTGTATTTAGCAGGAGTACAGACTGACAATAACGCAACACCTCCTGAAAATTGGGTAAAATGGACTGTTCCATCTTTTGAATATTTGTATGCTAAAGTTGAAGAGGATTATAATAAAACATTTAATGGAGTTTTGCAATATATGAATGAAAACAAATTGAATTTAGCGGGTGCTGTATTTGATTTTAACTGTCCAGAGGAAAATGGTCAGTTATATTTGTTCTTTCCAATTAAATGTTTATAAATTAATGAAACTAAAAATGTGTTTTAATGTGTATTACTGAAAATAACTACAAGGAGAAAATTAAATGAAAATGTTAAATAAATTATGACGTGATTGATACTTAAATAGAATTCGAGCGTCACCATCCTTCATATAATAAAAAAATACAATAACATTATATGGAGGAGAAAAATATGGATTTTATTTATATGTTAAAAAAACTTATTGCCTATTCAGGTAAAGAGAAATGGAAGATATTTGTGTATTCAATTATGCACATTATTTCAATAGTTGCTACAGTAGCACAACCTATGGTTTTTGCTATGATTATAAATACATTGCAATATCAAAATAATAATATGATGGAAAAAGTTGTATTTTGGTTATTTATTTATGTTGCTTGTTTTTATGTTTTTGAAATTTTTCATCGTAGCGCACGTTTTATTGAATTATATGTTGCTTATGATGTAAAAAAAAGATATGTATTAAAGACTTATAATTTATTACAATCTTTACCTCTTGGCTGGCACAATGAACATCATTCCGGCAATATAGTAAGTCGTGTTAACAAAGCTTCTGATGCTTTGTATTGTTTTGGACAATCTATGTATAATTATATTATGACTATTGTTAATTTTGTTGGCTCTATTATTGTTTTGTGGTTTATTTCACCAGTTGTAGCTATTATAGCAGTGTTTGTTGGATTAATACTAGTTTTTTCAACAAAACGAATATATAACTTATCAGTACCAGAATATAGAATGCTTAATGAGGGTTTTCATAAAATTTCAGCGACTTTGCAGGATGGAATTGGCAATATAACAACTATTATTTTATTAAGACTTGGTAAATGTATTGGATATGACCTAGAAACCAAATTTAAAGATAATTTTATTCATTTAGTAAATGAGAATAAATTTACACAGATAAAATGTCATGTTTATTCTTTGCTAGTTATGCTTTTAAATGTGGGCTTAATTTTTTATTATATTTATGATAAAACTAAAAATGGTAATATTGTTATGCTTGGTTTAGTTACAGCAATTTTTCAATATCTTTCTCAGTTGATGGAAGCATTTGGATTTTATGTTGGAGATTATGAGAAGGTTATACATTGGAGAAATGATTTTGATTCTGTTTTATCAATTATTGATCTTAGTAATAATATTGCATACATGGAAACTAGACAAATACCACTAAAATGGAATAAATTGCTCATAAGAACGGTTGATTTTTCATATGATAACAGTGAAATTGTTTTGCATAATTTACAAATATGTTTAGAAAAGGGCAAAAAGATTGCTTTTGTTGGTGATAGTGGTTCTGGTAAAAGTACAATGCTTAAAATTATAAGAGGTATATATGACGTTCCAAATTGTAATGTTATAGTTGATGATAATTACAAATATGAATTAAAATCATTAACAAATATAACAACTTTAATTCCACAGGAACCAGAGATATTTGATAATACTGTATTGTACAATATAAATATGGGTATTAAATCAACTGATGCTGATATACAAAGGGTTTTATGGCAATCAGCTTTTGATGAAGTTATAGAAAAGTTACCTAAGGGTGTTAATTCATTAATTAATGAAAATGGAGTAAATTTATCTGGTGGTGAAAAGCAGAGATTAGCATTAGCAAGAGGTCTTTTTTCTGTAAAAGATAGTAGTATAGTTTTATTTGATGAACCAACAGGTAGTTTAGATGCCGCAACAGAGCTAAAAGTCTACACAAGAGTTTTTGAAAGCTTAAGTGATAGATGTGTTATAAGTGTTCTTCATAGATTGCATTTATTAAAATTGTTTGACTATATATATGTGTTTCATAATGGTGATATTGTAGAGCATGGAGAGCTTGATAATTTAATAAACAATAAAGGGTATTTTACATATCTTTGGGAGAAATATATGTTAGAACAAAGTGCTATGTAAGGAGTGCATAGTGAAAATTTTTTGTTATGGTTGAAAGCTTAATGAATTATAACTAAGAATGAATTTAAATAGCTTAGAAAAAGCAAGGTTATTTGACTTTGCTTTTTTATTATTACAATATAAATGAAAAAAATATATTTATAAAAATTTACTTTGTGGTAACATATGGATGTAGTATAATGAAAATGAATTTAAGTTTAGCTTATAGCAGAATTTGTATAAAGTAAAGAACTTGAATATATAATTATAATTAAACATTAATAGGAGGAATATATGAATAATGTATTTAATAAAGCAAGACTTTTTGTTTATCAAAATGCAAGACCACTAGATATAGCAAGATGGAAATATCATTTTGAAAATGGAAGTATAGAAGAAATATTAACCGCTTTGTCAGTGTATCAGAATAAAGATGGTGGCTTTGGTCATGCAATTGAACCAGATGCTTGGAATCCTAATTCTTCTCCAATTGATACTTGGGTTGCAACTGAAATATTGAAAGAAATAGGATTTAGTGATAAATCTCATCCAATAATTCAGGGTATATTACGCTATTTAGGAAGTGGTGCAGATTTTGAAAATGGTAAGTGGATAAATACTGTTCCAACAAATAATATGTTTCCTCATGCTCCATGGTGGTACTATGATTCTGCTGATACTAGTAACAAGACTAATTATAATCCAACAGCGTGTTTAGCTGGATTTGCACTTAAATATGCAGATGAAAGTAGTAAACTTTACAGTGTCGCTTCAACTGTTGCTAAAGGAGCATTTGAAAGTTATTTATCTCAAGGAGTTTTAGAAAGCATGCATACAGCTTTATGCTATATTCGCTTAATGGAATATTGTGAAGAAGCAAATATAAACAATTTATTTGATGTTTCGCTTTTGAAAAAACAATTATTAAAACAAGTTAAAGGAAGTATAACCCGAAATTTGGATGAGTGGAGAACTAGCTATATATGTAAACCATCTCAATTTTTTAATAATAAAAATAGTATTTTTTATACTGATAATAAAGAAATTGCGAAATATGAATGTGAGTTTATAGTGAGTACACAGCTTGATGATGGTTCTTGGAATATTAATTGGCAATGGGAAGACTATCCTCAAGAATGGGCAATTACTAAGAATTGGTGGAAATCAAACGGTGCTATTTTAAATATTTTATATTTAAGAGGTTTTGATAAATTGTTAGTAGTGTAAACTAAGATACATATATAAAAGTATAGTGCCTACTTGACGCTACCACCTATGTTATAGAGGAAATAAAATATAAACAAACATAGTGTACATATATTTTGATATTATTGTGGTATACTATATATTCTTGTTGTGTAATTAACAATTATAATAATCATGAAAACTATAAAATTTTATGGAGGCATATTGTGGAAAATAACCTGAAACAGTTTGAAGATAATTATCAATTGCTTTTATTAAATGAACAACATATTAAGACAATATTTCATTGGAATCTTGAAGAAAAACACTTTGAATACTATACTTGTCGTCCCTTGAAATTGTGTAAATCTTTTAAAGAGTATGCCAGTAAAACATTAAAGTCTATTTCTGAAAAAAAATCTATAATCTATGTACTGGTAAAAAAAGAAGATTGCAATAAACCATTAGGTAAAATAACGTTATTTGATTTAAATATAAGAAATCATAGTGCTGAATTTGGTTATTATTTACCCAATAATAATAGAGGTCAGGGGTTGGGTAGTATTATGTTATCAAAATTCATTCAAACATCCTTCAAAGATGATGAACTGAATTTGAATAAAATGTATGCAACTACATCTTCAAATAATTATTTTTCAATTAGGCTTTTGGAGAAATATGGTTTTAAGTTAGATGGAAGATTAAGAGAACATTATTGGATTAATGAAAATATGTATGACCAACTTATTTATTCAATTCTCAAACAGGAATGTATTAAGTAATAGTTATTTAGAATTAAAAATCATATTTAGTCTTGGTTGGTAAGTTATCAGAGTATATAAGATGCTCTGAAAAAAAGCGCTAAATTTCAACTGAAAACTACTATCCTTCGTTATTAGAAGTATTTTCAGAAAATATATAGTAGATTTGAATGTTAATTAATGCAGGCATTTTCGGTGTTTTTTTTGTTAGTTTTGCAGTAATGTGAGAGGATGCTAAATAAATTAATTATTTAGCTCCTACTCGATTGTTCTTCATAGTTTTAATAAATTAATTATTGGTTATGTTCATGACAAACTGAACCTGTTGATTTCAAGTCGCCGCTTAAGTATGATTCTACACAGCTCTTAGCATTGCCATTAGCTCCAACTATAACTTCAATATTGTGTTCGTTAAATATTTCTACAGCGCCACCACCCATGCCGCCAGCAATAATAACCTCAACTCCTAAATCATGTAAGTAGTTAGGTAAAAATCCTGGTTTGTGTCCTGGGTTTGGTACACTTTTTTCTGATATAATTTTTCCACCTTCTGCATCATAAAGATTAAAATTTTCACAGTGTCCAAAGTGTTGTGCTGTTGTATTTCCCATACAAGCAACGGCTATTTTTAATTTGTTAGTCATAATATTACTCCTTCTCTAAAATAGTTATTATTTTATTATATATGTTTTGTAAAGCATCTTTTGCAGGGCAATTGTATTTAGCAATACTATCACCGTTGTTGATTGCTTTTGATACACTTTCATCATATGGAATTTTTCCAGCTAAAAAAATATCATTTTCTTTGCAAAAACTTTCGATTTGATCTGAAATTTCAGTACAAATATCACATTTGTTGATACATACACATGCTTTTATATTAAATATCTGTATAGTCTTAAGTATACGCTTCATATCGCTCATACCAGATAAACTGGGCTCAGTTATAATTAAAACCATATTAACGCCAGTTATAGAAGCTATAACAGGACATCCAATACCTGGAGAGCCATCAATAATTGCAAGTTCATCATTTTCATCAGTATTGTTGTACAAAGCTGATTTCACGTCAGTAACAAGCAATCCAGAATTACCTCTACCCATTTTTAAAGTTGCAGTTGAAAATACTTTATCATCTTTATATAAAGCTAATTTACCAGCAACATCATCAACCATAGTTATAGCTTTGCTTGGACAATTGTATTCACAAGTGCCACAACCCTCACAGGCAAATTCGTTTATTTTGTATTGCGAGTTATCATATTCAATTGCACCAAATTGACAATTGCTTTTACATAAACCACATTTTGTACATTTATCGTTGTCAATTATAGCTTTTTGACTTCCATAAAAGTCTGAAAATTGAGCATCAGAAGAAATTTTAGATATCAAATGCAAATTTGGAGCATCAACATCACAATCTGCAAATGCTGTTGCTTTAGAAAACTCTATAAATGCTGAAGCGGTAGTAGTTTTACCAGTTCCGCCCTTTCCACTTAAAATTAACAATTTTTTCATTTGCTTATCTCCATTATAACCTTATTAAGTAAATTGTCAAAAGTATTTTTAGTATTTTTGTCTTTTTCATATGCCAAGCTTCCTTGAGCATTTATTTGACCAATTTCTTTGTTGTAAGGAATTTTTGTTAAAATCTCTATATTGTTTTCACTGCAAAAGCTAGTTAGCTCATTTACTTCCTCAGTATATTTGTTTATTACAACGCCACAAGGTTTACCAAGAAGTGTGACAAGTTCGTATACCATTTTAAAATTATGAATACCAAATATGGTTGGTTCAACTACTAAAACACAATAATCTGCTGTTTGTACACTTTCCATTACAGTACATGCACTTCCCGGTGGACAATCTATAATATTGATATTATTATCACTTGAGTTTTTTAAGACCTCGCTTATAACCTTAACACCTGAAGCTTCACCGAGGTTAAGCATTCCTGTTACAACATTTATATCGTTCGTTGTACCTGATTGTATAGTTCCGACGCATTTGGTAGTTTCACCAATTGCACCAACTGGACATACAAATTTACATCCACCACATGAGTGACAAATTTCATTAAAAACTTGTGGAGTTTCTTTTATAAATGCGATAGCATTGAATCTACAAAAATCAATACACTTTCTACAACCAATGCATTTTTCTTTATCGAATGTAGGTAATGTTTTAAATACTTCCTTTGTTTTTATGTTTACTGGTTTTAAAAATATATGTCCATTAGGTTCTTCTACATCGCAATCTAAATAAGTTGCATTTTTAGCACTTGCTGCTAGGTTAACTGATACAAATGTTTTGCCAGTACCGCCTTTTCCACTCAGCACTGCAATTGTAAGCTTATTTTTCATGGTTATGAAATCCTGGATGTATATTAGAAAGTATTTGTAATTCATTGTGCTCAAAAGCATTAATGTTTTCTTTTACTGTTGGATAGATGGTTTTGTAAATTTTTACATTTGCACCATTTAGCACAGCAGCAGCGTTTTCTCCACATCTAACAGTTAAAACAGCAGCACTTTTTTTATCTACAATAACTTGTGATGCTTTAATTCCTGCACCACCTTGTGCGCTTATGGCACTGTTATCGAAGTAAGTTGCCTCTTTTGTTTCAGTATCATAAAATGCAAAATAAGGTGTACGTCCAAATGAAATACAAACTGTAGAATCTAAATTTTTTTCGTCAGTTGGAATAGCAATAATCATAATTAATCTCCTCTCGAATATAGCATATGTAGTTAATAATAAAGGTGGTTATTTAGTGTCTAAATTCTTATAGCGTTGACGTTTATGACAACCTCTGCATCCACAAAAGTCCTCGTTACCATCACATAATTGGTAATCACCGCCAAATATTTTCAATACCTTACCATCAACGATACTTTGAGCTATTTTTTTCCTAGCATTGGTATATATTTGTTGAACAGTAGTACGGGCAATTTTCATGTATTGACTGCATTCCTCTTGTGTAAAATCTTGATAGTCAATTAATCTAATTGTTTCATACTCATCAACAGTCATAATTATCATATCATCAAATTGTTCACAGTTCATTGGTCCAAAAAAATTGTTTTCAGGTAAACTACAGACTTTTCGCCATTTCCTAGGTCTAGCCATTTTAAATCTCCTTTGTTATTGACATATGTCATTTATATTTTTATAGTATCATCTTTAATGACATATGTCAATAATTATTTGTTAAAAACAGTGTATTATACACTGTTTTTATTATATGATATATTTATTTATAAAAGGAATTTTTCTAATACCTAATACTATTAAATAGGAAATAAAGTATACAAGTAGAGCAATCAATGGAATAGATAATATTGGATTAAATGATAGTGTATTTAGCCCTAAAGTATACAATAACTTTATTATTGCTGCATGTACTAAATAAACTCCAAATGCATTTTTTGATATTTTATTTATTATACTTTCAGTCTTTTTACTAAATTTAAATTTGGGTATTTGGTATTTGAAAAATACAAACCAAGTGGATGCCAAAAAAAAGCTAGTCACTGAGAAGGCAAAATAATAAAATTGATTTGGAATACCGGTTGTATATGAAATATATGCATTATAAATTAGAGCAAATAAATATGTAATAATCCCTAAAACGTATATTAATATTCTATGCTTTCTTTTTAAATCATAGGCTTTTATATAGTGACCAAGTATTAAATACCCAAGCCAGCTAACTACGGGTGAAAAATAAAACTTATTAATTATTGTAGATATTTGTTTTTTATACGGAAAACTAAAAACAAATATACTTGGTCTTAATATTCCTAATAAAAAGAATAAAATTAAGAAATACAAGCATAGCTTTTTTGAATGTGTGCTTTCAGTTAAAGGTTTTATAATGGGTAGTAGCATATATATACCTATTATCAACGGCAAAAACCATAAATGATAGTGACTGTTCAATGTACCTTTAATTATAGAAATCAGCAAGCCATATGCTCCATTGAATTGACCATTATAAATATATGTTATAATTGCATATAAAAATGACCAAAATATATATGCTATTAGAAGTCTTAATATATTTTTAGTATATAGTTTTTTTATATTTATATTATAAGAATGGTCTAATAATAGAGCACCACTCAACATTATAAAAACGGGAACATTGCAATGTACAAAAGTATTATAAATATTAAATACTTGAAATGAAAAGCTTTTTGTTGATACACCCAGCCAATTTTGTGCTGATAGATGTAATATTATTACTGTAAATATTGTAAATATCCTTAACATATCTAGATATAATATGTTGGATTTTTGTTTAACTATTTCTATTCCACAATTATTATTCATACTATTTTCCTCGGGGTATATACTATTATATATCTTATTATATATACAATAAGATATAATTCTATAAAAAAATAGTGCTTAAAGCACTATTAAATATTTTTTCCACAGCATTTTTTGTATTTTTTACCTGAACCACATGGGCAAGGATCGTTTCTTCCAACTTTCACTTCTTTAACAGCTTGTTTTGAACGGTTGAATTCTTTCCTTATTTTTTTTCTTTGTTCTTCATCGATGATATTATCCCATTCTTTTAATCCAAATAGCCATTCAGCTTTTGCTTCGTGCATATTCCAAAGTAACTTTTCAAAATCAAATTCAGCATTTATAACTGTATCTTCAGTTATGTTTTCAACTTCAACTTTTTCTTTAAAGCTAGTGTTAGCTCCATCTAAAAAGCCTACAAATTGTTTTGAAGTAGAATTGTATTTTTCAGCTAATTCCTTAACACTTCCGTTTAATATCTGTGTTTTACTATTAAGAATTTGCTTATATATTTCAGTTTCCTTTACCATATATTTATCCCAAAATTCTTTATAGTCTTCTTGAGTTTGAATTCCTTCTAAATCATTATTCCATTCTGTATATAAACTCATAATTACCTCCATTATTTATTAACAGTACTATTTTATCAGAAAATTTTCAAAATACAAGTTTTATATTTTGTTATTTAGTCAAAGCTATATCTGTTCTATATTCCATTTTGTCAAAATTGATGTTTTTAATGTTTTTGTAGATATGGTTTCTTGCTTCTTCTAAAGAATCCGATAAACATGTAACAGCTAAAATTCTTCCACCATTAGTTAAAATATCATTATTTTGTATAGCGGTACCAGCATGAAAAACAGTTATATCATTATCTACAGTATCAATCCCAGTTATTATTTTTCCCTTTTCATAGTTTTGTGGATATCCACCGCTTGCAAGAATAACAGTTACACATTTTTTATTTGACCATACTAGGTCGCTTTGTTTTAGAGTTCCGTTTCTTGTTTTAATCATAATTTCTAGTAAATCAGATTTCAAACGTGGTAGAATAACCTCAGTTTCAGGATCCCCAAAACGAGTATTATATTCTAATACTTTAGCAGTATTTCCAGTAATCATCAATCCTATGAACAAAACTCCTCTAAAATCAATGTTATCTTTTATAAATCCTCTAATTGTGTTATCTAATATATTATCTTTTATATATTTTTTAAGTTTATCAGTGTAAATTGGGTTAGGGGAGAAGCATCCCATACCACCAGTATTTAATCCTAAGTCGTTGTCATATGCACGTTTGTAATCTCTTGCACTTTCCATAGGTATTATATCTTTCCCATTTACAAAGCACAATAAAGAAGTTTCTGTACCAGTCAAGAATTCTTCTACTAATAATGTATTCCCAGCATCTCCAAATTGTTTATCTTTTAGTATAGAATTTATACCTTCAATTGCTTCATCAAGTGTGTTGCAAATCAAAACACCTTTACCTGCAGCCAAACCATCAGCTTTTAGAACAACAGGTAGGTTGAAGTTTGTAATTTCCTTTAATGCAGTTTCATAATTGTTAAATAGTTTGTATTTAGCTGTTGGTACATTATATTTTTCCATAAACGCTTTTGAATATGATTTACTACCTTCAAATTTTGCTCCGTTTTTTCTAGGTCCAAAGCATTTTATTCCCTTATCTTCAAGAATATCTACTAAACCTGCTACTAACGGTACTTCAGGGCCAACAATAACAAACTCGATTTTATTTTGTACACTAAACTCAGTTATTTTTTCTATATCTTCAGCCTTAATACTTACACATTCAGCTAATTTACTAATTCCTGCATTACCAGGCGCACAGTATAATTTTGTAAGTAAGGAACTTTTAGATATTTTTACACATATAGCATGTTCTCTAGCACCGCTTCCAACTACTAAAACTCTCATAATAATCTCCTTAATATTAATGTTAATAGGTGCAGTAAATTATTACTGCACCTTATATGGGTTTATGCCAAAATGACACTTGCTATCAATAAAAATTCATATAATTTGGCAGAATTAATTAATTTTTTATAATTACTCGTCTATCTTCTAGTACAAGTTTGTTTTCGCAAAACAGCTTTATTGCAAGTGGTAATATTTTATGCTCAATATTAAGTACCTTCAGCTGTAAAGAAAGAGGAGTATCGTTGTTATCTACAAATACAATATCTTGTAAGATTATTGGGCCCGTATCTGCTCCATCATCTACAAAGTGAACAGTAGCACCAGTAACCTTTACACCATATTTTATAACCTCTTCATGTACTTTTATTCCATAGTAGCCTCTACCACAAAAAGATGGAATAAGTGAAGGATGTATGTTTATAATTTTATTTTCAAATGTTCTAACAAAATCCATACTTAATATTTTTAAATATCCAGCTAATACTATTAAATCAATATTTCTATCTTGAAGCTCACTTATGATTATTTGATTATATTCTTCAGAGCCTTTGTAATTATTAGGATTTACATATATAGCGTCTATACCATTTGACTTAGCACGTTCTAAGCCATAAGCAGATTTCTTGTTAGAAATTACAACATCAATTTTAGCATCTATAAATCCATTATTAATATTATCAATAATGGATTGAAGGTTGGTGCCTCCACCAGAAATCAATACACCAATTTTTAATTGTGGCATATGTCTAAACCGCCTTCTCTTTTTACCATGACACCAATTTTAACAGGGTTTTCATTCTTTGATTTAAGGTACTCTACAACTTTATCAGCATCATTTTTGTCTACTGCTAAAACCATTCCAATTCCCATGTTAAATGTTCCATACATTTCATCAATATCAATGTTACCTTCTTTTTGCATTAATTTAAATATTGGAAGTACATTGATATTTTTAGTTTCTATATCAGCAGTTAATCCTTCTGGAAACATTCTTGGAATATTTTCATAGAATCCACCACCTGTTACATTGCTCATTCCTTTTATTTTAAATTTGCTTATAAGATCCATAATTAATTCAGGATAAAGTCTTGTAGGTGTTATAAGTGCTTCACCTAAAGTTGAACCAAGTTCTTCAACATAATCATTGACATTATAATGCTTATGGTCAAAGAATATTTTTCTAACAAGTGAATAACCATTGCTATGAATACCACTTGAAGGGATACCAATTAATATATCTCCTTCTTTTATAGTGCTTCCGTTTATAATTTTTTTCTTATCAACTATACCAACACAAAATCCAGCAACATCATATTCACCATCACTATAAAGTCCAGGCATTTCGGCAGTTTCTCCACCAATTAATGCACAACCGGATTTTATACATCCATTTGAGATGCCTTTTACAATTGTTGCTGCTTTTGAAGGGTCCAATTTACCAGTAGCTATATAGTCTAAGAAGAATAAAGGCTTAGCACCTTGGCATATAACATCATTTACACACATTGCTACTGCATCTTCACCAATAGTATCATGTTTATCAGTCATAAATGCAATCATAAGTTTTGTTCCAACTCCGTCAGTACCTGAAACAAGAATTGGTTCTTCATATGAATCCTTATCAATTGCAAACATTCCACCAAATCCGCCTATATCTGATAATACACCTTTAGTAAAAGTTTTTTTAACGCTTTCTTTTATAAGTTTTACTGTTTTATAACCTTTATGTACATCTACACCTGCTTCTTTATATGTTAATTTATTGTTCATTATTTGCACCTCTGCTATTTGAAATTTGGTACTTCCATAGGATAATCACCATTAAGGCATGCAAGGCAAAAACCATTTTCCTTGCCAGTTGCTTTGATTAATCCATCAATACTTAAAAATTGTAAACTATCTGCTTGAATAAATTCAGTCATTTCTTCTAATGATTTTGTAGCTCCAATTAGATAATTTCTAAAAGGAGTATTAATACCAAAGAAGCATGAATGAGTTACAGGCGGAGATGCAATTCTCATATGTACTTCTTTGGCACCCGCATCTCTGACCATTTTAGCTAATTGCTTGCTTGTAGTACCTCTAACTATACTATCATCAATTATTACAACAACTTTATCTTTAACTAACTCTTTAAGCACGCTGAGTTTAAGTTTAACCCCTTCTTCTCTTAATTCCTGATTTGGCTCTATAAAGGTTCTTTTAGCATATCTGTTTTTTATAAGTCCAAGACCATATGGAATACCTAATTCTTGAGCATATCCAATTGCTGCTGGAGTACCAGAATCAGGAACAGAGAAAACCAAATCTGCTTTTACTGGGGCTTCTTTTGCAAGTTGTTTACCAGCATTAAAACGAGCTTGATATACATTAATTCCATCAATTGTACTATCAGGTCTTGCAAAGTATACAAACTCAAAAATACATGATTTTTTTTGAGCATACTTAGTGCTTTTTATGCTTTCAATACCATTTTCATTTATAACGACAATTTCACCAGGCTCTACATCTCTGATAAACTCGCCACCCATTGCACTAATTGCACAACTCTCAGATGCTAATAAATAGCCATCATCTCTTTTTCCTATACAAAGAGGTCTAAGACCAAAATGGTCTCTAACACCTATAAGAGATTTATCATCCATTATTGTAAATGCAAAAGCGCCTTTAATAATTTCCATTACATTTTTTATTGATTTAACAATGTTTCCTTTATAGTTTCTAGCCATCATATTGGCTACTACTTCAGTATCTGTAGTAGTTTGGAATATAACACCTTCATCTTCCAGTATTTCTTTTAAAGAATCTGCATTAACTAAATTACCATTGTGTGCAAGAGCAAATGAGCCTTTTTTATAATTTACAACAAGTGGTTGAGCATTTTCAATTTTGCTTGTTCCAGTTGTTGAATATCTAACATGGCCTATTGCTACATTGCCACTTAATCTGTGAACTACATCATTGGTAAAAATTTCAGATACAAGTCCCATTCCCTTATGCTGTTCAATATGGTTTTCCTCTGTACTAATTGCGATACCAGCACTTTCTTGACCTCTATGTTGTAAAGCAAATAATCCATAATAAACCAATTGTGTTGTTAGCTCAGGTTTGCTTGTATAAACACCAATAACACCACATTCTTCATGCATTTTGTCGTCCATTAATAATTCGTACATTTAAGCCCTCACTATTTATTTATTTATTCTTTCTAATACTTCTTTATAAACTTCTTCTACACCACCTAAATCTCTTCTAAATCTGTCTTTATCTAATTTTTTGTCAGTATCTTTATCCCATAATCTACAAGTATCTGGTGAAATTTCATCTGCTAAAATTACTTTGCCATCATATAAACCAAACTCTAGTTTGAAATCTACAAGCTTAATATTTCTTTCAATAAAGAATTTTTGAAGTATAGTGTTTATTTTTAAGGCATATTCTTTAACAGTATCTAATTGCTCAGGTGTAGCTAGTTCCATTGCTGCTATATGATAATCATTTACCATTGGATCGCCTAAATCATCGTTTTTATATGAAAATTCTAATACTGTAGATTTTAAAACAACACCTTCTTCAAGACCAAGTCTTGTTGCTAAAGAACCAGCAGCTATATTTCTTACAATAACTTCAAGAGGAAGTATTTTAACTGCCTTAACTAAACATTCTCTATCATTTAATAACTTAACTTGATGTGTTGGTATACCTTGTTTTTCTAACATAGTAAAAATTGCTGCTGTCATTTTGTTATTTACAACACCTTTTCCAACAATAGTTCCTTTTTTTACACCGTTAAATGCAGTAGCGTCATCCTTATATTCTACAATGTATTCTTTTTCATTATCTGTTTTAAATACCTTTTTTGCTTTTCCTTCATATAATTGTTCTAATTTTTGCATTTTAAAGTCCTCCAATAAATTATTTTAATTTCTCTTGTAAATTTTTATCTGCGGTGATAACTTTTTGTGCCATTTCTTCTTTGTATATATAAAATTGTTTTCTTAATTCTTCATATTTAACACTTAGTATTTGGATAGCAAGTATTGCTGCATTGTCTCCAGCATTTATAGCTACAGTAGCTACCGGAACTCCTGGAGGCATTTGAACTATTGATAATAGAGCATCCATACCTTCAAGTGCCGAGGCTTTAACAGGAACTCCTATAACTGGTAAGCAACTACATCCTGCAATTACTCCACCTAAATGTGCTGCTTTTCCTGCTACTGCAATAATTACTTCAAATCCATTTTTCGCTGCCTTTTTTGCAAAATCAACTGCAATATCTGGTGTTCTGTGAGCAGATATTACTCTAACTTCATAGTCTACATTAAATCTTTTAAGTATTTCGATTCCTTTTTCTATAACAGGAAAATCAGAATCACTACCCATAACAATTGCAACTTTCATTGATTATACCTCCATTATTTAAAATATTTTACACCTGATTCAAAAAGTTTTTGGTCTTTGTTACCTGGTATATTTATATAAGTGTCTACATCTCTTCTTTCAGAGTGACCCATTTTTCCAAGAACTCTGCCTTCTGGACTTGTAATTCCTTCTACTGCTTCAACAGAGCCATTTGGGTTAAATAAACCGTCATATGTTGGATTGTAATCCTTATCAACATATTGTGTAGCAATTTGACCATTTGCTTTAAGCTTTTCAATCCACTCTTTGTTAGCTACAAATCGACCTTCTCCATGTGATAGCGGTAGGTTGTGTACATCTGAAACACTACAGCCGTTGAACCAAGGAGATAAATTTGAAACAACTTTAGTCATTGCAAAAGTTGAAACGTGTCTTCCAATTGTATTATAAGTAAGAGTAGGATCATTTTCTTCAGTTTCTTTTATTTCTCCATATGGCACTAAGCCAAGCTTAATTAATGCTTGAAAACCATTACAAATACCAATCATTAATCCATCTCTATTTTTAAGCAAATTCATTATGGCATCACTAAGGTATGGATTTCTAAATGTTGTAGCTATAAATTTACCAGAACCATCAGGTTCATCACCAGCGCTAAATCCACCTGGGAAAGCAACTATTTGTGATTCATTTATTAATTTTGCCATTTCTTTTATAGAATACTCAACATCATTAGGAGTTAAATTGTTAAATACAAATGTATTTGCAATAGCTCCAGCTCTTTCAAATGCTTTTTTAGTATCATATTCACAGTTTGTTCCCGGAAAGACAGGTATAAATACTCTAGGTTTTGTAATATTTAAATTGCTTTTAACCTTGTTTCCAGCGGTATATTGATAATCTTTAATTTTTCCTTCAACATCAATTTTCACTGGATAAATTTTATTAAGTGGTTTTATCCATTCATTTAACATTTCATCAATTCTAATGTTATAAGAATTGTTAATAGATATTTTCTTTTGAGAAATTGTTTCACCTAATAATATAAAAGGTATATCAATATCATTTATGTTTTCAACTTCAAGAATTATATCCCCATATTTAGGTGCAAAGTATAAATTAGAATCAAAAATTGTATTTTTAATCGTAGTAAATCCAATTTTGTTACCAAAGGACATTTTACTTATTGCTTCTGCTACTCCGCCATATCCAACAGTATGAGAACTTAAAACTTTGTTGTCTTTTATTAATTCATGAATTTTTGTATATTTATTTTTCACATCCTCAAAATCAGGTATGTAGTTTTCATCCTTTTTAATTTTTATTAAAATAACTTTACTGTTTGTTTTTTTAAACTCTGAAGAAACAATATGGTCAATTGTAGATGTACAAACTGCAAAACTTACAAGTGTAGGTGGTACATTTTTGTCATTAAATGTTCCTGACATACTATCTTTTCCACCAATTGCAGGTATTTGAAGTTCATGCTGTGTTTTAAATGCTCCTAGAAGTGCAGCAAATGGTTTACCCCATTTTTCAGCATCATTGTGTAATTTTTCAAAGTATTCTTGTAAAGTTAATCGTATCTTAGTATAATCACCACCTATTGCAACTATTTTTGCAACAGAGTGTAAAACAGCATATAAGGCACCATGGTAAGGGCTTAATTTTGATAATTTTGGATCAAAACCATGTGTCATAATTGTACAAGTATCTGTATTTCCACTCAAAACTGGTAGCTTAGCAACCATACCTTCTGCAGGCGACATTTGAGTTCTACCTCCAAAAGGCATTATTATAGTAGCTGCTCCAATAGTAGAGTCGAATTTTTCAGATAAACCTTTTTGACAACAAACATTTAAATCGTGTAGATTTTCAATCCATGCATCTCTTAAATTATCAGCCTTTAATGATTTAATTTTATTTGATTCGAAATTTGATACATCTACTGCTTTGACTAATACGTTAGTTTTTTGCTTAGCACCATTTGTGTCTAAGAAATCTCTACTAATATCAAGTATTATATCGTCTCTCCAAGACATTTTTAGTCTTCTGTCTTCTGTAACAACAGCAACTATATTTGCTTCAAGATTTTCTTTGTGTGCATAATTTATAAATCTATCAGCGTCATTTTTGTCTATTACAACAGCCATTCTTTCCTGAGATTCTGAAATTGCAAGTTCAGTTCCATCAAGACCATTATATTTTTTTGTTACTTTATCTAAATTTATTTCCAATCCATCTGCCAACTCACCAATAGCAACAGAAACACCACCAGCTCCAAAGTCGTTGCATCTTTTGATTAACTTGCTTACTTCTGCATTTCTAAATAATCTTTGTATTTTTCTTTCAGTAGGGGCATTTCCTTTTTGTACTTCAGAACCACAAAGTAATATTGATTCTTCTGTATGTTCTTTTGATGAACCAGTTGCGCCACCACAGCCGTCACGGCCTGTTCTTCCACCAAGAAGTATTATAACATCTCCTGTGATAGGTTCTTCTCTTTTTACGTTATGACGTGGAGTAGCTGCTATAACAGCACCAATCTCCATTCTTTTTGCTACATAATCGTTATCATATATTTCTACAACTTTTCCAGTAGCAAGACCTATTTGATTTCCATATGAACTATAGCCATTTGCCGCTTCAGTAGAAATTTTTCTTTGAGGAAGTTTTCCTTTTAATGTATCTTCAAATTTTTGTCTAGGATCAGCACATCCAGTAATTCTCATAGCTTGGTAAACATAAGACCTACCTGATAATGGATCTCTAATTGCTCCACCAAGACATGTTGCAGCTCCACCAAATGGTTCGATTTCAGTAGGATGGTTGTGAGTTTCATTTTTAAACATTACTAGCCATTCTTCTGATTTTCCATCAATCTTTGCATCTACTATTATGCTACAAGCGTTTATTTCATCTGAAACCTCTAAGTCATTTAAAAGTCCTGATTTTCTAAGTTCCTTTGCAGCAATAGTAGCTAAATCCATAAGACAAATATCTTTATCTCTGTTTTCATAAACAAATTTTCTACTAGATTTATAAATTTCAAAAGTATTTTGTATTTCTTTAGTAATATTATTATTCTCAAACTCAATATTTTCAAGTTTTGTAGAAAAAGTAGTGTGTCTACAATGATCAGACCAATATGTATCTATAACTTTAAGTTCTGTGATACTTGGATTTCTCTTTTCATCGGTTTTAAAATATTCTCTGCAAAGTTTAATATCTTCTAAACTCATTGCAAATCCTTGTGATTTTATATATTCATCAAGTTGTAAATCTGAAAAATTAGTAAAACCATCTACACGCATAACATCTTGTGCATCATTGTAATTAGTATTTAATGTGTTTGGTTTAATTGTACTTGCTTCTCTAGAATCCACAGGGTTTATATAATATTTTTTTATTCTGTCTAAATCGGCTTGTGTCATATTGCCTTTAAAAATTAAAACTTTAGCACATTTAACTATTGTTTCTTTGCTAGTTAAAATCTTTATACATTCAGCAGCAGAGTCAGCACGTTGATCATATTGACCTGGCAAAAATTCTACAGCAAACATTTTTTCATCTTTGTTCAAACAAATTTCGTCTTGTATATAAACAATATCTTGATTAGGTTCAGATAAAACTGAAACTATTGATTTATTGAAATCATATTCTGAAATATCAGCAACATCATATCTATTAAGGATCCTCAAATTTTCTATATTGTTTAGGTTTAGATTTTGTGTTAAATTAATTAGTAAATTTTTTGCTTCTACGTCAAAGCCTATTTTCTTTTCTACAAAAACTCTTTTTACAGTTAAGCTCATTTTTTAATCCTTTCTTATTTAGTTTTAAAAAAATAATTAAAAATAAAATTTTAAATTCTATGCTTAATTATTTTTTTAAAGTTTTCGAAAATATTAAAAATAGTAAAAGTCTGATTTCTCAGACTTTTACTATCACCTAATTTTATAAGAATATGTATTTCAATACGAACAATATTGATAAAACATACATTAATATACTTATTTTCTTCTCTTTTGCTTTTCCTGTTATTAAGTTAATTAATGTCCAAGAGATAACTCCAATTGAGATACCTTCTGAAATACTGTATGTTAAAGGCATTGCAATGATACATAAGAATGCTGGTATAGCATCAGTCATATCATTGAAATCAATTTTAGAAACATTACCTAACATATAGAATCCTACGATTATCAATGCAGGAGCTGTTGCAAATGAAGGTATAGTCAAGAATAATGGCGAAAATATTGTTGCTAGTAAGAATAATATTGCTGTAACAATACCTGTTAAGCCAGTTCTACCACCAGCTGTAACACCTGAAGCACTCTCGACATATGTAGTTGTTGTTGATGTACCAAGAATAGCACCTGCACTTGTTGCTATTGAGTCAGCAAGTAATGCGCCTTTAATTCTAGGTAATTTACCATCTTTGTCCAACATATTTGCTTTTGAAGAAACACCTATAAGTGTACCTAATGTATCAAATAAGTCAACAAATAAGAATGCGAACATTATAACGATAAAATCTATAACCTTAATTGCAGAAAAATCTGCTTTGAAAAATTGACCAAATGTATTGCCTAATGCAGAAAAGTCGAAACTAATTATTTTACTAGGTATAACAGAGAACATTCCAGCATCAACATTTGGTATATAAAAACCTAATAATTCACAAATAATACCTAATACCCAAGTTGATAGAATTCCTAATAAAATTCCGCCCTTTACATTTTTAATTATTAAAATTGCAGTTATAATAACTCCAACCAATGCAAGTATTGCACCAACGCCTACTGAGTTGAATAATTCGCCACTAAATGTTTGAATTGTTACTAATGTTTCATTATGATTTACAACTATTTTTGCGTTTTGTAATCCTATAAATGCTATAAATAGACCAATACCAACACTAACTGCTGATTTAAGAGTAAGTGGGATAGCATTAAATATAGCTTCGCGAACATTTGTTAGAGATAATATAATAAATATTATACCTTCTACAAATACTGCAAGCAATGCTATTTGCCAAGAGTAACCCATAGTACCGCAAACAGTAAATGCAAAGTAAGCATTAAGTCCCATACCTGGAGCTAAAGCAAAAGGGTAGTTTGACAAAACTGCCATTAATATTGTACCAATAAATGAAGCTAAAGCAGTTGCTATCAAAACAGCTCCTTTATCCATGTGTGCTGCTGCTAAAATATTTGGGTTAACTGCCAATATGTAAGCCATTGTCATAAAAGTAGTTATACCAGCTAAAATCTCAGTTTTAACAGTAGTGTTATTTTCTTTAAGCTTAAATATTCTGTCAAGAGTTGATGTTTCTTCAATTTTAGACATAAAAAAATCCTCCATAAAACTATTATTTTTTGATAAATGTTCGTTTACCGAGGGAAATCAACTATTATATAATGGGAACAAAAATAATTAAGTATAATTTCGTTTAAATAGTCGATTTAAGGTGCTCGGTAGAAACTCTCTCACCATATACAAGAGATTATATTTAAACATTTATTTTATGCTTTTATCATAACAAAAGAGAAAAACATTGTCAATAGTTTTTATTATAAATATTTAAAAAACAAAAGATATTGTTCGTATATATACGAACAATATCTTGTAAATACAGCAAACTACTTCGTTAAAAACCCTATTTCATTATTTCTATTGCTTTTGCAAGCTGAGTATCTATTTCATTATTTTGAGAAAATGCTATAAGTGAATTAGTTAAACAATCTTGAGTTGAATAATCTAAAACACCATAGGCATACAGATTATTATTTTTTTGAAATTCTTTTATGGCATCAAAGGTTGTTTTGTCAAAAACACCATCAGGCTTATTAACATTATAACCTAAAGTTTCTAAAATCATTTCTGAACCTAATACATCTAACCCAATATCATCTAATTTAGCTTTTCTTTCTTTTTTTAGTTTAGGATAGTTTGAAAAATCTATATTACTTTTTAGCTCTACATATATATCAGGTGTTATGCCTATACCCTGTACCTTGTTTTTATTAGGCGTAAAATATTCTGCGGTTGTAAGCTTAATAGCAGCTTCGTTTTTAAGAGCAAACAATGATTGAACAACACCTTTTCCATAAGTTGTTGTTCCTATTATTTTTCCAACGTTTCTATCTTGAATTGCACCAGCAAATATTTCGGAAGCACTAGCACTATTTTGATTAACTAAAACACATACTTCATATTTAGGTGTTTCCAGGTTACTACTATAGCAAATTTCCCCTTCTGTTGAATAGTCCACATACAATAATGGTCCTTTGGCAACAAATAAGTTTAATATATCTAGGACTGTTTGTAAGCTTCCACCAGGGTTATTCCTTACATCTAAAATGATTTTTTTGATATCACTTTTGTCGAAAGTTTCAAGTTGTGCTTTTAATTGCTCAGTTGTATTTTCATTAAATTCTAATATATGTATGTAACCAAGATTATCGTTTACTATTTTTGCTTCAACAGAGCTTACTTCAACGAGCTCTCTTGTTAAATCAAAATTTAGTTTTTGACCATTTCTAAGTATACCTATATTGACAGAGGTACCTATATTACCTTTTATGAGATTTGTTACATCGTTTAGACCTAATCCTTCAACATTTTTTTCATCAACTGAAATTATAATATCGTTTGGTAAAATACCAGCTTTTAATGAAGGTGAATTTGGCAAAGCATAGTTAACTACAACATTACTGTTTTTATATGATATGGAAACACCTATTCCACCAAATTCTCCAGCAATAGTGCTTGAAAACTGTTCATACTCATCTTTTGTAAAATATTCACTATATTTATCTAATACATTAAATAAACTTTTATATAAGCATTTTGTAATTTCTTCTTCATTTATAGATATATTAGCGTCTACTAGTGAGTTTTTAATTGTTCTTTTTAAAATTTCTACTTGTAAATTAAAGTTATCAATATCTAAATTGGCTTCTTTATCAGATTTATCATATAATAAATCAAAAAAACCTTGGTACAAAGCGTGAATTACTTCTTCTTGTGGAATATCATATTGATAATATGTATTAACGAATTCGGAAACAGCTTTAAAGAACTCAATGTTTGTATCTAAATTATCATAGTTTACTTCATCAGCGTATATATGTGAAATTGGACATAAAATAATTGTAAATATCAATATTAGACATGTTAAATTTTTAAAAATATTTTTCATTTGAAATTTCCCTTCCTTTATATTATATAGGTAAAGTATAAGATATATAAGGTAATATGTAAATAAAAATATAATTAAACATATTTTTACTCAATATGAAGTATAACTATAACAGCTTTAAAGAATAAATATTTATCATATATGAATATTAATATCCACAAAATTTGAACGGATGGGTTTTCATGTCATACAGATGTGGATAATTTTCTTAAAATCAGTAATTGTGGACAAAATAAAAAAGATTTTTATTTGGAAATAGTTTAATTTTGTGAAATTTATTCTTTGCCGCTACCAAAAGGAAACTATACTTGATTTATCCCTGCCTTTGTGATATTATATTTAATAACGTATGAAATATACGTGTGTCAAAAAATATTAATATTACATTATTAGATTCTGTTTTTAAAATTTTTATACAATGCAGAATCAATTTTCAAGTTTAAAACATTATATAAAAATTAATATAAAAGAACCGTCTGCAAAGAAGGGCTTTTGGTATTTTACTTCAAAGTAAGAGCATGAAAAGTCGCTTCTTTTTTTATATAACTTTTTTTATATAACTTAAATTTCGCACAATAAAATTTACAAATTATATTTGAAATTGGTTATGGTTATCACACACGTTATACGATGCAATAACAATATATGCAGATCTTTTTCTACGAAGTTTGAGTTTGGGCTTATGTCAATATAGTAGACACTAAAAGTTTATTTTTTCAATATTTTAAAACATTGTTTGATATTCAACTTGTTTTTTATTATTGATTCATATTCAACTTTCTGTGTCAACAATCAAATACTAACAACAGTTACATAATACATAACTAAGCTATATTGAGCAATTGTCTGCATTATAGAATATAAATATAAAAATCTTGGAGGATAAAAATGGATATTATTACAGTGGAAAAACGAAATGAAAAAGCAAAAGCAAAACAACTAAGACGTTCTGGCATTTTACCATGTTGTGTCTATGGAGGATCACTGCCAGAGGCGATTTCTATTCAAATGGATCAGATTACGGCAAATAAACTTTTCCGTAATAACCGAGAGGGAAGCAAAATTAAACTCAAGCTTGATGAACAGATAATTCCTGTTCAAATCAAAGATAAAACAGATGATTTATTACGTGAAGAAATTATACACATTAGCTTTCAAGCCCTAAAAGCCGATCAAAAAGTTAACAGTATCACTCATATTATTTTAAAAAACACAGATAAAGTAAAAGGAATTTTGGAAAAAATGTTATTAGAAATACCTTATGCAGCTCTTCCAAATGACATGATAGATACTGTATCTGTAGATTTAGACGGCTTATTGGTTGGAAGTATCATAACAGTAGGGGATATTCCTGAATTTAAAAACGAAAATGTAGATTTGCAAGTAGATACAGATAGCATAGTTTTAAGAGTTAGCGAAACCAAACAGGCTGTCGTGGAAAGCCCAGAAACCACAGAAGAATTACAATAAATTTCATATTGTTAGATTAAAGAGCTTAGATTGTCGTATTTTTGTATGTAAAGACTTGATGAGCTCTTTACTAATTTTGAAAGGAGCATCAAAATGCAATTGATTGGAAAAGCAATCCGACATAAATCATTCGGTAATGGTATTGTTACAAACATGTCCACTAACATAATTACAATCTGCTTTCCCCAAGGAGAAAAGAGATTTTTATTTCCAGATGCATTTTCAGACTATTTGACATTAAAAGATGGTACAATACAACGTGAAATTCATAATATGCTAATTATAAAAAAGAAAACTGAAGATGCTAAGAAACGGGTGATTAAAGAGGAACGCGAACGTATACAGCGAATACATAATTTGAAAGTTATACCAAATTCACAAGCAGTCTTTAATATAGAAACAGATCAAAAAAATAGTGTGTTTTCTTCTTGGAAATTATCCATTGGTCATTATTTCAGTGGATATTCAAAAGGAAAACCTCGCCTACCCAAACGATTAAAACCAAACTCTTTATGTTTACTTACTGAATGCACAAAAGAAACGTTGGAGAAAAACCGACGCATTATAGGTGCTTTTATGGTTAAAGATGATTTCTTTGGTGAATTATGCAAAAACTAAATAATTGAAAGCCATCAGTATTATAGAATTGCACTGAGCAATGAAGAAAGTTTGTTATTCTGGCCTTATATAAAGGAAGATAATCAAACACAGCGCTGGGGCAATATTGTGTTCAAATACTTTTCTAATAAAATCATACAACGAATACTTTTCGATATAAAGGAATCAATGTGCAAATCAAAAAATAAGGAAGTTGCAGAAAAATTTTATCAATATTTTTGTAAGATCAATCGCTTACCCAGTGATAAAACAGACATTGATCTATAAAATCTTTAGCTCCTCTGGTGTTTTGTACCCAAGTATTTTTCTAGGAAGTGTATTTATCCATTCCTTGATAAAAGCGATGTCATGGGTACTGTAATCGGTCATTCGTTTCCCTTTTGAAATCTACGTATCAGTCTGTTATGACGTTCATTAGTCCTTTTTTTGAAGGAAAAATACGGGTGAGTAAAGTATACATTTGTTTTAGTTTCAGATTCCAGTGTTGATGTTTTTTTATGCCATATAGATGCGGATAACTTTAATAAAATTACAGTAATTGTGGATAGACTAAAAAATTATTATTTGAAAATAGTTTAGTTTAATGAAATTTATTCTTTACCACTGGAACTATAAGTTTTTGTTTTGACTTTAGTATAAAAATGGGGTAAAATATAATATCAATGTAAAATTTGATATAGACGCGAGGTAAAATAATGAGCAAAAAAGTAAACACTTCTGGATTGACAGAAGCGGCAATGGTAAGTGGACTTTTAGTTATACTATCAATGATTTCATTTTATATATTTCCATTGATAGATTTTTTGTTTCCAGTACCAGGTATATTGCTAGCAAAAAGAAGAGGTTTTAAATATTCAGCATTATCGTTGATATCTGCATCAATAATTATATCTATGCTTATAGGTATTCAAATGGGATTTATATATTTGTTTATGTATACTCCTATAGCAATAGCAATGAGTTATATGATATGTAAAGAGAAAAAGCCAACAAGTGTTATCATTGTTGGAGCTATAGTAATGTTAATATCATTAATATTTATAGTACAGGGACTAGAGATGTTTATGGGAGTAGAATTTACTGATGAGATAACATCATTAATAAGAGAATCTTTTGACTTGAGCAAAGATTTATTTGGAAAGAGTGAAGCTTTTAATTCAAATTTACAAAATATTAATACAATGATGGATAATGCCATTCATCTATTAACAAGGTTAGTTCCGGTTATGCTAATATTAACATCAGTTTTGATGGCTGTTGCTAATTATATGATTGCACAACTAGTAGGAAGAAAATTGAAAGTTGAATTAACACCTTTAAAAGACTTAGCATTTTTTAGATTGCCTAAGGGTTTTATTTTAGGATTTGTAGTTATGATATTATTATCATTGATGTTTACGCAGCTTGGATTCTCGAACGGTGATGTTATATTACTTAACATTTTTATGGTTGGATGCTTTGCTTTTTTAGTGCAAGGTTTAGGTGTAATAAAATTTTTATTTATAAAATATAAAACAAAACCAGTTTTCAGAGTATTAATATTCTTGTTTGTGGTTTTTAACCCTGTTATAGCAAGTGCAGTAATATTACTAGGAGTGCTAGATATGGCTATAGATTTAAGAAATTTTAGAAAGTTAAGATAAATTCGGAGGTGTCAAATAATGAAGGAATTTAAATTGCCTGAATTTTTAAAGGACGACAATTATCTTTTTTTAGTTATTCTTTTTATTTTTTCAGTAATTTTTGTACTTAATAAGCTATATACTATAGCTTTGCTTTCGATTATAACTATAATAATAATTCTTGTAGCAACGTTAGGAAAGCATAATAGAAGACAAAAGAATTTAAAAAATTATGTTATTGATTTTACAAATAATTTAGAAAATCTATCTGTAAGTTCAATTTTTAATTTTCCGATGCCAGCTCTTATAATAGATGATGAAGGAAAGGTATGTTGGTATAATTTAAAATTTAGAGAAGTAATATTAGATATGGATAATTTTGAAAAGCTAGAAGATATAGCTCCTAGTTTTTCAATAAAAAGTTTGCAAGATAATAATCAAGGTGTTTTAAATAATCTTGAAATAATTATTAACAGTGATCAAAAATGCTATAATGTTTTATACAGCAAATTATCAGAAGGTCAGTTTTCTGACAATGCTGAGTACATACTATACTGGGTTGATAATACTTCATTCAAAACTTTAAAGAATAAGTATAATGACGAAAGACCTATTGCCATGATAATTCAGATAGATAATTTTGATGAAATGTCTGAAAAAATGGATAAATTAATTAGAGCATCTATGGTTGCAGAAATAGAAAAAATTCTCAATAAGTATGCTACTGAGATGAATGGATTTGTATTGAAATATAATGCATACAGATTCTTGATGGTTATAGAAAATCAATTTTTAGAGTCATTAGAAAACAAGAAATTTTCTTTGTTAGAGGAAGTAAAAGAAATAAAAAGTTCTGGAGAGTTTTATTATACACTGAGTATAGGTGTTGGTGCATATGCTAAAACTATAGGACAATTATTGGAATGTTCAAAAGGTGCACTTGACATTGCTTTAGGTAGAGGTGGAGATCAAGCTGTAGTCAAAAAAATTAATTCAGTTAAATTTTATGGTGGTAAAAGCAAAGCAGTTGAAAAAAGAACAAAAGTTAAGGCTAGAGTTATATCATTTGCTTTGAGACAAATAATAGACCAAAGTTCCAATGTAATAATAATGGGACATAAAATTGGTGATATGGATAGTTTAGGTTCATCAATAGGTTTATATAGTATAGCAAAATCAAGAGGTAAAAAAGCTTATATTGTATTGAATAATGTAAATTATGCGCTTAAAAATCTTTGTGAAAGAATGGAAAAAGAAGATGCTAGCTATATAGAAGCTTTGGTAACTACTGAGCAAGCAATTAAACTTATTGATTCTGAAACGGTTTGTGTTGTTTTAGATACAAGTAAGGGTAGCTTTACAGAAGCTCCTGAAGTTCTTGAGGAAGTTGATAAAGTTGTGCTAATAGATCATCATAGACGTAGTGAAGAATATATAGAAAATGCAGTATTAGACTATATTGAGCCATATGCATCTTCAACTTGTGAATTAGTTTCAGAGTTGATACAATATATGGATGACCATATTAAGATAACAAAATTTGAAGCAGATGCGTTGCTTGCTGGTATAGTTGTGGATACAAATTCATTTATTTTTAAAACTGGAGTAAGAACTTTTGAGGCAGCATCATTCTTACGTAGAAATGGTGCGGATACTATTGAGGTTAAGGATTTATTTAGTGAAAGCTTAGATGTAATGAAGAAAAAGACTGAGATAGTTGATAGAGCAGAAATGAAATTTGGCGATGTTGCAATATCATATATTGATGATGAAGAAGAAGAGAATAATGTTATGGCTGCAAAAGCTGCTGATGAATTATTAACAGTAAGGAATGTAAAGGCAAGCTTTGTTTTGGTTAAACATGTAGATTATATCCATATAAGTGGTAGGTCTATGGGACAGATAAGCGTACAGCTTATACTTGAATTGCTAGGTGGCGGTGGACACCTTACAATGGCTGGAGCACAAGTTAAAACAAGTAGTATAAATGAAGCTAAAGAAAAATTATATGAAGCAATAAAACAATATAAAGAGGACGGTAAAGAAGAATGAAAGTAATATTATTAAAAGATGAAAAAACTTTAGGTAAAAAAGGTGATGTTATCAATGCTAAGGAAGGCTATGCAAGAAATTATTTATTCCCTAAAAAATTAGCAATTGAAGCTACAGCTGGAAATATGAAAGTGTTAGAAAATCAAAAAAAATTACAAGAACAGAAAGAATTAGAAGTATTAAATGAAGCAAAAAAAATAGAAGAAAAATTAACTGCAATAACAATAGTTGTTAAAACTAAATGTGGTGAAAATGGCAAATTGTTTGGTTCTATTACAACAAAAGAAATTGCTGAGATATTAAAAGAAAACCATGGTGTTGATATAGATAAAAGAAAATTAGAATTAAATGGTAATATAAAAGCATTAGGAAATTATGTTGTAAGTGCTAAATTGCATTCAAAAGTAACAGCAAAAATAAACATTATAGTAACTGATAAATAAAAAGGAAGTGCTAAGTTGTCTGATATTCTTAACTTTGGCAAGGTACCGCCTCATAGTCTAGAAGCTGAACAGACAGTTTTAGGGGCTTTGATGATAGACGGTAAGGCCGTAGAAAAAACTTTAAATTTATTAGCATCAGAAGATTTTTATTATGAAGCTAATAGTGAAATATATGATGCAATACGAACTATATATCAATTAGAAGTACCAATAGATATGATTACCGTTAGTGATGAACTGAAAAAACGTGGCAAAATTGACCAAGTTGGAGGTTTAGAGTATCTTGCAGGCTTAACAGAAAACATTATTACATCAAAAAATGTAACAGCTTATATAAATATAATAAAAGAAAAATCTGTATTAAGAAAATTGATAAGTGTTTCTAATGAAATTATTGAAAAGGGTTATAAAGAAAGTGATGAGGTGCAAAATCTTATTGACCTCGCAGAATCAAGGATATTTTCCTTATCTCAAAATCGAAGTTCAAATGATTTTAGTATGGTTAGAGATGTTTTAATTACTGTATTTAATCAATTAGAAGAAAAAGCAAAAATGAAAGATAGCTTGACTGGTGTAGATACAGGTTTCAAGGAATTGAACAGGATGACTGCAGGATTTCAACGCTCGGACTTAATCCTACTTGCAGCACGTCCAGCAATGGGAAAAACATCACTTGCTTTAAATATTGCAATGAATGCTGCTAAAAGTGGTTCTTCGGTAGCGTTATTTAGTTTGGAGATGTCTAAGGAGCAGTATATTCAAAGACTTATAAGTATGGAATCTCTAGTTGAAAGCAATAAGCTTAGATCAGGTACATTAGATGATGAAGACTGGATGAAACTTGCAAATGTCATGAATGATATTGCAGAAGTCAGTATGTATATTGATGATACAGCTTCTATTACTTTATTTGACTTAATGTCTAAGTGTAGGAGACTTAAAATAGATAAAGGGCTTGATATGGTTGTCATAGACTACCTGCAACTTATGTCTTATGGAGGGAAAGCAGAAAGTAGACAACAAGAAATTTCAAGTATTTCTAGAGGATTAAAACAAATGGCAAGAGAGCTTAATTGTCCTGTTGTTGCGCTTTCACAGTTGTCAAGAGCTCCAGAGCAAAGACCTGATCATAGGCCACTTCTTTCTGATTTGAGAGAGTCAGGTGCAATAGAGCAGGATGCGGATATAGTTATGATGCTTTATAGAGATGAGTATTATTATAAAGATGAATCTGAAAAGAAGGGTATAGCCGAAGTAATTCTCGCAAAACATAGAAATGGTCCAGTCGGAACTGTAGATTTAGTATTTATAGATAGATTTACAAAGTTTTCAGATGTACCAAGTGGTATGTAGTTAAAAGGCATATATGTGTATGCCTTTAATTGTGTCAAATCATAGAAATTATAAGGAGAAAATATGAGGGTACGTATAGATAATATCTATAAAAGTTTTACTAATAAAAAAGTGCTAGATGGTATAACATTCGAAGCAGAAAGTGGTAAAGCTATAGGATTGTTAGGAAGAAATGGAGCAGGTAAAACAACTACTATAAGAATTATAATGGGTGTGTTTAATTCTGATAGTGGAAAAATTCTTTTAGATGGTAAGCCGATAAATAGACAAAAAGTAAGAATTGGTTATCTTCCTGAAGAAAGAGGATTATATCCCAAAAAAATAGTTATGGAACAAATACTATATTTATCACAATTAAGAGGGTTAAGTAAGAATGAAGCTAAAGAATCTGCTACCAGATTGTTAGAGAAGCTTCAAATGACTGAATATGCTAATAAAAAGCTAGATACTTTATCAAAAGGTAATCAGCAAAAAATACAGCTTGTAGCAACTCTTGCTTGTAATCCTGATATAGTAATATTGGATGAACCGTTTTCTGGTTTAGATCCTGTAAATGCGATGCTTCTAAAGGATATGGTCAAGGATTTAATAAATGATGGAAAAGTTTTAATTTTTTCAAGTCATCAAATGAGTTATGTTGAAGAGTTTTGTGATAATATAGCAATATTAAACGGTGGTAAAATTGTTAGAGATGGATTAATTAAGAATATAAAAAAATCATATGATAGAAATAAAATTTTAATCTCTAGTTCTCAAGTTGATAAAATTAAATTATTTACTGACGAAAAGTTGAGAGAAATAGTTATTAATTCAACAATTGAAAAACAAATGCTTAGGATTGAGCTTAAAAATGCAGTAGATAAAAATAAACTAATGACGGTATTAGGCGAAAATAACTTTGATATAGATAGCTTTAGTGTTTATGAGCCATCACTAAATGATATATTTGTTGAGTATACGGAGGATAGACTATGAGACAATTGTCAACTGTTTTTAAATTTGAATTAATGAATTTTTACAAAAATAAAATTTTTATTAGTATTACAATAGTAGCAGCCTTGCTTATAGCTATTGTTTTATCATTTCCTAGAATAATGGAATTGTTTGATAATAATGATAGCAGTATTGAGGAAAATGTAGGAGAAAATATAGAAGATAGTGAAGCTGAAAAGGAAACAATTGCTTTAATGGATACAATAAGTGATGATCCACAAACTACTGTGATATTTCTTATGAAATATTTACAGGGATATAATATAGTTCCTATAAAAGAAGATGTAGAGAAAATAAAACAAGATGTAAAAGATAAAATATACAAAAGTGCGATTATTATAGATGGTGTAAATAGCTATACGTTTATAGTAAATGACAAAAAGATGGGTAATTCCAATTATGGGATGATAGATAGTGCGCTTCAACAGAAGAGAAAGCTTGATATTATGCAACAAAAGGGAATATCAATGGAAGATGCATCGAGTATACTTTCTTCATATGTTAGTAGTGAAGTTTTAACTGTTGGTAAGGACCAAACTCAAAGCTTTTTATATACTTATATTATAATATTTATATTGTACTTTGCTATTATAATGTATGGTAACTTGATTGCAACAAGTGTAGCAACTGAAAAAAGTTCAAGGGCTATGGAAATGCTTATAACATCTGCAAAACCGACAAATCTTATTTTTGGAAAAGTATTTGGTTCTGGGTTTGCTGGTTTATCACAATTAGCAATTATATTTGTAACAAGCTTTGTGTTTTACAAAATCAATTATTTATACTGGCAACAGAATGAAATTATTAACATGATATTTAGTATGAATTTAGATTATTTGCTGTATTCATTACTGTTTTTTATACTAGGATTTTTCATTTACGCATTTCTATTTGGAGCTTTGGGCTCTTTAGCAAATAGAACAGAAGATATAAATGTTTCAACTATGCCAATAACTTTAACTTTTGTAGTTGCGTTTATATTGGTTATGAATTCAATGGTAAGTGGTAATGTAGATAATATGGTAATGAAAGTTTGCTCATATATTCCATTTACATCTCCTATGGCAATGTTTGCAAGAATAACGATGGGTAATGTACCTGTATATGGAGTAATTCTATCAATTGTTATATTAATTGGTTCAACAATATTGATAGGACTTATATCAGCTAGAATATACAAAATGGGTGTACTTTTATATGGAAAAACAATTAATATAAAAGAATATATGAAAATAAGGAAGCAAAAATTTTAAAAAATAAGCACACATAATGTGTGCTTATTTATATTAGATTTGTTTAGTTATTATTATTTTTTCCCCTACGGTTAATTCACTATCTATATCTAAGTTATTAGATTGACATAAATAATTCATTGAAATATTATAGTTTTTAGCTATATCCCATAAGCATTCGTTTGGCTGAACTACTCTAAAAACAATACTTGGAGTATTTTTTTTGTTTAGTTTATCTCCTTCAACAATATTGCTTATAATACTAACATTTTTATTGTTTTTAACTTTAACATCATTAACAATCTTTGCTTCAAATACAATTGTGTTTCTACCTTTTCTATATACTCCTACATCTGTTAGTGTAATTTTACTTTCAGCATCTGATACGTCTGTATAACTAGATAAATCAACATTTGATGAAAATGGTATAGAAGTGGATGTGCTATCTACCTTGTTGATATCTCCATCTAAAAATATCACATTTACATCAATAAAGCCATCGACAACCATATTATCATCATAAATTGTTTTTTCTGATATTTTTGCTACTGCGTCATAATAGTAAATATCTTTAATACTTACATCATCAACATCAAAAGTTTTCTCGAAATCATCTTTTATACAACAAAAGTCGACTAGCGAATTAACTGAAATGTTTGATTTATCAATGCTTATTTCATTAGTTGTTGAATATGCATCTGAAATCATATTATTGTAAACAGGTTCGTACAAACAAATTGTAAATTCCATATTTATTTCACAGTTAGTTATTTTATTTTCGTCATTGTCATCTTTTGCAATTTCGCAATTCATATCAGTAACTGATACTGCTACGCTGTTTTTCATCAACTCATTTGCATTTTTCAATTCTACATAATGTGTAAAAGGAAAGTCTTTAGCCAAATAATTTAGAGATTTCATTTCATCATTTTCGCTATACAGTATTCCAACTTTGCAAATTCCTTCAATTAGCATTCTTTCATTCATAATATCAGTTTCTGTAATAATTGGCATAACATCAAATTTTAATATTTCTTCAATCTCATTCATGTTATCTTCTAATGTCATAGTAACGTTTAGTGGTAATTCGGAACTTATGCATTCACTTACATCTGTGTAGGTAAAATTATCAGTTTTAGCTTGGAAGGAGCCATCTGATTCTATGTTGGATATATAGTTTACGTTATGATTATTGATTACTTCTGTTTCAATATTAACCACTGCTTTTATCAAACCTTTATAGTCCGAAACTATTTTTGAATCTATGTAGTCTATTGAAGGAGTTATTGAAACTGACATCTCCTCAGTTACACCCTGCATTGGAATTTCTTCCATGAAATCTATCTTTCCATTTAGTGCAGATGTAGTTGAGTTTTCGTTGTTTCCACGATAAATAATTGTATAATTTAAATCCCCATATACAGCTACTTTGTTTGTAAGAGCAGAAACATTAGCTATTTTTACCTTTCCAGTTGTATTTATTATTTTTTCGATACCTAGTGTATTATCTGGTACGTACACATCTCCCTCAACAATTAAATCTGTTAAATTGTTTCCTATAAGATCATTTACTAAAAAAACATCGGTGTTTTGTTTAAACAAATTAAATCCCCCTTTTAGACATTAAAATAAAGTCCAAGATAATATTATTTGTTAATATATATGTACATATAAAAAAAATATTACAATTATACGTTTTAATAAAAAAATAGAATTATTTTAAAAAGCCATTGACGTTTTGATTGAATTAATATAAAATTATTTAGTAAATAATTTTATAGATTTTGAAGTTAGCGGAGAGACTAAAAAAAAAACCCCTTTTTTTGTCTCTGCTTTTTTATTTTCAGGGGATATGGATAATCTAACAATAAAAAATGATATATTAACTAAAATTTAGGAGGAAATTATGCCGAAGTATATTTTTATAACAGGCGGAGTTGTGTCATCACTAGGCAAAGGAATTACAGCAGCATCATTAGGATTATTATTAAAATCGAGAGGGTTAAAAGTATCATTACAAAAATTTGATCCATATATAAATGTTGATCCAGGAACTATGAGCCCATATCAACATGGGGAGGTTTTTGTTACAGATGACGGTGCAGAAACTGATTTAGATTTAGGACATTATGAAAGAATCGTTGATATAAATTTGACTAAATATAGTAGTATTACTACAGGTAAAATATACTGGTCTGTACTCAACAAGGAAAGGCGTGGCGATTATTTAGGCGGAACTGTACAGGTTATACCACATATCACTAATGAAATAAAGGATATGGTATATAGAGCGCAAGAGGTGCAAGATGTTGATGTTGTAATAACAGAAATAGGCGGAACAATAGGAGATATAGAAAGTTTACCATTTATTGAAGCAATAAGACAAATTAAATTTGATGTTGGTAAAGAAAATGTGATGTATATTCATGTTACATTGCTTCCATATTTAAAAATGGCTTGTGAATTAAAAACTAAACCAACTCAGCATAGTGTAAAAGAGCTTAGAAGTATAGGAATTCAACCTGACATTTTAGTTTGCAGAACAGAAGTTGGACTAAGCAAAGAACAAAAAGAGAAAATTGCTTTATTCTGTAATGTAGATAAACAAAATGTTATTCAAAATATGGATGCAGATAGCTTATATGATGTGCCATTATTATTAGAAGAAGAAGGTCTTGCAAAAATAGTTTGTGAACAATTAAAATTAGATTGCAAAGAACCTAAATTAGAATATTGGAAAAAAATGTTATATAAATCCAAGCATACAAATACAAATGTAAAAATAGCGTTAGTAGGAAAGTATGTAGAATTAAAAGATGCATATTTGTCAGTTGCAGAAAGCTTGAATCATGGTGGCATTGAAAACAGTGCGGAAGTTGAAATAAAGTGGATTCACGCAACAGATGTTAACGAAGATAATTATGTTGATTTATTGAAGGATTGTGATGGAGTATTGGTTCCAGGTGGTTTTGGAGATAGAGGTATAGAAGGCAAAATACTTGCAGTAAAATATGCAAGAGAAAACAAAGTTCCTTTCCTTGGAATTTGTTTAGGTATGCAGATGGCAGTTACTGAATTTGCTAGAAATGTTGTTGGATATACTGATGCAAATAGCTCAGAACTGAATCCTAACACTACACATCCAGTGATAGATATTATGGAAGACCAAATAGATATTGAAAACAAGGGTGGTACAATGAGACTTGGTGAATATCCTTGTAAATTAAAAGATGGTTCAAAGGCAAAAGCTGCTTATGATAGCCAAGATATAATATTTGAAAGACATAGACATAGATATGAATTTAATAATGATTATAGAGAAGTTTTGGAGAAAAACGGATTAGAAATAACGGGTGTATCTCCTGATAACAGATTAGTAGAAATAGTAGAACTGAAAGATCATCCATGGTTTGTTGGAGCCCAATTCCATCCAGAATTCAAATCAAGACCAACGAGAAGCCATCCATTATTTAGAGAATTTATAAAAGCTTCAGTAGATAAAAAAGTAAATAATTAACATAAAAAACGCATAAACATAATAAAACAAAAAAATTAGGCTCTTTGTCGATAGTTGAAGTAAGGATTTATTAAAATCTTTGCACCATTAAGACAAAGGGTTTTTTTATATACTAAAAAAAATTTTATTTAAAATATATAAAAAAAATGTCGAAAATTAATAATTGTATAAATATGTAAAAGATACTATAATGTAAATAATTTCAGATAAAATAACCATATTTTATAAAAATAGGAGATGCTAAATGTCCAGTATATTATTGTCAAAGATTACAAAGACATATCCAAATGGATTTACAGCCTTAAAGGATTTGACTTTGGAAGTTAAAGATAAAGAATTTTTAGTACTTGTTGGTTCATCAGGATGTGGAAAATCAACAATTTTAAAAATTATAGCAGGATTAGAGGGCATTACAAAAGGAGAAATTAGAATAGGTGATGATGTTGTAAATAATGTATCACCAAAAGAAAGAAACATATCGATGGTTTTTCAAGACTATGCCTTATATCCTCACCTAACTGTATATGACAACATGGCGTTTTCCCTAAAACTAAAAAAACTAAAAAAGAAAGAAATATATGATAAAGTTATAAATATATCTAAAACTTTAAAAATAGATGACATCCTTGATAAAAAACCTGCAACATTGTCAGGAGGACAAAAACAAAGAGTAGCACTTGGACGAGCTATCATAAGACAACCAGAAGTATTTTTATTTGATGAGCCATTGTCAAATATAGATGCAAAACTTAGAATGCAAACAAGGATAGAGCTAATAAAACTACATAAGCAGTTAGAAACAACTTTTATATATGTCACACATGACCAAACAGAAGCAATGACTATGGCAGATAGAATAGTGGTTATAAAAGATGGAATTATACAGCAAATAGATACTCCCGAAAATCTCTACAATAATCCAAACAACTTATTCACAGCAGGTTTTATAGGAACACCACAAATGAACTTTATAGATGCAAAGCTATACAAAAACAATAGTGAGTTACAATTAAAATTTAATATAGATACATCACTAGCAATAAACTTCCCTCAAAAAAATACCAACATACCTAAAACAAACTTAGATATTGTAGTTGGTGTAAGACCAGAACACCTACATATTATTCAAATACCAAGTGATGAATTAAAAAAAGATGATATAGTTTTAAAAAATTGCAGTATAGAAGCAATAGAATTGTTGGGTTCAGAAAAACTAATATACCTAAACTATGCTGATACTAATATTATTGTTAAAGTAGATGCAAGTACAAGCATAGTTAAATCCCAAAAATATAACATATGCTTTAGTAAATCAGATATGCATATATTTGATAAAGCTACTGAAAGGAAGATTGTATTATGAATACAAGAGGGTTAGTTAAATATTCCTTTCTAAGTATAATTGGAGTGTTTGTTTTATTTATTATTCCTTTTATATTGCTGCAGTTTGACTTTGATTTTGACATGTTAAGCAGTCAAGGTGTTCTAGGTGATGAAGCATTTATTATAGCAGTAAAAAACACACTTCTATTTATGATTATATATATACCTATAGTTGTTATACTTGGATTTATACTTGCGTATTTGACTGAATATTTTGATTTTTCCGTAGTAATTCAAATGGTTATCATACTTCCAATTGTATTGCCTGCATTATCAGTTTCGGGTTTTTTTAAAGAAATAATGTATGACGGCTTTCATGAGCAATTAGGTAGCATAGGCTTTTTAGGAGTAGTTTTTTTGTGGGCAAGCACAGGTTATTCGTATCTCATTATGCTTATATCGCTAAAAAGCAGAGACAAATCCATAGAGCAGGCAGCTAGGATTGATGGAGCAAATCATTTTCAGGTATTGTTCAAAATCATACTACCACTTCACTCAAATGCATTAGTTTTATCCATAATACTTAGTATTTACAACTCTCTGAGAATATTTAAATATACATTTGCTATATTCGGTGAAATTCCTGAGCTTAGCATGTTTACCATACAAAATTATTTATACATAAAGTTAAAAAAATTTCATCCAGATGTACTTGTAGTTTCGGCGGACATATTTCTAATTATTATTTTAGTTATGTTGCTTGCTGTTGTCACTTGGGGAAACTACAGAAACAAAAAATTAGTTAAATAGTTAGGTGGAGGAAAAATGAAAAGAATAATAAAATTTATTTTATCAATAATTATTGTGATAACATTTTTTACACCAGTGTTGTATACTATATCACACTCATTTATGGATTCAGTAGAAGTATCAAAAAGTAAATCATTCATACCGTTTGCTTTTAATATTCAGCAATATATAAAATTAGTATTTGAACAGCCTGAGTTGTTTAAAATGTTAATCAATTCAGTTTTTATTGTAGCTCTCATAATTGTTGGACAAATTGTTTTATCAGCTTTGACAGCATACTACTTTGCTTTTAGAAAAAATAAACTTTCAAATATTATATTTATTATATATATATTTGTTATGCTTTTGCCACTGCAAATAACATTGATACCAAATGTAATTTTCTTTAATTCTGTAGAAAATAGCATGGGCTTAAAAATGTTTGATACCTATATGCCAATTATTCTACCCGGTATATTTAGTACATTAGGGGTATTTTTTCTAAAACAGTTTTATCAAAATATTCCTCAAAACCTTATAAATATAGCAAAAATAGATGGAGCAAGCAATTTTCAAATTTTATATAAGGTTATTATCCCGTATTCTAAAAATGCTATTATGGCATTGGCGCTTCTTATATTTGTAGAGAATTGGAATATGATAGAGCAACCGTTAATTTTTTTAAATTCTATGTCTAAAATGCCTGCATCTATATTTTTAAACACACTCTATAAAGCAAATAAAGAAGTGTTTTATGCATCGAGTATTATATTTATGTTCCCAGTATTAACACTTGTTATTAATAACATAGACAAGTTAAAATCTTTGATTTCTATAAGTGGAGGTAAAAAAATATGAGCAATATATTAAAAAAAGTTATAAAATTATTTTCTATATTTATATTAATTATTTTTTCACTAGGCGTTTTTATTATGATAATAAATAACAATAGGCTGTATGTTGTTGAAGCATCAAGGGTTAAAACAAATGACATTATAAAAGAAGTCAATGAATTCACAGGTGTAATAGGACCTAAATACTATATAGATATTTATGCAAATGATGAATTATCTTTAGAAAATGTATATATAAAAAGCGCTCAAATAGTTGAGGATAAATCACTTTTTAAACTAGTAACAGCTAACAACATCGTTGATAAAAACTCTATTACGGTAAAATCAGAAAATAATAATGAAAATATAAAAGATGATATTGAAAATATTCAAATAAATCAAAGTGGAGAATTTAGTGTTTCCAATAAAGTTTATATAGATTATATTTCAGAAAATGTACAACTAAAAAAAGGAGAACTAATTTGTAGATATTGCTATTATGATACCAATGTGTATGTAGAAGCAAATGTAAGTAGTGATGTGTTGAATAAGGTAGTAAATCAACGACCTAAAATTCAATTTAAAAATAACAACATACTACAGCTTAAGATGGTAGATTATAATGAATTTCAAGATTATGGACAAGTGTATTTTGATGTAGAAGGATTAAGTCAAAGTACAATGAAACTTTATTCTAATGTAGAATTAGAAATAGTAAAAGACACACAATGTGATACTATTGTACCTAAAACAGCATTTTTATCATATGAGGGGATAAAAGAAGGTGCAAGTGGTGTAATTTATATTATAGTTGAAGAAAAAACTATATTGGGTAAACAGAATGTGTTATATGAACAGTCGTGTGAGATTAGTACTGTAGGAAAAAACGAATTGGGTATATCAATTGATAATTGGCGTGTATCTCCTAATGATATTAAAAATGTTGTAAAATATCCAACATCTAAGTTAAAGATGAATATGAGGGTTAGAGTAAAATGAAGAAAAGTATAATATGTTTACTCGTACTAATATTAGTTACAATAATTATGTTGGGTTATGTTAACAATCATATAGACACAAATTTAGTAGAAATAACATTTGAATCATTTTATATTCCTGAAAGTGTACAGCAGCTTGTAGATAAAATGTATGCATATGACTATGCAAATGTATATGATGTACTAATTGATGGAAAGACGATCAAGGTATATGAAGGAAATATAAATATAATTTTAAATCAATATAGGTTAGATAACAAATCTATATCCTTAGAAAAACATGAGGCTATAGTTGGAGAAAAATTTTTAGAAAAGTTATTTAAAGACTATGCGATAAGTAATACACTTAAGTTCCAAGGCGAAAACTATTTTATAAATGGTATACTTTTAGATACCAATGATATAATTCTTAAAAATTTAGATTCACTTGAACAAAATAATATAGTAAATCAAACCCTATACGTAGAAAAAAGTAGCAAATACGAATATGTTGATAAAGATATAATTCAGACAGCTCTAGAATATCGACACATAAATTATAACAGTATAAAAGACTATAATGATTTATATAGTGTTTTGAAAGTTATATTGTGTTTTTTGATTGCGATGGTTTGTATTTTAACAATTTTGTTACTAATAAAAAAACTAAAAATAGTAATTCAAGAGTATAAAAAAAGATATTGCAAACTAAATAGAATTATAACAGCTTATCAGTACATAAAGCAAAAAAATAACGTTTTATCGTTACTAACGATTATATGCTTAGCAGTAGTAATTATATTTGTATTTTTAATATGTGTATATGCTATGAAAAATTTATTTACTACAAGATTACCTTTTAGCATAAATATTACTTCTATTAAAAATTTAGATACTCTGTATTTATTAATCAAAGAATTTTTAATGCATAATTTTAAGTATGGATTTAATTGCTATGAAATAATTGTGTTAAAAATAGGATTTATATATTTGATTATAATTACAATTTTACTTGTAAACATAATAACCAATATAAAACAACTATACAAGAAGTAACTAAAGCTAGCATTAATAAGAATTAGTATGAATACTATTAGCAAAAGCTAATTTATAAATAATTAAGGGTGTACAATTAATACTATTAAAATATTTGGAAGGAATAAAATGAGAAAAACAAGTAATAAAATAATGTGCTTTTCTTTAGTGTTTATTATGATGTTGACTGCAACAGTTTTTGCAGTTGAGCCTTGTGACTATTATTCAGATGGACACCATAGAGTCGAAACAAATAGTTACTTTTTAGATAAAGAAAGAGTAGCTGGTACAGATACAATTTATAATATAGAGAAAGGGTGTTACGAAGAAAAAGATTTCTATTTTTATATTTACCACTATAGAGATATAACATGTTGTAAATGCGGGTGGTATGGTTATAGTGAGAGAACTTATGAAATATATTCAAGTAAAACGTATTTAAATTAAATAAATAGTGAGTTATTGCTAATAGTATTAATTTAATAGGAGAAATAAAATGAGAAAAAATATATTTTTTATAGCATTGCTTGTATTATTTATCTTTATATTAACATCATGTAAAGCTGACAAAAATAATGATACAGTTCATATATGGATGTACGATGGAGAGTATATATCATCAATGCATAATTCATTGTCAAAAGTCGAAAATTATTGCTCAGATAATGAAATACCACTAGAGATACATTACTATACAGATGATGAAATGACAGATGATGATTATGTATTGAAAAGAAATGCAAGCTTAAATAATCCAAATAATATTGTTTGGGGTGGTGCTAATGAAATGTGCAGTCTCCCAAGCGAACATGCCAATTATATTAAAATTGATAACTATAAAAATGTTGGAGAAGGATTTAGATGTTTGTCGTATATACCATGCTCATATATTGGTAAAATAGATTTAGTAGACATAAATCTTTTGAATTATTATGATATAACAATTGAAAAAGATATGCTATCATATCCTGAATACAGAAGTATAGTGTTTGAGATGATAGAAAAGGGAGCAGAGTTTAATAACGAGTATGTTATAAATAAAATGTACATAGAAGAAAAGGCAGCAAAATATATGTTACCTTTAAATATTGTGGAACTAGGCAAAAATATAAATGATGAATATGAAGAGAATTTAATAAATGCAATAAAGGAAGTGGCACAAGAAAAAGTATTTAATTATGAATGCGTAAATCAACGTTCGTCTAAACGTTTGATAGACCTAAAGACTAATCTTTACTTGACAGTAGCTGAGAGTATAGATATGGACTTGTGGAATGTTCCTTATAATGGAGAGCCTGGTATTATGAAAACAGTAGATTCAATATCTGACACAATTATGATTTTTAAGCCGTTATATATAACTAATTCTGTGTTTGTAGCAGAAAATGTAAAAAATGAAAAAGTATATGATGTAGTAAATTATATACTATCAACTGAGTGTATAAAGAATAGGTGTTATGAGGCAGAAGACAGTGTTCAAATATACACGTTAAAAAACGATGTAAGTGATGAATTATATGTAATTTTGAATGGTGAATCTTTGTTAGAGTTTAAAGAAAACAATAAAGAAGACTTAGACAGAATAGAAAAAATAATAAATAGTAATATAAAAAACGGAAATCTTTCACAAGAATATGTTGAACTTTTACAATTTGATGTGTTATTTAATACTCCAAATTCATCGCTATATGAGTTTATAAGTAATGAATCTAATAAACTAATGAATGGAAATATATCTGATGATGAGTTAAAAAAAGATGTAGATAATTTTATAGCAAAGCTTAAGTTGCGATTTTAGTTAAATAATAATATATATAATATAAAACAGCATTTATTTTCAAGACTCTATAATTCTAAAAATCATAGCAAGATTAGAGGACATAACAAAGGGAGTATAAAATGAAAAAAAAATATAAATTATTAATTTTTATTCTATTGATTTTAGTAGTACTAACAGCTTGTAAAGCTGGCAAAAATAATGATACAGTTCATATATGGATGTATGGGGATAAAATAGAAGGTTCATTTTATAATGCACTTCCAAGTATTCGTATGTATTGCTTAGAGAATAATATACCTTTAGAAGTTCACTATTTTACAAGTAAGGAAATGACGTACGAAGACTACATTTTAAAAAGAAATGTAAGCTTAGCTCAAAGCAACAGTATTGTTTGGGGAAGATATAGAGAAATGCAAAGTTTACCTACTCAACATGCAGATTATAATAAAATTAAGAATTACAAAAATGTTGGCGATAATTTTAAAAAATTTCCTTTTATTGCGTGTTCTCATAATTCTTATTGCTTGCTATTAAACGAAGAATTGCTTGATTATTATGATATAAATATTGAAGAAGATATGATTTCCTACAGTCAATATATAAATTTAGTATTTGAGCTAATAGATAAAGGTGCTAGGTTTACAAATGAAGAATTATTAAAAAAATTATATATAGATAATATAGTTAATAATTATAGTTTAAGGTTAAGTACTACAGCAACGGAAAAGGACTTAGATGATAATTATAAATTAAATTTAATAAACGCTATAAAAAAAATTGCAAGTGATAATTTTTATGATGATTATAGCTATACAAATGCATTAAGTAATCAATTGATAGACCAACATACAAACTTGCCATTGTGGATATCTTTTACAAATTTTCCTGTTCAATATTGGTTTTCTCCTATGTATTCAAACGGTGAAAGTTTAAAACTGGTAGAAAATTTAAAGGATGGTGTTGTAGTATTTAGGCCTGGAGTAATAAACAATGGTATATACATTAGTGATAAGGTAACAAATGAACACGTATATGATATTGTAAATTATATATTATCGCCAGAATATATAAAATTGTTAAATATGAGTATGGTTGAATATTATTATACATTTAATAATGATTTAAAGTATTATTTATATGATATGGAAGGTAAATATACAGGTTATGACAAATATTATGAGAAAAATGAAAAAGTAATTAAAAAACTAGACAAAGTAATAAATGACAATATAAAAGGTGGCAATTTAGAACAAAAATATGTTGAAATGTTAAGTTATGATTATTTTTTATCACCTAACTTTGGTTTATCTATATTTATTACCGATGAAGTTAATAAGTTATTAAACAATAATTTAGATAATGTAAATTTGGAAGATGATGTAGATGATATGATAAATAAGTTGAAATTAAAATTTTAACGAAAGCAGGAGGGGGATAATGAGAAAAATTGTTATTACAATTTATATTATTGTATGTACTATTAGAGTATCTAATTTATATATAAAAATTAATATTAAATAAATAATTTTGGAGGAAAAAATGAAAAAAGGAAGTAAAATTTTATGTTTAACATTATTGCTTGTTATAGCATTGACTGCAACAGTTTATGCTGTTGAACTTTGTGACTATTATCCAGATGGACATCATAGACCAAAATTAGAGACATCAATCTATATTGGTAAGAAAGTCTTTGATGGTGTAGATACTATATTTAATCCAGTCACAGGAAAATATGAGGAAGAGCCATATCATTATGTAAGGCTTGAATATGAGGATATTTATATTTGCAAATGTGGTTGGTATTCATATAAAAGAACACGTTATAAAATAGAATAATAATATACTATTTAATATAAATAAGTGTTACTTTAATAGTACAATTTTACTGGAGGTTATGATGAAAAGAAAATATATATGGTTTATAATAATTAGTCTACTAGTTTTGTCCCTAACATCATGCAAAGCTGACAAAAACATCGATACTAGCAATAATACAGTTCATATATGGATGTACGATGGAGAATATACATCGTCAATGCATGATTTATTGCCAAAAGTCAGAAATTATTGCTCAAAAAATGAAATACCACTGGAGATACACTACTATACAGATGACGAAATGACATATGATGACTATGTATTGAAAAGAAATGCAAGCTTATACAATGCAAATAGTATTGTTTGGGGTGGGCCTAATGAAATGAAAAATGTATCACAAAAACATGCTGATTATACTAAAATTGATAACTACGAAAATATTGGTGACAGCTTCAAATGTTTACCATATATACCATGCTCGTATGAGGCAAAACTTGATTTATTAGATATAAATCTTTTAAATTATTATGATATAACAATTGAAAAAGATATGTTATCATATCCTGAATACAGAAGCATAGTATTTGAGATGATAGAAAAGGGAGCAGAGTTTAATAACGAGTATGTTATAAATAGAATGTACATAGAAGAAAAGGCAGCAAAATATATGTTACCTTTAAATATTGTGGAACTAGGCAAAAATATAGATGACGAATATAAAATAAATGTAATAAAAGCAATAAAGGAAGTGGCACAAGAAAAAGTATTTAATTATGAATGCGCAAATCAAAGTTCGTATAAACGTTTGATAGACCAAAAAACTAATTTATATTTAGTAGTCGCAGATAGCCGTAATATATATAATTGGTATATTCCTTATGATAGTGAAAATGGTGAGTTTAGGGTAGGAAAAGAGGCAGAAACAATAAATGATACTATAGTTGTTTATTCTCCTATTAAAATATCTAGTGCTATATATATAGGAGAAAATGTAGATAATGATAATATATACGATTTAGTTAACTACATGATATCACCAGATTTTTATAAAAATGAATTTGGAAATATTGAAGATGGATTTATGGGTAGCAATTTTACGTTTAAAAATGATAATCAAGAAAAGTTATATGAGTCTATTAAAATGACGCAAACTAAATTTGAAGGAAACGACAACAAAGATATAGAAAGAATAGAGAAAATAATAAATAATAATGTTAAAAATGGTAATCTATCAGAAGAATATATTAAGCTTTTTGCTTATGATATTCCATTTAATTCACCAAATAATCTACTGTACTATTTTATGAAAGAAGAATCTAATAAACTAATGAATGGAAATATATCTGATAATGAGTTAAAAAAAGATGTAGATAATTTTATAGCAAAGCTTAAGTTGCTATTTTAGTTAAATAGAACTTATGTTATAAAATGTATATATAATTTAAAAAAGGAATATTAATCATATATAAATTATCATATTTTATTGACAAAATAAAGTCTAATGATATAATAAATCAAAAGGATTTATTTATGTTAGATTATTTTAAAAAATACAGGGATGATTTTGTTTTAATATTTAGTTTATTAATTTTCTTAATAATTATCTATTTTATTTATAATTAATTTAATATAATTTTTATTTTACAAGGACTAGTTATGCGCCCATAAAAACTTATATTTTTATGGGTGTTTATTTTTATCTGTTTTAAATAGAAAGATACCAAAAAAGTATTTATTTGACAAAAAATATTAATTACAATACAATTACTTAATAATAGGTATATATTAATAATGATAAAATATTCAAATATGGTTTACATAGAGTAGATTATAGATATAATACTAATGTATAGATAAAATTAAAATATAATTAATATATTTTTAAAAATAATGTTTTGTAAGGTGATTAATATGTTTAGTGTATTTAGTTCAATTTCAGTTGCTTATTTATTAAATATAATACTTGCGATTTTTATCGTTTTTTTGGAGAGAAAAGACCCAACGGCAACGCTTGCATGGGTTTTAGTTTTGCTTGTTTTGCCTGGAGTAGGTTTTGTATTATATTTGTTATTATCACAAAATTTCAGCAGAAAAAAACTGTTTACTATGAAAATTAATGCTAGAAAAACATTTGGGGATTTTTTAAAAAAGCAACAAGATAGTGTTAATTCAAATAAACTAATTTTTATAGATAAAAACAATGAAATACATAAAGATATAATAAAAATGAATTTGTTTAGAAATCAATCGTTTTTTACTCAAGATAACAAGGTTCAAATATTTACCGATGGTAGAGAGAAGTTTGAGGAGTTTTTTAAGTGTATAGAGGGTGCTAAAGAAAGTATTCATGTAATGTATTATATTGTTAAAAATGATGATTTAGGAAAAAAACTGATAGCATTACTTGAGAAAAAAGCACAAGAGGGAGTAGAAGTTAGATTCCTTTACGATTCAATAGGAGGTAGATCTCTTAATAAAAAATCTTTAGAGGGATTGCTTAATGCTGGAGGAAAAGTAGGTAAATTTTTTTCAAGTTTGATACCACTTATAAATTTCAAAATAAACTATAGAAATCACAGAAAAATAGTAGTTATAGATGGGAAAATAGGCTTTGTTGGAGGATTCAATGTAGGAAACGAGTATCTTGGACTAAATAAGAGATTTGGTTATTGGAGGGATACACACGTTAAAATAATAGGTTCTGCTGTAATTGACTTGCAAAGAAGATTTTTCCTTGATTGGGGAAATGCAACGAAAGAGGATTTAAGTTATCAGCCTAAATATTTTCCTGAGTTAAATGTGAAAGAGGAAGAATCAGGAGCTGGAATTCAGATTGTTTCAAGTGGACCAGATGAACGAGATGAAACAATAAAGCAAAATTACGTTAAGTTAATAAGCTCAGCAAGGAAGAGCGTATTGATCCAAACACCATACTTTGCGCCCGATGAAAGTGTTATGGAAGCGCTTAGAATAGCAGCTCTTTCAGGAGTAGATGTAAATATAATGATACCTAACAAACCTGATCATTTATTTGTTCATTGGGCAACTTATTATTATGCTGGAGAGCTACTAAAATATGGTGTTAAAATTTACACATATGAAAATGGATTTTTACATGCAAAGACAGTAGTTATAGATGGTACAGTAGCATCAGTTGGAACAGCTAACTTTGACGTAAGAAGCTTCAAATTGAATTTTGAAGTTATAGCTATAATTTATGATACGGAAACAGCAGAAAAATTAGAAAAAGTATTTTATGATGATGTAAAAGTATCATTGAAACTAACTAGAGAATTATATTTACAACGAGGTATAGCAATAAAATTTAAAGAATCAATATCTAGACTATTATCTCCACTTCTTTAATTAATTAGCATATACAATAAATATAATACATTGTTACCATAAAGCGTGTGTTGAATATAGATAAATTTTATCATAAAGTTATGTATAGGAAAATACATAATGGGGAGGAAATATGATAAAAAAATATAAAATTTATTTTTATTTATTTGTATTTGCTTTATTAATAACGAATGTTAGTTTTGTCAGTGCAGAAGAGAGAGTAAATATGACATATCTGTATAAGGGAACAATGAACGATTATAAAACTTATATAGAAAAAACAAAAGATTCTGTAAATGTAATATTGCCAAATTTGTTTAATATATCAAGTACCGGAACTGTTGATTTGACCTATGTAATAGATAAACAATTTGTTGACGATATGCATAAAAAAGGTATTAAGGTTATTCCTTATATTAGCAATCATTGGGACAGAGAGCTTGCTAGAAAAGCTTTGCTAAATTATGAGGTATACATTAAAGAGTTAGTAAAAATAGTTAGTGATTATAACTTGGATGGTGTTAATATTGACATTGAAAATCTAATTGTTGAGGATAAAGATAATTTTGTTAGATTTACTAAACATTTAAGAGAGTCATTGTCATCTGGGAAAACATTGTCAGTTGCAATAGCAGCTAATCCAAGTGATTCGAAAATTGGATGGGTAGGTTCATATGACTATAAAGAATTAGACAAATATGTAGACACTTTTATTGTAATGACATATGACCAAAGCTACTATGGTTCAAAACCAGGACCAGTTGCAGGATATCATTTTGTTGAGAACAGCATAAAAACAATATTAAAATATAGTACACCAGACAAAGTTATATTAGGCGTTCCATTTTACGGAAGGTATTGGAATATTGATGAAAAAGTAGGTGGCTCAGCAATAATCAATGCTTCAGTTAAAAATGTAGCAAATGCTTTTCACGCAAAAAAATATTATGATGAATACAATAGAACACCATACTTAAAGTTTAATGTTAATAAAATACAGGCAACATATAATGTAAGCGGGAAAAAATTTACCGCAGGTAGTTACTTAATGTATTATGAAAATGATAAATCATTGAAAGAAAAGTTGATATTAGTTGAAAAATACAATCTTAAAGGTAGTGCGAGCTGGGCATTGTCACAGGAAGATACTAGTATATGGAACAATTATAAAAATTGGCTAAATGCAAGATATTATAATGATACAAATGGTTCTTGGGCAGAAGAATATATTAAAAAAGTTACAGTAAGTGGATATTTGAATGGTAGTGATATATATAGCTTTAAGCCAGATAACTATATGACAAGAGAAGAATTTGCAACAGTTATATATAGAATTCAAGGATATAGCGATATCATAGTGAACGGTATATATAAGGATGTAAAAGAAAATAGATGGTCATATAATTATATAAATACATTGTACTCATATGGAATAATGCAGGGTAATAGGAATTATTTTTATCCAAAAAAATATATAACAAGAGAAGAGGTAGCCGCTACTATATATAGAGTTTTAAAAGGAAATGAAACAGCGTATCAGAGTAAGTTTAACGATGTAACAAGTGATATGTGGTCGAGTAAATATATAGAATTTTGTGTTTCTACTTCTATATTACAAGGCTATCCTGATGGCTCTTTTAGACCAAAGGATAATATAACTAGGGCAGAGATAGCAGCATTAATAGCAAAAATAAAAGGAATTTAGATTATCTAAATTCCTTTTATTTTTTTTATTTTCAAGCATAAAATTGTTCCAACAAATATTTTTAGTGCATCACCAATTAGGAAAGGAAATACGCACATTGTTAATGAAGCAATCAAGGGATTTTTAGTAGTGTACATAAACCAAGCTGTTCCCAAAATATAACACACAATGATTCCTATAGTCATAGCTAATGGATAAAACAATTTTTTATTTGTTTTTTTAGTAGCTATCAATCCAACAACATATGCTGTAAAAATATAACCTATAATGTAACCACCTGTTGGACCTAAAATTTTTCCTACTCCACCTGTAAAACCAGAAAATACGGGTATTCCGATTAAACCTAGTAATACATAGACTATTTGGCTTAATGCGCCATAGTTTTTACCTAAGATGATACCACACATTAAAACGGACATAGGTCCCATATTAATAGGTACAGGTGTGAAAGGTAGTGGAATAGAAATTTGTGCTAGTACAGCAGTTAATGCAGCAAAAAATGAACAGATTACGATTTTTTTAGTTGATAATTTCATAGTTTCTCCTTTGTAAACCAAACATTATATATAAGTTTACAATATTATACTAAAAAGCTACAACATATGTCAAGCGTAATAAATTCAAATTCATTAAATTGTTTAAAAAATTGACACTTAAATATATTTGATATATAATTATTTATAATAAAATTTTTAAAAAACGTGATATTATATATAAAAGAAAAGAGGTTTTCCAATGCGAACTTATATTGTGCGTCAGCCAATACTGGATGAGAATCAAGAAGTATTAGGATATGAAATATTGTATCGTGAAGAGAGTGAAAACATCGAAGAAAAAAGATCAGATGTTGCGGCTGCAAATGCTATTGAAAATTTTTTAGTTGAGTTTGATAGTAATAAATTTTTAGATGGTAAAATGGCTTTTCTTACATTTACACCAAATTTGTTATTAAAGAACATTCCTAGAATATTTTCACCTCAAAAACTAGTTATTCAAATTGATGATGACACAATTATTCATCCTGCTGCGCAAAAAGTAGTGTATGAATATAGGAAAAAAGGGTACAGTGTTGCTATTAATGGTTTTGAATTTGCATTAAGGTATTTTTCAATACTGGATGTAGTTGATATAATAAAAATTGATTTTTCAAAGGTTAACGATTCTTTAGCCAACATTGTTAACATTGGAAAAAATTTCAATAAAAAAGTTATAGCTTATAATGTTAACAATGATGAAGCGTATAATTATGCTAAAAAAATCGGGTGTACATATATGCAAGGTTCATATGTTGCTGAAAAACTACCTACAGCATTACATAAGATGAATCATATGCAAAGTAACTTTTTTCAGTTAATGGTTGCGATAACAAAAGAAGAGCCTAATGTAGAGGAAATTGAAGAAATTATATCAAGGGATGTAACACTTACATATTCATTGCTTAAACTTGTAAATTCAGCATACTTTGCATTAAGGCATCAAGCTAAATCTGTTAAGCAAGCACTTATAGTTTTAGGAGTAGGACAGTTAAAGCAATGGATTTATTTATTGAGCTTTAAACAAGACGATGGAACAATGCCTAGTGAACTTATTAGGATATCATTTTTAAGAGCAAATTTTTGCTCAGAGTTATGTAACTTCGCAAATGGTATAGAGATATCGAAATCTGAAGCATATTTAATTGGTATGTTTTCAACTTTGGGTATACTGATGGAGGTATCATTAGAAAATGCATTGGATGAAGTTAATGTATCTGAATTAATTAAAAGTGCATTATTAAGCTATGAAGGTAAATGTGGTACTTTATATAAACTAGTTTTGGCTTATGAAAAGGCTGAATGGAAAGTTATGAATGAATGCGCTGAGCAACTTAATATTCCTATGAATATTATCACACAAAAATATTTTGAGTGTGTAGAATATGTTAATAACATTTGGAAAGAGTTAACTAGTGCAAATAATAATGAAAAAAGATAGTATTAAAAATTATTGGTTTGGTACTAAAAATATATATTGATTTATTAATTGAGGTGTAGTTGTGAAAAGATATAAGGTTATTTATAATCCAACTTCTGGTAAAGAAGAGGCAGCCATAAAGGCCTTTCAAATGTCTAGAGTCATCATGGAAAGCGAAGATATTGAGTTTACTTTTTATGCTACCAAATGCAAAAATGATGCAATGACAAAAGCAAAAGAAGCATGTAATGAAGGTTACGATATGATAATTTCTTGCGGTGGAGATGGAACTGTACATGAGGTAGTCAATGGTATAATGCAAAGCGAAAACAAAACTAAGCTAGCGATTATGGCTTCAGGAACTGTTAATGATTTTGCTGAACAATTAAAAATACCTAGAACTTATGACAAATTTGCTGCTATGGTTAAAAATGCAAAGTCTAAAAAAGTGGATATAGGTAAAATAAATGATGAATATTTTGTAAATGTTGTTTGTGGTGGAAGTTTTACTAACATACCTCATACAGTCACAATAGAGGAGAAAACACTATTTGGAAGATATGCATATTATTTTCATGCACTCTTCGAGTTACCTGAGCAATTAAACAAAACATATAAAATAAAATATACAGTAGATGAAAAAGTTTTTGAAATGAATAGCCACTTGTTTATTATAAATAATACGCTTGGAGCAGGAGGATTCAAATATTTGTGTCCTGATGCAAAAGTAGATGATGGATTGTTGGATTTAGTAATTTTTGAAAAAGCAACCCATGCAGAATTAATACAAATATTTACAAAATTATTTAACGGACAACATATAAAACATAATAAGGTACACTATTTTCAAGCTAAAAACATTATAATTGAATCTGAGGATGATAGTTTAGTTGTTGATTCGGATGGAGAATTAGCTGGTAAAATGCCTATTTATGTAACATCTGATAATAAAGGACTAAATATAATAATTCCATAAAATAATTTGTATAATATTTTAAAAAACGCAAATAATATTTTTATGAGGAAAAGCGAACAAACTTTTATATAACGTCCCCCTTTATAAACTTTTGTCTTTAAGAGTTTATCCTAGACGCATCCTAAGGTAAACTTTTTAGCTTTATAGCTACATTATAGATTAACATTCTTTAATCTTAGAATTTTAGCTTTTCCTTTTTGAAACCTAAAAACACATATTATATTGTTGTAATATGTGTTTTTTTTTTAGCTAAAATTACAAAAATTATCAATTGTAAATTATTAAGAAGTTTGATAAACTATTAAATGCTCTATGTTTTAATAAATATAGTTAATGAAGATGATTTAGATTGGAGATAATCTTGGAAACAATAAAAATTAAGAAAAGTGGGCCATTACATGGGAGTATTAGAGTTAGTGGAGCTAAAAATGCCATACTACCAATATTAGCGGCTACACTTTTAACAGAAGATGAATGCATAATACATGAAATACCACAGCTAGAAGATGTTTTTGTAATGTATGAGTTGCTAGAAAATTTTGGCGCTAAAATTGAAAAAATAGATGAAAATTCAGTAAAAATACAAACGAAGAAAATAGTTAGTTGTACAGCACCATATGATTTAATCACAAAAATGAGAGCTTCATTTTTGGTAATGGGTTCTTTATTATCTAGAACTAAAAATGCTATGATATCAATGCCAGGTGGGTGTGCAATAGGGTCTAGACCTATTGATTTACATTTAAAAGGATTCTCAAGTTTAAATGTAAACATTAAATCAAATAATGGATTTATAGAAGCTAGTACAGAAGAATTAAAAGGAAATACGATATATTTAGATTTTCCTAGCGTAGGGGCAACGGAAAACATAATGATGGCGGCTTGTTTAGCTGACGGAATTACTATACTTGAAAATTCTGCAGAAGAACCGGAAATAGTTGATTTAGCTAATTTTATAAACTCTATGGGTGGTAAAATAGAAGGAGCCGGAACTGGAACAATAATTATAACAGGAGTTAAGAAGCTTCATGCGACAGAGTACACTGTTATACCAGATAGAATTGAAGCTGGAACATATATGATAGCAGCACTTGTTACTGGTGGAAAGTTAAGTATTGAAAATTTAAATGTAAATCATGTACAATCTGTAATAGCGAAACTTAAAGAAGTAGGGGCTGACATTACGGAAAAAGGAAATAGCATAACAGTAACATCAAAAGGACAATTAAAAGCGTGTGATATAAAAACTTTACCTTATCCTGGATTTCCTACAGACATGCAAGCGCAATTTATGACGTTATTGTCTATGTCTGAAGGGGTAAGTATAATAAATGAAACTATTTTTGAAAATAGATTTATGCATGTTAATGAACTTAGACGATTAGGTGCTAAAATAAAAATTGAGGCTAATAGTGCAATAATAGATGGTCCTATAACTCTTAGTGGAGCACATGTTAAGGCAACTGATTTAAGGGCGGGTGCATCTCTAATTTTGGCTGGATTGGTATCAGAAGGTGAAACTATAATATCAGATGTATATCACATAAAAAGAGGATATTCTAATATTGTGGAAAAACTTAAAAAAGTTGGTGCAAATATAGGATACTTTAATATTTAGTAAAAGTGTATTATTTACATAATAAATGTATTGAAAAATTAATAAAAATTTTAATTATACTATGTATTTTATATTGACAAAATGTAATAATACAAATATAATTTATATTTGATAAACAAATAGATAAAAAAATCACGTATATAAGGAGAAAACAAATGACAACTGCTCACAATAGTGCAAAAAATGGTGACATTGCTGAAACTGTATTATTACCTGGTGATCCTCTAAGAGCTAAGTTTATAGCTGAAAATTTTTTAGAAGATGTAACACAATTTAATAATGTAAGAAATATGTATGGATATACAGGTACATATAATGGTAAAAGAGTGTCTGTAATGGGAACTGGAATGGGTTGCCCTTCTATAGGAATCTATTCATACGAATTAATACATTTTTATGGAGTGAAAAATTTAATTAGAATAGGTTCATGTGGAGCCTTTGCTCCAAACTTAAATCTTTATGACATTGTATTAGGAATTGGAGCAAGTACAGATAGCAATTTTGCTCAACAATACGATTTGCCTGGAACTTATTCAGCGACAGCTTCTTATGAATTGCTTTCAAAAGCAAAAAATATTGCTGATGAGAATAATATTAATACAGTTGTAGGTAATATATTAACTTCAGATGTATTCTATGGAGATCAACCAGACTCGTGGAAAAAGTGGGCTAAAATGGGAGTTTTAGCAGCTGAAATGGAGAGTTATGCTTTATACTGCAATGCAGCAAGAGCTGGCGTAAATGCATTAACTATATTAACAGTTTCAGATTCAATTGTAAATCAAACTGAAACGACTCCAGAAGAGAGAGAAAAAGGATTTACAAATATGATGAAAGTAGCATTGGGGTTGGCATAATATGAAGGCTTGGGAGATTGCTTACAATATATTTTCAAATGCACAACCTAGAATACTTGACGAAGAAGATCAAACATGGAAAGCGATAAAAAAAGTATCTAAGTTTTATGATGATAATATTTCATTGGACTGGGGAAGCAACGTACCTGGTTCAGGAGCTCCAGAAAAAATCATGGTAGCTTCAATACAAGCATTAGAAAATAGGGGATATGACTTAACAAATTCTTACGAACTTTTAGATGAAGGTCTAAAAGCTCATCAAGCCAATGATTTTATAAAACTTCATAAAATTTCGGCAGAAATGAGAAATAATTTTTTAAATGCAAAAAGAGATGAAAACTCAGACTACTGGGAATACAAAATATATGATGATTTTGAGCAATATAAAAAAAGTGTTAGTTTTTCTAAAGCTGTAAATGTGGACACAACTACAGAAACATTTAGAGATAAAACAAAGGCTGCATGGTTGTCACAAATTATTGGAGCTGCTATGGGGACAATGGTCGAAGGTTATACATCAAAAAATCTTTATGCAGCATTTGGAGAGGTTAAAGAATACCTAAGAGAACCTAATACTTTTAATGATGATATAACATTTGAACTCGCTTTTTTAGATGCGTTTAAAGAAAAAGGATATAATATTACATCAAAAGATATAGCACTAGCATGGGTAGGTTTAATACCTAGTGGATGGAGTGCAGAAGAAGTTGCAATAAGAAATATTCGTGCTGGTATTATGCCGCCACAAAGTGGAACTCATAACAATCCTTTTAATGAGTGGATTGGTGCTCAAATGAGAGGTGCGATATGTGGAATGGTTGCTCCTGGTAATCCAGAACTAGCAGCAGAACTAGCTTGGAAAGATGGAAGGGTTTCACATGCAAATAACGGAATACTAGGTGAAGTATTTAATGCTATTATGGTTTCTTTAGCTTATGTTTGCGATGACGTTAAAGAAATATTAAAGACTACAATTGGTTTAATACCAGTAGATAGTGAATATTTTAGTGTTGTTGATTTTGCTTACAAGCAATGCTTAAAATTTGATGATTGGCATGATGCACTTAGTGTTTGTGAGGAAAAATATAAAAAATATAATTGGATACATTCTTATCCTAATATATGTTGCGAAATAATAGCACTTATGTATGGGGATAATGATTATGAAAAGACATTGCAAATAGTGACAATGTGTGGCATAGATGTTGATTGTAATGCCGGTATGATAATGCCAATTATAGGAATACAAAAGGGAATGTGTATCATTCCAAAAAAATTAATTCATGAAGCTTTTTATACTCTTGAAACATATATGAGAGGTTATGAGAGAATAACACTTGATGAATTAGTTGATGATACTTTATATACAATAAACAATTCGAAAACATTTAATTAGGAGGCTTTAAAAAATGAAAAAATTATTATCGGTATTATTGATAATGGCAATGGTGTTTTCTTTATCAGCATGTGGTGCTGGAGACAATGCAAAAGATAACAAAGACGCAGCAGACAACTACAAGGCAGCGTTATTATTAAACGGAAACTTAGGTGATAAATCGTTCTTTGATTCAGCTAACGAAGGATTAACTAGATTACAAGACGAATTAGGCAAAGATAAGTTCAGTTTTAAAGTTGAACAAATGGGTGCAACATCTCAAGATGAATCAAAATGGCAACCAACAATGGAAGATTATTGTGAAGATGGAAAATATGATGTAATAATCGTAGGAACATGGCAAATGGCTGAAATTTTAGCTAAAGCTGCTAAAAAATATCCAGAACAAAAATTTATATTCTTCGATGAAACATTTGATTTTGATGCATTCAAAGCTAAATTTGAAGATGGAGAAGAAGTTCCAAAAAATATTTATAATGTACTTTACAAACAAAATGAAGTATCATTTTTAGTTGGAGCTGCAGCAGCTTTAATGACTAGTGATGCTACATTAGATAAAGTAAATGCTAACGATAAAGTTATTGGATTCTTAGGTGGAATGGAAAATGCAGTTATAAAAGATTTCCTTATAGGATATATACAAGGTGCTAAATATGCAGATCCAGAAGTACAAGTTCAAACAGCTTATGTTGGAAACTTCTTTGATTCAGCTGCTGGAAAAGACTTAGCATTAACTCAGTACCAAAGTGGTGGTGTTGATGTTGGTTATAACGTTGCAGGTTCAGCTGGCTTAGGACAAATAGAAGCAGCAGTAGAAGCTGATAAATATGCATTTGGTGTTGATTCGGACCAAGCAGCTTTATTACCAGATATGGCAGCTAACATTCCTTCATCAGCTCTGAAAAATGTAGGTAATTCACTTGAAAGAGCAATTAAGTTAGATATGGAAGAAAAGCTTGAGTTTGGTGTAGCTGAAACTTTAGGATTATCTGATCAGGGTGTTGAATTGGTTAAAGGTGAACACTATGAGACAGTAGTTCCACAAAATATTAGAGATTACGTTGAACAATTAGAAAAAGATATAATTTCAGGTAAAATAGTAGTTGAAACTGCAGCTGGTAAAACAGATGAAGAAATAAAAGATATAATTGATCAATTACAATAAAAAATTAATAGTTAAGTGAGAGTAAAATCTCGCTTAACTTTAATTAATATCTAAGAACATCCAATTAAACAATATATTGGGTACTGTTGGTTGTTAATTAAGAAAGAGGTGACTCGTTTGAATAAAGTTTTACAAATGAAAAACATAATGAAAATCTATCCTAACGGTGTTGTAGCAAATGAAGATGTTAATTTTGAACTTGAAGAGGGAGAGATACATGCTTTGCTAGGAGAAAATGGCGCGGGTAAAAGTACGCTTATGAAAGTCATATTTGGTATTGAAGCACCTACTCAGGGTCGTATTTTGCTTAATGGAGAAGAAGTAACAATAAAATCTTCACAGGATGCAATTAGTAAAGGAATTGGAATGGTACATCAACATTTTATGTTAGTACCTTCATTGACAGTTGCTGAGAATATAGTTTTAGGTGTAGAGCCTAAAAAAGCTGGAATATTTTTGGATATGAATAAAGCAATAAAATTATCCGAAGAAATAGCAAAAAAATACAACTTTGACATTGATGTAACAGCAAAAATTGAGGAATTACCTGTTGGGTTTAAACAGAGAGTGGAAATATTGAAAGCATTATACAGAGGAGCAAAAATATTAATACTTGATGAGCCTACAGCAGTTCTTACACCACAGGAAACTGATGAATTGTTTATTCAGCTAAAAAAATTAAAAGAATTAGGACATACGATGATATTTATATCGCACAAGTTAGATGAAATAAAATCTATATGTGATAGGGCTACTATAATGAGAAATGGCAGAAGCAAGGGAACATATTCTGTTAAGGATATTTCAACTGATGAAATGTCAAAATTAATGGTAGGTAGAGATGTTGTACTTAAATTTGACAAGAATCCACCTAAATTAGGTGAATTAGCTATGAAAGTTAGAAACCTAACTATAAAAGGCTCTACTGGTAAGGTTAGAGTAGATAATTTATCTTTTGATATAAAATGTGGTGAAATTTTAGGTATAGCTGGTGTAGAAGGTAATGGACAGGGACACTTGATAGAGGTTTTAACTGGATTGAATAAATTGTATAACGGTAAAATAGAAATATTTGGAAATGATGTGGAAAAGTTAAATATAAAACAGATTAGAGATTTGAAACTTGCGCATATACCTGAAGATAGAATGACACTTGGATGTGCAAAAAATATGAGTATAACGGATAATATGTTTTCAAATCAATATCAATCAGATGAGTTTTCAGGTAAAGTAATGCTTAAATCAAAAAAAATTGAAGAAAAATCAAATGATTTAATCAAAGAATACTTAGTGAAAACTAGTTCAAATAAGCAAAGTGTAGCAATGTTATCTGGAGGTAATATACAGAAAGTTGTTGTTGCAAGAGAACTTTCTACAAATCCAAGAATTATAATAGCGAACCAACCAACTCGTGGTATAGACGTAGGAGCTATAGAGTTTATTAGACATAGAATTGTAAAGTTTAGAGATGAAGGATGTGCTATAATTCTTATTTCCGCAGATTTAAATGAAGTATTTGAATTAAGCGATAGATTAGCGGTTATGTATAAAGGAAAATTTTCAGGTATGTTTACAGATGTGAAAAATGTTACTGAAGAGGAACTTGGAAAATATATGCTTGGACTAAAAAAAGACGATAATTTGGAGGGAGCAATCTATGAGTAATACAACAAAATTTAATGTGTTTAGAACAGCTGTTGCTATTATAATTGCTTTGGCTATTTCTTTTGGGATTATACTGTTGGTAAGTGAAGAGCCAGTCACAGCTATATTAAAACTAATAACTGGTCCACTTCAAAAATCAAGATATTTTGGCAATGTTATAGAAGCAATGATACCTCTTATATTTACAGGTGTTGGAGTAAGCATAATGTTTACTGCTAATCAAATAAACCTTGCTGGTGAAGGTTCTTTTCATATAGGTGGATTAGTGGCATCAGTTATAGCAATTTATGTTACTTTACCTTTAGGATTACACCCAATAGTTTGTATATTGTTAGCTGGGTTAGCAGGTTCTGTAGTTACATTGATACCTGCATTGATGAAAGTAAAAACAAATGCAGATGAATTGGTTTCATCACTTATGATTAACTATTTGGTTTTGTTTTTTTGTAATTTTATTCTGTTAAAGGTTATAAGAGATCCAGTAACAGGAGCAGGTTCATATTTATTGCCAAAAAGTGCAAGCTTAAGTGTTATATTTAGTGGTACTAGAATTCATACAGGATTGATTTTAGCAATATTAGTTGCGTTACTTGGATACTTATTCTTGTACAAGACAAAGATAGGTTATGAAATAAGGTTAACTGGAGAAAATGAAAAATTTGCAAAATACTCGGGGATAAATGTTGTAAAGGTTGTTTTGATTTCTCAGTTAGTAGGTGGATTTATTTGTGGTATAGGCGGTGGTGTTGAAATCCTTAATCCCATTTATGACAGATTTACTTGGGCAGGATTACTTGGATACGGTTGGGATGCCATAATTATTTTAACTTTAGCTAAAAAAAATCCATTATATGTACCAGTATCAGCTTTTTTCTTGGCGTACCTAAGAACTGGTGCATCTATTATGGCTAGAGCGACAGACGTAAGTGCTGAAATTGTTTTAATAATACAAGGCATTATAATTGTTTTAATAGTAGCAAATCAATTTTTAAGTAAATATAAAAATAAAATGATAGAAAAAGAAGCTAAAAAGAATTTGAATATAAAGGAGGCTGAATAATATGTTGGATGCGATTTTATCTCCAGAATTCTTTTCTTCAATTTTAAGATTAACAACTCCAATTTTGTTTGCAACACTAGCAGCAACAATTGCTGCAAAATCAGGTATAATCAATATGGCATTGGAAGGCATTATGCTGTTTTGTGCATTGTTTGGAGTTATATTTAGCTCATTAACAGGTAGTGCATGGCTAGGTTTGCTTTTAACACTAATAGCAGGTGGATTAATTGGATATATATTGGCTTTCTTTGTACTAAAGTTAAAAACAGACGAGATTATAGCTGCAATAGCTATAAATCTTATAGCGGCAGGAGGTACAGTTTTACTTATGTTGGCATTCTCTGGAGACAGAGGTAACTCTGCATCTATTATAAGCTTCCAAACACCAAGAATAAATATTGTAGGTCTTGGAAAAATACCTTTTTTAGGAGAGGTATTATCAAACCATAATATATTAACATATTTTTCTTTGATAAGTGTTGTGATTTTACATTTCCTTATATATAAAACACCACTTGGATTAAAAATTAGAGCGGTTGGAGAAAATAAAGATGCTGCTGAATCAGTTGGTATTAGTTCTCAAAAAGTTCAATTTATTGCTTTGATAATAAGTGGAGTTTTAGCAGCTGCGGGAGGATTTTTCCTTTCAGGCGGATACATGACTAAATTTACTACAAATATGACAGCAGGAAGAGGATATATTGCACTTGCAGCTAGCTCAATGGGTGGGAACACACCGATAGGTGGATTATTAGTTTCTATTATATTCGGTACAGCTCAGGCACTTGCTAATGCAATGCAGTTGTCAACATTACCATCTGAACTTGTTCAAATGTTGCCTTATCTTGTTACAATAGTCGGATTAGGCTTTTACAGTTACAGACTTAAGAAAAAGCATGAGAGATTAAGTGGTAAATAAATTATAAATTGTAAAGTAAATTAGCACATAATATACTATAAATTAGTTATATTATGTGCTATATTAATATAGAATACTACGTAACTTGGAGGAAAAATGATGAAAAAAAATATAATAATTGACTGTGATCCCGGTATAGATGATGCAGTTGCTATAACACTTGCAATTGCAAATGAAGATAAGTTGAATATACTCGGTATAACAACAGTTACGGGAAACCAAAGTATTGAAAAAGTTACAAATAATGCACTAAAACTAGTTTCATTTTTAAATAGAGATATTAAAGTTGCAAAAGGTGTAGATATGCCGCTTATTAGAGAAAAGCATGTTGCAGAAGGTGTACATGGAACAACAGGTATGGGTAATTATGCATTACCAGAAACTAATAGTACTGTAGTAAAAGAAAACGCAGTAGAATTTTTAAAAAATACGATATTAAATTCTAAAGATAAAATCACACTTGTTCCTATAGGACCTTTAACAAATATAGCACTTTTATTTAAGGTATACCCAGAAGTTAAAGAAAATATTGATGAAATAGTATTGATGGGTGGTGCTATAAATGGAGGTAATATTACATCAACTGGTGAATTTAATATTTGGGCAGATCCTGAAGCAGCACAAATTGTATTTAAATCAGGTGTAAAAATAGTTATGAATGGATTAGATGTAACTCATAGTACAGGATTATATATGAATGATGTTCAAGAATTATTGAAATCGGATAAAAAAGTATCAAATATGTGTGGTCAAATACTTGAATTTTATTTTCGAGGTGACCATGTAAAAGAGCATACTTTTACACCAATACATGATGCAAGTGCAATAATGTACTTAATTCACGAGGAACTTTATAATTATAGGTACATGCCAGTAAATGTTGACTTATCAGAAAGCTTCAATAGAGGTATGACTGTTGGTGATAACAGGGAGTGGATAAAGTATGATGAAACATACCCTAAGGTATTAATGGGTGTTGACACAGAAAAATTCAGACAATATTTGTTAGAATCAATATATAAATTAGATGAGGAAATTAAATAATATGAATAAAATAGTAGTTGTAGGAAGTATAAATACCGATTTAGTGTTCACCTCTAATAAAAGACCTAATTCAGGTGAAACAATATTTGGAAATGATTTTAAAACAATACCCGGAGGGAAAGGTGCTAATCAAGCTGTTGCAGCAAGTAAACTTAATGCACAAGTTATAATGATTGGATGTGTAGGAAATGATTTAAACGGAGATTTTTCTATAGAAAACTTTAAAAAGGTAAATGTTAATACATCATGTATAAAAAGAGTTGATTCGCATACAGGAGTTGCGAATATAGTTGTTGCAGAAAATGACAATAGTATTATTGTTGTGCCGGGAGCTAATTATAAAATAACAAAATCAATGATAGATGAATACAAGGCTGTGATACTTAGTGCTGATATAGTATTACTCCAACTAGAAATTCCGTTAGAGGTTGTAGAATATACTTTGAATTTATGTGATGAAAATAACATAAAAACAGTTCTAAATCCAGCCCCAGCAATTAAGTTAAGTAATGAGACTATTGCTAAATCAACATTTTTAACACCTAATGAGCATGAGTGTAAAACAATACTCGGATTAGATAAGGATGTTGATATTGTGGAAATAATCAAGCAATTTCCTAACAAGTTGTTGATAACACTAGGAGAAAAAGGAGTAATGTATTTTGACGGTGAAAATGTTGTAACAATACCTGCTTATAAAGTAAAAGCAATTGATACAACAGGAGCTGGTGATACATTTAATGGAGCTTTTGCTAGAGCCATTGTAAACAATTTTAGTATTAAAGATGCTATAAATTTTGCTAACAAAGCATCATCGATATCTGTCACAAAATTTGGTGCTCAAGGTGGAATGCCTATACTTGATCAAATAGATTAATATTAATTTTACACACTTATTTTTAATACTCATATATTGATTATTAAAAAGAGGTGAAGAGATGATTAACTTTAAATGTTTATCGAGTGGTAATGAGGAAAGAATTTATGATTATTTAAATAATCTTTGTAATTATCAGGAGTGTTTTTGTAACAAAGTATACATTAGATTCTTACATGCAGTAGTTGGAGCACCTGCTGTTGATATTTATGTAGATGGAATAATTGTTGCTAGTGGGCTTGAATACGGACAAATCACACAATATGTACTCTCATACCCAGGTAACTATCAAGTATCAGTCTATATAAGTAACCAAAAAGAAAATCCATTGCTTGAAGGTACGGTTGAGCTATATAGAAATACAGGATATACAGCTGCTGTGGCAGGCAACTTAGATGGTTTTGACTTATATCTAATAAAAGAATATAAAGAAGAAAAAGAACCAATAAATGAGGCAGTAGTATGCTATACGAATTTATCACCTGAAAATACTGCATTTGATTTATGCCTTTCAGATAATACTATTATATACAAAGGCGTTTCGTTTAGTGAATCAATGCCTAATGTAGCACTAATTCCTACACAAGAAAAATTTAGTATCAAATACACGAAAACAAAAGAAATTGTTGCAAGTACTGTATTAGTAGAACTAAAAAAGAATACTTATTATTCAATTTTTTCAATTGGTGAAGGTAAAGATATTGAGTTGTTTATAATTTTGAGCGGATTAAGTTATTTAGATTTATGCTAAATAGCAAAGTATAAAAACTACTTGAAAAACACGAATAATTGTTATATAATTATAAAAAACATTCGTTAAGGAGCAAATTGTGAAAAAATATAAAAGAATTCAAAGAGTTGGTGCTCTTATGAAAATTTTTACAGAAAGACCAAACCATGTGTTTTCATATAATTATTTTGCAGAAATATTTAATGCTGCTAAATCAACTATAAGTGAGGATATTGTTATAGTAAAAGAACTTGTAGAGGAATTACAGTATGGTAAAATTGAGACTATAACAGGGGCTTCTGGTGGAGCTGTATTTATACCATCAATCTCATTAGAAGATACTAAAACAATTCTTGATGAATTGTGCGTAATGTTTGCTAAACCTGACAGAATTATACCCGGTGGATTTATATATATGACAGATTTGTTCAATAATCCAAGTATAGTTGATAAAATAGCCAATGTTATATCTGCTCAATTTATTAATCAAGAATTAGATTATATTGTAACAGTTGAAACTAAGGGAATACCACTTGCAATTATGTGTGGTAAAATATTAAATGTTCCTGTAGCAGTTATAAGAAGAAACAATAAGGTTACTGAAGGGGCAACCGTAAGTATAAATTATATTTCAGGTTCATCTAAAACAATTCAAACTATGTCTTTATCAAAAAGGTCATTAAGTGAAAATAGTAAAGTTTTGATTGTAGATGATTTTATGAAAGGCGGCGGTACTGCAAAGGGCATATATGATATGATGCAAGAGTTTAAAGCAGAAGTTATTGGTACTGCTGTTGTAATTGAAACAAAGGAACCGACTGAAAAATTAGTTGATAATTACATTTCTTTACTTATTTTAGATAGTATAGATCAACAGAACAAAGCTATAAAAATCTCTCCAAATGTAAAATTGTTACAATAATTTAATAATATTTTACCAATTAAGGGAAAAATGTTTTTGCATTTTTTTGGAAAGTATAGTATTATATAATAGATTAGACATAATTATTTGGGGGGAAGGTGGTGAAATACGTGCAAATAACAGATGTTAGAGTTAGAAAAATCAATACTGAAGGCAAAATGAAGGCAATCGTTTCCGTAACTTTTGATGACTGTTTCGTAGTACATGATATCAAGATTATTGAAGGTGAAAACGGACCGTTTATTGCGATGCCAAGTAGAAAGATGCCTGATGGTGAGTTTAAGGACATTGCACATCCAATAAATATTGAAACAAGATCTATGGTTTCAGAAGCAGTGTTTAAAGCTTACGAACAAAAAAGAACTGAAGACGAGGAATAATAATAATTATTACTATGTCGGAATAGGGGGTCATAATGACCTCCTTTTTTTGTAATTAATAAGTTATATATTAAATAAAATATAACGTCAATTAAAATTATTGTAAGTACAAAATATTACAATGTATTGTATAAAATGTAGCAAAATTTTATATAATGCAATAAATATTTTAAAAAAATCATTTTATTACAAAAAACACTTGAAATTGTAATATAATTAAAGTATTATATACAAGAACTAAAAATTAAGCTTTAGGAGGCTTTAATTATGTATATGTCTATTATTTTAGCTGCAGGTGAGGGTACAAGAATGAAATCATCGGTATCTAAAGTTTTACATAAAGTTTGTGGAAGAGAAATAGTTAAATATGTTATTGATGCAACAGAAAAAGCTGGTATTGATAAAAATGTTGTAGTATTAGGTCATAGCAAGGAACAAGTTAAAGATTGTTTGCAAAATGAAAATGTAGTTTTAACGGAGCAACCAATAGGTAATGGACATCCTTATGGTACTGGTTATGCAGTAATGTGTGCAAAAGAGTACATAAATGATGAAGATACTGTAGTTTTATTATGTGGTGACGGTCCATTGATAAAAGCTGCAACAATAAAAAATCTTTTAGAGTATCATGAAAATGGTAAATATGCTTTATCTATACTAACATGTATGTTTGATAATCCTGTAGGTCTTGGAAGAATAGTTAGAAATCTAGATGGTACAGTTGATAAAATTGTTGAACAAAAAGATGCAGATGATGAGCAAATCAAGATAAAAGAAATAAATACAGGTATATTTTGTTTCAATGGCAAACTATTAAAAGAAGCTTTATTAAAATTAGATACTAATAATTCTCAAAATGAGTATTATATAACTGATACAGTTAAAATTTTAGGAGCAATGGGATATAAAATAGGTGCATTTACTCTTAATGATGAAAGAGAAATAAAGGCAGTTAATGATAGAGTTCAGTTAGCAGAAGTAAATAAATTAATGCAGGAACGAATTAATGAATTGCACTTAAGAAATGGTGTAACTATGATAGATCCAAGCGCAACTTATGTAGATGCTGACGTTGTTATTGGTAGAGATACAATTTTATATCCGGGAACAATAATTGAAACAAAAAGCATAATAGGCGAAGGTTGCATAATTGGCCCAAATACGAGAATCATAAATTCTGAAATAAAAAATGGTGTTAGTATAGATAATTCTAAAGTTATAGATTCTTTTATAGATAATAATACTAATGTTGGACCTTTTGCATATTTAAGGCCAGGAACAAAACTTGGAAAAAATGTAAAAATAGGTGATTTTGTTGAAGTTAAAAATTCTACTATTGATGATAATACAAAAGCTTCGCATTTGTCATATATAGGTGATGCAGAAGTAGGAAGTAAAGTAAATATCGGATGTGGTGTTGTTTTTGTAAATTATGATGGTATAAAAAAACATAAAACAATAGTTAAAAATGGTGCTTTTGTCGGAAGCAATTCTAATTTAATTGCTCCTGTAACTTTAGAAGAAAGAGCTTATGTGGCTTGTGGATCTACAATTACAGACGATGTTGAAGAAGAGACCTTAGCTATAGCTAGAGCACGTCAAGTAAATAAGCCAGGTAAAGGTAAAGGCAGATTTTAGTAAGTGGAATAATAAGCAAAAGAGGAATAAAATGTATTTAATAGTTGGACTGGGTAACCCAGGCAAAGAATATGTTGGTACAAGGCATAATGTAGGATTTGATGCAATTGAATATTTGGCAGATAAAAATAATGTAAGCCTTAATAAATTGAAATTTAATGCTGTTTATGGTGAATATGCAATTAAAGGTGAAAAAATAATATTGTTCAAACCGTTGACTTACATGAATTTAAGTGGAAATGCTGTTGCAGAAATAGTGAGATTTTATAAAATTCCAATGGAAAATATTGTAGTAATGTATGATGATATAGATATAGGATTAGGTGCATTAAGAATAAGACCTCATGGTAGTAGTGGAACACATAATGGTATGAAGTCAATTATTTATCAATTGCAAAGGGATAATTTTAAAAGAATTAGAATTGGAATTGGTAAAAAGACAAATCCTAATATGGACCTAGCTGATTTTGTTCTACAAAGATTTAATAAAGAAGAAAGACAACTAATAGATGAAACTATAGAAAATGCAGCATTAGCATCAGAAGACATAATTAATAATGGATTAAATCATGCAATGGAGAAATTTAATAAAACGATTTAACGGTAATGTTTACGTAATTAGAGGTAATCATTACGTTTTTGATGCTTTGTTTTGGAGTGAAAATGGATAAATTTTTGTTTGCACAATTTCAAAAAACTGATAAGTTTAATACAGTAGTAGAAAACATTAATAGCCAAAAACGACAATTAATTTATGGATTAAATGAAGAAGGTTTGGCATATTTGTGTTGCAATTTAAATGAAAGTACATTGAATAAAATTCTTATAATTACCAGTGATGATTTTAAAGCTAAACAGATAAATAAATATATAAGTGCTTATACAAAAAATGCTGAGCTATTTAATTCAAGAGAGCTGATTATGTATAATGTAGATGCTCTTAGTAAAGAAGATGTTCATAAAAGAGTAAATGTTATTAACAAAATAATTAATAATAAAAAATTAATAGTTACAGCTTCTGTAAATTCTTTGGTAAGTAAAATTATTCCTAAAGGTAAATTTAAGAAAAATATATTAAAATTGGAATACGGTAAGAACTATGACTTCGATAGTATTATACAAAATCTGATTAAATTAGGATATGAAAGAGTTGATGCAATAGAAGGACAAGGCCAATTCAGTGTTAGAGGTGGCATAATTGATATATTTTCATTGTCTAACGAAAATCCATATAGGGTTGAGTTTTTTGATGATGAGATAGACTCTATTAGACTTGTTGATGTTAAAACACAAAGATCCATTAAAAACGAAAAAAAACTTGTTGTATTACCATGTAGTGATGTATTTTTTGATGAAAAAGACGTAGAAGTAATAAAAAAAGAATTAAAAAAAGATTATGACAAAAGATATAAAAAGTTAGAAAGTATTTCTGAAAGCAAAAAAATAAGAGATACACTAACAGAATTATATGGTAGTTATGATTCTAATCTTAATTTAAAGTTCCAATTTGGCAATAAAGATTTAATATTACCATTTTCTCAAAATAAGTTTGAAAGTATTATTGACTATTTTGACGAAAAGGACGTAATTATTCTTATAGAACCTGATAAAGTGTATTTAGAATTGGGTGTAGCAATGGAAAGCTTTAATTTGAAATACACTGAACTGTTTGAAAAAGGTGAGGCCTTTTTCAAACAAAGTAGTATTAACTTTAGTAAAACTGATATATTAGAGAAACTAAAAGGTAAGAATTTGATGTATCATAATGCTTTAATTAAGCAAAATAGGAATTTCGAAATTGATGATATTTGTCAAATAATATCAAAAAGTGCTACATCCTATTATGGAAAGATGGAAGATCTTTCAAATGACTTAAATAGATACAAATATAAAGGCTACAAAACAGTTATTGTACTTAGTAATAATGAAGGATGTAAAAAACTTCACAGTATTTTGAACGATCATAATTGTAGCACAATGTTATCAGTAGAAAATGATGCTCAGATGTCGGGACAAATTTTAATATCCACAGGGGATATTAAAAAAGGTTTTGAATTGCCTGAGGTTAAAATATTATTATTAACTGAAAACGAAATATTTGGAACAACTAAAAAGAAACACAAATTAAAGAAAAAGTCCAAAAAAAGCAAAATTGAAACATTTTCCGACTTGAAGGTTGGAGACTATGTTGTACATGAGTATCATGGTATTGGACAATATGTAGGAATTGAAAAACTAAATGTACAAAATATAAAGAAAGATTATCTATGTGTAAAATACAGAGGTCAGGATAAGCTTTATGTACCAGTTGACCAATTATCTATTATACAAAAATATATTGGTTCTGATTCAATAACTCCAAAAATTAATAAAATGAGTAGCCAAGATTGGGTTAAAGTCAAAGAACGGACTAAAAAAGCAATCGAAGATATGGCTCAAGAGTTATTAGAATTATATGCAAAAAGAAAATTATTAAAAGGATATTCTTTTTCTCCGGATACAGAATGGCAAAAAGATTTTGAATATAAATTTCCTTTTGAAGAAACAGATGACCAATTAAAGTGTATAAAAGAAATCAAAAAAGACATGCAGAAGCAACAGCCGATGGATAGATTGTTATGTGGTGACGTAGGTTTTGGTAAAACAGAAGTTGCTCTAAGAGCGGTGTTTAAGGCTGTAATGGATGGTAAGCAAGTTGCAATATTGGTACCAACAACTATATTAGCTCAACAACATTATTCTAGTGTTATTGATAGGTTTAGAGGTTTTCCTATAAAAGCTGAGATGCTTAGTAGATTTAGAACTTCTTCACAACAGAAAAAAATCATTGAAGCGCTGAACAAAGGATTAATAGATATAGTAGTAGGTACACACAAGATATTGTCAAAGGATATTAAATTCAAGGATTTAGGATTGCTGGTAATAGACGAAGAACAACGTTTTGGAGTAAGACATAAAGAAGCAATTAAGCAATTAAAGGCTAATATAGATGTGTTAACATTATCTGCGACACCTATACCAAGAACATTGCATATGTCAATGATTGGCGTCAGAGATATGAGTTTGATTGAGGAACCACCAGGAGATAGGTTACCTATTCAAACGTATGTAATCGAATACAGTGATGGATTGATAAAAGATGCAATTGAAAAAGAGTTATCTAGAGATGGTCAAGTGTACTATGTGCACAATAGAGTAACTGATATAGAAAGTGTTGCCAGAAAAATTAGAGAGTTAGTACCAACTGCACGAGTTGTAGTAGGCCATGGACAGATGCATGAAAGAGAATTAGAAAATGTAATGTTCAATTTCGTAGATAAAGAGTATGATGTGTTGGTATGTACAACTATTATTGAAACTGGTATGGATATACCTAATGCGAACACTCTAATTATAGATAATGCTAATAATTTTGGACTATCACAATTATATCAATTACGAGGTAGAGTAGGAAGATCTAATAAGACATCTTTTGCCTATCTAACATATGAAAAAAACAAAGTTTTAACAGAAATTGCTGAAAAGAGACTTAAAGCTATTAGAGAGTTTACCGAATTTGGTTCTGGTTTTAAAATAGCTATGAGAGATTTAGAAATAAGAGGATGCGGTAATATACTTGGATCTGAGCAACATGGTCATATGATAGCTATAGGATATGATTTATATGTTAAATTTTTAGAAAGAGCAGTTAAAAAACTAAGTGGCGAAAATATAAATGAAGATGAAACAGAAATTTCAGTAGATTTAAGTGTAGATGGCTATATTCCATCGTCGTTTATTTCAATTGAAGAGCAAAAAATTGATATTTATAAAAAAATCGCCGCAATATCAAATCAAGAAGATGTTTTAGATATAACTGAAGAGATTATCGACAGATTTGGTACAATTCCAAAAGAAGTAAATAATTTAATAAAGGTTGCATATATTAAAACATTATGTATAAAACTAGGAGTAATATCTATAACTCAATCTGGCAAAATCTTAAAGATAGAATTTAGATCAAATGCTAGTTTAGACATTAAATGTATGAACTATTTAATAAGCAAACATTCTGATAAAATTAAATTCGATGTTTCAAAAGAGCCTGTTATAAAATATCAACTTAAATCAATAGAGCAAGAAGAAATACTCAACGAAATAAAAGTTGTTTTTGAAAGTATGTTAGATGCTAAAATTAATAAAGAAGAGTCTTAGGAGAACAAACTATGATATTTAAAAAAACTATAACGATCTTAACAATAGTAAGTATGCTGTTTGTAACTACGTCTTGCACAAAAAAAGAAGCAGAAAGTGAAGTTAAAGTTAAGGTTAATGATACTGTCATAACTGTTGAACAATTTGATAAGGCTTATAATGATTATAAAGCTATGTATGAAGAGCAATATGGCGAAAACATATGGGAACAAGAAATGGAAGAAGGTAAGACTTTTCAACAATATTTAGAAGATACAGTTTTAGAAACTCTTATTCTTGAAGTAATATTGGTAGAAGAGGCTGAAAAAGAAGGTATCGAAGTAACGCAAGAAGAAATAGATAAAGAACTCAAAACATACAAAGATGTATTTGGTAATGAAGAAAAGTTTAGTGATTTTCTAAAAAATAAAGATATTACTGAAGATTTTTTGGTAGAAACTATAAAAAGAGAATTATTAATAACTAAGTTTTTAAATATTAAATCTGCATATATTAATGATATAGAACCTACAGATGAACAATTATTAGCGTTATTTGATAAAAACAAAGACTCATTTACTCAAATAAGGGCAAGTCATATACTTGTTGAGACAGAAGAAGAAGCTGAACAAGTAAAAAAAAGATTAGATGATGGCGAAAATTTTGAAGAATTAGCTAAAGAAGTTTCAATTTGTCCAAGTGCTGAAAAAGGTGGAGATTTAGATTATTTCTATTTTAATGAAATGGCATATGAATTTTCAGCGGTTGCATTTAAAATGCAGTTAGGTGAAATTAGTAATCCGGTAAAATCAGATTATGGTTATCATATAATTAAATTAACAGATAAAAAGGACACATTTAAAAGTGTAGATAGAGAACAGCTTGTTTATCAATTCAAAGCCAAAGAATATAATGACTTTTTGGATAAATATATCAAAAAATCAAAGATTGAGAAATAAAAAAGTGGGTAATAATAAATTATGTAGGAATAATATTACCGATTATACAAATAATATTAGATATAAAAGGAATTTATTATAAAAACGTATTTAAAATAGGAGGAAACATGAAAGCTACAGGTATTGTAAGAAGAATAGATGATTTAGGAAGAGTCGTAATACCAAAAGAGATAAGAAGGACACTAAGAATTAGAGAAGGGGACCCATTAGAAATATTTACTGATAGAGAAGGAGAAATAATATTAAAAAAATATTCTCCAATAGGTGAATTATCAGAGTTCTCTGATGAGTATGTAGAGTCTTTATTTGAGACAACAAGACATATTGCAATAATAACAGACAGAGATGCAGCTATAGCTGTTTCAGGAAGCAGCAAGAAAGATTATGCAGAGAAACGATTAAGCCCAGAGCTTGAAAAAATTATTGAATCAAGAGAAATGTACATTACAAATGGTAACACAAAACCAGTACGTATTACGGTTAATGAGTTTAATCCTGATGCTTATGGTGCACAGGTTATAGCGCCAATAGTAGTTCAAGGAGATTCAATAGGTTCTGTTATACTGCTATCAAAAGATAAAAACGCTAAAATGGGTGAAGTAGAAGAAAAATTAGCTAAGAATGCAAGTATATTTTTAGCAAGACAAATGGAAAACTAAAAATAGTTATTAAGAATTTATAATCCAAACAAATGTACAGTTAAATAAAAGCTGTATGTGTGTTTGGATTTTTTTTGTCGAATTATGTTAAATAATTGTTTCATATAATAAGGAAATATGTTACAATATTATATAAATAATACAGAAAGGATGAATAAAATGATAAAATTATCAAATGTGTCAAAATATTACAATAGTGGTGCGAATGTTGTATTGGGCTTAAGAAAGATAAACTTAGAATTTAATAAAGGTGATTTTGTTGCTATAACAGGTGAAAGTGGCAGTGGAAAATCAACACTATTAAATGTAATAAGTGGGCTCGACAGCTATGAAGATGGAGAAATATATTTTAATGGACAGCCAACATCACATTATGACCAGTGTGATTGGGAAGAATACAGAAAAAATAGTATAGGATTCATTTTCCAAAATTACAATCTTATAGATAGTTATACAGTGCTGGAAAACGTTTTAGCGGCACTTCTGATTAAAGGTTATGAAAAGTCAGAGGCTAAGATTAAAGCTCGTAAAATTATTGCAAAAGTAGGATTGACAGATAAAGAAAAAAACAGAGCTTCACAGTTATCGAGTGGTCAAAAACAAAGATTATCAATAGCTAGAGCATTGGCAAAAGAAACCGATGTTTTAATAGCTGATGAGCCTACAGGCAATCTTGATGTGGAAAATGGTAATCAAATAATAGAGTTACTATATGAAATATCTAAGGAAAAACTTGTTATTATGGTTACACATAATTTCGACGAGGTGAAAGATTATGCAACAAGAAAAATACGTATGTATGATGGTGAGGTACAGTCAGATATAGTATTAGAAAAAAATTTAAAAAACATAGGTACTAAGCCGGAAGAATGTGACGCTAAAAATGAAAAGAAATGTACAATTAAACAGATTAATAACAAAAAAACAGCTTGGGAGTTTGCGTTATTAAACATAAAATCACAGCCAAAGAAAGTAATATTATTATTTGTATTTTTATTGTTTACAGCATTTTCTTCATATATATTCTTAGGGGGATTGTTAAGTAATATAGATGATACAACAGCAAAGACGTTTAGTTATTCAGCTTTTTACAATGGTAGTAATAAAAGAATATCTGTCAGAAAGCCTAATGGTGACGAAATGACGGATGAGGACATAGCATGGCTAAATAATGTTGATAAAGTTGTAGGGGTTGATAAATACGATTTAGCAAGTGATATGTGCTATGCATATAGAAAAGACATTGATTACAAAAAATTTTATCATACAAAAGAATTCTTTGATGATGATTCTGAAAAGCCAACAGATTCATATATAGTTTTCTTAAATTATAATAACTACATTATGTCATCAAATTTACTAAATAAAGACAATTTATCTTGTGGAGAGTTACCCAAAGATATTAATGAAGTAGTGATAAGCTCTAATAATAAAGAATTATTGGGAACGACTATAAAATTCTATTTATCATGTCAGAAAGAATGGCCAAAAGATAAATATATTGAGAAAGATATGAAAGTAGTTGGGTTGGTAAATTCTAATTCTGGTCAGGTGTACTTTTCAGATAAGTTAACAGGTATGATGGCGGCAACTGCATATCAGAAGGAAAGATATTTCTGTTATGTAAATAAATATCGTAGAAAAGCAGAGGGTGTTGTTAATTATTCAATAAATGATGAATTAGAAGGTACTGATGCAAAACTTTCATATAAAATGTACAATATAATAGGTTATATTCCAACAAATAGGTCTAGTATGGCTATTAAAAGTAACATAATGAAAAATGATCCATATTTTAAAACATCATGTATTGATTTAAATATCTTGGACTCATTCAAAAGAACTTCAGAAACTAGTTTAGATGTAGATTATGATGTATTCAATGAATCTTCAGCGACTATTATAGAAGTGAATTCTGAAACATTTTATAAAATGTACAAGGATATAGCAGAACAGGTAACCGTATATATAGAAGATTATGCTTATGCTGATAAAGTATACGATACAATAATACAGAAAGGTTATGAGGCTGTAATTCCTTATAAGATGGGTTCAATAAATTACAGTAAAGAAAAGGTAAGAGCAAGACTTGTAACATTGCTAATATCATTTTCAGCATTACTCATAATATTTTTCTTAGAAGTTTTAATAATTAAATCATTGCTAAAATACAAAAAAGGTGATTTTGTTATATTTAAACTAATAGGTATGAATAATAAAATAGTTAGTTATATAAACTATTTTGAATTACTGGTATATCAGTTGTTTGCAATTGTATGTTCTATGGTTATTGTTTGGATACTTTGCCTTAATAATGTTACATATATTATTAACATTTTTAAATATTACAAATTGTCACATTATATTATATATGTAGTATTAAATGTGTTAGTCTTGTTGATACTTGGAAACTCTTATAATAAATATTTGAAAAAGAATTTCAGTATAACATCACTTAGTGATAATTAAGGAGGCGCGAAATGATAAAGGTAAATAATTTAGATAAATATTTCAATAAAAGTAAGCAAAATGAGTTGCATGTTATAAATAATGTTAGTATAGAATTACCTGACACGGGAATGATTTGCATATTAGGAGAAAGTGGTTCAGGAAAAACTACACTTGTTAATGCAATTGGAGGATTGGATAACTTTAAAAAAGGTACTATAAATGCTTTTGGCACAACTGTAAATAAATCAAACATAAAAACTTATGAAAAAGTTAGAAATAAAAATTATAGTTACATATTTCAAAATTATTACTTGCTTGGTGAGCAAAGTGTTTATGAAAATATTAAAATAGCTTTAAATATGTACGAAATTACAGAAGAAGACAAAAAAGATAGAATTAATAAGGCTTTAGAAGCAGTTGGTATGATAAAGTATAAAAAACGTTTTGTTTCTCAGTTAAGTGGAGGTCAACAACAAAGAGTTGCTATAGCAAGAGCCTTGGTCAAAAGCCCTAGAGTAATATTTGCGGACGAGCCTACAGGTAACTTAGATGAAGTAAATACTATGAAAATAATGAGTATACTTAAAAAAGTTTCTGAGAATTGTCTTATAGTACTTGTAACACATGAAAAAAGATTAGCAAATTTTTTTGCTGATAGAATAATTGAAATTTCAGATGGTAAGGTTATTAGTGATGAATTAATGTCAACAGATAAAAAATGTTATTCATATGTGGATGATAATAATATCTATTTAAAAGAATTAAGCAAGCATTCAAATGATGATGATTATTTGAAATATAATTATTATACTTATGATAAAACAAAAAAATTAAATCTTAATATAGTTTTTGAAAATGGTAAGTTTTTTATAAATAGTACTGATAATATTGATGTAGTGTTATTATCAAATGATACTGAAAAACAAATGATAGATGATTATAAGCCAAGAATAGAATTAAGTGATATTGAAAACACAGATTATAGTATGTCTAAAATTGATCAAGTAAAGTCACCTAAGCTAAGTGTAGGAGAGCTATTTAGATTAGCAATAAGTAATATTAAAATGTATGGAAAGAAGCAGATTTTTTTAGTAGCTTCCTTGGTTATTATGGCGATACTTTTAACTATAACAGTGCAAGATGTTTTGACATTATCTTCTATTGATATTGGTTCTATAGTAACAAATGACTCTCACTATTTAACTGTTGAAGTTAAAAAAGGTGATTTTATTAGATCATCTGAAATAGATAGAGAGTTTGAGATGATATATGATGATTTCAAGAAAAGTAATTTATATTCGGAAATTTATGTAGATAATACTATAAATTTAGAGTATATTTATAGTGGATTTAAGCAAGTAGAAGGCGTAAAAGTAATAGTAACTGGTTTTACATATGTACCCCTTGAACATTTAAAACAGGATGATATATTATATGGTAGAATGCCTGAAAAACCTAATGAAATTGTCATTGATATGCAGATTGCAAATAGATTTATTAAAAATAATAAATTACTATCAATTTTATTTAATAGTCCTCAATCATTGTTAAATAAAAATTTTACAACTAATAAAAAAGTAATACCATATGTAGTTGTTGGAGTAAGTGATACTAATGAATCAAGTGTATACATTGATAAAGTTGCAGGATTAGGTTTGTTAGGTTGGTGCAATCAAGTTGCAAGTTTATCAAGCTTGCAATCATTCAGTCCAGGTACATATGATGATGTTTTGCTAGGTTCTAATGAAACTATAGTTAAGAATGAATATAAGGTTTCAAAAAAAACATTTAGAACTAATTATTATAAATATCTTGATATTGTAGATTTCCTTCCAAATGATTTTCCGGCTATTTATATTATCAATGATAAACACTATGATGATGTTCTAAAAGAATTGGTAAGTTATAACAGAACATTTAAAGTTTATACTAACAATAAAAAAGAAGTTAAAAAATATTTTGAAAATTATATTTCAGAAGAAATGAAAGGGAAATTGCAAATTGTAGTTACAGATAATTATGCTAAAGAATTAGCAAAATACAAAAGTGCTAGAAGTATTAAACTGAATGCTAGATTTATAATCACCCTAACAATATTTATTGTGTGCTTAGTAATATTGTATTTTACAATGAAATCAAATGCTCTAAAGAATATAAAAAATATTGCTGTATATAGATTGCTAGGAATAACAAAATCAAGCATATCATTATTATTTATATTCGAAAATATTATAATATCAACTTATACTTCGCTTATAGGAGTGCTTGCTACAACATCTGTTTTAAAATTTTTAGAAAGTATACCTTCATTGGAAATTTCATTTACATATCCATGGTATGCGATAGTAGCAACTATATTGTTTCTATATTTCTTGAATATTATAATAGGAATCATCCCAGTTTGCAATATATTAAGATTAACACCAGTACAAATAACTTCAAAATATGATATGTAAAAAATTAATATAAAATTATTTTAATAAATATATAAAATAGTAGAAAACTATATGTAAATCAGGAGGTTATTATGAATTTAAATTTTTACGGTGCAGTTGAGTCAGTTACAGGTTCGTGTCATTTGCTTCAATTTAACAATAAAAAAATATTGCTTGATTGCGGTCAGTTTCAAGGAAGCAAACATGAAGAACAGATGAATTTTGACGAATTTGAATTTAATCCCTCTGAAATCGACTATTTATTATTAAGTCATAGCCATATAGATCATTGTGGGCGGATACCGTTACTTGTTAAACGAGGTTTTAAAGGAGATATCATTTGCACTAAACCAACGTGCGATTTATGTGAAATTATGCTTCTAGATAGTGCACATATACATGAATCAGAGGCAGAGTGGTTAAATAGAAAAGGTAAAAGAGCTGGAAGAGAATATATTGAACCTCTATATACTCAACAAGATGCTATCAATAGTATAAAATATTTTAAAACTTGTTTGTATGGTCAAATGATTAAACTTGATGAAGATTTAACTGTTAGATTTACAGACGCTGGGCATATTTTAGGTTCTGCAATTATTGAAATATGGATAAAAGAAGAGAATACTGCAGAACCAATCAAACTAGTATTTTCAGGGGATTTAGGTACAGAAGATAAACCAATACTAAAAAATCCAAATATAATAGATAAAGCAGATTATTTAATAATGGAATCAACTTATGGTAATAGGTTGCATGAAAAAGTTGAAAATAAAATCACTACACTTATTGATATAATTTTAAAAACTGCCAGAAGAGGAGGAAACATTGTTATCCCATCATTTGCAGTAGGAAGGACACAAGAGATAATATATGAACTTAATAAGTATTATGATGGTGATTCTATTGAATCTCAAGAATTAAGAAATATTCCGGTATACATTGATAGCCCTTTAGCTACAAAAACGACTAATATATTCAAAATAAATTCACAAGTATTTGATAATGAAAGCAGACAATTTCTTGTGAGTGGAAATAATCCTTTAGAGTTTAGAAATTTGCATTTTGTAATGTCACCAGATGAATCAAAGGAATTGAATTTTGATAACACACCAAAAATTATAATTTCAGCTAGTGGTATGTGTGAAGCTGGAAGAATAAAGCACCATTTAAAACATAATTTGTGGAGAAAAGAATCGAGTGTTATATTTGTAGGATATCAAGCAGAAAATACACTAGGAAGAAAAATAAAAGATGGCGAAAAAAAGGTAAGAATTTTTGGCGAGGATATAAATGTAGAAGCGGAAATCTATGAAATTGAAGGATTCTCAGGTCATGCAGATAAAAATGGTTTGATAAATTGGTTAAAGGCCTTTGATAAAAAGCCAAAAAAAGTATTTATAGTTCACGGTGAAAAAGACTCAAAAGAGAGCTTGTCAGAGGAATTAAATAAAACATTGAATATAGAGTGTATTATACCTGAAAAAAGTGTTGAATACAAATTAGAACAGGAAAAGCTATCAGTAATTCAAAAAATTAAATATGCACATTCAGAGCCTAAATCAATGCAAGTTGCAGATATTGAAAAGGTAAGAAGACTTCAAAACAAGCTTGGTAGGCTTCAATGTTTATTTGATGATGCAATAGTATTAGCTGATGATAATCTAAATGAATCAGTGAGTTTAGAGCAATATAATAAAATCAATAATCAATTGATAGAAGTTGAAAACTCTATAATGAATCTAACAATATTGAGTGGAAAATAGATAAGTAATATTATAAGCAATTAGTATTTTAAGAAACACCCTTTTAACGTTATATATTGTTATTTTGACAATATAATTGAATATTAATTATCCAAAAGCGTAGTAGCACTTAAATTTTAATAGACAATACAATACTGCTGTTATATAATATATATAATATTAGTATTGATAAATATAGTAAAAAATTAGATGGTTTATTAAATTATTAAATGGTGATAAGATGATAATTCAAGTAGCAATAATTATAACTGTACTATTGTTGATTACAGCACTAATGGTAATTTTATTTATTGAAACTCTGCAAACAACAAAAAGTATAGCTAAGAAAAGAAAAGAAGATAAGAAAAGAAAAATAGTCAATATGCGTAAGAAGGAAAAGAATGGAATATATAATATCTGAAATACTTAAAAGAAAAAAAAGTGCCATGACGGAAATGATAGTGGTTGGTATTTTATCTGTTATAATATTAAATATATTTATTACTTTAACTAATAATATTGAAATTTATCGAAATACTATTTGTGTTTTTTTGTTAATAATATATTGTTTAGTAATGTATTTTGTTTTCAAGAGAATGTTATTTGTATATTCTTATAATCTAGGTGAGGATTGTATTAATTTCCAAAAACATATATTTAAGCAAAATAAAAATATGTTGACAGTAAGCTTAAAAAATATTAAATTTATAGATAAATATGATAATATAATTACTAATTCTAACGTGCAAAAAACATACTATTTTATTTATGGCTTTGTAGACGAGGATTGTTATTATTGTGAATATGAAACAAATAATAAGATATATAGATTTGTTTTTAAACCTAGTGAAAGATTAATAAGGATATTAGAAAGGAAAACAGGAAGATAAAACGATGGACATAACTAATTTTGGAGTTATTGAAGGCATAAAGAAATATAGAGAAGAGGTTGATACTAGTTTTCATATGCCTGGACACAAGAACAAGCCCAATATTTTGGATGAAATAGGAAATAATTTATACAAATACGATATAACAGAGACAATTGGAACAGATAATTTGCATTTCCCAACAGGAATGATAAAAAATACATTGGACTTCATAAGTGATTCATATAAAACAAAACAATCATATATAGTTGTTAATGGAACATCATGTGGGGTTATTTCCTCAATAATGGCTTGTACAAATCCTGGCGATTTTATTTTAGTACAAAGAGATTGTCACAAATCAGTTTATAACGCAGTAATATTAGGAGGATTGAAGGTAGAATATTTATATCCCGAGTTCAATAAAGAACATGGATTGAATTTCAGCGTTAGCTTAGAAAAACTTGAGCAAATGCTTATAAATTATCCTAAAATTAAATTAGTAGTATTAACATATCCTACATTTTATGGAATATGCTTTGATATAAAAAAAGCAGCTGAAATTGTACACAAGTATGGGAAAATACTAATGATTGACGAGGCTCATGGTAGCCATCTTAATTTTAGCGAAATGTTACCACAGTCAGCAGAATCTTCTGGAGCTGATATCGTAACACAAAGTACACATAAGACACTTCCGTCTTTGACACAAAGTTCAGTGTTACATGTTTGTAGTGATAGAATTGATACATCTAAGTTAAGTAGAATGTTAAGAATGTTACAAACTACTAGCCCATCATATATTTTAATGGCATCTGTACAAAATGCTATAGAATATATGAATAAAAATGGTGAAGAGAAACTTCAAAAAAACATAGAAATGTTTAGAATTAAAACAAATGAACTTAGAGAATTAGGTGTAAATGTTTTAACAGATGATTTTCTTATAAGTGAGGGCTGTTATGAGTTTGATGAAACTAGGGCAGTCGTTAGTTTAAACGATGTTGGAATCACAGGTAAGGAATTAGAAATTATTTTAAGAGAAAAATATAAAATACAAATGGAAATGTCCGATTTGATGTATATTGTAGGATATATTACAGCTGCTGATGATCCATCGGATATAGCTAAATTGTTTGATGCAATAAAAGAAATATATATAGATGCAAAGAAAATGGGCAATAAAAGTAGTAAAGTTTATATAGAAGAGTTTCCAAGATTGACACAAGAAATGTCAATGAAAAACGCGTTTTATTCTAAAAATGAAATTGTTACTACTGAAAAATCTATAGGAAGAATATCTTCGGATTTCATAATTCCATATCCACCAGGAATACCACTAATTTGTCCTGGCGAAATAATCAAGGAAGAAACTATTGAATATGCTACTTCGCTATTGGCTAATGGTATTAATGTAAACGGAATAGAAAATAATTTGTTAAGGGTAGTTGTAAAATGAGAGGAATTTTTATAGTACTTGAAGGGCCAGATGGATCTGGTAAAAGTACAATGGCTAGTATGATAGGTGAATATTATAAGCAAAAAGGAAGAGAGATAATATTTACTCGCGAGCCAGGTGGAACAAAAATCAGTGAAAAAATTAGAAATGTAATTTTAGACAATGATAACAGTGAAATGTCATATAATACTGAAGCATTGCTGTATGCAGCATCTAGAGCACAACTTGTATCTGAAAAAATAAAACCTTTATTACAACAAGGCAAGGTTGTTATAAGCGAAAGATATGTTTATTCAAGTATTGTATACCAAGGAATCGGTAGAAAATTAGGTATAGATAAAATTAAATTAATAAATGATTTTGCTACTAATGACTTAAAACCGGACTTAGTCTTGTTCTTTGATATTGACCCTGAAAAAGCTTTGAATAGAAAATTATCTAGTAACAATGCAGATAGACTAGAAAACGAAAAGTTATCATTTCATAGAGAAGTATATGAAGGTTATAAAGAAATATTAAATTATTATGACGAGATAGTACCAATTAATGCAGATAAGAAAGCAAACGAGTTATTTAATGAAATTAAAAATATTATAGATAATTTAAATTAATAGGAGGAAATAACTATGAAGCTGATTATTGCAATTGTACAAAATGATGACGTTAATAAACTTATAGCATCTTTAAGAGAAAGCGGATTTTCTTCAACTAAGCTTGCATCAACAGGTGGATTTTTAAGTTCTGGAAATACAACACTTCTAATAGGTGTTGAAGAAGAAAAAGTGGATGATGTTTTAGAAGTAATTAAAAAAATTTGCAAGACAAAGAAAAAAATTACAGCAGCTATGCCTCCAAGTACTTGTTGTACTGTAGGAGGATATTTACCTCATACTATCGAAGTTACAGTTGGTGGAGCAGTAGTGTTTGTAACAGGTGTGGATAAATTTGAAAAAATTTAACAAAATTAAACTTAAAGATAATTAAATCAGCGCAGATTTAGGAGTTATAAAGAAAAACTAAATCTGCGTTCTTAATAAGTATTAATTGGAGGGCTATATGCTTTTTAGTGAATTTATAGGACAAGAAGAGATAAAAAAATACCTAATAAAATCTATTCAACACAATAATGTATCTCATGGGTATATTTTTGAAGGAAAAGACGGTATTGGTAAATTTGATATGGCAACGCTTTTTGCAAAATCATTATTATGCAAAAATTTTAACGGTGAGCCATGTGATAAGTGTAGTTCTTGTATAAAAGTTAATACTTCTAATCACCCAGATATACATGTTTTCACACCATTAGAAAAAAATATTAAACGTGAAGATGTTGATGAAATTATAGAATCAATAAATATCAAACCTTATGAAAGTGATAAAAAGATTTATATTATTAAGAACAGTGATAGAATGACATTGCAAGCTGCCAATACATTTTTAAAAACTTTAGAGGAGCCAGTGGGCAATAGAGTTATAATATTATTAACAGAAAATTCAAATTTATTGTTGCCTACAATTTATTCTAGGTGTCAAATAATAACCTTTAAATATATAGAAAAAGAAAAATTATCTAGATATATTAGAGAAAAATATAATCTTGATAAAAATAAGGCTAATCTTATAGCTTATTATTCTAAAGGAGTATTGAAAAAGGCTGAAAATATTGCATCTGGAACTGATGATATTTTACAAAAAAGATTAGAAGTCTTTAATATATTTGACAAAACAGTTACATTGGATAAAAATGTTTTATTTAACTATGAAGATTACTTTGAACAAAATAAAGATAATATAGATGAGATTGTTGATATATTAATTATACTATTAAGAGATATTTATTTTAAGAAATATCAACTTGATGAATTAATAATTAATAGTGATTGTATGGAATTATTGAATTTATATACGACAAAATTAAACACTTGTGAAATAGAGAAAATAGTATTATATTTACAGAGTACCAGAGTAGATGTAAACAATAATATTAATTATAAATTAATTATAGATAACATGCTTCTAAAACTTCAGAAAGGGGTAAATTTATGATAAAAGTAGTTGGAGTAAGATTTAAACCGGCAGGTAAAATATATTTTTTTGATCCAGATAAAAAGTGGATAAAAAAAGGTGATAGCGTTATTGTTGAGACTGTTAGAGGAATTGAATTTGGTCAAGTAGTAACGGGTCCAAAACTAATAAAAGAAGAAGAAATAATTTCTCCATTGAAAAAAGTTTTAAGGATAGCTACAAATGATGATAAGCAAAAAAATGAGGATAATAAAAGAAAAGAACAAGAATCATTTGATATATGCTTAAAAAAAATTGGTGACCATAAATTAAATATGAAACTTGTGGATATAGAATACACTTTTGATAATAATAAAGTTATATTTTATTTTACTGCGGAAGGAAGAGTTGATTTTAGGGAATTAGTTAAAGATTTAGCATCAGTATTTAGAACTAGAATAGAACTTAGACAAATTGGGGTAAGAGATGAAGCTAAAATGCTTGGTGGACTTGGACCTTGTGGAAGACCAATGTGTTGTTCATCCTTTTTAGGTGAATTTTATCCTGTTTCAATTAAGATGGCTAAAGAACAAAAGCTTTCTTTAAATCCTAGTAAAATTTCTGGTATTTGTTCAAGACTTATGTGTTGTTTGAATTATGAGCATGAAGTATATGAAGAAAACCTAAAAGGATTACCACAAGCTGGTGACAAAGTCGAACAAAAGGAAGAAAAGGGGTTTGGTGTGGTACTAGATACAAATCCATTGCTTAAGACTGTTAGAGTTAAGATGAAAAAAGAAGATGGAACAGAAGAAATTTTGGATATAGCTGGTGATGAATTAATTATCACGGAAGAAGCTGTAGTAAAAGGTATAAACGCTGAAGGAACTGATTTAGCAACACTTAAAGAACTTGAAGACTAAATATATTTATTGCCTTATAATATGTAAATTATAGACAAAATATATTTGATAAAATAAAAAAAAGTCTTTTAAAAATCAAGTATTAATGGTAGAATAGATTTAGTTAATTTGGGAGGTGAATTTAAATGGCTTATAAAATAACTGATGCATGCATTAGCTGTGGAGCTTGTGAAGCTGAGTGTCCAGTAGGAGCAATTAGTGCCGGTGATGATAGATATCAAATTGATCCAGCTGCTTGTATAGAATGTGGAGCATGCGCAAGCGTATGTCCAGTAGAAGCACCAGTACAAGAATAATTACGATTATTTGTGTAGTGATAAAAGAAAACCGTCTTATAAGACGGTTTTTTATTATTAATATTTATCTTCTTCAATAAGTAAGTATTTATCTGGCACATTATTATTGCAATGTTCGTAAGGTAATGTATTAAAGTATTGAAGACATCTACTATAATTTAAGCAATTAGTGCCACTACTTTGCTTAAAAATCTTGTCAACACATTCGGATTTATTGTTAGTAATTATACTATTTGAAGTTTGTGCACTATAATCAAAAATAGCTACATCAGAATCTCTACCATATATATCATCCGAATTAAATAAATAATTCATATTCACCTCCAAAATGTTGTTATTACAATATACGTAAATAAATCCTAATAGTGAATACTTTACAATTTTTTACTTGTATATTATAATCTAAAGTAGTTAAAATGAAATATATGTTAATGGAGGAACTATGTATTATTCAAATATTCATACTCATACAAATTATTGTGATGGAATAAATAGTGCAGAGGAAATGGTATTAGAGGCAATAAACTTAGGTTTGAAAACAATAGGAATTTCTACGCATGGACCATTACCGTTTAAGGCTAAGTGGGCTGTGGCAGATGACCAAATTGATGATTATATAAATGAAGTAAACATGCTAAAAATAAAATACAAAGGAAAAATCGAGGTCCTTTTAGGCATGGAAATGGACTATTTTGTAGATTTAGAATATAATCATGTATCAAATGAATTAATAAACAGATTAGATTACTGGATTGGTTCAATACATTATCTTGGTAGATTTGGAGATATGACACCTTGGACAGTAGATGCAAGCTATGAAAAATTCATGGATGGTATAAATTTTTCATACAATGGTAATGCAAAAAAAGCAATTGATGATTATTATTTTTATTTAGGTGAAATGGTACGAAAATATGAACCAACTGTCGTAGGACATTTAGACTTAGTTAAGAAAACTAATAGAAATAATATGATATTCAATGAAAAAGATGTATGGTATAAAGAGGCGGTTTGCAGCTGCTTGGATAAAATTCAAACTACTAAATCAGTTGTTGAAATTAATACGGGCGCAATTGCAAGAGGTTTTTTAAAAGAGCAATATCCATCTAGTTGGATATTAGAAGAAATAAATAATAGAGAAATTCCTATAACAATAAATTCTGATGCACATTCTTTTGAAAATTTAACATGTAGTTTTAAACAAATGTATGAATTAGTGAAAATAATGAAAATTAAAAATGTTGTAACATTAACAAAAGATGGATTTAAACAAATATTATTATAATGGAGAAAAAAATGGCTAAATTAGTTTTTTATAATGGTAAAATACATACATTCAATAAAAATAATGATATATATCAGGCTATGCTTATTGAGAATAATAAAATTAAATATGTTGGATCAAATGAACAAATAGAAAAATATGTGGATATTGCTGATGAGGTTATAGACTTAAATAAAAAAACGGTTGTTCCAGGCTTTATAGATAGCCATTTGCATCTTTTAGCTTATGGTAAAAGCCTAAATCAAGTTAATTTATCAAATTGTAGATCAATAGAAGAAATCGTAAACACTTGCAAAAAATTTATGATAGATAACAAAATAAGTAAAAATCAATGGCTTATAGGAAATGGATGGAACCACGAAAATTTTTCTGAAAGAAGAATGCTTACAAAATACGATTTAGATAAAATTTCTACTGATATTCCAATTGTATTGAGAAGAGCTTGCCTACATGTTACAAGTTGTAACTCAAAGGCATTGTTAGCTGCACACATTTCACCAAGTTCTGTTATAGATGGAGGAATTGTAGAAGTTGTAAACAATGATACTACGGGAGTACTATTTGAAAATGCAGCAAAGCTTATAGACGGAGTAATACCTGAATATTCTAGGCAAGATAAAAAGGAATTAGTCATTAAGGCTATCAATAAATTAAATTCTTATGGTATAACAAGCGTTCATACAGATGATTTAGCAAAAGACAATGGCGGACTTGAGATGCTAGATGTTTATAAAGAACTTGAAAAAGAGAAGAAATTAAATGTTAGAATTAACGTTCAAAGTAGAATAACAAGCTATGAAGAGGCAAAAAGATATTTTGATTTTGGATTTCATAGATATAAGGGTACTTCAAACTTCAATATAAATGCTATAAAATTATTGGGAGATGGTTCATTGGGTGGCAAAACAGCTGCTATGAACGAGGTGTATGAAAATTCTGAAGAAACAGGAATAGCTTTATTTACACAACAAGAATTAGATAGTATAGTTGAAATATGCCATATAAACGACGTACCAGTGGTAATACATGCAATAGGTGACAAGATTATAGATATGGCTATAGAAAGCTTCATAAAGGCCAAAACAAAGCATCCTGAGCATTCTGATGTAAGGCACGGTGTAGTTCATTGTCAAATATCATCAAAGCAAGCATTAGATAAAATGATACAAAATAATATATTAGCATATATTCAACCTATATTTATTTCGTCAGATTATAAAATTGTTGAAAAGACAGTAGGAAGAGAAAGAGCAGAATATTCTTATAATTGGAAGACACTAAACGATGGTGGAGTAAGTATAACATTTGGAACAGATTGCCCTGTAGAAACACCTAATCCATACGAAAATATATATTGTGCAGTTACAAGGAAATCATTAGAAGGTAATCCCCAAAATGGTTTTAATTTAGAGCAAAGCTTGACAGTTGATGAATCGGTTAAAGCATATACAATAAACTGTGCATATGCTTCATATGAAGAAAATATAAAGGGCAGTATTGAGATTGATAAGGTAGCAGATTTTGCTGTTCTATCAGATGATATATTTAGTATAGAAAAGGAAAAGATAAAAGATATTTGCTGTATTATGACAGTAAAAGATGGAATTATTGTTTATGAAAAATAAGGAAATTATGCACAAAAAAGTAGTGAATTTTACAATTCTCTACTTTTTTAATTATAAAAAGCTTGCCAAAAATTGTAAACATATGTATAATAATAGTAATTAAAAAAAGATGCTAAAATATATTAGGGGTAATATATTTTATAATTCTTTATTAATACGGGGGAAGTGATTAGTATATACAAATTCTTGTTTTGCTTTTCTACGGATGTAGCAAAAGTAATTAATACTCTTAAAAATTACAGTTGCAATAGCGGCTATACATTTCATATTGACCACATAAAAAATCAAAAAGAATTACTTCAAATTAATAATCTTAGTGATTATAAATCAATAATTTTTCAGGAATATTTCAACGAATTAGAGCCAATAACAATAGAATATTTAGAGAAATACAAAAAATATACAGAGTTAAATACAATCTGTATTTTTGATGAAGATAAGAGAAATAGTTATGCAAAAGAACTTTACAATAAAAAATTATATAATTGCTTTTTTGGAAATGACTTGTCAAATTATACAATTAGTGATTTTGTTAAGTTCTTAGTAAACGGAAGAAATGAAAACGATGCATTAAGATATTATAATTTACAAAATGTATTAGGTGAAAATATATATAAGAATTTAATAAAAGAAATTAATAATATTATTATTGATTATGATAACGATGAAGAACTTATGATTGAAGAAATAGGCATTTTAACTAAGAATTTAAATGATTATGATATCAAGATTGTATTAACAGAACTCTCAAATGATAAAATAAACAAGCTATTATGTATACCTAAATTTTATTGTCAATATGAAAAAATAAAAAATAATATTTTTCCACCTAGCAATAAGAAAAATTCAATATTTGATAAAAAAAGCAATGAAACAATAAAATTAATACCTGTCAACTGTAGAAATATTGGAGTAGTAAGTCTTTCAAATGGAGCTGGCTCTACGTTTATTACAATGAATCTTGCTTGTGCATTATCAGAAAGAGTAAAGGTTTCAGTAATTGAATATCCACTTCTTAAACCATATATCTATAATTATCTTGGCTTAAATACTTTGTGTATAAATGGATATGTCGATTTTTGTTCACTACCACACATGATTAATAATGAAGAAAGAATTACACCAAAATATTATGTACATCAAACAAATAAAAATATTTTTTGGATTATTCAAGATGCTACATTAGATAGAATAGAAAACTGGGACAGCAAAGAAATGATGAGATTATTGTATTTGCCAAAAGAATCATCTATAAATGTTATCGATTTAGGAGATAAATTATTTAATAGCAGTATAACTGATATTTTAGAACAGTTTAGTATGATAATTGTAATTATTGACCCAATGGTACCGAATTTATTGAATTCAATAACTAATTTTGAAAAAATAAAAGAACTCGAAAAAACGAGTAAGACAAAGATATTATACGTTATAAATAAATTTAGTAAAGGTGTTAATAAGAAAGAATTATTAGGTTTTTTAGATATTACTCCAACCTGTTATATCCCATATATTAATTCTAAGGATATTTATAAGGCTGTTTATGAAGGTACAATACCATATAATTATACTTCTGTAAAATCAGAACTAAACGGACCATTTTCAAGTATAATTGAAAATATTATATCTTTAAAAATGCTAAAATCACATAACAGAAAAAAGAAAAAAATTAGGAGATTATCAAAATGAGTAAATTATATAGTAGACATAAAAAAGCGATAGGAATAGTTATACTTATAGTTGCAATTGCTTTTTTTGTATTTTGGGAATTCGTAGGTCGAAAACAGTTTTTATATCAAGAGGTAGTTGTTTTAAAAGATGATGTATTAAAAGGTACGCAAATAACACTAGATATGCTTAGTATACAAAAAACAGAAATTGAAAATATAGTTTCCAAGCCTGTGATTAATGCAAGTGATATAGTTGGATTGGAAGCAAAACACTTTATTCCTGCAAATATGCAATTAGTTTCTAATTTTTTTGATATACCAGCACTTGTATTAAATGATGAAGAAAAAATAATGAAAATACCAGGTGACTGGCTGCATTCATTCCCAGAGACAATTAGAAGAAAAGATGAAATATATATTTACGCTGTAAAGGTAGATGAAAATAAAAATAGTATAATAAAAAACTCTAAAGATGATAAATTGTATGTATTTAAAACAGTAGTTGCCTATGTAAAAGACAATGCTAATCGTGAAGTCCAAAGTTTAGATACAGAACGACTTGTTGGTTCATCTGTTGTAAGTGAAATAGAGATAATTATTACAGAAAGTAATTTTAGAGAATTAGAAAAATATATAAATGCAGGATACGAGTTTGCATTGATGTATCAATAGGGGGAGTAGTATGTACAAGCTAAATATACTTAGCTATGACTTAACATTGATTGAAAAAATGAATGATATAGCTACAATTCAAGTAAAAAAAATATCTGAAAAAGATATAATTAATTCTGATTGTGACGCATTGGTTATAAGCAATCAAATAATAAATATAAATACTGTATTATCAATAAAAAACGATAATATTAAATGCTTTTATTTGTCTAACTGTGATGATGAGTTTAAAAATATAGATTTGGCAATGCTTAAAGTAAAAAATATTATAGTAATACCTCCCAAAAGGACAGTTGAGCAAATTATAAAACTAATTATTGATAATATGTATAATATAAGCAATGAAAACAATGTGTTCTCATTTTTTGGAGCTGATAGCAAGGTTGGTGCAACAAGTATCTGTCAAAATACAGCTATAGAGCTATCCAAAAGACATAAAAATAAAAATATTCTATTGCTATTTCTTGATGGGCAAGATGGTTTTGATTGGGTAAAAAAAGAAAACGGCAATAAATCATTAGCAGATGTTAAATTTATACTAAAAAACAATTTGTTAACACAAAAAAACTTTAAAGATAATTGTTATACATTAAGAGAAAATTTATTTTTGTTAATGGGTGAAACTAATATTAAGGACAATGTATACTATCATCAGAATGAAATAAATGAGTTAATTCAATTTTGCAATAATATCTTTGATATTGTGCTCATAGATGCGGGTAATACTATGAATTTACAGTTAAGAATGACATATTCAGCACTTATAAATTCAGACAATAAAATACTTGTAACTGACCAATTACCTAAATCGTACGAGTTATATTCTAAGGGCAAAGAACAGATATTGACCAATTTAAAAATAGATAATTTTAAATTTATAGTTCTTAATAAGTATTTAAAAAGCAATACACTGTACAAAAAAAATGAGATTATTGAAAAATATAAGTTGCCTATATTGTGTACAATTCCTTTTGTAGAATTTTATGAGCAAGCCGTTATTGAAAAAGATTCAACAACATTTTGTTTCGACTCTAAATATAAAGCTGAGATATTGTCATTAATTAAATACATAGAAAGCAAAGTCAAATTGCCTTATGTTGAGAAAGTAAAAAAAAGAATGTTTAGAATTAAAAAAAGCAAGGTGATAAATTGAGTAAAAAATCAGGGCCATATTATATAGGTGAATTATTAGATGAAAAAATAAACGAAGAAAAACAATTAAAAGAAACAAAAAAAATTATAACAATAAGAACAGATAGCGAAAAATTTTATAATTTGTGTGAAGATGTGAAAAATTATTTTAACAACTTAGAGATAGGTGTTGATGATTTGGAGAGACAGAAAAAAGCTATAATAGGATACACAGAAGAAGTTTCATATTATAAAGATAAAATAGAGGAGTATCTAAAAGAAAATAATTTGCTAAGCTATAGCTTCCCAAAATGGTACTCAAATTTATCAGATGCAATTTTTCAGGAATTGTGGGGCTTAGCAGGAATTGCGCAGTGGTATCAAAATACAACAGAAAAACTAAAAAATTCATCTTCGGCTAAAATAATAGGAGAAAAAATTTATTTTATGATTGATGGCAAAACAAAGCTGATGCCTCAAACAATAAGCTATGATAGAAGAAAACAATTGAGAAGGGCGTTGTTATCTAATGATTTTAGAGTAAGATTAGACAATGATGTTCCTGACATAGAAATGGTTACAGGCGAAAGAATAAAAATATTCGGAGAAGATGTAACTAGAAAAGGAATGGATACAATTATATTTAGAAAATTCCCTGTAAAGGATTATACCTTCGAAAAACAAGTTGAGCTAGGAACATATCCAAAGAATTGCTTAAATTTATTTAAAGCAATAGCTGAGATAGGCTATAATATGGCATTTACGGGTGCAGTTAGAACGGGAAAAACAACTCATTTAGCTACATGGCTTAGTTATGAAGATCCAACCTCAGATGGACTAATAGTAGAAACAAGACCGGAGATTCCATTAAAAGATATAATGCCAAATGCTCCAATTATACCTCTAGTAGTTGATACAGAGGAAAAGCTATCGAAGATAAGAGCTTCAATTATGCGTTCAGATGCTGATTATGTCATTATGGCTGAAGCTAGAGATGCATATGCATTTGATATAGCATTGAAAAGTGCTAATGTTGGTACAAGAAGGTGCAAACTTACTGCTCATGTAAACGAACCATTCGATTTTCCATATGAATTTGCAAAAGAAATTACAAGAACATTTGGAGGAAATATGCAATTTGAAGCAATTAGTGTAGCAAAGGCATATACATTAAATTTTCATTTCATTAATCACCCTAAAAACAGATCACAAAAGAGATTAGAAGGTATTTATATATTTGATTTTAATCCGTTTACATATGAAATATACATTTATACACTTTGTAAGTACAATATATTAATGGATGATTGGACATATAATTTTTGTGTAACAGATAATATGGAGAACATTGGAAAAGAACAAAATTATGATGCGTTTTTAATAATGTGCGAAGAATTAAAAAAATTAGTAAAAAGCAAGCCAATGAATGAGACTGATGCTAGGCCTGTTAAGCCATTTTATAGCAGATAGGAGACAATATGATTATATTAATAAACTTAATAAATGTAATTATATACTTTTTAATCTTACTTGGAATATATTTTATTTTTGAGAATTCCATTGTTAATTGTTTTAATAAAAATATAAGGTTTCTATATAAAAAAAGAAAAAAATCGTGGATCTTTTTATATCTACAAAAGTTATTTATATCTATTTATGAGACTGACAGTGAAAAAGAATTAGAATCTAAGGTATATACTTTTATGTTTTCAACAATATTTATTTTTATTGTAGTATTTTTAGTTATATTTAAATATAATTTCATGTTGAAAAATATTTTAGCTTCAATTTTAAATTCTATAATTCCTACATGCATTATTTCACTTATACCTTTTTTTTCATTAAGAATCAAACTTTATGAACTGCAAAAGAATAGTAGCAAGGAAGCATTAATCATAACTTCAGAAATATTCAATCAATATAAAATTTACAATAATAATATAATTGAGGCCATAGATGCATCTATAAAAAATTTGGATAAAAGTATAATATGTAGGAGGTATCTTATTAGACTTTCCATGAAATTGAAAGATTATCGTACTGATAAAGAATTGTATGACTGCTTAGACGAATTTGTTTTTGCAGTAAATACGAATTGGATTAAAATGCTTTCAGATTCAATATTATTTTCATTACTTAATAATTTAGATATTTCATTAAGTTTAGGAGGATTGATTGAGCAGATTGGAACTATAAATCAAACTCAAAGTATATCTAATAGATTAAATAATGAAGGATTTGCCATGGGCAAATATCTTGCACCTGTATTGTATATTTCTTTGCTTGTTATTAGTGTTAAGATGATGGGTTTTAATATTCAAGACATATTGTATTGCCAATTTACTGGTCAAGGACTTAAATTCTTCATTATTATTTTAATATTATTTATAGGATGTTATATAGCAGAATATCTATACAAGAGCAGAAAATTTGATTTTTAGGAGAAAAAATATGATATATAAGTATCTATATTCTATATTTGCAATTTTGATTTTTACTATATTGATGTACGAGGGTATTAAGCTAATTTTTTTTCAGAATATATATGTAAAATCCGGAAGATTTTTAATTGCAAAAATAAATTTAGGTTTACAAAAAAAGCTATATGATAAAGATATAAATCATGAATTGCATGATGCTGGGTTGAAAATGTCATTTAATAAGTGGTATAAATCTTACCAAAAATCAAGATATTTAATATTTTTTATATTTTTTATATATCTAATTATTAAATTAATACTAAATAAAACTAATTTTAACTTATTAATCATAGGTATATTACTTTATGTGCTATCAACACCACGATTGAAGATTGGAAAACATTGGACGCCATTTGGGCATATTCTAAAGCAAATAGATTTAGAAGTAAAAAATAAACAGGATACTGAATTAGCAAGTATCATTATACAAATACAAAATATAGCAATATCACAGAAAGATGAACCTACTACTTTGTCTTATATTTTAACAAGAATAATTAGATTTTCTAAATATACTAAAAATGGGTTTATAAAAATGGTGTCTTATATTGACCAAAACAATGTAAATGAAGCTAAACTAGTCTTCATTGAAGAAATAGACACGACTCTTGGCAGAGATTTGGCCTATGTTCTAATTGAGCTAGATAACATTAGTCCATCAGAAGTAGTAAAACAGCTTAAGGTATTAGAAGAAAGAGTTAGGAGTGAGACACTTACAAATAAAAATAAGAAAGAAGAGTTTTACTCTAACATTTTATACATAATACCAACAGCTTTATGTTTTTTAATTTTAATGAATTTTTTAAAAATTATATTAACATTAGTTATGAATTTGGTTCCATTGCAATAAGTAGTTTATCATAAATTATTAAAATAAAATAAAATTAAATAAAGGGAGGACAAGTATTAAATACTTGTATAAGAATTATGAAAAAAATAATTATAATTTTGGGGACTATAATATTAGGGGTTATAATAGTAAATGAATTGATTTTAGACGATAGTGGCTTAAAAGGCTCAGCGAAAGACATAATAGATGACTGTGATAAACAAATTGAATTAATTAAAATAGTTGCTCCGTAATAAGGTTGTAAGACTATGAAAAAAATAATAATTATATTAGGATGTATAATATTAGGTTGCTTTATCTTTGAAATGCTTTTGGGAGATGATGATACTAGCTACAAAAGCGTACAAAAAAATTTGATGCAAATCCAACTTAATTATTATCAAGAAGATTATTAACAAGGAGAGAGAAAGGCTTTAGCCTTTCTCAATTTTAGGTATGAAACAATTTATAGTTTTAAGCGCAGTTCTTATTTTACTAATTGCATTATTTTTGCAGATACCATTAGAAATGGTTAATTATGAAAAAAAGAATGCTGTTATGTTTTATGTAAATAATGCAAAAGAAAAAGCTAAGCAAGAAGGGTATTATACGGACGTCATAATAGATGAATTGAAATCAAATATTGCAAAAACAATGAGTATAGAAAATGAGGATAAAATAATTATAGACAATAAAACTACAACTTCACCAAAGTATAGACAAAATAAATACCAAGAAGGGGAAGAGATATATTTAAGAATTTCTATACCGTTTGATAATATTATTGCTGCACACGCATTCTATGGATTAGAAAAAGAAAAAAGGTATTTGGTCATAGAAAATATTACTACTTCTGAAAGGTTAGTGAAAAATAAATGAAACCATTTATTGTTGGATTAGCATTATGCATTTTGCTATTATTTTTGATAGTTTTTCAAACAGATAATTATAATTGTAGATTAGAGTCGCAAAATTTAAAATATTGCGCTGATGAAGCTTCAGCATCAGCTTCATTATTTTTTGATAATATAAGTGTAGAAAATGCCAATGACTTTACAAGTGGATATAAAATATTTGATGAAAAAGAAGGAATAATTGCTATTGAGAGAGTTATTCAAGTTTATTTAAAAACGGATAGTTCATTATTACCAACACTTAAAAGTTACTGGGAAGATAAAATAAATTACACAGTATATTTTTTTGATGATGATTTAATTTGCAATGTATACACCAATGGAATAAAAACTGATAGCTTTATGTTTAATTATCCTTTTTTATATACAGATGAACTATTGTATTACAATAAAACAATAGCAAAACCAATAGTAATTGTAACTATAAATGCAGGTAAAAGTAGGTACAGGCTAAATTTTATATCTCAAATTACAATTGTCAGGTCATCAGGATATGAGTATTCATATTAAATAATTTTATAAAAAAACATCAAATATAGTTGGGTAATATATAATATCTAATTTTAAGATAGTAGTTTGAAGTACAATATAAACACTCCTTATGATTTTATAAAATCATAAGGAGTACATAGAAAAAATATATTTATTATTTTTCTAAACTAAAAGTATTTTTTCCTGATCCACAAATAGGACAAGTATAATCATATGGTAATTCTTCCCATAATATTTTGGTATCGATATTACTTTTAGGTTCACCTAATTCTTCATCATATTTATATCCACATGTGTCGCAAACGTATTTTTTCATTAATAATTCACCTCCCTTAAGATTTCCTTGTTTAGTTTGTAATGCAATCCATGCTATGTGATGCTTTTCATGATATTAAAAATTTATTTTATAATGGCAATAGTATTATATACAAAATGTCACAACTATATTAAATGAATTATTTAACTACTTACAAAAAAGTATTGCATAATATTTTTATGTGGTATATAATTAAAAATAATTTAAAACTAAAAGTTATGATATAGAAGTAGTAGAATAAAAAATCTTTCAGAGAGCTGTTGTTTGGTGTGAAACAGTAGATTATATATTTGAACTCGTCTAAGGAACTGTTAGAGTGAAACTAAGTAGCTTTGACCGGTAGAAGCCGTTATTAACAATAAGTGAGATAGGTTTCCTATCTAATTTGGGTGGTACCGCGGTAATTCGTCCCATGTCGTTTGACATGGGCTTTTTTAATATACAATAATAATTGTAAATTTATAATAATTTAAATTAGGAGAATGATTATGAAAACTTATAACCCAGAGCATATAGAGAAAAAATGGCAACAAATATGGGAAGAAAATCAAACATTTAAGTCTAAAGATAATTCTGATAAGAAAAAATTTTATGGACTTGTAGAATTTCCATATCCATCAGGTGCTGGACTTCATGTTGGACACATTAGAGCATATACATCACTAGAAGTTATGTCTAGGAAAAGAAGATTAGAAGGATATAATGTGTTATTTCCAATAGGTTGGGATGCATTTGGACTTCCTACAGAAAATTACGCTATACAAACAGGTCAGCATCCTAGAATAGTTACAGATAAAAATATAAAAACATTTACTGGGCAAATGAAAGCTGTTGGTTATTCATTTGATTGGGATAGAACAATTGATACAACTGATCCTGAGTATTACAAATGGACTCAATGGATATTCTTGAAAATGTTTGAAAATGGTTTAGCATTCAAGGACAAAACATATGTAAATTTCTGCAATAAATGTAAGGTTGTACTTGCTAACGAAGAATCACAAAATGGAATATGTGATAGATGCGGAAGTGAAGTAGTTCAAATGCAAAAAGATGTTTGGTTCTTGAAAATTAGGGAGTATGCAGACAAATTACTTGAAGGACTTGATGATGAAAACATAGATTTTCCTGAAAGAATTAAGATGGAGCAAAAAAATTGGATTGGTCGTTCTTATGGTGCAGAGGTTGACTTTAAACTTAAAAATGTAGATGAAAAACTAACAGTATTTACTACTAGACCAGATACTTTGTACGGAGTTACATTTATGGTTATAGCACCAGAACATCCAATGCTTAAGAAATACAAACACTTAATAACTAATATTGAAGAAATTTACAATTATCAAGATGCAGCAAAGAAGAAATCAGAATTTGAAAGAGTTCAACTTGCTAAGGATAAAACAGGAGTACAAGTACAAGGAATAAACGCTATAAATCCGGTGTCTAATGAAATAATACCTATTTGGGTAGCTGACTATGTAATGATGGGATATGGAACAGGCGCGATTATGGCTGTACCAGGACATGATACAAGAGACTGGGAGTTTGCAGAAAAATTTAACATCCCTAAAATTGAAGTTATTGAAGGTGGGGATATAACAAAAGAAGCTTTTACTGATACAACAGATGGTATACTTGTTAACTCTGGAATGCTTAATGGATTAAGGGTAAAAGAAGCAAAGAAAAAAATCGTAAGTTTTATAGATGAAAATAGTATTGGCAAATCTAAAACAAACTATAAAATGAAAGATTGGGCATTCAATCGTCAAAGATATTGGGGAGAACCATTCCCAATTATTCATTGTGATAAATGTGGTATTGTTGGTGTTCCTGAAAAAGATTTACCAGTAAGGCTTCCAAATGTAGAAAACTATAAACCAACAGATACAGGAGAGTCACCACTTGCAAATATTGAAGAGTGGGTGAACACTACTTGTCCTAAATGTGGGGGACCTGCAAAACGTGAAACAGATACAATGCCACAATGGGCAGGCTCATCATGGTATTTTTTAAGATATATGGATCCACACAATAAAGAGGCTATTGCTTCGAAAGATAATTTAAATTATTGGGGCCAGGTAGATTGGTATAACGGAGGAATGGAACACGTTACAAGACACCTTATTTATTCAAGATTTTGGCATAGATTTTTATATGATATAGGAACAGTTCCATTTAAAGAACCATACAAAAAAAGAACTGCACAGGGAATGATTCTTGGACCAGATGGAGAAAAAATGTCTAAGTCAAGAGGAAATGTTATAAATCCAAATGTAATTATTGATGAATATGGTGCAGATACGCTTAGAACTTATGTAATGTTTATTGGTGATTATGAAAAATCTGCTATATGGGTAGATTCAAGTGTTAAGGGTTGCAAAAGATTTTTGGATAGAGTTTGGAGATTGCAAGAAATTGTAACAGATGAAAAGGGATATTCTAAAAAACATATTTCATTGATGCATAGAACAATTAAAAAAGTTTCTCTAGACTATGAAAATATGAAATATAATACAGCCATTGCAGCAATGATGAGTGCAATCAACGAATTTTATGATAGTGGATATATAACAAAAGAAGAATTAAAAACATTTATTATATTGCTTAATCCTATAGCTCCACATATAACTGAAGAAATATGGGAGATGCAAGGCTTTGAAAATATGCTAAATCAAACTGAGTGGCCAGAATGGGATGATGAAAAAACAGTAGAAGATGAAATTGAAATACCGGTACAAATTAACGGTAAACTTAGAGGAAAAATATTGGTTTCTAAGGATTCTGATTTGCAGGCTGCAAAGGAAAAAGTAAATCAAGATGAAAACATCAAAAAATTATTGGTAGAAAAAACCATTGTAAAAGAAATTTATGTTCCAGGAAAGATTTACAATATTGTAGTAAAATAGTTTAATAATAAAATATACAAGTTTTAATAAAAGGATACTGGAGTAATATGTAATACAGATTATATCCAGTGTTCTTCTTGATTTTCAGGAGGGATTATGAAAAAATTTATTAATTGGATAAAGGATAGACACCTTGCTCAAAGCGTTATGCTATCTTTTGCTGTTTATTTAGTTGTTGAAATACTTAGTAGACGCTCAATTTTTTTAGGATTACAGTATCTAATTTTTAATCCGATGTTATTTTTATTCAATATGACAATAGTTTTGTTCACATATTACATTACTTGTCTATTTAAAAGAAAATATTTCACGATGCTTTTAGTTACAATAATTTGGTTAGGATTAGGTATAACAAATTGTGTGGTTTTAGGTTTTAGGACAACTCCGTTAGGAGCTATTGATTTCAAAATAGTTAAATCAGCTCTCGATATTATGCCAGTATATTTAAATATTTTTGAAATGATATTAATTGGAGTGTCAATAGTTGCAACAATTATTCTTATAGTTTATGCATTTATAAAACTACCAAGAAGGAGACCTGCATACAATAAATTAATTCCTTCATGTTTAATAATTACAGTATTTACGCTTGTATCATCTGTGTTTTATAAAAATATGAATATTGTACCAAATTCATTTAAAAACATTGCTGATGCTTATTCGGATTATGGTTTTGCTTATTGTTTTACATGTACACTAGTGGATAGGGGAATAGACGAACCAGAAGACTATTCAAAAGAAGCTATGAAAGTAATTTTATCTGAGATTGACGAAGAAGAGGCTAATAAAAATAAGTTATCAGAAAAGGATTCAAATAATAAAGTATTAGAAGAAGATACAGAATACAAAGCAAATACTGAGCATCCAAACATTCTTTTTTTACAATTAGAGTCATTTTTTGATGTTAAACATTTGAAAGATGTAACATTCTCAAGTGACCCAGTCCCTGTGTTTAGTCACCTAAAAGGCACATATTCTTCTGGGTTCTTAACTGTGCCAACAGTGGGTGCTGGTACTGCAAATACAGAATTTGAAATTATAACTGGAATGAGTTTGCAATTCTTTGGACCAGGAGAATACCCTTATACAACTATATTAAAATCTTCTACTTGTGAAACTATAAACTATAACTTGAAAGAGCTAGGATATAAAACTCAAGCAATACATAACCACAAAGGTGGGTTTTATGGTAGAAATGAAGTGTATAAACAGTTAGGTTTTGATGTTTTTACTCCAATTGAGTATATGAATAATGTTGAATATAATCCTTTGGGATGGTGTAAAGACTGTATTTTAACGAACCAAATAATAAAATCATTAAAAAGTACAGAGCAAAGAGATTTAGTTTATACAATATCTGTTCAAGGACATGGAAGATATCCATCAGAAGTTATTGATGAAAATCAAAGTATAACTGTTGAAGGTGTTGATGAAGATGTAAAAGTAGGTTTTGAATATTTTGTTAATCAAATTAATGAAATGGATGATTTTATAGGAAGTTTAATTTCAACCTTGGAAAATTTTGATGAGCCAGTAGTATTGGTTATGTTTGGTGACCATTTACCAGCCTTTGATATAAAACAAGAACAATTAGATAATAACAGCATATTTCAAACAGAATACGTAATTTGGGATAATATTGGGTTGAAACAGGAAGATAAAGATATAAATGCTTATCAGCTTACATCAAATGTCATGAGTAAATTAAATTTTGATAATGGTGTTTTAACAAGGTTTCATAATGTTAATTCAGATAATTATAATTATTTAGATAAATTACAAATGTTAGAACATGATATGTTATATGGTGATAAGATTATATATGGTGGTGCAAATCCATATGAACCAACAAACCTTCAAATGGGTATTAATAAAATTTATATCTCAGATATTAGTCAAATAGAAGATGATATATATGTTTTAGGACATAATTTTACTTATTGGAGTGAAGTATATGTTAACAATAAAAAGAAAGAGGCAAAATATAAGGATAAAAATATCATTATATTGCAAGATATTGAACTTGAAGACGGAGATATAGTTACAATAAATCAAGAAAGTGATGATTGGAAAATTTTAGGCAAATCAGATGAATTTGTCTATAAAATAAAGACGGAATAAAAGATAACTAGCTTAAATATTGCAATGTAAACTCAGCTTGTAATAGGAATAATACTATCGGTTTACATTTATAATGTTTTATAAAAGACTTGATAGTGACACATGCAATTTGTAAATTGTAATTTGTTAGAAATTAGCTAATGTACTATATTAATACGAAAAGAGGAAATAAATTGTTTTCAAATTTTTATATGGATTTTATATATTTTATTATATATAGTGTTATTGGATGGTGTTGCGAGGTTGCTTATTGTTCTACATTAGCTAGAAAATTTATAAATAGAGGTTTTTTAAGTGGACCTTTATGTCCAATTTATGGATTTGGAGCATTAATTGTAGTAACAGTACTATCTCCGTACAAATTTAATGTATTTTTAGTATTTGTATTAGGAATGCTTTTTACTTCTACACTTGAGTATATAACTAGTTTTTTAATGGAAAAAATATTTCATTCTTCTTGGTGGGATTATTCAGACAAAAAATTTAATATTAATGGTAGAGTTTGTCTTATAAACTCAATTATGTTTGGTGTGTTGTCGGTTTTTGTTGTAGTATTTTTAGACGACTATGTTGTTAATTTAATTGATACTATACCTTATTCATGGATACAAGCTTTTGCTATAATTATAATAATGATATTTTCAGTTGATTTAACTATAACAGTACAAGCAGTTATAGATTTGAATGAAAAAATGCATCGTTTACGTGAAATAACATTTGAAATAAAAGATAAATTTGATGAAAAACAGTTGTTTATGGAACAAAAAATATCCGATAGAGTTGATATGTTAAAAAATAATTTAGAGAAATTAGAAATGGGAAAAGAGCTATATGCAAAAATAGAAAGACCATTAAAAGAATTTAATCAGACTGTTAAATCCAATAAATTCTTTCAAAGAAGGTTAATTAGGGCATTCCCTAAAATGAAATCAGTTAAATTTCAAGAACAGTTACAGAATATAAAAAATGCTCTAGACGAAAGAAAGAATAAAAGTAGCAATAATTAGTATAGAAATAATAAATAAGTAGTTAGTAAAAAAATAATCTGTGAAGATTCAATTATTAAGCCCTCTATAGACGAGGGCAATATTTTTATTTTTGAGTCTACAATGTTTACAATAAAAATACTGATACAATATGTAATAGATAATGCAATAGTAAGCTTATAATTTAGCAATATGGTAATTATGAATGAGAATAAAAATGCAAATAGTGTATGAGAATTTTTACAATACTTTAAAACGCTAGTATTATCTTTATTTCTTTTTACAAAGTTACTTAATATTAAAAGTGTTGAAAATCCAACCATAGGCATAAGAGCTATAACTCTTATAGGCAAAAGATAAAACATAGTAAAATATATTAAACAAATTAGACTAATACTTATTAACGTGGAGTAGTTATTAGCTTGACTTGATTTTGTAAAAAAATCGATGGATTTAATTGTACTATTTAATGTGTTGCATTTTGTTATAGTACAAAAATATAATAACAATAAGCAACTAACAAACATATCGTTATAAAGAACTTTAAATATAGATAATAAAATAGATGCTAAACCTAATAATAAACCTATAATAGGTAAGAAATACATACCTATGGTATAGTCATCATTATCAATATCTGCATAAAATTTTATATCAAAAATGGTGAATTTGCGAAGCATTAATAAAGCACCAATAACTAAATTTTTAGTTTCAAACATAATATCATCCTTATTAGTATATTAACTAATTATAACATAATAAACTATAAGATAGAATAATTTTATTGTAACTATTAATAAATTTATGTAAAATAATATATGATACATTTAAATATATATTTTCAAAAAAGGAGTATTCATGAAAATTACAATTATATCTGTGGGAAAAATCAAGGAAAAATTCTTTGCAGATGCAATAGGAGAATATAGAAAAAGATTGTCTAGATTTTGCACATTCGTAGAAGAAGTTATACAGGATGAAAGGGCAGATGATAATTTTTCAAATAAAGAAATTGAACAGGTTAAAATGAAAGAAGGACTAAAAATACTCAAAAAAATAAAGGATAATACATACGTTGTGGCTATGTGCATTGAAGGAAAGCAGATTGCTTCAGTTGAACTTGCCGAAAAAATTATGGATTTATCAGTAAATGGGGTATCTGAAATAACTTTTATAATTGGAGGAAGCAATGGGCTTTCAAAAGAAGTAATTGATAGGGCAAACTTTAAATTATCCTTCTCTAAAATGACATTTCCGCATCAATTGTTCAAGGTGTTGCTAATTGAACAAATATACAGAGCATTTAAAATAAATGCAAATGAAAGTTATCACAAATAAAAGCCGCTAGAAATTAGCGGCTTTTAATTTGTAGGTAAGACAATTATGTTTTTATTATGTTGTATGTATGTACTATTTAGTAAAAAATTCTCATTATCTGTTAAAACAAAAATATATTTTGAAGATGATATCATATAACGATTACGTCTTTTTATATTATCTTTACGTTGCTGTTTACTGATAAAGTTTTCTATATCACATTTCCCTAAAATATTATAATAAGTTTCCCTATTACATTCACTCCAACCAACTGCTTGAAGTTCATTAGGAAGGGCACATTCAAATAATAAGTTTTTATATTTATATTTTAATTCAAGAATTGTATTTGCAATAAGTAATTCAAACCCTTCATTCATACCACATATGAATTTTATCCTTTTACCTTCATCTAAAATCTTCTCCATACAACTTTTAAATTTTGAGTAGATTTTATTAATGTTGTATAAATTTGTTACATTATATTTTCTAAACGAGTAATCAACAACGCAACAATTTATAATATTATTAACCATTTAATCCCCATTCCTTACATTTACATTTATCATTAACATAGTATATACTAATACATAATGATATATAATTCAACAACTTTCGTATGTAAAAACAGTAAAATTTCTATAATTATACATAAACTTATTTTATAACATAATTTTTTTCTACACAATAATTATAAATGTAAATATATTTATTTATTGCATTAGAATTTGCTATATAGTATAATACCTTAAAATATATGTTTATATTAGAGGTGAATTAAACTTGGGAAATGATAAAAAAGTTATATTTAGTGGTATTCAGCCGTCTGGTTCATTAACACTAGGTAACTATTTAGGAGCTATAAAGAATTGGACTACTCTTGCTGACGAATATAATTGTTATTTTTGCATTGTAGATATGCATGCAATTACAGTTTCAAAAGAACCAAAGGATTTAAGAAAAAATACACTTGAGGTATTAGCAAACTATATTGCTGCAGGGTTGAACCCTGATAAGGTTACTCTGTTTATTCAATCACATGTATCAGCACATGCTGAATTAGGTTGGGTACTTAATTGTCTAACTTATTATGGTGAACTTGGTAGAATGACGCAATTTAAAGATAAATCTAAAAAACAGCAAAATAGCAATATTACTGCGGGATTATTTACTTATCCCTCATTGATGGCAGCGGATATACTGTTATATCAAACAGATTTGGTTCCGGTTGGAGAAGATCAAAGACAGCATCTTGAACTAGCTAGAGATATAGCAATAAGATTTAATAACAAATATAGCAAAACATTTGTAGTTCCAGAGCCGTATATAGCAAAAATAGGTGCAAAAATAATGAATTTACAAGACCCTACGATAAAAATGTCTAAATCTGATACTAATGATAAAAGTTATATATTATTAACTGATGATGATGATGAAATCAGAAGAAAATTCAAAAGATCAGTAACAGATTCACTAGGAATAGTAAAATTAAGCAATGACCAACCAGGAATAAAAAATTTACTAGGAATTTATTCTAAAATTACTGGCGAAACAATAGAAAGTATTGTTGAAAGATATGAAGGAAAAGGATACTCAATATTTAAAGATGATGTTGCAGAAGTTGTTGTAAATGAATTAAGACCTTTAAGACTAAAAAGAGAAGAGTTACTTAAAAATAAAGACTATTTACAAGAAGTATTTCAAAAAGGCGCAGAAAAAGCTGAGAATACAGCTAGAAAAACTTTAAGAAAAGTGTACAAAAAAGTGGGATTTATACCTAGATATTAATATAGTACGCTTAGTAATTTAGTAAAATAGAAGCTGTTATTAGGAGAAAATATGTATAAAGAAAAATATGTTGTAGCAATAATAGTAGCTGGTGGAAAAGGTACTAGAATGGGAGAAAATAGACCTAAACAGTATCTTATGGTAGATGATAAATATATAGTTGAAAAAACTATAGAACAATTTGAAAAGAACAATAAAATAGATGATATATTATTGGTAGTTAATTATGAAGATATAGAATTTGTAAAAACAAAAATTAGTTGTGACAAACCAAAAATATCTAAAATAGTAGTTGGAGGTTCCGAAAGAATTAACTCTGTTAATAATGGTATAAATGCTATAAAAGAAGATATGATTAACGGTATTGTGCTGATACATGACGGTGTCCGACCATTTGCTTCACAAGGACTTATTAATAATTGTATAGAAAATGCTTATGAATTCGGAGCATGTGTACCAACAATTGATATAGTTGATACAATAAAAAAGGTTAATGACGAGGATATAGTTAAAAAAACTTTAGATAGAAGCAAATATAAAGCTATTCAAACACCACAAGCTTTTAAATATGAAATAATAAGTGAGTGTTATAAAAATGCATTATTAGATGAATTGTCAGTAACAGATGATTCATCAATAGTAGAGCATTATGGGTATGAAGTAAAAGCTATTAAGGGTTTACAAAAAAATATAAAAATTACTACTCAGTTTGATTTAAGAGTAGCAGAGCTTATATCAAGAATGGTTTAGGTGATAATATGAAAATTGGTATTGGTTATGATGTACATAAATTAGTAGAAGGTAGGAAACTTATAATAGGTGGTATTCAAATACCATACAAAAAGGGTCTTGAAGGACATTCAGATGCAGATGTTTTGATACACGCTATCATGGATAGTATTTTGGGTGCACTTTCAAAAAGAGATATAGGCAATATTTTTCCGGATACTGATATGAAATTTAAAGATATTGATAGTAAACTCTTACTCGGAAATGTTGTAGAACTAATGAAGTCTATGGATTATAAAATAGGCAATGTAGACAGCATTATAGTAGCACAGAGTCCAAAAATGTCTCCATATATAGAGAAAATGAGAAAAATTTTAGCAAATATAATGGAAACAGATACTGAAAATGTAAACATAAAAGCGACAACAACAGAACACTTAGGATTTGAAGGACAAGGCTTAGGAGTATCTGCACAGGCAGTGTGCATCTTGGAAAGAAGATGAAATTCGGCTAAATATTTATGTGTATAAATTTATTAATATTCATGTTATAATCACTTAAAGTATAAATATAAAGGGGTTATTATATGGATATTTTTTCTTATGTAGCAATTGCAATTATAGTAATAGTTGTATATTTTTTGTTTTTTAGAAATAAAAAAGCAGCTCAAAAAGAAATGAATAATTTAAGCGAAATAAATTACAAAAATCAATCTAATGTCAAGTTTGATGACATAGCAGGTAACTATGAAGCTAAAGAAAATATGAATGACTTAGTTGATTTTATGAAAAATCCTGAAAAATATGAAAAATTCAACATTAGAGTACCAAAGGGAGTTTTATTGTATGGAACACCAGGAACCGGTAAAACATTGTTAGCTCAAGCCTTAGCGGGAGAAGCGGGAGTGGATTTCTACGCTGTATCAGGTTCTGATTTTGTACAAGTTTATGCTGGACTTGGTGCTAGTAGAATTAGAAATTTATTTAAGAAAGCAAGCAAATCAGGTAAGAGCGTAATTTTTATAGATGAAATAGACGCAATTGGAAAGAAAAGAATGGGCGGTTCAAGCGGGTCAATGAGAGGCAGCGATGAAAGTGACAGAACATTAAATGCTTTATTAACCGAAATGTCTGGTTTCGAAAACAATAACATAATAGTGGTAGCAGCAACAAATAGAATAGACACTTTAGACAGTGCATTATTAAGACCAGGAAGATTTGATAGACAAATAGAAATAATGTTACCAGACAAGCAAGCTAGAAAAGAAATATTAAAGCTATATGTAGACAAAGCCAATCCAAAAGAAAATGTGGAATTAGATAAAATTGCTGAAATGACAGTTTATTTTAGTGGGGCAATGCTTGAAAATTTAGTGAATGAAGCAAAAATCATGGCAGTAAAAGAAAAAAGTGAAAATTTGCAATTAGATCATCTTGAAAGAGCATATTTAACAGTTGTAGCGGGTTCCGAGCAAAGAAACATAAATGCAAACGAAGAGCAAAAAAAGATTACAGCTTATCATGAAGCTGGACATGCATTTGTATCAAAAAAGCTAATGCCTGAAAATAATATTGTCAAGGTATCAATTATACCAACTACAAAAGGAGCCGGAGGATATACTTTAACTACTCCTCATAACGAATTAATAATTACAAAAGAAAAAATAAGAAATCAAATTAAAGTTTTTTTAGCTGGAAGAGGAGTTGAGGAAATATTTTTTGGTAAGAATAATATAACTATTGGAGCACAAAACGATATAGAAAAGACAACTGCAATTGCATTAGATTATGTAACAAAGTATGGTATGTCAGAAACTTCTGGACTAATTAATTATAATGTTATTGCACAAAATTTTAATATTAAAATTGATATAGAATCTCAGATAAAAGACTTGATTAATGAATTATATCAAGAAGTTAAAAACATAATTTTAAATAATAAAGAATATATTAAAATAATAGCAGATATGCTTATAGAGAATGAAACTGTAAGTGGTGTCGAAGTAGAGGATATTTTGACAATAAATACCTCCGTGTGTCAGTCACACAATAGTTGATAAATGAATATAATTATGATATAATAGCAAAAAGCAACCTGCGTTGTTCGGGAATTATTAATTCAACCTACAAAGTATAAACGGAGTATCGTGTTTAATCATGGATGACAGGCCCGCTTGACGGGAAGTCAAAAGTGATTAGTAGATTATCCACCTGCAATTAGCAGGTATGAATTAAAAATTTGCGGCAAGTGCGGGCTTTTTGTTTTCATAAAAGGTTAAATTTTAAGGAAAGTGATTGAATTTACTATAAAATAAATGTATAATATATAAAAATGTTGTTATGGAGGGCATAATGATTACAATTAAAGATGTTGCAAGGCTTTCAGGCGTTTCTATATCTACTGTGTCTAGAGTTATTAATGATTCTAAGCCTGTTAGTCCTGAAGTTAGAAAAAAAGTTTTAGAGATTATTAAAGAAACAGGATATAAGCCAAATGATGTAGCGAGAAGTTTAGTAACTAGAAAATCGTACTTAATTGGCGTAATTATAAATAATCTTGCGCAAAGTTATGTTGCCGATATAGTAAGAGGTATTGAGGAAATTGGGAAAATGTATGATTATGATATTCTATTATGCAGTAGCTATTTTAGTGTAGAAGCTCAGAAGAAATATTTGCAATTACTGGATAGAAAACAGGCTGAAGGAATATTTTTAGTAGGATATAATTTTGATGATGAAATTGTACAGATTGCAAAAAGTTTAAATAAACCATGTGTTTACTTTACTAAAAATGTAAAGGAAGGTATGAATTACATTTCTATAGATAATTTTTCTGCTTCTTATGAAGCTACAAACTATATGATTAAACAAGGTAGAAAAAAAATAGCTTTTATATCAGATTTTGAGAACAGAGTAACTGTGGAAAACGACAAAATCTGTGGATATAAAAAAGCTTTAAAAAATAATGACATAAATATAGAAAATTTAAATATATATGTTGCTAATGGTAGGAGATATCATCATTCTTACGAAATTGGTCATAAAATATTAGATGATTTACACAGTATTGATGCAATATTGTGTAGCAATGATGAATTGGCAATAGGTATTATGAATTACCTATTAGATAATGGTATAAAAATACCTGAGGATATTTCTGTTATGGGTTTTGGCAGTCTAAGAGAAGGAAAATATGTTAGACCTGAGTTAACATCAATTGGTGAACCATTCTATGATTACGGTGCAGTAGGTATGAGAATGCTTATTAAAACTATAAAAGGTGAAAAACATCAAACAGGACAAATTGAGTTGCCATTTACTATAGAAAAAAGAGAAAGTGTAAAAATAAAAGAAAAATAGTTGTTAAAGATATATTATTGTAAAACAAAGGGTTTAAATAATTAATTTCAATTGACAATAAATGATAAACTTATTAAAAAAGATTCTCTATACTTAAAAACACTTACCAAAAAGTATGGAGGGTTTTATGAAAAATTCAATAATATATTTATTAATTATAACCTTTGTAATTAGCTTCGGTTGTTTACAAAAATATGATTATACAATAGAAACAAATGAAGTAGAAGAGCTTTTAAGTAAAAGAATAGAAATAATTAATAATTTTTTGTATTCAGAAAAAAACTTATTAGATTTAAGAAAACAGCTTGCCAAAATTGAGACAGATGATTTATTGAAATCAGACTTAGAAATTTTGACACATATATTTAATAATCCAACTGAGTATGAAAAAGTAGAAGGCGTTTCTATTAATAAAATAGAATCAATAGAAGTTACGGAAGATAAAATTGAAATTATTGCTGAAATAGAATGGTCATTTTTTGAAGGAGAAGAAATATCTATTGCAAGTAACCTTATTAAAGACTATAATATTGTATGTGAGATAAAAAATAAAAATATATATCTGACGAAGTTACAGGTCGTTGAATAAGGAGGACGTATGACAAGTAAAAAAAGCGATTTATTTTATAATAATGAATTTGTTTGGGAAAAGGTAGACAAACAAGAAAAAGAAGCTATTTTTAGTTTCAATAAAGATTATATGGATTTCTTAGATTCTGCTAAAACAGAAAGAGAATCAATAAAACAAATTGTAAAAAGAGCTGAAAAAGAAGGTTTTGTTCCTTTTTCAGAAGTTAAAGAATTAAAAGCTGGTACTAAATTCTATAGTGTAAACAAAGGTAAAATGGCAGCATTGGTAGTAATGGGAAATGAACCATTGGAAAATGGATTAAACATAGTTGGTAGCCATGTTGATGCACCTAGAATTGATATAAAACAAAATCCATTATATGAAGATGGTGGACTAGCTCTATTAAAAACTCACTATTATGGTGGAATTAGAAAATATCAATGGGTTACTTTACCGTTAGCTTTATATGGAACAGTAATTAAGAAAAATGGAGAACAAATTGATATATCTATAGGTGATAAAGAAGATGAACCTGTATTTTACATAAGTGATTTATTACCTCACTTAGCAAAAGATCAAAATAAAAAAACTTTAGGTGAAGGTATTGAAGGAGAAAATTTAAATGTAATAATCGGAAGTTTGCCTTTTGATGATAAAGATGAAGATGATAAATTTAAAAGAAATATCCTTGAAATATTGAATGAAAAGTATGGAATAGAAGAAGAAGATTTTATTTCAGCAGAACTTGAAATGGTTCCAGCAGGAAAATCTAGAGATGTTGGTCTAGATAGAGGTCTAATAGCAGCACATGGACATGATGACAGAGTATGTGCGTATGCATCATTAGATGCTATATTTGAGACTAAAAACAATGCAAAAACAGCAGTTGCTTTATTTGTAGACAAAGAAGAGATTGGAAGTGTTGGTAATACAGGAATGCATTCTCAATTCTTTAACAACCTAGTAGCAGAGTTAATAGCTATACAAAACGGTCAATCTTCAGAATTAATTTTAAGAAGAGCTTTAGCAAACAGTAATGTTCTTTCAGCAGATGTTGCAGCAGCTTTAGATCCTACTTATTCTTCAGTGTCAGAAAAACAAAATTGTGCTGTTTTAGGTAAAGGTGTAACATTAGTAAAATATACTGGTAGCCGTGGAAAAGGTGGCTCAAATGATGCTAATGCAGAATTTGTAGGCAAAGTAAGAAAATTATTCAATGACAATGGTATTCATTGGCAAACATCTGAACTTGGTAAAGTTGACCAAGGTGGCGGTGGAACAATCGCTTATATCCTTGCTAATTATAATATGAACGTAATAGACATGGGAGTACCTGTATTAAGTATGCATGCTCCAGTTGAAGTAGTAAGTAAAATAGATGTATATGCTTCTTATAAAGCTTATTTAGCATTCTTTGATCATTTTAATTAATAAAAACTAAAATCCACAGCTAGCGAATAAGCTGTGGATTTTTTATTGTTAATTAATTTAATTTGTGTTTTTTAGAAATAATTTTAAGCAATAAAAATGATAATCCCATAAATATGGCAGCAAGATAAAAAGTTAAATAAGATCCTATGCTATCGTTTAAAAATCCAACAATTATAGTAATTAATATATAAATTAGCGAATTGCATGTAGTTATTGTTCCAATAGCAAGTGATGGACATTCCTTAAACACTTTTGTAGAAAAAACTACCAAAGTTGGATATAAAACAGAAATAAAAAATCCAGATATAGAAATTATATATAATCCATTTTGTTTCAGCATCATACCACATAAAACGCATATGGTTGCTGAAATCATAAATATTTTCAATCCTTTCATAGTACCAATTTTTTGTAGTATTAGGCCTCCAAATAATCTTCCTAAGGCAAAAGTTATAAAAAATAATGATGAATATTTAGCTGTATTTATAGCGGTTAGGTTATATGAAGAGGTCATGTAGTTGATAAACCAAGTAGTAATCATTCCTTCACCTGCTGAACTCAAAGCAAAACATAAAATAAATATGTGAAGTAGTGGGTTCTTATAAAAAGTTTTTTTATCATACTTAATAGTAGTTTTCAAATATTTGTTTTTAGGAATTTTGATAAACAGTACAAATACTACTGAAAATAAAAATATTAATCCTAAAACGAAGTAAATGCTTCTCCATGAAATATTATTAAACAATAAATTTCCATATATTTTTTGACCTGTAAAGCTACCAATTCCATACATGAAATGAGTTAAATTTATAAACAATACCTCATATCCAATTGAAACCATTGGTACAATTGAATCAACAGAAATACATAAAAAAGAACGACCAATATTAAAAATAAAATAAAATACACACAATACTGTAACATTGTTTAAATATCTCGCAGAAAGTGCTATAATTGTGCATATAGATGTTCCTAATATAAATGTTATTTTTTGTCCATACTTTTGACTAATGTTGCCTGCAAAATAATAGCCTATTACACAGCCAAATTGACTTATAGAAATAATCATACTAATGGATGTATTGCTAATTGCAAATTCATCAATAAAAAATGGAATGAAATTTCCTCGGGCACATTCAAAAAGAGCAAGTACAAAATACGCATAAAATAATGTAAAAAATATGTATATCTTGTTAATTTTGTTATTCAATTTTACAACCTCCATGTTGCTGTATTTCAAGTGCATGTTAAGTTTATAGTAAAAGTATTGACTTGTAAAGGTATGTTTAATAAAATAAATAATATACATTAAAAATATATAACTAACTAAAAACAGAGGTACAAGATGATAGATAAAACATATCAAACTAGTAGATTGTATTTAAAGGTATTAAAGCCTTATCATGTTAAAAATGTCTTAGAATATTACACGAGAAATGCAGAGTTTTTAAAAGAGTGGGATCCAGTAAGAGAACCTTATTTTTATACATTAGAATGTCAAAAAAGTATATTAAGAGATGAGTACCTAGATTATAAACGAGGAAAATCAATAAAATTTTGGCTAATAAACAAAGAAAACAACAAAATTATCGGTAATATTTGCTTTAGCAATATTATTTTGGGTAACTTTAAATCGTGCTTTTTGGCATATAAACTAGATAAAGATGAAATTAATAAAGGATATATAACGGAAGCCTTAAGCAAAGGTATAAAAATTATGTTTAATAGGTATGGGATGCACAGAATTGAAGTTAATATAATTCCAAGAAATTATAGGTCTTTGAGAATAGTAGAAAAGTTAAACTTCGAAAAAGAAGGTTTTTCAAGAAACTACTTGAAAATAAATGGAGTTTGGGAAGATCACTATCATTTTGCCAAATATAATGATAAAGACGAAAGTATTTAATACTAAAATAATATAATAATAGTATTTTAAATTTAATAAAACTATGTTAATATTACTATATATAAAAAATTACCTTTTGTAAGGAGAAAAGCATATGATAGCTACATTTTTGCATACTGCTGATATTCATTTAGGTGTAAAGTTAAAAAATAGAGGATTTAGTCTTAGTGAATGTGAGAAAAGAAGACTAGATATTTGGGATACATTTGAAAATATAATTAAAATTGCAAACGAAGAAAACATAAAATATTTATTAATTGCTGGAGATTTAATTGATCAACAGTATTGTAATTTTAAGGATATGAAAAAAATATCATTATTATTTAAAAAAATAAATAATACAAAAGTAATAATAACTTGTGGTAACAAAGACCCTTACTCTATTACATGCCTATATGATTATATTAAGTGGCCTGAAAACGTATTTATATTTAAAAACACAGAAGATATAAGTAAATTTGAATTTGAAGAAGATAATATATGTATATATTCGTTATGTTGGGGTGAAGATAATGCCGCAGACATGGAAGATGAAATATACAATTTAAAAGTAGACAGTGATAAAATCAATATATTATTAGAACATTGCTCTATTGATACTGAAGATAATTGCCCTTTAACATTAGATGAAAGTATAATAAAACATAAATTTGACTACTGTGCTTTAGGACATATTCATAAATATACGGTAATTGAGAGAAATGTTATTTTTCCTGGTACCCCAGAACCATTTGATTATGACTACGTAAATTATGAACACGGCATTATTAAAGGTTGGATTTCAAAAGAAGATTTGAAAACAGAATTCGTACCTATATGCAATAGAAGACTTATTAGTAAGAAAATTGTTATAAAAAATGATTACGATTATAATAAAATATTGGATTCAATCAGACAAGTAGGAGAAAATATAAATATAATGAAAGATTACGTAAAGATTGAATTAGCTGGAACTATAAGCAACGATATTTCTATAAATGAAATTAAAGATGCTGCAAAGCAGTTCTTTTATTATATTGATTTTGAGGACAACTATACTTACGAAAAAAGTGTAACTGAGTCAATAGGAAAATTGAGAGGAAATATAATAGAAAATTATATAACGCAATTTGAGAAAGAAGATAATCAAGATAAGCTTTATGAAAAAGCTTTTGAGTTAGGATTACAATTATTAAAAAATGAGGGGGGCGTGAAGTAAATGTTTATTAAAGAACTAGACCTTAAATTTTTTGGTAAATTTAAATATAAAAAATTTATGTTTAAAAATGGATTAAATATAATTTACGGAAACAATGAAGCTGGTAAAAGTACGATGCATAATTTCATAGAAATAATGCTATTTGGGTTTAAAAATGGAAAAGATGAAAATGATGAAAAGTTATTCCATAAATATCGCCCTTGGAATTCAGATCAGTACCTTGGAGCATTAACAATAGAAGAAAAGGATAAAGATTACATAGTCAAGAAAGACTTTTATACTAAGGATTATAAGCTTTTTTCAAAACTCAAAAATTCAAATACTGAAAAATTGATATCTATAGATGATAAACAAGAAGTAGGGGAATATCTTTTTGGAATTGATAAATCTACTTTTGTTAATACCCTTAGCATAAAACAACTTAGTAATTCTACAAATGAAGAATTAGCTGCAGAAGTAAAAGAAAAAATAGTAAATCTAAGCCAATCAAAAGATGAAACTATTTCATTAGATAAAATTCTAAAAATCTTAGAGGCAATAAAAGATGAAGCAGGATACATAGATAATCCCAAAAGTCTTGTTAGTCAATATAATTCTAGAGTAGAAGAATTAAAAAAACAAAAGAATAAAACATTAGAGTCAAAAAAATATACACTCCATCTTGCTATGGAAAAAAAGAAAAAGCAAAACATGGTAGAAATATTAGATGAAGAAATAAAAACAATAAATAATGAACTTGAGGCATTTAGAATTTCATTACTTGCTTCTAAAAAAGCAAAGGCTGATGAAGTATATAATGAAATAGCACAAATTAAAAACGAACTTTTACAGTATGGAGAAGGTAACAATATTGGAATTGATGATTATGAAGAAGCGCTTAAGCTTATAACAGTATTAAATTCCATGAAAACTGAAAAAAAACGAATAGAAGAAGAAATGATTGAGATTAATCGTGATATGGTACTTTTAGAGAAAGAATCAAATTATGACGAGTCAACTGAAGCGTTTTTAACAAAATTGAATATTGATTACAAAACATATAATGAAGCAATCCAAAGCATTAATGAATTACAAGAAAAAATAAATCAAGGAACAAAATTACTAGAACAAAATGATTTAGAAGAAATAAACAAGTTTGAAGATACATACAATAAAGCAAATAATAACGAACTAGAAATTGTTAGAATAAACAACCTAAAAAATGATTCAACGGAACATTTAGTTACAAAAATAATAAAGGGATCAAAAGTTAAAAAAGTACTTAGTATTTGTTTTGGAATATTATTTTTATTAATTGCATCTGGTGCTGCTTTTGCTGGGTACTATTTTGAGAACTTAATTTATTATTATGGCGCAAGTGTTTCTATTATATCAATCATACTTTTTATCATTGCGTCTAAAGCTAATACAAAGCTAAAAGGTCTTAATTATGAACTCTTGACCATAAAAAGTGAGCAAGAAGAGTTAGCGGATAAATTAAAAGCTTGCATAGATGAAAACAGTAAAATATATACACAAAATAAATGCTCTACTATAATTGAATTAAAGAAAAAATATGATTATAATAATTCTGTAAAAGAAATTGCTTTAGAAAAGCAAAAACTTCTTGAATTTGATAATGATAATTTAAAAAATGCAATAAAAAATAGAAAAATCATAGAAGAAGATTTGCTAAGTAGACTAGTAAAATATAACATATTTGAAGTAACTGATGAAAGTGTAAAAAAAGTTTCGGATATAGTATTAGAAAAAGATAGAACTCGACAAGAAATCAACAAAAAATCTATTTTGTTAGATAAACTTCAACAAAATTATAGAAACATAGAAAAAGAATTAGATTATGAGCAAAAAAGATGTAATATTATATTGACTACTAATAATATTAAATGTATCGATGAATTTAAATCAATAGTTAATAATAACTATAAAATATCGCAGCTCAAAGATAAAATAGTTGGACTTGAGAGAATTATAGATAATATACTTGATAATTATACTTATGAACAAATAACTAATATACTTGATACGCATGATACTATTAATCTATCTACTATAAATAATCAATCATTTAATGAAGAGCAAAAATTTAAAGAAATACAAAACAAAGAAGAAATGAAAGTTTTGATTAAAAAAGAAATTGATAGTATTGATAGTAACATAGAATCAATTGAAGAGGTTGAGAAAAGACTAGTTTCAATAGAAGAAGAGATTGAGTTTTATGAGGACAAAATAAAAGAAGGAACTGAAAAAGTTAAAATTGCTGATATTGCAATGCAAAACATTATGCTTATTTCAGATTATATTAAAGGCGATTTTGTACCATTACTTAAAAGTGCTATAAGTGATAATTTTAAGTATGTTACATCAGGTAATTATAAAGAAGTTCTAATTGATGAAGATATGAATATATCAGTGGTAAATAAAGATAATGAAATCATTAATGATCTAAATTCTTTAAGTGGTGGTACACTTGATCAATTATATATTTCATTAAGATTAGGATTAAGTAATTTAATCAGTGATAATAAAAAAATACCACTTATTCTAGATGATAGCTTTATACAATATGATGAAAATAGATTAAAAAAATCTTTAGAGATGTTAAGTAAGGAAAGTAGAAAGAGACAGGTTATATTATTTACATGCCAACAAAGGGAAATTAATATAGTTAAAGAATTAGGAATTGAGTGTAATATTATAACAATTATAAAGTAAAGGAAAAAAATATGCGAGTTTTTGCAATAGGAGATCTTCATCTAGATAGCACGAGAAAAAAACCAATGGATATATTTGGTCAAAACTGGATAGGTCATGAGCAAAAGATATTTGACAACTGGAGAGAAAATGTATTAGATGATGATATGGTTCTAATACCAGGTGATATCTCTTGGGCTATAAAATTAGAAGAAGCAAATATAGATTTAAAAATGATTGATGATATGCCTGGTAAAAAGGTATGTATTAGAGGAAATCATGATTATTGGTGGACAACAAAGAATAAGCTAAATAGGTTAAAACTTGATACTATAGAGTTCATTAGCAATGATTGCTTTATTTACAATGGAATAGCTATATGTGGTTGTCGAGGATGGGATACTTATGACATAGAATCAAACAAAGATAGCGAGAGAATTTTCAAAAGAGAACTTTTAAGATTTGAAATGTCTTTGCAGTTGACTAAAAACGTAGAGTGTAAAAAAATAGCATTGTTACATTTTCCACCGTTTAATATTGATAAATCACCAAATGATTTTGTTAATATAATGCAAAAATATAGTATCGACACATGTATATATGGACACCTACATGGTGCAGAGGGACATAAACTTGCTAAAGAGGGTATAATAAATGGTATAAACTTTTATTGTGTAGCAAGTGACTACTTGGATTTTAAATTGAAATTAATAAAAGTATAAAAGAACCTATGAGGTATTTATAAATGTAAAATACCTCATAGGTTTTATATTTATAAGATATTTAAATTTTAATTTTGAAAATGTTATAAAAAGCATTGACACGAGTAAACGTATGTGGTATTATAACAAAGCTGAATATCACAGAGAACAACTTAGAAAAATAAATAAAAAAAGTTGTTGACAAACCTCGACAGATATGATAGACTAATAAAGCTGTCGTTGAAACAGCAAAAAAATATAAATTAATATTTTTTAGATAATTTCAAGGCGACTGAAATTTGAAGCGCGCAGTGTATAAGAATACACGAGCACTGGAAAATGAAAGTAAACACAGAAAGTGCTAAAAAAGATAATTTATAAGAACCCGCAACATGGCTAACGCCGTTGCGAAGTGCAAATTGACTTAAAATTTTTGACGAAATTTGTTCGCACCTTAGACAATAAAACAGCATAAGAACAACCTTTGATTTCAGTACTCGCAAGAGTATAGAAATAGAACTAAAACAGTAAAAACAACAACAACAATTAACGAGAGTTAATGCCAAGCGTAAGCTTGAGAACAGATATTAAACGAGAGTTTGATCCTGGCTCAGGACGAACGCTGGCGGCGTGCCTAACACATGCAAGTCGAGCGAAGAAAGTCTTTCGGGACGAGTATTAGCGGCGGACGGGTGAGTAACGCGTGAGCAATCTGCCTCGTACAAAGGGATAGCCTCGGGAAACTGGGATTAATACCATATAACACTTATTGATCACATGATTAATAAGTCAAAGATTTATCGGTACGAGATGAGCTCGCGTTTGATTAGCTAGTTGGTAAGGTAATGGCTTACCAAGGCGACGATCAATAGCCGGCCTGAGAGGGTGAACGGCCACATTGGAACTGAGACACGGTCCAAACTCCTACGGGAGGCAGCAGTGGGGAATATTGCACAATGGGCGCAAGCCTGATGCAGCGACGCCGCGTGAGCGAAGAAGGTTTTCGGATCGTAAAGCTCTGTCCTTTGGGAAGAAAAAAATGACGGTACCAAAGGAGGAAGCCCCGGCTAACTACGTGCCAGCAGCCGCGGTAATACGTAGGGGGCGAGCGTTGTCCGGATTTACTGGGCGTAAAGGGTGAGTAGGCGGTAACGTATGTCAGATGTGAAAGGCGAGGGCTAAACCCTCGTAAGCATTTGAAACTGCGTAACTTGAGTGCAGGAGAGGTAAGTGGAATTCCTAGTGTAGCGGTGAAATGCGTAGATATTAGGAGGAACACCAGTGGCGAAGGCGACTTACTGGACTGTAACTGACGCTGAGACACGAAAGCGTGGGGAGCGAACAGGATTAGATACCCTGGTAGTCCACGCCGTAAACGATGAGTGCTAGGTGTTGGCCGAGAGGTCAGTGCCGGAGCTAACGCAATAAGCACTCCGCCTGGGGAGTACGGTCGCAAGACTGAAACTCAAAGGAATTGACGGGGACCCGCACAAGCAGCGGAGCATGTGGTTTAATTCGAAGCAACGCGAAGAACCTTACCAAGGCTTGACATCCCCTTGACAAGTGCAGAAATGTGCTCTCTTCTTCGGAAGCAAGGGAGACAGGTGGTGCATGGTTGTCGTCAGCTCGTGTCGTGAGATGTTGGGTTAAGTCCCGCAACGAGCGCAACCCTTATCATTAGTTGCCAGCATGAAAGATGGGCACTCTAGTGAGACTGCCGGTGACAAACCGGAGGAAGGTGGGGATGACGTCAAATCATCATGCCCCTTATGTCTTGGGCTACACACGTGCTACAATGGTCGGAACAAAGGGAAGCGAAAGCGTGAGCTGGAGCCAAACCTAATAAACCGATCCCAGTTCGGATTGTAGGCTGCAACTCGCCTACATGAAGTCGGAGTTGCTAGTAATCGCGAATCAGAACGTCGCGGTGAATGCGTTCCCGGGTCTTGTACACACCGCCCGTCACACCATGGAAGTTGATAATACCCAAAGTCGCTGAGCTAACCATTTGGAGGCAGGCGCCTAAGGTAGGATTAATGACTAGGGTGAAGTCGTAACAAGGTAGCCGTATCGGAAGGTGCGGCTGGATCACCTCCTTTCTAAGGAGACAGAAAACAAAATGTAAAGTAATACATTTTGTTTCAATGTCGCTTTTCTGGTTTGAACGCCAGAAAAGCATGTTCGAAACAAGGAACTTATGCTGTTTCATTGATACTCAAGTGAGAATTTGAGTATTAAGACTAATGCAGAGAAAATTTTGGCAACAAAATGTTCAAAGCAAGCTGAACTTTGAAAATTGTATAGGAAAAAACAAACGAGAAAAACATCAAAAAAAACAATAAAACTAAGTAAAAAATATAAGCGGAAGCAAATATTAATTACAAGAGTAACCAAAAAATAGTTGTGTGAAGACGCACAATTAAACTGATGATTAACAATAAACGAAGTGATTTTTTATTTAGGCACGAAACGAGGAGCTAAGAAGCGGAGCATACGAATAGTATGTGAGCATTCGAAGTGACGAGAGACACAGCATAAATGAAAAAGAACGAGTTTAAGAGGTCAAGATATAAAGAGCGTAGGGCGAATGCCTTGGCACTAAGAGCCGATGAAGGACGTGGTAAGCTGCGAAAAGCTACGGGAAACTGCAAACAAGTATTGATCCGTAGATATCCGAATGAGGAAACTCACATATGGAGAACCGTATGTAACGTATGATGAATAAATAGTCATACGTGGGGAACGAGGGGAACTGAAACATCTAAGTACCCTTAGGAAGAGAAAGTAAAAAACGATACCGAAAGTAGCGGCGAGCGAAATCGGTAGAGCCCAAACCATGTTTCGGCATGGGGTTGCGGACATATCAACAAAGTATCCGAGACGATAGTCAAAGACTTCTGGAAAGAAGCTCCAAAGAGTGTGATAGACACGTAGACGAAAAAGTCAAAGAGCAAGATATGATCCAGAGTACCACAGGACACGAGAAATCCGGTGGGAAGCAGGGAGGACCATCTCCCAAGGCTAAATACTACTTAGTGACCGATAGAGAAATAGTACCGTGAGGGAAAGGTGAAAAGAACCCCGGGAGGGGAGTGAAAAAGAACCTGAAACCCTATGCTTATAAGCAGTGGGAGCACTACGAGTGTGACCGCGTACTTTTTGTAGAACGGGCCAGCGAGTTACGATATGCAGCAAGGTTAATAACTGAGAGGTTAGGAGCCGAAGCGAAAGCGAGTCTTAATAGGGCGAAAGTTGCATGTCGTAGACCCGAAACCAGGTGACCTATCCATGAGCAGGTTGAAGCTAGAGTAAAATCTGGTGGAGGACCGAACCCGTTAGCGTTTAAAAGCTATGGGATGACTTGTGGATAGCGGTGAAATTCCAATCGAACCTGGAGATAGCTGGTTCTCCTCGAAATAGCTTTAGGGCTAGCCTTAACGTAAGATTAATGGGGGTAGAGCACTGAATAGTCAAGGGACGTTATACGTTACCGAAACTTATCAAACTCCGAATACCATAAAATTAGCGTTGGGAGTCAGACTATGTGAGATAAGTTTCATAGTCAAAAGGGAAAGAGCCCAGATCACCAGCTAAGGTCCCAAAGATAGATTAAGTGGAAAAGGATGTAGGACTACACAGACAACCAGGAAGTTGGCTTAGAAGCAGCCACACTTTCAAAGAGTGCGTAATAGCTCACTGGTCGAGTGGACCTGCGCCGAAGATTACCGGGGCTAAAATCTATCACCGAAGCTGTGGGATTGTATTAATACAATCGGTAGAGGAGCATTCTGTACGAGTCGAAGCGCCATCGAAAGAGGCTGTGGATTGTACAGAAGAGAGAATGCTGGCATGAGTAGCGAAAGGTGAGTGAGAATCTCACCCATCGAAAGACTAAGGATTCCTGAGGAAGGCTCGTCCACTCAGGGTAAGTCGGGACCTAAGCCGAGGCCAAAAGGCGTAGGCGATGGATAACTGGTGGAAATTCCAGTACCACCGAAGATCGTTAAAAGAGAAGTGGGGACACAGAAAGATAAGTTAGCGTACTGATGGAATAGTACGTCTAAGTAAGTAGGGAGAAGAGATAGGCAAATCCGTTTCTTCAATAATCCTGAGATACGAATGGGAGCGAAAACAAGTAGTGAAGTAACTGAGTCTACGCTGTCAAGAAAATCCACTATCGAGATCAAGGTGCCCGTACCGTAAACCGACACAGGTAGTCAAGGAGAGAATCCAAAGATGAGCGGAAGAACTATTGTTAAGGAACTAGGCAAAATAACCCCGTAACTTCGGGAGAAGGGGTGCCCATGGAAGTGAAAGTCGAACGACCGGAGCTTTAGTGGGCCACAGAAAACAGGCTCAAGCGACTGTTTACCAAAAACACAGGTCTCTGCTAAATCGAAAGATGAAGTATAGGGGCTGACACCTGCCCGGTGCTGGAAGGTTAAGGGGAGCTGTAAGCGTAAGTGAAGCAGTGAACTTAAGCCCCAGTAAACGGCGGCCGTAACTATAACGGTCCTAAGGTAGCGAAATTCCTTGTCGGGTAAGTTCCGACCCGCACGAAAGGTGTAACGATTTGAGCACTGTCTCAACAATAGATCCGGTGAAATTGTAGTACTCGTGAAGATGCGAGTTACCCGCGGCAGGACGGAAAGACCCCATGGAGCTTTACTGCAGGCTGACATTGGAATTCGGTATTAATTGTACAGGATAGGTGGGAGACTAAGAAACATGTACGCCAGTATGTGTGGAGTCGCTGTTGGGATACCACTCTATTGATACTGAATTTCTAACATGATACTGTGATCCAGTATATGGACACTGTCAGTTGGGCAGTTTGACTGGGGCGGTCGCCTCCGAAAGAGTAACGGAGGCGCTCAAAGGTTTCCTCAGCACGGTCGGAAATCGTGCGAAGAGTGTAAAGGCAGAAGGAAGCTTGACTGCAAGACGTACATGTCGAGCAGGAACGAAAGTTGGACTTAGTGATCCGGTGGCGCCGAATGGAAGGGCCATCGCTTAACGGATAAAAGCTACCCTGGGGATAACAGGCTTATCTCCCCCAAGAGTCCACATCGACGGGGAGGTTTGGCACCTCGATGTCGGCTCGTCTCATCCTGGGGCTGAAGCAGGTCCCAAGGGTTGGGCTGTTCGCCCATTAAAGAGGCACGCGAGCTGGGTTCAGAACGTCGTGAGACAGTTCGGTCCCTATCCGTCGTGGGCGTAGGAAATTTGAAGGGAGCTGTCCTTAGTACGAGAGGACCGGGATGGACAGACCTATGGTGAATCAGTTGTTCCGCCAGGAGCACGGCTGAGTAGCTAAGTCTGGAATTGATAAGCGCTGAAGGCATCTAAGCGCGAAACAAACCTTAAGATAAGATTTCCCATTACGTAAGTAAGTAAGACCCCTGAAAGACTAACAGGTAGATAGGTCACAGGTGTAAGTGCAGCAATGTATTCAGCTGAGTGATACTAATAGGTCGAGGTCTTGACCAATAATGATCCTAACCCCATTTGATTCTCAAATGGATGGTAGGTCAGATCCAGCGAAATCCAAATCTATACGAACGTAAGTGAGTAAATAGATTTGTGATGCAGTCGGACAAATCTCAAAAAGTTTTTCCTGTACAATTTTGAAAGTTCAAACTTTCAATATAATAATAACTTAATATATAACATAACGAAGTAATTTTTTATCAAATCAAGAAATGCGAATGAATGAGGAAGGCACGTACATTAGGTACGCAACTGACGAAAGAATGAGTAATGACGTAGAGTTGATGAAAAAGAACGAGTTATAAATAATCTGGTGATAATAGCAAAGAGGACACACCCGTTCCCATCCCGAACACGGAAGTTAAGCTCTTTAGCGCTGATGATACTTGGTGGGTGACTGCCTGGGAAAGTAAGACATCGCCAGATTATTTTTATGCAAGGAAAAAGTAATCTGGCTCTTAAGAATAGAGAAAGTGTGCAGTTTCGTACAGCAAATCTATTTGTTCGCAAAAAGCATGCTCGCATAGATTTGGTACTCATTGCTGTCTGACCTACCAGCCATTTGCTCTGAAAGATAGTATATAAGTATGCAAATGGGGTTAGGAGCAAGCGCAGTTTCGTACAGCAAATCTATTTGTTCGCAAAAAGCATGCTCGCATAGATTTGGTACTCATTGCTGTCTGACCTACCAACCATTTGCTATGAAAGAAAGTATACTAAGACAACAAATGGGGTTAGGTCAAGCAGCCATCGCCAGATTATTTTTTTGTCATTTTTTATTGGTATTAGTTGTAAAAAAAATCTAATTGTGTTATAATTGTCAAAAATGTCGAGAGGTTTAAAAATGGAAACAGAAAAATTTGTTGAATTTAATAAAAAAATAGTAAATAATTGTTCAAAAGTAGTTGTTGGTAAAGAAGAGGAAATATCTAATATAGTAATTTGTTTTTTATGTTCAGGACACATTTTACTCGAGGATGTTCCTGGAACGGGAAAAACAATGTTATTTAGAGCATTTTCTAAAAGTATAAGTGCTAAATTCAAACGTATTCAGTTCACTCCTGATGTTATGCCATCAGATGTTACAGGCATTAATTTTTATAATGTTAAAAATGGAGACTTTGAATTTAAAAAAGGTCCTATATTTTCAAACTTAGTGTTAGCAGATGAAATAAATCGTGCAACACCACGTACACAGTCAAGTTTATTAGAGGCAATGGCAGAAAAACAAATATCAATTGACGGAAAAACATTTGAACTTGATGATCCATTTATGGTTGCTGCAACACAAAATCCTATTGAATCATACGGTACATTTCCTTTACCAGAGGCACAAATGGACAGGTTTATGATGAGATTATCTTTAGGGTATATGAAAAGAAATGAAGAAATGGATGTTATCAAAAGAGAAAGCTCAATAGATATTTTAAATAATTTAAATAGTGTAGTTACATTAGAAGAAATAAGCGATCTTAAGAAAAGTTTCCATCAAGTAGAAGTGAGCGAGGATGTATGTAACTATTTAATGGATATTATTGAGGAAACAAGAACAAATGACAATATACTTTTAGGTTCATCCACAAGAGGAGCTATAGCGCTTTATCAAGCTTCACAAGTTAAAGCAGCTATTAGTGGAAGAAAGTTTGTTATTCCAGAAGATATAAAAAGTCTTGCGCCGTTAATACTAATTCACAGATTAACATTTAGAGGAGTGTCAAATTACGAAGAAAATAGCAGGACATTTAATAATATGGTTAATGAAATAAAAGTACCTTTAGAAGATACTATTAAATAGTGGAGGAAATAAGCTTGGGTAAATTTATTTTTGTATTAATATTTTTAGCTTTCGTAGTGGAACAAATATCTCTTATTATAAAGCTTGATAAAATACAATACTCTTGTAAACCTTCAGTCAGAAGCGCTGAAGTATCGGAAATGTTTGAAATTAATAGCCTATTATCAAATCATGGATTAATTTTTATACCAAATTTAGAGATAACTGAAAAATTACCAGAAAACATATCAATAAACAATAGTGATAAGCTAAGCATATTAAAGAACAAAGACAGTGTAGAGCTTACCACTGCAATTTTCATAAGAAGAAGAGAATTGATAAGAAGAAAAATGAAAGTTTCTATAAATAAAAGGGGAGTATATGCTTTTAAAGGGTGTACAATATATAGTTCTGATTTTTTAGGATTTTATAAGCCGAATAGAGAAATTGAACAAAATAAAAATATTATAATATATCCAAAGTTATTGGAAAATAAAAAATTATTAATAGCTTTAAGCAATTTCTACGGAGACTTTTTAGTTAATAGAATGCTCATTCGAGATCCTATTTTGGTATTAGGATACCATGATTACACTGGACTTGAACCTCTTAAATCTATTAGTTGGAATCAAACAGCAAAAAGAAATTCACCAATAGTAAAAGAATATGATTATACTCAAGAACAGTCTGTAACAGTTGTTCTTGATATAACTTATAAAAATGATTTTGGAAAATCACATGAAAACTTAGAAACTTGTTTTGCTATGACAAGGACAGTATGCCAGTTTTTAGAACAAAAAAAGGTAGCATATAATTTAATAACAAACGCATGTATTATTAACAGAGATAAGAATATTAGTAATATAAATAGTTCAGGACAGGGGAACAAAAACTTTATTAATATTTTAGAATTACTTGGTAGTTGTACATATTTCCCTGTATGTACAATAGAAATATTTTTTGACTATTTGAATAATAGTACAATGAAAAATTCGGGTTCTAATAATTCTATTATATATATATCGTGTTCACAAGATGATAAAACATTGATTCATCTAAATTATTTGAAGAATAAAAGAAACATTAATGTATATCCATTGTATGCAAATAATTACTGCGAGGAGGATACTATTCATGTTAGCTAACTTTTATAAAACAATATTCAATATCAGCTATATTTATGCTATAACAACATATTTAATTTGTTTATTCTCCAATAAGAAAGCAAGCTATTTAGGTTTTATTGTATTATTACTGAGCTGTATAATTACTTTTATAACAACTAATTCTAAAAAAAGTGAAAAATATAAAAAAAACGTTAAAACACTAGCATTGACCTTTCCTATTTTATTAATGTTATTTATTGAAAACACGGCATTTAAGATACAATTTGTAGCAATATGGTTTTATTTAGGTAACATTATAAATGGAGAACTATATAATATAAAACATAAAGATTTGGCAAAGTCATTTAAAGTTTTAGTATTAGCTAGTATCATATTTTTTGGAATAACGCTTCTTAGTGATCATAATTATTGCCTAAAACATTTATCATATGCAGGAGTATATTATTTAATATTTTTAGTTGTTGGTGTATTATTGTTGAGGTTATTAAGAGATAATAGATACAAAACTAATGATATGATTTATAAGAAAAAACAATTAAGAGATTTTATTTTATTTATGGGAGTATGTTTTTTTTCAACTGTAAAACAACTACCAACAATTTTATTGCATTTATTATTGCTAATTATTAATTTTATAGTATCTTGTATAGGTAATATCCTAGTATTTATAAGTAGTAAATTTAATAATATTAATTTATTGGACTTAGGCGATAAAGTTAGAATTCTTTGTAAAAATATACATGAAACTAATAAAGAAACAATTGCTGAAAATATAAGTAAGTTAAATGTTGCAAACGAAGCAGTAACACTTTCTAGTGAAGAAGAGGCGAATGTTTTTGATGTGGATTGGTTTACATATGCAATGTATGTTTTAATTGTAGTATGTGTTTTGATAATTTTCATAGCAATTATCAATATTTTACATAATAAAAATCTAAAGCAAAAAAACTATATTGCCGTTGAGCAGACAAGAGAAAAGATAGAAGTAACCAAAAATAAAACTAAGCATAAAAAAAGTTTGAAAAATTCAAGAGATGCTATTAGGCATTATTATAATAAATTTTTGTCACTTTGTAAAAAAAGAAATGTTAAATTAGAAATTTGTGACACAACTGCATCAATTTCAAATAAATATAAATCAGTAATAAACATGAACAATGATACAGAACAGGAATTGAGAAAAATATATATAAAAGCAAGATATAACATTACTGAAAATATGTCTAAGCAAGATGTAGATAAATGTGTAGAATTGTGTAATAGAATCAACAATAGAAATTAATATAAATAGCATAGTATATCTAAATATAAAATACACTATGCTATTTTTTTATTTTAAATAATCAACGATTAGTAAAAATACAGTATATATAGAATATGCTTGTATGCATTAATGCTATTGGTAAAATATACAATGCAATAATATATTGACATTAGTTAACTACTATGTTATTATAATAAAGCTTTCAAAAAGAAAGTTTTATTTATTAATTGTTAATAAGAATAAGATTATTAAATGAAAATTTAATTAATAAGAATTCTTGACAAATTAGTACAAATAAAGTATAATAGTGAAGTTGTCAAAATTGATTGATGAATATTGAAATATAAAAAAAGAATTTTCTGAAAAAATCTTGACAAGCTATAATAATTATGATAAACTAATAAAGCTGTCGTTGAAACAGCAAAAAAAAACGAACCTTAGACAATAAAACAGCATAAGAACAACCTTTAGTTTCAGTACTCGCAAGAGTATAGAAATAGAACAAAAAACAGTAAAAACAACAACAACTAACGAAGATAGTTTTGCTATATGCAAGGAATGCGATGAAGAACGAGCGCGCGTGCTAAAGTACGTAAGCGAGTGATGAAGAGCAGTGACGTAGCAGATAACAAAAATAGCGAGTTAGTGCCAAGCGTAAGCTTGAGAACAGATATTAAACGAGAGTTTGATCCTGGCTCAGGACGAACGCTGGCGGCGTGCCTAACACATGCAAGTCGAGCGAAGAAAGTCTTTCGGGACGAGTATTAGCGGCGGACGGGTGAGTAACGCGTGAGCAATCTGCCTCGTACAAAGGGATAGCCTCGGGAAACTGGGATTAATACCATATAACACTTATTGATCACATGATTAATAAGTCAAAGATTTATCGGTACGAGATGAGCTCGCGTTTGATTAGCTAGTTGGTAAGGTAATGGCTTACCAAGGCGACGATCAATAGCCGGCCTGAGAGGGTGAACGGCCACATTGGAACTGAGACACGGTCCAAACTCCTACGGGAGGCAGCAGTGGGGAATATTGCACAATGGGCGCAAGCCTGATGCAGCGACGCCGCGTGAGCGAAGAAGGTTTTCGGATCGTAAAGCTCTGTCCTTTGGGAAGAAAAAAATGACGGTACCAAAGGAGGAAGCCCCGGCTAACTACGTGCCAGCAGCCGCGGTAATACGTAGGGGGCGAGCGTTGTCCGGATTTACTGGGCGTAAAGGGTGAGTAGGCGGTAACGTATGTCAGATGTGAAAGGCGAGGGCTAAACCCTCGTAAGCATTTGAAACTGCGTAACTTGAGTGCAGGAGAGGTAAGTGGAATTCCTAGTGTAGCGGTGAAATGCGTAGATATTAGGAGGAACACCAGTGGCGAAGGCGACTTACTGGACTGTAACTGACGCTGAGACACGAAAGCGTGGGGAGCGAACAGGATTAGATACCCTGGTAGTCCACGCCGTAAACGATGAGTGCTAGGTGTTGGCCGAGAGGTCAGTGCCGGAGCTAACGCAATAAGCACTCCGCCTGGGGAGTACGGTCGCAAGACTGAAACTCAAAGGAATTGACGGGGACCCGCACAAGCAGCGGAGCATGTGGTTTAATTCGAAGCAACGCGAAGAACCTTACCAAGGCTTGACATCCCCTTGACAAGTGCAGAAATGTGCTCTCTTCTTCGGAAGCAAGGGAGACAGGTGGTGCATGGTTGTCGTCAGCTCGTGTCGTGAGATGTTGGGTTAAGTCCCGCAACGAGCGCAACCCTTATCATTAGTTGCCAGCATGAAAGATGGGCACTCTAGTGAGACTGCCGGTGACAAACCGGAGGAAGGTGGGGATGACGTCAAATCATCATGCCCCTTATGTCTTGGGCTACACACGTGCTACAATGGTCGGAACAAAGGGAAGCGAAAGCGTGAGCTGGAGCCAAACCTAATAAACCGATCCCAGTTCGGATTGTAGGCTGCAACTCGCCTACATGAAGTCGGAGTTGCTAGTAATCGCGAATCAGAACGTCGCGGTGAATGCGTTCCCGGGTCTTGTACACACCGCCCGTCACACCATGGAAGTTGATAATACCCAAAGTCGCTGAGCTAACCATTTGGAGGCAGGCGCCTAAGGTAGGATTAATGACTAGGGTGAAGTCGTAACAAGGTAGCCGTATCGGAAGGTGCGGCTGGATCACCTCCTTTCTAAGGAGACAGAAAACAAAATGTATTAGTTTACATTTTGTTTCAATGTCGCTTTTCTGGTTTGAACGCCAGAAAAGCATGTTCGAAACAAGGAACTTATGCTGTTTCATTGCTACTCAAGTGAGAATTTGAGTAGTGGATAAAAGATTTGCTGATGTGGGGGTGTAGCTCAGATGGGAGAGCACCTGCCTTGCAAGCAGGGGGTCAGGAGTTCGACTCTCCTCATCTCCACCAATAAAAGTAAATCGCTGAACTTTGAAAATTGTATAGGAAAAAACAAACGAAGTAATTTTTGATTTAGACAAGGCGAGAGGAGTCGAGGAGCAAAGCATATGAATAATATGTGAGCACCGGAGACGACGATCAACGAAGTATAAATTGAAAAGAACAAGTTTGAAACGAGAGAAAACATCAAAAAAAACAATATAACTAAGTAAAGAATTGAAGCGAAAGCGGATAAGAATTACAAGAGTAACCAAAAAATAGTTGTGTAAAGACGCACAATTAAGAACTGATGATTGCAAATTACTAAGTCTTTTTTTTATTTAGGCAAAGTTGGAAATCTTGAGGATGACCAACGAAGAATAAATGAAAAAGACCGAGTAACAAACGAAGTGATTTTTTATTTAGGCACGAAACGAGAAGCAGAGAAGCAGAGAAGCAGAGAAGCAGAGAAGCAGAGAAGCGGAGAAGCGGAGCATACGAATAGTATGTGAGCATTCGAAGTGACGAGAGACACAGCATAAATGAAAAAGAACGAGTTTAAGAGGTCAAGATATAAAGAGCGTAGGGCGAATGCCTTGGCACTAAGAGCCGATGAAGGACGTGGTAAGCTGCGAAAAGCTACGGGAAACTGCAAACAAGTATTGATCCGTAGATATCCGAATGAGGAAACTCACATATGGAGAACCGTATGTAACGTATGATGAATAAATAGTCATACGTGGGGAACGAGGGGAACTGAAACATCTAAGTACCCTTAGGAAGAGAAAGTAAAAAACGATACCGAAAGTAGCGGCGAGCGAAATCGGTAGAGCCCAAACCATGTTTCGGCATGGGGTTGCGGACATATCAACAAAGTATCTGAGACGATAGTCAAAGACTTCTGGAAAGAAGCTCCAAAGAGTGTGATAGACACGTAGACGAAAAAGTCAAAGAGCAAGATATGATCCAGAGTACCACAGGACACGAGAAATCCGGTGGGAAGCAGGGAGGACCATCTCCCAAGGCTAAATACTACTTAGTGACCGATAGAGAAATAGTACCGTGAGGGAAAGGTGAAAAGAACCCCGGGAGGGGAGTGAAAAAGAACCTGAAACCCTATGCTTATAAGCAGTGGGAGCACTACGAGTGTGACCGCGTACTTTTTGTAGAACGGGCCAGCGAGTTACGATATGCAGCAAGGTTAATAACTGAGAGGTTAGGAGCCGAAGCGAAAGCGAGTCTTAATAGGGCGAAAGTTGCATGTCGTAGACCCGAAACCAGGTGACCTATCCATGAGCAGGTTGAAGCTAGAGTAAAATCTGGTGGAGGACCGAACCCGTTAGCGTTTAAAAGCTATGGGATGACTTGTGGATAGCGGTGAAATTCCAATCGAACCTGGAGATAGCTGGTTCTCCTCGAAATAGCTTTAGGGCTAGCCTTAACGTAAGATTAATGGGGGTAGAGCACTGAATAGTCAAGGGACGTTATACGTTACCGAAACTTATCAAACTCCGAATACCATAAAATTAGCGTTGGGAGTCAGACTATGTGAGATAAGTTTCATAGTCAAAAGGGAAAGAGCCCAGATCACCAGCTAAGGTCCCAAAGATAGATTAAGTGGAAAAGGATGTAGGACTACACAGACAACCAGGAAGTTGGCTTAGAAGCAGCCACACTTTCAAAGAGTGCGTAATAGCTCACTGGTCGAGTGGACCTGCGCCGAAGATTACCGGGGCTAAAATCTATCACCGAAGCTGTGGGATTGTATTAATACAATCGGTAGAGGAGCATTCTGTACGAGTCGAAGCGCCATCGAAAGAGGCTGTGGATTGTACAGAAGAGAGAATGCTGGCATGAGTAGCGAAAGGTGAGTGAGAATCTCACCCATCGAAAGACTAAGGATTCCTGAGGAAGGCTCGTCCACTCAGGGTAAGTCGGGACCTAAGCCGAGGCCAAAAGGCGTAGGCGATGGATAACTGGTGGAAATTCCAGTACCACCGAAGATCGTTAAAAGAGAAGTGGGGACACAGAAAGATAAGTTAGCGTACTGATGGAATAGTACGTCTAAGTAAGTAGGGAGAAGAGATAGGCAAATCCGTTTCTTCAATAATCCTGAGATACGAATGGGAGCGAAAACAAGTAGTGAAGTAACTGAGTCTACGCTGTCAAGAAAATCCACTATCGAGATCAAGGTGCCCGTACCGTAAACCGACACAGGTAGTCAAGGAGAGAATCCAAAGATGAGCGGAAGAACTATTGTTAAGGAACTAGGCAAAATAACCCCGTAACTTCGGGAGAAGGGGTGCCCATGGAAGTGAAAGTCGAACGACCGGAGCTTTAGTGGGCCACAGAAAACAGGCTCAAGCGACTGTTTACCAAAAACACAGGTCTCTGCTAAATCGAAAGATGAAGTATAGGGGCTGACACCTGCCCGGTGCTGGAAGGTTAAGGGGAGCTGTAAGCGTAAGTGAAGCAGTGAACTTAAGCCCCAGTAAACGGCGGCCGTAACTATAACGGTCCTAAGGTAGCGAAATTCCTTGTCGGGTAAGTTCCGACCCGCACGAAAGGTGTAACGATTTGAGCACTGTCTCAACAATAGATCCGGTGAAATTGTAGTACTCGTGAAGATGCGAGTTACCCGCGGCAGGACGGAAAGACCCCATGGAGCTTTACTGCAGGCTGACATTGGAATTCGGTATTAATTGTACAGGATAGGTGGGAGACTAAGAAACATGTACGCCAGTATGTGTGGAGTCGCTGTTGGGATACCACTCTATTGATACTGAATTTCTAACATGATACTGTGATCCAGTATATGGACACTGTCAGTTGGGCAGTTTGACTGGGGCGGTCGCCTCCGAAAGAGTAACGGAGGCGCTCAAAGGTTTCCTCAGCACGGTCGGAAATCGTGCGAAGAGTGTAAAGGCAGAAGGAAGCTTGACTGCAAGACGTACATGTCGAGCAGGAACGAAAGTTGGACTTAGTGATCCGGTGGCGCCGAATGGAAGGGCCATCGCTTAACGGATAAAAGCTACCCTGGGGATAACAGGCTTATCTCCCCCAAGAGTCCACATCGACGGGGAGGTTTGGCACCTCGATGTCGGCTCGTCTCATCCTGGGGCTGAAGCAGGTCCCAAGGGTTGGGCTGTTCGCCCATTAAAGAGGCACGCGAGCTGGGTTCAGAACGTCGTGAGACAGTTCGGTCCCTATCCGTCGTGGGCGTAGGAAATTTGAAGGGAGCTGTCCTTAGTACGAGAGGACCGGGATGGACAGACCTATGGTGAATCAGTTGTTCCGCCAGGAGCACGGCTGAGTAGCTAAGTCTGGAATTGATAAGCGCTGAAGGCATCTAAGCGCGAAACAAACCTTAAGATAAGATTTCCCATTACGTAAGTAAGTAAGACCCCTGAAAGACTAACAGGTAGATAGGTCACAGGTGTAAGTGCAGCAATGTATTCAGCTGAGTGATACTAATAGGTCGAGGTCTTGACCAATAATGAGCCTAACCCCATTTGATTCTCAAATGGATGGTAGGTCAGATCCAGCGAAATCCAAATCTATACGAACGTAAGTGAGTAAATAGATTTGTGATGCAGTCAGACAAATCTCAAAAAGTTTTTCCTGTACAATTTTGAAAGTTCAAACTTTCAATTTAATGATAACTTAATATACAATATAACGAAGTAATTTTTAAATTACGAGTTATAAATAATCTGGTGATAATAGCAAAGAGGACACACCCGTTCCCATCCCGAACACGGAAGTTAAGCTCTTTAGCGCTGATGATACTTGGTGGGTGACTGCCTGGGAAAGTAAGACATCGCCAGATTATTTTTATGCAAGAAAAAAACAATCTGGCTCTTAAGAATAGGGAAAGTGCGCAGTTTCGTACAGCAAATCTATTTGTTCGCGAAGACCATGCTCGCATAGATTTGGTACTCAGTGCGGCTGACCTACCACCATTTGCTAAGAAAGATAGTACTTAAGTGTGCAAATGGGGTTAGGGCAAGCAGACATCGCCAGATTATTTTTATGCAAGAAAAAAGTAATTTGGCTCTTAAGAATAGAGAAAGTGTGCAGTTTCGTACAGCAAATCTATTTGTTCGCGAAGACCATGCTCACATAGATTTGGTACTCATTGCTGTCTGACCTACCAACCATTTGCTATGAAAGAAAGTATACTAAGACAACAAATGGGGTTAGGAGCAAGCGCAGTTTCGTACAGCAAATCTATTTGTTCGCGAAGACCATGCTCACATAGATTTGGTACTCATTGCTGTCTGACCTACCAACCATTTGCTATGAAAGAAAGTATACTAAGACAACAAATGGGGTTAGGAGCAAGCGCAGTTTCGTACAGCAAATCTATTTGTTCGCAAAGACCATGCTCGCATAGATTTGGTACTCATTGCGGCTGACCTACCAACCATTTGCTATGAAAGATAGTACTTAAGTGTGCGAATGGGGTTAGGGCAAGCAGACATCGCCAGATTATTTTTATTTAGGAGTTTTTATTATTAAGAATTTTTTTAATAATAGAAGCTTTTTTTACATGTATAATAATATTTTAAATTTATAAATATAAATTTAAATTTAAATATAAACAAACTATTTTTTATTATTTGAATATAATAATACTCAATACTTATTTTTTAATATATACATATAATAATAATTAGTGTTAAAATGATAATAATATAAACATATTTATAAAAGTATTAAAAAATGAGGTTTTGTTATGATAAAAAAAGTTAAAGATAATATACTTTATTTTGATGGTTGTAATACAGTTGAATTAGCACAAAAGTATGGAACACCAATTTATGTTTACTCAAAAAATAAAATAATAAAAAAGTGTCGTGAATTAAAAAAATGTTTTATAAATAAATATCAAAATGTTAGGGTAGCCTATGCTGCTAAAGCTTTTTTAACTCTTACAATGTGTAAAATAATAAATGAAGAACAGCTATGTCTTGATGTAGTGTCAGGTGGAGAATTATTTATAGCATTAAAATCAGGCTTCCCAGCAGATAAAATAGAGTTTAATGGTAATAACAAAACACAATTCGAACTTGAATATGCCATAGAAAATGACATAGGTAGAATAATAGTCGATAGCTTAACAGAGGTTGAAATTATTGAGAATATTTGTAGAAATAAAAATAAAAAAGTAAAAGTTCTTTTTAGAATAACACCTGGAGTTAATATAAATTCACATGAATATGTAGCAACGGGCAAAAAAGATTCAAAATTTGGTATACCAATAGAAGAAGGTATTTTATTTCCTTATGTGAAAAAAGCAATTGATTCTAAATTTGTAAATTTTTTAGGTTTCCACTTTCATATTGGTTCTCAGTTGCATGATAACAAGCCATATCTTATTGCATTAGAAACATCATTGAAATTAATAAAAGATTTAAAAAGTAAATACAATTTTGTAGTTGAAGAAATAAATATTGGTGGTGGTTTTGGAATAAGATATACAGATGAAGATAATGTTAAACCATATTCATACTTCTTAGATCCCATAATGAAAAGAATAATTGAATTTTTTAATCAAATTACTATACCTATTCCAACTGTTGTAATTGAACCAGGAAGAAGCATTGTTGGAGAGGCTGGAATGACATTATATGAGGTAGGAAATATTAAAGAAATAAAAGGAGTTAGAACTTATGTAGCTGTTGATGGTGGTATGACAGATAATATTAGACCAGCTTTGTACAATTCAAAACATGATTGCTTAGTAGCTAATAAAGCAAGTACAGCAAGTACAGAGAAATATACTATATGTGGTAAATGTTGCGAATCAGGTGATATATTGATAAAAGATGTATATCTACCAAAGATTGTAGAGCATGATTTCATTGCTGTATTTTCAACTGGTGCATATGGATATTCTATGGCAAGCAATTATAACAAAAATACAATACCTGCAGTTATATTAGTAAGCGATGGAAAAAGTAAGATTATTGTAAAAAGACAAACGTATGATGGTCTAATAGAAAATGATGTATTAGTTGATTTATAAAAAGGGAGTGATTTTGAACTTGAATATTGAAAAAGAAGTCGAAAAAATTTATAATGAACTTATAATTATTAGACGGAATTTTCATATGTACCCAGAATTAAGTGAATTGGAAATAAAAACTAAAGAAAAAATATGTTGTTTGCTTGATAAATGGGGTATAGAATACACAACTTCAGAAAATAACTATGGTGTAGTAGGAATAATAAAGGGTAAAAAGCAAGGTATAACAGTTGCAGCTCGAGCAGATATGGATGCATTGCCTTTGACTGAAAGAAATGATACACCATATATTTCAAAAAACATAGGAGTAATGCATGCTTGTGGACATGATGTTCATACAACAATTCTATTGGGAACAGCAAAGATATTAAAGAAATTTGAAGATGAAATATGTGGCAATGTAAAGCTAATATTTCAACCGTCTGAAGAAACTGTTGGTGGTGCACGACCAATGATTGTAGAAGGATGTTTAGAAAACCCAGATGTTAAATATATTATTGGATTGCATGTTCAACCATTCGTTGTTGCTGGAAAAATAGAAATAAAGTATGATAATTTTTATGCTGCAACAGATGAATTCCAAATCGTTGTAAATGGCAAATCATCACATGGCGCATATCCTGAGAAATCTGTTGATGCAATAATATTATCATCAAATCTAATAACATCATTGCAAAACATTGTTAGTAGAAATATATCACCATTAAATAGTGTTGTTATTAGTATTGGAAAAATTAATGGTGGAACAAAAAGTAATATTATAGCTAATGAAGTTAAAATTGAAGGCATTTTAAGAACATTAGATGAAGATACAAGAAATTATACGAAAAATAGAATAATTGAGATTGCAAATAATATATGTAGTGCACACGGAGGCAACTGTATAGTTGAATTTAAAGGTGGATATAAACAGCTAATAAATGATAACAACGTAGTTGATATTATAAAAAAGGTTGCTATTGATGCAATTGGGGAAGATAATATATATATAAAACAAAGTCCTACAATGTGCGGTGAAGATTTTGCATACTTCGGTGATAAAGCCAAGAGTGCGTTTTATCATTTAGGTTGTGGTAACAAAAATCTTGAAATAAATAAACCATTGCATAGTGATAAATTTAATGTAGATGAAACATGTATTAAGACAGGAGTAATGTTGCAGGTTAAAAGCTTATTGGCTTTGTTACAAAATTAAACTTTGGGGGGAGTTATAATTGGAATTTACTAAAATTCAAGGTGCGGGAAATGATTTTATCGTAATTGACAATACAAGGGTTGGATTGCCTGTTTCAAAATTGTCACATTTAGCAAAAGTATTGTGCAGAAGAAAGCTATCCATAGGAGCAGATGGATTAATTGTTGTTGAAAGAGCAGATGGTAATGCAGATTTCAAAATGATATTTTTTAATTCTGATGGTAGCAAAGCCGAAATGTGTGGAAACGGCGCAAGGTGTGTTGCAAGATATGCATATGACAATAAAATAGCATGGGAAACAATGAACATTGAAACACCAGCGGGAGAGTTCTCAGCACAAAGAATTAGCGACAGAATTTATAAAATTGAATTCATGAAACCATCGATAATTAACCTATATGGAAATCTTGATATTGATGGAATAAATTATGAATATTCATATATTGAGTTAGGAAAACCTGGAGTACCGCATGCATTAATCTATTTGAAGAACTATAAGCAAATAGAAAGTGATGAGCTATATAGTATTGCTAAAAAAATTAGGTATAATAAAATATTTAATAAAGGTGCAAATGTCACATTTTATGATATAATAGATACTGATAAAGCAACCATTAAAACATATGAGCGTGGAGTAGAAAATTTTACTTTAGCTTGCGGAACAGCAGCAAGTGCTTGCGCTGTTACAATGTTTATGAAAAATGATAATATAAGTTCTAATATAAGTTTAATAACTGATGGTGGAGAATTAACTATTGATTTAAATGTAACTGAGGATAAAATAATTAATAAATTATATCTTATAGGTGATACAAAAGTTGTGGCTATGGGTAAAATACTTGATGAAGACTTATAAATATAAATTGAAAGGATAAATATGAACAATATTAAACTTGCTGCAGTTTGTACTTTTGGACTTGAGGCAGTAGTAAAAAGAGAATTACAAAATTTGGGATATGAAAATTTAACTACAGACAACGGATGGGTATATTTTGATGCTAATATAGAAGATATAGCAAAGACAAACATTAACTTAAGAAGTGCTGAAAGAGTGATGCTTGTTTTAGGGCAATTTAAAGCATTAAGTTTTGAAGAATTATTTAATGAAGCTTATGATTTACCATGGGAGGACTGGATAAGTGCTGACGGTAAATTTACTGTTAAAGGAAAGTCTGTTAAATCTAAATTATTTAGTGTTCCAGACTGTCAATCAATAGTTAAAAAAGCAGTAGTAAAAAAATTAAGCGAGAAATATGATATAGAATGGTTTTCAGAAAGTGGTGCCGAATTTACAATTCTTGTATCAATACACAAAGACATTGCAACATTATCAATAGATACAACTGGTGCAAGAGAAGGTTTATTTAAAAGAGGATATAGAGAAAAGTCAACAATAGCGCCACTTAAGGAAACAATGGCAGCAGCACTTATTCAACTAAGCTATTGGAATAAAGATAGAATACTTATAGATCCAATGTGTGGATCAGGTACAATTCCTATAGAGGCAGCCCTAATAGGTAGAAATATAGCACCAGGATTAAATAGAACTTTTGCTTCGGAAAAGTGGGAAAAAGTTAAATCTGAATATTGGAAAAACACAAAAATAGAAGCTCGTAAAAAAATAGATTTAGAAACACCAATCAAAATATATGGCTATGATATTAGTAAACGTGCAATAGCAATAGCAAAACAAAATGCAATTGAAGCGGGAGTTGAAGATTGTATAGAATTTCAGGCTAAGGATATTAATACATTTAAAACAACACCATTTGATTACGGTATATTAATTACTAACCCACCATATGGTGAAAGAATTGGTAGTGTAGAAGAAATTAGTGAAATTCATAAAACAATAGGAAAAGTTTTTGGTCGTAACCCTACATGGTCTAATTATATTATAACTTCTATAGAGAATTTTGAAAAAGATTATGGTAAAAAAGCTGATAGAAGAAGAAAACTATACAATGGTGATGTAAAAGTTGAATATTATCAGTATTATGGTCAAAGACCAGAACAATAAATTATACAGTTAAAACATATGATTAATTATCAAGAATGTAAATATTATGTGCTTAATTACAGTCTATGTGCTATAATAAAAGTGTTGTATTATGGAAATTACAGAGTATGTATCAATAAAGGAACTTGTAATATAGCAAAATATGATGAGGTGTAATATGACTTTTTCTTCAAAGTGTAAAGATGAATTATCAAGAAAAAATTTAGAAAATAGTTGTTGTATGGTATCTGAATTAGCTGCCTTAATTCGAACAACGGGTTATATATCTATTAAAGGATACAATAAATTCGATATTGAATTTGTAATGGAAAATGCAGCTGTAGCAAGAAGAATTTTTAAAATGATAAAACATCTTTATGGTTCTAATAGTGAAATTATAGTAAAGAGATCAAACAGATTGAAAAAGCATAATAATTATAGTGTAAAAGTTAATGATAAAGATGTTAAAAAAATTTTAAAAGACACTAAATTAATTGAAAATGACAATATAAATATTTTAGAGTTTAACTTTGGAATACCTAAAAATTTGATAAATAATGACTATTGCAAGAGAGCATATATAAGAGGTACTTTTTTAGGATGTGGTTCAATAAGTGATCCTGAAAAATCATATCATGTTGAATTTGTTAGCAATAAGAAAATACACTGTACAGATTTAGAAAAACTTATAAATGTCTATGATCTAGGTGCTAAAAGGATAGTTAGAAAAGATTTATACATAACTTATCTTAAAGATAGTGAAAAAATTGTTGATCTTTTAAATGTTATGGGTGCTTATAATTCACTATTATATATAGAAAATATTCGTGCAATAAAAGAAACAAGGAATAATGTAAATAGAGTTGTTAATTGCGAAACTGCAAACCTTGGTAAAATTGTTGATACATCAATACGACAGAAAAATAGTATTATGGTATTACAGAAACATAATGTAATAAATAAACTTCCTGATGGGCTAAAAGAATTAGCTTACTTGCGTTTAGAAAATGAAGATGCAAGTCTAAAAGAACTTGGAGAAATGCTAGTACCACCATTAGGAAAGTCTGGAGTAAACCATAGATTGAAAAAAATTGAAAAACTAGCAGAGGATTACTTATTAAAGGAGGATAAAACACAAAATGAGATCTCAAGTTGTAAAAATAAAAAATAAAGTAGGGTTACACGCTAGACCAGCTGCAATATTTGTAAAAAAATCAAGAGAATATGAAAGTGATATAATACTTAAAAAAGAAATGCAAGAAGCAAACGGTAAAAGTATTATTGGTATAATGGCTTTAGGAGCTCACCAAGATGATGAAATTACTATTCTTGCAAAGGGTTTAGATGAAGATGTAGCTATTGTTGAATTATCAGAATTGTTAGCTTCTATTGATGAAGATGAATAAAATAATATGAAAAATCCGCTTACATAGTTTGTGAGCGGATTTGTTTTTTCTGATTGTTAAATTAAATATTTTCAGGGTTTATAAACCAAGGTGCTGTTAAAATACCCGTAATATCTTTTTCATCAATAAAGTTTTCTACAGGTTTGCCGTCAGCTTGAATACTAATGCTCTTAACATTATTGAGACTTGTAAATGTATAAATCAAAGAGTCAACTAAAAATTTCTTTTTGTTTTGGTCATCTTCAAAGGTAGTTAACAAAGTATCATTGAAATTTAAAATTAAATTATCTCCATTAAGAGTTGTATTTTTAATTTCAAGTCCTTGTACAAATGGACTATAATAATTATTTGGAACATTTGTAGTATAGTATTCTAATATTTTATTAGATATAGTCTGAATATCAGTATTTAAATCTATATCAGTTAAATCTATATCAGTTAAATACATTCTATCATCAAGCTTGTAACCTAAATAAATTTTAGGTATTACTTTTCTTTCTATATCAGAACCAATTTTAATTCCACCAAAATATTCATCAATCCTTGCTTTATCAACAGTATATCTTATATAATCCAATGATAAATATTTATCCATTTGATAAAATGCTTTGGTTATTGTACTAAATACAAGAGGACCATCAGTAGCTGAATTATAGTTTTCATTGGATGCCGGAATGTCAATATAAACATAACTATCTTTATATATGCAGTAATTTACATCATCAACAACTTTAATTAGTGATCTATCCTTAGGCGTTTGTTGTAGTTCATTCAAAACCTGTTTATTAAGTGATAATTCTTTAGTGATAAATCTTGTAACAGGTATTATAGCTTTCTTTTCAATATCAGGGTAGTAAATTGTCAAGCCCATTAATCCTAATTTATTATCGTTAGTAGCTTCATAATAAACAAAACCTGAATCATATTTAACATTTATATCTATTGAGTTATTTTCAGTATTGCTAATTAAATTAGATGTTAAGACAATTTTGTAACTTCCATCTTTTAAATTCAACTTTTCCTGACTAATATTCAATGTAGTTGTTAAATCATTATCAATATCAATAATTATATCGTTATCATTAATAGTAATAGTTGTTTCACTTAAATTAAATGTGTCTGATGATATAATTTCTTCACCCTTGTAAATTATTGTTGTAAATATATTAGATGGCAAATTAGTCAAAGACATTTGCTTATTTGTTGTATGCTTAATTACAATATTTGTTGGGTTTTCTAAATTGTTTTCACCTTCTAACGATAAAGTTAGTTCTGGCTTTTCTTCTGGCTCATCAATAACAATAGAATCATCATAGTCTATAGGTGATAATACAAATAAAAATGTAGATGAGAAAAATCCTATTAAAAAAATAAGTAAAATGTGATACAAAATTTTCATAAAAATAACCCCACAAAATTAATATATATATATATTTAAGTATATACTAAAAACACAAAAAAATAAATAACAAATTAAAAATATTGTTAAAATCTATGTATATATTGTATAATATAATGTATATATAAGTAATTTGGAAGGAAAAAACATGAATAATATAACGAATTTTGTAGAATTAAGTATAATTGATATAAATCATGAGGGTCAAGGGGTAGCTAAACTTGATAACTTTGTTTATTTTGTAAATGAAGCAGTAACAGGGGATAAAGTAATTGCAAGAATTGTAGAGTTAAAAAAGAATTTTGCAATTTGTTCAATTGAAAAAATAATAGAAAAATCAATATACAGAGTTGATAAAAAGTGTGAATATTTTCCTAAATGTGGTGGATGTCAAATATTAGGATTTGATTATCAAGAGCAATTAAAATATAAATGCAACAGAGTAATTAACGATTTTAAAAAGGCTCGAATAAATTTAGAAAATGTTCAAGTGAATAATACATTGGGCATGGATAAACCATTTAGATATAGAAATAAAACAGCCTTTTCAGTGTGTAAAAATAGAGGTAAAGTTCAAATAGGAACGTATGAATCGAATTCACATAATTTAATAGATATTGATACATGTGTTTTGCAAGATGAAATATGTGATAAAGTAGTATTAGCTACAAAGCAAATATTTAATAAATACAATGTAAATACATACGACAAAGTATTAAATAAAGGTAATGTAAGACATATAGTTATACGACAAAATAGAGATAAGGAAATAATGCTTATAATTGTTACAAATAATAAAGAATTGGAAAATAGCAAAAAAATAGTTGAAGAAATTATAAAACTTGTACCACAGATAAAAACAGTAGTTCAAAATATAAATTCTAAAAGCACGAGTAAAATATTAGGTTATAAAAATAAAATTTTGTATGGAGCTGGTACATTAGTTGATTATATTGATGACTTGAAATTTATTATATCACCGCATACATTTTTTCAAGTCAATCCAAATCAAACTGAAAAGTTATATGAAACAGCCATTGATTATGCTGAGATTTCAAAAGATGATGTATGTTTTGACTTGTATTGTGGTATAGGTACTATATCATTAATGGCAGCAAGAAAAGCAAAAAAGGTAATAGGGGTAGAAATAGTAGAGCAGTCAATACAAGATGCTAAGAAAAATGCAATAAATAACAATATAAGTAATACAGAATTCTTTACAGGCAAGGTAGAAGAAGTTTTACCTAAACTTTATAAAAAGAATATAAGACCAAATATAATTATAGTAGACCCACCAAGAAAGGGTTGTGAAAAGGAAGTACTAAAAACAATTTCAGATATAAACCCAGAAAAAATAGTTTATGTATCATGCAACCCAGCAACACTAGCAAGAGATGTGAAACTACTAGTAGACAGTGGCTATATTCTAAAAAAAATTCAACCAGTAGATATGTTCGGGCATAGCACGCATGTGGAGACAGTAGTACGACTATGTCGTCAAAACCATTGATTTTACTAGTATTTAATCAGTTCTGTGATTTCTATTCTTTTAGTAAAAATAGCGAAAATTACATTGAAAAAGACCAAAAAAGGAGTATAGAAATAAGAATTGCTATATGATATGGTATGTGGGAACACGTCTAAGAAAATGAAAAAAGTATTGGAAATAGAGTAGTTATTATAGTAGATACTAAAAAATGAGAAAGAATATTAAAATTATGGTAAAAAGAAAGGCGAAATTTAATTTATGAATTAAGAGACAAAATCAGACACAAAGGAGCCTTTTATCAGATTATATTAACAGAGAAGTGAAAATGTAGTTTGGATTTATTAATGGCCATTAGGAAGAAAGAAATTAATAAAAATGAAAACAAACAAAAAACTAAAATTTAAATCAGTATCGAAAAATCTACCTTTTATTATTGATATAAAAATTTGCATACGAGTGAAAATTGTGATACGCTTTTCATTGCTATTTACTAAGTATATTCTCTGAAGAATTTAAAAACTAGCAATGAGGTGATAAAATGAATAAAAAATTATTTGTATCTAAAACAGTATTATTTGTATTTATAATTTTGTTTATAGTAGCATTTCAAAAAATATTTGGAATTGAAAATACTCTTATAGGAGTAACAGTTATAACTGCAGCCTTAATGTTATTAGAAAGGGATTTTACTTTATCTCCTTTTAAATACTTAATATATATTATAGGTATAAATTTATTTCTTGGTATTGCTGCCTTTGTAGCAAGTGAAAATTTATGGATTGGTATTCCTGGAAATTTCATAACAATATTTGGCATAGGATTTTTACTATGTTATGATTTAAAAAGTAACATGTATATTCCTTTTGGACTTCAATATTTATTTATGTTAAGTGTTCCAGTGGATGGGAAAGATTTGGGTGTTAGATTACTTTCTTTAGTTTTTGGAGCCGTATTTATTATAATTATGCAAGTGATTTGCAATAAAAATAGATTGATTAAATCTGGTAACAAAATTATAGAAAAATCTTTTGAGAATTTATTTAAAAAAATACTATTACTAATAGAAGAAAAGGATGTTACTAATATAGACAAGTGTATTAAAAAAGACATAGGAGAGTTAAAGAAGCTTATATACAATAAAAGAAAGGATTTTTTTTATTTAACTGAAGGTGGAAGAATAAAGGTTAATATAGTAGCTACATTAGAATGTATAAATACTATAATAAGTGATTTGTACAAAGAATTTAATAAAGATGATATAACAAAAATTTTAAATGATGTTTACAATAAACTTTACAAGATATCACAAAATAAGAATGATATAGATTTATTGAAGAGGATTAAAAATGAAGAAAGTAATATTTGTGTAAGCAGAATAGTAAATAATATAGATATATTATGTAATTGTTTTGTAAAATTAAATAATTTAGATGAACATAATCGTATTAATAAAAATATTCCTATTCCCAGTGAATTTAATTTTATAAATATAATGAAAAGAAATTTTACAATTAATACTTTGAAATTTTCATATGCTTTTAAGTTAGCAGTGGGTGTTACTATTTCAATTTTTATAATGGATTATTTTAAGGTTTATGAAGGAAGGTGGATGGCATATACAGTTTTTTCACTTATACAGCCTTATGCAGAACATAGTAAAATTAAATCTGAACAAAGAGTTAAAGGAACATTGATAGGAGGAATAATTTTTATTATATTATTTAGCATATTTAATGATTCAACTATAAGATCTCTAATTGTTATGGGGGCTGGATATGTAGATGGATATAATACTAGATACGATAGGAAAATTATCTGTGTTACAATATCTGCGCTGGGTGTAGCATCAATAACTTCAAGTATTGGAGGAGTATTATTTTTTAGGATTTTATTTGTAGGTTTGGGAGTAGGATTAGCATTATTGGTTAATAAATTTATATTCCCATATAGTTTAAATGATGCTAATAGAGATTTAATTAGTATGAGTAATTCTATTATAGAACAATTGATTAAAGAAGTGAAATTATATAATCTGCGAAAAAACAATAATTATAGTATAGAAAATTTATTTATGATATCGTCTTTTATAGAAAATAAGTTAATTATAAATAAAAGTAAAGAATATAAAGATTATATAAAAAATAAAAAGAAAGTTATTGATAATATATACGAAATGTATATATGGGTGCAAAATGATAAAATTTCTCATAAAGATTTTAAAAATTATGCAAGCAAAAATTTAATGAATTTCTAGTATAAGAAAGGTGGAAGAAATTCAACCAGTAGACATGTTTCTTCATTGAGTCATGTGGAATGTGTGATAATGATGACATGTTGTGGTAAAAATGATAAATAAGGGCACTTAGGCCACAAGATGTTGTGGCTTTGAACGAAAAACGAGTGAAAAATCGAGTAGGAAATGAGCCGTTTTGTCTTAATATGGGAGAACATTATAGGCTTTTTATTAGTAAAAATATTTTATCAAAGAAGGTAAATTTATGAATTCTATCTTAGTAGACGTAAGCGATTTTGTAACATGTATTTATCTTGCAATTATTTTTTTGATCTTAAATGAAATGAAATATTCAAAAAAAGTTGTTTTTATTTCTATATTTACTTTTATAATCTTTTCTTTTTTAGCATATATAAAATTTATATCTATGGGATTTAATAGAGGGATATCTTCAGCAATTACTTTTACAATTCCATCCCTGATTTTATTATTTTTTCTTTCAAAAAATAAAGACAGTAGATTTGTTTTTACATTTTGTTCCGTAGATATTATGGGATTTATTATTATTATTATCTCAAGAGCCGTTGCTATCTTATTTAATGATAACCCTGTTATCATTCTATTGTTAATTAATATGGGATTATCGTTTCTATTATTTATATCATGGAAATTTAGGAAACAGTATATTAAAATACAAAGAACTCTTCACAGTGGATGGAGGAGTTTTACATTAGTTTCGATATTGTTTTATATAATGATCTACTTACTTATTGCTTACCCCGTTGCTATGATAGAAAGAAGAGAATACATACCTGTTGCAATTCTTTTCAGTATTATTGTTATAACTGTTTATATAGTTATATATCAGACAGTAATGAAATCAGTCATGATTTATAATGAACAGCGGGATAAAGAGTTGCTTGAAACGAAATTAGCTCTTCAAAACAGTCAGCTTGAGCTCAAGGAAATATATTATAAAATGGCGTATACGGATGCTTTAACAGGTTTAAAAAACCGTGCATCTTTTGAAGAAAGGAAGAAGATCTTATCCATAAACATTGAGAATCAAGATATGATAGCTTGCCTCTCGATGGATTTGAATAATCTTAAAAAGTCTAATGATATTTATGGACATAATAAAGGTGATGAATTAATCAAAACTTTTTCTAATATCTTAAAACTTTCATTTGACGATTCGCAAATTATTTATAGAACAGGAGGTGATGAGTTTTTTATTTTTTTCACCGAAATGAGTTTAGAACAAATAGAAAAACAAATAGCAAATCTCAAGCGGGAGATTATACATAATAACAAACAAAATGAAATTCAAATAAGCTTTGCAATGGGTCTTGCAGTTATGAATGAAGATCAAATCAAAGATATAAAATCTTTGATAGTTTTTGCGGATAAAAGAATGTATGAAAACAAAAAGAACATGAAACTAATCGATTAGATATCCAATAGTTTTTTAATTAGTATATGGTCAATTGCTACCTTCTGGATTGGTAAGGAAAACTAGATGGAGTGATATGCTAAAAAAACACTAGTTCTTTTATAAGCCTTTGCAGAATATGTAGTGGCGGTTATTTATATTTAAATTGGAGGTGCATTATGAAATCGGCTATTGAAATGACAATGAATAGTATAGTTAATATATTGAGTCCAAATGAGATAAGTATTTATTTATTCGGGTCTGTGTGTTTTGATGATTTTAAACTGGGATGGAGTAATATTGATATTTTATGTCTGACTCAATACCAAATTTCAGATGAACAGGCTGAAAAACTTGTAAATTTACGTCAAAATTTATTGAAAAAAGAACCGGATAATAAATATTATCGGTTATTTGAAGGTGGCATTTTAACAGTGAATACATTTCAAACTGATAAGCAAAAAGAAAAAGTTGTGTATTGGGGAACAAGTGGGCAAAGAATTACAGAAAAGTATTATTTTGATGTGTTTAGTATGTTTGAATTGTTGGATTCAGGGATGCTTATTTATGGGAAAGATATTAGAAATGGATTTAATAAACCAACTTACGATGAATTGGTAAATGAAGTAAAAAGGCACCTTGAGACAATAAGAAAATATGCTGTATCTACAGATGAAAGCCTATATTCTGCCGGTTGGATGTTAGATATAGCACGAGGTATATATACAATACGAACAGGGAATGTAATTGCAAAGACTAAAGCAGGTGAATGGGCACTTGAAAATGAATTATGCCCTGAAATAGAAGTAATGGAAAAAGTTCTATGCATTCGCAATGAGCCAATGAAATATAAGAATGATAAAAAAATTAAGGAATGGCTTAAATCTTTGGGTATACATATTCAGAGATTTGCAGATGTTCTGGAGAATGAACTCAAGTAGGCTAAATGAGTATTCGATTATAGAGCAGGATCACAATTTTTTAAAAATAAGTATAAAATGAAAGAAGATTAATATTAAACATCATCTTCTTTCTGGACTTATGTCCAAGCTATTGATGGAGGTAAGTAAAGTGAATAATAAAAAGAATATTTGTATTGGTATTATTTTAATAATATTAGTAATTGTAATAGTTTTTCTAGGTTTTAAAATTAGAAATTTGAAAAATGATTTTACTACTATTAAAACTGAACATAATAATTTAAAAGTCGAATGCGAAAATACTGATAGTAGATTACAAGAGTGTTTAAGCAAATTAAGTGAAAAAGAACGTAGTTATTGCACAGTTGATGAGACTTATGTAAATATTATTAGTAGTTTATTATCAAGATTTGATGAAAATGAATTAAAAGATATATATTTAGAGGGTAGTAACTATTCTCTAAAATTATACGAAATTGATAAAGAATTTAATAGAATAGGTGATGAAATTAAAATAAGTGAATTGAATGATATACAACTTGATTATAATAATTTCGCTATTGTTGTAGGACGACAAATCAATGTATTATATAATCTTTTAATGTTAAAGGTGGATAGTTCTTATACTTCAAGAATAGAAGAACCTTGGATTGAAGTGCTTGATTATAGTGGTTATGAAGAAATGCCATCTGCAGGTGGTCCAGGTGGAGAAGGCATGTCCTATTTTTTTATAGATGTAAAATCTAATACAGATATAAATATAAAATTGAATGCTCAATTAGCAAAAGTTCTTGGTTTTGATAAGAAAGAATTTAAAATTAAAATTAAGTAAATATAAAGGGCTCTTGGGTTCCAAACTCATCAGGGTCTTAAAGGAAAATTCAAAAGAATACAGATAAATATTTTCTTGCAATATCATTTAATAAGTGATATAACATTATATGTTAATAAAACAGATTGTATAATTATTTTTTTGATAATATAACAAATACTTTGATTTATAACATAAGGAGGAGACAATGAGATTATTATTTTATGTATTAAGTAAAACAGAAAAACTAGATGATATTTTAGCTGCATTTGCACGTGGAAATATTGGTGGTGCTACTGTTTTAGAAAGCATGGGTATGGCTCGTTTATTAAGTCATAATCATTGCGAAGACGAAATTCCTTTTTTAGGTTCTTTAAGAAAATTTTTAAGTCCTGAAAGAGAAAAAGGAAATTTAATATTTGCTGTCATACATGATGACCAACTAGAAGAAGCAATAAATATTATTGAAAGTGTCGTAGGTGACCTTTCTGCTAAGGATAATGGTGTTGTTTTCAGCTTACCGATCGACTTTACAAAGGGGATTAATTAAATTGGAAAATAAAATACTTATAGACGTAGCAATATTACTATTTTCCGGAATTGTTTTTGGAAGGCTTGTTAAATATATTAAGCTTCCAAATGTAACAGGATATTTAATAGCAGGACTTTTATTAGGCCCATCATTTTTAAATATAATACCAATTGATATGGTAGACAACTTTTCCGTCATTTCTGATATTGCATTGGGTTTCATTGCTTTTTCAATTGGAAGCGAATTTAATTTAACTTATTTTAAAAAGGTTGGAATTGCACCTATTATCATAGCTATTATGGAATCTTCTATAGCAATTGTACTTGTATCAGTAACGTTAATTGTTTTGGGCTTCGATGTGAAACTTTCTATTATGTTAGGAGCTATTGCAGCTGCTACTGCACCTGCTCAAACAATAATGGTTGTTAATCAATATAAGGCAAAAGGTTCATTAACATCTATGCTTATGAGTGTTGTTGCAATTGATGATGCTACCGCACTTATTGGATTTGGATGCGCAACAACAATAGTTAAAATGATGTCTTCTAATCTTGATACAAATATTGTTTTATCAATATTAAGCCCTATTTATGAAATAGTTATATCATTTATAATAGGGTTTGTTGCAAGTATTATAATGAAGTTAATGTTTAGATGGTTTAGAAAGTCATCAAACAGATTGTGTATCATTATAGCTTTTATTTTATTCACTTATTGGTCAGCAAATGTATTACACGGATCACCTTTATTGGCTTGTATGGCTCTTGGTGGTGTGTTAGTAAATATTTTCAAAGAAATTGATAGTATTGTTAAGATAACGGATTCTTTTAGTCCACCAATTTTTATGATTTTCTTTGTTATTTCTGGAGCTGGTTTTGAAATCTCTGCTTTACAAGGAATTGGCGTAATAGGATTAGTATATGTTGTAATGCGTGTTATAGGAAAATGTATTGGTGCTTGGGCAGGAGGTAAACTTGCGAAACAGGAGGATAAAATATGTAAGTATTTAGGTCCTACTCTTATGCCACAGGCAGGAGTTGCATTGGGATTAATTGTAGCGGCAGGTAATGTTATTCCTGAATATGCACCTCAAATTCGTGTTGTTATATTATGCTCTACATTTATTTATTCAATTATTGGACCGGTTGTTGCAAAAATTGCTCTTGAAAAGTCTGGGGAAATTGTAATAAATCCAAACGATAATTAGAAATAGAATAGTAAAAATATATGACTGGTTGAGGCAATTGTGGTTGCTTTGACCAGTTTTTTATATTCTGTAGTTTAATTTATTGTACGATGTGTAAATATATGGTAAAATAAAATATATTCAACATCCATATATACTAGAAAAGGGGGTTTTAAAATGTATGTTTTAGAAACACACAATTTAAAAAAATATTACGGACAAGGAGATAATTTAGTTAAAGCTCTTGATAATGTTCGTTTTACTGTAGATGAAGGTGAATTTGTTGCAGTAGTTGGCACATCAGGAAGTGGAAAATCAACACTTTTACAAATGTTAGGAGGATTAGATATTCCAACTGATGGCTCGGTTAGAATAAATGAAAGGAATATATATAACCTTAAAAGTGATGAACTTACTGTATTTAGACGTAGAAATATAGGATTTATTTTTCAAAATTATAATTTAATTAATACTTTAAACGTATATGATAACATAGTATTACCGATTGAATTAGATGGTAAAGTTCCCGATAAAAAGTTTATTGATGAAATAATTAAAACTTTAGGATTAGAAACTAAAACTAATAATCTGCCTAATAATTTATCAGGTGGACAACAACAGCGTGTTGCTATAGCACGTGCTCTAGCTACTAAACCAGCAATAATTTTAGCAGATGAACCAACTGGTAATTTGGATTCAAAAACAACCTACGAAGTTATGATTTTATTGAAAAAATTAAGTGAAAAATTCAATCAAACAATTGTCATGATTACACACAATGAAGAAATTGCAAAAATGGCAGACCGTATAGTTAGAATTGAAGATGGAAAGCTAATGGTTGGAGAAGGTGTAAAAGATGAAGAAAACTTCTAAAGATAAAAATATGTTAGACAAAGTATCTAATTCATATTATAAATCTAAAAAGTTAAGAAATATCTTTGCTATTATCGGAATTGTTTTAACAACCATATTGTTTACTTCATTGATTACACTAGGAACTAGTATGAAAAGTTCTATGCAGGATGTTACTTTAAGACAAATTGGCACAAGTGCACATATATGCATTGATAATATATCTGAGGAACAGTTTGAACAAATCAAAAATCAAAAAATTATAAAAGAGTATGGATATTCAATTCCTCTTGCTTTAGCTTCAAACGAAGAATTAAAAACTTATGAGTGTGAAATAAGATATATGGACGAAAAAAATGCTGAATTTGGATATGTATATCCTAGTATAGGTAAAATGCCAAATATGTTTAATGAAATAGCATTAGATGCCAATGCATTAAAATGCTTAGGTTTCAATAATCCCCAAATAGGTCAAAAGATAAATCTAAGCTATTATTTAGGTGATAAATTAGTTAAGGATGAATTTGTGTTATCAGGTTATTGGGATATGGATGTATTAGCACCAACTGGTCAGATTTTAGTATCTAGAGAGTACTTAGATAAAAAATTAGTTAATTATAAACGTAATGATGAAAATGATTTGGTTGGACGATACTGTTTAGATATTAAATTTAATAATACTAGAAATTTTGAAAAAAAGTTGTTTAATCTTGAAAGTCAATCAAAACTAGATTTTTCTAAAATCAAAACTAAAATAAATTATGCTTATCTAAATGATGATAGTAACATTACTTTTGAAGTTATACTGGGGATAATACTAGCTGGTTCATGTATAGCGTTTTGCGGGTATCTAATTATCTTTAATGTATTTTATATATCAATATACAATGATATCAAGTACTATGGCTTATTAAAAACCATTGGGACTACATCAAAACAAATAAAAAAAATAGTTAGGAAACAAGCGTATAGAATAAGTATTATAGGTATAACAATCGGATTGATTTTAGGATATATAGTAGGGGTGTATCTTACTCCTATAGTTATGAAATCATTTGATGTTTCTGTTTGTAAAATATCTATAAATCCTTTGATATTTATTGTGTCAGCGTTGTTTTCATTTTTTACAGTAATGATAAGTGTTAAAAAACCATTGAAAATTGCTTCGCAAGCAAGTCCCATGGAAGCACTTACTTTAGCTGATATCGATGTAGTAAAGCCTACAAGAAAATCTGGTAAAAACAAACTATATAGATTGTCAATTTCAAATGTTTTTAGAAACAAAGGTAGAGCATTTTTAGTTATTGTTTCGCTGTCATTGAGTTTAGTTATATTAAACTGTACATATGTAATTACTAATAGTTTTGATATTGATAAATATGTAAATGAAAATCTAGTTTGTGATTACTTAATATATGATGCTAATAGTTTTAATATTCAAACCGAAAACAAGGATAAAATAACACGAGATTCTATTGATGCTGTTTTACTTCAAGAGGGTATAAAGGATAGCAGTAGTATAAGGTTTGTTGATTATGAAACTCCATATGATATTGAACTTAAAAATAATATTAATAAATTTTTTGAATCAGATAAAATTGACGAAACATTAGAAAAAGATTTGACCAGTATTATTGAATACAATAAAAATATAAATACACAAGTTTATGGTATAGAAAACTCTCAATTATCCAAAATCAATATAGTTAATGGGTGTATAGATTTAGACAAGTGGAATAGTGGAAATTATATTATTATAGAACCTTTTTTATTTGATAGTACTCTGCACTATTATAATATTGGAGATAAAATAACTATAAAAAATAAAGAATTTGAAGTAATGGCAATTGGAAATATAGATGGCAATATATCAAGCAGATATAGCAATTCACTATCTATTAATGTTTATATGTCACAAAACCATTTTAATAATATATTTGATGAAAGTAATTATTTATACCTTTTGCTAAATGTTGAAGAAGGATATAAACAAGATATGGAGCGATACTTAGAAAATTATTGCAAAAACATAAATCCTAATTATAGCTATCAGTCGAGAGAAACATTTAAAGCAGAAGTTATGAGTGTTAAAAATGCTTTTTTAGGTGTAGGAGCAATATTAACTATTATAATAGCAACGATAGGTTTAGCTAATTTAGTAAATACAGTAATTACTTCTTTAATTTCAAGAAGACATGAATTGGCATTGCTACAATGTATTGGTATGACAAAAAAACAAGTATGTAAAATGTTAATTGGCGAAGGTGTTTGTTATTTTATATCTACATGCTTGATGACAATGACAATTGGTTTAGGTCTTATTTATTTTATTGTAAAAATTGCATGTAATATGTTGTGGTTTTTAACTTTAAAAATTACGATTTTACCTATTTTAATTGTAGTACCAATTATGCTTATATTGTCAATAAGCGTATCAGTTATTGGATATAAGATAATATCAAAACAAACAATAATTGAGTGCTTGAAAGTAGATTAACAAAAACATGGTAATTAATTAAAAAACAATGTATAATAATGTAAGCAATTTATAATTATGAGGATGTGAGTGTGATATGAGAATAAAACGAGGTAACTACTCAGTGCAGTTGATGTAATCTGTTAGCAGATTGTACTGAGGTTTAAAAATATTAACTTGCTAACATCACAACTGTGCTGAATTTGATAATTAAAATATAAAAAATTAATCAAAGGAAGACAAGGAGTACAGTTATGAAATATTTAATAGAAATAGTAAAGAAAAACAAGTTATTAGTATGTGTTTATTTATTGTCAGGAATTTTATTGGCATTTTTAAATAATTTTAATGCAAATTACTTTCAATATCTGATTGACAGCTTTGAAAGTGGTTCATTGACGGTGAAAATTATCGCAGTCTATGGAGCGGTTCTAGTTGTATTTTATATATTGAATTATATAGATGAGTATCCAGGACGCAAACTTGAGCATGGAATATTTTTAGATTTAAAGTTAAAGGCATTAAATAAAATTAGTTTAATTGATTATCAGATTTATCAAACTATGGGAACTGGTAAGCTAGTGCAAAAAATTGAAAATGGTGCTTATGCTGGCAGTGGCATTTTATTTGATTTTGCATTATGCCTAGTTAGAGAGCTTATACCATCAATATTGTTTAGTATGATATTTATATACAAAATAAATAAAACTATCATGTTTACAATATTGGTAGGATACGTAATAGTATTTATAGTTACAAACTTACTATTAAAGGTATTGTACCAGATTAAGGATCGAATTTTATCTAATGAAGAACAAATGAATCACTATTTAGTACGTGGTTTCATGGAAATGCTTGTGTTTAGGATAAATAAAAGATTTAAATATGAGATTGAAAAAGCAACAACAGCAAAAAAAGAAATTGTAAATTCAAAGGTTAAGATGACACTTATTCATGAGGCTTTCTTTTCAATTTTTGCATTGTTGGTTACTTTTATAAAGATAGCAATAATAGTATATGGATGGAAAACAAATTTATTAAGTATAGGAAAAGTTGTTGCGCTAATAACATTGGTAGACAATGCATACACTCCAATTGCTATATTTAATGTTTTGTTTGTACAATACAAATTAGACAAAACAGCATTTGAGCGTTACACTGAATTCTTGGATGAAAAAGAAGATATTCAACTTGTACGAGGAGAAAATATTAAAACCTTAAAAGGTGATATTTCATTTAGTAGTCTAAATTTTTTATATGAAAATAGAGTTATATTTGATGGTTTTAATTTGAATATAAAAAGTGGTCAAAGTGTAGCACTAGTAGGAGAAAGTGGCTCAGGAAAATCAACTTTGATAAAACTATTGGTGGGACTATTAAAACCAAGCGGTGGTAATATAAAGGTAGATAATTATAATTTATCTAAGGTAAATTTAAATAGTTATTATGACAACATAGCATACATATCTCAAGAATCACCAATCTTTGATGGAACACTAAGAGAAAATCTTGCATTTGATAAAGACATAGATATTGAGTATGTAAAAAATGTTTTAGAGCAAGTAGAACTATTTGATTTATATAGCAAACTTGAAAATGGCTTAGATACGGAATTAGGCGAAAGAGGAACAGTTCTTTCTGGTGGTGAAAGACAAAGATTAGCATTAGCTAGACTATGGTTTAGTGAAGCGAATATAGTAATACTTGATGAGGCAACCTCGGCTTTAGACAATATAACTGAAGAAAATGTAATGAAAAATGTCATGCATTTACTATCATACAAAACAGTAATAGTAATAGCTCACCGCCTAAATTCTATCAAAAACTTTGAGAAAATAATAGCTTTCAAGGAAGGAAAGATTATAGGTCAGGGTAATTTTGATGACATGTTAAAAAATAATGAATATTTTAATGAATTATATTATGCAAGTGTTTAAAATTATTAATAAATAAAAATAACAAAAGGACTGCTATAGACTTATGTGCAGTCCTTTTATATCATAGTGGTAGTTTGAAAAATTAGAAAATACGTTGAATATATTTTTTTATAATTAGAACCTACGGGACATTACTAGATATAACACGAGGAGGGTAATATGCAATATTATATAAATGGAACAGGATATATGTTTGATGATAATATTAGAGAAAACAGAAAGGTACGACAGAGCTTTGATAAGTTAGCTCAAAAAACCTTTGGATTGTCTTTTAAAAATTGGTATCAAAATGACTATTGGACAGAGAAATATATTCCCTATGTTCTTATAGATGGCGAGCGTGTTGTTTCTAATGTGTCTGTAAACATTATAGACACTGTTTGGAAAAATGAGAAAAAGCAATATATTCAACTTGGAACAATTATGACAGATAGTGAGTATAGGGGCAAAGGGCTATCTCGTCTGCTGATGGAAAAAGTACTGGAAGAATGGAAAGATAAGTGTGATGCAATTTATTTGTTTGCAAACGACACCGTTCTTGACTTTTATCCTAAATTTGGCTTTGTAAAAGCACATGAATACCAATACCAAATATCTATAACTCCAAAAAAAGGAGTTGTTAGAAAACTTGATATGTCATGTACGATTGACAGAGAATTGTTATTTGAAAAGTACAAAAATTCCAATCCGTTTTCTGTTTTACCAATGGTTGATAATGTAGGCTTACTTATGTTTTACTGTTTACAGTTTATGAAAGAATATGTTTACTATGTTGAAGATTGTGATGCTGTTGTAATCGCAATGCAAGATAATGAAAATTTAATTTGCTTTGATATTTTCTGCGATGGAGAAAGTGATATAAATGATATTTTAGCTATTACTGCAAGCGATGATATTACAAACGTTGTATTTGGATTTTCACCTAAGGAAATTATAAACTGTCGACCAACTCTTTTACAGGAGGATGATACTACACTATTTGTATTTTCAAGCAAGGAAAATATTTTTGTAGATAATAAATTAATGTTTCCATTGTTATCTCACGCATAATGAGAAACTCTTTTATTGCGTGGATAGTGATTCTCTACTAGGTTAAGTGTTCTCTAAGACTGTAGTTTTAGAGAATTTTCATTTTGTTAAAGATTCTATTGAGATATATTAATATATGTTATAATTAAAACGAAGTAGTTAAATCTCATAGAGGAAGATAAAGAAAAGTAGGAGTGTCTATTTGACACTGCCTTGTTTACGAAAGGAAGGTTAATATGATAGATTTCAAAGCTGCTATTTTTGATTTGGATGGAACTTTGTTAAATTCAATGGATGTTTGGGAAAAGATTGATATTGAATTCTTGGCAAAGAGAGGGTATGGTGTACCCGAAGGCTATATTAATGAGATATGCGCTCGTAGTTTTGAAGAAGCTGCCGAATATACCATTAAGTTGTTTGGATTTCAAGAAAAAGTAGATGATATTGTTGACGAGTGGAATACAATGGCAATATATGAATACAGTCACAATATTAATCTGACATATTATGCAAAAGAGTATTTGGAACAGTTGAAATCCGCAGGGATAAAATTAGCAGTTGCAACAGGATTGCCAAAGGAATTATATGAACCAGCATTAAAAAATAACGGTATTTTTGAGTTGTTTGATGTCATGTGTTCAACCAATGATGTTTCTCGTGGTAAGGAGTATCCCGATGTATTTTTACTTGCATCTGAAAAACTGTGCGTTAATCCAAAGGATTGTATTGTTTTTGAAGATGTATTACCTGCAATTAAAAGTTCAAAAAGTGCAGGTATGAAGGTTTACGGGATTTATGATAAATATTCTGAAATACACCGTAAAGAAATAGAGCAAATTGCTGATGGGTACATTATGAATTTTAAGGATGCTCCTTTTCCATTCGTAGGTGAGTTATGGGATTTATATGATAAACAAAGAAACAAAACAAACTTAACACTGAGGCGTGGACAGCCTATTCTAAACGGGCTATATCATCTTGTAGTCAGTATATGGGTGTGTAACAGTAAGGGTCAGTATTTAATGTCACAGCGTCATCCAGAAAAAAACTATCCTGAATATTGGGAGTGTACAGGCGGCTCTGTTCTTGCGGGTGAAACTAGCTTACAAGGAGCAATTAGAGAAGTTAAAGAAGAATTGGGGGTTGATTTGTACAAATATTCAGGTAAAATTGTCAAGAGTATTTTGCGTGAGGATAGCCAGGATTTTTACGATGTTTGGATGTTTGATATTGGTGAAGATTGTCCTGAATTGATACTACAAAAAGAAGAAGTGATTAACGCAAAGTGGATGAATGTTAGCGAAATAGACAAGCTTTATGAGCAAGGTATGCTTCATCCGCTATTGATGTATTACAAGGATGTTCTATAGAGAATGGTAAAGAAATTTTTATTTATTATATAGTATGACAGAAGCTTGATATAAAAAAACATATACTGTATTATGTATATATGTGGTAAAATTAATCTATATTTACTATTTATATAAAATTCTGTGTTTTGTATAATTTAATATATAATGATTAAGAAAGGAATAGTATAAACAATTTATACTAAATATTTTTTATGAAAGTATCAATATTAGGATGTGGTAGATGGGCAAGCTTTTTGGCATGGTATTCTTCGAAGCTTGGTCATAATGTATTAATGTGGGGAAGAAGTGGATCAAAGCAATTAAAAAAATTGATAGAACAAAACCACAATGAATATGTAGAACTCACTAATGTTAAGTTTACATTTGACTTGGAGTATGCAATCAAACAATCTGAAATAATTATAATTGCTATTAGTGCCCAAAATCTTAGAAACTTAGCTGAAAAAATTTTAAAATTTGACTATAAAGATAAATTATTTATTTTGAATATGAAAGGTATAGAAATATCAACAGGAATGAGATTATCATCAGTAATGGAAGATGTATTGGGTGAAGAGCTAAATTATTGTGTTTGGGTTGGCCCTGGACATGTTCAAGATTTTACTAATAATATTCCCAATTGCATGGTTGTTTCAAGTGCAAATAATAAATGCATGGATGAAATTATAGAAAATTTCGGATCTGATTTAATACGTTTTTACAAAAACTCAGATATTATAGGAGTTGAAATAGGTGCAGCAGTTAAAAATGTCATTGGTATAGCAGCAGGAATGTTAGATGGGTTAAATTTATCAAGTTTAAAAGGAGCATTAATGAGTCGAGGAGTAGTTGAAGTATCAAGACTTATAAAAGCTTTAGGAGGAAGTAGTGATACTGCTTATGGACTTTCACATTTAGGAGACTATGAAGCAACTGTTTTTTCAACTTATAGTCAAAATCGCATGTATGGAGAACAACTCGTGAAGAACCAAACGAGTAATAAATTGGCTGAAGGAGTATATACAGCAAAAGCAATAATTAACATGAACGATAGACTTAATATTGATTTACCTATAATTGAAGGTGTTTATAATGTTGTTTTTAATAATATTAATGCAGAAACAGTCATCAATAATTTATTTAACAGGAGATTACATACTGAATTTTAATTTAAAGTTAAACATATTTAAGATTGTGAGGGTATATTATGATAAATAGTGAAGAACTAACAAAGTGTTATTTGTTAGAATTTGGTGAGAATAAAGAATGTCATACGGTTATGTAATAGACAATAATCATTTAACAATTTGTTTGATAATTTAAATAATCTTGAATAATAGATATTTGTTAAAAATGTATACGAGGGTTATTAGCATGAAGACTGTAGAAAAAGTTACAAAGAGTATTTATGAATCATTATATAACAAATCAGTACTAGAAGTAGCGTGTGGATGTGCTGAGTTTTCAATTACAGCATCTAAATACGCTAAGTGTGTAAATTGTATTGATATTGATGAAAATAGGTTGCTAGAAGAAATACATAGTTATTCTAATATAGTATTTAAAAAAATGGATGCAACAGATATGAGATTTGACAATGCTAGTTTTGACACAATAGTTATGTACAATGCAATTGGTCATTTATCTGATGTTATTGAAAAAATTGTAAATGAATGTATACGTGTTTTAAAAAGCGATGGAGATATATACATAATTACTACGTGGAAGCTTGATAGAGCTGTAATAAATGATAAATTACTACCATTTTTAGAAAGCAAAAATATTAGATATTATAGTTATATCAAAAATGAAACTTTGTATGTAAGAATAGTAAAATAGTTTGAACAATTCAAGACATTTCAACAGGCTTACATGATTGTTTTATAAAAATAAGAAAATAATGTAGAAGAATATATGGCAGAGTCATTTGCTTATTTTGTTACTGAAGACAAGCCATCAGGGGATACGCTAGCAGATAAAAAAATGTCTGTAAAATCATATATTTACAGACATTTTTGATATTAATAAGCTAAATTTAGATGAGTATTTACATTAATTTATTTTTTTACTTTTTTAGATAAATTTATAATTTTCTTAATTTAGCATAGAATGTCCTTGCTTTATGGATTAATGGTAACAATATGAGCAGAATCTTTTACGATTTCAGGATTGTGGGTAATAAACAATACAGTTTTATATTTGCTTATATTCTTAATCGTGTTGATAACGGCTACCTCCATATCTTTATCAAGTGCTGATGTAATTTCATCAAGTAATAATATTGAAGCACCTTTAATAAGCGCACGGGCGATAGCAATCCTTTGTTTTTGACCACCTGACAGATTTGCACCGTTATCAAACAAAATAGTTTGATATCCATTTCCAAGTTTTCTAATGAATTCATCTGCTCCTGCCATTTTTGCTACTGAAATGATTTCATCTTCACTTGCATTGGAATTACCGAACGCAATGTTATCATAAACTGTACCACGAAAAAGTGTAGGTTCTTGTGGAACATATGCTGTAAGACTACGTAAATTATCAGCATTTTGTGTAAATATTGTTCCGCTGTTTGGTGCGTACAGACCTAGTATTAGCTTCATTACGGTGCTTTTTCCAGAACCTGATTCACCTGCCAGTACAGTAAATGTATTTCTTTCAAGGCAGAGGTTGAATTTTTGCAATACATGAAACCCATCTTCATAATCAAAATCAATATTACTCATTTTAAGTATAGGGATATCACAAGATTTTGAATATATCTCGCTTTCTTCTTCCGTATCTGCTATCTCGAAGACACGCTTGATCCCTGCAACATTCGTTTGCATACCTGCCATAAACTGACCGCATTCAACAAATAACATATCAGAAGTACCTTTAAGTTTGAGAAGCGCAATAACTGTTCCCCAGTCAGAAAGACCATAATGTACAAAAATCGCCCCGATAAATAATACTGTGACATAAGAAAGCGTATTGAAAAGAGATATTGCTGAATTCATTTTTGCGTTGATTTTACCACCTTTTGTTTTAATAGCAGCTTCATTATGATCAATATTGGCGAATTCTGTTTGTCTGTTAGCTTCAAGATGAAACAGACGGATAGTTTTTGCCGCACGTATAAGCTCATATGCATCTGTGCTTGTTTTAGCAAGTCGCTCTTGTTGCTCTTTGCCGATTGCTTCAAGCTTCTTAGAAAAGTGTGAGGAAATCAACATGGAAATTGTACCAAGTGAGAAAACTACAATTGCAAATCGCCAGTCAATTGCTGCCATTAAAACAATTCCTCCTATTCCTCCTGTAGCACTTCTAAGCACCTGAAAAAGGCTCCAATCATATACTTTTGAAAGGCAAGCAGTATCGTTTAAAAGCACTGACAACAGTTCGCTTGTCGGTTTGTTGTCATGATAACGCATCGGAAGTCGCACAATATGTTCGCAAAAATCGCTTTTGAAATTACGCATTGTACCTTTAGATATCTTTCCAGTTACATAGGACGAAATTGGCGCATAGGTCCACCAAAGCAGATGGTTTGCTATGATGAAACTCATTGGTACCCAAAATGCTTTCAGATTCATCTCTGTTATGGCGTTGATAACTCCTTTTATTCCAATAGTATAAAGAACTGTGCAGCACAATTCAACAGCACAAAAACCAAGAATGAAAGCAACAAATATATTCTTTCTATTTCCCATAAGAGCTATTGATCGAGTTAATATCGGTAAATTGAAATTTTTAAATAATTTTTTCATATATTAATTTTCCTTTCAGCAATGTTGATTAGCGACTGTCGATGTGCTGAAATTAGTATTAACTTTTTATTCGAAACAGCCTTAATTGTCCTGAGAATAATTTCTTCAGTTTGGGCATCAAGTGCGCTTGTCGGCTCGTCAAGAAGCCAAATGTCAGTATCTGCTAGTATTGTTCTCGCAAGAGATATACGTTGCTTTTGCCCCCCAGAAAGGTCGCTCGGAGTATTTTTCACATCAGCAAAGTTATCTGCACCAGCAAGTGACAGAGCATATTTTACTTCATCATCTGTTGCACTTGGTTTTGCAATACGCACATTTTCGATAATGCTATCATCAAATAGATATGTATCTTGAGAAACAACAGAAATATTACCGTTTGTTTCAATCACACCGCTGTCGGGTTCATAAAGCCCAGCAATTAAATCAAGTAATGTTGTCTTTCCACTACCCGATTTGCCGCATAGTACAATTATTCCCGTGCCTGTATGCTCAAAAGACAAGTTGGATATTATTGGTGAACCTTCATTGTATGAAAAAGAAATATTGTAGAGCTTTATACTTGGAACATCACTGCTATTATTTTGTGTAATTTGATTTTTTTGAGGTAATTCTGTTAACTTTGATATTCGGTTCATTGAAGCAATACTACGGTTTAAACCGTTAAGTAAAAACGGCATGTAGACAGTTGGTCCGATTATGAAATCCAGCAAATCAAACACAGAAAGTAATACACCTACGGATAAATATCCGTTTGCCGACATTAATCCTGCAAAAATCAGATATATAATTCGAGGCATCATTGAGGTGGAGGAACATGCTGTTTGCATGAGAGCACTCCATTTTGATATTTTAATATCGGTTTGGTAAACTGCTTCGTATTCATTTGCAACTTTTTCTCTAATCTGTTTTTCTGCTATGAAGGATTTTATTACAGGAATCTGAGATAGAACCTGCTCGGTTACCGACAATGCTAGACCTTCACTGTCTGCACGAATAGGATATAGCACGTTCATCTTTTTATTCAGTGATAAAGTGAAAAACATTCCAATAGGGGTATATGCAAAGGTAACAAGTGCAAGCAGTGGATTAGCACACAGAACATAAATAAGCGCACCAATAGCCATTGTGAATTGCGAAAATAATCCGATTAAATCGCCGCCGATAAATTCGCATACAGTCGCTGTGTCTGAGTTTACCGTTTTCAATGTATCTCCCGCTTGAAGTTTGATTAGTTCGCCGTATTCTGCATGAAGCAGTATATCTGATATCCTGTGCTTCAAATCATATCCTGATTTTGCAGCAAGACGTGAAACGCATATTCCGCTGAAATATGAAAGTGTCATATTGGCAGCAATAAGAACTAAAAACAGTGCAAGCGAAACAATTATTATTTGCAGACTGCTGCTTTTTGCGTTATCGATGAGTAGCTGTGTTACTCTTGCCTTTAAAAGCCCTGTGCCGACCAAAGCAAGCGAAATAATTGAGGCTGTAGAATACAGCTTTTTATGAGGTTTTATCGTTTGCCATAAAAAACTTATGGCAGTTTTATATCGTGAAATTTTATTTTTGGGCATAAAAATAGCCTACCTTTCTAACAAAAGTTACATACATATATGGTTACACCATATCTTATATCGTAACAAACAATAAAGACGCACTAAATAAACCCCGAATTTTGTGGAGTTATATACTGTAAATAAATATAACTATTTAGCGAATTCTATTGTTGTTAAAAAGTAAGCGAGTACACATATTTAATTTTCAACCTTGCCCTTTCTTTTCGATATTATTTATAGTATAACAACTTTATCACAAAGTCAAGTAAATTATATGCTGTTAAATTGTATTGACAAATAAAGGTAAAAGCAATATAATGTGAATAAGAATTCACATTCATAAAGGACGGGATAATATATGCCTAAAAATACATTTTTAAATTTGAAAGATGAAAAGAAACAAAAAATTAAAGCAGCGGCTATTTCAGAGTTTGCTCAGTATGGTATTCAAAATGCAAGCGTAAATCGTATTGTCAAGTCGGCAGGTATTGCCACAGGCAGTTTTTATCAGTATTTCGAGGGTATAAAAGACTTGTTTATATATATCATAGTAGAGATAGCCAATGAAAAGCTACAATATTTACAACAAGAATTTGAAAAGGTTAGCAACAATAACTTAGAGGAATTGTTAAAATCACTCTATCGAGGCGGTATTCGCTTTGCGGTGCAAAATGAGGATGCTTGCAAAATAGCTAATTCTATACTTCAAATTAAAGATACACCGTTATTTTCAGAAATAATGAAACAAATGCCACAGACAAATATATATACATGGATTATTCCTCTTATTGATGAAGCTATTAAAAAAGGTGAAATAAGAAAAGGCATTACGACAGAGCTTTTTATTATGCTTATAGTCAATATTAATCTTACAATTATTGAGTATATAGGATCGTTAAATAAAAACCATAAATTTGAATTTAGTGAAAAAGATTTTGACCAGTTCAGTGCATTAGCCGTTGGCATCCTGCTAAACGGAATTAAATAAAAAGGGAGAATTATTATGATTAAAGTTGAGCATCTTTATCACTCTTATTCCAATGATGAGCATTACTCAGTTAGCGATGTAAGCTTTGAAGTGAAAAAGGGCGAAATCTTTGGGTTTCTTGGTCCGTCTGGTGCCGGCAAATCCACAACACAAAATATCCTGACAGGATTGTTGACGTTGCAAAAGGGCAAGGTGATTGTAGACGGTTATGACATTTCTAAAGAGGATAAAAGGAGATTTAACAAAATCGGGGTATCCTTTGAGCAGTCAAACCTTTATTCAAAGCTTACAGCAGAGGAAAATTTACGTTATTATGCAAAGCTGTATGATGTTCCTACCCGTGACGTTAAAGAATTGATTGCAATGGTGGGTTTGAAAGGTAAGGAAAAACAAAAGGTAGGCGAATTTTCAAAGGGTATGAAGCATCGCTTGACTTTTGCACGCTCTCTTATCAATAAACCTGAATTGTGGTTTCTTGACGAGCCAACAACAGGACTTGATCCTGCAATTGCAGCAGGTATAAAGGATATTATTCGCAAAGAATGTGACAAAGGTACAACAGCATTTTTGACAACACATAATATGTACATTGCCGAAGAGCTTTGCGATAGAGTTGCGTTTATCATCGATGGCAAAATTATGCTTATAGACTCACCTAAAAATCTTAAATTGCAGTATGGCGAAAAGACCATTGAGGTTGAGTATATAGGAAACGGTATCGTAAAAAAAGAAAATCTTGCACCGGCAGTTAAAGAGGAAAAGGCAAGGCTGAACGAGATAATAAACAACTGTGAGATTATTACAATGCATTCCAAGGAAGCGACTCTTGAAGAAATCTTTATCAAGGTTACAGGAAAGGGGCTGACATCAGATGAAAGTGTGGAGTAACTATTGCAAGGAAATGAAAATTGCCTCTCGTGGTTTCTATTTTTATATGGAAATTATAATTGCAATTATACTGCTTGCTGTATTGCTTCTGGTTGTGCCTATAGAACCAAAGTTTTCTGTAAAAGAAGTTATTTTTATGGATATGACCGAAACGCAATACAAAAATACATTACAAAAGGAAATCGGCCAGTGTCGTCTAGAACGGACAGAAGATCTTGCCATAAAACTAAAACCAGCAACAATTGTATATTACGACGACATAACAGGGGAAAAAACAGAAAAAATCTATACGGACAAGAAGACCATTACACTGGAAACATATCGCTATTTTGACAGTGAAACCGGTAAAAATACCAAAATGAAATATTTTGTTGATAATTTTGATGATATGTTAAGAGTTACTTATGCTAAAAAATATATCGGTAGTGTTATGTGGTACGGTGATGACGGTCTTGATTATTATAAAACTGTTTTGTTTGGCACGGAAACAGACCGCTACAAAAATCTTATTGCTTCGGTACACGGAAAAGTAAATATGGAACTTCTCATTGACAAAATGTCAAATCAGAATGTTCGTTTTCTTGAAACTCCCAGAACACTCAACAACCGTCAAAATATGATTCCGCTGGCAGTTGTGCTGATGAATGGTCTTATGGGAATGATGGTGTTGATTGCCTATATTTCTATTGATAAATCCGAGGGGCTTATCAAGGCAACGGCGGTATCACCCACAAAAACAAGTCAGTATCTGATAAGTAAAATCATGGTGGTACTGACCACATCTTTAGTGTCCACACTTGTTGTTGCAATTCCCGTAATGGGAACACATCCCAATTATCCGCTGTTTATATTGACAGCACTCAGCTTAACTATTTTATCATGTACCATAGGATTATTGACAGCAAGCTATTTTAAGGACATTAAGGCATCATTTGGAATCATAATGCTTGTTATGATAGTACTAATGCTACCTGCACTGACTTTTCTATTACCAAGTTTTTCTCCAACATGGATGAAAATACTACCAACCTACTATATGATTGAAGCAATTAAGGAAACCTTGCTTGTTACAACAGATGTAGCATTTGTTTTATTATCAAACGTGGGCATGGTCATAGGCGCGATAGTTTTGTTCCTTTTGGCTAATAAACGATACAAAAAGATTTTAGGAATATAGGGGGTGCAACTTGTGAAAAAAGTATTCAGTGTATTTAGGAGAGATTTACAGATTGTTCTCAAAGATCCGATGGCTTTGTGGATTGGTTTTGCACCTATTTTGCTGGCGATTATCATTGTGCTTGTATCGCCGGGTATAAATGATAGCACCTTACAGCTTGCAGTGCATACATCTGTGGGCAGCGACTATATTGGAACCTTGGAGAACTACGCAAAAGTAGAGGTTTATGATGATATTAAGGCTGTTGAAGAACGGGTGCTTAGACGTGATGAAGTAATCGGAATGGTTCAGGCTGAAAGCGGAATTGAGCTTATTTCTCAGGGAAACGAATCGGAAAATGGGCTCAAAACAGCAGAACTTATTAACAGTCTTTATGAGCTTGATGGTCTGGTTACCGCAGGTGGTGGCAGCAGATTATCCTTTCTTACCTTTAATGAGAAAATATCTCCGTTAAAGCTGTCTTTGTCTGTGGCACTATTGCTTATGACTACCATTATTTCTGCTATGGTTATTGCTTTAGGACTTGTGGACGAAAAGGCTGATAAAACAATCAGGGCAGCAAATGTTACTCCGATGAAGCAAACAAGTTATATCCTTTCAAAAAGTATTATCGGATTTTTGGTTTTGATTTTTAGTTCTGTTATTTCTCTATTGGTGCTGGGAATGGCTCAAATCAATTGGTTGCAAATGATGATAATGATACTATCCGCTGGACTGTTATCCATCATAGTTGCTTTTGCAATAGGTCTTGCAAGTTCCGATTTTATTGAGGCGGCAGGAAGTATTAAAATTTTAATGGTACCGATGCTTGCATCAGTTTTGGTTTATGAACTTTGCAGTGCGAAATGGCATTGGACAGTTATGTGGAGTCCGTTTTACTGGGCATATAAGGGAATGACTGAAATCATCAACCATACATCGAGCTGGAGCGGAATTGCCCTCTACGCAGTAATCATTCTTGCAATTTGTGCATTAGCATTTAAGCTATGTGCAAAAAATATACGAAAATCATTAAATTAAAATTAGCAATTTGCACGTAGTAATCTGATTAGTATAATTTTTAGAATAGCAAGATAATTTCTATATGTGTAGAAAAATCCCATAGTACTTTTTGAAGGTACTATGGGATTTACTCGTTATAGGGCTTGCTTCAGATAATAAAGTTTCAACCGATTTGTTTGCCAGTCTTGAATTTATTTGCTTTTTTAAAATTTCCCTATTATGCCATCCTTTGAATGACTTTTTTGTTTATAATAATTTAAAGAGTTATTGTTAAACAGTTCTTGTCTATTTATTAAATATAGGCTGAACTATATCTACTTTTCTTTTTCTTCCATATACCATGAATATTGTGAAGCAAGCAGCTGCAAAAATTATACCTATAGGATATGAAATTGCTGCTGATAACTTGAATCCCTCTGGAGCCATAAGTATATAAGTACAGCTTACGGCAGACATGAAAGTTGCTGGTATTGCTGCTATCAGGTATTTACTTTTGTTAACACATAGATAAACAGCTGCAATCCAAAGAGCTATCATTGCTAATGTTTGGTTTGACCAAGAGAAATATCTCCAAATAACAGTAACATCAATTTGTGTCAAGAAAGCACCAACAGCTAATAATGGAACAGTAATAATTAATCTGTTTTTGATAGACTTTTGCTCTAAATGAAAAGCATCAGCGATAGTTAAACGAGCACTTCTATAAGCTGTATCCGCAGAAGATATAGGACATGCTATAACACCTATCATTGCAATTACAGCACCTATAGGTCCAAGTAATGTTTTGCATATTTCATATACAACACCACCTTGACCGCCGAATTTAGTTATTGCTTCTAGCAATCCACCAGTACTTTCATAGAAAGCAACTCCGGCTGCTGCCCATATTAAAGCTATAATACCTTCACAAACCATTGCTCCATAGAATATTTTACGTCCATATTTTTCGTTTTCTATACAACGAGCCATTAGTGGAGATTGAGTAGCATGAAAACCTGAAATAGCACCACATGCAACTGTTATAAACATAAATGGCCAAACAGCAGTGCCTTTTGGATGAAGATTAGTAAGGCTTATTTCTGGTATATGATATCCCTTTAATAGGATTCCACTACCAACACCTAAAGCCATTACAATTAGGCATACTCCAAATATTGGGTACAATTTTCCTATTATTTTATCAATAGGAACAAAAGTAGCAACAAAGTAATAAATTAAAACAACTACTAACCAGAAGTTACGGCTAAGAACAGATGGAGTTAGCATTGATAACAGTCCAGCAGGTCCAGTTGAAAAAGCAACTGCAACAAGTACTAGTAATGCAACTGAGAATATTCTCATTACTTGCTTCATGATGTTTCCTAAATAAATACCAGCTAATTCTGATAGAGTAGTTCCATTATGTCTCATAGAAATCATACCAGTCAAGTAATCATGAACTGCACCAGCGAAAATTGTTCCAAATGTAATCCATAAGAAAACCTGTGGTCCCCATAATGCACCCATTATTGCACCGAAAATAGGCCCAAGTCCTGCAATATTTAATAATTGAATTAAGAAAATTTTTGCAGGATGCATTTTAACGTAATCTGTACCGTCTGCATTAACTGTTGCAGGTGTTAAACGAGCATCGGGATTAAATGATTTTTCAACAAATTTACCATATAAAAAGTAACCTGCTATAAGAATGAATAAACAAATAAAAAAACTAATCATATAATGAGTCCTCCTTTTTTTTTATATTATAATATAAAATATTAAAAAGAGGACTTGTTTTGGTTTAAGAGGTAATTATATAAGCGTAAAACGTAAAAACGTTTGCCTAAAATGCAAAGATTTTTCGGAGTACTTTTAACTGACTTCTACCGATTGGTAAAATCTTATCCTTAATACCTTTCATTTTAACGCCATAACCATTAAACCATGGAACAATTTCTTCTATATAATTTAGGTTTACTAAAAAGCTTTTCTGTGTTCTGTAAAAAGAATGTTGTGCCAGTCTTTTTTCATAATAATTTAATGACGTAGTGTCTAAGTAATCACCATTAGTTGTATGAATAACTAAATTTCGCATACATGTTTCAATGAAAATTATATTTTTTATATCTAATATAACAATCTTTCTATCTGTTTGCACACTTATTTTATGATTGTGAAGATTATTATAGAATTCCAATGGTAATTCTTTTCTATTTAATTTTGCTTTTATTATTTTTTTGATAGTTTGTTCCAATCTTTTCTTGCTAAAAGGTTTAGTAATATAATCAGTAATATTAAGGTCAAAAGCTTTTGCAGCATATTCTTCATAGGCAGTTGCAAATATAATTAAAATATTTGGATATCCGCGTTGAATTAGAGAAACTAAAACCGTTCCATTAATATCATTCAATTGTATGTCCAAAAAAAGTACATCGATAGATTCTTTCTCAAGCAATAATAGAGCGTCCTCACCATTACAACCAGTAAATAAAGTTGCAGAAGGTACACATTCTTGCAACAAAAGCTTTAACTCTTCTCTAGAAGTTTTTTCATTATCAATAATAGCAATATGCATCTATTTTCCTCAGCTTTCTTTGGTATATTACACATTTGTAAAGTCATTCTTTATCCTTTCATGTATGGACTAATATATATTGATATTATTATAAAACTTTAATTCAAATATATACAAAAAAACAAAAAATGTTATAAAAAATGCTATAGAATAAATAGAACAGCAACCAGTAAACTAATCAATACACTTGATTGTTATGTTGCCTTATTTGTTTTAACCAATACAGTAGAAATTAATTCAGATTTTTGAGTAGAAATTTGTTTAATACTGTTATTTACAGCCACATCAATATGTGTTAAAATAATAGAAATATTTACATAATGAGGTGAGCAGATTGAATTTTAAAATAGGAGTAACATCATTTATTGAAAATAAAAATAACAATCCATATATGTGTCTAGACTATGACTACATTAAAGCAGTTATAAGGATGGGTTATATACCTATTATTATTCCAATAACAAGTGATGAAAAGGTTTTAGATAAGTATTTAAATTTAGTTGATGGGTTAATTATAAGTGGTGGAGAGGATATAAATCCTGAATATTACAAAGAACAGCCAATACAGGAACTTGGTAGATTAAGCCCAGACAGAGACTTAACAGAGTCTATTTTGATAAAAAAGGCAATTGAAAACAAGATACCATTGTTAGGTATTTGCAGAGGATGCCAATTTATTAATGCAATTATGGGTGGAACATTATATCAGGATATATACAAACAGTTAAAGGATGTTAATGGACATAGTCCGTCAAACATTAGCAATGATTTATTGTATCATGATGTAGAAATATTAGAGGATACATTACTTCACAATATATTAAAAAAAGATATTGTTAGAGTGAATTCATTTCACCATCAAGCTATCAAAATTGTAGGCAGAGGTTTAAAAATCTCAGCTAAATCAAAAGATGGAATTATTGAGGCAGTTGAATCAGAGGATGGCAATATATTGTGTGTTCAATGGCACCCAGAGAGTTTATCAGAAAAATATGAAGATTTTCTAAATATATTTAAAGTATTTTTTAATAATGAGAAGGGTAGCTTGTAAAAGCTACTTTTTTTTTGCGTAGAAACGGACAAGCTCTAAGTATGTTTTATAGCTTGTCCGTAAATTTTTAATTGTTTAAATACGTGGCATTAATATTAACGAAGTTTAAACTGTCTAAAAAGTTCTTGAAGCATATTGGATTGTCCAGAAAGTTCTTCTGAAGCTGCTGCACTTTCTTCAGAGGTAGCAGAGTTTGTCTGAACTACAGCTGAAATTTGTTCAATACCTAAGGATACTTGTTCAACACCATTTGCTTGTTCCTGTGAATTATTAGAAATTTCATTTATCAATTCTTTCACTTCACCTGTCTTTTCTGCTACTATAATAAGAGCCTTTTCTGCCTCTTCTGTAAGAGTTGAACCATTTTCAATTGCTTCAACAGCATCTTCAATCAAAATAGTAGTATTTTTTGCGGCTTCTGCAGATTTTTGTGCGAGGTTACGAACCTCATCTGCAACAACGGTAAAGCCTTGACCTGCTGAACCTGCACGAGCTGCCTCAACTGCTGCATTAAGGGCAAGTATGTTAGTTTGAAATGCAATATCATCAATTGTTTTGATAATCTTTCCGATTTCAGTGGACTTTTCTTTAATATCGTACATAGCACATGACATTTCTTTCATCTTTTGATTGCTAATAACAACTTCATTTCCTGCCTCTTGGGAAAGAGTATTTGCTGTTCCAGCCTTTTCTGCATTATGCTTAATTTTATCAGTAATTTCTGTCATTGTTGCTGATAGTTCTTCAACAGAAGATGCCTGCTCGGTTGCACCTTGTGAAAGAGCCTGCGCAGCACATGATACTTGCTCCGCTCCTGAATTTACTTGGTCTGAAACTATATTAATTTCATTTAAAGTAGAATTTAAATTCATAGTAATTGTGTTTATTCCATTAATAATGGCTTTATAATCACCTACGTAATATTTTATATTTTCGCTTTCTATTTGTAAATTACCTTTAGACATTTCATTCAATATATAGGAAATGTCTTTAATGATTGTTTTAAGGTTTTGAGCCATTTCATTAAACGTAGATGATAAAATACCAATCTCATCTTGATATTTTACTTCAAGTTCAATATTCAAATCACCACGCTCAATCTTTTTAGCTGCTTCAACTATTGCATCAACAGGTTTAAGCATTTTTTTAAGAAGTATAACCATAACTACAATCAATACTACAAAAGATGTTACTGAAATAACAATCATCACTATTGTCATTAGTGACATAAATGAATTATACTCACTTGATAAAAGGGCAGATTGCACCCACCAAGTTTCCGTTCCCACATTAATAGGGGTAAAAAATCTTGTTTTTTTATCTTTTCCACTGCTTGTTTCAATTGAAAAGTGCGATTTGTTTTTTAATTCACCAGTAATATTGTTGAAAGTGTTTTGGTCAACAGTTTCATTGAAATTTTTTCCGATAACACTTGTATGAGTACTGTAAAGAATATTATTATTATTATTCAATAAATTTACATACATTGACTTATAGTTATTGTTTTTAATATCAATTATATTGAAAATATCGCTTTTTAAGTCCAAAAGCACTATACCTTTAAATTGACCATTATAAATAATAGGATATGAAACAGAAAACATTGCAATTCCGTTTGAATCCACATACGCATCACTAAAATTCATAGTTTCTTTTGCTTTTGCATCTACATAATAGTCTTTATTTTTAAAATAACTATATGTATAACGATCAACTGTTCTATTAGTAACGTTTTCCTCCATAACATAAGGAGCATATTCTTTTATATTTTTTGCAAAAGCGTTTTGTTCAAAGAATACACCTGCACCTACTATACCTTCATTATCTTCAACGGCTGACCAGATTGCATTTAATAGTACATTTTCTGCATCATATCTGCTTTGTGATAAAGGTTGTTTGTTTACCTTACTGATATATTGTGCTTTTGTGTCTCCTTCCGATAAAGTTATTGTATCATTCGATTGATACATAACTTGTAAACTGTCACTTGTAGAATTAGCAATAGAAGAACAGCCATCTAAAATGTTTTGAATTTTCAATACATTCTGATTACACATACCGGTAAATTCTCTGTCAATTGACTGTCTTAAGTGTTTTCCGCTAACCGTGAGTGAAAAGAAGTTCATAATGAAAAAGATAACAATTGTTAAAGTTCCAATAAATATGGATAATTTTGTTGCAAGTTTTTTATCTTTTACGTTAAATTTGTGCGATTTTTTCATAATTATTCTCCTCCGAATTTGTATATTAAAATGTCTTATTTATGTAATCACCTATTTGTATAGGTGTTGTTATGTAATAACCTTACAAATAATTGTAGGGTATAAGTCTATAGACTGTTATTAAATTCTTTTTTAAGGATTATGATTATAAAACTAAATAGTATATACGTATATACTATAATATCATTTATAACTGTAATAATCAATGCTTTTAGCAGAATTTACGATTGGTTTATAGCGCAGTGTACAAATTATGATGATGTGGAAAAGAATTTAGTTTATAATAAATAATTAAAAATGAAGGTTGACAATCATTTCTAAAGATGGTAGCATTGATTTGACAAATTAATAAATATTTTATGTTCCACCATATATTGGTGGCTAAGAGGGAAATCGGTGAAAATCCGATGCGGTCCCGCCGCTGTATACGAGGAGTCTTTTTCAAATTTTGCTTAAGCAAATATACCACTGAGGTGTTAACCTTGGGAAGGTGAAAAAGATGATGAGTCGTTAGCCAGAAGACCTGCATAGAATATAACATAGTCCAACGGGTAATTGGTAGCTATTAGGGTAGAGTGCGTCTACTCATTATTACTTATACAGTAAATACGGACTGTAGCAATTTTGCTACAGCCCTTTTTTTTATGCCCTAACCCCATTTTCAAAAGAAAATGGTTGGTAGGTCAAGAGATCTGCACCCTGTTTTTTAGGGTGAACGAGAACCAAATTTATGTGAGAGACTGCGATATTTTAAGGTTAAGCCTTTTTATATAAATAATAAATTAATAATTATGAAGGAGAGACAGAAATTGAGAAAACAGGCAATACAAAGAATTATTGTTATGATGCTTGTGCTTGGTATGGTATTTAGTGGTTTTTTACCAGGTAGTACATACGAGGCAATGGCATCGGAAGTTGCAAATAGTTCACAAACTGCAACAATAAGAGTAGAAAGAATTGGTGAAACAGATGTATCATCTACTACAATTAATTTTACTCAGGGAGAGACAGCATATGATGTTTTGAAAAAGGTGGCAACTGTTGATGGCATAGATATGATATCTAAAATTAATGGTTACCCTGACAAAAATAGCAAAGATGTATATTGGATGTTTAGAGTTAACGGGAAACTTCCAATGCTTGATGCATCTACAGGGGCTAATGCCAACCAATATATAGTGCAACCAGGGGATAGTATTGAATTTTATGCTATTTATTATGGTAGTGTTAATACAGTATATTCGTATTTTGAGCATGTTGAGTATGAAACAGCAATAAATACGCCATTTGAAGTTAAATTGTTAAAAGATGATGCTTCAATGGGTGATTTATCAAGTAATGTTAGTCCTGTTAATGGTGCGAAAATAATAAAATCTGTTGTGAATGTTAATAAAGCAACAATAGAAACAAGTAGTTCTACTAATAGTGAAGGAATTGCAGAAATCTTTTTTGATAAAGCAGGTACATATATATTATCAGCTACATCTAAAAATGTGGTAAACGGTAAGGAACAAATATCACGTCCATATGCTGTTGTAAAAGTTACAAGCGGTGGAGCAATAGATGCTGATTTAGCAGTAGTTAATGCTGATAAAGAATTATTAACAATAAAAAATATAAATGAAAATATAGTAGCAATAGATCAGCTTGAACTTGTTAATAGAGGTGAAAGCAGAAAAACTATCATAGAATGGTCAAGCTCAGATGAAAGTATAATTTCATCAAATGGAGTAGTAAATAGGCCAGCATATCCTTCTGATAAAAATTTGGAAGTTACGCTTACTGCTACAATAAAAAAAGGCTTTGCTTCTGTAAATAAAGAATTTAAATTACAGGTAAAACCTTATACTTTAGAAGAAACAGAAACTGATTTAAAAAATGTTATTAAAAGTTTAAGTGCTATTCATCCTGTATATGGCACTGATATAAATGTTGTAACTTTATTAAATTCTACACTTGCTAAAAAAGGTAGAAGTGATGTTAAAGTAGAATTTGTTTCAGCAAACAATATTGGTTCAGAAGAAAGTAGCTTTGTTATATACATTGGTGCAAATGGAAACATAGATAATTGGTATGACAATACATCTAATACAAACAACAAAGTGGCACAAGTAAATGTAAATTTTAAATTTAATCTAAATACAGTTGAACAAGAGTCCGCTATTATAGCTGTTATTCCATTAGATAATGATAAGATAATTAAGTTTATGACTGAACAAGATGTAAACTTATTGACTGAGGATGCTATAAAAAATGAGAATGTAGATTTGCAAAATGTTAAAACACAGCTTATTTTACCTAGTGAAATAGGCAGTAAAAAATCATGGATTACTTGGGAATCTAATAGTGACCTTATAAAAATTGAGGGCAACTCGCTAGACGGATACAAAGGAAATGTTACAATTCCAACAGAGGATACTGAAGCCAGTCTTACTGCAACATTTAAATATCGTTTTAGTGATGATCCAATTACAGTTGAAAAGATTGTTCCAATTACTATAAAGGCAGTTTCAGGAAATGAAACAGATATCATTAAAGCAGAATTGAGTAAAATCTTAGAAGAAAATTTTACTATAGAAAAATTCGGTGAATATGTAGCCATAGAAGATAGCTCAATAAGCTTACAGGAAGATTATAAAAATAACAATGTAAGATATAATTTTAAAGTTCCTGATATAAGAAGACAAATACCAAAGGATGTTACTTATACACACGAAAGCTCTGATCCATCTTTATTTAGCTTTGAGGTTTTTAAAAGTGGATTTGTTAATTATGTTGCAAGAGTTGTAAGACCAAATATTGGTGAAAATAAAAAAACAGCTAATGTGACAATAACAATGACAAAAAAAGGAGTTTCAGTTGAAAAAGTAATACCATTTACAATAGCACCTCTTACACAAGTTGAAATTGATGAAGAAATTGCATTGATGGAAAAAGTAAAGGCAAATATATGGGAAGGAATAAATGATGGAAATAACATAGATAAAGACAACATAGCAAATAATCTAAATGACATATATTGTGTTTACGAAAAAGATGGTAAATTAGTTTGGGGTTATGATTATAAGGCACAAACAGGAACTGGATTTAAACCTGATGACTTGTTTCCAAATCCAAGTGATCCATATGATACAGAGGATAGCTATAAATTTGACCCTTCAGGATATTTTAGTGAAGTAACTATGAAATTATCTAAAAGACCTGATAAGGATACAAACATTTCCTTTAAAACTTGCTTTACAAGTCAGCTTTTAGGTAAATACGCTGAAATTTATCCTAATAATGAAGATTTGAAAAAATTATGCAGAAATGAAGTAAGTTTAGACTTAATACTAAAGGCTATAAATCCAAATTTAAAAAGTATTACAATAGAAGGTGTTGATTTTACTTTTGATAGTAAAGCTACAACATATAACATACTAACGGATAATGTTTTAAATGAAGCTAAAATAACTGTTACACCTGAAAATGTAGGTGCTACAATTAAAATTAATGAGGAAATAGTTAATCCAAATGAACAACATATTGTAAGTTTAGTAGATGGATCAACAGATATTACTATTTCATCAGAGGATTCTTCTCAGACAAAAACATATAAAATTGTAATAGTCAGCAAGAAATTTTTAGAAGATGAAATAGCTAAACTTCCTGATATTACAGAAACAGATGAAGTTATATTTGCGCAAAAAGATAATGTTGAAAAACTTTTAGTACAGTACAACAAGTTAGATGATACAAATAAAGCAAAAATTTCAAATGGTGCAAAACTTATTGAATTTAATACTAAATTGCAAGAAGTAATTGAAGCTAATATAAATCTTATCTTGCAAAAAGAGCTTGATAACTATTTATCTTTAAATTATACAGATGAAAAAGCAATTTTAGATTATGAAAATGGTACTTTTTTAGATTTTGATAATATAATTGCACCTAAAATAAAATTAAATAAAGAAAGCTATGGTTCTAAATATAGCTATAAGTGGTCCTCAAGTGATGAAAAAATTATAGATATTATGAATACAAGCGGATATGCTTATGTAAATAGAGACGAAAGTGTTGATAAAACAGTTATAGTAACACTTACATTAACTAATAAAGAAAATAAAGAAGTTACAGCAACAAAAGAGTTTACTTTAACAATAAAAAAATTTACTGATGATGAAAAAAATGCAGCAATAGATTTAGTTAAAGAGATTTTAACTAAAACTGATATTGAATATGCAGATGGAGAAAACTCAAGCACAGTAAAATCAGACATTAAGATAGTTAAAAATAAACCTACTGATACAAGTAAACAATATGATTATAATTATACTTGGACATCAAGTGATAATTTAATAGCAGAAGCAAGTAACGGTAAAGGTAAAATAATTATAGAAAGACCTAATGTTGGAGAAGATCCTAAAATAATAACTATAACACTTAATATAACACATAAACAAATTAAAAGTGCTACAGTTCAAAAGACATTTGAATTTACAGTTATTCCAATATCAAACGAAGATATTTTAGCAGAAAAAAATAATCTTAATACTATAAAAGATAATTTGTTTGATGGTATTAAAAACGAAAATACATCAGTGGATGCTGTTACAAAGAATCTTGAAAAAGCGCTCTATGCTAAGGTGAATGCAGATGGTACAATAAGATGGAATACAGGAAACTATGCTTCTAAAAAGTCTGATGATAATGTAGAAATTCAATGGATTTCATCATCTGATAAATCATTTGTTAGTATTGATGGGTATTCAGGATTTAAACTTTCAAAGAGACCTAATCAAGGTGAAGACGATAAAATTGTGACTTTAACTGCAAAAGTAAAAAGTTTAGTTTATCCTGATAAGGTAGATGAAGTTCAAGTAGAATTAAATTTAACGATTAAAGCATATAATGCATACTTATCAAGTCTTAAATTATCAAGTGCTGAAATCACATTTGATAAAAATACATTAGAGTATGAGTGTGTAACAGATAAAACACTTGATACTGTAACAGTAACCCCTATACTTGAAAATACAGGTGCAGAGCTTAGTGTTAATAGCAGTAAAATAACTAGTGGAAGTACTAAAGATATAGCTTTAACAAATGGCTGTGGAACAATTAAAATAGAAGTTGAAGATGGAAAAAAATATAGTTATTCTACACCAAAAGCTAAAAGCGTTTATAAAATTGTAGTTGTAAGTAAAAAATATTTAGAAGATGAAATAGCTTTACTTCCAACAACAGATGAGAATATTTTATTAGAACAGGGAAAAATAGAAAGTCTTAATAATATTTACAGTACTTTAAGTGAAAACGGAAAAAGTAAAATTGTAAATGGAAATAAAATTGTAGAGATTTATGAAAAATTAGAAAAGTTTTTAAAGGAAAAAGAAGAAAAAGAAGTAAAAGTTAAATTAAATAGTTATATTGATACTAATTATGTTACAAATGATAAGTTTATTACTTTAAGTTATGATGATAATGATAAAAATTCTATAACTGAAGATTTTAAATTAAAAAAAGAAGGTTATAGTAGTAATTATACAACTGAGTGGAGTAGTAAAAGTAGTTTAGTATCATTTGATGTAAATACTTATAATATAGGAGCTGAGGTTAATAGACCTTCATTTGAAGATGGTGATAAAAAAATAGCTATAACTCTCAAGCTTATTGATGATGATACAGATATTTTTGTGACAAGAGATTTTGAGGTTGCTATAAAAGCCTTAGATAAATCTTCTAGTGATGCACTAAAGAAAGAGCTTCAAGGAGCTTTAGATGCGTGTTATCTTGAAAATAAAGATGAAACAGTATTTGATGCACAATCTGTAAAAATGCCATTCAAATTAGAAGGAAAAGATACAAGTTATAATTGGAAGTTTACAAGTACAGATGAAGAAATTGTAAAGCCATCTTTATATAAATATTCTGAAAGTATAGTATCAAGACCTTCATTTGAAGATGGAAATAAGGAAGTAACTATTACTTTATCAATATCTAAAGATGGAAGTAGCATGGTTTTATCAAAATTATTTAAGCTTAATGTTATAGCATTAACAAAAGAAGAAACAGAACTTACAAATGCAGATTTCAAGAAAGCACTTGAACAATGCACAATTATAGATGCAGCAGGTGGAAGTTTTGATATTAATAATATTAAAAATAAAAAATTAAAGCTTAATCTTCCAGAAGATAGAAAAGTGAAAGGTACTTGGGAAGTAGACACTGGTATAAATGTGAGTGGCGGGACTGCATTTAAAATAGCAACTGTAAAACGTCCATCAATGGGAGAAGAAGATATACCAGTTATATTTACATTGACATTATCACATGTTGAATCTGGAAAGGTGCTTGTAAAGACATTCAGTGGTACAATTAAAGCTGAAACAGAAGCAGATAGAGAAAATGAGCTTTTAATGTTAAAAAAAGCATCTGAAAAAATTGGCGAATTTATCAAAGGTGAAAATACATCTTTAGATGCTGTTATGGTAAATATGAAAAGACCGGATAGTGTAGCATATTTATCAGATGGTAGCTTTTTATTCAATGAAAATGGATTCAATATGCCAGTTGACATTAGTTTTAATGGTTTATATTATGGAGAATCATCAAAATATTTAAGTTCAAATTTATCATTAAAAAAACGCCCTGATTTTGGTAGTGAAAATGTTAAAGTAAATATTACAGCAGTTTTAGAAAGTAATAATTACGGATATCCATATATTAAATATGAATACCCAATGGAAATAACAATAAAGGCGTATACTAATTTATTGAATAGTATTAATATTGATGGAGTTGAATTAAAAGTTCCAAGTAATGAGGATATAGTTGAGGCTGAAATATTAGATACTAAAGAAGAAATTTCTTTGAGTGCAATTCTTGTAGATCCTACAGCTACAATGAAATTAAACGGTGAAGTTTTAGAAAATAAAGAAGAAAAAACTATATCAGTTATAGATAATGAACAAGTACAAATAACAACAAATGTTAATGATAATGAAAAAACCTATACAATTAAGTTTGTTAAAGTAAAACAAGAGGAAGTAACAGTTGAATGGCCGTCATTTAGAGGAACATTAAACAATATGGCTATTGTCAATTGCAATACACCAAGAGTTTCAGGTGAAGCAAATTTGGAATGGTCAAGTAAGTTGACAAGTAATTGGACTGAAAATTCTAGCAACATTATTATTGCAGAAGATTTTATATGGGTTGTAATAAAAAATGAATTAGTTAAGTTTGATAAAGACGGTAATATAATAGAAAAAATTTCATTATCGTCAAATGCAGCATACAATACTTATATTACATACGGCGATAGAACAGTATTTGTTGCATTTGAAAATGGTATAGTAGAAGCAGTAGATACAGTTTCTATGAAATCAAAATGGGTAAGCAAAGCAGTTGCAGATGGACATGATGTAGCAACACCTATTTTATACAATGAAGGATATGTATACGCGGGTACTTCAGAAGATAGGGAATGTACAAATGGATATTACTTCTGTATATCAGCAGAGGATGGAAGCTTGAAGTGGAAAAATCAAAGTGAAGGCAAAGGATATTATTGGGCGGGCGCACTAGCAGTATCAGATGCTATTGTATATGGAAATGATGATGGATTATTATTGTCAGTGAATGCTCTAACAGGAGAGACAATAGATAGCTATCAAGCAGATGGAGCTATACGCTCATGCGTTTCTACTACTAATGGTACACTTTATTTTACTACTAAAAATGGAAAGCTTTACTCAATAAAAATAAATAATGATGGATTATTTGATGAGAGCACTGCAAAATCAAGTAAAATATCAATAAATGCTACACAAAGCACAAGTACACCAGTTGTATTTAATGACAGAGTGTATGTAGGAGCAGTAAATGCTGACAATACGGGTGCTATAGGTGTATTAAACGCAACATCATTAGAGCCAATATATGAAGCTGAATTACCAGCGAATGTGCAATCTTCAGCGCTTTTGACAACAGCATATGATGAAGCAGATAATGAAAAAATATATGTTTATTTTACATATAATAAAACTCCAGGTGGCATAGTAGTTCTTGAAGATTTTGAAGGTAATAAAACTCCAATAATCAGTGAATTATATATTCCAGAAAAAGAGAAACAGAATTATTGTATAAGTAGTATAATTTCAGATTCAAATGGAACAATGTACTACAAAAATGACTCTGGTTATATGTTTGCAATTGACAAAAAAGATGCAGAAGGTAGTCCTGTAAACTTTATTGTTAATCCAAGTGATGCAATAGTAGTTTTGAAAAACAGTAATGAAGAAAAAATAAATGAGATAACAAAAAATACATTTGATTTAAAAGCTGGAATATACAACTATGTAGCCTCAAAAGAGGGTTATAAGGATGCATTGGGAAGCTTTGAAATTATTGAAGAAGATAGCATTTCACATAGCATTAAGAATGTATTTGTAGTATTGAGTAAAGATGATACTGAAAAACCAACACCGACAGAAGAAATAACAGTTACATTTACATTAATAGGTGATAAAAAGCATAAATCTGGACAGCAATGCTCAAAAGAAATATGGATACCACAAAAGACATACAAAGTTCCAAAAGATTCAACAGTAAAATACTTGACAGATAAAATATTGATTGAAGAAAATATACCATTTACAACAAAAGATAATGGAACATACATATCATCAATAAATGGACTTGCTGAATTTGATAATGGAAAGAATTCAGGATGGTTGTATTCGATAAATGGAACACATGAAAATATAGATGGATATTCAATACAAATATTAAAAGATGGTGATGCTATAGTATGGCATTATACAAGTGAATATACACAAGAAGAAGGCATGGATAGTTGGGTTGAAGACAGTAGTTCAACTACAATAACAGAGGCAACAGTAATCGAAGAAACAGCTAACGTTACAGCAACAACACAAGCAGAAGTAGACAATGATGGAAAAGCAACAGCAACATTAACAGAAAAAGAATTAACAGAAGCTATAACTAGTGTTGTAGAAGCAGCTAAAAAAGCAGGTGAAAATACAAAAACAGTAGTAACAATAGATGCTAAATCTGATTCGAAAGCTAAAGAAGTAGAAGCTAAGTTGCCAGTAAAAGCACTAAAAGAAGCAGAAAAGCAAAATGTAGATGAAATAAAGATATCATCTCAATTAGCAGAAATAACATTAAATAAAGAAACATTAAAATCAATATTGAATCAGTCGAAATCATCAGAGATATCAATTAGTGTAGCGAATGTTGAAAAAGAAACATTAAAAGAAGTAGCAAAAACTATAGTAGGAGATAGACCAGTATTTGATTTTAACATATCATCAGGAAATAAAAAAATATCAAGATTTGATGATTATGAGATAAAATTAGGAATTCCATATATTCTAAAAGCCAATGAAAATCCAGAAAAAATAGTTATTCACTATATAGATGATAATGGAAATATTCAAACAATTAGAGATTGTAAATATGATAGCAAAACAAAAACAGTTAAATTTGAAACAGAACATTTATCATATTATGCTGTTGGATATGAGCCATTTGAGGATATAGCAAATCATTGGGCGAAGGAAGCAATAAACTATGTTTATTCTAAAGGTTTGTTCAATGGATCAACAGATGATGAATTTAGTCCTAATCAGTCAATGACAAGAGGAATGTTTGTAACAGTTTTAGGAAGATTAGCAGAGGCTGATACAAGTTATACAGCAACAGGATTTAGCGATGTATCACAAAATGAATACTATGCACCATATATTAGATGGGCATTAGATAATAAGTTGGTTAGTGGAAAGAGTAGTAATACATTTGCACCAAATAAAGATATAACTAGAGAAGAAATGTCTGTTATATTAGCAAACTATGTTGAAATGCTTAGCAAAGATGTAACACAGGAACCAAAAGATTTTGCAGATGAAAAAGAAATAAGTTCTTGGGCAGAAGATAGTGTTAAATTAATACAATCCTTAGGATTAATACAAGGAAAAGATGGAAATAAATTTGATCCTAAGTCAACAGCAACAAGAGCAGAAGTAGCTGTAATTTTTCAAAGACTTACAACTAAATAGTAAATAGATTTTTAAAAGTAATGTTGGGATATTTATTATCTTGACATTATTTTTTATGTATTAAGAAAATTCTACAAATCTATGACTTGACTATTAATATATGTACATATATAATGTAATGGTAGGATTTTAAGTAAATATATAACAATTAAATATCTATTATATAGGTTTGAATACAAATTACGTATTCAATTAAATGGAAAGAGGTGAAAATCCTCTGCGAGCCGGTCACTGTAATGCTAAATTAATTTTGTAATTCTATTGCTAAGCAATAAGATGGAGAAATTAATAAAGCTAAGTCAGACACAGCCTAATAATTTTGATACATACTCTATTTTCCATGGACTAAAATAGATTATAATAGCGAGTATTAAACAGCTGTTTTTATAAGTAAATGGAAAACAGCTGTTTTTTTTGTGAATAAACAGATTTGTGTTTTAGTTGTATCATAAAAAAGTTGCTACGTAACTCCGCGTATATAAAAAAGATAGGTAAACTATCACATAAAAAATAAAAGAGAAAGAAAATAAAAAATGGAGGAATGAAGATGAAAATCATAAAAAAAATATTGAGTATTATGCTGATGTTAAGCATAGTAATAAGCTCATTATTGCCTATATATGCAGTGCAGATAAAGGAACCTTCTGTTGAATTAGATAAAGTCATAGAGAATACTGCTAAATATGTGCTTGATTGTGCTAAAAAACTTAAAAATGATGAAACACTTGGAGAATGGACAATAATATCATTAATTAGAGCTGGAATAGAAGTTCCAGAGAAATATTATGATGATTACTATAATAACTTAGTTAAACAACTTGAAGAAAATGATGGTATCTTGCATAAAAGAAAGTATACAGAATATTCAAGAGCTGTGTTAACTCTTACTGCTCTTGGCAAAGATCCTACAAATGTTGGAGGATACGATTTGACTGAAAAATTGGCTGAATTTGATAACCTTGTATGGCAAGGTATAAATGGAGCTGTGTGGGGACTTATTGCGTTAGATAGTGGAAATTATGATGTTACAAATACAGGCAATATAAAAAATGTGACTACAAGGCAAAAACTTGTAGATCATATACTAAGCAAGGAAATAAATGGTGGAGGATGGTCTATGGGAGAGAGCAATCCAGATACCGATGTTACTGCTATGGTTCTTCAATCTCTTGCGAATTATGTTGACCAAGAAAAAGTAAAAGATGCTGTAGATAGAGGTTTAGTTGTTTTATCTAACAAAATGAATAATGATGGTGGATTTGAAAGTTGGGGAAATAAAAACTCTGAAAGTGCAGATCAAGTTTTGGTAGCACTTTGTAAACTTAATATAGATCCTAAAATTGACGATAGATTTGTAAAGAAAAACGGAAGTTGGGTGGTATCAAATATCATAGATGATTTTTATATACCTGAAACAGGAGGATTTAAGCATGTAAAAGAATATGGTATTGATGGCATGGCTACAGATCAAGGTATGTATGCGATGGTTGCCTACAGTCGTTTTTTAAAAGGACAGACATCGTTGTATGATATGAGTGATGTCGAAAAAAAATACGAAGAAAAAGTATTACCTAAAAAAAATACAGAACCAAAGATTGAATATAAAAATAAATTTACAGATATAGATAGTAGTTCAGAGAAGGAAGCAATTATTGGGCTTAATGCTAAAGGAATAGTTAATGGCTTTAATGAAAATACATTTAATCCAAAGGGTTATGTTACGAGAGCTCAATTAGCAACAATGCTAGCTAAAGCTTTATGTCTTGAAGAAATTGAAATTGAAACCTTTGAAGACGTAAAAGATTCTGATTGGTTTTCAGGATACGTTGGAGCAGCACATCAGATGGGAATAATAAACGGATATTCTGATAAAGTATTTAAACCTAATAATAATGTTACAAGACAAGATGCTGCACTTATGATTGCAAGAACAGCAGAAATTTTAGGAAAAAATATGTCTATGGAAAACTATGAAATAATAAATATAATGTGCCAATTTACAGACTACATAAAATGTGCTGACTGGACTATTGAGTCTGTTGCAGCGTGTGTAAAATATGGATATATTCCTGATGATGAAATGGAGATTTATCCTGAAAGAAATGCTACTAGAGAAGAAATAGCAGGAATGATATTTAGAATGATTGAAAATTAATAGGTGAGAATATAAATGAAAAATAAAAAAATATGGATAGGTATTATATGTGCTTTTTTAATCATATGTATAGCATGTATGTTTCAAGTTATTAAAGAAAACAAGCAGGAAAATGAAAGAAAAATTGTTATTAATGAAAAAACAGGTATGGATGAATATAACACATCTCCTGTTCCAGAAGGTAAGCCCGCTCCTGTTGAGTGGCAAGATGCAGTTATAAATGCAGATAAAAAATTGAAATGTACTTTATCTGTATCGTGTGAAACTATACTTGATAACAAAGATAAGTTAAATCCTGATAAAACAGATATTGTTCCTGACGATGGGATAATATTTCCTTCAACTGAAGTAGTATTTTACGAAGGAGAATCTGTTTTCAACATCCTTTTAAGAGAAATGAAAAGAAACAAAATTCATATGGAGTTTGTAATGACACCAATATATAATTCAAATTATATAGAGGGAATAGCAAATCTTTATGAATTTGACTGTGGAGAATTAAGTGGATGGATATATAAAGTAAATGGATGGGTTCCAAACTATGGATGTAGCAGATATGTATTAAAAGACGGAGATATAGTTGAATGGGTATATACTTGTGACTTGGGTAGGGATGTAGGAGCTGAATTTATAAAACCAGATAAGTCTGAAAAATCTGAAGAGTAATTTAATAAACAAAATAAATAATATGAGGAGAAAATAAATGAAGGATGCATTTAGTACATATCACCCAATATTAAATTTTGGGTATTTCACATTTGTCATACTTGTAAGCATGTTTTGCATGCATCCTGTTTTTTTAACAATATCTTTTATAGGAGCATTTATATATTCTATAAAGCTAAATGGTAAAAAGGCTGTTAAATTTAATTTATTATGTGGAATTCCAATACTTGTAATTTCTGCTATAGCTAATCCATTGTTTGTACATGAAGGAGTTACAATTTTAACATATTTTAGTTCCGGTAATCCTTTAACTTTAGAATCAATAGTATATGGTATTTCAACTTCGGTTATGCTTGTATCGGTCATAATGTGGTTTAGCTGTTACAATAAAATAATGACTTCGGATAAATTTATATATATTTTTGGAAAGATAATACCAGGTATGTCATTAATTTTGTCTATGATATTAAGATTTGTTCCTAAGTATAAATCACAAATAAAAATAATATCGAAATCTCAAAAATCAATTGGACGAGATGTTTCAAATGGGAACATCATTCAAAGGTCAAGATATGGGTTGAAAATACTTTCTGTGATGACTACATGGGCATTGGAAAATGGAGTAGAAACTGCAGATAGTATGAAGGCAAGAGGATATGGATTAAAAGGTAGGACAAACTTTTCAAATTTTAGATTTGATTCAAGGGATAAAAAATTTACTGCTTTAGCACTTTGTCTTGTTGTTACATTTTTAATTGGGATATATAGTGGATGTGGAAAAATTAGATTCTATCCTAGCATAGTAATATCATCTGAAAATTTACAAAGCGTGCTTACATATACTAGCTACGCATTGTTTTGCATAATACCTGTTGTAATAGACATAGTGGAGGAAATTAGATGGAAGCGTTTAAGATTGAGAATTTAAGCTTTGCTTATCCTGAACAGGATAAATGGGCATTAAATGAAATAAATCTGACAATCGAATCAGGTGAATTTGTAACATTGTGTGGAAAAAGTGGATGTGGAAAAAGCACTCTACTAAAAAGTTTAAAACCAAGCCTTGCTCCATATGGCGAAAAACATGGATTAATATATTTTAAAAATAGAATTTTGGGAAATGTAGATTTAAGAGAACAAACATCAGCAATAGGTTATGTGCTTCAAAATCCAGATAACCAAATAGTAACTGATAAGGTTTGGCACGAATTAGCATTTGGATTAGAGAACCTTGGATATGATAATAAGAAAATAAGACTTAGAGTAGCAGAAATGGCTAGCTTCTTTGGAATACAAGAATGGTTTATGAAAAATGTTAATGAACTATCAGGAGGACAGAAACAACTTTTAAATTTAGCCGCCATAATGACTATGCAACCTTCTGTTCTAATTCTTGATGAACCTACTTCTCAACTTGATCCAATAGCGGCAGGAGATTTTCTTAATACTATAAAGAAAATAAATCGTGATTTAGGAACGACAATAATATTATCTGAACATAGACTGGAAGAAGTGTTTCCAATAAGTGATAGAATAGTGGTTATGGATAAGGGAAAAATAATTGTAAATAGTACTCCTCAAAACACAGGTAAAAAGCTAAAAGAACTTAACCATGATATGTTTTGTGCAATGCCACCGTCAATAAGAATATGTGCAGAGGTACAAAACAATTTGCAAACTATAGATTATCCACTAACAGTTAAAGAAAGTAGAATATGGATTAATGAATTATTTAAAGATAAAGAAATAAAAAAAAGAAGTATTGAAGCGAAAAAAGTTGATTTTAATAGTGAAGAAATAGTAATAGATCTTAAAGATGTATGGTTTAGATATGAAAAAAATGAGCCTGATGTAGTAAAAGATTTGTCACTAAAAGTCGCTAAAGGACAGATTTATGCTATGGCTGGAGGAAATGGTACAGGTAAAAGTACCGCTTTGTCTATAATTTCTGGAATAAATAAACCATACAGAGGTACGGTAAAAATTAAGGGAAAAAATATAAAAAAATATACAGATAAAGAACTATTTAATGAAAATCTAGGTGTTTTGCCTCAAAATCCACAATCAATATTTGTTGAAATGACTGTGAGAGAAGAACTATATGAGATGGTTTCTGATGATAAAATTATAAATGAGATAATAGATCTTATGGAAATTAAAGAATTATTGAACATGCATCCATATGATTTAAGTGGTGGAGAACAGCAAAAAGTTGCTTTTGCGAAAGTAATGCTTCTAAAGCCTAAGATAATACTACTTGACGAACCAACTAAAGCTTTAGATAGTCACTTTAAAATAAAATTTGCAGATATACTCAAAAAGCTTAGAGCACAGGGAGCAACAATACTTATGGTATCCCATGATATAGAATTTTGTGCTGAATATGCAGATATGTGTTCATTGTTCTTTAATGGTAGTATAGTTGCAACTAATACTTCTGGTAAATTTTTTTCTGGTAACAGTTTTTATACAACTTTTGCTAATAGGATGTCTAGACATATATTTAACAATGGAGTTACAGTGGAGGATGTTATAAAATTATGCAAACAAAACCTCAGTTAAACAAAGGCATGTATGATAAAAAAACTTTAGATAAAAGAACTATAGTATGTCTTATAATAATTTCAATTCTTATACCGTTAACAATGTGGATTGGAATAACATATTTAGATGATAGAAAATATTACTATATTAGTTTGTTGATAATTGTATATATTCTAGTTCCCTTTTTTATGGTTTTTGAAAATAGACAGCCACAAGCAAGAGAACTAATAGTTATAGCTTGCTTATCATCAATATCTGTTCTAGGAAGGTCAATATTTTTTATGTTGCCAGCTTTTAAACCAATGATAGCTATAACAATTATCTCAGGGGTAACATTTGATGCAGAATCAGGATTTTTAGTAGGAGCTACATCAGCATTTACTTCTAATTTTTTCTTTGGACAAGGACCTTGGACGCCGTGGCAAATGTTTAGTCTTGGTATTATAGGGTTTATTGCAGGTGTTCTTCAGCGAAAGGGAATACTTAAAAAAAACAAAATATCTCTATGTATATTTGGATTTATAATTACATATTTAGTATATGGGTTTCTAATGAACTTTGCATCTCTTGTAATGGTATCAAATAGAATAACTAAAGCATCCCTTATATCAGTATATATATCAGGAGTACCATATGATACGGTACACGCAGTAGCAACTGTGTTTTTCTTATATGTATTGTCAAACCCAATGATACGTAAGCTTGACAGAATAAGGCTTAAATATGGAATGATAAGATAAAATTAATAGGGAACAAATTACAAAAAAAGGAGGGTATACATTACCTCCTTTTGAGCACTTAATTTAAAATCTTTTTAAAGAATTATTTTTTATAAAGTTTTCTTTTAAATGATTATATGCATTTTTATATTTTTCATCAACAGGATTAAAGCTTTCGATAATTTTTAATCCTCTATTAAATTCTATGTCTGCTTGCTTTTTATCATTGCTTTTATTAGCTATTTCAATTAAACAGCTTATCATTTCAATTGATTGCTCAATTGATAAAAATAATTGTAAGTTTGTAGCACGTTTTTTGTCATCACCCTTTAAATATAAAGCATCCAATTCAAGTTTAGAAAAATATATTTCAGGAATTTGCTCCAGAAAATATTCTCCCATAGTGTCGTTTCCTAAATCAAAATATGTTCCAGCAAGAATTCTAATAGCATCGTATTTTATTTCATCATCCTTTGTATATTGAATAAGTTTTTTAGCTATCTCAATTTTTTCATTTGTTTTATCACCATGAAGAACATACAAAAGATTGTTTAATAAAATTTCATTGTTAGGGTATTTTTTAAGACCTTCTCTTAGAATTCCTTCTGCTTTTTCTGGAGCGTTATCTCTAAACTTCGAGTTATTATCTACAATTTTCATAACCTCAGCTTCAATTTCTGTTGTATCAAAATCAAAAAGCTCATTAACAGATATATTGAAAAATGAAGCAATAGATGGTACAAGAGTTATATCAGGGTATGCAAGATTCGTTTCCCACTTGCTAATCGCTTGAGCAGATAGATTAAAATGTTCTGCTATCATTTCTTGAGTTAAACCACGTTCTTTTCTTAAGTTTCTAATTTTATCGCCAATATTCATTTTTATTCACCTTTTTATCACGTAATATATGAATAGTATACTAAACTATTAGTAAATTAATCAACATAAAATTTCAAAAATATATAAAAATACAAATACCGACTATTTTTTTGTAGGTTTTTAGTATATAATATCAACATGATAAAATTAGTAATTAGTAGCAATGAAAGAGATCAAAGACTAGATAGATTTTTAAAAAAATATTTAAAAAATGCTTCTCTAAGCTATATTTACAAGCTTATTAGAAAAGATGTAAAAATTAATGGCAAAAGAGGTAAAGTTGAAACAATGCTTTTTGAAGGTGATGAATTAAGCCTTTATATAACTGAAGAGGAGATGGATAAGTTAACTAAAAGCAAAAAAGTAGTAAGAGCGAAAAAGCAGTTCAACATAGCATATGAGGATGAAAATATATTGGTCGCAGAAAAGCCATTTGGGTTGCTAACACATGGTGATTCTACTGAAAAGAAGAATCATTTGGCAAATCAAGTTATATCATATTTAATACAAAAAGGTGATTATGTACCTAGATTAGAGCGTACCTTTGTACCATCACCAGTCAATAGACTTGACAGAAATACAACTGGACTTGTTTTGTTTGGAAAAAATAATAATTCTTTGCAATCACTTAATTTAATGATAAGAGAAAAAGGATATGTAAGCAAATATTATTTGACAATAGTTGCAGGAAACCTAAAAAAAGAGCTTATTTTAAAAGATAAGATGGAAAAGGATACAAATAGAAATTTAGTTAAGGTTGTACCTATGGATGACGAAGACGGAAAGATAATGGAAACAATAGCTAGACCGTTGCAATATAAAGATGGCTATACTTTAGTAGAGGTTGAGTTAGTTACGGGTAGAACACACCAAATTAGAGTTCATCTTGCAAATGCAGGATATCCAATTATAGGTGATGTAAAATATGGTAGAAGTAGTGTAAATAGAAAGGTTGAGCAAAGATTTAAACTTACAACTCAATTTTTACATGCTTATAAGCTATATTTTAAAAATGCAGTAGATCCAGTATCGTATATGACCGGAAAAACAATAATAGGAGAATTACCACCTAATTTACAGCAGATAAAAAAATCATTATTTGAATAGAATAGAAAAAAGTATTAATATAAATATTTATTAATACTTTTTTTATGAAATGCATAGACTACCTGAAATATAGAGATAATACTAAATAACATTTATGTTCGGAATGCAATATAACAGCTACATGCAATCTTGATATATGAGAGGTAGGTTATTTCAATGCAATTAGTATTAACTTTTGATATAGGAACACAGAGCACAAGAGCAATGCTTATAAACAGTAAAGGCGACATTTTGTGTAAAGCAAAAAAGGAGCATGTAAAACCTTACTTTTCTAAAAATCCTGGCTGGGCTGAGCAAGAATCAGATTTTTATTGGAAAAATCTCTGTGAAGTTAGTTTAAAGCTTAAAGAAAAAAGTGCAGAGCTTTGGGACGACATTGTTGCTGTGACTTGTACATGTATTAGAGATACATGTGTTTGTGTTGATAAAGATGGAAATGCATTGAGAGATGTGATTTTATGGCTAGATAAAAGGGAAGCTGAAGGTCTAAAACCTTTAACTGCTATAGAAAAATTGTCTTTTACTGCAATCGGTATGCTTGAAGCCGTTAAATTGCAAAGAAAGGTATCTGCTTGTAATTGGATTAAGGTGAATGAACCTGAAATCTGGGCAAAAACATATAAATTTTTATTCTTATCTGGATTTTTTATGTATCATTTATCAGGTAAATTTATTGATTCAACCGCAAGTCTTATAGGACATATACCATTTGATTGTAAAACTAAAAAATGGATGAAAAAGAAAAACATAAAAAGATGTATATTTGATATTGATGATAGTAAACTTTGTGATTTAGTTGATCCAGGAGATTTAGTTGGACTAATAACTGAAAAGGCAAGTGAACAAACAGGTATAAAGGTAGGTCTTCCTATTATTGCAACAGGCTCAGATAAAGGATGTGGAACGCTAGGATTATCATGCTCAAAACCAGAAAAAGCAGCAATAAGCTTTGGAACAACAGCAACTATTCAGCTAACAACAAATTATTATATGGAACCGTTACCTTTTATACCAGCTTATCCGTCTGTTGTAAAAAATTCATATAATCCAGAGGTGCAAATATATCGTGGTTACTGGTTGATATCTTGGTTTAAAAGAGAATTTGCTGCAAAAGAAGCTGAGGAAGCTATGCAAAGGGGAATTAAAGCTGAAAAACTTCTTGATAAAAGGTTAAAGGAAATAAAACCAGGTTGCAATGGGCTAGTTTTTCAACCTTATTTCACACCAGGTGTTGTAATGCCAAAGGCTCGTGGTGCTATTATTGGTTTTTCGGATGAACATACAAGACAACATATTTATAGAGCTATAATAGAAGGTATAAATTTTGCCTTAATGGATGGATTATATACTTTACAAAGACGTGCCAAAATAAAAGTTAAATATTTATATGTTGCAGGTGGAGGTTCTCAAAGTGATGAGATATGTCAAATAACTGCAAATATGTTTGGATTGCCTGTAAGAAGGATACAAACTTATGAGGCAAGTGGTTTAGGTAGCTCAATGGTTGCATTTGTTTCTAAAGGAGTTTTTAAAGATATAGATGAAGCAATAAAAGAGATGGTGCATATAAAGGATGAATTTATACCAGACATGGACGAACATGCAATATATAAAAAATTATTTTCAGAAATATTTGATAAAATATTTAATAAACTTTTTCCGTTGTATAAAAAGAGTTATGAAATAAAATAGTGAAATATTGTACAGAAAAAAAGATAAAAAACATATAAAAGAATCTATTAGATATAATGTGTAAAAAAGCAAGTACCGAATTCTGTACTTGCTTTTCGATAACAGTTTTTAAATTTTTTGGTTATCAAGCTTGTCTAAATTGTATCTTTCAATTAACCAAATCAGCTTTCCAGGATAACCACTATCAGTTGCGTATCCACATCGTCTAAGGGCATATGCACCTGATGTACTGTCAAACATTACTTCAGTATAAGGTATATATCTTGAAGCTCTAAGTAATAGGTTGTTATGGTCATTCCAACTATCTTGCGTGCTTTTATAAGCTCTAAAGTGGTCATCTATTCGATAAACTGTCCCATAATATTCTTCCCATGTACTACAAAGCACAGAACCAGCATTACCAGTTCCTTTAACTCCAAATAGATTATTTGATAAAAGTCCTGTGTACTTGTCAACTGGTACGCTTTGTCCCCAACCTGTTTCAAGAATTGCTTGAGCAACTTGAAGTGCAGCAGACATACCATTTTCTTTTTGAGTTTTAAGTGCCATTGGAGTAACATAATTTATAAAGTTAGTCTTTACGGTTATAGGTTTGGAGCCGTATAGTTCTCCAAGATAAATATTAATAGCTACTTTTTCAGATTTAATAACCTTACCATCAGTAGTTTTTGCTATTGCTTGAATATATCTTTTACCTTCATTAATATAGTTTGGTGTATAGGATACCTTTGTAGAAACACTTGTTTCAGTACCCATAACTTTCTCAGTATAATTATATGGATTGCTTATGACATAAGAAACATCCTCTATATTAACATTGCATATTGCATTCATAGTCATTGTTCCAGTTATAACTTGGTCAGGACCAATACCACTTAATATGATACTTGTCGTATTTGGTACTGCAACTTTAATAGAATTAGAATAGTATGCTTTTTTATTTTTTGAATTAACTACTCTTACATAAATCTCCCAGTTACCAGCCATATCTGGACCTGGAAACCATTGATAATCTCCCCAACCAACTTCTTTTAATAAAATTGTTTTTCCTGTATCAACATTTTGTGCGTAGTACTGAGTTGTATCAACATCAAAATTTCTAGAGATAGATAAATTAACAGGTATTTTTCCAACATTGCTTGTTTTAATCTTTTTTAAAGCTACATATGGATTTGAAGGTACTGATACCATAGCAATAGTAGCATTTGTGTAATCACTTGTATAAACTTTTTCATTTTTGTCTATAGCCAATACTCTAACTGATAGTGTACCGTTTCTGCGGATACTTGGAGTATAGTTATATGTTCCATATGGATCTAATTCATCAGTAGTATAAACACTTCCATCTTGATATGTAAATTCATATTTTATTGCAGTTGGTCTAAAATTTAAGTTTGCAGACAATGGAACAGTTTTATTAATAGATTGTCCACTAGTTAAGCCTGAAATAGAAACATTAGAATTAACTTTTACAGATGTATTAACACAAGTTCCAGCTAAAAAGTTTCCTTTGGCATCACATACAACTGCAGCTAAAATACCATTGCCTTGAATATCTATGTTTGGTATAAATGTAGTAGCTTTACTAATACTTGTTGAACGAGCTACTATTTTTCCTTCACCTGTAGTCGGATTTATAAACAAATATTTTATTTGTGTTGCATTTTTAGGCAATGTTTCAGCACCAATTAAAGACAATCTTGTTATATCGGTAAGTACTTGTCCATTTTCAATATCAGCTATTTTTATATCAAAAAAATTAGTTATACTAGGATTAGAGCTATCCTTTACACTTACCTCTTTAGTAGTATCGTTCCATGATACATTTAACCCTAAAGCATTTCCAACTAACCTTAGTGGAACGTAAGTGTGATTATTCTTAATTAGTGGAGCAACATCACTTACATCATATTTAGTGATACCGTTTTCAACATAGCTAAATAGTCTATTATCAATGTATAATTTTATGTTAGATGTATCTTTTGTTACTGTAACAGTTCTGTTTACCTCATCCCAACTGACATTTGCACCTAATGTTTCGATAACATCTCTAAGTGGAATAAATGTTCTTCCATTTGAAATAAAAGCAGATTCATCTGAATTTAATAATTGACCATTTATATATATGTTTATACTATTTGAGTCATTAGCATAAGCAATTTGTTCTGGAGATGAGATAAGTACTGTAGTAGCAATACATACTGTTAATACTCCTGAAATGCATTTAATTTTAAAGTTGTTTAAAAAATTTTTGTTGTTTTTGTTCATATATACTCCTTTCAATTTACTTTATTTTTAAAAATCATTTGTTTTTGTTTATTAAAGTCATTATATCATGTTTTTAGTAAAACAAAATTACTATAGTGTTACATTTTATCAGCAATAGGCTTTATTTGTTGATTTTTTAATAAACAAGTAATATAATTTAGTTTATTGGAAGTAAATATCGATAAAAATTATTAAGAGGTGAATTATGTATAAAATAGGTTCAATAGGAGCTGGAAATATGGGCTTAGCAATAATAGATGGTTCAGTTAATTGCAAGGCCTTTGACAAAACAGAAGTAGCAATTTTTGATATAATGCCTGAAAAGATTGATTTGTGTAAATCTAAAGGCTATACTGTGTTACCATCAGAACAAAGCATTATTGAAAATTGCGAAATAGTATTATTAGCTGTAAAGCCACAAGTATATGAAAGTCTATTAGCTAAATTAAAAGAAGCTAAAAACAGACCTCAAAATCAAATCATTATTACAATAGCAGCTGGAATATCAACATCATATATACAAAAATTTTTAGGAGATGAAACAAAAATTATTAGAATAATGCCTAATACTCCTTTACTTATTGGTTGTGGTGCATGTGCATTTTCAAAAACACAGAATGTTAATGACAATGAGTTTGAAAATATTATGAACATATTTAAAAATATGGGGGAAGTTGCAGTTATACCGGAAAATCAAATGAACAATATAATTGCTGCAAATGGAAGTTCTCCAGCTTATGTATACTATTTTATTAATTGTATAGCAAAGTCAGTTGAAAATATGGGAGTAGATAAAGACGTTGCAAAAAAATTAGTAGCAAAAACATTTATAGGTGCCGCGGAAATGGTATTAAAAACAGGCAAGGAACCTGAAGAATTAATTAAACAGGTTTGTTCTCCTGGAGGAACAACAATAGAATCAATAAAGGTATTTGATGAGAAAAATTTATACAGTATAATAGATGAAGGCTGTGTAAAATGTGTAGAAAGAGCAAATGAATTAAATTCTTAATAAAAAACAAGGAGTATAATAACATACTCCTTGTTTTTTTGATTATTTATATTTATATTTTAGAAATTAACTTCTGTTCCGTAGTAAATACAGTTAAATAATTTTTCCATTTCTTCTGTTGTTATAGCTCTAGGATTTGAACCAGTACATGCATCACTTATAGCAAGTTCAGATATTTCTTTGACTTTTTGTTTGAATTCTTCTTCAACTATTCCAAATTCTTTTAATGTTTTAGGAATATTGAATTTAGCATTATAGTTATCTATTTTGTCACAAAGGTTATTAATAAGTTCTGCATTATTATTTCCAGTTAATCCTACAAACTTAGCTATGTCAGCATATCTTTGCTCAGCACACTTTGCATTAAATTTAATAACGTATGGTAAATATATTGCATTTGCACATCCATGTGGAATATGTCCAGTAGAGAATGCAGCACCTGTTTTGTGTGCCATAGAGTGAACTATACCAAGAAGCGCATTTGAGAATGCCATTCCAGCTAAGCATTGACCATAGTGCATTTGCTCTCTAGCATTCATATCACCATTATAAGATGCTGGTAAATAATCAAATACCATTTCAATAGCCTTTAAAGCTAATGGATCAGTAAATGGTGAATTAAGAGTAGAAACATAAGCTTCTACAGCATGTGTTAAAGCATCCATACCAGTATGAGCAGTAAGCTTTTGAGGCATTGTTTCAGCAAGTGTAGGGTCTACTATAGCTATATCAGGTGTAATATTGAAGTCTGCCAATGGATATTTTATTCCTTTAGCATAATCAGTTATAACTGAAAAAGCAGTTACTTCTGTTGCTGTTCCTGATGTTGATGGTATAGCAATAAATTTTGCTTTTTGTCTTAACTCAGGAAAATTAAAAGGAGTAATTAAGTCTTCAAAAGTTGTTTCAGGGTACTCATAAAAAGTCCACATTGCTTTTGCAGCATCTATTGGTGAACCGCCTCCCACTGCAATTATCCAGTCAGGGTTAAATTCCTTCATTGCTTCAGCACCTCTAAGTACTGTTTCAACAGATGGATCAGGTTCAACATTTTCAAATAACTTAACTTCTATATTAGCATCATTTAAATATGAAACTATAGTGTCCAAAAATCCAAAGCGTTTCATTGAACCGCCACCAACTACAACTATAGCTTTTTTACCCTTTAATGTTTTTAATGTTTCTAAGCTACCTTTTCCGTAATATAAATCTCTAGGTAATGTAAATCTTGACATAATATATCCTCCTAAAATTTAATTTTCAAAACAATGTTATAAAATTAACAATCTTTATAGTCTAATTGTAATTCATTGTTAAAAAGATGTCAAGCTTTTTTTATAATGAAAATAGAAAAGCTTGATATTAAAGTAAATTATATTATATCGTGTGCATTTAGAAGTGCATTATTCATAAAGCACATTAGCAAAAATTTAACAAACGTGTAAAAATATAAGTTATTCACTAGTTGCAAATATTGTCTAATTAATATATTATTTGTAGTAGATTAATTATATTGTTGGTGGTAAAAATGTGTGATAAAGAAATATATAATTTGTTAGTGGATAAATCAAACAGCAGTAGTTATTATAAGAAAATAAAAGCTATTTCTAAAAATGTAATAGACGAGGTTTTAATTATGTTTAGAGATGAGCTTGATGATTATGTAACATTTCAAAAAATAAGTTCTATTGAAAAGCCAAGGACTATAGAAGAGTATGGTTTGGATGTATTATTAATAGGTGTTTTGTGGGATAATTATATTAATTTTGCTGTAGGTATTGATTCTAAGAAGGCAAACTATTTAAAAAAATTAAAAAAAGTATACAATTTTAAATTATTAAATAAGAAAACTAGAAATAATATAAAAGGAAAAGTATTAACTCATAACTTGTTTAATATATCTAGAATTAAAATAGATTATAACATTGAAAATTTCAGAAAGTTAATTGATTATTTAATTATATCCGATGAATTTTTTGAGGAATGTATTAGGCTAGAAGCTTTTTACATGTACTTTTTAAATCTAGATAAAGATGAAGTAGAAAATTTCATAAAAAAATCATGTATTTGTGTTGAAAAAATGGTTATTATTTGTTCTCCAGTGTTAGATGAATATTTACCAAATTTAGATATATACATAAATGATGTAATAAAAGAACATCAAAATATGGAGGATATTATATTTTGTAGCAAACCAAAGCTCCAATACTATTTTAATATGGTAGGTGCTGAATTGATGAATGAAGTATATAGAAGTGAATTCATAAAAACATATAAAAAAATGATTTTTCTTCCTGGTTGTATGAGATATAATAATGATTGCAAGTCTACTTCTAGTAAGTATGGCTTCAAGTGCCAAGGCTGTAGTAGTAGATGTCAAATAAATAAGATTTGTAACATGGCAAATGGACAAAATATAGAGGTTTACATTATTAATCATGCATCTAGTTTGTTCAAAAGTAATGATTTTGCTTGCGAAAATATTGGAATAATAGGAGTTTCATGTATAGCAAATTTATTATCTGGTGGATGGTTAGCAAAAAGAATAGGGTTTGTTCCCCAATGTGTATTACTTGATTATTGTGGCTGTAATCATTGGATAAATAATACTAAAGTTACAAGTTTAAATGCAGAATATTTGATGGATATTTTAGGTATTATAGATTAATAAAAAAAGTTAGAAATTGAAGGGTTAAAAATGATATTAACAGCAAATAACGTAAGTAAAAATTATGGTGATAAAAAGCTATTAGAAAATGTAACATTGTATATAAATGAGGGTGATAAAATCGGTGTCATTGGTATCAATGGTACTGGTAAATCAACACTTTTAAAGATATTAGCGGATGTGGAAGATTCGGATTCTGGAGAGATTATAAAAAAACAAGGAGATAGAGTTATTTATCTTCCTCAAAATCCTGTTTTCAATGAAAACTTAACAGTTATAGAGCAAGTTTTCTTTAATACATCCAATGAAGTAAAAAATTTAAAGGAGTATGAAGCTAAAACTATACTTACAAAACTGGGAATGACCGATTTTGACAAAAGAGTTAGTCTATTATCAGGTGGTCAAAGAAAAAGAGTTGCAATAGCAAGTGCATTAGTAAATTCATGTGAACTTCTAATATTAGATGAGCCAACAAATCATTTAGATAATGACATGGTAGTATGGTTAGAGGGATATCTAAAAAAATTTAATGGTGCAATAATTATGGTTACACATGATAGATATTTTCTTGATAGAGTAACCAATAAGATTATTGAGCTTGACAAAGGAAATTTATATACATATGATGGAAATTATAATAAATTTATTGAGTTAAAGGCTATGAGAGAAGACTTTGATGAAGCTAGTGAAAGAAAACGTCAAAGCGTATTGAGAAAAGAACTCGAATGGATAAAAAGAGGTGTTCGTGCAAGAGGCACTAAAAGCAAATCTAGAATAGAGAGATTTGAGGAATTAAGAGATAAACCGTTGATTCAAGTTAATGATAAAGTAGATTTAAGTTCTGTCTCTTCAAGGCTCGGTAAAAAAATTATTGAAATAAATAATATTAGTAAAAGTTTTAGCGATAAAAATATTGTAGAAAACTTTGAATTTACAATCACAAAAGATGCAAGAATTGGTATAGTAGGTCAAAATGGTGCAGGTAAAACTACTTTCTTAAATCTTATTAGTGGAAGATTGAAACCTGATAGTGGTAATGTAGAAATAGGTCAAACGGTAAAATTAGGGTATTTTTCACAAGAATCAAAGGAAATGGATTTGAAGCTAAAAGTTATTGATTATATTAAGAATATAGCTGAATATATAGAAACGATTGATGGTAAAATATCTGCTTCACAAATGCTAGAAAAATTTTTATTCACACCTGATTTACAATATAATGTAATTGGTAGACTTTCAGGTGGAGAAAGAAGAAGATTATTTTTACTTAGTATTTTAGTTAGTGCACCCAATGTTTTATTGTTAGATGAGCCAACTAATGACTTGGATATTCAAACATTAACCATATTAGAGGATTATTTAGAAACGTTTAAGGGGGCTGTTATAACGGTTTCCCATGATAGATATTTTCTTGATAAAGTAGTAAATGCAATATTCGAGGTTCAAGGCAATGGCATAATTAAGCTTTATAATGGTGGGTATTCTGACTTCCACGAGGAAAAAGAATTAATTCAAAAGACTACTCAAATTGATGTAAATGTAAAAGATGAAAAAAGAAGCAAGCAAGAATATCAGCAAAAGCCTAAAAAGCTAAAGTTTACTTTTAAAGAGCAAAGAGAGTATGAAACGATAGATGATGATATATCAATGCTTGAAGAAAAAATAGAAGATATAGGTAAACAAATGTCCAAAAATTCAACTGATTATGTAAAATTACAGGATTTAATGAATGAAAAAGACAAATTACAAGTTCAACTAGATTTTAAAATGGATAGATGGGTTTATTTATCTGATTTAAAAGAACAAATAGAAAATCAAAAAAACATATAAGGTATAAAATAAGTAGCATTGTATTTAATTAAATTAAATATAATGCCTTTATTACTTTAAACGCAGTATAAAGGAGATACAATGATTACAGATATGACAGTAGGAAAACCCAATAAGATTTTATGGAAGTTTTCAATTCCAATGCTTATTAGTGTTATGTTTCAACAAATGTACAATATTGCTGATGGAATGATTGCAGGTAAATTTGCTGGAGAGGATGCGTTAGCTTCAGTAGGAGCTTCATATCCTATAACAATGATTTTTATGGCAATTGCAATAGGTTGCAATATAGGGTGTTCAGTTATAATTTCAAATTTGTTTGGCGCAAAAGATTATAAAAATATGAAAACAGCTGTTTCAACAACTTTTTTTACATGTTTAGGATTGAGTACAATATTAACAATATTAGGATTAGTATTTTGTGTTCCTATGATGAAAGCAATAAATACACCAAACAATATATTTGGCGGTTCACTATTATATTTACAAATTTACATAGCAGGATTAATATTTTTATTTTTTTACAATGTATGTACTGGTATTTTTACAGCATTGGGAGATTCAAAAACACCACTATATCTTTTAATAGGTTCTTCAGTTGGAAATGTCATATTAGATTTGATTTTTGTTATTCAGTTCAAAATGGGCGTAGCAGGTGTTGCAATAGCAACTCTTGTTGCACAAGGAATATCGTCAATTTTAGCAATGATAACATTAAGAAGAAGGGTTACAAGTATAAAGTGTGAAGAAAAATACAAAGTATTTTCATTGTCAATGCTAAGAAAAATTAGCATAGTTGCTATTCCTAGTATTTTACAGCAAAGTTTCATTTCGATTGGAAATATATTTATACAATCTATAGTAAATGGTTTTGGTTCAGCTGTTATAGCAGGTTATTCTTCAGCTATTAAGCTTAATACTTTTTCAATAACATCAATTACTACCCTTGCAAGTGGATTATCTAATTTTACGGCTCAAAACATGGGGGCTAAAAAGGTCGAAAGAGTTTATGAAGGGTTCAAATCAGCGATGTTACTTGTGATATGTGTTGTTGTTCCATTTTTTATTGCTTTTTTTATTTTTAGTAATCAAATGATAAGCATGTTTATGGATGATAGTAGCATAGAAGCATTAAATGTCGGAGTTTCATTTTTAAAGATTGTATCACCATTTTATATTGTTATTGCAGTCAAAATTATGTCGGATGGTGTTTTAAGAGGAGCTGGTTCTATGAAACAGTTTATGATTTCAACATTTTTAGATTTAATTTTAAGGGTTGTACTGGCGTTTGTTTTATCTGGTTATTTTGGAACAAATGGAATTTGGATGTCATGGCCTATTGGATGGACTACATCAGCTATAGTATCATTTCTATTTTATAAAAATAATGGATGGGCAAAGAAACTTGAATGATAGGTAAAAAGTTAATAATAGGAGAAAAAATAATTATATGAAAAAATATATTGGCAATAAAGATTTTTACAAAATGGTGATTGCGTTAGTTATACCAATTATGATTCAGCAGGGAATAACTAATTTTGTTAACTTGATAGATAATGTTATGGTAGGAAGACTTGGTACAGAACCAATGTCAGGTGTAGCAATAGTAAATCAACTTATTTTTGTATTTAATTTAACAATTTTCGGTTGTATATCTGGAGCTTCAATCTTTGGAGCACAATTTTTCGGAAATAAAGACTATGATGGAGTTAAGTACACTTTTAGATTTAAAATGATTCTTGGCGCAATAGCATGTGTTATAGTAACATTTGTGTTTATTATTTTTGGAGAAAATTTAATAAATCTTTATATAACAGAAAGTAGTGATAGTGTTGTAAATTCATTGCATACATTGACGTATGCTAAGGAATATCTGAAGATACTTATTTGGGGACTTGTTCCTTTTATGATTTCACAAAGCTATTCAACAACACTTAGGGAAGCTGGGGAAACAATGCTTCCTATGATAGGAAGTACAATATCAATAGGTGTTAACCTTGTTTTAAACTTCGTTCTTATATTTGGATATTTAGGTTTTCCTACATTAGGAGTTAAAGGCGCAGCTATTGCAACAGTTATAGCAAGATATATTGAAATGCTATATATAGTTATAGTATCTCATAAAAATGATGACAAATTTGTGTTTTTTTATAAAGTATATAAAAGCTTATATATTCCATGGAGTATAGTAAAGAAAATTCTGATTACAGGAACACCACTTCTTATTAATGAAATGATGTTTTCAATAGGTTCTGCCGGAATCACTCAAAGCTATGCTGTTAGAGGACTTAATGTTATGGCTGCATTTAATATATCAAGTACGGTTTCTAATTTATTTTTAGTTATCTTGTTTTCTTTAGGTAGTGCAATATCAATACTCGTTGGACAACAACTTGGAGCTGGTGAAATTGAAAAAGCTAAGGATACTGATAGAAAGCTTATATTTTTTAGTGTTTCTTTATATGTAGTTATAGGTGCAATATTATTTATTGCAGCTAGTTATATACCTTATATATATAAAACCGAAGGGGTAGTAAGAAACTTAGCTACAAGCTTTTTGAGGATATATGCAGTATCATTACCTTTGCAAGCATTTAATCATGGGGCATATTTTACAATGCGTTCTGGAGGAAAAACAATTTTAACGTTTTGCTTTGATAGCTTGTATATATGTGTTATAAATTTACCTTTAGCTTATGTGTTAACACGTTTTACATCGTTAAATATAAAAGTGCTTTATGCAATAGTTTTATCATCGGATATTATAAAGGCAACAATTGGATTTATACTCATAAAATCTGGAATATGGGCTAATAATATTATCGACAATAAATAAAGCAATATATACTTATATTGTAATTACATTACAAATATTGTATAATAAGGTCGGATTTTATATTTTTACCTAAGGAGAGTAAATATATGAGAAAGCTAATAAACGAAAAAATTGTAATGGAGTATTATTTACAAAAAATAAAGTGTGATGATATTGAATTTTTAAAAAATAGAACAGAAGACAAAAATATTATTTCAAAGTTAATAATAAACCTAATTGATAGTGTAAATATGAATGAAAAAATACAAGTTGCATCAAAACTTTGGAAAAAGTTATTTGAAAGTGCTATGTCTTTTATAGATAGTAACAAAGACGGTTATGATGATTTGTTTAAATATTTTGATGAATTTGTTGAATTTGAAGAACTTATATTTGCATCAGATTCTTTTTATAGAGATCATACCCTTCATTGCTTATGGGTTTATTTTTTGGGTGAATACATATATTCAAATGATGAATTTATTAAATTGAAATTGGAATCTCAAGATGACAATAAAGACATATATGGAGTTAAGCAAATGTTGCAAAATCTAAATATTTTAGACTATTTTCCCGATATAACTAGAATATGTAATACAGTCGAAGCACAAAAAAAATTAGCTGATTCAGTTAGGTGTATAGCTGCTATCACTCATGATTTAGGTTATCCAATAAAAAAGATTAATAAAATTAATAATAGTATGAAAAAAATATTACCTTACTATGGTATAAATTCATATAGTATGTTCAATTTTAGATTTGATAATATTCAGCAACAGTTTATTAATAGTTTCGTTGATATTTTGGCAACTAAAATTGAAATTGAGTTTAATGTTGACGAAACCCTTATCGAATACTTTGATATTAAATGTAAAGAAGATAGTACAAAACATATTAATTTTAATATTGAAAAATTCAAGGTTGAAAATTTTACTGATGTAGAGATTGAAGAAATAAGAAAAAGTATAAAAACAAAATTAATTATGGTTAAGTGTATTCCACGAGTGTTAAAGTGTAGCAAAAATTTTGAAGAATATAATCATGGTATTATGAGTGCTTTTTTATTAGCCAGGAATTTAAGTGCATTTAAAAGTGATGATTTTAATTATAATTCAAATACTGAAAATATAAAATGTAACCTAGCAGTATTAGATTCAAAAAATGAAATATTAAAAAGTATATATAATCATACAAGTGAAACTTTTAAAATAAAAACTTTGGACAAGCAATCATACTTAACTTTTATCGATGAATTAGAAGAATTCTCAAGAATATCTCGAGCAAGTCAGAATAGAGAATACGTTGAAGAGTTTTGTCAGTCATACATATATATGGAGGATGGATGGCTAAACATTGATTTTGAATTTACTAACAATGATTTAGACAATCTTGACCCTGAAATTGCTTTTAAAGGTAGATGTAGAAGATTCTTGACATTATTTGATATAGCTAATTTGGATAATAGTTTAAAAATTAGACTTAGATGTATTGGCAAACTTAATGTGGATGAAAATGTTTATACAATTGAAATTGCAAACAGATATGCTGATATTTTAATAAACGGAATTTCTCAAAATATTCCTAAATACTTAAAATCAAATCAATTTTATACAAAAGAGGAATACTCTTTATTACGACAATAAATAACAAAAACAGACAAGATATTTCAACAATAATTAGCATTTTATATAAAAATGTTTAATTATTGTTGAAAAAGCTATTAACAATTGTTACAATAAATAAAAATATAGTATTTTCTGGGAAATAAATAAGTAATTTGGAATAAAATTCGGGGGGATTTAATGAAAATTAGAATTGCTATGATTGATTCTGATAAAGTCTATGCCAATAGATTTTTTGAGTGTATGAATAATAATTTTTCTGATAAGGTTGAAATTCATATATTTTCTAATGAAGAATCATTTAAAAATAATGAAAAGAACAAAGAATATGAAGTGTTATTACTTCAGGAACATATGCTAGAAAATTTAGAAGACATTAATAAAGATGTGGTATTTATTAATTTGGTTGATACTTTGAGTAAGAAAGAAGCAGGGCAAAATCAAATTTATAAATATCAAAAAATCAGCTTAATATATAAAGAAATTCTAAATTATTATTCTGAAAAATATACAATTATTAAAACTAATCTAACTAACAACATTGCTACTAGGGTTATAACATTCATGTCATGCGATAGTAGTTCAGGAACATCAACCCTTGCTTCTTCCTTTTCAATTAAACTAAGTAAAAATTTCAAAGTATTATATCTGGATTTGCAATCTTTCCCAACCGTTAAATGCTTTTTTGAGGCAGAAGGAAAATTTAATTTAAGCGATATTATTTACGCTATAAAAAGTAATAATGTTGATATAAGTACGAGAATAGAAAGTACGGTTAAAAGAGATAAATCAGATGTATATTTTATTTCATCATGCAAAAATTCTTTAGAACGAAACGAAGTTACAAAAGAAAATATCGAAATACTTATCAACAATGTATTGAAGTATATAAATTATGACTATATTGTAATTGATATAGATTATCAAATAAATCCTACATGCAATTATTTATTAGACATTTCTGATAATATAATCTTTTCAAAAATTCCTACAGAGCAGTGTAACACTAAATTCAGTAGTATAGTAAATTCAATTAACTTAATTCAAAACATAAATGATAAAAATTACATGAGTAAGTGTTGCATTATTTATAACAAAATTAATGATAAAAATACTTTTAAAGATGAGATGGCTAATGCAAAGGATATGAAAGAATTAACTATCTTAGGATATTTAGAAGAATACAAAAATATTTCATCAAAAAAATTAGCAGAGCTATTATCAAATAATCCTATATTTGATAGCTTGTGCAAATAGAGGTGAATGTAAAATGGTAGACAAAAATAGCTTTATAAATTTTATTAGAGAAGAAATAAACAAGCAAATTACCTTGAATTCAGTAAGTGATGAAGAACTGCGAATAATAATTGAAAATAGTGTTAGAGATAGTGTACAACTTAAAAATAATTATATGTCTATATCAGAAAGGATAAAAGTAATAGATGATATTTTTAATTCAATTCGAGGATTTGGTGTTTTAGACAATATTCTGAGTGATGAAAATGTTACTGAAATAATGATAAATGGTCCAGATAAAATATTTATAGAAAAAAACGGTAAAGTATTTAAAATAAATGAAAAATTCGAAAGCGCAGAAAAACTTAATGATATTATACAAAGGATAGTTGGAAAGGCTGGTAGAGAAGTAAATCAAGCAAACCCAATAGTAGATACAAGATTACCTGATGGTTCAAGAGTTAATGTTGTATTACCACCTATCGCTATAGATGGAGCTACAATTACAATAAGAAAGTTTTCAAAAAATCCTATGACAATTAAAAAATTAATACAGTATAATTCAATAACAGAAGAAATTGCACAAATTCTAAAACTTTTAGTTATTTCAAAATATAACATATTCATAAGTGGTGGAACAGGTTCTGGAAAAACCACGTTTCTAAATGCATTATCAAATTATATTCCAAAAGAAGAAAGAGTAATTACAATTGAAGATTCAGCAGAACTGCAAATTAAAAATATTGATAATTTAATAAGACTTGAGACCAGAAATTCTAATACTTCTGGAGTAGGACAAATTACTATCAGAGATTTAATAAAATCGGCATTACGTATGAGACCTGAAAGGATAGTAGTAGGCGAAGTTCGTGGAAGTGAAGCACTAGATATGCTTCAAGCAATGAATACAGGACATGATGGTTCTTTATCTACAGGGCATGCAAACTCTTCAAAGGACATGCTTAGTCGTTTAGAAACCATGGTATTGACAGGTGCGGATGGGTTGCCATTAGCTGCGATTAGACAACAAATTGCATCTAGTATAGATATCATAATACATTTATCTAGGATGAGAGACAAGACAAGAAAAACAGTTGAAATTAGTGAAGTATGCGGTATAAATGACGGAAATATTGTACTAAATCCTATATATGAATTTGTTGAAGATAAAAATAACTCTGAAGATATAGTATTTGGAAAATTAACTAGAACAAAAAATGAATTTTTAAATTATTCAAAGCTAAATGTCGCTGGCTTCAATCTAAAGATATAAGTGGAGGTATAAAGGGTGTTATCTAAAGTTTATAAGGTAGATTATGATTTATATCACATGAAATATATTGATTATATTATAGGTTATTGCATAGGATTTTTATTGGCTTTTGTAGTTCTTACGATATTTTTTGAGAGTATAATTTTAAGCATGCTTATTAGCATACCATCAGGCTTATTCTCGATTAAGCCCTATAAAAATTATTTGATTAAGAAAAGAAAGAAAAAATTGTTGCTTCAATTTAAAGATTTTCTAGAATCGTTATCTTCATCATATTTGTCAGGTAAAAATACACATGATGCTTTTATAGATACTTATGATGATATGGAAATTCTATATGGCAATGATGCAGATATAACAAGAGAAATAGAAATTATCAAAAAAAGCATAATTAATGGAATTAATATGGAAGATATTTTAGAAGATTTTGCTCAAAGAAGTCATATAGATGATATTAAAAGCTTTGCAAGCATTTTTGAATCATGTAACAGAACAGGTGGAGATATAAGCAAAATAATATTAGAAACCAGAGAAATTATAAACGACAAAATAGATATTGAAATGGAAATAAGAACTTCCATTGCTCAAAAAAAAGCGGAATTTTATATTATGTGTATTATGCCCTTTGTCATGGTACTGTCTTTGCGAATGCTCGGTGATAGCACATTTTCAACACAGAATATATCAAACATTGTAACTAGATTAATAGCTTTGGTTATTTTAATTATAGCATTTTTTTTAGGTAAAAAAATAACGGATATAAAGGTTTAGGGGGGGATTGAAAATATTTGTAGAGGTTAGTATTTTTCAGTATGCAATGTTAGTTTTAGGTACAGTTCTATCAATAGTTTGGATAATAATTTATTTAAAGTATAATAAAAAATATAATGCGGCATTGGATGCATTGAAAAAAAATGAGTATTTTATGTCAAATATTTTTTTTATTGGATTTGGAGTTATGGATATAGTTAAATTCAATTTGGAATCAAGTATAGCAGTAAAAAAAACAAAAAAAATATGCAGAATCAAGGGTGAAAAATATGCGGAGTTTTATTATTATGTAACAGTAGGAGCAAAGATTACATATGTTTTAACTTTATTGCCAATATCTTTTTTTATAGGAGCTGTTTCTAAAGAGTTTAGTTTAGCATTTTTAGCAATAGTGTTTATAGTACTTATAGTTATTTATTTAGATTATGAAATAGAAAGTGAAGTAAATAGGAAAAAAGAGGAGTTGTTTGGTGACTTTCCTAACGTACTATCAAAATTAGTGCTTTTAATGAATGCGGGTATGACGGTTAGATCTTCATGGACTTTGATCTCTAATGGTGATGAAGGGTTGTTATTTAGAGAAATGAAGAGAGTGAATGATGATATAGACAATGGAATAAGTGAGGTACAAGCTTATAGAAACTTCGGAGATAGATGCAATAACAAAGAAATAAGAAAATTTACATCTTTGCTTATTCAAAATATGCAAAAGGGAAGTAGTGAAACAGTTAATCTTATTAAAAATATGGCAGATGAAAGTTGGCAGCAGAAGAAATCAAATGTAAAAATAAAAGGTGAGTTGGCAAGTCAAAAGTTGATGCTACCAGTAGGAATTATGCTTATAGCAATACTTATGATTATAATAGTACCAATATTTTCAAGTATTTAAAATTAATCAAATAAGGGGAAAAAAGAATGTTAAAAAAATTAAAAAATTGTGCATTAGCTACATATCTAAAAGCTAAAAATGGAGTAAACAGATTAATTCATGAAGAAAAAGGAGCAGCAGAAGTTATTGCAATACTATTAATAATAATTATTTTAATTGCAGTAATAATCATATTTAGAAATGAATTAATGAAATTAATAAACAAAATATTTGGAGTTATCAATACAGATGCAGATGAATTACTTTAAACACATTAAATTCAACCTGAGGACTTATAAAGTCCTCTAATCTCTTTAAATAAAGGAGTAATAATATATAAAATATGAAGGTAAAAAAAACAAAAAATAATAGTGGTGCAATAATTGTTGAAGCAGCATTTGTTATGCCAATAGTTATAGTAGTTGTTTTTATATTAATATATATGGCATTGTTACAAATTGAGCAAAGTATAATGTATTCTCAAGCTGAAATAATAGGTCAGAGTGTATGTAAAATAATAAATTTTCCTGGGTTTGAGAAGTTGATATTGGATGAAAGCGAAGAAATAGAAAAAAGCACGCTGGATGACATATATAGTGAACATAATCCGTATAGATACTTAATAAATAGAGAAAGAGATGATTTTGAACAATTAGAAAAAACTCTGAAAGATTTAGTATGCAAATATGCAGTACTAAATGGTGGTCAAATAGAACCACATATTGAAGCCAAAAGAGACGGGTTAGCCACAAAGGTTATGGTAAGTATTGATTATAGTTTTCTACTACCTAGCTTTGTTAAAATTGTAGGAATAAATAATAATGTTAACAGAAGGGTTGTATCAACAACATATGCCACAGATTCAGTAGAATTTATTAGAAATACAGATTTAGCATTTGATGCTGTTAATTTTCTTTTAGTCAAGTTGCATTTGAAGGATAAGGTTAATGTATTTTATCAAAAAATAAAGGATATAACAGATTAAATTTTTTGATTTCGGGGGTCAAAATGAAAATATTTTATAAAAATAATGGCTCGGTAACTGTTTTTTTGAGTCTGATTTTAATTCCAACATTACTATTTGCACTAATTGCAGTTGATGCTATTAGAATATATGGAGCTAAAGCGATGGTAGCTGATGCCACAAACCTGACACTAAATACCTCCTTAACCGCTTATGAAAAAGTGCTTTATGATGTATATGGTTTGTTGGCAATTTCAGCAAATGATGAGGAACTTTCAAATAATTTGATCAAATATTATGAAAATACAATTAATTCTATGAATTTGGAGATAAGTGATGATGATTCATATACAAAAATCATAATTGAGGATATCAAAAATCTAATTAATAATGAGGATGAATTGGAATTTAATAATTTAATAGATATGACGTGTATAGATTTTGATGCCAATGGCGTTATTGGTAGCGAAATATATAATACAGAGGTTATGGAAAGGCAAATAATAGAGTATATGAAATATAGAGGCCCTATCAGTGTCGGAGAAAATTTATTAAATAAAATAAGTATATTTAAAGAAGTACCAAGTCAACAGAATGTTTTGTCGAAAAAATCTGGCTATGATATTGCGCTTACTGATATTCAAACTCTTTGTGAAGATACATTTAATACAATAGAAGAATATAATATTTTAGAAGATCAATTTAATAATTATAGCATTAATGATTTTGTAAATGAGGCAAGCAGTGGTATAGACAATATTTTAGGAATAAATGATATAAATAAGTTGATAGTTGGCGTATACAAAAATGAGTCTTTAAAATATGAAAACAACTACTCAAAAAATGATGTTTTATTATCTTATTCACAAATAAAAAATTATTTAGAGGATAATACATATACAATAGTTGATTTACTGAATAATAAAAAGGATAAAACCAATGTAAATGAAATAATTGACTACTATTTTTCTATTGTTGATAATATTGAAATAATTAATTTAATTTTAGTTTATAACAGTGTTTTAGGTAGTAAATTTAACGAATATGAAGATATGCTAATAGAAATACATAGAGTAGAAGAAGAAAAAAGAAAAGAGCAGGCAATTAAGGATAATATAGATTACATAGCACTTCCAAATTATGCTTTGGAGGAGGAACGAAAGAACTACTCTGATTTAATAAATTATTTAAATGATGCTATAGAAGATATTAATTCATTTGTAAATGATTTAAAGCATAAAAAGAGTAATTGTAAAGAAATAGTTAATAAGAATATAAACGATTTAATCGAATATTTATCAATAAAATATAATCAAGCAGTTGAAATAAAAGATAAAGCAAAGACTGTAGATGATAATTTAGAACAATTAATAAGTGAAGAAATTCCTCGTCTTAAAGAAAGTGCTGTTGAGTGGAAAAATGCTTTGAATGAATTGTCAGATGGAGATATAAAAACAAATCTAATGATGCAATATAACGATTTAACCAGTTGTCTAAAGGAAAATCAAATAAAAAGCCTAATTGATAAAATAGATGAAAATTATTCATATTATGCTTTATATACAGATACTATAGAGAAAATAGAGTATTGCAAATACTCTATTGGGTACAAAAATATTGCTAATGCAATGGATAAATTTGAACAATATATAAATATAAACAATATTATTAATGTAGAGCAAATAGATGAAAAATCTAATCAAGTGCTAAAAGATGTATTTTATATTCCAACATTGCAAAGCTTCAATGATAAAAATATTTTATCTATAAAAAACGAAGAATTTTATAAATTCTTATCAAAAAATTGTACCCATAGCTTAACAGAAAGTACAAAAGCTACAGAAAAAGAAGTAAATAAACAAAAGAAAACACTTTTATCTACTGTAAATAAATCAGTCGAACAATATAAAAAGGATAGTGAAAATAATTCTATTAAAGACCATAAGGTACCAAACGAAGGCGAAATATACAATGATTTGGCAACGGTATTGTTATTAAGCCAACAAGACGATGAAATTGTTATGACTGAAAACATAGATAAAAATTTAAATGTAGGCAAAAATAGTGAAAGCAAAAACTTTGTTGAGAAACAAGATGAAAACATAGAGGAATCATTATCTCCTTTAAAGGGTATAGGCAATTTCTTTTCACAGCTTGGAGAAGATGGAAGAGATAATTTATATATTTCAGAATATATGGGAGAAATGTTTAGTTGCTATACTACCAATAAAGGAAACAATGATATATCGGAAAAAACCTTAAGTGGAATAAATATAAATGAAGATAATAATTACCTGTATAGAAATGAATTAGAATACATTTTGTGGGGGCAAATAGGTGAAAAAACAAACAGAAATGTAACATACACATCAGCAACTATATATGGCATGAGGTTTGTACTAAATACTATTTATGCTTATACAGATGCTGAAATTAAAGCTTGGACGTTGACAGCAGCATTGGCGCTAGCAGGTTGGACAGGTTTTGGTGTACCTATTGTGCAAAATGTATTAATGATTGCTTTAGCTATGGGCGAAACAGCTATTGATTTAACAAGGCTTATGAATGGAGAAAATGTGGTAATATACAAATCATTTTCCACTTGGATTTTAAAACCAAGTGGAATAGTTAATGAAGTAACGGTAACGGTTGCTAAATCAATGGTTGAAAAATGCCTTGATGATATTTCCAATAAAGTTATAGAGTTATCTGAAAATTATTGTGACGATAAAATAAAAGAACTAAATATGGCTATTGATGAGTATGCAGATAGCTTGGCAAATGATTTATCAAAAAGTGTCACAAATATGCTATTAGCTCCTATTCAAGCAAAAATCAACCTAATTATTACTACAAATGTTGTAAACCCAACGAATGATATATTAGCTGATTTAGATAATATATACAAAAATTTAAGAAATAGCATAGAAAGTGAAGAGGAAAGCTTTATTAAACAAATTAAACTTATAGCATTAGATGAGTTTGTTAAGTATGAATTAGAAAGTATTAAAGAAAAAATAAATAGTGCAATGTCTAAAATAGATAATGACATGTCAACATTTAAATTTGAAATTGAGGATATAATTTCAAATTATATAACCGACCTGTGTACAAAAGTTAAAAATCAAATTATATTGAATGGTTACAATGATTTGAAAACAGCTGCAAAAAATAAACTTTATAATATAAAAGGTGATATAAAAAATGAGGCAAATAAAATAATTGATGAATTTACTCAAAAAGTTTCTATAAATTATTCTAGTTCTAAAAGTTCGGAAAATAGTACAGGTTTATCTAAAACTAATAATACAAAGGGTATCAATGCAATTACTATGAGTTATAAAGAGTATGTAAAGTTATTCTTGATATCGGGTCTATCAGTAGGTAAGGATGAAGCATATATTGCTAGAATGTGTGATTTGATAAAGCTAAACTTAGTTTGTTCCAATAATGCACTATCTCCAAGCTTTAGGTTAAAAAATTCGTATACTATGATAACAATAAAGACTAAAACTAGTGTAAGAACAACTTTGATGAATAGCAAAATATTTGATAATCCATTAAAAGAAAACAAATATTATATAGAATGTAAAGATATTTTTGGATATTAAGGATTTAAGGTATGGTGAAAATGAATGATTAAAAATCGAAATAAAGGTTCATTAACGGTAGAAGCTTCTATTGTATTGGTTATTTTTATATTTGGATTTATTTCAGTATTATCTTTATGCAAATTTGCTATGACTCAAATTATTATACAGCATTCTATAAACCAAGTAGCGCGTGAAATGTCGCAATACAGCTATATAACAAATAAGCTTGGTTTCAATAGAGATGTAACTGAAAAAAACCAAGTTATAAACAACACAGATGAATTAATTAGTGAGGCAGTAAAATTTATCACTGTAATTCAAGATGAAGAAAAAAATGTTAGTCAAATAGATTTGTCCTATGAAGATGAAAAGTTAGATTCATTTGATAATGCTATTGGTGTATTTGAAAAATATGAAGATGCAGCTAAAACTATCAAAAAATCTTATGAAAATATTGATGCATCTGCATTATCAATGATAGGACAGGCTGAGGAATATTTTAAAGATCCTAATGCTGTGCTAAGAGGCTTTTTGTTAGTAGCAAAAAATGAGATAGCGGATTATGCTATATCAAAATTTATAGCTTCTCCGATGAGTAAACTAATGGTTGAAAAATATATCGAAACAGAATCTTTGTCTGCTGATAAACGCTTAAAAAAATTAGGTGTAATAAATGGAGTAGATGGACTTAACTTTGATTTATCAACTTTGTTTTGCGATGGTAAAACAATAAATATAACTGTAATATACAGCATGAAATTGGATATACCACTATTCCCTAAAAAAGATTTTGTATATAAGCTTAATGCATCAACTCTTGGATGGCAATCGAATCTTGGTGAAAATGAATTAATTGTAAATGATAATAAAGATTCTGGTAAAAGCTTTATAAATATTTGGGATTATGGTGGAGAAAGAACTACAAATGAATTTATAAATATAATTAAAAATGAAAGGTCACTAGCTACAGTTAGAATACCAGTAGGTTTAGATTTTTATGATAACAATAAAAGCATATATACATACGTTCATTCAATGAATACTGAAATGAAATCGTATTGCGAAAATGGTGAGTTAAAGCTTAATACGATAAAAAATAAGGCTAAACATTATTGCAACAAAGCGCTAGAAGATATAAAAAAGATAGATTCCGTAGTAATGACAGATGGAATTAAATATCCATCAAGCAGTAAAAATATTAAATGCAAGGTTATTATAGTAATACAAAAGTCAGCGTTGGTTAAATCAGAAGATATACAAAAAATTGTTGAACAAATTAAAAAAGAATTAAAGGCTGATAGCCTTGATATAGAATTTTATTATAGTGATGGTATTGTTGAGGTGAATAATTGATGAAATACTTTATATGTACAATATTTAATGTTTTAAGTTTTTTTCTTATGAAGCATGTTGGTTATGGATACATCACAATTTGTAAATATTTGTTTTTACTAAACATGCTGATAATAACAGCTTTTCATGATTATAAAACAAAAATTATCCCAAATAAATACGTTTTGATAATGTTGGTAGCTAGGTGCGGATTTTTAGTGATTGAATGCTTGCTAAACACAGAGGTGTATAAATCTATTTTACTGTTATCTTTTTTAGGTCTTTTAGTAGGTAGTGGTTGTTTTTTATTAGCATATGCACTTATGAGAGGTTCTGTTGGAATGGGTGATATAAAGCTTATTGGTGTAGTTGGTTTTTATGTTGGGATTAGAAAAATATTTAGTTGTATGTTGCTATCTCTAATAATATCATCCATTGTATTAATAGTTATGATTATTATGAAAAAAATCAAGTCTAAAGATTCAGTGCCATTTGCACCATTTATTGCAGTTGGAACATATATAACATTGATATTTAATTTATAGGGGGATTTTATGAAGAGGGTTGTGCTAATAATTTTTATACTAATGATAATATTTTCATGGGGTTTTGTAATTGAAAGTGGAGAAAAAAATCATGATAAATATAATTTGCTACTTGAAAATGCACAAAATTATATGGAAAAGGAAATATATATTGAAGCATTAAATTGTTATAAAGAAGCATTAAAGCTTTCACCTAATGACTATAATATTAAATTAAATATATTAAATGTGTATAAAAGTGCATCAATGTATAACTCTTTTGAACAGTATTGTCAACAGCTAATGAATGAAAATTCTACCGATGAGTTGATTGTTATGCTTGGAGATTATTATGTTGACTGCAATAAGCATGATAGGGCAATTGAGTGGTATAAAGAAAATTTGAACAATGCAGTAGACAAGGATGTTATACATAATAAATTGCAGTCGCTTAGAGGGAAGTATGATTTAGGTTATGATTATTATACTTATATTTCTGATTTTAAGAATGGATGCGCAGTATTTAAGAAGGGTGAAAAATATGGGATATTAAATATAAATGGTTGTGTAGTATTAAAGGCAAAATTTGAGTTTATCAATATTTTTGACAATGATAAAAAGTTAAGGCTTGCACCAGTAAAACTTGAAGGTGAGTATTACTATGTAGATAAAAATGGATTTAAACGGCTTGCTCCTGACAATACATATGAATATTTAGGTACTTTTTCAAAAGAAGGATACGCTTTAGTTAAAGCAAAAGGTAAATATGGGTTTGTTGATAGAAAATTCAATGAAATGCACGAGTTTTATGATTATGCAACTTCATTCAATGACGGAGTTGCAGTAGTAAAAATGGATGATAAATATAAAATTATAAACACTAAATTTGAGGATGTAACAGATAATACATATGACGGAGTTAAGGTTAGCAATATAAATTATGCGTCAAGGTGTGAACTGTTGTTTTTAAATAAAAATGGCAAATACCTGCTAGTAGACTGTTATGGAAAAGAAATAACGGAACCTATATACGATGATGTAGATTTTTTTGTTAATAGTTTAGAATATGCAGCAGTTAAAATAAATGGGTTGTGGGGATTTATTGATAAAAATGGCAAAACAGTTATAAATCCAACATATCAAAATGCACATTCTTTTTCTTGTGGACTTGCACCAGTACAAATAGATAAGCTTTGGGGATATATAGATAAAAATGAAAGTGTTATTATAGAGCCACAATTTAATGGTGCAAAATCATTTAATAAAAATGGTGTTGGTGCTGTATTAAAATCTAGTTGGAGAACAATAACACTTAAATATTTTGAAAAATAGGGGGAAACGTAGTGGAAAAATATAATTTTGCGTTGGAAAGCAATAGTAGTTATATTAATTTAGCATATGAAATACAGCCTGATGATAGAATTGATAATGTCGAACACATGATGCTTACGTCAAATAAGATATTTGGACTACTTGACGTTACATATTCAAGCATAGATGAAAAAAGCTTTTATAAATATAATGTTAGTTCAAAAATATCACTATCAAGATTTTTAGAGAGCGAGATCAATAAAAAAAAGGCACTTAAAATTCTGAAAAGCCTTATAAATACTTTGGTAGAAATAGAAGATTATTTAATTTCAAGTAATCATTTGATATGGGACAAGAACTATATTTATATAGATGTCTCAAGTTTAGATTTATCATTTATTTGCTTACCTATCGAGGGAGAAAATAAAAAAATCGATTTAAAATATTTTATAAAAGAATTGTTATTTAATGCAAAGCTTGAGCTAAATGAGAATACTACTTATATATCTAAAATCTTAAATTTATTGAACTCGGAAAGTGTGCTTATATTAAAGGATTTGTCAAAATTTATTAAAGGATTAGATGATGAAATAAATGAGGAAAATAATGTAATTAACTTAGAAAATGAAAATTTAAATAAAAGCGAAATAATTCATGATGTAATTGTTACAGATTCTAAGAGTAAAATTATAAAAGCAAGAAAATCTTTAGACAAAAAGCTTAGTTTTGCAATACCTGCACCAGAGTTCAATAAAAAAAGTAATAAAAAAATAAATAAAGTTGATAAAAAAGCAAAAAAATATCCTAATATTTTAAGTATAAATGTTATAAAGAACAAGATTAACAATAATATAAATCTTTTGAAAAGCCAGAAAAGTAAAGCATTTAAAAAAGTTAAAGAGATAGAAGTTCAAAAAATTGATGAAAATTCACTTGAATCTTTTTCAGAGGATACAATATTTTTGGATTCGTTAAATAGTGGGATAAACAGTACACCATACATTATTAGAATGTCCAACGATGAGAAAATATATATAAGCAAAGATTTATTTAAGCTAGGTAAAGAGGTAAACTATGTAGATTATGTTATAAAGAATAATAGTACTATTAGTAGAACTCACGCAGATATAATAAAAATTGAGAATGATTATTATATACAGGATAATAATTCTAAAAATCATACCTACGTGGGAAATAGGCAGGTTACAAACGAAGAAAAAATTAAACTAAAGCATAATATGACTTTTACATTGTCCAATGAAGAATTTATATTTAAATTATACTAAATTAGAAATTAGAGGAGTTACTATGGATTTTATAATTTCATTTAATTCAGACAAAGGAACTGTGAAAAGCACAAATGAGGATTCATTATGCATTAAACAAATAAATATAGATGACAAACACATAGTGTTATGTGTTATTTGTGATGGTATGGGTGGCTTGGAATGTGGAGAAAAAGCAAGCAAAATTGCTGTTGAGATATTTTCTAAGTGGTTTGATGACAATCTTGATTTTATAAAAAACGCTTTTACAGATAACCAAATCATAAATGAATTAAGGTGTTTAATAAACAGAATAAATAAATGCATTTATACATATGGACAAGAAAATAATGTAAAACTAGGTACAACATTATCATCTATATTAATTAAAGACAATAAATATTATTTATCTCATATTGGAGATAGCAGAGTGTATAAAATTTCGGATAAAATCCTACAACTTACAGTCGATCATAATTTAGCAGCCTCAAACATCAATAATTCAAAAAATATAAAAAAATATAGCAATATACTTTTACAATGTCTAGGACAGACTAAGGAAATTGAGCCGATGTTTTTAGTTGGACAAAATAAACTACATGATGTATTTTTATTATGTACTGACGGACTTATACACAAATTTAGTGATTACAATTTATATAAAGTATTTAATTATAAAAGGTTAAAAAATGAGAGCGAAATTCAAAAACAAATAATGAAATCTATTAATTTAGTGAAAAAAAGAAAAGAAAATGATAATATCACAGTTTGTGTTATAAGCTGCATATAAGGAGATACAATGATAATTGAAGATAACTATTTTAATGACACATATAAAATAATTAGCTTGCTTGGTTCGGGTGGAAGTGGCACGGTATATAAAGCATATCATACTAGATTAGAAAAATATGTAGTAATTAAAGAAATAAAGAATAATGTAAATAATAAATTTAATGATCGTGCAGAGGTTGATATACTTAAAAACTTAAGGCATATGTACTTACCACAGGTTTACGATTTTATTAAAAAAAAAAATAAATTTTACACAGTAATGGATTTTATAGAAGGAAAAAGCTTTTGTGAAGAATTGAAATGTAGGAAGAGATTTCCACAAAAAAAAGTAATAAAGTGGGGAATACAGTTATGTGAGGCATTGGACTATTTACACAGTATGCAAATTCCAATTATTCATAGTGATATAAAACCAGCAAATATTATGTTAACTAATGACGATAATATTTGCTTGATAGATTTTAACGTTTCGCTTTTATTTAGCAATGCAGCAAATATTGTAGGGTATACAATGGGATATTCTCCACCAGAACAACGCTCAATGTTTAATGTTTGCAATAGATTAGAAATCAAAAGAAATCTAAATATTGATAATAATAAAAGTGAGCATACAGAATTGCTTGAAAGTATCAATTATCAAGAAAACCAAGAGGATACTAATGTTTGCGATAATAATAATACGGTGACTAAAACACTAGTATTTAAAAATGTAAATACAATTTGCAGTGATTTCGAGCAGCTTAATTGTGGCAGAGTTACATATAAAAATTACGATAAGAGTACCAGAATAGATAATAGGTCAGATATTTATAGCTTAGGGATTACGTTATATAAATTATTAACTGGTGAAATGCCTAAGTTTAATAAAAGCAATGATTGTGTATTTGATATTTTTAATATTAATATTTGTAAAGACTTAAAAAAAATAATTATTAAGGCAGTTAAATACGATGCAGATGAAAGATATCAAAATGTTAACGAATTAAAAAGAGACCTTGATAAATTAGTATATAAAAAAATGTAGATTGACATTGATGTGTATAGCATATAAAATTATAAATAGAAAATAATACATTAAAATATAATATTTACATAAAATATATTTTCTGAAAAAATCTTGGAGGTATGTATAATGAACAAATTTAATCAAATCAATTATATCAGACCTAATATAAAAGAATTGAAAATAGATTTTAATTACTTAATAAAAGATTTAAAAAAAGCAAAATCATATGACAGATTTAAACAAATTTATTTGGATTCACAAGAAAGTGTGTTAGATTTTATAACTTCATATATGCTGTCAAGCATACGTAATAATATTGATACAACGGATAAATTTTATGAAGATGAAATGAAATTTTTCAATAATACATTACCAAAAACAATGATGTTACTTAAAAAGCTAAATAAGGTTTTAATAAATTCTGAATATAGAGAAAAACTTGAAGAAGATTTTGGTAGTCAAATGTTTAGAATTACTGAAGCATCCTTAAGCACTATGAAAAATAGAGTTATTGTGAATTTAATCAAAGAAAACAACCTTTGTACAGAATATTCTAAAGAAGCCGCTGCATGTAAAACTACATTTGAAGGAGAGGAATGTAATTTTTATGGGCTTTTGAAACATATGGAAAGTATAGATAGACAGGAAAGAAAAGAGGCATATTGTGCATGGGCTGGTTTATATCAAAAGGTATCACCTCGTCTTGATGAAATTTATGATAAGCTAGTGCGTAATCGTTCTAAAATGGCTAAAAAATTAGGATTCAAGGATTATACAACACTTGCATATCTTCAAAGAAATAGATTTGATTACAAGCCAGAAGATATTAAAAAGTTTAGAGATAATATTAAAAAATATGTTGTTCCAGTTTGCGAAAAACTGATTGAACAGCAAAAAGATAGATTAGGAATAGATGAAATAAAGTATTATGATGAAAAAATATTATTTACAGATGGAAATGCAATTCCTATAGGGGATAGAGAAGAATTAGTTACCAAGGCTCAAAAAATGTACAGGGAACTTTCCAGTGAAACTAAAGAGTTTTTTGACTTTATGGTAAATTATGAGTTGTTTGACTTAGAGACAAAGCCTAATAAACACCTTGGAGGATATTGTACTGCTTTACCAAAATATAAAGCTCCATTTATATTTTCAAATTTCAATGGAACGAGTGCTGATATAGATGTTCTAACACACGAGGCAGGCCATGCATTTGAAGCATTTACTGCAATGAGAACACAAAAAATATTTAATAACTGTTACTCAACGAGTGAAATAAACGAGATACACTCAATGGCAATGGAATTTTTCACGTATCCATGGATGAAAGAATTCTTTGGTGAAAGTGTTGACAAATATTATTACTCACATCTTGTTGATAGTATAATGGTTATACCTTATATAGCTTGCGTTGATGAATTTCAACATAAGATATATGAAATACCAAATATGAGTGCATTGAAAAGACGTGAAATATGGAGAGAATTAGAAAAAGAGTATATGCCATGGCGTGATTATGATGGAAATGAGTTTTTAGAAAATGGTGGATTTTGGATGCAAAAGCAACACATTTTTCTATATCCGTTCTATTACATTGATTATGCGCTTGCACAAATTTGTGTTTATGAATTATACGGTCGTATGAAGGAAGACAAGGAAAAAGCTTGGAATGATTATTATGAATTATGCAAAGCTGGAGGAAGCAAGGGATATTTTGAACTACTAAAACTTGCTAATTTGAAAAATCCTTTTGAAGAAGAAACAATGAAAGAAGCTATAAAGGTAGTTACTAATGAATTAAACTTAGAGGAAGAATCAATTAAATTATAAATAATATATAAATAGTAAAAGGGAGAAAAGTGGTGTAATGACTTATCTCCCTTTATTTTATACTAAAGCTTGAAAACAGTTTTCCCTTCTTTGATAGTTTCAAGAACCTTTATATTTTTGATTTTATTGTATTCAACCTTTAGGGGATTACTGTCTAAAATGACTAAGTCTGCAAGCTTACCGTGCTTTAAGCTTCCCTTTATATTTTCTTCAAAATATTGATATGCCGCATTTATTGTAACTGCTTTTAAAGCATCTAAAGGTGTTATTCTTTGATTAACGCCCAGTATTCTTCCTTCTTTTGTTATTCTGTTTACAGCATAACAAATAGTTTCTAACATATTAATTTCAATTGTAGGAGGATTTTGATGAAATGTAAATAACACATTATTTCTGACTGCTGAACCTGTTATATTAATTTGACTCGCTCTTTCAAGCCCAAAATTTTTTATTAATATATCTCCCGAATAAAATATATTTGCAACTAAAAATGATGGTATAATATCTAATTTTTTTGCTTCTATTAATTGTTCTTCTGTTAGTAGTTGAGCATGAATTATGACAGGTCTAATGTTATGTTTGCGTTTAGAAGAATTAAATGCTTTCTTATAACATTCAATATATTGTTTAGCTGCAGCATCACCATTGCAGTGTGCTAATACTTGCATATTGTCAGATATTGCTTTTTTAAAATCTATAGTCAATGAAAAGTCCTTATAATAAGGCTTACCGTTATGATTTTCAGTATCCTTATATTGTTCAAGCATCCAGGCGGTTTTATTATGTGGAGATCCATCCAAAAATATTTTATATCCACCAATTTTGAATCTGTTATTATATTTTTTTATACTTTCATCAAATTTTTCTAAAATTTTATTACCGTTTTTAATGTCAATATATCCTACAAGGTCTAACTTTAATAGTTTAGCCTGTATTATTAGAGTTAATATCTTATCCATGGAGTCAACCAACGTTCCCTCCTGCATGGTAGTTATACCAAAGCTCGCGTATTTTTCTTGTACCTTTAATATAGCATTTTTAAAATCATTAATAGATGGTATAGGAATTTTCTGAAGGTTTGCAGTGAACTGTTCCTCTTTTAAAAAACCATCATTTATTTTATCTATTTTCAATATTTCTAATGCTTTTGAATTTAACACTCCAGAATACCCAGATTGGTGCTGAAGAACTACAGGGTTATTTGGAAGTATACTGTCCAATATTTTAGCAGTTGGAGGTTTCTTTTCCTTTAAAAAATCATCGTCATAATTACTTCCAATTATCCATTCTCCATCTTTTATATGATTATCTTCTTTATATGAAATTAGTAATTTTTTAATATCATCAAAGCTTTCGGCATCTGAAAGATTAGCATATAAAAGTGAAAACACGTACTCAAAAAAAAGACTGTGCGTATCTATAAAAGCAGGCATTAGTGTTTTTTTCTGTAAATCAATCATTTCTGCATCATTATATATATATTTTTCTATTTCTTTTTTAGCACCAACACAAACTATCTTATCATTTTCAATTAGTAAATAGTCTGCATACATCTCATTTTCTAAAGTTATTATATCTCCATTAAAGTAACATTTTTGTGGCATTTATTTTCTCCTGATAATTTATTATTAGTATATTTTATCCTTAATTGCTCTAAAAAATCACAATATAAGTAATTAATATTATAAAATATTTAATTAGATAAACATAAAAATAGATTGACATATTTTAATTTTATAATTATAATATAAAATATAGGAAATAGAGGAGGTATTAAATTGAAAAATTTAGAAGACTTAATAAAAAGCTATACAGGAATTGTAATTAAGAAAAAAGAAGAATGTATTATAAAGCATGATAACCTGATTAAGGATAACAGAAAGGATGAGGCTGATTTAGAAAAAATAAAAGCTAATATCTATGATATTTTTACTACAATGGTTACTGCTACAGAAAAACAAATCAATAATAAAAAGATTTTATCAGAAGAAGAAAAATATAATGATTTTTGCATTTCATATCTAAAAATATTTGACAAAATACCTGCTTCATGGAGAGCTAAATTAGAAAAGGCAAAAAAGAATAATGCTGTAATCGAAAGCGTAATCGAAGAAGTAAAACTATCAGTAGCAGATGAATTGAGAAATATATTTAAAAAATTAATGGAGGAAAATTAATATGACAGAAGCTGATTCAATAAAATTATTTAAATGTTTGTCAGATAAATCAAGGCTGTTGATACTTAAATGTCTAATAAAAGAACCAATGTATGTTGAGCTTTTATCTAAAAGATTACAGCTCACTCCATCTACTATTTCGTTTCACTTAAAGAAACTTGAGGATGCAAATATAGTTCAATCTCGTAAAGAACAATATTATACTGTTTACTCAATAAATGAAGATGTTTTGAAGCATTCAATTATAGATATAATTAAAGAAGAAGCATCAGAAGAGAATTTGCAAAATCAAAGGGAAGAGCAGTACAGAAAAAAAGTTATAGAAAATTTCTTTGAGTATGGCAAGCTTAAAGTAATACCGGTGCAACGTAAGAAAAAGCTAATTGTATTAGAAAAAATTGCCCTAGCATTTGAAATAGGAAAAAAATATGCAGAAAGAGAAGTAAATATAATTATAGCAGATTATAATGATGATTTTTGTACAATCAGGCGTGAAATGATTGCCGAAAAAATATTTAAAAGAGAAGATGGAATTTACGAAAGGCTGAGGTAAAAATAATGATAGAATTTAATAATTTAATAATTGAAAAACTAGTAAAAGCTATTGAAATCAAAGAAGGAGAACTTGTACTGCTACATTTCTGGGGAGATGATAAGGACAGAGATGTTTTACACAACTTTAGTTGTAAGGTATCCAAGTTAGGAGCTACACCTTTTGAATTTCAACAATCCAGAGAAACCAATTGTAATGTATTTAATGTTGCAAAAGAAACTTGTTACAATGAAAAATACTATAATTTATTTAAAGGATTTGATGTTATAATTGACATTTGTATGTATAAACCTGTGATTCCTTCACAAAACTTAAGTAAAGAGAAGTTTAATTTATATAGAGAGTATATGTCTAAAACATTTGATGTGTTAAGTGATATGAAAAAATTTGTTCAGATTAGAATACCCACAGAACAGTTGGCAAAGGAATCAAATATAGAACCCAAATTGTTTATTGAAAAAATGACAAATGCATACAACATTGATTATGATGAACTAAAAAAAGAATGCCTGCAAAAAGTAGAAAGTATAAAAAATAAATCATCTGTATGCATAAAAACAAGCCAAAATTGTGAATTGAAATTATCACTTGATAATAGGAAATGGTTTGTTGATGCTGGGGATGGTGATTTACCGTGTGGAGAGATAAGCATAGCTCCTATAGAAGATAAAACAAACGGAACAATATATTTTGATAAACTTTATTTGGATGATGATTTTACAGTTGAAAAAGTTATATTAACCGTTGAAAATGGAAAAATTATATCATCAGATTCAAACGAATTTAACGGATTTTTAAAAGAATTACCTCCTAATGGTAATATAATTGGTGAATTAGGGATTGGTATGAATAAAAATGTTACTGAATTAATTGGATATGAGGTTTTAGATGAAAAAATGTATGGCACATTCCATTTGGGTATTGGAATGAATACATTATTCGGTGGACAAAACAAATGTGTTATGCATATGGATTTTGTAGGTACTGGAAAAATAATGTTTGATTAAAACTAAGCACAGGAATGGCTATTTCCTGTGCTTAAAGAGTCGAAATTCAACTTGTATATACTAACTATTTAATTCATTAGCATTAACTTGTTCATGTTCATGAAAATATTCCTTGTTTAATAAAAGTTCTTCATATGTCCCACATTCTTCTATAGTTCCATCTTCTATAACTAATATTTTATCAAATTTTTTTAAATCTTCATTTATTGTATGTGTAATCATTATAACTGTTAGGGGTTCAATATTTACAAAGGTCTCTATTAAATTTTTTGATGTTTTTTTATCTAAAGCCGAGTTTGGTTCATCTGCTAATAAAATATCTATATTCTTTAACAACTCTCTAATAATTATTATTTTTTGCTTTTCACCACCAGATAAAGATTTCGAGTTATTATTTTCTTCACTTAAATTAGAGCAATCATAATTTATCTTATCTATATTAAATACATCATATAGATTATCTTTAATTTCTTCATTTACGCTTGTATTTTCTTTTCCCTTAATAAATATGTTTTCTTCAATGGATTTATTAAAAAGATAAAGATCTTGGTCTATATAACCGATTCTATTAAAATAATCTTTTTCATCAATTTCATTTAATAAAGTGTTATTAAAATATATATTGCCAGTATAATTATCAAGTACTTTAGCTAAAATTTTGACTATAGTACTTTTTCCACTTCCGTTTTTACCAACAATAGCATATTTCTTACCTTTCTCAAAAGTATAATTAATATCATTTAGTGTTTCAATTTCTGAAGTAGGATAACTAAAAGATACATTTTTTAATTGTAAAGAATTAAATTCTTCACTTTTAAATAAATGTTTACCCTCTACGTATTCTTCAGACAAAATCTTATTGCATTTATCTTTTATATATTTTACGGATTTTATTTGGTTAAATAGCATCATTAATGACATAAATGGATTAGTTACATTTGTTATTAAATTTGTTAAAGCAAATATCATTCCGACAGTTATTAAATTTTTAGATACGAGTATTCCTCCTAATCCAAAAACTGCAACTATTAAAAAATTCAACATAAACTGTAGGCTACTATTAACTAAAATTGAATAGTTGTTTAGTGATAATTTAGAGTATTCCATTTTTTTAACATAGTCATTACTTTCGCTTAAAAACTTATTTTCTAAATTCCAATGTTTTATGATTTTAAAACCATTCAATATTTCAAGATATTTTGTTGTAGCTAATTCATTATTTTTACTGACGTGTTTACTTCTAATTTCTACTTTTTTCATTAATGCAAAAGGAATTAGTACAGAAAGAGCTAAAATAACAACTAAAACTATCAAATATAAAGGATTGATTATTATTATTCCTGTAATAGATAAAACAACAAGTACAATTTTTTCTAAAAGCTCAAATTTTGGCATGATGTAGTTTTTTTCAAGCATGTTTATGTCATTAAACAAAAATGATATATATTCGCCTATTTCTTTTTTATTAAAACTTGTAATTGATAATGCAAATATTTTTTCACTTAGTCTAGATTTTAGAGATATAACAGTATGCGCAACATATTTGTTTTTTTGTCGTGAATATATATAACCTGTTATAATTTGAAATACTACGATACATATTAAAAATATTAAATTTTTTCTAAATAATATAAAATTATTTTTAGTTAAATTATCAATAATACCTATAAATGATAAAGCAAATAAAACAGTCGATAAGCTATTAATAACAACTAATATAAAAATATAAATTTTCATTAAAATTTTCTTCATTTTTAACCCCTTCACAATGTAATAGAATATTTCTATTCTGTCCGTGCTCTGCTTTTACCACCACAAATATCTACAATTTAAATTTTTGTTTTGTAGCATATGACAGAAATATACAATTTATAACATAATATCATAAAACACATCTACAAACAATAACATTTATGGAAATAATTATATAAACAATGACAAAAATTATGAATATGTAAAAAAAACGATAAAAAGCACAGGAATGTCTATTTCCTGTGCCTTTTTACCAATATGCTTGCAATTTCAAAATTTGTAGTAGTAAGAAGATTAGTGTGAATTGAATTATGATATTTGGTGTTAAAACATGTAAAATAAGTATAATAGTGTCGAATAAAGTCGAATACCGTCTAACAATATATGTTGAAAAAGTAAAAAATATACAATATAATTAACTTTGTTAGTTTGTTGATTTTTGTTGTTTTTTCGGCTATTTTGTAATAATTAAAAATATATTAAATAAAAGTTTAAAAATTAGAGGATCAATATCCTCTTAGTTACCAGATATTTTTAAGGAGGTTTAATATGAAAAAAAGAATAAAAAAATTGCTTATAGTTTTACTTTGTATTATTATTCAAATTAATTTTGTACAAGGTGCATTTGCAGAAACTGCTTATGCTTATAACCCAATCGGAACATCTACAACTGTACAAAAAGTAAGTTATGTGACACCCTTACCACCTATAGAAGGGTTACATCACAAATTCGTACGTGAATATGGTCCCCATACAGAAAAGGGGCATAGAGTTTATGAAGTATGTGCAATATGTGGTGAAAAAGTTGATAAAGGATATTATGTCAAACTTCAAAACTGTGCTTCTTGTTACAATCCCCCTACTGTTACTATAAGAAACTTATCTTATAATACTACATTAGGTAGTGAGGATACAGATTTTAAACTACAAATAGATGTTAGTGATAATGATAATAGTACACTTTTATGTGAATACATTGTAAATGAGCCTTCACCACCTGGTTCAGCATTATATTCAATTGGCCAATTAGCTTTTAGTGAAGCATTATATTCAATTAATAGTATAACTGAAATACCCGATCTTATAATTCCAAAACCACCTATATATGTAAATGAAAATAGTGAAATTGTACATGATACTAAATCAACTAAAACTGTTACTTTTAGTAAAGGCATTGACGCTACAAAACTAAAGCAAGGAATAAATACAATTACTGTTAAGGTTAGAATCACTGATGATACTGATAGTGGAATAATCTTGCCTAACTCAGGATATGCAGCCGTTGTACAAAAATTATTTAGGGTTGATACTGAAGCACCTGTTATAAATAAATGCTCAGTATCTACTACATATAATAGTGCAAATATTTCTGTTTTTGCAAATGATATATCAGCACCAATAGAGTATAGATATACTGTAGGTTCTAATGTAACGGGGTGGTTACCTTCCCATAGTTCCTATAGTATAGGTAATCTTTCTCCACTTACTAAATATTCGTATAAGGTGGAGGCAAGAGATATAAAGGGCAATATATCTTCTCCATTTAACAGTACATTTACTACAAAGACTCAAGCTCCGTCAACAAGCCTTATAGCAGGCAACAATAACTCAATAAAAATAAATATTTCAGATGCGAACCCTATTGATATATTATATAAAATAAAGGTTGGTAATAAATATTTATCCAGCAATGGGACATTATCTGAAAACGCTGTTTGGATACAACTTCCGTCAAAGACTATCACAGCGACTAATTTAGCGGGTAACACAGAGTATAAAATTATCGTATATGCAAGAGACAGAGAAAACGGTACTGAAGCTGTAAGTCAAGAAGCAAGCATTAAAACAACACCATTAGCTCCGGTAGGGTTAACTTGCACAAATAAGACAAATAATTCAATAAGCTTAACATGGAATTCTTCGCAGGGAGCTTATGTATATGATTTATTAAGAGAAACCGTAGTTAATGGCTCTGTAACTGAAACAAAACAAATAGATAATATTATGGTAACCTCATATACTGATACAGGTTTATTAACTAATCAAACTTATAGGTATAAAATTCGAGGGAAATCAAACTTAACTACATATGGGAATTGGAGTGAAACTGCTCTTGATGTTATTACCACACCTAATAGACCATCAAAAGTATTAGGAGTGAAAGCTGCTTTACAGTCTTCCAATATAAATTTGAGTTGGACAGCTCAGTCAGAAGCAGTAGGCTATGAAATTTTAATAAATGAACAACAGAAACAATATTCTCAAACTAACAAAATTAATATACCGTTTACTTTACCTAATAAACAGTATTTGTTATCTGTTAGATGTTTTAATGTATGCGACACCAATAACCCTTACGATACAACAAAATGGACTAATGAAGGAGAGTGGAGTGAGCCTTCAATAATTTATACATCGTCAAATATACCAAAAAATATTGTTATTAATAATGTAACATTTGATAACGTTCAATTTACATGGGATAAAAATAATAACCCTAATTCAGTTTTGTATAAATGCAGTTTATACAAAGGTGATAATCTAATAAATGAATCAAATGAAATTAATACCAATAGTTATAGTTTTTCAGGATTGGATGCTCAAACTCAATATACTGTAAAAGTTTGTTCTATTAATAGCAATGGAGTCAAATCATCTGGTATAGCAGAAAAAGTATTCAGTACTAAAATTGCACCTCCTGATGCTCCAAGTCAATTAAGATCTTCTGCTAAGGATAAACAAATCACTCTTTCTTGGGAGCAAAGTGCAAGAGCAAAATTTTACATAATTAAGAGAGATGGCGTTGTTATAGCTGATAAAATAACTGATAATAAATTTCTTGATACTGGACTTACACCAAACACAACATATACTTATGAAATTATTGCTTCAAATGAATCTGGAGTCTTAGTGGCAAAAATTACTCAAAAAACTAAAGGTGAAGCTCCTACCATTCCTGATGGAATTAAATTCAATAGATTTAATACATATACTCAAGTTTCATGGAATGAAGTAAATGGTGCAAATGGCTATGATATAAAGTGTGATGGTAAGATATACAATACAGAATTAAATACTAATTTTGAGCATAATGGATTAACCCCTGGAAGTGTTCACACTTATAGCATAAGAGCAAGAAATATATTTGATAATGGTAAATGGAGTACACCTGTTACTATAAAAACAATTTCTAGTGCTCCTATTATGCCTAATGGAATTGAACTAACTGCAACACAAACAAAAATTAATATTTCTTGGAATTCAGTGAATAATGCTGATTCATATGTTGTTAATATAGATGGAAACGAAATAAGAGGAATAAGTATACCTGAATATACTTATTCATTTGATCCTTCAGTTGCCTCTGAATCAGAGCATGTTGTCAAAATTATGGCTGTCAACGAAGGTGGGGATAGTGGCTATGCAGCACCACAAAGTATAAAACTATTACCTAGAGTAGCAGATGCCCCTGAAATTACTGGTAATGTAGAGGGCGCAGCAATATGTATTAACTGGAATAGTATTGAAAATGCATCAAGTTATAAAATAGAAATTGATAATGCAACTTGTACTACTACATCGGCTATAACTACATCATATATTGACTCTGTTTCAAGTTTGACTCAACCTCATACGTATAAAGTAAGAGCACTTTTTGATGAAAGAGAAGGTGGTTGGAGTTATCCTGTAACAGTAAAAGCCATTCCTACTGCTCCTTCACAAGTTTTAGGAACTTCTGGACAAAATATTGTTACTATACAATGGAGTAAATGTGATGTGGCAAATATATACGAATTATCTGCTGATGGCGTAATAATTTATTCTGGACCAAATACTACATTTATACATTCGTCATTATTGGATAATTCAACTCACAACTATTCAGTAAGAGCGGGCAATCAAAGTGGCTATAGTGAATGGAGTGAATCTATAACAATTACAACAAAAAGAGAAATAACAAGTATACCGCAAAATATTAAACCTTCAAAGATTAACCAAGGTTCAATAGTAGTTTCATGGGATTCAGTAAAAGATGCTAAAGGATATATGGTGAAAATAAATGGTGGACAATCTCAAAATGTAGATGTACCTATGATTAGCATAGCTACAACTCCACAAGCATTTTATGCAGTTAGAGTTGCTGCCGTACTTGATTATGAGCAAAATATACTGGGAGAATGGTCGCACGAAATATCTTTTTCAGGACCTCAGGCAATTCCTGAAGCTCCTATACTAGAAAATATAAATGCAACAGAATTTGCTATTGAATTAAATTGGAATAATGTAGCTAATGCACAAGGATATGAGGTAGAAATTGAAAATAATAAAATTGTAAAAGTTTACTCAAATGCATATCATGATTTTGATATTCCTCCGAAAACAACACGTAGTTACAGAATTCGTTCATATAACGAATCAGGGTCAAGTATTTGGAGTGAATCAATATCTGCCTCAACAAACGAAGCTTTACCTGGTGCACCTATAAATATATTATGTAAAAATAGTTTAACTACTACCGGTGCTGCAATTAGCATTGATTGGAATGATGTTAAAGATGCTATTTCTTATGAAGTAAAGGATTCCAGTGGTAATAGCTATACAACTACAGATTCTACAATTACTATAGATGGACTAACAAATGGTACCTTATATCAATTCCAAGTGAGAGCATTGACTACAGTAGGACAAGGACCGTGGGGCAGTACTGTATATTGTGTTACAGATATTTCGACGCCAAAAAATCTTATAGTATCAAATGCGGAAGATGGAGGAATACAGTTGAAATGGGATACATCCAAAGGAGCATCACAATATGAGATTGAAATGGATGGAGTAATTGTTGCTACAACCGAAGAATCAAGTATAAATATATTACAAGCAGGTCGTTATTTGACTCATTCATTTAGGATAAGAGCTTTAAATACATTTAAAACTAGTGAGTGGACTGAGCAACTAATGTACAATCAAAATATTCCTCTACAAGTAACTATTGATGAAGGGGAAGAATTTTCGATTATGATGCCTGTATCTAATGTAAAAGATATTAATCAATATAAAATGACAATAGCTATTAATACAGATGAGTTGGTCTTAGTTGATGTATGTGAATTTACACCTGAGCTGGATACTACTACAACTTATTTTAAAGACAACAATATGCAGATAATTGTTGAAAATAAAGATAACCTTTGTTATATTACTATTTTTGTTAAGAATAAAAGTGTAAGAGAAATGACAGGTATTATTAATAGTATAAAGTTTGTTGGAAAGAAAAAATGTACTAGCCAAATAAATTACAATGTAAGCATACAACAATAAGAGGGGGATAATATGTGTAAATTCAAAAAAATAATAGCTAAAATTTTAACCGTTGCTATTTTAGTAGCTCAAGTAACATGTGCACCAAATGTATTTGCAGAAAATGTTAGTCATGAAAAAAATGAAATGACTAAAAAAATAGTTGCTCTTGATTCACAAAGGTCTAATGAAAAAACAGATATAATTATTAAATACAAAAGTGAATCTAGTAATTCTAAAATGCACAATAATATAAAAAGTAAATTAAAGCTTAAAAAGTTTATTGAGAAAAAGAATTTTAAGTCAAAGCGTATTAGTATATTAGAAATTGATAAAACAGATGACATTAGCAGTGTAATTGAAGAGCTAAAAAAAGATCCTAATGTTGAATACGCACAGCCAAACTACCCGCTTACAATAACCAGTACACCAACTGATGAGAAATTTTTACTTCAATGGGGTTTGTTAAACAGTGGTCAAGAGGTAAGAGGAAAGATTGGCAGAAGTACTGTTGACATTAATGCATTAAATGCATGGGATCTATCAACAGGTGAAAATGTAGTAATTGGTGTGTTAGACAGCGGAATAGACATTACACATTCTGACCTTAAGGATAATGTTTATGTAAATCAAAAAGAAATACCTGGAAACGGAATAGATGATGATGGCAATGGATACATTGATGATATCAATGGATGGAACTTTAGTGATGATATGAATACTGTGTATTCCTCACCAGAAGAAGATGTTCATGGTACTTATATTGCAGGTATAATTGCTGCTAGTGCAAATAACAGTGGAGTAGTGGGTGTAGCACCAAAAGTAAAAATATTACCGTTAAAGTTCATTAATGCTACCACTGGATATACCAGTGACGCAATTGAAGCAATAGAATATGCAAAAAATATGGGTGTAAATATTATTAACTGTAGCTTTGGTGGTACAGATAATAATATTGCACTTAAGGAAGCAATGGCTGATAGTGGCATGTTATTCGTATGCGCAGCTGGAAATAGAGGAGGATATTCCAAATATTTTCCTGTTTACCCTGCAAGTTTTGATATTCCAAACGTAATTTCAGTAGGTGCAGTAGACTGTATGGGAATTTTGGCTACATTTTCAAACAGAGGAATTAACGTGGATGTTGCCGCTCCAGGTACAAGTGTATTAAGCACAATACCAGAGCAAGGCTATGACTATTATAGTGGAACTTCAGTATCAGCTGCTTATGTATCTGGAATTGCAGCTCTTGCAAAAAGTTATCTCCCTCAAAGTAGCATTGACGAAATAAAAGAAAGAATTATAAACAATGTAGTAAAATGTGATGCACTAAAATACATTATTGGCTCTGAGGGTAGAGTTGATGCATTTGCTACTTTGACAAATATTCCCCAGACTTTACCAGATACATATAACGGTCTTGGTGCTGGAGATGATATTCTTGCGGGTTCAGGAGAAGGAAGTCAAGATACATGGTATACAATGGATGAAAGAGCAAGAAATGCGGAAAGATTCCATTATGGAGAAGGTGGAGTAAATCCAGCTTCAGGAAATTATTCAGTTACATGTACAGACATGAGTATTCCTGCTCCAGGTTTTCAAGTGAATTTCAGTAGAACATATAACTCAAGAGACGAGAAACCTACTATGTTAGGTAGAGGGTGGACCTTTGGATTTGAAGGAAGAGCTTATGGTGGCGAAAACACTGTATATATTTGTCTGCCAGATGGAAGTACACATGTATTTAATAGAAATGGAGATAAATACGTTCCAGAAGGAACAAGAGCCTCATATGTAAAATTTTCTAATTCAAGTATATTATATACGAAGGACCAATACAAATATGGATTTAACGAATATGGTTATATGACATCTATGGAAGATAAAAATGGAAACAGAATTTCTATAAACTATCAAAATGGAAAAATAGATAATATAGTTGATACAGTAGGAAGACAATATAAACTTGAATACTATCCTACAAATGGACTCTTGAAAAGTATCACTGACCCTGAGTTAAGACAGGTTATATACGAATATAACTATAAAAATTTGCTAGTTAAGGTAATAGACCCAAATAGTCAAACATTACAATATGAGTATGATTCATCAAAATATCTTACAAAACTAATAGATGGCAATGCTCATGTGTTCCAAACCTTAAAATATAGTCACAATATGGGTGATGCACAAAATAAAATTTGTAAGACAATCGATGCAGCAGGTGAAACGTGGGTATACACATATGATGTAACAAATAGAAGAACAACAATATCAAATTCTGAAAACAAAAAATGGACATATGAATTTGATGTTGCTATGTATACAATCAGAGTTCAAGATCCTGAAGGACGTTCAGAGGTAACAAGCTATTGGTTTAATTCTAATATTAATCATTATGGAGATATCAAATCAAAAATAGACAGAAATGGAAATACGACCTTATTTGATGTTGACAATAAAGGTAATATTACAGGTATAACAAATCCTGACCAAATTACTGACCCTAATAAGAGTAAAAAACAGTTTTTTTATGATGAGAAAAATAATCTTATTAAGGAAATAAATGAAGTAGGACATAAAACCTTCTATATTTATGATAGCGAAACAAAAAAACTTCTACTAAAAAAGGTAAAACCTTTAAATGGTACAGATGAGTATGATGATAAAAATTCTGATTCAACATATAATAATAAGTTTGCAATAACAACATATGAATATTATACCAAGTCAGAAGCAAATCAGCTTTTTAGCTGTAATGTCGGAGGTCTTTTAAAAAGTACAACAGATCCAATAGGAAATACAGAAACATACACATATGATAATTACGGTAATATTAAAACCTATAAGAATAAGACTGGTGATATTACAACATATGAATATAATAAAATTGGGTGGAAGACAAAAGAGACATCGCCAAAGTTAGAAGTAATCAGTTGGGATTACGATAAAAATGGAAATATAATAAGAGAAAAACATCCAGATGGCGGAGTAACTAGAATAGTATACGACAATGCTGGGTATAAGATTTTGGAGGTTACACCTGAGCAATATGAGGCAGATAAGGACAATTTGCAGACAAGTCAATATACTGGTTTGATAGGTACAAAATATAAATGGTATGACAACGGTTATTTGGAATACACTGAAGATGCTTTAGGCAATAAAACAAAATATACCTATGATAAATTTGGCAACAAAATTAGTGAATTAAAGCCTAATAATGCATATTATAGATTCGAGTATGATGTATTAAACAGACCTACAAAAGTATATTTTAAAGATATGACTAAGCAATCTCCTGTTGAAATACTATTATCAGAAACTAGCTATAGTATATTACTTAATGGTAATAGTCAAAAAACAGACATAATATACTATGATAAAGATGGACAATCAAAGTCAACTACCATTACAATAACCGACTATGCAGGAAGAGTTGTAGAACAGCAATATCCTGATTTTACAAAGACTAAAACAATATACAATTATGATGGAACAGTTAAGGAAGAAATTTCAGCAAATGGTGCAAGTACAATATATAACTATGATGGTATGGGTAATGTAAGTGATATTTGGACACCAGTTTCGATAAAAGATGGAAATATCAAATATTCATGGACAAACTTTAGTTATGATAAAAATGGAAACATACTCAAGCAAGAGATAGGAAAACAGCTTGTTGAACTTAATGAAGTAACAAATGATACATACTACACGTTATCAAAATATGATAAAGACCGTATCATTGAACAAACTGGTTCTGATGGTAAAAAAAGCTCCTTTGAATATGATGTTAATGGCAACATAAGTAAAGAAATTAGATATGTGATAAATTCTAAAATTAAAGAACAAATAGTTTATCCTACTAATATAGAAAAGCCTATTGTTGATGAAATTATAGACAATGAAACTAAATATATATTAATCATTGAGACAAAAGAAACAGAATATCAATATAACTATATGAAAAAACCTACTGTTGTTACAAACTATGTACGAAGTGGAGATATTTTTGGAGAAAGTTATAAAGACGATAACCTAAAAAGCATTACAACCAAATATAGCTATGATAAAAATGGTAATATAAAAAGCATTACACAACCAGATGGAACAGTTACTGTGAATAATTATGACATATTAGATAGACTTTTATCTACAAGCACTACAGGAAAAAACAGCTCAGGTCAAACAATGACTGTTACAGCTTCAAAAACCTATACATGGAATGGTAAGGTTGAAACATCAACAGATGCAAACAACAATACTACTAGATATTTCTATGACACAATGGGTAACCTTGTAAAAACAATAGATGCAAAAAATAATATATCACTAATAAAATATGACCTAGCAGGAAGAAAAGTTGCAGAGGTTTCACCTAAAAATGTAGTTGGTACAGACATAAACTCAATGGAAAGAACAGAGTATACATACGATTCAATGAGCAGAGTTAAAACAAAAGCTGTCGTATTTAAAAAGTGGAATATGAATAACATAACATATAACTGGTCAAAGGACTTGACAAGAGTCGTTATTGCAGCATATGAATATGATATACTTGGAAATATAACAAAAAAACTTGATGCAATGGGATTTGCAGCTGGAACAGGTACTACTGATGATGAAAAAATATATACAGGCTATGGAACAACAAATACATATACATTATCAGGACAGCTAGAAACTACAAAAGACGCTGAATCAAAGAACAATAACCTACCATACTTTGTAAAATATGAATACAACGGACTTGGACAAAAAGTTAAAGAGACATACAGTGATGAAACAGAAATATCATATACATATAATGGCACAGGAAACCTATTAAGTAGTTATGTAAATGGAAAACAAAAAGGTAGTGCAAAATATGATTTACTAGGAAGAGTTATACAAACAAAAGATGGCATGGGTAATATTACAATAACAAAATGGAATGCTTTTGATAAAGTAGCATATGTTAAAACTCCAGATGATAATAACACTAAATCATATCCCCATCCATCAAAAACAACTGCTTTTCAATATGATGATTTAGGAAACCTTATGTATTCAAAAAATAGCCTTGGAAAGATAAATGAATATACATATGATTTTCTAAATAGACAAACATCAAATACTACACGCAATGAAGCATCAAGTGAAAGAATAACAACAACATATGGTTATGATGCAAATGGTAACAAAACATATGAAACAGATGGGAATGGTAATACAATAAATTACACATATAACGAGTTAAATCAGCTAAAATCAGCATCAATAAATGTTAGTGGGAAAAATAAGACAACAACATATACATATGATGCTAACGGTAACAAGATAAGTGAAACTGACTATCAAGGCAATACAACTCAATATGTGTACGATGGAATAAACAGACTAGTAGAGACTATAGATGCAACAGGAACAGTTATAGGACAAATGGAATATAACAATGCAAATGCACAGATACGAGTATATGATGCATTACATAATGTAACAGAATATGGCTATGATAAAAACCTTCGTCAGACATATGCAGAAGATGGAGAAGGACATATAACAAGACAAAGTTATGATAACAGAGGTAACGTTGCAGCCAAGACAGATGGAAGATACAATATTACAACATACAGATATGATGCAGAAAATAGACTTAAAAACGTAATAAATCCATTAGGTGAAACAACCACATATACCTACGACAATAATGGAAATATGATTACCCAGACAGACGGTAATGGAAATGTAACAACCTATGTATATAACGCAATGAATAAGCTTAGAAAAAAAATAGATCCTAATGGAATAAACAATGCAAGCAAAACAGAAAGCTATAAATACAGAGCAGACGGCTTGCTCAAAAGCAAGGTAGATAGAAATAGAAAAAAAACAACCTATACCTATGATATATTTGGTAGATTACTTAGTGAAAATGCAGATGGTGAGTTAAAAAGCTATACCTATGACAATAACGGAAATCTACTTACAATGACAGATTCTACAGGTACAACAACAAGAATATATGATGAGCAAAATAGAGTAACAGCTAAGACAGTACCAGTGATAGGACAAACAATATATCAGTATGATGTACCTAGCAATATATCAGGATATATAGTAGAAAAAACAATAGACCCTAAGGGGAATATATCAGAAAAAACATACGACAAAGTAGGTCGTTTATACAGTGTAAAAACTGGAGATAAAACAACAAAATATACCTACTATACAAATGGGAACAGAAAAAGTATAATATATCCAGAAGGAACAAAAGAAACATATACATATTACAAGGATAATAAGGTTAAAACACTTGAAAACCTAAAATCAGATGGAACAGTTCTACAAAGCTATACATATACCTATGATGCAGCAGAGAACCAAACATCAAAGACAACAAGTGATGGAACAACAATATATGAATACGACAGCCTAAACAGGCTTGAAAAAGTAACAGAGCCAAATGGTAAGATAACAAGCTATAGCTTTGATAAAGCAGGTAACAGAAAAACAGAGATAGTGATAGTAGGAGAAAACCTAACAGGCACAAGCTATATATACAATGAGCAAAACAGGCTGATATCCGCAGAAACAAAGCTATCAGATAAAAAGACAGAAAAAACAATATATGAGTATGATAATAACGGTAACTTAAAAAGTAAAACAAAAAGCATCATGACAATTACAGATGCAAATACACCTACTGACATACAGAACATGCCAAGCTTTGAACTTGAGATTATCAGAAGTACAGACAAAGGTTCAGGATCACAAGATTTAACCCTATATAGCTACGACAATTTCAATCGTCTGATAATGTTAAAAGAAGGCAGTACAACAAGCATATACAATTATAACGCAGAGGACTACAGGACAGAGAAAACAATAAACGGAGAAACGACACTCTACTTGTATGAGTCAGATAAGGTTATACTTGAAACAGATAATACAGGCAATCAATTAGCAAAGAATGTATATGGTACAAATCTATTATATCGATTAGTAGAGGAAATTGGTACATCACCAGAAGAAAAATACTACTATATGTACAATGCTCATGGAGATGTTACAGCACTTATATCACCAAATGGAGAAGTTAAAGGAACATATGATTATGATGCATTTGGTAATATAATAAGTCAAACAGGGGATGTAAATAACAATATAACCTATGCGGGCTATCAGTATGACAAGGAAACTGACCTATATTATCTAAATGCAAGATACTATGATAGTAAGATAGCAAGGTTTATAACAGAGGATAGTTATAGGGGTAATGCAAATGATCCGTTGAGCTTGAATGTATATACATATTGCCATAATGAACCAATAATGTACACTGACCCTACTGGACATTGGGAAAAGGGGGACAGTGAGTTATCTCCTGAAGCACAGGTACAGATTGCAGAGGCTACTGCAGAATACATAGCTGCCAAAAAACGTGGAGACGAACAGGGGATGATAGATGCTCATAATAAAGCTGAAGAAGCAAGAGCAGGAAACATACTTAACAACAGTTCGTTGACAAAGCAAGCGTTAAAAAATAAATTAGATTATATTATGGATAGTGAGTATGTTAGTAATGCTGCTAAACAAGATTTAAATTACTCTAAAATGGTGAATATAACTAGAAAATCAACTAATATAGTTCAAGCTTATTCACAAAATGAAGTTTTTATTAGCATAAATAGTGCAAGATTAAATTCTAATATGTATTATTTCGCAGGATTTGGAACAGTAATAACGGGAAATGGTCCTATTGGATGCTTTGAAGGACTTGCAAATCCAACAATTGAAGACATATTATCTAGAGTACCAGCTGGTTGTAAAAATATATTTAAATCAGATTCTAATTTCAGTGTAGGATACAGATTTAAATGGACAAATGAACAAGGAAATTGGGAAATATGGTGTCATGAACCATCTAAAAGAGCTCCGGCTGGTAGTAATTCTTCAAAAGGTTGGACTTATAGGGTGAGGGTGCGAAGGTCTGGAAATGGTAAGTGGTATCTTAAACAAGATGGTGCTTGGGTTAAAGAAAACGTTGGTAGGGAAAATAGTCCTTTCTATAATGACCGAGATTGGAATGAAACACATATACCAATGCAAGATCCTACAAATAATAATGACGATAATGATAATAACAATGTTGGAGGAAATGGTACTGGTATTGGCGGTTCAAATGAGGCTTTTTTTGATACAACGTTAGATGATACATTATCTTTGATTCAATTTTTACAAAGACCAATAGGAGAAGTTGTTTATGTGAAGAATTTAGGTAATGGTAATAGTAGGGTAGGTATACTACGTGATAATAAAGTGAATTATTATATTAAACCTTATGGAGGATATTTTATGAAAGATACTGGTGGAAATTATGAGAGTTATGATAGTCAGTTTTATTTTATGCTAATGCCAAATATACCACCTATTCCAACATTTCAATGGCTTTTACCAACAGTGCCAGTGTTTCCATAAAAAGAAAAAATGCTAAAAATATTAATAATAATTAAATAGGAGAGTTTTTTATAAATGTATAACAAAGAAAACTTAGAGAGCATAAAGAATATAGAGAGCAAAGAATTTAAAGAAAAAAAGTTAAATTTTTTGTGCGAAAATTTAGAGTTGAATAATATTTTTGATTTTAGAGTATCAAGTGTTGATGAAGGTGGTGTGCTTACAATAATTGGTGACTTTGATTTATCATATCATCACAGCGTAGAAATTATCTTTAAAGAAACAGAATATATTTCTTGTCCTCTTTCTATTTCAGATGTTTCTTTTAGATTTGCTACTGAGTCTGAAAAAGAAGAACTTCGTGCAAAATGTGATTATGATAGAAGTAATTTAGTAATATGTGTAATAGAAGATATACATTTGCGTAATGTAACTAAAAAACATTTTATTGTCGCAGAAGAAATAGAATATAGATTTGGTACTGTATTTCATTATAAAAGAGAAAATCTTAAAGAGGGAGAAAGAATTGCAGAATGGGTTAAATAGATACAAATTAGTAAGATTATGAAATGCAAAGAAAATGGTGGGACTGTACAACTACATAAATTTATAACTACTGTATATACTTGGGATAGTAGACTGTGAACCAACATTATATAATGGTCCTGTAAATAATTTCTTATATACCTAATAAAAGAAAAATTATATATAAATTTGTACTTAAATGAGGACGTAAATTTATGCTGAATAAATAATTTTGGCAAAATATTTACGTCTTTATTTTTTATTGAATGCTAGATTATGGGTAACCTTGTAAAAACAATAGATGCAAAAAATAATATATCACTAATAAAATATGACCTAGCAGGAAGAAAAGTTGCAGAGGTTTCATCTAATATATAAGGATATATAGTAGAAAAAACAATAGACCCTAAGGGAAACATATCAGAAAAAACATACGACGAAGTAGGACGTCTATATAGTGTAAAAACTGAAGATAAAACAACAAAATATACCTACTATACAAATGGGAACAGAAAAAGTATAATATATCCAGAAGGAACAAAAGAAGAGTATACATATTACAAGGATAACAAAGTTCATATACTTAAGAATCTAAAATCAGATGGAACAGTTCTACAAAGCTATACATATACCTATGATGTAGCAGAGAACCAAACATCAAAGACAGCAAGTGATGGAACAACAATATATGAATACGACAGCCTAAACAGGCTTGAAAAAGTGACAGAGCCAAACGGCAAGATAACAAGCTATAGCTTTGATAAAGCAGGTAACAGAAAAACAGAGATAGTGATAGTAGGAGAAAACCTAACAGGCACAAGCTATATATACAATGAACAAAACAGGCTGATATCCTCAGAAACAAAGCTATCAGATAAAAAGACAGAAAAAACAATATATGAGTATGATAATAACGGTAACTTAAAAAGTAAAACAAAAAGCATCATGACAATTACAGATGCAAATACACCTACTGACATACAGAACATGCCAAGCTTTGAACTTGAGATTATCAGAAGTACAGACAAAGGTTCAGGATCACAAGATTTAACCCTATATAGCTACGACAATTTCAATCGTCTGATAATGTTAAAAGAAGGCAGTACAACAAGTACATACAATTACAATGCACAGGATTATAGAGTAGAAAAGACAGTTGGAAACAATACAACACTTTATCTTTACGAGGCTGATAAGGTTATACTTGAAACAGATAGTACAGGCAATCAACTAGCAAAGAATGTATATGGTACAACTCTATTATATCGATTAGTAGAGGAAAATGGCACATCACCAGAAGAAGAATACTACTATATGTACAATGCTCATGGAGATGTTACAGCACTTATATCACCAAACGGAGAAGTTAAAGGAACATATGATTATGACGCATTTGGTAATATAATAAGCAAAACAGGGGATGTAAATAATAACATAACCTATGCAGGATATCAGTATGACAAGGAAACTGACCTATATTATGTAAATGCAAGATACTATGATAGTAAGATAGCAAGGTTTATTACTGAGGATACCTATACAGGAAATCCAAATGATCCGTTAAGTCTTAACTTGTATACATATTGTGTTAATAATCCTATTAGGTATTGGGATCCTTCAGGGTATTATGTGTCGCCAACGGATCAGGCGAATCTGACAGCTTCTCAAATTAAGCAGTTAGAGCAACTTACAAAAGACTGGAATGCCGCCAATGCAGCAGGAAATATAGCAGCTATGAAAGCTGCCAATGAAGCGGCCAATGCCATCCGAACTTCTGCTGGTTACTCAGGTGGCGGTAACGGCAATTCGATCATTGTAAGTAGCGGCAATACCACAAAAACCGTGATTGTCAACGATACAACAACAGTAAGCAACAGTGGTACAATCGTTACGGTGAACGTATTGACTGGCGCTACCTCTGCAATAACTAACAGCGGTACGATTGGAACGGTAAACAACAGCGGCACTATCAATTACATAAGTAACATCAGTAGCGGCACTGTTGGCACAATCAATAATAGTGGTAGTATCAGTTACATATACAATACTGGCACGATTGCAAACATAAGTAATATCGTCAACGGCAGTATTGGCACAATTACCAATATTAATACCATTGGTAACATAAGTACAGGGAAAAGCACTTCTAACATTAATAATACTGGCGTTGTCAGCAATATATTTACTGGCTCAAATAGTATTGTAAAGGTTAATAATACTGGCATTATCAACAGGATTTATGTTGGCAGCGGTGGAAAACTCAATGGTACTAATGATGGGTTTGTTGTAAACATATCTGGTGGCACTAGTTATATGCTCACGAATCAATGGATAGATTCCTCAGCAAAGACATTACTCTTAATTCAGAATCAGTTTATCTTAAACTACCTACTGACAAAGGATGAGCAGAACGCAGGTGTTGGCGCTTCAAGAATAGGCGGAAAGCTGTATCGTGACATTTCTACGCCAGTTGAAAATGCACTCTTAAGAGACGTGGGAGATTTTGAATCACACAGTGGGAAAAATTTTTGGTTTAGGTCTAAAGTTGGCAACGAAGGGGTTTGGAACCTAAAATATCGTGAGGGTGATGTCAATCATTGGGAGCAGACTCTTGGCATACCATTCTGGGGCTATAGCACGCAAATGGTTCTTAATGGAAAGTTAGTGACAGTCGAACAAGTTGGAAATATAACATATGGCTACCTTGCGGCAGCAGCCGGCATGAGCCAATCATGGATGAAGTTTGGTTCTTCGGTCAACCATTTTTTAAAACATGGTTTTAAAAATTGGGACAATGAAAAAGCTGATAAATTGCTTTTTGAATTAGGAATAAACTGGTACAATGAGGGGGTTATAAAATGAGTATAATCAAAAAAAGTGTAATTAGTTCTGTTTCGATAGTTGTACTAATAGTTATAGCAATTATAGTTCTGTTGGTTATTTATGAGGGAGGTTTTTTCTTATTGGCTCCAAGTTACAACAAAATGGATAAGTTCTTAAAATCAAATATTGCTGAATTATCATATGTTGCTGACGTTCTTTCTGAACTAGATTATGACGCTATAGTCATTCAAAAGGATCCCCTTCATGAGGAAGATAAATACAACATGACCGTCAATATCGGTATGGTCTATGAGACCATATCGATCCCCAACGAATTGGTTAGCCACATAGAAATTTTGTATAAAAGTGGGGTTGATGTTATTGCAAGTAGTCGCGATTCTATTAACTTTACAATGTGGTCAATCATGGATGAAAGTCGCGGCATAATATATTCCAGGATAGGCGAAAAACCTGATGGAGAACAACTAATTGAAGTGAAGCAACTGTCAAAGAGAAACTGGTTTTATTATGTGCACAACTTTGAAAAGGCGAAAGTGCGTAATCCCCATCTTTTCCAGTAACACAGTCACAGTCGCCTTGGGATTTTCTCTAAGGGGCTGTATCACATTTAGGGACGTACCTTTTATGTGAGAGATACATTTAAGGACGTATATATTATGCAAAATAAACAATTAAGCATGATATATACGTCCTTACTTTGTAATCTCATAAAGCTTGTCGATACAAAAAATAACACATCACTAGTTAAATATGACCTAGCAGGAAGAAAAGTTGCAGAGGTTTCACCTAAAAATGTAGTTGGTACAGACATAAACTCAATGGAAAGAACAGAGTATACATATGATTTAATGAGCAGAATCAAGACAAAAGCTGTCGTATTTAAAAAGTGGAATATGAATAACATAACATATAACTGGACAAAGGACTTGACAAGAGTCGTTATTGCAGCATATGAATATGATATACTTGGCAATATAACAAAAAAACTTGATGCAATGGGATTTGCAGCTGGAACAGGTATTACTGATGATGAAAAAATATATACAGGTTATGGAACAACAAATACATATACATTATCAGGACAACTAGAAACTACAAAAGACGCTGAATCAAAGAACAATAACCTACCATACTTTGTAAAATATGAATACAACGGACTTGGACAAAAAGTAAAAGAGACATACAGTGATGAAACAGAAATATCATATACATATAATGGCACAGGAAACCTATTGAGTAGTTATGTTAACGGAAAACAAAAAGGTAGTGCAAAATATGATTTACTAGGAAGAGTTACAGAAACAAAAGATGGTATGGGTAATATTACAATAACAAAATGGAATGCTTTTGATAAAGTAGCATATGTTAAAACTCCAGATGATTATAACACTAAATCAGATCCTCATCCATCAAAAACAACTGCTTTTCAATATGATGAATCAGGAAACCTTATGTATTCAATAGATAGCCTTGAAAAGATAAATGAATATACCTATGATTTTCTAAATAGACAAACATCAAATACTACACGCAATGAAGCATCAAGTGAAAGAATAACCGTATCATATGGTTATGATGCAAATGGTAACAAAACATATGAAACAGATGGAAATGGTAATACAATAAATTACACATATAACGAGCTAAATCAGCTAAAATCAGCATCAATTAATGTTAGTGGGAAAAATAAGACAACAACATATACATATGATGCTAACGGTAACAAGATAAGTGAAACCGACTATCAAGGCAATACAACTCAATATGTGTACGATGGAATAAACAGACTAGTAGAGACTATAGATGCAACAGGAACAGTTATAGGACAAATGGAATATAACAATGCAAATGCACAGATACGAGTATATGATGCATTACATAATGTAACAGAATATGGCTATGATAAAAACCTTCGTCAGACATATATAGAAGATGGAGAAGGTCATATAACAAGACAAAGTTATGATAACAGAGGTAACGTTGCAACCAAGACAGATGGAAGATACAATATTACAACATACAGATATGATGCAGAAAATAGACTTAAAAGCGTAATAAATCCATTAGGTGAAACAACCACATATACATATGACAATAATGGCAATATGCTTACCCAGACAGACGGAAACGGAAACGTAACAACCTATGTATATAACGCAATGAATAAGCTTAGAAAGAAAATAGATCCTAATGGAATAAATAATGCGAGCAAAACAGAAAGCTATAAATATAGAGCAGATGGTTTGCTCAAAAGCAAGGTAGATAGAAACAGAAAAAAAACAACCTATACCTATGATATATTTGGTAGATTACTTTGTGAAAATGCAGATGGTGAGATAAAAAGCTATACCTATGACAATAACGGGAATCTACTCACAATGACAGACAATACGGGTACAACAACAAGAACATATGATGAGCAAAACAGAGTAACAACTAAGACAGTACCAGTTATAGGACAAACAATATATCAATATGATATACCTAGCAATATATCAGGATATATAGTAGAAAAAACAACTGACCCTAAGGGAAATATATCAGAAAAGACATATGACAAGGTAGGACGTTTATATAGTGTAAAAACTGGAGATAAAATAACAAAATATGACTACTATACAAATGGGAACAGAAAAAGTATAATATATCCAGAAGGAACAAAAGAAACATATACATATTACAAGGATAACAAAGTTCATATACTTAAGAATATAAAATCAGATGGAACAGTTCTACAAAGCTACACATATACCTATGATGCAGCAGAGAACCAAACATCAAAGACAACAAGTGATGGAACAACAATATATGAATACGACAGCCTAAACAGGCTTGAAAAAGTGACAGAGCCAAACGGCAAGATAACAAGCTATAGCTTTGATAAAGCAGGTAACAGAAAAACAGAGATAGTGATAGTAGGAGAAAACCTAACAGGCACAAGCTATATATACAATGAACAAAACAGGCTGATATCCTCAGAAACAAAGCTATCAGATAAAAAGACAGAAAAAACAATATATGAGTATGATAATAACGGTAACTTAAAAAGTAAAACAAAAAGCATCATGACAATTACAGATGCAAATACACCTACTGACATACAGAACATGCCAAGCTTTGAACTTGAGATTATCAGAAGTACAGACAAAGGTTCAGGATCACAAGATTTAACCCTATATAGCTACGACAATTTCAATCGTCTGATAATGTTAAAAGAAGGCAGTACAACAAGTACATACAATTACAATGCACAGGATTATAGAGTAGAAAAGACAGTTGGAAACAATACAACACTTTATCTTTACGAGGCTGATAAGGTTATACTTGAAACAGATAGTACAGGCAATCAACTAGCAAAGAATGTATATGGTACAACTCTATTATATCGATTAGTAGAGGAAAATGGCACATCACCAGAAGAAGAATACTACTATATGTACAATGCTCATGGAGATGTTACAGCACTTATATCACCAAACGGAGAAGTTAAAGGAACATATGATTATGACGCATTTGGTAATATTATAAGTCAAACAGGGGATGTAAATAATAACATAACCTATGCAGGATATCAGTATGACAAGGAAACTGACCTATATTATGTAAATGCAAGATACTATGATAGTAAGATAGCAAGGTTTATAACAGAGGATAGTTATAGGGGTAATGCAAATGATCCGTTGAGCTTGAATGTATATACATATTGCCATAATGAACCAATAATGTACACTGACCCTACTGGACATTGGGAAAAGGGGGACAGTGAATTATCAGATGTAGCGCAAATAAAAATAATTGAATTAACAGATGCATATTTTAAAGCTACAACAGAGGAGGAACGAGAACGAATTCAGGCTGCAGCTAATTCTATAAGAGAAGAGGATAAAAAAAATGCAAATAAGTCAACTCTTATAACTATGAATAAAAGATTTTACCAAGCTGTAGATATAGAATATAATATTTCTGATTATGAATACATTGAAAAAGATCAATGGGAAAGAATTAGAAAATTAAAAGTTTTAGAAAATTATAACAAAGAAGTTCCAGGTAAACATTCAAACAATACATTAGAAAAAATAGGTATGTTTATTGGTGCTAATGGATTTAAATCACTTGATCAATTAAGAAAAAATGGAGTAGGTTGGGCTAATTGGGACAATGAATTGTATGATAATATTAACAAAAGATTAAAGTATAGTAATAATGTAATACCTGTTTCATCAATACTTGATTATGAAATTATCAGTGAAGAAGTAAAGAGGCTTCAGGGGAAATATAGAACCACTCATACAACAACGGAAGCAATGCCTTGGAACAAACCAATATATGAAACACTTGAGCCATTATATAATGAATACAGCTACTATGTAGAAGATGAACATCGATTATTAAATATATTTTTTAATAGTTTGGAGCCTGGATTGATAGCAGGATTACAAGCTTCTTTGTTAATGGATATAGGTAGTAATGCTATTGGAAGCGGGGTATATAGCGACTTAGCCAAACAAGCTACTAACATACCAAATTCAACAGAAGTAGTTTTAGGAAAATATTGCCAAGATGGAATTTCTTATGTAAAAATAGCTAGGCAAAGGGGTGCAACATATTTTGAACTTAAAAACTGGGACAATATAGTTGACGTGGTTGGGAAAAATAATATGTGGAAAATTAATGAAAAATTCCTATTGCAACAATTAGAGCAAGGAAAAAGCTTTATTTTATCACATAGTCCGTATAATGCAACTGGTTATTATGTAAAAGAAGTTAAGTTTTTATTAGATAAAGGATTTAAGTTTATTAAAGATGGGCAAATTTGGAGAGCAATAAAATAAAAAGGAGAAATTTAAATTGTATAATAAGGATTTTGTAGTAGCTAAAGAAATTTTTATTAAATATGGTGGTAGCCATTTTCATATGATTCGTGAAGGAGAATATGAATTTTATAAAACTTTAAATGTTTCGAAATTATTGGAATACGAATGGCTTAAGGAAATGCAACTGAGTTTAGCAAGAAAAATAAACGAGGCATTAAATAATAAATTACTTGCTGAAAATATAGAAAGATACGGGGATATTTCTGTTAGTATGAAAGAAAATGAAGCTATACAATTTATGATAGATCAATTAATTCAGAAAAAGAAGTTTCTGGATACAAATACTATTTTAAGAATTATTAATGCTATTCTTGATACGTTAAAATCTCTAAGTTTAAATTTATATAAGAAAATAGATATACAAAACGAGATGATAAAAGTATTGAAAGAAATATCTAATAAGCCTATTATTGTTTCAGACGATTACAAAGAAGATGGAAAGTTGCCAGATTATTTATCTAAAGAAAAACTTGAAATGAGTATACAAAATATGATTAGCTATTTAGAAATGAAAATTCAATAAAAATTTATTTATTAAGTTAATTATGTTTCAGTTGGGACAGAGAAATTCTTAACTAAATAAAAAGAATGAGGGTGTTAAAAACTATTGCTTTAATAGCTTTTAATACCCTCATTTGTATAACAAGCTAAATTAGCTAATATCAGGATAATAAATGTTAATGAAAAAATAAAAAAACAACCTATACCTATGATATATTTGGTAGATTACTTAGTGAAAATGCAGATGGTGAGTTAAAAAGCTATACCTATGACAATAACGGGAATTTACTTACAATGACAGATTCTACAGGTACAACTACAAGAGTATATGATGAGCAAAATAGAGTAACAGCTAAGACAGTACCAGTGATAGGACAAACAATATATCAGTATGATATACCTAGCAATATATCAGGATATATAGTAGAAAAAACAACAGACCCTAAGGGGAATATATCAGAAAAAACATACGACGAAGTAGGACGTTTATATAGTGTAAAAACTGGAGATAAAATAACAAAATATACCTACTATACAAATGGGAACAGAAAAAGTATAATATATCCAGAAGGAACAAAAGAAACATATACATATTACAAGGATAATAAAGTTAAAAAACTTAGAAACCTAAAATCAGATGGAACAGTTCTACAAAGCTATACATATACCTATGATGCAGCAGAGAACCAAACATCAAAGACAACAAATGATGGAACAACAATATATGAATACGACAGCCTAAACAGGCTTGAAAAAGTAACAGAGCCAAATGGTAAGATAACAAGCTATAGCTTTGATAAAGCAGGTAATAGAAAAACAGAAATAGTGGCAGCAGGAGAAAACCTAACAGGCACAAGCTATATATACAATGAACAAAACAGGCTGATATCCGCAGAAACAAAGCTATCAGATAAAAAGACAGAAAAAACAATATATAAATATGACAATAACGGTAACTTAAAAAGTAAAATAAAAAGCACCATGAAAATTACAGATGCAAATACACCTACTGACATACAAAACATGCCAAGTTTTGGACTTGAAATTGTCAAAAACACAGACCAAGGAACAGGCTCAAACGATGTTACATTATACAGTTATGACAATTTCAATCGTCTTGTAATGTTAAAAGAAGGCAGTACAACAAGCACATACAATTACAATGCAGAGGATTATAGGGTAGAAAAGACAGTTGAAAACAATACAACACTTTATCTTTACGAGGCTGATAAGGTTATACTTGAAACAGATAGTACAGGCAATCAACTAGCAAAGAATGTATATGGTACAACTCTACTATATCGATTAGTAGAGGAAAATGGTACATCAGAAGAATACTACTATATGTACAATGCTCACGGAGATGTTACAGCACTTATATCACCAAACGGAGAAGTTAAAGGTACATATGACTATGATGCATTTGGTAATATAATAAGTCAAACAGGGGATGTAAATAACAACATAACCTATGCAGGATATCAGTATGACAAGGAAACAGACCTATATTATCTAAATGCAAGATACTATGATAGTAAGATAGCAAGGTTTATAACAGAGGATACATACACAGGAAATCCAAATGACCCACTTAGCTTGAATGTATACACATATTGCCATAATGAACCAATAATGTACACTGACCCTACTGGACATTGGGAAGAGGGCGACAGTGATAGGTCAGATGAAGCACAAGCACAGATAGTTGAAGCTACTAATGAATATATAGAGGCAAAAAAACGCGGAGATACTGAGGCTATGGAGGCTGCACATCAAAAGGCGGAAGATGCAAGGGGTGGCAATATATACAGAAACAAATCATTAACAAAAAAAGAGTTGAGAGAAAAAATAGCATCTGTAACTAGTAGCAAGTATGTAAGTAGTGCTGCTGTACAAGACTTAAATCAATCAAATATTGCGTTTATTACAAAGAAACCAACTAATGGAACAGAAATTTCTATGCAAGAGGAATTTCTGAAAAGTATAAATAATGTTAGACTAAACTCAAATATTTCAGATCCTAATCTCAATCGTACTTTGTTTAAAAATATTGGTTCACTTAATACATTAGCACAGTGTTACAGTGTTAACAAAAATATTGATACTAATTGGCTGTTATGTATGTATATTAGGCAATTTAATTCTGCTTATTGCATAAATAAGTGGGATCTAGCTGGAGGAAAAATAGATTATGATTTTATAAATTATGTTGAAACACAAAATCCTAAAGTTGCTGAATACTTCAAACATGCAAGTGATGGCAATAGTATGTTTATAACAGATGCTGACTATAATAAAATAGAAATAACACATTTAGCTGCTACATTAACTGGATTAATTTATAAATCAAATTTGAATGATGGTTACAACACAAAAACAAAATTAGCTTCTAAGTTTATGCCCGAATATCATATAGATGATTTGTCAGGCTGGGCAGGAGATTTACAAACACTTATGCTTGAAATAAAAGTTAAAACATCAAATTCAAATAATAGTATTGAAATAAGCAATGAATTTAACAAACTTATTGGTAATGATAATTCTAGTTTTTCTATGACTGATTTATATGCAGATGTTGATGCAGTTAATATATACCAAAAAATTAATCCATCAACATCAATAGCTCTGTTGATGAAAAAATTTTATAATCAAATACCGAATTCAAGATTTAGATTTACTAATTTTGTAACAAATCTAGTTGGTTCTGATAATAGAAATTCTTTTAGGGAAAAGGTAAATAAATATACAAATGATAGTTATTATGGAATTGGATGGCCTTTGTTAAAAGGTGAAAAGTTTACATATAATCAAAGCATTACTATAAGAAATAATTATATTAATTTTATCTTTAATATGTTGGAGAATGAAAAATAGATGGAAGGTGTGATATATATTGAGGCTAAATAAAAAAATCATAGGAAAAATCTTAATAATAATACTAATTGTTTTGTTTATTCTGGCTGTAATATTCTATTTTTGTCTAAAGTATTCAATTGAGCATATGTTTGATGAAGATATTAATACAAGAAAAGAAATTATACAAACTGACTTAGGTGATAGCTTTTTGATTGAGTATGCAATTCATAATTTTCCTAGAATTACGACATTTATTTCATTTAAGAATTCCAATAATGAAAAACAACTTGAAAGTAGAACAATTCGAGGTGAGTTTGAAAAACAAAGCATTCAAACTATATTAGATACAGAAAATATTAGATGTTATTTAATTTATAATACATTTTTGTTTAAGATTGGTAATAAATATGGGGCGATAGATATAGATGATATTGATTTAATTGATATAGATGATAATATTTATCCAGAAAGAAAATCTTCATTTAAACAAGTAGCAAAAGCGTTGGTTGCTACGAAGGATTGGAGATGGATAAAGGTGTGTGCCGAATTTCTAATAAAAGAGGGCGATGAAGATATGAAACAAGCAATTGAAAGGTACGCATTTGGCAAATTCACGCCTGAAGAACTTGAAATTAACAAGGGCAATGAAATAACGGAAGATGATATGATATATTTTTCAATAGAGTTACTTGAATAAAATAGATGCTGTAATCAATTGACAATGTTTGACTTATGAGATACAATGAACTTGTAAAAATAAAATAAAGATTTGCAGGGGAACTAATTTAGTTGAGAAGGATAAAACCTGACCCTTAGAACCTGTCAGTTAATACTGTCGTAGGGAGCCAAAACATATAGCTTTGTGATGTTAATCCTCCTGTAAAACAGTGAGGATTTTTTTATGCCATAACCCATTTCTCATAGAGAAATAGTTGATAGGTTAAAAGCAATGGTAGGTCAGAAAGTTTGTCTGCAAATAGGAAGGTGAAAAAATGAGAAATTATAAAACACAAATGGAAGCGGCTAAAAAAGGTATAATTACACCTGAAATGGAATTGGTTGCAAAGAAAGAAAATGTTGATGTTCAGTATATATTAAAAGAGGTAGCTTGTGGTGAAATATGTATACCTGCAAATATTAATCACAAATCATTGTCTGCTGAAGGAATCGGAAAAGGATTAAGAACAAAAATCAATGTTAATCTTGGAATTTCAGGAGATTTAATGGATTATGAACTAGAAATGAAAAAAGCTAAGCTAGCTGTAGAGCATGGCTGTGCTGCTATAATGGATTTGAGTAACTACGGAAAGACAAATAAATTTAGAAAAGAATTGATAGAATTTTCTCCAGCTGTGATAGGTACAGTTCCTATGTATGATGCTGTAGGATATCTTGAAAAGGATTTGCTTGATATTACTGCAAAGGATTTTTTAAGAGTTGTAGAAGCACATGCAAAGGAAGGTGTAGACTTTTTAACTATACATGCAGGTATTAATAAAAGAGCTATAGAAGCTTTTAAAAGACAAAAAAGATTGACAAATATAGTATCAAGAGGTGGATCATTGCTATTTGCATGGATGGAAATGACAGGAAATGAGAATCCTTTCTATGAGTTCTATGATGAAGTTCTTGATATATTGAGAGAATATGATGTGACAATAAGTATAGGTGATGCTCTAAGACCAGGCTGTATAAACGACAGTACAGATGCTGGACAAATAGCTGAACTTATAGAAATAGGGAATTTAACAAAACGTGCATGGGAAAAAGATGTTCAGGTTCTAGTAGAGGGACCGGGACATGTTGCAATGAATGAAATAGCTGCAAACATGCAATTAGAGAAAAAGCTTTGCTATAACGCACCATTTTATGTATTAGGACCTATAGTAACTGATATTGCACCGGGCTATGACCATATAACATCAGCTATTGGAGGAGCAATTGCAGCTGCAAACGGTGCAGACTTCTTATGCTATGTAACACCTGCTGAACATTTGAGATTACCTGACTTAAATGATGTTAAAGAAGGTATAATTGCTTCAAAAATAGCGGCACATGCGGCAGATATAGCAAAAGGAATACCAGGTGCAAAAGAAATAGACTATAAAATGAGTGATGCAAGAAGAAGAGTAGACTGGGATGATATGTTCGAATGTGCTCTTGATAAAGAAAAAGCAAAAGAATACTATGAAAGTGCAAAACCTTCTGAAAAACATACATGTACTATGTGTGGAAAAATGTGTGCTATGAGAACAACAAACAAAATCTTATCTGGTGAAAAAGTAGAGATTAAAAACTGAAAATAATAAAAACATTATACATAAATTTAATATTATAAAATGATTTCAAAATTATCATTAGCTTAATAACAGAATTCATAATGATAATTAGAGAAAAATTTAATATTTACTTAGAAAGGATTATGTAATGAAAAAAATTAGTACAAAGAAATTAGCCTTTGCAGGCGTGTTATGTGCTGTTGCTGTTGTATGCTCTCCTTTTTCTATTCCTTTTGGAGCATCTAAATGCTTTCCAGTACAGCATTTTGTAAATATTATAGGGGGAGTTTTTTTAGGCCCTGTATACAATGTAATTGTGGCATTTGTAACAAGTCTTATCAGAAATCTCCTTGGTACAGGCTCTTTGTTAGCTTTCCCTGGTAGTATGTGTGGTGCACTTTTGTGTGGATTGATGTATAAATATTTTAAAAATTTACCTTTGGTATATCTGGGTGAACTTATTGGAACATCTATTATTGGTGGGATATTAGCATATCCTGTAGCTACTTTAATAATGGGAAAAGAAGCATCATTATTTTTATATGTTATACCATTTTTTATAAGCACATTTGGCGGAACAATTATAGGTGCTTTGCTTGTTACAGCACTTAAGAAAACTAAAGCATTGGATAAAGTTTTTTTGGTTAGCAGATAGTTTATAACATTATTGTTAGTATTAAATATAAACCAACAAATATAGTTTTTAAATCGACAAAAGCACAGGAATGGCTAATTCCTGTGCTTTTTAGAGTGAAAATAATTTAACATATATTAAAAATTTTATAGAAAAGGCATGATACCCTTAATACCGCTAATTCCATGCTTTTTTACCAATATGCTTGCAATTTCATGAAGTTCATCCTCATCATCTATATATGGTGCTACTGTAGTTACAAAATGTATATTATCATCTTTAGCAGCTTTTAAAGCTAATTCAGCAACATCATCACTATCCATGTAGCATGCAATTTTTATGATTTTATCAAATTCATTTAAATTATACATCTTTTTTGCATAATCACTTACAGTATCTTCATCTAAAAAGCATGCAATAGCTTCTATATTTATCTTATCACTATATTTGTTTACAATAGTATCTAATCCATCCTCAGTCATGAAAGGTGCTAAACTCACTACAATTTTAGTATTTACATTGTCGGCGTCTAAAAGACCAATAGCTAATTCGTCAATATCATCTTCATCAAGAAATGGAGCTATGGATAGTACATCTTCTAATGTAGCTGTATCTATGCAATTTTTAATTAAAGTATATAGAAAATCCTCATCCAAGTTTGGTGCTATTGCAACTATGTCTTCAAATTTAAAATTTTCATTGCTACTTTCAATTACTTTATCAACTATTTTTTCAGTTTGATTAGGCTTTAATATAGGTGCAATATCATTGATTTCATCTAATGAAACTTCATTTTCTTTTATGTATTCTTCCTCTGTTCCGCCAATTACATTTTTAATAATGGTAGATGATTTTTCATCATTTAACAAATCATCTATACTTATACCTAAAATTCTAGATAAATCAGATAATTTTGAAATGTCTGGCATTGAGTTTCCTCTTTCCCAATTGCTTACCGCCTGATAGCTTACTCCTAGTAAATCAGCAAGCTCCATTTGTGTTATATTTTTTTCCTTTCTTAGTTCAAATATTTTTCTACCTACTGTTTTTGTTTGAAACATAAATTATCTCCTCGTGTTATTATTTACTCTATCGATAAAGCATTAACTTATAGTAAAAGACTACCACAATGTGTAAAAAAATTAAAGCAAGCAATGCTTTAGTTTCATAAAAATCCACTCAAGTGTTAGTTGAGTTGTGTAAATTCAAACATATTTACTTGATATAGAGTGTAAAAAATATTTAAAATTATATAAATAAACTATTGACAATGGTGTAATATTGTATATACTGTATATATACAATATATATTAAAGGTGAAAAAAATAATGAATATTCTAATTAGTAACTCGAGTGATAAACCAATATATGAACAAATAGTTTCTCAGATTAAAGCATGCATAATTTCTGGAGAACTCAAGGATAATGATGCCTTACCATCAATGAGGTTACTTGCAAAAGAATTGAGAATAAGCGTAATAACAACAAAACGCGCTTATGAAGAGCTTGAAAAAGAAGGCTTTATAGTTTCTGTGACGGGAAAAGGAAGCTTTGTTGCAGCTAAAAATATTAATTTAATAAAAGAAGAAGCTCTCAAATACATAGAGGAAGAAATGTCAAAAATTATTGAAAAATCAAACTTGTGTAATATTAGTTTTGAAGAGCTGATTGAAATGTTTAAAACAATTTATGAAGGAGATTGATTATGGGATATGCATTGGAATTAAAAAATGTGTCAAAAAAATATAAAAATTTTGAATTAAGTAATATTAATATACATCTTCCTAAAGGATGCATTATGGGATTTATAGGAGAAAATGGTGCTGGTAAGACGACAACTATCAAGTTAATACTTGATTTGATTAATAGAGATGCTGGAAGCATAAATGTTTTGGGTAAAGATAATAAAAAGGATTTAGATGCTGTCAAAGAAAATATTGGAGTAGTTTTAGATGAGTGTTTCTTTCCCGAAAATGTAACAGCAAAAAATGTAAATATTATAATGAAAAACATATATACAACATGGGATGAAAAGAAGTTTTATAAATACATAAAAGATTTTTCACTTCCATTAGATAAAAGTATAAAAGATTTTTCAAAGGGAATGAAAATGAAACTGTCCATAACAGTAGCACTTAGCCATGACAGTAAATTATTAATATTAGATGAGGCTACAAGTGGACTTGACCCAATTGTAAAGGATGAAATATTGGAAATATTCTTGCAATTTATACAAGATGAAAATCATTCAATATTTATATCTTCTCACATAATTAGTGATTTAGAAAAAGTGTGCGACTATATAACATTAATACATGAGGGTAAAATCATGTTTACTGAAGAAAAGGATGAATTAACAAATAAATACGGTTTGCTAAAATGTTCAAAGGAAGTATTTAAAAATATTGATAAATCTCTAGTTATAGGATATAGAAAAAATAGTTTTGGAGTTGAAGCTTTAGTATATAAAAACAATCTAAAATGTGATGGAGTTATTGATAAAGCAAGTATAGAAGATATTATGTTATTTTATGTAAAGGAGATGTCTAAATAATATGAAGGGTTTGATTATAAAGGATTTAATTAATTTAAAAAAACAATCTAAAATTTTAATACTTATATTAGTGATGAACTTCGTAATAAGTTTTTCAAACAAGGATTTAAGTATATTCATGGGTGTGATTTCTATATTGTTTGTCATGCTTCCTAGCACAGCACTTGCCTATGATGAAAGATCTAATTTTGATAGATATGGACTTACAATGCCAATTTCAAGAAATGATTTAGTTATATCTAAATATTATTTAGGGGGGATATTTTCAATTATTGCTTTAGTTGTTAATCTAATAATAAATATAGTAGGATATTGTTTTATGGATATAGCAATTAATAAAGATAGTATAATAGGAGTAGTTGCATTGTTTAGTTTGTCAGTTGTGTTTTTATCAATTGTACTACCATTTAATTTTAAATATGGTGTAGAAAAAGGGAGATATATTATGATTGTAATTGCTTTAATTCCTACATTTATGATAGTTATGCTTTCAAAATTATTTAAAGATACGCCATCGTATATTCAAAATTTACAATCTATAAATATAGACAGTCTTCTTTATATATTGCCGATAGTAGCATTGGTGTTATTGATTATATCAATGTTGATATCAATACGTATTTGCAATAAAAAAGAATTCTAAATAAAAAAGCTATTGACATTTATTAATATCAATAGCTTTCAGTTTGCCTAATTTACTAAGAATGGGGGAATCCTTAGAATAGGTGTTATATAAAAATATTTTAAATATTTTTAGCTAAAGTTAATTGTTTGCAGCAAGCATAATATCAATTATAGTTTTATCTACATTATCCATACCATTATTGCTTAATGATTTTAAGTTTTTAATACTTTGTTCAGCACTACCTGTTACTATACCATTGTTTTTACAAGCATAGAAACCTTGCATTGCAAATAATGAAGATTGTACTCCAGCAGCAGCAGCTGTACCTAATTTTAACGAACAGCCAGGTTTAGCACCGTCACATATAACTCCTGATAGATTAGCTAATATGTTTTTAATAGTTCCTTGAATTTGTGTAGAGTTTCCACCCATTAACCATGTGATAGCACTTGCTGAGCCTGTTGCAGCAGCAATTGAACAACCACAAAGAGGAGATAATCTTCCTATATAGTGTTTTACATATGATGTGATAACATGACTTATTGCTAATGATTTAGCCATTTTTTCATCGCTAGTTTTTGGGTTAGTCTTTTTATAAGCAGCTAAAGGTAATATAGCAGTTAATCCGTTGTTTCCACTTCCTGAAGAACTCATAACTGGAATAACTTTACCTGACATTCTTGCATCAGAAGCAGCTGATGTAAGCATCATTGCTTGGTTAGCTAAGTCATTGCACATAACACCTTTGTCCATGCTTTTTTTCATAGCATATCCAGTTCCAATACCTAGTTTTTCACTCATCCCCATTTCAGCAGCATTTAAATTCATTGCAATTCCATCAAGTAAGAATTTAATATCTTCAAATTCCAATTCATCAATAGCATTTATTATATCCATAATTGAAGAGTCAAAGAAACTATCTGGTACTCCTGTTGTAGCTGATGATGATTGTGTTTGCTTTTTCTCTAATATTACTTTGCCATTTAAAGTAATACTTGTGATGTTATCGTGTTTATCTTCAATAATAGCTTCAGCAATGTTATCTTCTGATTTAACGATAACTTTTATATATACTTTTTTACTCATATCAGCAATTTTTACAGACACTTTTTTGTCATCAACAAGTTCTTTTGCAATTGCTCTACAATTATCATCTATTTCGCCTAATATTTGCAATCCTTTTGAATAGTCTTGTTTAGCAACACCTAGAGCAGTAGCAACATCAAGCCCTATATCAGAAGTGTTTGGAATACCAACATTCATACCATTTTTATAAATGTTAGAGCTTAAATAAGTTTCTACTTCATCAAATTTTTTAGATTTTATACAAGATGAAGCAGCTGCAGCGCAAAGTGCAATTGCAACGGGTTCTGTACAACCTATTGCTGGTTTAATTTCATTATTTAATATGAATAATATACTATCTTTAATATCCATGTTAACCTCCAAAGTTTTATTAAATATATAATTGCAAAATATATGCCAATTATAAAACATTGTAAATTACATATATTTATTATATTAGTCTCAAAATGAAACAAAATTCAGTATCAAATTGAGATTGAATATAAAATTGAGACAACTTTATTAAATTTGACATTATATATTCTAAATATTAAAATATAGTATATATTTATTTTAGTCGTTGGTAATAATAGTTACTAACAAATTATATAAAGAATTAGTAAGTGCTTTAAAATATTAGAATACTACAATAAATCAGGTGATATAGATGAAAGTACAAGAAAAAAGTGACAGATTAATTATTAGCGAACAATCAGATTTCGAACCGAAGCACATATTTGAGTGTGGTCAAGCGTTTAGGTGGGAAAAAGAGCTAGACAATAGCTACACCATAGTAGCGAATAAACGTGTAATAAATGTTTCAAAATTAAATGATGAAATAATAATAAAAAATTCTAATAAAGAAGATTTTAATGAAATTTGGAAAGATTATTTTGATATTGATACAGATTATTCACAAATTAAAAGTAAATTAAATAATGATGATATAATGAAAAAAGCTATAGAATTTGGAACAGGTATAAGGATATTAAATCAACAAGAGTATGAAATGATTATATCTTTTATTATTTCAGCAAACAATAGAATACCTATGATAAAGAAGGTAATATCGAATTTAAGTAAAAAATTTGGTGATTTCATTCAAGAATATAATAGCAAGAAATATTACTCATTTCCGAGTATAGAAAGATTAGCAAATGCAGATGTTGAAAAGGTGGCAGAATGTAAAGCTGGATTCAGGTCAGAAAGAATTATTTTAGCTTCACAAAAAATAATTCAGGATAAAGATATTGTATACAATCTGAAAAGCAAAACATATGATGAAGGATTAGAATATTTAAAAACATATAAAGGTATAGGAGATAAGGTAGCAAATTGTATTTTGTTATTTTCAATGAAACAATTTGCTACCTTTCCTGTTGATGTATGGGTAAGAAGAGTTATGCAAACACTTTATGTGCCAAATACAGCAAAGGATTTAGAGATTAGAAAATTTGCTGAGAATAAATTTAAGGATTTATCAGGCTATGCACAACAATATCTATTTTTTTATGCAAGAGAGAATGATATAGGTAAGTAGTATTTAATATTTGGAAAATATATAAAATAGATATTTATATAATATATAAATTAAAGCAAATCAAAGAAATTAAATGAAAATTAATGTATTGCAGAGAAAATTATGTATATAATATTAAAATCGGAGATAAATTGCTTTAAACTGCTTATAATCGATATTGATTACATAAGCGCAAATGGTTATTATATATAGTGTTAGCACTCGTATACATTGAGTGCTAATAAAACAATAAAACTGTTTAAATTATATTATATTTTTATAAATTAGGAGGTAATTAAATGAACGTTAAACCATTAGGTGAAAGAGTTGTTATTAAAATGATTGAGGCTGAAGAAAAAACTAAAAGTGGTATTGTATTGACAGGTACTGCAAAAGAAAAACCACAAATAGCAGAAGTTTTAGCAGTTGGGGCAGGAATTACTTCAGATGATAAGAAAAAGAATGAAATTAAAGTTGCAGACAAAGTAATTTTCTCTAAATTTGCTGGAACAGAAGTTAAAATTGATGGTGAAGAATTAATTGTAATAAAATTATCAGATATATTAGCAGTAGTAGAATAAAAATTATAAGAAGAGGTGCATTTAAATGGCAAAATTAATTCAATTTGATGAAGCAGCACGTCGTGCTATGGAAAAAGGCGTTAACACATTAGCAGATACAGTAAAAGTTACATTAGGACCTAAGGGAAGAAATGTTGTATTAGGAAAATCATTTGGTTCTCCAATGATTACTAATGATGGAGTTACAATAGCAAGAGAAATAGAATTATCAGATCCATTTGAAAATATGGGTGCTCAACTTGTTAGAGAAGTAGCAACTAAAACAAATGATATAGCAGGTGATGGAACTACAACAGCAACATTATTGGCTCAAGCTATCATTAGAGAAGGACTTAAAAACGTAGCAGCTGGTGCTAACCCAATGATTATAAAAAAAGGTATCAATAAAGCTGTAGAAGTAGCAGTTGAAGAATTAAAAGGATTATCAAAGCAAGTAGAAACATCTGAAGATATAGCACAAGTTGCATCAGTTTCAGCATCAGATGAAACTATAGGTAAATTAATATCACAAGCAATGGATAAAGTTGGGAAAGATGGCGTTATAACTGTTGAAGAATCTAAAACTATGGGAACAGACTTATCTGTAGTTGAAGGTATGCAATTTGATAGAGGATATTTATCATCATATATGGTAACTGATACAGAAAAAATGGAAGCTATATTAGATAATCCATATATATTAATAACAGATAAAAAAATCTCTAATATTCAAGAAATTTTACCAGTTCTTGAGCAAATAGTTCAAGGCGGAAAATCATTACTTATCATAGCAGAAGATGTTGATGGGGAAGCATTAGCAACATTAGTAGTAAACAAATTAAGAGGAACATTCAACTGTATAGCTGTTAAAGCTCCTGGATTTGGTGACAGAAGAAAAGAAATGCTTAAAGATATAGCAATTTTAACAGGCGGAGAAGTTATATCTGAAGAATTAGGATATGAATTGAAAGATGCTACTCTTGAAATGTTAGGAACTGCATCTACAATTAAAATAGATAAAGAAAACACTACAATAGTTGGTGGTTCTGGAGAGAAAGAGCAACTTGACGAAAGAGTTAGACAAATTAGAGTTCAATACGAAGAATCAACTTCAGAATTTGATAAAGAAAAATTACAAGAAAGATTAGCTAAATTAACAGGTGGAGTTGCAGTTATTAACGTTGGAGCAGCAACAGAAACTGAAATGAAAGAGAAAAAATTAAGAATTGAAGATGCTTTGAACGCAACTCGTGCAGCAGTTGAAGAAGGCTTAGTAGCTGGTGGTGGAACAGCATTAGTATCAGTAATACCTGCAGTTGATAAAGTAGTTAAAGAATTAACTGGAGATGCTAGAACTGGTGCTCAAATTATAAAAAGAGCATTGGAAGAGCCAGTAAGACAAATAGCTATCAATGCTGGATTAGAAGGTTCAGTTATAATTGAAAAAGTTAAAGCAAGTAAAAAAGGCTATGGATTTGATGCATTGGCTGAAAAATATGTTGATATGATTGAAACTGGTATAGTTGATCCAACTAAAGTAACTCGTTCAGCATTACAAAACGCAGCAAGTGTTGCATCAATGTTATTGACAACAGAAGCAGCTGTAGTAGAAGAACCAAAAGAAAATGAACCTGCAATGCCTCCAATGGGTGGCGGAATGCCAGGAATGATGTAATAAAGGATAAAAAGCGCTGAAATTCAGCGCTTTTTTTTGTGGAAATTTTCATTTGCTAACAATTTGCTAACATTTCATAAAAATTTATATTATTTGCATTGATTTGCTAACAATGCATTGTTAGCATTAAATGTTGATGAGAGTATTGAAAATTATTTATTTGTTTTGATTGTATTAAATTAATTGTTTTATATTTGTTGCATAGATATAATTTTGCTAACAAAAATCAATGTACAATAGATAATTCAATATGTTCAAGACTTTAAAAATATTTTCAAGTATAATTCGAAAAAATAAAGAACACGTTAAAATAAACGTGTTCATGAATTGATGAATTATAGCCTTTATATTGCTAACAACTTGCTAACATTTTATACTGAATTCATTAATTTACTGAATTTAGTACTTGCTTCTGTCTTCATTGCCTTAGTTACATGCATGTATATAGAAGTAGTTGTTTCGTCATCCTTATGACCTAAACGTTCCATTATTTCTTTTAACCCAACACCAGCCTCAGCTAAGAGTGACACATGTGTGTGCCTTAATCCATGTGGAGTTAATTTCTTCAGTCCGTTTTTCTTAATAATTCTATCCATTACAATTTCTATTTGCTTTGGTGTCTCTGGATATCCAGGATAATTGATAAACTTAGTAAATACAAAATTCTCCTTATGCCATGATGTGATACGAAGTCTGAGCTCGTTTTGACGTAATTTATGCTTTCTTAGAGCTTCAATAACTATATCATCAACTTGTATTTTGCGCTTAGATGTTTTTGTTTTAGGTGGTAATAGCGTATAATTTATAGTGTTATTTACAGGATTATAATAAGTCTTATATATACTTATCTCTTTGCTTGTAAAGTCAATGTCCTTCCATTTTAAGGCACATAGTTCACCGATACGTATTCCAGTATATGCGAGTGTTAGAAATATTACATAGGTTTGAGGGCTAATATCTTGCTTAGAAAGCTCTAAAAACTCATTAAGTTCTTCTTTCTCAAAATATTTAGGTATTTCAGTTTCATGCTCAAGTTCTTCTACTGTTTTTACTTTCTTTGGAACTTTAGCATATTGAGTTGGATCATTTAAGATTAATCTCATTTCTATTGCTTTTTTAAATATCATTTTAGCAGTTCTATGTATACCAGTTAAAGTATTATGTGCAAAATTAGATAATAAATATAACAGAAAATCTTGATACATTAAGCTTGTAATATCTTTCATTTTTGCTTCTTTAAAGTAAGCTTTAACGTTGTTAATCTCATGTTGTCTTACTCTAACAGTACTTATTTTGACATTACCTGTCTTGGAGTATAATTTTATCCATTTGTCAGAAAACTCAGCAAGTGTCATATCAGTTTCATTTATATAAGTACCTTCATTGTAGCTTGCTAATATATGAGATAGTGCAGCGTTAGCCTCTTTTTTAGTTTTGAATCCACCCTTAGATTTTTGATTTCTTTTGTTTGTTATAGGATCCCTTCCTAAATCAATGACATAGGTGTAGGTAGAGCCTCTTTTATATATATGACCATTCATAAATCTTTATCCTTTCTTAAAAATTAAAGGCGAGCTTGTACTTAAGCTCGCCATATGTATTAATTGGCTTTTAGCCATTTGATTAAATCTGATTTAAGGACTCTCTTGCATTTACCTATTCTTTTGCAAGGTAATCCGCCTGCTTTTGGTTGTATATCCATCAAATTATAAGCTTTCCTAAGACTTATTTGCAAAAAATTGGCTATAGCCTTAGCAGTTAGTATGTCTGGTAAATCATTAATATGCATAAATGCATCCTCCTTCATATTTTGATCTTATGAGTTCGTTAGCATTATTATGTTTAATACTTTCAATATTATAGTATATAACTATTAATGCTAAGTTTTACGTTCTTGATAATTAGTGTAGTATAGTGATATTATTGCAACTACATATTGTATTGTAAGCTTCTTCGTAAGACGCAAATTTTTTATATATTGAACCTTTTACACCTTGGGTATAATAAGCGCATTCTACCCATGAATAGGCTATCCATTGTCAACCACCTTCTGTAACTTTTTATCAAAACCGTTATATATAACATAGTAACCTGATTTTTTGTTTTCTTTTGTTTTAAAATTATAAATTTCTCTGTTTTTGAGTAACTCTTCTGTTGAACATGCATTCATTGTATATTTCCTCCGTAGTTTTATAATTAAAATAGTGCGAAACAAATGTTTTTTATATTCTAATCAGTAATTTTTTTAATAAATTTTATACCTGTTTCTTTTCGTCCGTCCTTAATCTTTTTATAACTGTACGAGATCTTATCAGAATATTTATTGATATAACTTTCTATGTATGCGATTGGTCTATCTTTACGTTTCTTACTCATAGGTCCCAAAATTTTAATAAATGAATCAAGAATACTGTTGAGATTTTCATTTGGTATTTCTGCACTCTCTTCTCTTGCTAAAATTTCATTTATTTTTATCATTTTTTGATCTTCTGTTTCAATTTGCTGTAACTTATCTCCCGATATACACATAGCATCTAAAAGATAGTGTGCATATATATTCTCATCGCTGCTGTTTTTTATGAGTACTAAATTTTTTAAAAAAGTAATATCAATACTAGTTTTTTTTGCAGCTATATTATTGATATAACTTTTATTGTTATCATGGTAAAAAAGATTACGTAGCAATTCAATATTTGCATAATCATATAAATAGTCAATATCGCATTTTTTCTTTTTGTGTGTATCTATTAGTTTGTATAATTCGTAATAATAATTTAATTTTTTATTTAATTCGTCCTTGCTGTAGTCATGTATATATATATTTACTTTACTTTTCTCCGTAACTCTTACTCTACCTATAAATTGTATTGTTGTTATTATATCGGTTGAAAAAATAGCTATGTCAGACGTTGTGTAATCATCAATACTTATGCCATTATCCATTACTGCTGTAGTTATAAGTACTTTAGACGAAAATGTTTTATTTTCTGTGATTTCTTTATATTCACAGTTTCCTTCATTCCCTTCAAATTTTGATTGACTATCGATAAAAACAGCATTACTCCCTAATGCATCTTTTAACTCATTTCCAATAGCTTTACTGTCTACAAAGATTAAAAAACGCTTCCCTTTTTCTATTACAGTTTTAACTATTTTAATTAGTTCATTTTTATCACCAAAACTATAAGGATTTAAATAATCATAATTTCTAGGTCTTGTATACAATAGATATGGTAAAAAAGGTACGTCGGAGTATTCTCTATTGTGTGGATTAAATCTGCATTTTTCACATGTCTCTTTTTCATGGCAATGTTCTTTATAACTAAAATATTCGCAGCAAGTTTTACAATAGTCATTAATATTGAAAATATCGAGTAAGATTTTATTGTAAAATTCAGCTATGTTGTTATAAGTAATAGCGTTAGTACTCATCTTGTCAAGTCTAATATTTTTACATGACAATTCTGTTTCTGCTTTTATGGTTTCATACGAGTGTATTAAATCAAATGATATTTCTGGTGTAGCTGAAATATATATTCTTACTGCATTATAATTGTTAGTAATAAGCTTTTTAAGCAAATACTCTGTTCTGCTATTGAAGAGAGAATCAGAATAGAAAAAATGCGCCTCATCCATAACAATAAAATCATAGGGTGTACATAAATCTTTTTTACATACCAAATCACATATTTGTTGTTGATAGGTCGAAATTTTTATATTTGGTGATATATCGCTAATTAAATGTAATTTACTATCAGGCAAATATTTTATTACCTTATTTTTATTTGGTATTTTTGCTTTTTTTATATCTTTCATTATAGATGTTTTTAGTGCTTGCCTGTTAACTAATAGTAGCATTGATTTGTTGTTAGTTATGCAAAACTTTAGTAAATCATTCAAAATGAAAGTAGTTTTTCCAGTACCGGTTTGAGTTGAAATATATACAGGAATTTTTGAATTCCATTTTTTGATTTCAGTTTTTAACTCTTCACAAATGTATTTACCTCCTATTTCTTTTTTTTTAGCGTTTAAATTAAATGAAAAAAGTGTTACCTCTTTTGTAAGTTCCATAAATATTATCCTTTCTTTTAGTATATAAGAACATTATAATAGTAATATATAAGTTTTAAAATCCTAAAAAATGCTTGTAAAATAAGTAAAAATAAAGTATAGTAATGTATATAAAAATATATTATAATAAAGGTTAAATAAACATGGAAAATTATATATCTCCATTAAATGAAAAATTTATAGATAGATTATTTGATCTAAATTGTGATTTTCAGCATAATTTAGATTGTATTAAGGATTATTTCGGTATAGATGTAAGGGAAAAATATAAAGTAGAATCAAATTTGAATAGTGAAAAAGATTTATGTGATAAAATTAATAATGAGTGTAATGATATGATATGTAGTAGTTTAGCATTTAATTCATTGTACAAAAATTCACCATATGAATTTAATTATTTTATGGATATTATGAATAAATATTCTTATAATAACTTAAAATTGATGTTTACCCTTAAAAAAAATGATTATACAAATAAAATTACTTTACATGATTCATATAAAAAATATAGGAAAGAATATAAAGAAGAAAATGATGATTTTGATTTAAATAAAAAAATGCTTGAAAATAATATATCAACTTTTAAAAAAATTATTAAAGAAAAAAATAGAGAATTTTTTTAAAGATGAGAACACTAAATGCAAAAAAACTATTTATAATATTACATCTAATATATACATATATACTTTATTAGAAATGAGCTATAAGAGAATTATTATTTCAAAATTTAAAAAAGTTAATTGGATAAACGATATAATAGAATTCCCATTTAATTTTCTTTATTATGTAACCAATGATTGTCAGGATTTATTATTAAGAAGGAATACTAAAAAAATTACAGATTTGTATTATTTTGAGAGAATATATAATTATTTTTATGATTTTTCAGTTTTTTTTAATATTGAAGATAAATTTAAAGATGAAAGTGAAATTTTCAAATATAATGTTGCTTATAGTATAAAATCTATATTAAACTTGCCCAACGTTTTTGATAATTCATACTTAGTTTATAAAGTAATAGATTTTTTAAAAGCTGATTTTTATAGTAATCATAATCTTAATTTAGATAGAATAAGAAAAATCTTTAGTTTTTATGAAAAAATTTACATACCATTATACAATGCATTGTATATAAGTATTATAAATACAATGTATCCTAAAAAACGTGTTGAAAAAATATACAATGTTTTGACTGAAAGCTTTACTTTAGATTACATATATGATAGAAGCAAAGAATATTATATAAATAATGAGGGCTGGAATTCGGCATTATATGAAGATGAATCAATTATGAATAATATCTTTAGCATTAATTATACCGATTATAAATGCAATAAGGATATAAAAAAATATTTAAATTCATATTTTGATGACAAAAAAAATCTTTCACTATTTAGAAATATAATTCAAATGACGAATGGCAATTTTAATTATAAAATTTGTACATTTGATGAATTAATGAATGACTTTTATGGAACAGGTTTTAGGCAATTATGCATTAAGTCTCAAGAATTAAAATGTAAAAATAGTGAAAGTTATAGCGATTATGCTAATATTTTAAAAGATTTTTTAGATGGCTATTTTTATTAATTCAGTCAATTTAATTATACAAACTTAGGATAACATTCATATGATGTTATCCTTGTTACCTTTAAATATAACTGTAACTTCTTCATCAAGTAAATCTTTAAGTATATCAGCAATCTCTGCATAATTTTTTCTTTTACCTTCAAATACAGCTCCATCTCTAAAGCCTATAGGATTGATTGCTATATGAGCATGTACATAATTTTTTTTATTATAAGTACGTTTATGTATTGCAAATACATTTTGATGTGTTTGTCCAATAAATTCACTAATTTTTTTTGTATATGAATAAGCCTCATAAGAGGATATGCTTTCTTCTTTAAAGCCAAGTTCTATATGATGTATTTGTCTTCCCGTTGTCTTATTAAAGCAAATTTGAGTCATTTTCATAGTATCGACCATAGATTCAACGTCAATATCTAGAACATTGTTACTACCAACAAGGTTTTGATTTGTATAAGATGAATTAATATCATAATTGATAACATTTTCTATAGCATCATCATTATTATATTCACCAGAATTAACTATTATTTTTGCCATTTGTATATAACCTCCAATTATTTTTGAGCAAGAATATGAATTACTTCTTTAAGCGCAATATCAGTATTAGTGAAATTATTATTAGATTTATCTTTTTTTTTAAAAGTATTATATTCACTAATAAAATTATTAATAGCTAGTATAAGCTGTGAAGATAGACTATTTGTTGGGCTATCACTAAATAGTTTTGATTTAACATAATTACTCTTTGATAGATTACTAGCTTCTAGTGCATATATAAATTTACGTGTTTCTTCATCGTTTAGCCTTATAGAAAGCTTTGAATCATTATTAGTATTTCTATTCATTTATAAAACCTCCTTTTTAATTTGTAAAGCTTTAACATATTAGTAAATAAAATTATTTTATAGTTAATGATAGTATGTTTTTTTATAATACAATATAATAGTATATAAATATAATATTATATATAGTATAATGATGAATGAGTACAGTAATATTGGAATAAATGGTAATTTAAGTATACTAATATATAAGGGAAAGAAAACAGTAGCAAGTAAAGTTCGAATTTTGTCCGACATTTTTACCTATTTAATTGTTAAGTGAATTATAATAAATTAAAACTGATTATTACACTTTGAACATAAAAAATAATTTGTAGTAAATTTGTTGTCATTATCTGTGCGGGGTTTGGGGTATATAATGCAAAAGACAAGATAAAAGTTTGACAAGTTAAATAAATATGTTTAAATTTCAATGAATTTTAATCTGTAAAAGATAAAGAGAACTTCATTCGAATTCTAACTTGTCAACCATAAAAATATACAAAAAATAAGAATGCAACTACCTTACATTATTAGAGATAGTTAATATAGTAAATTGGCATACCAAAAATTTATTGTTTATATAATAACAGAGCATAGTCAAATGACTATGCTCTAAATTATATATTGAATTTTTAATAGCTGTTAGTAAAATATATTGTTTAAGCAAATCTTATTCAACATCACCCATATTCCATTTGCTAGAGTAAACTATATTGCCAGTTTTATTATACAACGTACCTTTTCCATTGTATTTTTAGTAACTGAAATTATCTTCATACATTAACTGAGTAGAATTCTTAAAATATAGTTTTCCTTTGCCGTGATATTGACTGTCCTTAAATTCACCTTTATAAAGTAGTTTTCCTTTATAATAGATTTCTCCATTTTTTACTTTTTATTTTAATTGCTACTGAATAACTTCAATGTCATTCCAATTTATAGTCAATTCGTGTGTATCAAGACCTAATAGATCAGAAATTTTTTCAATACTCATTTCTATAGGCATATCCACATTCCTAGTTTCATACAATAAAAATACATCAATGCTTTCTTCTTTCCCGATTTCAGTATTTCTATTTAAGACAGGTAAATCATAAAATTTGTTGCCATGAGATATTTCTCTGACATGATTTAGTTGTACATCATTTTGATAAAGCTCAATAGCCATACAATCATTAAATTTTATAGGTTTAGAAGATGTGTTTTCAAATAGAATATGTACACATACATACTGTTCATTTCCATACTCAGTATAATAAACACCTGTAAGATTAGCTTCGTAGTTTTGAGGTATATTTAGGTATCCTACAATGAAAAGAACTAATATAATGTATAAGGCTATTCTTTTTTTGCTTATCTTTTCACCCTTTGGTCTATTATATTTAGTTGTTCCTGTTACTTTAAAATAAGCAAACACAATAGTTTTAAGTATAAACTCAACAATTACGCCGCAAACTTCTAATTTAATCACTAAGACAATTAAATTAATTAAATCAAAATTACCTGTAAATAAAGCCCATATATCTTTAATGAAATAAACTATTGTTATGGCAAATGTAATTAGTTGAATCCTTGATAGTAATATATTCCTTGGTGTTCTTTCTTCTTCATCTAAATCATTACCATTCCATGTTTCTTTAATTTCTTCTTGTATTGATTTAGTAGTTTCAGCTTCATTGCTGCTAACATTTTCATTTATATTTTCGTTAGATGCAATTTTTGTGTTTTCGATGCTTTTATTATCATTTTCATTATTAGTCATGATTTATCTCCATTCTTATACATAATAAATTGAAACAACTCTTTATTTATTCATGCCAATATAGCTAATTATATAGACAACGTGCAGAAATACTTGTATTGTTAGAATCAAAATAAATTATAAGTGTAATATTATCATCTAATGGTAAATAACAATATACTTCATCTTGACCAGTAGCCGGATTGCTTTCAGCTATTGGCTCAATTTGACATCCTAATGCACTTGATAATTCTTCAGAACTCATTCCTACGACAGCATCACCTAAAATATTAACACCATCATTGCCGCAAGCAGCTGTAACTTTTGCAGTTGTAATATCTTCGACAAATCCGTCTATGAAGAAGAAAACTGATATGTCTTTGAATGATACTATTTTTCCCCCATCATAATATTCGTCTGATATCGTATAATCTTCTCCAAATACTTGAACAAGGTCTCCTAGAGTGGCATCGTAGAAATCACATATACCTAAAATATCATTAAGCTCTGGAAAATCTTCAAATATAACAGTATTTTTTGTGGTATCATCACTAAATTCAATTTCGACAGAACTAGTATAATTTCTTAGTTCATAAGAAACATAAATTGGCACAGTTTTGCCTGTTTGTATTTTAGTAAATGTGAAATCTTCCTTTCCGTTTTCTATGGATATTCTGTCAAGTGATATTCCATCTTGATAAGCACTAATATATCCATATAAATCAAAGCTAATAGGATTTTGTGATTTATTCGTAAATCCAAATGTTATAGTTATTATGTTTTCATTCAGAATTATTTCATTTATGGAGATATCAAAATTAGTATATTGTATTGTATCTCCCAATTCATATATTTCTTTGTTGTCTTCAGTATTTGTTTCATCAGCATTTTTTTCTGTATTATTTTTTGTTTCACTTAAAATTTTATCTAATTCTTTTTGATCTTCTTCTGACAAAGTTGTATTTAATGTAATTTTTTCCCTAAAGCATGATGTTAATAAAAAAAGCATAATCATTAATATGCTTAATAATGTTATTTTTTTCATTTTTTCCTCCGTTTTTTTGATAAAATTTGATAAAGTAAAAGACTTTATGTCCTAAATCTATTGTTGATTATTTTTATGTAAATATTAAGTCATTAGTAATATGGAGCAAATAATTATAAAAAGAAGTAAAGCTATATATATTAATTTAACTTATTTTGCCTTTCTTTTAAAAGTTAAAATTAATAATACAATTACTGTTGCTATTAAGATATAAGGGTTACTAAATGCAAGCTTTGTTATTAAAAAGCCCACAAGACCACATAATACTATCTCTGTTAGGCAACCTTTACTACTAAAATATATTACGTTGAAAAGGCTGTGATATATATAACAGACCCAAATGCTTAAAATAATCCATATTATATAAAAAAATATTTCCATCTTACCTCCTTCTTATGAAAATATTGTAATATAACATCATAATTATAGAAAAATATTATAAATTTGTCAACTCTATAGTAAATAAAAATAATAGCAACTATAGTTATTTGTTTTAAATTTAAAGTATTATTACAATTAATTTGAGGTGGTTAACATGGATGATAAAAATATTGCTATACTGTTAGGTGAGCATATTAGAAATATAAGGAAATCTAAAAATTTAAGCCAAGAGCATGTTGCCTTATGTGCTAATTTGTCTCCAACGTTTTTTGGACAAGTAGAACGTGGTAATAAGAAGCCTACTATTGATACATTAGATAAAATTGCTAAGGCACTTGATATTAAAATAATTGATTTATTCGATTTTGATGCACCTCAAATTAATTTAGAACTTAAAAATAAAAGCAAAAGTATGGATGCAATACATATACTTTTAAATTCAATGGATGAAGAATCTATCGAAGAAGTCCTCAAGGTAATAAAAGCTATGATTAACTTTAAAAATATAAAATCTCATAAAAATAAGGTATAGGATTTTCCCTATACCTTCAATATTGATTTTTCTACATATTCAGTTACTGATTTTCTCGGTATTCTCCAATTCTTACCGTTCCTATATGCTTTAATAATTCCTTGATTCAAAAGCTTGTAAGCATTGTTTTTACCTATTTTTAATATTTCGCACATTTCTTCAACAGTTAGTATATCATCATATTGATTAAACATATTTAACATCCTTTCTTAAGTTTTATATTACTGTAATGTTAAATATATATTTTATAAAATATCATGTTCTTTAAAGCTAAGATAGCTACAGTCACCAATTATAATGTGGTCTATTAGTCGAATACCAAGTATTTTTGCGACTTCATTTATTCTATTTGTTATACATTTATCCTCTTTTGATGGTTCTGTATCTCCGGAAGGATGATTATGTGCGATAATTATTGAAGCAGAATTGCTAAGTATTGCAACTTTAAAAACTTCTCTTGGGTGAACAACTGTGCTATCTAGACATCCAGTGCTAATAATTGATATGTCTGTTGGTTGGTTTTTTGTATTTAGACAGCAAAGCATAAATTGTTCTCTATCACTATCAGCGATAAATTTAGAAAATAAAGAAGCTACATCACTAGGACAAGATATTACCCTAGGAAGATAACTAATACTTTTTTCTTTAACAAGTTTAACAGATACTAAATTAATACGCTTGCCGTGTTCGTTATTTTTGCATGTTTCATTATTTTTATTTTCATATATCATTTTAATTCCTCCATACGTTCAAAGAAAGTGTTATTGCTCATTTAATCTTCTATAGAATGTACTTTTACTAATTTTTAATATGTTTATTGCTTTAGTAGCAGTTATTTCACCGTTTCTAACTTTATTGAGTAGAGTGTTCAAATTGCTTTTTTCAATTCTTTTTCTACCTTTGTATTTACCTTCATTTTTTGCTATTTCAATACCTTCGCGTTGACGTTGTAAAATATAGTCTCTTTCTAGTTCAGCTACAGCTCCAAATATAGTAAGCATAAATTTGCCAGTTGGAGTAGTGGTATCTATTTTTTCTTTTTCAGATACAAACTCAACGTCTTTAGATTTTAATATTTCAATAAGCTCTAATAAGTCTTTAGTATTTCTAGCAAACCTACTAATACTTTCGACTATTACCGTATCACCTTTTCTAACAAAATTAAGTAACCTCTTAAGTTCAGGTCTATCAGTATTTTTACCGCTAATTTTATCTATAAATAATTCGGTAACACCTAACTTTTCCATTGCTATCTCTTGTCGCATGGTATTTTGTTCTAAGGTACTAACTCTTACATAACCGATTTTCATTTGTTCAAATTATCTCCTTTACTTTAAATAAAAAAGTCCCAATTGGGTATGAATTTCCTTTGGGACGTTCCAAAATTGGTAATTCAACTCTATTGAGACTTAAATTTTGTGTTTCATATGGGTATACCTTTTTGGGAAAACTTTATTAAACTAGATATATATTTAACTTATTGATATTTCATTTGTATAGTAAGAGTGAACTCCGTTTAAATCTTCCCAATATAAAAGCATTTGTTGTTTTTGTTGTGCCTGGTCTAATAAATTATTACCAATATTTATAGCTTCTTTAGCACCATTAATTATTTCTTCAGTATTAGAGTACATATTCTTTTGATTAATTTCAAAAATATTTTTTTCACTTTCTTTTCTAAGTTTTCTATTGCCACCAATCCATCCTGGCATCTGTTTTTTCCACCAATTTAAGTTATTTATGGTTTGAGACATTGATTGTGTAATTTCTTGTATTTTTTTAGGACTTTGCTCAATATTGCTCCATAATATTTTATAACGTTCAATTTTTTCAATTAGTTGTTCAGTTAATATTTTCATAAAACCAGGATTTTCTTGTAGAGAAATTTTAATTCTTAAAGTATCTATTCTAAGATCTAATATAGATAATATAGTTACCATTATTGCATCTGTTTGCATAATATCTATATCTTCAGATAAAAGATTAGAATTAATACCTAGTGATTCATATAAAAATTTATATCTTTCAAAAACTGTATTTATTGTATTTTCAATAAAGGTTAATCTTATTATCATATCTTGAGAAAAATAATTTGTTAGTGAGTATTCTGTTTCAATTGAATTTAAACGAGCACTAGAAGATATTATTTCTCCTATATAAGTTGCTTCGGATCTATGTAATATTCTGTTTAGTGTTTTTTCTATATTAGCTAATTTTTCATTAATCGTTTCAAATTGTTGCATAATCGTTATGGTTGAAACAGCTTGATAAGCAAGTAAAGGTGCTGCAACAGGCATTAAAGCACCCGAAATAGGAATAAAAGGGGCTTGTGCTACAATACCACCTGAACCCATAACAGCACTACCAACACCATTTCTTAAAGTCATTAATGTAGCAGGATTAACAGTAGCCATAAAAAGTGTGCCTGATGCTGCAGACGATAAACCTAATGCTCCTGTTCCAGTTGCTAAAATGGAACGCATGCATTTATCGGATGCTTTTCCACCATTATTAAAGTAACTTCCCTGAGATTGATATGTTTCATTAAATTTTGTTAGTAATGCATCTTTGATTTTACCATTAATTGCTATTAGACCGAATTGTTCATTTGAGTTAGGCGAAGAATAAACTTTTACATAATTTTGTTTTTTAAAAAACATTTCATCCTCCATAAATATAAAATTGATTATTAAAAGTATTGTTAAAATTATTTTACAATATTTTCTATAATTTAACAATAGCTAAAAATGATAATCAAATGTCTTTATTATATAATACTTGCAATCATCCTCCATTTTTCTAACAAATTCATCCATAGTCAACAACTCAATACCTTCATTACAAAAGTAGAAGCTGTATTTATCATTATATAGATTGTTTAATTGCCATAGGTCATTAAATATGTATATATTACTACTAGAAAATTTATCAAGTGTTATATCATCCTTCTTTTTTACTAATAATTCAATGAATTTGTTATATTTATCTTTAAAATACATAGTTTTAAAATCATCATGAGATATTATATATTTTCTATCAATATCGACATCTATAGGTAAATCATTAAGTGTAGCTTTTAACCATTTAATATCCTCGTGTAGGCTGCTATTAACTACATAATCAGCTATATTATTAGTAAACCAATGCTCATTAAAGCTGCTTGTAGTTATATTAGATTTCTTAATCTTATTATTCTTGCTATATACAAATATTCTACTATGCATGTCTACCTCCTACTTACAGTAATAACAATCAATATACATAGATAGCTCGTTAGGATCGTTTAGTAATTCTTCTATATCCTCAACCTCAAAACCAGTATCCATAAGTAAATCAATATTTTTCTTTGTAAAGCCTAAACTTCTAGCATATTCAATTATTAGCTTGTAATAACTACACTCAATACTATCACTATCACTAGTGTTGTTATTGTCATAATCATCATAATATTTATATGGACAACTAGGAAAACTTAATGTCTCATTAGGAGTATACTGAGACATTTCTTTTTTGCCTTTAGTATCTATTTTTAAAATATCACCTTGAAACAGCTCTATTTTATTGTATTTAAGTTTATTTAAGCCAAGTCTTTTTAGGGTTTTAGTAAGTATTTCTTCGGTAGAAGCATAAATATAAAATCCATACTCTTTGAAATGATATAGAGCTAATGGACTTTCACCCTTGATGATGTATAGATTACCTTCATTATCAAGAATAGTAAATGTAAAATATCCTTCTAGCTGTTCAACTGAATCAGCTATTGACTTAAAATCAAGAGATTTATGGTTGTCTATTAATTGAACCGCTATGTATGTATCAGTTTGAATATGGGTATTTTTCAGCTTGAATTGTCTTCTTAGCTGTTCATCATTATAGATAATGCCATTGTGTGCTAATGAATATTTAGTATTATTACAATTACCCACAAATGGATGATTATTATAGTTGTACTTTTCTAACCCTTGTGTAGTTAATCTAGTATGTCCCATTATTGTATTTGCACCTTGAGGTACATTAAACTTAATTTTATGAGAGGGTAGAGGTCTTTTAAATACAGTAAGTCTGTTATTAAAATTATAAGATATACCTGTAGCATCTGTTCCTCTAACTTCACATTCATTTGCTAATACCTTTAAAATAATATTCTTTTGCTCCTTATTCAAGTTTTTCGTATAATTTAAAATTCCAAATAAGCTACACATTATTTAACACCTACTTTCCTTGTATATAATTTTCTTTCTTCTAAATAGGTAATTAATTCTGGAACCGCATATGGGTTTAACCTATTAATAAATTTATTCCATGTCAAATTATGAATTTCTTTATCAGACATAGAAAAAGCCACATTACATATTTCATCAACGAATTGTAATGTGGCTATGAGTGTATTATATTTTAGAGTTCCTCTAAATACTCTAAATTCAATGGTGCTAATATTTGTAATATTAACACATGTATATCTTGAACTGTTTCTTTTAGCTTTGTCTAATACATCCTTTGGATTGCTTTTAATATCATATTTATAAGCCCAGCGCCTAATATTATCTTCCGTTCTTCTGCTAAAACATACTATCTTGTCCCAGTTGTTTTCAACAAAGAATAGAACCCTTGAAATCCTTTCATCCTGTTCTTCAATGGAGGAACCAAAGAAATTTTTATTAACATGTACATGAAGTCCGGCAGTTTCTGTATAATGACTTGAATAATCAAGATCTTTTGCCTTTTCAAGCACTTCTTTCCATGGCATATTATTTTTATGATAATCTAGTGTCATTGGATGAGTAACTATTTCCATGCCTTCATCTAATGAACTATCATGCTTAATATATATATGGCTATCTTTATTATTCGCAATATCTTGAATAAGCTGAGCATTGTATTCAGATTCTCCACCTTCGTCAATCTCAAGCTCTACACCTAAATATTTATTTCCATCACCGAAAAATATGGGCTCTGGTTTATAGTTATAGTCTTTTATGTAATAATCAATTTTATTATAACAACTTCTACAGTAAGGTTCATCCTCATAATAATAAATTTCAGATAAGGGAATTACTTCATCACATTCAGTACAATACCTATAGTTATTATTAAAACAAGTATTACAGAAAAACCTGTCATTATGCTCCATGGCGCTTTCTCTAAGCATAGTTTTACCACAAATAGAGCAATTTACAGTTAGCTCATCATAACAATCGTCACATAATATTTCACCATCAAACTCATTAATTTCTGAACTGTCAAATTCGTTTCCACATACTTCACAAATTATTTTTTTACACATTTTATTTTCCTCCAAATTTTATGATCCTCGCGAGGGGTTCTCTATGCAATAGAGACCTCTCACATTTGTATTCAGGGTTATAATATATAAGTGAAATGTGTTTAATTATCAAAAAAGTGTTGATAATTTTATGATTCATAAAGTAATTATTGTAATTGTTCGATATATAGAATATAATGATTTATATTATAATTTTTCATAAATGTATATATTAAGGAAGGTGCAAAAATGGAGTATATGACGGCACAGGATGCTGCTAATAAATGGGGAATAACACGTAGGCGTGTACAGATTCTTTGCTCAGAAGGCAGAATAAAAGGTGCAACTAAAATGGCTAATTTATGGGTACTTCCAAAAGATGCAGAAAAGCCAAACGATGCTAGAAAATGTAAGAATGGAGATAAAAAATGAACAAAATAGAACAGATTGAAAGTCTGACTAGAAAGTTTGAAGAAAATCTTGAATATTATCATGACGCTAATAAGCATTATAATGAACATTCTTGCAGGATTGAATATATTGATCCATTGCTTAAACTGTTGGGATGGGATGTATCTAACGAAAAAGCATTACCTCCTCAATATAGGGAAGTTATTGTTGAGAATTATTCAACTGAAACAGACCGACCAGATTACTCATTAACATTGAAGGGAGTTACAAAGTTTTTTGTTGAAGCAAAGAAACCGGCAGTTGATATTAGTAAAGTATTTGAATCGGCATTTCAAGCAAGAAAGTATGGCTGGAATGCAAATCATAAGATAGTTGTGCTAACAAATTTTGAATATTTAATTGTGTATGATACTACTTATGTTCCGGAAATAAACGATAATTGCTCTGTAGCGTTATATCGTAAATATCACTATAGCGAATACTCAAGTAAATTTAATGAAATAGAAGAGCTTTTATCTCGTGATAATATCTATAATGGTGTTTTTGATAACTTTTGTGTAAATAATTTTATCTGTTCAGAAAGACATAAAAAACAAGTTGACGATTTATTTTTAGAGCAAATTAACAACTGGAGATTATCATTAAGTAATTATTTATACAGTACATCTGAAAAATATCGTTCAATAGGAAAGCTTAATGATGTGGTACAGGAGTTTATAAATCAAATTGTTTTTTTGAGAATATGTGAAGACAGAAATTTACCATTATATCATAAATTAAAGGACACAATTAATGGTGAACAGGTAAAAATAAAATTAGAGGAACTTTTCCGTTTAGCAGATAGAAGATATAATTCTGGAATATTTGAAGGTGAAAATATAATTTTTGATCTAAATAACCAAATTATTATTGATATTATTATAAGCCTTTATTATCCTCAAAGTCCATATATGTTTAATATTATTGAGCCAAACTTACTTGGAAAAATATATGAGGCATTTTTAACAGAACAACTATCTATTTCTGATAATGATACAATTATCCTGAAAAAGAAGAAAGATTGTGTTAATAGAGCAGTTGTAACTACTCCAACTGAAATTGTCAAATATATGGTCGAAAAAACTTTAAGTAGATTATGTTCAGGAAAAGCACCAAAAGAAGTGGAAAAATTAAAAATTGCGGATATTGCTTGTGGGTCTGGAATATTCTTGGAGGAAGCCTATAATTATTTGATACAGTATTGTATAGAGTGGTACAAGATAAATCAGCCTGATTATTTGATTGAATTAGATTCAGGGCGCAAAAAATTACCGCTAGAGGATAAAAAAAGAATATTATCTTCGTGCATTTTTGGTATAGACATAGATATTCATGCTGTTGAAGTTGCGAAATTTTCATTATTAATTAAACTTATAGAGGATGAATCAAATCCATCTGTAGAATCTTGTTCACCAATATTACCTAATATTGATGATAATATTGTTTATGGTAATTCATTAATTAGCAGTAATGAGTTAGCAAAGATGAATGTTTCAAATGAAGAATTGATTGAAATTGCACCATTTGATTGGAATTTAATTAATGGTGGTAAATCTTTTGATGCTATTATTGGAAATCCTCCATACGTAAATACAGAAGGTATGCATAATCTTCTAGCTCAACTTGAATTTGATTTATACAAAAAAAGTTATCAAACTGCTTATAAGCAGTTTGATAAATACTTTGTTTTTGTAGAAAGATCTATTCAAAAAGTTATAGATGGAGGATATGTTTGTTACATTATTCCTAATAAGTTCTTTAAAATTGGAGCTGGTCAAAAGTTGAGAAAGCTTATATCGACAAATCAGTTTTTGGTTTCATTAGATGATTTTGGTGATGCACAACTTTTTGCTGACAAAACAATTTATAGTTCAATTATTTTAATGCAAAAACAGATTTGTGAACAATTTAATTATGCAAAGGTAAAGTCCTCCGCAGCATTATGGTCGGGAGAAGAGAATTGTTCTGTTGTATTAAAAAGCACTATACTTAATGAATATCCTTGGAGATTGACTACTGATTTTGATTTCTTGAATTTATTGAAGAAATTAGATAATGTTGCTGTTTCAATTACAAAATATGTTGATATTTTTGGAGGAATTCAAACAAGCGCAGAAACTAATAAAACATATTGGTTTTCATTAGAAAATGTTCTGCAGGAAGATGAAAATACATTTACTATTTTTAAAAACAATAAGACTTATACTATTGAAAAAGATATATTAAGACCATATTTTAAACCTGTTAAAAAAAGCGAAAAGGGATTAAATACTTATAGTATCTTGCAAACCGATAAATGGATTATATTTCCATATGATGTTAATGGGCATTTATTTGCTCAAGATATAATAAAAACTAAATATAGCGGTACATACAAATATTTACTTGATAATTATGATGATCTTGTACCACGAGGAATAGCACCACAAGGGAAAAGAAAAGTTCCTTATGCAACAGCTGATACTTGGTATCAATATGGCAGGAATCAGCATCTTTCATCATTTGCTAATAGAATAAAGCTAATTGTTGGAATTATGAGCAAAGCTCCTATGTATGCATATGATACTCAGAATATGTTAATATCGGTTGGAGGTACAGCAGGATATTGTGCCATAACTATTAAAGAAGATAGTCCGTATGAGTTAGAGTATATTCAAGCATGGCTTACAAATTTACACACGGAACGCATATTACAGATTATAGGTAGTGATTTTGAAGGTGGTTATTTTGCTCGTGGTGGTGATGTTTTGAAAATGTTACCGTTTGTTGAACTAGATTTTAATATTCCAGAGCAAAAAGAAATATATGATATTGTTGTAAAAGAGACACGAGAGATTTATAAAATTAATGAGCAGTTAATAAAAAAACCTGAAAAAAGTGTTGTTACTACACTTGAACGAAAAAAAATTAAACTTATTAAATCAATTGAAATAAATATAAATAAAGTATATAGGCTTGAATTCTTAAAGGATGATTAAAGACAATGAAATTAAAAAAAGATAATACAGAGCAAAAGTTAAGAGGAGCATATTATACGCCATTGCAATTAGCAAATGCTATGGTAGATCTTTTTGCTGCCGAAAATATATCAAAGATTTTAGAGCCTAGTTGTGGAGATGGTGTGTTTCTTGATAGTATGAAGGAAAAGAATTTTTTGAAAAAAGTTGAGAAATTTACAGCTATAGAATTGGATACACAGGAAGCGCATAAGGTAAAAAATAAATATAATAAATATAATAAATATATGAATGTAGATATTATAAATAATGATTTTTTTGATTTTTATAATCAGAATTATAAATCTTTAAAATATGATTTAATTTTAGGAAACCCTCCTTACATTCGTTATCAATATCTTTCAGAAGAACAACGTGAAAGTTTATCATGTATTCTTACATCTCATGGAATGAAGTCAAATAAACTTGTAAATGTATGGGTTGGATTTTTGGTAGCTTGTACACAAATGTTAAATGAAACAGGAAGAATAGCATTTGTAATACCTGCAGAAATATTGCAAGTAGCATATGCTGAGGACTTACGATTATTTTTATCGAATCAATATTCAAGAATTACTCTAATTACATTTGAGAAGCTTGTATTTCCTGAAATAGAGCAAGAGGTGATTGTATTTGTTGGAGAAAAGGGTGGTGAAGAAAAAGGTATAAGAATAGTAGAAATAAATGATTTAGATGATTTTGCCTCATTAGACTTGCATTCTAATGGATATCAAAAAATGCAGCATGTTAAGGAGAAATGGACGAAATATTTTACTACATCTGATGAAATAAAGGCAATACAGCAAATAAAAAAAGATGCGCGGTTTGCATCATTTTCTAGTTTTGGTACTATCAATGTAGGTGTTACAACAGGTAACAATGACTATTTTTCTGTTGATAAACAAACAAGTGAAATATATCAACTTGATGAAGTAACACTTCCTTTAATTGGAAGAAGTTCTCATGCGCACGGGATATATTTTACTAAATCAGATTGGAAGAAAAATGATGATAATGGTAAAAAAGCTAGATTAGTAGTATTTCCTTCAAAACCTTTTAGAGAGTATGCTTTAAGGCATACAGAGTATATTAAATTAGGTGAAGATAATGATGCGGATAAAGGATACAAATGCTCTATTAGAGATAGATGGTATATAGTACCTTCCATCTGGATACCAGATGCATTTTTCTTAAGACGTAACAACTTATATCCGAAGTTTGTATTAAATAAGTGTGAAGCAATTTCAACGGATACGATGCATCGTATGAAGTTAAATGAAGAGGTGGATGCAGAAACATTACTTCTTTCTTATTATAACAGTATTTCTTTTGCATTTACCGAAATATGTGGTAGGAGTTATGGTGGTGGTGTGCTTGAAATTCTGCCTGGTGAGATGGGAAATATCATGTTACCAATTGTAGAAAATTTTCCTGAAGATAAAAAGAAAGAATTGCTTAAAAAAATTGATAATATTGTAAGAAATAATGAAAATATAGAAGATGCATTAGATCTTGTTGATAATGTTGTTCTTATAGAGTTTTTGAAATTTGATTCTGATTTGTGCAAGACGTGTAGAAATATATGGAAAAAACTTCAGAAAAGAAGATTAGGTAGAGGATAATAAAAACACTGTTTTTAAAATTATTAATTATATAATATGGTATAACAATCAAGTATAGATTGTTATACACCCTAAAAGCAAAAACTCAGAAATATGTCTTTAATGATTAGTTCTGAGTTTTTTTTGTATATTGTTTTTAAAATATAATTTTTCTAACGTTAAATTATTAATTAAGCTATACTAAATTAAAAATACATTTATTTACCTTTATTCCTTGTAAAATGGAAAATAAATGGTATAATATGTAATATAATATCAAAAAATTATTGGAATTGTTATTTTGGAGGAAAACTATGTATTTAAAGAGCTTATCTATTATTAATTTTAGAAAATTTGGAGAAATAGATAAAGATAATACTATTGAGTTTATTGATGCAGAGGACTATAAAAAAAGCACAGCTGTAAATAATAAAGTTAATATCGCACAAAAAACTACTCTTATAGTTGGAAAGAATAATAGCGGTAAAACAACTGTTACTGAAGCTTTAAACAAACTTATAAATGAAACTAAATTTAAAGCAGAAGATTTTAATTTTAATTATCTCAAGAATTTGTTAGAAAAATATAAAAAACATGATTTTAAAGAGATTGACGCTATTTCATGTCCATATTTAAAATTTGTAATAATAATTGGAATAGATAACAACAATGAAGACTTAGTAACAAACATTATTCCGTTTATGTCATTAGAAGATGTAAAAAAATCAGAAGTAGAAATTATTGTAAAGTATGAAGTAAAAGATAGTGAAATATATATAAAAGATTTAGAAAAATTTTTAGCCAAAGATTATAAAAGCCAGGAATTCGATAGATTTTTGTATTTAATAAATAAGACAGAATTTCAAACCGTATACTACAATTCAGCTAATGAAAAAAGAAATATCTTTAGTTTAAATAAATTAATAGAATTAACACCCATAAAAGCTATTAATATTAAAAATAATAATTGCTTATCAAAAGCATTTCAAAAAATTATTGAATATAGATATAATATAATTATTGATGAAAAAATTGTGGATAAATTAGATGATGAAATTTTAAAAATTAACAATAAGTTATCTAAGGATATAAAAAAGAATCATAGTGATGACATTAACAAATCTTTAAGTAAAGTTATTTTAAGTGAAAAATGCAAGGTATTGTTAAAGTCGGATTTAACATTTCAAAAGCTAATTCAAAGTGTTATAAAGTATGAGTATGTAGAAGGTAACAATAATATTCCAGAACAGCAATTTGGATTAGGTTATACACATTTAATGATGATAGTTGCTGACATAATTACTTATATGGAAAAATATCCAGAATCATCTTTTAATAGCAAGGTAAATTTAATATCAATTGAAGAACCAGAAACGTTTATGCATCCTCAAATGCAGGAACAATTTATTAAATACATTGATGATATGATATCAGCCCTATTAGAAAGCAAAAATAAACATGTAAATAGTCAAATAATTATAACTACTCATTCATCACATATTTTAAACAGTAAAATACACTCAGGAAATACATTCAATAATATAAATTACATTACTACAGTTGATGGTATAGCAAAGTCAGTAAGCCTAAATGATGATAAAATTATAGATATAGATTTTAAATCTGAAGATGAAGAAAAGATAACAAAGTATGAATTAAACTTTTTGAAAAAGCACATAAAATATAAGGTATCAGAACTATTTTTTTCAGATGCTGTTATTTTTGTAGAAGGAATAACCGAATATACATTATTACAATATTACATTGATGAAAATTCTAAATTAAATCAATATTATATTTCTGCTTTCTTGATAGATGGTGCACATGCAAAGGTATATGCAAAATTAATTGATATATTAAATGTACCATCGCTAATTATTACAGATATAGATATTAAGCGTAGTAAAAAAGAAAAAGGTGAAGAAGGTTTTCCAGAAGTTTATAAACAAATTAATACATTATGTAGTAGGATAACAACTAATGAAACTATAAAATTTTTTTATGATAAAGAAAAATTATGTGATATTGTTAAAAGTGGGTATATAGAACTAAATAATTTAAAAATAATATTTCAAAAAAATCGTATAAAGGGATATTATTCAACCAGTTTTGAGGAAGCTTTTATTTTAACAAATAGTGATAATAAAATATTAAATAATGTTTTAAAAGATATTAAACCTGACATATATAAGAATATTATAAAAAATGGTGGACTAATTAATAATTCATATAAATTGCAAGTAAAGCTATCTAATTCAAAAAGCAGGTTTGCTAATAGCTTACTATATAATATTTTAACGTGCGAAAGCAATGAAAATATTCCTAAATTACCTAAATATATAGTAGATGGGTTTAAATTTCTTGAAAATAGGTTAGGGGGTAAATAGGTGAATTATAATAATTTATCAATATCACAAGATAAAAAAGAAAAAGAAGATAATATAGTGATAGATATTTTTGACTGTGTAGATAAAAGACAAAGCATTGTATTTGATGCAGGAGCAGGTGCAGGCAAGACATACACGTTAATAAAAACATTAAAATATATTATAGAAAAAAATAACAAAGAGCTTGAGGCACATAATCAAAAAATTTTATGTATTACATATACAAATGTAGCGACTAATGAAATTAAAGGAAGACTTGGAAATACAAGTTTAGTAGATGTTTCAACGATACACGTAATAGTTTGGGATATCATTAAGCCATATCAAAAACAGCTTGTTCAAATTCATAAAGAAAAACTTAACCAGGAAATTAATTTTAAAAAAAATGCATTGCAAACAGAGAAGTGGGCTGAAAAATATAAAAAATTAAATGAAGAAAAGAGATTAAAGTTTCTTGATGTAATGGTTGACAAAAAAGATTTATATTACAAATGTAAAAATGAATTAGCAGATGTTATAGAAGAGAACTTTAAATCTATAATGCAAGAATTTGACGGTATTTTAGATAATAAAAAACATTTCAAAAAAGTAGTTGATTGTTTGTTTAGAATTAAAAGGTATAAAGAAACTGTAACTAAAATTGATGATAAAAAATTAAATGAAATTAAATATGATGCACGTTACAACTTTGATAGATTGGATAAGATGTGTATAAGCCATGATACTTTATTAGAATATACATATAATCTTGTAAATCAAAATAATTTGTTAAAACATATTATTTGTGATAAATACCCATTTATATTAGTAGACGAATATCAAGACACTGATTATAAAGTTGTGACAACACTTAGTTTATTAGATGATTTTTCTAAAACAATTAATCATAGAGTATTTATAGGATATTATGGTGATTTAAAACAAAATATTTATAATACAGGAGTTGGAGATAAATTTACAGTAATAAATAAAAATCTATGCGAAATACAAAAGAAGTATAACCGAAGGTCAATGAATGAAATAATAGAAGTTGCTAATAAAGTTCGAAATGATGGTTTAATACAAGAATCGATATATGATAATTTTACTGGAGGAAGTGTCAATTTTTATGCAAATACTAATATTACAGTAGAAGAGTTTATAAATAAACATATTGAAAAGTGGAATATTACACAGGAAAATCAATTGCATTGTTTTGTTCTAACTAATAAAGTAGTAGCCAAAGAAAGTGGCTTTGAAAATATTTATAATTTTTTTGAATTATCTAACTATTATAGAACGGGAATAAATTATAAAAATTTAAGTCAAGAACTCTTAAGTACAGATACTAAAAAATTAGGAGTTGTTCAGAATTTAATTTTTAAAATTATAGACTTTAGAAACAAAATAAATGATGATAGAACAATGGTTTATGAAATTATTTATTTAGATGTATGCAAAGTTTTAAATATTGAATTGCTAAGAGAGTTGATTAATAAATTTAAAAAAATTAGTGGAGAATCATTAAAAGAATATATCTATAATATATTTAAATTATATAATCAGGGAGATAAAAATTATGATATATGTATAGATTACTATATAGGCAAAGAGAATAACTCGTATAAAAAAATTGAAGAGACAATATTTACAAAGTTGTTTCAAACAGACGAAGATAATGATGATGGTGTTAAAAAAGACAGGAAGAAAGTTGAAGAATTTTTAAATTTGAATATTGATGAATTTGACTTGTGGTATAATTATATTATATCAAAGAGAAAAGATAAGGTTATTTACCATACATATCATGGAACTAAAGGATTAGAATTTGATAATGTTATTATAATAATGAAAAATCAATTTAATAGAGACAATGAGTATTTTAGCAAATTATTTAAAAGTTATTTTGAGGTTTCAGAGTCAGGTGAAGGAAGTAAAATAGAAAAAGCAAGAAATTTACTTTATGTTGCAACCACTAGGGCTGTCAAAAACTTGAGCATTTTATACTTAGATGAAATATCAAATATTAAAGATGAAATTGAACATATTTTTGGACAAGTTCAAACAGAAGTGTAAAAAAACTATTTCAATATAAATTATTTGTATGTAACAAAATGCTAACACAAAAAAACCATTATATATAAAGCAAATAATATATTTTGTTGATTATACTTATTAAAAGTACTTTGGGACAGGTTTGAAGTGTCATATAAATTCTGACAAAATGTAGATGGCAAGTAAAGAGAGACAATTAAGTTTGAAACTGTTTCTTGATAATACAGCAATATCTCTTAATAATTCTTTTATACATTTTTTTGTTTATCGAATGTAGGCATAATTAGTTTTGTTCTTACATTATAAACATACAAAAGCTTACCGTTATCAATCAATTTTATCATACAAAAGATATTAAAGCTGTATGGAATAATGATTCTATGATTGCTTGTTCCATAACAGTAAACTACAGTAACGTTTGATTTATGAATAAACGCATTGAGCGACAACATACCACTCTCAAAAGAGCAATTATATTAACAGCTGTCCAAATATGGTAAAAGATATATAAATAACTTTAATTTGGTTATATCTTTATTGATTAAAGTAATGGACATTAATTACCACTAATATACTTACTATTAGATAAGCCTAAGGAGGAACAATCATGAAAAAAGTAATTGATAAAATATTTTATACAAATAGCATTAAATTATTTTATATTTTATTTTTTCTATCAACTATTTTTTTTGTATTTATTAAAAGTAAAATTTTCTATATTATATCAGTTATTATGTCATGTATTATTTTTGGATATAGACTAATTAATAGACACAAAAAAATTAAAATGCTAGAATTTTATTCTTTGGATGATGAAAAGCAAACAAATGATAGAAAAATGAGAAGTTATCAATTTAGTGATTGTGTTGCTATAGTAGTAAATGTAATTTTATGTATATCTATGGACGAAGTTTTTATGAAATATTATGGTAATAGCTTAATTTGGATAGTTGTTTGTTATGCAAGTATATATTTTGTATCTGTCTATTTCTCTATACAAAAAAATTTAATTACTTTGAAGGTATTGTGCGTTCTAATGTCAACTATGCAAGGATTGCTTATTTTCTTAGGATTAATTATATTTGTAGTTATAATGTTATCAGTTTTTGTTCATGGAAATTGTGTAAATATACCTAATTTATTTGATAAATCTCAAATAGATAGTATTGTTATGTGGGGATTCATATTTGAAAAAATGCCTCTAATAACTTCCGTTACTGCTTCGATAAGTATTATATTATATATTGTACTAATTTTTGGTACACCATATTATCAGTATAATAAGTTAATATATGCATTTAAAACTGCAATAATTATATTTACACTGTGTAGTATTGTAATGTTTTTTGTTATAAATATAGCTACTGATTCTATAGTGCAATTTGCACACGAAAAAGGTAAAATGTTATTAGAGAATATGCCTAATGATACAATTGATATGAGTATTTACGACTATTATAAAAATTTTAGTAAAACTAATTTATCAAATTTAGTTTACTTACTCTTACTTCCATATACTTTTGGAATTTTGGTTTCAGGATTAATCATAGACATAAAGAAAAATATGAATGTTAAAAAAGCAGACAAGGCTTTTGAAGTAATTATGACACATAAATGGTTAGAAATTGATTACTATTTAAAGAAATACTATTATTATGGAGGAGACAAATCTAAGATGCAAATGTTTGAACAGATAAATATTATATCAAATAAACTTAAATAGTTAAAGGTACAAGATTATATATACTAGTGGGGTAATAGAATTATATTATGACTATTTTACAAAAGTGATGGAGCAAGATAAGAATGCTATGCTTCAGGCATTTAACTTCGAAAATGAAGAAGATGAACTCAAAAAAATATCGTATGAAAGAGCCTTTTTTAAAAAAGGAAAAATAGAAATTTTTGATAGTAAAATAATAGATGATGCGAAAGCTAAATTACTAGGAATATTTGTTACTCGTTTTATTATACTTCATGAATTAGGGCACATTTTGAATGGACATTGTAAGTTGTGTAAGTTGTAAAATAAATTTGATTTTTAAGCTTATTTTAAATATAATAGAATAGAGATTTGCAAAGAAAATTAATACTCCTTCTTGCGGGAATATTTTGTTTTTATTGTTAATTGCTATATCGGTAGGTGCTTCGCTTTATGGTGGATATAACCTCGTCCGTACTCTTATTCCTAAAACTAATATGAAAGAATTGGATAATAGCCAGAAAATATGTTCCGAATCTATCATTTGCTTTTCTTCTATAGCAACTAATTCAAGTTATGACAAATATTTAGAAAAAATAAATAATACAAGTGAAGATGATTACATCAATGATATTTTGTCACAAATTTATATATGTGCTAAGATATGCGATTTAAAATTCAAAACCTACAAAAGAGGTTTATACTTTTCGTTAGGAGGTTTAGTGACATTTGTGTTACTTATAACTATTGACTATTTCCTGTAATTGTTAAATGTTTTTTAATATATCGTGTTAAATAAGGTGACAAACGACATCTTTGAAAAATATAACAAAAAAAGAAACGGTGATACCATATAAAACACATGACCTCAATGGCATGTACCGTGGGTTCGATTCCTCTCAGGTTCATCAAAGAGGAATAATCCGAATTTTACACCGATTGGTGAGGGGTTGGATTATTTGATTTTATAGACTATTTGGATAGAGTTTGGCAGATTGCAGAAATTGTTAATTAGTGATGGAATTAATTAATGGAAGGCTTTGTGTTGAATATAGTATAATACAACTATGCTAAATGTTCAGAGTGTATCTTTGGGTGGTTTTGTGCTTGCTATCAATAGATACCTTATATCACAATACACAACCATGAGAAAGGAGTTTTTATGAATAAAACTATATCTTTTTGCGTTAAAAATGATCAAGGATTTATTTCACTGGTTAGAATATTAAAAATCCAACCAAGTGGTGCTTGTTATATAGATTATGATAAAAAAAATAATAACCACCATCTTTCTTTGCATACCCCAAATCAACAAAATATTGATGGTGTTATGCATATTAAGAATAAAGGAAAAATAGTATTTCAAAAGTCAATCCCAAATTTTTATAATTATAATTCCAATCGTTGTTTAGAAAGTATTATGATCATGGAAACAGAATTAAGGGAAAATAATGATGAAATACCTGAGTCTATAATTACATTAAAAATTCCTAAAAATCATTGCGTTCATATTTTGCTTATTAGAAGTGATAAAAAATGGGGATCTATTAAATCAGCTTTTATTAGCGATAAGCCTTGTAAGCAAGATGATGAAAATAAAATACAATATCCTGTATTTTATAGTATTGAAGATATGCCAGACACAAATTACTATTTGACATATAATATACAACCTATTAGTAAAATAGTTTCTGATTATATTGTTAATTTTAAAAAAGAATATATTCAGTCCCATTCACTTTCAAGTAATAATATGTTTTTTCAAATAAGACATCCTTTCATGGCAACAGATATGGAAATATCTTTAACTCTAAAAGAAGCATTAAAATATGCAAGTAGCAATAATACCTAATTGTCATTTGTATACTTTACCATATTTATAAATATCACCGCAAGAAAGCATTTTATCAACTTCTTTACAAAACATTGCGTATATTAGGGATATGAAGATTTAAATGCTATCCAGTTATCATTGAAAAGTTGTTTAATAGAATATTTACTCATAAGTAAGATAATACAATAAATTAAAGAAAAAGAAAAAATACAAACGAAAAAAACTACACCTCAAGATTGAGGGGTAGGGGAGTTGACTTTGACGAAGTCAAATTTTTTGTTGAAAATACCTTTGTTAATATAATGAAGGAGATTTTATAAAATATCCAAAAAACACAAATGTTAAAGAATGTATGCTTGAATATATTAAATAGTATTGAGAATAATTTTATAAAATATGTAAAATTATAGACAGGGATATTTAATAAACTAATATACAAGCATGTTAACAAAATGCTAACGCAAATAACATAAATTAAATTCACATAATGCAAACAATACAAAACTATCTACACATAACAACATATAAGTTAACATAAAACACCACTTGACATACAAATACATAATGCCAGGAATGATGTAATAAAAGATTAAAACCGCTGAAATTCAGCGGTTTTTTAATGCGAATTTTTAAGATGCTAACAAAAGTTGATATGAAATCAATAAATAATGTATACAGTGCATTGATTGCATAGGATGTTTGTTGTGGAAAAAATCTCTATCTGGAGAAACTTATAAAGAAAAGTACATTTACGATGAAAAGAACGGTCTTTGGTACGAAAAACAAGGTGAATATTATCTGCCTTGTATAACACTACCTGATGAAAAACAGAATCCAGTGGGCGTATGGTTACAGAGACACCTGCGATATATCAAACAGTATAATCAGTTAATGACAATCGGGCAAATGGCGTGTGTAGGTAAAATGAACACCATCCGCAACGTCGCTATGGAGGCCGTGAGTACCAATTTAATCTATAATTAATACAAGAAGCGGCAAGGAGAAGTCTTTGTCGCTCACTTTTTTTATGGATTGCAAATTAACTATTGACAAAATAGCGTAGCAAACATATACTAAGTGTAGTTAAAAATACTACGGAGGCAATGAGATGATTCTCAAAGTAAGAATGAAGGAAGAAGCGAAAAAGAATATTGGAGTTATCAAAAAGCACTTTTTCGATAAAAATGATAAGATTACATCGGGTTATATAGTTGGATTAGCTGTAGAAAATTCATCTAATATTTCAAAAGTTGAATGGGATAATGTAATTAAAAAACTGTTTTCTGATAAGAAGGGTATTGAAGCAAAATCCACATCAGTTAGTTTAAGGCAGGAAATCTATGATAAAATTCTCGATATACAGAATATGCTACAAGATAGTTGTGGCAAAAGATTGTATATATCGCAAGTTATTGATGTAATTCTTGAGCTTGTAGCTAATAACTTACGTAAAACAATTACAACGGAAGATTCATTAACCATATTTGAATGGAATATAAATGCAAGAACGGGTTCACATAATTATATAATTCCAGTAAATTTAATTGCAAATGAGATTTTCGATAAAAATCCCCATATCTTTGTACTAACAGAATTTGTTAAATCAATTGGTTGGTGTGATCTAAAGAATATACTAGAGAAAAGATATTTTGTGTTTGAAAGTTCTTATTATCCTCATCAAAATGGTATATGCATCGGAGTAAAAAAAGAATGTGGTATTGAACTTGTAAAAATGGAAAATGAAATCAAAAATCCTGACACAGGGAAAGATTTTCCAGATTTTTATGAAATAAAAATAAAAATAAAATCAGAAGAAATTTCGGTAATTGGAACAAGAATTAGAATCGATTGTAAAAAATCGAACTCGTCAAATAGGCAGGAAAGATTGCTTGAACAATCACAAAGATTTGAGCAGTATAAGCAACTGACTAGATACATAAAAACAATTGATAATGTGATTGTTGTCGGCGATTTTAACAATTCACGAATTCTTGGTAATGAAGTTGAAAACGAGAAAACGATTGAAGAAATATATAAAGATAAGGATTCTATTGAGCATAATTTTCAAAAAATCAGGAACTTTGTATATAAAGAAAGTGGACAAAAAATTTCATTATATACAGCTACAGGAAATTTATCATCGATTGGAGCAAAGTGCACCGAATGTGAAGCAGAGGAACCTGAAAAAAATGAATATTTCATAAACAAATATGACCATTTGCTAAGTAATTATTTTACAAAAGATATAGAATACAAATGGGACTTTTTAAGATTTTACAAAGGAAAGGAATTTTTTGTAAAAAACCCTAACAAGAAAAACTGGGAAATTGCAAAAGGATATCCAGATCACGCAGTGCTTATTGCAAAAATATTATTAAAAAATAACGGTTAAAAATGGGATGTGTAAATTGTGAGCAATGAAGAATTTGAACTCTTTTACAAAAAATATCACACTTTCGCAAATTTTATGCCAATCATAAAACCTAGGAAAGATTATGAAGGAATGAAAGTAAACCCATATTTACAATACGTTAAAAATTATACATATCATGAATTTCCAGATGTTTTTTTTGAGGCTATAAGAAATTATTTTTTGAATTCAGGTGCTACTAACGAAAAGTTTAATATGGGAAATAATCCTGCTTATTTTGATTCTTTTGGCATTGGAGAAGTTGGTTGGAAAAACTTTGTTCAGCTTTCTCCATTAAAAAATGTAAAGCTACCATATACTCAAAAGAAATTGAAAAATTTAACTGATACAGAAAAAATACTTGCTATGGGTAGTATCCATAATTTTTTATGTAATGCAATTGAAATAATCGATAATAGAGCAAAAAGGTTGGCAAGAGCAAGAATTATTAATGAATAATTATCAGTTTTATTATATAGTAATAGAAATTTTATTTATTGATGTAAGAGAGAATATGGTATATTGATAGATATTATTAATTAATGCGAAAATATATAAAAATGATATATATAAACCGTTATTATTATTTAAAGTGGGGGTTAAGGATTTAATGAAAATTTATTGTTTGTCAGATATCCATGGATGTATTTCAGAATTTGATTATGCATTATCTTTGATAGAAACACATCTTATAGAAAATAATACGAAACTCATTTTACTTGGAGATTATATTCATGGTGGTCCGGATAGCTATGGAGTTTTAGACAAGATAATAGAACTACAGCGAAAATATGGAGTGGATAAATGTATGGCTCTAATGGGAAATCATGAAGACATGGCTTGTTGTGGTAGATGGCCTATTGCGGCCGATCGTTTTTCGCATAGTGAAGACAATATCGATGAGGCAAAAGAAGATAGGTATGTCCAGTGGATGATGACTCTTCCAAGGTATTATTTTTTTTACGAGAGTAACATAATATTTGTACATGCTGGAGTTGAGGAAGAAGCTGGAGATATGTGGGAATGGGCAACGGATGATTTCACTTTTACAGAAAAATATCCAGCCCAAACAGGAAAATTTTATGATAACTATAAAATCGTAGCTGGCCATATTGGAACCGAAGTTATTTCAGAAGACCCAAGGTTTCATGATATATATTATGACGGTGAATCGCACTACTATATCGACGGTACTGTTCTTGAGAGTGGTGTTATTCCTATACTTATGGTAGATACAGAAACGGATAAATATTATAGAGTTACAGAGAATGGAAACTTTATAATTTTACCTTATGATGAGGAAGACTGGTAAAGTGCTGAGAGATCTTTCTGTGTATTTATTAAAAAAATTTTTATTGAATGTTTGATGGAATTTGATGAAAGAAGCACAAACTCTGGTATTATTAATAATTTAAATAAATTAAGATATAGATTGAAGTTCTATATCTTTTTTTCTTTTATAGAAACTCGGTTATTCTCGACACATATATATTAATATAATGCTAACAAAATGCTAACGCAAATAACATAAATTAAATCTACATAATGCATATAATACAAAACTACGTGCACATAACAACATATAAGTTAACATAAAACACCATTTGATATACGAATACATAATGCCAGGAATGATGTAATAAAAAGAAATTAAATACTAAAGGCACTGATTTTTATCAGTGCTTTTTTTAATACCTAGTTTTTGGATAGTTATCACCAAATCTATAAGTTTTTGAGCTAATTTTAAAGTTTAGTAAAGCTGTTTTTCAAAGCTAATTTTAGTTAGTTTTTATATTGGCTAGCATAATCTATTGTTAAAAATAATTTCAATATTAAAAACAAACTAAACCCTTTGACAATTGTATTTAAAGTCAAAAAAGAAAAAGTGCAAAACTCGCTGTGCTCAAACATTGCACTTAAAACTCTTTTTTTACTTTAAACATTTGTACCAAATGGAACGTTAATCGTTTTTAACATTTGAAAATTATTTTTTCTAGAGTTTGGTTTGGTAGCGTTTTTAAAAATATATTATATTTATTCAAAGTACTTTCTCCTTGGAGTAGATAGTGCTTCTTTTGCGTCAATTGCTTTGCTATTGATTTTGTATTCATTTTCAGCTTAATCTATTGTTAAGCCAATTGACAGGTTATCAAGCATAACTTTATAAGTTTCAATGCTCATAACTACTAAATCACCATATCCATTTTTAGTTATAAAAACAGGTTCCTGTTTCGTATGACGATATTTGAAATTTCATTTTGTACATTATTATAGAGTTATAAAGTACAATATACAATAAGCAATAATATTAGACAGTTAATTTTATCTATAATGAATTATTCGTTGATAATATAATCTTAATACTAGGTAATATTGAACAAATCCAAAAATTTGACAAAAATATACAATAATGATAAAATTCATCTATTGAAACTATAAATAAATATAGTAATATATAAGTGTGAGGTATGTTACATTATGTTTGATAAACCTAATAATAGTGAATTAGTAATAGGTATAATAAGTGCAGTTGGTACAGATGTTAGCAAAGTTATTTCTTTACTTAGTGATAAATTAAAACAGTTTAAATATAGTGTTGAAGAAATTAAAGTATCAAAAGATGTTATTTCTACATTTGATAAAAATCCAACGCTCACAGATAGTAATGAATATGAAAGAATATCAAAATATATGAATATAGGAGATAAGCTACGGGAAGAAGATGAAACAATTTTAATGAAGGGGGCAGTTTATCAAATATATTTAAATAGAGTAAAAAATAGTGATAATAGTACAAAAGATACTAGCCCAAGAGCTAGAGTTGCTTATATAATTAATTCAATCAAACATCCAAAGGAAGTTGCTTTTTTAAGGAAAATATATACATCTGGGTTTCATCTTATTGGTGTAACTGATGATTATAAAAATAGAAAATCATATTTAACAAATCGTAAGGGAATGACTGATGACCAAGCATTAAGATTACTTAATCGCGATGATAATGAGGGAATAGAATATGGGCAAAAGACTAGAGACGCATTTCAAGATTCTGATTATTTTATACATGTGTCTGATTCTAGTAATGAACTCGAAAGTACTGTTTTTAGACTTTTAGATTTATTATTTGGTAATCCTTTTATTACTCCTACGTTTGAAGAGTATGCGATGTTTATGGCATATTCCACATCATTAAGGTCGGCAGATTTATCAAGACAAATTGGGGCAGTTGTAACAAAAGATAAAGAAATACTAGCTTCGGGAGTAAATGATTGTCCTAAATTTGAAGGCGGACTATACTGGAATAAAATGGAAAATGGCAAGTATATAGATGATGAAAACGGTAGAGATTATATGTTAGGTTATGATCCCAATAAAAAAGAACAAGAGAAAATTATAAATAAGGTATTAGGAAGCTTAGGTTTAGATGTTAATGATGATAATATTAAAAAATTAAAACAGTCTGGAATAGGAGACCTTACAGAATATGGACGGGTAGTGCATAGTGAAATGGAAGCCTTGTTAATGTGTGCAAGAAATAATATTAGCTGTAGAGGTGCAAGTATGTATGTAACCACATTTCCATGTCATAATTGTGCAAAACATATAATTGCAGCAGGTATTAAGAAAGTTATATATATTGAACCATATCCTAAAAGTAAAGCTTTAGAATTTTATAAAAATGAGATAACTATGTCTAAAGATGAAAAGAATAAAGTTCAGTTTTTACATTTTAGAGGAGTGGGTCCACGAAAATATATTGAACTTTTTTCTATGGCATCCGCTTTATCATATCCTAGAAAAAGAAAAGATAATAGTGGTAATAGAATTAAATGGGAAAGTGAAACAGCAAATTTAAGAAATCCATTGCCTGTATTAAATTATATTGAGTTTGAAATGTTAGCATTTGATTCATTCCAAAAATTGTTAAATGATAATATAAAATTATAATAAAAATAAAGGAGTATATTATGTCAACTACAATGTTATTGAATAGTAATAATAATACAGAAAAGGAAATAAATATAAAAGATTTAACTACTTATGTTGAGAAAGTGATTAATGATTGGCCTGAATGGAAGAAAGAAGAGTATAATAACAATTATGCAAATGTAGATTTTTCTGAAAAATTTAAAGGCTTATTACATGTATAAATTATAACTAGACTATAAATTGTTTTTAAGTGAAACAAATTATACATATTTTATATACAAATAGAGACGATACTTTTTATTAAGGATTCTAATAAAAAGTATCGTTTTTCATTATGCTTAAGCCACAACAACAAAAACGCGTTGAAATCAACGCGTTTCCTTAACACCTATTTAAATTCCTACTTCTGTTTTAAAGAAAAATTATTCACAATTTCTGTGAAACTATCAAATGCTAGTTTTAACACATTTTCATCAAAGTCAAATTTTTTGTTATGATGGCTTGCACTTAACTTTGCTCCGAATAACATATGTATAGATTTTCCACCATTGTTTTCAACAAAATTCATTATTGAAGTTATATCTTCAGAGGCATTAAAAGACGGGTATTTTTGTACATTAATGTTTTTCTTTAATAATATATTTTCAATAAAGCATGCCAAATCTTTATTAACGTGATTATAACAATCAGAATGACCTAAGTAGGATATATTGTAGTCATTTTGAAATGAAATAGCAGCACCCTTTACAATATTTTCTGTTTTAATAATGAGGTCATCCAAAATTTCTTTTTTATTTGCACGTATTTCAACTCCTAAAACGGCTTCACCAGGTACTGAATTTCTTTGTCTACCGGCAGTAAATGTACCAACATTTACCCTTGCTATACCAGAACTATATTGTGTAATGGAGTGCATCATTAAAGATGCTGAAGCTGCTGCAAGTAGTGAATTGCATCCATCTTCTGGTTTGTTACCAGCGTGTGAATATTTGCCGCTAAATTTTATTTGCATATTTTCGTTACCTAAAAAGTCTATTGTACCAACACCTACGTAATTTTCTTTCATACCTAATCCAATATGCATTCCAAATAAATAATCAATTTTAGGTAAAACACCTTTGTTTAGTATACTTTTAGCTCCTCTAACTCCTTCTTCAGCTGGTTGAAAAATAAAAATAAAGTTGCCTGACAAATCATTTGAATTATTTGCAATCCAATGTGCCAATGTTAATCCAATAGCCATATGTCCGTCATGTCCACAGGCATGCATGAATTTAGTATTTTTTGAAGCAAAGCCCTCTTTATAAGGAAAATGTTCCGAATCTTGAGATTCTGTTATTTCAAGTGCATCAATATCAAAGCGAAATGCGGTTGTTTTTCCCGGAGTATTTGTGTTAAAAGATGCTATAAGACCTGTATAACCATCAAAAATATCTTTGTATTTTTCATTGTATAGATTTTTATTGCTTTCATAAGCCTGCTTATACATTTTTTTGTTTGGTAATTCTATTCTTTCACTGTGTATTTCCCTGCCATACTGGATATTAAATCCCAGTTTTTCAAGATATTCTAATAAAAAAATAGTTGTTTCAATTTCTAACCAACCAATTTCTGCAATGGAATGCAATTTTCTTCTCAAGCAGATTAATTCTTGGTAATAATTATCCATATAAACCTCCATAGTATTAATATAAATTGAATTATTCAAAGTTGATATAATATTTATTAATCCCATTAGTCTTACATATGCTCCGGACCTACTGGTAGTCCAATTATATACTATAAAATTAATAATGACAACTATGCAAATAGGAATCCTAATAAATATGGAGGTATCGTTGAAGTTATTTTGTATTATTTATTTTAGCATACTACTATTATTTATAACAGCTGAGCTGTATAGAAATAAAATGTCCTGTTCATTAAATTCAATGAAATCCTTAAGTAACGGGCTCATGATATATCTTGTGTCTATAAGAGTAATTTTGCTATATTCGCTAACAAGTAAAGGTGCTAAGCTACTTGTAAATGAATCTCTAAAAATCACAAGTTCTTTTCCGTTTTGCTGTGTTGCATTTGTTATTGTTAAAAAAGGAGTAGCACCTGATAAATAAATATCGTATGGTACATCACCCTTTAAACTATTTACATCATAAACACTTGTAAAATCTTTCTTCTGATAATTTTCAACTGTTGCATTTTTGATATGGTCATTAACCAAATATTGTAGTTCTTCTGTCTTTTCAGAATTAGTGATGTATTTTGCGTACATTCCACCAAATTCCGTATATGAATTTATGGTAAAATCATCTGCACTAATTTCAAAACCTAATTTTTCACCAATCCTGTTTGCTACATCAATGGTATTTTGTTGTTTCCAATGGTTGTCAGTTTTATAATAATCGTCTAGGCTAAGTAAATCTTTTAATATAATATATTCCATGTTATCAATGCTTTGATTAAGCGTACTTATCATTTTGTCGTAATCTAATTTATCATACGATGATGAAGTATCATAATAAGTTTTGTCTGGAATTATAGCATAATACACTTTATTATTTGATGACAAATATTTTTCTTGCAAATTATTCATATAAGTTGCAGCTCTTAATACAGACTTCTCATTAAGTGGATATATTGATTTAAAGTAGTTGCCGTCAACTGCATATATTCCATCGGAATTCATTTCCATATCATCTGTTTCTAATGAGTTATTATTTCTGCTTAAAATAAAAGACATCCCTACAAGCAGGATAATTGCTGTTCCTATAATTATTGCTAATTTTTTATTGATTTTCATTATTTAAATTTAAAAAACTTTCATGAATTTCATTTGCAATTCTATTTTGGATTATCATTATTACAACATTATCTATATTATCAACTATTACTTCATCTCTTTCAACACCTACACAAATCCATTTTCTAGGGTCTACTTTTTCCTTTATTTCTTTCTTTAATGCTTCAATATCAGAGCCTTCAGGTGCTCTTAATAGAACAACAGAGTGTGGTATTGAACCTATCATAGCTTCAGATGCTAATGCTTCAGCTCCATTTAATGATTCAATTCCTAAAAAGTATTTTACGTTTTCATCTGTAACAGGAGTATTTGCAACCATTGGTAAATCACTTTTTACACCGCTATACACAGCACTCATTATGTCTTCAAGTGAATCGTTCTCTAAAGAAACAGTAATTTTCTCGTCTAATAATACAGTTCTAGTTTCTTTATCCCAATCAACATCCAAGCCCACAATATCACCTATACTTCTAACTGGAACATATGTTGTGCCATTGTACATAATTGGATCTTTTGTAACTCCGTTTACATCAACAAGTTTTTGTACTTCATCTTTGTACTTAATAGTAACTCCGCTATCCATAGTAGCTTTAATTTCAAATTTTGTACCTGCTCCAAAAGCAACTGACATACTTGTTAGCATTATTAGTCCAGATACTATACCTCTAGTTAATTTTTTATTCATAATATTTTCCTTTCATTATTAATTACAATAGTAATTGTATAATTTGATATATATAATATATAGACGTTAAAAACTGTTAAAAGTTCCACTTATGTTTTATTTTTATCCTATAACATTAAACAAAGGTGTTTGACTAATATAATATTTTATACTCTGATGTGTACTTACATATGTTGTATTCAAGTACTAATTGATGTATACTTTAACATGTGTTAAGAGATAATTAAGTAAAAGGTTATATAATTATTATAATGGATAAATATAAATTAGATAAAAGGAGTAACTTTATGAGAGTGTTGATAGTAGAAGATGAAGTGAAAATAACTCAAGCGTTGAATTTTTTGTTTTCTAAACAAAAGATAAATGTAGATATAGCCAATGATGGTGATGAAGGATTACTACTTGCTAAAAAAGATATATATGATGTTATAGTTTTAGATATAATGTTGCCAGGTACAAATGGTATAGAAATATTAAAAACAATGCGAAGAGCTGGAAATAAAACTCCGGTTATAATGCTAACGGCAAAAGATACAATAGATGATAGAGTATTTGGACTTGAGCAGGGTGCAGATGATTATTTGGTTAAGCCATTTGCAACAAAGGAACTTATTGCTCGTGTGAAAGCACTTTCTAGAAGAAAAAACACAGAATTTATAGGTGAAATATATGAGTTTGAAGGTATTAAATATGATGTGAAAAACTATCTTTTATATGTGGATAATTGTGAGTTCAAAATACCATTAAAAGAAGCTATGCTTATGGAGATGTTTATCAAAAAACCTAAGCAAGTTTTTACTAGAGAGCAAATTATTGATAGAATATGGGGACTTGAATCAGATATTTTAGAAAGCAATATTGAAATATATGTGCACCATCTTAGGAAAAGACTAAATCATACTGGAGCTAAAATTGAAACAGTCCGTGGTGTAGGTTATATGTTAAAAGAAAAGTAGGTATTAATATATGTTTAGAAAACTTCACATAAAGCTAACTGTATATATGGGTATAGCTCTAACATTCTTTATGATATTTGTTATATCAGGTATATATTTTATAACAAAAATAGTATACGAGGATCAAACACGTAAAATAATGGAGCAGGAAGCAATAAAGGTGCAAATTTACAACAATGATCCTATAAAAATAGAAGATTTAATAACTAATGCAAGATATAAAGCATTACAGTCTAGAATTTTATATTTTGGCAAAGAGGATTTAAGGTCTAATTATATTTCTTATGATAAATCATTAAATATACTGCATGTTAAAGGTGAGGATGAAGGTATAGTTAAAAACATCATTGATTTTGCAATAGAATCTTTAGCAGAAAAAAAAGATAGTTATAACAGAAAGGATATTGATGGAAAAACATATAGAATATATACAAAATATATTGCTAGTTTAAGCACTCCAAGAGTTATACAGATATATGAAAATTCAGAGGGTGAAAATTATTTTTGGATGTTCTTAAAAACAGTATTATTGTTGATTGGGGCTATAGCATTAGTTTTACTTTTAACAATAAGTTATATTTTCACAGGTAAAGCTCTTAAACCAGTGAAAGAAACATGGCATAAACAGAAAGAATTTATTGCTGATGCATCACATGAACTTAGAACGCCATTAACAGTTATACAAACAAATCTTGATGTTATGATGTCTGATGAAGAAGGAACAATTATAGAAAATGAAATGTGGTTAGATAATGCGTATTCCGAAACACAAGTTATGGCTAACCTTATAGATCAATTGCTAACTTTAGCAAAAGTTGATGCAAATGAAACTAAGATGGAATGGTTGGAATTATCATTAACTGAAATTGTTGAAAATGTAACGGATAATATGGATATAATGGCTAAAAATAAAAACTTGAAAATGGTGACAGATATACAAGACGATGTTATAATAAAAGGCGACTATGATAAAATAAGAAGATTAGTAGTAATTTTAGTAGACAATGCGATCAAATATACTGAAGAAGGTTTTGTCAGTGTAAAGTTGAGTATTGAAAAAAATAAAAAAGTATTGTATATACAGGACTCAGGTTTAGGAATATCAAATGATGATCAAAAAAGAATATTTGATAGATTCTTTAGGAGCGATAAAGCGAGAAATAGAAAATTTGGTGGAACGGGTTTAGGCTTAAGTATAGCTAAGTGGATAGTTAATTCTCACAGAGCTTCAATTGATGTTGAAAGTAAAATCGGAGAAGGTAGTACGTTTATAGTTAAATTTAATTAGGATTTGGTAAATTATGAAAAAAATTAACACAATATTTCTGCTGTTAATAATGTCAGTATTATTTGCACCTTTAGCGTATATTTTCGTCATTGTGTTATTTATTAGAAATATTATTAATAATAAAGCTTTTGGAGTCAAAAATTTAAAACAAAACAAAGTTTTAAGTGTCATATTTTTTTGGTATATAATAGTTACAATATTGTCACAATATAAGCTTATTTCAACGTTTTTTTTGCTTATAATAACAATATGTATAATAATCGTTATATATGTTTCAAAAAATTATAATACAATAGACAAAGATAAATTATTAAAGATTTTTTATATAGTATCATTAATAACATATGCAATTGGTATATTTCAAATGGTTAATCCAAATGTAATTATGCCTGCTAAGTGGGTTGATTTATCGCAATATAAGATTGATAAAAGAATGTTTTCAACATTTTTTAATCCAAATGTGTATGGATTTTATATAAATTTAGTTGTATTGTGTATAGTTACAAATATGACAACCAATGATAGACCTAAAGATATTAGAATGTTGGAGAATGCTACTTTACCTTTGTCAATATTATGTTTATTTTTTACATTTTCAAGGACAAGCTGGGTATCATTGATTGGTTCATTGATAATAGTGGGAATATTTACAGATAAAAAATATTTTAAATATATTATTATTATTACAGTGTTTCTTTTTATAGCTGACAATATAAGTGGAACTGGCAGGGCGGATATCTCAAAGATATCTAGTGATGGTTCTATGGCATATAGGTTTGAATTATGGAAAACTAGCATTAATATAATAAAAGATAACTTATTTTCTGGTATTGGTTTTGGTACGTTTTTTAAGTATACATCGACTTATAGTGCAACAATTACACATTATATTGAGCATTGTCATAATATATATTTGCAAATTTTTATGGAAACAGGTCTTTTGGGATTTTTAATATTTGTTGTATCAATATTTAAACTGGTTGTTAGCATTTATAAAAAATTCAAGATAGATAAAAATAATAAATTTAATAAGTTAATATCATTGGTATTAGCTATGACATTGATACATGGATTAGTTGATTCAGTACCATTAACTCCTCAAATAATGCTTATATTATCTATGATTGTAGGAGTAGTTATTGGTGAATATAGTAAGCAACTATCAGATAATTTGACTTAAAAAAATATTTATAGAGGTGTGTATATGAAAATAGGTATGCCTTCTCTTGTAGAATTTAGTACAATAGAAGAAAATATAGAATTATGCAATAAATTAAATTTTGACTTTATAGAGTTGAATATGAATTTCCCTTACAATATGATAGATAGTGTAGATAGTCAATTTATTAAAGATTTGGCAAAGAGCAACAATATTTATTTTACCATGCATATGCCAGATGATGCTGATATTGGTTCTTTTTATGAATGTGTTAGGCAAGGATATTTGAATTTGTTTTTAGATACTATTGAATGGTGTAAAAATTCTAATATACATTTAATTAATATGCATATCAACAAAGGACCCTTTATGACGTTACCTGATAAGAAGGTTTATATATATGAAAAATATTGCGATGAGTATGTTAAGAATTTTATATACAGTATATCGATTATAGCTGAAAAAGCAATGAAATGTGGTGTTACTGTATGTATTGAAAATAGTAATAATTTTATGTTGCCATTTGCGAAAGAAATAATAAAAAAATCTATAATTTATGATAATGTTAAATTGACGTGGGATGTTGGACATGATTATAAAAGTGGCTATTTAGATAAAAAAATTCTGCTTCAAAACAAAGATAAAATAAAACATATGCATTTACATGATGCTAATATTAAAAGTGATCATTTGGTTCTTTTCGAGGGTGATATTGATATAATGCAAAGAATTAAATTTGCATACGATAATAATTTAAGTATGTTAATAGAAGTTAAAACTAAGGAAGCACTAGAAAAATCTAAAAAAGTAATGGATTTAAATATATAGATTTAAAGGGTATATCATCAATAAATGATATACCCTTTAGTATTAATTAATAATTTATAATTGCTATAATCTATCGTTCTGTTCCTAAAAAAAATAATGCAACTGTACCAGGTCCAGCGTGTGTACCAATTACTGGTCCAATATAATTCATTTTTATATCTTTAACATTAAGTTTTTCTTTAACGTTTTTTGCAAGAAATTCTGCATCTTCTAAACAATCTCCATGGCTTATAAAAATTGTTTGTTCTTCTGGATTTATACAAGTTTCTTGCATCATTTTTAATAATGCATTAAGAGAAGCCTTTCTTCCTCTTGCTTTGTCAACAACTGTAAGTTTTCCGTTAATGTCAGTATGCATAACAGGTTTAATACTTAACATAGAACCTACAACTGCAGCAGTAGAACTGACCCTTCCGCCTCTTTTTAGATGAAATAAATCATCAACAGTAAACCAGTGACAAATGTTAAGTCTATTGTCTAGTACCCAATCTCTTACTTCATATATGCTAAAACCTTCCATTTTTTTATGGGCTGCATGATAAACTAAAAGACCTTCTCCCATTGATGCTGAAAGAGAATCCACACTATAAATTTTCCTATCAGGATATTTTTCTAGCAATGTTTGAACTGCAATACATGAAGAATTATATGTACCACTTAGACTAGATGAGAAACAAATATATATAATATCTTTGTTATCTTTGATATATGGTTCGAATATATCTATAAATCTTTGTGTATTGATAAGTGCAGTAGTTGAGCTTTTTTTATCTCTAAGCATGTTATAAAAATCACTAAAACTGATATCTCGACCATCTGCATAATTTAGATAGTTATTATCATTTATAGTAAATTCCATTGGTATGACATGTATATCAAGCTCATCAATCATCTCTTGTGTTAAATCAGTTGTTGAATCTGTTATAATAACATAATCGCGCATAAATAGATACTCCTTTATAATATTTTTGATGCATTTGATAGTAAAAAATTCTAGTAATAATGAATATAATATATCATAAAATAGAAAAAAAGTATATAATAAATATTATCCCAAAAAATTATGAAGAGGTCAATATGTCATATACTGTGCATTTTAAAAATAATATTAAATATTTAACTTTCCCTATACTTGAGCCATACAGCGAATTATTTCAATGCTTTACAACTAGAGTAGGTGGTGTAAGTGAAGGATGCTATGCATCACTAAACTTAGGATTTGGAACAGATGATAAATTCGATAATGTATTTAAAAATTATGAAATATTATCGAAAGCAGTGAATATAGATATAAATAATTTTGTTACAACAGCTCAAACTCATACCAACAATATTAGAATAGTTACAAATAAAGACAAGGGCAAAGGGGTAACAAAAAAAAGAGACTATGAAAATATAGATGGATTAATCACAAACGAATCAAATATTGCTTTAGTAACAACTCATGCTGATTGTACACCTTTGTTTTTTTACAACCCAAAACTTAAAATTATTGGTGTTGCACATGCTGGTTGGAAAGGAACATTATATAAAATAGCCGAGAATATGATTGATGTATTTGTTCATAATTATAATTCTAAACCTGAGGATATAATAGTTGGAATTGGTCCATCACTAAGTCAATATTGCTTTGAGGTAGATATAGATGTAGCAGAATTATTTATAAATGTAGATGAAAAATATAAGGATTTTATGTATGGTAAAGGCAGTAAAAAATATATTGATTTGTGGGCTATAAATGAATATTTATTAGTTAAGAGTGGTGTTAAAAAAACAAATATTGAAAATATGAAATTATGTACAAAATGTAATATGGATTTATTTTATTCGCATAGAGGTCAACATGGAGAAAGAGGAATAATGGCATCTGTTATGCAATTAAATTATTAATCTAAAAGTTTCTATATAACACTATAAAGAGTAGTTGCCGTTAATTATACAATTAACGGCAACTATATTATACTTTATAATATAAATTTAATACATTTAAAGATGCATGATATAATTCCAAATATAATTGCTGGAATTAATAGAAATATTCCAATACCTATACCAAGAGGTAAAAGTGAAATAATAATTCCTATTCCAACAATAGCACCAATGATAGTAAAAATAACCTTAACAGCAAAAACTCCTACTTTCAATGCAATTCCCATTACAAGTATAAACAATAATATTCCAAAAAAAGTACCCAAACTATACCTCCATTAAATAATATAATATCATAGTATTATATTAATAAAAATAAATTTAATTGTGATTAATCATTTATTAAAATTTGATTAGAAATAATGTTATATTTTTTTACTTTTCTATAAAAGGTAGCTCTACTAATACCAAGCTTTTTACATATTATATTTACACTATTTGTACTAAAACCATATATTTTTATAGCTTTTTTTATTTCGTTTCTTTCTAATTCATCAATAGTATATATATTTTCACTATATAAATGGTTTGAACAACAGCTGAAACTACTAAAATTTTTTATTTTTATAGGCAAGCTATCAATATCTATATAGGTTTTATCAGACATGTTAACAGCATATTCTAGAGCATTTTCTAACTCCCTAACATTGCCATACCATGGATATTTCTTTATTAAATCTAAAGCATCCTCATTGATTCTCATAACAGATTTATTTAGTTTGCTAGAGTATTTATTGGTAAAAAAGTTAGCAAGTAAAGTAATATCCTCCGGTCTATCTCTTAGTGGTGGTAATAAAATGGGGATAACATTCAATCTATAAAATAAATCTTCTCTAAACTCTTTGTTCTGAACCTTTTTTTCAAGATTACAATTTGTTGATGCAATTATTCTAACATCTACATCTATATATCTATTGCCACCAATTCTCATTACTTTACTATCTTGAAGAACTCTTAATAACTTAGGTTGTAGGTTAAGAGGCATATCACCTATTTCGTCAAGGAGTAGTGTTCCTTTGTGTGCAAGTTCAAATTTGCCAGGATGACCTCCTTTTAGGGCACCTGTATAAGCACCTTCTTCGTAGCCAAAAAGTTCACTTTCAAAAAGATTTTCAGGTATTGCACTACAATTTATTGCTACAAAAGGCTCTTTTTTTCTATTGCTATCATAATGCAGAGCTCTTGCAAAAACCTCTTTCCCTGTACCACTTTCACCGGTTATTAGTACAGTTGAGTCAGTTCTTGAAGCTTTTTTTGCATGATTAACAACATTTTGCATTTTCTCGCTCACATATTTTATATTATCAAATTCTGTGACAATGTTTGTAGAAATAATATTTCTTGCAGATGATATAAACTGACTTAATTCTTCTATAAAAAATACAACGGATTCTATATTTTTATTAGCATCACTGTAATATATTTTTGAGTTAATGATACCTCTCAAATATAAATCATTGTTTTTATAGCTGAAATCTTTATTTGTAAATTTCTTTTTATATTTGAAAACGCTATCAATATCAACGTTCAAAAGAATCTTATCTATATGCTTATGATTATATGAACTAATATGAAAAAGATTATTTGCTTTTTTATTGTAATAATTAATATTTCCTCTACTATCAGTGATTATTACAGAGCTATCCATTAAATTAATTACGGTTTGTAGTTGAGAAATCAACAACTTTATTTCGTTAGATTTTTCTTTGTCTATAATTTGACTAACTATTAAATTAGCCATTTTGTTAAGAAAAGCAATTATATTTTTTTCGTTTCCTAACAAAACTCTTTTTTGCTCCTCGTTAAAAGCTATTAGCCCAATAATGCCATAAACTCTTTTATCATAAATAATTGGACTAACTATTTCCGCATATTCATCACAATTTTTTTTACTACAAGACTTGCATACTTTATCCTCTTTAGGATTACGTACTACATAAGGAACGCAATTAACTAAACAATGTGCAAAAACTCCATCATTGGTTACTTGTTCACCGATATGATTATTATATTTTCCAGTTCCAGCAATACGAAATAAATTATTGTCAGTAACAGTAACATCAACACCTAACACACTTGCAATTGCATCAGCATTTTTTTGTACATTGTCTTGAATATTTGTTAGTTTCAAACATATCACCTAGCTTTCTAGAGATAATATATCATATAAATTTTTTAAAAGCAACAATCATAAAGCAGACGTACAATAAAACAAATATTACAAAATTGCAACAAAAAAATATTGTGTTAAAAAAGAGTTATAATAAATAGGAAATATTTTTTACAATAAAGAAGATAAAATGTAAAATTTGTATTGACAATATATGAATTTTTATGTATAGTCTTTATAAGAATATAATAGCATGCTTTGAAAAGAAGAGTATTTGTAAATAAGTCCTTTAGAGAGCTGTGTTGGTGAAAATCAGCGGATGAGTTTACAAAGAAGATGGACTTGGAGCATAATGCCTGAAAATAAGTAGGGTATTACGGTTGTAACCGTTATATTACTGGGTTTATTAAAACTTACAAAGGTGTGTATTGTGAGATGCACACAAATTAAGAGTGGTAACACGATAACATCGTCTCTTAGCCAAAAGGCTAAGAGACTTTTATATTTATAAGGAGAGTATATTATGAATAAAGGTAAATATTATATCACAACAGCAATTGCATATACATCAGGAAAGCCACATATAGGAAACACTTACGAAATAGTTCTAGCTGATAGTATAGCGAGATTTAAAAAACTAAATGGTTACGATGTTTATTTTCAAACAGGCACAGATGAACATGGACAAAAAATTCAAGATAAAGCTGAAGCAGCAGGTATAACACCACAAGAATTTGTTGATAATGTAACAAGTGAAATAAAAAGAATTTGGGATATTATGAATACAAGTTATGACAAATTTATTAGAACTACAGATAAAATGCATGTTGAAAAGGTGCAACAAATATTCAAAAGACTTTATGACCAAGGAGATATTTACAAAGGACATTATGAAGGAATGTATTGTACACCTTGTGAATCATTTTTTACTGAGAGTCAATTGAAAGATGGTAAATGCCCTGATTGTGGCGCAGAAGTAACTAAAGCCAAGGAAGAAGCGTATTTCTTCAAGCTAAGTAAATATGTTGATAGATTAATAAAACACATTGAGGGTAATCCTAAATTTATACAACCAGAATCAAGAAAAAATGAAATGATGAATAACTTCTTAAAGCCAGGATTACAAGATTTATGCGTTTCGAGAACTTCATTTAACTGGGGTATACCAGTGTCATTTGATGACAAACATGTTGTTTACGTATGGATTGATGCACTTAGTAATTATATTACATTTTTGGGTTATGATATTAATGGAAATCACAGTGATTTATACAAGAAAAACTGGCCTGCTGATGTGCATTTGATAGGTAAAGACATTTTAAGATTTCATACAATATACTGGCCAATACTGTTGATGGCTCTTGGCGAAGAACTTCCAAAACAAATATTTGGTCATCCATGGTTACTTGTTGGTGAAGGAAAAATGAGTAAATCAAAAGGAAATGTAATTTATGCAGATGATTTAGTAGAATTGTTTGGGGTAGATGCAGTTAGATATTATGTATTGCATGAAATGCCTTTTGCAAATGATGGTATATTAAGCTATGAATTATTGATAGAAAGAATTAATTCGGATTTAGCTAATATTTTAGGAAACTTAGTAAATAGAACAGTTACAATGGTCAAAAAATATTTTAATGGTGAAATTTTAGCACCGACTCAAAAAGAGGCAATAGATGATGAATTAATTAATTTAGCATTAGAAACTCCAAAAAGAGTAGAGAAAAAAATGGATGATTTAAAGGTTTCTGATGCAATTGATGAAATTTTCAACCTGCTAAGAAGGAGCAATAAATATATAGATGAAACTACTCCTTGGATACTTGGAAAAGACGAATCTAAAAAGGATAGACTTGCTACTGTTTTATATAATTTACTTGAGTCTATAAGAATTGCTGCAGCATTATTAAAACCATATTTACCGGAAACATCAGATAAAATATTTAAGCAAATTAATTCTGATAAAAATGATTGGGATTCTATTTCAACATTTGATGGAACAGTAGTTGGTGGAAAAGTTGGTACACCTGAAATATTATTTGCTAGAATAGATACTGCTAAAAAATTAGAAGAAATACATCAAAAATTAGGAATAAATGAAGATAAAAAAAATGAGGTAAAGAAAGTGGAAGAAAACAAAAAAGAAGTAAAAAATGCAAATCAAGAAGTTAATGAAGAGCTTGAAGATGGAATGATAACAATAGATGACTTTGATAAAATGAAATTAAAATTAGCAGAAATAGTAGAGGCTAAGAAACACCCAGATGCAGATAGATTGTTAGTTTTACAATTAAAAGTTGGAAAAGAAACAAAACAGGTTGTTTCAGGTATAGCTAAATACTATGAGCCTGAGGACTTAATAGGTAAAAAAGTGGTTATGGTATATAATTTGAAACCAGTAACATTAAGAGGAGTTTATTCTCAAGGTATGGTTTTAGCAGCTACAAAGGGCAAAAAATTAACTTTAGTTTCTACATTAGAAGATTTAGCAAGTGGAGCTAAAATAAGCTAAATAGAAAAATTATATAATAAGTTGAGGGGAGAAAATTATGTCGTTGTTTTTTATGTTAGCATTGGCTGGTGCTACTTACTATTTAATATCAGTTGCTATCAAGAATCATAAATACAAAAAATTAAATCCTATAGATGTTGTTTCATTGACAAATGATAACAGTAGTATGAGAAATATATGTGGTGTTTTATTGTTTTTAATGCTAACATTAAGTGGTTTAGCGTTAGGCTCTTTGTTTAGAGAGAATCGATTTTTTAGTTTAGAATCATTAAAAATAGCACTTACGTTGTTTTTCTTTATAGTACTATATATCCCTCTTTCTGCAAAAACTAAAGTATCAAATATAGGTATTTATAGGAATTCGACCGTTATAAGCTGGAGTGATATCGATAAAATCGAATTACCAACAGATAATAGAATAGAAAAATTTAAGATTAAGGTGACATACAAAAGCAAATATACTAAACATAATGTTATTGAATTATTGTGTAAAAGAAACAAAGAATATGATGATTTTTTACTATTAGTAGAAAAATATTCAAAAGTTAAAATAGGCAACAAGAAGAAGCAAAGAAAGGAAGTAAAAAAGTAAATGTTAATTGATAGTCATGCACATTTAGATGATGAGAAATTTGATGAAGATAGGGATGAACTAATAAATTTGCTTAAACAGAATGGTGTTGAACTAGTTTTGAATCCTGGTTGTGATGTTAAAACATCAGAAAGATCCATACAATTATCAGAAAAATACGATATGATTTATGCAGCTGTAGGTACTCATCCAGAGGACGCAGATAAAATGGATGAGGAAACATTAGAATTATATAAAAAGTACGCTTTAAATAAAAAGGTGCTTGCTATCGGTGAGATTGGACTTGATTACTACTATGATAATTCTCCAAGAGAGTATCAAAGGAAATGGTTTAGAGAACAAGTTAAATTAGCAAAACAATTAGATATGCCTTATATTGTACATGATAGAGATGCACATGAGGATGTATTTAATATTATGAAAGAAGAACATTATAGTGGTGCAAGAGGAATTTTGCACTGCTATTCTGGAAATATTGAATTAGCTAAAGAGTTTATAAAAATGGGATTTCTTATTTCATTAGGTGGACCTGTAACATTTAAAAATTCTAAAGTATCAAAAAAAGTTGCTTTTGAAATACCTTTAGAGCATCTTTTGATAGAAACAGATTCTCCATATTTAGCTCCCGAACCATTTAGAGGAAAGAGAAACCAGCCCGCCTTAGTTAAATACGTGGCTGAGGAAATTGCAAAGATAAAAGGTGTTAGCTACGATGAGGTAGTAAATAAAACTAATAGTAATTTTAAAAGATTGTTTAAGATTAATTAGGAAAGGATATAATTTTGATAAAGGAAATAATAGTTGTAGAAGGAAAAGACGATATTTCAGCTGTTAAAAGAGCAGTAGATGCAGAAATAATTGCAACAAGCGGTCTTGGATTGACACAAAAAACGATTGATTTAATAAAAACAGCTTCTGCAAATAGAGGTGTTATAATACTTACAGATCCAGATTTTCCTGGCAAAAAAATCAGAAATATTGTATCTTCACAGGTTAAAAATTGCAAGCATGCATTTATACCAAGGAATAAGGCAAATAAAAACGGTAATATAGGTGTTGAAAATGCTACTCCTGATGTTATTAGAGAAGCATTAGCTAATGCAAGAGCAGAAGTAACAGATGGTAGAACTGAGTTTAAAAGTGATGATATGATATATTATGAGCTTGTTGGTAACGACAATGCTTCAAAAAGAAGAGCAAAGCTTGGAGATATGATAGGCATAGGTTATTGCAGTGCAAAGCAATTTGTAAAAAGATTAAATAATTATGGTATAATAAGAGATGAGCTTGAGACAGCTATAACTGAGATCAACGATGAGGAAATAGGAGTATAGTCAATGGATGAAAAGAAATTATATTCACCAAGAATAATGAAGGAAATACTTAATAGACATGGCTTCGAATTTAGCAAAAGTCTTGGTCAAAATTTTTTAATAGATGGAAACATAATCAATAAGATTGTAGATGCAGCAGGTATTGACGATAATACTGGAGTAATAGAAATAGGACCTGGTTTTGGAACATTAACTCAAGGACTTTGCAATAAAGCAAAAAAGGTAATAGCAATTGAAATAGATAAAAGTTTAAAAGATGTTCATTTTGAAACCTTGTGTTATGATAATCTTAAAATTATTTACGACGATTTTATGAAGGTTGATGTAAATAGATTAATTGAAGAGGAATTTAAAGGTATGAAAGTTAAACTTGTTGCGAACTTACCTTATTATATTACTACTCCAATAATTATGAAGGTTCTAGAAGATAAAATAAATATATCAGGTATCACAGTTATGGTTCAAAAAGAAGTTGCACAAAGACTTAGTGCAAAACCAGGCAATAAAGATTATGGAGCAATAAGTTTAGCAGTTCAATATAGAGCAGATGCACACATATCTTTGATTGTACCTAACACAGTGTTTATGCCAAGACCTAAGGTCGATTCAGCAGTTATAACAATAGATATATTGGAAAAACCAAGAGTTGAAGTTAAGGATGAAATAGCACTTTTTGCTGTTATTAAAGCAGCATTTGGACAGAGAAGAAAGACAATTCACAATTCTATGAGTAGTAATTTGAAAATAGAAAAAGAAAAAGTTAAAAACGCATTAGAAAATGTAAATATAGATCCAGGTATTAGAGCTGAGCAATTAACGATTTATGATTTTGCAAAAATAGCTGAAGAATTATATAAATAACAATTTAGTATACTAAATTGTTATTTTTTTTCGTAAAAATGGAATACTAAGTCAATAACATGATTCTGACAAAATGAAAAACATTGGAGGTTTTAATGCGTGACTAATAAAAATAAAAAAACAACAAATTCTAAGGGACTTAATTATATACAACTTACAGCGGTTGCAATAGGTGCTACAATAGGTGGAGGCGTTTTTAGTATTGCTGGTGATATGGCAAGTAAAGGAGCTAATACTGGTGCAGTATTAATAGGATGGTTAATATGTGGTATAGGAATGCAAGCTTTAATACTTTGTTTTTTTAATCTTAATAGAATAAGACCAGAGCTTACTGGAGGAATATATAGTTATGCAAAGGAAGGATGGGGAGACTATGTAGGGTTTAACTCGGCTTGGGGTTATTGGCTTAGTACTTTGCTTGCAATTGTATCTTATGCTACATTGCTTTTCGCAAGCATTGGATATTTTATATCTATATTTGGGAAAGGTAATAATTTAATATCCATAGTATGTGCTTCAATTCTTATATGGATAGTTAATTACTTTGTATTAAAGGGTGTTAAAAAAGCAACTTCAATAAATGTAGTTATAACTATAAGTAAAATTGTTCCCATACTAGTATTTATTGTAACATTGATTTTTCTAAAAGCGTTTGACTGGAATATTTTTATAAAAGATTTTTGGGGTGAATCAGGTAATATGTCATTTTTAAATCAATTAAGAGCTACCTCTCAAACAACAGTATGGTCATTTGTAGGAATTGAAGGAGCGGTTGTTATTTCAGGAAGAGCTAAGTATTCTTCAGATGTTGGTAAAGCAACCATAACAGCTTTTTTAGGCGTATTAACAATTTATATTTTAGTTGCGGTTCTAAGTATGGGTGTATTAGATAGAAGTCAATTAGCAGGATTATCTAATCCACCAATGGCTGGGGTACTTAAAAGTGTAGTGGGTAGTTGGGGTGCCGCATTAGTAAATATAGGTGTAATAATATCTTTGTTAGGAGCAACCTTAGGTTATACCATTATAGCAACTGAATGTCCATATGAAGCCTCGAAAAAAGGTGCATTTCCCAAAATATTTACAAAAGAAAACAAAAATGGTGCTCCTGTTTTTTCAATATTTTTGACTAATAGTATAGTACAGATATTTTTGATAATAACATATTTTAGCTCTTCAACATATCAGGTTTTTTACTCAATATCAACAAGTATGATTTTAATACCTTACTTGTTAAGTGCAATGTATTACTTTAAAATTTCTCTAAATAGAAATAAGTTAAAAAAAGACTATGGAACAACTTTTTCTTCAAAAATAATTGGACTTATCGGTACAATATACGGTATATGGCTTATTTATGCAAGTGGGTTAATAGGATTAGGAGTTACAGCATTATTTTATCTTCCTGGTACTTTAGTTTATATTAAAGGTAAAAAAGATCATAATGAAATTTATTTTAGCAATAATAGAGATATAGCAATATTAATAGTATTAGTAGCATTAGCTTTTATTTCATTATATTTATTATTAACGGGTAGAATAGCACTATTTTAGAATAATGTAAATATACTTCGCATATATATTAGTGATACATTTTAAACTAAATATATGTAATTACGGGCAAAATTGTATGTCATCAATAACCTTCTAAGTTTGAATAGATTATATATATTGTAGTTAAGTAATATATTATATTAATCGGAAGGGAGTATAATGAAAAAAAATAGTGATTTATTAATAAATAAGATTAATGATGAAGAAATGTTGCAGAATGAATTAGAGTTAGAAGAATTGCTTAATGGTAAGGGTGGGATAATTTTTCAGGTAACAACAGCAGGAGGAAACTTGCCTATTGAAAATGCTATGATTGTAATAAGCAGACAATTAAATAATGATATATATTATGTAAAAAAGGTTTACACAGATGAAAATGGTAAAACTGGAATTATACTTGTTGATGCTCCTGCAGCTGATTTATCATTAACTCCGGGAAATTCAACTCCATTTTACACATATAAAGCTGATATTGAGGCTGATGGGTATAAATTAATTACAGACAAAGAGATAAAGGTGTTTGAGGGTATAGCATCTATTCAACCAGTAATAATGCAACCAGTATATTATAGAGGGGTGTGAATATTATGACTTTAGAGCAACCTATTATTCCAAAGTATTTAGTTGTACATTTAGGAAATCCAGATGATATGGAAGCAGAAAATGTTACTGTTTCATTTCCGGAATATGTAAAAAATGTGGCATCAAATCAAATATATCCTACTTGGCCGGATAGTTCGATAGAGGCAAATTTACATGTGATTATTAATTATGTACTAAACAGGGTTTATACAGAATGGTATCGAAACCAAGGATATGATTTTGATATAACCAACTCTACAGAATTTGATCAGGTATTTGTGAAAGATGGAGAAATATATAGAAATATAAGTATAAAAGCTGATGAATTGTTTAATGATTATGTTAGAAAAATGGGTTCGGTTGAGCCATATTTTACTTCGTATTGTAACGGCACAACGGAAAAATGCGATGGATTATCACAGTGGGAAACAGTACAATTAGCTGAAGAGGGAAAATCTGCATTGGATATATTAAAGTATTATTATGGTGATGATATAGAAATTGTTGAAAATGCACCTATATCAGGAGAGACCAGTTCATATCCAGGCATACCATTAAAACTAGGAGATATAGGTAATGATGTTGCAACTGTAGAGGTTAAGCTTAACAGGATCAGTAAAAATTATCCCGAAATACCTCAAATAGAACCAGATGGAGTTTTTGGACCAATAACAGAAAATTCAGTAAAGACATTTCAAAAGATTTTTAATCTTGAAATGGATGGTATTGTTGATAAGGCTACATGGTACAAAATCAACTATATATATACAGCAATTAAACAATTAGGTGAATTAACAACAGAGGGTATAAGTATAGTAGACTTATATAGACCATTTGCAACTAAAATTGAGCTTGGTTCTTATGGAATAGAAGTTATAGCATTACAGTATTATTTGGATTTTATCAGTTTCTACAATGATAATATAGACCCTGTTAAAATCGATGGAATATTTGGAGAAGAAACAGAAAAATCATTAAAGCAGTTTCAAAAGGAATATGGACTAGAAGTTAACGGAATTGTTGATATTAAAAATCAAAGAAAACTTGAACAGGTATATGATGAGATATATAACAGCATACCTCCTGAAACATTAAGTGAGTATGTTGACATCTATCCTGGATATGTATTGTATTTAGGTTTATCTAACGAAAAAGTCTCTTTAATACAGAAATACTTAAAACAAATATCTGAAAATACTGATTATGTTTCACCTGTTAAAGTTACAGGTGTATATGATACTCAGACTGACAAAGCAGTACGTCAAATCCAGGATAGATTTGGAATACCTATAACAGGTACGGTAGGTCCTGTTACATGGTATCGGATTATCCAGCTCAAGGATAGTTATCAAGAATATTAAAAAATAAAAGATTACACTTAACTAAGTGTAATCTTTTGCATAATATCTTATTTCTATCTTTTTTGCTATAACCAAGTACATATTTATTATTAACAGATAGAATAATACTATTTTAGAATAATATAAATTCACCTCGCATATATATTAATGATACATTTTCAACTAAATATATGGGAGGTTTCTTTTGAATAAAAATAAAAATTATAGAATAATGAAATTTTTTGAATCCTCAGATAAATCATGTACTGGCAAAGGTTATGTGAAATTAGACATGAGAGGAAACAGAGGTACAATAACTGTTAATGTTGAAAATTTAGGGGATGTAAAAGAATCAAGCGAGGTTTTCTTATTTAAAAACAAAGAAGAAAAGATAAAAATTGGTCCTATAAATAACAAAAGAGGAAAGTTGCAAAAAAATATTCTTTTAAATGGCAAGGATGAGCCAATAGAAAACTTTAATATTTGCGGCATAGTAAGCAAGGGTAAGGTTGTGCTATATACACCTGTATTTATGTCTGCTCAAGTTAAACAGCTAAATGTTTTACTTGATATTGAAAGTGATGAAGATATTATTGATGAAAACACAGAAGTGCGTGATGAAATAAAATTTGATGATGAATGTGCTAATAAAAAAAATGAATGCGAATGCGAAGAAAGCTACAATGATGAATGTGTTGAATCAAACGCGATTAAAGGAAGTTCGTATTATCAAACAGTACAAAATACAGCTATTCCAAATAGAAAAACAGTGAATGAACGAATGTATAGAAATGAATATGAAAAAAAATTATTTGATTTGCTAGAGGGTTTTGATAATATTAATCCGTTGGCAAATGATATAGAAAGCATAAAATGGTGGAAGGTTATTTACGATGAAGGAAGCATTTATAAAGGATTCCTGCCATATTTTAATCAGATAATTTCTACATATTATCCATATCCATTAGCAAATCACGTTACAACATGCCAGTATCTAATGCAGAAGCATGGATATTATCTTTTTGGAATATATAGCGAAAATAATAATATAACGAAATTCGTTTATGGAATTCCGGGAAAATTTACACGTGATGAACAGCCTTACAAGGGAGTGACAGGCTTTAAAAACTGGTCATACAAAAACAATAATCTCGACGGAGACTATGGTTTCTGGCTAGCTTTTATAGACGCTAAAACAGGAACAATAACAGAACCTCCTAATGTTGAATAGGTTATATGTATTGTAGTTAATTAATATATCATATTAATCAGAGGGGAAGTATAATGAAAAAAAATAGTGATTTATTAATAAATAAGCTTAATGATGAAGAAATGATGCAGAATGAATTAGAGTTAGAAGAATTGCTTAGTGGTAAGGGTGGAATAATTTTTCAGGTAACAACAGCAGGAGGAAATTTGCCTATTGAAAATGCTAGAATTGTAATAAGCAGGCAATTAAATAATGATATATATTATGTAAAAGAGGTTTTAACAGATGAAAACGGTAAAACCGGAATTATACTTGTGGATGCTCCTACAGCTGATTTATCATTAACTCCGGGAAATGCAACTCCATTTTACACATATAAAGCTGATATTGAAGCTGATGGATATAAATTAATTACAGACAAAGAAATACAGGTGTTTGAGGGTATAGCATCTATTCAACCAATAATAATGCAGCCAATATATTATAGAAGGGTGTGAATATTGTGACTGTTTCAGAACAACCTATTATACCAAAGGATATAGTTGTACATTTAGGAAATCCAGATGACCCGAACGTAGAAAACATTACTGTCCCATTTCCAGAGTATGTAAAAAATGTAGCATCAAGTGAAATATATCCTACATGGCCAGATAGTTCTATAGATGCAAATCTATATGTAATTATTAATTATGCACTTAATAGAATCTATACAGAATGGTATAGAAACCAAGGATATGATTTTGATATAACCAATTCCACAGCATTTGATCAGGCATTTGTGAAAGACAGAGATGTATTCAGAAATATTAGTATAAAATCCGATGAATTATTTAATAACTATATTAGAAAAGAGGGTTCAATAGAGCCATACTTTACTTCGTTTTGTGATGGAGTAAAAGTAAAATGTGATGGATTATCACAATGGGGAACAGTGCCTTTAGCTGAAGAGGGAAAATCTGCATTGGATATATTAAAAAATTATTATGGTGATGACATAGAGATTGTTGAGAATGCACCTGTATCAGAGGATACTGAATCATATCCGGGTACAATATTAAGACTTGGAGATATAGGTAATGATGTAGCAACTATAGAGGTTAAGCTTAACAGGATTGGTAAAAATTATCCTGCAATACCGCAAGTAGAAGAAGATGGAGTATATGGACCGAAAACAGAAGAAGCAGTTAAGACATTTCAAAAGATTTTTAATCTTAACCCAGATGGTATTGTTGGTAAGTCTACATGGTACAAAATTAACTATATATATACAGCAGTTAAAGAATTAGGCGAATTAACATCAGAGGGTATAAGTGTAACAGATTTATATAGACCATTTGCAGATAAGCTTCAGCTTGGTTCTTATGGAATAGAAGTTAAAACATTACAGTACTATTTAGATTTTATCAGTTTTTATAATGATAATATAGACCCTGTTACAATTGATGGGATATTTGGAGAAAAAACAGAAAATGCGGTAAAGCAGTTTCAAAAGGAATATGGATTAGAAGTTAATGGAATTGTAGATCTTAAAAATTTCAGAAAACTTGAAGAGGTATATGATGATATATACAGCAGCATACCTCCTGAAACAATGAGTGAGTATGTTGATATCTATCCAGGATATGTATTGTTTTTAGGTTTATCTAACCCTAAAGTTACTTTAATACAGCAATACCTAAAACTAATATCAGAAAATACTGATTATGTTTCACCTGTTAAAGTTACAGGTGTATATGATAATCAGACTGATAAAGCAGTACGTCAAATACAGGATAGATTCGCAATACCTATAACAGGTACAGTAGACCCTGCTACATGGTACCAAATTATACAGCTCAAAGATAGTTTTCAAGAGGAATAAAAAATAAAGATTACACTTAACTAAGTGTAATCTTTTGTATAATATCTTATTTTTATCTTTTATCGCTACAACCAAGTACATCTTTAATTTTATGTTGTACCATATTTTTTATAGCTTCTCTTGCAGGTCCTAAGTATTTTCTAGGGTCAAATTCTTCAGGATGTTCTGATAATACTTTTCTAACAGAACCTGTCATTGCAAGTCTTAAATCTGTATCAATGTTTATTTTGCAAACACCTAATTTAGATGCTCTTTTTAACATTTCTTCAGGTACACCTTGAGCTCCTGGTACTTTACCTCCATATTGGTTACAAAAGTCAACAAATTCCCTCGGTACTGATGAAGAACCATGTAAAACTAATGGAAAATTAGGTAAAAGATTAGTTATTGTTTCTAATCTATCAAAATCAAGACTTGGTTCACCTTTGAATTTATATGCTCCATGAGAAGTTCCTATAGCAATAGCTAAAGAATCAACTCCTGTCTCTTTTACAAATCTCACTGCTTCTTGTGGGTCAGTATAAGTAGCATCTTTAGTATTAACTTTAACAGCATCTTCTACTCCTGCAAGCTTGCCAAGTTCAGCTTCAACAACAACTCCTTTTGCGTGTGCATAATCTACAACTTTTTTAGTCAGTGCAATATTTTCTTCAAGAGGTAATTTAGAACCATCTATCATAACAGATGTAAAACCACCATCTATACAGTCTTTGCATATTTCAAAGCTATCACCATGGTCGAGGTGAAGAACGATGTCAAGACCAGTGTCCTCAACAGCAGCTTCTACTAATTTTCTTAAATATATTGGACTTGCATATTTTCTTGCTCCTGCAGATACCTGTAGAATTATTGGTGCCTTTTCTATCTTTGCTGCATCTACAATACCTTGTATTATTTCCATATTATTAACATTAAAAGCACCTACAGCATATCCACCTTCGTATGCTTTTTTAAACATTTCAGTTGATGTTACAAGAGCCATATTAAACTCCTCCTATATTTCTATTTTTTTTAAATTACAAATAAAGTATACAATAACAGATATTAAAATGCAAGTAATTTATATGTTACAATAAATAATATTGCATTGCTATATGTGTTACAATAAATGACAATTTATCACGATATATGACACAATATATGCAATATTATAATTGTTGCAGTATCTTTTTATTAATGGTAATATATATGTATAAAGTTACCAGGATAATTATAAGGAGGCAAAAATGAAAGAGTTATTAAAAAAGTACGAAGAATTAAGAAAAAAGATTAAAGCATATGGTTATGCAATGTGGATGATTGGTTGGGATTCTGCCACAGAAGCTCCTAAAGGTTGCTTCGAAGAGAGAGGTAAATATTTAGGTATTTTATCTGAAGAATCATATAAGTTTGAAACATCTGAAGAATATACAAATGTAGTAAATGAATTATTTGACAATAAAGATAAATTAGACGAAGTATTAAAACATGAAATAATTGAAGTAAAAGATGGTATTGATAAAATTAAGAAAATACCTATGAACGAGTATATTGAATTTCAAATACTTACTTCCAATAGTCAAAATATTTGGGTAGAAGCAAAAACTAATAGTGATTTTAGTATTTTTAAACCTTGCTTAGAAAAAATAGTTATGTTTATGAAAAAATATACAAAATATCTTGAAACAGATAAACTTAAGGGATATGATGTTTTACTAGACCAATATGAACATGGATATACTACAAAAGAATATGATGAGTTTTTCAATTTACTAAAAAAAGAATTAGTACCTTTTGTAAAAAAAGTTACAGCTAAAAAATTAGCTTATAATGATAATTTTGAATCAAAGGTATATCCTAAGTTAGATCAAAAGAAATTCTGTGATTATATACAACAAGTTATGTGCTATGATACTGATAGAGGGTTGATGAAGGAAAGTGAACATCCATTTACATCTGGAGTTTCTTCAAGAGATGTTAGATTTACAAACCACTATTATGAAAATTTGCTTATTTCAAGTGTTTTTTCAGCTATACATGAGTTAGGACACGCAACATATGAGCAACAGGTTAATCCAGAGTATGATGAAACATTTAGCGGTGGTGGAGCATCAATGGCAATGCATGAATCTCAATCGAGATTTTATGAAAATATCATTGGAAGAAGTAAGGAATTTTGGATAAATCATTTTGATAAATTGAAAGAAACTTTCAAAGAACAGTTTAAAGATACAACATTAGAGGATTTCTTTATGGCTATAAATAAAGTTGAAAATTCTCTTATAAGAACTGAAGCTGATGAGTTAACATATCCACTTCATATAATGATAAGATATGATATAGAAAAAATGATATTTAATAATGAAATAGAAGTTAGTGACTTACCTAAAGTTTGGAACAAAATGTACAAGGATTATTTAGGAATTGATGTTCCAAATGATGCAGTTGGTGTTCTTCAAGATATGCACTGGTCAGATGGTTCATTTGGATATTTTGTAACATATGCTTTAGGTTCAGCATATGCTTCACAAATATACGACAAAATGAAAAATGATATAGATATAGAAAAGGCATTGTCAACAGGTACTACTAAAGAAATCAATGAGTGGCTTAAGGAAAAAATACATAAGTATGGTGCAACAAAATATCCTAAAGAAATTTTAAAAATAGCAACAGGTGAGGATTTTAATGCTATGTATTATGTTAATTACCTAAAAGATAAATATTCTAAAATATATGATATTTAAAAAGTTTTTATAAATATTTATATATGAGATATTTTGCAATTTTTTGTAGTATTATAATAATATAATTTCAGTTAAAAAGAAAAATTACCTTGCTTTTTAACTAGTTCTTTGATAAAGTTTTGTTAGTATATTATTTATTTGCTATTGATATGATTTTTCTAGGAAATTGACGATTAGCATTATTAATTATTTAATTCATAAATAATTAAATATTACATAAATATATACAATAATGCCAAGGGCTAATTAAGAAAGGATATTGATATGAGCGATAAAAAAGAAAATTGTAACTGTGGAAGCAACTGTGGTGATGACGATTGCTGTGATGATGATTTTGAAATAATGACATTAACATTAGAAGACGGTTCTGAGATTGAGTGTGCAGTTATAGGAATATTCCCAGTAGAAGAAAAAGAATACATTGCTTTAATTCCGGTAAATGATATTGATTCAGAAGATGGTGAAGTTTACTTATATGGGATAAATGAAACTGAAGACGGTGAAATAGATTTAATTTCTATAGAATCTGATGAAGAATATGAAAAAGTTGCAAAAGTATTTGATGAATTGATGGAAGAAGAATATTCTGACGAAGAAGAAGAACAAAAATAGATTAATTTATTTAAAATCAAGGCACTTTTGTAGTAATTATAAAAGTGTCTTAGTTTTTATTTTTATTTATATATCACAAATTTTAAGGAGCTTATAAAGAATGATTAAGAAATTTATATCGTATTATAAGCCTGTTAAATCTATTTTTATCATAGATTTGATATGTGCTTTTTTAGTGTCAATATGTGATTTGATGTACCCAACTATTACAAGAAATATTATTAATGATTATGTACCAAATCAAAACTTTAGTCTTTTAATTACTTGGTTGGTAGTTTTAGGTGCTATTTATATTTTAAAAGCTGGCTTAAATTATTACATAACCTATTATGGACATGTTATGGGAGTAAAAATGCAAATAAGTATGAGAAAAGATATTTTTACTCATCTTCAAAAACTACCATTTAACTATTTTGATGAAAATAAAACAGGCACAATTATGTCAAGAGTAATAAATGATTTAAAGGAAATTTCTGAACTTGCACATCATGGTCCTGAGGATTTATTTATATCTGGTGTTATGATTATTGGTTCTTTTATATTGCTTTGCAGAATAAATATACCTTTAACACTTATAATATTTGCATTTATACCATTACTTGTATGGTTTTCAATGAAGCAAAGAATTAAGCTGAGCGAAGCATTTATGAATACAAGAGTTAAAATAGGTGAAGTAAATGCTAACTTGGAAAATAGTATCTCTGGTATAAGAGTTTCAAAAGCTTTTAATAATTATGATTATGAAATAGATAAGTTTCAAGAGGGCAATAATGCCTTCGGAAGAGCAAGAAAGAAAGCTTACAAAGTTATGGCAGATTTTTTTACAGGAACAAAGTTCATAATGGATTTTTTGATTTTAGCTGTGCTTACTGGTGGTGGAATATTTTATTTTAAAGGAATAATTAATTTTGGAGATTTTACAGCCTATTTATTGTACATAGGAATGTTTTCTACACCAATAAAAAGACTAATTAGCTTTATTGAGCAATATCAATCTGGTATGACAGGTTTTAAAAGGTTTACGGAAATCATGAGTGAAGAGCCTGAAGAAGAAAGCGAAAATGCTAAAGAAGTAGGAATTTTGAAAGGTCAAATTATATTTGATGATGTTACATTTGCGTATGGTAACAATAAAAATATATTAAATGATTTAACCTTAAATATAGAAAACGGGAAAACGGTAGCTCTTGTAGGACCTTCTGGTGGAGGAAAAACTACACTATGCCACTTAATTCCAAGGTTTTATGAAATAGACGAAGGTATAATTATGATTGACGGAATAGACATTGCAGATATGACAAGAGAATCCCTAAGAAAAAACATTGGTATTGTACAACAAGAGGTATTTTTATTTACGGGTACAATATTTGATAATATATCTTATGGAAATGTAAACGCTACAGAAGAAGAAGTTGTTGAAGCAGCGAAAAAAGCAAATATACATGATTATATTATGACTCTTGAGTATGGCTACAATACATACATAGGGGAAAGAGGAGTTAAACTTAGTGGTGGTCAAAAACAAAGGATAAGTATTTCAAGAGTGTTTTTGAAAAACCCTCCAATTCTTATACTTGATGAAGCAACATCAGCACTAGATAATGCAACAGAGCAAATGATTCAAAGCTCACTAGAGGCATTGTGCAAAGGGAGAACGACTGTAGTTGTTGCACATAGATTATCTACTATAAAAAATGCAGATGAAATTATAGTATTTGGTGATGAAGGAATAAAAGAAAGAGGAACTCACGAAGATTTGATGAAATTAAATGGTGTATATACTAACCTTTATAATTCACAATTTAGAGATTAATAAATATAAAAACAAGGTATAGTCTATAAAAGCTATGCCTTGTTTTTATTTAGTTTGTTATATTTCAATCTAACCAATTTTTTACTAAAACTGTATTCTGTGCATACTGCCTTAGTGCCTTCATTGTACCAAATACTTGTTCTGTTCCTAATTCCTTTTCTTCTAAAGACGTACTCTCAATTCCCAATGATCGTTTAAAGCTATAATTAAGCCAACCAAGCATGCCACCAAATCCGCTTGCAAGTACCATTTCCCAATTCACTTGACAACTTCCGGCAATTGTTATATATGCGTTATATAGTGCATCAAATTTATCTTTGTCTAGTTCACCGTTACCCTTATTAGCCCAGTAATTTAACATTTCTAATAACTCTTGATATGGATTAACATAACCGGCAGATTCCCAGTCAATAATGTATGGATTATTATCTTTCCACATAACATTTTTTGGATCTAAATCCCTATGACTAAGTACTAAATAACCACTTAACAAATTGCAAGCTTCATTAAACTCCTTGTTCCACTTTTTTAATTTATCTATCATTTCAGATAATTCATGAACCCATTCTGCACTTATTTCTTGTCCTAATAATAAATATTTATCCCATTCATATATTTCTGTTTCATTCTTTTCCTTATGCATACCAGGAATTATAATATTCGCTGTATGCATCTTTCCTAGCAGGGTTCCCATCTTTATGCAGTTTTCTGAAGATATATGGGGTGGAAATATTGACATTCCATCTACCCATTCAAATATCATATAATACTGTCCATCCAACATTAATAACGGATTATCATTAAATTGCATGGCAGTTATTACAGGTACAATTTTATCAAGAGCTTTTGCTATTCGTTCGGAATTAACTATATGTTCTTTAACTCCATTTCTTTGCATTACAGAAGGATTTAATTCTTTAACAGCATATTTTTTATGTTTTGTAATTATCTGATACATTTTATGCATCAATCCACCTGTTACTTGCTTTGGTTCTTTAATCAATTTTTCCAAACCATATTTATTAAATAACTTTTCTATTTGTATATATGTTTCTGAATAACACATGATTTCACCTTAAATTCAGCTTTTATTCTTCAAAATTTAGTGCTTTTTTTCTATATCCTCAGAATCATCCGTTTCTTTCAATTTGAATTTAGAAATTAGCTCTTTCAAAATATTAGATTGACTCGATAATTCTTCGCTTGCTGCAGCACTTTCTTCAGATGTAGCTGCATTTGTTTGGACAACTGATGAAATTTGTTCCACGCCAAGGTTTATCTGTGCAATTGAAATAGCTTGATGGTCGGAGGCTTCCGCAATTTTATTAATTAGAGTAACTGAGTCACTTGTTATTTGTGCACTTGTTTCCAATGAGTGTGCAGTTTTATCTGCAATTGTGGACCCGTTTTCGACAGCTACAATGGTTTCTTCAATCAGTGCAGTGGTATTTTTTGCTGCTGCTGCTGATTTTCCAGCAAGGTTTCTCACTTCATCTGCAACTACGGCAAACCCTTGACCTGCAGAACCTGCACGAGCGGCTTCAACCGCAGCATTTAAAGCAAGAATATTTGTTTGAAATGCAATGTCATCAATTACTTTAATGATTTTTGAAATTTCAGTTGACTTAAAGGTGATTTGTTCCATAGCATGAAGCATATCTTTCATCTGTTCATTACTGCTATGTAATTCTTTCCCTGCAACTTCTGCCATGTCGGTTGCTGACTTGGCATTTTCTGCGTTTTCCTTAATCTCTGCTGTAATTTCAGTAATGGAGGCTGACAATTCCTCAATTGAACTTGCTTGCTCCGTTGCTCCTTGTGAAAGTGCTTGTGCACCAACGGATACTTGTTCAGAACCGCATGCAACTTGATCAGCTGATTGATTGATTTGTATTAACGTAAAATTTAAACTTTGAAGCAGTTTTTCCATATTATCCTTAAGCTTTTTAAATTGACCAACATAATTTTTTTCTAGTTTAACTAGTAGGTTTCCTTTTGAAATTTCGTTTAGAATATCTGATGTTTCATCAATATATCCTTGATAATTGATTAATTGCTGAATAGTAAGTTGAAAAGCTTCTGCTAGCTGTCCAACTTCATTTTGTGACTTCACGCAAAGCTCCACATCAAAATTGCCATTGGCAATTTTCTTTGCAGCAACAGTTACTTTTTCAATTGGTTTTGCAATGGACGTAGCCACAAAATAACTGATAATAGTAGCAATAATTAATACCACAATTATTGATATAATAATTATTTTTATTGTAGATTTCATTCCTTGATCTACAATGGAATGTACCGTTGTCATTGGTACACCCACAAAATAAACACCAATCATTTCGTTGTTCTTATCATACATCGGTTCATATTTTGTTATGTATTTTTCACCAAGTATATCTGCCTGCCCAAAGTATGTATTCTCCTTTGAAACTTCTTCATATGCTACTTCTGTTGGATTTAAAATAGTTCCAACGGCTCTTTCACCCTGATCATTTTTAATTGTAGTCAAAATTCTTGTGTAATCTTTCCCTGTTTTGCAAAAAATAGTTGCAACTAAATCCATCTTCTGAGATAAAGTATCTAAGTATTCATATCTTCCCTCAATTGGTTTAGAAAATTCATCCACCATCTCGCCCTCACGAGAAAGACACAAATAGCCAAATTGATCATCAAGATATTGCTTCATCATATTATTTCCAGCTGTTAATAGCTGTGTCTGAATGGTACTCTGAGTTAATTCATTACTCTCAAATAATACAATTGATACGGTTACTAATGATGAAACAATAACTATCAGCAAAATACTTAAAATTAATTTTGATTTTAAACTTTTCATTGTAGCCTTCCTTTCTTACTGTTCTCGAATTTTTTCTATTTTGAACAATAAATTATATGTTTTGAATATTTTACCATGTATGCAATCGTTTTTCAATTAATTTCGACATTTTTTTATATAGCTTTCTAATGATAGTATTTAATAAATCTGCAAATTCTTTAAAGGTTTAAAATAAATATAAAAATAAGGTATAGTCTATAATAACTATACCTTGTTTTTATTTATTTTGTTATATTTCAATGAATTTTGTTGCATAAGACTTTGGTAAATCATCATGTGATATAATAAATATAATTTTATCATTTTTAGCAAGCATTATTTGCTTAAAAATTTCATCAGAACTTTTCTTGTCTATATTGCTCGTAACTTCATCAAGTATTAAAACGTCAACATTATCATACAAAGCTCGAGCAATAGCAATTTTTTGCTTTTCACCACCAGATAAATTGCTTCCACCCTCTAAAATTTTATCATCTAAACTTTTATCTTTCAAAATACTAGCAATTATAGGCTCGTTTATAAGTTGGTTTTCAATTTCTTTACTGTATTCTTTGTTGAAAAATAAATTATCTCTCAGTGTTCCTTTAATAATTGGAACATTTTGTGATAGATAGTCTAATTTGCTTCTCAACGAAGCATTGGTGATACTATTTATATTTTCACCATTTATGTATATAGTTGATGCTTCTCTAAACTTTGGTAAAAGTTTTAATAACGTGGATTTACCTGATCCACTTTTTCCTTTAATCCAAACAACGTTTCCTTTTTCAAAATGTTCTTTTATATCTTTTGAAAGTTTTTTACCCTTGATAGCTAATTCTTTTATATCAAAATCGATAGTATCTATTGATTTAATAGTGTTTTCTCCATCAGGTTCAAGACAATTGTCCCATTCTTTTAGTAAATCTAGAGAAATTTTCATATCCCTTTTGCTTAAATTTGCATTAGTTATTATACTTACATTGTTAAAATACATTGGAAGTACAATAGTAAATAATACAAGTGTTATTGGAGATGTATTAGAGCTTGCAAATTGATAAACAACTAATGCTAGTACCATTGTTCTTACAATACCGTTGATTGAAGAAATTAGACTAGATGCACTTTGTGCAAATACATTAACATCCTTCATACTACCATAAATATTATTTAAAGAAGGGCTAAGCTGTGATATAATCTCATCATATGTTGCACATTGTTTTAAATAATCAGTTTGACCTACAAAAGAAAATACTTGTTGCCACCCACTAGCACACTGTTCTTGTAATTTTTTAGAACGTTTACTTAATTCCTTATTTAATGCTTTATACCCAAAATAATTTATTGGAATAATAAGTAGCATAACAGTAGTTATCAAAAGACTTTGAAAAGAAATTATAATTAAAATAACAGACATGACCAATATACTTGACCATATTTTAATATAATCACCAGTCATAAACGCATAAATATTATTTACAGCCTGAGCAATTCTTTCTACAAGGTTTGTAGGGCCTTCATCATTTATTTTATCGTAGGAGAGTTGAAAATATTTTTCAAGCATTGATTTACAGTTTTTAATATTAAAATTTTTAGCGAATTTTTCTCTGAAATAAATAAAAACCAACTGTAATACTAGTGATAACAATAGTGCACCTAATAATATTATTATTCTTGAAGTAGTAAAACCCACTGCATCAGACATCCAATAATTTAAAAGGATAGGGCTTATCAATGATGTTAATCCACTAATCAATATTAATATTATCATAAATATAAAAAAGTTACGATATTTCATTTATTACCTCCTTTAAAAAATTTATAAAATATTCTGTGTTCAAGTTATACTGTATTCCCTTTTGAATTTTATCACCTAATTTCATTGATACTATTCTGCATTCGCAAAGCTTTTTTATATGATGGTTTATAGTTGACAATGTAATATTAACCTTATCCGATAATTGAACAGGTGTCAGGGACTTTTTACTCAACTCCATAACTATTTTCAGGCGTGACTCATCAGACAATGCCTTAAACACTTCTATATATTCTTTAAATGTATGCTTTTCATCTATTGCTAAATCAAAGTCAATACCAACTGAAATAAATACACCAAAATTTTTAAAATAAAACATTCTAATATTTTTATCAGTTGAGCTTATATGATACTTAATTGGTGTAGTTTTAGCTATACTAACATTAATTATACGATTAAGTATTAAGGGTTGAGTTATAAGTTCTAATTGTTTTTTTCTTTTTTGTTCATCAACAGGTGTATTAATGTCATACTTTTTGAATTCATTTATGTAATCAATCTTTGAGTATAGAAATTCAATTTGAATTTTTTTATTTTCGCTATTTTTATCTGAAAGAATTTTAGTTAAAGCATCACCTTTACCTTCGATGGTTTCTTTGAAGAAATTTTCTATACTTGTGTTAAAACAATCATTAGGTACATTTTTTAATATACACCATGAACAGTATTTTAATAGCAAACTGTTTCCCATATCATCAGTTTTGCAGTAAGGTAATTGCCTATTTTCCTCTATAAATTTTACACATAAATCATAAACATCAAACATATAGTATCTCCTTTCATAACTATGATATTATTATGATATAACTATTTTATAAATATGTCAATATAATAATTAATATTTTTTTACAAGAGATACAATGATATAATTGTTTTTTGAAAATAATTAAGTTATAATAATATAAAATTTATATAGATAGGAATTATAATATTGGCAAAAATCATATTAAAAGAAAATGAAAAAATAGAAGATTTACAATGCAAAGGACTTAAAATTATTCAAAATAAAAAGTGGTTTTGTTTTGGCATGGATGCTGTTCTACTAGCTAATTTTTGTGACAAAAAAAGAGGAGCAAAAACTGTTGATTTGGGGACAGGAACAGGTATTATACCTTTGATTTTGTATGCAAAAAAACATGTAGACAAAGTATATGGGGTGGAAATACAAACAGAAGTAGCAGAAATGGCAAAAAGAAGTATTGAAATTAATGGTTTACAGGATAAAATAGAAATATTAAACATAGACTTAAAAGAAGTTACAAAATATTTAGAACCAAACTCGTTTGATATAGTTACATCAAATCCACCGTATAAATTAGGAAATAGCGGCATAGTAAACCCCACAGATCAAAAGGCAATATCAAGACATGAAATACTGTGTACTCTTGAAGATGTTATAAAAAACGCCAGCAAACTTTTAAAACAGTATGGTAAGTTTTATTTGGTACATAGACCGGATAGACTTGTGGATATTATGTGTTTGCTTAGGCAATATAAATTAGAACCAAAGAGAATCAGATTTATTCATCCGCATATTAATGATAAGCCAAACATGGTTATAATTCAGGCTTCAAAAAACGCAAATAGAGAATTAAAGTTTGATGCACCATTATATGTTTATAATGAAAATGGGAATTTTTCAAAAGAAGTTCATACAATTTATGACTCTGAAGAATAACCTTGAAATTTCAAGACTTAATATAATATTTAGTAAGGCATAGTATAAGTTAATTTCATACTATGCCTTTTTATTATATTAGACGAACATCTAATATAACAGATAAATATAAAAAATATATAAAAACAATAAAAAACTTATTGACAACATATAACACGGTAGATATAATATATATACAGGAGGAAAATTATGAATGAAAAAATATTAGTAAAGGATTTACCTAATTGGAAATATGAAGCTTTAAATGCTATAGTTGAATATTTTCAAAATACAGAAGAAAAAGTTATAAAATACTCAGCTAAATTTGGCTTGGATGAAGTAGCAATGACAGATTATTTTGACAAGTATGTTATGTATAAAAATGCTGTCCTTGATGAAATTACACCTGTATTTAATAAAAAATATGTTCAACTCACACAATTCTTAAAAAATGATATGTATAATGAAAGTAGTAGTAGTGATGATATAGTTCGTTCGCTTATTTTAAGGTTTTTAGATGTAAGTACTAAGAAAATAACTGATGAATTAATTGATGAGATTTTTATAAATGTTTTCAATGAAGGTATAAATGAATTAGATGAAGATGATAAAAGCGTATCATATGATTTCAGTAAAACAGATGATGTAATAAGATTTCTTAATAAAATTGGGTACGATGACAACATTAAAATGAATGTAATAAGCTTATCAATTGACAGGTATAAATTTATAAGGATGTTTACAGAAATGATAACTGAATTTGCACCTGTATGCGAAAAATATTTTTTCCTTATAAAAGAAGATTATGAAAAAATATATACTGAAATTAAAGAAGAAAATATATTTAATACATATATAAAGGATTTGTTGCCATTACAATTAGTTTATAATGAAATAGAAGTTTATATTTCAATTTTTAGATTTAATGAACTTTCAATCAGAAATTTTGGAGTAAATGAAGAAAAAATTGTTTCGTTTTGCGGAATTTATTTATTTGAGTTAACTAAATTAACTAAGAACTTATACAGTGACGAAAAAATAGTAACAGACTTAAAGGCGCTTTCGGATATAACAAGGTTTAAAATATTAAGAAGTCTTAAAAGAACACCAAAATATTTGCAAGAGATTTCAAAGGAATTAGAGTTAACTCCAGCAACAATTTCACATCACATAAATTCTTTGTTAAACTCTGAATTTGTAAATGTTATTGTTGATACAAATAAAAGTAAGCGAATTTATTATGAAGTAAATGACAAAAAGATATTGTCTCTTGTAGAAGAATTAAAAAAAATTGTAGAGGTATGATATATGAAGAAATTAAGTTCTTACCCGGTTTTTAAAACCATTAAAAGGATGCTTAAATATGTTTCTAAGGAAAATAAGATGCTTTATGTTTATTTTGCATTTTTTACACTTATAGCATTTATTTATCCCTTCTTTGCCATAATTTTACCAAAAGTATTAATTAGGGAATTATTACAAGGAATTGATACGAATATAATAAATGTTATTTATATTGTTTCTGGTTACTTTATAGCAGCAGGTTTATTTGGATTTTTGAAAACAATATTGCAGGATTATTCTTATCCTAAAATAACTTATCTTAGGATAAATTTACTTAGGGATTTATTTGATAAAGTAGTAAGTATGGACTATAAATATATTGAAGATGCTAAATTTTTTGAGGAAAATGACAGGGCAATGAGTGCCTGCTCTGGGAACACAAATGGTTTAGAGCTTGTTTATCACAAATTATTTGAAACACCGGCAAGTATACTTGCAATTCTAACACTGATAATTTTTATAGGAAGATTAAACGTGTTTATTTTACTAGGGTTATTTTTGAACGTATTTGTTCTAATATTTGTCAGAAGAAAGATTCAGTCATATACCTATAAAAGAAAAGCCGATTTGGCTCATTCACAAAGAAGAATGAATTATTATTATAAAACTACACATGACTTTGCTTTTGGAAAGGACATAAGAGTTTACAATTTCAAAGACAGAATTATAAAAAATTATGATGAAGAAATAAACGGTTTTGTGCGAATTAATAAAATGATAAAAAATAGAGAGTTCTTTTTAGGATTTTTAAGTTTGATATCATTACTGATTAGTGATGCTCTTGTTTATGGGATACTTATTTATAAAACAGCGAAAGGATTTCCTATAGAAGACTTTACAATGTATTTGGTAGCAATCACGTCACTTTCGGCAATGCTTAAGGTATTAGTTGAGGATGTTACTGCTGTATACAATGAAGGACAGTATGCAAATGATTTCCATATGTTTATGGATGGAGATCTTGGTGAAAAGGGTGGAGATGTGAAGGCAATGGTAAATGAGACACTTGAGATAGAATTTAGAAATGTTTCATTTAAATACCCTAAAACAGATATTTATATATTTGAAAACTTGAATTTTACTATTCATAAAGGTGAAAAGCTTGCAATAGTAGGGATAAACGGTGCTGGAAAAACAACACTTGTAAAGCTTATGACAGGGCTGTTTGATGTAACTGATGGTGAAATTTTAATAAATGGAATTAACATTAAAAAATACAGTAAAAAAGCTTTATTCTCCATGTTTTCCGTAGTATTTCAAGATGTAAATATTTTACCATTTACATTAAAAGAAAATGTTGCATGTACTTCTGAAAATATCGATGAAGATAAGGTGTTGAACGCACTAGCTAAGGTTGGACTAAAAGAAAAAACACTGTCATATAAAAAAGGTTTAGACCAGATGTTGTCAAAAATCATTGATGAAGATGGTACTGACCTTTCAGGTGGAGAAAAGCAAAAACTTTCTATTGCAAGAGCATTATATAAAAATGCAAACATGGTTATAATGGATGAACCTACTGCAGCACTTGATGCATTGGCAGAGGCAGAAATATATGAAAACTTTAGTGAGTTGATTCATGGGAAAACAGCTTTGTACATATCACATAGACTTGCAAGCACTAAGTTCTGCGATAAAATAGCAATGTTTGATAGTAAGTGTTTAATTGAGTATGGAAATCATGAAGAATTGATGAATAAAAAGGGTAAGTATTATGAAATGTTCACAGTTCAAGGTAAATATTATCAAAAGGAGGCTATTGCAAATGAATAACATAAAAAAATTAAAAACGTTTTTCTCATTATCATGGAAAGTGTCTCATTCATATATATTTATTCTTCTGTGTAATACGCTTATAAGCAGTTCGCAGGTATTTATAAATGTTATTTTACCTAAGTTTTTGGTAGATGAATTGATAGGAAATTGTGTAGTAGATAAGTTGATTTTGTATGGCGGGCTGATTGTATTATCAAATTTATTTTTAACATTTTTACAAAATCTAATGAAAAGATTATTAGACGTTAAGAGCATCTATATTAAAAACAAATTAAATCAAGAGATGGGTAAAAAAATAATGAATGTAGAATATTCATATCTTGAAGATCCATACTATCTTGATTTAAAGGAAAGAGCAGTATTTTCAATAAACAATCAAGGTGTAATGGAAAGTTTGATACTTAGTTTAACAAGTTTGTTTAAAAACATATTTACACTAATAGGCTTAGCTGCAATTATGATGACATTGAGTGTAGTGTTTGTGTTAATTTTATTAGTAACTGTTGCAATTTCTGTATTTATATATATGTCATTTGCAAACTATCAAGTGAAATTTTTTCAAACAATAATACCAGTAAATAGAAAATATTCGGTTTATTTTGAAACTGGATTTAATGATATGTATCATAAGGATATAAGATTGTACAATATGAACAAAATGCTTATTGATAAAGTTACATATTATAACAAAGAAATAAATGCTTGGTTTACAAAATTCTACAAAAAGTTAGGTCAGATGATGGGACTTTTTGCAGTAGTTAATGATTTGCAGGCAGCTATTGCTTATGGATATGTAGGTTTAAGAGTTATAACAGATAAGTTTGGAGCAAAAATTAGTATAGGTTCATTTACCATGTATGTTTCTAGTGCTATAAATTTTTCAAAAAGCATCATTGAATTAGGAACAAATATAGCTACAGTTTTTCAGAATTTAAGTTATTTAGATCCTTTTATGGAATTTATGTCTTTACCTAATGAAACAGAACAAGAAGGCAAGATGAAATTCGAGGGAAGTATAAACTCAATTAAATTTGAAAATATAACATTTAGCTATCCAAAATCAGATAAAATTATATTAAGCAATATATCATTTGAAATTAACAAAGGTGACAAAATCTCTATAGTGGGATTAAATGGAGCAGGTAAAACTACACTTATAAAAATATTATGTAGGTTATATAAACCTAGTAGTGGAAATGTTTATGTAAATGGTATTAATATTTTTGATTATGATTATGATAGCTATATGGACAATATAGCAACAGTATTTCAAGATTATAAATTACTTAATTTCAGTATAGATGAAAATATAACATGTAATATTGAAAATTCAGATGTAGATGGAGTTATGAAGCTTATCAAAGATGTTGGCTTGGAAGATAAAATAAAGAGCCTAAAAGAAGGATTATCTACTAAATTTGGTAAAGCATATGATGAGAAGGGTATTGAGATGTCTGGAGGACAATCTCAAAAAATTGCAATAGCAAGAGCACTTTATAAAAATGCATCTCTTATTATACTTGATGAGCCGACAAGTGCATTAGACCCATTGGCTGAAGCAGAAATATACGAAAATTTCAATAGTTTAGTAGGTGATAAAACAGCAATATATATATCACACAGGATGTCAAGTAGTGTATTCTGTGATAAAATTTTAATAATTGATGGTGGAGAAGTTAAAGACTTTGATAGTCATGCAAATCTTATGAAGAAAACAGACAGTTTGTATTACGAACTATTTACTTCACAGGCTGTAAACTATCAAGTTTAATATAAAAACTTAGGAGGGTAATATGTATAAATTTCCAAAAGACTTATTTACAGATGTGCGTATTGAAGAGGTATGTACAACAGAAATCAACTTAAAAAATAGTGTTTTAGTACAAAACAAAACAAAAAAAGACAGGGGAGCTATGATACGTATATATGATGGTAACAAATGGTATTATAGTGCAACTACAGATTTAGAAAGTATACAACAACAGATAGATACATTGTCACAAATGGCAACAAAAAATCATAATATTTTAAATAATAAGGTTGTAAAGGCTTTGGAGATAAACAATGAAATATGCTTAAAATATAAAAGCAACAATATTTCTAACGTAGAAAACAAGAAAAAATTAAACCTTGTAAAAAGCTATTTACCAATTTTAGAAAAATATAATGATATCAAAACAAACTCTGTTTATTTATCAGATAATTATACTAAAAAACAAATAATTTCAAGTATAGGAACAGATGTTACTTTTGATAGTCAGTACATAGGTGTAGCAATTGGATATACGATAACAGAAAATGGATTACCTTTTAGAGGAAATTACAGTTTTACTAAGGAGTGCTTTGATGATATAGAAGATGTTAGTGAAATGCTGGTTAAAAGAATTGAGAGTGATATAGAATATGCAAAAGAAGCAAAACCAATAAAGCCAGGTATTTATACATGTATTCTATCACCAATTACAACAGGTGTGTTTGCACATGAAAGCTTTGGACATAAGAGTGAATCGGATTTTATGATAGGTGATGAAACAATGAAGAAAGAGTGGGCTATTGGTACTAAGGTAGGATCATCAATTTTAAATATCATAGATACTGGAACAATAACAGGTGCTGGATATGTTCCATTTGATGATGAGGGCTGTAAGGCTAAGAAAAATTACATAATAAAAAATGGAGTTCTATCCGGACGTTTACATAGTGCTTATACTGCTTCGGATTTAGAGGAAAAAGTAACAGGCAATGCAAGAGCAATGAATTTTGAGTTTGAGCCAATAGTTAGAATGACTAACACATATATAGAAAACGGGGATATGACTAAAGAAGAATTAATTTCGGGAGTAAAAGAAGGAATATATATAGATGATATTTCGCATGGCTCAGGGATGTCAACATTTACTATTGCGCCAAGAAAAGCATATATGGTTAGAGATGGGAAAATAGCAGAGCCTGTCAAAGTTGCAGTTATAACAGGAAACGTTATGGAAACATTGCACGAAATAGACGGCTTGTCTAAAGAGTATGAAATACTTTCATTTGTAACAGGCGGTTGCGGTAAAATGGAACAGTACCCATTGCATGTAGGTTTTGGTGGACCATATGTACGTGTTAATAATATAAATGTTCAATAGGAGGCTAGTGATGATAAAAGAATTATATCAAGTTATAACTTGTGAAACAGCATTAAATGTAACACAGTCAAAAGTAGATTCAATTAGAAATAAAAATATAAAAAAATCTGGTTGTCGTGTGTATGACAATGGCTTTATTGGAGTTGCAGGTACATTAGGAGAACCAACAGAAGAAACATGGAAAGAAGCAATAAATAATTTAAGCTTAAAAATTCCATATGAATTCGAACCAGAAAAAGATAAAAAAAGGTCTCGTGATTTGAGAAATACCGATCTAGACCAAGCTAAATTTATAGAAAAATCAGAGTATATTTTGAAAAATTTAAGAGAAGAATTCAAAGAATTTATATTTTTCAATAAAATTAAATTTAATGAAGTTACAAGTATTTTGAAAAATGACTGTGGATTAGAATACATAAACAAAGATAGTTTCGTTACTTTAGAATTGATTTATAAACATGTTGATTCTGTAAACGTATTCGATAGTGGAATATTATATGAAGGTAGAGAGCTTGATGTGGATAAAATATTGAGTGATTCAAGAAATCAACTAAAAGCATTTAATAAGCAAGTTGATTTGCCAAGTGAAGAAAAGATGCCAGTTATAGTACAATTTCAACAAGTTGCAGGTAAGTTTTATGAAGCATTAAATGGAGAATCAATTGGTACTAAAACATCAATGTTCAATAGTAAAATAGGTGAAAAAGTATTCAGTGATGATTTTACACTTTTTGTAGATAGGACAGATGATAATATATGTACACCATTTTTTGATAAAGAAGGAAGTGTCTTAGCAGGAGATAAATTCAATCTAATTGAAAATGGTAAAATATTGACTGGTTTTTCTGACAAAAAAAATAGCAAAAAATATAATATAAAAAATACTGCAGCTGCAGGTGGAGATTACGATGATGTGCCAATTATAAGTGCTGTAAATATGTCAGTTATACCATCTGATAAAACATTAAAAGAGATGGTAGAAAACAAAAAAGCTGTTCTAGTAATTTTGATGTCTGGTGGAGATTGTACAAACGAAGGTAATTTTGCTTCACCTGTACAAATGTCATTTTTACTAGAAAATGGTCAAATAGTTGGTAAACTACCAGAATTTAATATAAGTGCAAGTATATACAAAGCATTTAATGAGGATTTTATAGGGATTAGCAAAGATAAACCTTTATGTGGGCAAAGAGCGCTTGTAGTAAATATGAATATTTCACAATAATTAGTCAACCCAATTTTTTTTAATATATATTTAAGCTCATGGATAGAAATTATCTATGAGCTTAAAATTTATGCGATTATATTTGTTGTATATGTAAATGCTATGTTATAATATATTCGATAGTTTATTTTTAGGAGTGAAAAATTTGGATAATTTTAATATACCAGAAGAACTAAAAAAAATACCAGATAACCCAGGCGTATATCTTATGAAAAACAGTTTTAATGATGTAATATACGTTGGGAAAGCTAAAAATTTAAAGCGGAGAGTGAGACAATATTTTCAATCAAGAAATCATTCTACAAAGATTGAGAATATGATTAAAAATATAAATTATTTTGAATATATTATGACTGATACTGAGGTAGAAGCGCTTATACTTGAGGCGAATCTTATAAAAAAATACATGCCTAAGTATAATACTTTATTACGAGATGATAAACAGTATCCATATATAAAAATTACAACAAATGAGATGTATCCTCGGATTATGAAGGTAAGGCAAGTAAAAAGAGATGGCTGCAAATATTATGGACCATATATTAGCAATTATGCGGTGAGTGAAATAATTGAAATTGTAGGAAATTTATTTAAGCTTAGAAAATGTAATATGTCATTGAATGGAACAAAAAAGTGTAAAAGACCATGTCTAAATTATCATATTAATAAATGCGCTGCTCCTTGTATGGGCATTGTAGATAAGGATGTATATAGAAGAGAAGTAGACAAAGTTATAGGTTTCTTAAACGGTGGTGGAGAAAATATCATATCAACTTTAAAAGAAAGTATGATAAATGCATCAAAAAGCTTAGACTTTGAACTTGCGGCTAAATACAGAGACCAAATAAGGTCAGTTGAAATTATACACGAAAAGCAAAAAATTGATGTGGCTACAACTAATGTTGACCAAGATGTTATTGGAACAGCAATAGGCATAGAGGAAGCATGTGTGCAAGTATTCTTTATAAGAAACGGCAAGATTATGGGTAGAGAGCATTTCTTGTTAACAAACATAGAAAACGAAACAAGAGAAGAAATTGTTACATCATTTATAACTCAATTTTATACAGGTACTGTGTATATACCTAAAGAAATACTGTTAGAGTGTGAGGTAGACGAAAAAGAATTATTTGAAAATCTTCTAACAGAAAAAAGAGGAAACAAAGTTACAATTAAAACACCTATAAAAGGTGAAAAAAATATGCTTGTTAAAATGGTCAAGAAAAATGCACTTGAAGTACTTGAAAAGGGTAGTGCTAGAATAAAAAAAGAAATGGAAAATAGTAAAATTGCCATTGAAGCACTGAAAGATTTATTGGAATTAAAAGAAGCTCCATATAGAATTGAGGCATTTGATATTTCAAATATTCAGGGAGTAGAATCAGTAGGCTCAATGGTTGTGTTTGAAAATGGTATGGCTAGCAAGAGTAATTATAGAAGGTTTAAAATAAAAACTGTCATTGGACCGGATGATTATAAAAGTATGGAAGAAGTTTTAGAAAGAAGATTAAATAGAGGGCTTAGTACAGATGGTGAAAGAAGCTTTAATAAAATCCCGGATTTGATGTTAATTGATGGTGGAAAAGGACAAACTGGAATTGCAGAAAGAGTAGTTGAAAATTTTGGATTAAATATACCTGTGTGCGGCATGGTTAAAGATGATAAACATACAACCAATGGACTTTTATATAAAGGTGTGGAAATACCGCTAAAAAGAACAAGTGAAGTTTATAAGCTTGTTTGGAAAATACAAGAGGAAGCACACAGATTCGCTATAAACTATCACAGAAACCTAAGGGATAAAACAGTATTCAAGTCGGAGCTTGATAATATAAAGGGTGTTGGGGAAAAGAGGAAAATAAGTCTTTTAAGGTATTTTGGTTCTGTTAATGAAATAAGTAAAAAAACAGAAAATGAATTAGTAAAAGCACCAACGATGAATATAGCAATTGCAAAAGTTGTTTATAATTATTTTCATGAAGATAATCATAAGAAATAAGCAATTAAAAAAATATATAAAACAAACCTCATTTTTTGAAAAAGTGAGGTTTCATATTGTAAAAAATATAATTATAATAGCTTAGATTTAATAACATTCCAATAATTATATTCGCCAACAGTAAGCTGTTTTATGGTTTTAGCGGATGTAAAAAATAAAATGGATTTTACTCCTTCAAAATCATAAGTAACACCATCAGCAACTAATGTTGTAACGTAGTTTTTACTGGTTTCAGGTACTATTTTAACCTCAAATTCTGGAGGTACTATGATACTACTGTTTAAGCACCTATATGCATTAGAACTTAGTGGAGATAGTGGTGTTATTTGAAGTGTTCTAAGTGATGGATAAACTAAGGCACCACCAGCAGAATAATTATACGCTGAACTACCAAGTGGAGAAGAAACAATTATTCCATCACCGCTTACCGTTTGTAAATAATTATTATTAAAATAAGTATCTAGATGTGCAGTTTTCATATCTCTTCTTTTTATTGCAATATCATTTACGGCGTAGGTAGTTGTAACAGTATTATCAGTATAAACAATACATTCAATTATGCTAATTTCATTGATTTTATATCTAGCACATTTGTAAAGTTCAATAAAATTATGCACATTATCAGGTGTTATCTCAGGAAAAAATCCAAGATTACCTGTATTTATACCAATGAATGGTATTTGGGAGAAACCACTTTCTCTAACTGCATGCAAAAAAGCACCATCTCCACCGATTGTAATATTCAATTCAGCATTCTCATTAAAACCCTTATAAGGCTGAAAGCCTTCCGTTATAAGCGAAGTGATCAAATCATTAGTTATTTTCTTCGAATATTTTTCAAGGTTTGGTAAACAATTTATTATTCTATCCATACTAACCTCTTTACATGTTGTGATTTTTATATTATATTATAAATTAGAAAATATATACGTTTAAATAAAGTTCTAAAGGAGCAAATTTTTTATGAATGACAATATAGATAACGATAATTGTCTTAACTATACAATACAAGAAAATGATAAAAGTGTAAAGGAAATATTAATAGACAATTTAAATTTTTCTAGAAGACTAACAGTTAGACTTGAATCAAACAATAAAATATTGCTAAATGGTAAGCCTATAAAGTTAAGAAAAAGAGTATATATAGGTGATGAATTAACAATTTTTTTTGAAGACGATAGCGTTGACGAATATAATGCTGTAAACATACCTATAAAAATTTTGTATGAAGATGAAAGTTTACTTATTGTAGATAAACCCCCCTTCATGGTAGTACATCCTACAAAATCTCATTTTGATGATACACTTGCAAATGGAGCAAGATATTATTTCGATAGCAAAAATATAAAAGCAAAAATAAGACTTGTAAATAGGCTTGATATGAATACATCAGGTATAGTTATTATTGCAAAAAATTCATATATACACAATGAAATATCAAAGCAAATGAAGAAAAATGAAGTTGATAAGTACTACTATGCTATATGTGAAGGTACTATACTTCAAGATAAAGGGACAATAAATGCACCTATTGCTAGATTACAAGAAGATGATATAATGAGAGTTGTAGATGCTTCTGGAAAAGAGTGTATAACACATTATGAAGTAGTAGATAGGTTTAGAGATATGACATTATTGAAAATCAAGCTTGAAACAGGCAGAACACATCAAATAAGGGTACATTTAAAGCATATAAGACATCCAATAGTAGGAGACAGCTTGTATAACAAAGAGAGTCTATTAATAAACAGGCAAGCATTGCATTGTAGTGAAATGAGCTTTACTCATCCTATAAAAAAAGAAAGAATTACAGTAAAGGCAGATTTGCCAGCTGATTTTAAAAAAATTATAAATGAATAAGTATATTCTTGGAGGATATTTTTAAATGAAAAAAATTTTATTGATAGCAACTGGTGGAACAATAGCATCAAAGAATTGTGGAGGAGGATTAGCTCCCGCTATAACATCTGAGGAACTAATTTCATATATACCAGAAATAAAAGAAATATGTAAAGTAGATACAATACAGGTATTAAATATAGACAGTACAAATTTACAGCCTGAATATTGGCTGATAATAGTAAATGCAATAAAAGAAAACTATGCTAAATATGATGGATTTGTTATATCACATGGAACTGACACAATGGCTTACACATCTTCAGCACTATCATATCTTATTCAAGATTTAGACAAGCCTATTATTATAACAGGTTCTCAAAAACCAATCACAGCAGAAGGTACTGATGCAAAGAAAAATTTGGTTGATAGTTTTAGATTTGTAGTGGAAAGTGATTGTAGGGGTATATATGTGGTGTTTGATGGTAAAGCAATAATTGGAACAAGAGCAAGAAAGACACGCTCAAAAAGTTATAGTGCTTTTGAATCTATCAATTATCCATATGCTGCTTATATAAACAATAATGAGATAGTTAGATTTACAAAAAATGAAGAAATTGATAAAGAAGTTAAATTTTTCAATGATATTTATCCTAGCATATTTTTATTGAAACTTGTGCCTGGTATGGATCCAGATGTACTAGATTATATAGGTGAAAAATATGAAGGTGTAGTTATCGAATCTTATGGTGTAGGTGGGATACCATTTAATGATAGAAGAAATTTTTTGGACAAGCTTGGAACATTAACAAGTAAAGGTAAGATAGTTGTAATTGCAACACAAGTTGCTTTAGAAGGTAGTGATATGAGTGTCTACGAGGTAGGAATGAAAGCTTTAAATAACTATAAGGTTTTACAGGCATATGATATGACTATAGAAGCTGCTGTGACAAAATTAATGTGGATACTTTCTGAAACAAAAGAATATGATAAGGTAAAAGAAAAATTTTATACTAAAATAAATGAAGACATACTAATTGATTAAGGAGTAAATATGATAAAAGTTGATATGCATATTCATACCAACGTTTCTGATTAATGATTTGAGGTGGTTCAGACTGCCATGGAACATATATAAAAGAAAGAGTGCTTGGAGTTCCAAGTATATCTTTAAGCGATTTAAGAATAAATAAATTGTTATAAAAAGAAAATTGTAAATTTTTCTTTACAAAAAATAATATAATGCTATAATATTAGTATAATATCTTCAGGGCAGGGTGAAAGTCCCGACCGGCAGTTATAGTCTGCGAGCCTAACGGCTGAATTGGTGTAATTCCAATACCGACAGTACAGTCTGGATGGTAGAGGATTATAAATAATATGTTTTAGTATTACTCTAATCTATCAAATTTAAGCCTCTGAGGATTTTCAGGGGTTTTTTAAATTGCCTCTGACAATCTAAATTATTGGAGGAAGAGATGAAACAAGGAACAGAGCAAATAAGAAAGGCTAACATAAAAACGTTAGCAAAAATTGGTGTATTGGCAGCTTTAGCAGGGGTTATTATGCTACTTGAATTTCCATTTCCATTTGCACCAACGTTTTACAAATTCGATTTTAGTGAAATACCTGTATTAGTAGGCGCATTCGCATTAGGACCAATAGCAGGTATGATAATTGAATTGATAAAAATGCTACTTAATTTTGTACTAAACGGAACAGTGACAGCTGGAGTAGGAGAGGTGTCAAACTTTTTTATAGGTTGTGCTTTAGTTATGCCAGCAGCTATAATTTATAAAAAGCATAAAACTTTTAAAGGTGCTATAATTGGACTTGTAACGGGTATATTAACATTAACGATAGTTGGAGCAATTCTAAACTATGCAGTGTTATTGCCAGTATACTCGAGAGTATATGGAGCACCATTGCAATCATTTGTTGATATGGGGCATGCTATAAATAAATATATAGTAGATTTAAAAACATTGGTGTTATATGCAGTAGTTCCATTTAACCTTTTAAAAGGAATAATAGTTTCTACGATAACATTGTTAATATACAAAAAAATATCTCCTATACTACACAAATAATAATATTATGAAGGTGAAGAAATGAATTTTAATTTATGGCTAAACAACAAGGTAGAATCAGTTGAACAAGCATTGAAAGAAAATTGTACAAACAATGAAAATTTACAGAAAATCATTTATGAAGCAATGGGATATAGCCTATTTGCAGGTGGTAAAAGATTAAGACCAATAATAATGCTTGGAGTAAATGAAATGCTATCTGGTGATAGTGAACAAGTATTACCTTTTGCGTGTGCGATGGAAATGATACACACTTATTCGTTAATTCACGATGATTTACCTGCTATGGACAATGATGATTATAGAAGAGGAAGATTATCTAACCATAAAAAATTCGGAGAAACAACAGCAATACTTGCTGGTGATGGCCTTCTAAATATGGCATTTGAAGTAATGTCGAGATATAGCTTAAATAGTGATATAGACAAAGAAATTGCACTAAAAGCAATTTATACAATAGCGAACTCCGCTGGAACAGAAGGAATGATAGGCGGCCAAGTAGTTGATATGTTCTGTGAAGATAGTATCAAAGATGTTAATGGTCTAGAATATCTTCAAAGATATAAAACCGGTGCAATTATTAGATCAAGTGCAGTTGTTGGTGGCATACTTGGTGGAGCATCGAAAGAAGAATTAGAAAAAATTGAAATGTTTGCAGATAAACTTGGTTTAGCTTTTCAAATACAAGATGATATACTAGATGTTGAAGGTGACGAAGCTAAACTAGGTAAGCCTATTGGTAGTGATGATGAAAACAACAAAAAAACTTATGTAACAATGATTGGATTAGAAAAATCAAAGCAAATGCAGCATAAGTTAACTAACGAAGCAATAGATGCACTAAGTTGCTTTGGAGAAAGAAATAAAATGCTAGTAGAACTTTGCAAATATTTACTTGATAGAGAAAAATAAAATAATGGAGCAACTAAAATTAGAAAAATAACATTTTAGTTGCTCTATTTTAATATATAAAAATATTAATTGTATTTTTCTACATCCAAACAAGAAATATCAACATCGTAAGCCTTTAAAGTCCTAATTATATATTTAAGTGTTTTTTTAACAGCATCTTCTACCGAAATATTGGTAATATTAGTTTTCATATCGGTCATTATTCCTCTATAAATCAGTATATTCATTTCATTAATACTTCTAATATCTTCTTCTGTTATATTAGTTTCAGATAATGCCTTCTTAAGTGAAATATAATCTCTTTCATATAGGTTGTCTTCCAATAACATGGGCATATAATCTATAATTTCTTCACTTATTTCATCCGCAAAAATATCATAATATGTTTCAATACTATTATTTACAGTTTTAGATGAAAAGCCTCCAAAAAATATTAGTTGATAAACCGTTGGGTTTGCATATGAATGCTTTGAGAAACACTCCCAAATCTTTAAGCACTCATCAAGTGGGTTCTTTGCTTGCTTCAGATATAAAGGTAATTCTTTAGCATAATCACTTAAATGTCTAATAGAAGAAAAAAATATTAGGTGCTTAAGATTATCAAAATAATTATATAGTGTTGCACTATTATATCCAGCTTTTGTAGCTACTTTTCTTATAGTAACTGCCTCCATTCCTTCTTTTTCAATGATTCCATTGGTTGCAGAAATAAAATAAGACATCATCCTTTTCTTTTGTATATTTTTATTCGAATTTTCCATAATTACTTCCTTAAAAAATTTACTTTTATAAAATATTAACATGTGCTGAAAATAAAAGCAATATGTAAATCTTATAAGAAACTAAGTATAAATATGTATAGAAAAACTCTTCCTTGGTAAAAATACAAACGTAAAAATTTGTAAACAGACGAAAGAGGAATATTTTTATGTAGAATGCTGTACTTCAATTTATGTTGATATTTTTATCAATATCAAGTAAATTTAATAATTATTTACATAGTCATATATTGTTTATAAGGTAATTATAAATAAAAAATAATCACGATTATAATATAATTATGATTGACAAAAAATAAACATATGCTATAATTTAAATATAAATAAATTATATTGTATTTTATTTAATTATAAAATCTATAAAATATAGAGAGGAGACAAGTGATGAAATTAGAAATTGGTAATTTTCATGTAAAAGATATTATGTTTGGTCAAAAAACATTTTTCCAAAATGGTGTTTTAACAATCAACAAACAAGAAGCGTTGGATTTTGTTAGAGAAGATGAACATATAACTGATGCAGATTTGTTTATAGTAAAACCAGGAGATATGGTTAGACTTTGTCCAGTAAAAGAGGCGATAGAGCCTAGAGTTAAATTAGATGGTAGAGCATTATTTCCAGGTTATACTGGAGAATTATCTCAAGCTGGAAATGGAGTTGCACATGCTCTTAAAGAGTGCAGCGTTTTAGTTGTAGGTAAACACTGGGGAGGTTTTCAAGATGGCCTAATAGATATGGGTGGTGAAGGCGCTAAATATACATATTTTTCACAACTGAAAAATATAGTCTTAGTTGCTGACACAGATGAAGATTTTGAAAAAAGAGAACAGCAAAAAACGAATAAAGCTTTGAGATTAGCAGGACATAAATTAGCTGAATTTATAGCAAATTGTGTAAAAGACTTAGAGCCAGAGGATAAAGAGGTTTATGAGTTAGAACCGGTTACAAAAAGAAATGAAAAAACTAACAAATTACCATCAGTAGTATATGTTATGCAACCACAGTCACAAATGGAAGATATGGGATACAATGATTTAGTTTATGGTTGGGATGCTAATCATATGTTGCCAACATTTATGCATCCAAACGAGGTTTTAGATGGTGCATTAGTTTCAGGTAGTTTCATGCCTTGTTCTTCAAAATGGTCTACTTATGACTTTCAAAACACACCAGTTATAAAAAGATTATATCAAGAACATGGAAAAACACTTAATTTCTTAGGTGTAATAATGTCAAACTTAAATGTTGCCTTAGATCAAAAAAATAGGTCTGCAATGTATGTAGCACAAATAGCTAAAAGCTTAGGTGCGGATGGAGCAATAGTTTCGGAAGAGGGATATGGTAATCCAGATGCTGACTTTGTTGCTTGTATAGTAGCTTTAGAGGATGCAGGAGTAAAAACAGTTGGTATAACTAATGAATGTACAGGTAGAGATGGTCAGTCACAACCTCTTGTATCATTAGATGAAAAATTAACAGCTATTGTTTCTTGTGGAAATGTTTCAGAGTTGATTGAATTACCTCCTATGCCACTAGTATTAGGAGAACTTGAAGCTCTAGCAAGAGATGGTTTGTCAGGTGGATGGGCTAACGATGAATTACTAGGACCATCAGTTAGATCAGACGGTTCAATTGTTATGGAAAACAATGCTATGTTCTGTGGTGACCAAGTAATAGGTTGGTCAACAAAAACAATGAAGGAATTTTAAGGAGGTGTTATAATGAAAAAAGCAGTTATGTATTTAAATCAATTTTTCGGACAAATAGGTGGAGAAGACAAGGCGGATTACAAACCACAAATAGTTGAAGGCTTAGTTGGACCTGCGACTCAACTAAATAAAGTATTGGATGCGGAAGTTACACACACAATTATTTGTGGTGATAACTTTATAGGTTCAAATACAGAAGAAGCTATAAGTACTATCATAAATTTTCTTAAAAAAGTAGATTTTGATATATTTGTGGCGGGTCCAGCATTCCAAGCTGGTAGATACGGTGTTGCGTGTGGACATATATGCAAGGCAGTTAAGAAGGAGTTTAACGTTCCAGTTATAACATCTATGCACATCGAAAATCCTGGAGTAGAAATGTTTAAAAAGGATATGTATATCACGATAGGTGGCAATAGTGCCGCTAAAATGAGAAAAGATATCGAGTCACTTTCTAAAATTGCAAACAAATTATTAAATAGTGAAAAAGTATTAGGACCAAACGAAGAAGGTTACTACGAAAGAGGTATTAGACATCAAGTATGGCTAGATACTAAAGTTATAGCAGCAGATAGAGTAGTTGAAATGTTTTTGAATAAAATCAATGGTAGACCTTTTGTTTCAGAATTGCCAATGCCTAAATTAGATAGAGTTTCAATAGCTCCAGCAATTAAGGATTTATCAAAGTCGAAAATTGCTTTAGTCACAACTGGTGGTATTGTACCAATAGATAACCCTGATAGAATACAATCAGCATCTGCAACTAGATGGGGACGATATAATATTTCTAAAATGGATGATTTAGTTTCAGGAGAGTTTAAAACAATACATGCAGGCTTTGATCCAGCAGCAGCTGATGCTGATCCAGATGTAATAGTACCTGTTGATTCAATGAAGATATACGAAAAAGAAGGTAAATTTGGGAAATTACATGATTACTTCTATTCTACAGTTGGAACTGGTACAACACAAGCCGAGGCACAAAGAATGGCAAAAGAAATAATTCCGTTGTTAAAAGAAGATAATGTAGATGCTATTATAATGACTTCTACATGAGGTACTTGTACACGTTGCGGAGCAACTATGGTAAAAGAATTTGAAAGAGCAGGATTCCCAATAGTTATAATGTGTAATCTATTGCCTGTAGCTAAAACTGTTGGTTCAAATAGAATTGTACCAACAATATCTATACCTTATCCACTTGGAGATCCAAGTACAACAAAAGAAGAGCAATTTAAATTAAGACATCACAGAGTAGAAGTTGCATTGGATGCACTTGCTACAGATATAACAGAACAAACTGTTTTCAAAGTTAGAATTTAAAATTAATATAAGGATGATTGATATTTATATCAATCATCCTTAATATAAAGGAGGACTATTTATTGGGTGAAAACGATATCAATAAAAAAAAGAAAAATTATGTGTTTATTATTTCATTAATTTTAACTGCAATAATAGCAATTTGGTCCATTTTATTTAAAAATAGCTTCACAGTGGTTTCAGATAAAATATTTTCGATTTTAACTGTTGATTTTGGATGGAGTTATTTACTTTCTGTGACAGGCTTTGTTATCTTCAGTATTTTTATAGCATTTAGTAAGTACGGAAAAATAAAGCTTGGTGCAGATGATTCTGTTCCTGAATATAAAACTGTTTCTTGGTTTGCAATGTTATTCGGAGCAGGTATGGGAGTTGGACTAGTGTTTTGGGGTATAGCAGAACCATTATCTCACTTTGTAGCACCACTCGGCATGGAGGGAGGTACTCCTGAAGCTGCAGATTTTGCTATAAGAACTTCATTTACGCATTGGGGTATTCACCCTTGGGCAACTTACAGTGTAATTGGTTTAGCTCTTGCATATTTTCAATATAGAAAAGGTAAACCAGCATTATTAAGTAGTATATTTGAGCCATTGATAGGTGAAAAAGGTGTAAATGGTCCACTAGGTAAATGTATAGACATATTAGCTATTTTTGCTACAGTAGCAGGCGTTACTACATCACTTGGTTTGGGAGTTAAGCAAATAAATAGTGGAATTAATTATTTGTTTGGTGTACCAGAAACATTGCTTATTCAAATAATTATTATAGTTATATTTAGTGTTATTTATATATGGTCAGCAGTAGCTGGAGTTGAAAAGGGTATTAAAAAGGTTTCAGATATGAATTTATATTTAGCGTTTGGACTTATGGTAGTAGCAGTAATTGTAGGTCCAAGACTTGCTATGATAGATAGCTTTACAAATGGAATTGGACAATATATAGGAAACTTTTTTGGCGATAGCTTTTATACAAACACCTATGGCGACAATGACTGGGTAAACGAATGGAGAATTTTTTACTGGTCATGGTGGATTGCTTGGGCACCTTTTGTAGGAGCATTTATAGCAAGAATATCAAAAGGTAGAACAATTAGAGAATTTATATTGGGTGTTGTTATAGCCCCAGCTATAGGTTCAATGGTGTGGTTTGCAATATTTGGTACACTTGGAATTGACTTAGGTATTAAAGGTGTATTATCAACAGAAATATTAGCTAGTATAACTGCAGCACCAGAAACAGCATTGTTTGTTGTTATGGAACAATATCCTTTAGGTTCGATATTATCAATTATATCAATAGTGTTGATTTGTACATTTTTCGTTACATCAGCTAATTCAGGTACATTTGTATTATCAATGTTATCGTCTAATGGAAATTTAAATCCACCAAACAGCAAAAAAATAGTTTGGGGTGTAGTTCAATCATCTCTAGCAATAGGTTTATTAATAGCGGGCGGATTAAAACCATTGCAAACTATATCAATTATTGCAGCGTTTCCATTTATATTTATAATGGTGTTTGCATGCATTTCAATGGTTAAAGCATTAAAACAAGAGCAGATTAAATAATTGCATATAAATCATTCTTCTTCATTTTAATATACTTCAATTATTATAGAAATATATACTTTAAATTTTATAATAAGAGAAGTATATTTTTTTATTTATACAAAGATATCAAATTTAAGATTTAAAGTGTAGAATTGTAAATAAGTGAATTAAATTAAATAAAATACACATATAAATTTCTTATTTGACTTGAAATATTTTTTAAATAGGTTATAATAATATTGTATTGTTAAAAAATAGACATTTACAAGCAATATTCGACTAAAAATAGGATATGTTGTAGTGTCGTAGTTTTGTTTAGAGGGCAAAGAAATATAGGTAAAAAATTTAAAGGAGTGAGATTATGGATTTTCAATTAAGCAAAGAACAGACAATGGCAAAAGAATTATTTAGATCATTTTCTGTAAATGAAGTTAAACCATTAGCACAAGAGGTCGATGAACAAGAAAGATTTCCTGTTGAAACAGTGGATAAAATGAAAAAATATGGCTTTTTAGGAATACCATTTGCAAAAGAATATGGTGGCCAAGGTGCAGATTACTTAACTTATATTTTAGCAGTTGAAGAATTGTCTAAAGTTTGTGGTACTACAGGAGTTATCGTTTCAGCACATACATCACTTTGTGCTGCACCAATCAATGAATTTGGTACTGAAGAACAAAAACAAAAATATTTAGTACCATTATCTAATGGTAAATATGTAGGAGCTTTTGGACTTACAGAAGCAGGCGCAGGTACTGATGCTGCTGGTCAACAAACAAAAGCAGTACTTGAAGGAGACCATTATGTATTAAATGGAAGTAAAATATTCATTACTAATGCTTCTTATGCAGATGTATACATAATAATGGCAATGACAGATAAATCAAAAGGTACAAGAGGAATATCAGCGTTTATAGTTGAAAGAACTTTCCCAGGATTCTCTGTAGGAAAAGAAGAGCACAAAATGGGAATTAGAGGTTCAGCAACTTGTGAATTAATAATGGAAAATTGTATAGTTCCAAAAGAAAATTTAATTGGAAAAGAAGGCCAAGGTTTCAAAATTGCAATGAAAACATTAGATGGCGGTAGAATTGGTATAGCTGCTCAAGCACTTGGTATTGCTCAAGGCGCAATTGATGAAACTGTTAAATATGTAAAAGAAAGAAAACAATTTGGCAGATCAATATCAAAATTCCAAAATACACAATTCCAATTAGCAGATATGCAATCAAGAGTAGATGCTGCAAGATTATTAGTTTATAAAGCTGCTGTAACAAAGGATTCTAAGAAACCTTATTCAGTAGATGCTGCTACAGCTAAATTATTTGCTGCTGAAACTGCAATGTTTGTAACAACTAAGGCAGTTCAATTATTTGGTGGATATGGTTATACAAGAGAGTATCCAGTTGAAAGAATGATGCGTGATGCAAAAATAACTGAAATTTACGAAGGTACTTCAGAAGTACAAAGAATGGTTATTAGTTCTAGTATGTTAAAATAATTGGAAAAGTTATTAAGGAAAATAAGGAGGATAATACTATGAATATAGTAGTTTGTGTAAAACAAGTACCAGATACAACAGAAGTTAAGCTTGACCCAAAAACTAATACACTTATTAGAGATGGCGTGCCAAGTATAATAAATCCAGATGACAAAGCAGGCTTAGAGGCTGCTTTAAAAATAAAAGATGAAATAGGAGCTCACGTTACAGCAATATCGATGGGACCTCCACAAGCAGATGTTGCATTAAGAGAAGCATTGGCAATGGGTGCTGATGAAGCTGTATTGGTTTCAGACAGAGCATTTGGTGGTGCAGATACTTGGGCTACTTCTACAACAATTGCTGCAGCAATTAAAAACTTAGATTATGATTTAATTATTACAGGAAGACAAGCTATTGATGGTGATACAGCTCAGGTTGGACCACAAATAGCAGAACATTTAGGATTAGCAAATATTAGTTATGCAGAAGATATTAAGGTAGAAGGCGAATATGTTACAGTAAAAAGACAATATGAAGATAGACACCATATTTTAAAGGCTAAAATGCCTGTATTAATAACTGCATTAGCTGAAATGAATCAACCAAGATATATGACACCAAGAGGAATATTTGATGCATATAGAGAAAAACAAGTAAAATTGTTTACATTAAATGATATAACAGTTGATACTACAAATATTGGCTTAAAAGGCTCTCCTACTAGAGTTAAAAAATCATTTACAAAACAAGCAAAACAAGCAGGAAAAGTCTACAACAATGTTGATGCTAAAGAAGCAGCTGGCATTTTGGTCAATGCTTTACAGGAAAAACATTTAGTATAAGTATAATGACTAATCTAATTAATTTAATTTTAGTGGAGGTAAAAAGATGAATTTAACAGATTACAAAGGTATTTTTATTTTTGTTGAACAAAGAGATAAAGAAATACAAAAAGTATCACTAGAGCTAATTGGCAAAGCAAAAGAATTAGCAAGTGCTATAAATACAACTGTTACAGCTGTTTTATTAGGATATAAAATGGATGAACAGGCAAAAGAGCTAAATTATCATGGAGCAGATAACGTTATATTTGTAGAAAATGAAGTTTTAGACACTTACATGACTGAACCATATGCATATTCAATGTTTGAAGTTATAAAAAAATACAAACCAGAAATTGTTTTGTTTGGTGCAACAGCTATTGGTAGAGATTTAGCTCCAAGAGTTTCAGCAAGAGTACACACTGGTTTGACAGCAGATTGTACAGGACTTGACGTAAATGTTGAAGAAAATAATAATCTAATGATGACAAGACCAGCATTTGGTGGAAATATCATGGCGACAATAGCTTGTCCAGAACATAGACCACAAATGGCAACAGTTAGACCAGGTGTTATGAAACAAGCAGAATATAATAAGGATAACAAGGTTAATGTTGAAAAAATTGAAATAAACATTCCAAAAGAACACATAAATGTTCAAGTTCTTGAAGTAATAAAATTAATTCAAGAAAAAATGAATGTTGAAGATGCAAAAGTTCTAGTATCTGGTGGAAGAGGAATGGGAAAACCAGAGAACTTTAAAATGTTAGAGGAATTAGCAAATTTATTAGGTGGAACTATCTCTGCTTCAAGAGCAGCAGTTGATGCTGGTTGGGTTGATAAAGATAGACAAGTTGGACAAACAGGAAAAACTGTTAGACCAAATCTTTATATAGCATGTGGTATTTCTGGAGCAATTCAGCACTTAGCAGGTATGGAAGAATCTGATTTCATAATTGCAATCAATAAAGATGAATATGCACCAATATTTGAAGTAGCAGATGTTTCAATAGTTGGAGATGTTCATAAAGTAATACCTCAATTTATTGAAGAATTAAAAAAAGTAAAATAAATATATAAAACCGAGGCGTTTACGCCTCGGATTTTTTTGTAAAATAATGAATTAATATGTTCCTTTACCGCTCATTTGATTTTGAGCCATTTCAACTAACTTTTTAGTCATGTATCCACCAACATAACCATTTTGTCTAGCTGTTAAGTTACCTTTATCCATTGATTCATAATTAGCTAAACCTAATTCGTTAGCTATTTCTGTTTTCATTTGGTTAAGAGCTTGCTTAGCTTCTGGAACTACGATATTGTTTGATCCTGTATTCATATATTTATCTCCTTTCTTTAAGTTATGATATTATTATTTGTAAGATTAAACTTTTTAATCATGTAAATAAATGTCTTATTAGAAAAAACTTCTTTTAATTTTTTAATTAACCATTTTTCAATAAAGTATAAAAAAATTTATAATTAAATTTTATTCGACAATTTATTTACTATAATAATATACTATTATAGTAACCAAATTTTATATATATATATGTGTAAAATATATGATGTTTAAAAAAAATATGTAAAATTAGATCTATAAATTAGTAGTAATTGTAAGTATTGAAAAATACTGATGTGTTTATCTTAATATTTTAATTAAAATTATAGAAAAAATTTTATTGTTGTATTAGTATTATTGAAATTTTGTTGTTTTTTTATATTGAATGTAAAAGACGAAAAATGTATATTATGCAATGGTAATGTTGCAAATTGCAGAATATTGTGATATTATGTAAAAAATACGTGCTTATATTTATATATAAATACGTATTTAAAATGATTTTATGAGTTTGTCACAAATTTTGGAGGTATATTGATTGAAAAAAGTTTTAGTATTTATTCTTACATTAGTTTTAGTAATTATTTTAGGCGGTTGCATAAATAATAATAAAGATAATGCATCAAGTATCAATAACTCAGATTTTTCAATAAATTACGAAATGGAGAAGGATAAACCAGAGGTAAGTGGAAGCATCACATTAGGTAGTAATACACAATTAACAGGTAATTTTTGGTCATCTAATTGGGGTAATAACGCTCAAGATGCAATAGTTAAGGATTTAATACACGGATATGGAATTGTTACATACAAGAAAGAAACAGGTGAATACGGAATTGATGAAACAGTAGTTAAAGAAATAGTATCTACTGAAAATGAAGATAAGACAAAAACATACAAAATTACTATAAACAATAATCTAATGTGGAATGATAATACAAAAATTAGTGCTAAAGATTATGTATTTACTATATTATTTAGTTCAAGCATACGAGTGAAAAAATTAGGTCTAGACAATACATATGGAGTTAATTTCATTGGATATGATGATTATTCACAAGGCAATACGGACATTTTTAGAGGAGTAAAATTAATTGATGATTATACATTTTCATTAACAATAAAGGCTGAAAAGTTACCATATTATTATGATGTAACTTTAGTTGCTGTTAAGCCAACTCCAATGCATATTTTCTTACCAAATGTAGACATTGTTGATTATGGGAATGGAGCTAAAATAACTGGTCAATTTACAACAGATGTAATTAATAAAACAGTCTTGAATACCGAAACAGGTTATAGATATATGCCCAAAGTAACATGTGGACCATATCAACTAGATAGTTTCGATATTGCTACTAGAACAGCAATACTAAAAAATAATCCATTTTTTATTGGTGATTACAATGGTCAAAAGCCACAAATCGGACAAATAATACTTAAGCCAACTACATGTTCTAACCAAATTGATGAGTTGATTACAGGTACAGTTGATATTCTTCCTAATATTGGTGGAATAGAAAATATTGAACCTGCTTTGAATGCTGTAGATGAAGGGTTAATATCATATTCTACTTCTCCTAGAAATGGATATGGGAATTTAACATTTGTGTGCGATTTAGGACCAACTCAATTTGTAAAGGTCAGACAAGCTATTGCACATTGCTTAGATTCACAAGAGTTTACAAGGCAATATTCTGGTGGCTATGCATCAACAATTTATTCTGCATATGGATTAGCTCAATGGATGTACCAAGATAATGCAGAAGTTATAGAAAAAGAGTTCAATAAATATACGCTGAATTTGGAAAAGGCAGAAGAATTACTGATAGAGGATGGTTGGATTCTAAATAATAATGGAAATAGTTTTGTTAAAGGAAAAGATAAATTGCGTTTTAAAATGTTTGATGGAGAACTTATGCCTTTAACCATAAAACACTTGACTGTATCTGATAGTATGGTATCAAAATTAATAGTTTCTATGCTGGTTCCAAATATGGAGGCTGTAGGTATGAAATATGAGCGAACTATTGTGGATTTTTCTGTTTTATTAGACAATTTATATGGCAAGGTTTCTAATAGACAATACAATATGATGAATTTAGGAACTGAATTCAATCCAATGTTTGATCCGTACAATAGATATAATCCTAACAAAGAATTTTTAGGATTATATAATAATAACTATTTAAATGACTATGAATTGTTTAGATTAGCTAAAAATTTAAGAGAAACATCTTCTAATAATAGGGAAGAGTTTTCTAAAAAGTGGTTAGAATTTGAAAGAAGATGGAACGAGTTATTGCCAGATATTCCATTATACTCAGATCAATGTCATGCGTTTTATAGTACTAAAATTAAAAATTATGATGCTGATTCAATGTGGACTTTTCAATATGCTATACTTTATGCATATTTAGATGAGTAGCATAAAATAAGGAGGCATAGATGTTTAGATATATTATAAAGAGATTAGTGTATTTAATCTTTGTTTTTTTTATGTTATCTGTGATTTTATTTGGAGTTTTTAAAATGATTCCAAGTGATCCTGCTCGTTCAATTATAGATATTGATTTAATGAATGAAGATCCAGTAAAATATGAAGAGGCTTATCAAGAAGCAAGAGAGAAATTAGGATTAAATGAGCCTATTTATCGTCAGTATGCAAACTGGATGGTAAAAATGCTCCATGGTGATTTTGGATATTCAATACAATATAGACAACCGATAAAACAAATTATTAAACAACCACTAATTAATACTGCAAAATTAAATTTAGTTAGTTTTGTGTTTGTATTTTTAATATCAATACCACTTGGTATAACAACTGCTGTTAAAAGATATTCTAAATATGATAATACTATTCAACTAATAACAGTTATTGGTGTTAGTATACCGTCTTTTATTATTGCATTAATTGCCATATATATATTTAGCGTAAAGCTACATATATTTCCTATCAATGGAATGAAGACTATAGGAAAACAATATACAGGTATTAAAGCTGGACTTGATTCTTTACACCATATGGCTCTTCCACTAATAGTTATGTTTTTTACATCGCTAGCCAGTACTACTAGATATGTTAGGGCAGCCATGATAGAAGTATTGAAAAAGGATTTTATAAGAACAGCAAGAGCAAAAGGATTAAGTGAGAAAATAATTATTTATTTACATGCTTTTAAAAATGCGCTAATTCCTATAGTGACAGTTTTTACTTGGTGGTTTGTAGGAATGTTTGGCGGTTCAATAGTAATAGAAAATATATTTTTATGGAATGGCATAGGCAAAATTTTGATAGATTCTTTAAAGCAACAGGATTATTCTTTGGTACTTGTGATTAATATGTTTTATATTCTTCTTTCACTACTAGGAAATATAGTGATGGATATAGGTTACATGATAGTTGATCCACGTGTTAAATTATTGTGATAGGAGGATGAATAGTGAATAAACAGGCAAATAAAAATAATAATCTTATTACGTTAATAATTAACTCATTAAAACGTATGTTTTTAGGCTATAACACAGTTGAACTGTCTATAATGGAAGAAGAACAAATGCAAAGTACATATATGACAGCATTGAAAAAATTTCTTGAAAATAGAGTGGCAATTATTTCTGTATTAGTTTTTATGTCAATTTTCATAGCTTGTTTTGTATTGTCTGCTATATTTCCATTAGATGTTAGTTTTCAAGATACAACTCAGCAAAATATATCACCTGGATACAACATAATGAATTTACCAAAAGAATTGAATGGAAAAGTTAAGTCGATTGGAGTGGGCTCAACATTTGGAGTAGGATTAGATAATGAAGGAAAAATGTATACTTGGGGTAAATTGGATTCAAAGCTAACGAGATTACTTCGAGAAAGCTCTAAAAGTGATATTAGTTATAAAATTGTTTCTGCTGGATTGAATCACATTTTAGCTGTAACTGCGGAAGGCGAAGTTGTAACTTGGGCTCCAGACAGATTTAATTTGAATATAATTCCACTAGAACTTAAAAATGAAAAAAATATAAGACAAATTGAGGCTGGATATCAATTTTCTGTTGCTGTTACTCAAGAAGGTAAATTGTATATTTGGGGTAACACTAATTTTCTTGGACTGTTAAATCAAAATACAATTCCTGAAGATGTTCAAGGACATGTTAGAAAAGTTGCAGTCAATACAGATAATATTATAGTTTTATTGAAAGACGGAACAGTTAGGGTTTTAGGTACTGAAACTCCTTCATATAGTAATATGCCAAAACTATCAAGGATTGTTGATATAGCTGCTACTGATAATGCTGTTGCAGCTTTGAAAGACAATGGTAGAGTATATGTTTGGGGAAATCCAATGTATGAAATATTAGATATACCCAAAAAAATTGCTACAGATATAGTTAAAATATCAGGAGGCAGATCACATTTTAATGCTATAGACGCAAGAGGTGTAGTATATTCGTGGGGAAGAAAAAACTACAATCAAACACATGTACCAGCTAACATAAAAAATAGGAAAAGTAAAATAGAAGTAGTTTATTCGGGATATTTTCAAAATTATGCTGTTGATATTAATGGAAATGTTACAACATGGGGATTAAAAGGATACTTGATGGGAACAGATGCATTGGGTAGAGATGTTTTTTCTAGGTTAGTTTCGGGTGGTAAAGTTACACTTACTGTAGGAGCAGTTGGCGTAATTATTCAAATTGTATTAGGAATATTAATAGGTGGCTTGGCAGGATATTATGGTGGACACGTTGACAATATTTTGATGAGAATTGCAGAAATAGTTGGTTCTATACCATTCCTTCCTCTTGCAATGACCTTAACAGTAGTAATTGGCAATAGACTTTCAGAAACACAAAGGATTATAATGATAATGTTTATACTTGGAATATTAGGGTGGAGTGGCTTAGCTAGGCTAGTAAGAGGACAAATATTGGTGGAGAAAGAAAAAGAGTTTGTATTAGCTGCAAAAGCAACGGGTATAAAGAATAGAGTTATAATATTTAGACATATTATGCCAAATGTGTTAAATTTGGTTATTGTTAACGCAACACTATCCTATGCAAGTTGTCTATTGATGGAATCATCATTATCTTATTTAGGTTTTGGTGTGCTTGATCCAAATCCAACATGGGGAAATATGCTAACTGGAGTTAATTCCTCAAATATTATAGTAACATATTGGTGGAGATGGCTATTTACAGCATTGGCTTTATCAATTTGTACTATTTGTATTAATGTTGTAGGAGAGGCTTTGAATGAGTCATTAGACCCAAAAACAAAAAATAGATAGGAGCGTTAATATTAAATGTCATTACTGGAAATTAAGGATTTGCATACATTTTATGATACTGATATAGGTACAGTAAGAGCAGTTGATGGAGTTTCGTATTCGATTGAAAAAGGTAAAACTCTTGGGATTGTTGGTGAATCTGGTTGTGGTAAAAGTGCTGCTGCAATGAGTATAATAAAATTACTAGATGATAATGGTTATATAAATAGCGGAACCATTAAGTTTAAGGGCAGAGAATTAACCAAGTTATCTATAGATGAAATGTGTAAAATTCGTGGAAATGAAATCTCAGTTATTTTTCAAGAATCTATGACGAGTCTTAACCCGATTTTTACTATAAAAAAACAAATTGCAGAATCATTTATCATACACCAACACATGTGCAGAAAAGAGGCCAATAAAAAATCTTTAGAAATGTTACATGATGTTAAAATACCAAATGCTGAAGTTGTAATAAAACAGTATCCATATCAATTGTCGGTTGGAATGAGACAGAGAGTTATGATAGCAATAGCCTTGGCATGTAAACCAGACCTTCTTATTGCAGATGAACCTACTACGGCATTGGATGTAACCATACAAGCGCAAATCCTTAAACTTATGAATGAATTAAAAAAAGATAAAGGTACATCAATATTGTTTATAACACATGATTTAGGTGTAATTAATCAAATGGCTGATGACATTGCAGTTATGTACTGTGGCGAGGTAATTGAGATGGCAGAAACAAAAACAGTTTTTAGCAATACAAATTATTGTCATCCATATACAGAAGCGTTGATAAAATCAATACCTAAATTGAATACAAGTAAAAAACATAGACTTGATTCAATCGCTGGTTCTGTTCCTCATCCTATGCATTTACCAAAAGGTTGTAAATTTTCTGCTAGATGTCAATATGCTACAAGAAAATGTGAAATAGAAGCGCCACCACTAGTAACTGTTTCGAATAATCATAAAATTAGATGCTTTTATCCTGACAAGGAGCAAAGAAAAGATGAAATATAATAAGACACTAATTAGCATAAATAATGTGATTAAAACTTTTCCTGTAAAAAAACTACATATGCTTTATAAGGAAAAAATTAATTTTAAAGCAATAGATAATATTTCGCTAAATATTTCCGTGGGCGAAACAGTAGGAATTGTAGGAGAAAGTGGGTGTGGTAAATCTACGTTTGGAAGAACTATTTTGCAATTATATAAACAAACATCAGGAAGAACTATGTATTATGGTAAAACAATAGAAGAACTTCATCCTAAATATATTAAAATATTATTAAAAAATTTGAAAACTGAGATAAATAGATATAATAAATTACTGGAAAATAAAAATAAATTAGAGAAACAAAATAAATTATCAGCTAGTTACAATCATATAATTAGATTAAGAGAAATTAACAAAAAAGAGCAAGAGTTATTATTAGATATAACAAATATTATTGGTGGCTTTATAGTTGCAGACAATATAGACTATATTTCACAACTATTTTTAAAAGAATATAAAGCAAAATTACATGCGGTAAAATTAAAAGATATAATTAATAGCAAAAATACAAAAAACATAAAAAAAACGATTGATTTATATAATAAAAAACAATTAATTTCTAAGGAAATGAGAAAGCTAATAAATAAGGAAAAAGAAAAATATACTCAGAATCTTGAGTTTGAGAAATATGAAAATAATTTGGATAATGGAATTAATCTCGCAAAATTAACATCTTCTGAAATGAGATTATTAAGAAGAGACTTACAAGTAGTTTTTCAGGATCCTCACTCATCATTAGATCCAAGAATGACAGTAGGCCAAATAATTGGTGAAGGATTGCTAGCACATGGAATATTTAAAAAAAATGATGATAAAATGCAAGAATATATAATGAAGATTATGGAGGACTGTGGATTATCAGGATATATGCTACATAGATATCCACATCAATTTTCAGAAGGACAAAGACAAAGAGTTAATATAGCAAGAACATTGGCGCTTAAACCTAAATTTGTAGTATGTGATGAGGTAGTAAGTGCTTTAGATGTTTCTATACAATCACAAATTATCAATTTATTATTAGATCTAAAAGAAAAAGAAGGGTTGACATATTTATTTATATCACACAATCTAAATGTAGTAAAATATATTAGCGACAAAATAGGTGTAATGTATTTAGGAAATTTAATTGAACTATGCGATTCAGAAGAATTGTTTAAAAATCCATTTCACCCTTATTCTAAAGCATTAATAGATTCTATTCCAACAACGGATGGTAAAGATGATAATATGATTTTACTCGAAGGTGACATGCCTAGCCCTATTAATCCACCAAATGGTTGCAAATTTCATACAAGATGTCCTCATTGCAAAGAAATATGTGAAAATGTTATTCCAGAGTTTATAGAATATGAAAAGAATCATTTTGTCGCTTGCCATATGAGAGGTAAAAAGAATGATATTTAAAAATAAGCTGGATAGAATTTTAAATATAAAAAAAGAACAAGAAAATATAACACAAAATATAGAATTAGAAAAAAATGATTTATTGGCTCTTTTAATCTCGGGATTTATTATATTAATTCCTGCTTTGTTATTTGTAATAGTAATATTTTCAAGTCTGTTTTTGATTTTTTTACATTAAACTATAGTTTTCAAAAGAAACTGTAGTTTTTTTATATACTAGGAAAGTTTTACTTCTAGTATATAAAAAACGAGGATTGCAAAGGACGGGACGTCCTTGCCTTTAAGGGGGGGGCTCAGTAAAAATGCTTATGAAGTAGGCATTTTTACGCCGAAGGGGGACATAGGTCCCCCTAGCGGAGTTGCGTAGCAACTTTTTTATTGCCATTAAATTGTTGTACAAATGTATGAATAATCAAAATTAAAATAATGTAAATACTTAGATAATTATGTCGATAACTGACATAATTATACAAAAAATATCGTAAAAACGGGTAAACGTCTAGAAAATAGTATATATATATAAATACTTTGTTGTATATATAAGTAATATATAGTATTATATTCATAGTAATAAATAGAACATCTTAGTAATATATATACATAACAAAACTTTTAAAAGTCTTAATAAGACTAAAAAAATTTTTAGGGGGTTATATTTAATGAAAAAAATTTTAGCATGCATTTTAGTTTTAACATTATTGCTTAGCATCACTGCTTGTCAAAAAGATGAAGAAACACCACCAGTTAATTCTGGTGAATCTAAAGTAGGGGAAAATGAAGGCAACAATGAAGGCAACAATGAAGACAACGACGAAGATGTTAATAAAGGACCTTCAGGTAGCATTACTCTAGGTAGTACAACTGAATTAAGTGGAGATTTTTTCACATCTATGTGGGGAAATAATGCACAAGATGCTTTAGTAAAAGACTTAATTCATGGTTATGGAACAATTGGATTTCAAAGAGAAACAGCTGCATATGGTGTTGACACCACAGTAGTAAAAGATTTAAAAGCAATTAAAAATAATGATGGAACAAAAACATTTGAAATTGAAATCAATAATGATTTAACTTATTGTGATGGTACTCAAATCAAAGCTAAAGATTATGTATTCTCAATTTTATTTATGTCTCATCCAGAAGTTGCAGATATGGGAGCTGATACATCAAATTACATTGATTTTGTTGGCTATGACGAATTTAACGAAAGACCTGAAGATAGTGAAGAAGGTCAAGTAAGCGAAGTGTTTACAGGCGTTAGATTATTAGGCGATTATAAATTCTCAGTTGTAGTTAAGGCTGAAAAATTACCTTATTTCTATGATGAAGTACTAGCAAGTGTTTCACCAACGCCAATAAAAGTATTAGCTCCAAATGCTGATGTTAAAGATGAAGGCGATGGTGCTAAAATTACAGGCGAATTTACTACAGAAATATTGGAAAAAACTATAAGCGATACTGATACTGGATATCGTTATAATCCAAAAGTAACTTGTGGACCTTATATGCTTGACAAAATGGATCAGACAACTAAGATAGCTATATTAAAGGCTAACCCTAATTACAAGGGCGACTATAACGGACAAAAACCTCAGATAGCTCAAATAGTAATTAAGAAGGTAAATGCAGCAACTCAAATTGATGAATTAGTAGCAGGTGATGTTGATATATTATCAAAAGTAGGTGGTAAGGATGGTATTCTTCCTGGATTAGATGCTGTTGATAATGGAAGTATTCAATGTGCAACGTTCCCAAGATGTGGATATGGAAAGATTACATTTATATGCGATATTGGACCTACCCAATTTATTAAAGTACGTCAAGCTATAGCTCACTGTTTAGACGTTCCAGAGTTTGCTAGACAATATTCAGGTGGATATGCTTCAACAGTTAATGGTGCTTATGGTGTTGCACAATGGATGTATAAAGATAATGCAGCAAAGATAGGAAAAGAATTTAATAAATACGCACTCAATATAGCAAAAGCTGAAGAGCTTCTTATTGAAGATGGTTGGACATTAAATGAAAAAGGTAATGAATTTGTTAAAGGAACTGATACAATACGTCATAAAATGGTAGATGGAGAGTTGATGCCATTATTAATTAAACACTTAGCAACTACTAACAATCCAGTTTCTGATTTGTTATCAACAATGTTACCTGCAAATATGGAAAGTATAGGTATGTCATATGAACAAACAGCAGTTGAGTTTCCAGTGTTACTAGACAACTTATATGGTGATGTTCCAGAAAGAATATATAATATGATGAACTTAGCTACAGGATTCAGTCCAGTTTACGATCCTTTCTACTCATACAACACTGAAGACAGATATATGGGTATTTCAAACTGTAATTATATTAGAGATGATGAGTTAATGAGTTGTGCTAAAAAAATGAGAGAAACAGAACCAAGCGACAAAGAAGGATATTCAGAAAAATGGTATAATTTCCAAAAGAGATGGAACGAAGTTCTTCCAGATGTTCCATTATACTCAGATGAATATCATGCATTCTTCTCTAAGAAACTTAAAAATTATGATGCAGATTCTTTCTGGACTTTCAGATATGCAATTTTATATGCAAATGTAGAAGAATAGTCTAATCGCTCATAGTTATATAGAGTATAAATTGGGTGGTAGTTGGGCAGAACACAATGTGTGTCCAGTTATCACCTTTTTTACAATACAAGGAGGAAAATATGTCAAAATATATAATAAAAAGACTAATTTATGTTGCTTTTGTATTTTTTATACTTTCCATTATATTATTTGGAATGTATAAATTAGTGCCAGGAGATCCGGCTAAAATGATGGTTGATCAAGAATTAGCGGCAAAAGATCCAGCGAAATTTGAACAAGCTTACCAAAACGCACGTAAAACGTTGGGCTTTGATAAACCAGTATATGTGCAGTATTGTAAATGGATGGGTAAAATGTTAACAGGCAATTTCGGATACTCATCAATATATAGGAAGGATGTTGCGGAAGTTGTTAAACTTCCTTTATTGAATACGGCAAAATTAAATATACTAAATCTTATTTTGGTTTTTGCAATAACTATTCCTCTAGGTATCACGACAGCTATCAAAAGGTATTCAGTATATGACAATACAGTGCAAGTTCTAACTGTTATTGGTATAAGTTTGCCTTCATTCATTATAGCTTTAGTATGCATATATTTTTTTGCAATTAAGACTCCTATTTTCTTTATAAGTGGTATGGCAACTGCTGGAGCTGATTTTCATGGTATAAGATTATTTTGGGATAAACTTCACCACATGCTATTACCTTTGTTAGTAATGACATTATTTTCGCTAGCTAGTATTACTAGATATGTACGTGGTGCGATGATAGATGTTTTAAGGATGGATTTTATTAGAACAGCAAGAGCAAAGGGATTAAGAGAAAAGGTAGTTATATACTCACATGCATTTAGAAATGCGCTTATTCCTGTTGTAACTATATTTACATGGTGGTTTGTAGGTATATTTGGTGGCTCAATAATTATTGAGCAAATATTCTTATATAACGGAATGGGACAAATTATGATTCAATCTTTAAGAAATCAAGATTTTGCTCTGTGTCTCACTATGAATATGTTTTATATAATCTTGGCTTTGGCAGGAAATTTAATCATGGATTTAAGCTATTTGTTAGTTGATCCAAGAGTAAAATTATCATAAGGAGGAAATAAATGGATAATAAGAGTAAGCATAAAAAAAGCGGATTTTTAAAATTAATTTCTAATACATTTAAGGGAATGTTTTTGGGAAATAACCATGTTGAAATGTCTGTATTTGAAGAAGAGAAAATGCAAAGTCCTTTTAGAACCGCTGTAAGTAATTTCTTTGACAGAAAATTATCTGTAGTAGCATTAGTAATATTTATATTAGTTTTTCTAAGCTGTTTTGTTTTATCTGTCGTATTTCCAATTGATATTACTTTTCAAGATACAACACAACAGGATATATCACCTGGATTTAATATGATGAAAATTCCAAAAGAACTTAACGGTAATGTTAAAACTATAAGCGGTGGTTCAACATTTGGAGTTGGAGTTGACAACGATGGGGAGCTATATACTTGGGGTAAAGTAGATAAAAGACTACAAGAAGCTTTGAACAAAAATAATCCAAGTCAATATAAATTTAGATCAGCCTCGGCAGGGCAAAATCATATTTTAGCAATAACAGAGAATGGTGAAGCTATGACATGGTCTGCAAATAGGTTTTCACTTAATAAAATACCAGATTTAATTGAAGGAGCAACAAATATCAAACAAGTATCTGCAGGTTATCAATATTCTGTTGTATTGGATGAGGATGGATTTATGTATATATGGGGTAATATAAATTTTTTAGGTTCGTTAAGCCAATATACTATACCACCTGAAATACAAGGAAATATTGATAAAATTGAGCTTAGTACTGACAACGTCATACTTTTGCTAAAGGACAAAACTGTTAGAGTTTTAGGTGCTGAAACACCTTCTAATTTAAACTGTCCCGATTTAACAAATATAAAAGATATTGCGGCAACTGATAATGTTGCGTGTGCTTTGGACTATAATGGCAAAATAACTGTTTGGGGTAATCCAATGTATAACCTGATGGATGTACCTGCCGATTTGTCAACCGATATAGTGTCAGTTCAAGGGGGACGTTCTCATTTCATTGCAATTGCTTCTAATGGCAAAGCTTATGGATGGGGAAGAAATAACTATGGACAGATTGATATCCCGAATTCAGTAAAAAAAGGGGAAATTAAATTAGCAAATATAGAGACAGGCTACTTTCAAAGTTATGGAATTGATGCAAATGGGAATGTAACTACATGGGGTTTGAAAGGTTATTTACTTGGAAGTGATCAATATGGAAGAGATGTTTTTACAAGAATTATGGCTGGTGGTAAATTAACACTTACTGTAGGATTTGTAGCAGTTTGCATACAAGTTATTATAGGGGTTATTGTAGGTGGATTTGCAGGCTTTTATGGTGGAAAGGTTGATAATCTTCTAATGAGATTTGCTGAAATTGTAGGTGCAATACCATTTTTGCCACTTGCTATGACTTTATCAGTAGTTATTGGTAATAGATTAACAGAGCAGCAAAGAGTTTATTTGATAATGATGTTGCTCGGTTTTCTAGGTTGGAGTGGATTGGCACGTCTGGTAAGAGGTCAAATTTTATCAGAACGAGAAAAAGAGTTTGTATTAGCTGCCAAGGCTACTGGAATAAAAGAGCGTGTTATTATTTTTAGACATATATTACCGAATGTAATAACAATTGTTATCGTAAATGCAACCTTATCGTACGCAACTTCACTGTTAACTGAATCTTCATTATCATATCTAGGTTTTGGTATTTTAGAGCCTAACCCAACATGGGGTAATATGTTGTTTGCATCACAATCATCCAATACTATTGCTAATTTATGGTGGAGATGGGTATTTCCTTCAATAGCGCTTGCGTTAAGTACAATTAGTATAAATATGATTGGTGATGGACTTAGGGATGCCATAGATCCAAAATCAAATGATAGATAGGAGGGTAAAAAATGGCACTGTTAGAAATAAAAGATCTACATACATATTTTGAAACTAAACGTGGTATTGTTAAAGCTGTAAATGGAGTATCATATAGTGTTGAAACAGGTAAAACTTTAGGAGTTGTTGGTGAAAGCGGAAGCGGAAAAAGTGTTGCTGCAATGAGCATATTACAGTTACTTGATGGTAATGGATATATAGAAAGTGGAAGTATAAAGTTTAAGAATACAGAGCTAACCAAGCTAAGCCTTGATGAAATGTACAAAATTCGTGGTAATGATATTTCAGTTATATTTCAAGAACCTATGACAAGTTTGAATCCTATTTTTACTGTAGAGAGACAAATTGGTGAGTCATTCATGATACATCAAAATATGAAGAAAAAAGAAGCATATATAAAAGCCATTGAAATATTAAGCGATGTAAAAATACCAAATCCAGAAAGTGTTGCAAAACAGTATCCACATCAATTATCAGGTGGAATGAGACAAAGGGTAATGATTGCAATGGCCCTAGCATGCAAACCGAATTTGCTAATTGCAGATGAACCTACAACTGCGCTTGATGTAACTATTCAAGCTCAAATATTAAAACTTATGAATGATTTGAAAAAAGAAAAAGGAACATCAATACTATTTATTACTCATGATTTAGGAGTAATAAATCAGATGGCTGATAATGTAGCTGTTATGTATTGTGGTGAAGTTGTAGAAATGGCACCAGTTAGAACTATTTTTGGTAAAAATAATTTTTCACATCCCTATACAGAAGGGTTGATGAAATCTATTCCAAGATTGAATACAGAAAAAGACGAAAGACTTGAGGCAATAGAGGGCTCTGTTCCACATCCTCTTGATTTACCAAAAGGATGTAAATTTTCACCTCGCTGCCAATATGCGACAGAAAGGTGTAGAACAAGTGAACCAGCTTTATTAAATGTAGAGGAAAATCATAGCATAAGATGCTTCTACCCTAATAAGGAGGATAGAAAAAATGGAAGATAGAAAAGTTCTTGTAGGCATAAGCGAAATGAAAAAATATTTTCCTGTTAAGAAAACGAAATTATTTCAAAAGGAAAGATTAAATGTTAAAGCTAATGATGGAATAACACTTGACATATTTGAAGGTGAAACAGTAGGACTTGTTGGTGAAAGTGGATGTGGGAAATCGACGTTTGGACGTGTTTTACTACAATTGTATCCTCAAACATCAGGTAGAACAATGTACTATGGAAGAACAATAGAGGAATTTCATCCTAAATATATAGAAGAATTACTAAAAAATATTAAGCATGAAATACACAAGCATCATATGCTTGAAGAAGAAAGACTAAAATTAGAAGATGATATTAAAAAAAGCCCTAATAATTATGATGTTATATATAATTTGCAGGAGAAAAGAAAGAAAAGTAAAGAACTGTTTCTAGATATAACTAATATTATAGGTGGATTTATAATTGATGAAGACGTAGAAAAGGTAGCTAAATATTTTTTGGAAGAATATAGGGCTAAACTTCAGATAGTAAAGCTTAAAAATTCACTTGATACAGCAAAACAGAAGGAATTAGTAAAATTAAATAGACAACTAGATGAACAAAAGGAAATTATTAATTTAAACAGAAAACTTATAAATGAAGAAAAAAGAAGATTTGATAAAAATCCAAAATTTGATGAATATGAGAAAAACCTAGATATTGGAATTAATTTAGCTAAGCTTGAATACAATGAAATTAGAGTGTTAAGAAAGGATTTACAAATAATTTTTCAAGACCCATATTCATCATTAAATCCTAAGATGACAGTAGGACAAATCATTGGCGAAGGATTAATGGCACATGGTTTCTTTAAAAAGAATGATGATAAAATGCAGAATTATGTTATGAACGTAATGGAAGATTGTGGTTTATCAGGATATATGCTACATCGTTATCCGCATCAATTTTCTGGGGGACAAAGACAAAGAATTGGTATTGCACGGGCACTTGCGTTAAAACCTAAATTTGTGGTATGTGATGAGGCTGTTAGCGCACTTGATGTTTCGATTCAGTCACAAATAATTAACTTGCTGCTTGATTTAAAAGAAAAAGAGGAATTGACATATTTGTTTATATCTCATGATTTAAGCGTAGTAAAATATATTAGCGATAGAATAGGTGTAATGTATTTAGGTAATATAGTTGAATTGGCTGATACTGAACAAATATTCTCAAACCCATTGCACCCATATACAGAAGCATTAATGTCAGCTATACCAACAACAGATAATAAACTAGAAGAAGCTATATTACTTGAAGGTGATATTCCAAGCCCTATAAAACCTCCAAAGGGATGCAAATTTCATACGAGATGTCCTAAGTGTATGGATATTTGTAAAAAAGTTACTCCTGAGTTCATAGAATATGAAGAGGGTCACTTTGTAGCTTGTCATTTGAGGACAAAATAATGTTTGGAAATAATAAAGTTAAAAAGGTACTTAGTGCAACAAGAGTTAATATGCAAAATGCACCAGAGAAAATTGAACTTGAAAAAAATGATATGTTAGCTTTGATTATAGCTGGATTTGTTGCGTTGTTGCCAGCACTTCTTGTTGTATTAGTTTTAATTATTGGTGTTTCTCTGTTTTTTTTAAGATAGTTTACAAATTATCTTATGTACAATTAGCAATGTTTATGTTAAAATTACTGTAGTCAATAGACTACAGTAATTTTTTAATTATAACGTTAGGTAAAATAAAGATAAATTAGGAGGTTTAATTAGTTAATATATAAGCGCCTGAACTTATTTAAGTTGACGAGGACAGAGAAATTCGAAAATTCGGCGGGTACTCTGCGGCATGCTTGGTCGTTAGATTTTCACCAAAGCTTTTAGGTAACTAAAAGAACAATATGAAAATCATGAGCATTATATCCTATAAGTATGATTAAATAAAATTACAAAAATGTGAGAAAGCTACATATAATGATAATATGTAGATATTTTAGTATTATAATATTTAATTTAAGGAGAAGTAAAATGTGCGGAATAGTTGGATATGTAGGATATGAAGATGTAAAAGAAATAATACTATCCGGTCTGGAAAAACTTGAATATAGAGGATATGATTCTGCTGGTATAGCAGTCATAAATGAAGATGGAGTGAAAGTTTTTAAAGATAAGGGTAGAATAGCAAATTTGAGAAAAATAATAGATAATAATGCTAAATCAAATATTGGTATTGGACATACAAGATGGGCTACACATGGTGTACCTAATAAAATAAATTCTCATCCACATCAAAGTTGTAGCAAGCGATTTACACTTGTACACAACGGCATTATAGAAAATGATGAATACTTAAGAAGTAAATATTTGAAAAATGTTAAGTTTGAAAGTAATACTGATACTGAAACGGTAGTACAACTTATACAAAAATTTGTAGATAATGGTGAAAATGTCGATTTAGCAATAAGACATACAATGAGTGAAATCAAAGGGTCATATGCACTTGCTATATTGGATAATGAGAATCCTGAAATAATATATGCTGCGAAAAATAAGTCCCCGTTATTAGTGGGTATTGGAAAGGGATTTAATATGGTAGGTAGTGATGCTATGGCAATGATATCACTTACCAATGAATTCTATGAATTAGATGATAAAGAATTTATTAAAATTACAAAAGATAAAATAGAAATTTACACCATATATGGAAATAAAGTTGATAAAAAATCTTATAAAGCAGATATAGATACAGCAGATATAGAAAAAGGTGTATATCCTCATTACATGATGAAAGAAATTGAAGAGCAACCGTTTGTTGTAAGAAGGATTATGAACGAATATAGTGATGATAATGGAAAACCTATAGTAGACAAAGATATATTAAGTGATGTTAAGAATTCAGATAAAATATATATTATTGCATGTGGTACTAGTTACCATGCAGGTCTAGTAGGAAAACAGTTATTAGAAAAAATAGCTCAAAAGCCTGCTGAGGTTATAATAGCAAGCGAATTTATTTACAATATGCCACTTTTAAGTAAGAAACCATTATTCTTATTTATTTCACAAAGTGGTGAGACAGCTGATTGTAGAGCTGTTTTGGTAAAAGTTAAGAAAATGGGTTATAAGACAATAGCTTTAACAAATGTGAAAGGTTCAACTTTATCAAGAGAAGCAAATCATACATTATTGTTGTATGCAGGACCAGAAATAGCTGTTGCTTCTACAAAAGCATATACAGCTCAAATTACCGTTTTGTCTATATTATCTACCCTAATTTATAATAGCTTAGGTATTGATATATTTAGAGAGTTAAGTATTGCGGCTAATGTTATGGAATCTTTGTGTGATAACGCTGATATATATAAAGATTTAGCTAAAGAATTTTTAGTTGGTCAAAGAAGTTGCTTTTATATTGGCAGACATATGGACTATTTTGTTTGTGTAGAGGCGGCATTGAAGTTAAAAGAAATATCATATATTCAAACTGAAGGATTTGCTGCAGGCGAGTTAAAACATGGTACTATAGCACTTATAGAAGAAAACACTCCGGTTATTGCAATTATTACTCATGAGTCAATAAATCTAAATACAAGAAGCAATATCAAAGAAGTAAAAGCTAGAGGTGCTAAAACATTGATTATCTCAATGAAAAAAATTAGTACAGATACTGACCAAATTATAGTTGATAATGTGCATGAAATATTATCACCATTAGTTTCAATTATACCTGCACAATATTTATCGTACTATGCAGCATTGCAAAAGGGATGTGACATAGATAAGCCAAGAAATCTTGCAAAATCTGTTACGGTTGAGTAGCATTGAATAAATTAATAATAAAAATTTATTAAATAAATAAGAAGTTCTAATTAATAGAGATTTAAAAATCTAAATGTTAATTAGAACTTTTTTTATTTTCCTATTTTGGAGTATGTTTTTAGAATAATTATTAATAAATATACAAATATCGACAAAAGCATACTGCATATTTAAATTAAAGTTTGAATAATGTTGAAAAATGTCGGAAAATGTATAAAATAAGGTATTTAATTTATACTATATAAAAATACAAGAATATATCAACAAAAAATCACATATAATAGTCAGGAAATTTACTAAAATTGTATTTTAAATTCATATTTTTGAATTGACATTTCTGAAAATATGGTTAAAATATAAGTATAGAAACGTTTTCCATATATGCTATTATACATAATACAATTAAAAATTAAGTAATAATAATAAAGCTTGTTTAATAAATATATATAGATAACGTATAAACATAAGAGTACAGAAAGGAGAGTTAAATGACAAGGTATATTTTAAAAAGAATATTTTCAGCAATAATTACAATTTGGTTTGTAATGACTATTACATTTATTTTAATGCACAACCTTCCAGGGGATCCTTTTGCAGGTGAACGTGCAATGGATCCAGTAGTAAGGCAATCCATTGATGAACAGTATGGGTTCGATAAGCCATTCATTGTACAGTATGTAAAATATTTAGGAAATTTTGTGACCGGTGATTTTGGTATTTCATTTAAAAAGCGTGGGGTAGAAACTATAAAAATTATAGAAGCGGGATTTCCATATTCAGCAAGGATAGGTGGAGCGGCTATAATAGGAATTGTTATTTTTGGAATTCTATTTGGGATTATTGCAGCATTGAAGCAGAATAAAGCTTTTGATAGAATTGCAATGGTATTGGCTACATTAGGGGCTACAATTCCAAGCTTTGTTATTGCTACTGGTTTTATATATATATTTAATAGAAAGTTAGGTCTAGTGCCATCCTACGGAGTAAGTAGTTGGAAAGGATATATAGGACCTGCTATAGCAATAGGAATGTTTTCGTTGTCATATGTAACAAGGCTTACTAGATCATCTGTTTTAGAAGTTTTACAGCAAGATTACATAAGAACAGCTAGAGCAAAAGGAATATCAGAGAAAGTAGTAATAGGGAAACATGCACTTAGAAATGCTCTAATACCGATAGTTACCTATGTAGGACCAATGATTGCAAGTATATTAACTGGATCATTTGTTGCTGAAAAGGTTTTTGGTATTTCTGGTATAGGTCAATTGTTTACTACAAGTATAACGAATAGAGATTATCCTGTTATAATGGGCGTTACAGTATTCTTTGCAATGTTTTTAGTTGTAGCAGTTTTAATAGTAGATATTGTATATGTAATAATTGATCCTCGTATAAAATTTGAATAGGAGTATATATTATGTGGGAATTATTAGAAAAATCCGAGAAAAACGCAGAAAAAGTTGAAAGACCCAGCCTTACATATTGGCAGGATGCTTGGAGAAGATTAAAGCTTAATAAAGTAGCAGTTTTCTCTTTAGCTATAATTGTGCTTATACTCTTGATAGCAATAATTGTACCTTTTTTATGGCCAATAAAATACACAGATCAAGTTCTTGAATTTGCAAATACACCGCCGAGACTTAAAATTTATGATTTAGGTGATGGTAACTTTATATATGTAACCAATGAAAATAGAGTTATAGAGATAACAGAGGATGGAAAGCTTATAAAAATGGCGCAAGTAATATTGGACGATAAAGAAAATAGAATGTATGAGTTCAAGGTTGGAGACAACACAGTAGTTGTTGATTACAGTCCATATTATTTAGCAAAGAAAGAACTAATACAAATCAAGAAAAAAGCAAGACATGATTCTTCGATTGATGTTATAAAAGAAGAACAGAGAGTTGAAAATATATCAAGGAGTAATATATATTGTAATGATCAAATGATTTCAGTAGCAAAAACTGTATGGAATAAAACTTATAAATTAGGTACTGATTCACTTGGTAGAGATATGTTTATTAGATTAGTATATGGTGCTAGAATATCATTAACAGTTGGTATTGCAGCAGCTATAATGAATTTCTTTATAGGAGTACTATATGGAGGAATATCTGGTTATTTCGGTGGAAGAACAGATAATATAATGATGAGAATAGTTGATACTATTAGTTCTATTCCTATGTTACTATATGTTATTCTTTTAGCAGTTTTATTGGATGATACAGGAATTTGGACAATAATTTTGGCTATGTCACTTACTTATTGGGAAAGTATGGCAAGGCTAGTAAGAGGAGAAGTGCTAAGCTTAAAAGAACAGGAGTTTATACTAGCTGCACAAACTATAGGAGCTTCAACTAAAAGGATTTTGTTAAGACATTTAGTACCAAATATTATGGGACCAGTTATGGTATCTATAACAATGCAAATTCCAGCAGCTATATTTACTGAAGCTTTTCTAAGCTTTATAGGACTTGGCGTTTCAGCTCCAATGGCTTCATGGGGTAAATTATGTAATGATGCATTATCGTCATTCTTAACTTATCCATACCAATTATTCTTCCCAGCAATTGCAATATCAATAACAATATTAGCGTTTAATTTACTCGGCGATGGTCTAAGAGACGCTTTAGACCCTAAACTTAGAAAGTAGAAAGAGGTGGATAATATGACTGAAAAATTATTAGAAGTGAAAGATTTAAGGACATCTTTTTTTACTCATCTTGGTGAAGTAAAAGCAATAAGAGGAATTAACTTTCACGTTAACAAATCTGAAGCTATAGGTATAGTAGGAGAGAGTGGTAGTGGTAAAAGTGTTACATCTTTATCTATTATGAAATTATTATTGTATCCTGGTAAAATAGTTGGAGGAGAAATATTATTTAAAGGTGAAGATCTTGTCAAAAAAACAAATAAAGAAATGATGGATATAAGAGGAAACAATATAGCAATGATCTTCCAAGATCCAATGACAGCGCTAAATCCGCTTTTTACAATTGGAAATCAGATAAGTGAATCTATATTGAAACATCAAAATTTATCTAAAAAAGATGCGAAAGAAAAATCTATTGAAATGCTTAAACTTGTAGGAATACCTGATCCGGAGAAAAGAATTAAAAATTATCCTCACGAATACAGTGGTGGTATGAGACAACGTGCTATGATTGCTATGGCACTTTCTTGTGAACCGGAATTGCTTATTGCAGATGAGCCTACAACTGCTTTGGATGTAACTATTCAAGCACAAATTTTGGAACTTATGAAGCAATTGAATAAGCAGTTTGATACATCCACTATATTAATAACACATGATTTAGGAGTTGTATCTGACGTATGTGAGAGAATCGTTGTAATGTATGGTGGATTAATTATGGAACAAGGTAGTAAAAGAGATATTTTTTATTCCCCTATGCATCCGTATACTATGGGATTATTAAAGTCCATACCTAGAGTAAGTACTGACACAAAAATCAGATTACTTCCAATACAGGGTACACCACCGGATTTATTAAATCCGCCTATTGGATGCCCATTTGCTAGCAGATGTGATTATGCCATGAAAATTTGCGCTCAAAAACAACCACCTTATTTTGTAGATGAAAAAAATCCTAATCACCAAGCTATGTGCTGGTTGTTACATAAGGATGCACCTTTTAATAAAGAGTACGAAGGTCAAAAAGGAGGCGTAAAAGTAAATGGCTAATATTGAAAAACTAATTGAAATTAATAATTTGAAAAAATATTTTGTTAAAAGAGCTGGCGCTTTAGGGGCTAAAATTGAATATATTAAAGCGGTAGATGATATTACGTTTTTTATAAATAAAGGGGAAACATTAGGTTTAGTTGGAGAATCAGGTTGTGGTAAGTCAACTACTGGAAGAACAATTATAAGACTTTATGAACCAACAGCTGGAGAAATATTATACAGGGGTGTTGATATCGCAAAAATGGGTAAGCAACAGCTGATGGAATACAGAAAAAAAATGCAGATGATTTTTCAAGATCCGTATGCATCACTCGATCCAAGAATGACAGTAGCTGATACCATTGGAGAGCCACTTGATATAAATAAACTTGCTTCAGGCAAGGAAAGGCAAGAGAGAATATTCGAACTATTGCATAAGGTTGGTTTAGGCAAGGATCACGCAAGTAGATATCCACATGAATTTAGTGGTGGTCAAAGGCAACGTATAGGTATAGCAAGAGCATTGGCGGTAAATCCTGAGTTTGTTATTTGTGATGAGCCGATTTCAGCACTTGATGTGTCAATACAAGCACAGGTTATTAATATGTTAGAAGATTTGCAAAGTGAATTTGGATTAACATATTTGTTTATTGCACATGATTTATCAATGGTTAAACATATATCCAGTAGAGTAGGAGTAATGTATTTAGGAAGCTTAGTTGAATTAGCAGATAAGAGTGAATTATATAATAATCCTGAACATCCATATACAAAAGCATTGTTGTCATCTATTCCAGTGCCAGATCCAGATAAATCAGAGCAAATTAAAAGAATAGTTTTAGAGGGTGACGTTCCAAGTCCTCTCAATCCACCATCTGGTTGTAAATTTAGAACTAGATGTAAATATGCAATGGAAAAGTGTGCTGAAGAAACACCTGCATTAAGAGATATAGGTTCTAATCACTTTGTTGCATGTCATTTAGATATGTAAGCGTATGCTTATTATATAATTATATAAAAAAACGGGAGGAATAAAATGAAAAAAATATTAGCAATCTTAATTGTATTCACAATGTTATTGGCATTGCCAGTTGGTTGTGGAAAAGAAATGAGCACAACTTATTTAAAATGGAATATTGGCGCAGAACCAAAAACTTTTGACCCTGCATTAAATAATGCTGTTGATGGAGGACACGTTATAGCAAATACATTTGAAGGTTTATTAATTGATACTAGAGAAGGTATGATAGCTGGTCAAGCAAAGAAATATGAGGTTTCAGACGATGGTACAGTTTATACATTCCACTTAAGAGATGATATAAAATGGTCTGATGGTCAACCTGTAAAAGCTCAAGATTTTGAGTATGCTTGGAAGAGAGTTTGTGCTCCTGAAACTTCATCAGAATATTCATTTATTATGGCACCATACTTAAAAAATGGTATGAACTATTTAAATAAAAAATGTTCAGCTGACGAAGTTGGAGTTAAAGCTTTAGATGAGAAAACATTAGAAGTTACTTTAGAAAATGCATGTTCATACTTTCCAAGTTTGGTATCTTTCTACACTTACATGCCAGTTAGACAAGATATAATTGAACAATATGGTGAAGGTTGGGATAAAAACCCTGAGAGCTATATTTGCAATGGACCTTTTGTTCTTGAAGAATACCAAATTGGTTCGCACATAAAATTAAAGAAAAATGAAAACTACTACGATGCCAAAAATGTTAATTTAGCAGGTATTAAGGGAGATATGATTACAGAATCTACAACTGCACTTAATGCTTATCAAGCTGGAGATATTCAAGTTAATGATTTAATTCCTTCAGATGAAATTCCAAGATTACAAGCTGAAGATCCTAACTTCCATATTACTGCACAAGTTGCTACATATTATGCTATGTTCAACTGCGATAAAGCTCCTATGAATGACATTAGAGTTAGAAAAGCATTTACACTTGCAATAGATAGAAAGCAAATATGTGAGCAAGTAACAAAAGGTGGCGAATTACCAGCAACTGGAATTATACCATCGAACCTTTATTACTCAGATGGTAGTTCTTGTAGAACATTGGATGAAAATGGAAATTGTGTTACTGAATTTGATATTGATCCAAATAAAGCAAGTATAGAAATGGCTCAACAATTATTAGCTGATGCTGGTTACCCAAATGGAGAAGGTTTCCCAACAATAACATACATCTATAATACACATGAAGACCACCAAAAAATAGCTGAAACTTTACAGGAAATGTGGAAAAATAATTTAGGCATTAACGTTGAATTAGCTAATGAAGAGTGGGCAGTATTCCAAGATACTAGAAGAGATGGTAATTTTGATATAGCAAGAGGTGGATGGTTAGGTGACTATCCAGAGCCAATGACTATGCTTGATCTATATACTTCTTATTCTGGAAATAATGACTGTCAATGGAGATGGAATGAACAACCAGTAGTTGCACCTCATGATAAAATTCTTAATCCTGAAAATAAAGCGTTTGATGAAGCTATAGCAGAAGCAATGATTACAACAGGAAAAGAAAAAGATGCTGCTTATAAAAAAGCTGAAAGTGTTTTGATGAATGATTATATATTAATGCCAATGTACTACTATACTAACAAGTTCGTAATTGATGAAGCTAAGGTCGAAGGCGTTGAAAGAACAAGAATGGACAATTGGATTTTCAAAAATGCGGAAATGGTAGAATAATTTAATAAAATTTAGAGCTATTGCCATATTGATATATTCAGTAGAGCAATAGCTCTTTTTCTTTACAATAAATGAACGATTTGATGTGCAGGATAAGAGAGGACTTAAAAAGTATATTCAATTAATTACAAAATATGTGATATTTCCCGAGAAATTTATATAATAGAAAATATTATAAAATATAAAGTTTTCAATCTTGCTATTTTTTAGACTATACTATATAATTGTAATTGAAAAAATAGAAAGAGGTGTTATAAAATGAGCAATAAAATGATAAATAGCAATAATGCTCCTAAAGCAATAGGGCCTTACTCACATTCTGTAAGAACTGGAGATTTATTATACATATCTGGCCAAATTCCAGTTGTACCAGCTACAGGAGAAGTTGCAGGAGATACATTTAAAAGTCAAACTGAGCAATCCATGAAAAATATTTTAGCTATATTAGAAGAAGTAGGATTGAACTTTGACAATGTTGTAAAAACAAACATATTTATTACTGATATGTCAAAATTTTCTGACGTTAATGAAGTATATTCTACATTCTTCAAAGATTATTTTCCAGCAAGAGCTTGTGTTCAAGTAAGTGCATTGCCTAAAAATGTATTAGTTGAAATAGAAGCAGTAGCAAGTTTTAATTAAGCTTATAAAGCACACTTAGAATTAGACATAATCTAGTTTGAAGTGTGCTTTATTTTATTTGAATTTTTTAATAATATTGAAGGTTGCATTGCAACTTTCTATTTATCTAACTAAATTTTAAAGATACAATTTGTATTGAACAATTGAGGAGGAAAAAATGGGCATACTTATAAAAGGAAAACCAGTTGCAGATAAAATAACTGAGGATGTTAAATCAGAAGTTCGAAATTTAAATAGTAGTGGTATACAACCTAAGCTTCAAATTATTAGAGTAGGTGAAAGAGAAGATGATATTGCCTATGAAAGAGGAGCTTTAAAAAGAATGGCAAAATGCGGAATTTTAACTGGTGTTAAAACATTGCCTATAGACATTAGCCAAGATGATTTTATTGAACAAATAAAGTTATCAAATAGTGATGAAACTGTTCATGGGATACTTATATTTAGACCATTGCCTAAACAACTTGACGAAAGTATTATCAAATATATTGTAGATCCTAATAAAGATATTGATTGCTTTAATCCTGTAAATGTAGCAAAGGTAACTGAAGGAGATAAAACTGGATTTGCTCCATGTACTCCATCAGCAGTTATGGAAATTTTAGATTATTATGATGTTGATTTAACAGGTAAAAATGTAGTAGTACTAGGTCGTTCAATGGTTGTTGGAAAGCCTCAAGCATTGTTAATGTTACAGAAAAATGCAACAGTAACAATTTGTCATTCAAAAACCAAAAATTTATCTGAAGTAGCTAGTAAAGCTGATGTGTTAGTAGCAGCAATAGGTAAGGCTAAGTTGGTTTTAAAAGAATTTGTTAAAGAAGATGCAGTTGTTATAGATGTCGGAATTAATGTTGATGATGAAGGAAAACTATGTGGAGACGTAAGAACTGATGAATGCTTAGAAATTGCAAGTATGGTTACACCAGTCCCAGCTGGAGTTGGCTCTGTTACAACATCAGTTTTAGCAAAGCATGTTGTTAGAGCTTGTAAAAGCTTAATTAAATAAACTTGATATTGATAATATATGTCGCAAATCACCATAAAGATTTTATATAAGTTGTAAACATTTTTAATTAAATATAAAAAAATAAATGAGTTTTAATTCTGGGGGGAAGTTAAAACTCATTTTATATTTTAATTGCTAAAACTATTTTGTTGTCATATAGTTTATACCACATAAATGGAAGTTTAAACAAAAAAAATAAATTAATTTAATTATTAAGAAAAATGTTGAATTTTAGCAGACAAAATGTTATATTGAGCTAAACAAACTATCAATAAAGGAGACTTTTATGAAAAAATTAAATAGATTTTTTATAATATTAGGTCTAATGCTCGTTATATGTGTGACAAGTGTTTATGGAGTTGAATACAATTGGTTTGATGAAATTGATATGCCTGATAACATGGAAGAACCCATAAAAATAAAAAAGGATGGACTGTGGGGCCTTATGGATTACGATGGCAATTTAATTTGCAATCCACTTTACTCTGAAATTGGAAAGCTGTCTGACGGATTGTTTTTAGTTAAAAAAGGAAATATTTATGGATTTGTTGATATTGATGGTGAAATGGTTATTAATCCTCAGTTTAGCTATGGACTAGAATTTAACGAAGATTTAGCTGTATTTAATATGTATGGATTGTATGGATATATAGATAAAAAATGCGATATAATTATAAAACCATTATGGACTAAAGCTGAACCTTTTGTAGATGGATTAGCTAAGGTTTCAAATAATGATAATAAGCAGGGATTTATTGATAAACAAGGCAATGTGGTTATACAACCTGTTTGGGATAGTGTAGGACAATTTTCAAATGAATTATGTTCAGTTTCTTCAAACGGTAAAATGGGATATATAAATAAAAACGGTGAAGTTGTAATAGATTTAAATTACGACTGGGTTGAAAAATTTGTTGACGGAACAGCAAGAGTTATTTTAAATGGTAAATATGGTGTGATAAACACTGAAAATAATCAGATAATCGATGCAGAGTGGGATTACATTAGTCAAATAAATAATAGTATATTTACAGTTTCTAAAATTGGTGATAAGCAGCTATACGGATATATTGACAAAACTGGTCATGTGATTTCTTCGCCTATATGGGAAAATACTAAATTATTTAACGAGAATCTTGCACCTGTTAGGTTAAATGAGTTGTGGGGATTTATAGATAAATCAGGGAAATTGATTATTGATTGCAAGTATATACATGCATCATTATTTATTAAAGATGTAGCAGTTGTAAAAGAAAATGAAGGTAGTTATAAAATCATCGATAAGAATGGTAACTTTTTAAATAATATAGAGTACACAAATTATAAAAGTTATATAAATTCACCATATATTGCTGTACTTACAGATGATAAATGGGGAGTTATCAACAATTATGGGGAAACAATTGTTGATAATGTTTATGATGAAATTGCATTGCTTGGTGATAAGTATTTTGCAGTAAAAAAAGATTCTAAATGGGGAATTATTGACTGTAATTCAAATATTATAGTAGATTATAATTGGGATGAAATAGTATCTTTTAATAACAATATGATAGTTGTTAAAAAAGATAATCTTTATACATTAATAAATAAAGAAGGAAAATATCCATTTGTAAGTGATGAGTTAAAAATTCTAGGTAAGCTTGGTTTGATCAAAGGAAATGGAAATGGTATAACATTAGAATATGCAAATAAAACATCTACTAGAATCCAAAGTGCAATAATTGTTCTTAGAATGAATGGGTTAGAGGAACAAGCTTTGTCTTATTCTGGTCAAAATAATTTTAATGAATCTAAAGGATATAGTTGGAAACAAGGAATAAATATTATGGCATTTTTAAAGGATAATCCAGGCGTAGGCTTTATAGGTGACACTAATAATAATTTTATGCCTCTTAGTAACTTGACATATAAGCAGTATGTAAAAGTATTGCTTGAAAATTTAGGATATAAGCAAGATGTGGATTTTAAATATGATGAAACATTGACATTTGTACAAAGCTTGGGTATAGATATAGATAATAAAAATACACTATCAAATAATGATATGGCTGAAATAACTATAAAATTTTTACAAACAAACACAAAAGATGGACAATTGTTGATAGAAAAATTAATTTCAAATAATATTGTTAGTAGAGATACTGCAAAATCTTTAAATTTAGTAAAATAATGAAGTAGGTGTTTTTATGTCGAAGGAGGACATTGATCCCCTAGTAGAGTTACATAGTAACTTCTTATTATAATATATCACTTCTTTTGATTTTAGCATACTTTAGGGACTTAGTGGCTGGACCTTCTATTACATGACCTAATATATCAAACCTTGAGCCATGACATTGGCAGTCCCAAGTCTTATCTTCAGTGTTGAATTCAAGTGAGCAACCAAGATGAGTACATACAGGTTTTATGCAATGAAAATTATCTTCGTCATCAAGGAATACGCCAATATTTGTTATACCAGAATTTATTATAGTACCATCACCATTTTTTAAGTCAAGTACTTCTTTTTTAGAACGCAATAACAATTTTTTTGAATAACCTATTAGTGTATTATAGCTTGCTTTACCAATCTTAAAAACAGATGTAGCATTGATATTCAAGTGCCTATAAGGGTTGAAAATGTTTTCGTAATATGTGATGTTATTATTTAAAATCATGTTGCTTATTATGATAGCTGACGCTGCAGAGTTTGTCATACCCCACTTGCTAAAGCCAGTTGCTACATAAATATCTTTATACAGTTTGCTTATTGGACCTATAAAAGGAATTCGGTCGTGCGACATGCAATCTTGTGTAGACCATTTTGCAAGTATGTCATGTTTAGAAAAATATTTAATCAAAAAATCCTCTAATTTTTTATATGCGTTTTCTTCATTATTAGGTTTTCCAACTGGATGATTGCATCCTCCTAAAAGTAAAATACTGTCTTTGATATTTTTTTGAAATCTAATAGACCTTATGTTCTTGTCAATATTTATATACATTCCATCAAATGGTTTTGTATTTGTTTTACAAGCAATAATATATGATTTTTCTTGAGATTGTTTTATAAAGAATAAGCCTAATAATTTTTTTAGTGGAAAATGTGTTGCAATGATTACTTTGTTTGCAAATACGTCACCATTGTTTGTTATTATTTTATGAGGATTTTCATTTAAACAAACATCTATTGCTTTAGTATTTTCATAAATGTCTATATTGTTTTTATTTAAAATATTAGCTAAAGAGTATAAATATTTTAACGGATTAAATTTATATTGATTTGGTACTTCTAATCCACATGATATAGGAAAATTCATTGAATAAATATCAATTATATTAGATTTTATTCCAATTGCATCATAAGCCTCTTTTTCTGATTTTAAATCATATACTTTTTCATTGTATTTTGAGTATACAACACTAAAATCTTCTTGAAAATCACATGGAATGTTAAGATTGTAAATTATATTTTTATAAAAATTTAAACCATCTAAATTAGCTTTATAATAGTTTTTAGCAGTACTTATACCAAAGTTGCGAATTAAATAATCATATATAAGATTATGCTGTATAGTTATTTTTGCATTTGAGTAGCCACTTACCCCATAGCCTATATGTGTAGAGTCAATGATTCCAATGTTTAATCCTTTGTTCATAAGTAAAAAAGCAGTATTTAACCCTGAAAGACCAGCACCTATAATTAATACATCAAATTTTTTGCCACTAATATTTTTAGTATTTAAATTTCTATATGAAGTAGTTTGATGCCAAAACGAATTATTTTGATAAATCATAATATTCTCCTTTATCATATGTAAAAATGTTACGAGCAATGCTCGTAACATTTTTATAAACTAATTATTGAACAAATAACAGTTTATCTCTTTAAATTATGAAAGTCTTTGTTTATTTGTGCTTTAAATTGTGAGGGTTTATTGTTGGTTATCATTTTTTCGCCCATTCTTACCATTTCTTTAACTGCGAGACCGTTAACTAGTGCTGGATACATTTTATCTTTCATATCACTTGGAGGAGTGTATCCTATGTCAGATGCTATTTCCATCTTTAACATGTCAAGAGCTTGTTTTGATTCTGGTACAATTAACTTATTTCTACTTGCCATTGTCATCAATCCTTTCATCTACATCTAAAGAACAATAATATATTAACCAAATTTACGAAAATTATATTCTAAAATCAAAAAAATATCTTGACAGCTAGTAAATAATGGTGTATTATTTTAGAATATAAATTAATATTTTAGGCTATGATTGGAATAGTAATTATATAGCGAATTCAAGAGAAATAATCATTTTGGTGTGAGATTATAATTTTAAGTATAATGAAAATCATCCATGAGCTTAGTTTCTGAAATAGTAGTAAGAAACTACGTGAAAATCGTTATAAAGTTGAGTGATACAAAATCTATAAATTTAAGGTTTTGTATAATTTGGGTGGTACCACGGAAATATAACTCTTTCGTCCCTTTGGATGAAGGAGTTTTTTTATTGCATAATAATAATATATAATAGGAGGAAAAAATGAAATTATTTAAAGACATATCAAAATTACCATATAACGAATATGAAAAAGAAATGTCAAATTACTGGGAAAATATAGATTTACTACATCAAGCAGTTGAAACAAGAAAAGATAAACAGCAGTTTGTTTTTTATGAAGGACCACCAACTGCCAATGGTAGACCGGGAATTCACCATGTTATAGCAAGAACTTTAAAAGATTCTGTATGCCGTTTCAAAACAATGGAGGGCTATCAGGTAAAAAGAAAAGCCGGATGGGATACTCATGGACTTCCCGTTGAAATCGAAGTTGAAAAAAAATTAGGACTTAAAAACAAACAAGATATAGAGAATTATGGCATAGATAAATTTAATGAAAATTGTAGAGAGTCAGTATTCACATATAGCGGATTATGGAGACAAATGACTGAGCGTATGGCATATCTAATTGACTTAGATAATCCATATATCACACTTGACAACAACTATATAGAATCAGTTTGGTGGATATTGAATAAGTTCTTTAAAGAGGGATTAATGTATGAAGGACATAAAATATTACCTTACTGTCCTAGATGTGGAACAGGTCTTGCATCTCATGAAGTTGCACAAGGCTATGAGGAAATAAAAACTGCAACAGCATTTGTTAAGTTTAAATTAGTTGGAAAAAATGAATATTTCTTAGCATGGACAACAACACCTTGGACACTTGCTTCAAACGTTGCACTTACAGTACATGCTGATATGGAATATGTTAAAATTAAATTAGCAGATACAGAAGATAAAAAAGGCGACGTATTATATCTTGCCAAATCATTACTTGAAAAAGTTATAAAAGTAGATTATGAAATACTTGAAGAAATGAAAGGTAAAGACTTAGAGTTTGTTGAGTATGAGCAAATTATGCCTTTTGTAAAAGCTGATAAAAAAGCTTTTTTTGTAACATGTGCAGATTACGTTACAGCTGAAGATGGTACTGGTATAGTTCATACAGCTCCTGCATTTGGTGAAGATGACTATAACACAGGAAAAAGATATAATTTACCAGTTTTACAACCAGTTGATGATACCGGTAAGTTTACACAAACACCTTGGAAAGGTATGTTTGTTATGGATGCTGATAAAGATATCTTAATTTGGTTAAAAGAGCAAGGCAAGTTATTTAAAAAAGAAACTGTATTTCACAATTATCCTCACTGCTGGAGATGTAAAACTCCACTTTTATACTATGCAAAACCAAGCTGGTATATTCAAATGACAAAATTAAAGGATAATCTTGTTGAAAACAACAAAACAGTTGAATGGTATCCTGATTTTGTTGGAGAAAAAAGATTTGGTAACTGGTTAGAAAATGTAAATGATTGGGCTGTATCAAGAAGTAGATACTGGGGAACACCACTTCCAATTTGGAGATGCGAATGCGGTCATGTAGATAGTATAGGTTCAAGAAAAGAATTAGCTGAAAGAGCTATAGAAAACATAGATGAAAATATAGAATTGCACAGACCGTTTGTTGATGATGTTCATATAACTTGTCCTCATTGTGGAAAACCAATGACAAGAGTTAAAGATGTAATTGACTGTTGGTTTGACAGTGGTTCAATGCCATTTGCTCAACAGCACTATCCATTCGAAAACAAAGAAAACTTTGATGAAATGTTCCCAGCAGATTTTATCTGTGAAGGTATTGATCAAACTCGTGGATGGTTCTACTCATTACTTGCAATATCAACATTTGTAAAAGGCGTATCACCATATAAAAGAGTTTTAGTAAATGACTTGATACTAGATAAATTTGGCAAGAAAATGTCTAAATCAAAAGGAAACGGTGTAGATCCATTTCAATTATTCGATAAATATGGAGCTGATGCTTTAAGATGGTACTTATTACATGTATCACCAGCATGGTCACCAACAAAATTTGACGAAGACGGATTAAAAGAAGTTTTGAGTAAATTCTTTGGAACTATCAAAAATGTTTATACATTCTTTGCACTATATGCAAATACCGATAATGTAGATCCAAGAGAATTCTTTGTTGAAATAAAGGATAGACCGGAGCTTGATAGATGGATAATTTCTAAATACAACAATTTAGTTAAGTATGTTAAAGAGTGCATGGACGTATTTGACTTGAATAAAGTAGTAAGAGCAATTCAAGACTTTATTAATGAAGATTTATCAAATTGGTATATTAGACGTTCAAGAAGAAGATTTTGGGCAACTGAATTAACAGAAGATAAAAAATCAGTATATGTGACAACTTATGAAATTCTTGTTGGAGTATCAAAACTTGTAGCTCCATTTGCTCCATATATAGCTGAAGAATTATATAGAGATTTAACTGGAGAAAAATCAGTTCACTTAGCTGATTATCCAATAGCTAATGAAGAAGTAATAGACTTGAATGTTGAAAAGAGAATGGACCTTGTAAGAGATTTAGTTAAGCTTGGTAGAGCGTCAAGAGAAACTACTAAAATCAAGGTTAGACAACCAATTCAAAAAATCTATATAGATGGTAGATATGAAGCATTAATTTCTGATATGACACCACTTATTATGGAAGAATTGAATGTGAAGGAAGTTTTATTTGAACAGAACTTAAATCAATATATAAACTTTACTATAAAACCAAACTTCAAAACTTGCGGACCTAAATTAGGTAAAGATGTAAAAGTATTTGCACAAGAACTATTAAAAGCAGATACAAAGGAAATAATCTCTACAGTTCAAGCAGGTAATGTATATAACATGGCAGTTAGTGGCAATGAAATTGAAATAACAGAAGATATGTTAGATATAAGAATTGCTGCAAAAGAGGGTTATGATGTTGAAATGTCTAACAATTTATTTGTTATTATTGATACTAACTTAACTAAAGAGCTTATAGATGAAGGATATGCGAGAGAGTTTGTATCTAAGATTCAGCAAATGAGAAAGACTAATGGATATGAAATGATGGATAATATTAAAATTTTCTTCAATGGAAATGAAGAAATATCTAATGCAGTAGACATATTTACAGATTTCATCAAATCTGAAACATTGGCAATAGAAATAACAAAAACTGATGATACAAGTTTCGAGGTTCAAAACTTAAATGGTATCGAAACAGGTATAAAACTTGAAAAAGTAAACTAATAGACGTAAAAAGTGTAGTATAGTATAAATATATTGCACTTTTTCTATATAAATGAGGTGATATCATGCCAAATAAAGATTTTTTTGATTATTACAATTTGGGAAGAGAAAAAGATAGATACACTAGGTGTAGCTTTGAATTTGAAAGAACTAAGGATATTTTAGTAAGAAACATAGATTTTAATAAAAAAAGCGTATTAGATATGGGTGGAGGTGCTGGTTATTATTCATTTTGGCTAGCTAAAATGGGGTTAAGCGTTCATCTAAGGGATATTGTACCTCTTCATATTCAACAAGCAAGAGAAGAAGAACAAAAAACTGGAGTGAAACTAGGTTCTATAGATGTTGGAGATGCAACAAATATTGAATTTGATGATAAATCGTTCGATTATGTGTTGTTATTTGGTCCGTTATATCATATACAAAGCTATGAAGAAAGAAGGAAGGTATTAATTGAGGCAAAGCGTGTTTTAAAAGATGACGGAAAGATATTTGCTGTATTTATACATAAAAACTCAGCAATAATGGATTTTATAAAAGTAAAAGAAGTAGATGATAAAAAATTTAAAGAGTCTGCTCTAGAAGCATTAAAAACTGGTTGCTTTAATAATAGATATAATAATCATTTTACTTTCGGCTATTTTCATACAGCAAATGAGTTTAAGAATGAGGTTGAGACTACAGGACTTAAATGTAAAAAAATAATAAACGTAGAAGGAATCAATAGAATAGTTGATAGATTTGATGAAAAAATCAACTCAAAAGAATATTTAGATAATTATCTTGAAATCATGAGAGAAATTGAGTGTGATAGCTCTATGTTTGGAGTCTCAAGTCATTTATTATCAATTATAACTAAATAAAATTTAGAATATTTTTAAACGTCAAAGCAAGCTAATAAATAATTTTTTTAATAATAAATACTATTATATTAAAATACATGGGTATAATATATTAATTGATTACATAACTAATTATGGAGGAAAGATGAAAAAAATACTTTTAAAAAATTCTAATATTATAAACAATGATGCAACAGTAGATAAAAATAAAGACATATATATAGAAAATAGTAGAATAGTTAAAATTATAGATACTAATAATTTTAATTTATGTTGTGAGAATGTTGATAATAATGATTCATGTGAGATTATTGATTGTTCTACTTATTATGTTTCACCAGGACTTGTAAATTTGCATTCTCATGCTGCTATGAATATATTTAAAGGCATAGCTGAAGATGTAACTATCGATGATTGGTTTAACAAAGAAATTTTTCCTTATGAAAGTAAACTTCAACCAGAGGATATATACAATGGAGTAAAATTAGCCATACTTGAAATGCTTAATAATGGTGTTACAGCTTTTGCAGACCATTATTTCGGACAGGAATCAGTTTTAAAAGCAGCAATGGATTCAAAAATCAGAATAGACTTAGCATCAACTATTTTTGGCTTAGCCCCAAATTATAAAGAACAGCTACAAAATGCTAAAGAATTTATCAGTAAAAACAGAAATATTTCAAGTAGAGTAAATTTAAGACTTGGACCGCATGCACCATATACATGTCCTGGTGAAATTTTAAGTGAGATAGTTAATACAGCAAAAGAATTAAATGTAGGAATTCATTTACACGTTTCAGAAACTAAAGAACAAGTTGATACAAGTTTAGATCAGACTAAAAAAACACCATTTGAAGTTTTATATGAAAGCGGTGGTTTTGATATAAATACAATAGTAGCTCATGGGTTATGGGTAGAAGAAAATGATATAAAATATCTAAATGATAAGACATATTTTGCATTCTGTCCAAAAACATATATGAAACTTGCGATGGGTGAGGGAAATATATATAAATATCATGACAGGATAAACTATAGTTTTGGAACTGATGGTGGAGCAAGCTCAAATACACTTAACCCACTTGAACAAGCAAGATTATTTGCACTAAATGGTAAATTTATAAACAATGACTCTGAAAGTTTTAAAATCAAGGATATCTGGAAGCACCTTATGGATGGACATAAAGCACTTGCTTTCAATACCGGAGAAATAAAAGAAGGAAAAGATGCAGATATAATAATATGGGATTTGAATAGACCAAATACATTCCCAATTTATAATCCTGTTATTTCAATACTTTATAGTTCTAATTCTGAAAATGTGTTATATACAATGATTGAGGGAGAATTTATAAAGTATAAAGGAAAATTAACATTAGACGAAAAAGAAGTTTTAAATAATATATCCAATGTACAATCGTCTATACTTGAAAGAGGAAAAGGCAAAAGTAACGTTAATTATTAATTGTGAAAATGCTCCAAAAGCTAATTTAAACATAAAATTAAGCTTTTGGAGCATTTCTTTAACTACTCAAATGGTGATTCTTCAATTCTAATATAGTACCCTTTTGGATGATTACATACTGGGCAAATCTCTGGAGGAGTTTTTCCAACATGGACATTTCCGCAATTTAAACAAATCCAGCTTTGTTCAGCAAACGATTCGAATATTTTTCTTGTTTCTAAATAATTTGCAAATTTTCCAAATCTATCTCCATGAATTTTTTCAATTTTACCTATATTGTCAAATACCTCGGATATCTTAATAAATCCTTCTTCTTTTGCAATTTTAGAGAAATCGCTGTAAACCACTTTCCATTCCTCATATTCGTTATGTTGAGAAGTTTTTAAAAGTTCAAGTGTTGTTGGGTAAATATCAACAGGATATCCTCCATCAACAAATATAGTTTGACCTGAAAGTTCCTTTAAAAAATTATAAAAAATTTCAGCATGTTCTTTTTCTTGATTAGCTGTATAAGTAAATAAATGTTCAATCATAGCGAAATTTTCTTTTTTTGCTTGTGAGGCTGCGAATGTGTATCTATTTCTTGCTTGACTTTCACCTGCAAAAGCTCGCATTAGATTATCTTTTGTTTTACTGTCTTTTAATAAAATCATAATATATCTCCTTTATTATTTTAATATTATTATTTCAAATAAAATCTTAATAATACATTAATTAAATATACTTGCAATAGATATTTATTGCATGTTATACTTTATTAAACTAAAAGTAATTTATAATATTATGTGAACATATTATTTATAAAAAAGGCATAGGTGGAGAATATATGTTATCTGATATGATTAAAGGATTAATTATTGGGGTATCAATGCTTATTCCCGGTGTCAGTGGTGGAACTGTTGCTATAATTTTTGGTATTTATTATAAGCTAATAATTGCTGTTGATACTTTTTTGGAAGACCCTAAAAAAAATATAAAAATATTGGCTTCTGTGGCAATAGGTGGTGTGATAGGCGTTTTAGCTTTTTCAAAACCAGTTCTACTTATTTACAATACATATAAAATACCAATGCTTTATTTATTTATGGGAGCTGTGCTAGGAAGTGTTCCTCTTTTATTTAAATCAGCAGGTATAAAAAAAGTCAAACCAAAAATGTTTGTATATCCAATTATAGGCTTACTGTGTGTAATATTGGTTGAGCAAATTCCAAAGGATATGTTTAGTGTAGAAACAGAAGGATTGTTGGGTTATGCTATATTATTTCTAGTTAGTATTTTTTTAGCAATACCACTCATTCTTCCAGGTATTAGTTTTTCATATATGTTACTTATTTTAGGATTATACGAGCCAACACTTATGGCAATACATACTTTGCAAATTCAATTTTTACTTCCAATGTGTCTTGGAATAATCATCGGAATATTTATAACTGCCAAGATTATAAGATTTGTATTAAAAAAATATCCATTGCAAACATACTTAGTTATCATAGGATTTGTATTAGCTTCGCTTAAATATATATATCCAGGGACATCGACGGGAAATGAACTTTTAATAAGCATTTTATCGCTGTTAGTTGGCTTTTTCATCATATACAAATTTTCGGAAAATAAAAATTAGGAGAGCTGCTAAGCAGCTTTTTTTATATGAAAATTAGTAAATTCTATAAAATAATATTGACTTATTTAAGGCTTAGTGGTAAATTATTTAAGCGGCTGTAATATTTATTAGGAGAGATTTTATGATTGAACTAAGAAACATTACAAAGACATTTAAAGTGCACAGAAGAAATTCAGGACTAAAGGAGGCTACTAAATCACTATTTAAAAGAGATTATGAAATTGTTAAAGCATTAAGTAATATTAGCTTTAAAATTGATGATGGTGAAATTGTAGGCTATATAGGTCCAAATGGTGCTGGTAAAAGTAGTACCATAAAAATTATGGCAGGTATACTTACACCTGATAGCGGAACATGTATAATCAATGGACGTGTTCCATATAAAGAAAGAGTAAAGCATGTAAGTGAAATTGGAGTAGTTTTCGGGCAACGTTCACAGCTTTGGTGGGATGTGCCTGTTATAGATTCATTTGAGCTTATAAAAGACATTTACAAAATACCACAAAAAACTTATAAAGATAATCTAAACAACCTTTCTACACTTTTGAATATTGAACAAATAATCAAAACACCTGCAAGACAGTTATCACTCGGTCAGCGTATGAGATGTGAAATAGTTGCTTCAGTTTTACACAATCCTAAAATTTTATTTCTAGACGAACCGACTATTGGACTTGATGCTGTATCAAAAATTGCAGTTAGAAATTTCATTAATACTATCAACAAAGAAAGAAATACAACAATAATTTTAACAACCCACGATATGCAGGATATTGATGCACTTGCAAAAAGAATACTTTTAATTGGTAAAGGGCAGATGCTTTTAGACGGAACTCTTGAAGAAATGAAAGAGCAGTACAAAACTTCTAATTCACTTGATGAGATGATAGTTAAATTGTATGAGGAATATAAAATATGAAAAAGTATTTAACGTTCTTTAAAATGAGATTTAAGTATAGCTTACAATATAGAGCTGCTGCGTATGCCGGAGTTGCAACACAGTTTTTTTGGGGTATAATGCAGATGCTGATTTTCTCAGCATTTTATAAAGAAAATCCAGATAATTTTCCCATGAAATTTCATGAGCTTACTTCATACATATGGTTACAACAATCAACTATAGCTTTATTTTTTGTGTATTTGATGGACAATACTATATTTTCAGATATTAAAAGTGGCAATGTAGCATATGAATTATGCAGACCAATGAATTTATACAACATGTGGTTTGCCAAAAATGCTGCCATAAGATTAGCAAAAGTTATACTTAGGTGTATTCCTATTCTGATATTTGCTATGATACTACCTAAACCATATGGTTTGACAATAATAAGCAATGCGAGTACTTTAATAATGTTTTTTATTTCAATGTTATTTGCATTTTTATTAGTATTGTCATATTGTATGCTTATATATATTGCAACTTTTTTTATGATATCTGCTCAAGGAATTAGAATGCTTGCAATATCTATTACTGAATTCTTATCAGGAGCAATTATTCCAATACCTTTTTTCCCTGAAAAAGTACAGCATGTTATATCTTTATCTCCTTGGGGTTGTATGCAAAACATACCATTCAGAATTTATTCAGGTAATATAGCCGGTATGGAAGCAATTAATTCTATTGTATTGCAATTTATTTGGATAGTTATATTGACCGCTTTTGGAAAAATGCTTCTTAGCATAGCATTGAAAAAAGTTGTTGTACAAGGAGGTTAGATTATGAGGCTATATATAAAATATTTAAGTATATATATTAAAAGTATGATGGAATATAAGGTTTCATTTCTTTTGACTACTATAGGTCAGTTTTTAACTACCTTTACAGTGTTCTTAGGTGTGTACTTTATGTTTGACAGGTTTAATTCAGTAAATGGTTTTACTTTTAGCGAAATATTATTGTGCTTTTCAATTGTTTTGATGGCATTTTCATTATCAGAGTGTTTTTTTAGGGCATTTGATTTATTTTCTTCTGTTATATCAAATGGTGAATTTGATAGGATGTTAGTTAGACCTAAAAACTTAATTTTTCAAGTTTTGGCATCTAAAATTGAAATAACAAGGATTGGTAGATTGCTGCAAGCTATTATTATGCTAATATATGCTATATTAACTATAGATATAGTATGGAGTATTAGCAAAATATTGATAATACTGTTTATGATTGTTGGTGGAACAGCAATGTTTGCTGGGTTGTACATAATTTATGCTACAATATGCTTTTTTACTATTGAAGGATTGGAATTTATGAACATATTTACAGATGGTAGTAGAGAATTTGGGAAATATCCAATGTCAATTTACGGCGATGGAGTGCTTAAATTTTATACTTATGTAATTCCACTTGCTTGTGTCCAATATTATCCACTAATGTATTTATTAAATAAAACAGATAACATTATAAATATGTTTACACCAATTATGGGAATAGTATTTTTGATTCCAAGTCTTATATTTTGGAAAATAGGACTCAAACATTACAAATCAACAGGTTCATAAAGATAAAGAGGGTACGAAGTTTTCGTACCCTTTACATATATATTTTCATAAATTTTAATAATTTTTTAATATTAAATTAATACAATTATATTATAATATTGCAATAAAACACTAAAAAGTGATATACTTAAACAAACGAAATGTTTTTCTGGAGGATGTTATGAAAATTATAGACTTAAGAAGTGATACTGTAACAAACCCAACTATTGAAATGAGAAATGCTATGGCAAATGCAATTGTTGGAGATGATGTATATGGTGATGATCCAACCGTAGCAAAGCTAGAAAAATTAGCAGCGGAAATGGTTGGAAAAGAAGCATCCTTGTTTGTTCCTAGTGGAACATTTGGCAATCAATTAGCTCTTTTAACTCACACCAATAGAGGTGATGAGGTTATATTAGAAGCATCTTCACATATAGTAATGCATGAAGTAGGAGCATCTTCAGTTATTGCTGGTGTTCAGTTAAGAACAATAGAAGGTGAAAATGGTACTATGAATTCTAAAACTGTTGAAAGATATATTAGACCTAATGATATTCATATGCCTTCTACTGGATTAATTTGTGTAGAAGAAGCACATGGCTGTGGTAGTGTGGTTAGCATAGAAAATCTTAAGCAAATAAAAGAAGTTGCAGATAGGCATAATATAAATATACATATGGATGGAGCAAGAGTTTTTAACGCTGCTGCATCACTTAATGTTGACGTAAAAGAAATAACTAAAAATTGTGATTCAATAATGTTTTGTTTGTCAAAAGGACTAGCAGCGCCTATAGGTTCAATGTTAGCTGGTAGCAAAGAATTTATAGATAAAGCAAGAAAAAATAGAAAGCTTATGGGCGGAGGACTTAGACAAGCCGGTATAATTGCAGCTGCTGGTATTATCGCTTTAAATGACATGGTAGATAGACTTAGTGTTGACCATGAAAACGCAAGATATTTGGCTGATGAGTTATCTAGGATTGATGGTATAAATGTTAAATATGATAGGTTAGATATAAACATGGTATACTTTGAAATGAGTGAAAATATTATTAAAGAAAAAAAACTTATTGAAGGATTTCTTAAAAATGGAATAAAAATAAATGGAATCGAGGATTGCGAATATAGGTTTGTAACAAATATTGGTGTATCTAAAGATGACATTGATTTTACATTAAATAAATTAAAGGAATTAATAAACTAGCAAATATGTTTGGATATGTAAATATTAATAAAATGGAATTAAAATTTAGAGAGTATTATAGATACAAAGGTCTATATTGTGGTCTTTGTATGAATATGAAAAAAAACTACTCTAATTTGTCAAGACTTACATTGAATTATGATATGACATTTCTTATACTTATACTTAGCTCATTGTATGAAGTTGAGGATAGGACAGAGAAAAAAAGATGCATAACTCACCCAATTGAAAAGCAACTAATTATTCAAAATGAAATAACAGACTATGCTGCAGCTATGAATATTATGCTTGCCTATTATAATTGTAAGGATAATTGGATAGATGAAAAAGACTTTAAATCATTAGTATTTTCAAAGCTTATAAATCATAATTTTGATAAAACAGTTAAGCTATATGAAGAAAAGCAAAAATTTATTAAAAAGTCGCTCGATAATTTGCAAGAATTAGAAAAGAAAAACTGTGATAATATAGATGATGTATCCAATGAATTTGGTTACTTGATGGGCGAATTAATGGTATATAAGAATGATAACTGGGAGAAAATATTAAGAAATGTGGGTTTTTTCCTTGGTAAGTATATATATATTTTAGATGCTTATCTTGATGTAGAAACAGACAAAAAAAATAATTCATACAACCCATTTTTAAACATAAAATTTAATAAGGAACAAAATATTGATAGTTTTGCTAATGATGCAATGTTGTTGAATTTATCTTTTTTGCATCAAGAAATAGACAAACTTCCTTTAATAAAAGATAAAGGTATTATAGATAATATTATTTTATCAGGTATTATGAGTAAACTTAAGAAAAAAGCTAATAATGAGGAGAAACCAAATGAAAGATCCATATGAGGTTTTAGGTATAAAAAGAGGAGCATCAAAGGATGAAATAAAAGCTGCATATAGGAAACTAGCTAAGCAATATCATCCTGATATGCATGTTAATAATCCTCTAAAGGAACTTGCACAGGAAAAATTTATAGAAGTACAACAAGCTTATGATGAGCTTACGAACGCAGGAAGTAATAATAATTCATACAGTAGTAGTTCATATAGCTCAAACTCAAATAGTTATGAAAATTCTAATAATAATGAATTCCAAGCTGCGAGACAATATGCTAGTGTTGGTAATTATAAGCAAGCAATAAATATATTAAATAGTACAAAAATAAGAAATGCGGAATGGAATTATTTGATGGGAGTTTGCTATGTGAATTTAGGTTCAACTGTACAAGGTTTGCAATTTGTTAAAACTGCCAATAGGATGGAGCCAAGCAATGGAGAGTATGCAAACTATTTAAATCAAATATCGAATATGCAAAGAGCATATCAAACTAATTCATATAATTATAACAGAGGCGGTCATTCGGATTGTAATTGTTGTGCAAATCTTATTTTGGCAGATTGTTGTTGTGAATGTATGGGAGGAGATTTAATTTCATGTTGCTAAAAAGCAAGAATATTGCATATCTAGGTGTGCTACTTGCATTGAATCAAATGTTTATAATAATTTCTTCAATTATTAAAACAAACACATTGCTACTTTTTGGAATTGCGGCTTTGATAGTTGGAATAGTAATAGTTGAATTTGGTGTTAAAAGTGGTATTGTATTTTACATTGCCTCGTGTATTTTAGGATTTTTATTGACAACAGATAAAATTGAAATTATTACTTATATTTCACTATTTGGATTATACAGTATTGTTAAATATGCTATTGAAAAATTAGTGTATAATAACAGAAAAAATGTTTTTGTCGAGTTGTTGTTAAAATTTATTTTCTTTAATGCTGTAGCAATTACATTATATTTTGTACTAAAACAGTTTGTAATGATTAAATTGTTTTGGTGGGTAATAGTTCTTGGAGAAGTAGGATTTTTGATTTATGATTATGCATTTTCTGTATTTATAAATTATTATATTATGAGAATAAAACCCAAAATTAAAAGATAAACGGAATTATATGTATAATTCCGTTTTTTAAAAAATATATATTGACATTTCTTTAAAAAATAATAAAATTTAAAAAACTAACTAATTTTACAAATCATATAATTATAATTAATTTTCTTATATTATAACTGATCTTTGGATAAAATATTACATATAGAGCTAGTCTAAATTTTTTCGTAAAAAAACAAAAACTAATAAAATATAACTCTAACTATAAAAGTATAGTTAAGTTTGTTGTCCAAAAAATAAATTTTAAGGGGATTTTATGAATAAAAAAGTAATATTAGGTGCATCAATTGGAAATTGTGTACACGTAGCTGGAATAATAAATTTTTTAAGTATTGCGAGGGTGCAAGATTATGAAACCATTTTTTTAGGCCCCGCCACAGATATAAGCTATTTGTATCAAAAAATTTTAGAAATCAAGCCAAATATTATTGCGCTTAGTTATAGATTGACACCAAATAATGCACTTGAAATTTTATCAGAAATAGAGAAATTTAGAAATAATAGTGACTTAAGTGATATTAGATGGTGCTTTGGAGGAACTAAGCCGGTTGCTGATGTAGCAAGAAAATTCAACTTTTTTGATTATATATCGGATGGATTTGATGATATAGATGATTGTGTTTGCTTTTTGAAAGGAACTCAAAAAGATGATAACTCATCTAACTATAAAAATAATATTGTAGATAGGATAAATGAAAAATATCCATATCCTGTTTTAAGACATCACTTTGGACTACCTTCATATGAAGATACTTTAGATGGAATCAAAAAAATTGCTGAAGCTAAAGTATTAGATGTAATATCACTAGGTCCAGATCAAAATACACAACAGTTCTATTTCAACCAAGAAAATATGGATAGAGTTAATGATGGAGCTGGTGGAGTGCCACTAAGAAATAAGGAAGACTTTATTAAGCTTAAAGAAGCAACAATGCATGGAAATTTTCCTTTAATCAGAAGCTATAGCGGAACAGCAGATGTTTTTAAAATGGCAGATTTATTGATTGAAACATTGGATAATGCGTGGAGTGCGATTCCCCTATGTTGGTACAATGAACTTGATGGTAGAGGAAATAGAAAAGTAGAAATATCTATAAAAGAAGCGCAAGGACTTATAGCATATCATGGTAAAAAAAATATAACAGTTGAAATAAATGAGCCACACCACTGGTCGCTAAGAGATGCCCACGATGTTATGTCAGTTTTCATGGCATATGTATCGTCATATAATGCTAAAAAATTTGGTGTTAAAAATTATATAGCACAATATATGTTTAACACACCAAATACACTATCTTTTTCTATGGATTTAGCAAGAGTGCTTGCTATGGTTGAACTGGTTGAATCATTAAAAGATGAGAATTTCAATATATTTAGGCAAGTAAGAGCTGGACTTAACTACCTTTCACCGGATTTAGATGTAGCAAAAGGACAATTGGCTGCAACTACGTTTTTATCTATGAATATAAGACCACATATTGTACACGTTGTTGGCTTTAATGAAGCAGAGCATGCTGCCACACCTGATAACATTATAGAAAGTTGCAAGATTGTTAGAGGTGTACTTAGAAATGTAGTAAACGATCATTTGGATTTAACTATAAATCCTGAAATAATTGAGAGAAAGAAACAACTTATAGAAGAAGCAAATTATTTAAAAGAATTTATATGTAATTTCTATAAAGATTATGATGACCCATTAGCAAATGCTTTTGTATTATCAGATTGTATAAAAAGAGGTATATTAGATGCTCCTCATATAGTAAAAAATAAAAAAATTAGAGGCATTCTAGAAACACGTGTTCAAGATGGCAAATGTGTTGCATTTTCAAAAAAATTGGGTAGGAATATATGTGAAAGAGAGAGAATAGAAGAACTTAAATCGAACGGAAATTTAGATTAATAAAGGAGGAATATAATGAAAGTTGCTGTTATTGGTGCAGGAAATGGTGGTCAAACATTCGCATCGTACTTTACACATAAAGGGTGTAAAGTCGCTTTATACAACAGAAATCCAGAAGTTTTATATGAAATTGAAAAATATGGTGGAATTGAGTTAATGGGAATTTATGATTTTAAGGAGAAGATACATTTATTAACATCAAACATAGCAGAAGCATGTAAAGATGCAGAATTGATAATGGTAGCAACACCAGCTAATGCTCATACAGATATTGCAGAACAAATTGCACCTTTTTTGAAGCAAGGGCAAATTGTAGTATTAAATCCTGGTAGAACATTAGGTACGCATTATTTTATGAGTATACTAAAGCAAAATGGTTTAAAAGAAGATATAATACTTGCAGAAGCAGACACTTTAGTTTATACGTGCAGATTAATAAAGAATGGCTTGTGCAGAGTTTATTCACTAAAGAAGGAACTTCATGTAGCTGCTCATAATCCAAAAGATACAAATAAGGTTTGTAAATTATTAAAAAAATATTTTAATGTCATTGTTCCAGCAAGTTCAGTGTTAGAAACAGGACTAACAAATTTGGGAGTTATATTTCATCCTGTTCCAGTAATATTAAATATTGCAAGAATAGAAGAAAAAAATACTTTTTCTCATTATAAGCAAGGTATTTCTCCAACAGTTGCATTATTTTTAGAAAAGATTGATGAAGAAAGGGTTACTGTTGCAAGGTTGCTTGGAATTCAAACTGATTCAGCTGTGAAATGGTTAAATAAAATATACAGAACAGAAGGTGATACGTTGTATGAAGCACTTCAAAATAACCATGCATACACTGAAGTATTGGCTCCTACAACTATTCATAATAGATATATTTATGAAGACATACAAACTGGCTTAGTTCCGTTGTCGATATTATCACGAGAATTAGGGGTTGAAAATAGCGCTATGGATTGCATTATAAAGCTTGCAAGTATGCTGTATAATTATGATTTTTACTTAAATGGTAGAAACGAAAAAATGATAGATTTTAAAGAAATAATTAGAAAAAGAATAATCGAATTTGCTTCATAGTATTTAGTGAACATATATCAAATATATATAATATATGCATTGTCCAATCCTTCTATATAAAGTATAATATTGTAAATAATACTTTTTAGGAGGATTTTATGTCTACTAAAACAAAAGCAAGTGAATTAAAGCTAGATTACAAAAACACATTTTTAATTGGATTTGGTTTTTTTGCATCAAGTCTTGCATGGTCGGTATACAATGCAAATGTACCGTTAATACTTGACAAATACGTTTCATCAACATTTCTTTTAGGTATAATTATGGCAATAGATAATATTTTTGCTGTAATATTTCAACCATTGTTTGGTGCATTAAGTGATAAAACTGTAACAAAACGTGGTAGAAGATTACCTTATATTTTAGTTGGAATACCAATATGTGCAATATTATTTAATTTTATACCGTGGACTAAATCATTATATGCATTAATGGGATTGGTAATCATTTTTAACTTTATTATGAGTACTTGGAGATCACCTGTTATCGCACTAATGCCCGATGTTACACCATCACCACTTAGGTCGAAAGCAAATGGAGTTATAAATCTTATGGGTGGTGTAGGTGGAGTATTGGCATTTCTAGTAGGAGGAATTTTACTTGATATTGGTGGAATGAAAGCACCATTTATGTTTTGTAGCATAGTAATGATAGTAGCGTGGCTTTTGTTATACTTCTTTGTACATGAGCCAATTATTATGTGTAAGGAAGAACGCATTAAGTTAGAGCAAAAAGAAAAGATAGAAGAACTTTCCGATAAAAAAAGCATAAATAAAAGCTTATTATGTATTTTGCTTGCCATTTTCTTTTGGTTTGTAGGTTACAATGCAATAGAAACATATTTTACTCTTTATGCAACAAATGTATTGAATATTACACCGGGAATCGCTTCAATAACATTAACTTTTTTTTCTTTGGCACTAGTTATTGGCGCAATACCTGCAGGTATAATCGGTACTAAATTAGGTAGGAAGAAAACAATAATTACTGGGCTTATAGGAATAATACTCATATTTTCAGTACAAATAATGATTAATGATATAAATATCATAAGAGTACTTTTAGCATTGGCAGGGTTTTTTTGGGCATGTGTAAACATAAACTCATTACCTATGGTTTTAGAAATAGCTAAAAGCTCTAGAATAGGTAAATATACAGGATATTACTATTTCTTTTCAGCTTCAGCAGCTATTATAAGTCCACCATTATTTGGATTAATTCATGATTTTACCAATAATTATTCACATCTATTTGTTTATTCGGTTATAGCTTTTATTTTGGCTCTGATTTGTATTTCAATGGCTAAACATGGTGAGGCAGTAATTATTCAAGATGAAATAACGAAAGAAATTGAAGAATTTGATAATTAAAGAATAAACTAATAGTAAAACTATTAGTTTGAAATTTAATAAAAAAAGTGCTTGCTAGTTTTGTGATTAACAATAATTTTTCTTGAAATTTCGACAATTTTTGTGTATAATTTCAACATGTTTAAGTACTAAAAGGAGATTGAATAATGTATAGATATAAGACGCATGGTGTATGCTCAAGAGAAATATCATTTGATGTAAAAGACAATAAGTTGACTGATGTTAGCTTTGTAGGTGGATGTATAGGAAACTTAAGAGGAATATCAATTTTAGTAGATGGAATGGATATAGATTTAGTTATAGAAAAGTTTAAAAATGTAAAATGCGGTAAAAAATCAACTTCTTGCCCAGCACAACTTGCTAAAGCATTAGAAGAATATAAAGAAAAAGCAACTGTAAAATAAAAATTATCTTACATAAAGACTATAATAAAAATATAGTCTTTTTTGTGTGGGTATTTTTGTATTTTTAAATGCAAATTTATCATTGTAAAATATATACAAATAATATATAATTTTATATATAAACTAAGTAGGGTGATTTTATGCTAAAGAAAAATATTTCGAAATCTAAAAAATATAAAGGTACAAAATTTCATTTCATAATTTTTCAAACAACTAAAAAGCCTATAAAATTAACTGTACCAAAAATTTTAGTGTATGGTATTATTCCAGTTATTATAATTTCATTTGTGACTTTATTATTTGCGCTTTATAATTCAAATGAAAAAAACGTTTGCTTAAATGACAAGTTGAATAATATTACTATAAAGTTATTAGCAATTGAGTCTCAAAAAGTTGAAACAGATAATGAAAATATTGCACTTAAGAAGTCATTGGAAAAGAAGACAAATCAAATATTAAAATCAAAGGATGAATTAATTGAGTTACATAAATCAATTGATAATATAAAAGAAAAAGTTGGTATTAAAGATGATGCAAAAGTAGATAATAACAAAAATATAACTGCGAATATAACACCAAGTTCTTCCTCAAGGGCTGGAACAATTAGAGGTGTAACAATACCTACTAAAGAAAGTGATTACGATAGTGTTGCTTTATATACAAGTAATATTACTAGTGAAAAAAGTAATATTGAAAAAAATAATGGAAAGTTGCTAAACGATATAAATAAACTTAAAATAGAAATAGCTGAGCTTCAAACAGATGTAGAAGATAAAATAGAATATTATCAAGATATGCCCGTTAATTTTCCAGCATACGGTAGAATAACATCCTACTTTGGACCACGATGGGGTCGTTTTCATAGGGGTGTTGATATAGCAAATAATATTGGTTCAAAAATATATGCAGCAGGTAATGGAACGGTAATAGAATCGACTTATAATTCAAGTTATGGATACTATATTACAATACAACATAAATATGGATTTAGAACAAGATATGCACACTTATCAAGAAGATATGTAACGGTTGGAGAGAAAATTAAACAAGGAGATGTTATAGCGCTTATGGGAAATACAGGTTTAAGCTATGGCTCGCATCTACACTTTGAAATACATTATTATGGACAATTTATTGATCCATTAACAATAGAAGAATACTTAAAATAGATTTAGGAGGATAATTATGAAGAAGTTAAGTTCTGCTACCAAATCATTTAATTTGGAAAAATTAGATACTATTGTTTCAACTGGTATTGAAATAGAAGGTAAATTCACTTCTATTGATTGTATAAGGTTGGATTGCAAAGTAATGGGCGAAGTGATTTCGGAGTCTCTTTATCTAGGCGAAAGTGGGTATATTAAAGGTGATATCAATTGTGAAAATATAATCATTTCTGGTAAGATAGATGGAAATGTAAATTGTAACGGAAAAATGCATATTAAAGAAACTGGTGTTGTTAATGGAGATATAATTGTAAACACATTATCAATGGAAGAGGGAGCTACTTTTACTGGAAAATGTATTAAAAAAGATACTAAGGATAAAATGTCTAAACATAATAAAAATAGTAAAATTGAAAGCAAAACAAAATAAAGTATTAAAAAAAGTTTATACAATGATATTATTCGACAATATAAAAATCATTTAACTTTTTTTTTACATATTGATGATAACGTTTTCTAAAAATACTTGAAGTTTATGAAATGTTATTATAAAATAAATAAAAGCATAAATAAAATAGGAGGAACATTTTGATGAAAACTTACAGTACTGACAAGATTAGAAATGTGGCATTACTTGGACATGGAGGATGTGGTAAAACAACTTTAATGGAATCACTTTTATACATGACTAAAGCTACAAATAGAATGGGTAAGGTTGAAGAAGGAAATACTGTTTCTGATTATGACAAAGAAGAAAAGGACAGACAATTTTCTATAGGAACATCAGTTATACCAATAGAGTATTACGATACTAAAATAAATTTCTTTGACACACCTGGTTATTTCGATTTTGTAGGAGAAGTATACAGTGCATTGAGAGTATGTAGTGGTGCTGTTTTAATTGTTGATGCGACTTCAGGAGTTCAAGTGGGGACTGAAAAGGTTTGGAAATATGCAGAAGACAGGAAGATCCCAAGGGTAATATTACTAGATAAGCTTGATAAAGAAGACGTTAGTTATGATAAGATACTAGAACAATTAAGAGAAAAGTTTGGTAAAAAAGTTGTTCCATTTTCTGTTCCAATAGGGGAACAAACAAGTTTTTGTGGATATGTTGATGTTATTTCAGCTGAAGGATATATATTCAATGGTAAAGAGTGTGTAAAGGGTGAAGTACCTAAATATGCAGTAGCAAAATCACAAGAATTAAAAGATATGCTTATGGAGTCAGTGGCTGAAACTGATGAAGAAATGATGGAAAAATATTTTGCAGGAGAAGCTTTTAGTGATGAAGAAATTCACGATGGTTTAAGAAAAGCTATATTGTCGGGAGAAATTGTTCCAATAATTGTAGCATCTGCACAAAAAACTATTGGTGTTAGAGAATTAATAAAAATGGTTATAGAGTATTTGCCAAGTGTTGAAGATTTAAGCGAAGTAACTGGACATAACGATGAGGTTACTGAAAAGAGAAAAGTAGATTCTTCTGATCCACTCTCTGCATACGTTTTCAAGACTATAGTTGATCCATTTGTTGGTAAAATTAACTTGTTTAAAGTGTATTCAGGAACACTAAAAAAAGATATGGAAATATATAATGCAAGTACAAGACAGTCTGAAAGAGTTGGTTCGGTATTCTTTTTAAGAGGTAGGGAACAAATAGAAGCAAGCGAAATAACTGCTGGAGATATAGGAGCTGTCTCTAAGTTGCAACATTTTAAAACCGGAGATACTATATCATTAAAATCAAACCCTATTGTGTTTGATTCTGTTAAATTACCTAAGCCATCATTGTTTATGGCAGCATCTGTTAAGTCTAAAGATATGGAAGAAAAAGTTGGAATAGGACTTAATAGGTTAGCTGAAGAAGACCAATCATTTAGCCATGAAAGAAACATTGAAACTAAGGAATTAGTATTAGGTGGTCAGGGCAATATGCATTTGGAAGTAATTAAAAATAAACTTAAGAATTTATTTAAAGTTGAAATAGAATTGACAAGTCCAAAGGTTGCATACAGAGAAACAATAAAAAGCAAATCAGATGTTCAAGGGAAACATAAAAAGCAATCTGGTGGGGCTGGTCAATATGGTGATGTTCATATTAGATTTGAACCTTCAAATCAAGAATTTGAATTTGCAGAAGAAATATTTGGTGGTAGTGTACCGCGTAACTATATTCCTGCTGTTGAGAAAGGTTTAAGAGATTGTTTAGACAAAGGTGTTTTAGCTGGATGTAAAGTTGTTAATGTTAAAGCTGTATTGTATGATGGATCATATCATGATGTTGACTCAAACGAGATGGCGTTTAAAATTGCTGCTTCATTAGCGTTTAAAAAAGGTATGAAGGAAGCTAAGCCAGTGCTTTTAGAGCCAATTGCAAAGGTTGAAATAGAAATACCTGATGAATATATGGGCGATGTTATGGGGGATATGAATAAACGTCGTGGAAGAATATTAGGTATGGATCCAACAAACTACGGTACTCAAATAATTCATGCAGAGGCACCGCAAGCTGAGATGTACACATATGCAATTGATTTGAGAAGTATGACTCATGCGAGGGGAAGTTTTGAGATGGAATTCTTAAGATATGATGAGATGCCAATGAATATGGCGGAAAAAGTTATTCATGCGTATAAAGAAACTCATGGGGGAGAATAAAAAGAGTTTGTTTATATTTCTGGGGGGAAGATGAATAGCTTTTCATAGATTAGTGAAGACATGGTTTTTATTATAAAAATTATGGCGAAGGAGGTTTCTTGCTTTTTAGCAAGAAGCTTTCTTTTTTTGTTAAGGCTAGGCGTTGGGGTTATTCTATGGATAGGTTTATAGTATTGTTGTAGATAGTCTTTGTGGGCTTGTTATAGATATATCTATAGTATTGTTGTAGCTAGTTACTAAGGTCTTGTTACAGCTAGTATCTTTGGTCTTTCTACAGCTAGTCTTTGCAAGAACTGATATGTCATACTTTGGTGTTCTTTAAAAAAGGAAAGAATAATTTGCTTTCTTCAGCTATGTTGCGTATTGAGAATTGTAACTGTAGCTCCACTCGCATAAGCCAAATACGTGGATAAGTTTTTTAGCAAGACTAATTGGCTTAAAACGCTCGTTTTGCTTTGTACAATTCTTTGCAATGCTCCACAGTGCTTTGAAAGCAAGATTATTCTTTTTTCTTCTAAGTTAGCCTTGCGGAAGTCGATTTTATTTTGGTGGGGTTAGTCTTTGTAAGTTTTGTTATAGCTAGCTTTTTTGTCTTGATGTAGCTAGTCTTTGTAAGACCTTATATGTCATCCTTTGGTGTCCTCAAAAAAAGGAAAGAATAATTTGCTTTCTTCAGCTATGTTGCGCATTGAGAATTGTAATTGCAGCGCTACTCGCATAAGCCAAATACGTGGGATGAGTTTTTAAGCAAGACTAGTTGGCTTAAAACGCTCGTTTTGCTTTGTACAATTCTTAGCAATGCTCCACAATGCTTTGAAAGCAAGATTATTCTTTTTTCTTCTAAGTCAGCCTTGCGTAAGTCGATTTTATTTTGGTAGGGTTAGTTTTTGTAAGTTTTGTTATAGCTAGTTTTTTTGTCTTGATATAGCTAGTCTTTGAAAGAAATTATAGGTCATTCTTTGGGGGCCTTTAAAAAAGGAAAGAATAATTTTCCTTTTTTCAGCTATGTTACGCATTGAGAATTGTAACTGTAGCTCCACTCGCATAAGCCAAATACGTGGATAAGTTTTTTAGCAAGACTAATTGGCTTAAAACGAAAAACTATTGCATAATTTGTATTAAAATGTTACAATAACCCCAAATATATACAAAAGTGTGTAGTGAGGATATTTGAAATATTTTGTGTATTTTAATGGTAAAATTATACTCATTTTTAATTTAGGTATTTTGAAAAAATGCTGTTCATTATATGTTAAACATAATATTAAATTAATTATACCATATACTTAGAATATATGAGGAGTGTTGATATGAAGATATTTTGCACAGAAGAGGGTGATCGGCTACAATTAAAGTTTAAATATGATGAAAAAATAGTACAAGTTGTTAGGAATATCAAAGGTAGAAAATATAATTCATATGATAGAACGTGGACTGTACCTAATAATATTATTAACCGTAATTTAATTAATAATGAGTTTGAGGTATGTGTAGACTCTTTTGATCAATTACTGTCAATAAAGGGATATAGTAATTCAACTAAAAAAGCGTATAAAGCTCACATAAAAAGATTTAAGGAGTTCTTAAATAAAGATCTTAATGAAGTAACAGTAGAAGATATTAAGAATTACATGTATTATTTAATGAATATTAAGGACAATTCAAACTCATATACTACTCAAGCATATAGTGCAATAAAACTGTATTGTAATTATATACTTAATAAGAATATTGAATTTAAAAACTTTCCAAGACCTAAAACTGTAAAACCATTACCTAAAGTATTAAGTGAAGAAGATGTAACTAAAATATTAAATTCGGTTACAAATCAAAAACATAGAACTATATTATATGTAGTATATTCTAGTGGTTTAAGAGTAAGCGAAGTGGTTAGTCTTAAAGTTTCAGATATAGATAGCAACAGAATGACTATATTTGTAAAAGATAGTAAAGGTAATAAAGATAGATATACAATTTTAGCACAGGAAACATTAAATGAACTTAGAAGATATTTTAAGTTATACAGACCTAAAGATTGGCTTTTTCCAGGTGCAGATAAATCTGAGCATCTATCAGTTCGCTCAGTCCAAAAAATATTTAAAAAAGCTTGTATAAAAGCTAATATAAATAAAAATGTAGGAATTTATTCATTAAGACATTCTTTTGCAACTCATTTACTAGAATATGGTACAGATATACGATACATACAAGAATTACTAGGACATTCTAGTACAAAAACAACTCAAATATACACTCACGTAACAAATAAGGACCTAAAGAAAATAGTAAGTCCGATAGACAGAATAGCAAAGAAATAAGTATAAAAAATAAGGATAAAAAATAAGTATAAAAAATAAGTATAAAAATATATAAATTACGAAACTTTCATACGTAATAAACATAATATGAACCACTTTAGCGAACCATTGGGTCGTGAAAGGAGTAGTTATAGGAAATATCCATTATTGTAGTGTTATTTTTGGGGTCTTTTTAAGAAATTGTTTGAATATTTTTAATATAGATATAATGAAGGGGAAAATAAAATGAGTATTAAAGGTATTTTGATTGATTCTGGTAGAGTGTTAAATGGACCAAGAACTGGTCATTGGTTTATTACACCAAATTTTTTTAGTAAGGTAGATAAAAAAATATTTAATCAATTAACAAAAAAAGTAAATAAAGCTTTTTCAAAAGCTGGGGATTATATGTCTAAGCAGTTACTAATAAAAACAGAAGAAGATGAATATTATCATTTCCTTAAATATTATAAAATTTTCTTTGAAAATTTACCAGAACTTAATTTGAATAATGAAGATATAGAATATATAGCAAAGGATTTAGTATATAACTATGACAAATATCAATTTTTTGATGATGTTTACGATGTTTTACCAATTTTAAATAATAAATATAGATTAGCAGTAGTATCGGATGCATGGCCATCATTAGAGAATGTTTATATTAAAGCGGGGTTCAGAGACTACTTTTCATCTTTTGTTATATCATCTTTGATAGGAGTAACTAAACCAAATCAATTAATGTATGAAACTGCATTAAATGAATTAAATATATTACCAGAAGAAGCTATTTTTGTTGATGACAGCATTACAAATTGTGATGGAGCAAAAAAATTGGGAATTAAAACTTACCTTATATGTAGAGAATTAAGGGATTATATATATCATAAACTTACATGTAGAGACCATATTGTAGTAAGAAATTTACATAGTATTTTAAAAAAGTATAAATAATTAATATTTAAAGTAGATGTTATGCAGTCAACGGAAACTCCCTATAACAACGTGTTCACGCAAGGATCTTAGTAGGAACGTTCAAGTGGGAAAGTCGGACCACATCCCTTCACCGGGTGCGAGCACCGCCAAGATTGTCTAGCTATGGTGTCCGGTTCAGTGACGTCGTGAACACAAGACCGTTATATGCAAGAATAAATGGCATATAATTATAGACTATAATTAAAGAATTGATGTTATTTGGAGGTATAAAAATGGGAAAAGTAGATTCAAAATGGAACAAAATATCAAAGAGAACAATGAAGTGGCATATGTTTGTGGGGTTTCCTTTAAAACAAATAATACCAATTCAATTATTTTTACTGGTTGTCTTAGAATTTATAAATAAATATATTAATGAGAACATAAAATTATTTATTGTTCAATCAATCATAAAATTAATAGTAGCTTATTTATTAGGAATAGTAATAGGAAGGTTAGAATGGTCATATTTAGAAAAATTAAATGAACGTAAATTTTGTGATATTAAGAATATAAGGAAAAGTTTTATATCTATTTATGGAATATTATTCTGGGGCTTAAATACAATGATAGCTATAATATCACCTTTTTTTGAAAGTACAATAGCAATTATAACTCAAATTATTATATGGCCTTTGGCAGGTTTGGTATGGGGAATAATTATGTGGTGTATATATGGTAGTGGATTTGAAAAATATATTAACTAATAAGTATATAAAATTCTAATTATTTAGTAGTTATTATTATTTGATTAATAGTAAAATTTAGATAGAGAATAATCATAAAAGAAATATTTTTTAGTAATAAGTAGTTTGAGTGAGTAATTAGGGCCGCCATTGATTCCAGCATATAACAATATGTTCACGTTCATTCGGGTAGGAACGTGAACTCTAGGGACGAGCCCTCATACATTCCCCAACTAACCGAGTCGGCAGCCCTCAAACCTAAGATAAGAGTTATCTAAGGTTTGAGAACTACCTGTAACGTTGGGAAACGTCGTGAACACAAGACCGTTAGGCGAAATGCTTAATATCTAGTTCAAACTATGTGAGATAAATTAAAGGAGAACAATTAATATGATTAAAAAAATTAAATTGAGTAAAACAGCATGTTACTCCAATGAAACTGAAATTAATCCAGTTAAGATAAATTATATATATGGTAGTAATGGCTCTGGTAAAACTACAATATCAAAAGTAATTGCAGATGAAAGTTATTATACAGGATGTAATATTGATTGGAGTCCAAATAAAGTTGAAGCATTAGTTTATAATAGGGATTTTGTTTCTCAAAATTTTACTCAAAGCTCAGAAATTAAAGGTATTTTTACTTTAGGGAAAAACACAAAAGATGCAAAAGAATTAATAGAGAATAAAACTTTAGAACTTAAAAATGTTAATAAAGAAGTAGAAAGTTATAAAAAATCTATTAAAAAATTAGAAGAAGAAATACAAGAATGTGAAAATGAAATGATTAAAAAATGTTGGGGTATTAAGAAAAAATATGAGGATGTCTTTAAAAATTCATTTACAGGTTTCATAGGAAGAAAAGTAGATTTTTTTCATAAATGTTTTGATAAAATAGATGATAGTGTAGAATTATTGACTTTTGAAAATTTATATAAGATGAGTGACAATTTATTTAATAAAGAATTAGAATTAAAAAAATTGGAAGAGGAACTTGATTTTAGAAAACTTATTGAGTTAGAAAATGATAAGAAATTAAAGCAAGTGATTGTAGGTAAACAAGATATAGAAATAGGAGATTTAATAAATAAACTAAATAATAGTGATTGGGTTAGAAAAGGTATTACATATTTAAAGAATAGTGAAAGTAAGTGTCCTTTCTGTCAACATAGCGTCGACACAAATGAATTAAATAGTTTTTTTGAACAGTATTTTGATGAAACTTATGAACTTCAGTGTAAGCAATTAGTTACTTTTAAAGAAACATACCAAACTTGTGTAAACCAAATAATAGAGTATATAAAGAAATTTATTTTAATAAATGATAATAAGGAAATTAAAAGTATTTTAAAGATTATTGAAGAAAAATATAAAAATAATATAAATAAAATAGATGAAAAGATTAGTAATCCAAGTGTTCTAATTGAATTAGAATCATTAGGAGAAGGTTGTAAAGAATTTAACTTAATAGTAAAACAAATTAATGAAAAAATTGTAAAAAATAATGAATTATTTAATAATTTAAACAATGAGAAATTAAAACTTACCTCACAGGTTTGGAAGTTTATAAACAATGAATTGAAAAGTGATATAGAAAGCTATAATAAAAAAATATCTGGAAAGAAAACTGGAATATTATCGATAAAATCTAAGCAGAAACAATTAGATGAAAAGAGTAAAGAAATTTCAAGCGAAATAAAAAGTAAAGAATCTGAAATAACTAGTGTTACTCACACTGTTAATGAGATTAATAATATATTATTACTTAACGGTTTTACAAGTTTTAAACTAAGAGAATCATCAGAAATAGGATATTATCAAATTGTTAGAGAAGATGGTTCAAATGCTAAAGAGACACTTAGTGAAGGAGAATATAGATTTATTACGTTTTTATATTATTATCAGTTAATTAAAGGTAGTACAGAGTCTTCAGGGCAAACTAGAGAAAAAGTAGTAGTTATCGACGACCCAATTTGTAGTTTAGATAGTAATGTGTTTATGGCATAATAAAAGTACACAGTATAGCCGCCTAAAAATGCATAGTATAAAATGTTAAAAAAAGACACTTGCTAACAACCAAACAATCCGTTATCGTTATGTTTGATAAGAACTAACGAAGGAGAACGAAAGGATGTTAAAAGTGCCTCAACAAGATTATATCAAATATTTAAGAGAATTTGAAGACCTAAATATTAACCAAATTAAAGAAAAGCTAAATATTAATTGGAGAACAGCAAAAAAATATGCTGATAAAGATAATTGGAATGAGCCAATAAAAAAGAGAACAAAAAAATCACCAGTAATGGAACCATACAAAGAAATAGTTGATACATGGTTAAATGAAGATAAATTAGTACCTAAAAAGCAAAGGCATACAGCGAAAGCAATATATAATAGATTATGTAATGAACATGGATTTAAAGGTGGATATAGAACAGTATGTGCCTATGTAGAAAAAACTAAAGCATTAATGAAAATTGAAAGTTCACCGTCATATGAAAGGCTTGAACATGAACCAGGAGAAGCACAGGTTGATTTTTACACAATGCAAGTTAGTAAGGAAGCAAATTTTGTCGATGTAAAAGTATTGGTATTAAGCTATCCATATAGCAATAATGCTTTTGTACAACCAGTTCCATCAGAAAACCAAGAGTGTTTTTTAGAAGGATTAAAAAAGCTATTTAAGAAATCAGGTGGTGTGCCTCAGTCAATATGGTTTGATAATTTATCAGCAGCAGTAGTAAAAATACAAAAAGGTGATGAAAGAATATTAACCGATAGCTTTTTAAGATTTAAAAGTCATTATGGCTTTAAATCAATATTTTGCAATGCAGCAGCTGGAAATGAAAAAGGAAATGTAGAGAATAAATGTGGATATGTAAGACGAAATTTTTGTGTTCCAATACCAATATTTAAAAGCTTTGAAACATTGGAAAATGAACTTGATAAGAGAACTAAAAAAGATATGCAACGTGTACATTACGCAAAAGATCAAAAGATACATGAATTATGGGAAGAAGATAAAAAGAATTTAAAAAAGTTACCAGATACAGAATATGAAATATATAGATTAGAAAGTAAAACTGTTAATAAATACGGTGAAATCAAGGTAGATAATACAGATATAAAGATATTTGGAGTCAATATAGGTACAAGCCTTCCTGTAAAGGTTACATGGGACAAAATAGATATATTAGACACAAAATATAACATGATTACATCAATACCAAGACCATATACAGATAAAATCCATGAGGTTCCATGGATAGAAGTATTTAAAGGATATAGTAAAAAGCCAAGAAGTGTAATACATTCACAATTTACAAAGATGTTACCAAAAGAACTAAAAGAATATATAAGCATAGAAAATTTAGATGTTCGAAAAGAAAGAATATCAGCCTGTATTAATTGGTTAAATGTATACAATATCAAGGACATATCAGTATGTATAGGACAATATAATCATAACAATAGTATTTCAACGATAACCGCTGCTTTATACGATAATTCTGAACATAGTGGAATTTACAAAAGTGATATAAATGAAAATTACACTCCAAAGGATATAAAAGAATCATCAATAAATTTATGCAAATATAATAAATTATCACATGGAGGTGTAAGTGTTGAATAATGAAGCAATAAAGGATATATGTAAACAGTTAAAAATAGCATATATAGATGATTTAATTGAAACTAGTACAACTAAGCAAAAAGAATATATTTATGAGGTTTTAAATGCTGAAATAGAAGGCAGAAAAAGAGCTAAACTTAGCAAATTATTAAAAACATCAAATATTCCTCAAATTAAAACATTTGAAGGATATAAATTTGACGAAATAATCTTTCCATCAACATGTAACAAAGAAAGATTAATATCATTAGAATGGATAAAAAATAAGGAAAACATAGTTTTAATGGGTAACGTAGGAACTGGTAAAACACATATGGCTACGGCCTTATCAATAGAGGCTTGCAGGAAAGGACTAAATGTACAATTTTTTAGGGTTTCTGAACTCGTTGAAACTTTAGTATATAAATATAATCAGGGTAACATACGTCAATTTAGAAACAGATTGAAGAAAAATGAATTGTTAATTTTAGATGAAGTTGGGTATGTACCATTTGATAAAATAGGATCAGAATTATTGTTTAATGTAATATCAGAATGTTATGAAAAGCAAAGTATAATTGTAACTACAAACCTTGAGTTTGGTCAATGGTCATCGGTTTTTGGAGATACAAAACTTACTGCTGCCTTGATTGATAGACTTGTGCATCATGCGAGCATTGTTTCTTTCCCAGGTGAAAGCAACAGGCTTGCACAAGCACTAACTAATCAAAAATAATATATAAATTTGTAGCAAGTGCACTATGCAAAAAAAAGAAGCTACATTGTGTATTTTTTACTTGCAAAACACAAGTAATGTTCTATTTACAGTTAGTACTTTAGTTAAAAATATAATAAAGGATTGTTTAGGTAATTTAAACGGAATAAAACAAATTTTAATATTGACACACAATGTATATTTCTACAAAGAGATTACTTATAGAGGTAGTAGAGAAAATAAATCAAATGATGAAACCTATTGGATAATAAAGAAAAAGGATGGAGTGTCAAATATCGAGCAATTTGAAGAAAATCCTATAAAGACTACATATGAGCTATTATGGAAAGATGTGTTTGATAGCTATTCAGATGGGAGAGTTACAGTTTTTAATACTATGAGAAGGATATTGGAATATTACTTCAATATAATAGGATGTTTAAATTATGAGAAATTAGTTGATGAATTTGATGGCGAGGAAAAAATAATTTGCAAATCTTTATTGTCTTGCATTAATGATAGTTCACATGACGTTTATGATGATTTTATTTTGTGTAATGAGACAGATACTATAAATAGTTATATCAATATGTTTAAATTGATATTTGATAAAACTGGTCATATCGAACACTATAATATGATGGAAAATAATTATAAAAAACAACCATTACCAATATAATTTAGAGCACGTACTAAGGTCATAAGCACTGCGCCTAACAATATGTTCACGCAAGGGTCTTAGTAGTAACGTTCAAGGGAGCAAGTCAGACCACATCCCTTCACCGGGTGTGACCACCGCCAGGACGGTCTAGTCAAGTAAGTCCGGTTCAGCGACGTCGTGAACACAGAGGCGTTAAGTGCAATTGGATTATTCATTACGGGGTATTCCTTTTGGTCTTTGTAAATAGTATAATAGGAATGTAGGAAAGTTCCAAACTAAAAATGTAAGAAATATTGCATTTTAGAATGACTATGGATGCTTTACAGAGAATAACATTTAGAATAGGAGAATAACCATAAATGGAATCAAATAAATCAATTGAAGAAATCTTTGGAGATAGATTGGAACCATATAGTACAATTTACTCAGACAAAACATTTTCTAAACCGATTTTAAAACATACTTTTAATAACATACGATATAGTAAATGTAGTTATAAGGATATGTTCATTCAACATGTTAAATATATTGATTGTAAATTTGAGTATTGTTCTTTTGATAAAGTTATATTTAAGAATGTAAGCTTCAAGAATTGTATTTTTTATGTATGTGATTTTAATTCGGTACTTTTAAATTGTGAATTTCTATCATCTAGTTTTTTTGAAATAGAAGTAACTAATGATTACCCCTTCTCAGGTTTAGATTCAGATGATTTTGATGAAGATTCAAATATTATTAAACCGGAGATTGAGAAGCGTGGTGATATAAAAAATCTTAAAATAATAGATTCAGAAATGTTAGCAGTTGAATTCAATAATATTAATTTAAGAGACTCTTTGTTTGAAAGGGTGTCTTTTCAAATGGTAAGTTTTAAGAATAAAACTCGCTTAACAAATGCAAAGTTTATTAAGCCATATGATTATTTTGACATTAGTTTTGATAATTCGGATTTTACAACTTTGTCTGCAGTTTTAAACGAATTTACAGTCTTTCCAAGTTTAAAGCAAATCAAAAAGGTTAAAAATTTATCCAATATAATAGAATATATAGAATACATTAAAGAATTTCTAAGAGATAAAATTTTAAATGATTTTATGAGGGAACAAGAAAGATACAAAACACCAAGATGGTTCAATGAGTTGTACATAGTAGAGAAGATAAGAGATCTTAAAATAGCTATAAATTTACTTAACGAAGAAACGATTTCTGATTATAAGAGTAACGCTGAAACATATTTCTCAATAGCTAATCAGTTTAAATTGAATGGGTTAGAATCAGAATATGGTGAACATTATTTTATTGCTAAAAAGTTAAGACATAAGATTTTAAAGGGATTCAAGAAGTTTTCATCTTTCTTAGCTAGTATTTCTTGTGGGTACGGAGAGAAGTGGTGGAATGGTTTAATAACTTCCTTAATATTTATTGTTTCGAGTTCGATTGTTTATATGTTAGATGGTCTAAAAGTATCAGATATATATACTATTGAGTATCATCTACCCACAAGTATTGGACAGATACTTGAAACAGATTGGGGAGTATTTATTTCTGACTTTTGGGATTGTCTCTATTTCTCTATGATGACTTTTACAACAGTTGGGTATGGGAATATGGAAGCAGTAGGTATAGGTTCAGAATTAGTTAGTTTTGCTCAAATGTTCATAGGAGTAATACTAATAGCAATAACAACAGGAAGTTTGCTTAGAAGGTTATTTCGGTAGGAGTATATTATATGATTTTCTAGAATGATAAAAACTCTGTATTTTAGAAAATTACATATTGGTATAGGCTAATCTGGTAAAGTTATAATACTTATGTGAGGTTTTAATGCTGAATAATCCAACAGCACCTAACAATATGTTACAGCTACGGGTGCCCGTAAGAGCGCCAGCTGGCTAATGAGAAAGTTAAAATGGTCAATCCAGCTAGGGGAGAGTCAGCACCACATTCCTCAGCTAACCGAGTCGGTGCCCTGCAACCTAAGATAGGAGTTATCTAAGGTCGCAGAATACCTGTAACGCTGAGAAACGTCAGTAACAAAGGGGCGTTATGTGAAAAGGTTATATCATTTCAGAGAATGAATTTAGAGTAAATATTTAATGTGACTTTAAAGGTTACGAATTAATAAAAATTTATTTGTAATATAGGAGTATATATGGATAGAAAAGAAATGCTGCAAAAGGTATATAACCAACTAGCAGTAGATTATAATTGTGAACCAGAAGATTTTTTAAAAGATGATTTAATATTTACAGAAGCAAAAGAATTAAAAGGTAGATGACCATTTCCATTTAGAAATCCTCGATTAGAAATGATTACATTTGGAAATGGTGTTGTTATTAATGCTACATCTAATATTTTACCTTTATTACGTGACAAACTTCAAGGAAAAACAAGATATGAAGTATTAAATATGCCATTTGTATATGGTATTAATCCATACTATCTTCCTAATTTAAATAGTATTTATTTGCTTCACAAGAGTGATAGTTTTCTATTTGAGTTTGTGGAAAAGGATGATATATCAAAACTTTATCAACATAAAGGATTCAACTATGCATTACAGTATGATCTTAATAGTTTTCACACAGAACATTTAGCAGTAATAGCAAAGTATGAAAATGAAATAGTTGGTATTGCAAGTGCTGTAGCTGAATGTGATGATTTATGGCAGATTAATGTTGATGTTTTACCTTCATATAGAGGAAATAGTATTGCAACTACAATGGTAAATATGTTAACTATTGAAGTTTTAAATCGTGGAAAAATACCATATTATAATACAGATAGTGGAAATGTTATTTCTCAACGTGTTGCAGTAAAATCGGGATATATTCCAACGTGGTCACATAGTTACAGAACAAGGTTGGATTTGTTATAGATAGCCTTTGTAGAGTGATATAACCTAAACACATAACAATATGTTCACACAAGGGACTTAGCGGGAGCGTTCAAGGAAGAAAGTCAGACCACATCACTTCACCGGGTGTAACCACCGCCAAGACGGTCTAGCTTTTTGTCCGGTTCAGCGACGTCGTGAACACAAGAACGTTATATGCAATTGAAAACTCATACCAGAGTATTTCTATGAGGATATACTAAATTTATAGAATAAAAATGTAGTACGCAAAACGAAAGGAGATGTTTAGATTGAAAATAATGAAATATGTATTATACATTTTATTGATAAGTGTATTAGTTACTGGTTGTAGTGTAATTGATAAAGAAATTAAGATAGAAAGTATAGCTAACCATAAAGAAATTAAAGAAGATTTAGAGTATGGAAACATAAAGATGGAATTTGAATTATTAGATGGTGAAGATATAAGAAGTTTTGTAGTTAAAAAGAATAAATCGTATAAATTTGATATTGAATATATTATTACAGAAGGTACATTAACATTAGAATTTAGAGATTCTAAAAACAATAAGCTAGAAGAAATAGTAATAACAGAAGAAGAATATAAAAGCGAACTTGAAAAACTAAAGAAAGAAAATCCAGAGTCTGGGAATACTCAAATATATACTTTTGGAACTACCTTAAACTTAAAAAGTAGTGATAACCAGATGAAAATTGTTTTAAAAGGGGAAAACGCTAAAGGTAAAATTAATATAGAATGGTAAAGAACATATAAAATGATTTGATAAAAGTTGCTGAAGTTTTTTAGTGTGAGTTTTCAACTACATATAACAATATGTTCACGCTTCGGGTGCTAGAGGGAACGTCAGCTGGATAGCTAGTCAAAGTAGACAAGCCAGCAAGGGGAAAGTCAGCACCACATTCCCCAGCTAACCGAGTCGGCGCCCTGCAACCCAAGATAGGAGTTATCTAGGGTCGCAGAACACCTGTAACGCTGGGAAACGTCGTGAACACAAGACCGTTATCTGAAAGATGGTGCTATAAATAGTAATCCAAGGTAGGTCATTTATAAATTATTATTTAAAGAAATTCTTATTGAATGAGGTGTAAAATGCATTACTATATGAAAAAGTTAATATATTATTTTATGCAATTTAAGAGAGAAGACGAAACTACAGAATTTTATAGTTTAAAACACAATACAGACTTATGTCCAAGAATTAAAGTTAAAATAGATGATATTGTAAGTAAATATAACAAATATAGAACTATAACTTATGATATTCAAGGTTTTAAAGATGAAGGAACTGATGTTGTTGTTAGACTAAGTTACAAAAATAATACTAAATACATCTGTTTTCAAATAAAATCAAACGATGATTTAAAAGATGCTAACTATTTACCTAAAATAAAAGCGCAGGCATTAGATACACAAAATAGCTATGGTAGTAATTTATTAGATTATTATATTTTAGTATGCTGTGATCTTACTAGTAATAATGTAAAGAAGTCAAATATGAATAAATTAAGACAAATAGAAGCAGCTTTCAATAAGGTAGAAAATATTCATGTTATAGAACCTTCATATGTAATGGGTTTTCTAAAGATTAGTTCATTACAAATGGATGTAGCTATAAAAAATAAGATGTCTAATGAAGATATAATAATAAAAAATGCTATAGATATAGTAATTGATTTAACCCCAACTGAAAGAGCACTTTTATACTATTTATCATATCAATATATTTTTAAAGGAAATGAAATCATTATGATTGAAGATATTTATTACAATAATTTCATTTGCGAAACTTATATTAAGGTAAAGGATTATAGTAGACAATGGTTCTTTATTGATGACAATAAATATAATAAGTCTAGTTATAAAGATAAAAAAAGAAAAACAAAACAAAGAATTATTGAAGATTTAGATTTTTTATCAAACGATTACATAGATTTATTAGAAAATAATTCGGTTGTATTAAACATAAATTTAGTTTTGCCAATAATATCTTTGATTTTAGATGGTAGTATTAGATATGACTATGACGAAAGTGAGACATTGAATTATTTAATGATATTATTAGGTGGTATGAAAGGTTATGATATTTAATTAAATATAAATTATTATAGTATAGTCTATGAAGTTTAGCACCATCCTTCATATAACAACATGTTCACGCAAGGGTGCCTAGATGTAATACCAATTAAGCCAGTCAGCACCACATTTTATCATCACTTAAGGGACAACCACTGTATGCCTGATGCTAAAACGTCGTGAACACAAGACCGTTATATGAAAAATGTATGGAATAAATTTAGGAGAATTAAGAGGTAGTAAATATGAATAAAGAAGATGTAAAATTAAGTGGCATTATTACTGATAAAAATAAAGTTCCTTTAGAAAATGCTGATGTTTTTTTAATGAATTCTAATTTTGAAGATATATGTAAAACAAAAACAGATCAATATGGGAAATATACAATAATAGTTGAAAAAGGATTAGATTATTTATTAGCAATTGTAAAAGATTATTCAGTTAAATTTCTAGAATATTGGGTGTGGAATTTACCGTTATTAGAAGATGTAGAGATAAATGCTTGTATTGATGGATTAGAAGTTTATGCAATAAATGTTTTTCGAATACAAGGTGCTTTTCCAGCACTAACAGTATACTTTAGACCAATGAGTTTACATAGAGCAAAAAATAAACAAGAAAATGATAAACTAAAACAAAGAAATCTAAATGATATTAGTCCTAAATTAGTAAAAAGTGATATTGATGTATTTATTGATAATGAGAAGGTAGAAGTATATGAAATTAATAAAGTAAATGAGTATACTGGACTAGAAGAAGGATATCATCAAAGTATGTGTGGTTATTTAATGCAGATTCAAATGCCCAAAAACTTTGATAAAACAAAGTATTTTAAAATTGATATAAAGATAAGAGACACGGAAACGGATGAGTATGGAGAGGGTACGGTATTTTGGAAATTATGTAACTAAAAAAAGAAATAAGCCAATCTATGTGGGAACCATACATTCATCATATAACAACATGTTCGCGCAAGGGTGCTTAGGGAAACGTTAATAAGGAAAGTCAGCACCACATTCCCCAGATAACCGAGTCGGCGCGCTGCAACCTAAGATAAGAGCTATCTAAGGTTGCAGAACACCTGTAACGCTGGGAAACGTCGTGAACACAGAACCGTTATATGAAACAAACGCTTTTTGGTAGTTTTGGCTAAGTAAGAGGGTCATTTATTTATATATCTATGAATTTAAAAAAGGAAAGGAATGATGAAAATGTCAGATTATATAGCAGACTTAAGAAAAATAGTAGGACATATACCATTAATTCTTAGTACGGCTGGAGCTATAGTTCTTGATGAAAGTGATAGAATTTTATTGCAGCATAGAAGTGATAATGATATGTGGGGATTGCCAGGTGGAACAGTTGAAATTGGAGAGACAGTTGAAGAAACCGCAAAACGAGAAGTTAAAGAAGAAACAGGTATTATTATAGAAGATCTTAAATTATTTAATATATATTCTGGAAGTAATCAGCATTATATATATCCTAATGGGGATGAAGTTTATTTTATATGTATAGCATATTATACTAGAAATTTTACTGGTAAATTATTAACACATGAAATAGAAACAAAAGATATTAAGTTTTTTGATGTAAATAATTTACCTAAAAATATAAGTCCATCTAATATAAGTATTATAGAAGATTTGAAATTTAAATTAGATAATAAATTACTTTAGATATTATTATGGCTTGAATATATTGAAATTAGAGTTTTTCTATTATATATGGAAAGGTTACTTTAATTCTATAAAAAATATTTGCGTTTGAATCATATAACAACATGTTCACGCTTCGGGTCAAGAGGGAAAGTCAGCGAGTGGAACGTCAGGAAAGTAAGTCACGCAGTGGTCTAGCCAGACCACATCCCTTCACCGGGTGTGACCACCGCAAAGACGGTCTAGCTAAAGATGTCCGGTTCAGCGACGTCGTGAACACAGGGGCGTTATCTGAAAGAACAATATAATTTCAGAGAATTAATATTAATAGCAATTTGATAGTACAACAGCTACATAAACAGTAATAAATGTTATGTAGAAAATTTAATATGAGGAGATGCATATGAAAAAAATTATTACGGTGCAACACACACAATCAATACATCATACAAACGGTATGGTTGGTTCATGGACAGATTGGGAATTATCAGAATTAGGAGTAAAACAAGCACATAAAATAGGTGAAAATTTAAAAGAAGAATTAAAAAATCAGAAAATTAAAATGTATTCATCAGACTTAACTAGGGCAAAGCAAACAGCTGAAATAGTTGGACAACACATAGAAGTAACTCCTATATTAAAAAAGGAATTAAGAGAGAGAAACCTAGGGAAATGTTGTGGCAAATCTGTAAAATGGTTAAAAGAAAATGTAGAAGTACAAGAAAAGACTGTTGATGATAGGTTATTTTCAGACGCAGAAAGTCGTAGAGATGAATGGAACAGATTAGAACCTTTCTTTACAGAAATTATGCAAAGTGAAGATGAAGTAATAATCATTGTATCGCATGGAGATTTATTAAGTGTATTTAACACGATGTTTTTGGGATTGGAAATTGAAGTGCTAAATAAAGCTGAAGTATTTGGTTTAGCAGGTGGAGTTTCGTATTTAATATTAAATGATTCAGGAAAAAGGTTAATAAGAAAGATGAGCGATATGTCTTATATAAAATAAAATTATGATGAATAAGATAGAGAATTAAGGTACGTGAATAAATAGTAAAGATTTATATTGACCTACAGATAACAATATGTTACAGCTACGGGTGCTTAGAGGGAACGTCAGCTGGTACAGTTAGTCAAAGCAGACAAGCCAGCAGAGGGCAAGTCAGCACCACATTCCTCAGCTAACCGAGTCGGTGTCCTGCAACCCAAGATAGGAGTTATCTAGGGTCGCAGAACTACCTGTAACGCTGGGAAACGTCGGGAACATAGGGGCGTTAGATGAAAGTGCAATATCACTTCAGAGATTAACTCATAGGTCAATATATAGCATATATTTAAGATTATAGTAAGAATAAATTTAATTAAAATTAGTAGTTTACAATATTGGAGGATATTATGAAAAAAGTTGTGGGTTTATGTGGTCTATGTATTGTAATAATGCTGTTATTTGCAGTAGCCTGTTCTAATAGTGATAAGAATACTTTAGTATTAAAAGAGGAAGGTTTATCAGTAGCAAATAAATTAGACTATCTAGCAGAAAGTGAGGAATATTTATTAATAAATTCTGCAAATGTAGATATACAATCTATTACTAAAGATATTGCAAGCTTAGACTATAGTTTGCCTAATACAATTTTTAAAATAGTTGGTTTAGAAGATGCAATTTTAAATGAAGTATGTGGAGATATAAAAATATCTAAAGAGTTACAGGATATAATGGGACATAGGTTTTCTAATGCATTATCTTCACGACTGAATGGTTTAGGAGGAGTTAATAATCTTATAGCCACATCTTTTTTAACATATAACGATTGTATTGTTATAGAAGGAGTAGAGGAGGAAACAACCTATTTATATTTATACGATGATAAGTATAGTGTTATAGTGAATTTTATTCCGTATGACAATGACATTGTAGCAGTTTCAGGAAGTTTTATTTTAAATGATGATTTGACTAAAATTGATACAACAGAAGATTTGAAGTTGTTTTTAGAAGACTGTGAAATTATAAATTTGGATATAGAATTAATTAATTTTTAATAATAAGGTTACTCATGAAGATTTGATATTGTACAATCATCTAACAACATGTTCACGCAAGGGTCTTAGAAGTGCCATCAAGTGGAAAAGTCAGACCACATCCCTTCACCGGGTGTGACCACCGCCAATACGGTCTAGCTATGATGTCCGGCTCAGTGACGTCGTGAACATAGGGGCGTTAGGTGAAAGAATGATAACATTTCAGAGAATAGACTTATTGGTCGTATTAAAAACTTAGATGTAATGATATAAATAAATATTATACATAGTAAAAGAGGTAAATATGGATTGGAAAAAAATTAAAAAGATAGATGGACATATGCATTTATTACCACCTGAATCATTAAAATTAAAAAAACAATATGAGCCTGAAACTTGGGGACATGCTGATGTCGAAGAGTTTTTAGATATTATGAAAGAATATAATGTTGAAAAATCTATAGTAGTACCAATCAATGAGGGTGGTACATATTATTGGGATGCAAATAAAACTAATGAATGGTTGGGAAACTTAATGAAAAATTATCCTAATAAATTCATAGCTTTTGCAGATGTACTTAGTTCCGGTGGATATTTTTATGATATGGGACCATGGTGGTTAGAAAAAGCAGTTAAGGAATATGGATTAAGAGGAATTAAATTACATCCATCTAATTTAGGAATTTATATAGATTCATTGGATATGGTTCCGGTTATCAGAAAAGCTGCTGATTTAAATATTCCTATCATGATACATTCTTATCCCTCGGGTTATCAACAATATGATTTATGTGAGCCTGCTCGTATACAAAATATAACTAAGATGTTTCCAGATGCAACATTTATAATTTCCCATATGGGAGGACATAGATGGATTGATGCATTAGGAGGATGTGAGTATGTAGATATTTCAACATTTCTACCTGAATTAGTTAATTTATATGGAATAGAACAAGCAAATAGAGTGTTACGTAATTTTGGTGTTGATAGATTGATCTTTGCAACTGATTACCCGCAAGTACGTTTTTGTAAAACGGAAAATATATATGAGAGATATTGTGATATATTAAATCAAATGGATTTTACAGAAGAGGAAGCAGAAAAAATAGCATATAAGAATATTGAAAAGGTATTAAGTATAAAGAATAGTAAATAAATGAGTATGCAATAGAGATAGTGAGTGTTATCATTCCAACACCTAACAACATGTTCACGCTTCGGGTGCTAAAGAAGTAACGTCAAGGGGAAAGTCAGCACCACATTCCCCAGCTAACCGAGTCGGTACCCTGAAACCTAAGATAGGAGTTATCTAAGGTCTCAGACCACCTGTAGAGCTGGGAAACATCGAGAACATAGGGACGTTAGGTGACATACTTCACTTGAAGAAGATTCAGTGAAGTAAATTAAAACACATTATGATAAGTAGTGAAGACACTAGAAAGGAAAAGGTTTATGATATCAATATATGATTGGTTTGGTTATGATTTAACAATAGATGAGCGTTATAGATTAATAAAGAAAGCGGGATTTGATGGTGTCATGCTATGGTGGAGTAATGGATTTGGTCGTGATATACATGGATGGAATAACTACAGAAAAGGACCACAAATTGCTAGAGAAAATGGATTATTTGTAGAAAATATTCATGCACCAGTAGAAAATCAGAATAACCTTTGGTTGGATAATATAGATGGTGAAGCTTTATTAAATTGTTATATAAAATGTATATTGGAATGTGAAGAATTTGAGATTCCAACAGTGGTTATACATTTGCCGAACGAAGATTATAAATGTAATGCATTGGGATTAGATAGAATAAATAAAATTGCAGAGAAAGCTGAAAAACATAAAATTAATGTTGCTTTTGAAAATTTACGAAATCTTGCAAATATAAAACAAGTGCTAGAGAAAGTAGAATCTGAACGTATAGGTTTTTGTTATGACAGTGGACATCACATTCGCCGTTATGAAGACTATGATATGTTAGCTGAGTATGGTTCACGTTTGATGGCATTACATTTACATGATAATAATGGCGAACATGCTCAACATGGATTGCCGTTTGATGGAACTCTTGATTGGAATAAGATCATGAGAAATATTGAAGTGACAAATTATAAAGGTTCAATTGGTATAGAAGTCATGAACTGGGAGTATATACATATATCAGCAGACGAATTTTTAAGGGAAGCATTTAATAGAGCTAAAATTTTAGAAGAATTAATGTTAATATTAAGATAGTCATTGTGGTATATGAAGTACGACACCTAACAATATGTTACAGCTACGGGTGCTAGAGAGCAAGTCAGCTGGAACAGCAAGTCAAGTAGGACAACCAGCAGTGAGAAAGTCAGCACCACATTCCTCAGCTAACCGAGTCGGCGTCCTGCAACCCAAGATAGGAGTTATCTAGGGTCGCAGAACACCTGTAACGCTGAGAAACGTCAGTAACAAAGGGACGTTAGCTGAAAGAACAACATAATTTCAGAGTTCGTTTTTATAGTAATTATATTGAAAATCTAAATTGTTTTAATCAACTATAGAATATTCATAGAACTTGAAAGTGGATGTTTTTTAGTGTAAACATTTAATATAAAAGGAGAAAGATTTATGAGAGTAATAGAATCTATATTAAATGACAATATATTTTTTACAAAAGAACAAAATAAATATTGCTTTATTAAAGACAATAATGATCGTCCTGAATGGTCTGTAATTCTTGATAATTACATTGTTGATGAAGAGATAGATTTAAATATGAAAAAGCGCTACATCAATCAAAGACAAAAAACATATTCAAATGGTTTTCAATATTTCTTTGAACATATTACTGAGTCAAATGGTGTAATTGTTGATTTAGCAAGTGGTCCATCAGGTTATTTTTCACCAGTATTTGATTTTTTGAAAGATGATAGCATTTTCATAGCAACAGATGCATGTAAATCTATTATTAACGCCCATGTTGAAGCAAATAACGATAATAGATTTTATGTTTTTGATATTGATTTGGACAAGTCATTACCATTTAAGGATAATAGTGTGGATGCCTTTTGCGGAAATCTATTAAATAATATAAATAACTACAGAGAACTGTTATCAGAGGTATATAGATGTTTAAAACCTGGTGGAAAGCTTGCAGTTATCGAATTGTTTTTTGAAAAAGATAGTTTAACTTATGAATATCTTGTCAATGAAAATGCGGTATATTCTTCAGTTGAACAGTATACAGATTATTGTAAATCAATAGGGTTTAATATTGTAGGTAGTCAAATTAAAGAAGAAATTATTGGGAAGATTGATCCAAATGATTTGCTACCTATTGGTGAAAATGATAAATGTTTAGAAACAATAGTGCTTTTAGAAAAATAAATAGTTTTTGAAAGTCAAGTGAGAAGGTTATGTTGTTCCAACAGCTAACAACATGTTCACGCAAGGGTCTTAGGTGTAACGTCAAGTAAGAAAGTCAGACCACAACCCTTCACCGGGTGCGAGCACCGCCAAGACGGTCTATCTATGATGTCCGGTTCAGCGACGTCGTGAACACAGAGACGTTAGCTGAAAGAATGATATAATTCCAGAGTATGGTTTTAGGGTCAAATAGTATATAATATAGATTTAACAAAATAGAAATTAAGTTAGTAAAGATTATTTAGAAAATTCTAAGTTTAATGAGTATAAAGGAGAAAGATAATGTTTAAAAGAAAATCAATAAGAATAATTACTTATATTCTAGCAGGTCTAATACTGATGGGAGGGATACTACTTGGATATTATAAGTTGTTCATAGACCCATATCGTCAAACTGTTAGAGCATTTGAGAAAACGATGGCGATAACAGAAACATTATCGAAAAAAGAAGCACTTGAAGACCTGGATTTTTTATATGAGAAATTACAAAATAGACATCCTTTATGGTCAGAGAAAGACAATAATATCATTGTCAATGTAGAAGAAAAGTACATAGAAATAAGAAATGGTATAAAGGAGGAAGTGAGTGTATTAGAATTTTACAAAGCTTGTTCTGAGATGCTCTCCTTATTCCACGACGGACATACATTTGTTGTATACAATAATGATTTTCGTGTGATTGACGATTTTTCACAGATTGAACAGTATGGAGCTCCTGTGAAAATAAATGGTGTATTGTTTGAAACCGTTCTTGATAATTTCAAGAAGCATAGCTCATACGAATTCGATTTTTATATAGAAAAGAAATTTTTGAGAAGTATGTATATTGTTGATATTAACCTAATGTTAGCGGATATTGATGTATCCCAAGGGGTCACATTTACATTTGAGATAAACGGTGAAGAAGTAGATTTTGATTATAACTTTATTCCATATATGAGTGGAGAATCCAATGAAAAATACAAGTGGGTTTATTATGAAATTGATGTAGAAAACGGCATTGGAATATTTACGCTTAAACAATGTAACTATAATGAAGAATACAAGCTGCAGGTGAAGGATTTTTTCACACAAGTCAAGGAAAAGGGTATCCCCAATGTTATTGTAGATCTTCGTGGAAACGGTGGGGGCAATTCTAGTGTCGCAAACGAATTTTTCAACTATATGAGCATTAATCAATACAATAGCTGGGATTCGGATATAAGATTAGGGTGGTATACATTAGAAAATAGGGATATTGTTATTAAGAATAAAAAATCGGAGCCACTATTTGATGGTGAACTCTATGTACTGACCGATACATGGACTTACAGTGCAGCGATGGATTTTGCTATGCTTGTGAAGGACAATCGTCTTGGTACTTTGATTGGAGAACCTTCTGGAAATTCACCAGATAGTTTTGGCGATTTATTATGTTTTGATTTGCCAAATTCTCATATTGGGTTGGGAGTATCATTAAAAAGATGGTATAGAATTGATCAGACTAAAGCTGGAGATCCAGTTATGCCTGATTATGAAGTTCCAGCAGAAGAGGCATTGAAAAAAGCTTACGAACTAATTAAAAAAGAACTTGAAGAGTGATATTTCTTTTGTACTGGGAAGTTTCGATATATAAAATATTATAAGAATGTAAAGCCATTTGCTATAGATTATTGACATAGTATTAAGGGTTTAATATTTAATTGATAGTTATTTAAGTATTTTTAGGAATTATAAAAATTAATGATAGTCAAGAAGTTTATATCATTACAACAGCTAACAATATGTTCACGCAAGGGTCTTAGAAGTAGCGTTAAGGGGTCTAGTCAGACCACATCACTTCACCGGGTGTGACCACCGCCAAGGCGGTCTAGCTCTTGCTGTCCGGTTCAGTGACGTCGTGAACACAAGACCGTTAGACGAAATTGCTTTATTTATTTCAGAGTAGATTTATTAGAATACAAGGTAATAGTTGTATTGATTCTATTTGGTTATATATATACTTTTAAAGAGGGGTGTTTATTCATGGAAATTAATATCAGAAGAATATCGCAAGAAGATTTTGAGAAAGTATCAAAAATTGTATGTCGAAATTTTATGGAAGTGAATATAAAAGATTATACAAAAGAAGAAATGGAAAGATTAAGAGATATTTATACTCCGGAAAAAATTAATAGTATTTCAAACATGGCACATATGTATGTTGCTTGTATTAATGAAGAAATAGTAGGTTGCGGTGCTATTCATAGCTTTTGGGGAAAAGAAGATGAAAGTATGCTTCGAACAATTTTTGTACAGCCAGAATTTCATGGTAAAGGCATAGGAAGAAAATTAATTGAAACATTAGAAAGTGATGAAATTTTTAAACGAGCTAAGAGGGTAGAGGTACCTGCATCAATTACATCATATGAATTTTATATTAAAATGGGATATACACATCTAAATGGTATGAAGAAATTAGATGATGAAAGGCATTATCGTTTGGAAAAAATAAGATTTGTGTAAAACTAATAGATAGGTTAAAAAGAAGATGTTATAGTTAGACGAGAAGATAAATAAAACAAATCGTCTAACAATGTGTTCTCACAAGGGTGCTGGGGGAAAGTCAGCTGAAAAGTAAGTCAAAAGAAGGAAAAACCAGCACGAAGAAAGTCAGCACCACATTCCTCAACCTAAGCGCGTCGCGACAGTCGTTGCATTAGTCCTTAGCAGGGCATGAGCAACTCCCTCTAAAGGTTGAGAAACGTCGTGAACACAGACCAGCTAGTAAAAGTCAACAAGAAAAATAAAAAAGTTTAGTAATATTGTTTAGCTAAAAAAGTGTAACCTTAATAAACCCAAACAATGAATTGCTTGAAAAACAATTAAAACTTTATGTAAGGACTTAATAATTATGCAGCAAGTAGCTGTAATGATTGTTTGTAGTTACTAATATGAGTTTCTGGAGAACGGAGTTCAAAAGATTTTTCATCACGTAGCACTGCAAAAATGATATTACAGATTTTGTGCATAACAGCACCAATAGCAACCTTTTTAGGTTTAGATTCAGTTTTCTTTCGGTAATAAGCTTGTAAATAGGGATTAATAGCTTTACCATTACTTGTAGAATGTATATTAGACAAAGCAATAGCAAAAACAACACGTCTAGCGATACGTGAACCACGCTTAGACATATGCATTTCAGTAGCATTGAATTTGCCTGATTGGTTAACTTCAGGATCCATACCAAAATAAGCAAACAGCTGTTTAGGGTTCTTAAAAGCACTAAAATCACCAATTTCACACATTATGGTAACAGCAGATAAAAAACCAACACCAGAAATTGAATCTAGCAAATGAATTTGATTAATAAACTTTTCGGATTTATGCTTATCAACAAGCAAATTTATTTGATTTAAAATAGATTCAATAACAGTATCTAAATATTCGATTAAGTCAATAGTTAAAGAAATATTGAAATACACACTATCAATATTACAACCAAAGGTTTTGGCTGCATTTGCTGCGTTAGAAAGTTTTTCGTAGCATTGAGTAGCTTTTGAAATACCTTTTCTAGAAGATTTAGATATTTTTTCAATCAAAGATGATTTATGCGCTCTTAATATTTTATCAGGAGTACAATAATTCTTTAAAATCATGCGAGATGTAACACCACAAACATCTGAGAAAATATTAAGGTATTGAGGAAAAACAGTATGTAAATCCGCTTTTAGTTTATTAATATGAGCTGAGCGTTGATCCATAATGTCATAATGTTTACGAACTAAGCTACGAAGCTCTAAAACAAGCTTAACAGGCATAACAGAGGTTTTTAAATTGTTAGATAAACCAAGTCTAGCGATGCCAATAGAATCTAATTTATCATTTTTTACTTTCCTTATTCCTGAATTTTTGATAGAATGAGTGATGAGAGGGTTAATAATATGGGCCTCAAATCCTGATTCATTCAGGAAGCAGAAGAGCGGAAAGTGATAGATTCCGGTAGATTCCAGGAAAATGTGTGATTTCATGGAATGTGACTCTTCTGCTTTTTTTATTGCAGAAATAGCACGTTCAAGAGAATCTATACTGTTATGTAGTATTTTAAAAGGTTTCAAAATAATGTTTCCGTTGTTATCAACAATAGACATAAAACTAAAAGTTGAACCAACATCAATACCAACGGAGATATAGTTACGATTATTAAAATTAAACATAGAAAGCTCCTTTCGAATAGGTATCCATAAATAGCAATGAGTACACAACCTGGCACGTTATTCGGGTATAGCTTATCAGCTCCCAACCAGCTAAAATCATAAATCCTCATTGAATGGATTGATTGTCTGTAGTTACAGGTATTGCCTTATAAAAGGCTCCCAAGGACGTTAACATCTACCATCCTATTCAATAAATATAATACCTTATGACTTAGACAAAGTCGAGAGTTGAATTTCTATACAATAACTTATGAGTTTATTCATGACTCAATGGTTGAATGATTGTATACAAGAATGATTTTCTTTATTCAGCCAGAACATGAATTAGATATGAATTAGCATAGTTTTTTGCTATGACTTTATTATACCAGAGACGTTATATGCAATTTGTTCAACCATTTCAGAGCATTAAATTTATTGTCTTAAAATAAATATATATATAAATTTAAATTTTATAAGGGGGAATCTAAGTATATGAGTAAGGAAGCATTAGAAATTAGAAGTGAAATTGACAGATTAAAATTAAAATTGCTTGAACTTGAAAAAGATAATATTGAGAAGGAAGAAGAGGCACAACTTTGTGCACCTAATGTGTGAGGACAAGATGTTGTGTTGAGTTCAATACAGCAAATCTGTAAAGATAAAGGTACTGAAGACATTGGTATAATGGCGGCATGGAGTGAAAAAAGAGGATGGTATACTACGACAACAGTACCTCAGGTATTACCAGATTTAATGGGTAATGTTGAATGTATAATTGATTATCTAGGTGGATTATTAGAAAAAAATAAGTTGGAAGTTATACAAATATTAAGTACAAAATTATTAAATACAACAACGAGGGACATAAGCGAAATATTAAATATAAAAATTGATTTGGTAGAAGACATTTTGAAAGAATTACATAATGAGGAAATAGTAAAAAAAGATAATGATAAATGGAGTATAACAACAAAGGGTTGGAATACATACATTGCAATTTCACATATAACATATAATTATACGATAAAGTTAGATATTAATAAAGCATTTGCAATAGCCGAAGTTTTTAAAAAGGTATTTGATAAAGAATATGGTGAAGACTTAGGAATGGGATATGAAGAAATTATAATGAAACTTAAAGATACAGAAGAGTGGGAAGGTTTAATGAGTAAAGGGATAACAGAAAAGGATATATCACAAGTAGTACGTGAAATAAATATATATACAAACATTTAAATTTTATAAGTGGGAATCTAAGTATATTGTTAAAATTAAACTTAAAGTAGCAGAAGAGTGGAAAGTTTAAAAAGTTAAGGGATAACAGAAAAGAATATATCACAAGCAGAACATTAATTGGATACGTCATGGTTAAGTTAGAAAGATGGTTGAAAAAAAGCATATAACAATATGTTACAGCTACGGGTGCTAGGGGAACGTCAGCTGGAAAGTCAGTCCAAGTAGTTGAGCCAGCAGAGGGGAAGTCAGCACCACATTCCTCAGCTAACCGAGTCGGTGCCCTGCAACCTAAGATAGGAGTTATCTAAGGTTGCAGAACACCTGTAACGCTGAGAAACGTCAGTAACAAAGGGACGTTAGATGACATCTTCTTCAAGCAAGTGTTTATTTTTTTGATAAAGAAGTTAGGTATTGTTTAAGAAAGTGAATCTTTTGTTTTAATTTATTAGGAGTAAAGTATGAAGAAAAAAATAATAAGTATTTTTTTAGTAATATCGTTATTAGTCAATATTGGATTTATAATTAATATTAGTGAAAATAAAAAAGAGGATGACTTAAGAAAGATAGGAATTATTGCACAAGCAGATTTAGTAATTGATGAAGCAGTTAATGTTAGTTCAAATGTTGTTGGTGAATGGGATAAACTATCAAATGAAGAATTAGTACAACAGTTAAGTCAAATAGAAAAAGAATTACAAATAGCCATAAAATTATTGAATATAGCAGATTCTTATTTTTATCCATTGAAGTCGCGTAATCATGAAAATGTTAAGTTTTATAATGCAGTAATAAAAGATGGTAAAAATGAAAAGTTGTATAAAGAATATAAAGAAGAAAATATTGAATTGCGTTATTTGTGGAAATTTTTAGCGGAGAATCGAATTGACGAATTGGGTATTGATGAAGTTATATTGCGTTGGCAAAATACAGAAAATAAATAATGTTAAGAATTAAAAATTAATTATATATACAAGAATTCAAAGGTTACGGCGAAGACACCATCTAACAACATGTTCACGCAAGGGTGCATGGAGGAACGTCAATAGGGAAAGTCAGCACCACATTCCCCAGCTAACCGAGTCGGCAGCCCTCAAAGCTAAGATAAGAGCTATCTATGCTTTGAGAACTGCCTGTAAAGCTGGGGAACGTCGTGAACGCAAGACGTTAGACGACATTTAGTTATTATAGAACTATTAAATTATAAATATATATAAGGAGAAAAGGGATGTTGAGATATAAAAAAGTTTTACTGTTTTTGATAGTAGTGATAGTAATAAGTATATTAACATGCTGTAATAGTGATAAATTAGATGATGATGATATTAATGTAATTAGGGAATATATAAATGAAACACCTTATTTAGAGTTTTCGTTTGTTGAATTAACAGAAAAGGTTAATGTACGTGATAAGGTACTATACATAGATGATTTTAATGTATATTTTGACATAAATGGCTATATATATTCAATTAATATAGTGTATTATGAAGAACATAATAGTACAAAGTATACGTTGATGTATCGAAAAGAGTGGGATGTATTTAAGATTATGGAAAAAGTTGAAGAAGATATAAAATCGGTTAGGTTTGAAGATAATATTAATATATTGGAATTGGTAGATGAAAATTTGAAAGATATAACGAAACCTGATATTGAATATGAGTCATATATAATTGATCTAATAGTACCACAAGTAATAACTAATAACTTTATTTCTGACAATATTGATATATACTATAATGGTTCAATAGTTAGTGATGATAAGAAAGATAGATTAGAAGGAATAACTTTTCATGTATACGGATATCCTGTTGGTGCTGTTGATTTAGGTGCATTTTATGTATTTGGTGAAGATATGTAAGTTGTAATAACATCGTCTAACACGACATTTTACAGACAGGCGTTAGTTACAGTGAACTTGTATTGATTAAGGTTTTTGTTGTATATGAACTAAACTATTATAAAGGAGTGCCCGTCGTGAACTGCGGTAACGTTAGAAGAAATAGTTATTATGAAAGAGAGATTTAGAGTAATGAGTAAAAAGAAAACTGTTGGAAAATGTGCTTTATGCAAAAAAAAGAATATAGAATTAAGAAATAGTCATATCGTGCCACGACTTGTATATCAACGTATTAAATCTCATCCAAATACACGATTTAGAAATATTTTTAGTATAAAAGATATTTATCAAGATGGCGAGAAGAAACCAATGTTATGTGCAGAATGTGAAAAATTCTTTAATAATTATGAGACTACTTATGCAAATAAAATTTTAGATTCACAAAATAAAATAAAAAAGATTGACTATGATACAAATCAATATATTTTTTCATTAAATTGGAGAGTACTTTATGATGATTTATATGTTTTAAATTCCCTAGAGAAAATGAATGATACTATAAAAGAAACATTTATCAGTTATGAAAAAATATTAAATACATATCTTAACAATCTTAAAAATAATCAAGTTCCAATTATAACAAAGGAAATAAAGAATTTTGTTTTCTTTTTTGAAGACTTAAACATACCACAGGAGCTAATACAACAATGTAGTTCAAATGTATGTGGTTATAGTTTTGTTACAAAAGAATATGATAAATTTATTATTATTACAATGTATTTAGGCATGGCAATTTGTACAGTTTATACACCGAAAAATTTATTAATTATTAATCCAAATAAAACTTTAAAAGAAATAATTTTTAAAAAATCAATCAAAAAAACTATAGAGGAAGAAGTAAATTATACTACTAGAAGAGTTATACAACAACAATCAAAAAACTTAAAAGAAATGAAAGAAACTGGTTTATATGAAAAAATTAAGGATAGATATAGGGACAAATAACTACATCTTCTAACAACATGTTCACGCAAGGGTCTTAGAGGGGTGCGCCAGTTCGGCGTTTAATATATAGCTAGGTGAAACTCCTAGTCTGGTAAAGTTTAGCCAACAGCCAGTATCTAGCCTTGGAGCCGAAGCGGTGACGTAAGGTTTAAGCGTAGGCAAGAAAGTTTGAGAGCCGTAATGCGAAAGCGTGAAGTGATAGAGCCTCGTTAGTCCGATAAGTGAAAGTCGATGTCATCCCTCTGACAGCAGACAAAAATAAATAACCGATAAAGGCAAGGTTATGGAGAATTCACCGGGGTCTGAGAGCATGGCGAGCAAACAAGGTATATTAAGCGTACCTGGGAGGTCTTGTAGTTTTCTGAATAACAAAAACAGATAAGGATGGCATAAGGTGTAGAAAACCAAAGAAGTCTTAAGAGCTGCAAGAAGTCGGACTAATTCATAGTAGTGAAGAAGTAGATGAAAGTCTATGGAGCAAAGGGATTAGCATGTAAGACAATTCGGAAAGTAACACATGAAAGACACTAGAGGTTAAATAAACACATGGAAAAGATACAAGAAGAAATAAAAGAACTATCAATAAAACACGCAAAATTGCAAACACTAATGCACTATGTAAATGAAGAAAATTTAAAACAGGTGCATGAAAAACAGGACAAGAAAAAAGCAGTAGGAGTGGACGGGATAACAAAAGAACAATATTCAGAACAACTAGAAGAGAATATAAAAAATCTGCTAGAAAGAATGAAGAAGTTCTGCTACAAACCAAAACCCACAAGAAGAGTAATGATACCCAAAAGCGATGGAAAAATGCGACCATTGGGAATACTGTCATATGAAGATAAGCTAGTACAGACAATAATGGCAGAAATACTGAATGGAGTATATGAACCAAGATTTCTTGATATATCATATGGATTTAGACCAAACAGAAATTGCCATCAAGCAATAAAAATGATAAACAATACGATGATGCACAAAAACGTAAACTATATACTAGACTGTGATATAAAAGGCTTTTTCGACAATGTAGACCAAGGATGGCTAATGAAATTTTTAGAACACGATATACAAGATAAGAATTTTCTTAGATATATAGTAAGATTTCTAAAAGCAGGAATATGGGAAGACATGAAATACGTAGAAAGTGACAAAGGAACAATTCAGGGTGGAAATATATCACCAGTATTGGCAAATGTATACCTACACTATGTATTAGATATATGGTTTGAAAAGTCGGTGAAACCAAAACTGCATGGAGAAGCGTATCTGGTGAGATATGCAGATGACTTTGCAATACAGTTTCAAGCAGAAAGCGAAGCGGAAAAAGTATACAAGATGCTAATAGAGAGATTGAAAACATTTGGATTAGAAGTAGCAATAGAAAAGACAAGGATAATACCATTCGGAAAACATAGAGGAACAAAAGAAAATTTTGATTTTCTCGGATTTACATTTGTAAATGGAAAAACAAAAAATGGTAAATATCGTGTGCATATCAACACAAGTAAGAAAAAGCTAAAAGTAAAAAGGCAAAATGCGAAAAGTTGGCTAAAAGAAGTAATGCACAAACCTATTGATACAATAATGAAAAGCTTGAAAAGAAAACTGGTGGGACACTATAACTACTATGGGATAAGTGGAAATATCAAAGGAATAAAGAAATTCCACGGATATGTTAAATACCAATGCTACAAAAGATTAAACAGAAGACATCAAAAGAAAAGCATGTCTTATGATATATTTGAAAAAATATGGGAAGCATATATTCCAAGTCCAAAGATTTGTGTAAACATATGGTAGAACTATAAAGTTTTATATGAAGAGCCGTATGCCTAAATAGGGCACGTACGGTTCCGAGAGGGGCGAACAGACAGTAACCTTTTATAGAGAAATAACATAAAAGAGTGAAGTGTCGAGTTCGTCTACTCGACAACGTTCAAGGGGCAAGTCAGACCACATTCCTTCACCGGGTGCGAGCACCGCCAAGACGGTCTAGCTATGGTGTCCGGTTCAGTGACGTCGTGAATACAGAGCCGTTATGTGAAAAAATCTCCAAAGGTTGATAGATATTATGAAGGGTCTAAGTTTATGAATAAAATAATAGAAATTTTTGATTCAATAAAATATGGTGAAATATCATGCAATATTAGTTACGATGATTATTTAGAATTCAAAAGTAATAAAGAATGCAAAAAATGGGGGTTTGTTCATTATGGAGAATGGTCAAAAAACTATAAATCTAATATGCACAACATGAAAAAAATAGGAAAATCAACATTTGTAGACATATGTCTTGAGGGGTATTGTGGATATTTATATAAGGATATAAATATTTATCTTAGAAATAATGATGAAAATGATATACTAGAATCTTATAAAATAACTGCACATGTATTGGCTGCAGTACTATGCATGGCACCAAGAATACCAGATAATATAGTTGTATATAGATTGGTTTGTGATGAGTTTATAGAAGAATTAATAGAAAATAATAAAAAAGGGATACCAACTTTAGAACGTGGATTTATTAGTACAAGTATGACATTAGATATAGTTAAAAGTGAAGAACCATATAATTTACATGAAAATTTATTAAAAATATATGTTAGTAAAGATACTATAGGAGTCTATGTCAATAGTGTTGCCAATAGATCAGAAAATGAAATACTATTATATCCAAACGGATATTTAAGACTTATAAAAAAACCATATAAACAATTAAATAAAATAGTGTATGAGTGCGTTATTATATATTATTAGAATGTATAATGTATGCTAATGATTTAATCACATAACAATATGTTTACGCAAGGGTGCCTAGGGGTAACGTCAAGTGAGTAAGTCAGCACCACATTTTATCATCTACTTTGAGGACAACCTTTGACTGTCAGTTAATAAAACGTCGTGAACACCAGAACGTTAGATGAAAGACTAATGTAATTTCAAAGTGTATTTTTAGGAATAAATTAAATAAGTTTAGAGTATTTAACTATCAAGTTAGCAAAGAGTATTTATATAATGAGGAGGTATTACAATGAGAACTGAGCAAGAAATGTTTGATCTAATACTTAATTTTGCAAAGACAGATGTACGAGTGCGTGCTGTTTATCTAAACGGTTCGCGTGCTAATCCAAATGCTCCAAAAGATAAATATATGGATTTTGATATTGTTTTTGTCGTAACTGATTTTGAATCTTTCACATCAAATAATAATTGGATAGACATATTTGGAGAAAGATTAATTTTACAAATGCCGGAGGCAATGCGCTATCCCGATGGTAGCGGTCATTTTAATTGGCAGATGCTGTTTACAGATGGAAATAGAATAGATTTAACACTTATACCAAATGTTAAGTTAGAACTTATTGAAAATGATAGTGCAACTGTTGTTCTTTTAGATAAGGACGGTATTCTTCCAAGTTTTCCACCAGCAAGTGACAATGACTATATTGTAAAACCACCAGATGAACTATTTTACTACTCGTGTTGTAATAATTTTTTTTGGTGTATGCAGAACGTGGCAAAAGGTATTGTGAGAGATGAACTTCCATATGCTATGGGAATGTATAACTATATTATCAGTGCTGAATTAAACGATATGGTTTCGTGGTATATAGGAACAAAAAACAGTTTTAACGTTTCTACAGGTAAAATGGGTAAGTATTTTAAAAAATACCTCTCGACTGATTTGTATGAGCAATATACAAATGTGTATCCTAATGGTGATTACGAGAATATTTGGGATTGCGTTTTTAATGCTTGTGATTTGTTTAGAAAACTTGCAAATCAAGTGGGGAATTGTCTCGGTTATACGTATAACAATCAAGATGATGAAGGAATAATAACTTATTTACAAAAAATGAAAAGCCGCACATTATGAACATAATATAAAGTTGATAAAATTATAAAATAATTAAAAATATGAATGATAGTCAAGTAGCTTACATTAGTCCTACATCTAACAATATGTTTACTCAAGGGTCTTAGTGGAAACGTTGATAGGGCAAGTCAGACCACATCACTTCACCGGGTATGACCACCGCCAAGATGGTCTAGCTATTTGTGTTCGGTTCAGTGACGTCAGTGAACAAAGAGACGTTATAAGAAAGAGTATTATCATTTCAGAGAGAAGATTTGAGGTCAATAAAATGTGTACTGGCTATTTATAGTTAATGTAATATATAAATTTGGGTTTAAGGAGAATATTTTATATGGAGAATAAAAAAATAATATTGCTTAATGGAGCATCAAGTAGTGGAAAATCAACTATAGCAAAGGCTTTACAAGCATATATAAAAGATGTAAAGCATGAAGAATATAGTGTAATTTCTATAGATGATTTTCTTAAAATGACAATAGATGAAGCAATAGATGAAGATGATGTTTTTGAAATATCATTAAAACTTTGTGATAAATCTATTGAAATGCTAGCTATAAATCAAGGTGTTATTATTGACCATGTAATTACTAGCAAGAGAATTTTTAATCAACTTATAGAAACTTTAAAATCATATAAAGTTTATTTAATACATATAACATGCCCTTTAAAAGAATTAATTAGAAGGGAAGATGAACGAAGAAATAGATGTATTGGTTCAGCAGAAGCATCATATCAATATTTATTTCCAAAAGATGGTTATGATTTAACTCTGGATACTTTTAAATTAACACCCAAAGAATGTTCATCAAAGATTGTAGATGTAATATTTAACATATAATTTTTAACATCGTATGAATATAGCAGAAATTAGAGGTTATGATTTTTTAATTAAAAATTGTTTAAGAAAGTATTATAGTGTGATAATACTCCATTTTATAACAATATGTTCACGTAAAGGTCTTAGAAGTAGCGTCAAGTAGGCAAGTAAGACCACATCCCTTCACCGGGTGTGACCACCGCAAAGACGGCCTCGCTCTTGCTGTCCGGTTCAGCGACGTCGTGAACAAAGACCGTTAGTTGAAATCCTATGAGACAGAGTTCTAGACCAAAAGGGTTTAAAAATATTATATATTAAATAACGAGGAGATTTATTAAATGAAAAATTGTATTGGACAAGGGGTTCCAAATTTAGAGGATGCAAAATTAATACTAATGGAAGCTGAGAAGCTGAATCCTACGCCGTGGGTTAACCATTCATTATATGTTGCGGAGGCAGCTAAATTAATAGCTGAACAAACTCCTAACATGGATTCAGAGTTAGCATATATTCTAGGGTTGTTGCATGATATAGGAAGAAGATTTGGTGCAAATGGGATGAGACACAACATTGAAGGATACAATTATGCTGTTGAAAAAGGATATGATTTGGTTGGAAGAATTTGTTTGAGTCATACGGCATTTATGCATGAAGGCCAAGTAATTATAGTTGGAAAGTGGAATGGTACAGAAGAAGAACATGATTTTATAGTAGATTATTTATCAAAAACAGAAGAAACAGACTACGATAAATTAATTAAACTATGCGATTATACATCATTACACAGTGGTTTTACCTTGATAGAAAAAAGGCTAGTGGACATTGCGATAAGAGGTGGAATAAACGAATATACAATACCAAGGTGGAAGTCTACATTTGCGATAAAAAATTATTTTGAACAGAAAATCGGGAAATCTATTTACGAATTGTTGCCAGGAGTTATTGAAAACACATTTGAGTTATAGAATATGAAATATATTTAAGGACAAAGTTTAGCTTAATTTATTAAGTAGTAATATAAAGGATGTAGCGACGGACTTCAACTAACAATGCACTCAAGTTCGCTTTGGCTATAAATGGTCAAGCCTTCGCAGAAGCCAAAGCACATCCTTTCACCAAACAAGGTCTGACTAAGGTTCAAGGGCGTCTTGAGTGCTAAACGTTAAGTGAAACCCCAATATCGGGGTAGTGATTTGTGGGAAATTAAAATATGATATATTTTTGTTAAGCATGAAAGATATATTGAAAAGTAAAGATATTTATAATTTATGTAGGAGGTTAGCAGAATGATAACTGTTGCATTTTGGGGGATTATGCTTGCATTAGCAATACTCTTTCCTAATATATTGTTTCTATTTTTTCAGCCAAAGGATGCTCCAAAAGATATTAAAGAAGAAAGCAGGATATTAAATACCTTAGAAAAAGTAGGACAAGTGGGTTCTTGGTTTTTCTTAAGTTTTGATGTTGGAAGTTATACCTTTGGTTTTAAAACGGTAACATTAGGAGTTTTTTGGATTTTTAGCACAATTGTACTACTTGCATTGTATTATTTACTCTGGATTCGATATTATGTAAAGGGTAAAAAATATTGTTATTTGTACGATACGGTCATCATACCGATTCCAATGGCAATCATTCCAGTGTGTTTATTTTTATTTACAGGATTATTAGAACAACACTATTTGCTGATTTTATTCAGCATAATTTTTGCAATTGGTCATATCAGTATAAACTGGTATCATTATAATTTAATTAAATAAGTACTTTTTTCAAAACGATTCTCTAAGTTGTTTTTGAAATCTTAATAAAAATTCAAAATGCTGTTGGGGCATCACCTAACCCTGTATTTGCACAAGGGCGCTCTGGGGCATGAGAAGCCTAGGGCAATGAGCGCCACACCTTCTCGCTAACCGAGTCAGTCGTCGCGTCAGTCGTTGCATTAGCCCTTGGCAGGGCATGAGCAACTCCTTCTAAAGGTTGAGAAACGTCGTGAACACAAAGAACGTTACACGAAAGACCAAGCGTTTATGTACCATCATGTTACGATATAAGTCAGTGATAGGCTTCGGAGTATATATATTTGATAATGGGAACAAGGATTATATGTATGAACTAATGGTAAAATGGAGGTATAGTAATGAAATCAATATATAGAATACTAAAGAAATGGGGCTTTCACAAACCGAAAATAATAAATAGCTATAATGGCAATGGAAGAAGGATTGTTTGTAAAGTTGTTACTGAAAACGGTGAGATTATACTGAAAGGAATACCCCGTGATGATATAGAAGAAAAGGTAGTCATAGGAAATACTAAAGCACATGAGTATCTTGGAACCCTAAAAGGACTTGCTCCAAAACTTATATATCTACCTGATGGAAATGCATACATAAAAGACGAGCAATATTATTTCTATGTGATGGAATATGTTTCAGGAAGACAATTGCAAGAAACTGAGGAAGATGAGTTTGCTTTAGGACAGTCAGTGGCTAAATTACATGAATTTTCAGATTTTAATTATCTTTGTTCATTTGATAGTGAGATGCAGAAAAAAGTATTTCACGAATGGTTTTCGGAGCGTAGGTTTAAAAAAGAGTATGACGCAATTTTAGATAGTTTACCTAATTTCAAAGAATATAAACAGTGCTTTATTCATACTGATATTGGTCCACATAATGCCTTATTGAATAAAGAAGGAAAAGTCATATTCATTGATTTAGATGATTCTGGTATAGGACCAAAGTATATTGATTTAGGATGGCCTTTTATAATGCAGTTTGTTGATTTTAATAAGAAAACTCATGAAATGTATTATAAGTTTGATTTGGCAAAAGCATTTTTGCATGGATATTATGGAGAAAAAAAAATAACAGCAGATGAAATAGATATGATATGGAATGGAGCTATCTATATGCATATCGCGTACATGCAAAGTTATGGACCAGATGCCGTAGAGGATTTGTGGGAAATTCTAAAGTATGGAATAGAGCAAAAAGAAAAACTATTTCAGATGCTGTAGTATCCTTAGAAATTATGAGTCAGAATAACTTTATAGTAGTTAAGTATAGATAAAACCCGAAGTTAATAAAAACTTAGTATAAGGTTAGGTTATTCGCAATCTTTATAAACTCTAAGTTGCTGCGGATTTAAGTCAATTGCGTCCGTCCTTTCTTGTAACACAGTTTTTGCGTAAAGGATTACTAAGGCAGGTTTTTGGATCTTTAACACTATAGAGCAGATATTGAAGTGTATAAATTATATTATGGGAGAAAGAGTATGATTTTTATTAGAAAGATAGAAGAAAATGATATAAGTTCAATTGTGACTGCTTATAATGAGCCAATTGGATGTGACGGGAATTTTGAGAATTATATTAAACGATGCTATAAAGAGAATGTAGAAGGAAAACGAATAACATTTATTGCACTAATAAATAATGAGATAGCTGGATATGTAAATTTATTATTTAGTTCATTATATCCTTATTTTCTTGAAAAAAATATTCCAGAAATAAATGATTTAATTGTTATATCAAAGTACAGAAGAAAAGGTATTGGAAAAAAATTAATAGATGAATGTGAGAAATATGCTGCTAATCAGTATGAATTTATAGGTCTTGGAGTTGGTCTTTATAAAGATTATGGAAGTGCGCAAAGACTATATACGGAAAATGGATATATGCTTGATGGGAATGGACTAATGTATAACAATGTTGAGGTAAAACCAGGAAGAGATGTTTTTGTTGATGATGACTTATTATTATATTTATATAAGAAATTATAATTCAATATAGTAGGCTGATTGTGAAAGAAAACAAATTTTTTATTATAAAAGATTTAAATATTTATTGGGTTTAACGTTGTAGCTGATGGTAAAACACCATCTAACAACATGTTCGCGTTCATTCGGGTGGGGTCGGAAACTTAAGAGACAAGCCCTCATACATTCCCCAGCTAACCGAGTCGGCAGCCCTCAAAGCTAAGATAAGAGCTATCTAAGCTTTGAGAACAGCCTGTAACGCTGGGGAATGTCGAGATATTTCTATAACTGCACTTGTTTTTTTTAGCAGTTATTTTAATGGGCAACTTATATATTTGTCAATTACCCACCTTTCTGGTATGCAGATTCTGCAATTCTGTACCAACCGCTATAATTATTTTGTTGGTTAGGTCTTACAAAGTTTTACTTCAACATAATTCACCGGTAGTAGGATAAAAACACAATAGTTTAAGACTTAAAATAACCGTAATTCAGTTTCAATGCAAATAAGAATATTCATTTGATTTTAATTTACAAGGAGGATAAGAAATATGAACAATTACTATACTGAAAAATTAGGTGCTCAAAAATTGTTTCAGGTGTATGAAACTCAAATTCTTCGCGTCAAACAGTATCTGCAAGCGGAGATAGATTTTGTCAAGAAAAATCTGTCAAAGACACAAAGCGTTTTGGAGCTTGGCGCCGGATACGGTCGTATTGTTAGGAAATTGGCTCCCCACTGTAACTCCATAGTCGGTATGGACATATCGGAGGATAGCGTTGTGTTGGGCAGGGAGTATCTCAAAGACCACACCAACGCCAGTATGGTTGTGATGGATATTCATCAGATGGAATTTTCTAAGCTCTTTAATGTCATTTTGTGTCTGCAAAACGGGTTATCTGCCATGCGTGCTGATTCCACCGTTATTAACAAAATTCTTGAAACATTAGCGCCTGGAGGAATGGTTTTTTTTAGCAGTTACAGCGATAAATTTTGGAATTTTCGCCTCAAATGGTTTGAGGAGCAGGTTTTCAAGGGACTTTTGGGAAAAATCGATTATACCAAGACCCAAAATGGTGTGATTGTCTGTCAAGATGGTTTCAAGGCAATGACCCATTCGCCCGAGGATTTTCAGAAAATTGGTGAGCAGTCGGGATATCCCTATCATGTCCAAGAAGTGGATGAGTCTAGTGTGTTTCTTATCATCTGTAAGAAATAATTGAATTGTAAAGTAGGCAGTAAAATTCCAAGCTACTGGAGCACTTTAATCTTAGCAATGTAGCAAGGTGATAATTATAGATATGCAAAATGGAAAGATTATTTATATAATTTGAGGATATGAGATGGAAAAAATAGTATGGGTAAAGAGTTGGTCAGGACTGAAACCCAATGATGGTTTAGATGAAGTTAATGCCTATTTAGAACAGGGATGGAGTGTGAAAATGATTTCAGCCTGTGAAATGGGAGATTCTTCAAATTCAGGCCAAGCATATATAGTTATTGAAAAAAAAGAATAAATAGAGATTATGAGCATAATACGAAGTATATAAAATATATTTTTAATTAATTAATAATTATTTAATAACATGTGAATATGGATAAAATCAGATGATAGAAAGATTTTTATAGATAAGCGTTTTGTGCAAGTCATGGAGAGTGATATTGCTCCAACAGCTAATAACATGTTCCCGCAAGGGTGCTTAGAGTAACGTTGATAGGGCAAGTCAGCACCACATTTCATCATCGCCCAGGGGAGAAAGTCACTGGTGGTCCGATGATAAAATGTTGTGAACACAGAGCCGTTAGATGAAAGAGTGATATCATTTCAGATAAACAACTCTGAGGTCAATACAGACACACTTTAAAAGCACTATTAGAAATAGATTGATATCCAGTTAGTGAAGATTATTTATATAATCAGAGTTTTGCAATAAAGCAAGCGAATACTATAATAGGAGGGTAAAAAATATGGATTTAAGAGTTGAAACCGTCACCGGAAAAAGCAAAGAGAAACAAAAAACAAAGGAAATTTATACATCCTCTTTTCTTAAAGAAGATCGTATGCCTTTTTGGCTGATGCTTATAATGGCAAAGATGAAGAACACTGAATTTATATCCTTTCATGATAAGCAAACCCTATGCGGCTTTGTTTATATGGCTACAATTAAAAACCTGACGTTTATAATGTTTTTAGCAGTTGATGAAAACATTCGGTCGAAGGGATATGGCAGTCGTATTTTAGAAAAAATACAATCATTACATACTGATAATAAAATTATTATATCTATTGAAAGATGCGTTAAGGATGCAAAAGACATTAAACAAAGATTAAGACGCAAAAAATTTTATGCTAATAATGGATATATAGAGACTGGATATTTAGTCGAACTGGCAAATAAAAAACAGGAAATCTTAATAAAGAATGGACAATTCGATGAAGATGAATTTTACTTATTCTTCAAGAAATATAGCAATGGTACCATGAAGCCTAAACTATGGAGGATAGGTTCTTAAAGGAAAATAGAACAATGGCTGACCGATTTATTCCCTAAAGCTAAACTGTTAAACATAATCACCATAAGCTCATAAGAGTCTGATTATGAGCATAACACGAAATATACAGTGTGTTATTTTTAAATCATCAAATATATATTTTAATGATTAATAGAATATAAAGGTGAGTAGTAATTAAGGAAACCTTTTAAGTAAGGCGTTGGTGAGTGATATCACTCCATCATCTAACAATGTGTTCACATTCATTGTGGACAGGGTATTCTTCTTGGGAATTGCCCTCCATACATTCCTCAACCTAAGCGTGTCGCGACAGTCGGTGCATTAGCCCTTGACAGGGCATGAGCACCTCCTTCTGAGCTTGAGAAACGTCATGAACAAAGAGACGTTATGTGAAAGATTGATGTTCATTACATGGATAGTATTGTAAGCATAAAAGTTTTTGGGTTATATATAGCAATTGCAGTATCTAAAGAATAAATTAGAGTTTATAGGTTATTGCAGAGAAAGTTATTGATAAGCATAGCTTTTTATTAACGTTGAGACTATAACGTGATGCTTAATGTACCGAACCATTGTCTGAATGTTATATTGAGGAATATGTGTTTGCTTGTTTGAAAGGTTTATAATGTTTAATGAATATAAATCAGTTGTTTTTTTAAAAGTAATAGTAGTTATATTTGACTGGAAATTTTGATATAAAAATAGTGAAAAACGATTTATAATAAGAATTTAAGTTTGACAGTTGCAGAAAAGTAAAACCTCTAAACATATTTAATATTTTACTAAAATCATTAGAAAAGGTATTTATGTTTGAGAAATTTTAATTCTTTTAACTAAGCAAAATATGATAAGTGAAATTAGAATGTTTAACAAGATAGCATCTATATCAAATCTTCCTATTTTAAATCCAACCTGTAATAAATCTATAGCAATTGGTAAAAGAATTATTATTAAGAAGTTAGTTGGTTTGTTAAAGTTAGATAATCCTAAAAAGAATGCTATTGGTAAGTAAAAGACCAAATTGATAACAAAAAACTTTAATATTGTACTTTTGTTGTATCTATCACTATTTGTAATATAATTTGTAATAGTTGAAAATGGTTTCAAATTAATGCTTTCACTTCTGTTAATTAAATGGTCTTTATTTGCTTGAGCACTTTTGGTGAAAGGATTTAATTTTATTAATGATATTACAATTATTAATATTACTAAAATAATTATTGCTTTTTTATTTCTTAACATATTTTCTCCATTTTTAATAATTTATTTTTATAAATTTTATAATTCTTCAAAATTTGAAATTGTTCCGCTTCCTTTTATGTATTTTCCTGCTGATGAAACAGTTGGTGTTGACATGTATATGTAGTATGTACCATTTGCAGTTAAATTTGTCCATGTTGCGCTTTCACTTTCTCCTACATTAAAAGTATTGGTTCCTTGTGAAGACCAAAATAATCCTATTTTTTTGTAAAGGGTGATACTGTATACTGTTCTATCGCTTCCTCCGTCACCTATTAAACTAGAACTAACATTTATTGTTGTTGACGTGTTTGTTATTTTAAAATTTCCAGACGATAGAGAAACACCAAATTCAAATGTAAAACCTCTTTATTATATTAATATATATTTAATTATACAGGTTTCAATTTATAAAGTAAACATATTAAAAACTACATTATTGGACATAACAATTTATTATTATTCATAAAATAATAAATTTTACGTAAAAATAGAATTTTATCAAATGCTTTATTTATTATTTTATAAAACTGTTAAATTCATGTGTGTTTGCTTATTTGAAAAGTTATATAATATTTAACGAATATAAATAGTTGTAAAAGTAGAAATAGTTATATTTAATTGTAAATATTTATATAAAAATAATAGAAAATGGTTTATAATAAAAAATAGATAAGAAAGTTTATTACTATCCATTTTGTGTTATGAAAGTATAAAAATGAATTTCACTTAATATAAGGGAGTTTTATCTTAAACGTAAGAAAAATTTACTTTTATATTACTTTTTTGTTTAGTTACAATTCTGTATTTTATTATGAACATATAATAAGAGAAAATAAAATGTAAAAGTATAGCCGTTGAAGCTGAACATCAATCAAACACCTAACAACATGTTCACGCAAGGGCTTAGAGGAACGTTGATAGGGCAAGTCAGCACCAAATCCCTTCATCGGGAACGGAGTTCCACCAAGAAGTCTATCTAATATGTCCAGTTCAGGGACGTCGGGAACACAAGACCGTTAGAAGAAATAAATTACTAGATACTAATGTGAGTGAGCTAATAACTTTGAAGGAGAATAGAAATGAAAAGAATAGATTATTACATACTAACCAAAGATTATGTACTAACAAAAATTGAAGGACGTAATTGGGAAACTCATAAATTTGAAGATCATTTCTCAAGTGAACTTCCTAAAATATATCCATTAGAGCCAGTAAATATTTTCGATGATCCAGAGGTTTTTATGCCAGCAATTAAAAGTATCGTTAAAACGACCAAACGTTCCTTTTTGAGTAAAAGCTTAAGACCAAACCCTCTGGTTGTTTATATTGTAGATGATCTTAATTCCAGACTACGAAAAAGATTGTTTATAGATGGACTAATAGAAGCAAATTACAAAAAAGTATTTTTAACTGAGATTGGACCTTCAGCAGTTGCAGCTCAAAATAGGGACAATTACAAGAAACCATCTATTGTGGTTTCAGTCATTGGTAAAATTATAGAATTATCTCTATGTTTTGGAGGAACAAGAATTATAAATCATGTTATTCAATCTACATTTTGGGAAGAGTTTGTTGAATTTGAAGAATCGTGTAAAGAAATTCAAAGGAGAAGTTTAGACGAATGTATGTGTCTAGATTTTATTAGTGAACGTGATAGAAGTGAATTAAAGCGTATTTGGACTAGTAGTCGTAAGTATGAATATGTGATGGCATCAAACAAAGCAAGTATTGATACTATTCTTGATAGAAGATTTAAAGCTAATTATCATATTGATTTTACTCAAATGACTGAGTTAATGAACGATGAGTTTGCAAGTTTTCAACGTAGTTTTAAGTAGGCTAGGAAGCAGAAGTCAAGACTGTAATTTACATCTTCTAACAATATATTCCCGTTTACTACGTACATCCCTTCACCGGGTGCAAGCACCGCCTAGGAAGAGAATCTCTGGGGGCCTGGTTCAGTGACGTCGAGAACAAAAGAACGTTATGCGAAATATAATACTAGTTATTAAAAAATTAAAGGAGAAGTATTTATGAAAAGTATAGTTAAGAGTTTTAGTTTATTAGTTATTGTGTGTTTAATTTTAGTCACATTATTCTTCACTTCAACTATTGTACAAGCCTCAAGTTTATATGAGGATTATGCAGAAAGATTAAAAGAAATTGGAGTTTTTAAAGGAACAGATTCGGGCTTTGAATTAGATAGAGAGCCAACTAGAATTGAAGCTGCAATAATGTTTGTACGATTAATTGGTGCAGAACAAGAGGCTCAAGATAAGAAATATTTACATCCATTTATTGATGTACCTGAGTGGGCAGATGATTATGTTGGATATTTGTATCATGAGAAACTTACCAATGGTACTAGTACGACAACTTACAGTTCTGATGAGATAATATCAGCCAGAGGATATATGACCTTCATATTAAGAGCATTAGGTTACAGTGATACAGCAGGAGATTTTGAATGGGAGCAATCCTTAAAGTTTTGTATGAACCAATCTCTTATAAATGATGAGGATTATAATGAACTTGTTACTAGTACATTTTATAGAGATCAATTGGCAAAAACAAGTTATTTGGCATTAATGATGCAAACAAAAGATGACGAGATTAGCTTAGTTGAAAAATTGGTAGATTTAGGACAAATAGATGAAGATATAGCAATTAGTATTGGACTAATAACACCAGATTTAACTGATAATTCCTTTGATGAGGAAAGTAGACCAAATCCTACACCAGGTTATTCGGATTGGGATTCAAGTATACAAATATACATTGATGAATTAGAAACATATGTTGGAACTGCTATGAAAGTAGATAGAATTAAGGATTTTCAGTTAAAAAGCAAAGTTGATAAAGGTTTTACTTTTACTCAATTAGACATAGTTAATTTAATTGAGGCATTAGATAGTGATGGGAATGTTGTAACTTATGTAGCAACAGAATATTTTACTAATGAAGATAGTTTAGTAAAACTAGATAGTTTAGTTACAGAAGGGTCAGTATCATTCTTAGATATACTAAATGAGCTTAGTGTTGATGATTTTACTATAAAGGATTACGGAACTACAGAAGCACCAGATAAGAACTCATTTGACCAGTTAAGAAAAGTTTATTGTTACGACATAGTTGTGGCAGATAATAGTGGTCAAGAAATACCAATACAAGTATTTGTTGAAGTGTTTATTGACATAGAAGATTTAAGCTAATAACGAGTACTTCCGTATCATACTTCGCATAACAGGTTGTTGCCGACATTACCTCCTGTACATTTAAAACTAAATAAGGAAAAGATAAGATTTCTTAGAAGAATAATATATTTATTTCTTTCATATTAATACACATGATATTTGATGTAAGTATTACATGATTAAACTAAATACTTACATTTAATATTACATAAGAGTAATCATCTGTGTTATTAATAAATAATTCATCATATAAATAGTATTAACAATTAGTTTATGGAGGAAAGAGAAGTTTGAAAAAAGAATTTTATCACTTGTCAATACAAAAAAGAAGAAAATTGGAGTAACTATTTTATTGATTGCAATAATAGCAACTATAATAACTAGAATGATATTAGCTTCTACATATTCTGAAAATGAAAACATCAAGGATGATTTTTATGAATCAGTAAATTATGACCCAGTCAAAGATTTGTTAACTTTTACCATACCAGAAAACATACCAGAAGGCTATAAATTTTATCTTCATATCAGTGGGCTAATGTTCATGGGAGAATCTAATTTTAGGACTTTTCATGTTTTTGATGAAGAAAGTATAAATTATACTTGGGAGAAAGGAAAAACATATGAACATTTTTTAATTTCTGGTGGATTAAAGGAAGTTGACTTAAGTTATGGTTTAATAGATAATAATAAGGAGTTGCTTTATAGTTATACTATAAGGATTACTGCTGATGGAACAAAAACTATTGAAAAAGATGAATAACATCATAACTATTAAAAGGTAATCTTATTAGGTTTCCTTTTTCATTGTCAAAAAATAATACGAACAAGTCAACATTTACGCATCAGACAAAAATTTGTTAGGGATTAGCTTCGCAGATGAGTGAGGTAACATCTGATAACAATATATTTCCGTTTGCTTCGCACATCTCTTCACTGGGTGCGAGCACCGCATGTGGAGAAGGGCCCAGCTCAGAGAAGTCGGAAATACGAAACGTTAGCTGAAATCGGACGAAAGACCGCGTGTCTATGTGCGGATTTATTAAGGACTACTATAAAGTAAAAACTAAGTTATTAGAAATAAATAAAATTGGAGGGAATATTATGTTACAAAAAGAATCATTTTCTAAAAGACATCCATATATAAGCAGTTTATTGGTAACCTTTAGTGTTTTGACTGTGCTATTTATAGCAGGAATGGTTTCGATTGTTGCAGAGATAGATAGTAAAATAACTTTTTTTGCAGGATTTTTAGTTGTAAGCTTGACACTAATTGTAGTTATAACTAAGAAAAAACTTTGGTCCTATTATGGCTTTAATTCCATAACAAAGTTAAATAAAGATAATATAATTATTTTTATACCATTATTTATTCTTGCTTTATTACCATTGTTTGCAGGTATTAATAGAAATATAGGGTTAATTGAAATAGTATATTTTATAGTATATATGATTTTAGTAGCTTTTGTAGAGGAAACTGTTTTTCGTGGAATTGTAATACGAAATTTTCTACATAAAGGTATGAATCAGGCTATATTTGGGTCTTGTATTTTATTCACACTTCCACATATCATGAATACTCTTAATGGAAAAAGTTTAGAATCAACTATTATTCAGGTACTTTATGCATTGGTAATAGGTCTGATATTAGCTATATTGGTTATAAAAACAAACAATATTATATTGCCGATTTGCTATCACTATATTAATAATGTTTTAGCGTCAATTACAAATTCTAATGATGAAAACTCAATATCTCTAATGATTTCTTCAGCTATGTTTATTATCGCAGTTATTTATATTGGTTTTTTAGTACATTTGATAAAACGGAAATCAAAATCTATCACTCGGTAGTTGGTCGATGGTAAGGTTAATACCATCGTAAGAAATCAAAAACGTTAGGCGACAGAATCAATTATGTTTTTATAGAACTCGAGGAACTTATAGAAAAAGTATATGAACACAGAAAAAATAGTTTATCTACACAAGAAAAAAATAATAGAACGGATGGTAGAACATCATAAATGAAGAAAATTTGTCATGTAATAGTTACTTTACCTATTTAAAATGAAGGAGTTCAGAGTATGTCTTTTAGAATGAAAAGTTTATCAATAGTATTACCACTTGTAATTGTTTTTTTGTTAACGTCTTGTTCAAATGTAAAAGATTTTATCAATGAGGGAGGAAAAAAAATTGAACAAACGGCACTTGAAACTGTCAGAAGTTCACAGCTTACAGATTTGATGAATGAAGAAAGTGAAAAGATAGATCAAATGTCAAAAGAAATTATAAGATGTTTCACAGAACGTGATAAAGAAGCATTGAAAGTATTATTTTGTGAACAAATACGCAATCAACCTAGTTTTGATGATGAGATTAATAAAGCTTTTGAGTTTTTAACATGTGATGTTTATATTACCTCTGAACGTACTACAAGTGCAGGTGGAGAAGAGAGTTGGGATTCTGGTAAACGTACAAAGTGGTCTGTTTGGCCAGACATACCATATATTGCTGTTTTATACGATTTTGACGGAGACTCTTTGACACATGATATGGAAAGTCGTTATTATAGTATATACTATGACTGGCAAATTGTGAATGATGAAGATAATTCACTTGAAGGTATACAATATATGAAAATAGAACTTCTTAATGTTGACAGTATGGAGATAGGTGATAAGCAGATTGTTAAATGATGCATCATAAATCTAATTAACGCTCTTTTGATATGGCTATTGGTAGCTTCCATTGATTCCATCGCCTAACAATATGTTTCCAACATTCACCAGCTTTACATTAACAGAAAGTTGAAGTTTCTGAGCTGGATGAACATCGGAAACACAAGAACGTTATGTGAAAGAAAAAGACTAATGACAGAATACATAACTTGGGTTGTTTTTTAGAGGGAATAACTGTTTAGTCTAATCCCTTTGGTTAAAAGAATTTACTTATGATGTAATAGATAGTCATACTATAAGTATTTAATTACGTTAGATTATGATAAATTAAAAGGATGGAAGTGATTAAAATATATAAGAATACCGGTAAAGGATGCGATATTTGTACAGGATCAGCATACTCAGATAGAAAAAAACTAAGACTTATATCTGTATTAAATTATGGACAATTTATATTATATAGATGCCCATCATGCAAGAGTTATTGGGAGTTTAATCTTAGCTATTGTCAACTAATAGAAAAATCTATTGTAAAAGTAAAATATAAAATAAAACCATATAAAGATAATGTATTTTACAAAATAATATCTATTATAGGATATTTTCTTTTATTAATATTAATTAAATTAATATTTAAATATTTGGAACACGGATATATAATTGGGACCTAGGCTTACAATATCATATAAGTTATATTTTAAAGATGAAGCTATTATAAATACTTTTATATTATGGAGGATTTGTTGCTAGATGAAAAATATAATCAGTGAATGTAGAAAAAATTATGAAGAACGAAAATTAAAATTCAATTATTTTGATAGAAGATACAATAAATTAAAAAAACCTAATTGGATTAAAAAGAATGATGATAGTAGATTTGAATGTATATATGATGAACAGGAGCTATTAATTAACAAAGGTAAAATAGTTTATGGGCGTATTGTACAAGCTAATGCTTCTCTTTTTCAACCTGGAATTTTTGATTCTCCTGCAGGTATTGTTTTTAGTGAAGATTATTATTTTAATGAACATGTTAATCAATTATCAAAAGTTGCAAATAGCTTATATGCACTTAAAAACAAACAAATTGAAGATGAAAAATTAAAAATATTTACAGATGCTATTACTGATGAAACGACTGCTCTATACAATGTTCAGGTGCCAAAATTAATTACAAGTAATATAGCAGTATTTTACACTACAATTATGGTTCACAGAAAACATTTGCCTGCAAGATATCTAAAATTAAATTGGTTTCCGGTATTGGTATTGCCGACACAAACGAAAGCGGTAATGATATTACCAAGTAAATATTGGTCCAAACAACTAAAAAAGATTTGGAAGATATAAGTCCTAATTTATAGCGAAGAATGGCCGTTTTATTTTATATAAATATGGAGAATGATCTATTCTTATGTTATAAATAGTATATATTTTAGATAAATTGGCTAAAGATATGGCTACTATAAGCTTCCGTCTTTTTCCATCACATAACAAAGCTTCTTCGCAAGGGTTCGCAAAAAGAGCACTCACCACATTCAGAACACATACCAAAAGAAAGCGGTATATTTGAGAGGCATGTATTCTGAACGTCGCAGAAGCAAAACGTTATGTGAAATCAGTATATAAAAATTTTTCAATTTAAAAATGATGAAAATAAAAGTGGAGGGAATTATGAAATTAAACGTAGGAAAATCAAAAATAAACTATGAAATAATGGGAAAAGGTAGACCAATAATATTCTTTAGTGGATTCACAAATGATATGACTGCTATGATAAAATATATGGAGCCTATATTAGAGAAAAAAGATAATTGGAAGAGAATTTATGTTGATCATCTTGGCGTTGGAGATACTGAAATTGGAGATGATATTCAAAGTGTTGATGATGTACTTAAAACAATGTTAGGCTTTGTTGATGAGCTAATGGGTGAAGAAAAGTATGTTTTAGGTGGATATTCTTTTGGAGGATATTTATCTCGATATATATTAAATAATAGATTTGACAAAGTAGATGGATTATTACTTCTAACTCCACTAATTATCAAAGAGATGGAAATATGTGATGTTGATAGAAAAATAGAAGTAGTAAAAAATGTTGATTCTTCAATACAACAAAATATTGATGCTCTAATTCAAACTGACTTATATGGTGCAATGGCTAAGACAAATAATGAATTTTTAAATAAATTGTTTGCAGTAAATAATTTGACTAAAGTTAGTTTGGATGATTTTACAGGTACATATAATAAGCCGACACTAATCATTACAGGTAGACAAGATGACACAGTAGGTTATAAAGATGCTTATAGAATATTAGATAAATATTCAAGAGTGACATATATTTGCATGGATAAATGTGGACATGCTGCACAAATAGAACAGAATGATTTGTTTAATTATTTGGTATCAGAATGGATTTATAGAGTTGAAGAAGAAATAATGAGATAAATAATGAGTAAAAGTATGCATCTTAAAATCACTTAACAACATGTTCACGCAAGGGTCTTAGAGGAGTGCGCCAGTTCGGCGTTTAATATATAGCTAGGTGAAACTCCTAGCCTGGTAAAGTTTAGCCAACAGCCAGTATCTAGCCTTGGAGCCGAAGCGGTGACGTAAGGTTTAAGCGTAGGCAAGAAAGTTTGAGAGCCGTAATGCGAAAGCGTGAAGTGATAGAGCCTCGTTAGTCCGATAAGTGAAAGTCGATGTCATTCCTCTGACAGCAGACAAAAAGAAATAACCGATAAAGGCAAGGTTATGGAAATTTCACCGGGGTCTGAGAGCATGGCGAGCAAACAAGGTATATTAAGCGTACCTGGGAGGTCTTGTAGTTTTCTGAATAACAAAAACAGATAAGGATGGCATAAGGTGTAGAAAACCAAAGAAGTCTTAAGAGCTGCAAGAAGTCGGACTAATTCATAGTAGTGAAGAAGTAGATGAAAGTCTATGGAGCAAAGGGATTAGCATGTAAGACAATTCGGAAAGTAACACATGAAAGACACTAGAGGTTAAATAAACACATGGGAAAGATACAAGAAGAAATAAAAGAACTATCAATAAAACACGCAAAACTGCAAACACTAATGCACTATGTAAATGAAGAAAATTTAAAACAGGTGCATGAAAAACAGGACAAGAAAAAAGCAGTAGGAATAGATGGAGTAACAAAAGAACAATATTCAGAACAACTAGAAGATAATATAAAAATTCTCCTAGAAAAAATGAAGAAGTTCGGATACAAACCAAAACCCACAAGAAGAGTAATGATACCAAAAAGCGATGGAAAAATGCGATCATTAGGAATACTGTCATATGAAGATAAGTTAGTACAAACAATAATGGCAGAAATATTGAATGGAGTATATGAACCAAGATTTCTTGATATATCATATGGTTTTAGACCAAACAGAAATTGCCATCAAGCAATAAAAATGATAAACAATACGATAATGCACAAAAACGTAAACTATATACTAGACTGTGATATAAAAGGCTTTTTCGACAATGTAGACCAAGGATGGCTAATGAAATTTTTAGAACACGATATACAAGATAAGAATTTTCTTAGATATATAGTAAGATTTCTAAAAGCAGGAATATGGGAAGACATGAAATACGTAGAAAGTGACAAAGGAACAATTCAGGGTGGAAATATATCACCAGTATTGGCAAATGTATACCTACACTATGTATTAGATATATGGTTTGAAAAGTCGGTGAAACCAAAACTGCATGGAGAAGCGTATCTGGTGAGATATGCAGATGACTTTGCAATACAGTTTCAAGCAGAAAGCGAAGCGGAAAAAGTATACAAGATGCTAATAGAGAGATTGAAAACATTTGGATTAGAAGTAGCAATAGAAAAGACAAGGATAATACCATTCGGAAAACATAGAGGAACAAAAGAAAATTTTGATTTTCTCGGATTTACATTTGTAAATGGAAAAACAAAAAATGGTAAATATCGTGTGCATATCAACACAAGTAAGAAAAAGCTAAAAGTAAAAAGGCAAAATGCGAAAAGTTGGCTAAAAGAAGTAATGCACAAACCTATTGATACAATAATGAAAAGCTTGAAAAGAAAACTGGTGGGACACTATAACTACTATGGGATAAGTGGAAATATCAAAGGAATAAAGAAATTCCACGGATATGTTAAATACCAATGCTACAAAAGATTAAACAGAAGACATCAAAAGAAAAGCATGTCTTATGATATATTTGAAAAAATATGGGAAGCATATATTCCAAGTCCAAAGATTTGTGTAAACATATGGTAGAACTATAAAGTTTTATATGAAGAGCCGTATGCCTAAATAGGGCACGTACGGTTCCGAGAGGGGCGAACAGACAGTAACCTTTTACTTTAAGAAAACCTTAAAAAGAAAGGGTGTCGGGTTCGTCTACTCGACACGTCAAGAGGAAAGTCAGACCACACCACTTCACAGGGTGTGACCATCGCCAGGACGGTCTATCTATGGGGTCCGGTTCAGGAACGTCGTGAAGACAGACCAGCTAGTAAAAGTCAACAAGAAAAATAAAAAAGTTTAGTAATATTGTTTAGCTAAAAAAGTGTAACCTTAATAAACCCAAACAATGAATTGCTTGAAAAACAATTAAAACTTTATGTAAGGATTTAATAATTATGCAGCAAGTAGCTGTAATGATTGTTTGTAGTTACTAATATGAGTTTCTGGAGAACGAAGTTCAAAAGATTTTTCATCACGTAGCACTGCAAAAATGATATTACAGATTTTGTGCATAACAGCACCAATAGCAACCTTTTTAGGTTTAGATTCAGTTTTCTTTCGGTAATAAGCTTGTAAATAGGGATTAATAGCTTTACCATTACTTGTAGAATGTATATTAGACAAAGCAATAGCAAAAACAACACGTCTAGCGATACGTGAACCACGCTTAGACATATGCATTTCAGTAGCATTGAATTTGCCTGATTGGTTAACTTCAGGATCCATACCAAAATAAGCAAACAGCTGTTTAGGGTTCTTAAAAGCACTAAAATCACCAATTTCACACATTATGGTAACAGCAGATAAAAAACCAACACCAGAAATTGAATCTAGCAAATGAATTTGATTAATAAACTTTTCGGATTTATGCTTATCAACAAGCAAATTTATTTGATTTAAAATAGATTCAATAACAGTATCTAAATATTCGATTAAGTCAATAGTTAAAGAAATATTGAAATACACACTATCAATATTACAACCAAAGGTTTTGGCTGCATTTGCTGCGTTAGAAAGTTTTTCGTAGCATTGAGTAGCTTTTGAAATACCTTTTCTAGAAGATTTAGATATTTTTTCAATCAAAGATGATTTATGCGCTCTTAATATTTTATCAGGAGTACAATAATTCTTTAAAATCATGCGAGATGTAACACCACAAACATCTGAGAAAATATTAAGGTATTGAGGAAAAACAGTATGTAAATCCGCTTTTAGTTTATTAATATGAGCTGAGCGTTGATCCATAATGTCATAATGTTTACGAACTAAGCTACGAAGCTCTAAAACAAGCTTAACAGGCATAACAGAGGTTTTTAAATTGTTAGATAAACCAAGTCTAGCGATGCCAATAGAATCTAATTTATCATTTTTTACTTTCCTTATTCCTGAATTTTTGATAGAATGAGTGATGAGAGGGTTAATAATATGGGCCTCAAATCCTGATTCATTCAGGAAGCAGAAGAGCGGAAAGTGATAGATTCCGGTAGATTCCAGGAAAATGTGTGATTTCATGGAATGTGACTCTTCTGCTTTTTTTATTGCAGAAATAGCACGTTCAAGAGAATCTATACTGTTATGTAGTATTTTAAAAGGTTTCAAAATAATGTTTCCGTTGTTATCAACAATAGACATAAAACTAAAAGTTGAACCAACATCAATACCAACGGAGATATAGTTACGATTATTAAAATTAAACATAGAAAGCTCCTTTCGAATAGGTATCCATAAATAGCAATGAGTACACAACCTGGCACGTTATTCGGGTATAGCTTATCAGCTCCCAACCAGCTAAAATCATAAATCCTCATTGAATGGATTGATTGTCTGTAGTTACAGGTATTGCCTTATAAAAGGCTCCCAAGGACGTTAACATCTACCATCCTATTCAATAAATATAATACCTTATGACTTAGACAAAGTCGAGAGTTGAATTTCTATACAATAACTTATGAGTTTATTCATGACTCAATGGTTGAATGATTGTATACAAGAATGATTTTCTTTATTCAGCCAGAACATGAATTAGATATGAATTAGCATAGTTTTTTGCTATGACTTTATTATACCAGAGACGTTATATGAAATTTTCTGGTTATGGTGAGGCAATATTTATTACTGATAATGAGTTTTGTATATGTATTTACTTTAATGAAAGATTGGTTTTAGTTTTAGATATAAATGAATAAATTTCAGATTAATTCTGTTGTTTATTAAATAATAGTATAATTGGGGGTAACTATGAATTTATATGAAACACCAGCATTATTTAATCAAAATATGTCAAAAGAACAGCAAGATAAGTTTTTGAAATTTTATAAGGAAGTATTTAATGAGTATAATATTACCACGATACATGATTGTTCAATTGGTGCAGGTGGTACTACTTTACCTTTAGCAAAATTAGGATATAAGGTATCGGGTTCAGATTTAAGTAAGATATTATTAGATAAGGCAAAAGATAACTTTAGTAATGAAGGTTATGACGTGGAGTTATTCGAATCAGATTTTAGAAACCTTAAAAATAATTTAGATGGAACATATGATTGTATTATATCAACAGGAAATTCATTGCCTCATATTAATAATACTGATGTTGAATCTTTTGTTAAGTCAATATATAGTAAACTTAATAGTAATGGATTATTATATATTGATATTAGGAATTGGGACAAACTTTTATCTGAAAAGCCAATTTTTAGTGTTAGAGATCCGTTAGTTATGACAAAAGAAGAACATACTAGTTTATATTTAATATATAATTGGCATGATGATAATTCTGTAGATTTTGTTTTTGCTACATCAACAGATATACTAGGGAAAAATGAAAGAGTAGTATTGGTTAATTCACCTACTTATTATCCTTTAGAATATAAAGTATATGAAAAGGTGTTAAAAGAGAATGGATTTATCATAAAGAAATGTTTTGATGTTGACTATTTATGGTCAAGTTTTCATAAAAATGAAGCTAAAACTGGTAATTTTGATAAAGATTTCGATAGAATAAGTTGGTATGGTATACTAGCTCAAAAAAAGGGGTAGCTTATTTATATTTGTGGTTTTATCTAATTTATTAACATAATAAAATGTAGTTAGGTAATTCGTAGGAGTGGATATTGGGTTGATAGTAATATAAGTTATATTTGTCATTTATTTAAGATATAGATATTGGACAGCACAAACAAACGATTTCAAGAAATATTGCAGTTACATATGTTATGAGAATATTAGGTTTATACATCATCTAACAATATGTTCAAGCAAAGGTGCCTAGAGAGAAAGCTCAGTTTGATGTTAGTTTTAAAGGCAAAGTCATCGGAAAGTGAGTCAGCACCACATTCCACAGTTAACCGAGTCGGTGCTCTGCAACCTAAGATAGGAGCTATCTAAGTTATGAAGATATTAATATAATAGGAGGGATAGTATGAAAAAAACAGGTTTTATTATTGGTTCAATTGAGGTGATTTTGGGCTTGTTTTCTTTGCTCATTACATCACTAATAGCACAAGTTATTCCTAAAATAGCAAGAATATGCTTTATGTTTCATTTAGGGAGTTTTTTAGAAGAAAATTATATAATAAATATTGGATTTGCAAACATGATATCAGTATGTTTATGCCTGATAGGTGTGATTACCATTGCGTATTTTGTTTTTATAAAAAAGGAACAGTAACTACTTATTATAAGCATAACATGAAATGTACAGAATATTATTTGTAACTCAATTTAACAATATGTGAAGATGAATAGAGATTGAATGTAGAAAATGTTTTTTTACTAAAAACTAGTTTAAGAAAGGTGTTGGAGTGTGATACTGCTTCATCATATAACAACATTTCACGTTCATTTGGGGATGGTCAGGAACTCTAGGGACAAGCTGTCATACATTCCCCAGCTAACCGAGACGGTAGCCCTCAAAGCTAAGATAAGAGCTATCTAAGCTTTGAGAACTGCCTGTAATGCTGGGGAATGTCGTGAACGCAGAAACGTTAGATGAAAGAGTTATATCATTACAGAGAATAACTTTGAGGTCAATAATAGCGTAATTTAAATGTAAAATTTTTATAATATAAGTAATAATGCTTCAATTGATTATTTATAATATGATAGGGAGTGAAAATAATATGAATATAATTTTATCTGTTATTGGAATAGTCGGTGGTATACTATGTGCCATAGCTGATATGCTATTAGATATTAAAGGAAAAGATAATAAAAAGTGTGGATCAAATAAAATTTTAGATTCAAACTGGGAGAAGATGCCGAATTGGCGTTTTATATCATCAAGTATTATTGCAATGTTTGCTGTACCTATGTATAGCATGGGAATTATATCGTTGGGAAATCAAATTAGTATACATAATGAAATAACAGGTTATATCTTAAAATTATCAATATTTATAGGAGCAATGGGAGGTTTTTTTATACATACTTTTATTTGTGTAATTCCTATAATTTATAAAGAAATAATGAAAAATAATAATTTTGAACTTGCTGATAGAACTATTTCAAAGGCATTTAAGGTAGTTAAAATACCATTTTTTGTACTATACTTAGTTTTAATGCTTGTTCCTACAATAATCGTTTGTTATACAATAATTATGAAGTTTCTAAATGTACCAATTTGGTTTGTATTTCTTAATCCTGTTATATTTCAAATTATTGGATGGATTTTAAGAGCCATTAAAAAAGAGTGGTTTTATGAAGTTCCTTCTATTTGTGCTGCAAGTTTAGGATTGGCTATGTTTGGTGTTATTGGTATAGTAAATTTAATTTAAGAAAGATATTAAGAGTGATATAATACCATCCTCTAACAAAATGTTCACACAAGTGTGATTAGTGAGAATGTCGATAGGGAAAGTTAGCACCACATTTTATCATCTTATTTTAGGTACAACCTTATATAGTCCGATGATAGAACGTCGTGAACACAAAGCCGTTAGACGAAAGTTCAATATTGGGGTTAGCTTTTGAGGATTGCTCATTAAAAGATACGTGATTACAAGGAGGAAGAAAAGATGTTTAAGTGTGTAATTGATAGTGATATAGAAGTAAGATTAATTGAGAGTAAGTATGCAAAAGAATTATTTGATGTAATAAGTGCAAATAAAAGTCACTTAAGAAAATGGCTTTCGTGGGTTGATACAAACCGTTTTGAAGATACAAAGGCATTTGTTGAAGCTAGCATGAAGCAATTTGCATCAAATGATGGTTTTCAAGCTGTAATATTTTACAGAAAAAAACTTGCTGGTGCTATAGGATACCATAAAATTGATTGGATACGTAAATCAACAAGTATAGGATATTGGCTCGCTGAAAAATATGTAGGAAAAGGTATTATGACAAAGGTATGTAGGAAATTTGTTGATTATGCACTTGAAGATTTAGATTTAAATAGAATTGAAATTAGATGTGCAGAGAAAAATTTGAAAAGTAGAGCTATACCAGAGAGATTGGGCTTTACAAATGAAGGAACTATAAGAGATGCAGAATTTCTAAATGGAGTTTTTGTTAATCATGTTGTATACGGAATTTTGAAGAGCGAATGGAAATAAAATACTACGCTATGTATATGGACGTATTTTTTTCAATAATAATTATGATAGTTTTACAATTACAGTATTTGAACCTATGGGTGGAGGTTGGTGTGGTAAAAATGGGTTAATGATTTCGGTTTCAGCATATTGTAGAGAAGAAGCATTACATATTTCAAACGAATTAATGAAATATTGGTTGCCGGAGAAATATTTATTAAGATAAAACATATATCGTAAAAAGAAAAAATAATTAATTTACTTATTTTGAAAAAATATTTTGTAAATTTTTTAAAACTAGTAGTTACTATGCTTTTGTTAAAAACGTAGGGTATACAGGATGAATTTTCAAGATGCGTTGTAGGTGTGTAGTAAACAGCATATAACAACGCGTTCACACAAGGGTGCTTTAGATGTAACATCAGGTGGAAAGTTAGTCCACATCCCTTCACCGGGTGCGAGCACCTCCAAGTGGTCTATCTATGGTGTCCGGTTTAGTGATGGCGTGAACGCAGAGACATTATAAGAAAATGGCCATAACGTGGTAATTTTTTTAGAACTAATAATTGACTAATAATAAGTATATTTAATAAGAAAAATCTAAATTATAGGAGACTTCTAAAATGAGTAAATCAAAAATAATGATATTAGGTACATTTCATATGGCAAGTTTTAAAGATTTATTTAACACAAATGTTGTTGATTTAGCAAGCGACAAGCGACAAAAGGAGATAATACAACTTGTTGATAAAATTAAAAAATTTAGTCCTACAAAAATTGCTGTTGAGATTGAATATAAATATAGTGATAAAATAAATGAGAGTTACTCCAATTATGTTAATGGAAAAGCCGAACTAAAAATGTCGGAAACTCAGCAGATTGCGTTTAGATTAGCAAAAGCTTTAGAACATGATAAGATATATGCTGTAGATTGGATGGAAAGAGGAGCATCAATTAATTCTATTAGTGATGTATATGATTTTACTAAAAAAGAGCAACCACAGTATTTGAAACTATTTAGTTCGGATAATTGTTCATATGGTAAAGATATTACAATCACAGAGATATTACGTTCATTTAACGATAAAGAATCTATAAAAAACACACATGAACAATATGTAAATATGGCTAGAATTGGATTGAATAATGATTATGTGGGAATGGGATGGTTAACTTGGTGGTATCAAAGAAATCTGATTATATTCGCTCGTTTAGCTCAATTAGTTGAAAATAAAAATGAAAGAATATTTTTATTGATTGGGGCTGGGCATACTGGAATGCTATCAAATTTCTTAGAAGAAAGTGGATTATTTGATGTTGTTAATACTTTGAATTATCTATAAATAATAATTAGTATGAAATAATCGCCACATCTTATACAACATGCTCACTCAATGGTGCTTAGATGTAAAGTCAAGAGGAAAGTCAGCACCACATTCCATTATCTTGTCTTAGGACAATCTATTACTGTCCGATAACGAAACGTCGCAAATCCAGAACGTTATATGAAATTAAGCACTATTTTTATTAACTAAGTTTGAAAGACTAAACAATTGGAGGGTATATTTGGACAAGATAATTAAAAAAATTGATAACATTAAAATTGAACTAAAGAAAGATTATGACTTTGAGTGGTTAAGAGAATATGGAGAAGTTTTCTGTGCTTTTGACCAACAAGACTCAGGAAATATTTGTTTTGGAATTAAGGATGGTAATAAAAAATTATTTATTAAATATGCTGGAGCACCTACTGTAGATTATGATGGTAAGTACGAAGATGCAATTGATAGGATGAAAAAATCAGTATCTATATATGAAGATATTCAACATCCTAATTTAGTTAAGTTAATTGAGCACTATGAGAAAACTAAAGGTTATGTATCAATATATGAATGGGCAGAAGGGGAAAGTCTACATGCTCATTGGGATTTTTACAAATATCCCAAATACATACATCCCAGTTCTCCAAATTATAAATTTAACTTATTGGATTTAAAGTATAAACTTGATAGTTTAGAAAAAATATATGATTTTCATAAATTGATAGCTAAAAGAAAATATGTTGCAGTAGATTTTTATGATGGCAGTTTAATGTATGATTTTAAAACTAACAATATAACAATCTGTGATATCGATTTTTACAAAAAAACTCCTTTAATTAATACAATGGGGCGAATGTGGGGTTCATCAAGATTTATGTCACCAGAAGAATTTCAAAAGGGTGCAATTATTGATGAAATAACAAATGTATACACTATGGGAGCAGTTGCATTTGAATTATTAGGAAGTAATAGTAACCGCAATATAGAGCACTGGAGTGCTTCACAAAAATTGTTCAATGTAGCAAAGAAAGCAGTAAACAATGATAGAAATCAAAGATATAAGTCAATAAGTGAATTTTATGATGAATGGATTAAGGCACAATAAAAAGCATTGTAATAACATTGTATGATATTATAATAATTTTTATTGTAGTGGTTGTTTCTGTGCTTAACATCATATAACAGAGTATTGCCAACATTCACTCTCTATAGAGAAGGGCTTTGTGGGTTAGAGTGAACACAGAGTCGTTATAGGAAATAGTGATATATGGGTTGTTCTATGAGAATTATTTTTAGAAGACTCGTAATATATAATTTCATAAAATTATGTATTAGAGAATAATAAATTAAATAGAAATTTAAAATTTATGATAAAGAGAGATTAATAATGATAAAAACAATTCATAGATTCGAGGAAGTATTTAATTTTGTATGGGAATTAAGTCAGAATAATTCGCATGCTAGTTATCCAAGAAGAAACTCAATGAAAGAGATTAAAAAGGATATTGAAAAAGCTATTGATGCAGACAATGAGAATATAGTAGCTTATTATCATCAAGATATATTATATGGAGTTTGTATTTATTTTTGGGAATGTAATGAAAAATATGCACAAACAACATATTTTCTAATAAGCGAGAATTATGATCAAATAGCTGAAGAAATGATTGATTACATAAGAAAACAGTTAGTTGGATATGAATTATTAATAGGTGTACCATTTTCTAATAAAAATGCTAACCAATGTTTTAAGAAAAAGAATATAGAATGTATTGAATCTAGTATTGTTACTAGTTTATATAATTTAAAATTACATCCGAAACATAAGCATGATTGCGTATATAAAGTTAGTATAGATAATTTTGAGGAATATGCTATATTTCATGATAAACATGCTATACCTTCGGAAATGTATTATGATAGTAAAAACTTGAAAAATGATATAGATAGATTCCTAATACTTACTTTTAGGAATGATGATAAAATTTATGCGAGTATTTTTACTAAAACTGACAAAGACTTATCAGAAGTTGTTGGTTTATTTATTGATAAAGAATATAAAAATAAAGGAATTGAAAATGTTTTAATCAATGAAATGTTTGTACAACTATATAATGAATTTGGGTCTATAAAGGAAATTTTATATTTTGTTGATGAAGATTGTACTGATGAGCTAAATTTAGCGTTAAATGTAGGTTTTGATGTTAAAGAAAAATATAGATGTTATAAATGTATATTATAGTTCTATAAATTATTTTTTAGAAAGTATAGTAAAGTAATGTGTATATAAACGAAGAATTATAGGTGTAAAAGACATTACTACTTCCTATAACAACATGTTCACGCAAGGGTGTTTTGAAAAACGTTGATAGGGCAAGTCTGTACCACATTTCATCATCTTACTTTACAGACAAGCTATGATGTCCGATGATAAAATGTTGTGAACACAAAACGTTAGTGGAAATGGCATATTGATAAAAGTTTTTGTTCCGCACTAATTTGTTAATTAATACACGTTATAAGATATTGTTAATCAAATAAGGACGAGCTATAAAACTCAATATTATAATATGAATTGAGAATGCTTTTTAAATAGGAGGATTATTATATGAAAACACCAAATTACTCAAAGTATTATTGGCAGAACGATCTTGTTCGTTTAAGAGCTGGAAAGTCAGAGGATTGGGAAGAGTGCTATTTTGATCGCTTTGATAGTGAAGCACAATTTTTCCTTGAATGTGAGATGGAGTTGCCAACAACAGAAGCACATGACCAAGAAATGTTCAGTACACATCAAAATGATTCCAAAAATATTGGTTTTGTAATCGAAACTCTTTCAGGTGAGGTTATTGGTGGAATCGGTTTAGATAACATTAATGATCGAAATGGAAGGTTTAGTATTAGTATGAGAATAAATTATGATTTCCGTGGTAAAGGATATGGAACAGCAGCAATGAAGTTATTGCTAGACTATGCATTTAATGAACGTAGATTACATAAGTTTAATGCTGCTTTGGTTGAGGGAAATGTAGCTTCAGAGACAATGTTAAAGAAATTAGGATGTGTTAAGGAAGGTTTGAGGAGAGAAGTCTTTTATCATCAAGGAAAATACTGGAACGAACTTTATTATGGATTAACTGATAGTGAGTTTAATATCAATAGCTAAAGATTAGACTAATAATAAATAGTTAATCAAATATTTAAATTCTTTAATAATTCAGTTATTAGTATACAATATTCATATATGACGAACAAAAATAAATGCTCTTATGGGTATAGTTAACGAATAAAGTGTAGTGTAAATATGCCACTTCCACTAACAACACCTTGCTGGTTGCGCTGTCGCTCCACGCAAATGCCAAACGTTAGCTGAAAGAGTATGTTTATAAAAGTTTTAGTTTCGTAATCAAGTAAAGTGTGGAATTGTTAAATATTGATAAAAAATAACATTAGATGAAAGGAAGTTGTATGATGAAAATTGAATTTATAAGAGCAACAGTCGATGATGTTGATAAATTGATTGATGTACAAAATCAAAGTTTCTATGCTGATTATGTCAAATATGGGGAATGTCCTGGATATAATCATTCTAAAGAAAGCATGACCAATATCGTTTTGAACAGGATAACATACAAAATAATTTGTGATAATCAAATAGTAGGTAATATTATTGTTAGAGATAATCATGATAGTACTTATTTTCTTGGGGGGATTTGTGTGCTACCGGATTATGAGAATAAAGGAATTGGACAAGAAGCTATTAAGTTTATTGAAAGTCAATTTCCTAACGCAACAGTTTGGACTTTAGAAACCCCTGCGGATAAGAAGAGAAATCATTATTTTTATAAAAAAGTTGGATATACCATCGTAAAGGAATATATGGATGCTTCTGTTAAAATAGTGTTGTTTAAAAAGAAAATGAACCCAACAAAATAAGTATAATTTTGGATTATGTACAGATATAAGCTGAATTAAAAGCCAAAGCACATGCCTCAGCTAACCGAGTCGTTAGCTTGTCTGATTAAGATAAGAGCTATCTTAATCAGCAAACAAGCCACCTGTAACGCTGGAGCACTTCGGCAAACCAAACGTTATAAGAAATTATTATATTCATTTCAGAGTAAAGATTGAAGGTGTAGATATAAGAAAAGCATACAATGTTGCAAGAAAACTAAAAATTAAAAATTTTGAGACAAAAACTTGGAATCCTTTGAAGATACAAAAACTGCAAATGAAAGAAATTATACAACTAACATATTTAACGGTAATGTGTTAAATTCACAAATTCACCAAAATACAAGTAATTCCACTCAGACGATGAATATTGAGCAAATAGACATTGAAAAAGCAGAAAAGTTGCTTCAGCTCATTAAGGAAGAGTAAGTTTGTGAATTAGCTGTATTTTATATGACAGCCGAGTTGTTAAAATATTGCTGAATCTACAAATGATTATAAGTTGAGAAAAATAGAAGAATTATTTAAATACAACAAAGAAGAATTAATAATGTGGATATTGTGGAAGATTTAGAAAATGAAAGGGATTAGTGTTGATGAGTTTAATAAGCTTATAGTAAAGGTTCTGTTATAGAATAGTGTTGATATGAAGACATTTTGAATGGGAGTCTCAAGAAGAGATTCCCATTGTATATTTTTGAAATTTTATTTTATTTCTGACAAACTCTTACCTACAATAATTTGAAACAATTCTTCTGATTTTTCTTTGTCTAATTGAATATATTTACTTTCAAAGTCAATAGAAATTTCTATCTTATCTTTATTTGGACTTTTCCATAGGTTGTAAGTTAACCCCTTTGCTTCAGAAATTTCATTGGAGTCCTTAAAATAAAATATATAATCAGCAGGACGAACCATATCTACATCTATATTCTTCCACTTGATTTTATCAAGGATGTCTTTAACATTTTGTACTTTTTCTTTATCGTTTATTTCATTAAATGGTTCATATTCATTGGCTTCACTGACTCTTTTTTCTACTATTATTTTATTTCCTTCATTAATAAGTTTATTTGAACATCCTACTATTAAAACTAAACAAAATACAGTTAATGCAATAAAAACTTTATTTATTTTCAAACTTATCACCTCTTATATATATTAGACGATTATTATTTAATATAGTTCCAACTTATATATTTATGTAAAAATTGATAATTTAGTGTCAAAATGTTACAATATTTTTAGAAAGCAAAAAATGGAAAAATGAATAATAATGAAGATTTGTTTAGTTATGTTGATGTTGCTAAGATGATTCAAACAATTATTGACAATAGTAAATTGCCTTATAATATTGAAGTAATCTAATGCTAAAGTTAACATTAAAAAATAGCAAGTTAAAGTACTAATAGTGTTAATTTTATAATTATATTTTGGGGAGGATGATTCAAATTAGCAGATTTATAAACTTTTCAAAAAATCTTTTGACTAAAAATAAAAAAGAATTATTTATAAGTATATGTTTTATTTTTATCTTAATTTGTATTCAAATGTTTTTACCACTTTTTATGAGGTGGATTATTACAGAAGTTGAAACCAGACAATCCTATTTATTTTTGATATATTGTATACTGATTTATGCGTTGTTTTTACTCATTTATAATTTTGTTGATATGGGGCGTTATATGTCCTTAGATATTTTAGGTGGTAAAATATTGCAAAATTTAAGAGAAGATGTATGTAATGCTATAACAAAATCAAGTTATGAAAAACTAATGCTTATTGGTAAAGAAAAGCTAAAAAATATTCTGTATATGGATACTCTTAATATGTATAGCGGTATTGCCTGTCACAGTATTAATATAGTTGCAAATATTTTATTAATTGTAGTTTTTCTAATTGTATCGTCGTGCTTAAATCTAAAATTAACAATAGTATTACTTGCTGCATCTATAATAGGCTTTTTTATATCAATGTTTTCACGTAAGCCTATATCAAATGCATCAATGAAAGTAAACAAAAAAATGAAAGAAGACAATAAAACTCTTAATGAATATATAGATGCTATAGAATTAGCAAAAACTAATGAATTAAATGATTATTTTATTAAAAAAAATAACAATAGTTTATGGAATTTTATTAATACTTCACTAAAAGCAGATAAAATTCAAATATTCCTTAAAAACCTTATTTCAGAATTTCATCAGGTTGTTTCTGTTACAATAGCGGCTATATTATCTATGACAATGGGAAATTCAACATTTGGAGATATAATTTATTATATGTTCGTATCAAATATGGTTTTAGATACAAGTCAGAATTTAGAATCATCAATATATGCTTTAATTAAAATGATTCCATCTTTTGAAAATGTCGACAATATACTTAATATGGAAAAATGTTTTGGTGAGGAAAAAATAGGACCTATAGAAAATATAGAATTTAGTAATGTTAGTTTTTATTATGAAGGTAATAATAAAAATAATATAAACCAAAAAAATTATTTTTTTGAAAAAGGAGACGTAGTTAGAGTTACAGGTGTTAATGGCGGTGGTAAATCAACATTTGTAAAGTTAATTACGGGTTTATTATCACCTAAAAGTGGAGAAATTCTTCTGAATGGAGTATTGTTAAATAATATAAAATTAAGTTGCTTAAATAATCAAATACTCTATGTTGACCAAGATGAAATTATATTAAATGATAACGTTAAAAATTATATTGAAGCTATCTCAGGACAAGAAATAACAGATTTACAATTAGACGAGATGGAGAAATTAGTTGGATTTGACAGTAAAATAATGGAGATAAAAGAAAACGGTCATTCACTTTCAGGTGGACAGCGTAAGAAGTTGTTACTGATTAAATTGTTATTAAAATATCAGTTATCATCAGTAATAATTTTAGATGAAATTGAAGCTGGTTTAGATGAAAAAACTAAATCAACTGTTTTAAAAATTGAAAGCGATATTATTAAAAATAAAAAAGACTGTATAATTTTCAAAATTACGCATGAGACAAAAAATGACAATATATATTCTAAATTTATAGGAATGTAAATACTAATTTTTAAATATTGAATTATGATACAATATTTAAAACGAACAGTTAACAATTTATCCAAAATGTGGTATAATAGCATTATAAATATTTTGGAGGGACGATATGAAAAAAGGTTTTAAGAAATTTATAGTATGTATTTTTATTTTAGCATTTTCAATTGTTAATGTGACAGCATGCAGTGATAATAGCAAAGTAAATGAAGCATCAGAAGTGCCTGTAATATCTATTGAGAGAGTACCAGGTGTGGCGGATTATACTAAACTTTTTAAAGATACTACATCATTACCTCATAATGATAAATATGGACAGTGGGCATTGGACGTGAGAAGCAGTAATCTTAGTTCGGATAATCTTATGGATAGAGTAGATGATTTGTTGTATGCTTCATTTGATTCCAAAACCGTATGGCCTGATAAGCTACCTGAAGGGTTTGATCCTGATAAAATTATGGAACTGTATAAGGACCCAGGATTAAACGTTAGAGAATTGCATAAAAAAGGTATAACAGGAAAGGGTGTAGGTATAGCTATAATAGACCAATGCTTATTGGTAGACCATATAGAATATAAGGACAGATTGAAATATTATGAAGAATATAAAGATATGAAATACGGAGAACATACTTCAAGTATGCACGGTCCTGCGGTAGCATCTATAGCTGTAGGAAAAAGTGTTGGAGTTGCTCCCGAAGCGGACTTATATTATATTAGCGGTCATTTTGGAGATTATGACGAAAATAATAATTATATATATGATTATACATATACTGCAAATGATATAAAAAAGATAATAGAAATCAATAAAACTTTACCTAAAAACAGGAAAATCAGAGTTATATCAATTTCATTAGGCTTTAGTAATACTGAAAAAGGTTATGATGAATTTCAGGAAGCTGTTAAGTTAGCTGAGGAAAATGGTATAGCAACACTAACTACTCGAATGAATTACAATAATGTTAAAATGGTTGGTATGGGTAGAAAACCAATGACAAATGGTAATGATTTTAATGATTGTTGTCCGGGTATATTTTGGATGAGTAATGCAAAAACAGTTTTAAATTGTAAAAATTTATATATACCAATGGATTTTAGATGCACAGCAGCACCGTCAGGACAAGAGGATTACGCAGTATATATAAACGGGGGATTTAGTTGGTCTGTTCCTTATGTTGCCGGTGCTTATGCTTTAGCGTGTCAAGTAAAGCCTGATATAACTTTTGAGGAATTTTTCCCTAAGGCATATGAAACAGGTAAAATTATTGAAAGTAATTATAAATATTATGATGAAGAAATAAAATTAACAATGGACAAGGTTATAAGTCCAGTTGATTTAATTAATAAACTGCAAGAAGAAAAATAGGATATAATTTATGTGGCTGAATTAGTTAAGTATATAAAAACCTTGATGTTAAGCATTATATACACGACACTATGAGGCGAAAACAAAAAAAGCATAGCGAGTTCTTGAAGGAACCAATAAATTTTGTAGTTAAAGAATGACTTGATTAAATTGATAAATAGTATTAAAGTTGAATGACATAATAATATTTGGTATAATTATATAAATAATGGGTAAATACATTTTAATAATATTTGCATGTAGATAGTATGCCTACTGAAAAGTTAATTTTAACTGCCATGTTAGCAGTTGCAAAATTTGAGAGATATATGAAGAATCCAAGAAGAAAAAGCAATAGCTAAATTATAGGAAGATTTTGGAGAAGGAAGACCTAAAAAGTATACTAAAGTACAAGTGAAAGATGGACATTATTATGATTATCCTTTAGTAAATATTGATTCGGATAATAAAAAAATATTAATACTGATTATTTTTTAAACACCAAAATAAATAATATTTTTATGAAAGCGAGACAAATTATGAAGGATAAAATTAAAATTGTAGTAATTTATATAGCTATATTTATGCTACTATGCTCTAATTTAAATGTATTTGCATTAGACTATAATTATAATAGCTATTATTTTTCATCTCAGGATTATAGTAGCTACAAAATTGCAAAAAATGAGGACGAGCTAATCCAGTATATCATAAGTCAGGATAGAGAAAGAAAAAATGACTTTAAAGTTTTGTATTTGATTGAGCCAACTGATTTAAATGTTGAAAAAACAAGAGAGTTAATTGATGACATGAAGGATGTTTTTTTGGCAGAGGATGATAGTAAATTAGCGCTATTTACCTTAACTACGTCTGATGTTACATTTTATAAGGCTAATTATGAAGATAAAGATGTAATAGAAATTATATTTAGTCCCTATGAAGAATATTATTTTTCTTACATTAACGAAATGAACTATCCTGTAGTAAATAGTATTGAAGAATATAAAAACTTTTTAATAAATAAAGCATTGTCATTTAAAGAAGATTTAAATGTAATAATAAATATTCCTTTAACAACAAAAAACTTTTTTGAGGTTAATAAAGTAATTAGTAGTTTTTCAGCAGGAAGGGAATTAAATGACGTATACATTAATCACATTATTACAGGAAAAAGCTGGTCTGTTAACGCAACTATGGCTAGTGGAGAATATGTAATTTATGTAAGGTCGTCTTTTAATTACTCTGAAATGTATTTGAATCAAGCGGAGGATAATGTAAAGATAAATGAAATTTTATCACAAATTATAACTGATGATATGTATGCACATGAAAAGGTAAAGGCAATACATGACTATATAGTAAAAAATTACAGATATGATACATCATACAAAAATTATTACATAAAAGAAATGTTAGACGAAGGTACTGGGGTTTGCCAAGCATATTCCTTATTGACCTATAGGATGTTAAGTTTAGCTAATGTGCCTGTTAAATATGTTGTAGGTAAGGCTGATACTGGTAACAAAATTGCAAGTCATTCATGGAATATGGTAAATTTAGGAGGGTACTGGTTTAATCTTGATGTTACTTGGGATGATCCTATACCAGATGTAAGAGGTAGAATAAGATATGATTATTATATGCTTACAGATAAAGTTTTTAGAAGAAACCACACTCCATGTAGTTTATATACATATCCAAAGGCTTATAAAAATTATTATGAATATCTAAATGAGTTTGCTGAAAATGAGTCAAATCTAATTAGAAATAAGACAACTGATGGTATAAATATCAAGCTAAGAGATAGCTATATAGATTTTACAAGTACGGGACAAGCTCCTGTTGTGGTAGATGGAAGAACCTTAGTGCCGATAAGAGCAGTTTTTGAATAACTAGGTTACTATGTAGATTATGATAAAGAAACATCTACTGCTACAATTACTGATGGTGAAACAATAGTATCTGTAGTGTCTAATAATGATATTGCTTTAATTAATGGTGTTGAGAAAAAAATGGATGTGTGTGCTACTGTATTAAATGGTAGAATTTTAGTTCCTGTAAGATTTATAAGTGAAGCGTTTAATAACGTAGTTATTTGGGATGGTGAAAATAGTACAGTAATTATACATTAAAAATTTTATGCCATTCTTTGGATGTGCTTTAAAGGGAAAGAATAATTTTTTTTCTTTAGCTATGTTTGTGCATTAAGAATTGTAACTTCAGCTTCACTCATATAAGCCAAATGCGTGGGTTGAGTTTTTAAAGCAAGACTAATTGGCTTAAAACGCTCGTTTTGCTTTGTACAATTCTTAGCAATGCTCCACAATGCTTTGAAAGCAAGATTATTCTTTTTTCTTCTAAGTCAGCTTGCGGAAGTCGATTTTATTTTGTTAGAGTTAGTCTTTGTAGGTGCTGTTATAGCTAGTACTTTCAGTCTTGTTACAGCTAGTCTCTGGGAAACTTATATGTCACTCTTTGGTGTCCTTTAAAAAATGTAGGAATTCATTCATTAAGACATGCTTTTGCAACTCATTTACTAGGATATGGCACAGATATACGATATATATAAGAATTATTAGGACATTCTAGTACAAAAACAACTCAAATATACACTCATGTAACAAATAAAGACCTAAAGAAAATAGTAAGCCCGATAGATAGAATAGCAAAGAAATAAGTATAAAAAATAAGTATAAAAATATATAAATTACGAAACTTTCATACGTAATAAACATAATATGAACCACTTTAGCGAACCATTGGGTCGTGAAAGGAGTAGTTATAGGACATAGTTATAATGTGGCTATTTAATATGGAGTTTGAAAAAGATATAAAACAAAGATAAATAAAAGAGGAATAGAACATATGAGTAAAGAATTTCAAAGTTGTGGAGCAAGTGTAATCGTATATAAAGATAATAAAATACTTTTACAACAAAGAAGAGATAATGGTTGCTGGGGATATCCTGGCGGACATACGGAATTAGGTGAAAAGGTAGAAGATACTGCCAAAAGAGAATTGTTTGAGGAAACTGGATTGAAAGTATTATCAATGAAGTTATTTGACGTGTTTTCAGGTCCAGAATTACGTCGTGTTTATCCTGATGGTAATATTGTACATATAATTGATGTTGTTTACATAAGCACTGAATTTGAAGGGAAACTTAAATTACAAGAGTCTGAAGTATTAGATTTAAAATGGTTTGATATTAATGATATCCCTGATAATATAAGTCCTCCTGTAAAACCTGGTTTGAATAAATTTATTAAGCAAATTCAAGGGGGATTGTAACTACGATCCTATAACAACATGTTCAAGCTTCGGGTCTTAGTAGGAACGTTGATAGGGCAAGTCAGACCACATCCCTTCACCGGGTGCGAGCACCGCCAAGACGGTCTAGCTATTGTTGTCCGGTTCAGTGACGTCGTGAACACAAGACCGTTATAAGACATGGCGATATCAGAGTTGTGCTATAGGGTTTTGTTTTATAAAAGCATAAAATGAGAACTAAGTATACAGCATCTATATCACTGGAAGAATGATAAGTAAGTACATTTAGGAGGGATCATATCATGAACATATTTAATAAGCATGAATTTGTGTCCTATTTATGGAAAGGGCAATTACATGAAGCTACGAATTATCTCAGTCAAATTCCTGATAAGAAAGATTTATATGAGAAGTACATAAGTATTTTTGAAAAGAGCGAATATTATAAAAGAACAGATAATGAAATTCTAGGTAAGTTAGACCGAATTTATCAAAACTATTATAGAAATGTATTTTGGTTGAATACTCTAAAAGAAGATGCTGAAAAAATGCTCTTTCAAGAATTATGGATGTACTGCGGCTCTAAATCAGATTTGCCTAAGGATTCATATATTGAATGTGAAATAGAAAAGATAGTGAAAAGAGAAGGTTATGAATATCTAGGTGGAGATACACAAGGTTTTTGGGGGCCATATATTTGGAAAAGCTCTACAAAAGTAACGTATGAAGTAGAACTGCCAAGTGGGATAGAATTATACACAATCATTATGATGGATGGGTTCATATCGAGAAGTTGGCTAGATTTTATTTCCTTTGGGATGACTGGAACTGGAGGTTGGACTGGCAAAGATGGGATTTTATGTTGCGTAAGTAATTTATATGATGTAGAAAGCAATGAATTCAATATTTCATTTTTAAAGCATGAGGCACAACATGCTTTTGATAAGAAAATATACTCAGATATAGAAAGCGTAGATTTGGAATATCGGGCCAAGCTAGTGGAATTGATATATTGGCCTAACAATGAAAAAATAAGGGATATACTTAGAGAAGCAGATAATAGTAATCCCGATAATACCCATTCAATGGCAGCATATAGAATTGTCAATGAATTGTCACAGAAAATATTCGAGTGTGAATATGTGAAATATGAAAAGGCATGGGAAGATAAAGTAGATAAAGTTGTTAGACTTGCTTCGGATTTATTTGAGACAAGTAATAAATTATTAAATAATAGGATGCATTTAATGTAGAAGTATTATTTTAATTTATTGTATTTTATAGAAGTATATACTTCACAACCGTTATATTGCACGAATGATATAGAGAAAAATAATCGTCACATCTTATAACAACATGTTCACGCTTCGGGTCTTAGCGGGAACGTTCAAGGGGCAAGTCAGACCACATCACTTCACCGGGTGCGAGCACCGCCAAGACGGAAAGTCAGGTGGGTCCGTTTCAGCGACGTCGTGAACACATAGACGTTATATGAAACAGTTTCCATCATATCAGAGCAGAGTCTTCGCTTTTAATGTGGTTATGTTTATTTATTATAATATGGATTGATAAATTCTTACATTAATTTAACAGTATATCTAGAAAAGAGGAAAAAATGAATATGAAAAAACCTATAGTTCTTTCAATATCAGCAGTTTCAGGTGGTGGTAAAACTACAATAATAGAAAAATTGAAAGAAATACTACCTAATTCTATTTCATTACATTTTGATGAATATGACTTTGATTGTCCAAAGGAAATAATTGATTGGGTTCAAAGAGGGGCAGATTATAGTGAATATATATTAACTCCATTAATTGATGATATAAAAGAAATAATATCTTCTGAAAAAACACTTGAATGGATATTATTAGATTATCCGTTTTCTTATGTCAAAGATGATATTGGTAATTACATAGATGTTTCAATATTTTTAGATACGCCATTAGATGTGGCAATGTCTAGAAGATTACTTAGAGATCATGAAAACTCTTTGAACAAAGATATATTGGATGATATAAGATGTTATTTGAATTATGGTAGAGTATGTTATCTAGAAATGTTAAAAACAGTTAAACCAACTTGTGATTTGGTTATTGAAGGTAATCAAGTACAAGATAAAATAATACAAGAAATATTAGATTATTTAGATAAACAGATGTTAGGGTAAGTCTTTGGAGCTGATGGAAACTTAAACATATAACAACATGTTTACGCTTTGGGTCTTGAGGGAACGTCAGCGAGTATGAGAGTCAAGGAAGAAAGTCAAGCAGTGGTCTAGTCAGACCACATCACTTCACCGGGTGCGAGCACCGCCAAGATGGTCTAGCTATGATGTCCGGTTCAGCGACGTCGTGAACACAAGACCGTTAGGCGAAATTAATAAAGGAGTTGAAATAATGGAAAAAAGAATATTTGATAATTTACCCTTTAATCATGAAATTTCGATTGATGACTGGAATAAGTTAATTAATACAAAACTTAAAAAATATTTTTCAAATGAGATGGTTTTTGAAAAGAACAAAGAAATATTGAGAACCGAGATAATTAATTACATAAAATTTTGCACAAAACCTGAATATTTAAAACTGTTTGATTGGACATTTAATCTTTATAAAGACTGTTTGAATATAGATAAACAAAAAATAATCAAAGTATTGGCTGATTCATTTAATGAAATATCCAATACAGATATGAAATGGATGATAAATTTTTTGACACAACCTGATTACAAAAAATTTTCAGATAGGGATAAAATAAGTTACTATTTTAAAGTTATTGATAGATATTAGAAGGTTGTTTTAAACCTCGATTAATATTACTTGATAAATTTGTTAACTTTAAGTTTCGTCAATCTATTACCGATAACTCAAAATTAGACTTTGGTCAATTAATAAGTAGTTTTGCTGGAATAGTAAAAAGTGATACAAAATTATTTCTTGAGGATCCAATATTCTCAGTATCGACAAATCAATGGAGAAATATATCAGCACACAAATCCTTCATTATTAATAAAGATAGCATAGAAGTTATGTATGGAAAAAATAATATTCATACACTTAGATTTTCATATGATGACTTTTACACAATATTACATTGGATTGTAGATATATATGGAGTGCTCCGACTTGCACAAGTATTGTTTACTTTAAATTACATAGAAGATATAGTTACGGAGTTAGGTGGAACTGATAACATAAACATTAGATTTGAATCCTCATTGTTAAGTATTATTCAGAACATGCAAATTGTAGGTTTTCAGTATATATCATGTGAAGAGGCAGATGACACTTTTGGATTAAATGTGAAAGGTAAATATAATAGTGATGTAGAATCATCATTAGCACATGCATCGCAGTGTTTAGATAAACTGTCATGTGCTCTTTATGATGATGATTATGTTAGAGATAAGTTTAATAAAGTTAAAGTATGTATCGTTGATGACAATCATAATGTATTAGCGTCTGCAACTATTCCTATTTCAATTGCATTAAAAAAAGTATACGATAAAATTACTCTTGATGAGTATATAAATAAAATGGAATTTTACATAAAAAAAGATGTATAACGATGTTTTTAGTTATGTTTAACTACGCCTAACAACATGTTCACGCAAGGGTGCCTAGAGGAACGTTGATAGGGAAAGTCAGCACCACATTCCCCAGCTAACCGAGTCGGTAGTCCTCAAAGCTAAGATAAGAGCTATCTAAGCTTTGAAAACTACCTGTAACGCTGGGAAACGTCGTGAACACCAGACCGTTATCTGAAAGAACAATATAATTTCAGAGAATTAATATTAATAGCAATTTGATAGTACAACAGCTACATAAACAGTAATAAATGTTATGTAGAAAATTTAATATGAGGAGATGCATATGAAAAAAATTATTACGGTGCAACACACACAATCAATACATCATACAAACGGTATGGTTGGTTCATGGACAGATTGGGAATTATCAGAATTAGGAGTAAAACAAGCACATAAAATAGGTGAAAATTTAAAAGAAGAATTAAAAAATCAGAAAATTAAAATGTATTCATCAGACTTAACTAGGGCAAAGCAAACAGCTGAAATAGTTGGACAACACATAGAAGTAACTCCTATATTAAAAAAGGAATTAAGAGAGAGAAACCTAGGGAAATGTTGTGGCAAATCTGTAAAATGGTTAAAAGAAAATGTAGAAGTACAAGAAAAGACTGTTGATGATAGGTTATTTTCAGACGCAGAAAGTCGTAGAGATGAATGGAACAGATTAGAACCTTTCTTTACAGAAATTATGCAAAGTGAAGATGAAGTAATAATCATTGTATCGCATGGAGATTTATTAAGTGTATTTAACACGATGTTTTTGGGATTGGAAATTGAAGTGCTAAATAAAGCTGAAGTATTTGGTTTAGCAGGTGGAGTTTCGTATTTAATATTAAATGATTCAGGAAAAAGGTTAATAAGAAAGATGAGCGATATGTCTTATATAAAATAAAATTATGATGAATAAGATAGAGAATTAAGGTACGTGAATAAATAGTAAAGATTTATATTGACCTACAGATAACAATATGTTACAGCTACGGGTGCTTAGAGGGAACGTCAGCTGGTACAGTTAGTCAAAGCAGACAAGCCAGCACCACATTCCTCAGCTAACCGAGTCGGTGTCCTGCAACCCAAGATAGGAGTTATCTAGGGTCGCAGAACACCTGTAACGCTGAGAAACGTCAGTAACAAAGGGACGTTATATGAAATTGAAAACTCATATCAGAGTATTTCTAAGTAGATATATTAAATTTTATAGAATAAAAATGTAGTATGTATAATGAAAGGTGATGTTTAGATTGAAAAGAATGAAATATATATTATATATTTTATTGATAAGTGTATTAGTAACTGGTTGTAGTATAATTGATAAAGAAATTAAAATAGAAAGTATAGCTAACCATAAAGAAATTAAAGAAGAACTAAAGTATGGAAGTATAAAGATGGAATTTGAATTACTAGATGGTGAAGATATAAGAAGTTTTGTAGTTAAAAAGAATAAAACGTATAAATTTGATATTGAATATATTATTACAGAAGGTACATTAACATTAGAATTTAGAGATTCGAAAAACAATAAGCTAGAAGAAATAGTAATAACGGAAGAAGAATACAAAAGCGAACTTGAAAAACTAAAGAAGGAAAATCCAAAGTCAGGGAATATTCAAATACATACTTTTGGTACTACTTTAAACTTAACAAGTAGTGATAACCAGATAAAAGTTGTTTTAACAGGGGATAACGCTAAAGGAAAAATTAATATTGAGTGGTAACAAATATATAAAAAGATTCAATTAAAGTTGCTGAAAGTTTTTAAGTGTGAGTTTTTAACTACATATAACAACATGTTCACGCAAGGGTCTTAGAAGTAGCGTCAAGTAGGCAAGTCAGACCACATCACTTCACCGGGTGTGACCACCGCCAAGACGGTCTAGCTATTGTGTCCGGTTCAGTTACATCGTGAACACAAGACCGTTAGGGGAAATATTCCCCATGTTTAAAGCAAAGTTTTATGCACTATACCAGGAGGTAATGTAATGTATGATAAAGATAAATTTTTAAACATAATATCCATGTATAAAGATTTTAAATTATGCGGTCCTAGTGATGACCCTGATATACAGACAAGCGTTGTCTATTCACTTAAAGATTTAGTAAAAAAATGTAAGTTTAATTCTAAGCATATTAACGATATTGCGTTAAGAGATAAATTACAAGCATTGGATGACAGAATTGAAACTATCTATGAAGCATTTGATCTTTATAGTGATTTAGGTAACATTATAGGAGAGTTAGAAGATTATTTTAATAGTCCATCAAATGTACATGAAGGGGAGAATCTTAACCCTCTTGAACGTCTGGACGTTATCGAGTCTATTGCATGTAGATTACAGGAAGAGATGACCACTAGTGATATAAATGTATTATTAAAAGGTTATGATGTAGATTTTAATCCTTGTGAGGGAGTAAGTAGTAAAAGAATATATGTCAAGGAAATATTAAGTGATATTAGTAATGAAAGTATTTTGTTGAGAATTGCTGAAGATATTGGCTTAAAAGAAAAAATTAGTTTTGTTAGCGATAAAGAATTAAGCAATCAAAACAATGAATACATAAATCAGCAAATAGAAAAATGTAATGATAAGGTAAGAGATGGAGATTATGATGGTGCAATTACTAATGCTCGTACATTAATTGAAACTGTATGTATTCATATTCTTGATGAATGTAATGAAAACTACAAAGAGGATGGAAACTTAATAAAATTATATAAAAGTGTATCAAAGGTTCTAAATATGTCACCAAGTTGTTATGAGGATGACGCTATTAAACAAATTTGCTCAGGTTTTTTTAGTATAGTAGGTGGTCTTTCAGGAATGAGGAATAATATGAGTGATGCACATGGTAAAGGTAAAAACCATAGATATAAAGCTGCTAAAAGACATGCTATTCTAGCAGTAAATTCTGCTAAAACAATATCAGAGTTCATATTAGCTAGTTGGAGAGAAAATAAAGGTTGGAAGCGTTGCTAATGGGGCATGGGGAAAATAACACCTAACAATATGTTCCCACAAGGGTGCTAGGGGAAAGTCAGCTGGAGAGCAAGTTAAAAAAGGACGAGCCAGCATGAAGCAAGTCAGCACCACATTCCCCAACCTAAGCGCGTCGCGACAGTCGTCGCATTAGCCCTTAACAGGGCATGAGCGACTCCTTCTAAAGGTTGAGAAACGTCGGGAACAAAGGGACGTTATGTGAAAGAATGGTATCATTTCAGAGAATAGATTTATGGTAAATATATTTAGGGGGTAATGGTATGAAATTAAAATTTGAAGTTCCAAGTTTTGATTATATGATTAATTCTATTTTTAGTTTTTTAAATGAAGGAACTGGAGATTTTTTTAAAAATTCAATATTTAGGTTATATCCTCAAATAGATGTTCGAATGTATGATAATTTAAAAGATGAATTGGAAAAGAGAAATTATATATCAACTCTTTTCAAAGAAGTATATAACAATAACACTAATCTATTTGAAGAGAAAAAGAATTTGTATAATAGTCATTGGCAAACTAATAAAGAAATTATAACTGAAGCATTAGAAGAAAATTTTAGAATTAAATTAAAAGATAAATTAAATGATATGATTGGTTATTTAAATATGAATCCAATCTGTCCAAGATTTTTAGATACACATAATTTTGAGGTGTGTTATTTGAATAGCGAAAGAGGAGCTTTAGGTGTTGCACTACATGAAATAGTACACTTTATTTGGTTTGAGATATGGAACGAATATTTTAATGATGAAAAAGTGGATTATGAATCACCACATTTGAAATGGATATTTAGTGAAATAATACCTGAATTGATAATGCGTGATAAAAGATTAAGTGTTATAAATCCATACTTTGAACATGGTTGCATTTATGACTATTTTTATAAGATAAAGATAGGTGATAAATATTTGATAGACATATTATATAAAATGTACACTGAGATGGAAATACATGAATTTATGGAAAAAGGATATTTAGTATGTAAAGAAAACGAGAAATTAATTAGAAGTTTCATGTATTGATATATTTAATAATTTACGAGAAAAACATAATTTCGAATGATAGTCATTGAAGAGTGATACCATTCAAACACATAACAACGTGTTCCCGCAAGGGTGCTAGGGGAAAGTCAGCTGGATAGTAAGTCAAAAGAAGAAAGCTCCAGCAAGAAGAAAGTCAGCACCACATTCCTCAACCTAAGCGCGTCGCGCCAGTCGTAGCATTAGCCCTTAACAGGGCATGAGCAACTCCTTCTAAAGGTGGAGAAACGTCGTGAACACAGAAACGTTATGTGAAAGATTACACTATTTTAAGAGGTGATAATTTGAATTCGAATAAAATTAAATTTTTCAAAAGGGTAGCTATTCTTGAATTTTTTATAATTTTTATTTTGAGTAGTTTATCATTTTGCTTGTTTTTTTATTATTACAGGACTAAAGAGTTTATTCTTGATTATATAAGTAGGTTTATGATAGTTATTGGAAGGATAAATAAATTTATTGTAGTATGTTTAAATAGCATTAGAGAAGAGTACTCTAATATCAACGAAATTTTCAATAATAGAGAATTAGCAATTATTTTTTGGATATTTATTTTGTTAGTTATTATATTTTCTTCAAAAAATATACGAAAATCTTTTGGTAGTGTAGTTAAGGCATTATTTGCTAAGAAATTAATATTTATGCTATTACAAATGGTTGCATATTCTTGTTTTATTGTATACCTATTATATTTATTGGGTTTTTGGAATGTAAGTTTACTTAAATCTACAGTTATTTGGTTTTTTACTGTAGCAATAATAGCGTCTTTTAGAGCTATGGATAAAGCAAAAGATTTATCTTTTTTCATTAATGTAGTAAAAGATAATATAAAGATAGTAGTAGTACTGCAATTTGTAACAAACTTATATGCATTATCCTTTTGGGTAGAGGTTATATTTCTACTTTTTGTTTTTTTAATTAGTAGTATGATTGCATTGATAGATGTTAAACCTGAATTTAATGAGCCTAGTTATCAGAATACTAAGAAATTTCTAGAAATTATTATTGTAATAATAGGTGTTATATACATATATAATTCAATAAATCTTATAATTGTAAATTGGAAAGAGATTGATATTACTTCTTTGGTTAAAGAATTGATGTTACCACCGTTGCTTTCCATAGCGTTAATAGTATTTAATTATTTATATGTTATTTATGCTAGATATGAAGTAATGTTTATCCGTTTAAGTTTTAAAAAGACAATAGATGATAGTATGAGAAGTTATTTGAAATTTAGAATAATATTATTGTGTAATTTGAATATTCCTAGAATAGATAAATTTATTCAGAGGAGTCAAATTATGAATACTTATATAAAAAACAAATCTGATGTAAAGAGGATTGTAAAAAACTTCAAGAATTATAAGGAAGTTTCCATGGAATCCATCACATAACAACGTGTTCACGCAAGGGTGCTAAGGGGAACGTTGATAGGGCAAGTCAGCACCACATTTCATCATCGTACTTTGGGGACAACCTTATACGGTCCGATTATGAAACGTCGTTAACACCAGGACGTTAGGCGAAATTATTATTTGAAAGGTGATATAATATGAACATAGATACTGATTTAGGTATAGATTTAAAAGAAGCAATAGAAAAAAATTATTATAATGAAAGTTATTCTAGTGCAATATTAGATTCTATGCACGTACTTACTGAAATAATAAGAAATAAAACAGGATTAGAGGGTGATGGAGTAACTTTAGTTGGACAAGCATTTGGTGGTGATAATCCTCGCATTAAAATAAACAAACTACAAACAGATTCTGAAAAAAATGAACAAAAGGGAATTCAAGATATAATTAGAGGTTTATATATTGCAATAAGAAATCCAAGAAGTCATGATAAATATAATGATTCAAAGAAAGTAGCAGATACAATAATATTTTTTATTGATTATTTATTAAAGTTGATTGATAAGTCAAAATTAAGTTTCGAAGAAAAAGATTTTCTAAAGAAAGTATATGATAAACATTTTGTTAAAAGTAAAGAATATTGTGATTTATTAGTTAAAGAAATACCAAAAAGACAACGTATAAATATTGCTATTTCTATAGTTTTAGATAGAGATAAAGGAGATATTTATAATTTGTCATGGTTTATGCATTCTTTGCAAGAAAATTTAGAGGAAGATGAAATTGATAGATTATATAAAGTGATTAGTCAAGAATTAATATATGCTTCATCTCATATAGAAATAAGTACTATTTTAAAAATATTTGATCCAAAGTATTGGTATAAAGTAGATAAGGTAGCTAGATTAAGAATTGAAAATTTATTATATGAAGATATCAAGAATGGTAAATATAACAAAGAAGACAATTGTTGTATCGAAGGAGCTTTAGCTACTTGGATTGATAATGAGCATTTTAATCATTTTAGTGATACTGAGAAATGGTCAAGGTTGTTAGTTGAAAAACTTGAAAGCGATGAAGCTATGGAAAAAGAGTACGTTAAAGAATATTTTTGGGATTCATTAGTACATATTAATAGAAATGAATTGTATTATTCTCTTAAGGAGTATATAAGAAAGGGTCTAAAATCAAAAGATGAATTTGTAATAACAAATGTTGAAATAGAAATATGTTATGATTATAGTCATCCATGGTGGCAAATATTCGAAGAAGAGTTAAAGAATTATACAAATATAGAATACATAGATATAACATTTTAATAACTTCGCCTAACAAAATGTTCACGTAAAGGTGCCTAGAGGAACGTTGATAGAAAAAGTCAGCACCACATTTCATCATCGACCAGAGGACAATGCCGCTGGGGGTCCGATGATGAAACATCGTGAACACAGGACCGTTATAGGAAATATCCATTTTTAGGGTTTAACTTTCGGGTTCTTAATAAGATATTTTTGAGATAAACATTTATGAAGGGGAATTAAATGATTATTAAAGGTATTTTAATTGATTCTGGTAGAGTATTAAATAGGCCAAGAACTGGTCATTGGTTTATTACACCAAACTTTTTTACCAAGGTAGATAAAAAAATATTTAATCAATTATCAAAAAAAACGAAAGAAGCATTTTTAAAAGCTGGTGAATATATATCTAAACAATTTTTAATTGAAACAGAAGAAGACGAATATAAACATTTCTTAAAATTTTATAGAATTTTCTTTGAAAATGTACCTGAACTTAATGTTAATGATGAAGATATAGAATATATTGCGAAAGATTTAGTATATAACTATGATAAATATCAGTTTTTTAAAGATGTTTACGATACTTTACCAATTTTAAAGAATAAATATAAATTAGCAGTAGTATCTGATGCGTGGCCTTCATTAGAGAATGTTTTTATTAAAGCAGGATTTAGGGATTACTTTTCATCATTTGTTGTATCATCTTTGTTAGGAGTAGCTAAACCAAATCATTTAATGTATGAAACTGCATTAAATGATTTAAATATATTGCCAGAAGAAGCAATTTTTATTGATGATAGTGTTAGAAATTGTGATGGAGCAAAAAAATTAGGAGTAAAAACTTACCTTATATGTAGAGAATTAAGGGAATACATATATTATAAACTTACATGTAGAAATCATATTGTGGTAAGAAATTTACATAGTATTTTGAAAAAGTATAATTAATTTAAGTGAATATTATACTGTTAATGGATACTTCCTATAACAACATGTTCACGCAAGGGTGCGTAGTGTGAACGGTCAGAGTAGGAAAGTCAGCACCACATTCCCCAACTAACCGAGTCGGCAGTCCTCAAAGCTAAGATAAGAGCTATCTAAGCTTTGAGAACTACCTGTAACGCTGGGGGACGTCGTGAACACCGGGGCGTTAGAGGAAAGTATGATATCATTTCAGAGTAATAGTAAACAGCTAATACACCAATATCTGGAGTTTAATTAATATAAAAATAGAATTTTATATGTAGAGATTATTTATATTTAATAAAGTGAGGTGACTTATGGATTATTTAACTAAAACCAATGAATATTATTCAAAATGGATTGGAAAAGACAATATTCTTAACAATAATTTTAAAGGTGTTAAGTTTATATACTCTTCGGAACGAAATAAAATTCAACATGGATATGGTAAACAATTAGATTTATACATATTTAGTCAATCTGATAAAATAATTGTTTCCTATGGTAATAAGTTGATTGATGAAATTAAAGAGGTACAAAAATATTTTGAGTCTATTATGCCTATTGATAGAGTATTAATAATTATTAAGCAATTATTTGGTGATTGTTTTAATCATGATATAAAATATGTTTTTAATCAAATACCTAATCAAAAATTAAATTCAAGACCTCTTATTGATGAAGAATATTTACAGTATTTAGAATTTTTCATAAAAAATAATCCTAACTGTGAGAATACAGATTGGATTAAAGAGTATTTTATTAAAATGGTTAATGAACATTTATGCTATGGTTTGTTTGTCAATAATACGTTGATAAGTTGTTCAGATGCGCCAGATATGCCTTATATGCAAGAATGTGTTCAAGAAATTGGGATAAATACTTTAGAAGAATATATAGGGAATGGATATGCAACAGATGTGTGTATTACTTGTGCCAAAGAGATAATTAAGAATGAAAAATGTCCGCTATGGTCTACAAGTGCAGATAATATAGCCTCTCAAAAGTTAGCAGAAAAAGTAGGATTTATAAAATTTGCAGATGCAATAACCGTAACAGTTTAATTATCACAATAAGTAAATATTATCAAACCTAATAGTTATTTTATAAATAAATTAAAGTGATAGTCTCTGAAGAGTGATACAATACCATCCTCTAACAACGTGTTCACGCAAGGGTGCATAGGGGAATGGTCAGAGGTGGAAAGTCAGCACCACATTCCATCCTTGTAATAATATAATTTGATGAAACGTCGTGAACACAAGAACCGTTATCTGAAAGAACAATATAATTTCAGAGAATTAATATTAATAGCAATTTGATAGTACAACAGCTACATAAACAGTAATAAATGTTATGTAGAAAATTTAATATGAGGAGATGCATATGAAAAAAATTATTACGGTGCAACACACACAATCAATACATCATACAAACGGTATGGTTGGTTCATGGACAGATTGGGAATTATCAGAATTAGGAGTAAAACAAGCACATAAAATAGGTGAAAATTTAAAAGAAGAATTAAAAAATCAGAAAATTAAAATGTATTCATCAGACTTAACTAGGGCAAAGCAAACAGCTGAAATAGTTGGACAACACATAGAAGTAACTCCTATATTAAAAAAGGAATTAAGAGAGAGAAACCTAGGGAAATGTTGTGGCAAATCTGTAAAATGGTTAAAAGAAAATGTAGAAGTACAAGAAAAGACTGTTGATGATAGGTTATTTTCAGACGCAGAAAGTCGTAGAGATGAATGGAACAGATTAGAACCTTTCTTTACAGAAATTATGCAAAGTGAAGATGAAGTAATAATCATTGTATCGCATGGAGATTTATTAAGTGTATTTAACACGATGTTTTTGGGATTGGAAATTGAAGTGCTAAATAAAGCTGAAGTATTTGGTTTAGCAGGTGGAGTTTCGTATTTAATATTAAATGATTCAGGAAAAAGGTTAATAAGAAAGATGAGCGATATGTCTTATATAAAATAAAATTATGATGAATAAGATAGAGAATTAAGGTACGTGAATAAATAGTAAAGATTTATATTGACCTACAGATAACAATATGTTACAGCTACGGGTGCTTAGAGGGAACGTCAGCTGGTACAGCTAGTCAAAGCAGACAAGCCAGCAGAGGGCAAGTCAGCACCACATTCCTCAGCTAACCGAGTCGGTGTCCTGCAACCCAAGATAGGAGTTATCTAGGGTCGCAGAACACCTGTAACGCTGAGAAACGTCAGTAACAAAGGGACGTTAGAAGAAATTATTTATATGGTAGAATAATACAAAAGTTTTATAAAGATATTGTTATTAGGAAGGAGAAACAAATATAGATGAAAGATTTTATTTTAACTAATTTGGTAGGAATAGTGTTATGTTTAATAGGGTTATTAGGTGGAGGAATAATTAGTTTTATTTTCTATAAAAAATCTATAAGCATAGCTAAACCTGTTTTTCAATATAGTAATCAAAATATAATTGATATTAGTAATAATGATAAAGAAGAAAATTTAAAAGTTTACTATAGTGAATACAATATTAAAAGATTAAATAAAACACATATATATTTTTGGAATAGTGGAAATAAAACAATTAAAGGAGAGGATATAGTTAAAACTGAAGGACTAAAAATAGTTTTTGAAGATAAAAATGGCAGAATATTATTAGCAAAAGTATTAAAATATTCTCGAAAAGTTTGTGATTTTAATGTTATGGTATCTAGTGATGATAGGAGAGAAATAAGTTTTAATTTCGATTTTCTTGATCCTAATGATGGAGTAGTAATAGAAGTTTTACATACGTTTGAAAAGAGTAAATTTAATTTCACAGGAATTATTAAGAGTATTCCAGATGGAATACAAAACTATGGTTATATTTTACCCACATATAGGAAAAAAGATCCTAAGTTTTTGATTAATAATTTTAGTATTGTAACTTTTATAGATTTTGTAGTAGGCGTGTTATCTATATATGGGGCTATAAACATAAAATCATTACCCAAATGGTTATTTGATTCAAGCCAAACTTTTAATAGAATATTTCTACTTATATTTGGTATATTTTTTATTTCATTTTCTGTAATTCATATAATTGCAAACAAAAGTAATAATAAAATGCCGAGAAAAATTCAACTTTTAGATAAATAAATTAATTAAGTAATTTTAATAGAATAACATCTTCTAACAACATGTTCACGCAAGGGTCTTAGAGGGAACATTCAGGAGGGTAAGTCAGACCACATCCCTTCACCGGGTGTGACCACCGCCAAGACGGTCTAGCTCTGATGTCCGGTTCAGAGACGTCGTGAACACAAGACCGTTATGTGAAAGACTAATATAATTTCAGAGTGTATTTTTAGGGATGAATTAAACATAGTTTAGAGTATTTAAAATTGCTATTAAGTTAGTAAAGATTATTTATATTAGGTGGTGTAAGATATGGGATTGAAAAATATATTGCAAAATCAATATATTGCTAAGGGAATAAAACTAAATTATTATGAAGTTGAAAACAACCTGCCTGTGTTAGTTATGTTACATGCACAGGGTACAGATGCAACAAGTTTCAATAATACATTCAATGCTTTATCAAAGATATTTCATATATTTTCGGTGGACTGCCCCGGTCATGGATCAAGTGATAAGGATAAAAGCCATTACAATATAGTTTCTATAGGTAATGCCATTGTTGATTTCGCAGAAAATCTTGTTGGCAACCCTTTTTATATCGTCGGTCATTCATCTGGTGGATTAATTGCAGCTTATGTTGCATCAAAAACAGAAATGTGTTCTGGATTGATTTTGGAAGACCCTCCTTTATTTTCATGTCAAGGTCAACGCCGATATAAAACATTTAATTATTTAGATCTATCAACTGTTTGCCATAACTACATTGAGCAAAATGTTCAAGAAGATTTTGTAATTTATTATTTTGAACGCCAAAAAATGTGGGAATTTTTTCCTAATAAATCAAGAGAAAAAATAAAGCTCAAACTATTAAGCTGTGCAAGAAAATATAGAATAAAACACCCACATAAACCTTTAAAAGTGCCATTCTTCCCTAAAAGTGCATTAGAGGCTTATCGTGGTATGAATGAATATGACCCGTATTTTGGAGATGCCTTTTATAATGATACCTTTAATGGAATCGTTTTACACGCAGAAATATTAAAAAGCATCTCTTGCAAAACTCTTTTAATGAAAGCAAAAACAAATTATGATAGCAAAAAAGTTTTGCTTGCGGCAATGAGTGAAGAAGATGCAAACTTGGTACAAGAACTAATGGACAACTGTGAGCTTGTTAGATTTGATTGTGGGCACGGAATTCATATTGAGAAGAAGAATGAATTTATACAAGCTCTTATCAACTTCGTCAAATGAGCATTATACGAAGTTGCTAAAATCATTATAAATTAAAATTTTGACAGATAGTCAAGTAGCTTATATTAGTCCTACACATAACAACATGTTCACGCTTCGGGTCTTAGTGGGAACGGTCAAGGAAGCAAGTCAGACCACATCACTTCACCGGGTGTGACCACCGCCAGGCGGGAAAGCCAGGGATGTCCGGTTCAGTGACGTCGTGAACACAGAGCCGATATATAAAAAAAATACATTAGTTAATGGGTCTCTTTTATAACAGTGTATATAGATGGGATTATTTGTAATAGTAATAAACTTGTATTTTAGTGTTAGTTAAAAGAGGTTAAGAATGAAAAAAATTATAACAGTTTGTAGTATTGTAATATTAGTTGTTTTAATATTATCTTATGTAAATAATTTTTATGTAGAAAATAAAAATCAGAAATCAGATGGACTATCTAAATCGTTAGTCAGTACTAATGACGATGCAAAATGTGTATATTATGGATTAGGTGAATCATCTGAACTAATAGGAATTACACAAAAAGATGGAAAAATTAAGTATAGCACTATTTATGAATTAAAAGTTGCAGATACAGATGTAGGGAGTGCTATAAGGATTGATTTATATATTAAGTTAAATAATCATACAAATGAGCTGGAAAATTATGATGTTATAATTGATCCAATAGGAGCTAGATTATTAGAAAAAAGCGAATTTAAATTTTTAGAACATCATAATATTATTTCAGGTAATATAAAATTAAGTGCAAATAAAGATGAAAAATTTAAAAAATATATTGATAAACAGTATTATGAAAGGTTTTCTAATAAATTATCAATAGAAAATTTAACTAACTTAAAAGAAAACATTTATGAAAATGATGACGGTGAAGTGTTTATAGAATTTATAGTAAAAAATGAATGGCAAGGTATTTTTGATATTACATTAAAACTTGATAAAATATCCGAAAACAAACTAACACTTATAGTTGAGTAATATTATTACTAATACTGGTCAATGTATTTTCATCCTATAACAACATGTTCACGCTTCGGGTCTTAGAGGAATGGTCAGAGGAAGAAAGTCAGACCACATCCCTTCACCGGGTGTGACCACCGCCAAGACGGTCTATCTATGGTGTCCGGTTCAGCGACGTCGTGAACACAAGACCGTTATAGGACATTTACTATATCAGAGAATAGTTATATGGGTATTTTATAGTAATAAATCATAGATTAGAAAGGATAAGAATAATGGATAGATTGTATAAAATAGTAGAAGGATATTTTAAGAGATTTCCAAAAGGTGTTGAACCATATCAAATGGCTACAAGAATATTAGAAGAATGTGGAGAAGTTGCGAAAGAGGTTAATCATTTTGAGGATTCAGGAATAAAAAGGCTTAAATATGGTGAGCCAAATAAAGATAAATTAGCAAATGAAGTTAGACAAGCTGTTGTAGCCTTAATGCAGTTAGTAGTATATTACAATATTGAAGATGAATTTGAAAAATCAATAGAAGCATCATTAAACGGAATGAGAGCAGAAAAACTAATCGATTAAAGTTTTTTATATAATTATAATTTGAGTACACAAGAAAAGTATTACGTTAACTAAGATTTTAGAAAGAACTGATAAAATGGTTAGCTCATAAAATTGTTAATTAAATTTATAGTTTAATATAAGTAATGCGTGTAGAAGTAGCAAACATCCTATAACAACATGTTCATGCAAGGGTCTTAGCGGGGTGCGCCAGTTCGGCGTTTAATATATAGCTAGGTGAAACTCCTAGCCTGGTAAAGTTTAGCCAACAGCCAGTATCTAGCCTTGGAGCCGAAGCGGTGACGTAAGGTTTAAGCGTAGGCAAGAAAGTTTGAGAGCCGTAATGCGAAAGCGTGAAGTGATAGAGCCTCGTTAGTCCGATAAGTGAAAGTCGATGTCATCCCTCTGACAGCAGACAAAAAGAAATAACCGATAAAGGAAAGGTTATGGAGAATTCACCGGGGTCTGAGAGCATGGCGAGCAAACAAGGTATATTAAGCGTACCTGGGAGGTCTTGTAGTTTTCTGAAATAAAGAAAACAGATAAGGATGGCATAAGGTGTAGAAAACCAAAGAAGTCTTAAGAGCTACAAGAAGTCGGACTAATTCATAGTAGTGAAGAAGCAGATGAAAGTCTGTGGAGCAAAGGGATTAGCATGTAAGACAATTCGGAAAGTAACACATGAAAGACACTAGAGGTTAAATAAACACATGGAAAAGATACAAGAAGAAATAAAAGAACTATCAATAAAACACGCAAAATTGCAAACACTAATGCACTATGTAAATGAAGAAAATTTAAAACAGGTGCATGAAAAACAGGACAAGAAAAAAGCAGTAGGAGTGGACGGGATAACAAAAGAACAATATTCAGAACAACTAGAAGAGAATATAAAAAATCTGCTAGAAAGAATGAAGAAGTTCTGCTACAAACCAAAACCCACAAGAAGAGTAATGATACCCAAAAGCGATGGAAAAATGCGACCATTGGGAATACTGTCATATGAAGATAAGCTAGTACAGACAATAATGGCAGAAATACTGAATGGAGTATATGAACCAAGATTTATGGACATATCATATGGATTTAGACCAAACAGAAATTGCCATCAAGCAATAAAAATGATAAACAATACGATAATGCACAAAAACGTAAACTATATACTAGACTGTGATATAAAAGGCTTTTTCGACAATGTAGACCAAGGATGGCTAATGAAATTTTTAGAACACGATATACAAGATAAGAATTTTCTTAGATATATAGTAAGATTTCTAAAAGCAGGAATATGGGAAGACATGAAATACGTAGAAAGTGACAAAGGAACAATTCAGGGTGGAAATATATCACCAGTACTGGCAAATGTATACCTACACTATGTATTAGATATATGGTTTGAAAAGTCGGTGAAACCAAAACTGCATGGAGAAGCGTATCTGGTGAGATATGCAGATGACTTTGCAATACTGTTTCAAGCAGAAAGCGAAGCGGAAAAAGTATACAAGATGCTAATAGAGAGATTGAAAACATTTGGATTAGAAGTAGCAATAGAAAAGACAAGGATAATACCATTCGGAAAACATAGAGGAACAAAAGAAAATTTTGATTTTCTCGGATTTACATTTGTAAATGGAAAAACAAAAAATGGTAAATATCGTGTGCATATCAACACAAGCAAGAAAAAGCTAAAAGTAAAAAGGCAAAATGCGAAAAGTTGGCTAAAAGAAGGAATGCACAAACCTATTGATACAATAATGAAAAGCTTGAAAAGAAAACTGATGGGACACTATAACTACTATTTACTTTAAGAAAACCTTAAAAAGAAAGGGTGTCGGGTTCGTCTACTCGACAAATCGATTATACCAAGACCCAAAATGGTGTGATTGTCTGTCAAGATGGTTTCAAGGCAATGACCCATTCGCCCGAGGATTTTCAGAAAATTGGTGAGCAGTCGGGATACCCCTATCATGTCCAAGAAGTGGATGAGTCTAGTGTGTTTCTTATCATCTGTAAGAAATAATTGAATTGTAAAGTAGGCAGTAAAATTCCAAGCTACTGGAGCACTTTAATCTTAGCAATGTAGCAAGGTGATAATTATAGATATGCAAAATGGAAAGATTATTTATATAATTTGAGGATACTAGATGGAAAAAATAGTATGGGTAAAGAGTTGGTCAGGACTGAAACCCAATGATGGTTTAGATGAAGTTAATGCCTATTTAGAACAGGGATGGAGTGTGAAAATGATTTCAGCCTGTGCAATGGGAGATTCTTCAAATTTAGGCCAAGCATATATAGTTATTGAAAAAAAGAATAAATAGAGATTATGAGCATAATACGAAGTATATAAAATATATTTTTAATTAATTAATAATTATTTAATAACATGTGAATATGGATAAAATCAGATGATAGAAAGATTTTTATAGATAAGCGTTTTGTGCAAGTCAGCACCACATTTTATCATCGTGTTTTACAGACAATCTCTGATGTCCGATGATGAAACTTCATGAACGCAGACCAGCTAGTAAAAGTCAACAAGAAAAATAAAAAAGTTTAGTAATATTGTTTAGCTAAAAAAGTGTAACCTTAATAAACCCAAACAATGAATTGCTTGAAAAACAATTAAAACTTTATGTAAGGACTTAATAATTATGCAGCAAGTAGCTGTAATGATTGTTTGTAGTTACTAATATGAGTTTCTGGAGAACGGAGTTCAAAAGATTTTTCATCACGTAGCACTGCAAAAATGATATTACAGATTTTGTGCATAACAGCACCAATAGCAACCTTTTTAGGTTTAGATTCAGTTTTCTTTCGGTAATAAGCTTGTAAATAGGGATTAATAGCTTTACCATTACTTGTAGAACGTATATTAGACAAAGCAATAGCAAAAACAACACGTCTAGCGATACGTGAACCACGCTTAGACATATGCATTTCAGTAGCATTGAATTTGCCTGATTGGTTAACTTCAGGATCCATACCAAAATAAGCAAACAGCTGTTTAGGGTTCTTAAAAGCACTAAAATCACCAATTTCACACATTATGGTAACAGCAGATAAAAAACCAACACCAGAAATTGAATCTAGCAAATGAATTTGATTAATAAACTTTTCGGATTTATGCTTATCAACAAGCAAATTTATTTGATTTAAAATAGATTCAATAACAGTATCTAAATATTCGATTAAGTCAATAGTTAAAGAAATATTGAAATACACACTATCAATATTACAACCAAAGGTTTTGGCTGCATTTGCTGCGTTAGAAAGTTTTTCGTAGCATTGAGTAGCTTTTGAAATACCTTTTCTAGAAGATTTAGATATTTTTTCAATCAAAGATGATTTATGCGCTCTTAATATTTTATCAGGAGTACAATAATTCTTTAAAATCATGCGAGATGTAACACCACAAACATCTGAGAAAATATTAAGGTATTGAGGAAAAACAGTATGTAAATCCGCTTTTAGTTTATTAATATGAGCTGAGCGTTGATCCATAATGTCATAATGTTTACGAACTAAGCTACGAAGCTCTAAAACAAGCTTAACAGGCATAACAGAGGTTTTTAAATTGTTAGATAAACCAAGTCTAGCGATGCCAATAGAATCTAATTTATCATTTTTTACTTTCCTTATTCCTGAATTTTTGATAGAATGAGTGATGAGAGGGTTAATAATATGGGCCTCAAATCCTGATTCATTCAGGAAGCAGAAGAGCGGAAAGTGATAGATTCCGGTAGATTCCAGGAAAATGTGTGATTTCATGGAATGTGACTCTTCTGCTTTTTTTATTGCAGAAATAGCACGTTCAAGAGAATCTATACTGTTATGTAGTATTTTAAAAGGTTTCAAAATAATGTTTCCGTTGTTATCAACAATAGACATAAAACTAAAAGTTGAACCAACATCAATACCAACGGAGATATAGTTACGATTATTAAAATTAAACATAGAAAGCTCCTTTCGAATAGGTATCCATAAATAGCAATGAGTACACAACCTGGCACGTTATTCGGGTATAGCTTATCAGCTCCCAACCAGCTAAAATCATAAATCCTCATTGAATGGATTGATTGTCTGTAGTTACAGGTATTGCCTTATAAAAGGCTCCCAAGGACGTTAACATCTACCATCCTATTCAATAAATATAATACCTTATGACTTAGACAAAGTCGAGAGTTGAATTTCTATACAATAACTTATGAGTTTATTCATGACTCAATGGTTGAATGATTGTATACAAGAATGATTTTCTTTATTCAGCTAGAACATGAATTAGATATGAATTAGCATAGTTTTTTGCTATGACTTTATTATACCAGAGACGTTAGATGAAATATTTTTACTGATATAAGCCTAATATTAATTATTATAGCACTAAATAATTTTGATATAGATAATTTTATATAAGACAGGTAATGAATGTTAAAAATATTATTTTTAAATATGATATGAAAGGAAAATTGAATGAATATTATAGCCGAAACATCAAGGATATCTATAAAAATGTTGGAAGAAAGTGATTTAGAATTAATACATAAATGGTGGAATGATGGAAGAGTTACTAAACATATGGGATTTCCAAATGGAATGAAAGTAACAAAAGAAAAATTACACCATAGATTCAAAGAACAGATTGAAGAGAAAAATAAAATACTTAATACTAGAATATACATAATTTACTCTAAAGAGATGAAAAAACCTATTGGAGAATTACAATATGGTGAAGCTGATATGGATAAAAAGAAATGTAGGTTAGGTATTAAAATAGGCGAGTTAGATGCTCAGGGTAAAGGAAATGGTAAGGAAGCATTAATCTGTTTTATACAATATTTGTTTAATAAACTGAAAATGCAGTTAATAGAGATTGATTCATTTCCTGAAAATGAAAGAGCATATAATTTATATATGAGAATAGGTTTCAAAGAAGTAGAGATATTAAAGAAGTTTTGGACTGATGAAACAAATAAAATACATGATTTAGTAATGATGGAACTAAAAAAAGGTGATTGGAAATTTAGTGAAGTAAAAATTAAATATTAAATAATAGAGTATCTTAAAAGCCAATCGAAAATACATCTTCTAACAACATGTTCACGCAAGGGTCTTAGTTGGAATGTCAAGTAAGAAAGTTAGCACCACATTCCTTCGCCGGGTACGATCATCGCTAAGACGGACAACTTATATGTCTGATTCAGAAACGTCGTGAACTCAGAAACGTTAGACGAAGGTACTGGTGTTTGCCAAGCATATTCCTTATTGACCTATTGGATGTTAAGTTTAGCTAATGTGTCTGTTAAATTTGTTATAGGTAAGGCTGATACTGGTAACAAAATTGCAAGTCATTCATGGAATATGGTCAATTTAGGAGGGTACTGGTTTAATCTTAATGTTACTTGGGATGATCCTATACCAGATGTTAGAGGTAGAATAAGATAGGATTATTATATGCTTACAGATAAAGTTTTTAGAAGAAACCACACTCCATGTAGTTTATATACATATCCAAAGGCTTATAAAAATTATTATGAATATTTAAATGAGTTTGCTCAAAATGAATCAAATCTAATTAGAAATAAGACAACTGATGGTGAAAATAGTACAGTAATTATACATTAAAATTTCAGTCATATTACAAAATATGGTAAACGTTTATAAAGCTAAAAGAAGAGGTGACCATATGAATAAGTTAAAAAAATTTAAATTACTAGTGTTAATAATGTTATTTTTATTTTCTTTATGTTCATGTAGAAGTGATAATAAATACTCATCACAATATGTGAACGTACATAGTAGTATTGATGATGTATATATGAATAAAACAATGTTTAAAACCAAGGAAGGTTTTTTAAAATATACTGACGATTTTATAAATAGGGCTTCTAAATATCTTAATATAGATAATCTTGAGTGGCTTAGAAAAAAAAGCTAAATATAATTTTTATAGATGATCTTAAGGAATTAGAAAATAAAAAAATATATTTAAATACGACTGAGTTCGCAAAAGGAAGTATAGAATATGAATATAAAATTTTAAAGTATTTAGAAAAACATATAGGGATAAATAATTCATATTTGCAGGATGTATTTGCTCTGTACATATGTGACAGTATATGTGTCGATAAAGGTGATGATAACTTTTTAAACTATGTATATGAATATGCAGCATGCAAATATCTTCAGGATGGTGACAAATTAAGTGCTTTAAAATTTATTGGTGATATCAATAGTTTTGATGTAGAAAAAAATATAGAAACAACCTGCAACTATTTAAATTATAGTTTTTTTAAGTATATAAATGAGAAGTATACTATTAATAAAATAGTAGAAATATCAAAAATGAAGAATAATATTGAATATCTAAATATATTTAATAAAACCTTAGATGAGCTGAGAAAAGAATGGATACACTATGAATTAAATAATAATTGTAGCCTAGTTGATAAAATGAATATTTATGGTTTGGAAAATGGCATTACAGAAGAAGAATTAATACAGCTTTCTTATTTTGATAAATATTTTAATTTAAAAAAAATTAATTCTGTAGACAAAATAAATAAAGATGAAGCTATATACGATGTAAATTTGTATTTTAAGTTACTTAAAGCTACATATGGTGCATACAATTATTTGGGTGGAGATGAGCAATTTGAAACAGCCTACAACAATATTGTTGATGCATTAAGTACAAAAGAAATAGTTTGCACAAATGAATTAGAGGAAATTCTTCGTGAAAATTTAAAATTTGTACATGATTCACATTTTACTATTGGTAATAGTAGAGATTATAATACATATTATTTCAATGAAGACTACAATATTTCTTATGAAAAAAACAATTACTATATGGAAGTTGACGATAAAAAATATAAAATTTTAAAAATCAATAATGACGAAAACATAGACCAATATATAAAACCCTCTTTAAATGCAAATGGTCAAATGAGTTATGCAATTTACATAGAAGGCAAGTCTAAACAATTTTTTATCAATAGAGATATTGAATTAGATAATAATAATTCTATCAAATATATAACAATTAAGCTAAATGAAGATGTTTGTTGTTTTCAAAAACCAAACAAAATATTTGAGTATAATGAACTAGAAGGCATACCTGTATTAACAATAAAAAGCATGAGTAATGTACCTTTAGATAAGTCTGCACTTGAATGGATTAAATCAGCCAATTTAATTAAAGATAAACAGTATGCAATAGTTGATTTAAGAGGTAATAGTGGAGGGAGAGGTGAATTTTGTGATTACTGGATAGAAGAATTGACAGGACAATTGCCAGTAAGAGAAAATAGCAGTTATATAATAAGTAGTAAGCAGTATATAGAAATCATATTTGAAATACTAAATTATCCTGGGTATAGATATAACAAGTATAGTTTTTATTACCCATCTTTATATGAAACTTTAGATGAAATGATTAATGAAAGTAAAGACAAGATGGAGATAAAAGAAGACAAAAAAATATCAGTTGAAAAAATTAATACTGAAATATATGTATTATATAACAAATCGACTGCTTCAGCTGCAGAATGTTTAATAGAAGCATTGAACGATGTAGAAAATGTAACATTTGTTGGTACAAATTCAAGTGGGGCGCTACTTTCCAATGTAGATGGAGCTTGGTATTTACCAAATTCTCATATATCAGTCAATATGGGATATAATTTGCATGTAATAGAGGATGAAAATTTTAAAGAAGGCGAAGGTTTTGAACCGGATATTTGGTGTAATAGTAAAGATTGCTTAGAACGAGTAATAAAAATTATACAAGAAAGCAAAGATGGTAATTAATGTATTTTGCTAGTGTGAAATAAGTTCGTTTTGATTTGTACAATTCTTAGCAATGCTCCACAATGCTTTGAAAGCAAGATTATTCTTTTTTCTTCTAAGTCAACCTTGCAGAAGTCGATTTTATTTTGTTAGGGTTAGTTTTAGTAGTCTTGGTATACCATATTTTAAGATTTTCTTTGTCTTGTGTTTTTGTCTTGTTATAGCAGTTAAAATATAAAATATCAAAAAATGTAAACAAATGTTGTAAAAGGTAATAATTCCTTGTATAATATGTTTAGGTAATATTAGAAAAGGGGTGTTGTTATGAAAGTTAGTAAAGTATTAGTTGTTCTAATTGTTATTTTGTTACTTACAGGATGTGCAGAATCTAATATGAGTTCACAGGATAAAAAAGTTATCAAGGAACTAGAGAATGGAAAATATTTGAGTGAAACTGTAGTTGATGAAAAATTTAAACCAAGAGATGACTATTTCAATGAAGAAGAACCTGTTGATATTAAATGGGAATTGCTAGAGTTATCTAAAGCAAAATTTTGGTTTGACAGCAACATTGATTTACTGTCAAGGAAAGAATATATTTTAAAAAGTATAGATATAATTAATTTAGTCAATAAAAGATATAGTGCTGAAAAGAATTATGAATACTACATAAGCAATAAAGTTTATAACTTTAATGATGATAACAAAATATATATCAAATATAATAAGGACAAGTTTGATTCGTTTAATTTTATTATGCAAACTTTGTTTAATGTTTTTGGTGATACAAGTCATTATGGATTGATATATGGTGAAACAGTAGATTTGCAAAAGAAATTAAATATGTATGACGATAATTTAAAAGAGCTTGACATGGATTACATAAAAAGAAAACTACCACGTCACAATGAAATGCTTGATTTGACATTGCCAGTGTTTTCTGATAACTATTTCAATATAATAGATATTGATTATACAAGAAGCATTGCAACAAATTTGGTTAGTTACATAAAGGAAAACTATGGGGAAGAAAAATTTATTGAATTGTTAGAGTCATCATCTGAATTTACATTAGAATTTGATAAACTATATGCAACATATATAAACGAATGGCTTAAATCTATAGATGTAGATGTTAAAAAAGATGAAGAAACTGTACCTATTAGATATAAAATATTTGGAGATAAATATTTTCCTGTTGACATGTGCACAGAATGGATGCAATATTGTTTTCATCCTGCTTTTAAAGATCAATACAATTATTGGTATGTTTTTGATTGTTCATATAAATCAATAAAAGATTTTGTGAAATTATCAGAGCAAGAAATGGAGGATGTACGTAGTTTTTTAAATAATGGATATACAATAAACGATAGTAAAAATGTTATAACATATTTTGTGAAAGAAACTCATTGCATAGCTTATAATTTTGATTATTCCTATTGTGATTATTATAATGATGCTATGTGTTGTAATACTATATCAGCATATCTTCATGAATATTCGCATTTAGTTTCTATGGGTATAGATAAAGAAAATAGAAATTACAAGGGATTCTTTAATGAGGGAATAGCACAATATTGTGCTTACAGATATAATATTTATGATGAAAATAGATTTCAAGTTACATATGTAAGTAATAGTTTAAGTAATAATAAATATAATTACTATAGAATGAATGTTAGTAAAGAATTATTTGATTCATATCTTAAATCAATAGGTATAGATAATCCTAATAAAGAGCTTTTTAGTGATAAAAACAGAATATTTGATTATCTGGAAATGAATTGCTATAAAGAATATCAAAAAAGAAAACATGAAATATTTAGAGATGAGCAATTTTATAGATATACTTTTGGACCAATATTTACAAGATATTTAATAGATAATTATGGTATTGAAAAATACATGGAAATGTTTTATAATCCTGATGATTTTGAATTAATCTATTCTAAGAATTTTGCAAGTATGCGACAGGATTTTATTATTTACTTAACTACTAAATATAATAAATTTGTAAAATAAAGAAATTATAATATTAGCCTTCATATTAAGATAATTGTTGATCAAGTAAAAAGTAATGAAGTAAAGTTATTAAATAGAAAACACAAAGCACTTATTTTGAATAGTATTGTTTTGTGTTTTTTGTTTGTAATTTTAAATTAGGTGTTCTATTAAAAATTTGTAAGTGTTAACAGGTAGAATTGTTGATATTTTAAAATTCCAAAGAAATTTAGGAGTTAATAGAATGGTTAGAAGAATGAATTTCTTTCTTTAGTACTGTAAAACACTTTACTAAAATTAACCAATTTATTATAAAATAATTTAAAAACATTGCGTGTCCGCTAAATGCCAAAAGAGCAGGATATAATCCACCATGTGTTAAGTTAGGCAAGTGTGTTGACTGTGTATCTAAGGAACGAGTTTGTAACTGTCTTGTTATTATTGAAGTACAAACTGATAAAGAAAGAATTAAGCTTTTAGTTGTAGATGAAGATTATGGGCATTAATAATTAGTAACTAAATATGAAGCAAGAAAGGTAAATTACATTGAAAAACAAATTTGAATATAAAATTTTTGGTAATGGTTTTAATACCTTGGTCATTGAGCTTGGTATAGGTTGTAGTTGGAATGATTGGTTAAATGTTATTGATGAATTGAAGGATGATTTTACAATATTTATATATCGAAGATTAGGTTATGGGAATAGTTGCAAACCACAATCAGAGAGAACAACTAGAAATATTGCTATGGAGTTGCATAGTTTATTGGTTGAATTAAATATAAATAATTTTATTATGGTAGGGCATTCATTTGGTGGATTATGTACTATACAGTTTGCTAAGATGTATAAAGAGATGATAAAAGCAGTTGTGCTTGTTGATTCAACCTCTTTTAATTGGAAAAAACTTTATGAACTTAATAATCCTGTTATGAATGAAGCTATTTCTATAGATAAGATGGCAGAAGAAAATTTTAAAAATGGAAAAATTACTATTGGTAATGAATTTAAATATTTTGAAGCTAGTGCAAATGATATTAAAAGCATAGATGAGTTTCCTAACGTACCGCTTACAGTTATCGCAAGGGATAAGGATATTTCAGCTAATGCATTTGTAAAATATGATATGCCTCGTGATGAAGCAAATAGATACGAAGACGTATGGAGAGAGCTTCAGATTGAGCTGTCTAATTTATCTACACGAGGCAAGCTAGTTATAGCAGAGGGCAGTGACCACGAGGTATATCTTGATAAACCAGAGGTTTTGATTAGGTGCTTAACGGAGTTAAAGGATATATAGTTATCCAAAATGATAATTTGAAAATATTTTTGTAAATCTATTGACTTTGACGTCACGTCGTACTTTATACTGATTATGGAAGGGAGAAATGATAGTATGAAATTAATGACAATTAGTAAAGTATCAAAAGGTTTTGGAGTTTCTACAAGAACACTCAGGTATTATGAGCAATTAGGTATTTTGAAAAGTCAAAAGAAAGAGGGTTATGCATATCGTACATATGATGAAGCTGCTGTAAGACGTCTGCAACAGATTATTGTATTGCGCAAGCTACGTATTCCACTTAAACAGATAGATTTAATATTTCAAAATGATAATTTAGCTCATATGGTGGATGTGTTTCAAGATAACATTTCAAAGCTTGATAGTGAGATTACGGCACTAAGTTCTATTCGTTCAATTCTACAAAAACTGACATTAGATTTATCCGAAAGCATTAAAATGAGAACTGATTTTAATTTATTGAGCGATAAGGATACAATGAAAATTGTTGAATCGTTAAGCCTTTCCAAGATAAATTTTAAGGAGAAAAATTCAATGGAAGAATTAAACAAAGCAAGTGAAGAATTAAATATTTTGAAAAACGTTAGAAAGTTGTATTTACCACCACAAACAGTTGCATCGGCGCATTTTATTGGTGAAAATCCAGAAGACAATGCATATAAGATACTCGACAATTTTATTAGAAGTACAAATTTGCATAACATAAAACCTGATTTAAGGATTTTTGGTTTTAATAATCCTTCACCACAAACTGCAAATGATGTTTATGGATATGAATTTTGGGTTACTATACCAGCAGATTTAGAAGTACCTTCACCACTTAATAAAAAACACTTTGAAGGTGGATTATACGGTGCACACAGTATTAGAATGGGCGATTTTTCTGAGTGGAAAAAATTATATAATTGGGCACTTAATAATGAAGAGTATGATTTGGATATAAGAGAACCATTGGGAATGGAAGGAAGCCTAGAAGAACATTTAAATGCGTATTACGATTATCTATTAAATAAAGAACATATAAGTTATACTCAATTAGACCTATTAATTCCAATTAAACCAAAGGATAAATAATACTCTTATAGAGATGGTTATAATATTTTAAACTAAGTTTAAAATATTATAACCATTTTTTTATGAACTAATTCTATATTAATGTGGTTCGCTTATTGCTATTTTTCCTTTTTCTTTTTCTTTTTTCGACATATTGTAACATTATCTTAAATTGTAAATATATTATAGTATGACAGCTAATATTTGTAATAATAAGAGGTGAAAACAATTGAATAATTTTATAAATAATAGCTCTAACAAATGCTGTAATGATAATCTTAATGATTTCTTTAATAATAACCATTATTGTCATAATAACTATTATTGTCATAATGACAATTATTGTTTAAATGACAATGATTATTGCTTTACACCATCTGATTGTTGTTGTGACGACCATTTTTATTGCTGCTGCCAAGGCCCAAGAGGTCCAAGAGGACCAAGAGGACGAAGAGGTCCACAAGGCTCAGAAGGCCCACAAGGTCCACAGGGCTCAGAAGGCCCACAAGGTCCACAAGGTTCAGAAGGCCCGCAAGGTCCCCAAGGTTCAGAAGGCCCGCAAGGTCCCCAAGGTTCAGAAGGTCCGCAAGGTCCACAAGGTTCAGAAGGCCCGCAAGGTCCACAAGGTTCAGAAGGCCCACAAGGCCCACAAGGATCAGAAGGCCCGCAAGGTCCACAGGGCTCAGAAGGCCCACAAGGTCCACAAGGTTCAGAAGGCCCACAAGGCCCACAAGGTTCAGAAGGCCCACAAGGTCCACAAGGTTCAGAAGGCCCGCAAGGTCCACAAGGTTCAGAAGGTCCACAAGGTCCACAAGGTTCAGAACACATGCACAAGGTTCAGAAGGCACAAGGCTGCACAAGGTTCAGAAGGCTGCACAAGGCTGCACAAGGTTCAGAAGGTGCACAAGGTGCACAAGGTTCAGAAGGTCGCAAGGTGCACAAGGTTCAGAAGGCTGCACAAGGTGCACAGGGCTCAGAAGGCTGCACAAGGTGCTGGGGCTCAGAAGGCGCAAGGTCCCACAAGGTTCAGAAGGTGCACAAGACTGCACAAGGTTCAGAAGGCACAAGGCTGCACAAGGTTCAGAAGGCTGCACAAGGCACAAGGTTCAGAAGGCACAAGGCTTGCACAAGGTTCAGAAGGCTGCACAAGGCTGCACAAGGTTCAGAAGGTGCAAGGCTGCACAAGGTTCAGAAGGTCGCAAGGTGCACAAGGTTCAGAAGGGCAAGGCTGCACAAGGTTCAGAAGGCTGCACAAGGTGCACAGGGCTCAGAAGGCGCAAAAGTCACAAGGTTCAGAAGGTGCACAAGACTGCACAAGGTTCAGAAGGTTCACAAGGACTGCACAAGTTTCAGAAGGCTGCACAAGGTTCAAGGTTCACAAGGTTCAGAAGGCCCACAAGGCTGCAAGGTTCAGAAGGTGCACAAGGTGCACAAGGTTCAGAAGGCACACAAGGCTGCACAAGGTTCAGAAGGCACTGCACAAGCTGCACAAGGTTCAGAAGGCCCACAAGGCCCACAAGGTTCAGAAGGTCCACAAGGTCCACAAGGTTCAGAAGGTCCGCAAGGTCCACAAGGTTCAGAAGGCCCGCAAGGTCCACAAGGTTCAGAAGGCCCGCAAGGCCCACAAGGTTCAGAAGGCCCACAAGGCCCACAAGGTTCAGAAGGTCCGCAAGGTCCACAAGGTTCAGAAGGCCCGCAAGGTCCACAAGGTTCAGAAGGCCCGCAAGGCCCACAAGGTTCAGAAGGCCCACAAGGCCCACAAGGTTCAGAAGGCCCACAAGGCCCACAAGGTTCAGAAGGCCCACAAGGCCCACAAGGTTCAGAAGGTCCACAAGGTCCACAAGGTTCAGAAGGCCCGCAAGGTCCACAAGGTTCAGCGGGTGGGGCAGCGTGTAGTGATTATTGCTGTGAAAGAGTTACTGCATTTATAACAGCATTGATAGACTATTTGCCTGATGATGAATCAGTAAGTGTAGATATAACTACCATTGGAGGAAGTGGAAATAATAGTATTGCAGTAGATATAAAGAGCACTGATACTATTGTTGATGGTTTGCTATTAACAACAAGTGGTAGTACCAAGACATCTATTAGAATATGCAATATACGTGAAATAGTATTTCCAAAAGTTGTATATATTAATGCGCCAGTATTACCACCTCCGGTTACAGGCTCAATTACATTAACTGTAGCTGATGTTCCACCACCAAGCGAGTGTGCTTTTTTAAATGGGTATAAGGCACTATTGGAAGAATCATTGGTTACTGAAGGCGATCCACCTGTTGTAATAGATGTGTTAGCATTTGATGTTATAGATTTTTATAACTTTGATTTGAATGGTCAAAAAGTTTTATCAATAACATCTGGAATGGCAACGTTTGAATACCCTGGAAACAAATCGGTGTTTGCTCCATATTGTAGTATTAGTTCACTTGTAGCTGATTTCTTGTATTAACATAATATAATAAAATATAGCAGGGATACTTATACGGTATCTCTGTTTTAAAGGGGATATATATGATAACTATAAGTTTGTGTATGATAGTAAAAAATGAGGAATTAAATCTTGCCAACTGTTTGAATTCAATAAAAGATGTAGTTGATGAAATAATAATTGTAGATACAGGTTCAACGGATAAAACAAAAGAAATAGCAAAAGACTTTACCGATAAAATATATGACTTTGAGTGGATATATGATTTTTCTGCTGCAAGAAATTTTTCTTTCTCAAAAGCGACTTGTGAATATATCATGTGGCTTGACGCAGATGATATAGTTTTAAAAAATGATTGTGTAAAATTAAAAGATATAAAAGAAAATTTAGATACAAAATATAATGCTATATCAATGGTTTATGACCTTGGCTTTTATGGTGATAGTAATGAACAAATTCAATTTAAACGGAACAGACTTTTAAAGCGTAGTAGAAATTATAAATGGTTAGGTTTTATTCACGAATATATATGTGTAACTGGCAATACTTATGAAAGTGACGTTCATATAACTCATACAAAAAATCATGGTAGTAGCAGAAATCTTGATATATATCAAAAGAAAATTAAAGAAGGTTGTAAGTTATCAATTAGAGATACTTTTTATTATGGAAAAGAGTTATTTCATAATGGCTTTCATGATGAAGCAATAGAAGTGCTAAACAATGTAATAAATTCTCAAGATAGTTCTATTGAGCAAAAGTTTGACAGTATTCATAGTGTGTGTGACATTTATTTTTACAAAAATATGATAAGAAATGGAAGAGAAATATTATCAAAAGCATTTGATTTAGCTCCACTACGTGGTGAAACATTGTATAGATTTGCTTTTAGTTACCAGTTGGAGTCAAGATTTGAGATAGCTATAAGCTGGTATGAAATAATTGATAGCATATCTAAACCAAGTCTCTTATTAGGGGGATTTGTTTACAACAAATATTATACGTGGCTTCCACATGTGCAACTTTGCGTTTGTTATTATGCAATAGGAAATATAGAAAAATCAAAATATCATAATGACATAGCATTTAAAATGAATCCTAATAATAAATATTCTATAGCAAACAATAAATTTTTTAAAATAACTAAAAGGACAGTTTGAATTATTACAGACTGTCCTTTACTATTATTATAATTATTTTTCTTTAAGTTCATCGACCTCTTCAACTTTTTTTGCTTTCGCAGCAGCTTTTTTTTTGGTTGTAGTTTTCTTTGTAGTTGTTTTTTTTGCTGTAGTTTTTTTAGTAGAAGCTTTTGCTGCACGTTCTTGAATTAGAAGTTGTTCTTTCTTTTCAATTTCTAATTTAATAAGTCTTTTTCTCTCATTGTCTTCTTCGATTTCTTTAAGTCTTGCATCTAGATCTTTCTTTATAGAATCTTTAGCAGCTTTGTTTAATAACTTCAAATGATGATCAAATGCATCGGGGTACAAAAAAGTTTTTTGACCTTCAGCTTCGGAAAATTGAATTAAAATATGGTTATTGACTTGATCTATAATTTGACCTTCACCAAACTTATTGTGGTTAACTTTTTCATTAATTAAGTTCATGTACATCTCACCTTCCTATATGATTTTTTAGTACATAAAAATTTACATCTATATTATAACATATATTGAAGCATAAATGTTATAATATTTTTAAAATTATAATATATTGTATTTTTATGCAAAATCACTTTAAAATTATATTTAATGACTTTATTGGTAATATAATTATTATTACCCAAATAACTATAATTAATCGACAAATGAACTAAAAGAAAGCATTTAATATAATAGAAGTATAAGATTTAATAGCAAATTATAACAAATATAGTAATATAATAACATTAATATTGTAATATATTCAAAATGTGTTAAAATAATCATAAGGATTATCTAAAATTTGGGAGGTAGTATTATGAAATTATTTAAAGACACTAGCGGAAAAAAAGAAGAAATCATAAAAATTACTAACAATGCAGATAAGGTTATTAGAAAAAGTATTGAAAAAATAAGTAAGACATCTAACACAATAAGTGAAATTAATACAGAAATAAACAACATAAGTAATAAGGCAGATAATTTAGTTTGTGGTGCTGATAGACAAAGTGAAAATATTGTTAGTATAGTTACAGAACTAGACACTATTTGTGATTATGCTGATAACACTTTAAATAAAACAACTGAACTCTCAAATAATTCAAAATTAACTTATGAAAAAGTTGTACAAAATAGAGAAGAGATAGAATATACCATAAATGAATTTGATCAAGTTAAAGAAGATATAAATAATACTAGCAGTGTTGCTCAGGATCTTCAAAAGAAGGTTGAATATGCAGATTCTTTGGTAGTAGCAGTGGAAGGAATAACAAAACAAACTAAAATTTTATCTGTAAATGCATCTATAGAGGCAGCAAGAGCTGGTGTTCATGGCAAAGGTTTTGGTGTAGTTGCGGAAGAGATTATGAAAGTTTCTGAGCAAACTGCAAATGTAAATAAAAAAGTTGATGACATTATCAAAGAAATAGGTAAGCTCTCAGAAAATATGCAAAATGCAATGAGCATTAGTATAGATAAGATAATTAACCAATCTACAAAGCTTAAAAAAGCTGTTTCAGAATTTAATGAAATTGAAAATGCAACAAGAGAATATTCGGAAAACAATATGGATTTGGCAAGCAATAGTAGAGAATTAAATGATAAATTTTATAAAATAAAAGAGAGGGTAAATAGTATTTCAGAAATAATTAAAGATAATAAAAAATCAACTATCGATGTAACAAAATCTATTAAACACGAATTAGAGCATTTTGATAAACTATCTAGTACTATTGAAAATGTTGAAGATAAAATGATAGAATCATTGCAATTAACAAATAAGGTTTCACAACATGATAATAATATAATAATTGCGGGAATATCACCTTATCCACCATACGCTATGTGTACTAAAGACGGAGATATGATAGGTATTGATTGTGATATAATAAAAGAAGCTTTTAAAGACACTGATATTAAAGTGCAATTTATGATGTGTACTTGGGATGGTTCTCTTAAACTTCTTAAAAATAATTTAATTGATATGATAACTACAGTATCTTGTAGTAAGGAAAGAGAAAGCTATATGAATTTCTCAAAACCGTATAGAGAAAAATCAAAATATTTATTTTATTCACTGAAAAAATCAGATGTTTCAATTAATTCATATGATGATTTATATAAATATAAAATAGGTGTACAGAATTTCAAATACAACAGTAGGTTTGATACAGACGACAAACTAAATAAAGATAATACTGCTATTGATTTAGATACAATATTTAAAAAGCTATTTAAAGGTCAGATAGATACGATTATTGCTAACGAGTATGCAGCTAATTATTATATTAAGGACAGCGGACTTGGTGAGTATTTAAACGTTCAAAAATACTGTTTTACAGAAAGCAATTTAGATGAAAGAATGGCATTTTGTAAAAAACCTGGTATTGATCAATATGTAAAAATATTTGATGATAATGTTGAAAAAATGGTATTAGATGGAACAATAAAAAAAATAGAGAGTAAGTATCTATAATAAATAAAATAGTAGATTACAAATACAATAAAGCCCTTAAGAAAAAACTTAAGGGCTTTATAATTCATTTATTTAATCTTAATTTTTCTATATAAATTATAATAAAATTTTATAAACATAAACTATTTGATTATAATATTCAAAACTTTTTTCAAAGATTCCATCGTTATTTGTTATAACCTTTATTGAGGGTAGGTTCGTTTTTTTAACAGATATGTATAATTCGTTCATTTGGGCTTCTTTTGCAACAACAATCAACATTTTGAGCATTTCGGTAGCATATCCTTTATTCCTTTCTGATGGGCGTACGTCATAGCCAACTTGTCCAAAATCTTTTATGATTTCATCAGTAGAGTGCCTTAATTCTGTCATGCCTATAATTTTATTATCACTTTTTCTGATTGCAAAAAAAGTATCAGTTACTACCCAATCTTTGCTGACTGTTTTTTCACTAGTGTCATTTGTAACCCTTGTTAACCAGTCTTCATAGGTTTCTTTTTGTTCATAGTCTTTGGTATCATCAATGAAATTCTCTCCGTTTGAATAGAATTCATCCCAGTATTCTATGACCTTATCTTTTAATTCAATTGATGGTCTTATCAGAGCTATGTTCATAATGTTCTCCTTTTTAGTTCGAATTTACCTAATAGTATTATTATAATGCATTTCGTTACAAAAAACATACATTTGATGCAATAATTTATTTTTAGTGTTAAAATATGTATATACTCATAATAGAGGTGAGAATAGTGAACAAACGAAATGGAATATTAACAAACTGTATAATTGTATGTAAGGATGTAGTTAAGTTTCAAGGATATAAATTTATATTTATGTCGTTAATTTTAATTTTTTTATCAATTGTGACGCCTTTTATTACAACTGTACTTCCAAGTTTTGCGGTATATCTTTTAACAAATAAATTTGATTTAGTAAATATATTAGTTTATATAGCTTTGTATGCTTTAATAATTATGATTTTTAATCTAATCATACAAAAGCTTAGCTTAGTTTATAAATTAAAGCTTATAAAGTATAGATTGATAAAGGGCAGAGAGTTGGATTATAAAATTATGGATACAGATTATTTAAATATTGATAATCCTAAAAATCATGTAAAAATTAGTAAAGCATCTATAGCTGTGTATGAAAATTATGATATCGGTTTTTCAGCATTGGTATTTGGTGCAAAAGATATTATTATTAGTGGATTATCTTTAATTTTATATGCTGCTATAACAGGAAGCTTAAATATATTTATAATTTTTTTATTGATTTTGTCTCCAATAATAAATATCATTGCTAATAATTTAAAGATAAAGTGGATTGAAAAAAACAAGTATATTTGGGATAAATACGATACTAAATTAAGATATCTAAAAGACGAATCAATTATGCAGAAAAATGGAAAAGATATTAGACTATATAAAATACAAAACTGGTTTAGTGATTTATTTAATAATTTACTTGAATTAAGGTTGTATTGGAGTAAAAAAGAATATAGAAATCAGTTATTAGTTGATATTACAAGTAGAATTGTAACATTAATACAAAATATAGTTGTTTATGGATATCTACTGTACAAGGTTTTCAATGGTATGAACATAGCTGCATTTATGTTGTATATAGGTGTAATCTCTGGTATTGGCAACTTGATTAGTGTTACATTTGATAAGTACGTATACTTAAGTGAAAACAATGTATATGTAAATGATTATTTGGATTTTTATAATATAAAGGACAATACTAACAGGGATAAAGGTATACCAATACCACATGGTGTAACTCATGAATTAGAATTCAAAAACATGACATTTAGATATCCAGAAACAGATAAACCTATATTTGATAAAATAAATCTGTCTATCAAAAAAGGTGAAAAAATTGCAATAGTTGGTGAAAATGGAGCAGGTAAAACAACATTTGTTAAGCTTTTGTGCGGATTGTATCAACCCGATAGCGGAGAAATATTGTTAGATGGAATAAATGTAAATAAATTTAATATAAAAAATTATTATAATGAATTTTCTGTAGTTTTTCAGGATGTATTTGCATTTGCGTTTTCTATAGCTCAAAATGTTGCTTGTGAAATCGTTGATGATATTGATAATGAAAAAGTGTATAGATGTTTGGAGTTAGCAGGACTTAAGGAAAAAATAGATTCTCTTGAAAAAGGAATTAACACACATTTATTAAAAGAGCTTAATGATGATGGTATACTTCTTTCAGGAGGAGAGCTTCAAAAGCTTATGCTTGCAAGAGCACTTTATAAGGACAGTAAATTTGTTGTTTTAGATGAACCGACAGCAGCCTTAGATCCAATAGCAGAAAGTGAAATGTATGAGAAGTATAATTCATTAATCAGAGGCAAGACAAGTATATTTATTTCACACAGATTAAGTTCAACAAGATTTTGTGATAGAATTTTGTTTATGAAAAATGGTGAAATTATAGAATCAGGAACCCATAATGAATTGATGAGCTTAAATGGTGAGTATGCAAAAATGTTTAATATTCAAGCTCATTACTATCAAAAGGAGGTAAAAGAAGATGAAGAAGCTTTTTAGTAATCTTTCTTTTCATAAGGAAGGTCTTAAGACACTTAAGTTAATTCACAAATGCGATTCTTCTGCCATTCCAGTAACGATACTTTATGCTTTAATTGATGCATTATTTCCATATATAAATATAATATTACCAGCTTATATTATTGATGGAATTATTAATCAAGACTTGAAGTTTACATTATATATGGTAGGCGCACTTATATTAGGAAATTTGATAATAGGTATAGTAAATGATTATTTAAAATACTTGTTTAGACAAATAACCTTTAAAATACATGAGTTAGTTAAAATAGCAATCAGAGAACATGCATTAGAACTTGATTATGAGGTTATTGAAGATCCAAAAGTGCTTGAATTAGTTACAAGTGCAGAATTTTCAATGAACCATCATGGTGGATTTGGGTTTTTACTGAAAAATTATAAAAACATAATTCAATCTATAATTTCTATTATAGCTTCATTGATTTTAGTATTAGGGCTCTGTTTTAAAGTATCTTATAGTACAGACGCATTAAGTATTTTAACTTCTCCACAGCTTTCTATTGTGTTTATTACTATATTTGTTTTAATAAATGCCTTTGTTAATTTGAAACTGACAAAATATTTAAATAATGAAAATTTAAAAGTATTTAATGAACAAATGGTATTCGAGAGAAGATTTATGTACTTTGTAAGTCAGTTAATATTTGATACACCTAAAGGTAAGATAATTAGACTTTTTAACTTAACACCATTAATAGTTGAGGAAGAAAAAGTTCACATGGATGCTTCATTCAATGGCTTGTCTGTAAAAATGTTTAAAATTATGATTAGCCAATCTTATGTTCAAGCATTTTTGAGTGGATTTTCGGTATTGTTTGCATATTTATTTGTTATTTTAAAAGCTATTACCAAAGCAATTACTATAGGTTCAATGACCAAATATATAGGAGCTATTTCACAGTTAAATACATCTGTCGTGGCTATGTTTAAGGCCAATGATGATATTAGGATTCAATGCTCATATGTGAAAAATTTCAATAAATTTATGGAAATTAAAAATGTAAGACATACTGGAACAATTCCAATAGAAAAAAGAGATGACAATGAGTATGAGATAGAGTTTCATAATGTTTCTTTCAATTATCCTTCTAATGATGAATTAATACTTGATAATGTTTCGTGTAAACTAACGCTTAAGAATAAAATGGCAGTTGTAGGACGTAATGGAGCCGGAAAATCAACATTTATCAAACTTTTATGCAGACTTTATGATCCAACAGAAGGGTATATAACATTAAATGGTGTTGATATTAAAAAATATGATTATTTAGAATATTTGAGTTTATTTGGTGTTGTTTTTCAAGATTTCAATTTATTTGCATTTTTACTTGAACAAAATGTATCAGCAAGTGTTGCTCCTGATAATAAAAAAGTTTGGAATTGTCTTGAGTTAGCAGGTATAAAGAACAGAGTTGAAAAGATGCCGCTTAAAGAAAAAACACCTTTATTTAAGTATGATGATGGAGGAATAGAATTAAGTGGTGGAGAGGCTCAAAAAATAGCAATAGCAAGGGCATTATATAAGGATGCACCTTTTGTAATACTTGATGAACCAACAGCAGCTCTTGACCCAATTAGCGAATACGAAATATATTCTAAATTTGATGAACTTGTTGAGGATAAAACGAGTATATATATTAGTCACCGTATGAGTAGTTGTAGGTTCTGTGATGATATCATAGTATTTGACAGGGGAAAAATTATTCAAAGGGGTAGTCATGATAAGTTACTAACTAATGAAAATGGACTGTATGCACATCTTTGGAATGCACAGGCTAAATATTACAAGAAAAAAGAAACTGCTTAAAATATTTAAAATGCCCAATATCTATTTTAAAAATATGGATATTGGGCTTGTGTTTTTATTGAAGTGGAATTGTTATTTCACTTGCGAATATTCCCGGTTCGTTTTGCAAATTAAGGTATCCTTCATATTTATCAACCAATATTTTTACTCTTTTCATTCCAAGACCATGATTTCCACGTTTTGTAGTTATATAGTTTTTTTCATTAAAACCAAGTTCTTCTTTTGCAGAATTTTGAACGGATATGTATAGCTGATTTTTAAGTGTTGAAATATATATTCTTATAAACCTTTTATTTTCATCTATCTTTTCACAAGCTTCAATTGCATTATCAAGTATATTGCCTAATATAACACACAAATCAATATCAGATATCGAAATATTTTCTGGTAAATTTGCTTTGCATTTAACATATATATTTTTATTATCAGCTAAGGATATTTTACTGTTGAGTATTGCGTCTAACATTAAATTACCTGATTTTACATAACTGTCTACTTTTACTAAATCCTGTTCGAGTTCCTGTAAAAAGTTATTTGCTTCTTTTATTTGATTTAATGCAAGATATGCTTTTACAGTTTGTATGTGTGTATGATAATCATGTCTCCAACCTCGCATATTCAAATAAATAATTTTAATTTCTTCATATTGTTTATGCAAAACGTCCTGTTGAAAGAATCTAGATGTTTTTTCAAAGCCAGCCTCATAACCTTTAAATGAAATTTCTAATATTGAAAAAATACTAAATGACAATATTGATATTATATATTGAAAAATGATTTTCGGGGCATTTATTGCCAATGCTATTAACAGTAAATATGTTATCAAAATAAATATACCGTTTGAAAGTTTTAGGTATTTTCTTTCTAATGAAAGTACTAAAAGTAAAAACAATGCTATTACTATAAATCTAATGCTACAAGGTATTTCTATAAAGTATTTTGCTATCAAATTCATTATAATAATCAAAGCCGGATAGAATATTATTTTATACCACTGAAGCTTGATGGAAATTTCATCATAAAACAAGTCGTAAAGTATTGTAGTAGTAAAAATTAGAATCCAGCCAACAGAGTTTAACTTTAATATGTAAAAAATTAAAATCCATAATACGTTCAACACTGATAAAATAACTAACTTTGTTTTTCCATTTTCAATGTTACCTATTTGGTATAGATAGTATGTATAGATTAATAAAAATATAAGATTGTTAACTAAATATTGCATTTATTACTCCTATAATATTGAATAAATAATTTGTTTAATTCTTGCCACTTTCCTCTTGCTATTGGTGTTGTCTTCCCATTATCAAGTGTTAGTTCTGTTTTATGTATTGTGTTAATATGATAAATATTTACTAAGTATGAACGGTGGCATTTATAAAATGTTTTTGAATTTAATATTGTTTCAATATGACTTATTCCCATATTTGTTTCAAAAGAAGAGGTATTTAAGTTGATAATAGTATTTCTTCCAATACTTTCGATAAAGTAAATATTCTTTTCTTTTATTTTTTTAGTTTCCCCTTGAGATTCTATAATTATATAAATATCCTTTTTATTTATATGTTCAAGTGCTCTATCGAGTGCTTTAAATAATTTATCATTGTTTATAGGCTTTATTATATAATCTACGGCTTGAACACCATAACCTTCAAATACATAATCAGATATAGCAGTTGTAAATATGATGCAAATATTATCCCCAAGTCCTCTTAATTTTTTTGCTAAGTCAATTCCTGTTAATGATTTCATTTGTATGTCAAGTATGAGTACATCATAATCTTTTTTATCTTCATATGAGAATAGAAAGGATTCACCACTATTAAATGTATCAATTGAAAAATTTAATTTTTTTGTTGTAAAATAATTTTTGCAAAGTGTTACAATTTCATTAAGTTGCAGCTTGTTGTCTTCGCAAATTGCTATTTTCATATTAACCACCTATATAATTTTATGTATAAATTATACCACATTATCCTAAATATTTACAGTTTATATTGCATGTATCAACTAACTTATGCATTCATATAATAATATATAAACACTTAATTCTAACATTAAAACATTATTATGAAAGGATGATATAAAATGTCTAAATTAGATAGTTTTTTCGATCATTTTAAAGAACGGTGCTATCAATATGAGTGTGATAGAGATGATTATGAAAATTTGAGAGAGAATGAATGTCATAGAGAGTATGATAATTTTTGCATTGATGAATGCGACATGATAGGGGATAAAATATTTGTTGATGGGTATATTTGTATACCTGAACGCAGGAGACATTGCAGTGAGTGTTGCCCTGAATGCCCAAAATATGTGAAGAAAAGATTTAAGGGAGAAATACAGATTTTATAATATCTTTTACTTAATTTAGTAAAATAGATAAATAGGAAAGATGCTTTTTTACGATTAGCATCTTTTTTTCATTTTTGTATTCCTATGGTTTTATGTAGCTTGCAATAATATTTTACTTATAATAAGTAAAATGATATAATTTATTTAATAAAATATAACTTAACTTAGAGGTGGTTTTATGAGCAGTATAGGTTTAGTATTAGAAGGTGGCGGCTTAAGAGGAGTATATACAGCGGGTGTTTTAGATGTTTTATTGGAAAATAATATCGAATTTGACTATTGTATTGGTGTTTCAGCTGGAGCTTGTAACGCAGTATCATTTATTTCTAAACAGAAGGGTAGAAACAGAGATGTTAACATTAATTACATTAATGACAAAAGGTATTTTGGAGTACACAATTTAGTAACAACTGGAAATATTTTTGGTGTTAAAATGATGTTTGATATTATACCTCATGAGCTTTTGCCATTTGATTATAATACATTTGAAAGTTCAAATTGTAAAATGGTTGTAGGGGTTACAGATATTGAAACTGGGGAACCTTGTTATTATGAAATTAAAGGATTAAGAGAAAAATATGATATAATAAATGCTTCTTCATCCCTTCCATTCTTATCAAAAATAGTTGAATACAATGGTAAAAAACTTTTAGATGGAGGAATGTCTGATTCTATTCCGATAAAAAAATCAATAAGTGATGGCAATGAAAAAAATGTAATAGTATTAACACAGCATAGAGGATATAGAAAGTCAAAATCAAAGATGGGTAGATATGCTAAAATAAAATATAGAAAATATCCTAATTTTATAAAAACACTAGCAGGTAGGCATATTGCTTATAATGATACACTTGATTTTATAAGTGATTTAGAAAATAAAGAGCAGGCCTTTGTGTTATGTCCTAGTGAACCATTAAATATGAGTAGGCTTGAGAGAAATACGGATGTTTTAAAAAGAGTGTATAATTTAGGAGTATCTGATACAATTAAAAAAATGAATGAACTTAAAAATTATATAAAACATAATTAATTTAATTTTATATTTCAAAATTATGTTTGAGTTAATAATCTTATCGTATAATTAAAATATAACAAATTAGTGAGGTACATTATGGAAAATGAATTACAAAAGGTATTTGTTAAAAATACGATAGTTCCACAAGATGTTGAAGAGGTTTTTGAACACGCCATGAAATTTCAGGAACTTATGATGATGTATAATTGTGCAATAAAGGAAGTTAAAACAAAATTAGAAGTTCTCAATGATGAATTATCAATTAGAAATAAACGTAATCCTATAGATTTTATTAAATCAAGAGTGAAAAAGCCTATGAGTATTGCTGATAAACTCGAAAGATATGGGTTTGATATAAATTTGAAATCAATTTTAGATAATTTAAATGATGTAGCAGGTATAAGAGTTGTTTGCCCATTTATAGACGATATTTATGATATAGCGCATATGCTTTCGATACAGGATGATATAAAAATAATCCAGATTAAAGATTACATAAAAAATCCAAAGCCAAATGGATATAGAAGCTATCATATGATTGTAGAAATTCCAGTGTTTTTTTCTGACAGAAAGCTACCCATGAAAGTTGAAATACAGATTAGAACAATAGCAATGGACTTTTGGGCAAGCTTAGAACATGAGTTAAAGTATAAAAAAAATGTACAAGAATCAGAAGAAATAGTTGATGAACTTAAGGAATGTGCAAAAATTATTAATCAGACTGATGCTAAAATGATGGAAATTAGGAATAGAATAAAAGAAGAATAATTTATGAAGACCTCTTATAAAAAAATAAGAGGTTTTTTATTAATATGTATGTCCAACTTCTATTTTCTTGCGTATATTGATTATATATAGACATATATGAAAAGAGGATAAAAATGGATGAAAAATTTCTTTTATTTGCAGAGTCGCTTAAGTTAGTTAGAAAAGCTGACATTGAAATAAATAATATAAATGTTATAAATGAAGTATATACAGATTTGTTGCCTAACAATGGGATTATGTCAAAATTCAATTTACCAAGAACCTCAGTACTAATCGGCAGAAAGGGTACTGGAAAATCAACAATTATGCAAAAATCTATATATGATATATCCAATGATGAATCAAAAGTTGGTTTGTATATAGATGTTAAGACGCTGTATGACAGTGCTACCCCAAGTCTAATAATTGGTGATGAACAAATTGATGTAGGCAATGAAATAATAAAGTATTTAGTATACAAAAACTTTCTGCTTGAAGTTATAAAAAAAACAAAAGAAGCTTTTTCAAAAACTATACATGGAATGGGGTTCATAAAAAAAACTTCGCATTTCATTTCAGGTGATGTTACAAAGGTTGAAAAAGAGTTTAAAAAAATAGAAGAATCTATAGATAATGTTTACAAAAATATTGATTTATCTCTCAGTAAATCAATAAAAAAATCAATTGAAACAAATAAGAAATCAAATGATAATGCTTCATTAGCAATTTCAACTAATCCAAGTTTAGATATTAGAACATTAAATGAAATGCAAAATTCATTCAAGGCAGAATTTCAATCTACAATGCTTAGATATTTGGATATAAAAAAATGCTTAATTGATAACTTTATAATTATAAGAGATATATTGAAAGTGAAATATTTGTATATATATCTTGATGATTACTCAGAAATAGATGAAAATGCTCAAGAATTATTTATGAACTGGATTATTGCTCCTTTAAATAACTTGTCAGAAAATTTTATTATATTTAAAATAGCTGCATATCCAGGAAGAATTTATACCGGAAAAATGGACAATCAAAAATTTGATGAAATTAATCTAGATTTTTTTGGAGCTTTATCAACGTACAGGAATATAGCTAAAATGGAGAATATAGCAATTAACTATACTAGAAGGCTTATCCAAAATAGGTTCAAAAAATATTTGAGAGGTTGCACAATTGATGATTATTTCGATATAAAAGAGGACGAGTTATATGAAATATTATTTGATGTTTCATTAAATATTCCAAGAAAACTTGGATATATATTGTCATTTTGCTATGAATCAAGTTTAGCATGCGGAAAAAAAATTACTAAAGCATGCATAGCCAACGCTGCGCTAAGGTACTATGAAGAGATTATTTTAAAATATTTTGAATCTAATAAATATGTTGTTAGGAGTTTTGATGATAGGGTTTCAATTGAAAATCAAAAGGAATTAATAAATAAAATTATTAATAAAGAGGTAGAAAATAAAAGTTTTATAATTAAATCTGAGGCAAAAATATTTAATATAATTAATCCACCTACAAGCCATTTTTTAGTTAATAATAAAATCACTAAGTTCTTAGACACATTAGAGCTCAATGGATATATTAGTACGTATAATAAGTTGAATGACAAGTATAATCAACCGTCTACGTTGTACGCACTTGATTATGGGCTTTGCAAAAAGTATAATTTAAATTTCGGAAGACCTAAAGATTCCAAGCTAAGAAAATATTATAATGACTATAAATTTATGTTTAATGATCTTGTTAGAGAACATTTTGATGAAGTACAAATTATTATATGTGACAAAGGACATGAATTTAGTATCGACATGCTCCCAGAATTAGAGAAATTTTCTATGACTTGTCCAGAGTGTTTAAAAGAAAAAATATTTTCAATATGCAAAGTGCAAATATCCAATAGAGCATTTACTGAAAATGTGCTAGATTACGAAAATAATGGAATCAATTTAGATGACTATATGGAATATGAGCTATTAAACTTTTTATATGAAAGTGGTTCTTCTAAATCCTTTAGTGCTATCCAAATATCTCAAGAATTGGATTATAGTTGGCAATTAATAGCAAAACGTGCTGGAAAACTAATTGATAAATTTTTGATATGTTTAGATACTAATAAGAGACCTAGTGACAAGAGATATTATAAAATATGTGAAAGCACAGAGACAATTTTGAATACACATAAAAATATAAAGATAAGGTTTACAGAATAATTTACTTGATATATAATAAATGTAAATTTTGTGATAATAAGTATTATGGGGGATTTATGAAAACATTTGTGGGAATATTAATTGTGATTGTGGGATTAGTAGATTTGCTGTTTCCAAATTTTGGATGGTATATATCGTGTGGGTGGAAATATGAAAATGCAGAGCCTTCAGATGTAGCATTTAAAGTTTACAGACTTTTAGGATTACTAATTATAATAGCAGGTTTTATATATATTTATCAGTAAATAAATAATAAGCTTGTCATTTGATAAGCTTATTTATTTTGTTGATAAATATACCAAAAACGCTTATAATTAGACAAAAGGTTATAATTAATTTAATTGGGAGGAAAATATGTATATTGATAAAGAAAAAGCATTGAGTAATTTACAAAAAACTTTTAGTAATTTTATTGATTATGTAAATAACGATATTGAAAAAGTAACTTTACAAGATTTTAATTCTGAAGAAACAATGTTAGTCATAATAGATATGGTCAATGGATTTGTTAGGGAAGGAGTATTAAGTAGTCCTTTTGTTGATAATATATCTAAAAAACTATCTTTATTTGCCAAAAACTGTGAAGATTTAAATATACCTATTATAGCTTATGCAGACACACATGATAGTAATTGCAAGGAATTTAAAAGTTTCCCTGTGCATTGCGTTAAAAATACATATGAAGCTGAGCTTATTGATGAGCTGAAATCTATAAAATCCATTATGAAAGTAGAGAAAAATTCAACTAACTCATTTATCGCAAAGAATCCATTAGAATTAGCTGATAGAAATATAAAAAATATTTTGGTTGTAGGATGTGTAACAGATATATGTGTTAGAGATTTTTCAAAAACATTTAATAAATATTTAGATGATAAAAATATTGATGCGAACGTATTTTTAATAGAAAATTTAGTAGAAACTTATGATATTGAAGGATATCATGATAGACAGATGGAACACTTGTTAGCACTTTATGATATGAAATCATCCGGTATAAAAATAGTAAATATGAAATTATAAAAGTTAGACTTTTAAGAAGTTCAATTATTTAGTGTTTTCTAAAAATTTTATTTTCTAAATTAAAAATTATAGCAAATACGATTAAATTAAAGATATTTTAATAAATTCTTTAAAAAAGGCATAAAACCTAGCTAAATTACTAATAATACTAGATATATTTATGAATTTCAAATAAATTATAGCTTGAATTTGAAAATAAATAAGTTATAATAATCTTATAAAGGTCAAAGAAAGTCAAAGTCAAAGTCAAATTTAAATAGTATTATTAGGAGGTAAATTATGAATCCACAAAAATTTACGCAAAAATCATTAGAGGCGATACAAGATGCACAAAGCATTGCTACACAATATCAAAATGCACAAATAGAACAAGAGCACTTGCTTTATTCACTATTAATACAAGAAAATGGACTTATTTTACAGTTAATAAAAAAAATGAATATAAATAGTGAGCTTTTTATTAATTCAGTTAAGAAAGCCGTTGAAAACTTGCCACATGTGATAGGTAGTGCCAGAGAAGCATCTTCTGTATATGTTTCTCAGGATGTAGATAAAGTTTTAAATATGTCATTAAATGAAGCTAGTAGAATGAAGGATGAATTTGTTTCTGTAGAGCATATTATGCTGTCCCTCATAGAAGCTGCAAATGGTAAATCAAAGGAAATACTTAAACAATATGATATAAAAAGAGCAAATTTTTTAAAAGTTTTAATGTCTGTTAGGGGTAATACAACAGTAACAAATGATACACCAGAAGATACATATGATGTACTTAATAAATATGGTAGTGATTTAGTAGAACTTGCTAAAAATCATAAATTAGATCCAGTTATAGGCAGGGATTCGGAGATAAGAAATGTTATTAGAATTTTGTCTAGAAAAACTAAAAATAATCCAGTCTTAATAGGTGAACCTGGCGTAGGTAAAACAGCAATTGCAGAAGGACTTGCACTTAGAATTGTTCGAGGTGATGTACCAAGTAACTTAAAGAACAGAAAAATATTTTCACTTGATATGGGTTCTTTAGTTGCTGGAGCGAAATTTAGAGGTGAGTTTGAAGAAAGACTAAAATCAGTTTTATTAGAGGTTAAAAAAAGCGAAGGTAAAATTATATTGTTTATAGATGAGCTTCACACTATAGTTGGTGCTGGTAAAACTGATGGAGCAATGGATGCAGGTAATTTGTTGAAACCAATGCTTGCAAGAGGCGAACTACACTGTATTGGTGCAACAACATTAAATGAGTATAGGCAATATATTGAAAAAGATGCAGCACTTGAAAGACGTTTTCAACCGGTAATGGTAGATGAACCAACTGTAGAGGATACAATTTCAATTTTAAGAGGATTGAAAGAAAGATACGAGGTTTATCATGGTGTTAAAATACAAGATCAAGCACTTATTGCTGCAACTACACTTTCAAACAGATATATATCAGATAGATTTTTACCTGATAAAGCAATAGATTTAGTTGATGAAGCTTGCGCATTAATTAAAACCGAAATGGATTCTATGCCAACTGAGTTGGATGAAATTTCTCGTAAAATTATGCAACATGAAATTGAAGAAGCGGCACTAAAAAAAGAAAATGATACTTTATCAAAGGGACATTTAAGTGATATACAAAAAGAATTGGCTGATATGAGAGCAAAGTTTAAAGAGATGAAAGCTAAATGGGAAAATGAAAAGGACGCCATTTCAAAGGTTCAAAAGCTAAGGGAAGAAATAGAAAAAGTTAATGTAGATATTGAAAAAGCAGAAAGAAGCTATGATTTAAATAAAGCAGCAGAATTAAAGTATGGAAAACTTCCACAGTTGCAACATGAATTAGAAGTTGAAGAGCAAATAGCCGAAAAAGTTGAAAATTCAAGAATACTTTTAAGAGATAAAGTTACTGAAGAAGAAATAGCTCGGATAGTTGCTAGATGGACGGGAATTCCGGTTTCAAAATTAATGGAAGGTGAACGAGAAAAAATTCTAGGACTGGAAGGTATTTTACACCAAAGAGTTATTGGTCAAAATGAAGCAGTTGAAAAAGTTAGTGAAGCTATAATGCGTTCAAGAGCTGGTATACAAGATCCAAACAGACCTATTGGTTCGTTTCTATTCTTAGGGCCTACTGGTGTAGGTAAAACTGAGCTTGCTAAAACATTATCTCAGGTTCTTTTTGATGACGAAAAAAATATGATCAGAATTGACATGAGTGAGTATATGGAAAAATACTCGGTTTCTAGACTTATAGGAGCACCTCCAGGATATGTAGGATATGAAGAAGGTGGGCAACTTACAGAAGCTGTTAGAAGAAAACCATATTCAGTCGTTTTGTTTGATGAAATTGAAAAGGCTCATTCAGATGTATTTAATGTTTTGCTACAGGTTTTAGATGATGGACGTATAACTGATTCACAAGGTAGAACTGTAGATTTTAAAAACACAATAATTATATTGACTTCAAATATAGGTTCACCAAATATACTTGATGGGATTGGTAACGATGGTCGAATTAGCGCAAACGCCAAAAAACAGGTTATGATGCTTTTAAGACAACAGTTTAGACCAGAATTTTTAAATAGATTAGACGAAATAGTATTTTATAAACCACTAAATAAACATGAAACTTACAGTATAGTTGACTTATTGATTAACGATTTACAAAAAAGACTTAAGGATAAACAAATAAATGTATCTATAACTGATAAAGCTAAAGAATATATAGTTGATGAAGGCTATGATTTAGTTTATGGTGCAAGACCACTAAAAAGATTTATTCAAAGCAAGATTGAAACATTAATTGCAAGAATAATAGTTAGTGGTGATGTAAAGCAGGGAGATAGCTTAATAATCGATTATGATGGAGATAAATTAATTATTAATGGGAGGGAATAATGTCAAACTTAAGTGATATAATTGAAGATTTTATAAATGAATTAATAGAAAGTACCAATAATTCTTTTATAGAAATTCAAAGAAATATGTTAGCTCAACAATTTGATTGCTCTCCTTCACAAATTAATTACGTTTTATCTACAAGATTTAATAGTGATAAAGGGTATATAATTGAAAGCAGACGTGGTGGAGGTGGATATGTTAAAATTTTTAAGGTGGATACATCTTCTGATGAACACCTTGAAAACATACTTAATAAAAGTATAGGAGATAGCATAACACTTAATAGAGCCAATGATATTTTAAATGTATTTAATCAAAAGGGAATTATTACATTGAAAGAGCAAAATATAATAAAGGCGGCTATAAATGATAGAGCCTTAAATAGAATATTTTATGAAGATAGAAATAGATTAAGAGCAGATGTATTAAAAGAAGTATTGTTAGCATTAATTAATGAAGAAAGTGAATAATTAAAGGAGGCATTTATAATGTTATGTAATGAATGTGAAAAGAATACTGCTACAGTTCATGTGACAAAAATAATAAACGGAGTTAAAACAGAAACACATCTCTGTGAGGAATGTGCAAAAAAACAACAAGCTTTTTTTAATAATAATTTTTCAATGGAAAATTTATTAGCCGGTATGCTAAATGAAGCATTTACAGAAAGTTACAAGGATGCAATGCCTTGCAAAACATGTGGTATGACTTTCGATGAATTTAAAAAAATTGGAAAATTTGGATGTAGTGATTGCATTTCAATGTTTAGAGATAGATTGATGCCAACTATAAAAAATTTGCAAGGCTATGATTCTCATATAGGTAAAATACCTAAAAAAGCTGGTCAAAAATATAGAAACCAAAATGATATTGAAAAATTAAAAGTAGATCTACGAAGTATGATAGATCAAGAGAGATATGAAGATGCAGCTGTTATTAGAGATAAGATAAAAGATTTAGAAACTAGAATAATTGAAGAATAGGTGGTGATAATATGGAACAAAATAATATAATTAATCAAAATAATATTGTTATTAGCTCTAGAGTAAGACTTGCAAGAAATTTAAAGAACATTAAATTTTTAAATAAAATGAGCCAAGAGGATGCTTATAAAATAATAGATGACGTAAAATTGATAATTGATTCGAATGAAACAATGTCTAAGTTTGGGTTTAAACTATATTATTTAAAAGATATACCGGATATAGAATTAAATATTTTAGTTGAAAAACATATTATTAGTGCTCAGCTAGTAAATAATAAAAATAAATCAGCATATTTGATTAGCGAAAATAAAAAAATAATCATTATGATAAATGAGGAGGATCATATTCGAATTCAGGTGATAAATGATAATTTTAATATTGAAGGTTGTTTGAAAATTGCCAATGAAATAGATGATATATTAGAGGAAAAACTTGAGTTTGCTTTTGATAAAAAATTAGGTTATATATCATCTTGTCCTACAAATTTAGGTACAGGAATGAGATCCTCTACCATGCTTCATTTACCAGCACTTGCAATGACAAATCAATTAGAGAGAATGCTAATTGCAGTATCTCAAATTGGGGTGGCAGTTAGAGGAGTTTATGGTGAAGGTACTAAGTCAATGGGGAACTTGTATCAAATATCTAATCAAGGTACATTAGGAGCACAAGAAGAGACATTAGTAGAAAGAATTAGACAGATTACTATGCAACTTGTGGAAAAAGAAATTGATACAAGAAACAAACTGTTGACAAACAATAGAATATATATTGAAGATGAAGTATATAGAGCTTATGGTATATTGAAAAATGCTAGAATTATTCAAAATCAAGAGGCAATGCAGCGTTTGTCAATGGTTAAAATGGGAATAGAAATGGGTATTTTGAATACTCTAGAGAGTAAAGATATAGATAACCTTATGGTTAAGGTTCAGGAAAATAGTGTTCAAATGCAACTTGATTCAGGGTTTACACAAAAGGAAAGAAATTTAAAAAGAGCAGATATATTAAGAAAAGAAGTTGTATAGATATGTTGGTAGGAGGAAAAAATGGCAAATGAATTTAATAATTCAGCTAAGAGTGTTTTAAAATATGCTCAAGATGAAGCTGTCAGATTTAAGCATTCAGTTCTAGGTACAGAGCATATTCTACTGGGGCTAATGATTGAAAAGGACGGAATTGCAGGAGAAATATTAAGACGTAGGATTAGTATAGATGATGTTAGAAAATCTGTAGAAAAAAAGTCTGGTTTAGGTGATCAGATACCTAATTTTATTGCAATAAGCCCAAGAACAAAAAATATTATAGAAATGGCAAATAGCTATTCTAGAAAAATAGGGCTGAATTATACTGGTACAGAATCTATATTGTTAGCGTTAATCAATGAGGGTGAAGGTATTGGTGTACAAATACTCTCTAATTTAACAAGCATCAAGGATGTTTACAATGAGGTGTTAAAAACTATAAGAAATAAAGTAAATTTAAAATTTGATTCAGGCTCAAGTATAGAAGGTGACTTTGATGAAAAAAATACAATTACTCTAAACAAGTATGGCGTAGATTTAAACAAGCAAGCATCTTTAGATAAAATTGACCCTGTTATTGGAAGAAGTAGTGAAATTGAAAGAATTATACAAATATTATCTAGAAGAACAAAAAATAATCCTTGCTTAATTGGTGAGCCTGGCGTAGGAAAAACTGCGATTGCAGAGGGCCTTGCGCAAGAAATAGTGAATGGGGATGTGCCTGAAATATTAAGAAATAAACGAATTATCACACTTGATATAGCAGGAATGGTTGCAGGTGCTAAATACAGAGGAGAATTTGAAGAAAGATTAAAAAATTGTATGAAGGAAATTAAAGATAATGGTAACATTATATTATTTATTGATGAGCTTCATACAATTATAGGAGCAGGAGGAACTGAAGGCTCGATTGATGCATCTAATATATTGAAACCTTCGTTAGCAAGAGGTGAAATTCAGGTTATAGGTGCAACAACGATTGATGAATATAAAAAACACATTGAAAAGGATGCGGCATTGGAAAGAAGATTTCAGCCAATAATTGTAGAAGAACCTTCTGTTGAAGATACGAAATTGATTTTAAAAGGCCTTAGAGACAAATATGAAGCTCATCATAAAATAGTAATAACTGATGAAGCAATAGATGCAGCTGCTAAATTATCCCATAGGTATATTTCTGACAGATTTTTGCCAGACAAAGCAATAGATTTAATTGATGAAGCAGCATCTAAGGAAAGGCTAAAAAGTGTAACAGCGCCTAAAAACCTTAAGGTTATTGAAGAAAAAATTAAAGAAATTAAGCAACAAAAAGAAGATGCTATTAAAAATCAACTCTATGAAGATGCTGCTAAATTTAGAGATGAAGAAAAAGCATTGGTTGAGCAATTGAATAACGAAAAAGATCAATGGAAATCAAACCAAAATTCTAAGGATAAATCTATTGGATATGAGGAAGTAGCGGATGTAGTAGCAAAATGGACTGGCATTCCAGTAAAAAGGTTACAGGAAGATGAATCTATGAGATTACTCGATATGGAAAAAATAATCCATAAAAGAGTTATAGGGCAGGAATTAGCTGTTGAATCAGTTTCAAAGGCTATAAGACGTGCTAGAGTAGGACTTAAAGATCCTAATAAACCAATTGGAACATTTATTTTTCTAGGACCAACAGGAGTTGGAAAAACTGAGCTTTGCAAGGCGTTAGCTGAAGTAATGTTTGGAGATGAAAATGCTATAATTAGAATTGATATGTCTGAGTATATGGAAAAACACTCTGTTTCTAAAATGGTAGGTGCACCTCCAGGATATATTGGTTTTGATGATGGAGGACAACTAACTGAAAGAGTTAGAAGAAAACCTTATAGTGTAATATTATTTGATGAGATTGAAAAAGCTCACCCAGACGTATTTAATATATTGCTACAAATGCTTGATGATGGTAGATTAACAGATTCTAAGGGTAGAACAGTAGATTTTAAAAATACAGTTATAATTATGACATCAAATGTTGGAGCTAATACAATTTCAAAACAAAGAACTTTAGGATTTAGCACCAATATAACTGAGGAAGAAAAATCTGAGTATGAAAAAATGAAAGAAAACGTTATGGCACTGCTTAAGGAATCTTTTAAACCTGAATTTTTAAATAGAATTGATGAAATAATTGTTTTCCATTCATTAAATAAGAAAAATATAGAAAGTATTGTTTCGGTTATGGTTGATAAGTTATCTGATAAATTAAACGAGTTAGGGATAAATATAGAAGTTAGCAATGAAGCAAAAAAACTATTAGCAAGTGAAGGCTTTGATAAAACATATGGAGCTAGACCGTTGCAAAGAGAGATAAGAAGAAAAATAGAAGATAGGTTATCAGAGGAAATTCTAAAGGGGACTATCAATAAAACTGATACTATAAGGGTAACTGTTGAAGATGAAGATTTAAAATTTAAGACAAAAAGAAAAAGAAAAACTACAAAAACTCAATAAAGGTTAAGCCACATTTTAAAGTAATGTGGCTTTTGTTTTAAATAATAGGTGTTTAATTTGATAGTTCTTCAATTATATCTGTGTATATGTTTTCAATTTCATCAAAGTCAATACTACTTGAGTAGTAACTATCTAGTTTTTTTTGAGTTGTACGAACTTCTTTTAGCTTAAGAATACCTGCATTTATTTGTTTTTTGTATTTTGAAGATATATTGTTTAAAATTGTGGAATTATTTTCATCAAAATTTTCAGGCAATAATTTTTCATATAGATCTATAACTATATCATTGTCTCTAGTTGGAAAGAATTCATGAGGAAATGTGCTATCAAATATGCATGTATCTAATGCATCAATTACAACCATATCTACACTATCAACATCAGAAGCACAGTTGTAGATATCAACATCAAATCCATAATCCTGTGCTTTATTGGCTATCTTTTTCATCATAGTTGATTTTCCAGTACCAGGTTTTCCCTTTATATAATATCTATTTTCGATATTTTCAATAATTTCTTCAACATAGTTTGTAGCACCATTTGGAGAAATTGCGCCAAAAAATCTAACTCTCACAAGTGGATTGTTTTCATTTCTATTTTTATTAGTATCATACATATCTTTAGTTTTAAAAATGGCATTAATAACATCATCGGCTATTTCATCAGCTTTTTCAAAATCCATAGATTCAAGATATACTTCTTCCCAATCATCATGTATTACTTTTGCTTTTCTAAAATATTCACAAGCAGAATTTAAATGAGTATTAATATTTTTGGTGTGTTCAATTTCTTCAATTGAGTTTTTACCGAATTGTTTGATAGACTTATTTAAGTCAATAAAAACAGTAGTTCCGAATATTTTATCAATAGCGTATTCGCAAATAATTCCAATATTTAAAGTTATGTTGATTATTCCATCAATTTGTGTATTGTCTAATGGGTTATGAATTATTTCTATTACATGATCGTTTTCTATAAAGTATTTTTTGAATTTATTTTGCAAATAAGTGGTTATAGTTGTTGATTTGCACCTTAACGCATATATTTTGTCTAGTTGTATTATATTTGAATCTATTAAATTATAAGCGCATTTTGAATTGTATGTTAGACAGTAATAATTGCTAATTCTATTTTTCATAACATTCTCCTTGTAGAAATATAATTTTTAAATACTATATTATATGTTATACAGTAATAATTATTAAAAATTAAATCAAAATTGATAAATGTATATGTTTTGCTATTAATACATGATTAAAACTGCTAAATGGTTATTTTGTGTCAAAAAATATATTAAATTGTCCTATTTTATAAAATTATATAACTTTGCATAATCGTTTATATATATACAACACAAAGCATATATATAAATAAGAACTGCTTTTTTAAATACAAAATAGAATATTTTGTAAAAAATAAAAAGTAGTAATTTATTTAAATATCAATATATATCCCTTGTATGAAACAATAATGGGGTATTGTGTTAAATAATTGTAAAAAATAGAATGGTTATAATTATTAATAAAATTATAAAAATATGGTAAATATACTTGATATAATATACAAGATATTATATAATAATAGTAGTATAAGTAGAATAATGTAAAGATTTAATAAATTATAGGGGGAAATTATGAGCTATTTTGACAATATCACAACAACGTTGTTAAATAAAAACCTTGATGGTTTGTGGCTAAGGCAACAGGTTACAATGGAAAATATTGCAAACCAGTCAACACCAAACTATAAAAGTAAGTATGTAGATTTTGAACATGAATTACAGAATAAAATTGCGTTAATAAATAGAAACGAAATAAATAAGGTATCAGAAATTAAAAATAAACTTAATGATAGTAGAATTTTACTAGGAGAAAATGATGATAAGACATCAAGACTAGATGGAAATAATGTAGACGTTGAAAAGGAAAATATGGAGCTTGCAAAAACACAGCTGAATTATAATTATACAGTTAGCGAATTGAATTCTTATTTTACAAGAATGAAAATGGCTATTTCTGGTTTGAAATAATAACAAATAGTTTATAGGAGGATCATAGCATGAGCTTTTTACAATCAATGAATATCAGTGGTTCAGCACTAACTGCACAAAGATTACGAATGGATATTATTTCTGAAAATATTGCAAATATAGATACAACACGTACACAAAAAGGTGGGCCGTATAAAAGAAAAATGGTTGTTTTTGAGTCTAAAGACCAAACTAATACTATCTTTAGCCAAATGTTAAATAATATAAAAGGTATAGATGGAATTAAAGATGCTAATACAAACAAAGGTGTTGAAGTATCTGGAATTATTGAAGATGAAGAACCATTTAAATTAGTATATAATCCTACTCATCCAGATGCAAACGAAGATGGATATGTTGAAATGCCGAATGTAGATTCTTTAAAAGAAACAATAGATATGATGGAAGTAGTAAGAGCATATCAATCAAATATTACAGCTTTAAATGCTATAAAAGAAATGGCTTCTAAAGCATTAGAAATTGGAAGGTAGGTATTTTTATGATTATAACACCAATTAATAAAATAAATGGATTAGATGAAATTAGCAAGATAGGACAATCAACAAAAACTAATAAAGCATTGAATGACAATACAAAATTACCATTTAGTGATATATTTTCAAGTGCTTTAAACGACTATAAAGATGCTGAAAATCAAGTTAATAATGATATTTATGAGTTATCAACTGGTCAAAGCGATGATTTACATAACTTAATGATAAATACTAAAAAAGCTGAAATGTCTTTAGACCTATTTATTCAAATAAGAAATAAAGCATTAGAAGCATATAAAGAATTGATTGGAATGGGGATATAGGATAAGGGCTTATATGTGGATTTAATTATATGATAAAATTTATTGGGAGCAAATATGGAAGAGCAACTAAAAAATTCAGGTAAAAACATAATAGAGTTTGTGAAAAAACTCAGTAAAAAAGTAAAGATAATAATTATTTCTGCTACATCTGTACTTATCATTGGAGCAATTATATTAACTATAATTATGAATAAAACTAATTATGTAGTATTGTTTTCTGATTTAGAGGATGAAGAAGTAACAGAGGTAATGGCAAAGCTAAAAGATAAAAATGTAGAATACAAATATGAAAAAAGTGGACAAATCTTAATTCCTGAAAAAAACGAATCTTTAGTGAGAATGCAACTTTCTGAGGAGGGCTATCCTCATTCAGGGCTTAATTATGATATTTTCACAAAAAACATTGATTTTATGACTACTGATTATGAGAAAAGGAAATATGATTTGTACCAGTTACAGGAAAGAATTAGTGCTTCAATTGAAACAATTAAAGGTGTAAAAGAAGCAATTGTCAATATAGCAATTCCAGAAAACGATAATTACGCTTGGGACACAAACAAGGATGAATCTTCTGCAAATGTAAAAATAAACATGTTTTCAGGCTATGCACTAACTAAATCACAAGTTAGCGGCATACAAAATTTAATTAAAACTAGTATAGTCGGATTGAAAACAGAAAATATATCTATTACGGACACAGATGGAAATGATTTAACAACTTCTAATGAGCTTATGCAAACAGATACGCTTAAACTAAAACTTGAAATAGAAAGAGAAATACAAAATGAGGTTGAAAGTAATATTGCTAAATTGCTAACTAAAGGCTATGGAAAAGATAATGTTGAAGTTTCAGCAAAGTGCAATATTAATCTTGATAAAAAAATCAGTGAAAATTTACAGTACATACCAAACTAGGATACTAACAAAGGCGTTGTCAATAAAGAGGATAATGACACTGAAATAGTAGGTGAAGGTGAAGCTAAAGGCGGAGTAGTAGGAACAGAAAACAATTCCGAAGTTCCAGTATATCCGGAAGTTACTATAAATGGCGATGATATATATTATAAAGATAAAAGTACAATTGACTATTTAGTAAGTCAAATTAAAGAGCAAGTACAACATGAACCCGGAAGTATTGAAAAAATGACTGTTGCTGTTATTGTCAACAAAGAAAAAATGACTGATGATGAAAAGTCGAATATGAAAGAGTTGATAGCATATGCAGCAGGTATTGATATAAAAGATGTTGCGTTACATAATATTAAGTTCAATGAACCTATTGTTGAAGTATTTGATGATAAAGGTAATGTAAAAGCATTGACTGACAAAGAAAAAATGATAATTGCAGTAGGTATAGTAGCGCTTATATTGATTTTATTTATTATAATACTTATTTCTAAAAAAATTAAAAAAGCAAAGCTTAAAAAGTTAGAAAAAGAAATGATTGAAAATCCTAATCAAGATACATCAGAGGATTCATGGGATAGTATTAAAGATGATATTGAAGTTAAAGAAACTAAAGAGGTTGCACTTAAAAAACAAATTTCCGAATTTTCATCTACTAACCCAGAAATAACAGCACAACTTATTAGAACTTGGTTGAAAGGAGAAGATAACTAATGGCTAGAGAAGATTTATCCAATAAACAAAAAGCTGCAGCCATAATTATTGCGTTAGGTGCTGAAAATGCCTCAAAGGTTTACAAGTACTTAAAAGAAGACGAGATTGAGCAATTAACATTTGAAATTGCTCAAATCACACCAATATCTCCTGAAATCAACGAACGAATTTTGGAAGATTTTTATGGTATATGTTTAACACAAAAATTTATAACTGAGGGCGGAGTAGAATATGCTAAAGACGTTCTAGAAAAAGCATTCGGACAACAAACAGCTGCAAATCTTTTAGAACGAGTTTCTAAAACAATGAAAACAAAAGCTTTCGATTTTATTAGAAAAGCTGATTATAAAAATTTGCTTTCTATTATACAAAATGAACATCCACAAACTATAGCTCTTATATTATCATATGCTAGGTCAGAACAAGCAGCTGCAGTTATTGGAGAATTGTCAAAAGAAAAACGTCTTCAAGTAGTAGAGAGAATTGCAAAGATGGATAGAACTTCCCCAGAAGTAATTAAGCAAGTAGAAAGTGCTTTGGAAAAGAAATTTATGTCAGTTGTTTCAGTTGACTTTGCTGAAATTGGTGGTATTAACTATATTGCTGATGTAATGAACAATATGGATAGAGGAAATGAAAAATATATATTTGATGAATTAAGTAAAAAAGATATGAAGCTTACAGACGAAATTAGAAAAAGAATGTTTGTATTTGAAGATATTATTAGTCTTAGTGGTAGAGACATACAACGTTTTGTACGTGAAGTTGATACTAAAGATTTAGTTTTAGCATTAAAGGGTTCGAATACAGAGGTAGCTGAAGCGTTCTTTGCTAATATGTCTCAAAGAATGAAAGATACAATTAAGTCTGAATTAGAGTATACTCATAATGTAAGATTAAGAGATGTTGAAGAAGCACAACAAAGAATAGTTTCAATTGTTAGAAGATTGGAAGAAGAAGGCGAAATTGTAATTACAAAAGGCGGAAAGGATGAAATAATTGTCTAGTATAATTAAATCCAGTGATGTTGTTATTAAAGGCTTTCATAGTAATAATTATGGAGAAATAAAGTCTTTGAATATAAATGTAGTTGATGAAGAAACAGTTTTAGAAGAAGTAAATGCAAGAAAAGAAAAAATTATTTCAAATTCTGTTCAAGAAGCTAAAGAGATTATTGAAAAAGCTAATGAGTCTAAAATACAAATACAAAAAGAAGCTATTATAGAAATACAAAAGATGAAAAAAGAGGCCTATACTGAGGGATTTGAACTTGGGAAAAAAGATGGCTATGAGGATGGTAAAAAGCAGGGTTATACAGATGCTGAAAAAGAACTGCTTAATAAGAAGGAAGAATTAGTTGCTGAACTATTAAAACAAATATGTTTAGTAGAAGACAGTAAAGAGGAAGTAATTAAAAATTACAAAGATGGGTTATCTGAACTTGCAATAAATATGGCAGAGAAAATAATAAAAACAGAAGTTAATCAAAATGAAGATGTAATAAAAAATCTTCTAACTGAATCAATTAATAGCTACAAAAACATTGAGTGGCTAAAAATATATTTGTCAAGTAAAGATTACATTACAATTTCAACTGATAAAGACATTATGGAAAAGCTATTGAAAATTTCAGAACATGTCAAACTTGAAGTTTTGACTGATAGTGAAAATGGAGAATTAATTATAGAAACTCCGGATAATGTTATTAATGCAGGAGTAAATACGCAGGTTAAAAACCTTAAGAGCATTATATTTGGAGCACAGGAGAGCTAATTTGAACTTTGATGATATAAATAAATTATTAAGAAAATCTGATTTATGTACACACATGGGAAAAGTTAAGCAAATTTCTGGACTTAAAATTGAAGCAACAGGTACAAAGTACAAAATCGGAGAGATATGTAAGATAGTTACAGATAATAATAAATCAATTGATGCCGAGGTTGTTGGCTTTAATGACAGTAAAGTACTATTAATGCCATACCAAGATATAAAGGGTGTTGGACTAGGAAATGTTGTTGTATCAACTGGAAAAAAGTTATCAATACCTGTGGGAGACTTTTTAAAAGGCAGAATAATTAACTCTAAGGGAGAACCAATTGATGGTAAAGGTGAGTTTAAAAATGTAACTTCTGTATCATATGTTGACAATGAGTATATTAATCCATTGGAAAGACCAAGAATTAATTCCACACTAAGCTTTGGAGTCAAGGCGATTGACGGTATACTTAGTATCGGCAAAGGTCAAAGAATGGGTATCTTTGCTGGCAGTGGAGTAGGTAAAAGTACATTGTTAGGTATGGTAGCTAAAAATGTTAAAGCTGATATTAATGTTATTGCTTTAGTTGGTGAAAGAGGAAGAGAAGTTAGAGAATTTATTGAGAAAGACTTAGGAGAAGAGGGCTTGAAACGTTCTGTTTTAGTGGTTGCAACTTCAGATCAACCTGCTATGCTTAGGATAAAATGTGCTTTGGTTGCTACAACAATTGCAGAATATTTTAAGGACCAGGGTAAAGATGTGTTGTTGATGATGGATTCTTTAACTAGATTTGCAATGGCTCAAAGAGAGATAGGACTTGCAACAGGAGAGCCACCAGTTGCGAGAGGATATACCCCATCGATATATGCTGAATTACCTAAGCTTTTAGAAAGAAGCGGTAACTTCGGAAACGGTTCTATAACCGGTATTTATACTGTATTGGTAGAGGGTGATGATACTAATGAACCTATATCCGATACAGTTAGAGGTATAGTTGATGGACATATTGTTTTAACTCGTGCATTAGCAAATAGAAACCATTTTCCGGCAATAGATATAAATGCAAGTATTTCTCGTTTGATGAATGATATTGTTGGTGATAAACATAATGCGTTAGCAAAAAAGTTAAGAGATATTTTATCTTTATACTATGCAAATTATGACTTAATTTCAATTGGTGCATATAAAAGTGGAACAAATGCAACTCTTGATGATGCAATACAAAAAATAAATAATGTAAATAGTTTCTTACAGCAAGGAATAAATGAAAGTTTCACTTTTGAAGAGACACTAAACTTGTTAGAAGAAGTTGTACAAGATAAATAGAGGTAAAAAAAGATAATATGAAAAAATTTGAATTTTCCTTGGAGAAAATATTACAATTCAAAAATCAAAATTTAAAGAATTTGAAAAATGATTTAAGTAATTTGCAATTTCTCCTATCAAAAAAAGATGAAGAAATAGAAAATTTAAAAATTAAGTACATAAAATCTGATAATCTTTATATAGAAAAAACTAGAACTTTAATATTATCTTATGAAATACAGTATTACAAAGATTATATGAATTCATTGTTAAATTTAATCAAGAAAAAAAGTGAAGAAAAACAAATTTTGTTAAAGAAAATTGAGTTAAAGAAACTTGAAATAATTGAGATGAATAGAGAAATTTCAACAATTGATAAGCTGAAAGAGAAAAAGGTAGATGAGTACAATAAGGCATTACAGAAATCAGAAGAAATATTTATTGAAGAATTTGTGACTGCTTCAAGCTTGATGAGTACTCAAAACTTTTAAATAAATTTAATCAATATTGAGAGGAGGTGAACAATTGAATATGGGTACAAATATTTTAAATGATATAAACATTAGAAAAAAACCAATTGTTAGTAGTAAACCAAATGAAGTTAGTAAACCAAATGAAACCAGTAAAAAAACTGACAATTCAATAGTTGACAATGATTCGTTTTCTAAGCTATTAAATAGAACTGTTGTGAATGATAAGCAGCCAAAAGAGGTAGTGAAATCTACAACAAATGAAATTGATGAGCAATTTATAAATGAAGAAGATAAAACAAGTAATAATTTGATGTCATATATTTTGCTTTTACTACAAAATGTAAATTTAAATGCAACAAATAGTTTGGATTCAAATATTGCAGATGACAATACAAACAATACCTTATTAACTCAATTAAATATTGTAGATAATAATACTAACAATACTTTATTAAATCAATTGAATTGTGACTTAATAATTCCGAATTCATCTGTTTCAAATGTTATTTATGCAAATAATAATAGTAATAATGCTTCTGTTTTAGTTGAGCAACTATTATCACAAGGATTAGTCAATAACGAGCAAAGTAGCCCAGCTGATGCGTTACTTAATTTATTTTCAGACTTATCTACAGATACTAATTTATTAGATATTGTAGACAGTGCAATTCATCCTTATATTGCATCAAATAATATTGAATCTTTAAGCAAGCTTATTACGCAATATGATGGAGATAGCAAGAATGTAGTTTTAGAAAATATTATCAATTTGATTAGTCAAAAATTAGATTCTAAAATATTAGTGAGTGCTAGTAATGAAAACTCGTTAGTTAATACAAATACTGCTGAAAATTTAAATACTTTAGATTTTAATATTGTTAATCAAAATATTAAAAACATGCTGAGTGAAGATAAATCTATAGAAGAGCTAGTATTAACTACAAAGCCTATAAATCGGCAAAATGAAGAGCAACAAATTAATAAAAATGAAGATAAAACAAACACTGTAGAAAATGATGTTAACCTTAGCGATTTAGAGTTACCCAAAATAAACAATATGTTTAAAGTAACAGATGAAGCTTCAATGATTAAAGAAAACACAATTAATCAGGTTAAGGAACAAATAGTCATAATGAAGGATAAGGGTATAGATACAGTTTCAATGCAACTTACTCCAGAAAATTTAGGTAAGCTCGATATTAAAATGATATTTGATAAAGGCATATTAACAGTTGAAATTGTAGCATCTAATGCAAAAACTCAAAGCTTATTATTATCTAATTTAGATGAATTAAAGGCGGTTTTACAAGATAGTTCTCAGGAAAAGACATTTATTAATGTTAATACACAAAAGGAATTAGCTGATGAGTATCAAAATCAAAATAATCAAAATAATCGGCAAAGTCAACAACAAGAGCGAAAAGATAATAGAGAATATGTTGAAACTGAAACAAGCAATATGAGTGACTTCGAAAATGTAGATTTTCTTTCAGAATTAACAAAGCTTAGAGAAATTTATTACAATTATTAAAGAGTATAGTATAAGGAGAAGACATGGAAATAAAAGATTATGTATCACCCATATATAATACGAGTGGACTAAGTCAATCGAATAGTACTAAAAAATCCGATAAATCAAGTTTAGGTATTGATGATTTCTTGACACTATTAGCAGCGCAACTTGCAAATCAAGATATGATGAATCCTAGCTCGGATACTGAATTTATCGCTCAATTAGCACAGTTTTCATCTCTACAAGCAATGGATTCAATGGCAAAGATGACTACTATGAATCAATCCACAAATTTAGTGGGGAAAAATGTAATTGTAGCTAAATATGATAGTAACAATAAATTAGTGACAGAAGAAGGAATTGTTGAAAAAGTAACATTGTCCAGTGGAATGCCAAAGCTGTATGTCAATGGTAATGAATATGAATATTCAAATGTTATGGAAATAAAAAAAGTTCAAGAAATTGAAGAAACTGAGCCTGATAGTGATAAGACAGATGAAGAAAAGCCTGAAGGTAGTGATGATATCACATCTGAAGAGTAGCTATATTATAAAAAGTATAAAGGTGGTGGAGTTGTGACAGATATTAATTTTATAAGGAATATAAGTAATATCAACAATAATCTAGACATTAACTCCATAAAAAAACAGAACATTGACAGCAAAGATAATACATTTAGTAAACTGTTAAAGGAAAAATGTCAAAAAAATACTGTTTCATTTTCTAAGCATGCTACCGAAAGAATAGAAGAAAGAAATATTAATGTAGGTGAGGGTGTATCATCAAGGTTAAATGAAGCAATAGTACAAGCTAAGGGCAAGGGACTAAAAAATGTATTGGTTATGATTGATTCAACAGCATTTATAGTTAACACACTTAGCAATAAAGTTATAACAGCAGTAAATAATAACGAACTTAAAGAGAACATATTTACAAATATAGATGGAGCTGTAATAAAATAGCTGGTCCTTTTAGGAAGCTAAGTATTCCGACTTATTGACGAATACAAATATATACAGTTACCTTAATTAAAAGGAGAAATAAATATTATGATGAGATCATTGTACTCCGGCGTTGCTGGATTAAGAGCACACCAAACAAGAATGGATGTTGTAGGTAACAACATTGCGAACGTAAATACATACGCATATAAATCTCAAAGAGTAACTTTTAGAGATATGTATTACCAAACTATTAGATCATCAAGCGAAGGTGTAAATGCTACTCAACTTGGTTACGGTGCACAAGTAGGTTCAATAGATACATTGCATGTACAATCAGGATATGCTCCAACTGATAGACCAATGGACATATATATAGATGGAGAAGGTTTTATAGCAGTTGAAGATCCAAATGGTGGGAATATGTTTACACGTATAGGAGCATTATCTTTCATGCCTACATCTAATGGAACAACATTTAGATTAGTTGATATTAATGGTAATTCAGTTAAGGGAGCAATTTCTACCATAACTCCTGGTACACCTCCAACAACTGATTACGGCGCAAAATTAAACAATGATGAAGTACAATTAGAAGAAATTATAATTCCTGATTTTAACAAGTACACAAATATATCTATTGGTGGCAATGGTCATATTACCGGAATAGACGATAAAGGTAACGTACTTGATTTAGCAACTATAGGTATAGCTAAAATCTCAAATGCTGAAGGACTTACAATGCAAGGTAGTTCGTATTTTAAATCAATAAATAATACTGGAGATATAACTTACAATGTTCCAGGAAAAAATGGTGTTGGTTCATTAGTACCAGGTGCTTTGGAAATGTCAAATGTAGATTTAGCTAAAGAATTTACAGATATGATAACTACTCAAAGAGGATATCAAGCAAATTCAAGAATTATTACTGTAGTTGATGAAATGCTACAAGAATTAGTTAATCTTAAAAGATAGTTCTTTCTAGAATAGAGGGTTAAATCCCTCTATTCTAGGTTGTATAAAACAAAACATAAATTATTAAATAGCTAATTATAATGTTTAATGATTTATATTTAGTTTTATAAATTTATTAGAAAAAGGGGAGTCTATGATAGTATTGCAAAAGCTTAATAAAGAGGAAATAGTGCTAAATAGTAATTTAATTGAGCTAATAGAAACTATACCGGAAACTAAAATAATGTTAACAACTGGTAGGTACTACTTAGTAACTCAAACAAAGGATGAAGTTGTAAATCGTATAATAGAGTATAATAGAAAGATTTACAGTAATTTAATGAAAGTAAGCGAGGTATAAAAATGGACTTTACGATAATTATAGGACTTATAGCAGCTATCGGTCTTGTATTATATGGTATTACAGGTAATGGCGACTTAAATTCATTTTGGAATTTATCAAGTGTTTGTATTACTGTAGGTGGTACATTTGCTGCAACTTTTATGTCAGTCCCATTAAAAGATTTTTTGAAAATTCCAACGCACTTTAGAGTTGCGATGAGAAAAAATAAAGTTAACTTAAATGGATATATAGATGTTTTAGTTGATTTAGCACAAGAAGCAAGGGTAAAAGGATTATTGGCGCTTGAAGAAAAAGTAAATCAAATAGAAATTGATGATGATTTCTTGAAATTTTGTGTTATGCTTATTATAGATGCATTAGAAGCTACTAAAGTTAGGGAACAAATAGAGAATGAAATAAATTGTATTGAATCTCGTCATTCGGAGGTTTGGAAACTTTATGAAAGAGCTGAAGTCTTTGCACCTGCATTTGGTATGATAGGTACTTTAATAGGACTTATTAATATGCTTTCTACAATGAATCCAGATGATGCAACTAGCGTTACTAAAGGAATGGCTACTGCACTTATAACTACTTTTTATGGATCGTGTCTTGCAAATATATTCTTTGCACCGCTTGGTAATAAGTTGAAATCTAAGCATGCAGAAGAAATGGTTGTTAAAGAACTTATTATGGAAGGTGTACTTTCAATACAAGCTGGAGAAAATCCAAAATATTTAAGAGATAAATTAAAATCTTATTTGATTACAAAAGATAGAATAAATACAGACGACATAGAAGCGACTAACAGATAATAACATTTGTATATAACTTATAATTATACAGATTGAAGGTGAAAAATTTGGCAAGAAAGAAAAAATTGGATTCTGGTTCTAAAGGTTCTTGGCTTAATACTTATGCTGATATGGTAACATTATTATTAACATTTTTTATACTGCTTTTTTCAATGTCTAACTTAGATAAAGAAAAGTTTATGATGTTAGTTGAAGCATTTTCTAATGGTAATAATGTTATATCCAAACCTGACGATATGGAGCCAGGAGAGGATTTATTAGATCAAGGCTCAGTTGAAGAAACACCAGTTATAGAAGACAAAGATTTGGAAGGTTTAGATATACTGTATCAAATGATTCTAAATTACGTTAATAAAAATAATTTACAAGATGATATAGTGGTTGATAGAACTGAGGATAGTGTATTTATTCGTTTTAGAAACAATGTTTTTTTTGATGGTTATAGTTCTAAGTTAAAGGTTAGTGGTCAAAAGATTTTGGATATAGTTGCTTTGGGTATACATGAAGCAGATTATGCTATTGAAGAAATAATAGTTGCTGGACATACTGCAATGGTAGAAAGCGATTCTAGTTCAATCGATAGGAAATTATCAAGTGATAGAGCAGCTGAAGTTTTAGTATATTTAGAGTCGAAGGACATGTTTGATAAAGCAAAGCTATTATCAGTTGGATATGGGTTATATAGACCTATTGCAACTAATGAAACTCCAGAGGGTAGAGCACAAAATAGAAGAGTTGAAATACTCATTACAAAGAGAGGTCACGCTAGGAGTTTCACAGATTATATATATGATGTTTTAGGTGATAGAGAAGATAATAAAAATAATAACAATAAAAATATTAATGATTAGTATAAAAGTTTAATAGATAGAAGAGGGCAAGTAATATGGCAGATATATTGTCTCAAAATCAAATTGATGCACTGCTTAATAACTTAACCAGTGGTGAAGTCGATATAGAACAAATTAATACTGAAAATGAAGATGGAAAGATAAAAGTATATGATTTTAGTAGTCCGAAAAAAGTAACTAGAGAAAACATCAAATTACTTAATGGCGTTTACGAAAGCTATGGTCGTATTTTATCATCTTACCTCTCAGCAGTGTTAAGGCTTTTTTGTGAGATAGAAGTAGAACAAATAGAAGAAAGTATTTTTTATGAATATAACAATGCCTTAAGTGATTCTGTATTGTTATGTGTAGTAGATTTTTTGTTACCTGATAGTAAAAATTCTTGTGGTCAAGTTCTGATGAATTTTTCTAAACCATTAGCCTTTTCCATAATAGACAAACTAATGGGTGGCAATGGTGATGATTATAACTACGATAGAGATTTTACAGATATAGAATTATCTATATTGGATAATTTGATGAGACAAATAATAGCAAAAATGCAAGATGCATGGCAAGGAACAGTTCCAATAATAGTTGAATTTAATAAGATTGAAACCAATGCTAGATTTATACAATCTATTGGATACAATGATACTGTTTTATTGATAGTTATGAATACAGTAGTGAAACAATTAAATGGCTCAATAACAGTATGTATTCCAACTTTGACACTTGATGAAATATTTAAAAAATCTGAACATCTATTAAGATTAGGTAGAAAAAAATCTGATTTGCAGCAAGCTGAAATGGATAAGGAAGCAATACTTGGATACGTAAAAGCTTCAAATTTAAATATCTCAGGAGTATTAGGAAAAGCAGATTTATCCTTGAACGATGTTTTAAACATTCAACTTGGTGATGTAATTGTACTGGATAAAGGAGTTAATGAAGATATAACAATGAATGTGGAAGATCAATTGTGGTTTAAAGGTAAGTGGGGAGTCAAGAGAAAGAGAAATGCAATAAAAATCAAGGAAATCTTATATTAACGAAAAGAGGTATAATATGGAAAATTCAAATGAAATGTATTTAAGTGAAATGGAAAAAGATGTCATTGGAGAGGTGATGAATATTAGCCTAGGTTCTTCAGCAACCTCATTGTCATCTTTACTTAATCAACGAGTTGATATAACTGTACCAGAAGTTAACGTTGTTAGTGCTCAAAAATTTGATTTTGAAGATTTAGAACCAGCAATTGGGGTAGAAATAAAGTATATATCCGGTATCGAAGGCGACAATGTTATGATTTTAAAAAAAGACGATATCAAGGTTATATTAGAAACATTAATGGGAACTGAAATAGCAGATGATGAATTTGAGTTAGATGAAATTGCTATGAGTGCTGTTTGTGAAGTAATGAATCAAATGATGGGCTCATCTGCTACTGCACTTGCTGATTTTATAGGCAAAAGAGTGGATATTTCGACTCCTGTTACTTACGAAATTGTCAATAAGGAAGACTTTAAGGGAAGATATTATGCAGATAATGATATTATAGTATCGGTTAAATTTAAACTTAAGGTTGGAGATATTATCAATAGTGAATTTATCAATGTAATATCTGTTCCATTGGCTAAAGAGATGGTAACATTATTCTTGTCTGGTACTGGTTTGGGTGATAATACAGATACCACTGTAGAAACTACAGAAAGCATGCCTAGTAAATCAGATGACACAGTGAAAACAGAAAATGGTGAAAAAAAACAAAAAGAAATAAATAAGAAAGAACAAGTTATGCCTCACTCGGTACAATATGAAAATGAAGATACAGAGGAGGAAGAAGTTAATCGTCCAAAATCAAGACGTAAAAAGCAACATGAGTATTATGAAGACGACTTTGATGAAGAAGATGAGGATTATGATTATGAACCTAGACGTAGAAAATCAGATAGAAGAACAAGAAAGTCTAAAACACCAGTTAATGTTTCTCCAATGGAATATGAAAGTTTTGAGGATGAAGAGGAAGAATTATCAAACGAACAGCTTACTAATCTAGGGCTAATAATGTCTGTTCCACTACAAATAAGTGTTGAAATTGGCAGAACAAAGAAAAAAATAAAAGAAATACTTGAATTCCAACAAGGTTCAATAGTAGAATTAAATAAGCAAGCTGGTGCACAAGTTGATGTTATTGTAAATGGACAAGTTATAGCAAAGGGTGATGTAGTAGTAGTAAATGATAACTTTGGTGTAAGAGTAACAGAAATAGTAAAAAAAGATGATATAGTTAAAATAACTATGTAAAAAATAACAATGAAAAAGTTTTGTTTTATGGAGGTTAAGAACAAATGAGTGGCAAAATAATGATAGTAGATGACGCGGCTTTTATGAGAATGATGATTAAAGATACTCTTAAAAAGAATGGGTATGAGGAACTTTTAGAGGCTGGTGATGGAGAAATTGCAGTAAATACATACAAAACAGAGTCACCTGACTTAGTAATTATGGATATAACGATGCCTAATAAGGACGGTTTACAAGCATTAAAGGAAATTAAAGAATATGATAGCAATGCTAAGATAGTAATGTGTTCAGCAATGGGACAAGAGTCAATGGTAGTTGAAGCAATAAAACTTGGAGCTAAAGATTTTATTGTTAAACCGTTTAAGGCAGATAGAATACTAAAAACTGTTACAGCAGTTTTGGGATAATGAGGTGTTAATATCTTAGAAAATATAGTTCAACTTTTGATAGCCATTATAGGTATAATTTTAGTATTGTTTTTAACTTATTATTGTACGAAGTCATTATCAAAGGGAATTTTAAAGTATTCTACATCTAAAAACATTAAAATTATTGATAAAGTCCCATTAGGTCAAAATAAGTATTTAATTATAATAGATGTATGCGACAAAAATTATTTAGTTAGTGTTACTGACAATAATATTAACATACTAAAAGAGTTAGATGATAATATAGTAAAAAATACAGATAGTTCAAAAGTAAACAATGCTTCATTTTGTAAAATATTAAATGAAGCAATAAAAAATAGAAAATCATCTAAATTTAAGAAAGGCATTATTAGCGATGAGATTGATAAATTTGGTGAAAGAACAAAAAAGAAAATGTAGTTTTAAAATAATTTTGATTGCTCTCATGTTAATAGTTGTAACTAGTGTAAATGTTTACGCGGGCGTAATAAATGTAGATGTCAATGGTACAAAAAGTGATACTCTTGAAATTATCATTTTAATGACGGTACTTGCATTATTACCTTCAATCATTATAATGATGACATCTTTTACAAGAATTATAATAGTAATGTCATTTTTAAGAAATGCTCTAGGTATTCAGCAAACACCTCCAAATCAAGTATTGGTAGGGATAGCTTTATTTTTAACATTGTTTATAATGATGCCTGTTATAAAAGAAATAAATACAACGGCATATGAGCCGTATAAAAGTGAAGAAATATCACAGGAAGAGTTTTACGAAAAAGCAGCAAAACCTATTAAAGAGTTCATGCTAAAACAAACAGGAAAAAAAGAACTTGATATGTTTATTACATTGTCAAAAGATGAGAATTTTGTTAATGATGGTGATTTTGCATCACTTCCAATGACAGTAGTAATACCTGCTTTTATGACAAGTGAGCTTAGAAGAGCATTTATTATTGGATTTTTATTATTTATACCATTTTTAATCATTGATATAATAGTATCTACGGTGCTAATGTCTATGGGTATGATGATGTTACCACCAATTATGATATCCTTACCATTTAAAATATTATTGTTTGTGTTAGTAGACGGTTGGTCATTATTGTTTAAAACTCTAGTGATGTCTTTTAACATTTAAATTGGGAGGTAAATATGAATTCGTCATTAGTTATGGACATAATGCAACAAGCACTTTTGGTTATATTGAAAATATCATTACCATTGCTTGGTATAAGTATGATTGTAGGATTAATAATAGCAATATTTCAGGCAGCAACACAAATACATGAGCAAACATTAACTTTTGTTCCCAAATTAGTAACAGTAGCATTTTTGTTGATTATAATGGGATCGTTTATAATTAGTATAATGACAGAATTTATAACATACATTTTTAGTCTTATGACTAAATTAACGTAAGTGAGGCAATTATGGAGATAACACAGGATATTACATATTTTATTTTTATACTTGCTCGTATATCTGGATGTATAATTTTTAATCAAGTATTTGGTAGAGGAAATGTACCAGTCGTATTTCAAATTGGCTTAATCTTGATGTTATCTATTACTGTATATGGTATATTGCCGGTGGATAATTTTATGGAAGTTAATCTTCTACTAGAGTATGTTTTTCTCATTTTAAAGGAACTTTTTGTAGGTTTTATAATAGGACATATTATTAAGTTGTTTATGTCAGTTATTGTAATTGCCGGAGATGTATTGGATTTGCAAATGGGACTGTCAATGGCTAAAATATACGATCCAAAAATTAATATTTCAATGGGTATATCAGGCAGTTTGTTAAATGTATTTTTTATGTTATTGTTTTTTAGTGTTGGAGGTCATTTAACTTTAATAAAAATATTTATATCGTCATGTAAAATCATACCTATTGGTAATGTTCATATTAGTAAAGAGGTAATTTTATATGCAGTGGAATTATTTTCATACATTTTAATTTATGCAGTTAAATTGACCTTGCCAATTATGGCTATGGAATTCATTGTCGAAGTTGGTATGGGAATAATGATGAAAGCGATACCTCAAATACATTTATTTGTAGTAAATATTCCTGTAAAGATATTTATAGGATTTATGTCATTACTAATCTTAGTACCGACATTTTCTTCATTTTTAGAAAAATTAATAACACTTATGTTTGAGGCAATACAAAAAAGTTTGAGTTTATTAATGTAAAGGGAAAATAATATGTCAAGTCAAGAAAAAACGGAGAAAGCAACCCCCAAAAAGAGGCAAGACGAACGGAAGAAAGGTAATGTCTTTCAAAGTAAAGATATTGTTACAGTTGGTGTTATTGCAATTTCCTTTTATTTATTAAAATTTTGGGTGCCATACATATATAAATTTACTAGTGAAGCTATGATTAAATATTTTGGCTTAATAAATACGACTATTGATATTAATAGTCAATTTATTGTAAATGTATTTGTAGACATAGCTAAAATTGTTGCAAGCTCAGTTGGAATAATTGTAATTGCAATAATGATTGTATGTATAGCAATTACTGGTTCGCAAACGAAGTTTTTAGTGTCTAAGGATTCACTTAAGTTTAAAATGTCTAAATTAAATCCGCTTAAGGGTTTAAAAAGAATGGTATCTTTAAGGTCCTTAGTAGAATTAGTAAAAAACATTTTGAAAATATCAATTATAGGTTTTATACTATACAAAGTTATATATAGAAATTTAAAATATATTCCACAGTTGATGAATTACGATATAAAAAATGCTATTCATTTTGTATTTAAAATGATAATGAGTGCTGTAAATAGTGTTATTATTTATTTTTTAGCTTTAGCTGTTATAGACTATTTATATCAATGGTGGGAATATGAAAAAAATATAAAAATGTCTAAGCAAGATGTTAAAGATGAGTATAAAAATACTGAAGGTAATCCTGAAATTAAGGGCAAGATTAAGGATACTCAAAGAAAGATGTCAATGTCTAGAATGATGCAACAGGTACCACAGGCAGACGTAATAATTAGAAACCCCACTCATTTTGCTATTGCAATTAAGTATGATGAAAAAGCAAATAGAGCACCAATTGTCATAGCTAAAGGACAAGATTATGTGGCTAAAAGAATTATTGAAAAAGCTATGGAAAATAAAATATATATGATAGAGAATAGACCTTTAGCAAGGGCACTTTACAATAATGTTGAAATTAATCAGGAAGTGCCATTTGAATATTATGAGCAGATTGCAGAAATTTTAGCTTGGGTATACAAACTGAAGGAAAAAAGGAAATAGAACATGAAATTAATGAACAATACAATCACCTTATTTATAATGTTAGTAATTTTGATGATAATAATTCCATTGCCAGCTTTTATGTTGGATATGATGTTTATTATTAATATAACTTTGTCAATTATAATATTATTAACTACAATGTATATAACTGAATCTTTACAGTTTTCAATATTTCCTTCAATATTGTTGATTACGACTATATTTAGGCTAGCTCTAAATATTTCATCTACAAGATTAATATTGAGTAATGGTGGACAGGCGGGAGCTGTTATAGCTACTTTTGGTGATTTTGTTTTACAAGGGAAAGCAGTTATAGGATTTATTATATTCTTAATTATAGTTATTATACAATTCCTTGTTATCACAAAAGGTACAGAGAGAGTTGCAGAGGTTTCTGCTAGATTTACATTAGATGCTATGCCAGGTAAGCAGATGGCAATAGATGCTGATTTGAATTCTGGTATAATAACAGAGCAAGAAGCAAGAATAAGAAGACATAAGATTCAAAAAGAAGCAGATTTTTATGGGGCTATGGATGGTGCTACCAAATTTGTAAAAGGTGATGCTATTGCTTCTATAGTTATAACATTAATTAACTTTATTGCCGGTGTTGTAATTGGGATGGTACAAGGAACTGGTTCATTTACTGATGTTTTGTCAACATATACTATTGCTACGGTTGGTGATGGACTTGTATCACAGTTACCAGCACTTTTGATATCAACTGCTACAGGTATGGTAGTTACAAGGGCAGCATCAGAATCAAGCTTAAGTGTAGAAATTTCAAGGCAGTTTTTATCTCAACCTATGGTTTTAATTATTTCTGGAATAGTGTTAGTATTAATGTGTTTTATACCAGGATTTCCAAAACCTCAAATTTTATTTTTAGCTACAATTTTAATATTATTAGGAGTTAGATTATTAAGAACACAAAACACTAATAAAGAGATCGAAGAATCCGCCTTACAGAATGAAAATGAAAAAGAAGAAATTGTTAATGACGAAACTTACTATAGAAATATAGATAATATATATGAGCTTATTCAAGTTGACCCAATTGAGATGGAAGTTGGATATAGCTTAATACCACTTGTTGATGAAAATTCTGGTGGTAGTTTTATAGATAGAATTGTAATGTTTAGAAGACAATTTGCTATGGAGATGGGTATGGTTGTTCCTTCAGTTGTACTAAAGGACAATGGATATTTAAATCCTAATGAATATTTGATTAAAATTAAGGGAGAAGAAATAGCTAGAGGTGAAATACTAGTAGATTATTTTCTAGCATTAGAACCTAAAAATGTTACGGGTTCTGTAGATGGTATTGATACAATAGAGCCTGCATATGGAATCCCAAGCAAATGGATAACTAAGGATAAGAAAGATTTAGCCGAAATATATGGATATACAGTTATTGATCCATTATCAGTATTAGTTACTCATTTATCAGAAATTGTTAAGAAGCATGCTAATGAATTATTGTCTAGACAAGATATTAATCAATTATTGACAAATGTTAAAAAGACTAATGAGACAATTGTTGATGAGGTAATACCATCATTAATGAGTTATGGAAATCTACAAAAAATTCTTGGCAACCTGTTAAAAGAGAGTATTCCAATAAGAGATATGGAAACAATTTTAGAGACAATTGGTGATTATGGTGTTTCAGTAAAAGATACAGAAATGTTGACCGAGTATGTGAGACAGGCACTTAAGAGAACTATTACTAGAAAATGGGCCGATGGTGGTCAAATTAAAGTAATAACATTAAGTACAGATATAGAAAAATTAATGATTACTTCTGTAAATAAAAATGATCATGGCTCGTATTTAACAATAGACCCAGATACAATACAAAAAATTGTTAAATCTTTATTAGAGCAAATTCAAAACTTGAAGGAAGTTATAAGTACACCAATAATTTTAACTTCACCATTTGTTAGAATATATTTTAAAAAGCTTATAGATCAGTTTTACCCTAATGCTACAGTATTATCATTTAATGAAATTGACAATTCAGTTCAAATACAAGCAATAGGTAACGTTGAAATTAAATAGTAGAGAGTGATGAACATGATAGAAGCACAAATTATTAAAAATGATGATGTACTATGGAAAAAGTACTCAATAACAAAAGATATTGCTACTAGAAATGAAATCATTGAAAAATATAGCTATATTGTAAAGATTATTGCTATTCGTATTAGAGGAATGTATCAACAATATGGAGATATGGACGATGTAATTAACGAAGGTATTTTAGCTCTAATAGATGCTATTAACAAGTTTGATTTGTCAAAAAATACAAAATTTGAAACTTACGCTTCAATTAGAGTGAAAGGTGCTATAATTGATTATTGTAGGAGACAAGCATGGACACCTAGAAGAGTTAATAGAAATAAAAAACTTATTGAATCCGCAGAGAAAGAATTAAGTAACAAACTAGGAAGAAATCCAACTGAAAAAGAAATTGCATCATATTTAGATATTGATGTTATAAGCTATAATAAAATAATTGCTGAAACATATAATGTAAATTTATTATCCTTTGAGGATATGATTAATCAATTGTCTACTTTGAAAACAAGTGGTGTAAATGATTCATCACCAGAAGATAATTTTATAAAAAAAGAACTGCAATCTGTGTTAGCAAATGCTATAGATAAGCTTAATGAAAAAGAAAAATTATTAATATCTTTGTATTATAAAGAAGAAATTAAACTCAAAGATATTGCTAATTTATTAAATATAAGTAATTCAAGAGCTTCGCAAATACATTCACGAGCATTACAAAAGTTAAATATTTACATAAAAAAATATTTAGAATATTAGAATATATGAGGTGAGAATATGTCAAGAGGTTTGTACACATTAACTTCAGGAATGATTACACAACAAAGAAAAATAGACATAACAAGTAATAACTTGGCAAATATAAATACAGCTGGCTATAAGAAAGAACAGGCAGTTACAACTAATTTTGGTTCTTTATTGCTTAGTAAGGTTAATCAAAATGGAATAAAACAAACAACAGAACAATTGGGACAGGTATCATTAATTAGAATCGCTGAAGATAATAATACAATTCATTCACAAGGTGCATTGGATCAAACGGATGGAGCTTTCGATTTTGCAATATTAGGTTCAGGATTTTTTGGTATCAATAATAATGGAAATGTTCAATATACACGCAATGGTAGCTTTGACTTAGACAATGAAGGGTATTTGGTACTTGGAGATAAAGGACGTGTTCAAGGAGAATATGGGGATATTTTCATAGGTACAGATAAATATAATTGTACTGAGGATGGCGGTATATATGTTGAAGGAGAATTAATTGATAAAATTGCAATATACGATTTTGAAACGTATGACGTAATTGATAAAATATCAGAGGGAATGTATGGAGCAACTGTTCAAGCTCAATTAATGGAATATCCTGTTGTAAAAAAAGGTATGATTGAGAGATCAAATGTCAATATGGCAGATGAAATGGTAGAGGTAATGTCTTCACAAAGAGCTTTACAAAATGCTTCTCAAGCAATAAAAATGTATGATCAAATTATGGAATTAGCTGCTACTAGAATTGGTAGTTTAAATTAATAAAAGGGAGTTAAAATTATGATAAGAGCTTTTTATACAGCTGCAAGTGGCTCGAAAAGTAACCAAACATATTTAGATGTAATTTCTAACAATATGGCTAATTTACAAACTAATGGCTATAAAACAGTAAAAGCAGAATTTTCAGAATTGTTGTATTCAAATTTAAACCAAGTTCCTGGACAACCTAATTTGATGGTTGGTAGCGGTTCAAAAATAGGAAAAACAAATACATTATTTACACAAGGTCCAATAATGCAAACAGAAAATCAAAATGATTTTGCAATTGAAGGCGATGGATTTTTTGGAATAATGAAGAATGATGAAATCTATTACACAAGAACAGGTAACTTTACTATAGGATGTATAGATGATGAAAAGTATTTGATGCTAGACTCTGGATTTGTCTTGGACAATAACGAAGATCCTATAATTATAGATGATGAAACATCGGATATGAATATTGGTGTTTATTTATTTGAAAACAATGGTGATTTGGAGAGAGTTGGAGAGAGTTTGTTCAAGTTATCAAATGAAGATGCATACTATGAAATGGCTGAAAGGGCTAATATTAAAAGAGGATATATAGAAGGATCGGGTGTAAGTTTGTCAGAAGAAATGGTTAAGATGATTCAAACACAAAGAGCATTTCAATTTAACTCTAAAATTATACAGGTAGCAGATGAGATTGAGCAAACAATAAATTCACTACGGGGATAATGAATAATCTAATTTATTTAAGGAGTAAGATCTATGAATGGTAGCAAGTACACGTTAAATGAAAGCAATATTGACATAAAAGAAGAAAGTACAAAAGAAAATAAAACTGTTGATAATGTTCAAAAAAAAGGTGACGAGCAAAAATATATTTTAGATATTGTTGTTTCCGTAAATAAGTTGAAGGCTTATTTGCGAGTTCGACTACTTGATAAAAGTGTTGAAATAAATCATGAAGAAATTTTGCAAAAGCTTAAAGAGTTAGATATAGTTTATGGCATTAATGAAAATGATATAAAAGAATTTTGTGAAAAAAAAGAATATTTTAAAGAACTTATTGTAGCAGAAGGACTAATACCTATAAATGAAAAAAATGCATATCTAAAATATAATTTTGATATTGATAATAATATACAATTTACAGAAAAAAAAGATGGGAGTATTGATTTTAAAAATATTAACGCTATAAAGTCTGTAGAAAAAGATGGATTATTGTGTACTAAAATTCCTATTGAGCTTGGTAAAAATGGTTTTGATATATTTGGTAAAGAGGTACCACATAATAAAGCAAGAGATGTAGGGTTACCAACTGGTAAAAACACTTACGTATCTGAAGATGGTTTGAAATTATACGCAAATGTTAGTGGTTGCATTTATAAAAAGGCCAATTCAGTAGATGTAGATAATGTTTACACAGTAAAATGTGTAGATCACAGAACAGGAAATATAGATTTTTTAGGTAGTGTACTAATTAAAGAAGATGTAAAAGCTGGTTTCACCGTAAAAGCTAAAAATAATATCACTGTTAAAGGTATGGTCGAAGGTGCTACATTGGAAGCAGGTGGTGATATAACTATTAGCAATGGTATGAATGGCAGGGATGTTGGAAAAATATCAGCAGGGGGTAATATAACAAGTAAATATTTGGAAAATAGTATTGTATGTGCTGATAAAAATATTTATTCATGTGCAATAATTAATTGCAATGTAAATGCGCGTCAAAGTATTATACTTAAGGGTGCTAGGGCGACTATTATTGGTGGAGAGTGTATAGCTGGAGAGATTATACAAGCTAAAACAATAGGGACTAAGAACAATATTCAAACAAAAATTGTTATTGATTTAAATAAATATTTTAATGCTGAAAATTTGAAGTCGAAAAATAAACAATCTAGTATTAAAATAGAAAAAGAAATAAAAAAACAAGAGGATTCACTAAAACAATTAGAAGAAAAAATAAAAATGCTTTTACCATATATAAAAAAAAGTCCAGAGAATGAAAAAATATATAAATATGCGATTCTAAAAAAAGTGGAGCAAAATAAAGATATTGGTTTATTAAAAGCAAAATTATTGGAGCAAAAAGAAGAAAATAAAAAGATTTCAGATCACAAAATTTTGTGTAGTGGTATTATTTATGCAAATACTCGTATTAGTATTGGATGGTTGAAATATGTTGTAAGGGAAGATTTATCTTATTCTAAGTTATACAATGACGGAAGTGATATACAAATAACCCCATTATTACCATCAGAATTAAGCGCGGAGGGTTAATTATGATTATAAAAAATTTTGAACAGCTAAATGAAATGCACATTGACATTCTTAAAGAAATTGGTAATATAGGAGCTGGTAATGCTGCTACGTCGCTATCGCAAATGTTAATGAAAAAGGTAGATATGGAAGTACCTGAGGTTAAATTACTTAAATTTAACGAAGCAGTAGATTTGATGGGGGGACCTGAAAATATAGTTTTAGGAATTTTGATAAGAATGTCCATTGACCTTAATGGTATGGTTATGTTTTTATTAAAACGTGATTTTGTATGTATGGTAGTTAATTCATTGCTTGGTACTAACATAGATAAATTTGAGGAAATTGGAGAAATGGAGATATCAGCTTTATCTGAAATAGGTAATATAATGATAGCTTCTTATATAAATTCAATAGCAGGATTAACTGGTTTAACAATTGACATATCAGTTCCAGCATTAACAATTGATATGGCAGGTGCTATTTTAAGTGTCCCAGCAATAGAATTTGCAAATGTTTCTGATAAAGTGGTATTCATTCAAGAAAAATTTTACGCAGATGAAGATACTGTTGACAGTCATATAATAATGATTCCTGATGTAGACTCTTTAAATAAATTGTTACAAGGATTAGGAATTGAAATATGAAAAATACAGTAAACGTAGGGATATCTGATATGCAAATTGTGTCAGCTCCCGATACAATAGCAACATATGCTTTAGGTTCATGTGTAGGAATATGTATATTAGATAAGATTAAACAAATTGGTGGAATGGTTCATATAATGTTACCAAAAAACAACAATCTAGATGATATAAATCAAATATATAAATTTGCAGATACTGGAATCACAGAAATGGTTCACTTATTAGAACAAAAAGGTTGTGTCAAAATTAGAATGACCGCTAAAATTGCTGGTGGGGCCAAGATGTTTGAAGTAAAAGATGACGGAAAAAGTAGTATAGGAAATATAGGTGAAAGAAACGTAATTGCTGTAAAAAAAACCTTGCAAGATTTGAAAATACGTTTAGTAGCAGAGGATACAGGGCTTAACTATGGTAGAACAATATTTTTTGATTGTACTAATGGAGATTTAACTGTTAAATCATTTGCAAAAGGTATAAAAGTTATTTAAATTGCTTAATATAGCTGGAAAGGAGAAAAAATGGCTAAAACAATTTGTGTTACTAATCAGAAAGGCGGGGTTGCTAAAACTACGACTTCTAATGCTATTGGACTTGGATTTAAGAAAAAGGGATATAAAGTATTATTAATTGATTTAGATCCACAGGGCAATTTAAGTTTTAGTGTTAAAGCTGAAGTTGATGAGAGTGCTACCATATATGATGTTTTGAAGGGCGATGTTAGTGTACATGATGCTATACAAAAAACTGAAATTATAGATATTATACCGTCTAATATTATACTAAGTGGTGTTGATTTAGAATTTACACATACGGGAAGAGAATTCTTATTAAAAGAAGCATTGTCAAGTGTTCAAAATGAATATGACTATATCGTAATAGATACACCACCTTCTTTAAATATTTTGACAATTAATGCTTTCGCAGTCGCAGATTGTATTATTATACCTATGTTAGCGGATATTTTTAGTTTGCAAGGTATAACACAATTATATGAGACGATAACTAGAGTAAAAAAATACTGTAATCCAGCTATAAAAATTGAAGGAATACTTCTTACAAGATATAACCCAAGATTAATTTTAAGCTCAGAAATTAGGGAGACAGCTGAAATGATTGCTCAACAGTTAGGTACTACAATATTTGATACATATATTAGGGCAAGTGTTAGTATTCAAGAAGTACATACACAACAAGAAGATATGTATAAATATGCTTCTCGAAACAATGCAGTAAAAGATTACATGAATTTTGTAAAAGAACTAATTACTAGAGGAATATAATAATGGCTAAAAGAAAAAAAGAATTTAGCAAAGAGGCTATGTACAAAAAAATAATGCCTTCAATGTTTAATGATGCAAATGAAAAAAATTTGATAGAAGATAAAGATAATAATAAATTACAATCTAAAAAACATGCAGATGGAAGTAATAAAATCAAATCTAATATATCTAGTATTAGCAATAAAATTCTTAGTGAACTTCAAGAAATTAATGGTCATAATGAAAATGATATTGTAAGTGAAGAAGTTAATAATTCAAATAGTATTGAACAGGCTGAAGATGAAGGTAGTATAAGGTATTATATTGGCAAAAAAGATGACATAAGCTATGTTTCTATAGGTTTGAAATCAAGAGAAGAACCTAATAAGGAAATGAAGGAAATTACAATATATAATAAAAATAAAGAATTAGAGGAAACAACAGAAGAACTTAAAAAAAATATAATTGAAGAAGAGAATTTTGAAAATCAGACAATTTTAGACATAGAAGATGAAAGTATTATTGAAGAAAACAATAATCTTGATGCTGTTGATAATATTGACGAAAATGTATCTAAACAAGAGGTTGAAGAAGCTATTTTACAAGTGAACATATATGAATTGATGATTCAAGAAAAAATAGACAACATTTTGGGTAGATTTCAAATTAGCGATAGCTTAATAAAAAAGCAAGATATTGTAAATATGGTACTTAAAAAGTGTCCGGAGTATTATTTTGAAGGAACTGAAGAAAAAGTAAATCAAGAAGTAGAAAAAGAAAAAAACAAAAAAAGTGTTGATATAATATTAGAGATTATAAAAGTAATTATGGATATAAACAAAAAAAATAAAGATGATTAAAATCATCTTTTTATTTTTCTCTGTACATTCCTATAAGTGAGATTAAAATATCTTCATAATACTTGTGGTTATTGATATCATTGAAATTATAATATTTATTATATAAAGATTCTATATAGTTCATTTCATCATCAGAGGGCTTTAGATTATAAAGTTTATTGATTGCGTAAATAACCTCTGCTCTTGTAATAGGTTTATCTGGATTAAAATTTTCACCATTTCCTAAAACCAAATCTCTATTAACTAGTTTCAATATTTCAGGTTTTGCATAATGTCCATTTATATCATTATAAGCATAATTATTAACAGAAGGTATCGCAGAAATCTTTGATTTAAGTGATGATATATTGCAAATCATTTTGCAAAAGTCACCTCTTTTCAAGGAATTATCTGGTTTATATGTTTTATCTCTGTAGCCTCTAATATATTTTTTAGCATTTCCCATACAAATATAATTTACTGCCCAATGGTTGGTTACGTCTGTTAATCTAGACTTATCAAGTAGGTTTATATCATATGGTAAATCTGTTACTCGACATAATATTGTAACCATTTGTGCACGTGTTATCGTAGAATCGGGTTTAAAGCTTGTGTTAGATATACCCTTCATATACGATGGAAAAATATTATTATAATAGGCGCTATTTGCTTCTACCTTATCATATAAGATACCAGTTTCTTTAAATAATGAAATGGTTTCTAATGAATTGTGAACATCTGGACCAAGCTTTTTAGTAAACAAAACATTATGCTTGCTAGTAATAGTTGATTTAGCAATTGTTCTATTGCCACTGGCATCAACAATAATAAATAAGTATTCTCCATTATATTTAAATGGTATATCGTGTTTATATGTATAAATTGTATTAGGTACGTAATTGTTTGGGATATCTATATATTTGCCATCGAAAGTAATAATATAATCAAGCATAGCGTTATCAACAATATTTAACTCAAACAAATCATCATAAGTTATAGCAATACTTGCAGACGGTTTCATATAATCAATATTATCAATTGATAATGAAAATATTTCTTTTTGTCCTAATTTAGTATATGCTTCTATTATATAATTACCGTTATCAGTTATGAAATCACTTGTTGGATAGGTCATAACATCGCTATTAATAGTAAAGTTATAAGCTTTGTAATCAACTAAAATATTTCTATCATCGTTTTTATAATGTTTCCATATCATCATTAGGTAAAATTCACCTTGTCTTATAATTTTACAATTCATTGGTTGATTATCTACTTCAAAGCTATATTCATAAAATAATCCATTGTTTATTGCAGAAATATAATAATTAATTTCATTACTTTCAGTTACAGTGTTGTTAGGTAATTTAACAGTACGTATTTTATCTAAATCAGCATTAAATAATAGTTGCTTTTTTTCATAATCATACTTCAAATTCATATTATTATATAGAATATTTATGTCAAATATGTTATCATCATAATCTGTATGTGGTTTTTCATAATATTTGTCTTTTATATTGGTAATCTCATAATAAAATGTTTTTTTAGTACCGGTATTATCATATACCGTAAAAGGATATGAGCCATTTCTATCTGCCGCAAAAGTAGCAGTCGTTCCTGAAATTCTATAGCCAGTAGGTAAATATATATAAAAATTATCTGTATTCCCATCTTTAGAAGATACATTAATTGTAATATTTTTTATTTTATCTTTTACAATATCTGTTTCTACAAAACTTGCCTGTAAATTATTATTTATATAAACCGTTACATAAATAGTAGACTTTTTTCCATTCATTTCAGCAGTTAAAGTGGTTTTACCAGTTTTTATTGCTTTAACTGTACCTGTTTTATTTATAGTAACAATTTTTTCATCACCAGTTGTAAATTTAATTTCAGTTTTTGCTGCATTTTTAGGTCTAGTTGATACTGATAAAGTTTTTATATCTCCTACTTCTAAATATAAGCTTTTACCGCTATTAAGAGAGATTGACCTAAGTGCTGGAATAGTAGTATCTGCTATTACTGTGCTTGATAATATAAAGCTAAAAAGCATAGTAAAAAGAAGAATTATTGATAATATTTTTTTATTCAATTATGTTCCTCCTTAATGTAAATAGTTTGTTATTTTTTCTTGTAAATTTGTAATTGTCTTTCGTATAGGTATTTACAGATAACATTTTCATCATATGGAGTAACACCTATAAAAATACAACCATAATTATCATTATTATACTCATCAATTGTTTTATCAACTCTAATAATTTTTGCTTCTAAATCAATTGAGCAATTTTGATAGTGATCAAAAGTAAATGTAATTATATCATTTATGCAAAATGTTTCTTTAGATGTAAATAGCATGCCTCCAATACTTAAATTAAGCATTTTAATAACTATTGGATCTTTTATACTTAATGCTTTATTGTCACGTATTACAAGTCGAATAGAAGTTGTATAAGCTGTTCTGATTTTTAATGTTCTTCTTCTTTCAATTGTGCCATGCTGCTTAAGTATAGTAGCTGTTAATTGCATATTAGCTCCTATGTTTACAATACATTCGTATATTAAAACACCCCTCAATTCGTTAAAAACATTTAAAAATATAGTTTCTTTAGAATGTATTATAGGCAAGTTATTTCCCTTAATTACAATTCTACTGCCAACTATTTTATCTAGTTTACCTTTGCCAAGATACTGCTTATTTCTATCAAATATTTTTACTAAAAGTGAATTGTCTATCATAAAAATCTCCCTTATATATTCTAAATATTATTGCTATTTTGCCATTTAATTACTATATCATCACCGTCATTTATTATACTAGTATAAGAGGCTTCGTTACCATTATGTAATATTATTATTTTACCCTGTGGTTTAGTAGGGTCAATATTTGTGTAAATTAACATATCAGCAAAAATGTATGGCAATTTATCCTCTTTAAAATTTAACTTCTTAGTTTCGCCATTAATACTAACAGTTATATAGTCTTTTACGATACTGTATTCATGTATATCACTTATATTTTGGCTATAAGTTTGATTTCGTTTGGAAACTTCTTCATCATTGTAATTGGATTTTGAAATGACTTCTATCGTAGAATTATCAATTAAAATAGTACTTAAATCAATTACTTTATTAGAAACTTTGAAAACATAAAACTCTGGATTGATTTCTAATAAGTCAACTAAATCGTTTAGTGTTTTTATGTTAATTATTTCAATAATATCTGAATTTCCAATTATATAATCACTTTCAACTTCGATATTATTGACTAGATATTTTGTACCTATTGTTACTTCAGTATTATTAAAAATAATTTTACCACTTTCTGAATTATCTACAATATCAGAAATTTTTACTACAGGTGTTACACCATCTACTGCAGCAATAACTTCTATAATATCACCGGGGCAAATTTTTGTCTCAATATTAGACACATTAGAATTTACAAAAATTTGAGCTGGAGTAGAATACTCACCTTTATAAAAATACTCCTTATTGTTTAATATAAAGCTAAGAGTTTTGCCTGAAAACCCCATTAATTTACGTGAATCAAATCCAGCCATTAAAAGTGCATCCATAACTTTCATTTGTCTAATATTATATAATCTTATTTTTATTCCATTAACTATTACGCTAAAGAAATCGTAGTTATTGTTAATTATACTTGAATAGGAAATACCAACAGGTGTGATAAGCTCAGGACCAAAATTATCTATAATGGAAATATCAACATTTTTCACAGTGCTTTCTGAACCTATAGCTATTCTATACTCAGGCAAATTCAAAAATTCTGACAAATACTTTCTCAAATTGGAAGTTTTACTACCACCACCAATCAAAAATACAGCAACTGGAGGCTCATTGTTTAAGCTAAGTATTTTAGTTGCAATTTCTTGGCACAATTGAAGAGATGTATTAGAAATAGAGTCAATTATATTTTCCTTTGTCAATGAATAATGCATGCCTAGTATATCAGTAAATTCAATTTTCTCCATATCATCGTCTAAAGACATTTTTATTTTTTCAGCAGTTTTAAAGTCTACAAGATGACTTTTCATTATGCTTTCTGTAATCTCATCTCCAGCAATTGTAGCCATGTCATAACCAATTATTGTACCATCTTTGGATACTGCTATATCTGAAGTACCTGCACCTATATCAACTAAAGCAATATTTAATAATCTTAAATCAGCAGGTATGACAAGATTCATTGCTGCAATAGGTTCTAGTGTCAAGCTTTGTACGTCAAGATTGTTATAGTCCATACAAGAGTATAGTCCCTCAACTACTATGTGTGGTAAAAATGCTGCTATAATTTCTACTGAAACTTTTTCAGCTCTATGACCCTCTATATTTGCTATACTGTTGTTATCAATTTTATAACCTAAAACACTATATCCTACGCAATAAAAAGAACCTTTGTTATCATAGTTATCATAGAATTTATCATGAGCTTTTTGGAGTGCATCCATTTCTAGTATTTTTTTAATATTCTCATCCAATGGTTTTTTAGAATCTAGTATTTTTTCATAAATAACTTTTTCGGTTTTTAAAGATCTTCCTGCAGCTGCTATGTAAACTTTAGTGAATTTCATTCCAAGCTCTTGTTCTAAACTGCTTTTTACAATTTCAATACCCTTACTTACTTTTTTTATATCCTCTATTTGACCATCAACCATAGTCCTTTGTTCATGAAAAACACTTTTATATGCAATTACTTTCATGGTCTCTTCATATTTTTCAGCAACTACTCCAACTATTGATCTAGTTCCAATATCAAGAGAGAATATTATATTATCATTCATTTATTATCTCTCCTTTGGTATCATTTTTATTATAATTTAAAAAATAAACATAAATGTCAACAATTGATTTAAACAAATTTTCAGGAATTTCGCTTCCTAATTCTAGTTGTGATAGCATTACAGCTAATGAATCATCCTTATAAACTGGAACACCATTTTCCTCGGCTATTTCTACAACCTTAGATGCAACATAACCATTTCCAGATGCTACAATGACTGGTGCTGTATTTTTTTCTTGATTATATTTTAATGCTACTGCTCTATTAACATTTTTATGCGATGACATTTATACCACGTTCCTTTATAAATTTAGTTCCGAATACTTCATTGAATTTTCTTTGCTTTGTACTTTCATTTATATATATGTTTGTTACTTCAATACCATTTTTTTTGATAATATTTTGTACATCTTTTTTTATATTGATTTCATTACATTTAAGGGCATTAGGGACAAATATTTCTAGTGATAATTTATTTCCTTGAGATACAATTGTAGTTTCAAAATATCCTACATTTTGTAAATCAAATGTTAAGAAAATTTTAAACACCTCATTCTTAATATCGTTACTTTTTTTATTTTCTTTATCTTTTTCAGTATTATTATTTATTTCTTTGTTAATCCATAATTCTGAAAACATAAAAACACCATTGAAATTCACAGGTAAAAAAATATGAACTAACGGAATTTGCACGCTATTGCTTATCAATAAGCTTTCTGTTATATCATCAAATGTGGTTTTATTTACATAGTTATTTTTATCCTTTGTGCCAGCTTCAATCATTTTAAACATATAATCTAATGCATTGTTTTTTACAGCTGAATGTTCTCTAAAACTGTTAATTAACGAATATTTTAATTCTGAAATTTCTTTATCACTTAAATTAAAGCTGAATTTTAAATAGTTGAACATATTTTCAACACTATATGAAAAATTATCTTTTAAACCTGTTTCAAGTCTAGCAATATTGTGTATTAATACAGATACATAGTCTCTTACTATGCCAAAGTCATTTGTTTTAGAAATATATTTACTTAGGTACGGAATGATTTCATTTTTTAATAGATTAAGATTTATATCAGCACTATTAGTAGGGCTGTCAAGTATTAGTTTGTCTATAAAATTTGAAAAAGTTTCTTTTAAAATGTCTGGCATATTTTGATTAATATTTTTTAAAATGTTAGCAATTGCAGTTGTGGTTTCATCAACAGACAAATAGCAATCATAGCTTTTCATAAAGCTAGAAACAACATTTTTGAAATCGCTATTAGGGTTTAACTTTATAGCGTCTCTTATAAAATCAAAAAATTTGCCAGAAAATTTTGTATTATTATTATATTGAAATTTGACAAATTCTAACATTTTTTCTTTATCCATATTAATGTCTTTAACAAATTCTTCAAAGAATGATTTAAGTAATGGATCAGTTTTAATATTAGAATTTATAAATTGTTTGCTAAATAGAATTTTACGCATATTCTCACTTAGTGTAGGTGCTGAATCTAAAGATTGCAAAAACTTTTCAATTACTGAATATGGGTTTTTTGCAACATTTGCTTGATTGTTTAGTTCGGAACCTTCCTGTTTTAAAGGCTTATTTACACGAGTAGGATCTAATATGTCAAAAGGTATTAAGTTTTCTGTTTGATCAGGTACTTTAGGCCTGCTTGTATTATTATTTGTGTTATTTATGTTATTAGCAGTAATTTTTATATTTTCTAACATATAGGGCTATCCTCCTAAGAATATATATCTACTATTATATCTAAAAAATCAAATAATTGCACTATAAATTTGCTAAAATTAATACTATTTTACAAAAAACATATTAATTATATTAATTATTTTATTAACATTAAAAAAGCTAAACATTTTGTTAAAAAGAACGATATATAAGTATATTTAGAAGAATCAGCACGAGAGGAGTAAAAAAATGGAAAATAATTTTGATTCAGTTGTAGAGATGTTCCTATATGAAGCTAATACTTTATTGGAACAATTAGATGAGATACTTTTAAGAGTAGAAGAGCAACAAGAATTTAGTACAGATTATATAAATGAGATATTTAGAATAATGCATACAATTAAAGGTTCAGCAGCTATGATGCAATACAACAGCATAATGACAATATCACATAAAATAGAAGATTTATTTTACTATATTAGAGAAAATGGTGCATTATCTAGTAATCACAATGAGGATTTAATTAACTTGGTATTTAAATGTACAGACTTTATTAAAGGTGAAATAAGTAAAATACAAGATGAACAACCATTGACAGAAAATATTGTAGGCTATGAAAATGAAATAGCTAATTTACTAGATGTAATTTCAGGTAAACAAGATAATGATAAAAAAAATCCATCTCAATGCTCAACAAATAATGAAAAATTAAATAATAATGATAAAAAATTTTGTATAAGAGTTGATTTTGATGATGATTGTGGCATGGAAAATTTAAGAGCATTTATGATTACAAATCAACTGAAAGATATAACAACTAACTTTACATTTGAACCGACAGATGTTGAGACTAATAAGGAAACAATAAAAGATATTTTACAAAATGGTTTCAGAATATTTTTTGAAAATGAAGCTGAGTTGAATTTAGGTATAAATGTTGTTAAAGATGCTTTAAATGTAAAAAACTACATAGTAATTGAGCAAGAGGTGCAACAAAACACTGAAGTTAGCAATGAAGTTAAGGATAACAGTTGTGCAAATAAAACTAATGTTCCAACAAAAGAAAATAAAGCTGTTAAATCAACAACAAGTATAAAGCACAATAAGCAAAGCTTGATAAGTGTTAATTTATCTAAATTAGACCAGTTATCAAATTTAGTTGGAGAGATAGTAATAACAGAATCAATGGTTATGTCTAATCCAGAAATTAAAAACCTTAATTTAGATAGTTTCACAAAAGCAACTAGACAATTAGAAAAATTGACTGATGATTTACAAAATATTGTTATGTCACTTAGAATGGTACCTGTTTCTGGTGTTTTCCAAAAAATGAAGAGAATTGTTAGAGACATGAACAAAAGTCTTGGTAAAGATGTAGAACTTGTTCTAGTTGGTGATGATATAGAGGTTGATAAAAATATTGTTGATGGTATAGCCGATCCACTAATGCACGTTGTTAGAAATTCTATGGATCATGGAATAGAATCAGCGGAAGAAAGAATAGCAAAGGGTAAAAATCCTAAAGGAACAATAATTTTAACAGCATTAAATACAGGTGGAGAAATATTAATTACTGTTCAAGATAATGGAAAAGGATTAAATCCAGACTATATTTTAACAAAGGCCAAGAGCAAAAATTTATTAACAAAACCAGAAAGCGAATATTCTCAAAAAGATATTTTAAATTTAATTATGTTACCTGGGTTTTCAACTAATGAATCAGTTACTGAATTTTCAGGACGTGGTGTTGGAATGGATGTAGTTAAGAAAAATATTGAAAACGTTAATGGAAGCGTAATATTAGATAGTAAGGTTGATAAAGGAACTACAATTACATTTAAAATTCCATTGACATTAGCAATAGTTGATGGTATGCAAATTGGAGTAGGAGACTCTAAGTTTATTATACCTATTAAAAATATCCAACAATCATTAAATATAAATAAAAATGAAATCATTAAAAACACTGACGATAGTGAAAGTATTATGCTGAGAAATAAATGTTATTCTATAGTTAGATTGCATGAACTTTATAACATTGATACAAATGTTAAAGATTTGGAAAGTGGTATATTGGTACTTGTAGAAGTTGAGGATAAAGGCTATGGAATATTTGCGGATCATCTTCTAGGTGAACAAAAAGTAGTTGTTAAACCTATACCAACGTTATTAAATAGATTCGATATAAAAGGCAAAGGAATTGCTGGATGCTCAATTCTAGGTGATGGAAGCATAAGTTTAATTCTTGATGTTGTAAATATTTATGAAAATGTAATGGAGGATTAATATGCAAGAAAATACTGTAAATAAAGTTATAGATGATGTAGAAACTAATAAATTTTTATCGTTTTTTTCAAGCGATGCTGAATATGCAGTTGATATAAAATATGTAACAGATATAATAAAGGTTTTGCCAATAACTTTCTTGCCACAACTTCCAAATTATATAAAAGGTATAATCAATTTAAGAGGTAAGATAGTACCTATTATCGATATGAGATTAAGATTTGGTAGTGAAATGATAGAATACACAGATACTACATGTATAATTGTCATGGAGTATGAAAATGTTGTTGTTGGTATACTTGTAGATTCTGTTTCAGAAGTTGAAGATATAAAAATATCTGAAATAATGGCACCACCCAAAAACAATAGTTCTGCACATAATAGATTTGTTAGTGGAATTTCAAATCAAAATGGGAAAGTAAAATTGATAATAAATTGCATGCAAATTTTTGAAATAGAGTAATTAAATAGCAGCAGGAGGGAATATGATTACAATAACTGATAGTGAATTCATTGAGCTTGTGACTTTTATGAAAAAAAATTATGGGATAAATCTAGAAAAGAAAAGACAGCTTATTGAAGGCAGAATGTGCAATTTACTAGAAAAAAAAGGTATGAAAAGTTTCGGAGAATATATAACAGTTATTAAAAGAAATAATGTAGAAGAGATTACAACACTGATTAATAAATTAACTACTAATCATACCTTTTTTTATAGAGAAGATAATCATTATAAATTTTTAAAAGAAATTGTTCTTCCTGAACAGGAAAAAAACAATCGAACTAAGATACTAAATATTTGGAGTGCTGGTTGTTCTTCTGGTGAAGAACCATTTACTACTGCTATGGCACTTGATGATTATTTTGGCATAAAAAAAGCTCAGTGGAATACTAAAATTTTAGCAACAGATATTTCACAAAATGTATTAAACAAGGCAAAAAAAGCGATTTATCAAGAGGATAGTATAAAAGGATTACCTCCAACATGGAAAACTAAATATTTGAATAAAACTGAGGATGGCAAATATCAGATTGCTGTTAATATAAAAAAGCAAGTACAATTTGGTGTATTTAATTTAATGAATCCAATGCCTTCTATATATAAGAACAAATATCATGTTATATTTTGCAGGAATGTAATGATATATTTTGATCAAAAAACTAAAAATGATTTGATAAATAGATTTTATGAAGCTATTCAACCTGGAGGATATTTGTTTATTGGACATTCTGAAACTGTACAGCGAGAAAAATCAAAATTCAAATATATTTGTCCTGCAATATATCAGAAGGTGTAAATATGGCATATAAAAAAATTAAAGTATTAATTACAGATGATTCATTATTTTTTAGAAATATACTTAAAAAAGAAATAGAAAAAGATCCTTTAATTGAGGTTGTAGGTGTTGCATTTGATCCAATAGATGCTAGAGAGAAAATCAAATTGTTATCTCCAGACATTATAACTTTGGATGTTGAGATGCCTAAAATGAATGGAATTACATTTTTAAAGAAGTTAATGAAGGATGACCCTAAAAAAATCGTTTTAGTTAGTTCATTGAATATTAATGTTTTTGATGCATTAGACGCTGGGGCTGTTGATTTTGTAAAGAAGCCAAGCATGAGTTCTGAAAATGAATTAAAAAATTTCTTTTATGAATTAGTATCAAAAATCAAAATAGCTTCGTTAGCAAAGTTAAAAACAAATATTGAATATAAGGCTGTACCTACACTTACAAGCTCAAATAACATATTATTATATAAACAGCCTCAAAAAAAAGTTATTGCAATAGGTGCTTCAACTGGTGGAACAGAAGCTACTCTAGCAGTATTGAAACAATTGCCAAAGGAAGTACCGGCAATACTTGTAACCCAGCATATGCCTGCTGGATTTACTAAAATGTATGCAGATAGGTTAAATAAAATATGTAAATTTGAAGTTAGAGAAGCTGTAAATGGAGATAGAGTTGTTGATGGACTTGCTCTTATAGCACCCGGAGACAAACAAATGAGACTTGCAAAGGACTCAAAAGGATATTATGTGAAATGTCAAGAAGGCGAAAAAGTGAGTGGACATTGTCCTTCAGTAGATGTTTTATTTGAGTCTGTTGCAAATGTAGCAAGTGAAAATACAATAGGTATAATATTAACAGGTATGGGCAAGGATGGTGCTAACGGACTGTTGAAAATGAAAAACGAGGGTGCCTATACTATAGGACAAGACCAAGTTAGTTGTGTAGTATATGGTATGCCTAAGGTAGCATACGAAATTGGTGGAGTACAAATTCAAAGTCCTGTTGAGAACATAGCTAATATTTTAATTAAACAACTAAACAAAGAATAAATAATGACGATATTTATAATAACAAAGAAATAGAGTGGAAAGTTTATTCCACCTTTATTATGAAAGGAATGTTATATATGGCAGATAGTACATCAAGTATTTATGGTTCAGTAGTTGGTACTGGTGGTATTGGTGGTCTTATTTCAGGTCTTGATACAAAAAGTATAGTTGAGCAATTAGCTGCAGCATCACAAATTAAAATAAATAAACAATATCAAGCTCAACAAAAGCTTGTGTATCAACAAGACGCATTTAGAGATATAATTTCAAAATGTGTATCCTTTAGTGATAAATATTTTTCATTTTCATCAAAAACAAATATGCTAAGCAGTAGTTTCTTTAAATCAAGTACAATCACATCATCAAATGATAATGTAAAAGTTACAGGTGATTCAGATGCTATTAAAAATTTTACTATTAATAGTATAACAAGTGTGGCTACTAATTCTAGCTTGGTTTCAGATAAAACAGTTTCAAATGAAAGTTTTGACGCAATATTCTCAAGTGAAAGTGAAATATTAAAAAATCAATTAGCAGGTCAGTCAATTTCAATTTCTATTGAAGAGGACGTTGATGGTGTTACAAATACATCTACTCAAACATTAAAGATTTCTTCTGATTTTGTGGGAGATAATTTAAATGATGTTGTAGCTGAATTAAACAAACAAATAAATGATGATAACAGTAAACTTAAAGGTAAGGTTCTGTATGCTGTAAATGGTGATAAATTAGAATTACAAAAAATTGATGCTAATGTAAAGGATACAAAAGTAGCTGCAGTTAGCAAAAACATTGAAGATATATTAAAAATAAAAGCTAGTGCGGATGGAAATTCATCAGAATCAATTACAGCTATCGATATAGACAAAATAGTAGACGAGGTAGATTTAAAGGATGCATTACTTGCCGGAGAAATATCATTTTCATATAATGGAGTTAAAAAGTCATTAACATTTTCTGAAGATGAGTTATCGGGTATTGATTTTACAGATATTAGTAATATTACTACACAAACAGGCATCAAAGATTTATTACAAAATAAATTAAATAACGCTTTTGGTGATGGTAAAATAAATATATCTTCAGTCGATGGTAAACTTTCATTTTCAACTAGTGGTACTAATAATACTCTAAGTGTAGGCTCAATAAGTGCTGATATTAGCGCATTGCTTGGATTATCCTACGGGTCTTCAAATAGAATAAATAGTAACGCTGCTATTTCATCAAGTACATTAAATGGATTAACAGGTACTATTAAAGAAGATTATATAGTAAAAGTAAACGGTACTGAAGTATCTTTTAAAAAAGATGATACTATAGATAGTATTATTGCAAAAGTTGAAGCTGATGCAAACGTAAATGTAACATATGTTAGTGATACAGGTAAATTTACAATAACAGATAAAACTGATGAAACTAAAACATATGTTGCTGAGGATGTTGAAGGTGGTGGAAATATAGCTTTTGCATTATTTAACAGAGAAAATAAAAGTTTAGATACTACGAAAGCATTAAAAGACTCATCACTTGTTGGTCTTGTGACAGAACAATATTCTATGAATGTAAACGGTGCTGATTTTACTTTTAATAACAATGATTCCATTAGTTCAATAATAAGTGAGATAAATAAAGATGAAAATGCAGGAGTGACTATTTCATATTCATCAACAACTGATAAATTTTCTGCTATTTCTGATGAAACAGGTGCACATACAAAAATAGAAATTAATGATGCAAGTGGTAACAATCTTGCTAATTGTTTATTTGGAGATTCATCTAATATGACTATTACTGGTGGGCAAGATACAGTCATGAATGTAACAATCAATGGAGTAACACAAAATATAACAAGAAGTGGTGATTCATTTAGTATTGATGGAATTAATTTAGAGCTTAATAAAAATGCAGCTGGTATCACAGAACCTATTGATTTTGCAGTAGCAAACAATACAGACGAGGTTACTGAAAAGGTAGCACAATTCGTAGAAGATTATAATAAATTAATAGATGAATTAGATTCAAAATTAATGGAAACACCAAACAAAGAGTATCCACCTTTAACAGATGCTCAGAAAAAGGAAATGTCTGAATCAGAAATAAAGGCCTGGGAAGAGAAAGCTAGAGAAGGAATGCTTTATTGTAATTCTACTGTACAGAATGTTTTGTCTTCACTTCGTGATGCAGCATCATCTATAGTAGGTGAAACAAGTACGATGCTTGATGATATAGGAATAACAACACCTATAGGAGATTATACTGGAAAACTTGTATTTAATGAGGATAAATTCAAAGAAAAATATAGCAAAGATCCTGATGAGGTAGCTCAGTTGTTTACTTCAGATGTAGACAAAACAAATGGTAAAGGAATTGCATTGCAGCTTAAAGCAGTTTTATATGAAAATGTTGGATTTTCAGGAGAAAAAGGTTATATGGCAGAACAAGCTGGTACTAAAAGCACTAAAACTGAAAAAGACAATTATTTAACAGATAGAATAGATGAGTACCAAGAAATTATTACAAAACTTAAGGAAAGCATGGAAACAGAAAAGAAAAGATATTGGGCACAATTTTCAGCACTTGAGTCAGCTTTAGCTAGAATGAATAGTCAAAGTTCGTGGTTAGCTCAACAATATTAATAAAAATTATTAGTAGGTGAATATAAATAATGAATGATCCATATAAAAATTACAAAGATAACTCTATTAATACTATGACAAGAGGGGAACAGCTTATTTTGTTACTTGATAAGGCTGTACAAAGATTAACAATTGTAAGTTTAATGATGGAAGATGGGAATTTTACAGAAGCAATAATTAATTTAAATAAAACAAGAGATATATTTAATTATCTTATGGCTTGTTTAGATAAAAAGTTTGAATTTGCGACCGATTTATTGCAGTTATATTCTTTTATCAATGCAGAAATAGTTAAGGCTGCCGGTAAAAAGGATAAAACAGCAATAGATAATTTAATACCGATTGTAATAGAACTTAGAGATACTTGGAAAGAAGCAGAAAAATTAGCAAGAATCAATAAATAAAATAAAGACCACAAAGTAATTTCTTTGTGGTCTTTTAAAATAACAAGGTGGATATATGATAGAACTATATAGTGAAAAATTAAAATTAGTTGAAAAGCTATATGAAGTTACAAAAAACATGTTAAATATTTCGTTAGATGATGTTGCCAATAAGTTTGATACTCAAGTTATGGAAAGACGAAAAATTATGGATAATATTGATGAATTGGATAAAAAAATAAATTCTACTTTAATTAAAAAAGAAAATTGCAATCAAATCAAACAAAAAATTAAAGATGTATTAAAACAAATTATGGATATGGATTATCAGCTTAACAGTAGATTATCACAAAAAAAAGTTGAAGTTCAAATGAAAATACAAGAAATAGACAAAAATATTGAAATGAAAAATTATACAAAAAATAATCAATTAGTGAAGGAAAAAGGATTTTTTATAAAATATAAAGGATAAATTAAAAAAAAATATCAAATTATGCTAAAGTTTTTTAGATACTATTCGATATATATAATAAGCAAATAAAAATGCTAAAAGATGTATACAGGTACCGGTATACATAAAAAAAATATAGGGAATGAATCCCAAAATAAAATTCATGGAGGAATTAAATTATGAGAATTCAACACAATATTAACGCATTAAATTCACACAGAAATTTAGGTGTAAACACTGGAAAATCATCTAAAAATTTAGAAAAATTATCATCAGGATTTAGAATCAACAGAGCAGGAGACGATGCTGCAGGATTAGCAATATCAGAAAAAATGAGAGCACAAATCAATGGCTTATCACAAGCTCAACAAAATGCTCAAGATGGTATTTCATTAATACAAACAGCTGAAGGTGCTTTAAATGAAACACACTCAATCTTACAAAGAATGAGAAAATTATCAGTTCAATCATCAAACGGAACATATACTAATGAAGATAGAACAAAATTACAAGAAGAAGCTACTGCTTTGACAACTGAAATCGATAGAATTTCTGCTTCAACTAAATTTAATGGTATGACATTAGCAAATGGTACTGGAGCAAAAGATTCAGTTAAATCATTTACATTCCAAATAGGAACTGAAAATGCAGCAGACCAAAGAATTACAGTTTCAATATCTTCAATGGATGCTGATACTTTAGGAGTTTCAGGAATTAGCATTGCAAATGAAGCTGATTCTAATACAGCAATTGCAACTGTAGACACAGCTATAGAAACAGTATCTACACAAAGATCAGCATTAGGTGCTGCTCAAAACAGATTAGAGCATACAGTAAGTAACTTATCAGTAACAGAAGAAAACTTAACAGCTTCTGAATCAAGAATAAGAGACGTTGATATGGCTAAAGAAATGATGGACTTTACTAAGAACAACATTCTTACACAAGCTGCTCAAGCAATGCTTGCACAAGCTAATATGCAACCACAAGGTGTATTGCAATTATTACAATAACTAAGTAAATTAACTATTTTATAGTAACAAAAATATAGGGAATGAGTCCCAAAATAAAATTCATGGAGGAATTAAATTATGAGAATTCAACACAATATTAACGCGTTAAATTCACACAGAAATTTAGGTGTAAACACTGGAAAATCATCTAAAAATTTAGAAAAATTATCATCAGGATTTAGAATCAACAGAGCAGGAGACGATGCTGCAGGATTAGCAATATCAGAAAAAATGAGAGCACAAATCAATGGCTTATCACAAGCTCAACAAAATGCTCAAGATGGTATTTCATTAATACAAACAGCTGAAGGTGCTTTAAATGAAACACACTCAATCTTACAAAGAATGAGAAAATTATCAGTTCAATCATCAAATGGAACATATACTGATGAGGATAGAACAAAATTACAAGCTGAAGCTACTGCTTTATCAACAGAAATAGACAGAATATCAAAATCTACTAAATTCAATGGTATGACATTAGCAAATGGTGATGGAACAGCAAATTCATCTGCAGCATTTACATTCCAAATAGGTACTGAAAATGCAGCAGATCAAAGAATTACAGTTGATATAAATTCAATGGATGCTACTTCATTAACAGTAAACGCTTTAGATATAGATGATGAAACTAATGCTAATGCAGCAATTGCAACTGTAGACGCTGCTATAGAAGCAGTATCTACACAAAGATCAGCATTAGGTGCTGCTCAAAACAGATTAGAGCATACAGTAAGTAACTTATCAGTAACAGAAGAAAACTTAACAGCTTCTGAATCAAGGATAAGAGACGTTGATATGGCTAAAGAAATGATGGACTTTACTAAGAACAACATTCTTACACAAGCTGCTCAAGCAATGCTTGCACAAGCCAATATGCAACCACAAGGTGTATTACAATTATTACAATAATTTTAAATATAATAAAAAAAGAGCTTATAGCTCTTTTTTTATTATATTTGATTTTCTAATATTAAAATATCAGAATCATTAGGATTTATTTCTTTATATTGTTTTAATAGTTCTAATGCTGACTTTAAATCTTTATTATTTATGAAAAGTTTTATATTGTTTTTAACCTCTACTGCTAATTGATTAAACTCTGATTTATCCACATCATTATTTTGTACAATATTATCTGATATAATAGAAATTATATTAATCATTGATGGAAATTCTAATAGGCATGATTTTAATAATTTTATACAGTTTACTTTATTAGTTTGGGAAACAATAGATGCAAAATAACAATATGCATCAAATCTATCCTGTATAGATATAAAATTAATATTATCTATTGTTAAATAGTCTTTAGTGTATGCAATATCAAAATATTTTTTGACTATATCGATATAAAAGTCAAAAATTTGCAAACCGACATCATTATCAATGGATTTGATAATTTTTAATTCGTAGCGTAGAATTTCTTTTGTTATAATAATATCTTTTGTATTTTCTATAATAAAATCATAATTTAAAATAATATCAAACAAGTCATTATGAAGTTTAGAAATAATTTCTAGATACTCAAATACATTGTCTGAATTTATGTAATTAGCTATTTTGCTAATTGGGAAATTACATTTTAATACATAATATAGTATATCAGATAATTCTTCTGTAAGCTTATTTTCCATATTTATAACAATATTTAAAAGGTTATTAACACGTTGCTTTTTATAAATATCAATGTATCTAATTATCATTAATTGTATGTATTGGTTACAAGTATTAAAATTCTTAAAATAGTTTATATAAAAGCTTTCCAATAATTTTTCGGTTTGTGATGGATTTTCATTTAAAAATTTTTCTATAGAATGGTTAACATAATTGTGGTTATCAATGCCTATTCTATTATATAGATTTATAATTTCAAGATAGTTTTCTTTGCTTCTCATAAAGCTAAGTTTACATATTGTTATAAGTCTAACTATCTCTTTTGTTTGCGTTGCATTGTTCAAGTTAGTGTTTGAAAATAGTAATTTTGCTTTTTGTAAATTATTTTGTTTAAAATAAGCAATTACAACATGTAAATCCAAAAAAATTTGTTGATCATTTGATATAAAACCAAGTGAATATAACAATAAATCGGAAGTGTTGAGCAAGTTTGATTTATATAAACTAAGTAATTCATTGTATTTATTATAACAGGTTATAGTGTTATAAAAATCCTTAAGATTATAATAAGAAATAGACATCATATAATACATATCTATGTTAGTCGCTATCTCATCATTGCCAATAAGTTTAAAATAATTTAATCCTTCTTCTATTACTTTATTAAATTTATTATCAAAATAGTATGCATATGTTTTTTTTACAGTTAGTACATATAAGTAATCAAATTCATTATTTGTTTTTGCAATTTCTATTCCTAAATCACAAAATTTAATTGCATTATCAACATCACCAAGAGATATGTAACTGTCATATAATAAAATACTTAATCTGGGGCTGTTTCCTTCAATTTGCAATTCATTATTCAAAAGAGATAGATTTCTGTACAGCTTTTTATCTTTTAATATTTTACTATCATTTATATATCCATAATGATAAAATTTTGTATTTTCTAATATCTTAATTGGGTGCGCATATGGTATGTACTCATGTATTATACCTAAAAATTTAGTTCCACTATCCATTTTAAAAATTCTTGCAGGGTGGCTTATATTATAATCATCTAAATTGTTGTTGGTTATAAAGTTGTATACCTTATAAAAGTATGTATTATACTTTGTATGTTCATTAGTTTTAAATAAGTTTATTATCTCAGAAGAATCTTGAAGTATTTCATCAGCATCTAAATACATATAATATTTGCCTTTTGCTAACTCTAATGACTTGTTTCTAGCTGCAGAAAAATCATTACACCATTCAAACGTGTATAAATTATTAGTGTATTTTTTTGCTATTTCTATTGTATTGTCAGTAGAGCCAGTATCTACAATTATTAATTCGCTTTCAATGCTTTCCAAAATTGGATTTAAGGACTTAAGGCATTCATCTAAGTACTTTTCTTCATTTTTTACAATCATTCCTATTGAAAGTAACATAATTTTCCCCTTTAATTTAACAATTTTTCTATTGCGTATATATCAGCATCAGTCGGATTGATTGATTTGTATTCTTCTAAAATTAGTATTGCTTCTGAATAATTTTTAGATTGTATTAGCTGATTTATATTTTTCTTTACTTCGATAGCTAATAATTCAAATTCGGACAATTCTTTGCTGATGGTATGTTCTTTTTTAAATTCTTCTAAAAGTAATGAAATTATATCTTTCATATTTTCATTAGATTTTAGTGCTTTGCTGAGTAACTTTATGTATTCACTATCAGTATTTGTTTTAAGCTTATCTGTTGCACAAATGCAGTAATATGCAAATTGTATATTTTGAGGAACTAAAAACAAATTTTCCTGTTCAAATATTTGAGGATTATAAGTATATTCAATAAATTCTCTACTGTATGTTATATATTTGTTGAAAACTTCCAAACATTTTCCAGAGTTTTCTTTATCGGTATATATTAATACATTTTCATACGCCATAGTTAATATGTATTTATCAAGTAAGCTATCTGTATTAAGGTTATAATTTGCTACTATTTCAAGATAATCATCATAGTTTTTTTGTATAAGTTTATAAGTTAGAGATAACTCATTAATATTGACTTTTGAGGAAATTATATTCAAGTTAAAATTTAATTTAAATATATAATAAACAACATCATAGTAATTTGAGTTAAATGTTTGTGTATTATTAATAAATTCTGAAATTAATTCCAGTACATTTGATAAATTGTTTATATACGCATAACGTAGTTGCATATATTTGCAATAGTCACTTTTGATGTTTAAGTTATTGAAAATATTGATAATATATTCTTTATGTTCCTTGTTATTTAATATGTAATTTTCCAATGAAGTTTCAAAATGCTTATTTATATCTTCATCATTGTCTTTAATTATGTATTTGTATATTGCTTCTAAATTAATTAGTTTATCACTTATGTTGCACAACTCAATATACGAGTAAAAAAATTCTTGAAGACTATCTTTAGTATCATTATTCACAAAATAATTATTTTTTTTATAAAGAGTAATGGCTTCATCATATTTTTTTAAGTTACTATATGATTTAATAGCAATCTTAGCCGCCTCAAAAAAGTTTTTATCATATGCAAAAAGTAAAGCTCTTGAAATTGTATCTATTGTGTTTATAGGATTAGCTTTATTAGTCATAAATATCTCATAATATTTATTAAAATAAAGTATACAGTTTTCAAAATCATTTAGATGATAATAACAACACATTAAAATATAATATATATCAATGTCTGTAGCTAGAGTCTTATTTTTAATATCAAAATAAGACTTTGATGACTCTATTGCTTTAGTAAATAAATCTTTACAAAAATAAGAGTACACTAAGTTTGCATATATGGCATATGTTGCGGATGTTATTTTTGAATGCTTAGATAATTCTACTCCCTCTATACAATGGTTAATTGCTTCATCAAATTCATGACACATGCAATAAGAATCTGCTAACTGGTTTCTAAGTATTGGAGAATCATTGCCGTATTTAATTTCTTTAAGAAGAAGCTCGATATTTCTATTTGATTTTTCTTTTGCCTGTTTGCTATCTTTAAACATATAACCATAGTGATAAAAATTTGTTTTTTCTAAAGTTGTATAATTTGGTTGGTAAACAATATGTTCATGTATTGCTCCGACAAATTTAATTGCATTAGTTTTTTTAAACATTCTAAATAAAAAGACTGTAGCAAAGGATTTTTTATCTATATTTGTAAAGCTCGTGATTTTGTATCTTGCACAATCAAATTTTTTGTAGCTTTCTGATTTAAAAAAATTAATGATTTCATCTGTATTTTCAAGTATTTCATCAGCATCTAAATACATATACCATTCGGCATTTGAATGCTCTAAAGTAGAATTACGTGCAGCTGCGAAGTCATTATTCCACTTAAAATTATATACGTTGCTTGTATATTTCCTTGCTATTTCAATTGTATTATCTGTCGAACCTGTATCAGCAATTATAAGTTCACTATCTATATTATCCAAAATAGGTTTTAATGCATTTAAACATTCATTCAAATACTTTTCTTCGTTTTTGACTATCATTCCTATTGACAGTAACATATGTAACCTCCGTATAATTTTTACATATTAATTATATATTTTCTATAATTTCAAATTGTGTTATAATTATATCATAATCGACAATTTGTATCAAATAATATGATACTATACAATAAATGAATGAAGTTATTTGAAAAATATATTTATAATAAGTCGTATTAAATTTAATCGAAAATTGTCGATATATATTTTAGCTTAGTTTGTAAAGGAATGGGAAAGTGTTTATCTCAATTCTTTTTAGAGTTAAGACTTCCACTTATGTAAGTGGAAATTTCTAATCAGGTGTAGTAGACTTTCCACCTGATTCATCGATGTTCGGCGTAGTTGGACGAGTTTACTTAGCTGAGGATTATTTGCTTAAAGATTTAATTGTATATCGGGGACAAAGTGATAGTTCTATATTAAAGAATAAGTTAGAAGAAACAGATAAAAAAATATATAGTAAAAAATTAAATAAAAGCATTGTATTAAAACCTAAATGCTTATGTTTATAAATTGGAGGTAAAAATGCCTAAAATAACTGTTTATAGTTGTTCATATAATGCTGAAAAATATATTGTTCAATGCATTGAAAGTGTTTTAAATCAAACATTTACGGATTTTGAGTATATAATTCGTGATAATGGCTCTACAGATAAAACAAAAGATATAATAAGAGAATATGAAAAAAGAGATAAACGTATAAAATTTGTAGACATATATGGAAACCCATCTGTTCCTTTTATTAAGTATCTTAATGAATATGCTACGGGTGAATATTTAGTTGTAGTTGATGGTGATGATTATATTGATGATACATTTTTAGAAGAAATGTATTATTTTATTTCAGAAAATAATTTAAGTTTAGCAGTTTGTGGTACGCGTTATGAAATAGTTGATACAGAAAAAACCGGTATACTTAGAATACCAAATAGTAAATGTATTATTGATAAAAGTAGTTTGCCTGATAATTTTATTAATTTATACCAGTTTCTTAGAACTATTTGGGGTAAGATAATGATATTAGACATTGTTTTATCTACTGATATTCAATATCAAATTAAAAACTTAGAATATGGTGGATATGGTTCAGATACAGCTTTTATGTTAGCATATCTTGATAAATGTACAAAAATAGGTATGTATGATAAAGTATTACATAATTATAGAATTCATAAAAAGTCTATATCTTATAAGTTACAACCATTAAGAATGTATACTAAGGATGTTTTATATAAGCAATCAACTCAATTATTAAAAGGGTATGGAGAAATTAACCCTAATAATTATTACTTTATTAATTTAGTTTATTTCTATTCAATAATTGATGAATTGAATGTAATAAAAAATAGTCAAATTGATACAAGTGAAAAGATAAAATGTTTTTATAAAATAATAAATCAAGATTTATCTAAACAAATTCTTAATTATTTTTTGAAAATAAGAATTGCAAAAGATATTAATGAGAAAATAAAAGAGATAGTTACATGCCTAATCTTTATGCTAAATTCATGTAATGAAATTGAACAAGCTAAGTTAGTTTATGAGTGCTTAATAATTATAAATAATAATTTTGTAAATTACTTAAATATCAACAACATATATAATTTTGCTAAAGAGCAGCAATTTATTTGTGGAAGTTGCCTTTGTAAATCGAGTGAAATGTTAAAATTTGCATTGCTATCTTTAGAAAAACAACAAATAGCAAACAATATTGAAGTGTCTATAAGACAATTGATTAGTAAAAATATGTTTTTAAATAATTTTGAAAATATCAATTTTCTAAAGCAATATAGTTCAATTATTCTAAGCGTATTTAAAGAAAACTATAACTTAGCTATTAATGAAATAATTACTATATCCCAATCAAATGCTTGTATAAAATTTGAAGAGGAATTGTTGAAGTTATTAATTAATATATCTTCATATTTAGAAGATGTTGAAGTATATATTTATGCAAATAAACAATTAGCTAGATATTATATTCTAAATTCAAAAATAAATGAAGCTCATATTATTGTAGATGATTTGCTTAAACTTTTACCGAATGACGAGGATGTTTTATTATTAGATGAATGTTTGTTAGAGTATTAGAGGTGTAGTGATGAGAGATAAAATACTAGTTACTAAATCATCTATGCCAGAATTTGACGAGTATATTGAAGAAATAAAGGACTTATGGGATAGTCATTGGTTAACTAATAGTGGCTGTAAGCATGTACAATTAGAGCAAAAATTAAAAAAATATTTAAATGTAAAAAATTTAGTTTTGTTTACTAATGGACATTTGGCTTTAGAAAATATTATTGATTCTTTCGATTTATCAGGTGAAGTAATAACTACGCCTTTTACATTTATATCTACAACCAATGCAATAATAAGAAATGGATTAACTCCTGTGTTTTGCGATATAAACTATGATGACTATACGATTGACGCAAAAAAAATAGAAAGTCTTATTACTAAAAAAACAACAGCAATTGTACCTGTACATGTATATGGCAGTGTTTGCAATTGTGAGGCAATAGATAAAATAGCAAAAAAGTATAATTTAAAAGTAGTATATGATGCTGCTCATGCTTTTGGAGTGTTTAAAAATAAGAAAAGTATAGCAAACTATGGGGATGCGTCTATTTTTAGTTTTCATGCAACAAAAGTTTTCAATACTATTGAAGGTGGAGCTGCAATTTTTAAAGATGAGTCATATTATGATAAACTTACAAGTTTGAAAAACTTTGGAATAAATACAGATGGTAATTGTGATTATATAGGTGGTAATGCAAAAATGAATGAGTTTCAAGCTGCCATGGGTATATGTAATCTAAGGCATATTAATGAAGAAATTGTAAAAAGGAAAAAAGTGTTTGAAAGATATATACAAAGATTATCAAATATACAAGGTATAAAATTATCCAATAGCAACAGTGTGGATAAACAAAATTATGCTTATTTCCCTATAGTATTTGAAAATTATAAGTATAATAGAGAGCAGGTTGAAAAGCTATTATTAGAAAGAAATATTTTTGCAAGAAGATATTTCTTTCCATTAACAAGTGAAGTAAAACCTATTCTAGATAAATTTGTGGTTCAAGAAACTCCAATTGCAAAATATGTGTCAGAAAGAGTATTGTCGTTACCGTTGTATGCAGATTTAAAACTTGAAGATGTAGATATGATATGTGATATTATTTTAAATTAATAATTTTGGAGGAATTATGAAAGGAATTGTATTAGCAGGAGGAAGTGGAACTAGATTATATCCTGTAACTAAATCTATTTCAAAGCAGATACTTCCAATATACGATAAGCCAATGATATATTATCCTATTTCTGTACTTATGTTGGCTGGTATAAAAGAAATATTAGTTATTTCCACAAAAAGAGATTTATCACAATTTAAATCACTGTTAGGAAGTGGCGAAGAACTTGGTATTAAATTTGAGTATGCTGTTCAAGAATATCCTAATGGATTAGCAGAAGCATTTATTATTGGAGAGAAATTTATAGGTAAGGATAATGTTACATTAATTTTGGGAGATAACATATTTTACGCATCAAATTTTGGTAACAGGCTTATGAAAGTTTCAAAATTAAAAAACGGTGCTGTTATTTTTGGATGTTATGTTAATAATCCAAGTGCCTATGGCGTAGTTGAGATAGATAGTAACAATAATGCCATTTCTATTGAAGAAAAACCTAAACATCCTAAGTCTTCATTAGCAGTTCCTGGATTGTATATTTTTGACAACAAAGTAATTGATATTGCTAAGCAAGTGAAACCATCAGAACGTGGAGAAAAAGAAATAACATCTGTTATAGATGTGTATTTAAAAAATAATGAATTAAAAGTTGAATTAACAGGTAGAGGCTTAGCGTGGTTGGATACTGGCACACATGAATCTCTATTAGAAGCAGCAAACTTTGTTCAAGTTTTGCAAAAAAGACAAGGATTATACATAGCTTGCTTAGAAGAAATTGCTTATCGTAGAGGATATATAAGTAAAGAACAGCTTGTTAGATTAGCACAACCTCTGGTAAAAACTGATTATGGAAAATATCTAGTACAGATTTCAAATGAGGTGATGTAGATGAAAATATTAGTAACAGGTGGAGCCGGTTTTATTGGTTCGAATTTTATCTATTATATGCTTAATAAATATGATGATTATGAAATTGTCTGTTTAGATAAGCTTACATATGCTGGTAACATAATAACCCTTGCTACAGCGCTAAAAAATAGTAGATTTAAGTTTATTAAGGGAGACATAGCTGATAGAAAATTAGTTTATGATTTGTTTGAAAAAGAGAAATTCGATATTGTTGTAAATTTTGCAGCTGAAAGTCATGTAGACAGATCTGTTACAAATCCAGAAATTTTTTTAGTGACAAATGTATTAGGGACGCAAGTGTTGCTAGATGCAAGCAATAAATATGGTGTTCTCAGATTTCATCAAATTTCTACAGATGAGGTGTATGGTGATTTACCTATAGAGAGAAAAGACTTATATTTTACAGAAAATTCACTAATACATACTTCAAGTCCTTATTCGGCAAGTAAAGCATCAGCTGATTTATTGGTACAAGCTTATTATAGAACATACGGAACTCCTATTACAATATCAAGATGTTCAAATAATTATGGTGCATTTCAATTTCCTGAGAAATTAATTCCATTAATGATAATAAAAGCATTAAACAAGGGAAAACTTCCCGTATACGGAAATGGGTTAAATGTTAGAGATTGGCTTTATGTAATAGACCATTGTAAAGCTATTGACTTAATTATTCATAGTGATAAAGTAGGTGAAGTATACAATATAGGTGGTCATAATGAAAAATCAAATATTGAGGTTGTAAAAACAATTCTAAACAAACTAAATTGTGATGAATCATTGATAGAATATGTTTCTGATAGACCGGGTCATGATAGAAGATATGCAATAAATCCAGAAAAAATATGTAATGAATTTGGTTGGAATCCAACGATAAAATTTGATGAAGGAATTAGTAATACTATACAATGGTATTTAAATAACAAAAAATGGTGGATGGATTTAATTGAAAAATAGCTTATAAAAAATGTTAAGCGTGAACCAATGTGATTATATAATTTGGTTTTTAAAGTATAAATAGTAATGAATTATTATAAAATCTTAACAATCATCATGTTTAAACTTAACATTTTAGTGTATATTAGTAATATAAAGATTTCTCCCTCTATTTATTATATATTTTATTTTAATTTGGATCAAATGAAAGATATCATTTGGTCCAATTTTTTTGCCTAAAAAGATTAACTTAATAGCCGCAATTGAACAATATATTAATACAATGTTATGCTGTGTGTAGGGGATAACGTGGAATATGTATGTAAGTTAAAAAATATAGGTAAGTACTATCATACTATAGTAAATGAGACTAAAGCTATTAATAATATATCACTAGAGGTAAAAAAAGGTGAAATAGTTTCTATTGTTGGTCCATCAGGATGTGGAAAATCAACAGTTCTTTCTATAATTGCAGGCTTTGAGGAGCCTTCATATGGTGAGGTTTATATAGAGAGTAATAATATAGGGTTTATGTTTCAAAAAGATCAATTATATGAATGGAGAACAATACTAAATAACTGTCTTTAGGTTCAGAAATTAAGAACGAAAAATCAAAAGATAAAACAAATAAAGTTAAATTAATGCTTGAAAAGTATGGGTTAGAAAAATTCGAGAATTATTATCCAAGACAACTTTCAGGAGGTATGAGACAAAGGGCGGCATTAGCTAGAATTTCTGAACCTTATCTATATTATCTAAAATAGGTTTCAATGCATTTAGGCATTCATCCAAATACTTTCCTTTATTTTTAACTATCATTCCTATTGACAGTAACATATGTAACCTCCGTATAATTTTTACATATTAATTATATATTTTTCATAATTTAAAATTTTCTTTTAATTATATCATAATCGACATTCTGTATCAAATTTTTTGAATATCTAAATGTGTTGAATTTATTCATACTCAGTACAATATAAAAATATAATATATAATAAAAATAGTTGGAGGACGTCTAATTTATGAAAATAGTAATACTAGCTGGTGGATTAGGTACAAGAATAAGTGAAGAATCACATCTTAAACCAAAGCCAATGATTGAAATAGGTAACAGACCAATACTATGGCATATTATGAAGATATATTCACATTATGGATACAACGACTTTGTGATTTGTTGCGGATACAAGGGTTATATGATAAAAGAATACTTTGCAGATTATTATTTGCATTGTTCAGATGTAACTTTCGATTTTACAGATGAAAATAAAATAATAATACATAACAATATAGCTGAACCATGGAGGGTAACATTAGTGGATACCGGATTAAATACTCAAACTGGTGGTAGGATAAAAAGAATTCAAAAATATATTGGTGATGAAACATTTATGCTCACATATGGAGACGGAGTAAGTGATGTTAACATAAATAAACTTGTTGAATATCATAAAGAGAATGAAAAACTTGCAACAATGACAGCAATACAGCCTGGTGGAAGATTTGGTGTTTTAGATATAAATGATAGTAATCAAGTATGTAAATTTGCTGAAAAAACTAAAGAAGCTGGTGGATGGATAAATGCTGGTTTTATGGTATTAGAACATAATGTTTTTGATTACCTATCAGAAGACGAAGACTGTATTTTTGAAAGAAAACCATTGGAAAATTTAGCAAAGGACGGACAACTTCAGGCATACAAATATGATGGCTTTTGGCAGTGTATGGATACTCAAAGAGATAAAATGCAGTTAGAAAACTTGTTAGTACAAAAAAATGCTCCATGGGTGGTATGGTAAATATGATAAATCAAGGATTTTGGAAAAATAAAAATGTTTTTATAACAGGGCATACTGGATTTAAAGGATCATGGTTATCATTTTGGCTAATTATGATGGGTGCTAAAGTTAGCGGATATGCTTTGAAGCCTAATTCACAGCCATCACTATTTGAAATCTTAAAGCTCAACGATAAGGTTAATTCTAATATAGGTGATATAAATGATCTTAAAGAATTAAACAAGGTTGTTAAAATGGTAAAACCTGATATTGTGTTTCATATGGCAGCTCAGCCTATTGTAAGAGAATCTTATAATGATCCCATATATACTTTTAATACAAATATAATGGGAACAGCTAATCTGTTTGAATCAATCAGAGATATAGAAAATGTCAAGGCAATAGTAAATATTACTACAGATAAAGTATATAAGAATAATGAGTGGGATTGGCCATATCGTGAAATTGATGTATTAGGGGGAAATGATCCATATTCATGTAGTAAAGCATGTTCAGAGCTTATAACAAACTCCTATAGAGAATCATTTTATAAAGAAAAGTATAATACCTTAATTGCAACAGCAAGAGCCGGAAATGTTATAGGTGGTGGTGATTGGGCAAGCGACAGAATAATTCCAGATTGCATTCGAGCATTTAAAAATGATACACCTGTTATTATAAGAAATAAGTTTTCTATAAGACCATGGCAACATGTTTTAGAGCCATTATCAGGATATTTAGTACTTGCACAGAAATTGTATGAAGGTAATAAGTTATGTGCGGAAAGTTTCAATTTCGGGCCTAATATTGAGGATTGTATAAGTGTTGAAAAAGTGGTTGGTATGGCTTGTAAATATTGGGGCGAAAATGCAAAATTTGTTTGCCTTGAAGTACAGAATGGACCAAATGAATCTAAGTTATTAAAATTGGATTCATCTAAAACGATAAATAAGCTTGGCGTTACTCCCAAATGGAATGTTTATAAGAGTATCGAGGAGACAATAGAATGGTATAAATGCTTTTATGCCAATAATAATATATTTAAGTTTACTGAAAATCAAATTAATAATTTTATAAGAGGATAATATGGAAGAAGAAAAATCGCGTGGTGATATATTAGAGCTAGTAAAAAAATATTATGAGCAATATCATAAAAAAAATGACAATTTTGTAGAGGGAGAAAAAATCTCATATGGTGGTAGGGTATACGATGAAGAAGAAATTTGTAATGCTGTGGAAGCTTCATTGGATTTCTGGCTAACAACAGGAAAATATACAGATAAATTTGAAAGGGAATTCGCAAAATTTTTAGATGTGAAATATTGTTCATTGGTTAATTCGGGTTCATCTGCAAATCTACTTGCCTTTATGGCATTGACATCACCCTTGTTAAAAAATAGAGCAATAAAAAAAGGCGATGAAGTTATAACAGTTGCAGCAGGATTTCCTACAACAGTAGCACCAATGATACAGTTTGGTGCAATACCGGTATTTTTAGATATTACAATTCCACAATATAATATTGATTGTACAATGCTAGAAAAAGCATTATCAGAAAAGACAAAAGCCATAATGATAGCTCACACACTAGGAAATCCTTTTAACTTAAAATATGTGAGGGATTTTTGCAATAAGCATAATTTATGGCTAATTGAAGATAATTGTGATGCCTTAGGTTCAAAATATTATCTAGATGGAAAAGAAGTGTATACAGGAACTGTTGGGGATATTGGAACTTCAAGCTTTTACCCACCACATCATATTACAATGGGTGAAGGCGGAGCTGTTTATACAAACAACCCACTGCTTAATAAAATAGTTAACTCATTTAGAGATTGGGGAAGAGACTGTTGTTGTAAATCTGGTCAAGATAATATGTGTGGTCATAGATTTGATAAGCAGTATGGTGAGTTACCACTTGGATATGACCATAAGTATGTGTACTCGCATTTTGGTTACAATCTAAAGGCAACTGATATACAGGCGTCTATAGGCTGTGCACAGCTTAAAAAACTACCTGAGTTTATAAAGATAAGAAGAGAAAACTTTAGTTATTTAATAAATGAGTTAGAGTGTTTGAAAGATAAAGTTATTTTACCTGAGAGGGAAGAAAATTCAAAACCAAGTTGGTTTGGATTTTTGTTAACTTGTAAAAATGGTGTAAATAGAAATAATGTTGTTCGATTTTTAGAGAATAATGGAATTCAAACAAGGATGTTATTTGCAGGTAATCTTATTAAGAATCCATGCTTTGACGAAATGAGAAAAACTGAAACTGGATATAGAGTTATTGGTGATCTTGAAAACACAGATATTGTTTTAAATAATTCATTTTGGATAGGAGTTTATCCAGGTATGGATAAAGATAGATTAGATTATATGGTTGCAAAAATAAAAGAAAGTATAAAACAATAAATTTAAAACAAAATAATTTTATTTTTATTGATTGGATAGGAGGATTATGTTAGCTAATAAAGAACTGCCAGTCCAAATCATGGATACGATTGATATAATTTTAGAAGCATGCAATTATTTATTGGATGAGGCATATGAAAATTCATATACAATGTTTATATCTAGGAGCAATGATATTTCGAAAGGCTTGGATTTAATATATAGCTCTACAATAGACTTGAAAGAAGAAACAATAATTAATATACCAAGAATGTGTAAAAATATAACATACTCATTGCAAGAAATAATAAAATACTATGATAAAGATATTATAAAGCTAAAAAACAAATTAGAATATGAGCTGATTCCATTAGTAAAAGATATGAAGCAAGACTTTTATTATTGGTGCTGTGTATATCCGGACGAAGAAAAATTAATAAACTATTATGAGAGTGAAAGAATACCTTTATCTTGTAACGAATATGTAGATAATTATGAGAAAAGAGATCAATATAAATATGATTTATCAATAATTATAATTGCATATAACAAATTGGATTATACAAAATTATGTGTAAACAGTTTATTGAAACATCTGCCTAAAAATATTAATTATGAAATTATCCTTATAAATCATGGTTCTACGGATGGAACTAAGGAATACTTTGAATCACTTCATCCTACAAAACAATTAGATATTTTGGAAAATGGATGGGGTCTATCAGCAGTAAAAAGAATTGTTGAAGGAAAATATGTTTTAGCTATTAGCAATGACGTCTTAGTTACTGAAAATGCTATAAGCAATATGTTGAAATGTATAAAGAGTGATAATAAAATCGCAAAAGTTGTACCAACAACAACCAATGTTTCTAATTTTCAGTCTATTGTACGCAACTTTTCAAATTTAGATAAAATGTATGAATTTTCAAGTGAAAATAACGTTTCAGATATGTTTAGATGGGAGCAAAGAACAAGGTTATGTGATCCTATTTCACTATCAAGTTCAAAAATTTTTTATTCATCAAGTGGCGTAATTCCTGCAACTTATTATATTGGTACTAATCTTCAATTGTTTCCGGACGACAAGTGTAGTTTGATATTGAGAAGAAACGGCTATAAATTACTTTTAGCAAAAGATTCATTCTGTTATCATTTTGGTAGTATAACATTAAGGGACGAAATAAAAAAATCCAATGAACATGAATACTATAATGAGGGAAGAAAAAGTTTTGCAAAAACATTTGGTGTAGATGCATGGGGAACGGGTTTTTGTTGGGATTATTATTTATTTGAACAGTTGAAATGTGATTGTACAGGGCATGTTGATGTTCTTGGAATTAATTGTGGAATGGGTAGTAATTCATTAAAGGTTCGTGAAAAGATAAAGGAAGATGTTAAAAATTTAGATGTATATTTATATAATGTAACAGATGAAATGGAATATTATAAGGATTTAGTTGGAATTTCAGATAGAAGTGATTATTTTAACAATTGTTATGATAGTATTGAAAAAATAGAAGGAAAATATAATTATATAATATTTGATGGAAATATAGAAAAATATAAAAATATTTTATCTATGCTTCAAAATATATTTGATAAATTATTGAAGCAAAATGGTTATTTGTGTATAAAGACTAAAAATAGTAATATTATTAGTAATTTGAAATTTGAATATGAAAAAATTACAACTACTGAAAATTGGATTATATTAAGCAAAAATTCGAAAGTACAATATTGAAGGGAGAAATTTATGAAATATGCAAATTATATATTTAATGCGCGTGGTGTAAACAATCTTGGTGATAACATGCAAATAATAACTATTGATAAGATCTATGAGTATATGAAAATACCAAAGGAAGATATTATTTATATAGATAAAAATAAAACAGGTACTTATAATGGGGAATATGTAATTCTTCCTGTATCTATGCCACTGATTGATTATGTTGAGGGAGGAATATGCAATAGATTTTCTGACCATATAATACCAGTTTTTATTGGATTGACATTAGCTAAGGATTCATTGTTGCCTCAGGAAGTAAGCTACTTAAAAAAATATGAACCAATAGGTTGTCGCGATGAAAGGACATTGTCGACAGTAAGAGCATATGGTATAGATTCATATTTGCATGGCTGTATAACTGCTTTATTGCCAAAACGAGAAAATAACGATGGCGAAAAAGTATTTATAGTAGATGTTTGCGATGAGTTATTAGAATTTATACCTGAAGATATTAAGAAGGATGCGATATATTTATCACATATGCATGCTGAACATATTGAAGATCCAAAATATATGGCAATGGAATATTATGAAAAATATAAAAATGATGCAAGATTAGTTATAACATCACTTTTACATTGTTCAGTACCGTGTATGGCAGCTGGAATACCGGTTGTTTTGGCTAAAAAGTATATATCATATAGATTTGGATGGTTGGATAAATTATTGCCAATATATAATATAAATAATTTTAAAGACATAGATTGGAATCCACAGACGATTGAATATGAAGAACATAAAAAAATTATTATGGATATAACCATAGACAGATTAAGAAATACTTTCAATAAGTATAGTAAAGTTTGCGATTTAAGTTGGTTTTACGAAGATAGACAAAAAAATGAATATATAGTTGATGCATTTGAATCAATAAAACAATTTATAGATAGCAAATTTATTGATAAGGATTTTCCATATGAGTATTCTATATGGGGATTAACACAAATGTCTGAATTAACAGTTAGCTATATCAGAAAAAAATGTCCTAATGCTATACTTAAACACGTTTATGATAAATATAAAAGAGTTTATTTTGCAGGTAAAATTTCGCAAAACCCTGAGAAAATAGTAGATAATCCAAATGAAATTATAATTGTAACAACAAATGGTGCGAAAAAGATGGCATTAGAATTGTTTGATGCCTTAAATAAAAGTAAAGATTCATACGTCTTTTTTGAACCAATAAAATAATAAAAAGGACGTGATAATTTTGTTTAATGGTAAAAGAATAATAATTACAGGTGGCACAGGTTCTTTTGGACAATGTTTTACAAGAAGATTGATAGAAAATTATGATTTTGAGAGACTTATAGTTTTTTCAAGAGATGAATATAAGCAATTTAATATGAAAAATAAATTAATTGAAAAGTATGGAGAAGAGAAGACAAAAAAAATAAGATTTTTTATTGGAGATGTTAGAGATAAGGATAGAGTTAAAAGGGCATTTTATGCTGTTGATTATGTAATACATGCTGCAGCAATGAAACAAGTACCAACTTGCGAATATAACCCTTTTGAGGCAATTAAAACAAATATTCACGGAGCACAAAATGTCGTTGATGCAGCTATAGACCAAAAAGTTAAAAAGGTAGTAGCTTTATCTACAGATAAAGCTGTAAATCCTATAAACCTATATGGAGGAACTAAATTAGTTTCAGATAAGTTATTTATATCAGCAAATGCATATACAGCATCTAAACAAACTGTTTTTTCTATAGTTAGATATGGTAATGTAGCTGGTAGCAGAGGTTCAGTAATACCATATTTTAAAAATATAATTGAGTCAGGAGAAAGAAGTCTTCCTATAACAGATAAAAGAATGACTAGATTTTGGATTACACTTAATGAGGGAGTAGATTTAGTTATAAAAGCATTGGAGCAATCGAAGGGTGGAGAAACATATATTTCTAAAATACCTTCATTTAAAATTACTGATTTAGCAAAAGCAATAGGTGGAGATGATATTGAGCTTAGAGAAGTTGGAATAAGAGAAGGTGAAAAACTACATGAAGTAATGATTACATCAGATGATTCAACGACTACTTATGAATATGATAAACATTATATTATTTATCCACATTTTGATTGGTGGAATATTGAAAATTACTATGCAAAAGGTGGCAGACTTATTGAACAAGGATTTGAGTACAATTCAGGTACAAATACGCAATGGCTTTCTGTAGAACAATTAAGAAAATTGTTAATAAATGTATAGTTGAATTATTATGTATATAGGAGAAATAAATTGAAATTATCAGATTATATAATGAGTTATTTAGAGAATTACGGAGTAAAAGATGTGTTTTTAATATCTGGTGGAGGAATGATGCATTTACTAGATTCAGTAGGAAAAAGCAATATTAATGTTATTTGCAATTTTAATGAGCAAGCATCTTCTATTTGTGCAGATAGTTATGGAAAGTTTACAAATAAATTAGGCGTATGCATGCTTACTACAGGTCCAGGTTCAACTAATGCTATAACAGGAATATCAGCTGCATATTTAGATTCAACTCCCGTATTAGCTATTTCAGGACAATGTAAAACTCAGGATAGTGCTAGGCTTAGAGGTGTCAGACAGTATGGAGCACAAGAAGTAGATATTATTTCAATGGTAAAAAGTACTACTAAATATGCGGTTCAAATAACAGATAAAAACTCAATTCGTTACCACCTTCAAAAGGCGGTTTATTTAGCTACGCACAGAAGGAAAGGACCTGTATGGCTAGATATTCCTTTAGATATCCAATCAGCACAAGTAAATATAGAAGATTTATATGAGTTCTACCCTGAAAAAGAAAAGCTTGAATATACAATCGATAAAGACGGATTTAATACATCAGTAGAAAAGGTTTATGAATTGCTAAAGAATAGTAAAAGACCTGTATTTTTGGTAGGTGGTGGTGTTGTTGGTGCAGGTGCTAAGAACACTATAAAAGCATTAATAGAAAAACTCAAAGTGCCTGTATTAAACACATGGAGATCAAAAGATATTTTTGAAGAAGATTATCCATATTATTTTGATTCACCGGGAATACCTGCTAAAAGGTATTCAAACTATATTTTACAAAATAGTGATTTATTGATTATAATTGGAACAAGGTTAAATGCTGCTTTGACTGCATATGATGAAGTTAATTTTGGACCTAATGCAAAAAAGGTTATAGTTGATATAGATGAAAACGAGTTGAATAAATTTAAAATGAAATTTGAATTATCAATACAAGCTGATGCAAGTGAATTCATTGATATGATGTTAGAAAAAAGTAGTGAATATATTTTGCCACATTATGATGTATGGATAAAATATTGTATGGATATAAAAGCTAAATACCCTTTAAACAAGGAAATTCAGCCTAATGATAACGAAGGTTTTACAGATGGTTATAGATTTGCAGAAAAATTATCATCATATTTTACAGAACATGATGTTTTTGTAGGTTCATCGTCCGGTAGAACATGCGGTATTTCACACATGGCTGTAAAGCTTAAAAAGGGACAAAGGTTTATTTCTTCAATGGGATTAGGCTCGATGGGTTTTGTAGTACCATCTACTATAGCAAGCTGTATAGCAAGTGGTAGACATAGAACAATTGCATTGGAAGGTGATGGTAGCCTTCAACACAATATTCAGGAACTACAGTTGATAAAAAATTATAATTTACCAATAAAACTGTTTGTGCTATCAAACAGTGGCTATGCTTCCATATATATGATGCAAAAAAATAACTTCAAAAGTAATTTTACAGCTTGTAATGAAGTATCAGGATTAAACTTTCCTAAGGTTAATGATGTTGCAAAAACATATGGACTAGATTATTATAAAATTGAAAACAATGAGCAAATAGACGGTGTCTTAAAACAAGTTATGAATGATGAAAGACCAGTATTATGTGAAGTAATGTCATCCGTATACTTTGATGAAATACCAAAATCAATGACTATTGTTAATAAGGATGGAACATTTTCATCTTCAAAATTAGAAAATTTGTATCCATTTTTATCAGAGCAGGAAGTAAAAGAAAATATGCTAATATAGGTGATTATATGAAGAATATACTATTAATAGGTGGAAGCGGATTCATTGGAGCAAATATTTATAAAATGCTTAAAAATAAGTACAATTTTCACATTCCTATTTCAAAACAGCTGGATATTTGTAAACTTGATGATTTAATAACATATATTAAATTAAACGAAATAGATATTGTAATTAATACAGCTGTATATAATAAGAGAGATATAAATCCGGATATAGAGCTATATAAAAACATAAAAATGACTGCAAATATAGAGAATATATCAAATTTAGTAGAAAAAGTATTATACTTTGGTTCAGGTGCTGAATATGATAAAAGGTTTCCAATAAAGGATGTTTCAGAAGAATTGTTCGGACAAAAAATACCAGATAATGCTTATGGATTATCTAAATATAATGCAAATTTGATAGCAAGAAATTCTAAAAATATATATAACTTAAGATTATTTGGAGTTTTTGGTCCATATGAGAATTGGAGAAGTTGCTTTATTTCAAATATTTGTTGCAAGGCTATTTTTGAATTACCATTAAGTATAAGACAGGATTGTGAATTTGATTATATGTTTATAGATGATTTAGTTAATATTGTAGACCTGTTTATATCTTCAACACCTAAACATCATGATTATAATGTAGTTTCTGGTAATACAATACGTTTAACTGATATAGTTGAGAAAATTATGAAAATATCAGGCAAGGAACTTCCGATAAATATTTTAAAGAATGGACATAATTTACCATATACAGCAAGCAATATACGTCTTAAAAATGAATTTGACGTAAAGATTAGTCTAATAGACGATTCAATTGCAAAATTATATAATTGGTATGATTTAAATAGAAAAATAATTGATTACGATATATTAAAAAATACAAAATGATTTATTAATGGAGATAATAATGAAAATTTTAGTTATAGGATCTAGTGGTATGCTAGGACATATGGTCACTTTATATTTAATAAATATGGGATATGATGTAATTAATATATCAAAGAGTAGAAAAGTTAATGAAAAAACTATATTAGTTGATGTTCTAGATAATAAAAGTTTAAATATGATATTAAATTATGATTTTGATTATATAATTAATTGTGCTGCTATATTAGTGAAAAAAAGTGAGGAAAATAAAACTAATGCTATTATGTTAAATTCTTATTTTCCACATAAGCTTGCAGAGTTATTGAAAAATACTAAAACTCGTATAATACAAGTTAGTTCTGATGGGGTATTTTCAGGATTAAATGCGCCTTATGACGAGGATAGTTTAACTGATTCTAATACATTTTATGGCAAAACTAAAATATTAGGTGAACTTATAGATGACAAAAATCTAACTATTAGAACAAGTATAGTTGGTCCGGATTTATATGATGGTGTTGGATTGTTTAATTGGTTCGTTAACCAAAATGCAGTTGTGAATGGATATAAAAATACTCTATTTAATGCTGTTACTACTTTAGAATTTGCTAAATTTATTGAAGTAATTATTAGAAATCCAATAAGTGGAGTTTATCATTTATGCTCAAATCAAACTATGTCAAAAGCTGATTTTATAAGCATGGTTAAAGAAGAATTTAATTTAAAAAACATTACAATTAATAAAATAGAAAATAATTTTACTGATAATTCTTTAAAATCCAATAGGGAAGATATAGATTATATACAAAAAAGTTATTTCTGCATGATTAAAGAACTGAAACAATACATGATTAATAATAAAGAAATATATAGAAATTATAAATTTTTAAGGAGTTTAAATGTATGAAAATTATTAAAATAGGAGAAAAAGAAATAAGTATGCTTAACAAGCCATACTTTGTTGCAGATATAGCAGCCAATCACGACGGTAGTTTACAAAGAGCATTTAAATTAATTGAATTAGCTAAAGAAGCTGGTGCTGATGCGGCCAAGTTTCAAAATTTCAAAGCAAGTACTATCGTTAGTCGTAATGGATTTGATAGTATGAATGGACAATTATCACATCAAAAGAATTGGAAAAAATCAGTTTATGATGTTTATGAAGATGCAAGTATTTCAGTTGATTGGACACCATTACTAAAGAAAAAGTGTGAAGAAGTTGGAATCGAATATCTAACAAGCCCTTATGATTTCCATAATGTAGATATTGCTGATAAGTATTCTAATTGTTTTAAGATAGGTTCTGGAGATATTACCTGGAAAGAAATTGTAGAATATATAGCCAAAAAAGGTAAACCAGTTTTATTAGCGACAGGTGCTTCTAGCATTGAAGATGTTGAAAGAGCTGTAAACACAATAGAAATGTATAATGAAAATCTAATATTGATGCAATGTAATACTAACTACACAGCAAATGATGATAATTATAATTATATTAATTTAAATGTTTTAAGGACTTATAAAGAAAAGTTTCCTAATGCGATTTTAGGTTTATCAGATCACACATATGGCTACGAAACAGTTTTAGGAGCAATTGCATTAGGAGCAAGAGTTATAGAAAAACATTTTACTGACGATAATAATAGAATTGGTCCCGACCATAAATTTTCAATGAATCCTACTACTTGGTGCGAAATGGTTATTTCAGCAAATAAATTATATAATGCATTAGGTGACGGTATAAAAAAAATAGAAAGTAACGAAAAAGAAACATCTGTTGTGCAAAGAAGGGCATTATATTTTAAATATAACTTTTCAAAAGGACATATTTTAACTAAGGAAGATATTTTCCCTCTTAGACCAATAAGAAATGGTCAAATACCACCATATGATATAGAAAAATTAATTGGGAAAAGTCTTGTTAAGGATGTTTATGCAGATGAAGCTATAACTTGGGGTGATGTTGAATGATTAGTGGAAATAAGGTAAAAATAAAAGCTATTGAGAAAGAAGATTTGGAACAACTTATGGAGTGGAGAAATCTTCCGGAATTTAGGAAGTATTTCAGAGAATATAGAGATATAAATGAAAATATGCAAAATAAATGGTTTGAAAATACTGTTGTGAATGATAAAAATACAATTATGTTCTCTATATTTGATAATTGTACTAAAAAATTAATAGGATGTTGTGGTTTGTGTTATATTAACTGGGTTCATAGATATGCGGATCTTTCACTATATATTGGGATAGATGAATGTTATATTGATGATTGTGGATATGCAGAGGAAGCATGTAAATTATTATTTGATTATGGCTTTAATGAACTCAATCTTAATAAAATTTGGACGGAAATTTATGAATTTGATCATAAGAAAAAAGCTTTATATGACAAGTTAGGATTTAATCAAGACGGATTATTAAGACAAAATTATTTCTATGAAGGTAGATGGTGGGCTTCTAGAATTATATCATTATTATCAAGTGAATTTAATACACACTAACAATTGTTACAAAAACTTAACAATCATCATGTTTAAATTTAACAATTTAGTGTATATTAGTAATATAAAGAATTCCCCCTCTATTTATTATGTATTTTATTTAAATTTGGATCAAATGAAAGGTAGCATTTGGTCCAATTTTTTTGCCTAAAAAGATTAACTTAATAGCTGCAAGCGAATAATATATTAATACAATGTTATGCTGTGTGGAGGGGATAACGTGGAATATGTATGTAAGTTAAAAAATATAGGCAAGTACTATCATACTATAGTAAATGAGACTAAAGCTATTGATAATATATCACTAGAGGTAAAAAAAGGTGAAATAGTATCTATTGTTGGTCCATCAGGATGTGGGAAATCAACAATTCTTTCTATAATTGCAGGCTTTGAGGAGCCTTCATATGGTGAGGTTTATATAGAGAGTAATAATATAGGGTTTATGTTTCAAAAAGATCAATTATATGAATGGAGAACAATACTAAATAACTGCCTTATAGGTTTAGAAATTAAGAACAAGAAATCAAAAGATAACATAAATAAAGTTAAATTAATGCTTGAAAAGTATGGGTTAGAAAAATTCGAGAATTATTATCCAAGACAACTTTCAGGAGGGATGAGACAACGGGCGGCATTAGCTAGAACATTAGCTATTGAGCCTGATATATTGTTGTTAGATGAACCTTTCTCAGCATTAGATTATCAAACAAGATTATCAGTTGGCAACGATGTGGGTACTATACTTAGAAAAGAGAAAAAAACAACAATTTTAGTTACACATGATATACCTGAAGCCGTAAGTATGTCAGATAGAGTGATAGTATTAACGGCTAGACCTGCATGTATAAAAAAAGAGTTTCATATATACTTTGACTTAGAAGATGATGAAAGGACACCAATGAATTGTCGTAATAATCATAAATTTGGCGGATATTTCAATGATATATGGAAGGAGTTGGAGCTCGGTGAGTAATTTCTCAAAAGAACATAAAAAATATTTATTAAATATTAAAAGGGATACAAAAATTGTTCGAATTAGTCAGATACTAATATTTGTTTTATTTTTTGGTATATGGCAGATTAGTGCATCATTTGGATTAATAGATACATTTTTGACAAGTAGTCCACTTAAAATAGTAAGCATGGTTAAGACCTTTATTAGCAATGGAAGTTTGCTAAACCATATATATGTATCAACAATGGAAACAATTGCAGGATTTCTACTTGGTACAATAGTTGGAATTGTAGTAGCAATTTTATTGTGGATGTCTAAAAGATCAGCTAGAATTTTTGAACCTTATCTTATTGTTTTAAATAGCCTTCCCAAAACAGCCCTTGCACCTATAATTATACTTTGGGCAGGTGCTGGATTCTCAGGTATTGTAGTAACTGCAGCATCTATTTCTGTAGTTGTAACAACACTTAGTGTTTATACGGGGTTTATAAACGTTGAACAGGATAAAGTTACATTGTTAAAATCATTTGGCGCAAATAAACTTCAAATACTTCATAAACTTATTATACCAGCTAATATTCCAATGCTATTAAGTGTTATAAAGGTTAATATTGGACTATCATGGGTTGGAGTAATAGTTGGAGAATTTCTTGTATCAAAGGCGGGAATAGGTTATTTGATAGTGTATGGTAGCCAAGTATTTAAACTCGATTTAGTGATGATGGGCGTGTTTGTATTAGCTATAATTGCTGCAGTAATGTATTATGTAGCACTGTTGCTAGAAAAAAAATTAATAAAATACTAGGGGGAGGTGGATCCCCCCTAATTTATTGTGATAATGTTATTCTCTAATTATTTTTAAAAGCATTTTTGTTAATGAATGTTTCTCTTTACTATTTGCTTTATGCCACATTTCGTAGAAAAGTTTCTCAGGTTCTGTATCTGGTGAAGTTGTTAAAATAGTAAAAGAAATAATTGGTTTAATGCATTTTTCAATTGTACTCTCAGGCAAATTAGTATCATGTGAATACTTAATAATCTTATTTAGTTTATCTTTCCACTTTTTGGAGTCTATGTATACATTGTGCAACATGCTCATTCCTTTCGTAATAGTATGATATTATTTTTTACTATTTATTAAAAAATATTCATATTTTTGTACAAGTATATCTAATTATGCAAGAAACATTGACATTAATATTATAGTATATTATAATTATGTACTATATAGTAGTATATTTATACTACAAAATTCATTTTAAACGGAGTGTGATTAATTAATGGACGGTGACGGGATTAGTCTGGTCATTGCGTTATTTGCTTTAATTTGTTTGTCTTCTTATTTTTCAGCAACAGAGACTGCATTTACTAGCTTTAACAAAATCAGAATTAAAAATTTAGCTAATATGGGAGATAAAAAGGCCCAAAGTGTTTTGGATATATCAGAAAAATATGATAAACTTCTATCTACAATACTTATTGGAAATAATATTGTAAATATTACTTCTGCATCATTAGCAACAATATTGTTTACTAGGTGGTTTCCAAATTCAGGTGTAACAGTTTCTACGGTAGTAATGACAGTATTGGTTTTAATATTTGGAGAAATTACTCCAAAGACATTGGCAAAAGAATATCCGGAAAAATTTGTATTAGCAACAGTAGGTATTATTAAATTTTTTAGTATTATTTTAGCACCACTTAACTTTGTTTTTTCTTTAGTTAGAAAAGTATTAGATAAGTTAATTAAGAAAAAGGTAGAACCGTCAATAACTGAGGAAGAATTAAAAACTATTATTGATGAAGTAGAAAGTGAGGGTGTTATAAATAAGCATGAGAGTGAGCTTATTCGTTCAGCTATAGAATTTGATGATGTTAATGCTGAAGATATTTATACACCAAGAATTGATGTTATAGCTATAGAAGAAAATGATTCTTTAGAACATGTCAAACAAATTTTTGTTGAGAATGGTTTTTCAAGATTACCTGTTTATAAAGAAACCATAGATCATATAGTCGGTGTAATACATGAAAAAGATTTTTATAAGGCTCTTAGTAAAGAAAAATCCGGTATAAAATCAATTATTAGTAATGTATTGTATGTTATGCCAAACAAAAAAATATCAAGCTTATTGAGAGAATTGCAACAATCTAAAACACATATGGCTATAGTTGTTGATGAGTATGGAGGAACTGAAGGATTAGTTACATTAGAGGATATCATAGAAGAACTTGTTGGTGATATTTGGGATGAACATGATGAAATATTAACACATTTTAGAAAGTTAGACGATAATAAATATATTGTTTCGTGTAATGCAGACATAGAAGATATGGTTGAATATCTTGAATTAGGAATTGATTATGACGATGATGATTATTCTACTGTTAATGGTTGGGTAGTCAAGAACTTTGATAGGATTCCTGAAGAGGGAGATTTAATAGAAATAGATAATTTAAAGATTACTGTTACAAAGGCAGAATCTAAACGTGTTAATGAAATTTGTGTTCAGAAATTTTAAAATAAATTATAGGCTTCTTTTTATAGTAAGGAGCTTTTTTTATGCAAACAGTTAGTTTTAGAGATATAAAAAACTATATTCTTCTACACTAAAAACAGCTAGAAATTTTCTTGTAATTTATTGAAAAAGCTATGTATTAATGTTAAAATTGCTTTTAAGGAGGGAATTTTATGGATGGAAAAAAATTTACACATTTGCATGTACATACAGAGTATAGCTTGCTAGATGGAGCATGTAGAATAACTGAGCTTATAAAAAAGTCTAAAGAACTTGGTATGGATAGCTTGGCTATAACTGATCATGGTGTTATGTATGGAGTCGTAGAATTTTATAAACAAGCTGTAAAAGAAGGTATTAAACCAATACTTGGATTTGAAGCTTACATATCGCCAAGAAGTATGTATGATAAGAACCCTCAAAAAGACAAAGGTCAGTATCATTTGGTTTTACTTGCAGAAAATTACGAAGGGTTTAAAAATATCATAAAAATTTGCTCTGCAGGATTTATTGAAGGCTTTTACTATAAGCCGAGAGTTGATTATGATACATTAAGAAAATATAGTAAAGGAATAATAGCATTAAGTGCATGTTTAGCTGGAGAAGTTCAAGCTAACATTATTAATAATGACTATGAAAGGGCTAAAGAAAAAGCTTTATTATATCAAGATATATTTGGCAAGGGTAATTTCTTTTTAGAAATGCAAGATCATGGTATGAATAAGCAAAAGATAGTCAATAGAGGCCTTATCAATATTTCAAAAGAATTGAATATACCTTTGGTTGCAACAAATGATATACACTATATAAATAAAGAAGACTATAAATTTCATGATGTGCTATTGTGTATACAAATGCAAAAGCTAATCAATGAAGATAGAATGAAATTTCCTTCAAGTGAATTTTATTTAAAAAGCTATAATGAAATGAAACAGCTATTTCCAATAGAAGCATTGGAAAATTCATATAGAATTGCACAAAGGTGCAATGTTAAATTAGACTTTGATACAGTTCATTTACCTGAATTCCCAATCCCTAATAATTATAAAAAAAATGAATATTTTAGACATTTATGCCAAGAAGGCTTAGAAAAAAGATATATAAAAATAACAAATGAGATACAAGATAGATTAAATTATGAAATTTCAGTTATTGAGAAAATGGGCTATATAGATTATTTCTTAATTGTATGGGATTTTATAAAGTACGCAAAGGATAACAATATTATGGTAGGTCCAGGACGTGGTTCTGGCGCGGGTAGTATAGTAGCATATAGCTTAAAAATCACTAATATAGATCCAATAAAGCATAAGCTTATTTTTGAAAGATTTTTAAACCCAGAAAGAGTAAGTATGCCTGATATAGATGTAGATTTTTGTTATGAAAGACGTGAAGAAGTTATAGATTATGTAATAAAAAAGTATGGTAAAAATAGAGTTGCTCAAATAGTCACATTTGGAACTATGGCGGCACGTGCTGCTATTAGAGATGTTGGAAGAGTTTTAAGTATACCGTATTCTGATGTTGATTTTGTAGCAAAAAAAATACCTATGACTCATGGTATGACTATAACAAAGGCTTTAGAGTTGAATAAAGATTTAAAAGAAACATATGAAAATGACAATAGAATAAAAGAACTTATAGATATAGCATTAAAAGTAGAAGGACTTCCAAGACATATATCTACACATGCTGCTGGTGTTCTTATATCAAAAGATGATGTAACTGAGTATGTACCATTATCTAAAAACAAAGATATAATAACCACTCAATTTAACATGACTGAACTAGAGGAATTAGGCCTATTGAAAATGGATTTCTTAAGTTTAAGAACATTGACAGTTATACAGGATGCAGTAAGTTTGATTAAAAAAAATCATAATATAAAAATAGACTTTGATAACTGCAATTATGAAGATCAAAATGTGTACAAATTGTTTACACGAGCTGATACATTAGGCGTATTCCAGTTTGAAAGTACTGGCATGAGAGCATTTTTAAAAGAATTTAAACCGACTAAATTTGAAAATATTGCTGCAGCTAATGCTCTTTATAGACCTGGACCCATGGGTCAAATACCTACATATGTAAAAAATAGTAAAAATCCAAGTAATATAAGATACTTGCATCCTTTACTTGAACATATTTTGAAAGAAACATATGGATGCATGGTATATCAAGAGCAGGTAATGCAAATAGTAAGAGATATAGCAGGATTTTCTATGGGACGTTCTGATTTGCTAAGACGTGCAATGAGCAAGAAAAAGATGAAAATCATGCAAGAAGAAAGAGAAAATTTTATTCATGGAAAGCTTTATTTAAATGGAAATATTGAAATTAAAGGAGCAATAAGAAATGGAGTTAATGAAAAGATAGCAAATGAAATATATGATTTAATGATAGAATTTGCTAAATATGCCTTTCCTAAGGCACACTCTGTTGCTTATGCAGTTATCGCCTATCAAACAGCATTTTTAAAATGTTATTATCCTGTTGAATTCATGGCTTCTCTTATGACTAGTGTTATGGGTAGTTCAAATTCTATTGCACTTTATATTAGAGAGTGTAAAAAAATAGGTGTAGAAATATTGTCTCCAGATATAAATGAAAGTGAAGGCAAATTCATTGTATCAAAAGGTAAAATACGTTTTGGATTAAAAGCTATAAAAAACGTTGGTACAAACGTAATTCAAGAAATAGTTAAAACTAGGAAAGAAAAAGGCCAATATACTTCATTTATGGATTTTTGCAACAAGGTTGATACTTTAGTGTTGAATAAAAGACAAATAGAGTCTTTGATTAAATGTGGTGCTTTTGATTCATTAGGATGCAAAAGATCCCAGTTAATAGTAGTATATGAAAATATAATAGATGGTATACTATATCAGAAAAGAAGAATAATTGAAGGTCAGTTATCTCTTTTTGAAGGAAATGATGATGCCGATAATTATCATAATGACAATAATCTACCTAATGTTAAAGAATTTAATCAAAAAGACATTTTGTCAATGGAAAAGGATGTTATGGGTGTATATTTAAGTGGTCATCCACTTTCGCAATATGAGGAATTATTGGAAAGCAATACTACTACGAATTGCAGTGAGCTACTTGATATAAAAGATACATCTTTAAATAAAAGTGGTAACAAATTAAAAGATGGTGACAAAGTAGTTATTGGCGGTTTAATAATTAAAAAGCAAAATAAGGTTACAAAAAATAACAATACAATGTCATTTATAACTGTTGAAGATTTATACGGAGATATTGAAGTTATAGTGTTTCCGAAAATATTTAATAAATATAATAAATACATTTTTGATGATAGTATAATATTGGTTTACGGAATACTAAGTGTTCATGAGGATGATAATTTGAAAATAATATGCAATAAAATAGTTCCTATAAGTGAAGTGAAGAAGAGCAATAAGCTATATTTGCAAATTGAAAGTATTAAACACTTCAGAAAAATCAAAACTGAATTGTATGATATTTTAAATGCTTCGAAAGGTAGCAATGAGGTATTGCTTTATAGTAAACTTGAAAAATCAAAAATGGTTATACCTCAAGAAGAATGGGTAGATATTAATAATAATAATGATTTAATTAATAATTTGATAAAATTGCTTGGAAAGGAAAATGTTATAATTAAGTAAAGAGGGTGAATATGATGAGAACAATCGGAGTTTTAACAAGTGGTGGAGATGCACCAGGAATGAATGATGCAATAAGGGCGGTTGTAAGATATGGAATATACAATGGAGTGAAAGTAATTGGCATAAAAGATGGTTACAAGGGTTTAATAGATAATGATACAATGGATATGAATTTATCTTCTGTTGCAGATATAATTCATAGAGGTGGTACAATATTAGGTAGTGCAAGATGTATAGAGTTTAAAGAAGAGCTGGGATTTAATCAAGCAATTAAGAATATGAAATATTTGGGTATTGAAGGATTGGTTACAATTGGTGGAGATGGAACATTTCAAGGTTCAAAAAAACTTAGTGATGTCGGGATTCCAACAATAGCAATACCTGGAACAATAGATAATGATTTAGCTTATACACAATATACACTTGGATTTTTCACAGCACTTGAAACAGTCTTAGATGCAATAAGTAAAATAAGAGATACTTCTTCTTCTCATGGTAATACAAATGTTATAGAGGTAATGGGAAGAAATTGCGGTGATATTGCATTATATGCTGGACTTGCAGGTGGCGCTGAAATGGTAATTTTACCAGAAATGCCATATAGCATCGAAGAAGTATGTGATAAAATTATGCAAGGTAGAATAAGGGGAAAAAGACATAGTATCGTAGTATTAGCAGAGGGCGCAGGAGATGCTAAAACTATTAGCAAGAAAATTGGAGAAATAACTAAAACTAATACTAAATATTCTGTACTTGGATATACTCAAAGAGGGGGGACTCCATCAGCGTTTGATAGATTAATTGGTAGTAAGATGGGTGCAAAGGCAGTTAGCTTATTATTAGAGGAAAATTATTCAAGAGCACTAGGTGTAAGAGATGGTAGTGTTTTTGATATGGATATAGTTGAAGCTTTGAAAACAGAAAAAGTATTTGATAATGAATCGTACGAATTAACAAAAATTCTGTCTATTTAATTAGGAGGTAATTGAATTGAGAAAAACAAAAATAGTATGTACAATAGGTCCAGCTTCTGAAAAAGAAGAGGTATTTAAACAATTAGTTTTAGCAGGATTAAATGTTGCAAGGCTGAATTTTTCACATGGTACACACGACGAACATGCGTTAAGAATAAATACAATAAAAAAAGTTAGAGAGCAGCTAGATAAGCCCGTAGCAATAATGCTAGATACAAAGGGACCAGAAATAAGAACAAGAGATTTTGAAAATGGTTCAATTGAAGTTGAAACAGGTCAAGATTTCATTTTAACAACTAGAGATATATTGGGTAATAAAAATATTTGTAGTGTTACATATGAAAATTTTGCAAAAGAATTAAATGTAGATGAAAGAGTATTGATAGATGATGGACTTATAGCACTTGTTGTTAAAGAAAAAATTAATGATACTGATGTGAAGTGTGAAGTGCTTAATAGTGGAGTGATAAAAAATAAAAAGGGTGTAAATGTTCCTGATACAAAAATTATGCTACCAGCACTTACACAAAAGGATATAGATGATATAATATTTGGTATAGAGCAAGATGTTGATTTTATAGCAGCTTCATTTATTAGAAAAGCAAGTGACGTTTTATCAATTAGGAAGATACTAGAAGATAATAACGCAGAATATATTCAAATAATATCAAAAATTGAAAATAGAGAAGGCGTTCAAAATATCAATGAAATACTAAATGCATCTGACGGTATAATGGTTGCTAGAGGTGATTTAGGAGTTGAAATACCATTAGAAGAAGTTCCACTAGTTCAAAATGAATTAATAACTAAATGTAATAAGGAGGGTAAACCAGTTATAACAGCAACACAAATGCTAGATTCTATGATAAGAAATCCAAGACCGACTAGGGCTGAGGTATCGGATGTTGCAACTTCAATATTTGAAGGAACAGATGCTATTATGCTTTCTGGTGAAACAGCAGCAGGTAGTTATCCTGTCGAAGCAGTTAAAACAATGCATAAGATAGCTGTAATGATTGAGGATTCTTTAAATTATAATGAAATACTAAATTCAAAATATTCAAGTAGCAATTGTTCTATCACGGATTCAATTGGTTTAGCAACTTGTAGAACTTGTTTAGATTTAAAAACAGCTGCAATAATTAGCGCAACTTCATCAGGATATACTGCTAAAGCAATTTCTAAATTTAGACCTAAATCGCCAATAATTGCTACAACAGAATCTGAAAGAGTGATGAGACAACTTTCTATTTACTATGGAGTTTATCCAATTAAAACAAAAACAATGAAAACTACAGATGAAGTTATAGAATTGTCAGTAAATAGAGCATTAGAGGAAGGATATATAGAAAACGGGGATTTGGTTATCATAACAGCTGGAGTACCAGTAGGTGTTTCAGGAAGTACAAATCTTCTAAAAATTCATATTGTAAGTGAATTATTATATAAAAAGGTTGGATATGGTACTAAAACTGTAACTGCTAAGGCAGTAAAAGCTTATCGTACAGAAGAATTAGAAGGTAGATTTAACGAGGGGGATATCCTTGTTATGAGGTCAACATATAAAGATGTAGTAGAATATATGGAAAAAGCATCAGGTATAATTGTTGAAGAGGGTGGACTTACTTCACACGCATTTATAGTATCAATGGAGTTAGGAAAAGAGGTTGTCGTTGGTGCAACAGATTGTATGAATAAGATACATGATGGAGAGTTATTAACAATTTCAGGTAAAACAGGTGTTGTTTATAGAGGTGAAGCCAAAATATTGTAAAGGGAGATTGTATGAACAATACAAAAAATTTATGTAAAACGGTATTACCTATAATTTTGGTATCATTATTTGGATTGCTAGTTATATTTAGGCCTGAGGTTATTGTATTTTTGCTTAATGTTAGTAAACCATTAATTATATCATTTGCAATTGCTTATTTGTTAGATTCCTTAGTAAGAGCACTAATTAAAAAGTTTAAAATCAGGAGAATACAAGCTATTCTTTTGTCATGTATTTTACTTATAGGAATTATTTCTTTGATTATTTCAGTATTAATACCTAAAGTTATTGATAACGCTAATGCGGTTGTGAACTTTGTTATAAATAGCAGTAAAGAAGATTTTAATAGTATGTTAGAAGAAGTAATTGGAAAAATTGATAACGAGTATCTAATCGAAATGGCAAATGATGCGTTGAAACTAAGTGAAGATATTAAAGTTAAAATAAATGAATTAATAAAATTTATTTCTAATTTCTTGCTTAACTCTGTGACAACAATTGGTTCAAGTATTTTAACAATTGTGACTAGCTTCATATTGGCGTTATATATGTTGATAGAAAAAGAAGATTTAATTGCAAGAGCTAAAAGGTTGGTGTATGCATTTTTCCCTGAAAGAAAATCTGAGTTTGTATTTGAAACAGCTACAAATGCAAATAGAATTTTCAAGAGTTATTTGGTTGGTAAGCTAATCGATTCATTGATAGTAGGAGTAATTTCAATCATTGTATTTTCAATATTTAAGGTTCCTTATGCACCTTTAATGGGTAGTATAATAGGAATATTTAATCTAATACCATATTTTGGACCTATTATTGGAGCTGTTCCAGTTGTAGTTGTATGTTTTATTATTAGCCCTAGCAAGGCATTGACAGCATTGATAATAATAATAATTATCGGACAGCTAGATGGAAATTTTATTGATCCAAAAATTGTTGGAAATAACGTTGGAGTTTCACCTTTTTGGGTTGTAAGTGCAGTAATTGTAGGAGGTTCTATGCTTGGACCAGTAGGAATGATTTTGGGCGTTCCTAGCGTTGTTCTTATAAAGACTATAATAGAAGATACTATAAAAGCAAGGTTAAGAGAAAAAAATATGGAAAATTTTCAATTAGAAAATATTAAAAATATAGATATAAAAAAATAAATAAGATTATAGCTTGTTTATTTTTTTAACCCAGAAATCTTTATTAGAAATATTACAAATTGGGCATCTCATAACTCCCGATTTTTTATCTCTTTTAAATACAACAATATTAGAACAATATGGACACCAAAATTGTTTGTTCTTTAAGTGCACACCTTCAGGTATATATTTATCTGGAATTTCATTGAATTTTACTAAGTCAAACAATGTAATTTGATCTTTCATGCTATCATCCCTTTTATATAATTTCAACGATGGTTACATTCATTAAATTAAGATTATTGTACAAATCATATATTTTATTTGTATTGTTAAGTAATTTAACTACTGGTCTAATTGGATTTTCTGAATAAACTTTAGTTACAATACCTACATTACCATCGCTTAATTTTACACATTCATTAACTGGGTAGGGGGCAATTTTCATCAAAAAAGCTTTTACTATCTTAGGGTCAAACATAATTCCGTTATTCCCCATGATATATTCAATTGCCTCTGAAGGTAAAACAGATTTTCTATAAGGTCTATCTGAAGTTAACGCGTCATAGACATCAGCAATTGCAATAATTCTACCAAATAAAGGTATCTGATCTCCCTTAAGTTTATATGGATATCCTGTTCCATCATATTTTTCATGGTGACTCATAACACCATTATATATATTCTCTGTTACCAATCTATTTTTAATTAGGTAGTTGCTACCCTTTGGAGGGTGCTCTTTTATAATATCAAATTCTTCAAAAGTTAGCTTTGATGGTTTAGCTATTATATAATGTGGAATTTGTATTTTTCCGATGTCATGTAATATTCCACATAAGCTTAACTCATATAAACTTTTCTTGCTTAATTTAAGAGAAATACCTATTGATGTTGCCAGTACAGATACACTTAATGAATGGTGATAAGTATAGTCATCGTATAGCTTTAGGTCAATAATATTTACTAAATAGCGTTTGTTGTGCACAATGTTATCAACTATTTTATTTGACACATTGTTAACATTTTCTAGTAAAATATCGTTAACCTTGTCATTATTATCAATATGTTGAAATAATTTTTCAATATTATCTATTGCTTTTTCTCTTAATTCAGTATTTAATATTTGTTTAGGTTTCTCTAGGGTTTTTGTTTTTTCATTGTCTTCATAGACATAAATACCAGAATAACCTATATGCTTTAATCTGTCAATGCTTTTTAAAGATAATTTAAGTCCTTTTTTCAGTAAATCAATATTTTTTAAATCATAACTATATATTTTTATATCTCTTGCAAGTACCATGTTTTTACAGACTCTATCAATAGGAACAAATATCATAAATTCCTCCTAAAAAGATATACATTTTATTATGAATAATATATACTACAAGAAGTGTATTGTCAAATTATATATTATGCAGATATTGACAAAAAAAATAAATAGATATATTATAATTATTAGTAATAAAAAAATGTATGAGGTGAGAAATGAGTACTTGTAATCACAATTGTAGTTCTTGTTCTGAAAAATGTTCTACACAAGCAGGAAGGAACTTAGAATTTATGGAGCCTTTAAATAAGTTTAGTTCAATAAAACATGTTATAGGTGTAATGAGTGGTAAAGGTGGTGTAGGAAAATCATCTGTTACTTCAATGTTAGCAGTGCACATGCAAAGATTAGGATATAAAGTTGGAATCCTTGATTCAGATATTACAGGACCCTCAATACCAAAAGCATTTGGTATAAAAGAGAAAGCGCTAAGTGATGCTAGCTTGGGAATTTTACCAGCAGAATCAAAAAACAATATGAAGATAATGTCTATTAACTTGATGCTTGAAAATGAGGATGATCCAGTAATTTGGAGAGGTCCTGTTATTTCCGGAGTGGTTAAACAATTCTGGTCAGAAGTTTATTGGGGAGATTTAGATTATTTATTTGTAGATATGCCTCCAGGAACTGGAGATGTAACATTAACAGTATTTCAATCAATACCATTAGATGGAGTAGTAGTAGTAACATCTCCACAAGGATTAGTATCATTGATAGTAAAAAAAGCGTTCAATATGGCTGATAAGATGAATATTCCAGTACTTGGTATAGTAGAAAATATGAGTTATGTTAAATGCCCAGACTGCGGTAAAGAAATAAATGTATATGGAAAAAGTGAAATAGAAAAATTTGCAAAAGAATTAAATATTCCTGTATTAGCTAAAATGCCATTAGACGCTGATATATCTAGACTTTGTGATGAAGGTAGAATAGAAGGAATGGCTTGTAATTATCTTGAGAACGCTGCAAAGCATATTGTAAATAATAAAGTTAATAAATAGAAATAAATAAAAATAGAAACGTGACAAATGAGGGTTACTCTTGTTAGTCACGTTTTTTTTAGCATAGATAGCCAAAGAAATTAGGTAGTCATAGCAGTAAAAAATCAATTATATTTTATGCACCCTAACATTTATTATAGAACCATAATCCATAGATTTATATCATTTGTTAAGTAAAAACTCCCTGTTTTTAAACAAGATATCATTTAGAAGTATTAAAATAATATTTATAAGCAATATAGAATTAACTACGGCTGAGTATGTATAATACGGGTTTGGATTTGCCCATTGAAATGGGTAAATATAAAAAGGCCCCATTCTGTTTGAAAACAGCAATGCTGAAATAATACTTATTGCAAAAAGAGATGCTATGCTGTTTTTAGTGATTAACATTGCTAAAAAAGATATATTAGAAAAAAATAGTATTGATAATATCGGTAAAATTATATTTTTAAATTCAATGGCTATATTTTTATTCATTAGTTTGCCTAATACGATCGTTAAAAACAAAAAACAAAAAAACATAAAAATATATACAATTGTTAATTTAAAAACTCTAAATATTCCAAATTTAAAATTATTGTAAGGCATGCTCAGAAGAAATTCATTAGCTTCAGAATCCAGCAAGTAATTATATATGTAAACAATCCATATTGATACAGTGATGATTGGAATCATACCAAAGCTAGATCTAATTACAGTTATATATTTATTACTGTAATTAGGTGAGAAAAGACAATAAAGCATGCACAATATCATTATTATAATCGGTATAAAAAAAGCTATTATGTTGTTTTTTATATTATTTGGCAGTTTTCTGTGTCTTGATATATGTTCCATAATATATATCCTTCCTCAATGTTTGGTTTAACTGATATCGAGTCATTGCTTGGTTTCAGCTCTGCTAATATCCTCAACTTGATCGTGTTATTTTCATGATTTACAGATATGATGTTCATATCTTGATTTAACTTATTATAATCTGCGTACGATAATTCCCATATCCATACTTTATTATTTGCAAGAGAGGAAAGTTCACTTAACGTATTAAATTGCTTTGCAAATCCGTTTTTTATTACAGCCAAAGATTTGCAGGTTGCTTCAATATCATCAACAATGTGTGTAGAAAGAATTACTATACGTTCTTTACTAAGATTTCTCAGAAGATTTCTGAATCGTATACGTTCTTTGGGATCAAGACCGGCAGTAGGCTCGTCAACTATGATTATTTGGGGATTGTTGAGTAGAGCTTGAGCAATTCCAAGCCTTTGTAGCATTCCACCAGAAAAGGTTGAAATTTTTTTATCCCTGTGTTCGCACAGATTTACATAGCTCATAACTTTTTCGGTTTCAGATATAATATCTCTTTTATTTTTTAGTCCCTTTAGAGTTGCAATATATTCAAGGCATTCTTTAGCAGTTATATTTTTAAATGCTCCGAATTTTTGTGGCAGATATCCTATGATACTTCTTACTTTATCCGATGACTTGTGCCAGTTTAAATCACCAAAATTTATTTCTCCTTTATCTGGAATGATGATAGTCGATAAAATTCTCATCAAAGTGGTTTTTCCAGCGCCGTTTTCTCCTAAAAGTCCAAACATTCCGTCTTCTATATTTAGATTTACTGCATTAAGTGCATGTGTTTTCTTATAAGATTTTGAAATATCTTTAATTATCAAATTATTCATTTTTATTCCCCCCAGTCTTCTTTTTGTTAATAGTATCGTTATGTTCATCATTAGGATTATCATAAATTGACTTAGTGATTGCTTCTTTTATGTAATCAGAGTAATAAGCTATGGCAGAATCTGCTATATACAGTACATCGTCAGTAAAAAGTATCTGTTGACTGCATGAAAATAAATTAGTTGGCATAACAAATATTTTGTCCGGTATTTTCATCTGACTTTCATGAGTGCTCTCAAACTCTGCTTTTATATCATTTATTATTGACGACAGATATTCTGTACGATCAGGTGGCATTACATAACTAATATCATTTTCAGATCTTGATATAAACATTCCGCCCAGAATACATGCCTGAGTTTTATTTCCTTTAAATTTATTTTCACCTGTTATGTCTAAATTACTGAACGTGTTTTTTACTCCGCTGACTTCTATTTCAAAGTCACAAGGTGATTTCAAGTCAGTATTTTCATACTCTAGGTAGTAATCAGAGAAATTACTTACCCTGGCTATTGTATGTGCTCCGGGTATTGGATACCAAGGGATATTTGGAGGTAAAAACAGCGAGCTTTTTTTTATGATACATGCGTTATCAGAAAAGCACTCTATTTCAAAATTTAAAGTGATGTTGTCAGAATCATTTGGCATATATACATATAGATAATCACCTTCTTGATTATACTTTAAAGTTTGTCCCTCAGAATTAATACTTGTAACTTTAAATTTATGGTATAGAGTGAAAGTTAGCATATCACTCTTAACCTGCTTCAAAGCTACATTTGCTTTATAATATACTGAATAATTATATATATCTATATTTATTTGATAAGATTTTGCAATAAAATTTTCATTGCTTTTCTGCTCTTGAGTGTATAAATAGGGTAAATTTTTTTTGTGTGCATAAAAAAAATTATAGCTATATGGAGACATTTTAAGATAATTGTTAAATGAAATTCCATAAAAATATGATATCATAAAAAATAATATCAAAGCGATGGGGATAGATACTCTATAAAATATTTTATCTGTCTTTAATAGCTTTTTAATTTTTTTTGTATATGAGCCAATTAAGAATAATGAAACTGAGAAAAGAAAATATGCTCCGACTTTCAGAAACATATAATGGTCAAGGTTTAATCCTGAAAATTCCTTATATGCTCCTGCATATTCAAGATTTTCTCCGATATTTATAAAATTTATGAGTTGATTAGGCAAAAAATTGAAAACATATGTGTTAAGAGGAGAAAACAATATTGTTATTAAGCAAATAAAGATAATGTTAAGCCATATAGATTTGAAGCATGTTCCTAAAAACATGCCCAAAATTCCTGATGAAAACAGAGCACAAAACCAATATAAAAATGTATACGTAAATATTTCTTTCGTAAATAAAACAAATTCACTTCCTGCCATAGAAAAATATAATAGCATTATTAAAGTTGATACTATATAAAATATAGCAGATAAAACGAACCAAAAAAATAGTTTAGCAAATGGTCTTAAATTATCTCCTGGCATAGATATCAATATTTCATTAAAATTTGATTTTTTTTCTTTTTGTGATAAAAGTATTCCTGAAAACAATCCAACAATAATTAGAGCAATAGTTATATAAGCTGATGATTGCAACATTTGACCGGCTTCAATATAATCGGTCTGTAAATAGAATTTATAACCTAAGGCAGTGTATAAAATGAACAGAACAAACAAAAAGTATATAAATTTATTTCTTTTAAGTAATAAAAATTCAATTTTAACAATACTCATTAGTTTAATCAACGTTTATCCTCCTACGGTTAGTGATAGAATTAATTATAATGCAGCTCACAAATATTTTATAAACATTATTCAACTTCTGATTTTGTTTCTGATGTTCTTAATTGTGCCCAAGCAGATGGCTTTCCTGAGTCTCTTTGAATTTTTATGTAAAATAGATTTTCATAATAATTTGCATCTATTTTCTTTATATTAAGATTGCAATCTCTTATTATATTATAATTGTAAAAAATGTAATAATCAACCAAAAAAAGCGCCATAATTCGACTAAGATATAATTTTTAAATTATTTTACATTTTGTATTGATTTTTATTAAAAATAGTATTATTATATAAATATATTAGCACTCAACGTTTTAGAGTGCTAACAAAAGATTAAATAAAGAGGTGCAATATATTATGAAAAAGAAAGCGTTTAAGGCAGAGTCTAAACGACTATTAGATTTAATGATTAATTCTATTTATACGCATAAGGAAATATTTTTGAGAGAATTAATTTCAAATGCAAGTGATGCAACTGATAAACTTTATTATAATGCATTGAAAAGTGGTAATACAGGACTTAGCAGAGAGTCACTTTGTATAGATATAGCAATAGACAAGGAAAAGCGAACATTATCAATTAAAGATAATGGTTGTGGAATGAATACCGATGAATTAGAAAAAAATTTAGGAACTATAGCTAAAAGTGGATCTTTAGCTTTTAAAAAAGAAAATGAGAAAAAAGAAGATATTGATATTATAGGACAGTTTGGTGTAGGATTTTATTCTTCATTTATGGTTAGCAAGACAGTTAAGGTTTTTTCTAAAGCTGTTGATAGTCAAGAAGCTTTTTGTTGGGAGTCTAATGGAGCAGATGGCTATACAATAACACCATGTGAAAAAGACACAAATGGTACTGAAGTGATTTTATATTTAAAAGACAATACAGAAGATGAAAATTACGATGAATATCTAGATGAACATAAGATTAAATCAATAACAAAAAAATATTCAGATTATATAAGATACCCTATTAAAATGGAAATAGAAAAGCAAAAACCAGTTGAGGGTAAAGAGGGTGAATTTGAAACATATAAAGAAATTGAAACTTTAAATAGCATGGTTCCAATATGGAGAAAAAAATCTTCTGAGCTAACAGATGAAGATTATAATAATTTCTATAAAGACAAGTTTTTTGACTATGAAAGTCCGTTAAAGGTTATACATAGTAGCATTGAAGGTACAGCAACATATAACATGATGTTATTTATACCTAGTAAAGCTCCATATAATTATTATTCTAAAGAATTCGAAAAAGGACTTCAACTATATTCAAATGGTGTATTGATAATGGACAAATGTGCAGATCTATTACCAGACCACTTTAGCTTCGTGAAAGGTTTAGTTGATTCTCAAGATTTATCTTTAAATATTTCTAGGGAAATGTTACAGCATGATAGACAATTAAAAATAATTTCTACTAACTTAGAAAAGAAAATTAAGTCTGAGCTGTTAAAAATGCTTTCGAATGAAAGAGAAAAATATGAGCAATTTTATAAAAGCTTTGGATTGCAATTAAAATACGGTGTTTACAATGATTTTGGAATGCATAAGGATATATTGCAAGATTTGATTATGTTCCATTCATCTAGTGAAAATAAATTGGTAACATTAGCAGAGTACATTTCTAGAATGAAAGAAGAGCAAAAATTCGTATATTATGTAAGTGGTGAAAGTATTGCTAAAATTGAACATTTACCACAAATAGAATTATTAAAAGATAAAGGCTATGAAGTATTATATATGACAGACGATATTGATGAGTTTGCAATCAAAATTTTAAGAAACTATAAAGAAAAAGATTTTAAATCTATATCAGAAGGTGATTTAGGCCTAGAAACTGAAGAAGAAAAGAAAGAAATGGCTCAGAAATCAGAAGATAATAAAGAACTTTTTGATATAATGAAAGAAGCACTTAATGGTAAGGTAAAAGAAGTAAGGTTATCTACAAGATTAAAAAGTCACCCAGTGTGCTTGTCAGTAGATGGACAAATTTCTTTAGAAATGGAAAAAGTATTAAATCAAATGCCTAATGATCAAAGTATCAAAGCAGAAAAAGTATTGGAAATTAATGCAAATCATGAAATTTTCAATAAATTATGCGGCTTATTAGCAAACGACAAAGATAAAATTAAAACTTACGCAGAAATATTGTATACTCAAGCATTGTTAATAGAAGGATTATCTGTTGAAGATCCAGTAGCATATTCTAACGCAGTATGTAATTTAATGTTGTAATAAATACAATCATAAATATATATTATTAGGTAAGGTTTATATTTATATAGACTTTACCTAATTTTTTGTGTATAATGTTTTGAGAATTATTTTTAAAAAGGGTGATAAGTATGCCAAATCAAGTTACTATAATTTTAGTTGCAATGTTTTTTCTTATACTTATAAGTATACAGCTTACATTGAATAAAATATTAGTTATATTAAAAGAAATTAGATTGTTAATAAAATCTAAAAAAGACATTGATGTATAATTTATAATGTTATGTTAATAATATCTCATATAATGATTAATAAAATTTATACTTTATATGAGGTGTTATAATGGGTAATAATAGGAAAAAAGAACTTACTGAGAATGACTTGATTAAACTTGAAATAGCAAAAGAAATTGGATTATTAGACAAAATAGATGAATTAGGTTGGGGTGGATTAACTGCCAAGGAAAGTGGAAGAATAGGCGGTATTATGACTGCTAAAAAAAGGAAGGGTAAGAAAATAGATGATGAGGCAAAACTTTTATAAAGAATTTGCGTCCATTTATGATGAATTGATGGATGATGTTGACTATGAGCAGTGGACAAGCTTCATTACTAATGAACTGCAGAGCAATAGCTTTACAATTTTGGAAGCTGCATGTGGAACAGGTAATATAACAAGCCTTCTAGCTTTAGAAAACTTCAATATAACAGCTTTCGATATTTCTGAAGAAATGTTGATAAAAGCTTATGATAAAGTAAGAAGATACAGAAATGTCAGGATTTTAAATCAAGACATGACTAAATTTAAAATAAATAGCAAATTTGATGCTTGTATTTGTTGCTGTGATGGATTAAATTATCTAAACCTTATAGATGCAACGACATTTTTTAAAAATGTTTATGAACATTTGCGTAATGGTGGTAAATTTATTTTTGATATAAGTACAAAATACAAGTATTTAAGTATGAATGATACTTATATTTATGATAAAGATAATGTATTTTATGTTTGGGAAAACTCTCTTGATGAAGATAATAGTAAAATTCAGATGGAAATTAATTTCTTTGTAAAAGATATGGACAAGTACGATAGAATTACAGAGATACAGACGCATTATTTACATGATGTAGATAGTATTACAGAAATTTTAGAAGATATAGGATTTACTAATATTAAAAAATTTGATGGGTATACTCAAAACATGTTAGAAGATAGTTCAATTAGGGCTACATTTATATGTGAAAAGAGGTAAAAAGTGAAGTTCAATTTAATTTTTGGGCATAAAGTACCAGATACAGATAGTGTTTGCGCTGCAATAGCTTTAGCATACTTAAAAAATAAAATTAATGAAAAGTCAATACCATATGTTCTTGGAAATGTAAATACAGAAACTAAATTTGTTTTAGATTATTTTAATGTAGAAACTCCAAAATTGCTTGATAATGTAAAGCTTCAAGTGAAAGATTTAAATTATGAAAAAACAAAACCATTGATGAGTAATGTATCAATACACTATGCTTATAAATATATGAATGAAAATACACTGAGGACGCTTCCAATAGTTGATGAACATAACAAATTGTTAGGTGTAATCACAATGAAGAATATTGCAATGAGTCTAATTAATACTGACGAAAGTAAAATTGAAGCGTTATATAATAATATAATAGAAACACTTAATGCTAAGCAAATAGTTCGAGTAGATGATACTATTGTTGGAGAAATTATTGTAGCAGCATTTTATGAAAAAACATTAAAGCACAATATAACATTTAACGAAAAATCAATAGTTATAGTTGGTGATAGGTATGATGTTATTGAATATGCTATAGAAAGAAAAGTTAAGTTGATAATAGTAACAGGAAATTTAGATATACCTGAAAAATATATAAACAGTGCAAAGAAAAATCGTGTAAATATTATTAGCTCACCTTTGAAATCATACCAAACAACAAAGAATTTATGCTTTTCAAAAAGTGTAAATGAAATAATGAACAAAAATGATATAATAATGTTTAACGAAAACGAGTATGTGGGAGAATGTAAAGAAGAAATAGAAAATTCTAAACATTCAAAATTTCCAGTAGTAACAAAATATAAAAAATATTTAGGTATATTGAGTAGAAGACATTTAATAAATCCAACTAGAAAAAAAGTAATTTTAGTTGATCATAATGAATCAGTTCAAAGCGTTGATGGATTAATGGAAGCTGATATTTTAGAGATAGTAGATCACCATAAAATAGGTGATATTAGAACTTCTTTACCTATAAATTTTAGAAATATGACACTAGGAAGTACTAATACAATTATATATCAACTATTCAAGGAAAATAATATAGAAATTGATAAATCTGTTGCTGGACTTATGATATCCGGTATTATTTCAGATACGTTGATGTTTAAATCACCAACTACTACACAAAAAGATAGAGAAACTGTTGATAAGTTGGCTGAAATTCTTGGTATTGATGTATACGAATATTCAATGCAAATGTTTAAGGCAGGTACATCTTTAAAAGGAAAATCAATTGAAGAAGTATTTTATCAAGACTATAAAGAATTTGTGTCAGATGAAATTAAAGTTGGTGTTTCTCAAGTATTTACGTTGAGTATAGATGAAATTATGATTAAAAAAGATGAGTATATAAAATTAATCAATAATATAAAATCAGAAAAGGAATTCTTATTAAATATTATGGCTGTAACTGATATAATAAATGAAGGTTCATATATATTCTATTCAACTTTACAAGAAAATATAGTTAAAAATATATTCAATTTGGTTGAAGTTTATCAAGGAATTTATGTACCAAATTGTGTATCACGTAAGAAGCAAATAGTACCTGGAATTATGAATGTAATACAATATATGTAAAATTACAGGTAAAAAAACGATTGAGGGTGAAGTAATATGGATAATATGATAAGAGCAATAGATAATAATAAAAGCTTTAGAATATTTGCTGTTAAATCAACTGGAGTTGTTGAGAAAGCTAGACAAAGTCATCATACAGCAGCAACAGCATCAGCAGCGCTTGGTAGAACATTGACTATTGGATTGATGATGGGTTATATGATGAAAAATGATAATGATAAATTAACCGTTAAAATAAACGGTGGCGGACCATTAGGAACAGTATTGGTTACAACAAATAATCAAGGTATAATTAAAGGATATGTTGACCATCCTAGTGCAGATGTGCCTAGAAAGACTAATGGTAAGTTGGACGTTGGTTCAGTAGTAGGGACTGATGGTAAAATAACTGTTATAAAAGACATTGGTCTAAAAGAACCATATGTAGGGACCTCTGATATAGTTACAGGTGAAATAGCAGATGATTTAGCATTATACTATTTCCTTTCAGAGCAAACATCATCTGCAATTGCTGCAGGAGTTTTAGTAAATACAGACGATTCTATTAGGGCTGCAGGCGGAATTATAGTTCAACCACTACCAGATATTTCAGATGAGGGCGTAAAAGCATTAGAGGATTTATTTAAAAATATGAAATCGGTTTCATCTTTCTTTGACAATAATAGAGATATAGAAGAAATAGTTAAAGATATATTTAAAGATTTTAATGTAAAAATAAATGAAAAAATGCCTGTGAAATTTGAATGTGACTGTTCAGATGAAAGAATAGAGAGAGTTTTGATATCTATTGGAAAAGAAGAACTTAAAAAAATAATTGAAGAAGATAAGTGTGCAGAAATCACTTGCAATTTCTGTAATAAAAAATACGAATATAATGAAGAACAATTAAATAAAATTTTAAAGTCTTTATAATTAAATAACATTATAAACAGGGATTTAATAAAGTTAGTCACAGTTAAGATTAATATGCTATGATTTGTGGTTAACTTTTTTGCTTTTTTAAAAAGGCTGTGTATAAATTAGTGATTTATACGAACGATATATTATGATAATATATAAATAATAAATATAATATATAGAGGAATTAAGAGTGAATCCATTTTTACCAAAATTAAAAACAAGATTTGCATTTGTAGATTACAGAGCAGATAAAAAAATATTTCAATATATAAAAAAATATGATATAGAACCAATAAAAACGATAAAATGTGAGGAGTTATTAGAGCCAATAAATGGTCATCCTGATATGGTAATTCATCCAATAGACTATGAAACTATTGTAGTTGCGCCAAATGTCTATGATTATTATAATGATGTACTAAAAAATAGTGGAATAAAAGTAATTAAAGGTGGTAAAACTTTAAGTAGAAACTATCCAAACGATATTGCATATAATGTAGCAAGAATAGGTAATTATGCAATACACAATTTAAAATATACTGATAAAGTTTTGAAATATTATTTGCAGAAATCAGGTGTTAGTTTTGTACACGTTAATCAAGGTTATTCAAAATGTTCTACAGCGTGTATAAGTGATTATAAAGCAATTACTTCTGATATTACAATTTATAATACTATTTTGAGTTTAGGTATACAATGTATTTATATAAATCCTAGAAATATTATTTTAGATGGTTTTAATTACGGTTTTATTGGTGGCAGTATGGGTCTTATAAATGATAAAATTTTAATGCTGACTGGAAAACTTAAAAACTTAGAAGATAGTGAGCTATTAAAAAATTTTGTTAAAGATTCTAAAATTAAAATAGAAGTTAGCACAGACAATAATTTGGTGGATTTAGGAACAATAATAGTTATTTAAATAGTAAAGTTGCAAATGATAAAGGCAAATAATTATTCTAGAGAGGAGTGGCAAATTGGAGCTTTTATCATTAGAAATTGATAGAAAAGACAATATTAAGTATTATAATTTAATTAATATTTTAACTGATTTAGAAGATGAAAACATATCAATTATGTTAGATACTCACAATAATGGATATGATAAAATTGTTTATAGTATAAAAAATATTGAACGAAAAGCTGAAAGTTTAGAAATTATAACGAAAAAAATAAACAATGTTATAAAAGAATATATGATACTAAAGTGTTACGAGTATTTAGAGGAAAGCTATTTTTATTTTGAAGAACAAGAAGTAGATAATATTAAGAAAAATATATATGAGAATATAAATAATGATTTAAAAACATATTTAATATTCAAAAATAAAATAAAAGAATATTTAGAAGAGTATGACACTATAAATATTTATGGGTTTATTAAGTTTAGATTGAAATTTATAATTGCTTACGTAGAGCAAATAGTTGAAAAATGTATAGATGATCATTTAATAAAAAAGGAATATTATAACTTTATAAACATATTGAAATATTTTTCTGATGATGAATCAAGTAATAAAAACATTATAAATATTATATACAAAAATAAGAAATTGCAAATTTATGATGAAAATATGAGAAAAATTAGTATAGTTACAGATGTTGAATTTTCAGAAGAGTTAGAGCCTTCAGAAATAGTGTACGATGAAAGCATTATTAATTTGATAATAACTATATCTCCGAAACAAATAATTTTACATTTACCAAATGAAGATGAGGAAGTTGACCAAACGACAAAAAATACTATAGATATAATTAATAAACTATTTGTAGATAGAATAAAATTTTGCACTAGTTGTGAATACTGCAAAACATAAGACCACCAAAATGGTGGTCTATTTTTTACATTTGAATGTTTTTATCATGAATTATTTTTAATCCTTTTAGCAGAAGCTCAGAATCATATATATCAATTTCAGAAGTCTCATTGCTGATGATTTTGCCAAGGCCTCCAGTTGCAATAACTTTTATATTCGTATTTTTTAGTTCTTCTTTAATTTTCTTTATTATATATTCTGTTTGACCTATATATCCGAAAACAAGTCCTGCTTGCATGCTAGTTATAGTATTTTTTGCAAGTATTGATTTAGGTTTTTTAATCTCTATATTAGGAAGTTGAGCTGTTTTAGAATATAAGGCATCTGCACTAATTTGTATACCTGGTGATGTAATTCCATATAAAAACTCACTTTTTTTGTTTATTACATCAAATGTAGTTGCTGTACCGAAATTAATAACAATTATTGGACCACCATAAAGCTCAATTGCTGCTACTGCATTAACAATTCTACCTCCACCAACCTCTTTAGGATTTTCTGATTTAATCATCAATCCTGTTTTTATACCTGGTCCCACAACTAGTGGTTCAATGTTAAAATATCTTTTTATAGAGTTTGTAAAGGAATGGATAATATTTGGTACAACAGAAGAAATAATGGCGCTTCTAATTTCTTTATAATTTATATTATTAAACTGTAAAAGATTAAGTATGCACATTCCATATTCATCAGAGGTTTTTACATTTCTAGTAAGCATTTTCCAATTTCCAAGAAGATTATCATCTTTATAAACTCCTAAAATTATATTTGTATTTCCAATATCAACTACTAAAATCATATTATTACCTCCGTAAAATCACTTATTAAATTCATAAATATTATAGCATAAATAATTATTAATACAAGTTATTATACAAGTTATTATACAAGTTATCAGCGGCAAAGAATAAATTTCATTAAACTAAACTATATCCAAATAAAAATCTTTTTTAAAATTTTCTCCACAATCAGACAAGATATGCAAAGAGCATAATTTATCAATCATTCCAAAGCATGAACATAGCGAGAATATAAGCACTTACGAAATAGGCAAATTTAAAGCTATTGAAAAAGGAGCAAAATCTGAATATAAGAGCTATGTACTAGACACAGCACTTGACGTAAACAAGGCAAAATCAATAGCTACAAATAAAAATGAGTTTATAAACCTTATGGAAAAACAAGGTTATAAAGTAAATTGGCAAGACAACAGAAAATATATTACCTTTACCGATAAAGACGGACACAAAGTACGAAACTCTAATCTTGAAAAAACGTTTAGAACCGAATACGGAAAGGAGAACTTATTACATGAATTTGAAAGAAATAGAGAAAAACAAAGAGAAACAAATACAAGAGGATATAGACCAATTAACCCAATACAAAGAGCAAAGTATCAAAGACTTTTACCAACAGAAAAACGAGAACGTCAAGGATATGCAAGGCTTAAACAATATGACATTAAAGGAGTTAAGCTCAATAGCAAGAATGGAATACGAGAACACTCTGCTAAAAGAGAGCTTGAATCAATCAACAATAAAATATCAGGAGTTGAACAAGCAATTAAGTCAATTAGTAGAACAGGTGAACAGCAAAGTCAACAAGTTAAACGAGAGCAACAGCTTACTAGAAAAGACAATCTCACAAGAGATAGAGAAAGCACTAGAACCAATAAATCAAAAGGTATCGAGCATGAACGATAATACAAATAGCTCCATAAGAAATTTATTTAGTCAAATAACCAACGAAACTGAAAAATATGTACAAGAAGTTGAAGAAATAAAAAGTAATGCTAAAAATCGCTTTAAATCGTTTCTGCGAAGAAACAAGTTTATTGACATACTCACATACATAAATCTATTTATTACCCCAATATTATTTATAATTATCGTTTACATAATCAAATTTAAGTAAAGGAGATATTGAAAAATAAAGAAAAAAGTAAATTATCCATGTCTAATTATGACAGATGAAAAGTGGAAATTTAATGTGACCTTTCCAGACTTCCCTGAATGTATAACTTTTGGAAATAGTATTGAACATGCTTTAGAAATGGCAAAAGATGCCCTTAAATTAGTTGTAGGATATTACATTGATGAAAATATACCATTACCAGATCCAAGTCAAATGTTAGATGACCGAAATAGAGTGTTTTTAATTGAGTGTAAATAATAAATTAATATCTAAATTTAACCGATATTTTGTTAATAATAAATATGCTAATGACATTAAATTTCATTTTTTGATATTATATGTCAATAAAACTAAATTATAATTTATGATAAAAATGTTATAATATAGAGGTATATAAAATAAATAATTTTTTAGGGGGAAACAAAAATGTTGAAAAAAATTAAAAGTATTTTAACAGCTACACTAATAGGGGTACTATTTATTGGATTAACACCAGTAAATGCTATGACGGCAAGTGATGTAACAAATGATGTAAATAATGATCTAAATATTGAAGAATCTTATGTCAATATTTACGACGAAATATTAATGTATTTAGAAAAAGGTGCAACTTTAAAAACTTATTCTAAAACTGATGAGATTGTTTATATTGTAGAAATTACAGATGAAGAAGAACTTAAAAAAATTGATAAAACAGGCCAAGGAAAACTTAAATCAAGAACAATTACTTATATTTTACCACAAGAGAATAACTTAAAAACTGAATTTAATAAAACTGAATTTGTTTTAATGTCAACATACAATGTTGGAAATTGGACGTACGCAGGTAATAAATGGTACACTCCGTCTGAAGGAGTTCCGTTTACGATAGAGGGAGAAGCGGAGTTTACACATACAGTCAAAACTGCATCTACTTATCAATTATATGGAGAGGCCAGTGGTAAAGTTAAAGGTATTGTTGAATTAAAACTTGGTGGTGAAATTGGATTTGCTGAAGAGAAAGAATGGGAAGTAAGCGTTTCGATACCTGAAGGCTATTATAGAGAATTTGAAATATGGGAATATAAAACTAAATATACATTCGATATTCTTGAAGGAGATGAAGTATATTCTTCAGGGTGGGCTTATAAACCAAATGGAGGACGATATATGACAAATGACCTTTATGAGAAAGAGAAATAAAGATCATCATGGATAATAAAATGGATAATAAAAATAATAAATCAAATAAATTTTATTTATATTTACTTAGTGTCGTTATAGGATTAAGCATAATTATTTCTACTTTAATATACGTAAATTATAATAGATACGAATATTTTAGTGGAGAAAGTGAAGATATAGTATTTGACAAGCTTACAGGAAAAAAATACCATACAAATACATTTGCCGGTAATCCATAATAATAATAATATAAATGATTATATTAAAAGCATCCTATTAACAAATTAGGATGCTTTTAATTTTAAATTACTATTCTTTTTGTTTATCTTTTTCTTTCAGTTGCTCTTGAAGTAACTTTGTGCTATCTTCTAACACATTGATAATACTTGATAATTTTGAAAAATCGGAATCCGAATCGGAAACTTCGCAAACATAGTTTTTATTTCGTCATTTAGCTTATTTCTTATAGCTGTTTTTGATACTCCTATTTCATCAGCAAGTTGCTTAATAGTTTTTCCTTTTTCCATATTTTAAACCCCTTAATTTAAATATCTTCACTAGCAATTAAGTATTTTAAAAATCCACATCTTGCTCTTTTATTTTTCTTTTATCAGCTTTTCTCAACCACTTACTCATACAATCATCCAATGCGAAAAAGTTTTTTCTTTTATTTTACCGCAATTGAGAGATTTTCGCTGTATTTCTATGAAAATTAGTGCGAAAAATATTTATTCTTTAAAGCTGCAAGTTATTAGCTCTTACATAAAAGTTTATAATTATTAACAAAAATATTTTGGAAATTTTGTAAAAATCTTTTGCAAAATTTTGTTTCTTAGTATACAATAATACTTGTGCTAAATATAAACTTATAAATGGAGGTTGACAATTATGAACATAAAAAAAGGAAAAGATAGCATGATGAGTATGCTAAAAAGTCCTTATATAAGAAGCTTTATAGCAAAATATAAAATAGAATACATTATTGGAATTGTTTTCTTAATAATGATAGACTTTTTACAAACAAAGGTTCCAATTATTATAGGCAATGTAATTGATGGCTTTGAAGATGGAAGTATCCAGTTTAGTGGAATAAATAGCAAACTAATTAATATAGCGATGCTTGCTTTATTTATCGTTATTGGTAGAATTATGTGGAGATATTTTATTTTTGGAGCATCAAGAAAAATAGAGAGAGACATTAGAAATGATTTGTTTGAACATTTACAGTTGCTTTCTCAAAGGTATTATAACCATCATAAAACAGGTGAAATTATGGCATATATAACAAACGATTTAGAGGCTGTAAGAAATGCCATGGGAATGGGTATGATGATGTTATTTGATGTTATAGCTTTGTGTATTTTTACAATATATAATATGGTCACTCAAATAAATGTTTTGTTAACAATAGCAGCGGTAATACCTCTTTTACTTATAGCACTTACTACTACTATTATTGGACCGAGATTGTTTAGAAGGTTTACTGAAAGACAAGAGGCATTCGCAGGTATTTCGGATTTTGTACAAGAAGACTTATCTGGTATTAAGGTTATAAAAGCTTTTGTACAACAGGATAAGGAAATTGAAGCTTTTAAAGAAATAAACAAAAATTATTTTACAAAAAATATGAATTTGGCTAAAATTCAAGCTGGTATGCATCCAATAATGAATCTAATTTCTGGATTATCTTTAGCAATTGCTATAGGCTTTGGAGGATATATTTCTTTAAATGGCACTATAAGTGTTGGGGATTTTGCTGCATTTATTCAGTTTTTAGGAATGCTAGTATGGCCAATGATGGCTATTGGAATTACAATTAATGCGATTACTATGGGTTCAGCAGCATTGAAAAGAATAGAGTCAGTATTAAATGAAAAAGTTGAAATTAAAGACAGTGAAAATATAGAGAGAATTGAGAAATATGATGGAAGTATTAGGGTACATAATTTAAATTATAAATATCCTGATAGCGACGAATATGTTCTAAAAGATGTTTCTTTTAAATTAGAAAAAGGAGAAACATTGGGCATCGTGGGTAGAACAGGTAGTGGTAAGACAACTCTTGTAAATTTACTTTTAAGGCTTTATGATGTCGATAGGGACAGTATATACATAGGTGAACGTGATATTTTGGATATTCCATTGGAAACACTTAGAAAAAATATTGGCTATGTTCCACAGGATAATTTTTTGTTTTCTGATACCATAAAAGACAATGTTGATTTTAGTGATGGAACATTATCTCAAGATGATGTAATTGCAGCAACTGAATTTGCTTGTGTGCATGAAAATATTGCAGATTTTAATGAAGGATACGATACGGTAGTTGGAGAAAGAGGCGTAACGCTTTCAGGAGGACAAAAACAACGTGTTTCAATGGCGAGGGCTCTAATAAAAGATCCGGAAATACTGATATTAGATGATTCGGTATCAGCTGTTGATACAGATACTGAAGAAAAAATACTTAAAAATTTAAACGTAAAAAGAAAAGAAAAAACAAATATAATTATTGCGCATAGGATTTCAACAATTCAAAATGCAAACCATATTATTGTTATAGATGAGGGCAAAATAGTTGAACAAGGTAATCATGAGCAATTAGTAGCTAACAAAGGACTATATAATTCACTTTACCAAAAACAATTGCTTGAAAAAATGATTGATGAAGAAGTGTAGGAGGTAGAAATGAAAGCAAAAAAAGTTGATAATAAAAAGAAATATAATCCTAAAACTTTGAAAAGATTATTATTATATGCAAAGCCACATATAGGTTGGTTCATAATTGCTTGTGTATTCATTGTAGGTATTGTTTATCTAGAATTATCACAGCCTATCATTATTGGTAAGGTTACTGATATTATAGTTGACAATATAAAAGAACCTACTGATTCAGCAGCTAGAGAGATAGTATATAATGCTTTAAAATATGTAGGAATAATATTTGTAATATTTGTATTAAGTTATTTGCAAGCTATAGTACTTTCATATGTTGGACAGAAGGTAATCTATAACATAAGAATGGATGTATTTAAGCATTTACATAAACTATCAATTAATTTTTATAATAACAATCCAAATGGAAAACTTGTTACTAGGGCAACCAATGATATAGAAACTCTAAATGAAATGTATACAAGCGTTATAGTAAATGTTTTAAAAAGTGTTTGTGTTTTGGGTGGTGTTATCATTACAATGATAAGCTATAATAAAAAACTATCACTTATGACATTTACAGTTATACCATTTATAATTTTGTTTACTATTATATTTACTAAAATTTCTAAGAAAAATTACAGACAAATTAGAAGAAGGATATCTGAATTGAACTCATTTGTAGCAGAACATGTTTCAGGTATGAAAGTTGTACAAATTTTTGCAGTGGAAAATAAAATGCTACGAAAATTCAAAGATAAAAGTGAGCAATTAAGAAAAAGACGTACAAAACAAATTATTATATATTCTATATACAGACCAAGTATGTATTTATTAAATATAGTTTCACTTATATTGTTATTATGGTTTGGAGGAAAATTATATTTTGCAAATGAAATAACCATTGGTACAATAGTTGTTTTTCAAAGATATATAAGTAAATTTTTTCAACCTATACAAGAATTAGCTGAACAGTTAAATATAGTTCAATCAGCATCAGCATCTGCTGAAAGAATATTTAGTTTGCTGGATGAAGAGTCAGATATTATTGACAGTAATAATGCAATTGAATTAAAGGACATTAAAGGACAAATAGAATTCAAAAATGTTTGGTTTGCATACAATGAGGGTGAATGGATACTTAAAGATATATCATTTAAGGTTATGCCTGGACAAAATATTGCTTTCGTTGGGGCAACTGGTGCTGGAAAAACTACAATACAAAATTTGATAGGTAGATATTATGATATACAAAAGGGAGAAATTCTTCTTGATGGGATAAATATAAAAAATATCAAGGTCGATAATTTAAGAATGCAAATTGGTCAAATGCTTCAAGATGTATTTTTATTTACTGGTGATATCAAGAGCAATATAAGACTTAAAAATGATAAGATTAGTGATGATGACATTTATAAGGCATCAAAGTATGTAAATGCAGATGGTTTTGTAAATAAATTAAAAAATGGTTACGATGATGAGGTTATAGAGAGAGGTGCAGCGTTTTCAGCTGGACAAAGGCAGTTATTATCCTTTGCAAGAACTCTTGCTTTCAAACCTAAGGTATTAATACTGGATGAAGCAACAGCAAATATAGATACTGAGACAGAAAGTTTAATACAAGATGCTTTAGGAAAGATTATGAAAGATAGAACAACTTTGGTTGTAGCTCATAGACTTTCAACTATTCAAAATGTGGATAAAATAATTGTAATGCATAAGGGTAGAATAGTTGAACAGGGAACACACCAAGAGTTATTGACAAACCATGGTATGTATTATAAACTATACAAATTACAATATGAGCATTAGTAATTAATTTGCACCTAGGGAGGGCTTAAAAATTAAAAATATTAAATTAGTACTTATTGTTTTATGCATCATATTACTAATTGGTTGCGTTGATGTATCTAATAATACTTATGAAGATTCAAACGTAGACGGTATTTTAGAAGTACACTATTTGGATGTAGGTCAAGGAGATTGTATTTTACTAACTAATTCAGACCAAGTTATGCTTATTGATGCTGGTGATGTTGGAGCAGGTCAAGTAATAATTCCTTATTTAAAGAGTCGTGGTATAAAGAAAATAGATTATTTATTGCTAACTCATCCACATAAAGACCATATTGGGAGTGCAGTAGATGTTATAGATAGTTTTGATATCGGTACTATTTATATGTCTGGTAAACTTGCAACTACTAAAACTTTTGAAAAATTATTGGATAAAATTGATGATAAAAGCATAGAAACAATTATTCCAGATGTAGAAGATAAAATATCATTTGGAGATTGTGACACACAAATTATAGGTCCTGTAAAAGAATATGATGATTTAAATAATAATTCATTAGTTTTAAAAATCACTTATGGAAACACGAGATTTTTGTTTACTGGTGATATGGAAAAAGAATCAGAAATGGATATTATAGAAACTAAAATAAGTTTAAAAGCGGATGTTTTAAAAGTAGCACATCATGGAAGTAGTGGTTCTAGTACAGGAAAATTTTTAAACGAAGTAAATCCTGAAATTTCAATAATTAGTTGTGGTAAGGATAATGATTATGGTCATCCTCATGCTGAATTGCTAGATAAATTAACAAACATAAAATCACAAGTTTATAGAACAGATGTTTCAGAAACGGTTGTTGTTATAAGTGATGGAAATAATATAAAAATTAATAATGATACTGTAATTATGCAACCAGATAACAATGATAAGATTATTGATAAAGAAAACAACATGGTATATATTGGAAATAAGAATTCTAAAAAATTTCATTTAGAAAGCTGTAATTCATTGCCAAAAGAAAGTAATAGAGTGTATTTTAAAACTCGTGAAGAAGCAATTGAAAAAGGATATGAACCTTGTAGCAGATGTAATCCATAATAATTAATTGGGGGTAACATGAAGTATATATTAGATAGGTTTGAAGGACATTATGCAGTACTTGAACTTGAAGATGGTAAAGATAAGCTTGTATTGACAAGCGAATTACCTTCTAGGGCAAAAGAAGGAGATATTATAGAATTCACTAATAATATCTACACTATAAATATTGAAGAAACAATAAAAAGAAGACGTATACTTGAGGAAAGAATGAAAAAATTTAAAAGAAAATAAAAACAATTGTCTATAATTATTTCAAATTATAGACAATTGTTTTTTTACAAAATGTATATTATTTTAAATTATGAAAACAATATTATAAATATTAAGAAATGGAGGTTTATTATGAAAAGAAGTTTATTATTATTTTTAGTCATTGCAATGGTAATGTCTTTATTCTGTGGATGTACTACTACAACAGATCCAGATCCCGATATAGATACAGATCCAGATCTAGATCTAGATCCAGACCTAGATCCAGATACAGATGAAGATAATGACGGAGATAATACAGGGAATGCACTGGGAGACTATATTATAATGCCTAATGACATGCAAAATACAGTAGTATACAATAATATGATTAATAATTGTTAATTAAATTAAAACAGCATTTTTTATTTTAATTAACACTATTAAGCCTCTAATTTTATGTATAATATACTTTTAATTGGAAAAGATATATACAATAAAACTGGAGGCTTTTTATGAGAAAATATATAAAAATATTATCATTAGGAATTGCTTTATCTTTAGTATTTTGTGCATGTACATTAACTAATGATGAAATTAATGATAATTATAAAGAAGATAATAAAAACGATAGCAATATAGAAAACAATGAAAATACAAGTGAAGAACTAAATGATATTATTGGAAAATTGTATGAAATCAATGATGATGAAATTAAAGTTTTTAGCAATGGTGAAACAAAAAGTTATAAAATAAATGCTGATAAAGTTAAAGACTTTTATATTGGAGAAAATATTTTACTTAAAGCCAATGAAACTGGATATGATGTGAGTTTATATGATCAATATGATTTTAATAAGCGAGTAACTGAAGCCGGGGACCAAATAACTAGGATAGTAGGTAAAATAAAAGAAGTTGGAGATGAATTTATAACAGCTGTGACAGACGATGAGGAAATTCAAATTCTAAATCCTGGTGATTTTGTATTGTCTAAAGACACTAGTGCAATATTTGATTATGTAGTAACAGATAAGGGTAATCAGTTAGTAAACTTTTATGACGAAAGTGTTAAGTTAGATTTAACTATTAAAAGACTAACAAGAGAAATAAATGGAAGGTTATTAATATTGGCAAATAATGTTGATAACAAAGATTATGAAATATCTGTTAAACCGGAAACTTTGGTTAATATTTCATTATCAAGCCTAAAGCTTGGAGATAAAATAGCTGTTTATCCAATTTCAATTAGCGATCAAAATCCTACCAAAGTAGATACTAATATGATAATAAAGTAAAAAAATGTAAAAAGGATATTGACATATATCATTATTATTACTATAATTAATTTATAAGCGATTTTGCCTATAGATATTAGATAATAGGAGGCGAGTTTTGGTACATTTAATGTGCCTAAAAACGGCCTTTTTTTATTTATAATAATGGAGGAGTATAATTATGAGTAAAGTTATAATAACTGGAAATGATTTGACACTAGAAAAATTAGTTCAAGTATGTAGAGAGTTTGCTACAGTAGAACTTGCTGATGAAGCAAAGGAAAAGGTTTTAGCTTCAAGAAAAATAGTAGATGATTTTGTAGACAATGGTAAAGTTGTATATGGTATTACAACTGGATTTGGTAAATTTAGCGATGTTACAATAACGAAAGATGAATCAAAACTATTACAAAAAAATCTAATTATAACACATGCAGTAGGTGCTGGAAATCCACTAGCTACTGAAATTGTAAGAGGAATAATATTATTAAGAATAAATAATTTAGCTAAAGGTTATTCAGGAGCAAAGCTTGAAACTATCCAAACAATGATAGATATGTTAAATAAAAAAGTACATCCTATAGTACCTGAAAAAGGTTCTTTAGGAGCAAGTGGAGATTTAGCACCGCTTTCACATGTTGTGTTACCAATGATAGGACTTGGTGAGGCAGAATTTGGTGGGGAAGTATTGGATGGCGCAGAAGCAATGAAAAGAGCAGGCATAAATACTATAGAGTTAACTTCAAAAGAAGGTCTTTCATTAATCAACGGTACTCAAGTTATGACATCAGTAGGAGCATTAGCATTATATGACGCACTTGATTTAGTTAAGGTAGCAGATATTGCAGCAGCATTAAGTTTTGAAGCTCATTACGGAGTATTAGATGCTCTTGATCATAAAGTTCATGATGTTAGACCACATAAAGGACAAAGAGATACTGCTAAGATATTGTTAAAACTATTAGACGGTAGTAAAATGACATCTAAGCAAGGAGAAATAAGGGTACAAGATGCTTATTCACTTAGATGCGTTCCACAGGTACATGGTGCTAGCAAAGATGCTATCAATTATGTAAAAGAAAGAGTTGAGATAGAAATGAACTCTGTTACAGATAACCCAATTATATTCCCAGAAACATTAGAAGGAATATCTGGTGGAAATTTTCATGGTCAACCAATGGCACTTAGCTTTGACTTTTTAGGTATAGCATTAGCAGAATTAGCAAATATTTCGGAAAGACGTTTAGAAAGATTAGTTAATCCAGCACTAAGTGGTTTACCTGCATTTTTAGTTGAAAAAGGTGGAATTAACTCAGGATTTATGATAGTTCAATATTCAGCAGCATCACTTGTTTCTGAAAATAAAATTTTAGCACATCCTGCAAGTGTAGATAGTATTCCATCATCAGCAAATCAAGAAGACCATGTTTCAATGGGAACTATAGCTGCAAGAAAATCAAGAGAAATTATGACAAATGTTAGAAGAGTTTTAGCAATGGAAATCATGTGTGCTTGTCAAGCAATAGATCTTAGAGGAAATAAAGGTTTAGGAGTTGGTACAAAAATGGCATATGATACTATAAGAGACCTAGTACCAATGCTAAAAGAAGATAGACCATTATATGAGGATATCAATAAATGTGAAAGTGTTATAATAAATCAAAACATAATCAAAACTGTTGAAGAAGTAGCAGGAAAAATTCAATTTTAATTAGCCTTCAAAAATCAATGTTAAATATAGAATCTATAAATTATTTAAATATAATTTATAGATTTTTATTTTACAAGGCACATTATTTTACAAAATACGATATATGTAAATAATAGTTATTTTATAAATTATCAGTTTAATAGACAAAACTATATTACTAAGATATAATAAGGAATATAAATTATTTAAAGATGAAATGGAACAAAATAGTTTTATATTCGTCTTAATAAGTAAGCGGGGTGGAAAAATGAATGATAATGAGCTGTTTCTGATTAAACAAAGTCAGAAAGGCGATATTGACGCATTCGAAAAGCTTATAAAAGAATACAAAAAAGTAGCATATAATATTGCGTTAAGAGTATTACATAACAAAGAAGATGCTGAAGATATTTCTCAAGAATCTTTAGTGAAAGTATTTAAAAATATTAATTCTTTTAATATGCAATCAACTTTTAAAGTGTGGCTATATAGGATAGTAATGAACACATGTCTGGATTTTAAAAGAAAAAAGCAATTAGTTAAATACTCAATAGATAAGCTTATAGAAGATGATGAAAATGAGTTTTCCAAAGAGATACCAGATAATACAAATAACCCTGACATAATAATTCAAAATAAATTGGAGCAACAAATGTTATATGATAGTATTGATAAATTAGAAGATGACTTTAAGAATATTATAGTGTTGAGAGATTTACAAGATTTATCGTATAAGGAAATAGCAGATGTTTTGTCGTGCAACGAAGGAACTGTTAAATCACGGTTAAATAGAGCAAGAAAAAAATTAAAAGATATAGTTACAGATAATATATTGAGAAATGAAATATAGGTGGTGATACAATGAATTGTAGTGAGTTTAGAGATTTAATATTTAGTTTTTTAGATGGAGAATTGAGTTTATTTGAAAAAGAACAATTTGAACAACACTTATCTCAATGTGATGATTGTAAGTTAGAATTAGAAGCATATAAAAAATTAATAGAAGAAATACAAAAACTACCTATGGAAGAACTACCTATTGGATATTGTAAGAAGTTGCACAAAGGCTTAGAAAAGGCAGTTGACGATAAGCATAGAATAGTTAGGAATCGTTTTATAAAATATATATCAATAGCAGCAACATGTATTTTGGTTGTTACAGGAGTATATTTTGCTAGCAATGGCATGAATGGAAATATGAATGGTGACTATGATAAAAGTTTAGATATGGGTAATAGAGCAGATGATTCAAACTATGGTGAAATGTATGATAATGCTAATAAAGAGACTGAACAGATGGTGGCTGAAAGTCCACAAGATATAGATGCAAATTATTCAAATGATGAAGATAAACAGTTATCTATGACTAATAGCATACAAAATCAAGAAAACCGTACATTAAAGATAATAAAATCATGCAATATAGAAACTACAACATTAGAATACAAGAGTTTTTTAAATTCTTTGTTAGATTTAACTAGGAAAAGTGATGGATATATTGAGTACAATAGAACTTATACAATACAAATAATTGATGACAAAGAGTATAAAGGTGGAAATGTAAAGGTAAGAGTTCCAGAGGAGCATTTTTACAATGTTATAAATTTTATTAAATCTGAAAGTGATGTAACAAACGAAGTAGTCAATGAAAATGATGTAACAAAACATTACTATGATATAGATAATATAGTAAAGAATTTAAAAATTCAAGAAGATAGGTTAAGAGAATTATATAGCAAAGCAACTAATGTAACAGAAATACTTCAGTTAGAAAATGAAATTAGAAGAATAAGAACAGAGATTGATAGTTATTCTATAACACTTAGTGATATAGATGATAGAGTTTCAATGTCAACTATAGAGTTGAATATTATTGAGGTTGAAGGAAAAAGCATTGATATATCTTCATCAAAAAGTGTTTGGCAAAAATCTAAAGAAGGTATAATAAAAACCATAAACAACATAGTGAAATTATTGCAAAATTTTGTTATTTATTTGATAACGTATTTGCCATATATAATAGTTATCGCGATTTTAGTTATTGTTTTAACACTAATAACTAAAAGAAAAACGAAAAAATAAAAATAAATTTAAAAAAGAGCGTTTTAATGCGCTCTTTTTGTTTACATATTAATAAAAATTAGGTACAATGTTAATAATAGAATAACTTAAAGTAAAATAATTATAAAATATCTATAATAAAATTTAGACAGAAATTAAGCTATTTTATAAATATGAATTTGGAGATATTAAAAAAATGGGAAATAATATATATGATAATCAAAAGAGCATACAAGAGCTAAAAGCTGGAGATAAAATTGATGCATTTGTTTTAGTTAAAAGTTATGATGTAAAAAAAACGACTGCTGGTAAATTGTATGTTGATTTAAATCTGGTAGATAGAACTGGAGAAATCAATGCTAAAATTTGGGAAAACCCTAAGGCAAGTGAAGAAATATTAGTTGAAAATAGCATAGTTAAAGTTAGAGGTGAAATCCTAGAATGGGGTGGAGCATTACAACTAAAAGTAAACAAAATTAGAGCTTTACTTGAAAACGAAAACATACAAATTTCACAACTTGTACCATCTGCGCCTATAGAACCAAATGAAATGTTAAAAGAAGTAAAAGATTTTGCTGATAAAATAAAAGATATACAAATTAGAACTCTAGTAAATAATATATTAGAAAAATATAATAATAAGCTGTTATTTTATCCAGCTGCCAAAAAAAATCATCATTCATATAGAGGTGGACTATTATACCATGTACTTAGAATGCTAAAAACAGGTGAAATGATTAGTATGATATATGGCTCATTAAATACAGACTATATATTTGCAGGTGTTATTTTACATGATATTTGTAAAGTGTTAGAGATGGATTCGGATGATTTTGGTGTAGTTTCAGACTATACTATGGAAGGAAAACTGTTAGGACATATAATACAAGGTGTAAAGGAGATAGAAATTGAGGGAGAAAAAATAGGTCTAGACAGGGAAAAAAGCATTGTTTTGCAACATATGATTTTATCACACCATTATGAACCAGAATACGGAAGTCCTAAAAAGCCTATGACAATAGAATCAGAGGTACTCCATTATCTAGATATTATAGACGCAAGAATGTTTGATTTTGAAAATGTACTTAAAGGAGTAGAAGAAGGACGATTTTCAGATAGGGTTTGGGTTTTAGACAATAGAAGTGTTTACAAACCAATAGATAACAATATTAAATAATTAAAGGGAGGTACTGCATAGTGAACGTCATAGAGCTTAATATAGGAAATAAAGAATTCACTGTTAAAACAGATGAAAATAATGAACATGTAAAAAAAGTTGAAGGAATTATAAATGAACAATTAGACGTGTTTGCAGTAAATAATAAAAAATTTAATGAAATAGAAAAATATATATTTACTTCATTTATGATTTGCGATAAATATGTTAAACTTCAACAAAATATATCAGACATAGAAAATGAATGTGATGCAAAAACACAAGAATCAAAAGAAAAAATAATTTCATTATACAATGAAAATGAGGAGTTAAGAAACAAAGTTGAGGAGCTAAGTAGTAAAAGTCAATCTCTCATAACGCAAATTAATGGTGTTCAAAAAGAAAAAGAAAATTTATCAAATAAAGTTCGTGTCCTTGAAAATAATTTTAAAGAAAAAGAACAAAAAATGGTTCAAAAAGAAATAGAAGTTGAAAATTTACGAAATCAAGTTAGAGGTTTAAACAAAAAATGCAATGATATGGGCATTGATAGAGATAAATTTGTAAATGAAATAAAAGAAAATGACAAAGTTAAGAATGATTTAAACTCAAGAATAACAAAACTGTTAAACAATATAAATGAAAAAGACCAAGTTATATCTGATAATGAAATTAAGAGAAGCAATAATATAAAAGAATTAAATGATATAAAAGTTAAAAATGACCTTTTAAGTAAAGATAAAAAATCAATTGAAAATGATTTTAATCAAATCCAAGCTTTGAATGCAGCTTTGAATAAACAGATAGTTGAGTTTAAAGAAAAGATACAACATAAAGATGATATAATAGGTCAAAATTATAAATTTATTGAAGAGTTGAAAATATTAAAGAGTGAAACAAATAAAAAATATGAACGAACAAATGAAGAAAAAGAAAAATGTCTTGAAGAATTATTAGAAGCTAACAATGAGCTAGAAAATTCAAATTTCACTATTAACGAAATGAACGAAAAACTAAATAGAAAAGAGTCAGAAAATTATCAAAATACAGTACATATTGAGCAATTAGTAAATGACAAAGATTTGTTGATGAAAGAAAATAACAATTTGAAAAATGAAAACAGTGAATTGTTAAAGCTGTTGGATGATGCTACAAAAGCGAATGAGGAGACAGTATGATAAAAAAAATAGAATTATTAGCTCCAGCAGGAAATAAGGATGCCTTCTATGCTGCAATAAATAGTGGTGCTGATGCAGTGTATCTTGGAGGAAAGAATTTTAATGCTAGACAATATTCTGACAATTTTGAAAATGAAGAACTAGTGGAATTAGTTAAATATGCGCATAATAAAAACGTAAAAGTTTATGTTACAGTAAATATAATATTAAAAGATACAGAAATCATAGATGCACTAAACTATACTAGATTTTTGTATGAAATTGATGTTGATGCAGTTATAGTTCAAGACTTAGGTTTGATATATCTTATAAAAAAATATATACCAAACTTAAATATCAATGTAAGTACACAAGCAACTGTATATGATAAATATGGCATAGAGTTTTTTAATAATATAGAAATAAATAGATTCATATTATCTAGAGAATTATCACTTAATGAAATCAAAGAAATTGCTAATTCAACTGATAAGAAAATAGAAACTTTTATACACGGTGCTCTTTGTATGTGCTATTCAGGTCAATGCTATTTAAGTAGTTACTTTGGAGGAAGAAGTGGTAATAGAGGAAAGTGTGCACAACCATGTAGGCTTAACTATAGTTTCTTTAATAATACTAACAAATCAACCATAGAAGAATTTGACGAAAAGCCATTATTAAGTTTGAAAGATTTTAAAGCTGGCTTATCGGTTACAGATTTAATAGATATAGGAGTAACTACACTAAAAATAGAAGGAAGAATGAAAAATCCAGAGTATACAGCTATCGTTGTTGAGTATTATAGACATTTGATAGACAACTATATAAATGGTGAAAATTATGATTTATTGGAACTTGAAAATAAAGTAGAATCTGTATTTAGCAGAGGCTTTACCAATGGCTATCTTTTAAACGGCAAAGAAGATATGTTTGCTGGAGTAAGTTCTGGCTCAAAAGGTAAAGATATAGACAATATAGTAGACGAAATACAAGATAGAATAAATCCATATAGCAAACATAGAAGAAGAAATATAGATTTAAGTATTGAAGTTTGCTTAGGACAAAAAATAAAATTAACTGCAAAAGATGATTACAATGAAGTTGTAGTTTTTAGTAGCGAAATAGTAGAGCAAAGTATAAAAAATCCTGTAAATGAAGAAATGTTAAAAGAGCAGCTATATAAACTAGGCAATACGATTTTTAATTTGAACAGTTTACTTATAAAACTTGATGAAAATACTTTTGCTAGAAAAAGTACAATAAACGAATTAAGAAGAGAGGCTGTAGATAAATTATATGATTTACATTCGAATTCTTTTAACAGACAAAAAATCGATAGCTTTACAAAAAACGAAATACTAATACCACAATCAAAGCAATTAGACAAGTCAAAAATCAGTTTCAAAATCAATTCGTTAGCAGATTTAAATTATATAAGTGATAAAATTGCGCGTATATATGTGCCTTATGATTTCAATGATTACGATACAAGTAAAATTGAAAATATAAGAAATACAGAGAAGTTTTTATGGATACCTAATATTATGAATAATAAAGATTATGAATATTTGTTGGAAAATATAAAAAAACTTGAGAATATTTACGATGGAGTTTATGTAAACAATGTTGGAAGCTTATATTTCTTTAAAAGATATAGTAAGCTTAAAATTCATTGTGGATATTTTTTCAATATAATTAATACATTTAGTGCTAACTACCTATATGAAAGTGGTGCAAGTAGCGCAACTCTTTCAGTAGAATCAAATATAAAAGACATAGAATCCATAAATAAGTATTCGCCAATACAAACTGAAATAGTTGCTTATGCATATGTACAGTTAATGACAATGAAAAATTGTCCATTTTCAGTAGTTAAAGGCTGTAAAAGCCATGGAAATTGTAAATCGTGCGAATATAGTTCTGGATATAAGTTGAAGGATAGAAAAAATATAACATTTAACATTGAAAGAGAAAATGGCCTTTCAAAGTTGTACAATAGTGTACCTCTAACAACTATAAGTAAAACAAGTGAATTTTTAGATATTGATATTGATTATTACTTTATAGATAGTAAATGGGCAGAAGATATAAAATCAGTTATAGACGTATTAGACAAAGAGTTAAATGAAGAATATGTAGAAAATAAAGAGTATGATATATTGCAGGAAAATAGCTTTACAAGAGGACATTATTTTAAAAACATATTGTAATATTAATTGTAAAGGATGAGAGTAATGAAACAGAAGTCAAAAAATGTTTTAGAATTTCGTAAAATTATAGATAAAGTAGAAAGCTTTGCTCAAACAGAGTTTGGGAAAGAAAAAGTAAGAAAAATAGATGCAATAAGTGATTTAGAAGAAGTTAAAAATATGCAACTTGAAACAAAAGAAGCTTTTTCAATGATTATGGAAAAAGGGAATCCCTCTTTTGGTGGAGCAAAAGACATTACAGGTTATGCAAGACATGCTGCACTTGGTGGTTGTATTTCAATTGCAGGACTATTAAGATGTGCGGATACTCTTAGAGTTGCAAGGCAACTTAAAAATTATATTCAGTTGAACAGAAAAGATGAAAGAGTATATAAAATTATTGATGAGTATGCAGAAAATATATTTACAGATAGAAACATAGAGGATGAAATATATTTTGCAATAATATCTGAAGAAGAAGTTGCTGATGATGCAAGCCCTCAATTAAAAAGAATAAGAAGAGAAATTGTTACAAAAAAAGCACAAATTAAAAATAAAATAAATTCTATGGTTAATTCAGTAGATACTCAAAAGTATTTACAAGATAATATTGTTACAATTCGTAATGATAGATATGTATTACCGGTAAGATCAGAATATAAATCAATGGTAAAAGGTATGGTGCATGACCAGTCTTCAACTGGCGCAACATTGTTTGTAGAACCTATTGCGATAGTTGAAATGAATAATGTACTTGCAACTTTAAAAATAGAAGAAAAGAAAGAGATTGAAAGAATACTATACAATCTTAGTGCAATGATTGCTGAAATAGAAGGTCCGATTAAATTAAATAAGGAAATACTAACAGATTTAGATTATATATTTGCAAAAGGTGGTTACGCAATAAGTATAAATGCCATAATGCCTGAGTTAAATGACAAGGGAAATATAAGAATAAAAAATGGTAGACACCCTCTTATTGATAAAAACACAATAGTACCTACTAATGTTTGGGTTGGTAATGAATTTACTCAATTAATCATTACAGGTCCTAATACTGGTGGTAAAACAGTAACTTTAAAAACCTTAGGATTATTTACATTGATGGCGATGGCAGGACTGCATGTTCCTGCTGACTATGGTACAATCTTATCAACATTTGATGCTGTTTATGCAGATATAGGTGATGAACAAAGTATAGAGCAATCTTTAAGTACATTTTCATCACATATGACCAATATTGTAAAAATAATGAATGAAGTAACAAATCGTTCATTTGTGTTGTTTGATGAACTAGGAGCTGGTACCGATCCCGATGAAGGAGCAGCACTTGCTATGAGTATATTGGATACTCTTAGAGAAAGAAAAATAGTAACAGCAGCAACAACACACTATAGTGAATTAAAATTATATGCATTAACCAATGAAGGGGTATGCAATGGTAGTGTAGAATTTAGTATTGAAACACTAAGTCCAACATACAAAGTATTGATTGGAATACCAGGTAAATCAAATGCATTTGCTATATCAAAAAAAATAGGATTAGGTGACAATATAATTGACAAAGCAAAGGCTATGATAAAAAAAGATACAGTAGCTTTTGAAGATGTATTAAATAAAATTGATAGCGATAGAAAATATATTGAGTTAAAAAGAATTGAAATAGATAATTTGAAGCTTGAGCAAGAAAAAATCACAAAGGATGTTCTTGCAAAGGAAAGAAAAATTAAGGAAAAAAATGATAAAATTATAAATGAAGCTAACTATGAAGCTAGAAAAATACTTGATACAGCAAAAAAAGAAACTACAGAAATAATTAAGGATTTAAAACAATTAAATCTTGATATGGATGCTGAAAGAAGTAGAAAAGCATATGAACTAAGACAAAATTTAAATAATAAGCTCAAAAGCATTGACGACGCATTATTTGACAATATGATAGTAGATATAGATGATGATGAAGATGAAGTCGTTGATAAAGTTATTAAAAATGGGGATTATGTATTAGTAAGAACCTTAAATCAAAAGGGATATGTTATTAATATAGACAATAGTAAATGTGCCACTGTACAAATAGGATTATTAAAAATGAAGGTTAAACTTATCGATTTAGTTAAAACTAAGTCCGATGAAGAAAAACAACAAACAATCAAGACTGGAAAAATGTTAAAGCTTAGGACAAAAAGTGTGAAACCTTCAATAGATTTAAGAGGAAAAAATTTAGAAGAAGCACTTATGGATATAGATAAATATTTAGATGATGCATTTATGTCAGGATTAAATGAAGTGCAATTGATACACGGAAAAGGAACAGGTATATTAAGAGAAGGAATTAAGAAATATTTAAAAACTTATAAACACGTTAAAGAATTCAGAATAGGTAAGTTTAATGAAGGCGGAGATGGAGTAACAATAGTATCGTTTAAATAATATAAATTTTTAACAATAGTGGAGGTAAAAAATGGACTTTAAGCAAAAAGTTGCAGAAATATTTAATAATTTTGACAATGAATTGACAATTAATGAGGCAATGCAAATGATTGAAATACCATCTAATCAGGATTTAGGTGATTATGCAGTACCGTGCTTTAAATTCGCAAAAAAATATAAAAAGGCACCACAAATGATAGCACAGGATGTAGTTAACAGCATAGAAAAAACTGATGATTTTGAAAACATAATAAATATTGGTCCATATGTAAATTTCTTTGTAGATAAAGATCATTATGCAGAAAATATTCTTAAACAGGCATGTAATCAAAAAGATAAATTTGGAAGCAGTAATATTGGAAATAATAAAAAGGTTATAGTTGAATTTTCATCGCCTAATATAGCAAAACCATTTCATATTGGTCATATACGTTCAACTGTTATTGGTCATTCATTATATAAAATATATACATATCTAGGATATGATACAGTAGCAATAAATCACTTGGGAGATTATGGAACTCAATTTGGAATGTTAATATCAGCTTATAAAAAATGGGGAAACAAAGAAGAAATAGAAGCAAATCCAATACCAGAATTATTAAAGCTATATGTGAGATTTAATAAAGAGTCAGAAGAAAATGAAGAATTAAGAGAAGAAGCAAGATACTGGTTTAAAGAGCTTGAACATGATAATGATGAAGCAGTACAACTTTGGACTTGGATGAGAGAAGTAAGTTTAAATGAATTTAACAGAGTTTATGATATGTTTGGTATAAAGTTTGATTCATTAGCAGGGGAAAGCTTTTATTCAGACAAGATGCCAGCAGTAGTTCAAGAATTAAAAGATAAGAACCTGTTAAAGGAATCACAGGGAGCACAAATAGTTGAGCTTGGAGATTATGGACTTACTGATGCAGTTATAATGAAAAGTGATGGTTCAACATTATATGCAACTCGTGATATGGCTGCGGCAATATATAGAAAGAAAACATATGATTTTTATAAAAATATATATGTAGTTGGTGCACCTCAAAAACTTCACTTTGACCAATGGAGAAAAGTTCTTGATCTTATGGGATATGAATGGGCAAAAGATTGTATACATGTAATGTTCGGAACTGTTAGCTTGGAGGAAGGTTCATTATCTACTCGTAATGGAAGGGTAGTATATTTAGAGGATGTTCTTAAAAAAGCTATTGATAAAACAAAAGACATAATCGAAGAAAAAAATTCTAACCTTCCAAATAAAGAAATTGTTGCAAAACAGGTTGGAATTGGTGCAGTAATATTCCAGGAATTGTTTAATACAAGAATTAAGGATTATATGTTCTCATGGGAAAAAACATTGAGTTTCGAAGGAGAGACAGGACCATATGTTCAATACACTTATGCAAGAACATGCAGTGTATTAAAAAAAGCTAATATGGATATAATAGAAGATGTAGACTTTAGTTTATTAACAGATAAAGTATCATTTAATGTTATAAAAAGACTAGACGGATTTAAAAATGCAGTTTTAAGTGCACATGACAAGAACGAACCTTATTTTATAACAAGGTATGTAGTAAATCTAGCACAGGATTTCAATAGATTTTATCATGAATGCCCTATAATAGTGGAAGACGATAGCATTAAAAAATCAAGACTTTTATTAACTAAAATTGTGAATACTACATTAAAAACTGCATTAGGACTTTTAGGAATAGAAGCACCTGAAAAAATGTAAAAAGGTAGTAAATATTAAAGTTGTTATGAATATGTAACAAATTATCCCTTGACTTTCCAAATAAGGTTAAATATAATACAACCTGTGCTTAAATTAATTTAAATTAAGAATAGGAGAAAAAATGGAAAGCAGAAATATAAAACAATTTATATGTTTATCGGTGTTTATATGTTTTGTTTCTTATGTGTTTTTATTCAAGCTAAGCACTGTAGTTGATGCTGAAATAAAAGAAGAACAAGAAGTATTTAGCAATATAGCTGTTGAGAAAATATTAAACACAAAAGAATTAATAACACCAATAAAGGTAATTGAAAACCAACTTTTAGTCTTTGTAAATGTAGAAACCGGACTAAAGTACAATGAGTGTAATTTTATGATTAATAAATGCAAAGAGAAAGATATTGATATATTTTTACTACTTGGTTTATTAAAAAAAGAAAGTGGATTCAATCCAAGTTCGACAGGAAGTTCTGGAGAAATGGGATTAGCACAATTAATGGAGAAAACAGCAAGACATTATTCGACTCAGTTAGGATATGAATATAGTCAAAAGATTATATATGATCCAGTAACTAATATTGATCTTGCAATTGAACATTTATCATATCTTAAAAAATTATATAATGGTGATAAGCACAAAATTCTGACAGCATATAATAGAGGAACAAAAGGCTTAGAAAATTATATTGAAGCTAAGAGATCCCCATATGAAGAATTAGGTATGAGTACTTATTCGGTAGATACATTGCAGTATAGTGAAGAGTTTAAAGAACAATTTGTAAATTTTGATAATTAAGTGTATAATGAAGCTGATAGAAATATCAGCTTTATTAATTTTTGGAGAACATTATGGAAAAAAAGATATACAATCTTTTGTACAATTGTTATGCAAATAGCTTAGAAGGTAATTTTGGAAAGCTGAATTATCAACTATTTGTTATGTCATTAAGGAGTATGATTCCCTATGAAAATAAACTTGGTTGTGAATTCAACACAATGAGATATAAGCATGAAATAGAGACACTCAAATACTATGTAAATGGTCAAGATACAGTTGTAGAAAATATTCTAAAAGGAAACAATCCCTGTACTGCAGAGGACAAATTAATACAATATAAAATAATTCCAATTATAATTTCTAATACCCAATGGGAAACGGTGATTAATCAAGTATTGAATTGTGCTGTGTATTTCACTTATAGTAAAAATACTATTCTCAATGCTCTTGTCTTATCTTCAATTATCTTTGATTATATGAACAATAATACAATAAATTTAGATAGTATTTACGAAATAACTAAAAAAAGAATAATAGATTTTTCAATAAAAAGTTTTTACAAGGATAATTTTAACATTGTAGTAAAAAGTAATTATATAATTAATTTTGAAAAAGAAAGAATTTCATATCTAATAAAGAACAACATTAATGATATGTGTGATGAATCAATATTGGACTTAGTTAATCTAATATTAGATGGAACAGTCATAAAATCAAGTATTAGCCAAGAAAATGATTTATTGATAAAGAATTTCAGTATATACTTATTGAAGTTAAGAAAAGGAATTCTTGACCCTACCAAACTTAAATTTAATGTTAATGAAGCTATTAAATTAGATAGATATTTGAAAAATGATCATTTTAAACATCCGATTCTGGGAAAATGTAGCGTTATTAATAGAGATGGTAATGAATTAATTATGAAAACAAAGACAGGAAATATAAAGGTGAAGTTATGAAAACATTGTTAGTGTCAATAGACTCTAAATTTATACATTCAAATCTTGCATTAAGATATATAAAAAACTATTGTAAAAGTGATTTCGATATTGATATAAAAGAGTTTACTATTAATCAAAAAATAGAATATATCACAGATGAAATTATAAACACACATTCAAGCTTAATTTGTTTTTCATGTTATATATGGAATATTGAATATGTAAATCAAATAGTTTATATATTAAAAACTGCAAAACCAGAACTTAAAATTTTATTAGGTGGACCTGAAATATCTTTTGAGGTTGAAAAGCAAATGAAGGAAAATAATCTTATTGACTTCGTAATATACGGAGAAGGTGAAATTAGTTTTCACGATTTTTTAAACGTTTATGAGGCTAAAAAGGACTTTTCAACGGTAAAAGGTTTAGCATTTAGAAAAAGTAATCAAATAATTGTTAATAAACCTAGGGAAATGTTAACAAATTTAGACGCTTTAATATCACCATATAATAGCGATGAAACATACGAGGATAAAATTGTTTATTATGAATCATCAAGAGGATGCCCATTTAGATGTAGTTTCTGTATGTCATCTATAGATAAATCTGTTAGAGTTTTTTCTATGGATAGGGTTAAAAGTGACTTATTATATATATTAAATGCAAAAGCTAGACAAATTAAATTTGTTGATAGAACTTTCAATGCTGATTATAAAAGAGCAATGGAAATTATGAAATTTATTAAGGATAACAATAAAAATAATTCATCGATACATTTTGAAATTACTGCAGATATAATTAATGATGAATTTTTAGAGTTCTTAGGGACAATGCCAACAAACATGTTTCAATTAGAAATAGGTGTACAAAGTTTAAATGAAAATACTTTAGATGAGATAAATAGAAAAACTAATATAGATAAGTTAATACATGTAGTAGATGGAATAAAAACAAATAACAATATGCATATGCATTTAGATTTAATTGCTGGATTACCTTATGAAGACTATAATTCATTTACAATTTCATTTAATAGAATTCATAATTTATATGCAGAAAAATTGCAATTAGGATTTTTAAAAGTTTTAAGAGGTACAAAGATATATGCTGATATTGAAAAACACGATATTAAATATAACATAAAGGCACCTTATGAAATAATTAAAAACAAGTACCTTAGTTATGAAGAAATACTTAGATTAAAAAATATAGAAGAACTTCTAGATAAATATTATAATGAAAAATATTTTGATTTATCATTAGAGTTTATCATTAAAGATTTTTATAATAATGATGCATTTTGCTTTTATGATGAATTTAGACATTATTGGAAAGAAAACAATTTATACAAAGCATCACACAATAGAAAAAAGCTATATGAAATTTTATATAATTTTATCAAACATGAAAATAAGCTAACAGATAAATTAGTTAATAATTTATTAATTGATTTTGTTTGTAGTAACCATAGAGAAGAATTAATTAATATATTTGACAATAGATTAGAAGAAGACTTAAGACCGCTGAAAAGAGAAATAGCAAAAAACAAACAATTCAGAGAAAAGTATTTTAATATTACAGATAATACAACTAAGATATTGAATAACTTTAGAATACTTAAAATTGCAGAGAATATCATTTTATTCGTGTATAAAGACAAAGATAATATATTTGAAAGATGTAAAACGTACGATATAACCGAATTTGCAAATAAAATTTTAGAGAGTAAAAGAGAGGAAAACTAATGAAAAAATCCGAAAAATATTTTATAGATTTCTTTGATAGAAAAAAAGATGATATATCATTTATAACATTAAAAAAAGGTGCTAAAATTACCCTTGGTAAAAATTCTTACACAACAGATAAGGAACTACCTGTGCCTATAAGAATAAACTCGTTGATTGAGGATATACAAAAACAAGACGAGTATGATGGAGTAATGCTTAACAATATAGTTGATGGTATAATATTTTTATTAGGTACAAACTTTGAATTTGAGTATAAAGAAGTTTATTTAAATATATTGAAAACATTAAATTTTGAAATAGAACCTTATGTTATATATTGCATAAATCAATTTGATGATAAAAAGGTTGATGATGTAGTTGTATATGGAAAATTTTTAATAAATATTAATGAAAATGATAAGAATTGCTTTGTCTATGCTTCATGCTTAGAACGTAAATCAGTTTATTTATTAAATAAAGAATTAGATGGTGCAAACTATTATATGAGTGAATCATTGAAATATTTTGAAAAATCATTAGATTATAATAATAAGTTTGCTCTTTCTTATTATAAATTAGGATTTTATTATAAGACTAATCAACATTATTTAAAAGCTAAATTATATTGGGAAAAACAATTAGAGTATGATGATGATTCTAATAGAATTGAAGAAGTTAGAGAAGAATTAGAGAATCTAGAGGTATATGTTCAATATGAAACGGGCTATAACTATGTTTTAGATGGAGAACCACAAAGAGGACTTGATATATTACTACCTATAGTGAAGGTTTATAATAATTGGTGGAATTTATTATTTTTTATAGGTCTTGCATATAGAAGCTTGGAAGAATATGAAATAGCTCAACGATACTTTGAAAATGTTTTACAACTAAATGAAGGACAAATACACGCACTTAATGAATTAGGACTTTGTAGAATGTGCTTAGAAAAATATAAGGGTGCTGAAGAAGCCTTTACAGCCGCTCTTGCATTAGAACCAAAAAATGGTGAATTCCTATGCAATAGGGCAGCTGCATATATATATAATGGAGAGAAAGATAAAGCAAAAAAAGATATAGAACATGCACTTAAAATCAACTCAAAAGATGAAGTAGCTTTAGAATTAAAGAAAATGATACAATAGTAAATATTTGAGAGAAGGTGTTTTATGAGAAAATCAAAGATATTTATTTTAATAGTATTGAGTATTCTAATAATTCTAGGAGTAGTTTTTATAATAAATTCTATAAATGACAATGAAATTATACAACAAGCAAACCTATATATTGAAAATGGAATATATAATTATGATGATTTACTATTAAGTGATGACAAAATGTATATATCTATGGATTGCATTAAAGCAAATGATTTACTTGATTTACATTGGGACAAGGATTATAACAAGTTATCAATATTTAAAAATTATAATAATATTACTATTAGTTATAATAATGACAATGCAACATATATAGATTGTTTATATTTAACTGAGGATGTGTTGAAGGTTTTTAACGATACATTATATCTTAATGCTACTTTCTTGAAAAACAACTTAATAAATAGCATGTTTGTTGATAACAATTCAAAGAATATTATAATAAGTAATATTGAAAAACAATATAGAGCTAAAATTAAAACATCGCTGAAATTTTGGACAAGCTCTGATAATTCAGAAGAATATACTATTAAAAGAAATGATATATTCTATATATATGATAAGCAAATATCAAATATGTTATTATGCAGAAATACTAATGGAAATATAGGGTATGTATTAAAGAAAAACATTGTACCATATATTACTATTGAAGAAACAACATACACAAAACCACATAGAAAAGAAAGCATTACTATGTCTTGGGATTTGGTAAATAAAAAAATAAGTAATTTTGTGGAATTTGATATTCCACAAGTTATAGATGTATTGGCACCAACATGGTATGAGTTAGTTGATAATGAAGACTACTTTTTAGATTATTCAAATGTTGAATATACAAGTTATGTACAAAGTACAGGGAAAAAACTGTGGGCAACATTTAATAATAACTTCGATAAAGAACTTACAAGTAAGTTATTAAACAATGCATATAAAAGAAGTAAAATTGTTGATAAAGTAATACAGATAACAAAAGAAAAAGGATATAATGGTATAAATATCGATTTCGAAAATGTATATCTAAAAGACAAAGATGTATATAGTGCTTTTATAAAAGAACTGTATTGCAAGTGCTTAACTGAAAAGATTACATTATCTGTAGATGTTGCGGTACTTTCAAGTTCTGAAACTTGGTCGATGTTTTTAGATAGAAAAGCAATAGGAGAATATTCAGATTATGTGGTACTAATGGCATACGATCAAAATGTAAGTGGAGTATCTGGTTCAGTTGGTTCAATACCATGGATTGAATATGGTGTTGAAAATTTACTTGAAAGTGTTAATGATGGAAAGGTAATATTAGCAGTTCCTTTTTATACGAGACTATGGGAAGAATCAATGGAAGATGATGCACTTGTTGTAAAATCAACATCTCTTAAAATAAGTACAGCAGAAAAATTGCTAGATGAATTAGGTATTGAGTTATCATATGATGTAACAACAGGTCAAAACTATGGTGAAAAGATGATTGATGGCGTTAGGTGTAGAGTATGGAATGAAGATGAAACGTCTCTTAGTAATAGAATGGAAATAGTAAAGAAATATAATTTAGTAGGAAAAGGTGTTTGGGCTTTTAATTTTGGTACAGAAGAAATGTGGCAAAGTTTAGAATAGAATATATAAGCGCATACTATATGAAAAAAATTCTTCATAATAGTATGCGTTTTGTTTATATAATGTTAGGATTTTTAAATAAAATCTAAGCATGTTATTTCATTTTAAAACTTAAAAATCCTTGACATACAAATAAAAATATGATAAATTAAGTAAGTCGTAACTATTATATATATTTGAGAAATTAACATTATTTAAAAATAGTGTTGACAAAATAATCTGTTTTTGTTATACTACTAAAGCTGTCAAAAAAAATTAATTTCAGTTAAATAAAAAATTAAAATAAGTGTTGACAGATAAAACAAAATATGATAAGCTATTATAGCTGTCGAAAAGAGAAAAATAAGTTATAATGTAAAAATAAATAATTTAAAAAAGTTCTTGACAAACTTCGACAGAGATGGTAAACTAATAAAGCTGTTGAGAGACAGCAAAGCATTGAAAAATGAATATAAATTAATATTTTTTAGATAATTTTAAGGCAACTGAAATTTGAAGCGCACAGTGTATAAAGAATACACGAGCACTGGAAAATGAAAGTAACGCAGAAAGTGCTAAAAAAGATAATTTATAAGAACCCGCAACATGGCTAACGCCGTTGCGAAGTGCAAATTGACTTAAAATTTTTGACGAAATTTGTTCGCACCTTAGACAATAAAACAGCATAAGAACAACCTTTGATTTCAGTACTCGCAAGAGTATAAGAAATAGAACAAAAAACAGTAACAACAACAACAACTAACGAGAGTTAGTGCCAAGCGTAAGCTTGAGAACAGATATTAAACGAGAGTTTGATCCTGGCTCAGGACGAACGCTGGCGGCGTGCCTAACACATGCAAGTCGAGCGAAGAAAGTCTTTCGGGACGAGTATTAGCGGCGGACGGGTGAGTAACGCGTGAGCAATCTGCCTCGTACAAAGGGATAGCCTCGGGAAACTGGGATTAATACCATATAACACTTATTGATCACATGATTAATAAGTCAAAGATTTATCGGTACGAGATGAGCTCGCGTTTGATTAGCTAGTTGGTAAGGTAATGGCTTACCAAGGCGACGATCAATAGCCGGCCTGAGAGGGTGAACGGCCACATTGGAACTGAGACACGGTCCAAACTCCTACGGGAGGCAGCAGTGGGGAATATTGCACAATGGGCGCAAGCCTGATGCAGCGACGCCGCGTGAGCGAAGAAGGTTTTCGGATCGTAAAGCTCTGTCCTTTGGGAAGAAAAAAATGACGGTACCAAAGGAGGAAGCCCCGGCTAACTACGTGCCAGCAGCCGCGGTAATACGTAGGGGGCGAGCGTTGTCCGGATTTACTGGGCGTAAAGGGTGAGTAGGCGGTAACGTATGTCAGATGTGAAAGGCGAGGGCTAAACCCTCGTAAGCATTTGAAACTGCGTAACTTGAGTGCAGGAGAGGTAAGTGGAATTCCTAGTGTAGCGGTGAAATGCGTAGATATTAGGAGGAACACCAGTGGCGAAGGCGACTTACTGGACTGTAACTGACGCTGAGACACGAAAGCGTGGGGAGCGAACAGGATTAGATACCCTGGTAGTCCACGCCGTAAACGATGAGTGCTAGGTGTTGGCCGAGAGGTCAGTGCCGGAGCTAACGCAATAAGCACTCCGCCTGGGGAGTACGGTCGCAAGACTGAAACTCAAAGGAATTGACGGGGACCCGCACAAGCAGCGGAGCATGTGGTTTAATTCGAAGCAACGCGAAGAACCTTACCAAGGCTTGACATCCCCTTGACAAGTGCAGAAATGTGCTCTCTTCTTCGGAAGCAAGGGAGACAGGTGGTGCATGGTTGTCGTCAGCTCGTGTCGTGAGATGTTGGGTTAAGTCCCGCAACGAGCGCAACCCTTATCATTAGTTGCCAGCATGAAAGATGGGCACTCTAGTGAGACTGCCGGTGACAAACCGGAGGAAGGTGGGGATGACGTCAAATCATCATGCCCCTTATGTCTTGGGCTACACACGTGCTACAATGGTCGGAACAAAGGGAAGCGAAAGCGTGAGCTGGAGCCAAACCTAATAAACCGATCCCAGTTCGGATTGTAGGCTGCAACTCGCCTACATGAAGTCGGAGTTGCTAGTAATCGCGAATCAGAACGTCGCGGTGAATGCGTTCCCGGGTCTTGTACACACCGCCCGTCACACCATGGAAGTTGATAATACCCAAAGTCGCTGAGCTAACCATTTGGAGGCAGGCGCCTAAGGTAGGATTAATGACTAGGGTGAAGTCGTAACAAGGTAGCCGTATCGGAAGGTGCGGCTGGATCACCTCCTTTCTAAGGAGACAGAAAACAAAATGTAAAGTAATACATTTTGTTTCAATGTCGCTTTTCTGGTTTGAACGCCAGAAAAGCATGTTCGAAACAAGGAACTTATGCTGTTTCATTGATGCTCAAGTGAGAATTTGAGTATTAAGACTAATGCAGAGAAAATTTTGGCAACAAAATGTTCAAAGCAAGCTGAACTTTGAAAATTGTATAGGAAAAAACAAACGAGAAAAACATCAAAAAAACAATAAAACTAAGTAAAAAATATAAGCGGAAGCAAATATTAATTACAAGAGTAACCAAAAAAATAGTTGTGTGAAGACGCACAATTAAACTGATGATTAAAAATTGCGAAGGTAATTTTTATTTAGGCAAGGCGGAAGGAACGAAAGAGCGGAATGTACATCTGTACATGAGCATCTTGAGAAACGACCAACGAAGCATAAATGAAAAAGGCCGAGCAAAAGAGGTCAAGATATAAAGAGCGTAGGGCGAATGCCTTGGCACTAAGAGCCGATGAAGGACGTGGTAAGCTGCGAAAAGCTACGGGAAACTGCAAACAAGTATTAATCCGTAGATATCCGAATGAGGAAACTCACATATGGAGAACCGTATGTAACGTATGATGAATAAATAGTCATACGTGGGGAACGAGGGGAACTGAAACATCTAAGTACCCTTAGGAAGAGAAAGTAAAAAACGATACCGAAAGTAGCGGCGAGCGAAATCGGTAGAGCCCAAACCATGTTTCGGCATGGGGTTGCGGACATATCAACAAAGTATCCGAGACGATAGTCAAAGACTTCTGGAAAGAAGCTCCAAAGAGTGTGATAGACACGTAGACGAAAAAGTCAAAGAGCAAGATATGATCCAGAGTACCACAGGACACGAGAAATCCGGTGGGAAGCAGGGAGGACCATCTCCCAAGGCTAAATACTACTTAGTGACCGATAGAGAAATAGTACCGTGAGGGAAAGGTGAAAAGAACCCCGGGAGGGGAGTGAAAAAGAACCTGAAACCCTATGCTTATAAGCAGTGGGAGCACTACGAGTGTGACCGCGTACTTTTTGTAGAACGGGCCAGCGAGTTACGATATGCAGCAAGGTTAATAACTGAGAGGTTAGGAGCCGAAGCGAAAGCGAGTCTTAATAGGGCGAAAGTTGCATGTCGTAGACCCGAAACCAGGTGACCTATCCATGAGCAGGTTGAAGCTAGAGTAAAATCTGGTGGAGGACCGAACCCGTTAGCGTTTAAAAGCTATGGGATGACTTGTGGATAGCGGTGAAATTCCAATCGAACCTGGAGATAGCTGGTTCTCCTCGAAATAGCTTTAGGGCTAGCCTTAACGTAAGATTAATGGGGGTAGAGCACTGAATAGTCAAGGGACGTTATACGTTACCGAAACTTATCAAACTCCGAATACCATAAAATTAGCGTTGGGAGTCAGACTATGTGAGATAAGTTTCATAGTCAAAAGGGAAAGAGCCCAGATCACCAGCTAAGGTCCCAAAGATAGATTAAGTGGAAAAGGATGTAGGACTACACAGACAACCAGGAAGTTGGCTTAGAAGCAGCCACACTTTCAAAGAGTGCGTAATAGCTCACTGGTCGAGTGGACCTGCGCCGAAGATTACCGGGGCTAAAATCTATCACCGAAGCTGTGGGATTGTATTAATACAATCGGTAGAGGAGCATTCTGTACGAGTCGAAGCGCCATCGAAAGAGGCTGTGGATTGTACAGAAGAGAGAATGCTGGCATGAGTAGCGAAAGGTGAGTGAGAATCTCACCCATCGAAAGACTAAGGATTCCTGAGGAAGGCTCGTCCACTCAGGGTAAGTCGGGACCTAAGCCGAGGCCAAAAGGCGTAGGCGATGGATAACTGGTGGAAATTCCAGTACCACCGAAGATCGTTAAAAGAGAAGTGGGGACACAGAAAGATAAGTTAGCGTACTGATGGAATAGTACGTCTAAGTAAGTAGGGAGAAGAGATAGGCAAATCCGTTTCTTCAATAATCCTGAGATACGAATGGGAGCGAAAACAAGTAGTGAAGTAACTGAGTCTACGCTGTCAAGAAAATCCACTATCGAGATCAAGGTGCCCGTACCGTAAACCGACACAGGTAGTCAAGGAGAGAATCCAAAGATGAGCGGAAGAACTATTGTTAAGGAACTAGGCAAAATAACCCCGTAACTTCGGGAGAAGGGGTGCCCATGGAAGTGAAAGTCGAACGACCGGAGCTTTAGTGGGCCACAGAAAACAGGCTCAAGCGACTGTTTACCAAAAACACAGGTCTCTGCTAAATCGAAAGATGAAGTATAGGGGCTGACACCTGCCCGGTGCTGGAAGGTTAAGGGGAGCTGTAAGCGTAAGTGAAGCAGTGAACTTAAGCCCCAGTAAACGGCGGCCGTAACTATAACGGTCCTAAGGTAGCGAAATTCCTTGTCGGGTAAGTTCCGACCCGCACGAAAGGTGTAACGATTTGAGCACTGTCTCAACAATAGATCCGGTGAAATTGTAGTACTCGTGAAGATGCGAGTTACCCGCGGCAGGACGGAAAGACCCCATGGAGCTTTACTGCAGGCTGACATTGGAATTCGGTATTAATTGTACAGGATAGGTGGGAGACTAAGAAACATGTACGCCAGTATGTGTGGAGTCGCTGTTGGGATACCACTCTATTGATACTGAATTTCTAACATGATACTGTGATCCAGTATATGGACACTGTCAGTTGGGCAGTTTGACTGGGGCGGTCGCCTCCGAAAGAGTAACGGAGGCGCTCAAAGGTTTCCTCAGCACGGTCGGAAATCGTGCGAAGAGTGTAAAGGCAGAAGGAAGCTTGACTGCAAGACGTACATGTCGAGCAGGAACGAAAGTTGGACTTAGTGATCCGGTGGCGCCGAATGGAAGGGCCATCGCTTAACGGATAAAAGCTACCCTGGGGATAACAGGCTTATCTCCCCCAAGAGTCCACATCGACGGGGAGGTTTGGCACCTCGATGTCGGCTCGTCTCATCCTGGGGCTGAAGCAGGTCCCAAGGGTTGGGCTGTTCGCCCATTAAAGAGGCACGCGAGCTGGGTTCAGAACGTCGTGAGACAGTTCGGTCCCTATCCGTCGTGGGCGTAGGAAATTTGAAGGGAGCTGTCCTTAGTACGAGAGGACCGGGATGGACAGACCTATGGTGAATCAGTTGTTCCGCCAGGAGCACGGCTGAGTAGCTAAGTCTGGAATTGATAAGCGCTGAAGGCATCTAAGCGCGAAACAAACCTTAAGATAAGATTTCCCATTACGTAAGTAAGTAAGACCCCTGAAAGACTAACAGGTAGATAGGTCACAGGTGTAAGTGCAGCAATGTATTCAGCTGAGTGATACTAATAGGTCGAGGTCTTGACCAATAATGATCCTAACCCCATTTGAGAATCAAATGGATGGTAGGTCAGATCCAGCGAAATCCAAATCTATACGAACGTAAGTGAGTAAATAGATTTGTGATGCAGTCGGACAAATCTCGAAAAGTTTTTCCTGTACAATTTTGAAAGTTCAAACTTTCAATTTAATGATAACTTAATATACAATATAACGAAGTAATTTTTAAATTACGAGTTATACTAATCTGGTGATAATAGCAAAGAGGACACACCCGTTCCCATCCCGAACACGGAAGTTAAGCTCTTTAGCGCTGATGATACTTGGTGGGTGACTGCCTGGGAAAGTAAGACATCGCCAGATTGATATTCCGAGGTAGCTCAATGGTGGAGCAACCGGCTGTTAACCGGTAGGTCGTGGGTTCGAGCCCCACCCTCGGAGCCATGAATATGCCGGAGTGGCGGAATTGGCAGACGCACAGGACTTAAAATCCTGCGTTCCCTAAAGAACGTACCAGTTCAAGTCTGGTCTTCGGTACCATTTATAATTAATTTGTCGCGGGGTGGAGCAGCTGGAAGCTCGTCGGGCTCATAACCCGAAGGTCATAGGTTCGAATCCTGTCCCCGCTACCAAAATAAATTGGCGGCGTAGCTCAGTTGGCTAGAGCATGCGGTTCATACCCGCAGTGTCAGCGGTTCAAATCCGTTCGCCGCTACCAAAATAAATTATCAAAATAAAAGGCCCTATGGTCAAGCGGTTAAGACACTTCCCTTTCACGGAAGTAACCCGAGTTCGAGTCTCGGTAGGGTCACCATTACAAAATAAAAAACATGGAAGCATAGCTCAGTTGGGAGAGCATCTGCCTTACAAGCAGGGGGTCATAGGTTCGAGCCCTATTGTTTCCACCATTTTTACAAAATTGAATGTGGCTTGGTAGTTCAGTTGGTTAGAATGCCAGCCTGTCACGCTGGAGGTCGTGGGTTCGAACCCCATCCAAGTCGCCATTTTCAATAAAAACAAGATACATGCTGGTGTAGCTCAATTGGTAGAGCAACTGACTTGTAATCAGTAGGTTGAGGGTTCAAGTCCTTTCACCAGCTCCATTTATAAATATTGTGGACCAGTAGCTCAGCTGGATAGAGCAACGGCCTTCTAAGCCGTGTGCCGGGGGTTCGACTCCCTTCTGGTTCACCATAAATTTTGTTTTTGAGTTACATAAGGTTTTTATTTGACTCATTAGCTCAGTTGGTAGAGCACCTGACTCTTAATCAGGGTGTCCAGGGTTCGAATCCCTGATGGGTCACCAACTTTAGTGTATGATATAATTTATCAAATATATGATCCATTAGCTCAGCCGGCAGAGCACCTGACTTTTAATCAGGGTGTCCCGCGTTCGAATCGCGGATGGATCACCAATATGGAGAGGTACCGAAGCGGTCATAACGGGGCGGTCTTGAAAACCGTTAGGGTGCAAGCCCACGTGGGTTCGAATCCCACCCTCTCCGCCAATTAAATAATATGTCGGGGCGTAGCGCAGTTTGGTAGCGCATCTGGTTTGGGACCAGAGGGCCGCGGGTTCAAATCCTGCCGCCCCGACCATATATGCAAATTATGGGCTTGTAGCTCAGGTGGTTAGAGCGCACGCCTGATAAGCGTGAGGTCGATGGTTCGAGTCCATCCAGGCCCACCATAGTTTAAACCAAAATATTGTAAAATATTTTGGGCCTTTAGCTCAGTTGGTTAGAGCGCCCGGCTCATAACCGGTAGGTCCAAGGTTCGAATCCTTGAAGGCCCACCATCTAATATTTATGCCCAGATAGCTCAGTCGGTAGAGCAGGGGACTGAAAATCCCCGTGTCGGTGGTTCGATTCCGCCTTTGGGCACCATTTAGTACAACAATATTAAATATAAAAACTGCTTGACATGAGTTAATACTTGTGATAAGCTAATCAAGCAAAAAAAATTAGTATACGAAGTCGTTAAGAAAAAATAAAAAAGTTCTTGACAAACTTCGACAGAGATGGTAAACTAATAAAGCTGTTGAGAGACAGCAAAGCATTGAAAAATGAACCTTAGACAATAAAACAGCATAAGAACAACCTTTGATTTCAGTACTCGCAAGAGTATAAGAAATAGAACAAAAACAGTAAAAACAACAACAACAATTAACGAGAGTTAATGCCAAGCGTAAGCTTGAGAACAGATATTAAACGAGAGTTTGATCCTGGCTCAGGACGAACGCTGGCGGCGTGCCTAACACATGCAAGTCGAGCGAAGAAAATCCTTCGGGATGAGTATTAGCGGCGGACGGGTGAGTAACGCGTGAGCAATCTGCCTCGTACAAAGGGATAGCCTCGGGAAACTGGGATTAATACCATATAACACTTAATAATCACATGATTAATAAGTCAAAGATTTATCGGTACGAGATGAGCTCGCGTTTGATTAGCTAGTTGGTAAGGTAACGGCTTACCAAGGCGACGATCAATAGCCGGCCTGAGAGGGTGAACGGCCACATTGGAACTGAGACACGGTCCAAACTCCTACGGGAGGCAGCAGTGGGGAATATTGCACAATGGGCGCAAGCCTGATGCAGCGACGCCGCGTGAGCGAAGAAGGTTTTCGGATCGTAAAGCTCTGTCCTTTGGGAAGAAAAAAATGACGGTACCAAAGGAGGAAGCCCCGGCTAACTACGTGCCAGCAGCCGCGGTAATACGTAGGGGGCGAGCGTTGTCCGGATTTACTGGGCGTAAAGGGTGAGTAGGCGGTAACGTATGTCAGATGTGAAAGGCGAGGGCTAAACCCTCGTAAGCATTTGAAACTGCGTAACTTGAGTGCAGGAGAGGTAAGTGGAATTCCTAGTGTAGCGGTGAAATGCGTAGATATTAGGAGGAACACCAGTGGCGAAGGCGACTTACTGGACTGTAACTGACGCTGAGACACGAAAGCGTGGGGAGCGAACAGGATTAGATACCCTGGTAGTCCACGCCGTAAACGATGAGTGCTAGGTGTTGGCCGAGAGGTCAGTGCCGGAGCTAACGCAATAAGCACTCCGCCTGGGGAGTACGGTCGCAAGACTGAAACTCAAAGGAATTGACGGGGACCCGCACAAGCAGCGGAGCATGTGGTTTAATTCGAAGCAACGCGAAGAACCTTACCAAGGCTTGACATCCCCTTGACAAGTGCAGAAATGTGCTCTCTTCTTCGGAAGCAAGGGAGACAGGTGGTGCATGGTTGTCGTCAGCTCGTGTCGTGAGATGTTGGGTTAAGTCCCGCAACGAGCGCAACCCTTATCATTAGTTGCCAGCATGAAAGATGGGCACTCTAGTGAGACTGCCGGTGACAAACCGGAGGAAGGTGGGGATGACGTCAAATCATCATGCCCCTTATGTCTTGGGCTACACACGTGCTACAATGGTCGGAACAAAGGGAAGCGAAAGCGTGAGCTGGAGCCAAACCTAATAAACCGATCCCAGTTCGGATTGTAGGCTGCAACTCGCCTACATGAAGTCGGAGTTGCTAGTAATCGCGAATCAGAACGTCGCGGTGAATGCGTTCCCGGGTCTTGTACACACCGCCCGTCACACCATGGAAGTTGATAATACCCAAAGTCGCTGAGCTAACCATTTGGAGGCAGGCGCCTAAGGTAGGATTAATGACTAGGGTGAAGTCGTAACAAGGTAGCCGTATCGGAAGGTGCGGCTGGATCACCTCCTTTCTAAGGAGACAGAAAACAAAATGTAAAGTAATACATTTTGTTTCAATGTCGCTTTTCTGGTTTGAACGCCAGAAAGGCATGTTCGAAACAAGGAACTTATGCTGTTTCATTGCTACTCAAGTGAGAATTTGAGTAGTGGATAAAAGATTTGCTGATGTGGGGGTGTAGCTCAGATGGGAGAGCACCTGCCTTGCAAGCAGGGGGTCAGGAGTTCGACTCTCCTCATCTCCACCAATAAAAGTAAATCGCTGAACTTTGAAAATTGTATAGGAAAAAACAAACGAAGTAATTTTTGATTTAGACAAGGCGAGAGGAGTCGAGGAGCAAAGCATATGAATAATATGTGAGCACCAGAGAAGACGATCAACGAAGTATAAATTAAAAAGAACAAGTTTGAAACGAGAGAAAAACATCAAAAAAAACAATAAAACTAAGTAAAAAATATAAGCGGAAGCAAATATTAATTACAAGAGTAACCAAAAAATAGTTGTGTGAAGACGCACAATTAAACTGATGATTAAAGTAATTTTTCTGAAAAGAAAAGTGAAAATAAAGTTTGCGAAGGTAATTTTTATTTAGGTAAGGCGGAAGGAACGAAAGAGCGGAATGTACGTTTGTACATGAGCATCTTGAGAGATGACCAACGAAGCATAAATGAAAAAGACCGAGCAAAAGAGGTCAAGATATAAAGAGCGTAGGGCGAATGCCTTGGCACTAAGAGCCGATGAAGGACGTGGTAAGCTGCGAAAAGCTACGGGGAACTGCAAACAAGTATTGATCCGTAGATATCCGAATGAGGAAACTCACATATGGAGAACCGTATGTAACGTATGATGAATAAATAGTCATACGTGGGGAACGAGGGGAACTGAAACATCTAAGTACCCTTAGGAAGAGAAAGTAAAAAAACGATACCGAAAGTAGCGGCGAGCGAAATCGGTAGAGCCCAAACCATGTTTCGGCATGGGGTTGCGGACATATCAACAAAGTATCTGAGACGATAGTCAAAGACTTCTGGAAAGAAGCTCCAAAGAGTGTGATAGACACGTAGGCGAAAAAGTCAAAGAGCAAGATATGATCCAGAGTACCACAGGACACGAGAAATCCGGTGGGAAGCAGGGAGGACCATCTCCCAAGGCTAAATACTACTTAGTGACCGATAGAGAAATAGTACCGTGAGGGAAAGGTGAAAAGAACCCCGGGAGGGGAGTGAAAAAGAACCTGAAACCCTATGCTTATAAGCAGTGGGAGCACTACGAGTGTGACCGCGTACTTTTTGTAGAACGGGCCAGCGAGTTACGATATGCAGCAAGGTTAATAACTGAGAGGTTAGGAGCCGAAGCGAAAGCGAGTCTTAATAGGGCGAAAGTTGCATGTCGTAGACCCGAAACCAGGTGACCTATCCATGAGCAGGTTGAAGCTAGAGTAAAATCTGGTGGAGGACCGAACCCGTTAGCGTTTAAAAGCTATGGGATGACTTGTGGATAGCGGTGAAATTCCAATCGAACCTGGAGATAGCTGGTTCTCCTCGAAATAGCTTTAGGGCTAGCCTTAACGTAAGATTAATGGGGGTAGAGCACTGAATAGTCAAGGGACGTTATACGTTACCGAAACTTATCAAACTCCGAATACCATAAAATTAGCGTTGGGAGTCAGACTATGTGAGATAAGTTTCATAGTCAAAAGGGAAAGAGCCCAGATCACCAGCTAAGGTCCCAAAGATAGATTAAGTGGAAAAGGATGTAGGACTACACAGACAACCAGGAAGTTGGCTTAGAAGCAGCCACACTTTCAAAGAGTGCGTAATAGCTCACTGGTCGAGTGGACCTGCGCCGAAGATTACCGGGGCTAAAATCTATCACCGAAGCTGTGGGATTGTATTAATACAATCGGTAGAGGAGCATTCTGTACGAGTCGAAGCGCCATCGAAAGAGGCTGTGGATTGTACAGAAGAGAGAATGCTGGCATGAGTAGCGAAAGGTGAGTGAGAATCTCACCCATCGAAAGACTAAGGATTCCTGAGGAAGGCTCGTCCACTCAGGGTAAGTCGGGACCTAAGCCGAGGCCAAAAGGCGTAGGCGATGGATAACTGGTGGAAATTCCAGTACCACCGAAGATCGTTAAAAGAGAAGTGGGGACACAGAAAGATAAGTTAGCGTACTGATGGAATAGTACGTCTAAGTAAGTAGGGAGAAGAGATAGGCAAATCCGTTTCTTCAATAATCCTGAGATACGAATGGGAGCGAAAACAAGTAGTGAAGTAACTGAGTCTACGCTGTCAAGAAAATCCACTATCGAGATCAAGGTGCCCGTACCGTAAACCGACACAGGTAGTCAAGGAGAGAATCCAAAGATGAGCGGAAGAACTATTGTTAAGGAACTAGGCAAAATAACCCCGTAACTTCGGGAGAAGGGGTGCCCATGGAAGTGAAAGTCGAACGACCGGAGCTTTAGTGGGCCACAGAAAACAGGCTCAAGCGACTGTTTACCAAAAACACAGGTCTCTGCTAAATCGAAAGATGAAGTATAGGGGCTGACACCTGCCCGGTGCTGGAAGGTTAAGGGGAGCTGTAAGCGTAAGTGAAGCAGTGAACTTAAGCCCCAGTAAACGGCGGCCGTAACTATAACGGTCCTAAGGTAGCGAAATTCCTTGTCGGGTAAGTTCCGACCCGCACGAAAGGTGTAACGATTTGAGCACTGTCTCAACAATAGATCCGGTGAAATTGTAGTACTCGTGAAGATGCGAGTTACCCGCGGCAGGACGGAAAGACCCCATGGAGCTTTACTGCAGGCTGACATTGGAATTCGGTATTAATTGTACAGGATAGGTGGGAGACTAAGAAACATGTACGCCAGTATGTGTGGAGTCGCTGTTGGGATACCACTCTATTGATACTGAATTTCTAACATGATACTGTGATCCAGTATATGGACACTGTCAGTTGGGCAGTTTGACTGGGGCGGTCGCCTCCGAAAGAGTAACGGAGGCGCTCAAAGGTTTCCTCAGCACGGTCGGAAATCGTGCGAAGAGTGTAAAGGCAGAAGGAAGCTTGACTGCAAGACGTACATGTCGAGCAGGAACGAAAGTTGGACTTAGTGATCCGGTGGCGCCGAATGGAAGGGCCATCGCTTAACGGATAAAAGCTACCCTGGGGATAACAGGCTTATCTCCCCCAAGAGTCCACATCGACGGGGAGGTTTGGCACCTCGATGTCGGCTCGTCTCATCCTGGGGCTGAAGCAGGTCCCAAGGGTTGGGCTGTTCGCCCATTAAAGAGGCACGCGAGCTGGGTTCAGAACGTCGTGAGACAGTTCGGTCCCTATCCGTCGTGGGCGTAGGAAATTTGAAGGGAGCTGTCCTTAGTACGAGAGGACCGGGATGGACAGACCTATGGTGAATCAGTTGTTCCGCCAGGAGCACGGCTGAGTAGCTAAGTCTGGAATTGATAAGCGCTGAAGGCATCTAAGCGCGAAACAAACCTTAAGATAAGATTTCCCATTACGTAAGTAAGTAAGACCCCTGAAAGACTAACAGGTAGATAGGTCACAGGTGTAAGTGCAGCAATGTATTCAGCTGAGTGATACTAATAGGTCGAGGTCTTGACCAATAATGATCCTAACCCCATTTGATTCTCAAATGGATGGTAGGTCAGATCCAGCGAAATCCAAATCTATACGAACGTAAGTGAGTAAATAGATTTGTGATACAGTCGGACAAATCTCGAAAAGTTTTTCCTATACAATTTTGAAAGTTCAAACTTTCAATTTAATGATAACTTAATATACAATATAACGAAGTAATTTTTAAATTACGAGTTATACTAATCTGGTGATAATAGCAAAGAGGACACACCCGTTCCCATTCCGAACACGGAAGTTAAGCTCTTTAGCGCTGATGATACTTGGTGGGTGACTGCCTGGGAAAGTAAGACATCGCCAGATTGATATTCCGAGGTAGCTCAATGGTGGAGCAACCGGCTGTTAACCGGTAGGTCGTGGGTTCGAGCCCCACCCTCGGAGCCATGAATGTGCCGGAGTGGCGGAATTGGCAGACGCACAGGACTTAAAATCCTGCGTTCCCTAAAGAACGTACCAGTTCAAGTCTGGTCTTCGGTACCATTTTAAATTAATTTGTCGCGGGGTGGAGCAGCTGGAAGCTCGTCGGGCTCATAACCCGAAGGTCATAGGTTCGAATCCTGTCCCCGCTACCAAAATAAAAGGCCCTATGGTCAAGCGGTTAAGACACTTCCCTTTCACGGAAGTAACCCGAGTTCGAGTCTCGGTAGGGTCACCATTACAAAATAAAAAACATGGAAGCATAGCTCAGTTGGGAGAGCATCTGCCTTACAAGCAGGGGGTCATAGGTTCGAGCCCTATTGTTTCCACCATTTTTACAAAATTGAATGTGGCTTGGTAGTTCAGTTGGTTAGAATGCCAGCCTGTCACGCTGGAGGTCGTGGGTTCGAACCCCATCCAAGTCGCCATTTTCAATAAAAACAAGATACATGCTGGTGTAGCTCAATTGGTAGAGCAACTGACTTGTAATCAGTAGGTTGAGGGTTCAAGTCCTTTCACCAGCTCCATTTTCGCAGAAATTACGGAGTAATTTCAATACACAATGCGAAAGACGCAACGGCGTAAGCCATGTTGCGGAAAATAATTTTACTGAAAATATGGGAGGGTTCCCGAGTGGCTAAAGGGGACGGACTGTAAATCCGTTGGCAACGCCTTCACTGGTTCGAATCCAGTCCTTCCCACCAATTAAGTTTAAAATGCGGAAGTGGCTCAGTGGTAGAGCATCGCCTTGCCAAGGCGAGGGTCGCGAGTTCGAATCTCGTCTTCCGCTCCAAAAGTAACAAAAAATGTTAAAACGCATATAATGCGGGTGTAGCTCAGTGGTAGAGCCCCAGCCTTCCAAGCTGGTTGCGAGGGTCCGATTCCCTTCACCCGCTCCATTAAAAAAATTTATGGACCAGTAGCTCAGCTGGATAGAGCAACGGCCTTCTAAGCCGTGTGCCGGGGGTTCGACTCCCTTCTGGTTCACCATAAGTTGGGGTATAGCCAAGCGGTAAGGCACTAGACTTTGACTCTAGCATTCGTAGGTTCAAATCCTGCTACTCCAGCCATTTTTAAAAATTAATATAGTGATCCATTAGCTCAGCTGGCAGAGCACCTGACTTTTAATCAGGGTGTCCCGCGTTCGAATCGCGGATGGATCACCACGGAGAGGTACCGAAGCGGTCATAACGGGGCGGTCTTGAAAACCGTTAGGGTGTAAGCCCACGTGGGTTCGAATCCCACCCTCTCCGCCAATTTAATAGTTATAAAAATATATATGGAGAAGTACTCAAGTGGCTGAAGAGGCGCCCCTGCTAAGGGTGTAGATCCGATAAGGATGCGAGGGTTCAAATCCCTCCTTCTCCGCCATATTTATACCAAAATATTTTGTAATATTTTGGGCCTTTAGCTCAGTTGGTTAGAGCGCCCGGCTCATAACCGGTAGGTCCAAGGTTCGAATCCTTGAAGGCCCACCATTTACACCATAGGGGTGTAGTTCAGTTGGTAGAACAATGGTCTCCAAAACCATGTGTCGTGGGTTCAAGTCCTGCCACCCCTGCCAATTTTATTAAGCAAAAACAGGATAATAATTAAATAATAGTATTTCGGGGCGTAGCGCAGTTTGGTAGCGCATCTGGTTTGGGACCAGAGGGCCGCGGGTTCAAATCCTGCCGCCCCGACCAGTATTTAAATGTGGGCTTGTAGCTCAGGTGGTTAGAGCGCACGCCTGATAAGCGTGAGGTCGATGGTTCGAGTCCATCCAGGCCCACCACATTTTTCCAAAATATATTAATATTTTGGGCTTTTAGCTCAGTTGGTTAGAGCGCCCGGCTCATAACCGGTAGGTCCAAGGTTCGAATCCTTGAAGGCCCACCATGTTTGCCCAGATAGCTCAGTCGGTAGAGCAGGGGACTGAAAATCCCCGTGTCGGTGGTTCGATTCCGCCTTTGGGCACCATAGTAAAAACGTTGATTATTTTTAATCAACGTTTTTTATATACTGGGAAAGTCTACTTTTAGTATATAAAAAACGAGGATTGCAAAGGACGGGACGTCCTTGCCTTTAAGGGGAGTGCTCAGTAAAAATGCCTATTTCATAAGCATTTTTACGCCGAAGGGGGACATTGGTCCCCCTAGCGGAGTTGCGTAGTAACTTTTTTATTACAATAATATTTAATTTTTTAAATATCTTTTAATGCCTTTTCAATAATACTACATACATTTTCAAATAATAGAGTTCCATTAATTACTATTGGCACAATATTATCTTTTAAATTAGGCAATGTGTTAAAGTTCATCAATTTTATTTCATTATTATCTATAAATAATATATAATTATCGCTATCGCTTTTATATAGAGAAATCAAAATATCTAATTTTGTTATAGATGTTTGACTTTTGAAATTTAATTTATAGCAAAGTTTATTTGAGTTGTAATCCAATTTGTAATCAGTTATATTTAAAAATTTAATTTTTATTGCCTTGTTTGATATACTAATATCTTTTTTATTAACTTTCAATATACCTAATGTTTTGGAATAAAATATTTTATCATATGAATTCAAAATATTATCAAATATTATTGGAAGATAGTAAACATCTTCAAAATTATGCAAAAGTATTAAATCTCTGTGCTCATCTTTTTTATGAATTTTATATGCTTCATACAAGGTTATTACATCTTTGCCAGACAATGTGTCTTCTCTAAATATCTTAAAATATTTTTCAACAGTTTTAAGCTTATTATTTGCAATATTAATCTTATTTTTAAAATTCAGCATATCTTTATACAAATCAATACTATGTAGATTATTTAAATTAAAATCTATATTGTATTTTTCAAATTTTTTATTCAAATATGTTATATCAAATGATTTCCCGTTATATGTTATGATATATTTTTTTGTATATATTTTACTCATAAGGAAAAACAATGATTCTAATTCTTCCTGTTCATTTATAGAAAATGTTTGATAGATAATTTTTTTATTATTTTCAACTATCAAAAATGTTATAGAAACAATTTCACTCGTAACAGCAGATAATCCAGATGTTTCAATGTCTAAGTAAACACTGTCATTAAATATCTCTTCTATAAATTTATTATTTAAATTATAATCTTCAATAATTTTTTTACTAATCATTTTAATCCGTCCTATAAACAGTTTTTGTTTCCCCTAATAAGTTGCTTTATGTAGAATAATTTGGTAATATAAATACGGGGGTATAAATATGTATTATTTTGTAATTTATTTCGTTGCATATGTTTTGAGTATAATAGTATGTTTATATTTAAACTATAAAACTGCAATAATTTTAAGTCTAATATTTTTTGCACTGGGTATTGTTACGACAAAAAAATATGTAGCGTGTTTTTTAATAATTTTATTTGCGGTTTTGTCTGTTGTATGTATTAATTATAATTCAAAATCTATTTTAACACAATATCTTAATGATGATGTTAATGTAATTGTAGAAATAAAGAATGTTATTAAAGATGACAAAGAATCTGAATTTATTAGCTATAATGTTAATGTAATATGTCTAAACGGAAAAAATATACATGAAAAATCAATTCTATACATAAAAAAAGAAAATAAAATCGAAATAAATTCAATTCATAAAATTAACGTTAGCGTATCTAAAATTCAAGAATCTAAGAATTTTTTGCTTTTTAATTATAAAAAATCGCTTCGAACTAAAAAAATATTTGTAAACTTATTTGCAAATACAAAACCCAACCTTATAAAAAAGGATTATTCAAAAGTCAATACTATAGTAAATAATTTTAAAGGATTTGTCGAAAAATTGTTTTATTCAAATCTTAATGAAAAAAATGCAAATATTATATTATCAATTTTGTTAGGAGATAAGAAATACTTAGATGATGATTTATATAAAAGTATACAAAGAACTGGCCTGGCACATATATTTGCTGTCTCTGGTTTGCATATAGGTATATTATACGGCTTCTTAATAAAATTATTTTGTATGATTGGGTTTAACAAAAAGATTAGCTGGTTTTTAACATGGGGATTTTTGTGGTGCTATGGGTTTTTGATAGGATTTCCAGTGTCTGTTCTTAGAAGTTTAATAATGTTTACGTTCGTGTTTGGAGCAGAGTTATTGTATAGAAAATATAATACTATTAACTCAATTGTTATAGCAGCCTTTATATTATTAGTGGTAAACCCATTTTATTTATTTGATGTAGGTTTTCAATTGTCGTTTACCGCTGCATTTTGCTTAATTATTTTTAATAAGTATGTTAAGGATAAATTGAAATCTAAGAATACCATTATTTCTAGCATTTATTTATATATTTTTTTACAATTATTCACACTTCCTATTATGTCGTACTATTTTAATTATCTTTCATTGTTGGGCATTTTATACAATATAGCATTAGTTCCTATTTTTAGTGTACTTATTGTTATTGCATTTATTTCTGTTGGTGTAGGTTTTTTATGTGTATATACACTTGTCTTACCTTTAAAGATATATGATTATGTATTCAATGTTATTAGGTATGTAATAGATTGGGGTTCTAAAAGTAGTATTGCAGGTGTTAAAATACCCTCTATGAGGCTTTTAACTTGCTTTTTTTACTATGTTTTCTTAGCTTTAATACTATTTATAATAAATAATAAAAAATGCAGTTACAAGCGTATTTTATTTGCAACTTTTATAGTATACTACTGCATCAATTTTTTCATTATACCGCTAAGTTTAGATGGAACAAGACTTAATATAGTTGATGTTTCACAAGGCGTATTTATTATCCTAAGACACAATGATATAAATTTGATATTTGACGCGGGTAGCAATTCAGATAATATTGGCAAATATGTTTGTGCACCTTATATACTCAAAAATGGTTTTAATGATATAAAATCAATATTTATTAGCCACTGGCACATAGATCATTATAGTGGTGTTAATGAAATATTAAGTAGTTCTAAAGTTGGTAATGTATATTCTAGTTCCGAAGACGACAAGAATCTAATAAATTGCCATTGTAATCTTTTAAACAATACAGATAGTATAATTATAGATAATGAATTTAAAATTGATATATTATGGCCTAAAATCGGTTTTAAGTCTAATAATGAAAATAACATGTCCAATGTATATTTAGTAAAGTGTGGAAAAATAAAAATACTTATTACTGGGGATATCGAAAAGGAGGCTGAAAGGCAGATTCTAGATAGATTGGAAGATATAAATGTTTTAATTGTTCCTCATCATGGAAGTAAAACTTCTTCTACTACTGAATTTGTACAAGCAGTTAATCCTGATATTGCAGTATTTTCATATGGTAAAAATAATTATGGTATTCCACATCAGGAGGTTATTGATAAATATAATGATATAGGTTCAGATATTTTATCAACTTTTACTAATGGTGAAATTAATATTATGGAAATTAATGATGAAATATATTATAATACCTATAAGGGCAATCATTCTGAAAATATGAATGAAATATATAAATTATATTTTTTATTGAATTTATATATATTTGTTATATTATTAGTATATGTAATGTTTTATAAAAATTATATTTTAGATAAAAGATATGAGGGAAAATATGAGTTATAAAGAATTAATAAATAATATAAAAAAAGAAGATTTATTTTGTTTCAATATAATATATGGAAATGAAACCTTTCTAATTGATAATGCCATAAAAAGTGTAATCAATAAATTTGTTTCTAAAAATTTAAGAGAATTGAATTTTACTAAATTTGAAAAAATTGATGATAAGGAAAATGAATTTATAGAAACAGTTGCAACTTTTCCTTTTATGTCTGATAAAAAAGTAATTATTGTTGATGATAGTGATTTTTTAACTTCATCTGGTTCTATTAATAAAAGCATAGAGGAAAAGCTTATTAAATTAACAAAAGATAACATAGATACTACGATAGTATTATTTATTTTAAAAGGCAAAAAACCTGATAATAGAAAAAAATTGGTAAAAATAATCAAAGAAAATAAAGCAATATATGAAATTAAAAAATTAGATGAAGGTGAGTTAACTAACTATATAGTAGAAGGTTTTAAAAAAAATTCAGTTAAAATTACATCATCGAATGCAAGCTATATTGCAACAAACTGTGGTTATTTAGATTATGAAAGTACAGTTGATTTGTATGATGTAAATAATGAAATTCATAAAATTGCATCATATACATTAGATGAAGGCGAAGTAAATAGAGAAGTTATTGATGCTCTTTTAATAAAATCTCTTGATAGTAATATTTTTAGACTTGTTGATTTTATATGTGACGGTAAGAAAAAAGAAGCAAATAAAATGCTAGGAAACATGTTAATAAATGGTGTGGCTGAGCTATTTATTATGCATATGATAACAAGGCAGGTTAGAATGATTTATCAATATCAAATATTATACAAAAAAGGTTACTCATCTTCTCAAGTTTCTGATACTATGAAAATAAAGCCGTTTATAGCGAAGAAACTTAGTAGTTTATCTAAAAATATAAGTATGGATAAAACTGAAAAAATACTGAATACTCTTTTAAATATTGACAGACAAATTAAAACGGGGTTAATAGATAAGACAGTTGGATTAGAAATAATATGTAATTCTTTTTAAAGAAGTAATACAATATAAATTAATTTAGAATAGAGAATAAAATGGATAACAACTTAATTAGAAGTAAGAGAAAATTAGACCATATAAAATATGCACTTAAGGAAAGTAACAATAATACTAAAACAGGTCTTGATGATATAGTACTTATTCACAAGGCATTACCTAAATATAACCTTCAAGATATTGAAATAAATACAACTTTTTTAGGTAAGAAAATTAGCGCACCAATTTTTATAAACGCTATGACAGGTGGACATAAAGACGTTTTGAAAATAAACGAAATATTAGGAAGAGTTTCACGTGACGCTGACATACCAATTGCGGTTGGTTCTCAAAAGGCTGGAGTTGAAGATAAAAATCTTTTTGAAACATATAGTATAGTTAGAAAAATTAATCCTGAAGGAGTAGTTATTGGCAATTTATCTGCTAATTGTTCTTTAGAAGATGCTAAAATTGCTGTTGAGATGATAGAGGCGGATGCTTTACAATTGCATTTGAATGTAGCCCAGGAAATCAGTATGAAAGAGGGAGATACTACATTCGAAAATATAAGAGAAAATATAATAAATTTAAAAGAAGGTATAAATGTACCAGTGATTGTAAAAGAGGTTGGTTGTGGTATGAGCCTTGAAACTATAAAAGAGCTTATGAGTATGGATATTAAATACATTGATATTAGTGGAGCAGGAGGTACAAATTTTATAGATATAGAATATTCAAGACATAGTAAAGTTATTGATAATTCATTAATCAATTGGGGAATACCAACAGCATATTCTATGGTTGAAGCAAATATAGCTGGACTAAATGGATTTATAGTATCAGGAGGAATAAAAAATTCTTTTGATATTGCAAAGTGTTTATCAATGGGTGCTAAAATGGTAGGTATATCTGGAGAAATATTGAAACAATATTTTAAAAATGTTAATATAAATGACTGGATAGAAGAATTAAAAAGTAATTTGAAGAAAATTATGTTACTTACAAATTCATCTTGTATAAGTGAATTAACTATATGTGACAAGGTTATCAAGGGTGAGCTTTTAGAATGGCAAAATATTAGAAAGTAGTCTTATAAATATTTGATTATTAAAGATGTATAAGACTTTATATATATTTAATTATAATAAAAATGGGCTTAACATTTAATGTTACAGCCCTTTTATGATTAAGCTATTTTATTTAATCTTTGTTGTAATCTACTAACTTTTCTAGCAGCTGCGTGTTTGTGAATAGTGTTTTTAGCAGCAGCTCTATCTAATTTAGCTTCAACTTCTTTTAAATATTCCTTCGCTTTTTCAACGTCACCGCTTTCAATAGCAGTTTCGAATTTTTTAATATAAGTTTTTATTTCTGATTTTCTAACTTTGTTTATAGCAGTTTTTTTATCAATAACTAAAATTCTTTTTTTTGCTGATTTAATGTTTGCCAAATGTTTCACCTCCCCTGATGAGATTTAATATTTTAATATTTTAATATTCAATATTACAATTTATTAAACATAGCATACCAATTATACAAGTTTCTCAAACAAAAATCAAGAGAAAAGTATAAAAAAATAAAAAAAATGAATAATAAATAGAGAACAAATTATTTTGGAGGAACTTATATGTATAGAACAGACTTAGCCTATGAAGCCCACGAAGGTTTGGCTAAAAATTGCGATGGAGTTATACTTGAAACAAAAAATTTAAAATATGGAGAACTTGTAAAAATTGAGATTACAGATGAAGAAGCACAAAAAGTTGTAGGTAAAAAGATAGGCAAGTATGTAACCTATGAAACTCCAAGCTTTAAACATATGGATAAAGATAAAAGACAAGAAATTATAGAAACATTATCAAGTAATTTAAAAGAGATTATAGATATTGATAGAGAACATATATTGGTAGTTGGACTAGGTAATAGAAGAGTAACAGCGGATTCTTTAGGACCGAGAACAATTGATAAAATAAAAGTTACTAGACAATTTTTTAAAGCATATAAAAAAGATTTTGATGATGACTATAATGAGCTAGCTATTTTAGTTCCAGGTGTAATGGGAGTTACAGGGATAGAAACACAAAATACTATAAAGGGTGTTATTGAAAAAATAAAACCTACACTTATTATTGCAATAGATGCATTAGCTTCTAGGAAGATGAAAAGATTATGTTCAGTTATACAATTAACAAATGCTGGAATTGAACCAGGCTCAGGTATAGGCAATATGCAGGGTTCTTTAAATAAAGAAAGTATGGGAATTAAAATTGCAGCAATAGGTGTTCCAACGGTTGTTGATACAGCAACTATTGTTAGCGATTCTATAGATTTGATGAAAGAAAAATTTACACACAAGATATCAGTCGCTGATGAAGTGTTAGGATTGTTAGGGCAATTAGATGAGAATGAAAAACTTGGATTTATCAAAGAGGTGTTAAACCCTAAATATAATGATACTTATGTTACACCAACTGAAATTGATGAGCTTATAGAAATACTTTCAGATGTACTATCTGAAGTTATAAATGTAGCAGTGCATCCAGGATTTTATAGCAATGAATTCTAAATCTTAAGTCATAAAATTAAACATATGTCATATATATTAATAGTTACTAATATAGATAAGATATGAGGTGTGTTTTATGAAGCGCAGAAGAAAGGCGCCAGTTAGAGCATATTATGTAATCTCTTTAATATGCTTAATAGTTCTATTTATAGGATATGGCTTTATATTTAACCTTTCTGAAAAAAGAAAAGAAGGTAAAGAAGTTAAAACCATTTCTTTAGTAGACGAATCTGAAAATTTATCTGGGAAATACAATAAGCTATTTGCGAAACTCATGTCGTACTTTAATATATTCTTTAAGGAGACTTTTAAAGAGTATGATGAAAATGGTATGTTTGAGTATAAAATGGATGATGATTTAAATGGTGGAATTGTAGCAGTAGAGAGCGGAGTTGTTACAAGTATAGACAACATAGAATTGTATTCAAACAGCGACTATGATGCAAGCGAACTTTATAAAACTACTGTATTGCTAGCAAGTAATAGAAAAAGAGATTTTTTTACAATTGTTAGTGGGTATGATATTGCATCAAGGCTTGGAATAAGCGCAAAAGATTTAAAGACTGAAGCAAATAAGGTTAATGAAAAATACAAGATAACAATATATCATACACATGCTACAGAGGCATACAATAATTGTTCAAAAACAAATTTTAGATCTGAAAATGATAAAGAAAATGTTGTTTGTATTGGTAATATAATATCTGAAAACCTTGAGAATAATGGAATAAATACTATCCATTTAGTTGAACACAATGATATGCCGTCATATAATAAATCGTATATTAATTCTAAGAAATTAGTTACTAACAATTTAGATAAAACTAAAAAGAATATCATTATTGATATTCATAGAGATGGTGCAGATGCAGAATCAAATTATGAGAAACTATTAGAAAGTGTTACTAGACTTAAAATGAATGATAGATACATTGCAACATATGCAATAATTATAGGTGGTGCAAACGAAAATTTAGATGAATTAAAAATAATAGCTAACACTGTAAAATCAGTTTCAGATGAATTATATCCAGGGCTTTGTAGAGGAATTATAATAAGAGAAGGAGCATATTTTAATCAAAATATAAGTGAATATGCTATGCTTTTAGAGGTGGGTTGTCATTTAAATACTTTAGATGAGGCTAAAGTAACTTCAGATTATTTGTCGGAAATTTTGTGCAAATCATTTTTAAAATTAAATTAGATAGCGGATACACATATAATATAACATTATATGTGTATTTTATTTAAGTAGTAACTATTAAATGATAATTTATTCTTTAATAATTACTAAAATTCTGTTATAATATGCTACAAGGTAATTAACAGGAGGAACAACGTGAATAGAAAAAAATATATAAGAAATTTTTCCATTATAGCTCATATAGATCATGGTAAATCTACATTAGCGGATAGATTAATACAAAACACGGGATTATTAACTGCAAGAGAAATGCAAGCTCAAGTTTTAGACAATATGGATCTTGAAAGAGAAAGAGGAATAACAATTAAGTTACAAACTATTAGGCTTGTTTACAAGGCTAAAGACGGAAATGAATATGTATTAAATTTGATTGATACTCCTGGTCATGTTGATTTTAACTATGAAGTTTCAAGAAGTTTAGCAGCATGTGAAGGTGCAATTCTAATAGTTGACGCAGCTCAGGGAATTGAAGCTCAAACACTTGCAAATTGTTATTTAGCTTTAGATTTAGACTTGGAAATTATACCAGTTATAAACAAAATAGACTTGCCAAGTGCAAGACCAGAAGAGATAAAGAAAGAAATTGAAGATGTTATTGGATTAGACTGTGAAGGTATTCCATTAATATCAGCAAAAGAAAATTTAAATATAGAAGATGTATTAGAAGCAGTGGTGACAAGAATTCCAGCTCCAGATGGGGATGAAAAGGCACCTCTTAGAGCTCTTGTTTTTGATTCTTATTATGATAGTTATAAAGGAGTTATAGCATTTATAAGAGTTAAAGAAGGAACTGTAAAAAAAGGTACAAAAATAAAAATGATGGCTACAGGTAAAGAGTTTGAGGTAACGGAGGTAGGTATTATATCTCCAAATCAAAAACCTGTTGAATGTTTATATTCAGGTGATGTTGGGTATTTAGCTGCAAGCATAAAGGAAGTTAGAAACTGTAATGTTGGTGATACAATTACTGAAGCTAATAATCCTGCTAGCGAGCCACTTCATGGATATAAGAAAGTTACCTCAATGGTATTTTGTGGTGTTTATCCTGCTGAGGGCGGAGATTTCAATGATGTAAGAGATGCTCTTGAAAAACTTCAGGTTAATGATGCTTCACTTACTTTTGAACCAGAAACATCAGTAGCATTAGGCTTTGGATTTAGATGTGGATTTTTAGGGCTATTACACATGGAAATAATTCAACAGAGACTAGAAAGAGAATTTAATTTAAGTATAATTGCGACAACACCAAGTGTTATATATAAGATATACAAAACTGATGGAACATTGATGCTTTTACAAAATCCGACAAATATGCCTTCACCACAGGAAATTGATTATATGGAAGAGCCTATTGTAGATGCTCATATTATGGCACCAACAGATTATGTGGGAGCAATTATGGATTTATGTCAAAAAAGACGTGGTATATTTATCAATATGGAATACTTGGAAGCAACAAGAGTTAATATGCATTATAAAATGCCTTTAAATGAGGTTGTATATGATTTCTTTGATGCGCTTAAATCAAAAACTAGAGGTTATGCATCATTAGATTATGAGCTTGATGGATATCAACGTTCAGAGCTAGTGAAATTAGATATTTTAATTAATTCGGAGTTGGTTGATGCTTTTTCTTTAATTGTTCATGCTGAGAAATCATATGAAAGAGCAAGATTGATTGTTGAAAAGTTAAAAGATGTTATACCAAGACATTTATTTGCAGTACCAATACAAGCATCTATTGGAAATAAAATTATTGCTCGTGAAACAGTAAAAGCGTTAAGAAAAGACGTTTTAGCAAAATGTTATGGTGGAGATATAACAAGAAAGAAAAAGCTTCTTGAAAAACAAAAAGAAGGTAAAAAACGAATGAGACAAATTGGTAGTGTTGAAGTGCCGCAAGAAGCGTTCTTGGCAGTACTTAAATTTGATGACGAAAAACAATAAAATTCTTAAAAATCAATTTTTCCATCTTTATTTAAAGGAAAAATTGATTTTTTAACTTGTATTCAAAATGAGAGGAAAGATATGAAAAAACTAGGACTATATGTTCACATTCCATTTTGTGAACGAAAGTGTAACTATTGTGATTTTTACTCACTGGTAAAAACTGACGAAATAGAAGCTAATTATATTGAGTCTTTATTGTATGAATTGAAAAGTTATAAAGAGGTCACCAAAGGTTATATCGTAGATTCAATTTTTATTGGTGGGGGAACACCTTCGTATTTAAGACCGGATTATATAGGCTTGATACTAGATGAAATAAGAAATAATTTTGTCTTATCTGAGGATGTGGAAATTAGTATGGAAGCTAATCCGAATTCAATAACTCTTGAAAAGGCTAAGCTATATAAAAAATATGGTTTAAATAGAATGAGTGTTGGAATTCAGTCATTGGATAATAAAATATTGAAGCTTATCGGAAGACTTCATACTAGTGACGAAGCTATAAATGCTATAAAAATATTAAAGAAAGCTGGTTTTACAAATATAAATGCAGATGTTATATTTAATATTCCAGGTCAGAATGTTGAAAATATCATAGATACCCTATCTAAAATAATAGATCAGGACGTAAACCATATATCATTTTATTCATTGAAATTGGAACAAGGAACGCCAATGTATAGAATGGAGGAAAGAGGAGAAATTTCACTTGCTGAGGATGAAGAGGAGAGGGCTATGTATTATGCGGGAAGAGATTTTATGGAGAAAAACAATTATTTTCAATATGAAATATCTAACTTCTCTAAAAAAGGATTTGAATGCAGACATAATATAAAATACTGGATTGGCGAGGAATATATAGGCTTTGGACCGTTTTCTCATTCCTGCTTTAAAGATAAAAGATATAATAATATAAGTGACATAAGACTTTATTGTGACAATATAAAAAATCCAACTAAATTTAGGCATTTAAATGAGGTGCTAAATATTGATAGCAAAATATTTGAGTATATAATGCTGAGACTTCGAATGAACAAAGGTTTTACATTAGTGGATTTCAAAGGCAAATTTAATTTAGATTTTGAAGAATTATATCAGGATAAAATAGAAAAATTAGTTTCATTAAAGCTTTTAATTTTTCAAAATGGTTCGGTTTGTTTAACTAAGAAAGGGATGGACGTTAGTAATTATGTTTTTGAAGAATTTTTAGAATAATTGGAGGTATTAAATGAATGTTAATATTTTAAAATCATTTACTTGCAACGGAAAGGGCGGAAACGGAGCAGGAGTAGTAATGACTGATAATTATTTAAGTGATAAAGAAATGCTTAAAATTTCATCTCAGGTAGGCTTGTCTGAAACAGCATTTGTAAAGAGAGTTGATGATAAAAATTATGATGTCAGATTTTTTACACCAGTATGCGAGGTAGATTTATGTGGACATGCAACCATTGCAGCATTTTATTATATTGGAGAATATATATTACCTCATAAAATTAATACCACGCTATATCAAAATACAAAAGCGGGGAAGCTTAAGGTTGAGATTTATTATAAGAATGATCATGTAGATAATGTTCTCATGGAACAGGCAAAACCGGTTATTTATGGTGAGGTAGATGATGCTACAGTAAAAAGTATTGCTATTTCATTGTCTTTAGACAAGAAAGACATATGTCTTGAAAATAATTCTCTTCTTCCTAATATTGTTTCAACAGGTATTAAGGATATTATAATTCCTGCAAGGAACAGGGAGCTATTAAATAGAATTAATCCACAATTTACTATGATATCAGATATTTCTAAGAAAAATGATGTAGTGGGATTTCATGTGTTTACAATAGAAAATGGACAGATTTATGCAAGAAATTTTGCACCGCTTTATGGTATAAATGAAGAATGTGCTACCGGTACTTCAAACGGAGCGTTAGGAGCATTACTTTATAGTAAAAATATATTAAATGGATATTTTGAAGTTTTACAGGGAGAGTTTATGAATGAGATAAGCAGAATTTGTGTAAGGGTAGATGAAGGAGAAGTAAAAGTAGGCGGAGCTGCAGTTTTATATTAGCAATATTTATAATATTTTCCATAATACATATTTACAAATTTAAATATTTAATCTATAATGCTTATATGTATTATAATTAAAATAACATTATGGAGGGATAAAATGTTAGAGGATAAATTGAAAAATAGTATATCCTTATTTAAGGATAATGTTCACACTGAGCTAAGAGCAAGTGAAAACAGAAAACGCCTTGTAAAACTTATAGGTGGAAACATTACATCGAACATCAGAACAGAAGAATCTGGAGTATGTGCTAGAGTTTATAAAAATGGTTTATATGGATTTTCCTCTGTTGCTGAGTATAATGATGAGGCAATAAAAAAGGTTCTTAATAAAGCCAATGAAAACGCTTGCTTTATGAGTAAACACATTGATAAAAATAAGCCTAATCTGGATTTGCTAAATAAAGGTGTTTATAATACTGATATAATAATTAAAGAAATAGAGCAGAAAAAATACATAGAATTTTTAAAGGAATTAGACAATTATATTGTTACCAAATATCCATTGCTAAAAAGCCGTTCATTAACTATGACAGAAGATTCAATGGAAAAGCTTTTGTATGTATCAAGTGGATATAATGGACATACTGCAATGCCAAGAAGCTATATATATATTACTTTAATTACTGAAGCTGGTGATGGTACTCCGGTAGAACTTACTCATATAGTAGGTGATTTTGGCATATTTACAGACAATTTTAAAAATCCTGAATCATTATATAAAGATATTGATAAGCTTTATGAAATGTTGATGAAAAAAAGAGAAGGAGTGCACGCAAAGGCTGGATATCAGACAGTTATTTTGGGTGGAGATTTATCAGGAATGCTTGCACACGAAGCTGTTGGACATACAGTTGAGGCAGATTTGGTTTTAGGAGGGTCAGTTGCTGCACATAATCTAAATAAAAAAATCGGTTCTGATTTAGTAAATTTAGTTGATTTTGCTCATACTGCATTAGGCAAAAGAGCACCTTTACCTGTTTATGTTGATGATGAGGGAGTTAAAGCAGAGGATACAGTTATAATCGAAAATGGCGTTCTAAAACAGTATATGAATAATAGAGAAACAGCAAAGCATTTTGGTATGTGTCCACGAGGAAATGCAAGTGCATTCAAATTTTCTGATGAACCATTAATTAGAATGAGAAATACAGCTTTTTTACCTGGTAAAAACACACTTGATGATTTAATTGCATCGGTAGAGGATGGATATTATTTTACTCATACTAACAATGGTCAAGCTGATACTACTAGTGAATTTATGTTTGGAGTTTGTATGGGATATGAAATTAAAAAAGGAAAACTGGGAAAAGCAGTGCTTGATACTACAATTTCAGGTGTAGCATTTGATATGCTTAAGACAGTAGATATGCTATCAAATAATATGAATTGGTTAAGCGCAGGGTTTTGTGGTAAAAAACAACCAATGCCTGGAGGTATTGGTGGACCAGAAATGCGTTGTAAGCTTATGATAGGAGGTAGATAATATGAATTGTTTTTATGATATTGCAAAAAAGGTAATAAATTCATTAACCGATAAGGGGTGTCAGAAGGCACAATGCAAAGTAGAAGAAACTGAAAAACAAGAGTTTAACGTAGATGGCAGTGAATTTTCATTGTATAGAACAACCTTTGATAACAAATTATATATGACTGCCTTTAAGGATAATAAAAAAGGTAAAATTAATATAAACAGACTTGATGATAAGTCAATAAGTAAAGCAGTTCTAAACTGCCTGGAGGTAGTTGAATCATCATCTGAAGATAAAGCACATGTTATTGCGCCTCACATTGGTAAAAGACAGTTTTCAAGAGGTATAATTAATCCTGATTTAGAATTATTCTTTGAGAAATGTAAAGAATTAGTAAACGATATTAAAAAAAGGCATCCAAAAATAATGATGGAACAGCTGATATTTAGTCATAATAAGTTAAAAAGTCTTTATTTAGATACAAATGATAATGAATATGAATTGACAGAAGGCTTTTATGAAATTGGTCTTATGTTTTCTGCCCATGATGGAGAAAAATCAACTTCGTTTTTTGGCACAGGAGTATTAATAGATAAATTAGATAAACCTTTTATAGAATTAGGAAGTATTGAAAAGAATTTAACTGATGTTGAAAATCAGCTAAATACAGTGCCTTTAAACGGAAAAACAGAAGGTACAGTAATAATAACACCAAACTGCTTACCAGCTATATTGCTTAGTGCTATAGAAAATTTTGCTGGTGACAATACTATACTTAATGGAACAAGTATATGGAGAGATAAAATTAACTCAAAAGTAGCTGATGAAAGAATATCAATTTCATTTTTACCTAATGATGAAAGAATTGTTAATGGAGATTGCTATACAGATGATGGATTTATATCTGAGGACTTTGATTTAATTAAAGATGGAATATTAAAAAGCTTTTATATATCAATGTATGTTGCAAACAAAACAGGTTTTGAGCGATCTAAAAATAAAAGCTATAACCTTGTAGTTAAAAATGGCAATAAAAACATAGGTGATATTATTAAAAATGTGAAAAAAGGTATCATTGTAGGTCGTTTTTCGGGTGGACAGCCTAGCAAAAATGGAGATTTTTCAGGTGTTGCCAAAAATAGCTTTTTGGTTAAGGATGGACAAATCAAGGGTGCAGTTAATGAAGTTATGATTAGTGGTAATTTATCTGATTTATTAAATAATGTAGTGGATATTTCAAAAGAAGTTGTAGAATATGGGGAAATGGTTCTTCCATATATTGCATTTAAAAATGTAATCATTTCAGGTAAATAAAAAATTATTGAAATATATAAAATAAAAGCATTTATATACGTAAAAAATAGTGTTTAGCTATTTTAAAATACATGTATAAATGCTTTTTACTTAAAATTAATTAAATTGTTCTTTCAGGTATTTCATATTCTATTTCATTTTCAATTCCTTCAAAATTTCTTTTGTCTTTAGATGCTACAAATACGCATGTATATCCTTTGTTTCCTGCACGCCCAGTTCTACCTATTCTATGAATATAACTTTCAGCATTTTCTGGACAATCATAGTTATAAATATTGTCAACTCCTGATATATCAAGCCCCCTTGAGGCTACATCTGTTGCAATTAAATACTGGATGTCACACTTTCTAAATGATTTCATTATTCTTTCGCGTTTTGCTTGAGGTATATCACTATGAAGTTTTTCACAATTATATCCTTTCGTAGATAAATCCTCTTCTAATTTATTAACTCTTACTTTTGTTCTGCAAAAGATTATAGCCATAAATGGATTATCCTCATCTAATGCTTTGCATAATGCTTCTTGTTTGTGTCTATCAGTAGTAAAAATAACTTCTTGCTTTATAGTATCAAGAGTTATATTTTCTTTTTTAATAGATATATTAAATGGATTTTTAGCATATCTGTATGCTAACTTTTTCACTTCTGAACTAATAGTAGCAGAGAAACATAATGTTTGTCTTGAGGAAGGTGTAGCCTTAATTATATCCTCTACCTCTTTTTTAAATCCCATAAGTAGCATTTGATCAGCTTCATCTATAACTAAAGTTTTTAGATTGCTTAAATTTATACTTCCTCTTTGAAGATGGTCGAGAAGTCTCCCAGGTGTTGCAATAAGCATATGAACGTTCTTTTTTAGCTTTTTCAGTTGAGATGCAACATCTTTTCCACCATAAGCAGCTAAAATATTAATGTTTTTTGCTTCACATAGTTTTTTTGCTTCATTAGTTATTTGTATTGCAAGTTCTCTTGTTGGCGTAATTATAAGAGATTGAATATGATCATCTACTAATGATGTGTTTTCAAAAATGGGTAATAAGAAAGCTAATGTTTTACCAGTTCCTGTTTGAGCCTCTGCAATTACATCATTGTGATTTTTTACAATTGCTATACATTCATTTTGAATGGGTGTAGGAGTTGTAATTCCACTCTTTTTTAGAATATTTATAAAATTTTCATTTATTCCTAATTGATTAAATTCCATTTTTTTTACCTTTCTAATTGATTAGCTAATAATAGCACATTATTATTTATAATTCAAATATAAGTGTATAAAAAGTTTTTAAAAGTAGATATTAATTATAAATTATGTACTTCATAAATAAATATAATTAGGAGTGTAATATGGTAAGAAAAGAGAATAAATTTTATAGTTGTGATCATTGTGGAAATATTATGAGAATGATTAGAGATGAGGGAGTTCCAATTGTTTGTTGTGGGGAAACAATGAGAGAAATGGTTCCTAATATTGAGGATGCATCACATGAAAAACACATTCCAGAAATAGATTTTAATAGAAACACACTTAGGGTTAAGATTGGAAATATACCTCATCCAATGGTAAAAGAACATAGTATCAAATGGGTATTTATAGTTTCGCAGGAAGGCGAGCAACTCAAATATCTTAGAATAAATAAAGCTCCAGAAGTTGAATTTTCACTTGTAAATGGAGATAAACCTATAAAGGTTTATGCATATTGCAATATACATGGTTTGTGGGAAGTAGAGGTATAAAAAATGGCTGAAATATTCAGCCATTTTTTATATTTTAATTAATTTCTAATACTTTATACTTAATGATGTCTCCACCAGGAGAAGTTACTTCTACAGTATCATTCGCTTTTTTATCAAGTAAAGCTTTTCCTAAAGGAGATTCTTGAGAAATTTTTCCAGAGAAAGGGTCTGCACCAATTGTTCCAACTATTGTATAATCTAATTCTTCATCAAATTCAATGTCATATATTTTTACCTTAGATCCCATTTGAACTATACCTTTTACTGAAGTATCGTGCTTAACAACCTTAATTCTTTTTAACTTATCTTCGAGTACAATTATTTTAGATTCATTATGATTTTGCTCTTCTTTAGCTTCTGTATATTCTGCATTTTCACTTAAATCTCCGAAACCTAAAGCAATTTTTATTTTAGCAGCAATTTCTTTTCTTAATGTAACTTTTCTGTATTCCAATTCCTCATTTAATTGTTTAAATTCATCTTCTGTTACTAGTATTTGATCTTTATTAATACTCATATTATTCACCCCGTACATATATATGTTTATTATTATATAGTTTAATTTAGATATTATAGCATATGAATGTATGATTAGTAAAGAGGTTTTTATTAAATTGTTTAAAAATTACTAAAAAGTTGTTTAATACAAAATTGCTTTCAAATAAATAATTATTATGATAAAATATTTTATAAACAAATATAAGAGTAAATAAAGGTATATTTAGGAGGCAAGATATGGGAAAAAAATATATTTTAGCATTAGATCAAGGTACTACAAGTTGTCGTGCTATTATATTTGATAAAAATGCTTCTATAGTATGTATGTCTCAAAAGGAATTTATGCAATATTACCCTCAACCTGGATATGTTGAGCACAACGCAGAAGAAATTTGGAGCGCACAATTAGAAGTTATATACAATGTCATAAATAAAGCGAATATCATTACAGATGATATAGCTACAATTGGAATAACAAACCAAAGAGAAACAACAGTTATATGGGATAAAAATACTGGAGAGCCTATATGTAACGCAATTGTATGGCAATGCAGAAGGACATCGCCAATATGTGAAGACCTAGTTAAAAATGGTTGGGCAGAATATATAAAGGAAAGCACCGGTCTTGTAATAGATGCATATTTTTCAGGTACTAAAATAAAATGGATACTTGATAATGTAGATGGTGCTATGGAAAAAGCACAAAATGGTGAGTTGCTATTCGGTACTATGGATACATGGTTGATTTGGAAACTTACTAAAGGTAAATTGCATATTACTGATTATAGCAATGCATCAAGAACTATGCTTTACAATATAAAAACTTTAGATTGGGATGACAAGATTTTAGAGGAATTGAAGATACCAAAATCTATGTTACCAGAGGTAAGGCAGTCTTCTGAAATTTATGGATTTACAGATGAAAGAGTTTTAGGTAAGGAAATAATGATTTCAGGTGTTGCTGGTGATCAACAAGCAGCATTGTTCGGACAGGTTTGCTTTCAGGAAGGTATGATTAAAAACACTTATGGTACGGGATGCTTTATGCTTATGAACACGGGAGAAAAGCCTATTACATCAAAAAATGGTTTGATTACTACAATTGCTTGGGGAATAGACGGAAAAGTTGAATATGCACTGGAAGGTTCTATTTTTATGGGTGGTGCAATAATTCAATGGTTACGAGATGAACTAAGGATTATTAATGAATCAAAAGATAGCGAGTATTTTGCTAAGAAGGTAGAAGATACAAGTGGTGTTTATTTAGTGCCAGCCTTTGCTGGGTTAGGTGCACCACATTGGGATATGTATGCAAGAGGTATTTTGATAGGTTTAACAAGAGGAACAAATATAAATCACATAATTAGGGCTGCACTGGAAGCAATAGCATATCAGACAAAAGATGTAATAGATGCTATGATTTCAGATTCTGAAATGAATTTAACTGTTTTGAAAGTAGATGGTGGAGCTTCTAAGAATAATTTTTTGATGCAGTTTCAAGCTGATATATTGGGTGTTGAGGTTGATAGACCAGAAGTTACTGAAACAACTGCTTTTGGAGCAGCATGTCTTGCAGGTTTAGCATCGGGATTTTGGAAATCTAAAGGTGAGATAGCTCAAAAATGGAGTTTGGATAAAAAATTCAAACCTGAGATTTCACAAGTAAAAAGGGACAATCTATACAGTGGATGGAAGAAAGCAATTGACCGTTCAAAGAACTGGCAAGATTAGTTCAATATTTACATTTATCGTAAATTTGTGTATAATAGATTTTGCATGATAAAAGTTTACACGGTATATTAATTAATATATAAAGGAGAATATGATGAACAAAGAATTTTTTATCAATAATAGAAAAAAATTTGCTGAAAAAATGAAAGATTATTCAGTAGCAGTTTTCTTTTCAAAGGAAGCTCCAAGAGAAAGCTTGGATCAAAGTCATAAATTTGTAGTAGATAGGAACTTTTTTTATTTAACAGGTATTAATAAAGAAAATATGGTTTTAGCTATTTCTAAAGTTAATGGTGTTGTAACTGAGCAATTATTTATTCCTCCAGTAAATGAAACATTTGAAAAGTGGTTTGGAATTGTTTTAAGAAAAGAAGAAGCTCAAGAAATTTCAGGTATACAAAATATAGTTGATAGAGATAGTTTTGAGTCAACTTTATGTTCAAAACTTTCTTCAATGGATTTATTTGAAAATCTTTATATAGTTACAGCTTATGCAAATATGGAAGAGTTTGATGATGAATACAGAGCGATAGCTAAAAAGGTTAAAAATCAGTTACCATCAGTTAATATATTAAACAGTTTAGGTTTAATGATGGAGTTAAGAGTACATAAACAACCTGAAGAGATAGAAGAAGTTAAAACTTCAATAAAATACACAAAAGAAGCATTAGAGTTTTTAATGAAAAATATGAAGCCTGATATGTATGAGTATCAGGTAAGAGCGCATTATGAATATCAGTTAATGCTAAGAAACTCATCACCAAGTTTTGCAACTATAGCCGCTTCAGGTAAGAGTGGTGTTATACTTCACCATGTAGATTTGAAAAATCAAATTCATGACGGTGAATTAGTATTATGTGATTTAGGTGCGTTATCAAATATGTATGCATCAGATATTACAAGAACTTATCCAGTTAACGGTAAATTTACTCAAAGACAAAAGGATATATATAACATAGTTTTAGGTGCACAAGATGTAACAATGGATATTATGAAACCAGGAATATCTGAAATTGATGTAAATAATGCTGTAATTAAATATTTTGCCAAAGAACTAAAAGCTATAAAACTTATAAGTGATGATAGCGAAGTTTCGAAATACTACTATCATAGTGTTGGACATCCATTAGGCCTTGATCTTCATGATTTAAGATGTAGAGATAGAAAAATGGCAGAAAACAATATTTATACTGTTGAACCAGGACTATACATAGCTGAAGAAGGTATTGGTATAAGAATTGAAGATGATGTATTAGTAACTAAAAACGGTAATATTAACTTATCTAAAGATATTATAAAAACAGTTAATGATATTGAAAACTTTATGAAATAAATATTAAGTAAGAAAATGTTGAGAATTTCAATAAAACAATTCTCAACATTTTTACTTTATTTATTAAAATCTTTAACATTTGTGTCATCTTTTTCAAATATTGCATATCCTCTAAATCCTAATGTTTCAAATTGTGAAAGCTGTTTTCCAAGCTTTTTAGCTTTTTCATAAGTAGAAACAGAGAATCCTTTTTCTCTAAGTTCATTAGCTTTTTTTACTACTTCAGTATAACTATCTTCGTTATTGTACAATAAAACTATTTTTTGAAGATTTGGGACTTTAAAATTTTCTTCAATTAACTGATTAACAAGTCTTTCGAAACCTATAGAAAAACCAATAGCAGGTATGTCTTCACCGATAAATTTGCCTATCATTTTATCATATCGTCCACCACCGCCGATTGAGTAGCCAAGACCTTCATATTGAATTTCAAATATTGTACCTGTGTAGTAGCCCATTCCTCTAACCAATGTAAAATCAAATACAATGTTATATTTGCCTTCTGAAATTTCTTTAACAGAATTTATGATATAGTCTATATTTTCTATAACTTTATTATCTACTCCATATTGATTTAGAGAAGCTGTTCCAGTTGCATTTATATCATTCAGTGCACAAATTAATTTATTAATGTTGTCAGAATTGTATTCTTTAGCTAAAAGTTCTTTTTCTATACCTTCAATGCCAATCTTATCAAGTTTATCTACAATGATACAAACATTGTCAAATTCACTTTCAGTAAAGCCACATGATAAAATTACACCCTTCAATATTCTTCTATCATTAATTCTTATGGAAAATTTATTTACATTTAGTGTACTTAATGCTTTAGAAGTTGTTGTTATAAGTTCTATTTCTGCATTTGAAGTGTTATCGCCTATAATATCAATATCACATTGTTTGAAGCTTCTATACCTTCCCTTTTGCGCTCTTTCAGCTCTAAAAACATTTCCAACCTGTAAAGATTTAAATATTGTAGATAGTTTAGATTTATTGTTACAATAAAATCTGCTAAGTGGAACAGTTAAGTCATATCTAAGACCTAAATCTGATAAATCACTTTCATTCATATCAGAAAAATTGCTAAGCTTATTCCCACGTTTTAGAATTTTGTATATTAGCTTTAAATTATCTCCACCATTACTGCTTACTAAATTTTCAATGTTTTCAATTACTGGTGTTTCAATAAGTTCAAATCCTGATTGCTTATAGGTATTTATGATGACATTTTCTACATAGTCTCTTATTTCTTTCTCTTTAGGCAAAAAGTCTCTCATGCCTTTTGCTGGATTAACATTAACTTTCATTTTATTACCTCTTTTATTTTATATTATATATTTTTATAAATAAAAAACCCATTCTCTTAGTTTTCACTAAGAGGACGGGTTATATCCGTGGTTCCACCTCTTTTTATTAGTATCTCACAACACTAATCTCATAAAGTATAAAATACTTTTTCACTATAACGGGTGAAACCGAGTTATCCTACTATTATTTCAGTAACTAGCTCTAAGATGTGTTCAATATATATATATATTATTCTTTTTCACCAAGCAAGAACTCTCTAAAAATAAATATATATTTACTATTTCCTATCATTGCACTATATTTGTTTTTTCAATTATAAAATAGATATATTATTTTGTCAACACTAAGTAACTATTAAAAACTAATTCCATTAATTATAGGTTTATTATATACTGTACATGTTATGTATAATATTATAAAAAATTGACATTATAAGATGTAATGTGTTAAATTTAAGTATATTTAATAGCTTTGGAGGTAATATTTTGAAAGGTTATAATTTTGTTAGAGTTGGAGCAGCAGTTCCAAAAATTGAGGTAGCAAATTGTAAATTTAATATAGAAAGTATATTTGAAATTATAAAAGATGCGGAAAAAAATAAAGTAATGGTTTTGAATTTTCCTGAACTTTGTGTAACTGGATATACATGTGCAGATTTATTTTATCAGGCATCTTTGATAGATGAATGTGAAAATTCTATAAATGATTTATTGGATATGACAAGTAATATTGATATGTTAATAGTAGTTGGAGCTCCTGTAAAGATGGGTTCAACATTATATAATTGTGCAATTGCAATGTATAAGGGGAAAATATTATGTATTGTTCCTAAATCTTATCTACCTAATTATGGTGAATTCTACGAGAAAAGATGGTTTAGTATGGCAGATGATTTGAATACATTAAGTGTCAATTATTGTGGACAAAATACTTTCATATCTACAAAAGTGTTGATACAACATGAAACTATTAAGGATTTATGTATAGGAATAGAAATATGCGAAGACTTATGGAGTGCTATTGCACCAAGTACATTTCAGACCTTGGCAGGTGCAAGCTTGATTCTTAATTTATCAGCGTCCAATGATTATGTTGGAAAAGGCGAATATAGAAAGGCAATAGTAGAATCACAATCATCAAAATGTATGTGTGCATATATTTATTCTTCTGCTGGATTTGGTGAGTCTAGTACTGATTTGGTATTTGGAGGGCAAAGTGTAATATATGAAAACGGCTTATTGTTAGCAGAAACAGAAAAATATAAAATGGTGAGCCAATATATATATACGGAGATTGATACTGAAAAGCTAGCTACATATAGACAAAGAAATAACACGTTTGCAGATTGTGCAGGAAAGTATGATATCGAATACGAAAAAGTATACTTTAATGCAAATATCGATAATTTTGAATTGACTAGACTAGTTGATGCAACACCATTTATACCTAAAAACAAAAATATAAGAAATGAAAGATGTAATGAAATATTCAATATACAAATTAGTGGACTTGCTAAAAGGATTGAACATATAAGTGCAAAAGCTTTGATAGTTGGAATATCAGGGGGATTAGATTCAACTCTTGCCTTGCTTGTTTGTGCAAAAACTTGTGATAAACTTGGGTTAGATAGAAAAATGATTAAAGCAATAACAATGCCAGGTTTTGGAACTACTGATAGAACATATAATAATTCTGTAGAAATGATAAAAAAAATTGGTGCAACATTTAGAGAAATAAACATAACAAATTCAGTATTACAACATTTTAAAGATATAAAGCACGATTTAAAAAACGCAAATGTTGTTTATGAAAATTCTCAAGCTAGAGAACGTACTCAGATACTTATGGATATTGCTAATCAAGAAGGTGGGTTTGTAATTGGTACAGGAGATTTATCAGAATTAGCACTTGGATGGGCAACATACAATGGTGACCAAATGTCTATGTATGGAGTTAATGCATCGATTCCTAAAACATTAATACGATATATAATTAAATGGATTGCAGATAATGAATTTAATGATAATATCAAAAATGTGTTATTGGATGTATTAGATACTCCTGTTAGTCCAGAATTATTACCACCTGATAAAGAAGGAAAGATTTCACAAAAAACCGAAGAAATAGTAGGACCTTATGAACTGCATGATTTCTTTATATATAATGTTTTAAGATTTGGATATAGACCAGATAAGGTTTTTTACCTTGCATGTAAAGCGTTTGAAAAAAAATATGACAAGGAAATAATTTACAAGTGGTTGAAAAATTTTTATTATAGATTTTTTTCACAGCAATATAAAAGAACCTGTATGCCTGATGGACCAAAGGTTGGGAGTGTTTGCTTATCTCCTAGAGGTGATTTGAGAATGCCTACTGATGCATCAGTGAAAATATGGATTGATCAAATGGAAAATATTTCATTGTAATTTTCAGAAACTTATAATATTTTGTCCCGTCTATATATTATGGGACAAAATATTTATGACAAAATAAATATTTTAGTACAGAACCTTAGAAGGAGATATTACATGGTATTTAGTAGTATTGTTTTTTTATTTAGATTTTTACCGATAGTATTATTAATTTATTATCTTATACCTAATAAATGCAAAAATCTATCTTTATTATTTTTTAGCTTATTGTTTTATTCATGGGGAGAACCAAAATACTTTTTTATAATGATAGCTTCTATCTGTGTTGATTATACATTATCATTAATTATAGACAACAATAGAGATAAAAAATTGCTTTGCAAAGTAGCACTTTTACTTTCAATAATGTTCAATTTGGGAATGTTATTATTCTTTAAATATTATGATTTCTTTATTGTTAACATAAATAAGGTATTTGGACTTAACATAAGTTTATTAAGATTAATATTACCATTGGGAATTAGTTTTTATACATTCCAGACAATGTCTTATACAATAGATGTTTATAGAGGGAAAGTTAAAGCTGAAAGAAATATTATTAACTTTGGAACGTTTGTTACTATGTTTCCACAGCTAATAGCAGGTCCGATTGTTAAATATACAGATATAAATGTAGAATTAAAGGAAAGAAAAATAAATTATTCTCAAATTCAAGATGGAGCTGAAACGTTCATTTTGGGATTAGGCAGAAAGGTTTTAATTGCAAATAATGTTGGTATGCTATGGGATGAAGTTCAGACATTAGGTTTTTCAAACATATCTACGCCTCTTGCGTGGCTTGGTGTTTTAGCTTTTACATTTCAAATATACTTTGATTTTAGCGGTTATTCATTAATGGCGATAGGGCTTGGTAAAATGTTAGGTTTTAATTTTCCTCAAAACTTTAATTATCCTTACATATCAAGAAGTGCAACAGAGTTTTGGAGAAGATGGCATATGACTTTGGGTTCATGGTTTAGAGAATATGTATATATTCCTCTCGGTGGTAATAGAGTTGGACCATTTAGAAAATATTTTAACATTGTATTAATATGGTTTTTAACTGGATTCTGGCATGGTGCTAATTTTAACTTTATGCTATGGGGACTTATGTTTGCCGTATTGCTAATAGTAGAAAAAAGAGGCTTTAATAAGTTTTTAGATAAGTATCGAGTTTTTTCACATATTTACTTAATATTAATGGTTATGCTTAGCTGGGTACTATTCAGTTTAACTGATTTAGGACAAGTAGCTCAACTATATAAAAAAATGTTTATTTTTACCGGAGGACTAGATTTTATATACTATATCAGAAACTATTTTGTCATACTTGTTATAGCAGGAATATTGTCTACTCCAGTATTAAAAAACATATTTAATAAAGTATCAAAAGATGCAAACTGGATTAGGATTTCTGTAACTGCTATTATACTTATTTTGTCTGTAGCTTATCTAGTGGATGCAACTTATAATCCATTTTTGTATTTTAGATTTTAGGAGGTGGAATGTATGAAAAATTATTTTAACAAAATAAAAAAACTCAAGAATTATCCTTTACTATTATTGTTTTTCACCTTTATATTGTCTTTTACCATTATTGATATAATATCACCAGATAAAGAATTTTCAGACCTTGAAAATAAATTTTTACAGATGACGCCAGAATTTTCATACGATAAGTTTGTAAAAAATGAGTATGTACCAAAATATGAACGCTATATAAATGAACAATTTTTATTTAGAAATAAGTGGATTAACTTAAAGTCTAGATCTGAATTTTATTTAGGAAAGACTGAAAATAATGGAATTGTTTATGGAAAAGATGGGTATTTATTAGATAAAACTCAAAATATCAATGAAAAACAATTAAAAAGGAACATTGAAAGTATCAAAAAGTTTATAGAGATGTACAGTGATGCTAATATCAAATTTGCACTTATACCTAACTCATATGAGGTATTAAAAGAAAAATTACCCCTAGGGTTAAAATTATATAATCAAGCAGGTTTAATAGAGAATGTTTACAATGAATATTCAACTTATGATAATGTAACTACACTAGATTTTCTTAGCTTAATGAATGAGCACGAAAATGAATATATATATTATAAGACAGATCACCACTGGACAACACTTGGTGCATATTATGCTTATATAGATTTTATGAAAAGTGTCGATAAACAATATGTTGATGTAGATGATTTGAAGACTAATGAAGTTGAATTTTTCTTAGGAACTTATTATTCAAAAGCAAAAAAATTCAATGCACAGTTTGATGATATAACTTATTATGATGTTGAAATTGCAAATATGCTGATAGGTGATAAAGAATATAAGGATATTTATGATTATGAAAAATTTAATGTTCGCGATAAGTATGCTGCGTTTATATATGGTAATAATGACTTAACTGTAATTAAGAATAAGGGTTCATTAAATAAATCTGAAGATAAAAAAACAAAAGTGCTAATCATAAAAGATTCATTCGGAAACTCTTTTGTACCATATTTGACATACAATTATGATGAGGTATATGTACTTGATCTTAGATCAAACTCTAAAAAAGTGAGTGAAATCATGGAAACTTGTGATTTTGATGATGTGTTAATTATGTATAGTGTAAACAATTTTATTGATGATGTAAATTTAATTAGAGCAACATATTAAAGATAATAAAAAATTTACCAAATTATACTTGAATTTTTATAATTTTATATATACAATATCCTCGTAATTAACAAAAAATTAGGAGGATATTTTATTATGAAGAAAAAACTTTTAAGCTTATCTTTAGTTGTAATGTTGATTTTAAGTAGCTTTTCATTCGCTTTTGCTGAAGATGTAGCACCAGAAACAAAAACTATAACTATAGTACATACTAACGATACTCATGCTAGAGTATTAGATTCAGATGGAGGATTTGGTTTTGCCAAAATTGCTACTCTTATAAAAGAGCAAAAGGCATTAAATCCTAACACTTTAGTAGTTGATGCTGGAGATACACTACATGGTTTGCCAATCATTAACATAAGTAAAGGTGAAGGAGCAGTAAAGGTTTTAAATGCCGTTGGATATGATTTTATGGTTCCAGGAAACCATGATTTTAATTATGGGTATGAAAGATTATTAGAATTAAAAGATATGGCTGAGTTTGAAATGTTAAGTGCTAATATATATGATTCGAATAATAAAAATCTATTTGATCCTTACAAAATAGTTGAGATTGATGGAGTTAAAGTTGGTATATTTGGCTTAACAACAACTGAAACTACTTTTAAAACAAGTCCTAATAATGTTAAAGGTATAACATTTGCTAATGAAATAGAAACTGCTAAAAAAATAGTTGAAGAGTTACAAGATAAAACAGATATAATTATAGCAATAACACACGTTGGATTAGATAAAAGTACAGAAATTACATCTGATAAAATTGCAGAGCAAGTTGATGGAATTGATGTAATCATTGATGGTCATAGTCATACAGCTCTAAAAGATGGTAAATTAGTTAATAATACTTTAATAGCTCAAACTGGTGAATATGATAAAAATTTAGGAATTGTTAATATTGAAATTTCTAATGGCAAAATTGTTAATAAAGAAGCTAAATTATTATGTTCAAAAGAAATGACTGATGTAGAAGCAGATGCAGACGTTCAAGCTGTTTTAGATTCTATATCTTCAGAAAATGAAGAGTTTTTTTCAGAAGTTGTTGCTAAAACTGATATTGAATTAGATGGAGCTAGAGAAAATGTTAGAACAAAAGAAACTAATTTAGGAAACTTATCTGCAGATGCTGTTAGAAATGAAACTAAAGCTGACATAGCGTTTGTAAATGGTGGTAATATCAGAATTTCTATTCCAGTAGGGGATATAACACAAGGCGATTTAGCTAAATTATTCCCGTTTGGAAATAGAATGCAAGTTGTAGAATTAACAGGTAGCGAAATTATTCAAGCACTTGAGTTATCAGTGGCAGGATATCCAGCAACAAAAGGTGGATTTTTACAAGTTAGTGGATTAACATTTAAATTTGCTGAAAACTTAGAACCTGGAAACAGAGTACAAGAAGTAACTATTAATGGTGAATTAATTGATACTGCTGAAGAGCTAGCAAAAACATACACTGTTGCATTAAATGATTATTTAGCAATCGGTGGAGATGGTTATGAAGTATTTAATGGAAAATTAGTAATTGCTGAATTTGGCTCATATGAAGAAATAATTGCTAGATATTTAAATGTCAATGGTACAAAAGGTTGTGAAGTTTCTGGAAGAATAGAAGTTGTTACCAAAGAAGTAGAACTAGTAGTAACAGAACCAGAAAAAACTGAAGATATAACATATATAGTTGTATCTGGAGATTGTTTGTGGAGAATAGCTCAAAAATATAATACAACATGGCAAATACTTGCTGAATACAACAAACTTAAAAATCCTAACTTGATATTCCCTAATCAAATTATTGTAATACCTTCGAAATAAAGTTGTATAATTTATTTAAATTTAATAAATCAAATACATAAATTTGTTGCTAATTGATAAAAAAATGTTGCAAAAGCTTTAAAATATGGTAAAATGTATTTGATGTATATTTTAAATTTAGGGGGGCTTATGGATAAGGAAAAAAAAATCTCATCTGCCGTAATACGAAGATTGCCTAAATATTACAGATATTTAAAGGAACTGCTAAGAAAAGACATTTATAAAACGTCTTCAAAAGAATTAAGTCAAATGACTGGCTTTTCAGCATCTCAAATACGACAAGATTTAAATAATTTTGGAGGATTTGGACAACAAGGTTTCGGTTATGATGTATACAATTTAAGTAATGAAATAGGAAAAATTATCGGAACGGATAAAAGCTATAATATTATTATTGTTGGAGCAGGTAATATAGGTCAAGCAATTGCGAATTATACAGGATTTTATGAAAATGGTTACAAACTTGTAGCAATATTTGACAAGAATCCTAAGATTGTAGGTTTATCAATTAGAAATGTGATAATTCAGGATATTGATGAAATAGCTGATTTTTTAGAACATAATGCAGTTGACCTAGCAGTTATTTGCACACCTAAAAATGCGTGCCAAGCTACAGCAAATGTCTTAGTAGAAAATGGAATTAGGGGTATATGGAATTTTGCACCTACAGATATTAAAGTATCCAAAGATGTAGTTATTGAAAATGTGCACCTAAATGAGAGTCTATTTTCATTGACATATTATTATAACAAAAAACAACAATAAAATAAAACAAAACAAAAAGCAAGGGATTACCTTTGCTTTTTGTTTTGTTAATAAAATGTCATTTCTTAGTACCGAAAATATATTGAATACGATTATAATTGTATTTAATATATTTTAAAAGCAAAAAAAAGAAATAAATCGGTCTAGTGTTACAAATACTTAATATATTATTAACTATAAATTAAAAATATTAACAAATAATTAATAAAATACTATAAATAGTATAATTGCTAATTTTATATACATATAATAACAAATAATTAATATATTACAATCAAATTTAGGTTGTAAAGACAAGCTATTTTGCTATAATTAGATAGTAATGATATATTATTATTACATCAATTACTTATATTTTTTGTAAAAAAAATTGAGGTTAATTGTTAAGATTATAATTAATTAAATATATTTGGAGGTATTCATTAATGAACGCTTATATTAAAAGAGTTATTGATCAAGTAAAAGTAAGAAATGCCGGTGAAGAAGAATTTATTCAAACAGTTGAAGAAGTTTTATCTTCATTAGAACCAGCAATTGAAGCTCATCCAGAATATGAAAAAGCAGGACTATTAGAAAGATTAGTAGAACCTGAAAGACAAATTTCTTTTAGAGTTTCATGGGTAGATGATCAAGGAAATGTACAAGTTAACAGAGGATACAGAGTACAATTTAACAGTGCTATTGGACCATACAAAGGTGGTATTAGATTTAACAAAAATGTTACAGTAAGTACAATGAAGTTTTTAGGATTTGAACAAACATTTAAAAACTCATTAACAGGTCTTCCAATAGGCGGAGGCAAAGGTGGTTCTGACTTTGATCCAACTGGAAAATCTGACGGAGAAATAATGAGATTCTGTCAAGCTTTCATGAGTGAATTATATAGACATATTGGACCAGACATAGATGTACCAGCAGGAGATATGGGTGTTGGTGGAAGAGAAGTTGGTTATATGTATGGACAGTATAAGAGATTAAGAGGAGCTTTCGAAAACGGTACATTTACTGGTAAAGGATTATCATTTGGTGGCTGTATAGGAAGACCAGAAGCTACTGGATATGGTGCTGTTTATTACTTAAATGAAGTATTAGATCATCAAAAAGATACTATAAAAGGAAAAACAATAGCTATTTCAGGTTTCGGACAAGTTGCATGGGGAGTTGCTAAAAAAGCTGCTGCTTTAGGTGCAAAAGTTGTTACTTTATCAGGACCAGACGGATATATATATGATAAAGATGGTGTTGTTACAGAAGAAAAAATTGATTATATGTTAGAAATGAGATCTTCTAACAGAAATAAAGTTAAAGATTATGCTGATAAATTTGGCGTTGAATTCTTCCCTGGAGAAAAACCTTGGGGTAGAAAAGTTGATATCTGTATGCCAAGTGCATTCCAAAATGAAATTAGAATGAAAGAAGCAGAACAAATAGCTAATAACGGAGTTAAATACTTTATAGAAGTTGCTAACATGCCTTCTACAAATGATGCAGTAGCATTTTTAATGTCTAAAGATATGGTAGTTGCTCCATCAAAAGCTGTTAATGCTTGTGGTGTTGCTTGTTCAGCTCTTGAAATGAGTCAAAACTCAATGAGATTATCTTGGACTGCTGAAGAAGTAGATAGCAAATTAGTAAGAATTATGCATGATATTCATCAAATGTCTGCTGATGCTGCTGAAGAAGTTGGTTTAGGATACAACTTATTTGCTGGCGCTAACTTAGCTGGTTTCAAAAAAGTTGCAGCTGCAATGATGGCTCAAGGTATTATCTAATAACAAATTTTATAAAAATGTAGACCTATATTAAGAGGCACTTAATAAGTGAACTTAAATATTTTAAGAAGTTGTAGGTGAGTTAAATAGCCTACAACTTTTTTTATGTTGTAACATTATGTTGACAAGGAAACAAAAAAGTATTATATTGTATCTTAAGAAACAATATATTATAGTGAGGCGCATATATATGGAATGCACAAAACAAAAAGGATTGATGACAGAAGGAAGTATTTTTAAGAAATTATTGTATTTTTCAACACCGTTACTTATTGGTAACATATTTCAACAATTATACAATACAGTGGATAGTATAGTTGTAGGAAATTTTATAGGAGATAATGCACTGGCAGCAGTAAATTCAAGTGGAGCTGTAATAAATTTATTGGTTAGTTTTTTTATGGGGTTATCTATGGGCGGTGGAGTTGTAATTTCTAACTACTTTGGAGCTGAGGATGAGCTTGGTGTACATAAAGCTGTTCATACAACTTTTGCACTTACTATAGTTTCAGGAATAATTGTCACAATTATTGGTGTACTATTAACTCCAATTATATTGAAATGGGTAAATGTTGACCCTGAAGTTATGCCAGATAGTATTTTATATTTAAAAATTTTTTTTGCTGGTATATTAGGATTAATTATTTATAACATTTGCACGGGTATGCTAAGGGCTGTAGGAGATTCTAAACATCCTTTATATTTTCTTATTATATCATCTGTATTAAATATAGTTCTAGATTTATTGTTTGTTGCAGTATTTAATTTTGGTATAGCTGGAGTAGCTTATGCGACAATAATAGCTCAATTTATAAGTGCTATTTTGACAATTAGATTATTGATAAAAACAGACCAAACATATAAGCTAGACTTAAAAAAAATTAAGTTCTATAAAGAAATTCTAATAAAAATATTGAAAATTGGTTTTCCAAGTGCAATTCAAAATGCCGTAGTATCATTTTCAAATGTTGTAGTTCAGGCTAATATCAATAGTTTTGGTAAAGTTGCAATGGCTGGTGCTGGATGTTATACTAAGGTTGCTGGATTTGCCTTAATGCCTGTAATGAGTTTTTCAATGGCTTTAACAACTTTTGTAGGTCAAAATATTGGAGCTAAAAAATATGAGAGAGTCAAAAAAGGAGCTAAAATAGGTTTAATTATGAGTTGTAGTACAATATTATTTGTATCAGTTTTATTAATTATATTTGGACCACAAATCATGTCTATATTTACAGATAATCAAGATTTTATAGCAATTGGTGAATTAATGATGAACACTGTAGTTCCAGGATATTTATTATTAGCAATTTCACATACTATAGCTGGAGTTATGAGAGGTGCAGGACTTACTAAAGTGCCTATGTATGTTATGGTTTCATGTTGGTGTGTTTGTAGGGTAATATGGATTACTGTAACAGCTAAAATATTTAATAACATAAGATTTGTATTTATGGGGTGGCCAGTAACTTGGGTTTTAAGTGCTATTATATTAATAATATATTATAAAAAAGTTAATTGGCTTTATAAAAATAACTAAGCGTGTAAACTAGGGAGGAATAGATTTTGAATAAATCTACTTTAATTGCTGTACTTAAACAGTTCAACAGTATTGATGAAAAAATTAAAACTATACAAAAGTTAACTGAAAAAGACATGATGAGTAATTTCTGTAATTCAGAGGTTCATTGCGTTGATATAATAGGTAAAATTGAATATGCTAATGTTACCAAGATTGCTGAAAAAATGAATATGACTCGAGGTGCTATCAGTAAGATTACAAGAAAATTGATGGAGAAGAATGTCATAGTAAGTTATCAATTAGATTGCAATAAAAAAGAAATATATTTTAGATTGACTGATAAAGGTAGCGAATTATATAAAGTACACGAGCAATGGCATGTCGATTGGGAGAAAAGAAGTACTCTATTTTTTGATAAATATACTAATGAAGAATTAGATATTGTAAATGAGTTTCTAGGCAATTATCAGTTATATCTTAACTATAAAATCGACAAATTGAGAAACAAAGATAATAAAGGAGCTGTTTAAAGCTCCTTTATTTAATTGTGATTATCAAATAATAACATATAATTTCTTTTGTTATCAACTGAATATATGCTCTCTATCTCGTCTTCAATTAATTCATTTATATCACTCTCAAAGAGTATATTTGCACAAGTCCCACAGCTTGAACTTAATGTTCTTGGAGTTGGAGATAATATGCATTTAATACCTTTATTAATCATTTGTTTGTTAAATTTTATTGCTCCAGATTGAGAAAAGAATATTACGATATAATTCATGCTATTTAGAACCTCTTACAACAAAATTATCTTTATTTTCGTCTATGATAACATTGAATCCTTGGTTAATTAAGTATTTCTTTACATTAGTTTTTGAAGTATTGTTATCTACAATTACTTCTATATTTTTAGTATCATTATTAATTGATTTTTTTGTCATTAATATTGGTTGTGGACATGATGTTCCACATGTATCTATTTTTATCATATTATTTATCTCCATTCAATTTAAAATTAATTATTTTTAATTTGCTTTTTTGTTATCGAGTTAACTATAGAAACGATAAAAACAAATATAAAGCATATTATTACAGCAATTTTTCCATTAGAAGTAGGTCCATCAGGACTTGAAGCAAGTGAAAAATTATGTACTATTGCTGCACCAATTATCATACCTAAAACTGAAACTGCAGAATCTACATTGCCTTCGCCAGTAAGTATAAGCTGTCTTAATGGACATCCACCTAATAATACAGAAGCCCAACCAACAAGTGCCATGCCAAGAATATTCCATAACCAATCATTATGTGCAACTGGTTGATTTAAAAACCCTAAATTAAAGTTTCCAGTTATCAAATTACCAATAAGAGTAACTACCAAAATAGACATAAATCCTATAAGGAGATGAGTTTCTTTAAAAAGTATAGCATCTCTTATTCCACCAACCATACAAATTCTTGATTTTTGAGCTATTGCGCCAACAATTAAACCACCAATAAGAGAAACTACGATAGGTGCATGTAAGCTTCCTGGCCCACTTTCACTAAAGAATATGAATGCAGGCTTCACTACTAAAAGTGCTAACATTCCTATCATTATAATTGGCATTACATATCCATCGAAGCTTGATGTTTTGTAGTTTCTTTTAAGTGTAAACCCTTTATTTAAAAATAAAATTCCAATAAGTATTCCAATGACAAACCCAACTAAACCAACAATTGCATTTAGGTCACCTCCAGCTATTCTAAGAACCATTCTAAGTGGACATCCTAAAAACATTAATGCTCCAATCATTACTGCGATACTTAGGAAAAATCTTGTAACAGGTGAAGAGCCACCCTTTGATTTGAATTCTTTAGATGCTATAGCACAAATAAATGCTCCAAAAATAAGTCCTATAATTTCTGGTCTTAGATATTGAACTACATTTGCTCTGTGTAATCCAATTGCTCCGGCAATATCTCTTTCAAAACAGGCTATGCAAAATCCCATATTTAACGGATTGCCTAGTTTAACTAATATTACAGCAATAATCCCTATGATTGCTCCAGATAATGCTATAAACTTTTTACTTTCAATGAAAGGCTTTTTAATTTCATGTTTATCTTTCATCATAAATCCTCCAATTTATATTTATTATTATAACGCTATAATTATATGCACTCTTAGCATATATGTAAAATAAAACAAATTCATACAAAAGAATGGAATTATAACTAATATTTATAGTGATAAAATATATTTAAATTAGCGGATGAATTTAATTGTGATTTAGATTAAAACACAAGAAAAAAAGCCTGAAATTTATTCAGACTTTAGGTTTGTATTTATATTAAGTTTTTCAGAGTGCTTAATTTCAAGCTTTTGACATTTTTCTTTTTGTTTTTCTATTTTTTCTTTTTGCTTTTCTATCTTTTCTTTTTCCTTTTTTTCTTTCTCAGCATCTTTGGATTGTTTTGCTAACTCTTTACTTTTCTTTTCATTATCTTTATTTTTTTCCTCAAAATCATTTCTTAATGTATTTATTAGTTTTTGCGAAAATAATTTGTAGTAATTAGCTTTAGCTGTAAGTAATCCAATAAGTGTAAAAATTCTTTCGTCATCATTTTTGATGTTTTCATCTGAGCTTAATAAATCCAAGTATTGTTCAATTTCAGAATTTGTATTAGATAACGCTTTGGTAGTATAATTTAAATATAAATCATATACATTTTTTATATTATTTTTATCAAGTGTATTATCAAATAAACTTTTTATATCATCTATTGTCAATATTTGCTTCAAATAAAATATAATTATAATTTCAACAACTTGATTAGATGTATATTTTTTGTTATTAGGTTTAGTCAATATCTGTGCTTTAACGTAATTATTAATCATAGATTTTGTATAAAGTTTATCATCGTCATTCGTTTTGTATTGCTCTAACTCCTCATTCAAAAAAGTTAAAACTTGCTCCATATATAAAGCTATATTTGGTATTTTATTATATTGGATATTATTATCTAATGAAAAATTATTTAGTAGATTTAATATATCTTTATTTTCCATATATTTTCTCCTAATGTTTTATATATATATATTATATAGTAAACATTACTATATTTCAAGATTAACAATAATATATTGTATATAAATTAGAAACATATATTATTTTCAGATAATATATGTTAAATTGACATAACAAGTAATAAGTGCTAGAATTAAGAAAACATTTTCACAAATGTTAATTAATTATAAAGGGAGATTAGTTATGTTTAAGAATATCAATGACATGATAAAGTATTGTAAAAACGAAAAAATTGAAGTAATTGATTTTAAAGTTGTAGATTTATCAGGTAGATGGCATAGACTTTCAATTACCTCTCAAAAGCTTACAGAAGATATTATGAATAAGGGTATAGGTTTTGATGGCTCAAGTTATGGTTTTCTAACCGTAGAAAAATCTGATATGGTAATGATGCCTGATTTGTCTACTGCCTATATTGATTCTTATAAAAAATATAAAACTCTTGTAGTTATAGCGGATATTTATAAGATAGTAAATGGGAAACTAGAAAGATTTGAAGATGATCCTAGATATATTGCAGAAAAGACTGAAATATATATGGCTAAAAATAATATAGCAGATAAGTGTTTATTAGGACCTGAGTTTGAATTTTATGTATTAGACCATGCGTCATATGAAAATTTAGATAATCATATGGAAGTATTGTTAGATTCAAAACAAGCTAAATGGAATATGGGTAAGAAGGACACACAAAATTTAGGATTTAAAGTAGAAGAAGATGCAGCATATCATTTGGATTCACCATTTGATGCAGGATATGATTTTAGAACTGAGGCATGTGTTGAAGCAGAAAAAGTAAATATTCCAATTAAGTATTGCCATGCAGAAAATGGTGGACCTGGTCAAGCAGAGATAGAGCTTAATTTTGCAGGAGTTAAGGAAATGGGAGACAGAACAATGAAACTTAAAAATTTACTTAATAATTGTGCTGTTAAACATAATAAAACTGTGACATTCATGCCAAAACCATTTGCAAATGAGTGTGGTAGTTCACAGCATATACATATTCAACTTAAAAATGGAGAAAATTATATTTTCTTTGAAAAGGGAGGATACTCAGATTTATCAGATACAGCTTTATATGCAATTGCAGGCATTTTAAAACACCTTAAAGCGCTGACTGCTATTGCTAATCCTTCAACTAATTCATACAGAAGATTAGTACCAGGTTATGAAGCACCATTAAATATATGCTTTGGAGCTTCAAATAGAAGTGCATCAATAAGAGTACCAGGGTATACTATTGAACCAGATGAAAAAAGATTTGAGTTGCGTTCTCCAGATGGAACATGTAATCCTTATTTAACTTATGCAGCAGTTATGATGGCAGCTTTTGATGGTATAATAAATAAATTAGATTATAAAGAATTTGGTCCTATGGATGCAAATTTATATAAGTTATCTAAGGAAGAACTTGAAAAAATGGCTAGCTTGCCAACAAGCCTATTAGATGCAGCAAACGAACTAGAAAAAGACCATGAATTTTTGCTTATTGGTGACGTTTTTACAGAAAATATAATTAAAAATCATATTAACAAAATTAAGAATGATTTTTACGAAGTTAATCGTATGCCTCATCCAGAAGAATTTATAAAATATTATAATTGCTAAAAAAATACTACTATGGGATTATTTTCTCATAGTAGTATTTTTTATTTTTCTTCCCACCAATAAAAGCTAAATGCACAGGATGGTGAAGAAGAATTAATAGAACTAACTAGTAGTAATATTGATTTTCCTGGCGAAATAACTATGGTTCCTTTTCTTTGTACAGTATCGGTATAATATGGTTGTAAGATTCTGAGTGAATTTGATTCGTTACTAGATAACATGTTATTACTTCCTTGATACATTATTACAACTCCACTTGAATTATATTGGTACTCTAAGCTACTTGGTGTTCCATACATATATCTAAGACCTTCATAGCAGACTGATGGATTTATATAGAAACTTTCTATAATTGGAGAAGAAGAAAAATTTACTGCGCAAGTTTCATCAACAAAAAGTGAAGTTTTTGAGTTTTTTGGATTATATAATGCACTCCATTGAAATTTGCCAATACTTAGTTGAGGTGTTCCAACAACAAAAAAATTCTTTTGAACATTCTTATTGCGCAGTCTATATTCTTCATCTATATTTGCATAATTCAAGTCATGAATTTTAGGTTGCTTTATAATGTTATCATTGTTAATATTAGTATAATATTTCATGTTATAATTATCCTCCAAATAGTAAAATTACAAAGCTATTATATAATCTTATTATTTAAAAAGATGTTACAATATGCCATAAAATTACTAAAAATTACGACAATATATACATATATAAAACTTAAGTTCTTATAGTTCTATTTATTAGTATATAAAAACTTAATATATTCTATTGTTTTATAATACTTATTAGATAAATCAGAAAATTGTTTATCTAAATTATTGTGTTTTTTGCTTCTAAGTTCATCTACAATATTACAGCAGCAATCATATAATAAATCCAAACTTAAATTTCCGCTTAATCCTTTAAGGGCATGAAGATTTTCAAATGCTTTATCATATGATTTTAAAAACATAGCTTCTTTTGCTAAATCAAAACTTTTATCTTCTATAAATTTTATTAGGCATGTTATATATAAATCTTTGGAGCCTACAAATCTATTAAGTCCTGTTTCAAAATTTATAATTTCTTTTTCATTTTCATACATTTCTATTCTCCGTTATTATTTTATTTCAAATTAAATATAAAAATAAAGAAGGTGGAATATGTACACCTTCTTTGTTGGTACGCCATGAGGGAATTGAACCCACAACCTTCGGATTCGAAGTCCGCTACTCTATCCAATTGAGCTAATGGCGCATACACAATTATTATTATAATATAATATTTCTTTATTATCAATATTTTTCTATACTATTTAGGTAAAATATAATATAATATAAATAGTACGGATAAATGTTTTTATAGTCGCATAAATATATAATTATAATAATAGAGTAGGAGTGATAAACATGATTTCTAGAAAAAAATTTATATTATCAATAGTAGTAGCTATATTGTTAACAGCATTTGTTACATTTACTTTTGGTAATTACGCATTGGTAGAAGCTGGTGGTAAAGTATTAGTGTCAAACGATGATTTTAATTTTATGAAGTCTTTTGTAGCAAAATATGGACAATTTGAGTCGTTGATAAATTATGCAGAAAATAACTTTTTATATGAAGTAGACCAATCTGAAATGCTAAGTGGTGGGCTTAAAGGAATGCTTAATGCACTAGATGATCCATATACAGAATATATGTCAAAAGAAGAGTACAAATCATTGATGGAACATACTGCTGGTTCATTTGACGGAATAGGTGTTTATATAGCTCCTAGTATAGATAATAAAATTATGGTTATAGCTCCTATTGAGGATACACCAGCAGAAAAAGCTGGATTGAAGTCAGGAGATTATATAATTAAAATAAATGGTGAAGAATATCCTGCAGATAAAATGGATGTTGCAGTAAAAGTAATGAAGGGTGCTCCAAATACAAGTGTTAAAATTACAATACTTAGAATTGATGGAGATGGAAAACAAAATGTATTTGATGTAGATATAGTAAGAGAAAAAATCAGAATTGTTTCTGTTAAATCACAAATGCTTCCAGATCAAATAGGGTATATTAGAATTACAACTTTTGATAGTGAAACAGCTGCTGATTTTAAAACACAGTATAATGAACTCAAAAAAGAAGGAATGAAGGGAATAATAGTTGACCTAAGAGGAAATCCAGGTGGATTAATTGATACATCGGTTGAAATAACAGATATGTTTATGGGAGAGGGTTTTGTTACATATACCAAGACAAAGGCTGGAGAAAAGGAATATTATCCTTCAGATAAAGATAAAATAGATATTCCGTTAGTTATGTTAGTTGATGGTGGAAGTGCAAGTGCCTCGGAAATTATGTCAGGTGCAGTTAAGGATACAAAATCAGGAACATTAATTGGAACTAAGACATTTGGCAAAGGTATAGTCCAAAGAATCTCAAGATTTGGTGATGATGGAGCAGGTGTAAAAATGACTATTTCAGAATATTTTACACCAAGTGGAGTAAATATTCATGGTATAGGAATTGAACCAGATTTAGTTGTAGAGTTACCGGAAGATATTAAAGGAATAGGTGTTGATTATTTAGATACTGATAACCAATTGCAAAAGGGAATAGAAGTTATTAAAGAAAAATTAGTACAATAAATATGATTAATTAAAAATGAATCAGTAGCATAATGCTTCTGATTCTATTTTTATATACTAGAAAGTTCTACTTCGCCTAGAACTTTTTTATATAAAATAATATTTTAATAATGCTTTAATAGGGGTATAATAATTATATTATAGTATATTATTAGGGAGAAATTATGTTAAATGAAGACGTTAAGTATATATTGAATAAATTAATAAATAGCGACTTTGAAGCATTCGTTGTTGGTGGTGCGGTAAGAAATTATTTATTAAATAAAAAAATTGAAGATTTTGATATTACTACGAGTGCAATGCCTAATCAAATAAAATCTATATTTGAAAAAACAATTCCTACAGGATTGAAATATGGTACAATTACAGTTGTTATAAATAAAAATTTGTATGAGGTTACTACTTTTAGAAGCGATGGAAAGTATTCAGATGGTAGAAGACCAGATAATGTTAATTTTTCATGTGAATTGAGTGAAGATTTAAAAAGAAGAGATTTTACAGTTAATGCAATGTGCTGTGATATCAATGAGATATTGATTGATAAATTTGATGGGAAACATGACTTAAAAAATAAGATAATTAGATGTATTGGCAATCCTGATGATAGATTTAAAGAGGATTCATTACGTATGCTTAGAGCAGTCAGATTTATGAGTCAGCTCGGATTTAGTATACATAAAGATACTTTATTATCAATAAAAAATAATAGTTCTTTGATACAGTTAGTAAGTATAGAAAGAATTCAGGATGAGCTTAATAAGATATTACTAAGTAAAAAGCCATCATTAGGTATTAAGAAACTTGTTGAAACTCACCTTATAGATTTTATTTTACCAGAGATTATTGGTACTGTGGGATTTGAACAAAAGAATCAATATCACAATAAGGACGTATTTGAACACATTATGACTGTGCTTGATAATATTGAACCAAAACTGAATTTAAGACTCGCAGCTCTTTTACATGATATAAGTAAACCTGAGTGTTTTACAGTTGACGATACTGGTAGAGGACATTTTTATGGCCATCATATCATGTCAGCAGAAGCTTCAAAAATAATAATGAAAAGATTACGTTATTCAAATGAAAGGATTGAGGATGTAAGTACTTTGGTAAGGTATCATTATCTGAAAGAAATTGATATGAAGGATAAGGGCGTAAAGAGGTTTATAAATAATGTGGGAATATCAAGACTTGATGATATGTTTAAATTAAATATTGCAGATATAAAAGGAAAGAAAGATACTACAAATATTGAAAAAGTGGAAGTTCTAAGATGTAAATGCAATAAAATCATTTCAAGAAATGAACCTATATGCATAAAGGATTTAGCAATTGGAGGTATGAAGCTAAAAGAGCTGGGAATAGAGCAGGGAAAGGTTTATACTGAGATATTGAGAAATCTATTAGATTTGGTACTTGATAACCCTGAATACAATACAAAAGAAATATTGTCAGATTATGTTAGAAAAAAATATTTGTAGTAAATTATTATGTATTAATGTTTTATTGATAATGATTATTTGTTAACTTCATAACGATTTTTAGTCTATTAAGTTTGCTATATTTAATATTGCATGTTATTTTCTAGTGTGCTATTATATAATTGATGTTTTTTTGAAAATTATGTATAAAATTGTCGAATGGAGTGCATGTATGCTTTTGTTTATATTAGTTATACCATTATTAATTGCACGTATAAAAAAATATGATTGTAAAAATCTTATAAAGGCGTACGATTTATACCCTCTTATTATGATAGAATTGGTGCATTTATTTTTTCAAATTAATGCTTTGTTTGGAAATTATAGTTTTGTGAGGTACGCAGTATATATACAATATGCGTTTAATATTTCATTACTTGTACCTATTATATATAGAAAGCTTTACAGTCCGGCTATATGTGGTTCAGTCTTTGTAATTATCGGGAGTATATTAAATAGAGCTGTTATAGCATGTAATAATGGCAAAATGCCTGTTTATCCAACTTTATCAAATATAACGGGCTTTTATAAAAATGGTATTTTGTCGCAAGGTGTTGATAACTTACATATATTGATGAGTTCTTCAACATCTCTTAATTTTTTTGGTGACTATATTGATTTGGGTTTTAGTATTATGAGTATCGGAGATATTCTTATACACTCTTTTTTAGGAATAATAGTTTTTTATACAATAAAAACATTAAATTTAAACAAAGCAAAACTAAACTGAGGGGGTAAAATTTTGAATTATGTTGTTCTTTTTTTAGCTGATGGCGTTTTAGGTTATTTCTTACAGTCTTTAGGATATGTTTTATCACTATATGCATTTAATAGGAGGAAGGCTGACGTTAAAACTATGCTGTTAGCAGCAATAATATTAGCTGTTATTATGTTTGGAATTCGTCAAATATCGGTTATAAGCTTTGGATATCATACAGTTCTCATAATAATTTCAGACATATTACTGTCAGTAGTTTTATTGAAAACTTCGACATTTTATACCGTTCTAAGTGCGTTAACTACTACAATGTCTATATTAATTCTTGAACTAATAAATTTAAAAGTATTAAATTTTATTATTGGACATGATATTATAATGTTAATTTTAAATAGTAATGGTAATATATCTAGTAGAATCTATAAATCGTTACTTGGAGCTCCAACAAATGTAGTATTAGTATTGGTTATGTTTGTTTTTTATAAATTAAATATTAAAAGAAAAAAAGGAATGTTAAATGGAGTGGTTGAGTAAAAAAATAGCTCGAAGCATTGGAAAATCAATAGAAGCAGATGAAGAAAAAATTAGTGTTATATCATATGGTCTTGTTGCAATAATTCAATTTATGACTATTTTTATACTATCATGTACAATAGCGCTAGTATTTGGTTTTTTTATTGAAGCATTAATTATTTTTATTTCTGTAGGATTATTAAGAAGAGTTATAGGAGGGGCTCATTCAGCTAGCCTTAACAGTTGTGTAATAATCAGTGTTGTTTTTATAGATTTATTTTCATATATATCAAGGTTTATTATAATACCTTATGTTAGCATGATATACATATATATGGGGATGATGGCTATTTATATAGGTTCTTACATATTAGTTTATAAATTTGCTCCGGTGGATAACCCTAATAAACCTATAAAAAATACAGAAAAAATTAAAAGACTAAGAAAGAAAGCACTTATAGTATTGCTTCTTTTTACAGTTATCACCATATTTCTAGCATTATTGCAGATGATTTACGGAGGGTATTATATAAGTTATGCTATAAGCCTTTCACTTTCTGTTTTGTGGCAGGTAATAATGCTTACTAAAATAGGTCATAGTTTTATTAAAGCTATTGATAAATTATTAGGAGTATATCAAACCTAATAGAAAATAATATAGGAGGAGCTTAATATGAAAAAAAAATTATTATCTATCATTTCGATTCTAGCTACTTTAGTAGCAACTCTAGTTGCGACTTCTGCTTGCTTTTGGTGGGCTTACCAACCTGTAGAGCCAAAATCATTGCAGGATAAGTAAAGTTATTTTTCAGTAGGGTAGGTGAGAAATTGTGTTCTCTCCTACCAAATTATTTAATGAGGTGAATTATAAAATGCACGAATGGGACAATGAAAAGCAAAAAAAATTTAACAGTATGTTTTTCACCTTGAAAATTTTGGCATTGCTTTTTTGTACAACACCAGTTTTTCAATATTATTTTACTGAAAATGCATTTCACATTTGGTCAAATTTTAATATTCTAATGCCAGTAGTATTTTTGGTTGTTATAATTGCAGTTGTTATTTTGTGGTTTGTAGTCAATATTAAGTTTGTTAATAATAAATTTTGCAAATACGTTGAAATAGTAGTCTACTATTTAATATGTTTATGTGCACTGTTATATAGTGGAGGATATGAAAGTTATTATAAGTATATGTTCTTGTTTATGATAGTTGTATATACTATGGAGTATGGGTTTAATTTAGGCTCATATGTTGCGACAATATCCTCAATTACTATATTAGCGATGGATTTGATTATGTATAAAAGTGATGGTGTAAATCCTTATTTTCAGTCAGACATAGCATTGACTGCAATGTTCTATTTAGTAGCTTGGGTGGTTGGTTTCTATGTAAAAATTGAAGGTGAACATATATCTGAATTGAAAAACCGTGCCAATATAGATTTTTTAACAGGTTTATATAACCATTGTTATTTTTATGAAACTTTAGAAAATATGTTTAAAAATGACCCTGAATGTGAAAAAGCTATTTCAGTTATAATGATTGATATAGATTATTTTAAGTCTTACAACGATTTATATGGACATCAGGTTGGTGACGATATATTAAAGGAAATAGCCTATGTGATTAAAAGTAGTTCAGAACAAAAAGATATAATTTGCAGATATGGCGGAGAAGAATTTACAGTAATTTACCCTGGTATAAATCAGAAAAAGGCGATTGAATTTGCCAACAATATAAGGGAAAAAATATATGACCATAAATTTAAAGGTCAGGAGCTTATGCCTAATCATAATTTAACGATTTCTATTGGGGTTTCAGAAAGAAAAAAAAGTGATGATAATGTTAGAAACTTTATTGAACGTGCTGATATTGCATTGTACAGGGCAAAGTTTTTTCGTAAAAATAGAGTTGAGTTGTATACATCTGTATTTGAGCAGTTTTCTGACTTGGATATTGATAACGATAAGGGTATGACATCAGTAAAAGCACTAATTACTATTGTAAACTCAAGAGACCATTATACATATAGCCATACAGAGCGTGTAGTTATTTACTGCCAGATTTTTGCTGATTATTTAAAGCTATGTAATGAGGAAAAAAAGCAATTAGTCTATGGTGCGTATTTACACGATATAGGCAAGATAAATATTTCTAAAGATATATTGATTTCGAACAAGAAACTTACAAAAGAGGAATGGGATGAGATTAAAAAGCATCCAATTGACAGTGCAGATATTATTGGACAGATGCATCAAATTGATAACAATATTGTAGACATTGTTCGTCAGCATCATGAGAGATTTGATGGCTCTGGATATCCATATGGATTAAAGGGTAATAACATAAACGAACTATCTAGGATGTTGTCAATATCAGATAGTTTTGATGCAATGACTGCAAACAGACCATATCAACGCAAGAAAAACTACGAGGATGCTTTTGAGGAATTAAGGCGTTGCAAGGGTACACAGTTTGATCCTGATTTAGTAGATAAATTTATTTATGCTATAGACAAATTAATGTAAAATATTAAGAGGTAAGCTAAATAATTATTCAGCTTACCTCTATTTTTATTTACCAAAAACCTCAGTCCATCTTGTATTGTATAGTTTTATGTCATCTTTTAAGTCTCTGAACATTTCTAGATTTTTAACTTCGTCAGAAGGCACATTATAGGCATTATTATTTTTTAACTCATCTGGTAATTCCTTTATTGCTTCAGTATGAACTGTTGAGTACATTACTTCATTTATATCCTTTAAAGTAGCATCTTTACTTGTAATAAAGTTAATAAACTTTTCTGCTAATTCTTTTTGATTGGAAGTTTTAGGTATGCACATTGCATCTATCCAAATATTACTACCCTCTTTGGGTATTATAAATCCTAAATCTCTTTCACTATCATCAAGCATTGCAACTGTTGCTTCGCCTGACCATACAAGACCCAACTCAGCTTCACCACTTGAAATCATTTGGCCAGCTCTATCAACTACATATGCCATAACCAAAGGTTTTTGATCTATAAGCAATCTCTTAGCTTCATCAAGTTTATTTATATCAGTAGTATTCAATGAATATCCAAGTAACTTAAGAGCTACTGCAAATGTATCTCTTTGACTGTCCATCATAACAATTTGGTCCTTGTATTTTTCATCCCATAAAATATTCCAACTATTTGATGAAACATCTACTGTTTCTTTATTGTAAAGAATACCTAATGTTCCCCAAAAATAAGGTACAGCATATTTGTTTTCGTTATCATATGGTTGGTTTTTATATTCTTCTCCAACATATTTGAAATTTGGTATATTATTAAAATCAAGTTCTGCAAGCATATCTTCGTTTACCATACGTTCAATCATGTATTCGCCGGTGATAATTACATCATAATCTGTTCCTCCGGCTTTAACCCTTGTATACATGTCCTCAGGTGCAGCATATTCATCATATATAATTTTAACATTATTTTCTTTTTCGAATTGCGTTACAAGGCTTGGATCCATATAGATTCCATAGTTTAAAACATTTAAAGTTGGTTTGTCAGAATTTGAGCATCCTACAAACACAGATAATACCAATGTTAATACAAGAATTAAGCAAATTTTCTTTTTCAATTGTTTCCTCCGTTACGTTTAATTTTTTTATTTTTAGTAGAATTTTTTCTACTATTTATTATTAACATTAATGTTAAGACACTTACTAGCATTAATGTTGATAAAGCATTAATAGTCGGTTTTATTCCACGTCTAGCCATTGAATATATTACTATTGAAAGATTAGTAACACCATTTCCAGTAGTAAAGAAGCTGATAACAAAATCATCGATAGATAATGTTAGTGCCATTAAAAATCCCGTAATAATACCAGGCATTATTTCGGGAATAATAACCTTTCTAAGCGCGTAAAATGGTGTAGCGCCTAAATCCATGGCAGCTTCTGACAAATGAACATTTAGCTGCTTTAATTTAGGTAAAACTGATAATACAACATATGGTGTGCCAAATGCTATATGTGATAACAACATCGTTTTAAATCCTAAATGTACATTGAATGACAAATATAAAATCATTAAGGCAACACCAGTAACTATATCAGGATTAACTATAGGTAGATAGTTAGCATTTACAATCAATGCTTTCTTTTTACCCTTAAGACTGTGAATACCTATGGCTGCCATAGTACCTAAAACAGTAGAAATAATCGCAGAGAGTACTGCAACTATAACTGTATAGTAGAGTGCTGTTTTTATATTTCTATCTTGAAAAAGTTCAAAATACCACTTTAAAGTGAAACCTCCCCAATTAACCTGTGTTTTTGAGCCATTAAACGAATTAATAACCAATACAATAATAGGTGCATATAGAAATATATAAATTAGTGCCATATAAAACCTTGATAGATGTTTTTTTACCATAATCCAGCACCTCCTTCTTTATCCACATCAAATTTATTCATTATAGACATTGAAATTAATATAATTATCATCATTATTATAGAAACTGCAGAACCAAAGTTCCAGTTTGAGCCAACAGAGAATAAATTTTCAATCAAACTTCCGATAAAGAAATCTTTTTGACCACCTAAGAGCCTTGGAATTATAAATGTGCTTACAGCAGGCATAAACACCATAACAATACCTGTTATAACACCAGGCATGCTTAGAGGAAATATAACCTTTTTAAAAGTAGTTCTACTATTAGCACCTAAATCTTCAGCAGCTTGTATTAAACTATTGTCTAGCTTGCTTAATACAGTATATATAGGTAAAATCATAAAAGGTAAAAAATTATAAACCATACCAAGTACAACAGCAAAATCATTATATAATAAGCTTAACTTTGGAAGACCAATATTAATTAAAAAATGATTTATAATACCGTTATTACCAAGTATCGTCATCCAAGCATATGTTCTTAATAACATGTTCATCCACATTGGAACTACACAAAGAAACAGCATTGTGCTTTTTCTTGATATTGGTGCCTTTGAAATTAGATAGGCAGCAGGGTAACCAATAAGTAGACATAGTATAGTTGAAACGGCTGCTAGTAATAATGATTTAAGCAAAATACGTATATACATGGTATTGAGAAACAATTTATAGTTTTCTAATGTGAATGAAATATTAGCAGTTCCTCCTACATTTTTCTTTGTAAAGCTATATAAAAAAACTAGGAAAACAGGCAACAAAATAAACATTATTATCCAAACTATATATGGATATGCATAATACTTAGATTTGTTTTTCATTATCTATCTCCTTTTACCATAATATGAATATCATCAGGTGTTAAAGATAATCCAACAGTTGAATTAATTGGTGATTGTATAGTACTATGAACCATAAAATCAAATCCAGAAATATCAATTATCATTTCATAGTGCACACCTTTAAATGTAACTGATTTAACTATACCGGTTAACATGCCGTAAGATACTTCAGTTATAACTAAATCTTCAGGTCTAATAACAACTTCAACCTCTTCCATTCTACCAAAACCAGTATCAACACATTTGAATCTTTTACCTAGAAATTCTACTTCATAATCATCTATCATTATTCCATCTATTATATTGCTCTCTCCGATAAAATCAGCAACAAAAGCATTTCCTGGTTCATTATATATATCTATAGGAGTGCCAATTTGTTGAATAATACCATTATTCATAACAACTATAGTGTCTGACATTGTTAATGCTTCTTCCTGATCATGAGTAACATAAACAAATGTTATGCCAAGTTGGCGTTGCATATTTTTTAGTTCAGTTTGCATTTCTTTTCTTAATTTTAAGTCTAAAGCACCCAATGGTTCATCAAGTAATAAAACCTTAGGCTCATTAACTAAAGCTCTAGCGATAGCAATTCTTTGCTGTTGACCACCACTCAATGAATCAATAGTTCTTTTAGCATACTTTTTCATATTAAATAGTGAAAGCATTCTTTCTACTTTGTTTTTTATAATTGATTCGTTTATTTTTTTAATTCTTAAACCAAAAGCTATATTTTCAAACACATCCATATGTGGGAAAAGCGCATATTTTTGGAACACAGTATTTATTTGTCTTTTATATGGAGGTAGTGTATTGATTACATGTCCGTCGAAATAAACGTTACCTTCAGTAGGAGTTTCAAATCCACCTATTATTCTAAGCGTAGTTGTTTTTCCACATCCACTTGGTCCGAGAAATGTTATAAATTCATTCTCCCGTACATAAAGGTTAATACTGTTTAATATAGTTTCTCCATCAAACTTCTTTGTTATATTTTTAAGTTCAATAATTTTTTTGCTCATAAATTACTCCTAATTAGAAATTTGGGGGTGAACTTACCCATAATATCTTGCATGTGTTTTTGCCAGTATTTTCAATAAAATGATTTTTATTTGCTTTGAAATAAAAAGATTCTCCTTTTTTCACTTTAAAAAGTGCATGTCCATAATGAAGTATAATAGTTCCAGCTTGTACATATCCAAATTCTTCACCTTCATGTGGCGTTTCTAATTTAGTTTTACTATAGCTATCTAGTTCAACAAGTATAGGTTCCATTTTATTTTTTTGTGCATTTGGTATTAGCCAATTAATTATATAATTATCATCTGTTTCTTTTACAAAAATATCCTTTTCTTTAAAAACGATTTTATCTTCAGCAGCTTCATTAAAAAAATTTGCTAAATCGGTGCCCAAACATTCTAGAATATCAACTAACGTAGCTATAGAAGGCGAGGTTAGATCTCTTTCTAATTGAGATATATATCCTTTTGTTAATTCACACCTATCAGCAAGTTCTTCTTGCGTCAAAAAATTAGCAGTTCTAAGTCTTTTGATTTTATTTCCTATATTCATCATATATACCTACTTCTTTTTTTGTTAAAAATGTATTTAATATTAAACACGAAGTTTATATTTATTAAACTTTAACGTTCGAAAATATTATACATATGTGTCATATTAATGTCAAGATTAAATTATTAAAATTTGGATATTTTATATATAAATAGTTACTACAACTAATTAATGTGTTTAATATAACTAAACAATTAATATATAAATTTACATTTAGCAAAAAAATACTCCTCCTTAGTATTTACTAAGAAGGAGTATTTTTTTAATAATTTTGATGTTTATCTATTCAACAACTATTTCTACTTTGTCACCATTTTCTGATTCAATATCTACTATTTTACCTTCAGCACCTTCTTGAATCATTTTGATAACATCATTGATATCAACATTTAAATTACCTAGATTTACATCGAAATTTTTATCGCTTGACTTTGCTATTTTGAAAGCTATGTCAACCAAAGCAATTGGTAGATTTACATTTACTTTAGTATTATCGTCTGAACCAAAAACTTTTATTTTTATCCATTTTGCAGTTCTACCTTCGTTAGTAGTAACAAGACTTAACTCTTCTTTTTTGTTTTCGATTGCCTGTAATAATTTTGAAGCTTCCTCTACTGTTATTTTTCCTTCTTCAACCATTTTTAAAATTGTTAATTTTTCTTCCATTTTAATATCCTCCAAGATTTTTATTTTTTTTATAAATCACTTATTAATTTTAATGCTTCGTCTGAACTAATTTCACCTTTGCTAAGCTTTTCAAGTACCTCGTTTTTTTCAGAATCACTAGGTTCTGATTTTGTGTTATATCCAAGTGCAATAATTACCTCATCTAATAATTTTCTGACAGTGGGATAAGAAATACCTAACTCTTTTTCAATTTCTTTAATATTACCTCTGTTTTTAATAAATATTTCTGCAAAATACCTTTTTTCTTTATCTAGTCTGCAAAATTTGTCTAGGAAAAATTCGCCACTTATTTTCGTTTTGCAGGATTTACATGACAGTTCTGTAACTATTAATTCATTGTTACAAATAGGGCATTTTCCAATTACGTCTCTTTTCATTATATCCTCCTAACATGTGTAAATGTGTACTTTAGCATCATTTGAATCTACATTTATAATTTCAAATGGAGGTAACATCACAAGTGCATCAAATACATATTTTATATTTTCTAAATCATTAAAACTCATGTTTTTAATATGTTCATTTTGATTGCTATTCTTATTATCATTCTTTGAATATTTAGATGCTATCTTAATGCCAAACATACCAACTCGTTTTAAAAATTTTAATGAAATAGCTGGTAAATTAATTTTCAACCTTTTACCGTCTTTTTTATCATCAATTACGTTTATATATATTTTTATTTTTTTAGCATATTGAATTTTGTCATTTGAAACAATATTTTCCTTAAATGTAATGTTGCTAATTTTTTTTATAGCATTGTCAACATTACATTTTTTATTGGATACGTTATTCAAAATTTCTAACATATCATTTTCCATTACTTCCACCTCCAAATATTAAACCATTAATTAATATTATTTATTATATTTACATTATATGTTCATAAAATTAATTTGTCAATACTTAATATTAAAAAAATTAATATCTATATTAAAAATATTAATATAGATATTAAAAATATTAATATTTAAGCACTAAATTGGTTTGTTTTATTATTAAACATTTTATTTTCTTTTAAAATTTATAATAAAATGGTATAATTAACTATATATAAGATGTACAATAAATAGGAGAAAAACATATGGCTAAGGTTAAAAGTAAATTTGTATGCCAAAACTGTGGATATGAAAGCCCAAAGTGGATGGGGAAATGCTCATCATGTGGTGAGTGGAATTCATTTGTTGAAGAGCTTGATATTAAAGCAAAAGACGTGAAAAATCAAAGAGGATTGAGTAACAAAGGAAAAGTTGAAAGAATTGATAGCATAGCTACTATTATTCAATCAAGAGTTAAAACAGGCATCAAAGAATTAGATAGGGTTTTAGGAGGAGGGATTGTTAAAAGTTCATTGATACTGGTTGGCGGTGACCCTGGAATAGGCAAATCTACTCTTCTATTACAGGTTGCTAACAATGCGTCGTTACAAGACTTAAAAGTATTATATGTGTCTGGAGAAGAATCAGCAGAACAGATAAAGTTAAGAGCTGATAGGCTAGGTGTATCAAGTGGAGAATTATACATTTTATCAGAAACAAATGTAGAGGTAATCAAGAATTTCATTGATAGAGAAGAGCCTGATATTTTAATTCTTGATTCAGTACAAACTATATATAGTCCAGAAATTGTTTCAGCCCCGGGAAGCGTAAGTCAAGTAAGAGAGATAACATCAATTTTTATGAGAATTACAAAATCAAAACAAATGGCTACATTCATAGTGGGACATGTTACAAAGCAAGGTGATATTGCTGGGCCTAGAGTTCTTGAGCATATGGTTGATACAGTGCTTTACTTTGAAGGAGAAAGACATTTTTCTTATAGAATACTAAGAGCAGTTAAAAATAGATTTGGTTCTACAAATGAAATCGGTATATTTGAGATGAGAGATAAAGGACTTGTAGAGGTAGACAATCCATCTGAAATATTTATAGATGGTAGACCTAAGGATGCGTATGGTACCGTGGTAACGGCAGCACTTGAGGGAACAAGACCAATGTTACTTGAGATACAATCACTTGTAAGTTATTCTCCAGTAGGATTTTCAAAAAGAATAACTACTGGAATTGATAATAATAGAGCAGCAATTTTAATAGCTGTTTTAGAGAAAAAAATAGGATTAACTTTGCAAAATTGTGATATTTTTATTAATGTAACTGGTGGTCTTCAATTAAAAGAACCTGCTAGTGACTTAGCTGTGGTTTGTGCAATTGCATCAAGCTTTAAAGAAAAGCCAATTAATTGTCAAACTATCATAATGGGAGAGATAGGACTTACAGGTGAAATAAGAGGTATAAATTCGATAACTAATAGGCTAATTGAAGCACAAAAAATGGGATTTACAAAAGCAATAATTCCAGAAGCTAATTTCAAGGCAGCTAAAGAAGTAAAAGAAATCAAATTATTTAGTGCTAATAATATAAATCAAGTAATAGAGGAGCTATTTTGATAGCTCTTCTATTATATATATTATAGTAAACTGTAAATTCCTAAAGTTTTAATATATTTTTGTTTTTGCTTCATAACTTCATCTAATTCTAAATCAAGTGCATCGCATAATGAAACTAAATAATAAAGTACATCACCCATTTCTTCTTCAATTTTTTCTTTGCATTTTTCGCATAGACGTCCTTCTATATGACTTTTTAGACATTTTCTATTTTCATCAATTGATTTATTGTTATCAATTATTTGTTTTTGTGCATTAATGCTAATACAACCACAATAAGTAGCTGATTTTACTAGTGCTCTATTTAGTAAGGCTGTTTGCTCACTTAATTTAGATGAAATATCTAGAATACTTTTATTCCTAAATTGAACATTAGATACACATTCCTGAAAATTTGAACATTCACTTGACATAAGTATACTCCTCTACATATTTTATTTAAAAATTTATAAATCCCCTTAGTTAAATTATAAGCATTGACAAGCATTAATGTCAAACAAAATATATAAATAATTATTAAATATTAACAGAAATATTGGGTATAGTAATATAAAATGGTTTTTTTATAACCATTTTGAAAAACGAAACCAATGTGTAAAAATATGTTGACAAGTTCGTTAGTCAAGTATATAATTATGTATTTGACTTTTTAACAATTATAGTTTATACTAATAATAGGAGGTAGTGCAATGTATAATTTAGGTGATAAGGTAGTTTACCCAATGCATGGGGCGGGTAAGATTGAATCAGTCGAAGAAAAAGAAATTCTTGGTGAAATCAGAAAATATTATATACTTAAGATGCCAATAGGAGAAATTAAACTTATGATACCTGTTGATAATGTTAATAGAATGGGTTTGAGAAATATTATTGATAAAGATAAGGTAAAAGAGGTTTTATCAGTTTTTGAGCAGGAAGCAGAAGAAAATACTGCTAATTGGAATAAAAGGTATAGAGAAAATATGGAAAAAATGAGGACTGGTGATATTTTTCAATTAGCACATGTCGTAAGAGATTTAGCCTTTAGGGATAAAGAGAAAGGATTGTCTACTGGTGAAAAGAAAATGCTTGTAAACGCAAAGCAAATGCTTATAAGCGAGATAGCGTTATCAACAGATGAAGATGGAATTGTTGTTTCAGAGCACTTAGATGATGTGATTGAAAAAATAATTTAGTATTATCATGCTATATTTAAGATATAATTAATGTTTACACAATATGATAAATATAACATTTAATTAGAAAGAAAGGGGGTGGATTTAGTGCTAAAAAGAATTATTAGGATAATTACTTCATTATTAGGAGTTGTATTAGGAGTTCTTATTGGAATCTTTATCAATAAACTTGGGATTAGCAATTTAAGCATCGTTTGGCAAAAGCAAGTTGTTATAGCAGTCAGCGGTGCTGTTTTTGGAATTATTTTTTATTTTTTAACTCCCATAATAATAAGTATTATTGCTAAAATTGCAAATAGCTTAGAAAAAGAAATACTAAAATATTCTGCTGGTGAAATTATATATGGTGCAATAGGTTTGATTTTTGGTTTTATTATTGCATATTTGATTAGTCAACCTTTTTTAAGTATACAAATTGCTTACATAGGTGTTATTATATCGTCTCTTTTATATATATTACTAGGATATTTGGGTATAAGAATTGCAACTATGAAAAAGGAAGACGTATTATTTGGTGCTTTGAATTTCAAGAAAAACGGATTTAAATTTAAAAATTCAAAATCCTCTAAATCGGGTATTTATCCTAAAATATTGGATACTAGTGTAATTATAGATGGTAGAATTACTGATATATGTAAAACAGGATTTTTGGAGGGACCTTTGGTTATTCCTGAGTTTGTTTTAAAGGAGCTTAGACATATAGCTGATTCTTCGGATTCGTTGAAAAGGAACAGAGGGAGAAGAGGTCTTGATATTCTTAATCATTTACAAAAAGAAGGAATTATAGAAGTTATAATAGAAACTAGAGATTTTGAGGATGAAGTCGAGGTTGATATTAAACTTTTGAAATTGGCAGAAGAGCTTGGTGGAAAAGTTCTAACAAATGATTTTAATTTAAATAAAGTTGCTGAGTTTCAAGGTGTAAAAGTTTTAAATATAAATGAACTTGCTAATTCAGTTAAACCTATTGTTTTACCAGGTGAAGAAATGAATATTACCATTGCTAAAGATGGTAAGGAATCAAATCAAGGGTTGGCATATTTGGATGATGGAACAATGATTGTAGTTGAAGGCGGTAAAAAATTTATAGGCGTTAATGTTATTGTTACTGTAACAAGTGTATTGCAAACTGCAGCTGGAAGAATGATATTTGCAAAGATTAAAACAATTTTAAAGGGAAAAGTTAGCTAATATAATATAAGTGATGAAATCTATAACAAATGTTATAGATTTTTTTTTTTAGGTAAAACTATGGTAATAAATAGTATGTAGATTGGAGATAGAATATGATTATAGTATTATTAAGAGCTGTAGTTTTATATGTAGTTGTCTTGTTTTCACTAAGAATAATGGGCAAGGGACAATTAGGCGAGCTAGAGCCATTTGATTTTGTGATTTCACTAATGATAGCTGAATTGGCAGCAATGCCTATTGAAGATTTAAACTCACCTATTTCTCATGGTATAACAGCAATTGTAACACTTATGTTTTTACAGTGTTTTACGTCATTTATTTCATTAAAAAGTTCAAAAGCAAGACGATTTTTATCTGGAAATCCTAGTATATTAGTTTCACATGGAAAATTCAATTTAAAAAAAATGAGAGATTTAAGAGTAAATGTAAATGATATATTAGGTCAAATAAGATTAAAAGGTTTTACTAACATTGAAGATATAGATTACTTGATAATGGAGACTAATGGGCAAATAAGTGTAATAGCAAATCAAGATATAAAATCCAATAAATGTAAAAGATTACCTATTTCTATTGTTGTTGATGGGAAAATATCAAATGATAATATGGAGAAATTTAGGTTATCTAATAAAAAATTAAATAATGCATTAGAGAAAAATAAATTAGAGCTTAAAGATGTTATTTATGGATATGTAGATGAAGATGAAAACTATATATTAATAAAGAAAAATTTAGGAGAAATAATATGAAATATATTTTAATATCATTGTTGTGTTTAATAATTATAATATCAATTTGGTTTTGTTTTTATTACTTTTCTATTAGTAGTGCATATGAATTTTTTTCCACTAATCTAGACATGTTATCAGATTTTGTATTGCAAAATGAATATAATGAAGCGTATGAGCTTACTGTAAAAATTATGAGCGAGTGGGATAAAATTGAAAAAGTATGGGTGTTTTTTGTTCATCAAGAGGATATTGATAGTATTCGAGCATCAATAAATAAATTATATAGAAGCATAGAGGTGAACAGTACAGTTTATTCATTGGGAGAAATTGAGCAATTAATGTCTTTGATTATAAAAGTAAGAGGAAATGAATGCTTGACTTTAGAAAACATTTTTTAATTGTAAATTCTTGTTTTTTATTAATCTCAATGTTATACTGTTAATATAAAACTTGGAAATTAACAGATGGAAGTGAGAAAATGAATAAAATTTCGTTAACCAAATTGCATGAAGAAATATTAAAAAAATTGACAAATAAAGAGTTCATCAACAGAATTAATGTAACAGAAGAGAAAATGCAATCATCGTTATTAAATAGAACTTTTATCACAAAATTATCTTTTATAATTTCTAAAAATAATATTACTTGTGTTGATATAAGAGAATTAGTATCTGTGATATACTCATTGATGGATTTGTCCTTTGCGAATATTGAGCTTGATTATATATATCAATTCATTTTAAATAAATCATTTCCAAATTTAGTTTCTACAAAATTAGATCCAAAATACGACAATGCTGTTTTAATATATTTAGAATTATTAAAAACCACTTTTATATATTTAGAAAAATTGGATGAAAGTGCAGAAGAATCATTTAACAGTAGTATTTTATGCGATGAAATATGTGATGCTTCGGGTGAGGAGTATAATCAATTTGTGAAAGTTTATAAAAATAATTATATATATGAACTTATATTATTAAACCATGAACTTACTAAAAATGATGTTATTTCTAATATAAATGGCATTTTGAATATATGCAAAAATTTATGCAATGTATTAAAATCATTAAATATTGAAGTAAATACGGGTAATTTATATGCAACTATAATTGGTCAGTATTTAGGTGAATTAGCACTGATAAACTGTGATAATATTGAAAATGAAAATTTTTATATTAATTATTGGTTTGAAAAATATAAATTATATAATATAGGCAATATTTCTATAAATAAGGATTTACCTGATTTGATGAAGAAACATATCCCAATAGAATCTCAAATCCTTATATATTCTAAATTTAGGCTTAGTTGCAAAAATGATTTAGCAGTAATTAAATCTGTTAGTGAATGTGATGAAGTATTATCTAATATATCGAATAAAGATTTGCAAAATAATATAAGGATAAAAATACATGATTTTGAAGGATTTTTATCTAGTTGTGGTATTAATATTGATAGTCTTGATTTTGATGGTACAATTATAAGTGAAAAATATGTTGCGCTTTTAACTGGTAATGATATTGTTAAATATGTTAAAAATATTTCATTAAGCAATAATGCAAAAATTATGATTATTTTAAATGATAGTAAAAAATTTAATGATATACTTGAAAGTATGAAAATATGTAATTCAAAAGAAACAGTAAAAATGTATTTAAATGTTTTTAATGAATATGCTATATATTTAGACAAAGACAAGAGGAAAGAATTAATAATTTTATCCTATTATTTGATAAAAAATACAGATGGTGAAATAAAAGAAATTTCAGCTAACCTTCTAGGAAAAATGATTGCATTATTTGAATTTTATAATATCAATAAAGATTTAGTTGAAATTAAGCATAGATTAAGTTATACACTGTTTGACAAATATATTAAATTAATGCTCTTTGATGATAAAAGTGATAACGATGAATTAGTGTTTTGTTTTAGAAATTTTATAAAATCATTTATATCTAACTTAAAAGTAATAGAAATAAATGATAAAAGAGAGTATTTGCAATGTATGCTGAATTACTTAGATAAAGTAAACGATAATCAATCATCATCTTTAATGCTATTGTTGGTGTTACAATCAATAGATTTGAAATTATTTTCTAAGTATCAGTTAAAATTGATATTTGATTATGTGTATTATTATATAGATAAATGTAATGATGAATTAAGATTGGTATTGCTTAATTTTATTTACTATGCATTAAAGCAAAATGTTGTATTAAGTGATTGTTATGAAAAAATAATAATTCATATTGATAAGATAACAGATAAAACAAATGTAAGTATAAACTATTTAAAATATAATATTAAATTATTAATTGATTATTCTGATTCTATTCAAGTAGAATACAATAATTTTATGTCTGAAAACAGGAAAAATATATCAGAAATATTTTTAAAAAATTTAAAATCAGCAACATATTGGTTAGAGAAGATTATAAATATAGATTTTCTTATAGATGCAATAAAAGATGCTCATGAAGTTGTACTTTTGCATGTAGCAGCACACTTATGCAATTTAGTAAAAGTTAGTGCAAAGGAAATAGTAAGAAATAAAGCAGGAAAAGTACTTTTAAGTATTGGTACTTATTTATCAATAGATCAGAGAAATGAAATATCAGTTGAATTGTTAAAAGGACTAGAGATAAATGAACTTGATTTTTCAAAATACATACCTTACTATTTAGGAAGATTTTCTCTACTATTACATCCTAAAGAGCTTGATGAATTAATTGAAGAAATAAATACGTTATATAATGAATCAAACCCAAATGTAAGCTCATTAGCATTGCAAACACTTGGCTTTATTCTGCAATATTATAGTGAATACAAAGTAAACTTTGATGAAAGTGTAAGTGATTATAATCAAAGATTACTAAAGGTTTTAGGCATAATAACAAGTGGATTGATAAATAGTAGTGAACATGTTAGAAATTATACAATTTCTTTAATTGGTAGTCAAATTTTTGATTCTGATGTATTAAGTTATATTGATAAAAAAGTTATTTTTGATTATATTATCAAAAAAGTGTTAAATTTACTGAAATTGAGTGATGATAACAGGTTTATTTTTAGCAGCGCAGTAAGTTTTAATTATATATATCAATTTATTATAAATTATAGTTTAAAATATGGGAATCTCGAAATAATATCTAATAATAAAGTTGCTTTTTTCAGCAACATCTTTAACCCTTTTTCATTAGAGCATAAAAAAATCATTAAAGAAATAACAGATTTAGGGTATGATGTATATTTATCAATGGATGAATTTAGTTGGAAAAAGAATTTACAATCTTTTGATATAAGAAAAGAAATTATTAGAATGTCAATAGCAGATGAATTTAACGTATTTATATTTCCAAGTGATATTTCTATAAATATTTTGAATATTGATGATTTAAAGCTATTGAGTAAAATTTTGAATAGTACTGAATTTAAAATTGTTATTGATAGTGATACTCTTGTTGAGAACTGTCAGAATAAGATTAAATCCAATAGAAATACTTTTATAAATTATGAATATTTAATATATAGAAATGAAAATAACGATAAAAATTATATAGATGAATATAATGATATAAAGAAAAAAATTAAAGGCAGATATATTGAACTTCAAACAGTATATCATGTGCAAAATGAAATAGTAAATAATATAAATATTTTAAGAAATAATGCTAATAGTAATTATGTAAGTACAAATGTATTGAAATATATTCAAGATAAATGTTTGTATAAAAGAGAAAATATAAATAAAAAGCCAGTTAGTCAAAGAACATTTAATGTAGAGATAATAAATGATTTAAGTAAGAATATCGTTGATGAAATAGGTCGCTATATATTTATGTATACTGATTTGTATGAGAATATTGGCGAAGAATTATCTAGTAAAAACATAAGTTTATTGGTTATTAGGGAAAATAATACTTCAAATAAATTGATAGGGTTTTCAGCATTTCACCATATTAGTCTTAAAGATTTGTTTAGTGAGTTTAGAAATGTTGATATTGCAAATTATGTAAGAAAAAACACATCTGGTAAAATAATAATTATAGATGGCTTGTATAGTAATCCATCAACATCGGTAAACAATTTAGAGCAAATATTGTTAATTGAAACTTTGTCGTATTGCTTAAAAAATGATTTTACATATGCATTATATTACAATACACTTTTAAATTATAATAGTAAAAAAATATATGAAGAATTAGAATTACATGGATTTTCTAAGTTAGAGGTAGGAGATTTTAAGAAGGATATTTATGCTGTTGATATGAAATTTCCAGTATGTTTAACATTAGATATAGAAAATTTTATAAAAGAACCTTTGATGCTAAATGAAGAGATTAAAGAAACAGTAAAACAATCAAGGAAAAAACTACAAAAATTTTTAACTAAACTATATCCAAATAGTTTAGTACTTTCATTTGATGTAAATATGCTTAATTCTGCTCTTGTAGAGCAGATATGTAATTCTAATAATGTTGAGACAATCGAAAATGGTAAAGGTATTGGAGACTATATTTGTGTACCATATGGCAATATACTTAAAGGAAAATATATACCAAACACAGCAACAAAATCATTGCATGTTGAGAAATACTATAACTATGATATGAGAAACTTTAATGTTTTAGAGTCTCCTTCATATGCTAGTATAGAGAGACAGATAGACACAATAAAATCATTTAACAGACCAATAATTTTAGCTGATGATATTCTTCACTATGGCAATGAAATAAAAGGTATAGATAAAATATTAAAAAGCAAAAATATTAATGTAGAAAAAATTATTGTTGCGATTTTATCAAGTAGCGGAAAAGATTTAATGGATATGCAGGATAGAAAAGTAGAATATGCTTATTTTATACCTAATCTTAGATTATGGCTTAAGGAAAGTATGTTATACCCATTTATAGGAGGTTATACAGTAAAATGTTTTGAAAGTCTTGAAAACAATTTAATACCTTCAATAAACCATATACTACCATATGTGACACCAAGCTTTATGGATGGTGCTAGTAAGGATGTAATATATAATTTATCTATGCTGTGTTTGCAAAACACAAAAAATATATTTGAGAAGATTGAGTATGAATACGAAAAAGTATTTGAAAAGAATCTTGTTCTTAGAAATGTTTCGGAAATAATTAAGTCACCTAGATTCCCTATTAAAGGGTATAATATGTCTTATGATTTAAATAAAAAGGTATCGTCTTATATTGATAATGATATACAAAATTTAATAAGAATAGAAAAGGTAATAAAATATTAATCATATTATCTACTTATGCTAATATAATATAATAAAAAAGTAACGGGGGATAATAAAATGAGATTGATTACCGCACTTGCTTCTATATTAATAGTTATTGGAGCATTAAACTGGGGATTGTATGGCCTGTTTGGGATTGACTTAATTGATAAATTCTTTGGAGGTAAAAACAAACTCGTAGGTAGAATTTTATATATACTTATAGGTTTGGCAGGTATTTATTCTTTATTGTATATCATAATTGTTTAGCAAAGTAAAAGGGACGTTGGTTTTTACAACGTCCTTATTTAATAAAATTATTTAAAAGCATTTAATACTTTATTAAATTGTTTGGCAGTATTATGATTACCTTTTTCATGAATCATATCTACTGAACCTAAAACTATGTGTGCTAGACCATAACCAACTATTCCACTACTATACACCTTTGGTATAGAATTTCTTAACACAAGACCTGTAGCAGTTACAGCTGTACCTAAAACGGTTGGGACTAAACCTTGTTTAATATGCATTTTTAACCTCCAATATAATATTTTATTATCTACTTATATTGTTTGAAATTTTATAAAAATAATGCTATATAAAATTACGAAAAAAATTGCAAAATTGCAAAATTAGTTAAAATTATGAAAAATAAATTACAGAGGCGAAAAAAATGAGTGAATTATATAATGAATATTCAAAATATCTTAAAAATAAGTACGGTGAGAAAGTTTATAAGTTACCAATTAATATACCAGTAACATGTCCTAATAGAGATGGTACTTTAGGAGTAGGTGGATGCACATTTTGTGCAGAAGTTGGAACTGGATTTGAAATGTTAGAGAATACATTGTCTGTAGAACAGCAACTCAAAAAAAACATGGAGTATATTAAAAAAAAGTACAAGGCTAATAAGTATATAGCTTATTTTCAAAATTATACAAACACATATTTAGAGCTTGAAAAATTTAAAGAATATGTAAATCAAACTGCTATTCAGAATATTGTAGAAGTGGCTATTTCTACGAGACCAGATTGCGTAAGTAATGAATATTTAGATTTTTTAAGTGAATTTAGGCAAAAAAATAATATTAATGTATCAATAGAACTTGGTCTTCAAACAGTAAATTATCATACTTTAAAAAAGATAAATCGAGGTCATACACTTGCTGAATTTATTGATGCTGTTCTCAGAATAAAAAAATATGGATTTGAAATTTGTACACACTTAATTTTAAATTTGCCATATGATGATATGGATGATGTTGTCGAAACTTCGAAAATTTTGTCTGCTTTGCATGTTGAACAGGTAAAATTACATTCATTATATGTAATAGAAAATACTGTTATGGGTACACTACTCAAGAAAGGTGAAATTACACTTTTATCAAAGGATGATTACATTGAAAGAGTTATAATATTTTTAGAATATTTGGATAAAAATATTATAGTACAGCGATTGATTGGTAGAGCTCCAAAGGAAAATTCACTTTTTGTAAATTGGGGAACTAGCTGGTGGAAAATAAAAGAAGAAATAGAAGATAAAATGACAAAACGTGAAAGTTATCAAGGCAAAAAATCAAAATAATTTTTTACATAAAAGAATTCAAAAAACTCGTGCAAACATTTTTATAATATGATAGTATATGAATATACATAGAATTTTTATGCTACACAAAAAAATAAACTTAGGAGAGTGATTATCATGGTGAGTTTAATTTGTGGCCCAAATGGCACTGGCAAGACACGTAGAATGATTGAAATGGCAAATAATGAAATCAATAAAGTACAAGGTAAAATGGTATTTATTGAAGTTAACAACAAACATATATACGACCTTGACTATAAAATTCGTTATATTAACACGAAAGAGTATGGATTAATTAATGCAGAACAATTCAGAGGTTTTGTTTGTGGATTACTTGCAACGGACTATGATATAGAGATGGTGTTTATCGACGGATTGTATAAGATTACAGATGCTTGTAATAAAGAAAAAACTAAGAGTATAATCGATGGATTAGAAGAACTTGCAGCAAAGTTTAAAGTTAACTTTGTTCTAAGCTTAAATTTCAATATAGATGAAGTTCCACAGGATTTGAAAGAGAAAATATATGCATAATGAAAAGGCTGCGAAAAGTAGCCTTTTCTTTTTTTATCAAAAGTAGTCTTTGTAGTCTTGATATAGCTAGTCTCTGAGGTCTTAATATGCTAGTCTTTGCAAGAATTTATATGTCATTCTTTGGTGTCTTTTGAAAAGGAAAGAATAATTGTTTATGTTATTCTAATAATACCCCAAATATTAGTTAAAAAATCCCCTAGGAAAAATTAAAATAACCCTATGACAAAAGAATATCTAGATGGAGTAGTGAAAGTGTTGAAAAATTTAGAATACGTAAGAGTAGATTAATTATAGATGATATGATTAACAATGGTAGTCCTATTAGGTTATGGGAAGTACAAAGATTGGCTAGAAACCCGTTTTTTTGAATGTGCGCCAACATAGGCATAATCTAACAGGTAAAAGTCCTGAGTAAACCCTATTACAAAGTATCTGATTTTATTCCGTAAAGTCCTAAAAATCCAAATATTCCAAATAATACAAAAAGATTAGTATTATTAAAGATATATCCCAAGAATCCAAGAAAACCTAGAAAACCTAAACAACCAAATTTTCTTAAGATATTTTTAGTATCTGATTTTGCACTGTAAAATCCCAAAAATCCAAATAACCCAAATAATCTAAAAAGATTAGCATCATTCAAGATAAATCCCAAGGAACCAAGATAACCAAGATAACCTAAACAACCAAATTTTTCTAAGGTTTTTATATTAAATTTCTCTTCCATAATTCACATCTCCTTGTATAATCATATGGACGATATTGTAAAATATGTAATAATTAATGAGAAATTTTATATTCACATAAAGCTAATAGTAGAGGGTGCAGAAATGAGTACTAATTTGTATTGAAGCCCAGTTTAATAATTTGAACCGGTTTTTTGAATGTGCGCTCAGCATGGGCACAATCTAACAGGTAAAAGTCCTGAGTACACCCTAGTAGTGGGAAGTGCATAGCTAATACCAATGGTGTCGTAGCGAGGCGCAATCTGAAGTTTAACTTAAATAAATTGGAAAGTAGGCATTCAGATTAATATGTAGAATAATTATAGTATTATAAGGATAGAAATTTTTTCATACTTTTTTTCAAAATATTTTTAAATATAATGCAAAAATTTCATACTTTTTTTTAAAACTTACAAAATTTAGGCAAGCAAATTTCAACAAAAATGTTTGCTTTTGTCCATGCTTTGTTTTAAAATTACACTTTCTACAGATAATACCTTTGTGGTCTTGATATAGCTAGTCTTTGCAAGAATTTATATGTTATCCTTTGGTGTTCTTTAAAAAATGAAAGAATAATTTTCTTTCTTCAGATATGTTACGCATTGAAAATTGAAACTGTAGCTTCACTCGCATAAGCCAAATACGTGGATAAGTTTTTAAGCAAGACTAATTGGCTTAAAACGCTCGTTTTGCTTTGTACAATTCTTACCAATGCTCCACAAAAAAGGTTCTATAATAAATGTTGGGATTGATATTTTAACTGATAGGTGTCAATCTCACTTTATTAGTTACTTTACAAAGTATACAAGGCAAGTACGTAAAAATGTTAATTTCTTTGTATGTGATATGTGGCAGCACTTATACTGAGTTAGCTAAATCTCTTTTTCCTAATGCTAAAATTGTTATTGATAAATATCACTTTATTAGACAAATTACTTGGGCTATTGAAAACGTGAGAAAAAGGCTTCAAAAACAAATGCCTGTTGATTTAAGAAGATACGTATATCTTATGGTGTACATAACTTTAATAGATTTAAAAATCGTATATTACATTGTTTTAACTAATTTTAACTTCTGAGACTATCTGTTTTAGCAGGATAATCTCAGCTTTGAAAAGAAAACGGAATTGATTTCGTAACATCCATGGAGTGTAGCTGAAATTGTACGAAGTTAAGCGGAATGTTCTTTGTCAAGGTAGACGTGCCTGTACCCCGTCCCGCGCATTTGACGATTATGGAGCGTACTGAAGTTACAATTTCCTACTTGCAATGTGTTTAAGTAATTAATGCAGTTTTCTTTTCACTACATAGACTAGCTTAATTTAAAGCTGTTACAACTAACTAGCAGTTTGTTTTTTGTACCTTTTTTTCATCATTTTATTATTTAACATAAAAAATGCTCTTTGTATTGATGGAGCAAGGATTTTATCAATTCTTACCCCAACTATTGACAAGAACCACAAAAATTAAAGAGTTGATAAAACTCTTTTTTTTTGATAGAATAATTAGATTAAATATTTACGAATGGTGAAATATGAAAAAACAATTATTTTATGAAAGAATGAAAATGCTTTTAGACAATGAGTTTGATGAATTTATAAAAGCATTAGAAACAAATTTAAATAAAGGTATTAGATTAAACAGTTTGAAAATAAATAGAGAAAATTTTAAGAAAATAATTCCTTTTGAACTTGAGGATGTAGCTTGGTGTAATGAAGGATTTTTTCTAGAAAATATGCAAGAAAGGCCAAGCAAACATCCATATTATTATGCAGGACTATATTATTTACAAGAGCCTAGCGCAATGATACCTGTTGAAGCTTTGGATATTAAGCCCGGAGATAAGGTTTTAGATATAAGTGCAGCACCAGGTGGCAAATCAACGCAGATAGCAGCAAAGTTAAATGGTGAAGGAATTTTAGTATCTAATGATATTAATCCAAAACGTACTATAGCATTAAACAAAAATATTTCTATTTTTGGTGTGAAAAATAGCGTTGTGACAAATCAAAGACCAGATACTCTAGCTAATATTTTTCCAAGATATTTTAATAAGGTTTTAGTTGATGCACCTTGCTCAGGTGAGGGACTAATAAAAAAAGATATTAAAAATTTTGAAGATGACCATGAAAAATATGTTAACATGCAAAAACAAATATTAACATCTGTTCATGAAATGATAGCAGACGGTGGAGAAATGGTGTATTCAACTTGCACATTTAATCCACAAGAAAATGAAGGTATAATAAAGTGGTTTATAAATACATTCAAGGAATATGAAGTTATAGATATAAATATTGATAATCTTGATCATGGAAGACCTGAATGGATAGATGGAGATAATAGTATTCAAAAGGTAAGGCGTGCATGGCCACATAAAATTAGAGGAGAAGGTCATTTTATTGCAAAACTAAAAAAAATGCAAAATAATAAAGTCACTAATTTTAATAAATTTAAAAAAAATAATATACGCCTTGATAAATATTATGATTTTGTAGAAGAATTTTTAGCAAACGATGTATATCAAAAAAATGTTCATAATATTAATGATAATATTTTTTTGATACCAGAAGAATTAGTCGATTTGAAAAACATTAAAACGATGAGCCTAGGATTGAGGTTAGGTGAAATTAAAGGAAATAAATTTATACCATCTCAAGAATTGGCTATGACATTGAATAAAAACAATTTTAGTAATATAATAGATTTATCAAGTGAAGATATGAGAGTTATAAAATATTTAAAAGGCGAGACAATTGAAATAGAAAATTGCAACAAAGGTTTAAATTTAGTGTGTGTAGACGGATTTGGTTTAGGATTTGGCAAGGCTAATGATGGTATGCTAAAAAATTTGTATAGAAAGCAATGGAGAATGTTATAAATGAGTGATTTAGATAATATAAAAACTATTGATAAGTTTTTTGAAAATAGAGATAATCTTATCATAAAACATATGAATGGTGAAATTGATAAAAGAAGCTTTTTAGAACTTAATTATAATTATATGATTGATAATAAAATCAAACCATTTATGACAATAGATAGTTTTGAAAAAGGTATGTATAATTATCAATTTTACAATGTAATGGCTAAATATTATAAAACATTAGTTCAAGAACAAAAATTAAATGGAAAGGGAGTAACCTTTTACAGTAAGTTCTTGGATGATATTAAATATTATTATGATGAGAAAGATAAAACTACCTTCAGATTATTAAGGTTTTTAAAGTATAAAAATGTAGATGCATATTTTATTAAAATGGAGTCCTCTTTTTTAGAAGGAAAGCTCTATGAAATAGTTTTAAATGATTATGAATTTGCAATTTTACATTCTCAATCAGAGTGGATACTTAATGCTTTGAAAAAAGAAGGGGTATTTGATACCAATACAAAAAAATCAGTTATTGATTATTATGTGAACCAAAAATATTAGGAGGGAATAAATATGGGTAAATTGTTCGGAACTGATGGAGTTAGAGGAGTGGCTAATGTAGACCTATCATCAGAATTGGCATATAAATTAGGTAGAATTGGAGGTTTTTTCTTAACAAAAGGAAAAGAAAGACCTAAAATGGTAGTAGGGATGGATACAAGAATTTCAGGAGATATGCTCGAAGGAGCATTGTCTGCAGGATTAAATTCTTCTGGAATTGATGTATTATATGTAGGAGTTGTTCCTACACCCGCGATTGCTTGTCTTGTTAGAATACTAGAAGCAGATGGTGGAGTTATGATTTCAGCTTCACATAATCCTGTTGAATATAATGGTATTAAGTTTTTCAATGAGCATTCATATAAGTTAACTGATGAAATGGAAAATTCAATAGAAGAGTATATTTTAGGTGATATAGATATTGATAATATACCTACTGCAGGTAAGATAGGAAGAAAAATCAAAATAGAAAATCCTACAAGAAAATATATGGATTATTTGAAAGATACTATCAATGTTAATTTTGATGGTTTAAAAGTAGCTGTAGATTGTGGAAATGGTGCAAACTATAAAGCAGCACCAGAATTGCTTCGAGAGTTAGGTGCGCAGGTTTTTGTTATGCATAACGATCCTAATGGTATTAATATTAACGTAAATTGCGGTTCTACGAATCCAGAAGAAATACAAAAACTTGTGTTGGAAACAGGTTCAGACATTGGACTTTCATTTGATGGAGATGCTGATAGATTGATAGCTTGTGACGAAAATGGAAATATAGTGGGTGGTGACCATGTACTTGCAATTTGCGGACTTTATTTAAAAGAAAAAGGTAAGTTGAAAAATAATACAGTTGTTGGAACTGTATTGAGCAATATGGGGCTTGATATAGCTCTTAATGAATATGGTGCTAAACTTATAACAACTAAGGTTGGGGATAGATATGTTCTTGAAGAAATGAGGAAAAACAACTACTCATTAGGTGGAGAGCAATCAGGACATATTATATTTTTAGATTATAATACAACTGGAGATGGATTACTTGCAGGTATACAACTTATGTCGATTATAAAGGAAAAGAAAACTAGATTGTCTAAATTAGCTTCTGTTATGAGTATGATGCCTCAAGTACTTATTAATGCAAAAGTGAGTACAGATAAAAAACATGATTATCTAAGTAATGATATAATCGTATCTGAAATAAAAAATATTGAAAATCATTTTGAAGGTAGAGGAAGAGTTTTAATTAGGCCGTCTGGAACAGAGCCTTATGTTAGAGTTATGATTGAAGGCGAAAATGAAGAAGAAATAAATAAATATGCTCGGGAATTAGCAGATTTAATTGAGGATAAACTTAAATAAAACAGACAGCTAAAGGGTTGACATCATTGTTTAAGTATTCATTTTAAGATGAAATAAAATCATACATGGCATCAAGAAACAAAATATTGAGAGGTAAAAACATGGCAAAGAAAAAGATAATCATAATTATGACTATTGTAAGTATATGTTGTTTGCTAATGGGTTTGGTAGATGCAGTTATTCGACCACAATATATGGTAAAATCAATAATTAAAATTCTGTTATTTTTAATTTGCCCTATAGTTTATTCAATGTATGACAAGGAACTGAAATTGAAGTTGTTGCTAAAACCAAATCATAAAGGATTGATAATTGCTGTTATATCAGGAATTTCTGTATTTACAATAATTTTCGGAGGATATTTCTTGATAGGAAATCTGTTTGATTTGTCGGGTATTACATCGTCATTAACAGCAAATATTGGTGTTAGTAAAAACAACTTTTTGTGGGTTGCAATTTATATTTCTTTAGTAAATTCATTATTAGAAGAATTTTTTTTCCGTGGATTTGCATTTTTGACACTTAAACGATTTGCTTCAAGAAAGTTTGCATATGTTTTTAGTTCACTCATCTTTGCGATTTATCATTTGGCAATGATGGTAGGATGGTTTGATGTAATTCTGTTTATTTTAACTATATCATCATTATTTATTGGTGGATTGATTTTTGATTATTTCAATGAAAAATATGAAAATATTTATATTTCATGGTTGGTACATATGTTTGCTAACTTTGCGATAAATGGGATAGGTTTTATTTTGTTTGGCATAGTGTAGATAATGAGCAATTTACTTGAATTTAGCTTTCTTAAAAGCTTTTTAAGTATTATAGTAACATATTTTGTATTTGACAGTAGCCATGATGACTTTAATCATCTTAAAGGCTACTGTTTTTAGGTGCTAATCAATTCTATTTTATTTCAATTTCAATATAAGTTGACTATGCACAGTTAATTATTGTTTTTTTATTTGTTCAAGTTAATTTGAATATATGGTTTAAAAGGTTTATTTTTATGTTTTTGTTCATATACAACTATACTATTAATTAGATAGCTATTGTTGGCTGGTAGATAGTATTGCGCTATTTTTTTGATTTTTAAAAGTTTATGTTGATTTAAGAACTTTTTTTGATAAATGATGAAATTTGGTTTATATAAGGATTTATTATTTGTTAAATATAAATTATCAATAATTAAATTTCTAATTTTTAGCAATGAATTTGATTCAATTTTTTGGTATATAATTTTATTGTCAAATGTTTGAATGTTAAGTATATTTACTGTAAAAGGCTTAATATTGTTGCATACTTTGATTAAGCTGCTAACAAATGAATCATCATCTGGAAGCATTTTTGGTGAGATAATATTTATATGTGGTTCTGTAGATTTAAAATTATATGATTCTCTTAATGCTAACACATTTGATTTGTAATTTTTTGGTATTTCAAGTCCGATTAAATATTGCATGTTTTTCCCTTCTTGTTTTTTTTATTATTTTTTTAATTGTTGATTATAATATATATTATAATATTAATTAAAGAAAAATAAATAACTTTTTAATAATTTTGTAATTTTTAAGATATATAATCAAATTAATTATTTTACAGGAGTATATAATGGAATACTTAAATATGATTGACAGCGAATCAATAATTAAATTTGCACAAATTGGAGGACCATTAGTTGGCATATTATTACCTATCATAGAGGCTTTTTTTCCAATATTGCCATTGGTTTTATTTGTAACTATAAATGTAACTGTATTTGGTTTTTTCTTTGGATACATGTATTCATGGATAGGAAATTGTATAGGTTCATTTTTACTATTTTTATTGATAAGAAAAATTGGTGGAAAAAAAATAGAGAAGAAAATTAATGAAAGCAAATATAGTGTAGCTTTAGGAAAAATAAAATCACAAAATTTTTCTGTGTTATTTTTACTATATTGTTTTCCATTTACACCTTCATTTTTAATTAGTGGTACTGCTGCACTTGCTAATATGTCTACAAAGCAATTTTTAGTAGCACTATTGCCATCAAAGCTTATAATGTTAATATCTCTAGCGTTTATAGGGTTTAATGTAAAATCTTTTTTTGATAATCCAGTAAGGTCAGTATTATTTGTATTATTGATTTTACTATTGAATTTAGTTATAAAGAAAGTAGTGGAAAATTGGCATGTAATTGTTGTTAAAAGGGGTAAGAAATAGTTTATGACACTTGTTTAGAATGTTATAATATAGTATAATTTTATTCTAAAACATAATTAATTTATTTATGTATTTATTATGTTCAAAATAAACAAAGAGGGCAAAATTATGAAGGAAGAAATAGTTTTAAAAAGATATAACAAAAGTATGCATCACTCTTATTCATTTGGTGCAGCAGGAACTATTGAATTATTAAAGCATACTCCAGAAAGTGTTATAAAAATAATTCTTAGTAATAGATTGAAAGAGGATGCACATATCGATATAATTTACGATATATGTAAAAAAAGAAATATACCAATAGAAGTAAATGAAAAGGCTATAAATAGAATTGCTGATAAACAAAATATTTTTGTTATTGGCGTATTTGAAAAATTCAAAAAAAATATAGTTTCAAGTGCATCACATATTGTTTTGGTAAATCCAAGTAATATGGGTAACCTAGGCACAATTATTAGATCGTGTGTAGGGTTTGGTATAAATAATCTTGCTCTCATTACACCATGTGTGGACATATTTGATCCTAAGACAGTAAGGGCTAGTATGGGTGCAGTTTTTAATCTTAATTTTTCTCATTATAATACATTTGATAACTATTTAGAGGAAAATGATGCAAGAAAAATATATACACTAATGTTGAAGGGTAGTACTAATATTAATAAACTTCAAAGAGATAAAAAAGAAAGATTTTCTTTAGTTTTTGGCAACGAAGCTACTGGACTTGATGATTCGTTTTTAGAAAAAGGAAAAAGTGTTTTGATTAAACATACAGATAGTGTTGACTCGCTAAATTTACCAGTAGCAGTTGGTATATCAATATATGCGTTCTTAAATTAAAAAATTTCACTTTTATAGTGAAATTTTTAATTATATAGTTCTTTAATTTTATCTATAAGCTTAAGAGTAATAGGATTTTTTAATTTTCTTCCAAGTGCAATTGCTTCTTCAAGATAGATATGAGCCTTTTCATTATTTTGTCTTTTGAATTCAATTAAACACAAATAGCATTCTGCAATATCTTTTCCCCATAGTGAACTAGTTTTATTAAAGCAATCAATTGCTTTATCAATGTAATAATATGCTTCGTCTATCTTTTTTAGGTAATAAAGTGTTTGACCTGCATTAGAGTAAAAAATACCTAGACCATTTGAAATATAATTTTTATTGCATATCTCTATAGCCTTAATAAAATATTCATAAGCTGTTTCATAGTCATTTATATATTTATTAAGTTGCCCTAAATAATTATAACATGCAGCTATACTCAATGAATATTTATTGTTAGAAGAATTTAGTATAGAAAATATATCAATTGATTTTGTTAAGAATCTTGTAGCATTATCACAATCATTAATTTTTATATAATATAATCCATACAATCTTAAAATAGTTCCTACATCTTCATTTATTTCTGTTGTACCAATAATATCAATTATTTTTTCTATATATATTTTCATCATATTAAGGTTATGCACTTGTATTGCATAAAATATTAACTGTTTATAATTATCCAGTATGTATTTTTTATTTTCTAATTTAATTGATATATCTTTACTTATATCAATATTTTTTAGTCCTTCTATATACTCACCCTTAGATATATATAATCTTCCCATTATAAATGTTATTTCCATTTTAAGTGATTGAAATTGCTTGTCATCATCATTTGAATATGTTTCAATTTCCGCATATAAGTCTATCAGGCTTTGCTCTGTAAAAGTATACTGTATATTTGCGTCATATATAAAATCAAAAGATATAACAGGAAAAGTTTCATGGTAAATTGTATAATATTCTTTTAAATATTCCACCTTATATTTAAGAGTATGATAAATGTCTCCACTTTGCTCAAAATGATAGATTAGTTTTGAGTATAGAGCAGAATCATTTGTTTTGTTATATGCATCATTTAAATACAGTGCAATTTTTCTATTTAGAAGAACTCTTTTACCAACCGATTGAGTTTCATATACATATTCTCTAATCTTTTGATGAGTATATGAATAATAAATATTATTTTTTGTGATTATTTCAGAAATTAAATGTTTTGCTTGTAATGCTTCTATTATTTCGTATATCTTAAGTTCATCAAAATCAACAATCTGTCTTATGCTATTAATATCTGTTTTATCAAAAAATATTGATATAGCATTTAAAATTAGTTTTTCATCTTCAGATAAATCAATAATTCTACTTTTTATTATATTAGTTGCTTTCAATGATAATTCATTTGTGTAGCCTTTTTCTTTTATTGTTTTTATAAGTTCTGTTAAAAACAAAGCATTTCCTTCAGTATCATAATAAATTTTGTCATATATCAAATCTTTATTATCAATATTAGGAATTTGAAATTCTACAATTTCTTCAACCTCGTTTTTGGTAAACCTGTTAAGTTTAATTTCGCACAACAAATCTTTGCTGATTAGTGGTACAGTAAAATCACATATACTTTTCTCATAATCATCTCTATATGTACAAATGAGTAAAACATTTGAATTTCCGAGCCTAAACAATATACTTTTTAACAAAGCTTTACTCATTTCATCCATCCATTGAATGTCATCAAATACCAAAATAATTTTTTTATTGCAAGATATCTTTAAAAATAAGTCTAATATTGCTTCATTGGCAACTTGGTATCTAGTAGTATCTATTCTTTCTGTAGAATCAAATCTTGTAGATACTAAGTTTTCATTAAAATTAGGAAATAAATAACTTATAATTTGTTCAGCTGAAGATGCTAGTTTTATTCTCGTACCCTTTAAGTATTCACCTAATAATGAAAAGATGCTTTGCCATGGTTTTAAGAAAAAATCTTTTTCAGCACTATAGCAATTTGATGATAGAAGTAAAAACTTGTTTTTATCAATTAAGTCGGTTACTTTATTGATATAAGCTGTTTTCCCAATTCCCGCTTCTCCAGATACTACTATTGACATAGCCTTGTCATTGTAAAAATTATTAAATGTATCTAGAGCCTTGTAAATTTCGTTAAATCGACCATAAAAATAACTAGAGTGTGTTAAATCCAGTGCTTCAGCATCCTTCAATGCAATTATTTCTTTGTACATGTTTTTAGTGCTTAACTCTGGTTCTATATCTAAATCTTGTTTTAGAATCTTGCATAAGTCAAAGTATAATTTAACAGCATAGTTGTAGTTGCCGTTTAGAGCATAGATTTTCATAATATCTCTATATGTTTTTTCGTTATAAGGGTCGTTTGAAATTAAAATATTGCTATAAATATTAATTCTGCTATAGTCTCTAATAGTAACCATTTCATTTAAAAGAAGATTTATTTTTTTTGTATACATTTGCTTTAATTCATTTCTTTTATTTATCATCCAATCTTCAAATTCCAAACAGTTTTTTATTGAAAAATTGGACAGAAAATCACCTTTATATAAATCAACAATATTTGTGTTATTAATTAAGTCTATATCAATATCTGTTTTAGATATATTTAAAGAGATGCATGATTTTTTAGTTTGAAGAAATATATCTTTACCAAACAATTTTCTTATTTTGTACAAAGCATCTCTTAAATTTTTTTTTGCCAATACTTCTCCATTACTATCTATCCAAAATATTTTTATAGCTTCTTCTCTAGCAATAGATTTGTTAACACAGATATAATAAAATAGTCCTTCTGCTTTTTTGTAAGGAAAATTAACAGTTTCATTATGAAAGATAATTGTAGGGTTGCCCAATAATTTTATAGTAATTCTATCCATGATAACTCCTTTGTACGTTTGATATATCTGTATCAATAAAAATTTATGCTATTTATAAAATACTTGATTGTATACTAGTGGTATCAATAGCCCACCACCTATAAAGTTTCCTATTGTAACAGGAATTAAATTATTAATAACTGAAAATATAGTTATATTTTCATTAATTAATGCACCTAGAGGCATAAAAAACATATTTGCAACACAGTGTTCATAACCGCATAGCACAAATAGCATAACAGGGAACCAGCATCCAAGTAATTTTCCTGTTATATCTTTTGATGCAGTAGCAAACCATACACCAAGTACAACTAAAATATTACACAATATACCTTTGAACATTGCTTCAACAAATGTTAAATTTGATTTTGCAGTTGCTACTGCTGTTATTGATGCATAGAGTGTTGAACCATTTTTGTATAAGCCTGAAAAGTATACTAAAAAAACAACAAACAATGCTCCAATTAAATTGCCAAAATAAACCTGTAAAATGCTTGATATGTAGTTTTTTAGTTTTATTTTTTTTTGTGTATAACCAAATGTCATCATGCAATTTCCAGTAAATAGTTCGCCTCCGACTAACACTATAAGCATAAGTCCTACTGGAAAGACAGCAGCTCTCAAAAAAGAATTATTGAATATAGTTAGAAATCCTTGCCCTCCTAAAGAAATAAAAATACCAGCCATAAAGCTAAGAAAAACCCTTTTCTTTATGCTCATAGTAGCTTTGTTTATAGATGATTCACTAATCAAATCTGCAGTTTCTTTAGGTGTAAAAAAATTATTTACCATAATACCCTCCACTTAATGAAATTTAAGTATTTTATGAAAGTGCTTATTAATAAATTTATAAAAAAATAATATTTCTTATTAAAATATATCGACAAATCACTTAGTTAAATGATATAGTATTATTGCAATAAATTCAATAATAAATACTAAAAATGTTATTATTTATTTTAGCTGGTATTATTAGACGTTTTTTAGACGTTTGATTATTATTATTGATTATATGATTAAAAAATATGTAATTAATTTCAGGAGGGAAAAATGGCAGAGAAATATTTAACAGATATCGAAATTGCACAAAGTGCAGACATGAAGGTTATCAATGAAATTGCAGAAAAAATTGGTATACCTGATAAGTACGTTGAAAACTATGGTAAGCATAAAGCAAAAATAGACTATAGATATTTAAATAACGAACTTAAAAATAATAATGATGCAAAAGTTATATTGGTAACTGCAATAAATCCAACTCCAGCAGGAGAAGGTAAAACAACTACAACAATAGGTGTTGCAGATGCTTTGTCAGCTTTAGGTAAAAAAACAGTAGTTGCTTTAAGAGAACCATCTCTTGGACCTGTTTTTGGTATTAAAGGTGGAGCTGCAGGTGGTGGATATGCACAGGTTGTTCCTATGGAAGATATTAACTTACATTTTACTGGAGATTTACATGCTATAGGTGCTGCTAATAACCTTTTAGCTGCAATGCTAGATAATCACATACATCAAGGTAATAAACTCGACATAGACGTTAGAAAAATCACTTGGAGAAGAGCTGTAGATATGAATGACAGACAGCTAAGACATATAGTAAACGGAATGGGTGGAAAGGCTAACGGTGTTCCACGAGAAGATGGGTTTGACATAACAGTTGCTTCGGAAATTATGGCGGTTTTCTGTTTATCAAGTGATATAATAGATTTAAAAGAAAGAATAGCAAGAATAATTGTTGCTTATAATAGAAGCGGAGAACCTGTAACAGCGGGTGATTTAAATGCACAAGGAGCAGTGGCAGCACTATTAAAAGATGCTTTAAAACCAAACTTAGTACAAACTCTTGAAGGAACACCAGCATTTGTACATGGTGGACCATTTGCTAATATAGCTCATGGTTGTAACAGTGTTATGGCAACAAAAATGGCTTCTAAAATGGCTGATTATGTTGTTACAGAGGCAGGCTTTGGTGCAGATCTTGGAGCAGAAAAATTCTTAGATATTAAATGTCGTATGTCAGGTATCAAACCAAGTGCAGTAATAATAGTTGCTACAATTAGAGCTTTAAAATACAATGGTGGTGTTGCAAAAGCCAACTTAAACGAAGAAAATCTTGAAGCTTTGGAAAAAGGTATACCAAACCTATTGAAACACGTAGAGAATATAACAAAAGTATTTAAACTTCCTGCAGTAGTTGCTATTAATAAGTTCCCAACAGATAGTGAAAGAGAGCTTAAATTAGTAGAAGATAAGTGTAGAGAGCTTGGAGTAAATGTAGCGCTTTCAGATGTTTGGGCACATGGTAGTGAAGGTGGAAAAAAACTTGCAAATGAAGTTTTAAAACTTACAGAAAATGAAAGCCATATGGAATTTGCTTATGATGTTAATTTATCAATAAAAGAAAAGATTAATGCAATAGCTACTAAGATTTATGGAGCAGATGGTGTTGAATATTCATCTAAAGCAGCTAAGGAAATAGCTAATCTTGAAAAATTAGGATTTGGTAATTTACCAATTTGTGTAGCAAAAAATCAATATTCACTTACTGATGATCCAAAAAAATTAGGAAGACCAACTGGATTTAAAGTTACAGTTAGAGATATTACACCATCAATAGGTGCAGGTTTCTTAGTTGCTTTAACAGGAAACATTATGAAGATGCCAGGACTTCCAAAAGTACCTGCAGCAGAAAAAATTGATGTTGATGAAAATGGTGTTATAAAAGGATTATTCTAAATTAAATATATTATAAAAATAGCAAATAATTTTTTATTTGCTATTTTACTTTATAGTTATATATATGGTAAAATAACATATATAAAATTTATTAAGGTGGTAATTAAGTGTTAGACAAATTTATTTTTCATATTAAGAGTAATAAAATTTATATAATGGAAATGGTTTTTTTTCCATTGTTGTTTTTTTATTTAGAGTCAATTTATAAAATATTTGCACTCAAAAATTATTTTGATTTTTCATTGGTATATATATTAATATCATCAATAGCAAATGGAATTTTATTATATTTTATTACATCGTTATTTAGTAAAAAGTCAAAAAAAATAGTTGTGAGTATTTTTGTATCAATATTATGTTTTGTAACAGTTGTACAGTATGTATATTATCTTATGTTTTATACACCTATGGTGTTTTATTCAATAAAAGGTGCAGGTCAAGTATTAGAGTTTGTAGATATGATATTTGATGTTGTAATTACACATATAATTGTTATTTTAGCATTAGTAACACCAATATTTTTGACTATATTTGTTTATTTTAAAAAGTTTGATATAGTTAAAGTATCATTAAAGCGAAAAGTTGCTTTATTATTAGGTGCTATTTGTTTAAATGCTATTATGTTTGTAGTATTATTAGCTGGTGGGACTGATTATACAAGTGATTTTGAGATTTATTATAAAACTAATATACCAAATTTGATAGCCAATAGATTTGGTGTATTTAAAACAGTAGAAAAAGACTTTACTTGTTTTGCATTTAATCAAAAAGTCTCTTTAGATGCATTAGGAGACATTGATAATCATTTGATTGAAGACAAAAATAAGGATAATTCAAATGAAAAAGATAAAAACTATGAGCAAGATATATTGGATAAAGAAAGAAAAAATCAGAGTGAACATGAAGTAATAATAAAAATTGATACTTCACCAAATGTACTTGATATTAATTTTGATGAACTTATTGAAAATGAGACGGATGAAAATATTATTAAAATGCACAAATATTTTGCAACATCCAATCCTACAAAAAAGAATGAGTATACAGGAATTTTTAAAGATTATAATTTAATTTTAATAACAGCTGAAAGTTTTTCACATTTAGCCATAGATAAAGAATTAACACCTACACTTTATAAAATGGTAAATGAAGGTTTTGTTTTTAATAATTTTTATAATCCTGTTTGGGGAGTAAGTACATCTGACGGTGAATATGTTGCCTGTCAAAGTCTTATACCAAAACAGGGAGTTTGGAGTTTTTATGAATCATCAAAAAATTATTTACCTTTTACAATGGGGAATCAATTCAAAAAAATAGGTTATGATACAAGAGCTTACCATAATCACTATTTTGATTTTTACAGAAGAGATGTTTCTCATCCGAATATGGGATATATATATAAAGGTCTTGGCAATGGGCTTGATGTTAAAGAATCATGGCCTGAATCTGATTTAGAGATGATGGAATTAACTATACCAGAATATATAAATGATAAAAAATTTCATACGTATTATATGACAGTAAGTGGACATAAAAACTATACGTTTTATGGTAATTATATAGCGGGCAAAAATAAGGAATTAGTTGAAAGTTTAGAGGCTTCTGAACCTGTAAAAGCATATCTAGCATGTAATATAGAACTAGACAAGGCAATGGAATATCTTATTTCACAGCTTGAAGAAAAAGGCATAGCGGATAAAACAGTTATAGCAATGAGCGCAGACCATTATCCATATGGACTTGAAAAGGACGAGATAGATGAAATTGCAGGACATGAAGTAGAAAATAATTTTGAATTGTACAAGAGTGCATTTATTTTGTGGACAGAAAATATTGAAACAAAAATTGTAGATAAAGCATGTTCAAGTCTTGACATTATTCCAACACTATCTAATTTATTTGGGTTAGAATATGATTCGAGATTGTATATGGGCAGGGACATACTGTCTGATTCAAAACCACTTATTATATTTGCAAATAGAAGCTTTATAACTGATAAAATAATGTACAATGCATTAACTAAAGAGATTACTAACTTAACAAATGAAGAAATTAGTGATGAATATATAAATGCTATCAAAAAAACCGTTTCAAACAAATTTTTAATATCTCAGGAAATATTGAATAGAGACTATTATTCATATATTATTGAAAAAGAAAATTAAAACAATTTAAATTTCTAAATAAAAAAGCTGTGCAATAAATGCACAGCTTTAAATAAAAAAACAAGGGGGAGAGGGAAAATAAATTAATAGCTAATTTGCTTATTAATTAATTATAGTATAACCCTAAAATCTTTATTAAATCTTAATTATAGAAAAATTTTTATTAATGTTTTTAGACGTTTTATCGACGTAAGTGTATTAATATTTATATATAAAATAAAATTAGGAGGAGTTATAAAATGGTAAATAACACTAGTATATCTGATGCTATGACAATCAAATTAGATAGTATACTACCTGAGTATCCAACATTTAAAGAAGAAATAAGAAGAGCTCCAATGAGAGAATTATTTTTAACTGATAGAGAAATTAAACTTGCAGTTAAAAATGCTTTAAGATATGTACCTGAAGAATTACACGAAGTATTAGCGCCTGAATTTCTTGATGAGCTAATGACAAGAGGGAGAATTTATGGTTATAGATTTATGCCCAAAGAAAGAATTTACGGTAAGCCTATAGATGAATATAAAGGAAATTGTGTTGAAGGTAAAGCATTTCAAGTAATGATTGATAATAATCTTGACCATAATGTAGCACTTTATCCTTATGAATTAGTTACATATGGAGAAACAGGTCAGGTTTGTCAAAACTGGATGCAATATCAACTTATTAAAAAATATCTTGAACAATTAACAGATGAACAAACACTTGTTATGATGTCAGGACATCCTATGGGATTGTTTAAATCATCAAAGACAAGTCCAAGAGTTGTAATTACAAACGGTCTAATGATAGGAATGTTTGATAATCCACATGACTGGTCAAAAGCAACAGCTATGGGAGTATCAAGCTATGGACAAATGACTGCTGGTGGATGGATGTATATAGGGCCACAAGGAATTGTTCATGGAACATTCAATACACTATTAAATGCAGGCAGAAAAGTTTTAGGTATTCCTCAAGATGGAGACTTAAGAGGACATTTATTTGTTACATCAGGACTTGGTGGAATGAGTGGAGCTCAACCAAAAGCTGTTGAAATTTCAAATGGAGTAGGTATTATAGCAGAAGTTGATTATTCAAGAATTAAAACAAGACTTGATCAAGGCTGGGTATCTAAATGTAGTGAAAGTATAGAAGAATGCTTCAAAATTGCTAAAGAATATATGGATAAAAAACAAACAATATCAATTGCATATCACGGCAATATTGTTGATTTACTTGAATATGCAGTTAAAAATAATATAAAAATAGATTTATTATCTGACCAAACATCATGCCATGTTCCTTATGATGGAGGATATTGTCCACAAGGACTTTCATTTGCACAAAGAACAGAAATGCTTGCAAACAGTAAAGAAAAATTTGAAGAGATGGTAAATGTTTCGTTGAAACACCATTTTGATTTGGTAAAAGCATTAGTTGAAAAAGGAACATACTTCTTTGACTATGGTAATGCATTTATGAGAGCATGCTTTGATGCCGGTGCAAAAGAAATAGCTAAAAATGGTGTAGATACAAGTGAAGGCTTTATATTTCCATCATATGTTGAAGATATAATGGGACCTATGCTATTTGATTATGGATATGGACCATTTAGATGGTGTTGCTTAAGTGGTAAACCAGAAGATTTAAGAAAAACAGATCATGCAGCTATGGAAATAATAGATCCTAACAGAAGAGGGCAAGATAGAGATAACTATATGTGGATTAAGGATGCTGAAAAGAATAAACTTGTAGTTGGAACACAATGCAGAATTTTATATCAAGATGCTTATGGCAGACGTGATATTGCACTTAAATTCAATGAAATGGTAAGAAATGGAGAGATTGGACCTGTTATGCTTGGTCGAGATCATCATGATACAGGTGGAACTGATTCACCATATAGAGAAACTTCAAATATAAAAGATGGTAGCAATATAACTGCAGATATGGCTATTCAATGTTACGCAGGTAATGCGGCAAGAGGTATGAGTTTGGTAGCACTTCATAATGGTGGTGGAGTTGGTATCAGCAAAGCTATCAATGGTGGATTTGGTATGGTTCTTGACGGTAGCAAGAGAGTTGATGATATTTTGATGAAATCAATACCATGGGATGTTATGATAGGAGTTTCAAGAAGATCTTGGGCAAGATGTGAACATTCAATTGAAACAACTGTTGATTATAATAAAATCACAAATGGTAAAGATCACATAACTATACCGTATGTTGCAAGTGACGATTTAATAGAAAATACATTTAGAAATTACAACAAATAGTGGAGGAAATTATGAATAGAATAGTAGAATGCGTGCCTAATTTTAGCGAAGGTAGAGACTTATATAAAGTTGAACAAATAGTTCAATGCTTCAGAGCAAAGGAAAATATAAAATTATTGGACTACAGTACAGATAAAGATCACAACAGATGTGTTGTTACAGTAGTTGGAGAACCAGAAGAATTAAAGAATGCAATGGTTGAAGCTATTGGTAAAGCGGTAGAATTAATAGATATGACAAAACATGAAGGACAACATCCAAGAATGGGTGCAGTAGACGTTGTTCCATTTATTCCAATAAAAAATGTAACTGTAGAAGAAGCTGATAAATTAGCTAAGGATGTAGCAAAAGAAGCATCTGAAAAATTTGGGGTACCATTTTTCTTATATGAAAAATCTGCTACAGCTAAACACAGAGAAAATCTTGCAACTATTAGAAAAGGTCAATTCGAAGGAATGGCAGAAAAAATGAAGGAGTCTAAGTGGGTACCAGATTTTGGACCTAAAACAATACATCCAACTGCTGGTGTAACTGCAATAGGAGCAAGAATGCCTTTAGTAGCATTTAACATAAACTTAGCAACTAATGATTTATCTATAGCAGATAAAATAGCTAGACAAGTTAGACATATTGGTGGCGGTTTTAGATTTGTAAAAGCTATGGGTGTTGAATTAGAAGAAAGAGGAATAGTTCAAGTATCTATGAATTTAACGGATTATACCAAATCAGCAGTATATAGAGTATTTGAAACAGTAAAAATGGAAGCTCAAAGATACGGTGTTAATGTAGTTGGTAGTGAGGTTATAGGACTTGTACCAATGCAAGCATTGATAAATAGTGCAGAATACTATTTAAGAATTGAGAACTTTAGTATGGATCAAGTATTGGAAACTAGATTATAATTAGAGGTTTAATATGAATAAACTTATAATAAAAAATGCTTCGGAATTAGTTACCTGTAAAGGTAACTTTCCAAAGCATGGAAAAGAAATGTCAGATATAGGCATGATAAAAAATGGTGCATTAGTTGTTGAAAATGGCATAATTATTGCTGTTGGAAGTACTGATGAGATTTTATCAGAGTATAACGAAAAAGATTATAAAGTTATAGATGCAAAAGATAAGGCTGTATTGCCAGGATTTATTGATTCACATACACATTTTATATTTGGTGGCTACAGAGCAGACGAATTTTCATGGAGACTAAGAGGAGATACTTACATGGAAATTATGCAAAGAGGTGGTGGTATCACCAATACTGTAAGAGCTACACGACAAGAAACACTTGATAGTTTAGTTGAAAGTGGAAGAAAAAGACTAAAAAAAATGATGCAGTTTGGTGTAACTACAGTTGAAGGAAAAAGTGGTTACGGATTAGATTTTGATACAGAGATAAAACAGTTAAAAGCAATGAAGATGCTAAATGAAAGTGAGCCTATTGATATAGTATCTACATTTTTAGGACCACATAGTGTGCTTCCAGAGTATAAGGGCAAAGAAGAAGAATTTTTAGATTTTTTGATTAAGGATGTAATGCCAATTGTAAAAAAAGAGCACCTAGCTGAGTTTGCAGATATATTCTGTGAAAAAAATGTATTTAGTATAGAACAGTCAAGAAGATTTCTACAAGCTGCAAAAGATATGGGCTTTAAACTTAAAATTCATGCTGATGAAATATATCAATTGGGTGGTGCAGAACTTGCAGCTGAGTTGCATGCAACAAGTGCTGATCATCTATTGCAGGCATCAGATGATGGAATTAAAGCTATGGCTCAAAGTGGTGTAATAAGCACTTTATTAGCAATCACTGCTTTCTCTTTAAAAGAGGAATATGCAAGAGGAAGATATATGATTGACAATAACTGTGCGGTAGCTTTGGCAACTGATTTAAATCCTGGTAGCTGTTTTTCAAATTCAATACCATTATTGATAGCGGTATCTGCTATACAAATGAAATTATCAATTGAAGAAATTATAACAGCACTTACAATCAATGCTGCAGTAGCTGTTAATAGACAAGACACAATAGGGAGCCTTGAAGTTGGTAAAAAAGCTGATATAATAATATTAGAATATCCATCCATAAATTTTTTGCCTTATCACGTTGGAGTTAATATTGTAGAAACAGTAATCAAAAATGGTAAAGTTTTGACTTTATAATTATTAATGAATTTAATATGTTTCGGAGGAAAATAGTATGAAAAATATGAAAGTAGTTGATTTTGCAGCACAAACTGCTTCTGCAGAACCAGTTCCTGGTGGTGGAAGTATTGCTGCAGTTAGTGGAGCCTTAGGCGCAGCACTTGCAGAAATGGTTGCAAACCTAACTATTGGTAAGAAAAAATATGTTGAGGTTGAATGTGACATGAAAGCAGTTTCTAAAAAAGCTGCCGAGTTAAGAGATAGATTATTAGATGATATTCAAAGAGATAGTGATTCATTTAATGATGTTATGATAGCGATGAAATTACCAAAAAATACAGATGAAGAGAAAAAATTAAGAACTGAAAAAATGCAAGCTGGTCTTAAAATAGCTGCTACTGTTCCTTATGAAATTGCTTGTGATGCTTTTGAAATTATGCCTTTAGCTGAAGAAGTAGTTAATGAAGGAAATAAAAGTGCTGTGACAGATGGATTAGTTTCTGCAATGATGTCAAGAACGGCAGTTTTATCAGCTTTGTTAAACACAAAGATTAACCTTGCTTCTATAAAGGATGAAGATTTTGTTTCTAGATTAAACAAGAAAGTTAAAGAATTAGAAAATAAAGTTAAAGAGTATGAAGAAAAAATACTAAACAAATCTCCATATTAGTGATAAAATAGGAAAGAGTTAATATCTTTCCTTTTTTTTTATATACAAAGAAGTTCTACTTCTAGTTTATAAAAAACGAAATAAATTTTTATTGAGGTGTATAATGTCAGATACAGTTGGTATTGGTAAAATATCGATACTTTTAACAATTAGCGATGATTACGAAAAACTGAAAGAAAAATATGAGCAATATGGGTATACTATATACAGAGGCAATGTTGGAAGCATGGATTCACAAAAAATTGTAGCAGCAATTGAAACTGCATCGCTCAGAGAAGATATAATTAGAGAAAATTACCATGAAGAGCATTCATTATATCATGCAATTATTGAATCATTAAGTGGTTATTGCAGAGGACAAGTGATTTTAGGAGAGCTGCAGAGAACAGCAGGGTTGACATTTGCTGTTGTTCGGGGTAATCTAATATTAGGTGATAAATCAAGCGGTGAATGGATTTCAGTAGTATTATATGGACAGATTGGGTCACCAAGAAAAGGATTTGAACACGAAGCTATCGGAATGGGAATTCAATCTATTTGATAAGGAGAAAAAATGAATACATCATATCTTAAGACTTTTATTGAAGTAGTGAATTTAAAAAATATATCAAAAGCAGCTGAAAAGCTATATATAACTCAACCAGCTGTATCAAAGCAATTACAGATTCTTGAAAAAGAATTTGAAACTGTTTTATTGAAAAAAGATGGTAGAGATATGGTTACTACTGAATCTGGTAGAAAACTTTATAAATATGCTGTAAACGCATTAAATGCTGAAAATCATATTTATGATAAAATTAAGCAAAATAGTGATGTACAAGGTGAAGTTAACATATATTCAAGTTCATTACCAGCAGATTGTTTCTTACATAAAATAGTTTTAGAATTCAATAAATTTTATTCTAAGGTAACTTATTGTATAAATAAAGTTGACTCTAAAATTGTTTTTAGCAATATTGAGAGTGGATTAATAAATTATGGGTTTGTTGGCACTGTATTTAAGAAAGGAAAGCTTAAATTTATAACAATAGCAGATGATGAGTTAGTTATAGCTGCATCTAATAAATCATTCTCTCAATATAAAAATCAAAGTGTACCAATAGATTTTATATTTGAACATAACTTTATATCTAGAGAAAATGGTTCAGCAACTTTGAGAACACTTGAAAATTATTTGAATTCAAGAAATTTATGTTTGGATGATTTAAAAATCAAGGTTAAAGTTGAGGATAATGAAATAATAAAAACTCTTGTTAAGAATGATATGGGAATAGCTATAATATCAAAAAATGCAATACAAAAAGAAATAAAAGAAGGTACTATTATTCCCATTAAATTAAAAGATGTTGAACTGAAAAGGAAAATTTATTTTGTTTACCATAGTGGTAGATATTTTTCTAGGATTGAGGAATCCTTCAAAAATTTTATAATAGATAATTATCAAATATAAAAAAGTTGCTACGCAACTCCGCGTATATAAAAAGAGAGCTGTAGTAAAAACCACAGCTCTGTCTTATTGAAAAGTGTTTAGTAATTTATAACTTTAGAAACTTTATTAAAATTGATTAACAGCAGTTATTGTTTCCACAGTTACAGAATAAAACTACTAATAATAAGAAGAAAAATAATAAATTACTTCCTCCACAACAGCCATCGCCACCGAAAAATCCCATATAATCTTACCTCCTTAATTATAATGTTTGGTATATTATATGTGGATGTATTTATTGCGTTACAACTGAAAAATATTTTCTTGGTTAAAAAATTATTCAAATAGTAAATTTAACCTGTTGTTAATTACATTAAAATCTAAATTATTAAAAAAAACATCAATATATCTATTCTTTTTTATTCCAAAATCAATCATATAAGCATGTTCATATACATCTAAAACTATTAGTGGAAAGGTGTTCATCATGATTTGAGTATTATGAGAATCTTGACCGTAAATATATATACTATTTGTAAAAGCATCATAGCATAATACTACCCAACCTCTCATAGACATTCCTATGCATTTGAATTGTTTTTTAAAATTATCATATGATTTAAAATAAGAATTAATTAGTTCTAATATTTTACCATTTGGTTTAGTATTTAGTCCAGTTAGATTGCCAAAATATAATTCGTGTAATTTTACACCATCTAAATTGAAAGATAAAGAATTTTGTATATTTCGTACTTCACTAAAATTACTGTTACAATTATTATATAAATTTTCATTTTTCATAGCATCATATATTTTAGGCATGGTGTTTACATAATTGGTATACAGAGTATAATGCTGACTTAATTGGCTGTAAGTAATATCTTTAACGCTTGAAAAATCAAAAAATTTAGTTTCAATTTTATTCAATAAATCATCTCCTTTGTACATTTTATGATGAAAAACAAATTCATATGATTAATTAAAAATCTTATTCCCATAAACTTTTCTAAAAAAATAATTTATTAATAAATGGTAGTTATAGGACTAACAATTTATTATGGATAAAAATTATTCGTTGTGATACAATTAACTATATATCATTGAAAATTACTATATAACTTTAAATAAATATAAAAAACGAATGGAGAAATATATGAAAAATAAATTTATGATTATTGATGGAAATAGCATATTGTTTAGAGCATTTTATGCAATGCCGCCTTTAAAAACTAAAAAAGGCCAGTATACAAATGCTGTATATGGATTTTTGAATATGTTATACAAACTAATAGATGATTATTCTCCTGAGTACATATGTGTTGCGTTTGATCCTAAAAAGCCTACATTTAGACATATTCAGTATACTGAGTACAAGGCAGGGCGCGCGAAAACTCCTGATGAATTGGTTCAACAGTTTGGATTAATTAGAAGCGTTTTAAATACACACAATATCAAATGTATTGAAATAGAAGGATTTGAAGCTGATGATGCTGCTGGAACACTTGCAAAACATTCAAAAGAAAACGGCATGAGTGTATTCTTGGTAACTAGTGATAAGGACTATTTGCAGCTAGTTGATGATGATGTAAAAGTATTATTGACAAAAAAAGGTGTATCAAATATTAAAGAAATGAATAGAGCACAAATCAACGAAGATTATGAGATAGAACCTGAGGAGTTTGTAGACTTAAAAGCACTAATGGGTGACAAATCAGATAATATACCAGGAGTAGGTGGAGTTGGTGAAAAAACCGCTATAAAGCTAATTAAGGAATATCACAATCTTGATAGCTTGTATGAGCATATTGAAGAAATAAAAGGTAAATTAAAAGAAAAGCTTGAAAATGACAAAATGCAAGCTTATATGAGTAAAACACTATCTAAAATAGTTACAGATATACCTGTAGAGATAGATTTAAATGAATATAAGTTACAAGAAGCTGACGGGCAAAAACTTTTGAAATTATATGATGATTTAGAATTTAAAAACTTTAAAAAAAGAATAAAGAATGTAAGTATTGATAATTCAAATGCTATAAGCGTTGAAGATACTCAAATGTCTATTTTCAACTTAGAACCAACAAATACAAAACAAAATATTAAAACTAAGGATTTAATTATTATTGAAAATATAAATGATGATAAATTTGTAAAATTGAAAGAAGAAATTGCGGAAACTAAAAAAATCTCATTAAAATTTTTATTAAATGGGGAAAGATCCTTGTTTTCAAATGCAATAGCATTAGGTATATCTCCATGCAATGAAAATATATATTATATTGCTATTGACAAACAAAATCAAGAAAGCATTTTAGAAGGTCTTAAGGATATTTTATTAGATGAAAGTATAAAAAAAATAGGTCATAACCTAAAATCAGATATTATATACCTTGAAAAAAATAATATTGAGTTAAAAGGTATAAATTTTGATGCGCAAGTAGCAGCATATTTGATTGATCCAGCAGAAAACTCATATAGTATAGATAAACTGTCAAGTAAATTTTTAGATTTAGAAATTCCAGTTTTGAGTGATTATATTGGATCAGGAAAGTCAAAATTAAGTTTTGAAGACATTGATATAGAAAAGAAAAAGAAATATATATTTAATTATATAAGATCAATTGTATATTTAGAGCAAAACATTATAGATAAAATTGAAACGCTTAATATGTCAAGTTTATTCTATAATATTGAGATGCCATTGGTTGAAGTTCTTGCTAATATGGAATTTACAGGATTTAAGATTGATACTCATATATTGGATGAATTAGGAAGTAAATTCAATAAAAAGTTAGAAATTTTAGAAAGTGTAATATATGAAATGGCAGGCGAAAGGTTTAATATAAATTCTCCTAAACAGCTTGGTGTTATATTGTTTGAAAAATTAAATCTTGAAGTTGTTAAAAAAACTAAGACGGGGTATTCAACAGATATTGAAGTTTTAGATAAGCTCAAAGATAAACATCCGATTATAGAAAAAATAATAGAATATAGACAGCTTACTAAGCTTAATTCTACCTATGTTGAAGGACTAATGGCTGTTGTGGATAAAAAGACACATAGAGTACATTCTATATTAAATCAAACAATAACTACAACTGGAAGAATTAGTAGCACAGATCCTAACCTTCAGAATATTCCTACAAGAACTGATGATGGAAAAGAAATAAGAAAAGCTTTTATTGCCGAAGACGGATATACACTTGTTGATGCTGATTATTCACAAATTGAATTAAGGGTATTAGCAGAATTATCAAATGAAGAGAAACTTGTGGATGCATTTAAGCAGAACGAGGATATACATTCAAAAACAGCTTCGGAAGTTTTTAAAGTGTGCATTGAGGATGTAACAAGCACTATGAGAAGTCGTGCAAAAGCTGTAAATTTCGGAATAATTTATGGCATAAGTGACTATGGGCTGAGTAGAGATTTAAACATTCCTAGAAAAGAAGCAAAAGAATATATTGAAAATTATTTAGGATATTATAGCAATATAGATGCGTATATGAGAAATACAGTTGAACAAAGTAAAAAGGATTTATATGTTGAAACATATTTTGGTAGAAGAAGAAATATACCTGAGTTAAGCTCAAGAAATTTCCATATACGTTCTTTTGGAGAAAGAATTGCGTTAAATACACCAGTTCAAGGTACAGCTGCGGATATTATAAAAATTGCAATGGTTAATGTATATAAAAAACTAAGAGATAGTAATTTGAAATCTAAATTATTGTTGCAAGTACACGATGAGCTGATTATTGAGGCAGCCACTAATGAAGTAGAAATAGTTGTAGATATGCTAAAACATGAAATGGAAAATGTAGTAACAGATTTCAAAGTGAAATTAGAGGTTGATATTAATGTTGGAGATAATTGGTATGAATCAAAATAAAAGACCATATGTTATTGTTATAACTGGTGGTATAGCAACAGGTAAAAGTGCAGTAAGCTCATATATAACAAAATTAGGTTTTACTTTATTAGATAGTGATAAAATTGTTCATGATGGATATTTATTAAAGGGTGAATTATATCATTCTTTAATAATTGAATTCGGACATGCTATTTTAGATAAAAATAATTTTATAGATAGGCAAATACTTGGTAAAATAGCATTGAATGATAATGCAAGTATGATAAAATTAAATAGTATAGTTCATAAATACGTTGTAAATGAATTGATTTATGGTATTAATAATTCGAATGAGGATACTATATTTCTTGATATACCACTTATGTTTGAAGAAAAAGAAACTTTAATCAAACTCGGGCTAATGTATGATGAAATATGGTTAGTTTATGTAAGCGAAGATACTCAAAGAAAAAGACTTGTAAATAGAGCTAATTTAGAGCATAAAAATATAAATCAAACACTTAAAATTCTAGACATGCAAATACCAATTGATATGAAAAAAAATTTAGCAGATATAGTTATACAAAATGAAGGAACGTTAGAAGAATTGCATAAATCAATAGATAAATTATTAAATTTAAAATTAACTAATAACTAATATTAACATATAATGAAATATTCCTAGATTAATAGGGATATTTTTTATTTGGGGGGATAAAATGAAATCTTTAATGAATTCTGTAACAGCAGAAAATTTGATAAATGAATTTAGAAGAAGAACACATTGCCAACAAAAATATTCAAATTATGCTGCTATTGCAACTGAAGAAGAATATTTAGAAATAAGCAATATGTATAAAAAAATGGCTAAAAATTGCAATGAACATGCAAGAATTATAGCAAGATTTTTGTTATGCAATGGATATAATGCAGACGAAATATGTTCATTGACTCAAATGCCTATATATTGTGCGGATACTTTAACAAATTTACAAACCACCGCTAGAGATGAGGCGGTTAATGCAATGAGTATTTATCCTGAATATATAAAAACAGCTTATGATGAAAACTATTTGGAAGTTGCTATAATGCTATATAATATTTCAAATGTTGCTGAAGAACATGCTAAAAGGTGTTCTAGTAAAGTAAACATGATACAAAATAATACTTATCTTAGAAAAAAAGATGTTAAGAAATGGGCTTGTAATAGATGCGGATATGTTTATGTAGGATGTGAAGCTCCAAACATTTGTCCATTATGTGTAAATGGAAAAAAATATTTTGAGTTATTGCATGAAAATTAAAACAATTTAGCCTTTTTGCTAAATTGTTTTAATTTTACTGTCTATTATTTTGTATTTAATTACTAATGTTGTACAAAATAATTTATTATGTTATTATAAGCTTTGATAAGATTTTGTTCGGAGGAATAAAATGAAAGACAAAATAATAGATTTATTAAAAAATAGCAATAATGAATTTGTTTCCGGTGAAGAAATAAGCAAGCACTTAGGTGTTACAAGAGCTGCAATATGGAAACACATCAATGCTTTGAAAGAATCAGGTTATAAGATAGAGTCAGTATCAAAAAAAGGATATAGGCTTATAGGTTGTCCTGACATTTTAACATACGAAGAAATTAAAGAGCATTTAACTACTAAATTTATAGGTAGGAATATAATACATTTTGATAATTTAGATTCTACTAATACATATGCAAAAAGTATAGCAGATACATTGGTTGGTGAAGGTCATGCTATAATAACTGAAAAGCAACTTAATGGAAGAGGAAGACTAGGTAGACAATGGATTTCTCAAAATAGTAAAGGTATTTGGATGAGCTTGATTTTGAGACCAGAACTCGATATATTTGAAGTATCAAAAGTAACTCAAGTTGCTGCAGCAGCAGTGAATATGGCATTTAGAGATATTGGAGTAGAGTCGAAAATTAAATGGCCTAACGATATCATAATTAATGATAAAAAAGTTTGTGGAATTTTGACAGAAATGAATTCTGAAATTAATATTATCAATTATATCGTTGTAGGTATTGGAATAAATGTAAATAATGATTTAGATGATTTTTCATCTGAAATAAGTGATATTGCAACATCAATCAAAATTGAATCGAAAAAATATATAAAAAGAAATGAATTAGTAGCTAAAATATTTAATAACTTTGAGATTTTATATAATGATTTTGTTGACAAAAAGTTTTCAACTGCACTAAATATCTGCAAGGATAATTCATATGTACTTAATAAAGACATAAATATAATAAAAAATGGTGAAGTCACATCAGCAAAAGCAATAGATATAAATGAAAGAGGTGAACTTGTTGTTAAATATGAAAATGGAAGTATAGACAAGGTTTTATCAGGTGAAGTTTCTGTTAGAATTAAAAAAAATTAATCAGATTATGGTGAATTGTGTTATAATGTAATTAATAAAATATAGTAACTATATGAAAGGTGGATTTGATATGTCAAATTATAATTTTGTAAAACTTGAGAAAAAAAACAATATAGGGTATGTGATTATAAATAGGCCAGAGGCTTTAAATGCACTAAATCAAAAAGTTTTGAGTGATATTATGGGAGCATTTAATGAAATACGTAAAGATGATGATATTAAAGTAGTTATTCTTACAGGTGAGGGAAGATCTTTTGTAGCTGGAGCTGATATAGCACAAATGAAAGAACAAGATATGCTAGACGGTAGAGAATTTATTGTTTACGGACAAAGCGTTATGAATGTGTTAGAAAATTTTGATAAGCCTATTATTGCAGCAGTAAACGGGTTCGCACTCGGTGGTGGATGTGAGCTTGCAATGTCTGCTGATATTAGAATTGCATCTGTTAAAGCTAAATTTGGACAACCTGAAGTAGGTCTTGGAATAATTCCAGGATTTGGAGGAACACAAAGGCTTTCTAGACTAATTGGAAAAGGAAATGCTAAGTATCTAATCTATACAGCTGATATTATAAATGCTGAAGAAGCATATAGGATGGGATTAGTACAAAAAATAGTAGAACCGGAAAAACTTATAGAGGAATGTGAAAATATAGCAAACAAAATAATTGGGAAAGCACCTGTAGCAATAAAGATGGCTAAAAAATCAATAGACAATGGCTCAAATGTAGATATAAATACTGGTGTAAATTATGAAGCAGAGGCGTTTGCTACATGTTTTGCAACAGATGATAGAATAGAAGGAATGACAGCTTTCTTGGAAAAAAGGCAAGCTAATTTTAAAAATATTTAAAAAATGAAGGTAGATTTAGAATCTACCTTTTTTATATACTAGGAAAGTTCTACGCCTAGTATATAAAAACGAGGTTTGCAAGGGACGGGACTAAGGGAGGTACTCAATAAAAATGCTTATGATATAGGCATTTTTATGCCTAAGGGTGACATATGTCACCCCTAGATGAGTAGCTTCGCAACTTTTTTAATAAAAAAAATATAACTACTTGAATACAAATGTTTTAAGTGCTATAATGAAACCGCTGTTTATTATAATAAAAAATCAAGTTATACTTAGTGTATATTTATACGGAGGTAAGAAATATGTTTAAGATAAAAAAGGCTAAACAACTATCTGATATTATATTTCAAATGGAAGTTGAAGCTCCACACATAGCTAAATCATGTAACCCAGGTCAATTCTTAGTTGCTAAAATTGACGAGAAAGGTGAAAGAATACCTTTAACTATATGTGATTATAATCGTGAAGAAGGTACTGTAACAATAGTTTTCCAAATTATTGGTGCATCTACTGAAAGAATGTCTAAATTACAAACGGGAGACTACTTTAGAGATTTTGTAGGTCCTTTAGGAGTTCCATCTGAATTTATAAGTGAAGATATTGAAGAATTAAAAAATAAAAAAGTATTATTTGTAGCTGGTGGGGTTGGTACAGCTCCTGTATACCCACAAGTAAAATGGTTCCATGAAAAAGGAATGAAAGCAGATGTAATAGTTGGTGCTAAATCTAAAGATATATTAATTCTTGAAGATGAAATGAAAGCTGTAGCAGGCAATTTATATATTACAACTGATGATGGTTCATATGGTAGAAAAGGTTTAGTTACAAAAGTAATTGAAGATTTAGTTAACGAAGGAAACCATTATGATGTAGTTGTTGCAATAGGCCCAATGATTATGATGAAATTCGTTTGCATGACTACTAAGAAATTAGGTATAAAAACAATAGTAAGTATGAATCCTATCATGGTTGACGGAACTGGAATGTGCGGAGCATGTCGTTTACAAATAGGTGATGAAATTAAATTTGCATGTGTTGATGGACCAGAATTTGACGGACATTTAGTTGATTTTGATGCAGCAATGAAAAGACAATCAATGTACAGAACACAAGAAGGAAGAGCTTTATTAAAAGAGCGTGAAGGAGCTACTCACCACCATGGTGGTTGTGGTTGTGGAGGTGACGAATAATGGATGCTTTAAAAAGAGTTCCTGTAAGAGAACAAGATCCAAAAGTTAGAGCTACTAACTTTGAAGAGGTTTGTTTAGGATATAACTTAGAAGAAGCTATGGAAGAAGCAGGTAGATGCTTGAACTGTAAAAATGCACAATGTGTTAAAGGATGTCCAGTTTCTATAGATATTCCAGGATTTATACAACAAGTAAAAGTTGGAAATATTGAAGAAGCAGCAAGAATTATTGCTAAATCATCTGCATTGCCAGCAGTTTGTGGACGTGTATGTCCTCAAGAATCACAATGTGAAGGTAAATGTATTAGAGGAATTAAAGGAGAACCAGTTTCAATAGGCAAATTAGAAAGATTTGTTGCTGACTGGTCTAGAGAACATGGTTTCGTTCCTGAAAAACCTGAAACTACTAATGGTAAAAAAGTTGCAGTTATAGGTGCTGGACCAGCTGGATTAACATGTGCTGGAGACTTAGCAAAAATGGGTTATGAAGTTACTATATTTGAAGCTTTACATGAACCAGGTGGAGTTTTAGTATATGGTATTCCAGAATTCCGTTTACCAAAAGAAAAAGTAGTACATGCTGAGATAGAAAATGTTAAAAAATTAGGTGTTAAGATAGAGACTAATGTTATTATAGGTAAATCAGTAACAATAGATCAATTATTTGAAGAAGAAGGTTATGAGGCTATATTTATAGGATCAGGTGCAGGACTTCCTAAATTTATGGGAATACCAGGGGAATTAGCAAATGGTGTATTTTCAGCAAACGAATATTTAACAAGAAGTAATTTAATGAAAGCTTATAAAGAAGATTATGATACACCAATTATTGCTGGTAAAATAGTAGCAGTTGTAGGTGGCGGAAATGTTGCTATGGATGCTGCAAGAACTGCAAAAAGACTTGGTGCTGAGGTTCACATCGTATATAGAAGAAGTGAAAAAGAATTACCAGCAAGAGCTGAAGAAGTTCATCATGCTAAAGAAGAAGGTATCATTTTAGACATATTAACAAATCCAAAAGAAATTTTATCTAATGAAAATGGTTGGGTAAGTGGATTAAGATGTGTGAAAATGGAACTTGGCGAGGCAGATGCATCAGGAAGAAGAAAACCTATTGAAATAAAAGATTCTGAATTTATTTTAGAGGTTGATACAGTAATAATGGCTCTTGGAACTTCTCCAAACCCATTAATATCTTCAACTACTAAAGGTTTAGATTTGAACAAGCGTAAATGCATAATTGCAAATGAATATGGAGAAACAACTAAAAAAGCTGTTTTCGCTGGTGGAGATGCTGTATCAGGTGCTGCAACAGTTATTCTAGCTATGGAAGCAGGTAAAAAAGGCGCTAAAGGAATACATGAATATTTATCAAATAAGTAATTAGCTACAATAATTTATATGAAAATTATAAGCGCTAATTTAAAGTTACCTAATTATAATATACTTATAAATAGGTAACTTTTTTGCTAATAATTAATGTTTATTATTTTAATAAAGAATATTTTAAAATGTGTATTATTTATTCAAAACATCATAAATTATTATTGACTAAAAATATGAGGTGAGCTTTATGGAGAAATTTTTATCAAATTGTCTACCGTTTTGGGCACAATTAGCGGAGGATGATAAACAGTTAGTAATGCAAAATATAAAGCAAAAAAAAATCAGTGAAAATAATATTGAAAATAACGTTGATGTTAAGTGCGAAGGATTAAACATAGTCAAAACTGGTATGATTAGGGCTTTTATAAACTCCGATAAAGGACAAGAAATTACATTATTTAGGATTACTAATAATGAAATATGCGTATTCAGTATTATTTGCATGATAAAACAGTTAGACGTAAACATTAATATAGAAGCAGAAAAGGATTCTACTGTTTATGTTATACCAATATCAATATATAAAGAAATAAATGAGCGTAATGATTATGTAAATAAATTTACTTATGACATAATTTCATCTAGGTTAGTAGATGTAGTTAGTATATTTTCTAACTATGCTTTTATGACAGTAGAACAAAGATTAGTTTCAGCACTATTGCGATATAGTAGTTTGAATTTAAATAATTGTGTTATTATAACTCATGAAAAATTAGCTAAGGACATAGGCTCAGTTAGAGAAGTAGTTAGTCGAATTTTAAAGCAGTTACAATTAAGGAAAATTGTTCAATTAAGTAGAGGAAAGATAGAAATTATAGATAAAATTAGGCTCAAAAAATTTTTTGATTAATCTGTATGTGATATTTGTTACATACAAATGAAAACTTAAGTTTTATACTGTATATGCTTGTTGGATAACAAGAAGGGAATTTTTATTTTATGAAATTAGTAAATAAAAGAGATATTGTCATAATTTTTGCTGTTCTAATGATGGCACTTTTAATTTATATTATGCGGTTAAATTTTTCACAAACCAAATTACCAATAGCAGAAATATATTACAATCAGGATTTGGTAATGACTGTAGATTTAGATAAAAAAATTGATAAGACATTTAGTATACCTCAAAATAATCATGTAGTATTTCATTTGTTTAAGGATGGTTCAATTTGTTTTGAAGAATCGGATTGTCCTGATAAAGTCTGTATACGTTCAGGTAAATTAAGACGTGTTGGGGAAAGTGCAGCTTGCTTACCAAATAAAATTATACTTAAAATTGTACCTAAGCATTCTCGTAGTAAAGATGACTTAGATATGATTGCTAGATAATAAGAGGTAAAGTTTATGAAACAAAAAAATACAGGATTGTTAGGTTTAAAGCCTAATAGTACAAAAAAATTAGTTATAACAGCTTTATTATTTGCAATTGCCTTGATACTTTCAGTAGTTGAAAACATGCTTCCACCTTTGCCTATACCTGTACCTGGCATTAAATTTGGTTTAGCAAACATTGTGGTTATGTATACACTGTTTTTTATAAACAAGTCTACTGCGATTATTTTAGTTGTTTTAAAAGCCTTGTTTGGTGTTATGACTAGAGGGGTAGTTGCTGGAATGTTAAGCCTTTGTGGAGGTTTGATGTCTGTTTTAGTTATGATATTGCTAATTAGTATATTCAAAGATAAAATATCCTATTTGATTTTGAGCATTTTTGGTGCTGTATTTCATAATATAGGACAATACATAGCAATTTCTATAATATATGTGGGTATGAACTTATTGTTCTATTTACCAGTGTTATTAATTTCAGGAGTATTAGCTGGAATTGTAACATCGACATTATTAAAGTTTATTTTGCCTTTCTTAAATGGGTTGGGTTTTAAATAAAAAAAATTATTCTTGGAGGAAATTATGAAGAAGAAAATTGCATTAGCATTAAGCTTGTTATTTGTTTTAACAATGCTAGTTGGGTGTGGTTTGGAAAATGATGCAAAAGATACAAGTGCAAACAACGATTCAAACGTTGAAAGCGTAAAAACTGGTTTAGGTATTATAACAACTTTGGATAAATCTAGAGAACCAGAAGAAGATACAGATGGAATGGCACAAGCAGATTCAGTTGTTGCAGCTGTTACTGTAGATTCAAATGGTAAAATAGTTAAATGTGTTATAGATACAGTTCAATCAAAAATGGAATTTTCTAACGAGGGAAAAGTTGTAACTGATTTAGCTACGACATTCAAAACTAAGTTAGAATTAGGAGCAGATTATGGTATGGGTAAAGTATCTGCTATAGGTAAAGAATGGAATGAACAAGCTCAAGCTTTAGCAGATTTTGTTGTTGGAAAAACAGTAGAAGAAATCAAAGCTATATCTGTTGACGAACAAGGTGTTCCTACTGATGCTGATTTAACTTCATCAGTTACAGTTAAAATTAATAGTTATGTAAATGCTATCGAAAAAGCTGTTGCTAATGCTCAAGAATTAGGAGCTGAATCTTCAGATAAATTAGGATTATCAGTAGTAACTACTATGAATAAATCAAGAGATGCTGAAACAGACACTGATGGACAAGCTCAAGCTTACTCTACATACTCTGTAATTACTACAGACGCTGATGGAAAAATTTCAAGCTGTGTAATAGATGCTTCTCAAGGAACTGTAACTTTTGATGCTACAGGAAAAATTACAGCTGATTTAAATTCTCAAGTTAAATCAAAAGTTGAATTAGGAGCAGATTATGGTATGGGTAAAGTATCTGCTATAGGTAAAGAATGGTTCGAACAAGCTGATGCTTTTTCAAAATATGTAATAGGAAAAACTCAAAGTGATGTTCAAAACATTGCTTTAGAAGAAAATGTTGCTACAGATGCAGATTTAACATCTTCTTGTACAATGAAAGTAAATACAATGATTAATACAATAGTAAAAGCTATTGAAACAGCAAAATAAATTAAACAATTTTTAAAAATAACGAGTGCAGAAATAACTGTACTCGTTTTATCTAGTATGGTAAAGGGGTTATATATTGAGAAATATACTAATTAAGAGCTTAATAGTATTAATATTACTTACCTTATTTACAGGATGTAATAACAGCAAAATCAGTAGATACCAGGCAGAATTTTTAAATTTATTTGATACAGTAACAACAATAATAGGATACGCACGCGATGAAAATGAATTTAAAGAATACTCACAGTTTATTCATGATGAATTGGAAATATATCATAAATTATATGATATTTACAATGATTATGAAGGTATTAATAATATTAAGACAATAAATAAAAAGGCGGGTATTGAACCTGTTAAAGTAGATAAAAAAATAATTGATTTACTTGTTTTAGGAAAGAATTTATACAATGATACAGATGGAAATGTAAATATTGTTTTTGGTAGTGTTCTTTCTATATGGCATGATTTTCGTGAAGATGGTATTAACAATCCAGAAAGTGCTAAAATTCCAGATATAGATGTCTTGAAGGAAGCTTCAAAACATGTTGATATAAATAACTTAATAATTGATGAATTAAATTCAACTGTTTATTTAAAAGATAGCAAAATGCAAATTGATGTTGGAGCAATTGCAAAAGGTTTTGCAACTCAAAGGGTGGCTGATGATGTATATAAAAAAGGATTTGTTTCAGGAGCACTTAGTGTAGGTGGAAATATTTGTACTATTGGAATAAAGGCAGATAATGAGCCATGGAAGATAGGTATACAAAATCCCGATATGAGTAGCGAACAGAAAAATATTAAATTAGTTTCATTAGAAAACAAGTCATTAGTTTCGAGTGGAAATTATCAAAGATACTATGTGGCGGGTGGAATTAAGTATCATCATATCATTAACAAAGATACATTGATGCCATCTAATTATTATAAATCTGTATCAATTCTTTGTGATGATTCTGGACTTGCAGATGCATATTCAACAGCTGCTTATAACATGCCTTTAGAAGATAGTATGAAGTTTATAAGTGAATTGGAAAATGTAGAAGCATTGTGGATACTAAATGATGGTGAAATTAAGTATAGCGAAAATTTTGAAAATTACTTAGCTGAATAATTTAGTATTATATAAATTCAATAAATTACTTAGCCTGTTTAACTAAATGAGTTGAATAGGCTTTTGTTATAAACCTAAAAATTTTAGAATTGTCTTCAGATAGCCATATTAATTTGAGATATTGTCAAGCTAAAAGGTAGTTTGAATTTAGATGTTTACAAAATAATAAAATAATTATATAATAACACCTAAGATAATCAATAGAAACATTGTGGTTTGTAAGCATAGACTATATTAATATTATTGATTTATAGGAGATATTTTATGAATAAAGGTATAAAACATATATATTTTATTGGAATTGGTGGAATAAGTATGAGTGGTTTAGCAGAATTTATGCTGCAAAATGACATACAAGTCTCCGGTTCGGACAGAAAGAATTCAAACATAATAGAAAAACTAAAAGAAAATGGTGCAAAAATATATATTGGTGAAAATGAAAATAACATAACACATGATATTGACTTAATTGTATACACATCTGCAATATCAGAAGATAACCCTGAATATGTTAAAGCAAAAATACTTAGAATTAAAATGATGAATAGAGCTGAATTCTTGGGTAGAATAATGAAAGAGCATAAGAATTCTATTGGTGTTTCAGGAACGCATGGTAAAACTACAACAACTGGTATGCTTTCACAAATTTTTGTTAATACTGATTTGGATCCTACAATATTTTTGGGTGGAGAACTTAGTGTTATTGACGGAAACATTAGAATAGGTCAAAAAAATTTATTATTAACAGAAGCTTGCGAATATAAAAGAAACTTTTTAAATTTCAATCCAACGATGGAAATAATTCTAAACATTGATGAGGACCATCTTGATTATTACAAAGATATAAAAGATATTGAATCTGCTTTTGTAGAGTTTGGTCATAAATTGCCAACAGATGGGTTGATTGTAGTTAATGAAAAAAATAAAGACTTATTTAAAAATATGAAATGCAGAGTAAAAACATTCGGTTTAAGTAAGAAATCGGATATTCATGCTGATAATATTAGCTACTTGCCATATCCTAAATTTACTGTAGTATATGATAACAAAGATCTATGTGAAATTGAGCTAAGTGTATTTGGTGAACATAACATACTTAATTCTCTTTCTGCAATTGCAATAGCTTTAGATTTAGGAATAGATATTTATACAATAAAAAAAGGTTTGAAAGATTTTAGGGGAACTAAAAGAAGATATGAGCTAAAGGGACATAAAGATGGAGTAGCAATAATTGATGAGTATGCTCATCATCCAGAAGCAATTAGAGCAACTTTGACTTCTGCCAAGAAATGTACCAATGGGAAAGTTATAACAATTTTCCAACCGCATACTTATACAAGAACTAAAGCATTATTTGAGGATTTTGCAAAAGTATTTGCTTTAACTGATTACGTAATTATAACAGATATTTATGCAGCAAGAGAAAAAGATACAGGCTTAGTTCATTCTAGAGACTTAGTAGAAAGAATAAAAGAATATAATAAAAATGCATTTTATGAGAAGAATTTTGATGATGTAGCCGCACTTGCATTGAAATTTGCAAAACATGGTGATATAATTATTACTATGGGTGCAGGAAATGTCAATGAAATAGACGACATTTTATTAAAATAGCATGTTTGAGGTAACTATGAAGATAATATCAAGAAAATTACAGGACACAGATAAAATTGGACAAATAATAGGTGAAAACCTTATAGGTGGAACTGTAATATGTTTAGAGGGTGATTTAGGTGCTGGCAAAACAACACTAACTCAATCTATTGCAAAAGCTCTTAATATAAATGATTATGTAACAAGTCCAACATTTACTATCATTAAAGAGTATAATGGAAGATTGAAATTATATCATATGGATGCATATAGATTGGAATCTGAAGATGATATGTACGACTTGGGATATGACGAATATATTTACTCTAATGGGGTATGTATTATTGAGTGGGCAAGTAATATATTTAACTTAATACCAAAACATGCAATAACAATTACAATTAATATTGATTATGAAAAAGATATTAGAGAGTTTGATATTGTAGGTGAAGGATTACAGTTTGAAACATTAAAAAAAGGATTAGAAAATTATGAAAATACTTGGAATAGAATCTGCTAGTATAACTGCTTCTTGTGCAGTTGCAGAAAATGATATATTATTGTGTGAGTATTCACAAAGTTTTAATAAAACACATTCTGAAAAATTGATGCCGTTGATTGTACAATCTCTAGAGGATAATTCAATACAGCTTGATGATATACAATATGTTGCAATTTCAAAAGGCCCTGGTTCATATACTGGCTTAAGAATTGGTGCATCAATAGCTAAGGGGATTGCATTAGCTAAAAATTTGCCAATAGTTGCAGTTCCAACTATGAAATCTTTAGCATGCAATGTATTGGATTATAATAACTATATTGTGTCAATTATTGATGCAAAAGGAAATAGGACATACGCTGGTATATACAAGTGGGATGGCGATAAGCTATGTACAATTAAGGAACAATTTCCAACGGATATTGAGGACTTGATTGATGTTATCAATTCATTGGGAAGTGGAGTTGTTGTTAATGGAGACGGTAGTGTAGTATATAAGGATATATTAAGTCAAAATGTTAAGGTGCCAATTAAATTTGCACCGCAAAGATTTAATATTTTGAAAGCATCATCAATTTGTTATGTTGCATATCAAATGATTTTAGATGATAAGGTTATAAAAAGTTTTGAGTTTGCACCTGAGTATTTAAGACCATCACAAGCAGAAAGAATGTGCAAAGGATAATGAAAATTATTATTAGACCTATGGAACAGGGAGATATTGACGATATTGTTAAGGTTGAAAACAATTCCTTTTCTACTCCTTGGTCAAGGGAAGCATTTACAAAAGAACTGTCAAATCCTATGGCTTTGTACTTGTGTGTAGTATACGAAGAACATGTTATAGGATATGCAGGGTTATGGAAAATATATGATGAAGGTCATATAACAAATGTAGCGATTTTAAGTACGTTTAGAGGCCATGGTATATCAAAGCTACTTATGAAGGATATGATCGAAATGTCAATTGAAAATAATATAAATAGGCTTACTCTGGAGGTAAGAGAATCAAATTTAGTTGCTTTAAATTTATATACTAAGCTTGGATTTGAAAATTGTGGAAAAAGACCAAAATATTATTCTAATCCTACAGAAGATGCTATTATTATGTGGAAAGAATTAGGAAATGAGGCTAGTTAAATGTATAAGATTTCGAAAATGAAAATATTTTTATTAGTATGCTTAATATTAGTTTTAGTTTTTATAAATGCATGTGGAGATAGGGGTACAAAAGATAACAATATAGTTATTAAGGACAGCGATCGAGATACAAATAATGTAAATGTAGGAAGTAATGATAATAAAGACGATAATGAGAACGAAGTTGTAGGTAGTAATGATAGTAAAGATGATGAAGCTGTAGTTGAAACATTCTTAGATGAAAATAATGTGGTTACCAATGTTGAATCAATTGAAGTTGTAGTAAATAAACAGCGTAATTTAGATGAAAAATATGTACCTGAAGATTTGGTTACCCTAACTGATGTACCAACATGTTTAGCAAATCCTGAGGTTAATCAGTTAAAAAAAGAGGCAGCTGATGCGTTAACAGATCTTTTTGAAAAGGCAAAAGAGGAATTAGATATACAGCTTTATGCTAGGTCAGGATATAGGTCGTATAATACACAAGTATCATTATATAATGGATATGTTACTAACCATGGACAAGAAGCCGCTGATACATTTAGTGCAAAACCAGGTCAAAGTGAGCATCAAACCGGGCTTGCTATGGATATAACTAGTGAAACTGTTAATTTACAGTTAACTGAAGATTTTGGTGATACTGATGAAGGCAAATGGATTAATGAAAATTCATATAAATATGGTTTTATAGTAAGATACCCTAAAGGTAAAGAAAGTATAACAGGATATATGTATGAACCTTGGCATATAAGATATATAGGTAAGGAACTTGCCAAAAAGGTTTATGAAAGTGAATTAACTCTTGACGAATATTTATTTGGAGAATAGAAATGGAAAATAAGAATATAAACATACTTGCAATAGAATCATCTTGTGATGAAACTGCAGCAGCAGTTGTACGAAATGGTAGAGAGGTTTTTTCTAACGTTATATCAACACAAATCGATATTCATAAAAAATATGGTGGTGTTGTACCAGAGGTAGCTTCTAGAAAACATATTGAAAATATAGATACTGTTATTAAGGATGCTTTAGATGAAGCTAACGTTGGAATTGAAGATATAGATGCTGTAGCAGTGACATATGGTCCGGGTCTTGTTGGTGCTTTGCTTGTTGGTATAAATACAGCAAAGGCTTTAGCATATGCTTGGGAAAAACCATTGATTGGTGTAAACCATATAGAAGGTCATATTAGCGCTAACTATATAGAAGACAAAACCTTAGAACCTCCATATATGTGCTTGGTTGTATCAGGTGGACATACTCATTTAGTTTATGTAGAAAGTTATAATAAATATGAAGTTATGGGAAGAACTAGGGATGATGCTGCTGGCGAGGCTTATGACAAAATAGCTAGGTGTTTGAATTTAGGCTATCCAGGAGGACCAAAGGTAGATAAACTAGCTAAATCGGGAAATAAAGATGCTATACATTTTCCTAGAGTTATGCTTAAGGATGATACTTTGGATTTTAGCTTTAGCGGATTAAAATCTTCTGTACTAAACTACGTAAATCGATCAAAGCAAAAAGGTGAAGAAATTGTATTTGCTGACGTCGCTGCATCTTTTCAAGAAGCTGTTGTTGATGTGTTAGTAAATAAAGCAATAAAAGCAGCAAAAATTAAAAATTGTAAACAGGTGGCATTAGCAGGTGGAGTTGCATCAAACTCTAGACTTAGGGAAGTTTTGAAGAATGAATGCGATAAAAATAATATAAAATTTTACAGACCATCGCCTATCCTGTGTACAGATAACGCTGCAATGATAGGTAGCTGTGCATATTTTAAATTTTTGAACAAAGAATTTGTTGGGTATGATTTAAATGCAGACCCAAATTTGGACATTTAATATATAAATACAAAAGAATGTTAATAATTTATCCACATGTGTTAATAAAAGAGGATAAGTTGTAAAAATACAGAAAAAATTATCCACATGTTGTAAACAACCGGTGGATAATTTTTTACTGAGCAACTTTTTCATTCATTTAGAGTTGACCAAGTATCATAAAGCTCCTCTAATTTTGTATTGAGGTTTTTAAGCTTATTATTAATTTCCAAAACTAAAGCTGTATCCTCATAGATTTCAGTATCACAGAGTTGCGTCTCTATCTCAGCGATATCATTTTCATGTTTTTCAATAGATATTTCTAAATCTTTAATTTCTTTATCTTTTTTTTTCTTTACTGCATTTAGTTCTTTCTCTTTCTTTCTTTCAGCATTTATTTGTGTCTTCGTTTTTTGTATAACTATTTCTTCGTCTGTTTGTTCAAGTTCAGCTTTTTTTTCTATATAATAATTATAATTTCCAAGATATTCGAATATGCCTTCAGTTGACATATCAATGATTTTTGTAGTTACCTTGTTTAGAAAATATCTATCATGTGATACAACTAGGATGGTTCCATCGTAATTTATTAGTGCATCTTCAAGTATTTCTTTAGAGTCAATATCTAAGTGATTTGTCGGTTCGTCCATTAACAAAAAGTTTGCTTCTGAAAGCATCAATTTTAAAAGCGATAACCTTCCTTTTTCTCCACCACTCAAATCCGCAATGATTTTATATAAATCATCGCCAGTAAATAAAAATTGCGCTAAAAGTGACCTAACATCATAATAATTGAATTTAGGATTATCATCCCAAATTTCATCAATTATAGTGCTTTCATTGTCTAAGTGTGTTTGTTCTTGATCATAATATCCTATATTGACAAAATGGCCTGGAGTTACTATGCCTAAAAATTCATTAATTTTTTGAGCTATTATTTTTAATATTGTTGATTTACCTATACCATTTGGACCTATAATACCAACCTTTTCACCTCTATAAACATTAAAACTAATATCATCAAAAATATTTTTGTTATTGTAGCTTTTAGATAGATTTTCAACTTTTAAGACATCAATACCACTCCTTAACTTAGGAGTAAATCTTAAATTAACTTTTCTACTATCCAATATAGGCTTTTCAACTTTTTTCATTTTGTCAAGAGCCTTTTGCCTACTAAAGGCTTGTCTTATATTACGTTTACTTCCATAGGCATGAAGTCTATTAATCATTTCTTCTTGTTTTTGAACTTCCTTTTCAAAATTCTCAAACTTTCTTATTTGTTGCTCTAATTCCAATTTTCTTTTTTGCATGAATTGTGAGTAAGTACCATTATATGATTTAATGTTTTTATTCTCAAGCAAAAGAATTCTGTTAACAGTGTTATCAAGAAAATATCTATCATGCGAAATAATTATTACAGCACCTTTAAAATCCCTTAAATATTTTTCAAGCCATGAAATTGCTGTTATATCTAAGTGATTAGTGGGTTCATCTAGCAGCAAAATATCAGCTTTTTCCAACAAAAGTTTTGCAAGCATTACTCTGGTTTTTTGACCACCGCTTAAAATATTTATTGGCTTTTCAAAATCTTCTTCGCTGAAGCTCAAACCGTTTAGAACGCCTCGTATTTGAGATTCGTATCCATAACCATTGAGATGATCAAACTCTTCATTTAACTTTGAATATGTATCCATTAGCTTATCAAGTTCTCCAGTATGATCATGAGTAGTGAATTTACTAATCTCATTTTCTAAATCTCTTAATTTGCTTTCCATATTTATGATATCATCAAACATTGTAAGCATTTCCTGGTAAATAGTTTTTTTACTTTCAATTTTAGTGTTTTGCTTTAAATAAGCTATTTTCTTGTTTTTAGGTATTATTATATCTCCAGAATCATACTCTAATTCTTTTGTTAATATATTGAATAGTGTTGTTTTACCAGCACCATTAATTCCTATTAATCCAACTCTCTCGTCATCATTTATAGTAAATGAAATATTTTCTATTATATTATCTACGACATATGCTTTAGAAATGTTATTGCAAGATAAAATTATCATCTTAATCACCTTTTTTATTTGTATAATTTTTGTGTTGTATATATAATAACGTTTTTAAGTAAAATCGTCAAATAATAAAAAACAAATAGCTTTTAAAAACTATTTGTTTTTTGATTTGAAGAATTATTTAATAAAGGTCCAAACATTTCTATCAATTTACCTATATCTAGTTGTGAATTACCATTTTCAGAATTATCCTTATTGGCTGCAGCAGTTTCTTGAGTACTCATATTCTTAGAATTACTATTTGATGACATTTCGCTCATTAAACTTGAAATCATCTGTTCCATATTGCCATCCTTTAAACTATTTGCTACTAGTCCTTGCACCACTTGACCAACAATTTTATCCATATTTTTAGCTATAAGTGGTTGAGCGAGTACTTTACCAATTGGTATATTCCCATTAGAAATTAATGCGCTAATTTTTTCTAGAGGTGGTTTATCACTAAGCGATTGTATTGGAGCATAGTTCTGTGCTTTGTTAAGGAAACTATACATACCAAGAATACTACTGAACTTTTCAATTATTGGCAAAAAAACATTGATTTTACTAACTGTTTTAGCAGATGTAAGAGGAGCAAGCATTCTAACCACATTAAGAGTACTCTCAATCTTGTATGGATTAGAAACTATGCTGCCAGCAACATTGGATAGCATATGAGTTGCATTACCAAAATTTTTATTACCAAATATGTATCTAGCACCAATTAAATACAATAACAAATGGATTGGAATAATATCACCTTCTTTTGCACACAAATACAATATTTATATATTTTATGTTCAACTACCAAAAATGTTCATTATATTTAATTTGTTTAATTTTAATAAACTATGAACATATCTGTAATATATAAATATAATACTCATAGAATTAATTATAAATTATTATGAAAGGGGTATTGTATGTCTAATAATATATTTAAGAGTTTTGATGATAATAATGTTAATAATCTTATGAACAAAAAAGAAGTACAGGATATAATAAATGATCCAAAGACTCAAAATATAATTAATAAAAATGAATTTAATCAGTTTAAAGAAAAGTATAAAGATAAGTCAAACGATGAAATATTAAAAGATGCTCATGAATATAGCCAAAAATTAAAAAGTCAGTTAGGTGAAAAAGAGTTTAATAAAAAATTAAATGAAATTAAAAAATTTGAAATGTTTTTAAATAAAGACCAAAAGAATAAATTAAATGAATTTCTAAATAAAATTAAATAGAGATTTTAATATTGATAAAACTCTGTGGTAAGCATAGAGTTTTTTATTTATAATCAAATATATTTATGTTATACTATAAATAAAAATAATACTAAAGATAAAAAGGATAGTAAACATGAGTAAATTATATATTGTACCTACGCCTATTGGCAATCTTAATGACATGACTACAAGAGCAATAGAAGCATTAAAAGAAAGCAATTTAATATTGGCAGAAGATACACGTCATACGCAAAATTTATTGAATGTATTTGAAATAAAAACGAAGCTTATCTCATATCATAAATTCAATGAGAAAAAGAGAAGTGAAGAAATAATAGAAGAAATATTGATAAACGATAAAATTGTTTCAATTGTAACAGATGCAGGAACACCATGTATTTCTGATCCAGGATATGAAATTGTAAAATTAGCTAGAGAAAATAATATTGAGGTTATTGGTTTAGCTGGTGCTTGTGCAACAACTATAGCATTATCTGTATCAGGAATAAATACAGACAGATTTTCATTTTATGGTTTTTTACCTAGGAAGGACAAAGAATTAGAAGAAGCACTTGAAGAAGTTAAGCAAAATTTAATTAAAACCTATGTTATATACGAGTCACCAAAAAGAATTAAAAATCTTTTGAATTGTATAAATAAGGTTATGCCAAATGCTCAATTGTGTGTGTGTAAGGAATTAACGAAATTGCATGAACGTATCACATATGGAACAGTATCTGAAGTAAAAGAAATAATAGAAAACGATGAAAACGCAGAAAGAGGTGAGTATGCAATTATTGGTTTTAATAATGATTTTGTTGAGAAAGATGAAAGTGGTTTCAAGGTTAGCTTGGAGGCTTTAATATTTGACAAGATATATTCGAAACAATATTCATTAAAGGATGCAGTAAAAGAAATAGTTGAAGAAAAGAATGCATCAAAAAATGATGCTTACAAGGCATCACTTAATGTTAAAGAATTTTTTGAAAGTAATGTTTTCTCTAATTAGAAAAGCATTTATTTCTGCACCCAGCAAAAATATAAAACTAGTCATATAAACCCAAAGAAGTAATATAAATATACCAGACAAATTACCATAAATATTACTATAAAAATTGCTCTTGAAATTTACATAAACAGAAAATGTCAACGAGCTAATGATACAGCCTAATGTTGCAATTATAGATCCTGGTAAAACTGATTTGAATTTAATTTTCTTATAGGGTATGAATTTATATACCAATGATATTATTATAACTAGTAGCAATATGGGTAATACAAGTCTAATTACTTGTATAAGTGTCAATAAGAAATGTGTAACCTTTATTATTTTAGGTAGATAATTTAATATATATCTACCTATTACTATTACAAATAGAGCTATTTGAAATGATATAGTAAGCGCTAGAGTGAATAGTAATCCAAATGTCTTCATAAAAATATAATTCTTTTTTATGGTGCAATCATTTGCTTTATTTATTCCTTTTATTATTCCAACACTTCCAGATGATGCGGACCATAATAAAACGATAATGCTAACAGAAAAATAAGGTAGCTTGTAATTAGCAACTGAGTCAGAAGTAAGGCTAATTAGTAAAGAATATATTTCCTTAGGTATAAAATTTTTAAATGAATTTAGTATATCAAAAAGTGAGTTAGAATAGTATCCCATAAATATTACCAATAGAAACATGAATGGAAATATACCTAAAATTATATAATATGAGAATTGAGCACTTAGTGCAAAAATATCATCGTCACTAATTTTATTTGCAAATCTCTTAATCAATGAAAAATTCACAACTTATTCTCCTTTTTCTATATTTATTAATTATCATTTTATCAAATATTTGTCATTAATACAAATAAAATATTTCGACCATTTGTTAAAAAATAATTCAACTTTACTAAATTAGTTAATTTTTAAATTAAACTATCTAAATTAAATTTATTCAGTAATACATTAATTAAGATAACAGTTGCTAAAATCTATTGATAAATGCAGAAATATATGTTAGACTAATTTTAGTAAAATTTTAATAATTAATGTTAAAAAAATAACATATGAATTTAATAGGAGGATTAAAATGGAAGTTAAAAAGATATTTGTTATTGGTTCAGGAACAATGGGTTCAGGTATTTGTCAGACTGCTATTACAAAGGGATTTAATGTAACTGTAGTTACTTCTAAAAAACCTGAGGTTGTTAAAGAAAAAATGATAAAAAAATTAGATAAGTTAGTTGCTAAGGGTAGAATGACAGAAGAACAAAAAGAACATTCTTTAAATAACTTCAATGCTACTAATAATTTAGAGGATGCTAAAGATGCAGATTTAGTTGTAGAAGCTATAGCAGAAAACATGGAATTAAAGAAAGATTACTTTAAAAAATTAGATTCTATTTGTAAGCCAGATACTATACTTGCAAGTAACACATCTTCAATATCAATCACAGAGTTAGCTAGTGTAACAAAAAGAGTTGATAAAGTTATTGGAATGCACTTCTTCAATCCAGTACCAGTTATGAAATTATTAGAAGTTGTTATGGGATATCAAACTTCTGAAGATACATATAATACAATTTACTCATTAGGAGAGCAAATGGGTAAAACAATGATAAAAGTTCAAGATAAAGCAGGATTTGTTGTAAACAGAGTATTAATTCCATTTATTAATGAAGCAATATTTGTAGCAGATGAAGGTGTTGCAACTGTTGAAGACATAGATAAAGGTGTTTTAAATGGATGTAACCATCCAATGGGACCTTTAGCATTAGCTGACTTAATTGGTCTTGATGTTTGCTTGGCAATCATGGAAGTTCTTTATAACGAACTTGGTGATTCTAAATACAGACCAGCTCCACTTCTTAAAAAAATGGTTAGAGCAGGTCAACTTGGTAGAAAAACTGGTAAAGGTTTTTACGACTACAGCAAATAATATAATAATACATAAAAAAGCTAATCTATTGCAGATTAGCTTTTTTCTATTTATGGGCTTATTATAGATAGTCTTTGTATAATTTATAGCTATGCTCTGTAGTCTTCCTAATTATAGCTATCCTCCGTGGTCATTTTATTGCCAGTCTCTGTGGTCTTGTTCTAGCTATTCTCTGTAGTTTTTCGTGTAGCCATTATTTCTATTATCGTATAAATGAAATCATAAGGAAAGTTTATTTGTAATGTCTCGAAAAGCACATAAGAGGCAGTTCTATTTATGCAAGAAATTCATAGTGGTATTTTGGAAATATATGTTATATAATAGCAATATAGTTAAGTTAAAATTGTTAGAATTTACAGATTAAAGATAATTACATTTAGATTGTTGAGGTAGTAGCTATGAAAATCCCTATTCTTAAAACAGATAGATTAATATTACGTCCTCTTTCAGTAGATGATGCGGAAGCAGTTTATATTTGGGTGAGTGATGAGAGGGTAACTAAATATATGCCTTATCTGACATATACAAGCTTAGATGATGTTAGAATATGGCTTGCAAACCTGCAATCTGAAGTTGAGACTTACAATTTTGGCTTTGTTTTAAAAGAAAATAATTTGTTGATTGGTAGTGGCGATATTGGATATAACAGTGAAAAGGGTGCATGGGATTTTGGCTATAATATTCGGTATGATTACTGGAATCAAGGTTTAGCGACAGAAGCGACAAAATGTATGATGAAATTCGCATATGATAATTTTGGAGCAAAAGATTTCAGTGCCAATCACGCAATAGATAATCCTGCATCTGGTAAGGTTATGGAAAAATGCGGATTGAAATTTTTGAAGTTTGGAGAATATAGCAAGTTTGACCAAAGTCAAACATTTAAAGCAAAATTCTATAAGGCACATTTAGACGAAATTATATAAGTGTAATACCAAAACGTATAATTTTGAAATTATCTTCATTGTAAAGTAAAAGAAACTCAGTTTAGCAGAGTACAAAAACGCTCTGCTAAAATATTATTTAAATTTAAAGCTCTTAGTGTTTTTGAGAGTTATACTAAACATTTTGGAGGAAAAATGAAAATAGAAGGTAATCAAATAATATTAACTAGTGCAACAGAAAAGGACATAGAATTTTTATGTAGAGCTGAATCTGATAAAAGTTTATGGATATATGAAGAAGATGTTGCTGAAAATGATGAAAAATTAAGAGAAAAATTTATCACTCGTATTAATGGAGATAGAACATTTGATTTTATTGTAACAATAAAGGGGGACAAGCTTCAAACAAAAATTGGGTTTGTAAGTGTATGGAAATACTGTGAATGGAGAAAATCTTGGGAAGTTGGATATAGTATTTTGCCCCAATTCCAAAAGAAAGGCTATGGCGCAGAAAGTTTAAAACTGCTTTTAAAATTTGCATTTGAAGAGTTAAAAGCCCATAAAGTAGTTGGTATGTGTAACATTGAAAATATAGGTTCAGGCAAAATGATGTCAAAGTGTGGCATGAGATTAGAAGGAATTTTTAAAGAAGAACTCGATTGGAATGGTAAGTGGACAGACCAACAATACTACTCAATATTAGAATCAGAACATAAAAAATAATTAAACTAGGAGAAAAATAAAATGAATATAGAATTAAGAACAATAGACAGAGAAAATATGTATGATGTTATAGAATTACAAGTTGCAGATGAACAAAAGAAATTTGTTGCATCTAACTCTTTTTCATTGCTACAAGCAAATTATGAAGTAGATATGTATCCTTTTGCAATATATAAGGATAATGAATTAGTTGGATTTGTTATGTATGATTTAGATGATGAAATAGATATGTATGGTATGTGTAGACTTATGGTAGACAAAAAATATCAAAACCAAGGTATAGGTAAACTAGCAATTGAAAAATTGTTTGACGTGGTAAGAGAAGAGCATGGGAATGTAAAATTTTACACAAGTGCTGAACCTACTAACACAGTAGCATTAGGTTTATACGAAAAAATGGGCTTTGAAAATACGGGAAAAATTGTATATGACGAAGTATTAATGATAAAACAGCTTTAAATAATACATAAAAAAATAATATGCAAAATTGTAGACAGGAGAAAATAAAGTGATATACAAAGTTGAGAAAAACTTAAGAAAAAAAATAATACCTATGTTTGAAGATATGGATGATACAATGATTTTATCATGCTTGCAAGGACATATGGGTGAGGTATACGTTGATAATTTAGATAATCCAACAGTTGCACAAATAATTGTAGGTTTATTTATTTTTTATGCTGGAAATGTGAAATTAGATGTAGTAGATGAACTGTTATGTAATCTTCCACAAGATTCTTTAGTTATCGTAGAAACTGAAGAGTGGAAAAATAAAATAGAAGAAATACATAAAGGTCGATATGAAAAATTTGATAGATATTCTTTTAAACAGGATGCTAAGTATTTAGATTATAACCATATAAAAAGTTTTATATCAAAATTGCCAGTTGACTATGAGCTTAAAAAAATAGACGAGAAAATAACAAAAAGCGATTTTTTTATAAACCATACAAAAGATTTCACTGAACAGTATGAGTCAGTAGAAGATTTTCTGAATAGAGGATTTGGTTATTGCATTATGCATGGAGAAAAAGTTATATGCTGTGCTACATCGTACAGCATTTATGACGGTGGTATTGAAATAGAAATTGATACAGACCCAGAGTATAGGAAAAAAGGTTTAGCTACTATAGCGAGTGCGGCACTTATCATAGATTGTTTAGATAGAGGAATATATCCAAGTTGGGATGCGGCGAATTTAAACTCAGTTGGTTTAGCTAAGAAGCTTGGTTATGTGATGGACAAACCATACGATACATATTATATAGAGTATAATAAATAATAAATTTTATAAAAATTAGTTAAAGAAAATATTCATGGGAACATGATACATTTAAATTTCTAAATTAAAAATGAAAAATTTCTTTATTTAGGAATGAAGGTAAAAATGAAATTTGAAGAAATGCTTAAAGAATTTCCAATAATAGAAACATAAAAAGAGGTTAATATGGATATTAGAGATAAAATAATTTATTTATTAAAAAATTACTTTATAGATAAAGATTATGTTTATGCTATGTGGCTTAAAGGTTCAGATGGACTTGGTAAAGCTGATATTAAAAATATGAGGATGTTGCTTAGGTGATATAGATTAATATTGTATTTTATGGAGGTGTATTATGAACAGTAGTTTAGCCAATATTGCAAAGAAAGAAGCGCAAAAATTCTACCATGGGAATGTTATGGGGACAAAAACAAATTTACAACCAATAGCTGATTTATTCCCATACTCGGATACATGGACGATTGATAGTTGGGATAATTGTTGGTGTGCAGCTTTTGTTTATCATTGTGTAAAATTATCTGGATATGAGCTACCTATTCGCTATCAAAATAAATCTGTAAATTGTAGTTTTGCAGGTGTTATTGCATGGGAACAGTGGGCAAAATTACTCGAAATACATGCATGGATAGAAAAAACACAATCTCCACAAGTAGGAGATATTGTATTGTTTGATAATGTTTTTGAAAATAAAGCTCACGATCATATAGGAATTGTTTTGAATATAACAGAAACAATGATTGAAACAGCAGAAGGTAATTTTGGTAATGTATCGGCTATAGTAAAAAGGTCATATGAAAATGTCAGGGGATACGTCAGATTATGATGACTTATATTATTAACTGAAATCTTAACAATGGCTTAGCTTGTATATATATTGCTTCTGTTCAGAATTGCACTAAATTTTTCTTTTATATTTTACATTTATATGGTATCATATTAAGATAATAGTTTATGTATAAAAAAAGCTAATTTTAGCTATATTAAACAAAAAAGGAGTTGTGTACAATGAGCGAAAATATTAATACTAATGACAATAAAGAATCGGTGAATTTTATACAGAAAATCATAAATGATGATATAAAAAATAGAAAATATGATGCGAGGGTACAGACTCGTTTTCCACCAGAACCAAACGGATATTTGCATATTGGTCATGCTAAATCAATATGTTTAAACTATAGTCTTGCAATGAAAAACAACGGTAAATTCAACCTAAGATTTGATGATACTAATCCTGTTAAAGAAGATGAAAGTTATGTTAAATCAATTGTTGATGATATTAAATGGCTTTGCCCAAAATGGGATGGTCATGCATTATATGCATCCGATTATTTTGATAAAATGTATGAATGTGCTGTTGAACTAATAAAAAAAGGTTTAGCATATGTAGATGATTTGACAGCAGAAGAAATGAGAGAATATAGAGGAACGCTTACAGAGCCAGGTAAAAATAGTCCTTATAGAAATAGAAGTATAGAAGAAAATTTAGAGTTATTTGAAAATATGAGATTAGATAAGTATAAAAATGGAGAAAAAATATTGCGTGCTAAAATAGATATGTCTAGCCCTAACATCAATATGAGAGATCCAGCAATATATAGAATAATGCACGAATATCATCACAATACAAAGGACAAATGGTGTATTTATCCTATGTATGATTTTGCACATCCAATTGAGGATGCATATGAAGGAGTAACTCATTCGGTATGTACTCTTGAATTTGAAGACCATAGACCTTTTTATGATTGGGTTTTAGCGCATCTTGATGAATTTAAGGATGAACCAACACAACAAATTGAATTCGCTAAGCTTTATTTATCAAAAACAATGATGGGTAAAAGATATTTAAAACGTATGGTAGAAGAAGGATATGTGGATGGTTGGGATGATCCACGTATGCCTACTGTAGCCGGTATTAGAAGAAGAGGATATACAGTTGAAGCATTATACAGATTTCTTGATGATATAGGAGTGTCTAAATCTCAAAGCCAAGTTGATATATCAATGCTTGAGAATGCTGTAAGAGAAGATTTAAAGGAAAAATCACCTAGAACAATGGCTGTATTAGATCCAATTAAAGTAATTATAACAAACTATCCAGAAGATCAAGTTGAATATCTAGAGGCTCAAAACAATCCGGAAAATGAAACAATGGGTAAAAGACAAATACCTTTCTCAAGAGAAATATATATTGAGCGTGGTGACTTTATGGAAGAGCCACCTAAAAAGTATTTTAGACTTTATCCAGGTAATGAAGTTAGACTTAGACACGCATACTTTATAAAATGTGAAGACTTCAAAAAGGACGAAAATGGCAATGTAACAGAGGTATATTGTACTTATGATCCAGAAACTAAGAGTGGTAGTGGTTTTAAAGGTAGAAAAGTTAAAAGTACTATGCATTGGGTAGATGCAAATAATTGTATAGATGCTACTGTTAGATTATATGACTATATGATGGAGAATGAAGATTACGATAAAACTAATTTCTTAGAAAAATTAAATCCAAATTCTAAGGTTGTTTTAGAAAATTGCAAGCTTGAAAAAAATATTAATGAGCATAAAGTTGGCGATAGATTCCAATTTCTAAGACATGGATATTTTATAATTGATAGAGATTCAACAGATAATCATTTTGTATTTAATCAAATAGTATCATTAAAAAGCAGTTACAAATAATTCGTTGGAGAAGAAATGGAATTATTAGAAATATTAGAGGAAAATATCAAAAATACAACTCTTATATATTGTGTTTTTGCATCATCTATAAAAAAAGAAGAAGCATATAAAAAAATTACCGTTAAGCCTATAATATCTAAAGAAAGTGTAATTTATCAAATAGAAAAATTTACTGATAAGCAAGTTTTTCATGAAAATTTAGATATAGAATTTATAGTGGATAGACTTGTAACTTTGTCAAAAAGTTATAAAAATGCAAATATTTTTACCGTTGATGCTGATTATCAATTATTGGTAAATAAAAAAGGCAATATGAAGATAATCAAAGGTAAGGCTACAAAAAAACAAGAAATTAAATATCATAATAATATAAAGCAATACATTATTGAAGAAAATAAACCATGTGATTTTCTAATTGAACTTGGAGTTATGAATAAGGATGGTAAGGTTTTATCTAAATACTATGATAAGTTCAAACAAATCAATAAATTTCTTGAAATAGTTGATGATGTTGTAAGTAAAACAGATTTAAAGGAAGATTATAAAATTATTGATTTTGGCTGTGGAAAAGCATATCTAACATTTGCGCTTTATTATTACTTTTATAAAATAAAGAAAGTTAATGTAAGTATAGTAGGATTAGATTTAAAAACTGATGTAATTGAATTTTGCAATAATGTTGCTAGAAAATTACAATATAATCATTTGAAATTTGAAAATGGAGATATAAAGGACTATAATACAAATCTAAATATTGATCTTGTTGTAACTCTGCATGCGTGTGATAATGCAACAGATGCAGCACTTGTAAAAGCGATAACATGGAATACCGATTTAATTCTTTCAGTTCCTTGTTGTCAACATGAATTTTATAATAAAATCAATAATTTGAATTTAGAACCAATGTTAAAACATGGTTTAATTAAAGAGAGACTATCTTCACTTGTAACTGATAGTTTAAGAGGTCTGTTCTTAGAGGCAAAGGGGTATAAGGTTCAAATGGTAGAGTTTGTTGATATGGAGCATACACCTAAAAATATTTTGATAAGAGCAGTAAAAACTAAGATTAATGAAAAAGCAAAAATTGATTATGAAAAATTCAAATCGTTTTACAATTTAGAAAATATATTTATAGAAAATTATTATAATTCTCAAATTAATGAAAAAATAAACTAATAATATAGAGATTGTTCACATAGGAGACTAAAGTTGCTTTACATAGCTTGTAAAGCAACTTTTTTTGAAAATATTATATTACAATTTTTTCCCAAGACTTACAAGAATAAATAGTCCAGAAGTTAATGTCCCTATAATCATATCTGTTTTCATAAATATAAGGCTTTTCAGTTTTACTAGTTAAAACAATAAAGGGTGTTCTATATCTGCTTATGTTGTTAGGTCCTGCGTTATAGGCACTGTATGTAGCCCTTGCAATACAATCTTCAGTAGTTATTCCATTAAAATGTTTACATCCTATTTGTATTTCTTCGGTTGAATTACAGGATAGTTCATAGCATGATTTAAGTTCAGATAGTCCTATATCAATATTAAATTTCCAATCTATAAGTAATCTATCCCAGTCCTTATTACTTATATACCCCCAGTCTGACATACACATTTTTGCACCTATAGTTATTTGCATAATTCCGAAGTCATTAGAAGTAGGATTTCTAAGAGTATTGCCTAAATAATCGAACTGCGTAAATCCACTTTCAATCCATGCAGTTGCAAGGGATAGACGAGCAGGTATCCCTAATTGATTAGATTTATCAGTTATATATTTAATACATTCTTTATTAGTTGGATTTTTACTTTCTATAGCCATAAATAAAACACTCCTTCATATTAATATATTCTATTAGAACAAGGAGTGTATACAAAATATAAGTGTATGTGCAAATATAGGTTTGAAAAGTCAGTTAAAAAATATAATAAAGATGTTATAATGGTTATTGACGTAATTGATGAATGTGTTAAAATAGAAGGTGTACCAATTGAATATATTAATATAGAAGGTGTACCAATTGAATATATTAATATAGGTATACTAAACTTAATCGTCTATGTCTGATAGAAGATAAGTAACTAGTAAAAGATAATGATTATCAAAATATATCATTTATTAGTGGGTGTTTAAAATAAAGCATAATACAAAAATTGGAGGATATTATGGTTAGAAAAGAGTATATTAACAAGTTAGTAGATATTTTAAAGAAAAAAAAGCTTGATGCGATGCTTATATGTCCATCAGAGGAAATGGAATTCTTGATTGGACACAATACACATTTGTGTGAAAGATTTCAAGCTCTAATTATCAAAAACACTGGAGAATATTTTTATGTATGTAATTTATTGACAGCTGCAGAAATCCAAGAAGTTCTAGGTGAAAGTATCAAGGTTTATGGTTGGTTTGACGGTGACGGATATATGGATACAGTCAATAAGGCATTCGAAGAGAATGGATTAATAGGTAAAACTATAGGAGTAAACTCAACTGAGAGAGCATGCTTGATACTTGATATAATGGAAAACTTAGATGTCAAATTTATTAATGGTAAACCAATGCTTGAAGAAATGAGAATAATAAAAACTAATGAAGAAATTGAAAATTTAAGAAAAGCATCTCAAATAACAGATGAAACGTTTTTAGAAATTTTAAAATTTGTAAAACCTGGCATGAAAGAAGTCGATGTAGCAAACTTTATTGATAGAACCTTTATTGAAAAGGGTGCTCAACCTGGATTTACATTAATCTGTTCAGGATCAAATTCAGCACTTCCTCATTATCCAGGAAATCAAAGAGTGATTGAGAAAAAAGACATTCTTTTATTGGACTTTGGATGTGTATACAATAACATGTGTTCTGATATGACAAGAACAATATTTATTGGTGGAGTGACAGAGGAAGAAAGAAAAATGTATGAATATGTTTTAGAAGCCAATATTGCTGGTGAAAGTAAGGCCGTTGAAGGCGCGTATATACCTGATATAGACAAAGCAGCACGAGATGTTGTCGAAAAATCAGGATATGGATCAACATTTATTACAAGACTTGGCCATGGTATTGGATATTCAATACATGAAGCTCCATACATCAAGCAAAGTAATAAAAGAAAACTTGAAAAAGGTATGGCATTTAGTATAGAACCAGGTATTTACAGAGTAGGTGAATTTGGTATTAGAATAGAAGATTTAGTAGTTATTACTGATAATGGTAGAGAAGTAATTAACCATGCTTCTAAAGAAATAATAGTAATTTAATATTAGAAATAAATAATTTTAAAGCAAAGTACCTAATTAAGCAAGTAGGTACTTTGCTAATTAAGGAAGTGAATCAATGAATAATGCGTTTGTATTCAGCCTATCGAGAGGATAGGCATGAAACTATTCTCTTTTATCATAAAGATAAATAAGAGAAAGTGAGATATAATGATTAAAGAAAAAGAAAATTATACAAAATTAATAAATAACATGGCTTTACCAATACTTTTGAATTATATTCTGTTAACATTATTTGAGGTTTTGGACAAAGCTATTGTTGGAAGATATTCAACTACGGGATTTGCTGCAGTTGGTATTGCTTCAAAAATTATATATACTTTAACAGGTACATTAGGAATTATATCTGTTGCATACAATATATTGGCAGCGAAATTAAAGTCAGAACATAATGATGAGAAATTTAACAAACTATTTAATGTAGTGATGACTATTTCAATTGCTATAGGACTTTTATTTATAGTAATAGCATTGGTATTTGGGAAAGAACTCTTTATAAATGCTTATAGGTTAAAAGGTGAAATAGCTGTATTTTCTGTAGACTATTTTTATATTTCTTCATTTACTGTACTTTTAAATTTGGCTACTTTTATATTTTCTGTTTATTTTAGAAATCAGCAAAACACAAAAGTTTCATTTTATAGTACATTTGTAGCGACAGTTATAAATATATTTTTTGATATTAGCTTGGTATACGGAAAATTTGGATTTAAAGAGTTTGGTGTAAAGGGCGCAGCATATGGTAGCGTAATTGGTTTGGTTGCAGGTATACTTGTATATATTTTTGTTCTCATTAAAAAATATAAATTAAAATTTGTATTTTCATTTGATGGCAGTTGTATTAAAAAGCTATTTAAATTGTATGTACCATTATTATTTCAGGATTTTATCGAAGCAACTGTTTTTGTAATGATGCTTATGGCTATTGTATCAAGATTAAGTGTATCAGATATTGCATCATTTAATTTACTCGAAAGCATAGGTAGTCTTATAATTCTTCCTGCATTTGCATTTGCACAGTCATCAATGACATTAGCTATACAATATAATAAAAAAGAAATATCAAATAAAATTTTAACTATCGCTACTTTTGAAACTGTTTTTTTAATCACTTTGTTATGTATATTTGTTATATTTAATCCGAAACTTACCTTTGGTTTTATAACAAAAGATGGACATTTAATTGAAAAATCAACTAAAATATTTTGGCTAGTTATCATAATACAAATTATTAATTCAATTTTACAGATTTTAAAATGTTTTTTACAGGGAATAGGACACGAAAAATTTGTTTTGAAAATTACATCTATAATTTCAATTACATCTATAATATGGATATTTGCATTAGCTAATTTATATGGGCTAAATGGAATATATGTGGGTATAATAATAAACTATTTAATATGTGTTATTATATATTTTTTTAAAATCAGAAAAGTAAATAATTAAAATAGAAAAGGTAACTGTTAATTTCTATAACAGTTACCTTTGATGTTTAGTGGAAATTATTTTTGGTTCGCGTCAACTTCTTTTTTCTCATCTAAAACTTCTTGTTCTGAAGGTATATAAACTTTACTATCCTTTAGAAAATGAGGATAAAGATTTATATCAGCTTTTTGTTTTGTCTTCATGATAATCACCACCGTACTAATATTATCACCGATATTAAAAATAATATTCATATTAAGAAAGATTAAAACGCATATATTTTTTAGAAATGCAAAATATAATAAAAAATGAAATGGAGAATATTATGATTAATGATGATACTCATGAGATTTTAAATGATTATCATGATGAAGACAAAGAACCAAGTGTTATAGCAAAAAGTATGTCATGGATGAAAACTAATATTTCATGCTCATTGCATGAATCTGATTCAACAGTAGCTGATTTAATTACAGATGGTTGCAATATGGGAGTTAAATCATTAAATAAATATTTAAATAAATACAAAGCAGCGGAAGAAAAGGTAAAAAATATTGCTAAAAAGTTATGCTCAATAGAAGAAAAACTTTCAATTGATATTAGACAATATTTGTAATGGATTAGGCTGTTATACTATAATTGTATAACAGTCTATTAATATAAATTATATTTTATTTCAAATTTAATATTGTAAAAAGTTATAAATCCTTTATAATAGAAGTAGTAGCTATAATTGGAACAAATTAATTTGACTTTAAATTATTATACAAAGTAAAATATCTATATATGATTAAGTCTAATATTTTTATAAGAAATATTTTAATAGGCAGAAGTTGCAAAATTAATAGTTACATAAAAATAAATAGGGGAGTAAAATTACATGAAGTATTTTGTAAAAGAGTGGGTGGTACCGGCATTAATTGCATTAGTTATTGTATTGCTACTAAATGCATTTGTTTTCCAACTTGTAACAGTGCCTACTGGTTCAATGATTTCAACGATTATGCCAAAGGATAGGTTGTATGTAAATAAAATTATGGACGTAGATAGTGTTGAAAGAGAAGACATATTGGTATTTAAATCGAAGGAATTAGATAAGTTATTGGTAAAAAGACTTATTGGATTACCTGGAGAAAAAGTAGATATAAAATCTAATGGTGATGTTTACATTAACGATGTTAAGCTTTATGAACCATATGCTGTTCCAACAACAACGCCTTGTAGAGAACAAACATTTATTATTCCTGAAGATTGTTTTTTCTTTTTAGGTGATAATAGACCTGTTTCAAAAGATGCAAGATATTGGAATGAACCTTTTATAAATAAAAGTGAAGTTAGAGGAAGAGCTGTGTTTAGATTTTTCCCATTTAATAGAATTGGAAGAATTGAATAAAATAAATTTCATTAAACAACATGCTAAATTAGCATAAAAGTAAAGGAGATTCACTATGAAAAATGTATTAGAAGGATTAAAGCCAGAAAAAGTATTTTATTATTTTGAAGAATTAACTAAAATACCTCATGGTTCAAAACATGAAAAACAAATATCAGATTATTTATTTAATTTATGTAAAAATAAAGGCTGGGAAGTTATTCAGGATAAAGCTTTAAATTTAATAATCAGAAAACCTGCAACTAAAGGATACGAAAATGCTCCTATGATTTTGTTACAAGGTCATATGGATATGGTTTGTGAAAAGAATGAAGGCATAAACCATGATTTTTCTAAAGATCCACTAAAATTAAGAATTATCGATAATCAAATATATGCTACAGAAACAACACTTGGTGCAGATAATGGAATTGCTGTTGCTATGATATTTGCTATATTTGATTCAGATGAAATACAACACCCAGCATTAGAAGCACTTATAACTGTTGATGAAGAAATGGGCATGACAGGTGTTCAAAGGCTAGATGGTGATATGATAAAAGCAAAACATCTTATTAACCTTGATAGTGAGGAAGAAGGTATTCTAACTGCAGGATGCGCTGGTGGGGCTGATATAGAATTTAAAGTACCATCAGAAAAGGTAGAATCAAAATTAAGTAATACATGTTTAATTAAAGTTAGTGGGTTAGCAGGTGGACACTCTGGTGGAGATGCTGATAAAGAAAAAGGAAACTCAAATAAAATATTAGCAAGAGTACTATTTGATTTATTAGATGAAATTGAACTTGTTAGCTTCAATGGTGGTTCTAAACCTAATGCTATACCTAGAGAAGCAAAAGCTGTTGTAAAAACTAATAATATAGATTCATTGAAACAAAAAGTTGACAAATGGGATAAAATTATTAAAAATGAATATACATTCAGTGATGCAAATGTAGTTATAACTGTTGAAAATACAAAAGATGAAAAACAAGTTTTATCAAAAAAAGTTGCTGAGAAAATTATAGCTTGTATTAACATAGTTCCAATAGGAGTGTTGTCTAAGAGTACAGTTATAGATTTAGTTATATCATCTAATAACTTAGGTATTGTAACAACTGATGATAATTATGTTAGTATCAATTGTCATCCTAGAAGTTCTGTTATGTCTTTATTGACAGATAGTTTTGAACCTTCTATGAGACAATTAGCAAAATATTTAAATGTTGAATATGCTGCAGGAGATTTTTATCCAGGTTGGGAATATGCTAAAGAATCAGAGATAAGAGATATATGTGCTGAAACATACAAAGAATTTACAGGCAAGGATGCAGAAGTAGTAGCAATACACGCTGGACTTGAATGTGGTTATTTACTTAAAAAATGCAAATCATTGGTTGATGCTATATCTATGGGACCAAATATGGAAGATATTCATTCACCAAATGAACATTTAGATATTGGATCTGTTGAACGTACTTTTAATTACTTATGTGAAATATTAAAAAGAATAAAATAATAAATATTATTAAAACTAAAACAGTCGTATCATTATTTTTTATGATACGACTGTTTATTATATATTTTATAACATATTTTGATATCTATAATTTGATGTAGGTGTAAAAGTTTCTTTTATACTACGAGGACTTACCCATTTAAGCATGTTTATAATACTTCCTGCTTTATCATTTGTACCAGATGCTTTTGAACCACCAAATGGATTTTGACCTACAACTGAGCCTGTACTTTTATCATTAATATATAAATTGCCTGCAGAAAATTGTAAAATATCTTCTGCATTATTTAATACGTTTTTGTCATTTGATATAATTGAACCTGTTAAAGCATATTTACTTGATTTTGCACAATTATCTAAAGTTTCATAAAAACTGTTATCATCATAAACAAAAATCGTTAATACTGGTCCGAAAATTTCTTCTATCATTGTTTTAAAATAGGGATTAGTTGTAACTATAACAGTTGGTTCGACAAAAAATCCTATAGAGTCATCATACTTTCCACCACATATGATTTCAGCTTCACTTGAATTTTTTGTATACTCTATATATGTTTTTATTTTTTTATATGATTTCTCATCAATAACTGCTGACATTAAATTCTCTCTTGTTTCTGCATCTCCCATTTTTATTGTAGAAATTTCAGATATAAGCTTTTCTTTTATTTTAGTCCACATGCTTTCAGGAATATATGCTCTTGAGGTTGCAGAGCATTTTTGTCCTTGGTACTCAAATGAACCTCTTATAAGCGCAGCAACTACTGTATCAATATCAGCAGTATTATGAACCATACAGAAGTTCTTTCCACCAGTTTCCCCTACTAAACGAGGGTAGCTTTTGTATGTAGATATATTTTTACCAACAGCTGTCCACATTGAGTTAAAAACATTTGTTGATCCAGTAAAATGTACTCCAGCAAGATTTTCATTTTCCATAACTATATTGCTTATTTCACTGGCATTTCCAGGTATAAAATTGATTACTCCATCTGGTAGGCCAGCTGCTTGTAATAGTTTTAGTACAACATATGCTGAATAAACAGCAGAAGATGCAGGTTTCCATACAACTGTGTTTCCAGCCATTGCTGGTGCTGATATTAGGTTTGATGCAATTGCAGTAAAGTTAAAAGGTGTAATTGCATATACAAATCCGTCTAAAGGTCTATAATCAACTCTATTTACACTGTCAACTCCATTCATAGGTTGCATTTTATATATGTCACAAAGTGCTTTGCAATTAGCATTGAAAAAATCAATTAATTCACATGCTGAATCAATTTCAGCTTGATAAAAGGTTTTGCTTTGACATAACATAGTTGCAGCATTTAGTGTAGCTCTCCAAGTTGTAGATGCTAGCTTAGCAGCTTTCAAAAATACTAGCATTCTTCTATCATAGTTCATGTTTTGCCATTTTTCTTTAGCTTCCATTGCTGCTTCTATAGCCATATTTATCTCTTTTTCTCCTGCAATATGGTAAAAGCCGATACTTTTATTTTTGTCATAAGGTATTATGCATTTTTTTGTGTTATTTGTTTTTATTTCTTTACCACCTATAATAAGTGGGATTTCTATATTATTATTTTTTAGTTCCATTAATTTTGTCTCTAATTCTTTTCTTTCTTTGCTTCCAATACTGTAATTTAATATTGGTTCGTTTTTAAAATCATTAATAGTAAATATTCCGTTGTTCATATATCCTCCTATTTTAATTAGTTTTTGTTTAAAAAGCATTTATTAAAAGCCTTTTAACTTCGATATGATATTATATTATCTAAATACATTTTAAATGTCAATAAAAGATAAAATAAAAAAACTAAAAGTAAATATAGAAGAAAAATATAGTGAACAATAGATATATTTTTTCTTTTAGTAAGATAGTTTGCTTTATTGCATAAAAAAACTGCACAAACAAATTTGTTTATGCAGTCCACAATTCGATTAAATAAAAATTAAATGGTTCCTCTTTCAGAGTTTTGAAATTCATCAAAACGTCTTTTTTCTAAAAAATCTTTAGCAACTTGTGGAAATAAAGTGTATGATAATATATCTTCTGTCGATTCAGCTAAATCTCCAATCGCTTTTTTGTTTTTATCAAATTCAGGTTCTAATAAATCAGCTGGTCTTTGAGTGATAACTTTTTCATCTCCAATAATTTTTTTAGTAATTTCATCAGAAATTTTAACAGCTGGTCTACCGTATAATCCTTGAACATATTTTTTGATTTCAGTAGGGATTATTTTGTATCTTCCACCTGATATAACATTGAATACAGCTTGCGTTCCAACCATTTGGCTTAATGGAGTTACAAGCGGTGGATATCCTAAATCTTCTCTTACTCTTGGAATTTCTGCTAAAACATCCTCATATTTGTCTGAAGCGTTAAGTTGCTTCATTTGAGAAATCATGTTTGACATCATTCCACCAGGAACCTGATATTTTAATGTTTTTGGCTCTGTCATCAATACCTTTGGAACAAGAAGTTTATTTTCAACATATTTGTTCATAATTGGTTTGAAATAATCAGCTATCTTGCTTAAACATTCTGTATTAATTCCAGTATCATATTCAGTGCCCTTTAAAGTATAAACCATCGATTCAGTAGCTGGTTGGCTTGTTCCAGAAGATAATGGAGAAATTGCTGTATCTATTATATCAATACCAGCTTCTATTGCTTTTAAAAGAGTCATTTGAGCTATACCACTTGTGCAGTGATTATGTAATTCAATAGGTAAATTTGTAACCTTTTTGATATCTTTTATAAGCCCATAAGCATCGTATGGTAATAAAATACCAGACATATCTTTAATACAAATAGAGTCAGCACCACAAGATTCAAATTGTTTAATTAAATCAATATAGAATTTTTTAGTGTGTATTGGACTAGTTGTATAAGAAATTGCACACTGACAATGAGCACCTTCTTTTTTTATTGTATTAATTGATTTTTCTAAGTTTCTAATATCATTTAAAGCATCAAATACTCTTACTATATCAATACCTTCAGATATTGCTTTTTTTAAAAACATTTCAACTATATCATCAGCGTAGTGTTTGTATCCTAATACATTTTGACCTCTTGATAGCATTTGAAGTTTAGTATTTTTAGTTTTAGCTCTAATTTTACGAAGTCTTTCCCAAGGGTCTTCGTTAAGAAATCTTAAGCATGAGTCAAAAGTAGCTCCTCCCCATACTTCCATTGAATAGAATCCGGCTTTATCCATTTCTTCTACTATTGGTAATATTTCATTGCTGGACAATCTAGTTGCAATAAGAGATTGATGACCATCACGTAAAGACGTTTCAGTAATTCTAACTTTTGTCATTAATTTACTCCCTTCTTTTATAAATTTAATAAATTTATATTTTATTAGTACTATTTTTACAAAATAAATCTAATTAATTATATCCTAATAAATATCAGAAACTGAACTTTAATAAATAAGTTATTACTTGATTTACCTAATATAATTATGTTATAATATAAAAAATATGACTATAGCTATAATATCATGTAATAGCTAATATGTACATAATAAACATTAGTTATTTTTATTATCAATCTAAATTAAACAACAATATTTAAACAAACAATTAATTTAATAAGGTGGTGAGTATTTTGGATATTACAGATTTAAGAATAGTTGATATTCTACAAAAAGATGGAAGAATATCTATGAAAGATTTGGGAAGAACTGTTTCATTAAGTCCTCCTGCTGTTGCAGAAAGAGTTAAAAGATTAGAAGAAGCAGGTATCATTGAGAGATATAAAGCTATTATAAACAATAGTAAGGTAGGAAAACCAATATGCGCTCTTATTAATGCAGCTATTAAACCAGAAAAACAAGATAAATTTTTAAAATTTGCTAAGGAATCAAAGGAAATTGTTGAATGCCATCATGTAACTGGACCATATAGTATGATTTTAAAAGCGTATTTGACAGAAATGGCTCATTTAGAAGAATTAGTAGGTAAAGTTCAATCTTACGGTAACACTGAAACATACATTATATTATCAAGTCCTATTGAAAACAATCCTATTTAAATTATACACTTAGACTGAAACTTTATTCTCATAAGGTTTCAGTTTTTTTGATTAAATATTTCGCTTTTTACTGAAAATATATATTATTATGGAAGAAAGTATAATTATAAAACCACCAATCATGTCCCAAATATCAGGTGTTTCATTTAGAAAAAAATAACCTAGCAATGTAGAAAAAATAATATTTGAATAGTCATATATAGAAACTTCCGATGCTTTCCCAAATTTAAAAGCATAAGTCAATGCTATTTGTCCAACACATGCAAATATACCTACACCTAATAATATTAAAATATTTATATAGTTCTCAAAATTTAAGTTTAAAAAAGCAAATGGAATACTACTAACTACAGAAATTAATGAATAATGAAATACTATTGTATATGTGTTTTCTTTATCGCCTAAAGCTCTTAATGATGTAAACGCAATTCCAGACAGTATTGCTGATATCACCAATATAGTATAAGGTATTATTGAAAAGTCAAATTTAGGCTTTATAACTAGATATGAGCCAATAAGAGCTAAAAGAAATGCAATTATATGAAATTTTTTGATTTTTTCTTTTAAAAATATAGCAGCAAGTATAATAATCACAAAAGGAGAAAGTTTATTTAATATTGCACCATCTGATAAATCAACCATCATTGCACCGTAAAAAAATAATATTACACCTAATAAACCGCAGATAGACCTAAATAAAAGGTATTTTTGATTTTCTTTTTTACCTAGTAAACAAATTTTATTTTTTTTAAGTATAAAAAAAGCTAAGATAAGGCTAAAAAAATTTCTTGCAAATATTTTTTGCATTAATGAAATATTTGGTGTTATTTTTACACAAAATTGAATAATTGAAAATGACAAAGCTGAAATTAACATACATACGATTGATATAGTTTTGTTCTTAATATTTTTCATATTTACCTTCTTTGAAATTTGTATTATTATTATATGCATCTATTGAAAATTTAATAAAAAACAATATCCTACTAAAGCATTTTGTTTTTAAGAAGAAAAACAGGATAAATTGTCAATGCATAGCAAATAGCTTTATTTAAACAAAAAAATTATTCGTAAAAGTAGAAGTATTGTGTTATAATAGTAAAGTTGAAAAAACATTATTAATTTTTTGAAAGAGGTGCAAAATGCTTAGAATTCAACAGATAAAATTGCCTGTTGACCATAGTGAAAAAGACCTAAAGGCAAAAATTGCTTCTACATTGAAAATTTCTGAAGATATAATAAAGAGCATTGAAATATTTAGAAAATCAATTGATGCAAGAAAAAAAGACAAAATACTATTTATATATACAGTTGACATAGAATTAAATGAAGAAATAAAAATACCAAAGAAAAATACAAGTGTTACAGTTGTTGAACCATTTTTATATAATGTAGAAATTACTGGAGAAACAGAACTTAAAAACAAACCAGTAATTGTTGGAAGCGGACCAGCTGGATTGTTTTGTGGCTTATTGCTAGCTGAAAAAGGATATAAGCCAATTATCATCGAACGTGGTAAAATGGTAGAAGAAAGAGTTAAAGATATAGAGAAATTTTGGAGTGTTGGGATACTAAACGAACGTTCAAATATTCAGTTCGGTGAAGGTGGTGCGGGTACTTTTTCAGATGGTAAATTAAATACTTTAATAAAAGATAGATCAAAAAGAGGAAAAAAGGTTTTAGAGGAGTTTATAAAAGCAGGTGCTCCATCAGAAATTAGGTACTTAAATAAGCCCCATATAGGGACAGACATACTAAGAAATATATTGGTTAATATTAGAAAGAGAATTATTGAGCTTGGTGGAACATTTAGATTTGAGGAAAGAGTTTTAGACATATGCTCAAAAGACAATAAGCTTACGAGATTAATAACACAAAATGACATATTGGATGCAAATGTAGCTATATTTGCAATAGGGCATAGTGCTAGAGATACATTTGAAATGTTAAATGAATCAGTTACATTAGAGCAAAAAGCATTTGCTATAGGAGTTAGAATTGAACACCCACAGAGCATGATAGATGAAGCACAATATGGAGAAATGGCTAATAATCCAAAGCTTGGATCGGCAGATTATAAATTTGTTCATAAATGTAAAAATGGAAGAAGCGTTTATACTTTCTGTATGTGTCCGGGTGGAATGGTAACTGGTGCTGCATCAGAAGCTGAAGGAGTTGTAACTAATGGAATGAGTTATCATGACAGAGATTTAGAAAATGCTAATAGTGCTCTTATAGTTACTGTTAATCCAGAGGATTTTGATTCAGATAGTCCGCTTGCAGGTATAGAATTTCAAAGAAAATATGAAAGACTTGCATATAAGATAGCAGGCTCAAATTACAATGCTCCAGCTCAATTGTTTGGAGATTTTGCTAATAATGTACTATCAAAAAGCTTTGGAAAAATATATCCTACCTACAGACCAGGTGTAGTATTTGCAAATTTAAGAGAATGCTTACCTAATTATGTATGTGAGAGCTTAGTTGAGGGTATTAATGCGTTTGGAAATTATATAGAGGGATATAATAGAAAAGATGCTATACTTACAGGTGTTGAAACTAGAACATCATCTCCAATAAGAATTATTAGAGATGAAAATTTTGAAAGCAGTATAAAAGGAATATATCCATGCGGTGAAGGTGCTGGCTACGCTGGAGGAATTATGTCTGCTGCAATTGATGGTTTAAAAGTTGCAGAGTCTATTATGAAAAAATATAAGCCTGCAAAATAACTGAATAGGAGATTATATGAAAACAAGAGTAGCTATCATTGGTGGTGGTGCATCTGGATTGATGGCGGCTATCGTAGCTGCAAAAAATAATGCAGATGTAACAATTTATGAGAAATCGAATAGAGTAGGTAAAAAAATACTTGCAACTGGCAATGGAAGATGTAACTATACAAATATTAATACGTCAGTAAATAATTATCACGGCAAAAATGTAGATATTATAAATGATGTATTGGATATTTTTAGTGTACAAAATACTCTTGACTTTTTTGAAGATATTGGTATTTATCCTTATTTTGATGAAAGTGGAAAGGTATATCCTTATTCATTACAAGCTTCAAGTGTTTTAGATAATCTAAGACTTGAGGCAGTAAAACACAATGTAAAAGAATTGACAGAATGTAATATTAGGAATTTAAGAAAATCAAAAGGTCAATTTGATATAATTACTGATGATAAAATATACAATGCAGATAAAATAATTATATGTACAGGTGGGAGAGCAGGTTCTCAATTTGGATGTAGTGGTGATGGATATAAAATGGCAGATAGCTTAGGTCATAAAACTGTTACAACGTTTCCAGCATTAGTACAATTAAAATTAGAATCAGTATTTCTTAAAAAAATTTCTGGTGTTAGATATGAAGGTGCGGTTACTTCTTTCGTAAATAGTAAAGTTATAAGAAAAGAAGATGGAGAAATATTATTTACTGATTATGGTATATCAGGTCCACCAGTATTGCAATTGAGTAGAGAAACTATAGAAAAATTAAATACTGGTCAAAAAGTATATCTTCAAGTCGATAGCTTTCCAAATTTATCAAAAAATGAACTATTTGAACTATTAAAAGAAAGGTTTATAAAATTGAAGGATAGAAGTTTAGCTGATACTCTTATTGGTTTACTCAACAAAAAACTAATACCAGTGGTATTGTCAGAAGCTTTGAATAATTATAAAGATTTAACTTACTCGAAACTTAATAAGAAACAAATTTACTCTATAGTAAATATACTTAAAGAGTGGAAATTTAGAGTTATAGGTCATAATGGATGGAATCAAGCTCAAACGACAGCTGGTGGAGTTTCACTAGAAAATATAGATATTAACACATTTGAATCAAAAAAAGTAAAAGGATTATATTTTGCAGGAGAAATTCTGGATATTGATGGTGATTGTGGTGGATTTAATTTACAATTTGCATGGAGTTCGGGATATATTGCAGGATATAATGCATCTAAATAAGTTTAAACTTTAATATATACATTCATAATATAAAATATTAAGGAGAGTTAAATGAAAAACATTTTTGAAAAAATCTTTGGCTCATATAGCGAAAAAGAAGTAAAAAGAATCGAACCAATAGTTGATAAAATTATTGAATTAGAAGATGATTATAAAAGTATGACAGATGAACAGCTAAAAGAAAAAACTAATGAATTTAAAAAAAGATTGCAAAATGGTGAAACTAAGGATGATATTTTACCAGAGGCTTTTGCAACAGTTAGAGAAGCTGCATGTAGAACCATAGGCTTAAAAGCATATAGAGTACAGCTTATTGGTGGAGTAGTTTTACATCAAGGAAGAATAGCAGAAATGAAAACTGGTGAAGGTAAGACATTAGTGGCTACATTACCGGTATATTTAAATGCACTTGAGGGTAAAGGTGTACATGTTATTACTGTAAATGATTATCTTGCAAAAACTCAAAAAGAGTGGATGGGAAAGGTCTATAACTTTTTAGGATTAACTGTTGGTTGTATAATACATGGAATAACCTCAAAAGAAAGACGTGATAGTTATGATGCTGATATAACATATGGAACAAATAACGAATTTGGATTTGACTATCTAAAAGATAATATGGTTATTCACAAAGAAGAAATGGTTCAAAGAGATTTAAACTTCTGTATTGTCGATGAAGTAGATAGTATACTTATTGATGAAGCAAGAACACCTCTTATTATATCAGGAGACGGAGAAAAATCTACAAGTCTTTATACATTAGCAGATACATTTGTTAAATATCTTAAAGGTAAAATTCAAACTCCAGAAGATAAAAAAACAAAGATGGATTATTTAATGGGCAATGTTGATGAAGAAGAAGACAATTTTGATTTTATAATTGATGAAAAAGCTAAAAACGTTACATTAACTAGTAAAGGTATAGAAAAAGCAGAAAATTTCTTCCATGTTCAAAACTTAGCTGATTCTGAGAATATGGAAATAACACACCACATCAATCAAGCATTAAAAGCTCACAATACTATGAAATTAGATACAGATTATATAGTTAAAGACCGAGAAGTAATAATAGTTGATGAATTTACAGGAAGACTTATGTATGGTAGAAGATATTCTAATGGTCTTCATCAAGCTATTGAAGCTAAAGAAAAATTAGAGGTTAGAAAAGAATCTAAAACTTTAGCAACAATTACATTTCAAAATTATTTTAGAATGTATAACAAACTTTCAGGTATGACCGGTACAGCAAAAACAGAAGAAGAAGAATTCAGGGAAATATATGGTGTTGACGTAATTGAAATACCTACTAATAAACCTGTTATTAGAAATGATAAAACAGATGTTGTTTATAAATCTGAAGAAGGAAAATTCAAAGCAATCGTAAATGAAATTAAAGAAAAACATGCAATGGGTCAACCGATATTAGTTGGTACAATTTCAATTGAAAAATCTGAACTTATAAGTAGAACGCTTAAAAGAGATGGAATTACTCATGAAGTATTAAATGCAAAGCAACATGATAAAGAGGCTGATATAGTTGCTCAAGCTGGAAGATTTGGTTCTGTAACAATAGCAACGAATATGGCTGGTAGAGGTACAGATATTGTTCTTGGAGGTAATCCAGAGTTTTTAGCTAAGCATAAAATGAAAGCTAAAGGCTACAGTGAAGAGTTGATTTCAGTTTGCGATAGTTTCAATGAATCTCAGGATGAAGAAGTTTTAGAAGTTAGAAAAGTATATAAAGAGCTTTTAGAACAAGCTAAAAAAGATCTTAAGGATGAACAAGATAAGGTTAAAGAAGTAGGCGGTTTATATATAATTGGTACTGAAAGACATGAGTCAAGACGTATTGATAATCAATTAAGAGGTCGTGCTGGTAGACAAGGTGATGCAGGAGCTTCTAAATTCTTTATTTCTTTAGAAGATGATTTAATTAGATTGTTTGCTGGAGATAGGATAAGAACGCTAGTTGAAACGTTGAAATTGCCAGAAGATGAACCATTAGAGCATAAAATGTTAACAAAAACTATTGAAACTGCTCAAGGAAGAGTTGAAGGTAGAAACTTTAACATAAGAAAGCATGTACTTCAATATGATAATGTAATGAACAAGCAAAGAGAAGTAATCTATTCTGAGAGAAGAAAAGTACTTCTTGGTGAAAATCTTAAAGATAATATCAGCAGTATGATAGACGATTTAATCAATAAGGGTATAGCAATGTATACTTCTGATGATAAATATCCTGAGGAATGGGATTTTGAAAGCTTAAAGGCTTATATAAGCGAGATATTTTCAATTAATTACAATATGAAAATTGAAAACATAGAAACCTTGACTAAGGATAAGCTTTTTAAAATGATCAGACAAGTTGCTGACACAATATATTCTAAAAAAGAAGAAGAATTTGGTATAGATAAATTTAGAGAAGTTGAAAGAATTGTTCTGTTAAGATGTGTAGATACACTTTGGATGGATCATATTGATGCAATGGATCAGCTTAGACAAGGAATTGGTTTAAGAGCATTTGGAAACGAAGACCCAGTTAGAGCATATCAAGTTGAAGGATATGATATGTTTGAGGAATTAATTGAAAATATCAAAAATGATACAGTTAAAATGTTATTTAGAGTAATGCCTCAACAACAAATGCAAAGAAAAGCGGTTGCTAAAATAACTGGAACTAATTCTAGTGGAAATAGTGAAGTTAAGAAAAAGCCTGTTGTTAGAAAAGAGAAAAAAATTGGTCGTAATGATTTGTGCCCATGTGGAAGTGGATTGAAATACAAAAAATGTTGTGGTAAAAATGAATAGATTTAAGGAGTTGATATTTTGATTGATTTATATGAGTTCACTGAGAAATTGAAAAAATTTAAAATAATCTTAGAAGAGGTAGGTGTTTCCCTTTGACATTCCAAAGTTAAAAGAGGATAACGCAGATTTTGAAAATTTTATGCAAAGTCCTGAGTTTTGGAATGACACAGCTAAGGCACAGCAAATATCTCAAAATTTGAAGTACAATAGTGATACTTTAAAGCAATATGAAGATATGGTATCTCAAGTTGAAGACTTTGAGTTGTTATTGGATTTAGTAAAAGAAGAAGACGATGAAAGTCAAGTACAAGAATTAAACAAAGAAATGAAATCTATTGATAAGTTGCTTGAAGCTATGAAACTAAAAACACTGTTAAATGGCGAATATGACCATAATAATGCTATTTTATCTATACATTCTGGTGCTGGAGGAACTGAGGCCCAAGATTGGGCTGAAATGCTACTAAGAATGTATAATAGATGGGCAGAGTCTCATGGATATAAAATAAGTATGCTGGATATTTTAAAAGATACTGAAGCTGGTATAAAAAGTGTTACTATTCTTATAACAGGTGATAATGTATATGGATATTTAAAAGGTGAAAAAGGTGTGCATAGATTAGTTAGAATTTCGCCTTTTGATTCAAATAATAGACGTCATACTTCATTTGCTTCAGTAGATGTTATGCCAGAAATTGCGGATACCGATAAAATTGATATAAATGAATCGGATTTAAGGATTGATACTTTTCGTTCGAGTGGTGCAGGTGGTCAGTCTGTAAATACTACAGATTCAGCTGTAAGGATTACGCATATTCCAACTGGTGTAGTTGTTTCGTGCCAGAATGAAAGATCACAACACAAAAATAAAGAATTTGCAATGAAAATGCTACAAGCCAAGCTTATTGAGATAAAAGAAACTGAGCATAAAGAAAAAATAGAAGATATTCAAGGAAAATATAATCAAATAGCTTGGGGAAGCCAAATAAGGTCATATGTTTTTCATCCATATAGTTTAGTAAAAGACCATAGAACAAATACAGAAATAGCTAATACGCAATCTGTTATGGATGGAAATTTAGATGTATTTATTAATGAATACTTGAAATACAAAAGTATTTGTAAATAAAGGCAATTATTAACAAGGGAGAATTAAGATGTCGGAAATAATAAACTTATTATGTAAAGAATTTAATTTAAAACTTCAGCAGGTGGAAAATACAGTAAAATTAATTGATGAAGGTAATACTATACCTTTTATTGCGAGATATAGAAAAGAGCAAACTGGTTCTTTAGATGATGTTGTTTTAAGAGATTTGTATGAAAGACTAATTTATCTTAGAAATTTAGAAGATAGAAAAGTTGAGATTATAAGATTAATTGATGAACAAGGAAAATTAACTGAAGAATTGAGAAATGAAATATTAAAAGCAGAAGTTCTTCAGAGACTAGAGGATTTATATAGACCATTTAAACAAAAAAAATCAACTAGAGCATCAAAAGCAAAAGAAAAAGGACTAGAACCACTGGCGCTAATAATTTTAGAACAAAATTCTACTTCTGAAGATTTTGATGATATGGCTAGACCTTTCGTAGATGTAGACAAGGGAGTCAAAAATACTAAGGCAGCATTTGCTGGAGCTATGGATATTATAGCTGAAAAAGTTTCGGATAATGCGGAGTATAGGAAAAAAATCAGAGAAATTTATTTAGCAGATGGTACTATTTTTACAGAAGCAGTGGATGAAGAAGAAAAAACAGTTTATGAAATGTATTATAAATATGAAGAAACTGTAAAAACAATTGCGAATCATAGAGTGTTAGCTATAAATAGAGGAGAAAGTGAGAAAAAGCTTAAAGTTAAGCTTAAAACTCCTGATGATAGAATAGTAGATTATCTATTGACAAAAGAAATTAATAATGACAATGCGTCAACATTTAAGTTTTACAAATCAGCTATAGAAGATGGCTATAAAAGGCTTATTGCTCCTTCAATTGGGAGAGAAGTTAGAAATATATTAACTGATAAAGCTGAAGAAGAAGCAATAAAAGTATTTGGTAAAAATACTAAAAATCTTCTTTTGATATCACCAGTTAAAGATGTAAATGTTCTTGCTGTAGATCCAAGCTTTAGAACAGGTTGTAAACTTGCTGCACTTGATGGTACGGGTAAACTATTGGATTACTGTGCTGTATACCCAAATGAGCCTAGAAATGAAGTCGAAAAGTCGCAAAAGCTAATGACGGATTGGATTAATAAATATGACATTGATATAATTACAATAGGAAATGGAACTGCTTCTCGTGAAACAGAAAAAGTTGTAGCTGATATGTTAAGTAAAATTGATAAAAAAGTTACTTATACAATAGTTAGTGAGGCTGGTGCTTCAGTTTATTCAGCTTCAAAATTAGCTCAAGAGGAATATCCTGATTTAGATGTTACTATAAGGGGTGCAATATCTATAGGGAGAAGATTACAAGATCCTTTAGCTGAGCTTGTTAAAATAGATCCTAAAAGCATAGGTGTTGGTCAATATCAACATGATGTAAATCAAAATAAGTTGGGTGGTGCGCTTGATGGAGTTGTAGAGGATTGCGTAAATAGCATAGGCGTTGATTTAAATACAGCTTCTACAGCATTATTACAGTATGTTTCAGGTGTATCAAAATCAGTTGCAAAAAATGTGGTTAAATACAGAGAAAAGAATGGCAAATTTTCTGATAGAAAGCAATTAATTGACGTTAAACAATTAGGAGAAAAAGCATTTGAGCAATGTGCAGGTTTCTTGAGAATTTCCGATGGAGAAAATCCTTTAGACAAAACTTCTGTTCACCCAGAATCGTATGAAACTGCAAAAGCTCTTTTAAAAAGATTAAATTATACAATAGATGATGTTAAACAAAGTAGACTTAGAGATATTAATCAAAGAATAGCAACTTTGAAAATAGAAGAAAAAAATAAAAGCTCGAAAATTGTATCAAATGGTAAAAGATTGAAAGGTCTTGAATCATTAGCAATATTAAAAGTTAAAGAAGAAAAGAAATCTGCTAAAGAAATGTTTGATGAAAGAATAAAAGTATTAGCAGACGAATTTAATATTGGTGTACCAACATTAATTGATATGGTGGCTGAACTTAAGAAGCCTGGTCGTGATGTTAGAGATGAAATGCCAAAGCCTATATTTAGAAACGACATATTAAAAATTGGAGATTTAAAAGAAGGAATGATTTTATCAGGTACTGTTAGAAATGTTGTCGATTTTGGTGCATTTGTAGATATAGGATTAAAAAATGATGGTTTGGTTCATCTTTCAGAAATGTCTGAAAAATACATAAAGCATCCTTTTGAATTAGTGCAGGTTGGCGATAACGTAACTGTTAAAATTAAATCAATAGATATTGAAAGACAAAGAATTGCATTGACAATGAAAACTAATTAATTGGAGATTATAATGATAGAAGCAGTAATTTTTGATTTTGATGGAACGTTAGCGGATACTTCTGAATTTATACTAAATTCTTTTCAAGCTGTATATAAATTGTTTCAAGGTGAAGAAAAACCATCTGAGTATATCAGTGAATTTTTTGGGGAACCATTGAAAACAACCATTGAAAGAGAATTCAAAGAACCTTTTGAAGAAGTATTTGACAAATATAAAAAATATCAATCTGAGAAATTTAGTATAGATGTAAAACTATTTGATAATGCAATAAAAACATTAGAATATTTAAAAAACAGAAAAATAAAATTGGCAGTAGTTACATCTAGAATGAGAAATTCAATTTTAAATGCTTTGAAAGAATTAAAAATTAATCAATATTTTGAAGTGATTATTTCAGTTGATGATACTGAAAATCATAAACCACATAAAGAACCACTAATGAAAGCTATGACTTTATTAGGTGTAAGCAATGAAAACACACTTTATGTAGGTGATTCAAAGTTTGATATGGAGTGTGCAAACAATGCAAGCACTCTATCAGCACTTACTGGATGGCATTCAGGAGCTGATAAATTAAAAGGAAAATATTTAATAGATTATGTAATTGATAATTTATGGGATATAACAAATATAGTTTAAATTAAATTGTTTGGAGGTTATTTTATGTACGGTGGTATGCAAAAAATGAAAAAAGCTGTTTGCTTTATACTAGCAGCTCTAATGGTTTTATCAGTAGTAGCATCGGGGTTAGCAATATTTTTCTAAAAAAATAAAGTATAATTTTTTTAAAGTAAATTAATTAACCAGTAATAAAGGATATTAAAAGTTTTTTAACTTTTAGATTATGATATGAATTATTTTGAGTATTTAGAAACAAATAAGAAAATAAAACTTAATCCTGAGCAAAAAAAGGCTGTTAGCTTTAATCAAGGTAATGCATTAGTACTTTCTACAGCAGGCTCTGGAAAAACGACAGTTATAGTTGCCAGAACAGGTAGACTTATATACGAAAAGATTTCAAAAAAGAAAATTTTAACTATAACATTTTCAAAAATGGCGGCTGAAGATATGAAGAGTAGATTCAGCCTTGTTTTTGATGATAGCTTTAGAAGCAAAACATATTTTTCGACTATTCATTCTTTTTTATATAAAATTATATTAGATTATTTCAGAAAGAAAAACATAAAATTTACCTTATTAGATAGTAACTTTAAGATTATTGGGCAAATACTTAAAGAGCAATATTCAAGAGAATATTTTAGTACTGTAAATGATGATGAAATTGAAAATATAGTATCAAAGATAAGTTTTATTAAAAATATGATGATTTCTTATGATGATATTGATACCTATGGCTTTGATGTGAAAAATTTAAAAGATATATGCTTAAAATATGATGAGTTTAAGAGAAAAAATTTATTGATGGATTTTGATGATATATTACATTACGGATATAAGCTTTTATCTAAGGTTAGTTATTATAAAGATAAACTAATCAATGAATATGATTTTATACAAATTGACGAAATGCAAGATACTTCGAAAATTCAACATGCTATTATAAGACAAATTTCAAGTAATAATTTGTTTATGGTTGGAGATGATGACCAATCAATATATTCTTTTAGAGGAAGCTTTCCAGAGTATATGTTGAATTTTAATAATATTTATAAAGATGGTAAAGTATTTTATCTAAGCAATAATTATCGTTCGGATGGAAATATAGTTAAAATATCAAAAAGGTTTATAGAAAATAATACTACAAGATATAAAAAACCAATAGAAGCAATAAAAGAATGCAAAAACGAAGTGAAAATCATAAAAGCAACTAGTAGAGCAGTACAATGCAAATATATTATTAGAGAAATTAAAGAAACAACTGGCAAAAGCATTGGTATTTTGTACAGAAACAATATTTCTTCTTTGATAATTGCAAATTCACTTTATGAGAATAATATTAGTTTTTATATAAAAGATAATAAAACAAAATTTTTTAAAAGCTTTGTACTATATGACGTGCTTTCATTTATAAATCTTGCTATAAACAGCAAAGATAGAGATGCATTTTCAAGAATATATTATAAAAGCTATACTTACTTTAATAAAAATATGTGCAATTTTGTTTTGAACTATGATAATGATAAATTATCTGTATTTTCTATACTAAAAAGGTGTCCGAATTTACAGTACTATATGTTAGATAGGATTGAAAATTTTGAGTATGATATAAGAAAATTAGAAAAGCTACCTCCGAAAGATATCATAAAATTCATAAAAAGAGATTTAGAGTATCTAGGTTATCTTGAAAAACTGGATGACGATGGTCGAAACAATTTGTCATCTACGTTGATTATTCTTGAAATACTTGACGAAATTGCAGGCTACTGTAGAGATATACAAGAATTTAAAGATAAGATTAATAGTTTGCAAGGTATATTAACTGAATCATCTAAAAATAGAAATTCAGCAATAACCTTGTCCTCTATACATAGCTCAAAAGGACTTGAGTACGATATAGTTTACCTCATAGACAATATTGATGGAGAATTTCCACCAGATAGACGAAAAGAATCAGTTGAAGAATATTTGAAATCGTTAGAAGAGGAAAGAAGAATTTTTTATGTAGGGCTAACAAGAGCAAAAGAAAAATTAAATATTATAGCTCCATATGTTCCATCAGTTTTTGTTGATGAGTTAACAAAGAAGAAAAAAGCAAAATAGCAGGATAGTTTTTAATAAATTACCTGCTATTTTATTATGTTTTTTTGCTTAATTAACTCTTAAATTTAATGTTGCTAATTATAGTATTTATGATATTATTATAGTGATAAATTAAGATAACAATATATACGCTAGTATAAAATAATAAATAATAGACAGGAAGGAAGAAACGTGTATTCATATCCATTATACAGACCACCAAGTGAGGCATATAGCCTTATTATTCAAATTACAGAAGGATGTTCTTATAACAAGTGCAGATTTTGTTATATGTACAAAAATAAGCCCTTTAGGGTTAAATCTGATGAAGAAATAGATTCGCACCTTGAAAAATTAAAAGATTATTATAAGACTCCGCCAAAAAGGGTGTTTTTGGCAGATGGAAACTTTATGTGCCTTAAAATAGAAAGAATATTAAGTATAATAAACAAGGTTAAACTAAGTTTTCCTGAAATTGAAAGAATAAGCTCTTATTGTTCTGCAAATGATTTAATAAATAAATCAAGTAAGGATTTAGCAATTATAAGGGAAGCAGGCTTAAGTATGTTATATATAGGTGTTGAGAGCGGTTCTGACAATGTTTTATCTTATGTCAACAAAGGCGCAAACTCATCTCAGATGATTGAAGGTTGTGGAAAAGCAAAAAATACAGGATATATTTTATCGTGTATGATAATTTCAGGACTTGGTGGAAAAAAATACTTTCAAGAACATGCCATAGAGTCAGCAAGAGTAATTTCAGCAATTAATCCTGACTATTTTGGGTTATTAAGCTTAACTCTTGATAAAGAATCCGATTTAATGAAGGATATCGAGGACAAGAGATTTATATTGCTTAGTCCAAAAGAAATTGTTGAAGAAAACATTATAATGCTAAAGAATTTAGAATTAACAAACTGTATTTTTAGAGCAAACCATATATCAAATCATGTAATACTAAAAGGTACTTTAAATAAAGATAAAGAAATATTATTGAATAAACTTATAAAAATTAAAAATGATAAAAACTTTATATCAAATTCATTAAAAGGATTATAAAATAGTAGGATATTGGACTAATTATTTTTAAACACTAAAAAATAATTTTTAGTTTACAACGTATGAAGGGGAGACATGAAAGAAAGAATTGACTTATTAAAAGGTAACATATTATCGACATTAACGAAATTAGCAATTCCTATTATGGGTACTTCACTTATTCAAATGGCTTATAATATGACAGATATGATTTGGATAGGTAGAGTAGGTAGTAAAGCTTTAGCTGCAGTAGGTACCGCAGGAATGTTTATGTGGCTATCACAGGGATTAATAACATTATGTAGAATAGGTGGACAAGTTAAGGTTGGACAGTCACTTGGTGCTAACGATATTAATCTTGCGAAGGACTATACAAAAACTGCTATACAAATGGGTGCGATTTTGGCATTGTTATATACTTTAGTTATGATTGTGTTTTCAAAGCCACTTATAGGATTTTTTAATTTTTCTGAAATAGATGTAATTAATGATGCAAGAATATACTTGATATACATTAGTATTGGTCTTGTTTTTACATTCTTAAATCAAATAATTACGGGTTTGATAACAGCAACGGGCAATAGTAAAACACCATTTCTGGTTAATTCAGTAGGCTTAGTTGTAAATATTATATTAGACCCAATTTTGATATTTGGTATAGGCATTATACCAAGCTTAGGTGTGATAGGCGCTGCTATTGCAACAGTTTTAGCTCAAGGAATAGTTTTTTCATTGTATGTACATTATATGAGAAATGAGAATTTAATATTTGTAGATTTAAATGTATTCTCTAAAATAAAGACAAAATTAGTAAATGATATAGTAAAAATCGGATTGCCACCAGGGGTTCAAAGTGCAATGTTTACAATTATTGCTATTATAATAGCTAGAATAATTGCTGATTTTGGTTCAAGTGCTATAGCGGTGCAAAAAGTAGGTTCGCAGATTGAATCAATGTCTTGGATGACTGCCGATGGATTTGCCAGTGCATTGAATTCGTTTATATCTCAAAATTATGGGGCTAATAACAACGAAAGGGCTAAAGAAGGTTATTATACATCTATCAAAATCAGTATAATTTTAGGATTATTTACAACCTCACTTTTAGTTTTTTTACCAGGACCGATTTTTTACATATTTTTACCTGAAAAAGGGCTTTTACCTTTAGGTATCGATTATTTGAGAATACTTGGATATTCACAATTATTTATGTGCACAGAAATTGTAACAAGTGGTGCTTTTGCTGCATTTGGAAGGACTACTGTTCCTTCAATAATAAATGTTGTGTTTACAGCTATCAGAATTCCTATGGCGATAGTTTTAATTAAATTATTTGGTGGACTAAATGGAATATGGTGGGCACTTACTATTTCGAGTGTAATTAGAGGAATTTTACTTCCTTCTATGTTTGTATATTTTCTTAAGAAAAATAATATATAGTAAGTATATTATTTAATACATTAACCTAGCTAAAGTCTCATAAGATTAATTATAGATATAATTAATCTTTTTTTTTGGAGGAGTAATGGAGAAAAAATTAGAAAGTGTTAATATAGTATTTTTAATTGCCATAATTATATTATTGTTAATAAATGTAGTGTTTTATTTTGTATATAAGAATACTGAAACAGAGAAAACAAATGTAGATGTTGTGGAAGATAAGATTAGCATATTAATAGATCCTGGTCATGGAGGTGTTGATTCAGGTGCTGTTAACAAGTATGGAGAGCACGAGGCATTTCTAAATTTAAAAATATCAAAATACCTAATGTCATTTTTAGATAGTACTGGTTTTAATGTTGAAATGACAAGATACACAGATGATGCTTTGTATAATCAAGGTGCAAATACAACAATTAGAGAAAAGAAAAATGAAGACTTAAAGAATAGAGTAGAATTAATCAATAATTCAAATGCCGATATTGTTGTATCCATACATTTAAATGCTTTTTCACAGGATAAGTACTATGGAGCACAAACATTTTACAAAGCAAAGGACGAAAATAGTAAAAAAGCGGCACAAATTATACAAAAGAATATGAAAAATATTTTAGACAAAAATAACAATAGGGTACCTCAAATAAAAAGAGACGTTAGAATTATTGACTGCGCGACAAAACCAATAGTGCTAGTTGAATGTGGTTTTGTTTCAAATCCAACTGAAAGCAAATTACTCTGTACGAAAGAATATCAAGAAAAAGTTGCATGGGCTATATATTCTGGACTTTTAGAATATTTTTCAGGAAAATAAATTAATATAAAATAATTGCATAATAAATGTATAAAAGGGAGGTGTTACTACCTCCCTTTGTATGTATTAAAAATCACTACCATTATCTAAAACTTCTTTCATTTTAGACATTATTCTTTCATATGAACCTTTGGCATGAGGTACTAAACAATTTGAACAATCTTTAACATCGTGGTTTTTAACGAAATTACCACCGCATTTGTCCTTTAGCATATACAATGGACAATAACAAAATAGACAGTTAAAGTTTTCTATATCATCAGTTTTATGACATGGAAAGTATTCACATTCTCTGTTTTGAAAAAATTTATAATGCTCAGTTTGTTTCTTGTTACTATCATTACAATTATTTTTACAATTATCTTTACACATATAACCTCCTAAATTGTCAAAAAAATATTTTTATAATTTATTATAACATTAAATTTTAAAAAAAGAAATTATATGTTATAATAAATTTTGAATAACTGAGAAATCAAACAAACATACAGGAGGATAAATGTAATGATAAATATATTAATAGTGACACATGGAAATTTCGGAAAAGAGCTACTTAAAAGCGCTGAATTGGTTATTGGAAAGATAGATAATGCTGAATCAATTTCATTTAATAAAGGTGAAAGCTATGATGAACTAGTAAAATGTGTAGAGGAAGCTGTTGAAAGACTAAATAAAGATGATTTGATAGTGTTTACTGATATGTATGGTGGAAGCCCATTCAATGCAGTAGCAAAACTTATGAAAAACAATAATTTTTATCATCTAACAGGAATTAATTTCCCTCTTTTTATAGATATTGCAATTAATAGAACTTCATATTCAATAGAGGAAATTGCGCAAAAGGTAATAAAAAATGGTAAGAAAAGTATAGTGTTTGTAAATGAAAGATTTACATTTGACTAAAGCGGAGGATTAAATTAATGAAAAATGTTATTTTGGCAAGAATAGATGACAGATTGTTGCATGGTCAAGTTGTAGTGTCATGGATACCTAAATTAAATGTAAACGAGGTGTTGGTTATAGACGATGAAAGTGCACAAGATGAATTTTTAAAGGAACTAATCAAAGCTACAGCTCCTGATAATATTTTAGTAAATATTTTAACAATTAATGAATCTATATCATACTTAAGTGAACAAACAAATGGTGAAAAGATATTAATTCTTACCAAAAAAATTTCTAACCTTTGTATTTTAATTAATAATAATATTGATATTAATAGAATAAATCTTGGCGGATTAGGATTTAATAATGATAGAACAAGATATTTGAATTTTATATCACTAAATGATGAAGAAAAAAATTTATTGATTGAGCTTGATAAAAGTAAAAAATGCAGTTTGGAAATACAGATGGTACCAAATGATAAAAAATATATTCTTAGTGAATTATTGAAGGGTTAATTATGAATATTGTAAATTTCATATTAATTAGTTTAATATACTTTTTAGGAAGTAGTACATCTTGGACGTTTGGAGTAGGGTATTATACATTATATAGGCCTGTAATTGCTGGTGGGCTTGCTGGAGCAATATTTGGTGACGCAGTAACGGGTTTTTTAGTAGGAGCACTTGTAAATGTAGTATATTTAGATTTTGTGTCAACTGGTGGAAGTTTAAAGGGTGATCCATGCTTGTCTGCAATAATAGCAGCTATAAGTGCTATTTTATTAAAAATTGGAGTGTTAGAGGCGTTAGCAATAGCATGGCCAGTTGGATTTATAGGAGTGTTAATTTGGAAGTATCGTTTAAAGGTGAATATATGTTTTGTTGGTAAATTTTCTAAAAAAGCTGCCAATAAAAAAGCAAATATATTTCTATATAATGTATTATATCCACAGTTACTTTTGTTATTGTCTTGTGTAATTATTATATTAGTTAGCTATGTAATTATTAAATTACTAATGGTAATAATAAACTTACGCTATGGTGTATTTACTTACATTTTGATGTTAATAGGTTTAGTTTTAGTTTTTAATTTTATAATTTCAAATATTAAAAAAATTAAAAAAATAAATTTACTTATTATATTTGTATTTGCTCTTTTAGTATTAGTTTTTACAAAATCAATTAGTATACTTTATTTATGCATTGGATTTTTATTATACTTAATGTATAAGGATTTTAAATTGATTAAAAAAGCTAATAGAAATGATAATTATACTATAAAATATAAAGATTTATTAAAATCTTGGGTTGTATGGATGAATTTTTCTCATGCTTGCTACAATTTTGAAAGAATGCAAGGACTTGCATTTGCACATTGTATGAAAAATATTATCAATATATTATATATAGATAAAGAAAAAAGGCTTGAGAGAATAATATATTATACAGATTTTTTTAATACCGAGCCTAATTTGGGAACACCTATACATGGTTATGTCATATCACTTGAAGAAAAGTTTTCTAAAAATGAATACAATGGAGATATAAATACACTAAAAAGAAGCATGATGGGAGTTGTATCAGGTCTGGGTGATTCATTTACTCAAACAGTATTAACACCAATTTTTATTAGTATTTGTGTTGTCTTTGCATTTAATAAAAATATATATGGTGTTATTATTACAGCTTTGGCACTATCATTTGTTATACTTTATATATCTTACACAGGTTTTATAAAAGGGTATTATAATCAAAAAAATGGTTTAATGGATAGGATAAATGAAGTAAAACAAAGCCATATAAAAAGAAATTATAGTTTGATAAATATAGTGTTATTTGCATTGATTACCTATAATTCTTTAGCTTTGATAAATAGTTTAAAACTTAGAGCGACTGACTTATTTATATCAATAGGTATAACAATTATAATTAGGTCAACCGGTATTTTATATAATATTATCAAGAACAGAAAAATTAAAAATAATTAAGTATAATTTACAATGCTGTTAAATAGTCATCTAAAAATCAATCTTGCATATTTTAAATAGATGATATATAATAAAAATTCAGAAAAATCGCAATTTACTTAGGAGATGTTAATATGTCAACATTAAAATATGGTATTATGGGTGGAACATTTAATCCGATACACTATGCACATTTATTTATAGCAGAAGAGGTTTTGGATAACTTTAAATTAGATAAAATTTTATTCATGCCTACCGGAACACCACCGCATAAACAAAATATTAATATAGATGCTTTTCATAGATATACTATGACAAAGCTTGCTGTATCAAATAATCCTAATTTTTTAGTTAGTGATTTAGAAGTTTTAAATAGCAATGTAAGTTATTCTGTAGATACTATTAGAAAATTAAAATTAAATCATCCTGATATAGAGTTTTATTTTATTACAGGTACAGATGCTATTTTGGAGCTTCCAACATGGAAAGAACCACGTGAATTATTGTCATTATGTAAATTTGTTTCTGTAAACAGACCTAATTATGTAGATGAAAATTTAGTAAATAAAATTAATATAATCAAAAATAATTTAGGTGGAGAAATATTTTTGTTAAATGGACATGATATTAATTTGTCTTCTACTCAAATTAGGCAAAGAGTTAGAGAAGGTAAAACAGTTAGATATTTATTACCAGATTCAGTTAATGATTACATACTAAAAAACAAATTATATGTCTAATAATTTAACGAGGTGTTAAAATGGTGGATATAGAACAAATGCAAATAAAATTAAAAACTCAAATTGGAGAAAAATTGTTTTTTCATTGTAACAATACTATGAATACAGCAAAAGAATTAGCATTATTTTATGGTGTGGACACTGAACAGGCTTCTATTGCTGGATTATTACATGATTGCGGGAAACTAAAAAATATAGGTTCTCTTGAACATGCTGCTTTAGGTAGTAAGTTAGCCAACACAGAATATAATATTGAAGATAAAGAAATTTTAGATGCCATACTTTATCATACAACTGGAAGAAAAAACATGACTATGCTTGAAAAAATAATATATATTTCTGACAAAATTGAGCCAAATAGACATTATTATGGTGTAGCAGAATTAAGAAAATTAGTGTATAATGATATAGATTATGCAATTATTAAATCACTGGAAAATACATTTTCATATTTAAAATCTAAAGATATAGAAATAGACAAACAATCAATTGATACCTTGGAGTATCTGAAATGCAATAAATAAAATATAATAAATATATAATATTTATTATTAGGAGGAAATATTGGTAGATATAAAAGACAAAATTAAAATGATATTAGAAGCATGTGATGATAAAAAAGGATACAATTTTTCAGTAATTGATATTTCAAAAGTTAGTTCAGTATGTGATTATTTTGTGATATGCAATGGTAGTAGTGATAGACAAACACAGGCTATTGCAGAAGAGGTAGAGTTTAAAGCTGAGCAAGCAGGCTGTGAGGTATACCACAAAGAAGGAATGAATACTGGTAGATGGATACTTATAGATATGGGTGACATTATAGTACATGTATTCCATAAGGATGAAAGAGAAATCTATGATTTAGATACACTTTGGAATGAAGGTGAATTTATAGATTCTGAAGAATTTGGAATTAAAAATTGGAAATAAACAAAAATCCGGCTAATAGCCGGATTTTTATTTATTTAAATATTCTTTTCTTCTTTTAGCACGTTGTTTTTTCTTTCTTTTTCTAATTATATTAATTCTTATTCTATTATAAATAGCAAAAACTATGAATGCTATAACCAAACCAGATGAAATACTTAATATTGTTTTAGTAGTGTTGGATTTATCTTCATTTCCTATTGTATTTGTAGTTACAGACTTAGGATTGACTGTTGTAGTAGAAACAACATTAGTTGACGCTACAGATTTGCCATCTTTAAAGTATTCAATTTTACCAACTATATCGCCTTTTTCTATAGGTAAAGAAATATTTTTATATATTGTAGTTTTGGGTGTTAAATTCGAGGTACTATCTTTTGCTTGTACTATATTTACGCTTGTTTCAGTAACTACTGGTATTTTTTTTGTATCATCTAAAACAGAAATCTCATCAACAAATTCATTTGCATTTACTATATTAACAATTTTAAAATTGTTGAATCCATAATTAAGTAAATTATGCGTATCTGTGTACAATTGTTCTCCAGTACCCTTTAGTACAATTGCAACAAGCGACAATCCGTTTTTCTTAACGTAAGATATTAAGCAATTACCAGCTTCATAAGTATATCCATTCTTAATTCCTAGAGTACCCTCGTATTCACGAGTTACATATTTTCCATCAATATACAGATAATTAGGGGAAGTATTTAACAATAAATTGTTAGTAGTTATAATTTTTCTGGCTTCCTTTTTATTAGTAGCTGGTATTTCATACCTTGGAGTTTTAACTATTTCACGAAATGTTTCATTTTTCATAGCGTATGTAGTAATTTTAGCCAAATCCTGTGCTGTTGTATAGTGGTTATCATCATGTAATCCATGTGGATTCACGAAATGTGTATTTGTAGCACCTAATTCAACAGCTTTGTCATTCATTAGCTTTACAAAACCTTCGATACTTCCACCATAATGCTTTGCTATAACAGCGGCGGCATCATTTGCAGAAGGTAGCAGTAGTGCATATAGTAAATTTTTAAGAGTTAGTTTCTCACCAGGCTCAAGAGCTACGTGGCTGCCATAAATTTCAAATGGTGTTTTATCATCAACGGTTATGACATCATCTAACTTGCCAAGTTCCAAAGCTAATGTAGCAGTCATTATCTTTGTTATACTTGCGGGATACATTTTTACATCAGAATTTTTTTTATATAAAACATCTTGTGTTTTCAAATCGAATAGTAAAATTGCTTCACAACTAGTACTTAAAGCGTATATGTTGGTTAAGTTAGATAATAGTAATGATATAAGTATAAAAAAAGCAAAAAATTTTTTTTTCATTAATTAGCTCCTATATTAATGTGTGTATGTACAATAATTGCACACAAACAATATTATACCAGAAAAATTATAAAAATAAAATTAAAATTTTTGTAATTTTTTATAATATTGTGTATAATTAGATGGGAATTTTGTTTTAGGGAGGGGTATGTATGAAAAATGATATTTATAAAAAAGGATTAGTATTGTTATGTTTAATAATTATTGCTATAATAACGATTGTGGGGTACTATATATCTAAGGAAGAGCAACAAGTAGAATCTATAAGTAATAGTGAAATTGAAGAAAAAAACATTGAAGACAGTGAAAATACTGAAAAACAAAAGCAAACCATTAAAGTTGATATTGGTGGTGCAATTAAAAATCCAGGTGTGTATGAATTGAAATATGGTTCAAGGGTAGATGATTTAATACTAATGGCTGGTGGAATTACAGAAAATGCAAATTCGGATTATATATCACAGAATATAAACAAGGCTAAAGTTTTAGAGGATGAAGATAAGGTATACTTACCAAATATGGATGATGATGTAGATCAAATAAAGTTTATTGAAAATAACAGCAAAACTAATGATAATTGTGAAGATAACAAAAGCATTACCAATAAAATAGACATTAATATTGCTTCGAAAGAAAAACTTATGACACTAAATGGTATAGGTCAATCATATGCAGATAGAATTATTGAATATAGAAATAAACATAAGTTTAATAGTATTGAAGAAATTATGAATGTAAGTGGAATAGGCGAAAAAAGATTTGCAAATATAAAAGACTTTATAAAAGTCGATTAAATATATTATAAGGTGGTACATTTATGAGCAAAAAAGAAGTTAGATTAACACAAATGACAAAAACTGCTGGCTGAGCAGCTAAAATTGGTCCTGAGACCCTTGCACAAGTTTTGTGTAAGTTACCTAAATTTAAGGATGATAAATTAATAGTTGGATTAGAAACATCTGACGATGCAGCAGTTTATAAAATAAATGATGAAATAGCAATGATTCAAACAGTAGATTTTTTTACACCTGTAGTTGATGATCCATATGTATTTGGACAAATTGCAGCAGCAAATTCATTAAGTGACGTATATGCAATGGGAGGAGAGCCAAGACTTGCTTTAAATATTATTGGGTTTCCAAATTGCCTAGATCCGTCAGTTATGGCTGATATATTGAGTGGTGGAGCATCCAAAGTTATTGAAGCAGGTGCTACATTGGCAGGTGGACATTCGATAGAGGATGATGAACCGAAATATGGATTATGTGTGACAGGATTTGTAAATCCAAAAGGAATATTTAAGAATTATGGAGCGAAACCAGGTGATGTATTAATCTTAACAAAGCAGGTAGGTTCTGGTATTGTAAACACAGCAGCAAAGGCAGATATGGCTTCAAAAGAGATTGTAGATGAAGCTATAATTGTTATGACATCTTTAAATAAAAAAGCAAAAGAAGTATTTGAAAAATACAATATTAGTAGTTGTACTGATATAACAGGGTTTGGTTTGATAGGTCATGGCATTGAAATGGCTGAAAGTAGCAATGTTACATTCGATATAAATATAAAAGATGTTCCAATGATATCAAATATTATTGAATATGCACAGATGGGGCTTATACCTGCTGGGGCATATAAAAATCAAGCATACTTTAAGGGTAAAGTTAACTATAATGAAGTAAAAGAAGAATATATAGATGTAATGTTTGACCCACAAACATCAGGTGGACTTTTAGTTAGTGTTAATGAAAATGAAGCCGAAAGTATTATAAATGATTTAGAAAAATCAGGTATTGATACGAAATTTTCAATAATAGGAAAGGTTGTTGAAAAACAGGATAAATATATAAATTTACACAATTAACATGAGAAAAGGATAATTTAAATAATGAATAAGAATGCTTATTTTAGAAATATTCCAAAAGTAGATATACTTATTGAAGATGAAAGAATAAAGAATATTATTAAAAAAAATGATAGAGATTTAGTGATAGAAATTATTAGGGAAAGAACTGATGAATTGAGAAAATTCATAACCAATTCTGACAGTGAACAAGCTATAGAAGAAAGAATAGCCAATCTAATCGTAGATATAGTAAAAAGTGTTAATAAAATAACTGAACTAAACATGAAAAAGGTTATAAATGGTACAGGAACTATTTTACATACTAATTTAGGAAGAGCTATAATATCTGAAAAAATAGCGGATAGAATTAAAGAAATTGTTACAGGTTATTCTAATTTAGAGTATGATATTGAAAAAGGCGAGAGGGGAGAAAGATACTCTCATTTCGAGGATATTGTATGCAGAATAACTGGGGCTGAAGCATGTATGGCAGTTAACAATAATGCAGCAGCAGTAATGTTAATTCTTAGTACTATGGCTAAAGGCAATGAAGTAATAGTATCAAGAGGAGAATTAGTTGAAATAGGTGGTTCTTTTAGGGTGCCAGATGTTATGATTCAAAGTGGTTCTAAGCTCGTAGAGATTGGTACAACCAATAAAACACATTTATCAGACTATGAAAATGCTATAACAGAGGAAACGAAGGCTTTCCTAAAAGTTCATACTAGTAACTATAGAATAGTTGGATTTACAGAGTCTGTAGGAATCAAGGAACTTAGTGAATTAAGTAAAAAACACAGTTTGCCAGTTATCGAGGACATAGGGAGTGGAGTTTTGATAGATTTGAGTAAATATGGTTTGGCTTATGAGCCTACTGTACAAGAGTCAATAAGAAATGGTGCTGATGTAGTATGCTTTAGTGGCGACAAACTACTTGGAGGCCCACAGGCAGGAATTATTGTTGGGCGTAAAGATTTAATTAACAAAATGAAGAAAAACCCGTTAACTCGTGCTATGAGGATAGATAAATTCACAGCAACAGCATTAGAAGCAGTTTTTCATGAGTACCTAGATGAAGAAAGTGCTATAAAAAATATACCTGTACTTTCAATGATTACAAGAGATATTAAAGAGATAGAAAAGCAAGCAGAAAGTTTGATGACAAAATTATCTGGCTGTAAAGAAAAGGCAACGATAGAAATAGAAGATTGTTTATCACAAATAGGTGGTGGTTCATTACCACTTGAAAGAATAAAAAGTAAGTGTATATCTATAAAACCTAATAGTATTACAACACAAATTTTTGAAAATAGGCTTAGAAATTCTCAAATCCCAGTTATTATTAGAATTGCTAATGATAAGGCCATAATAGATATGAGAACAATAGCTACAAATGAAATAGAAATACTTTCACAGACTATAAAAAATGCATTTATTTAACGGAAGGAATTATTTATGAAGAATATTATAGTAGGTACTGCGGGCCATATTGATCACGGAAAGACAACTCTGATAAAAGCAATGACAGGAAAAGACACAGACAGATGGGAAGAAGAGAAAAAAAGAGGAATTACTATTGACTTAGGTTTTGCTTATTTTGATCTTCCAAACAAAAACAGAATTGGTATAATCGATGTACCAGGTCATGAAAAATTTATAAAGAATATGTTGGCTGGAGTTATCGGTATGGATTTGGTTTTACTAGTTATAGCTGCTGATGAAGGTATTATGCCTCAAACTGAGGAGCATATAAATATATTGAATTTACTTGGTATTAAAAATGGTATAGTTGTTTTAACGAAATGTGATTTGGTAGATAAAGAATGGTTAGAGCTTGTTAAGGATGATATAAAGGATGAATTAGAAGATACATTTTTTAAAGATTCACCCATGATAGAGGTATCCTCTGTAACAAGACAAGGAATTGATGAGTTGATAAATAAAATTCAAGAACTTACAAGTGAAAATTTAGAAGAAAGAGATATTACTACTATTCCTAGATTACCTATTGATAGAGTATTTTCTATTTCTGGATTTGGTACTGTTATAACTGGAACATTGATTTCAGGACAAATAAAAAAAGGTGATGAACTCGAAATTTATCCTGTAAACAAAGTATGTCGAGTTAGAAATATTCAAGTACACGGAATTGATATGGAATGTTGTTTTGCAGGTCAAAGAGCAGCTATAAATTTATCAAATATCAAAAAAAAGGAATTATATAGAGGTTGTGTTTTAGCACCTATCAATAGTATGAAAAATACTATGATGCTTGATGTTAAAATTAATTTGTTAAAGTCTTCAAAGCGTATTATAGAAAATAGGAGTAGATTACATCTTTATACTGGTACAAGCGAAGTATTGTGTAGGATTGTTTTATTAGATAAAGAATTGCTATCTCCTGGAGAAAGCTGCTATGCTCAATTAAGACTTGAAGAGGAAATAGCGGTTAGAAGAGGGGACAAGTTTATTGTAAGATTTTATTCACCTATGGAGACAGTTGGTGGAGGAGAAATAATAGAGCCAGTTCCAAATAAAAAAAAGAGATTTGATAATGAATTAATTGAAATTTTGAAGATTAAAGAACAAGGTTCTCATACAGATGTTATAGAGAATATAATTCTTGAAAATAGCAAAAACATACCAACTATAGGTGAACTAGCTAAAATCACAGCGCTTTCATTAGAAGAAATGAGTGAAAATATAAAGAAGCTTGACGAAGAAGGCAAAATAACTATATTCAAATTAAAAAAAGATAGGTATATATGGCATAAAAGATACGAAAGACAGATAGAGGATGAAATATGCAAATTTATCGGAGACTATAATGTTGCAAACCCATATAAATATGGTATTAAAAAATCTGAAATAAAAAGTAAATTCTTTTTAAAATTAAAGCAAAATGTTTTTGATGAAATAATAAATAATATGATAAACAAAAATCTAATCAGTCAATTTAAAGATTATTTATTTTTAGCTGAATATATCATAAAAAAAGACGATAAATATAATGTACTTTATAAAAAAATAGTGAATTTAATAAATAAATCTAAGTTGGATTTTGTTAGATTAAGCGAAATACTAGCTTTGGATAGTGATAACATTAGTTTAGAGGATATACTAAATTTATTACTTGATACAGAAGAAATTGTAAAAGTTTGCGAAGATACATTTACATCATCAACTATCATTGAAAATACCAAGACATGTATCACAGAATACTTAGAGAAAAATGGTAAAATAACAGCAGGTGAGTGTAGGGATATACTTAATACAAATAGAAAATCAGCAATATCACTACTTGAATATTTTGATAGCATAAAATTTACGAAAAGAATCGAAAATGATAGAATTTTAAACAAGCTTAACTAAACTCAATTTAAATTATTAAAATACTTGACAAATAAGATGAAATAAATGTACTATTATGATAAAAATTTAATTTTTGTAACAACTATCCTACAAAATTGTAAAAAATAAGTATTAATTAGTTATGATAATATATATAAATGTTATAAATTGTTATAAAATACTATAAATGCAAATCGAGAAGTATTAGGAGAATATATTATGAAGGTACTGTTAGTAGATAATGAACTTATTTCAGTTAAAAACTTAAAATATAGCCTTGAACAGGACGAATATGAAGTTGTATCTGTATTTGAAGGTAAGGAGGCACTAAATATTATTGCAACTGAAGAATTTGACATTATCATACTAGAATTGATCTTACCTGATTTTGATGGTTTGGAAGTATGCCAAAAAATAAGAGAAAAATATAATATACCAATAATTATTTTAAGTTCAAAAAATGAAGATATGAATAAAATTTTAGGTTTAGAATACGGAGCGGATGATTATTTAACTAAACCATACAATATTTTAGAATTAAAAGCAAGAATAAAAGCAATACTCAGAAGAACTAAATTTAATAACCAAAAGCCAAATGAGCAAACAATACTTGCAGATGATTTTGTAATTAATACATTAGGTAGAAAAGTTAGCATTGGTAGTAAGAATATTAATTTGACTGCAAAGGAATTTGATTTATTGCTTTTACTTGCTACAAATCCAGGTAAAATCTATTCAAGAGAGGAGCTTTTAGAAATAATTTGGGGATATGAGTATTTTGGAGATTTAAGAACAGTAGATGTTCATATTAGAAGACTAAGAGAAAAAATAGAAAAAGATTCACATAACTATGAATATATACTGACAAAATGGGGCTCAGGATATTATTTTAGAAATAAGAAGTAAGTAGTAAGCAAAAAAAGTGGAAAGTTACTAAAAAATAACAGTTGATAGTACAAGGGAAATATGTTATATTATCAAAGTAATGGGAGTAGATGAGTGCTGGTGTGCTCCCCGGTCTTCAACACCGCGTGTTGGGCGTTAGTAGCGTCCTAGGTGGGTTCGATTCCCACATATTCCCGCCAAAGGGAAAAAGCTAAGGATTATTATAGTATATTCTTAGTTTTTTTTTATGTTTAAATATCTTTTGTTTAGTTTAAATATTTCTTAAAGATTGGAATGTTATAATACATACATATAGTTGTGTATATTACAATGAAAATTAACTGACTTAATATATATATTATTTAAGATTATTATTTTAATAATCTTGAAAAAGAAATAGAAATAATATATAATGTATATGAAATTATAAGTCAATAGTAACAAACATGAGGAATGTATAATTCATTGTTTAATTATTAACAAAGTATTGGATGAATAAATATAATTCCTAAAATAAGGAGATAATATGCAAAAAAATATAATGGTTTGTGTGACACAACAGAGAACTTGCGAAAAACTTATAAGAACTGGGTATGAGTTGTATAAAAAGGATTTAATTGATGACAATAATGCATTATATGTAATTCACGTTGTAAATGAAAATGACAAACTTTTATTTAATTTAAGTGATGGTGATGCTCTAGAATATTTATTTGAGATAACTAAAGAGTTGGGTGCAGATTTAGTGATTAAGAGGTCAAAGGATGTAATAGCATCTTTAGTAGATTTTGCAATGGATAAGAATATAACACATATTGTTATAGGTAACACAACAGGTATTACAGCATCAAGAAATTTTGAACAAAAGCTTAGAAAAAAAATAAGTAGTGTAAAATTTATATCGTAAAGGATATTTAAAATGAGTATTTTTATGAGATTGAGATTAATGATTAAATTTTTATTTGACAAAAACATACCACTAAGAGACAAATGGTGGATAATTTTACCTGCCATTTATATTATAAGTCCGATAGATTTAATTCCATTTCCGATTTTGGGATTCTCATTAATAGATGACTTAGTAGTACTTATTTTTACTTTACATATGATTCAAAATAAAACTCAAAAGTATTATGGAGATAATACAACTGAAAGTAAAAAGACAAAAAAAGATTTACATGGTAAAGAAATTATTGAAGATGTAGAATATAAAGTTGATGATAATAAGTAAAAGATTAAGATGATGTTTATCTTAATCTTTTTTTTTGAAAAGTAATTGGATATTTACATCCTTCTATGTAAAATCTTAACTTTTTTTAATACTTGATATATATATTATAACATACTATAATTAATATAAATGTCAAAAAATAGAAACTTATAAATTAAACAAGGGGAAATATATGAAAAATAATCCATACTATAATCAAATAATGGAAATGCCGGGGTTAGATGATATTAAAAAATTATTGAAACAATTTCACAAGGTATCAACTAATTTGAAAAAAATTCCAGATGATATGGTCATAGTATTGCCAGATTTATTGTGGGATACACGTTCGGGTGCTGGAAAGACGCATTTATTAAAATTATTGTCAGAATACTTAAATTCTGTTAGGTTAATAGATTTTTACGGTGATGTAAAGTATTTTGAATTTTTATTAGACTATTGCGAGCCTAGAACTGAATTAATGGAGTTAACCAGATTAATTAGAGAAGTTAATACTAAAGCGGGTTTTAGATGTGAATATGGTGGATTGCTTGCCTTAGATATAAGTGCATGGAAAAATCACTATAAAGAAATTTATTTTAATAGAATAATGGAGTACTTGTCAAGCATTGATGATAGAGTTTGTATAATTTTCATTGCTGAGAATTTTACCGAAGATGAATTAAAAGAGGCTGAATATATACTTTCAACTTTTTTTAGAATCAGAAGAGTTAAATTAGATTATCCATCTTCAAATGATTTAACAAAGTATATCATAGATAAATTAAGTAAGTATGGCTTAGAATTTACAGAAGATGCAGTTAATACAATAAAAGAATCAGTAGAAGAACTAAAAGCGTTTAAATATTTTGATGGCTACAAAACTATAAATAGGATGTGTCAAGATATTGTATTTGAAATTTGCATGTCAGAAAAATTTAAAGACGAAAAGATTAATGCAACTAAAATCTCAAGGTATTCAAAAGATGGAGAGTATGTTCAAAGTATGAAAGAAATAATAACAATAAAAAGAATAGGATTTGGGGGACATAAATAATGAATGATGAATATTATAAATTCACCAAATACTCTAAATCACAGCAAGAAACAAGATGGGCAGATATTAATGAAATAAAAGCAAATACATCTTTTATAAAAATTACAGATAAGAACTATTCAGCTGCAGGACTTCCTATAATTAGTGATGGTAATAATGTATGGGTAGACAATACAGATACTCATAGTTTGATTTTTGGCTCAACTGGTTCTAAAAAATCACGCTTGTTTTGCATGCCAATGATAAATATTATGGCAGGAGCTGGAGAATCATTTGTCGTTACAGATCCAAAAGGCGAACTGTTTGATCATACTTCAGGTTTTGTGAATGATCATGGCTATAATGTTGTTGTTTTAAATTATAGAGATTTAAACTTTGGGGATACTTGGAATCCATTAGCTCTACCTTATGAATTATATCACAGTGGGTATACAGATGATGCAGTAGCTAGAATAAATGATTTTGTAAATGTAATATCTGAGCCGCTTACTAAAAATACTAAGGATTTATTTTGGGTAAATGCTGCACGTTCTGTAGCAACTGCCATATTGCTTTTAATGCTTGATGAGTGTAGTGAAGAGGAATGCAATCTTAAAACCTTCACAAGGTTTTGTGTTGAATTTTCAAAGACTACTGATAATTTTATGTTCAATATTCCGAATGGTAGCACAAATGATGATAATAAAAATTATTTAACTTTACTAATGAATGAAGCCGACAATGAAAATATAGCCTATTTAAACTATTTTGGTATTAGTGGTTCAAGTGATAAGGCAAGAGGGGATATACAATCTACGTTATTTACTCTTATCCAGGTTTTTATGACTCAAGATAAACTTATAAGGAACATGTCAAGTAATAGTTTTGATGTTAGAAAAATTGGAAAAGAAAAAACAGCGATATATATTATTGTACCAGATGAGAAAAGTACATATCATTTTATTGCCACAACCTTTGTAAAACAATGCTATGAAACGTTAATACAAGAAGCACAAAATAATAAAAGTAGAAAGCTCGATATTAGAGTTAATTTTGTTTTAGACGAATTCGCAAACCTTCCAGCACTTCCGGATATGCCTTCAATGATTACAGCAGCAAGAAGTCGTAATATGAGATTTTTCTTAGTAATTCAGAGCGTACATCAATTAGAAAAGAAATATAATGATGATGCGCAGACTATAAAAGGAAATTGTGATAATTGGGTGTTCTTGGCAAGTAAAGAAGTTCTTCTTTTAGAAGAGGTAAGTAAATTAAGTGGTAAACTCCACTATGGAGACAACTTTGAATATGAAACTCCACTTATTTCAATTTCACAGCTTCAAAGATTAAATAAGCAAAGAGGAGAAGCCTTAGTATTTAATTGTAGGCAATATCCTATTATTTCTGAACTAGCTGATATTGATGAGTATAGCTTTAAAAAAACTAAACCATTTGAGATGTCTAAAATTTCAAGTAAACTACCAATAAGTATTAGTCCGAAAAAAATGTATGAAGATATAAAAAATGGAATAAAACATATACCTTTTAAATAAAATTAGTATTTTTGTAAATTTAATAAAATACTACTTAATTTATTCAATTAATTGTGGTAAAATATAACTAATATAAAGAATATTAATAAATTTGTTCACAAAAAATTAATAAATACATATTAGACTTATTATGAGGAGGAAAGAATGGATAGTAGCTTGGAAATAATAAAAATATTATATGAAAATGATTGTCAAAGAATAGTTGAATGTAAAGATAAGAAAACAGAAGAAATTTATATATATAATACAATTATTAATCAAAATCTTATTAAATTGATAGATATTAATACTCTTAATAATTTAGATTCCAATATTGAAAGAACATATAAGACAGAAGATAGATTGTATATAGTAAGTAAACCTCATAGTCTTAAAAATCAAACTATGATAAAAGAATATATAGATAATAAAGATTTAACATTAAAGCAACAATTCTTAATTACTGAGCAATTAATAAATCTATTTATAAATATTTACAATACAAGCGATTTACTTCAGTTTAAAATTTTGAATATTAATAATTTAAGTGTTACAGAGGATAATAAGCTGATATTCAATGGCTATTTTGAATTTAAGGACGAGTATGATTTATCAGATAATTTTACATATAAAAATTTAGGTAATTTGATTCATTATTTATTTTCTAAGGAGGAAGTTGTAGACTACAATATTTCGGATTCAATACCACCTGATATTTTAAAGATTATAGTAAAATGCTTAACAAGAGATTATTTTCATCCAAAGGATATATTAAAAGAATTAATTAATTCTCCTGTATACGGGATGATTTATTGTAAAATTGAAGGACCGTCTACTATTGCAAAGCTTGCTGACATAAATTCTTTAGAAAATGAAAATATAACTTGTAATCAAATAATTAATGATAACCCAGTTAAAGGCACAGTTTTGGATAATGAGAATACAAACATTGAAAAAAATGTGGACAACCAATTACATAATCAAAATAATGAAGATAATTCAAGTTCTAAAGAAAAAGAAATTGGTGAAATAGAAGAAGATGTTAGTAATCAAAATATAATCGATATTTACTTAAATAATTCTAATAAAGCAGATGATAAAAAGGAAGAAATAGTAAATCATAATAATCGTAATAAGGCTTTGAAAATAATTGTACCTATCTGTATTGTGGCAGTATTAGTACTCAGCTTTTTTATTATAAACAGTCTTTATAATAAAGATGAACCTACTTTGGGTCAAGATACACAGGGTGAAAATACAGGTATAGATAATAACGAAGATAACAAAGATGATGATTCATCAAATGAAGATGATTCAAACAATAGCCAAACTAATGATGATAGTGATCAATCAGACAGTACACAACAAAACGGTGACTTTTCTGGAGAATTTTCTGATTTCTTGAGCAAAGATATTTTACAAAGTATAAATTATACTGGACCATATGCTAAAGAAAGTACGGATAATTATAACGAGGGAAATGCATCACTAGTAGTTGAAAATAGTACTGAGTCAAACATTAATTCTCTGTTTGCGGTTATAGACTTTAAAAATGAAAAATATAGATTAATGCAAAATAATCAAGTAGTTATATCTGCAATGTTCAAAGCTCAAAAAGATGTTGAGGCTAAGCTTGTTGTAGAAGTATATAAGGATGGAGTACGTGTGGATAGTAAAAGTGGTAAAATTCAAATTTATGATGATGTTTGGTCAGTAAAAACTGCAACTGTTATTACTGGAGATGTGGACAGAATTAATCTTTATATCGAATACATTGGCAATAATAAAATTTGGGTGGATTCAATAAAAGTTGATGTAGAAAAATAAAAAATAAAAAAAATAAAAATAAATCGGTAAAATTTGAAACTTTTAATATAATATTACGTCTAAGTAAAATAGTAGTAGTTATAAATAATGCAGAAAGAGGAAAAGTATGGATATTATAAAGATGGAAAATATAGTTAAGCTTTATAAATCTGGTGTAATACAGGTTGAAGCATTAAAAAACATTAATTTTAATGTCGTTAGTGGTGAATTTGTTTCAATTATGGGTCCATCTGGTTCTGGAAAATCAACACTATTAAATGTAATAGGTTGTTTAGACAAAGCTAATTCTGGTTTCTATGAACTAGCTGGTCACAAGGTAAATAAAGTTAGCGATGGAAAAATGTCTGAAATTAGAAATGAATTTTTGGGATTTGTATTTCAAAATTTTCATTTATTACCTAATTTATCTGCACAAAAGAATGTTGAAATACCATTGATATATAGGGGTATGAATGCCAAAATGCGTAGAGAACTTTCAGAAAAATCTTTAGAATTGGTAGGACTTAAAGAAAGAATGCATCACTTGCCAAGTCAACTTTCTGGTGGTCAGCAGCAGAGGGTTGCTATTGCAAGAGCTTTAGCAGGTAGTCCAGCACTTATTTTAGCAGATGAACCAACTGGTGCACTAGATTCAAAGACAGGTAATAAAATAATGGAACTATTTACTGAGCTTAACAAAGAAAAAGGCATAACAATAGTTCAAGTAACACATGAGGAAGACATAGCTGCTTTTGGAAGCAGAACATTAAGACTAGTAGATGGAGAGATAGTTTCTGATAAAAGAAACTAAAGGAGGGTATAATGGTTAAAAAAATTATTTCAATAGTTATAGTATTTGCTCTAGTTTTTGCAGGAGGATATTTTACTTGTTTACAGCTTTTGCCTGAAGACACTGAAACAAATTCAGGACCAGTTTATGCAACAAAAGATGTAACAAGAGGTGATATACAAGTAGGTGTAAATATTACAGGGCAGTTGCAAGCAAACTACGGAGGAACAATTTCAGCTCCTACAATTGAAGGATTAGAAGCAAGTATGAACTTTAAAGTTGAAGAAGTTTTTGTTGGTGAAAATGATGCTATAAAAAAAGGTGACAAAATTGTTAGATTATCATCTACAAACTTACCAAAATTAATTTCTGATAAGAATGATTTAATACATAAAAAACAAGAAGAAATTAATGAGGCTGTAAAAGCATTAGGATTAAAAGTAAATAAAGATATTTCAAGCGTATATGATGTAAATCCATCAGATGGTATAGTTATATCTGCTCCGATTGATGGCAAGGTTACAGATTTACAAGTTAAAGAGGGAGAAAAAATTACAAATTATTATATTGCAAATATTATAAATGATAGTACACTTAAGATATCATTTATGGTTAAACCTGATGAATACCCTATGCTTGTAGCAAATGATAATAAAATTTTAATATCATTTATTGGTTATGAAGGATATTATGAAGCTGAAATAACAGAATTAGAAGAAAATCCATCAACCACAACAATTACAAGAAAAGTACCTAACATTAAGGGTGATGGGTTTCATGATGTTTCAAAGGATTATTACGTACATACCGGTGTTATTCAGGTTGAAAATCCCGGATTAATTAAGTCGGATTCAAGTGTAGGTGTTTATTTAAATACAAATGGTTCGGCATCCACTCCTTTAGAATATGTAGGAACAGTTGAATCTTATTTAGACGAATCAAAAGTAAATTATATTTTGGGCGAAAATAAAACATATCTTGCAACAGAAGTATTTGTCAAAAATAATGCAATGATTAAAGCTGGTCAACCAATTGTAAGAATTGCTGGTAATGATGTAACAAATGACTTACAAGCAACGATAGATAATATAAAAACGATGCAGGATGAATTATCAAAATTACAACAAGATGTAGCTTCACTAAATACTTTTGGCGAAGATTTGACTGTATATGCACCAAATGACGGTATAATTTCTTATATTAGACATAACGTTGGGGATGAGTTTGAGGTGTCTGCAAATGCCGATAGATGGAGTTCACAAATAGTTGAAGTTTATAATGCTAATCAAATGGATATTTACACTCAAGTAAGTGATTTAGATGTTAACTATATTCAAGTTGGCTCAAGTGTTGAAGTAACAGTAGATGCTTTACCTAACAAAAAATTTGAAGGTACAGTTGGTAGAATGTATCAATATACTGATAATGGAAAAGTTGTATATCGTGTTCAAATTAGTGTTACCGGTGGTGACGGACTTAGACCTGGTATGAATTCAAACTGTTTTGTTGATGCTGGAAAATCAGAAGATACATTGTTAGTACCAATTGAATCAGTATTTGAGGATGATTATAAACAAAAAGTAGAAGTATTAAACGATGATGGAGTAGTTGAGGCTGTTGAAATAGAAATTGGTTTGATGAATGATAGATTCGTTGAGGTTTTAAGTGGACTTAAAGAAGGTCAAAAAGTAGTTACTGGTAGTACACAAGACTTAATGCCAAGTCAAAAAGTGGAGAAAAATAATTCTTTATTGCCTGGGAAAAACGAATAGAACTTAGGAGGTAGTACTATGAAAAAAAAGGGTATCATAACATCCTTTCTTGTTCGTTTGAAATTCTCAGCACAAATGGCTGCAAATGGTATAACATCTAACTTGCTTAGAACATTTTTAACAGTTTTAGGTATTGCAATAGGTGTTGCCGCTGTTGTCAGTCTTATGGGAATAGGAGAAGGCGCTAGACAGGCTGTTGTTGCACAATTTGAAAGTTTAGGACAGAATGTTATACTAGTAAAATCAAATTTTGATGAGTATAACTTTGAAATGGAAGATGCAAGAGATTTGCAAGATAGAGTTGACAACATACAATTGACAACTCCTGTAGTATATACAAAAGCAGACATTAGATGGAGAAGGGATGATAGCGAGCTAGAAATATTAGGTGTAAATAATAATTATCCTGCTATTAGAGATCACCAAGTAGCCTCAGGTAATTTTTTTACTTCGTTGCATGCTAAACAAAGAGCTCCAGTTGTAGTGCTTGGTTATAATGTTGGTGTATCACTTCTGAATGGTAGAAGCCCCGTAGGGCAAACTATGAAAATTAATGGTATGAACTATAGAATCATTGGTGTTTTGTCTCCAAAGGGTGAAGGAAATGGAGATGGAATAGATGATAAAATAATTATACCTTATACATCTGCACTAAGGATAACTGAAGAAAAAAATATAAAAGAGATATGGGCGAAATGTGATACTACTATTGATGTTGACCTTTCAATGGTTCAACTAGGTAGAATATTTAATAATAAAATTAAAGGTACAGTTATTACTCCCCCAGGTTCAGAGGAACAGCCAAACCCTGGAGAGGGTGGAGATAAAGGTATTATTGACGGTGGCATGAATCAAGATTCGGAAATTGAAGAACCGACAGAAGAACCAATAGAAGAGACAAATGTTTTTAAAAAAGGTGAAGAGCCTATAACTATAACAAGTTTAAATCAATTGGTTCAACAAGCCGACCAAGCTAACAGAATAATGACTGTATTGCTTGGTGGTATAGCGGCCGTATCATTGTTGGTTGGTGGTATTGGTATCATGAACATCATGCTTGTTGCTGTTACTGAAAGAACAAGTGAAATAGGTGTTAGAAGAGCATTAGGTGCTAAGCAGGAGGATTTATTAATTCAATTCTTGCTAGAAGCAATATATGTTAGTATAATAGGATGTATAGTTGGTATTGCACTAGGTGCATGGGCGATTAGGATAGTTTCTTCATATGGATTAGAAGCTGCATTGAATGCTAAATCAATTAAGATTGCAATAGGCGTTGCATTATCTTCAGGTTTATTGTTTGGTGTATATCCAGCAATCAATGCATCATCATTACCTCCAGTAGAAGCTTTAAAAAGATAATAAAAATTAATTTTAGGAGTATACATGTTTGAAGATATTTTTGTAAAATCAATATCGATTAATACAATATTTAGCTTGTTAATTGTATTTGTAGTATATGTGATATTAAGAAAGTTTGTTGTTAAGTTTATAATCAATTCAATGAAAAAATTAGCAGATAAATGGAATAAAAAAAATATTTCAATGGCGCTTGAATCATTAGAAAAACCATTAAATATTATTTTACTTGTTAGTACATTGTATATAGCATTGATAATTATTCCATTTAATGACACTATTGATGGATTTATTGAAAAAATTTATACTATATTTATGATTGTTGTTATTGGTAGTGGAGCGTTAAGAATACTAGACACATACAATAGTATTATAAAACAAAATACTGAATTATTTGAGAGAAAACCGGTTTTTAAAACTCTTTTTCCACTTATCATAAAAGGTATTAAGTTTTTCATAGTTATAATAATAGTCGTTATTGTTTCTGTACAATTAGGATTTAGTGAATTGAAAAGTTTGCTTGCAGGTGTTGGAATAGGTGGTTTAGCAGTTGCAATGGCAGCACAAGATTTATTGAAAAACATCTTTGGCGGATTTATTATATTGACAGACCGTTCATTTAATACAGGAGATTTTATAAAAATTGAATCGAATGAAGGTATAGTTGAAGAAGTTGGAATTAGGAGTACCAAGGTTAGAACCTTAGAACAAGAATTAATTGTTGTTCCTAATTCAAAGTTTGTAGATGGTGCTGTTTTGAACTATTCAAAGCGTGGAACAAGGAGAGTAAAACAGGTTTTAGGTGCTACTTACTCTACAAGCTCAATTAAATTGAAAACTATTATTAAAACAATAGATACATTTTTAAATAATCACCCAATGGTACTGAATGATACTGTTAATGTTAAGTTTGATGGTTTTGGAAGTAGTAGTTTAGATATAATTGTTATGTACAGAATAAATACATCAGATTTTAATGAGTATTTAAAAATTAAAGAAGAAGTCAATTTCGAAATAATGTCTATATTTGAAAATGAACAAGTTGAATTTGCATTTCCAAGTGTTAGTGTATATATGGAAAAATAATAGAATTGATAATAAAAAAGCAGGCAATTAGTAAAGTTTAGTTATTACTAATGTCTGCTTTTTAGCTTGCAATTTTGAAATATTTTATTCAAATACCATGAAATCTGTTACCAAGCAACAAACTTTATTGTTTTTATCATAGCCATAATAAGAAGGGAAAGTTCCATCTTTCCAGCCAGATGTAAATACAATTATGTTACATCCGTTATTACCATAACTGATACTTTGATATTTTAATTCTTTTTTGTTATATATAACATTTGCTTTAATTAAATTTTCATATTCTTCTAAATCTTTTTCAAACAACGTATCTAATTCTTCCATAATACTATCATCCATATAAGCACATATTCCATTTTCAACATCAAAGCCTAAATATTCATCATTTTTCAAATTGTTAGACCTTTCGCCTTCATAAAGGGCCATTTCCCATTTTACAGGTTTTTCTTTGCTAAATTCAATTTTTGATAATGCAGTTTTATTTTCTCCATTTTCAAAATTAGCAGTAAAAACATAAACTGGATATTCTGCTGGTTTTACTTTTATATAGTAAGGTTGATCATCATATAAAAGTATAGGATCAGTTGCAATTATATTTCCTGTTTTCAATATTAATTTTCCTATATTATGTCTTATCATTGTTGCTTTTCCAAAGTCTGTTTCTATATCCAATGATTGTTCATTGGTTAAATTTAGGGCATAATTATTTATATACATAGGATACCTCATTTTAAAAAAAATTTGCGATATATTTTTATAAGTATAGTATATATGGTTATTAGCTTTTTTTCAATATTTTTAATAATAAAAAAATTGTGAAATATTAGCTAACAATTATATAAAACTAATATAATAAATATTTAATTATAATTTAACATAATTTACAAAATTTATTCACAGTTTATAAATTATTATTATTAAAAATATTTGCATAGGTATAATTGAAAAATATTAGTGTTAGGTTTTACAAAAATATCTGGTAATTTTAGCCCTTTATATTACTCTTTAAGCGATGATGTGTATGCTATTGACTTAATATACATATTTCTACTTAAACAAGGCTATAATAGCGTTTTAGTCGCAAATGAAACATTTATATTAAATGATTTGTTGTAGCAGTTATATCAGTTACACAGTTGATATATATGTCTGAGGTTGGTTCATTGATATTAAGCTCAAAATTCCCTGTTGAATTCTGGGAAAAAATTTGTAATTTTCATAGAAAGACCCGAGCGTACCTTTATAGTACCACGGTATACTAATTATTTAGCTCTACTCGATAGGAAAAAAACAAATGCATTACTAATGTCGAATATTGTAGAAAAATAAGTAAAATGGAAAAATAATATAAATTAATGTAAATATAACAAAATTGTAATATCATGTTTTATTATAAAGGTATATAATGTAAGAATATGGGTACAAGTATAATTTTAAAAATGGAGGATGGGATGAAAAACAAGAAAAGATATATTTTATTATTCTTAATATTTATACTAATTATTAGTATTACTACATCATGCAAAAAAGCAGACCCAAATACAGTTCATTTGTGGATGTACCAAAGAGACCAAAACGATCAAATAGCAATGTTAATACCCGACATAGAGAGATATTGTGAAAATAATGGTATACCACTTCAAATACATTGCTATTATAAATCAGAGATGTCATATGATGATTATATTTTGAAAAGAAATATAAATCTTGAAAAAAATAATTCCATAGTCTGCGGTAACTATAACGAAATGAGAAATCTAAATAGTGAACACGCGAACTATGAAAATATAGAAAACTATAAAAATATAGCAAAACCATGCAAAAATTTACCATACATGCTAGTAGCATATACTTACAACATTAGATTAATTAACAAAAATTTATTAGATGTTTATGATATTAATTTTGATAAAGATATAATGTCACCTACAGACTATAGAAATATTATATTTAGACTATTAGAGAATGGGGCAGATTTAAGTAATGATAGCGCAATTAACAATGCATGTGTAACTAATTTAATGTATGAGTACAATTTAAATTTAAATAATACTACCAAGGAAAGTGAAATAGATGAAGAATATAGAAATAATTTAGCTAATGCAATTAGAAAATTCGTTGAAAAAAGTAAAGATAGAACAAATATTGCCTTAGGATGTAGCAAAACTATTATAGACAAAAAAACTAATCTTACTTTAGACATAGGTTATGGTTCGTATTGTAGAGAAGATAATTGTTATTATACTGATTTTAACAAAAACACATTGCTTAAAAGTTTAAAGGATACAATAGTATTGTTTGAACCTGACATGATAAGATATGCAATATACATAAATGATAAAATAACAAATGAAAGTACATATAAGTTAGCTAATTATATGCTTGACAGTGAATTATTAGGTGAAAATATAGCATTTTCATGTTACACATTAAAAAATGATTGTGCTGATAATATGTATATGAATATAGTAAATAATAATGTGGCAATAGAAGAATATTACAAGGAAAATGAGACAGAGCTTAAGCGTATAAATGAAATAATGGAAAGAAATATATTAAACGGAAATATAAGTGAAGAGTTTATAAATGAATTATCATATAAAACGTTAGGTATGAATAGTTTAATGGAATGTTTTATTATGAATGCACAATTATTCAATATAAATAGAGGAGAAGAAAAAACAGAAGAATTTATAGACATAAATTTAGATAATTTTATAAAAAAAATCAAATTAAGTTTATAAGGGGGAAGTTGTGATGAAAAGAAAAATATTAATAGTTTTAATGCTAGTAATGTTGATATGTCAAAGCGCGTGCAACAAAGCAGATAAAATAAATAATAAAGAAGAAAAGATTTATAATTTAACTGAAAGGCAAAAGGAAATAGTCGAAAGCTATAATAAATTTAACACTCAGCAAAAACAAGTATTAAACTTTTTAGTTAATGATAACTATAGGTACTATGATTATTTATATTTGCAAATACCAATGTTAGAACGTGACCTAAATACAATAAAAGAATTAGGGATAGAATTATTAAACATACCTAAATATACTTTAGCAACACAAGGTATGTGGTATAAAGGTAATAAAACAGATTATGCAAGTATAATAAAAGTACCTGAAGAGAATAAGGACGAAATAACAGATCAAAATGTAGAATGGATATATTTTACTCAAGAACAAATAGACAAGAGAGAAAAATTATATATAGATACATTAAATAAAATGTATAATGATATAGAAGGATTTAATGATCTTACAGATTTTCAAAAGCACTATTTTGCTAATCTATTCAATGAAGAATATAAGATAAAATTAAATTATAAATTTTATTATGGTCAGGCAAAGTTAAAAGAATGGGATTATGTTTATAAGTTAGTTAAAAATATTTATGATTTTGATCTAGTAGGTATATTTACAAGTTCAACTGAGCCTGCATATCAGTACTATACAAAATATGTTGAACAAAAAATAAGTGATGAAGGTTTTGAAAGAATATACAACCAATTTTTAGATGATTATAAAAAATTCTATAAATTTTTAGGTGAAAATATAAACTCAAAAACTGGAACATATACATTTGAAGAACCAGTGTACTATAATTTTGCAGAATATATGGTAAGTTTATTTTTTGATAGAGAAAAAACCTTTGAGCTATATAAATATACTTTGGATGAAAATGGCATGGTGAAAAGTTTTACATGGACAAGTATAGAAGAAGTATTGAGTAAAAAATAACTATTATTGTAACAGCAAAAAAGATAGCATATAAAACTATGCTATCTTTTTTTGGTGCGCCCAGCATGAACGTTGTTATAAAACACCATTGCTAAATGCATAAGTGAATAAATATGCTTATGATGATACTATTACTAATATAAAATGAAAACGTTAGACATTGAAAATTAGTATAAAGACATAAAATTATGCATAACAAAATAAATTTGTTGTTGCATTATATAACAACATAATGTATAATAATGAAAAATATAAGGTTGTTTGTAAATACATGACAAATTACTAGAAAGAAAGGTGTTTAAAATGTCAAGTAATGTAGAAAAGTCTCGCTCGAAAGCGAACCTAGCAAAATTTATTATTCCTTCGATTATTGGTATAATTTTATTTATGGTACCTATAAAATATGATGGACAATTTACTATTCCAATAAAAGTAGTGTCTGACTACATATCTTCACTTATTAATTCAGTTTTACCTCAAATGTGTGTTATTATAATTTCAATATCAGCAATAGGTTCTATTATTGCTACTATTTTCAAACCGAAATTTATGATGAATAATCAAATGCTAAAAGATTTATTTTATCTAAAGCCTGTATGGCTTATAGTTAGAGTTATTGGCATGGTATTAGCAATAATGGTCGTTTCAGGTATTGGTCCAGAGCATATATTATCGGGTGCTACAGGAACATTTATACTTAATGATTTATTAACAGTTCTTGTGATTATATTTGTTTTTGCTGGTTTGTTACTACCTCTTTTATTAGATTTTGGATTATTGGAATACATAGGAACATTATTAGTAAAGATTATGAGACCAATATTTAAATTGCCGGGACGTTCAGCAGTGGATTGCATAACATCGTGGTTAGGAGATGGAACTTTAGGCGTTATGTTAACAGCGAAGCAATACAAAGATGGATATTACTCTAAACGTGAAGCTGCAGTCATAGCTACTACATTCTCAGCAGTATCAATTACATTTTGCTTAGTTGTAATAGAAACGGTTAATATGACAAATATGTTTGTTCCGTTTTACTTAAGTATATGTGTAATAGGATTCGTTATAGCTGTTATTGTTCCTCGTATACCACCACTATCACTTAAAAAAGATGAGTATTATAATGATGCTGAAAAACCAGATGAGAGTATACCGTCAGGACATTCAACTTTTAGCTGGGCATTGGAAAAAGCATTAATAAAATCTAGTTCAAGCAAAGGTACTAAGCAATTTATCATAAATGGAAGTAAAAACGCTTTGGATATGTGGCTAGGGGTTTTACCAACGGTTATGGCTATAGGGACTATTATACTTGTTATAGCAGAATATACTCCTGTTTTTTCAATACTTGGAAAGCCATTTATTCCTTTGTTGGAGTTATTAAAGCTACCAGAGCCTGATATAGCATCAACATGTATGCTAGTAGGTTTTGGAGATATGCTTACACCAGCAATTATTGGTTCAAGAATAACTAGTGAATTAACGAGATTTGTTATAGCAGTTGTTTCAGTTACACAGTTGATATATATGTCTGAAGTGGGCTCGTTAATTATTAGCTCTAAGCTACCAGTTAAGCTATGGGAATTATTTATTATATTTATAGAAAGAACAATAATTAGCTTAGTTATAGCAACTATGATAGGAAGATTTATATTACATCTAATCTAATTTGAAATTATATATAAAAAAATCTGATTTAATTACTGTATGATTAAATCAGATTTTATATTTTATTATTAATTTTTATGATTCTTTCTATCATCGAGAATACGTTTTAATTCATCCATAAATGTGTTAATATCTTTAAATTGTCGGTAAACTGAAGCAAACCTAACATAAGCTACATCATCTACATATTTTAGCTCATTCATAACAAGTTCACCAATTAACTCAGTGGATACTTCGGTTTGGAAATTATTATAGAGTTGCTTTTCTACATTTTCAGTTATTGATTCTATTTTCCTTAATGATACTGGTCTTTTTTCACAAGCTCTAATTAAGCCATTTATAATTTTATCTTTATTGTAACCTTGTCTATTTCCATCACGTTTAATTACGACAAGTTGCATTTCTTCTATTTTTTCGTATGTTGTAAATCTTTGTCCACAAGAAATACATTCTCTTCTTCTTCTAATTTTAAATCCATCATCAGTTTGTCTTGAATCTATAACTTTTGTTTCAAAATAATTGCATTTTGGACAACGCATAACATCACTCCTTATTTAGATTTTACTAAAAAATTATCAATTTGTAAATAAAAGTTTTGTATTATTATGTAATATTAACTATAATGAAAATAAGTTTTTATTTTAAAAAATATATAGTAGGAGATTTATAATGAGCTTTGATAAAAAAGAATATATATATGATTCATATAAAGATAAGTTTAGAACTAAGGTTACAAGTTGTAAATTAAATGATAATCAACAATTTGAAGTAATATTAGATAAAACTATTTTTTATCCAGATATGTTAGGTGGTCAACCAAAGGATAATGGAACTATAAATGGTTTAAAGGTACTAGACGTTTATGAAAAAGATGAAGAAGTAATCCATATACTAGATAATTATGTAGAAGGTGAGGTATTATTAAAAATAGATTTTGATAAAAGATTTGACCATATGCAACAGCATACGGGGCAACATTTATTATCTTGTTCATTTGCACATTTATTTAACGCTAAAACTATTGGCTTTCATTTAAGTGGTGAGTACACAACAATAGATTTAGACGTTGATTTTTTTACAAATGATATGATAAAAGATGTTGAGTTTTATGCAAATCAAATTATTTATGATAATTTAAAAGTTGAAACAAAAATATTATCACATGAAGATGCAATGAAAACCGGACTTAGAAAGCAACCTGTTGATGATAAATTGATTAGGGTTGTTAAAATCGGAGAAAAAGATAATGTTGCTTGTTGTGGTACACATGTGAATTTTACAGGAGAGATAGGAATAGTTAAAATTGTTAAATATGAAAAATACAAATCTGGAACAAGAGTAGAATTTTTATGTGGGAAAAGAGCATTAATAGATTATATAAATAAAAATTTAGATATAAATAAGTTAGCAAATAGTTTTTCTTGTCATAATACTAAGCTTGTTGAAAATATAGAAAAGCATAGATTAGAAAACTCAGTAGCTCTTAAAAAAATAAATTCTCTTCAAAATAAGTTATATGATTATAAAGCTAAAGAATATATAGATAATGCAAAAGTTTTAGGAAATATAAAATATATTTTTGTACAAAATAAAGATAATGATATTAAAGAAGATAGGATGATTATATCAAAAATTATCGAAAATGATAATTTTTTATGTGGATTTGTAATTAAAAATGGTAATAATTTAAATTTAATAATTGCTCAATCTTTAAATTTAAATTTAGATATAAAAAGTGTTTTTAAAGAATGTTCTTCTTTGGTGGGTTTGAAAGGCGGAGGAAATAATAGAATGATTCAAGGAACAAGTAAAAGTTCAGACAAATTTGATGAATTGTTTAAAATGTTATGTAAAATATATACAATGTAAGGCTAATATGCTAAAACACAATCAAAAAAAAGGAATTATTATGAAAAAAACTTGCGAATTAATAAAAAAAATAAAATAAAATAAATGATTAAATCAAGGAAATAAAATATGTTACTTAGTTTTAATTAGTTAATTTTGAAATTATATAAATTTTACTTGCAAATTAATAAAAGGTATTGACTTTACACGAAAAATTATATATTTTATAATAGGTAAAGAAATAAGTAGGAGGTAAATAAATTGTCTAATGATAAGCTTAATGAGTTAATCGAAAAAAGAAAAATAGTTGAACTAGGCGGCGGAGAAAAAGCTATAAAAAAACAACATGATAGCGGAAAACTTACAGCCAGAGAAAGATTACTAAAGTTGTTAGATGCAAATAGTTTTGTTGAAATGGATACATTTGTTGAACATAGATGTGTAAACTTCGGCATGGAGAAAAAAACAGCACCAGGTGAAGGTGTTGTAACAGGCTATGGCACTATAGACGGAAGATTGGTATATGTGTTTGCAGAAGATTTTACTGTAATAGGTGGTTCTTTGGGAGAAATGCATGCAGCAAAAATTGCAAAAGCACAACAAGCTGCATTGAAAGTAGGAGCTCCAATAATAGGAATCAATGATTCAGGCGGAGCAAGAATTCAAGAAGGTGTTGATGCTTTATCAGGTTATGGAAAAATATTCTACAATAATACTTTAGCTTCAGGTGTTATACCACAAATTTCAGTTATTCTAGGACCTTGTGCAGGTGGAGCTGTATATTCACCAGCATTAACAGATTTTATATTCATGGTGCAAAACGTAAGTAAAATGTTTATAACAGGTCCACAAGTTATTGAAACTGTAACAGGTGAAAAAGTTTCAGCTGAACAACTTGGTGGAGCAATGACACACAATAAAGTGAGTGGTGTTGCACATTTTGTAGATGATAGTGAAGATGCCTGTATTGAAAGAATTAAATTATTACTAAGCTTCTTACCACAAAATAATTTAGAAAATGCACCTGCATTTGATTGTCAAGATGACCTAAATAGAATTGATGAAAAATTAAATTCTATTATACCTGATAATACAAATAAGGCATATGACATGAAAGAAGTTATTTTTACACTTGCTGATAGAGGTGAATTCTTAGAATACCAACCATATTTTGCAGAAAATATCATAACTGGATTTATGAGAATTAATGGTAAAAGTGTTGGAGTTATAGCTAACCAACCTAATAGATTAGCAGGATGCTTAGATATAAGCGCATCTGATAAAGCTTCTAAATTTATTAGAACTTGTGATGCATTTAATATTCCATTATTAACATTAGTTGATGTACCAGGTTTCTTACCAGGAACTAATCAAGAATTTGGTGGAATAATAAGACATGGTGCAAAAATGCTTTATGCGTATAGTGAAGCAACAGTTCCAAAGGTAACAGTTATAACAAGAAAAGCTTACGGTGGTTCTTATTTAGCAATGTGTTCTAGAGATTTAGGAGCAGACGTTGTTTATGCATGGCCAACTGCACAAATAGCGGTAATGGGTCCAGATGGAGCTGCAAATATTATATTTAGAAAAGATATAGCATCTGCAGAAGATAAGAATGCTAAGAGAAAAGAAAAAATTGATGAGTATAGAGATACTGTAGCAAATCCATATATTGCAGCAGCAAGAGGTTATATAGATGATGTTATTGAACCATCTACTACAAGACAAAGAATTATTTCTGCATTCAATATGCTTGAAAGTAAAAGAGTTCAAAGACCTACAAAAAGACATGGAAATATTCCATTGTAAAATGAGGTGAAAAAATGATTAAAGACTTAACGAATTTAACAATGTCTGAAACTGTATTTATTACTATTTTCAGTATGGTTTTAGTTTTCTTAACATTGCTAGCTATATCTTATATTATTGATTTAATGAGAGTATGTATAACTAGAAAAGATAAGAAAAATGTAACTAATGTTCCTACTCAACCAGCACAAGCTGTTGTTGAAGAAATTGTAGAGCAAGATGATACTGAATTGGTTGCAGTTATAACTGCGGCAATTGCTGCAATGACAGGTAAAAGTGCAAGTGGTTTAGTTGTAAGGAATATAAAAAAGTTACCAGATTTAGATGGAGCTTGGTCAAAAACAGGTAAAATAGAACTTATGAGATAATAAGAGTAGGAGGATTAATTAAATGAAAAAATATAATATAAATGTAAATGGAAAAATGTATCAAGTAGAAGTAGAAGAAGTGGGTGCTTCAAATGCATCATTCACACCAGCAAAACCAGCACCAGTGGCAGCTCCAACACCAGTGGCAGCTCCAACAGCAGCTGCACCAAAAGCAGCTCCAGTACAAGGTGCTATGGCTTCTCCAATGCCTGGAACTATAGTGGATATAAAAGTTTCAGAAGGTCAATCTGTTAAAGCAGGAGACGTATTAATGATTCTTGAAGCAATGAAAATGGAAAATGAAATAGTAGCACCTTCAGATGGAAAGGTTGTTAAAATTCATACTTCAAAAGGAGCAGCTGTAAGTACAGGTGACGCATTAGTAACATTAGGATAGTCAAAAGGAGGGGACTTTAATGTCAGAGATATTAGAGATATTAAAACAATTCTGGGTTGGTACAGGCTTATCTCAGTTGTTTCAATTAGATACAGAGTTATTCGGTATTATGCTACCAGGAGAATTAATAATGATAGGTATTGCTTGCGTTTTCCTATATTTAGCTATCAAAAAAGGATACGAACCATACTTATTGATACCAATAGCATTTGGTATGTTGCTTGTAAACTTTCCTTTTGCTGATCTTATGGTAAAGCCGGAAGGTACACAAAACGGTGGATTATTGTATTATTTATATCAAGGTACCAATTTAGGTATTTATCCTCCGTTGATATTTTTATGTATAGGTGCTGGAACTGACTTTGGTCCGTTAATAGCTAATCCTAGAAGTTTACTTCTAGGGGCAGCAGCACAGTTTGGTATATTTACTACATTTATAGGTGCAATAGCATTAGGATTTACTGGTTATGAAGCAGCATCTATTGGTATAATTGGTGGAGCAGACGGTCCAACAGCATTATATTTAACATCACAGCTTGCACCTAAATTATTAGGTCCAATAGCTATAGCGGCTTATTCATATATGGCATTAGTTCCAATTATTCAGCCACCTATAATGAAGGCTTTGACTACTGAGAAGGAAAGAAAAATTAAAATGGAACAGTTAAGAGTTGTTAGTAAAACTGAAAAAATACTTTTCCCTATTATAGTTACAATATTTGTTGTATTATTACTTCCTTCAGCAGCAGCTTTAATAGGCATGTTAATGCTTGGTAACTTATTGAAAGAATCAGGTGTTGTACCAAAATTAGTTGATTGTATACAAAATTCTTTAATGTACATAGTTTCTATTTTACTTGGACTTACAGTTGGTGCAAAAGCTAGTGCGGAAATGTTTTTAAGAGCTGAAACATTAGAAATAATATTATTAGGACTTATTGCTTTTTCTATAGGTACTGCATCAGGAGTATTGTTAGGAAAGCTTATGTGCAAGCTTTCACATGGTAAAATTAACCCGCTTATTGGAGCAGCTGGGGTTTCAGCAGTACCAATGGCAGCTAGAGTAGTTCAAAAAGAGGGACAAAGATACAATCCTGCAAATTTCTTATTAATGCATGCAATGGGACCGAACGTTGCAGGTGTTATAGGTTCAGCAGTTGCAGCAGGAATTATGTTAATGTTCTTTAGTTAATTCAAATAAATAAAAAAGATTATCTTTATGATAGTCTTTTTTATTATTCAGTTTTAAAATATTTGAAATTTAAAAACAGATGTTTACTTAACAGTTTTGAGGGTAAAAATTATTTAAATGGCATAATAAATGTTGAGGAGATTCTGCTATGAAAAAAGTAATTAGGCATTGTGTATATATTATTATAGTTTTGAATTTTATTTTGTGTAGTAATATGTTAGTTTTTTCATACACAGGAAGTTGTACAAATGATAAATTATATGAAAACAATATAATAGGGGGTGTATTGTTTCAAAATAATGGTGTTTTTTGCGATATAACAATTGAAAAAACTATTGTAATTGGAATAGTTATTGCTATAATGATAATTGCAAGTATAGTTTTAATAAGAAAGAGGACAAATTATGCTATGTCGCTAGAGAATGCACTGTATACAGATAGAATTACAGGATACCCAAACTTTGAAAAATTTAGAATTGATGCAAAAAAAATTATAAAAAACAACGAAAATAATTTATATGTACTTGTTTATTGGGATATACAAAATTTAAAATATATAAACGATAAGTATGGCAGAAAAATGGGTGATAAGTTATTAATATGTATAAATAAGGAAATTTATAATCTAATGAGTGATGGTGAAATTGTAGCAAGAACAGGTGGGGGCAATTTTGTTGTACTTACCAAATATGAAACAGTAAATTTGTTTAAGAAACGTTGCTACGGAATGCTTAATGTATTGAGGAATGCTGTAATAAAAGTATGTGACTGTTATCCAATTATTTTTAGAAGAGGTGTGTATTTTATTGGTAACAGAAAAATAGATATTGATACAGCAATTGATTACGCAATATTTGCACAAAAAAAGATTGGTACTGTGCACAGTCATGGTACATATTTTTTTAATAATAAAATGCATAAAAAATTAGAACTTGAAAAACAATTAGAGCAGGATATGTATGCAGCTTTAGAGTCAGAAGAGTTTGAAGTATATTATCAGCCAAAGGTTGATATAGAAACAGGATATATTGTGGGTGCTGAAGCATTAGTAAGATGGAATCATCATCAAAAGGGATTGTTGATGCCTAATATATTTATTCCGTTTTTTGAAAAGAATGGTTTTGTATGTAAATTGGATTTGTTTGTTTTTGAGCAACTTTGCAAACACCAAAAAAAATTAGTTGAAGATGGGCATAATATAATTATTTCAAGTAACTATTCAAGACAGCAATTGCAAAGCGATAAACCACCACTTTTATATGCGGAAATGGTTAAAAAATATAATCTTAGTCCGTCATTATTTGAAATTGAACTTACAGAGGTTGGCGAAATTGATGAAATTGAATCAGTAATAAAACACGCTAAACAATTCAAAAATGCTGGGATGAGGATTTCAGTTGACGATTTTTGTAGTGGCAATTCGTCTCTACAGTTATTATATAAGTTACCAATAGATGTGTTGAAAATGGATAGAAGTGTCATTGAAATTGGTGCATTAGATGGAATAGAAGGAGCTATTATAAAAAGTATTGTAGATATTTCACATAGCAATGATATAATTATAATTTGGGAAGGCATTGAAACTAAGGAACAAGAAAATTATTTGAGAAAAATGAATTGTAAGTATGCTCAAGGCTTTTTATATGGTAAGCCTATGCCTTTTAATAAGTTTTGTGAGTGGCTTAAAGAGCATAAAAGTAGATAAAGATTTGTATTTTATAAAATATTATGTTAAGCGATATTATTTTGCATAAGGTTATGCGGGTATGGCGGAATTGGCAGACGCGTTAGATTCAGGTTCTAATGGCTTTTTAGCTATGCAGGTTCAAGTCCTGTTACCCGCACCACAAGAAAAAACAGTCGAGAGACTGCTTTTTTTGTGTTTAAAACATAGGGACTTGAATTTATATATGGATTTTATGAATATATTTTATTATCAAATCATTATAAAAATTGTATTTTCACAGGGAATAATCACCTTTTCAGTCGACTATAATCTACTGTATGGCATTATTTTCTAAATAGTAGATTTAAAGCTGCAAGGTTATACTAATATAATTACTCGATAGGTTATAACTAAAATGACATATAATTGCCACATTTATATTATTCTAAATGGAATTTTATATGATATAATAAGATTTTAGATAGGAGGGATTTTTATTAAAGATAAATTGATATATATTGCCGATGATGATAAAAATGTTTGTCAGCTATTAAAGAGTCAACTTTTAAGCGAAAATTACTTGGTTGAGACATTCTATGATGCAAATAGCTTACTATCAAAATTTTTGCAAAATTCATGTGATCTTGTTATCACTGATATTATGATGCCAAAAATATCTGGTTATGAGTTGTGTAAAGAGATTAGGAAAATTAGTGATATACCTATAATAATGATTTCAGCAAAAGATGAAGAAATTGATAGGATTCTTGGATTAGAACTTGGGAGTGATGATTATATTTCTAAGCCATTTAGTCTTAGAGAAATATCTATAAAAGTCCGAAATATGTTACACCGAGTAAATAATAATTTTTTATGTAATACTGATAATCGTTTGTTTTGCAAAGATGTTGAGATTATTAAATCAAATAGGGTGGTTTTAATTCACGGAGAAGAGTTTATTACTACAGTCAAAGAATATGACTTGCTTGAATTATTAATAGCAAATAAAAATCAGGCTTTTTCCAGAGAAAAAATTATTAAAAAAGTATGGGGTTATGATTATTTTGGAGATACTAGACAAGTTGATCACCTTATTAAGAGATTAAGGAAGAAAATGCTTTTAGCTGAAATAGAATGTAAAATTGAGACCATATGGGGATACGGTTACAAGGTGAGTGATTAGTATGAAAATAGGAAAAAAACTAATATTATCGAATTTCCTTGTTACTTCAATTAGTATGATTATACTATCTATTATTATCTCAGCTATTGTAAGTAATTATATTGAGGATGGAATTGCAAGTGATATTATTAAGGATAATAAAACTATTGTAGAAGCCCTTTCATATAATAAATATATAAAATATAATAATGGTGCTATTTCAGTAAATTTAAGGTATTTTGATAAAAATCAAAAATTACCAGTTGTATCTGCAATTTTCAATATGAATGAAAATCCTGAACTGATAAATACTTCAAGTATAATTTCAAAATTAAATATACCGGATAATGAACTTAAAAATATGTATAACAAAGATATAAAGCAAATATATGAGATTAGAATTTTGGGAAAGTCTTTTCTAGCATATAATGATTCAGTTGAAATAAGCTATGAAGGAGATAAATATACTCTTTTAGTTGTAACTTTAATATCCAATGAAAATGTTAAAATGATTGTAAATCAAATTGTTTATGTTTTGATTATTGCTATAGTTGCTATTAGTATTTTAATAGTGATTATAAATAGGTTTTCAGAAAGAATGATAACTCGTCCAATAGATGTATTAATAAAGACAACAGAAAAATTTGCTTTAAGGCACTTTGATGAAAAAGTAGTTTTGCAAACTGGTGATGAATTCGAAACGTTGGCATTTGCTATTAATGACATGGCTGAAAGCCTTAAGAAGCAAGATGTTGAGCAAAGAAAGTTTTATGAAAATATTTCACATGAGTTAAAAACACCTTTGACTGTTATTAGTGGATATGCTCAGGGAATCAAAACTAATATTATTGAAGATAATGATAAAGCACTTGATATTATCACAAATGAATGTAATTGTTTAAAGAAACAAATAGAAAATATTATATACTTAAGTAAACTAGATACAGTTAAAGATGCTTTTAATTTTCAAAAAGTAAGTATTAATAAAATTATCACTAATGTTCTGGATAAACTTGATAGTCTGATTATCATAAATGACCTTGATGTATTTTTTGAACCGGTAGAAAAATTATGTCTAAATGCAGATGAAGAAAAAGTGACTAGAGCATTTATTAATATTATTTCAAATTGCATCAAATATACAAAAGATTCTATCTATATCTCTATTGAAAACGTGGATAAATTTATAAAAATAGAGGTTTCAGATAATGGAAAAGGGTTTAGTGAATCTTTATTACAAAATCCATTTTCTCGATCAATAATTGGTGAGAAAGAAGGATCTGGTATTGGATTATCTATTATTAAAAAAGTTATTGATGGACACAATGGAATGATTACTTTGAGAAATAAGTCTGAAGGTGGTGCAGTCTTTATTGTAAAACTTCCACACAAGCAATTCTGATAATGCCATAATTATGCCATAATTAGAACGTTTTTATTACCAATTTAATTGATATACTAATTGTACATTAACAATAGTTGATGAATACAAACAAGAAAGGTGATATCAATGAAAAAAGTATTTATTTTAGCAATGGCAATAATGCTTGTCGTAATCGGAACAGTGTCTGCAAGTGCAGCTACAAGCGAAAAAGAAGGAAAAGTGTTGAATTCAAAAGCTGAATATGCTCAAGAATTTGCAGCTCAAGCAGAAGAAAAAGGAATGACAGTAGAGGAATACAAACAAGCTTTAGCAGACAGTAAAAAAGATGCTAAACCAAAAATGACTAAAGAAGAATTTGAAGCACAATTAGCAGCAAAGGGTATGACTGTTGAAGAGTATAAAGCACTAGTTTCGGAGAAATTTGCAGCTCAAGCAGAAGAAAAAGGAATGACAGTAGAGGAATACAAACAAGCTTTAGCAGACAGCAAAAAGTAAAGTAGCAAAGGAATTTTTCAATTGCAGTTTAAATTTACCATCGTAACGTTGGACGAAATCACGGTTTGAGTTATTTACTTAGACCGTGATTTTTTATCTTATTTTATATGTTGTATTGCTTGTTACTGAAATAATGATATAATATGTATCATATGCTATAAAAATTACTATAAAATGGAGATAAAATTAATTGAAATCAAACTCTTTATTAATGACAGAAGGTAAAATATATTCAAAAATAATCAAATTTGCATTGCCAATGTTTTGGGGAAACTTATTTCAACAGCTATACAATATTGTTGATGCCTTAGTTGTAGGAAATTTCGTAGGAAGAGATGCACTTGCAGCTATAAGTTCCACAGGTTCGTTAATATTTTTAATGGTAGGTTTTTTTGGAGGAGTGTTTAGTGGAGTAGGTGTTGTTATATCAAAGTATTTTGGTGCAAGAGATTTAGAAAATGTAAAAAAGTCGGTAGGAAATGCTATGGCATTTGGTATTATATCAGGTGTAATTTTAACGATAGTAGGTACTGTGTTTACTCCGCATATTCTTAGACTTATGGGAACTCCAGAATCTGTATTTTCAAATGCAGTATTATATGTAAGAATATATTTCTCAGGGGCTATTTTTATTGTGATGTACAATACCGCAAATGGTATATTTCAAGCTGTTGGCGATAGTAAGCATCCACTTTATTTTTTGATTACATCATCAATAGTAAATGTAATGTTAGATTTGCTTTTTGTTGCAATTTTAAAAATGGGTGTAATGGGTGCTGCATTTGCTACCGTAATTTCTCAAGCAGTAAGTGTTGTACTTGCATTTCATAGATTAACAAAAGTAAAAGATGTTTATAAAGTAGAATTTAAAAATATACATATTGACAAAGAAATATTAAAAGAAATGTTACTTATAGGTTTCCCGTCCGGTATACAGAATTCTGTTATTGCACTTGCAAATTTAGTGGTACAGTCGAATATAAATGGTTTTGGACCTGTTGCAATGGCAGCATGTGGTTCATATTCTAAAATCGAAGGGTTTGCATTTATACCAATTACAAGTTTTGCTATGTCTATGACTACATTTACAAGTCAAAATATAGGAGCAAAACAATATGAAAGAGTAAAGAAAGGAGCAAAATATGGTATAATGACGTCTGTTGCCTTAGCAGAAATAGTAGGATTAATATTTTTTATATTTGCTCCGATATTTATTGGGTTATTTAGCAAAGAATCTGAGGTTATTTTAATTGGTACTAAGCAAGCTAGAACAATTTCTTTGTTTTATTTTCTTTTGGCTTTTTCTCACAGTATAGCAGGTATTTTAAGGGGAGCAGGCAAATCAAAAATACCAATGTTTACAATGCTTATATGTTGGTGCATTATTAGAGTATCATATATAACAGTTGCAACTCATTTTATTAATGATATAAAAGTTATATTTTGGGCGTATCCATTGACATGGTCTTTAAGCTCAATACTATTTTTGATTTATTACTTAAAGGCTGATTGGATGTATAGGTTTTAATAAATTTTTATATGATGAGGCTAGTGGAGTATAACAATACTTATAGTTATATGATTATATAAAAGAAAAAATTAAAATTATTGTTGACAAATAACTAACTGTTATGTATAATAATCTTTGTTGTTAAAAGCTAACCAAGCGGGTATGGCGGAATTGGCAGACGCGCTAGACTTAGGATCTAGTGGGAGACCGTGGGGGTTCAAGTCCCTCTACCCGTACCAAAGAAAAAAAGAGTCGAAAAGATAACACTTTTCGACTCTTTTTTTGTATGCTATAATATTCTTATTATTTATATAAATAATTAGAAAGAAGTGATTGAATGATTTTAGCACCAAAATTAAAAAAGGGAGATACTATTGCTGTATTTTCTCCATCTTCACCCGCAACTGCAACCGTAAAAAAACGCTATTCACGAGGAAAACAATTTTTGGAAAGTCAAGGTTTTAATTTTTTTGAGGGATATCTTACCGGAAAACAAGATTTTTATCGCTCTGGAAGTATTTTGGAGCGTGCTACTGAATTGAATGAACTTATATATAATCCAAATGTAAAATGTATTATGGCAGCTATTGGAGGAATGAATTCTAATTCAATTTTACCTTATGTAGATTATCAAGCATTAAAAGAAAATCCTAAAATAATAATTGGTTATTCAGATGTTACTGCATTACTATTGGCGATTTATGCTAAAACAGACTTAGTTACTTATTATGGACCTGCTGTTGTTGCATCTTTTGGAGAATTTCCACCATTTGTAAATGAAACATTTCAGTATTTTTCAAATGTTACAATGGGAAAATCGCATGTACCATATATTATGCCTACACCTGAGTGCTGGACTGACGAATTTTTAGATTGGAAAACTCAAGATAGAGGAAAAACTCCAAATAAAAACACTTTAATAACCTTAAATGAAGGCAAAGCAAAAGGAAGAATAATTGGTGGTAATCTAAACACTATGCAAGGAATTTGGAATACAGAATACATGCCAGAAATAAAATGCGGAGATATATTGTTTATTGAAGATTCTCTAAAAGATATAGCAACTATTGAACGCAGTTTTTCATTGTTAAAACTTAGCGGTGTTTTTGATAAAATCGGAGGTTTGATATTGGGAAAGCACGAATTATTTGATGATTTAAAAACAAATAGGAAACCATATGATGTGTTAAAAGAAGTAATGGGAAATGTAGATTTTCCTGTGCTTGCTGAATTTGATTGTTGTCACACGCATCCAATGTTGACCATGCCAATTGGATGTGAAGTAGAATTGGATGCAACAAATAAATGTGTAACGGTATTAGATGATTTTGTTAGTATATAAAATCATTCTTTATACAAGTAAATATACATACAATATATTTACTTGTGATATAATTATTTAACTATTATTTAGTAACAAAATATTATAATGATTAATATTAAATAAACGAATTGGGGTGAAAAACATGAGTAATTACTGGTCAAATTATATTCAGACTTCTGAAGAGCTGTACAATAACAGAAGTCTTAGATTTAATGACAATAATAAAGAAATGTGGTTAAATGCAATTGGCGTAAGAAACCAACAGAATATATTGGAAGTTGGATGTGGAGGAGGAGTATTCTGTCATAGGATTAATTCATATGTAGGTGATGTACATATTACAGGTATTGATTGTGATGAACAGCATATTCAATATGCAAAGGATAAAAATTTGGAATTAGGCTTGAATTGTAAATTTATTGTTGGAGATGCTACAAACATGCCATTTGAAGATAATTCATTTGACTTGTGTTTTTCACATACAGTTGCAGAACACGTACCTCATAAACTATTTTTCGACGAGCAATATAGAATATTACGAAATAATGGAAGAATAGTAGTGCTTTCAGTTAGACCAAAACTTCAAATTAGGTATGACAATTTATTAAATATTAGCAAAGAAGAAAAATTATTATGTGAAAAGGCATTTAAAAATACAGATGATATATTTGAAAAATTTGATATTGGCAAATTTGAAGTGGATGAGCATGAGTATCCTAAAGAATTAGAAAAAGCAGGATTTAGAAATATCAATGTAGATTTATTAAATATTATGAGCTATGCACCGGATAATTACAATACATCTCCAATAACAGCAATTAATCAAATAAACGATAATAGATTAGAAGCCTTGTCAGGTGTGTATAAAGTACTTAATCTGTCTCCAAATTCCTTGACAATAGAGGAAAAAGATAGACTTATAGAACTAATTAATATTAGATTTGATAAGAGAATTGAGCAATATAAAAACAATGAAAAAATCTGGGATTTTAAAACAACAGCAGTTTTAGTTATTAGTGGATATAAATAAGTAAAAAAATGAGGTTTATATGTTCCCAGATAAAATATATTTTGAGCCACAAATTATAACTTATGAGTTAGGTAAATATTTAAGAGAAAAATATAAGGACAAAGAGTGGATTGAAATAAAAAGTCATAACAAAATAGAAGAATTAAGAACAAATTCAAACAAAGAGTTTCCTAATATGAAACAACATTTAATTATAGGGGTTAGAAAAACACATAAATATACTGAAAACTTCAAAGTTTCAAATTATATTGTTCCATATACATCATCTGGCTGTAGTGCTATGTGTTTATATTGCTATTTGATGTGTCACTATAATAAATGTTCCTATCTTAGAGTATTTGTAAATAGGGAGCAAATGTTAGATAAACTCATAAAATTCTCAAATAAAAGTGATAAAGACTTAGTATTTGAAATAGGTAGTAATAGTGATTTAGTATTGGAAAATAATATTACAAATAATTTGGTGTGGACTATGAGAACTTTGCTAAGAGTAAAAAAGGTTTGATTACTTTCCCAACTAAATTTGATATGATTGAGCCTTTATTGCCACTTAATCATAATGGTAAAGTAATTGCAAGGATTAGCGTAAATCCAGAAGAAATTATTAGAAAAGTAGAATTTGGTACATCATCTCTTAAAAATAGAATTAAAGCTATAAATCAATTGTGTGAGGCAGGTTATAAAGTTGGATTATTGATTGCACCTGTTGTACTACTTGATAATTGGAAGGAATTATATTCAAAACTAATTGATCAGCTTGCTGATGAATTATCAGAAAAAGTTAAAAACCAAGCAACAATTGAAATAATATTTATGACATACAGTTTTATTCATAAAGTAATTAATCAAGATACATTTCCAAATGCAGTAGATTTATATGATAAAGAAATAATGACTGTAAGAGGACTGGGAAGGTATTGCTATAAAAATGAAATTAGAGTAGATGTAGAGGAATTCCTAAGAAAGCAACTTTTAAAAAAATTAGAGAATATGAATATTTTATATGTAGTATAATGTCAAAAGTTGTAATTTTTCATATATTTATTAGTATAACCAGTAAATATATAGCATTTATATTTAGAAGGAGTGTAATAATGAATAATGAAATTATAATAACAGAAAGGCTTATAATTAGAGAGTTAACTATAGGTGATTTAATAGATTTTTATAAATTAGAAAATGATCCTCAGGTTAGAAAATATATACCAAATATGTATAGGTCAACTTTTAATGAGTGCAGAGATAACCTAAGAAAGCATATAAATAAATATAGTTATAATAGTGGACTTCACACATGGGGTGTGGTTTTAGAAGAAAATAAAGAATTTATTGGTATTACAGGGTATAGGTATTTGAAAGATTTAAACGCAGTAGAAATAGGGATTAGATTGTTGCCTGATTATTGGAGTAAGGGTTATGCAACTGAAAGTGGTAAAGCATTATTAACGTATGGATTTACAGAATTAGGGTTAAAAGAAATTATTGCTATGGCTCTCCCAGAAAATAAAAAATCAATGAAGTCGTTAGAAAATATAGGTATGGAATTTGAAGGATATGGATATTTCAGAGGTTCCTTAGTAGCCTACTTTAAAAAAGAAAGATATAATTTTATTTGTTAATACTATTTGTTATTTATAATCTAGAAATATAAGTTTTAGTATATATAACTTTTCTAATGATTTAATATAGATATTTTAGTCTTGATATATATTGATATTTTAACACATAATAAAAGTTGCATGGTTAAAAAACGAATGAAAAAAGTTATTTATGTATTGACAAAATACAAAAGATATGATAAATTAAGTAAGTCCCTAGCGAAGAATATTAGTAATGAGACGAAAAATAATTCAAAAAAGTTCTTGACAAACTTTGATAGAGATGGTAAACTAATAAAGCTGTTGAGAGACAGCAAAGCATTGAAAAATGAACCTTAGACAATAAAACAGCATAAGAACAACCTTTAGTTTCAGTACTCGCAAGAGTATAGAAATAGAACAAAAAACAGTAAAAACAAAAACAACAACAACTAACGAGAGTTAGTGCCAAGCGTAAGCTTGAGAACAGATATTAAACGAGAGTTTGATCCTGGCTCAGGACGAACGCTGGCGGCGTGCCTAACACATGCAAGTCGAGCGAAGAAAGTCTTTCGGGACGAGTATTAGCGGCGGACGGGTGAGTAACGCGTGAGCAATCTGCCTCGTACAAAGGGATAGCCTCGGGAAACTGGGATTAATACCATATAACACTTATTGATCACATGATTAATAAGTCAAAGATTTATCGGTACGAGATGAGCTCGCGTTTGATTAGCTAGTTGGTAAGGTAATGGCTTACCAAGGCGACGATCAATAGCCGGCCTGAGAGGGTGAACGGCCACATTGGAACTGAGACACGGTCCAAACTCCTACGGGAGGCAGCAGTGGGGAATATTGCACAATGGGCGCAAGCCTGATGCAGCGACGCCGCGTGAGCGAAGAAGGTTTTCGGATCGTAAAGCTCTGTCCTTTGGGAAGAAAAAAATGACGGTACCAAAGGAGGAAGCCCCGGCTAACTACGTGCCAGCAGCCGCGGTAATACGTAGGGGGCGAGCGTTGTCCGGATTTACTGGGCGTAAAGGGTGAGTAGGCGGTAACGTATGTCAGATGTGAAAGGCGAGGGCTAAACCCTCGTAAGCATTTGAAACTGCGTAACTTGAGTGCAGGAGAGGTAAGTGGAATTCCTAGTGTAGCGGTGAAATGCGTAGATATTAGGAGGAACACCAGTGGCGAAGGCGACTTACTGGACTGTAACTGACGCTGAGACACGAAAGCGTGGGGAGCGAACAGGATTAGATACCCTGGTAGTCCACGCCGTAAACGATGAGTGCTAGGTGTTGGCCGAGAGGTCAGTGCCGGAGCTAACGCAATAAGCACTCCGCCTGGGGAGTACGGTCGCAAGACTGAAACTCAAAGGAATTGACGGGGACCCGCACAAGCAGCGGAGCATGTGGTTTAATTCGAAGCAACGCGAAGAACCTTACCAAGGCTTGACATCCCCTTGACAAGTGCAGAAATGTGCTCTCTTCTTCGGAAGCAAGGGAGACAGGTGGTGCATGGTTGTCGTCAGCTCGTGTCGTGAGATGTTGGGTTAAGTCCCGCAACGAGCGCAACCCTTATCATTAGTTGCCAGCATGAAAGATGGGCACTCTAGTGAGACTGCCGGTGACAAACCGGAGGAAGGTGGGGATGACGTCAAATCATCATGCCCCTTATGTCTTGGGCTACACACGTGCTACAATGGTCGGAACAAAGGGAAGCGAAAGCGTGAGCTGGAGCCAAACCTAATAAACCGATCCCAGTTCGGATTGTAGGCTGCAACTCGCCTACATGAAGTCGGAGTTGCTAGTAATCGCGAATCAGAACGTCGCGGTGAATGCGTTCCCGGGTCTTGTACACACCGCCCGTCACACCATGGAAGTTGATAATACCCAAAGTCGCTGAGCTAACCTTTTAGGAGGCAGGCGCCTAAGGTAGGATTAATGACTAGGGTGAAGTCGTAACAAGGTAGCCGTATCGGAAGGTGCGGCTGGATCACCTCCTTTCTAAGGAGACAGAAAACAAAATGTAAAGTAATACATTTTGTTTCAATGTCGCTTTTCTGGTTTGAACGCCGGAAAGGCATGTTCGAAACAAGGAACTTGTGCTGTTTCATTGATACTTAAGTGAGAATTTGAGTATTAAGACTAATGCAGAGAAAATTTTGGCAACAAAATGTTCAAAGCAAGCTGAACTTTGAAAATTGTATAGGAAAAAACAAACGAGAAAAACATCAAAAAAACAATAAAACTAAGTAAAAAATATAAGCGGAAGCAAATATTAATTACAAGAGTAACCAAAAAAATAGTTGTGTGAAGACGCACAACTGAACTGATGATTAACAATAAATGAAGTGATTTTTTATTTAGGCACGAAACGAGGAGCTAAGAAGCGGAGCATACGAATAGTATGTGAGCATTCGAAGTGACGAGAGACACAGCATAAATGAAAAAGAACGAGTTTAAGAGGTCAAGATATAAAGAGCGTAGGGCGAATGCCTTGGCACTAAGAGCCGATGAAGGACGTGGTAAGCTGCGAAAAGCTACGGGGAACTGCAAACAAGTATTGATCCGTAGATATCCGAATGAGGAAACTCACATATGGAGAACCGTATGTAACGTATGATGAATAAATAGTCATACGTGGGGAACGAGGGGAACTGAAACATCTAAGTACCCTTAGGAAGAGAAAGTAAAAAACGATACCGAAAGTAGCGGCGAGCGAAATCGGTAGAGCCCAAACCATGTTTCGGCATGGGGTTGCGGACATATCAACAAAGTATCCGAGACGATAGTCAAAGACTTCTGGAAAGAAGCTCCAAAGAGTGTGATAGACACGTAGACGAAAAAGTCAAAGAGCAAGATATGATCCAGAGTACCACAGGACACGAGAAATCCGGTGGGAAGCAGGGAGGACCATCTCCCAAGGCTAAATACTACTTAGTGACCGATAGAGAAATAGTACCGTGAGGGAAAGGTGAAAAGAACCCCGGGAGGGGAGTGAAAAAGAACCTGAAACCCTATGCTTATAAGCAGTGGGAGCACTACGAGTGTGACCGCGTACTTTTTGTAGAACGGGCCAGCGAGTTACGATATGCAGCAAGGTTAATAACTGAGAGGTTAGGAGCCGAAGCGAAAGCGAGTCTTAATAGGGCGAAAGTTGCATGTCGTAGACCCGAAACCAGGTGACCTATCCATGAGCAGGTTGAAGCTAGAGTAAAATCTGGTGGAGGACCGAACCCGTTAGCGTTTAAAAGCTATGGGATGACTTGTGGATAGCGGTGAAATTCCAATCGAACCTGGAGATAGCTGGTTCTCCTCGAAATAGCTTTAGGGCTAGCCTTAACGTAAGATTAATGGGGGTAGAGCACTGAATAGTCAAGGGACGTTATACGTTACCGAAACTTATCAAACTCCGAATACCATAAAATTAGCGTTGGGAGTCAGACTATGTGAGATAAGTTTCATAGTCAAAAGGGAAAGAGCCCAGATCACCAGCTAAGGTCCCAAAGATAGATTAAGTGGAAAAGGATGTAGGACTACACAGACAACCAGGAAGTTGGCTTAGAAGCAGCCACACTTTCAAAGAGTGCGTAATAGCTCACTGGTCGAGTGGACCTGCGCCGAAGATTACCGGGGCTAAAATCTATCACCGAAGCTGTGGGATTGTATTAATACAATCGGTAGAGGAGCATTCTGTACGAGTCGAAGCGCCATCGAAAGAGGCTGTGGATTGTACAGAAGAGAGAATGCTGGCATGAGTAGCGAAAGGTGAGTGAGAATCTCACCCATCGAAAGACTAAGGATTCCTGAGGAAGGCTCGTCCACTCAGGGTAAGTCGGGACCTAAGCCGAGGCCAAAAGGCGTAGGCGATGGATAACTGGTGGAAATTCCAGTACCACCGAAGATCGTTAAAAGAGAAGTGGGGACACAGAAAGATAAGTTAGCGTACTGATGGAATAGTACGTCTAAGTAAGTAGGGAGAAGAGATAGGCAAATCCGTTTCTTCAATAATCCTGAGATACGAATGGGAGCGAAAACAAGTAGTGAAGTAACTGAGTCTACGCTGTCAAGAAAATCCACTATCGAGATCAAGGTGCCCGTACCGTAAACCGACACAGGTAGTCAAGGAGAGAATCCAAAGATGAGCGGAAGAACTATTGTTAAGGAACTAGGCAAAATAACCCCGTAACTTCGGGAGAAGGGGTGCCCATGGAAGTGAAAGTCGAACGACCGGAGCTTTAGTGGGCCACAGAAAACAGGCTCAAGCGACTGTTTACCAAAAACACAGGTCTCTGCTAAATCGAAAGATGAAGTATAGGGGCTGACACCTGCCCGGTGCTGGAAGGTTAAGGGGAGCTGTAAGCGTAAGTGAAGCAGTGAACTTAAGCCCCAGTAAACGGCGGCCGTAACTATAACGGTCCTAAGGTAGCGAAATTCCTTGTCGGGTAAGTTCCGACCCGCACGAAAGGTGTAACGATTTGAGCACTGTCTCAACAATAGATCCGGTGAAATTGTAGTACTCGTGAAGATGCGAGTTACCCGCGGCAGGACGGAAAGACCCCATGGAGCTTTACTGCAGGCTGACATTGGAATTCGGTATTAATTGTACAGGATAGGTGGGAGACTAAGAAACATGTACGCCAGTATGTGTGGAGTCGCTGTTGGGATACCACTCTATTGATACTGAATTTCTAACATGATACTGTGATCCAGTATATGGACACTGTCAGTTGGGCAGTTTGACTGGGGCGGTCGCCTCCGAAAGAGTAACGGAGGCGCTCAAAGGTTTCCTCAGCACGGTCGGAAATCGTGCGAAGAGTGTAAAGGCAGAAGGAAGCTTGACTGCAAGACGTACATGTCGAGCAGGAACGAAAGTTGGACTTAGTGATCCGGTGGCGCCGAATGGAAGGGCCATCGCTTAACGGATAAAAGCTACCCTGGGGATAACAGGCTTATCTCCCCCAAGAGTCCACATCGACGGGGAGGTTTGGCACCTCGATGTCGGCTCGTCTCATCCTGGGGCTGAAGCAGGTCCCAAGGGTTGGGCTGTTCGCCCATTAAAGAGGCACGCGAGCTGGGTTCAGAACGTCGTGAGACAGTTCGGTCCCTATCCGTCGTGGGCGTAGGAAATTTGAAGGGAGCTGTCCTTAGTACGAGAGGACCGGGATGGACAGACCTATGGTGAATCAGTTGTTCCGCCAGGAGCACGGCTGAGTAGCTAAGTCTGGAATTGATAAGCGCTGAAGGCATCTAAGCGCGAAACAAACCTTAAGATAAGATTTCCCATTACGTAAGTAAGTAAGACCCCTGAAAGACTAACAGGTAGATAGGTCACAGGTGTAAGTGCAGCAATGTATTCAGCTGAGTGATACTAATAGGTCGAGGTCTTGACCAATAATGATCCTAACCCCATTTGATTCTCAAATGGATGGTAGGTCAGATCCAGCGAAATCCAAATCTATACGAACGTAAGTGAGTAAATAGATTTGTGATGTAGTCGGACAAATCTCGAAAATATTTTCCTATGCGATTTTGAAAGTTCAAACTTTCAATTTAATGATAACTTAATATACAATATAACGAAGTAATTTTTTATCAAATCAAGGAATACGAATGAATGAGGAAGGCATGTACAATAGGTACGTAACTGACGAAAGAATGAGTAATGACGTAGAGTTGATGAAAAAGAACGAGTTATACTAATCTGGTGATAATAGCAAAGAGGACACACCCGTTCCCATCCCGAACACGGAAGTTAAGCTCTTTAGCGCTGATGATACTTGGTGGGTGACTGCCTGGGAAAGTAAGACATCGCCAGATTAATATCTAAATATTTAATTAGAATAGATATTCCGAGGTAGCTCAATGGTGGAGCAACCGGCTGTTAACCGGTAGGTCGTGGGTTCGAGCCCCACCCTCGGAGCCATGAATGTGCCGGAGTGGCGGAATTGGCAGACGCACAGGACTTAAAATCCTGCGTTCCCTAAAGAACGTACCAGTTCAAGTCTGGTCTTCGGTACCATTTTAAATTAAATTGTCGCGGGGTGGAGCAGCTGGAAGCTCGTCGGGCTCATAACCCGAAGGTCATAGGTTCGAATCCTGTCCCCGCTACCAAAAATATAGAAGTAATACTGACAATTACGAGAATGGCGGCGTAGCTCAGTTGGCTAGAGCATGCGGTTCATACCCGCAGTGTCAGCGGTTCAAATCCGTTCGCCGCTACCAAAATAAAAGGCCCTATGGTCAAGCGGTTAAGACACTTCCCTTTCACGGAAGTAACCCGAGTTCGAGTCTCGGTAGGGTCACCATTACAAAATAAAAAACATGGAAGCATAGCTCAGTTGGGAGAGCATCTGCCTTACAAGCAGGGGGTCATAGGTTCGAGCCCTATTGTTTCCACCATTTTTACAAAATTGAATGTGGCTTGGTAGTTCAGTTGGTTAGAATGCCAGCCTGTCACGCTGGAGGTCGTGGGTTCGAACCCCATCCAAGTCGCCATTTTCAATAAAAACAAGATACATGCTGGTGTAGCTCAATTGGTAGAGCAACTGACTTGTAATCAGTAGGTTGAGGGTTCAAGTCCTTTCACCAGCTCCATTTTCGCAGAAATTACGGAGTAATTTCAATACACAATGCGAAAGACGCAACGGCGTAAGCCATGTTGCGGAAAATAATTTTACTGAAAATATGGGAGGGTTCCCGAGTGGCTAAAGGGGACGGACTGTAAATCCGTTGGCAACGCCTTCACTGGTTCGAATCCAGTCCTTCCCACCAATTAAGTTTAAAATGCGGAAGTGGCTCAGTGGTAGAGCATCGCCTTGCCAAGGCGAGGGTCGCGAGTTCGAATCTCGTCTTCCGCTCCAAAAGTAACAAAAAATGTTAAAACGCATATAATGCGGGTGTAGCTCAGTGGTAGAGCCCCAGCCTTCCAAGCTGGTTGCGAGGGTCCGATTCCCTTCACCCGCTCCAAAAAATTATGGTAGATATGGCGCAGTCGGCTAGCGCGCCAGATTGTGGCTCTGGAGGTCGTGGGTTCGATTCCCACTATTTACCCCATTTTTTTTATATTATTAAGGCGCTATAGCCAAGTGGTAAGGTACGGGTCTGCAACACCCTCATCCCCAGTTCAAATCTGGGTGGCGCCTCCAATTTATATGCACCCTTAGCTCAGTTGGATAGAGTGTTCGGCTACGAACCGAAAGGTCATGGGTTCGAATCCCTTAGGGTGCACCAATTACACAAAATATATTGTAAATTGATTTAAATGTACTTAGCAATAAGTGCTTTTTTATTTCTCAATTGTTTTATATATAATGCTTATAATAATACAAAAAAAAATATCTTCATATTAAATAGCAATTAATACATGATATAATAATATTATATTAGTATAAAAGATTGAGAGGCGGTAATTTAATGGATGAGAAATATACTTACTTTAATTCGCCAGTTGGGTTAATTAAAATAGTTTATTTTAAAGATTACATAACATCAATAACTATTGTAGATAATTATGAAAATTTAGTAATTGAAGATTCAAAATTATCCGATGAAGTAGTTAAGCAATTAACGGAATATTTTAATGGACAAAGAAAAGTATTTAATGTTCCATTGATGTTAAATGGCACAGAATTTCAAAAAAAAGTATGGAGAGAATTATTAAATATACCTTATGGAGAAACGAGAAGTTATAAAGATATAGCTATTGCTATAGGAAATTCAAAATCATACAGAGCTGTAGGAATGGCAAATAACAAAAATCCAATATCAATAATAGTACCATGACACAGAGTTATAGGTTCCGATGGTTCATTGGTTGGTTATGCAAGTGGTTTAAATATTAAAAAATATCTACTGGAAATAGAAAAATAAAGTATTAGCACATTAAGTCCTCTTGATATGAAGTTAAGGTGGGCTTTTTTATTTTCAATATTTTATTAATTATAGTACAAAAAAATATGTATAACCTGGTAATTTGACTAATTAGTATGTAATATTTAATAATATACGATAAAATAATAAATATACTTTAGTAAACATTATATATTTTAATAAAATTTTAAAATATACAAAATCTAAATATATCTAAATATAATATGATATATGTAAAAATCAGAATATAAATAAGTAAAATGCCAAAATTAATTAATTAAATATAAAATATTATATATTAAGATAAAAAATTAACAAATAAATAATTTTGAATATTTTATTTATTTTAATGGATTTTTTTTAAAAATATGTTATAATAAAATATACTTATATTGGGAAATAACAATTAAATAAGTAATTTTGCAACAAAAACTCATTCAATAAATTGATAATTAAATTAATAACAAATTATGTTTAATTTCATATAGAGAATTGCTATGTGAGTAATTATAAACATCAAAAATATTTAAACAAAAGGAGCATTTTATGGCATTTGAATTACCAAAGTTCACACCACCGGATTTTACTTCTGAAAAATTCTTAAGTGCAAATGAAATAAGAGTAGCCGAAGTAAAAAAGGATGGAGTATCCCCAAAGGGTTTTTATCTAACTAGTCATATACCTACTTATTATCATTACAATAATAGGTGGATATTACCTAAACATAATTCACAGAATTGTGTAGCTGTTTTACAAAAAGAGGATATTATTATAAAAGAGTTAAATGATTTAGTTTTAGGAGACAAGGTTGTTTTAGGGAAAGAATCAGATGGAACAAATGGAGTCATAGTTTATAGAGAGGGATTTGATGAAGCTGTTATTAGTCATGCAGGCAAATCTGTTGAAACATCATTTACTAACGACTATGATTATTTATTCGACCTTATGCGTTATGAAAAAGAAAATGGAGGATACATAGTATGGGTTTTAGGACCTTCAGTTGTATTTGATTTTGATACAAGAATAGGTTTATCTCAACTTGCAGAAAATGGTTATGTACAAGCTTTGCTAGCAGGTAATGCTATGGCTACACATGATCTTGAAGGTGGATATTTAGATACTGCATTAGGACAAAATATTTACACACAAGTTTCACAACCAATGGGACATTATAATCACTTGGATTTATTAAATGAGGTTAGAAGAGCAGGATCAATAGATAAATTTATAGCTGATGGTAATGTTAAAAATGGATTTATTAAGACGCTTAATAAATTAGATATACCATTTGTATTAGCTGGTTCTATAAGAGATGATGGACCATTACCAGAAGTATATCATAATGTTTCAAAAGGCTTAAATGCAGTTAAAGAGCAAACTGATAAAGCAACACTTGTTATTTGTTTAGCTACAATGCTTCATTCTGTTTCTACAGCAGAATTAGCATCAAGCTATAGAATAAAAGAAGATGGAGCAATAGTTCCAGTATTTATGTATACTGTTGATGTAACTGAAAACGTTGTTAATAAAGTTGCGGCAGCTAGAGAAAACATTGCAGTAAGGACTTTAGTTACAAATGTACAGGATTTTGTAGTAAATGTTCAAAAGGCATTGTTAACACCAGTTGAAGATTTACAGGTTGAAAGCGTTGAAGTTAATGTAAATGAATACTGTGAAAGAACTAATGTAAAAAAAGATGAAAAAGAAAAAGAACTTAAAATAAAGGAGGAAAAATAAATGGCATTAAATATTCCTAAATATACACCACCTGACTTTAACCAAGAAATTTTCATAAATGCACCAAATGCCACTTTGGTGGAGGTAGTTAAGGATGGAGTTTCTCCAGCTAATTATCATGCATTGTCTGTTTTTCCTGAATATTTTAAAATTAATAATAAATGGGTTTTGGCTACTGAAAGTAGAATGGATACAGTTTGTGTGGCATATGATGAAATGGGAAAAGAATCTGTAAATATAGTAGAATTTAGAAATTTAAAAGTTGGCGATAAAGTAGTTATTGGTAGAACAGAAGATGGAAGTCAAGGAATTTATATGTATACTCAAGGATTTGTTAATAAATCACATGATTCTGATACATTTGCTTTTAGAAGCGGTAGATCAAGAGAAACTGCATTTAGCATTGACTATGACCAACTTTATGAAATTCTTAAACATGAAAAAGCTAAGAATGGTTATGTTACATGGGTTTTAGGTACAGCTATAAGTCTTGATGAAGATACAAGAAATGCTATGGAAAGACTTATTAGAGAAGGATATGTAAATGCTATACTTTGTGGTACAAGCCTTGCAGCTTTTGATTTAGAATGTGGAACATTTGGTACTACATGGGGACAAAAGGTATTTAGAAGAGAACAGAATACATATGAAAATTATTATGAAACAATAAATATGGTTAGAGAAGCGGGCTCAATAGAATCATTCGTTAAATCAGGACAGGTAAAGGATGGTATAATGAAAGCTTGTGTTGAATGCAATGTTCCATTTGTACTTGCAAGCACTGTAAGAGATAGATTTACTTTGCCAGGAACATATGATAACGTATATGAAGCACAGAATGCTATGCGTAAGCATGCACGTAAAACATCAACAATAATCATGGTATCAACAATTTTATTTACCATTGCCACTGGTAATATGACACCGTCTTATAATGAATTCGATGGTGTAATAAGACCAGTTTACATGTATACAGTTGATATTCAGGAATTTGCTGTAAATAAATTAGCTGACAGAGGAACACTAACAGCTACATCAGTTGTAACAAATACACAAGATTTTGTAAAAAATATAGGAAGAGCACTAGCATAAATTTATATTAAGGCTGTTGTAAATAATTTAATTTTACAACAGCTTATTTTTATTAAAAGAATTAGTTATTTATTTTAAATACTAACTTATTGTCCTTATATAAAATTAACAGAGAGTCAAATTTATTTATTTTATCTTGTAGTATCATTCTGCCTATTTCAGTAGTAATTTCTTTTTCTATAAATCTTTTTATAGGTCTTGCTCCATATTGAACAGAAAATGAATTTTCAATAATGTATTTAATACATGTATTGTCCAATGCTATGTTAATTTTTTGATTGCTTAGGTCTTTATTTATTTGTAGCAATTCTATATTTATAATTTTTTCTAAATCACATTTATTTAGTGGTTTAAATAGAACAATATCATCAAGTCTATTTAAAAATTCAGGCTTAAATTTTTCTTTTAATATTTGCATTACTTTTTCTCTTATACTTTGTTCAATATTTTCATAATAATTTAAATTAAATTTTTCTACAATACTACCTGATCCAATATTAGATGTCATGATTATTAAAGTATTTTTAAAATCAATAGTTCTACCTTTACTGTCGGTAAGTCTACCTTCATCCAATACTTGAAGAAGCAAATTGAAAACTTCAGAATTTGCCTTTTCAATTTCATCAAATAAAACAACACTGTATGGTTGCTTTCTGACTGCTTCAGTAAGTTGACCACCATCATCGTGACCAATATATCCTGGAGGTGCACCTATAAGCTTAGATACAGAGTGTTTTTCCATGTATTCACTCATATCTAATCTTATTAAACTTGCTTTATTCTCAAATAATGTTTTAGCAAGTGTTTTAACAAGTTGTGTTTTACCAACTCCTGTAGGACCTAAAAACATAAATGTTCCAATTGGTTTTTGTAATTTTTTAACACCAGATTTAGCTCTAATGATTGCATTACATACAGCACAAACTGCATCTTCTTGTCCGACAATTTGCTCATGCAGAATAGAATTTAAGTTCAATACTTTTTGTTTTTCTGTTTCAGTCAATTTACTAATTGGAATGCCTGTCCATTTTGAAACTACTTCAGCAATATCATCTTCGGTAACTTCTTCTTTTATTTTGTATGTATATGGTTTTTTATTTAATTTTAATTCTTCATTTTCTAATTTCTTTAGTTTGAAAAAATTAAGTTCTGAAATTTTCTCAAAATCATTTTTTCTAGTTGCTTCATCTACTTGAATTTTAACCTCATTTATTTGTTGCTTAATTTGTTTTATTCTATCAACTATTTTTTTATCAATTGCCCATTTCTTGAATTCGATTTCATATAGGTTTTTTAGAGTATTTATATTATTATCTAATTCCTTACATTTCCGAGTGTAGAAACTATCATTTTCTTGTGATAATGAAATTTTTTCGATTTCTAAATGTAAAATTTTTCTTTGCATTTCATCAATTTCAATTGGAAGTGAATCTACATTTGTTCTCACCATTGAGGAAGCTTCATCCATTAAATCAATTGCTTTATCAGGTAGAAATCTATCAGAGATATATCTATCAGATAATATAGCACAGGCTATTATAGATTTATCGGATATTCTAATACCATGATGCATTTCGTATTTTGATTTTATACCTCGAAGTATTGATATAGTTTGTTCAACCGTTGGAGCTTCAACTAATATTTTTTGGAATCTTCTTTCCAAAGCTCCGTCTTTTTCAATAAATTTTTTGTATTCATCATATGTAGTAGAACCAATGGTTAAAATTTCTCCTCTTGCAAGCATAGGTTTTAACATATTAGATGTATCAAGTCCACCATTTGAATCTCCAGTTCCAACTACTGTATGAAGTTCATCTATATATAGTATTATTTGACCATTTGAATTTTTTAGTATTTTTAATACTTCTTTAAGTCTTTCTTCAAATTCTCCTCTGAATTTAGCACCAGCTATAAGTGATCCCATATCTAATGAAAAAATAATTCTATCTCTTAAGGCATCTGGTACATCATTTCTAATAATTCTTTGTGCTAATCCTTCTACAATTGCAGTTTTTCCAACGCCTGGATCTCCAATTATAACTGGATTGTTTTTTGTTCTTCTTGATAATATTCGAATCATTCTATTAATTTCTTCTTCTCTACCTATTACAGGGTCTAATTCACCCTGAATAGCTTCAGCAGTTAAGTCTCTTCCGTATTTTAATAAAATGTTGGTCAACCCTTCTACCTTATTGTTTTTTATTTTAAGAGTAGATTTTTGTTCTATCAATTTATCGTAGAATTTTTGAAGATGAATATTATATTTTTCAAAAATGCTTTGACTTGTAATTTTATTTTCCTTCAAAATAGCAAGATATAAGTGCTCTAAGCCTATAAGAGATTCATACATTTCCCTAGCAAAGTCTTCTGCAACAAGAATAATTTTTTGTGATGTTCTATTGTAATATAATTTAGTTAAAGCATCTTGCTTTTGAAGCTTATCTATTGCTTGTTCTATATCCCTAATATATGAAAATATATCGATATCCATGTCTTTTAATATATTCGCTATTATAGTATTTTTTTGCTTAATAATTGCTAAATGCATATGTAATTCAGTTAATTCAACATTTCCATATTTTATTGCTATGCTTTGAGAGTCACGCATAACTTGAATTCCAGTTTCTGAAAATTTATCAGCATTCATGTAATCACACCTTTCTACTTTATACATTCTATTTTACACTGATAAATTTTTTATGTCTACTCATATATATTATCAATATAGAATGTATATTGAATTATGATAGTGTGTGTTATATAATTATCTTAGATATAACTTTTATAGTTTGGAGATGTTAAAGTGTATACATTAGATGAAGTAAAGAAATTTTGCTTAAAGTGTAATAAATGTAGATTATCTGAAATGAGAACTAATGTTGTTTTTGGTGAGGGTAATGCAAATTCCGTTATTATGTTTGTTGGTGAAGGACCTGGATATAATGAAGATTTGCAAGGAAGACCGTTTGTTGGAAAGGCAGGACAGCTTTTTGAAAAAATGATTAAATCTATTAATCTTACTAGAGAAGATATATATATTACTAATATCGTAAAATGTAGACCACCGAAAAATAGAAATCCAATGGATGATGAACAAGAATTGTGTATTGATTACTTAAGATGGCAAGTTAAATTAATAAATCCTAAGATTATAGTTTGTTTAGGTTCAGTTGCCGCTAAAAAGCTTATTTATTCAAATAAAACAATAACGTCTATGAGGGGCAAATGGGTAGATAAGGGCGGTATCTTATTTACTGCAATATATCATCCATCATATTTATTGAGAAATGAATCTGCAAAAAAAGATGCTTGGCAAGATTTAAAAAGTATTTCTGATAAAATCAAACAAATTAGAGCTGTATAGAACTAAAATATAGAATATATAAAAATTGGTAAGAATATTATTGACATATGTTTTTGTATGTGTTAATATATCAAAGCTGTCGGAAAGACACATCAGTTAAGAGTAATTAAATAAAATAAATTAGTTGACAAAAAAGTATAAGTGTGATAATCTATTAAAGCTGTCGAAAAAGAGCGAAATAAGTTATAAAATGTAAAAATAAATAATTTTAAAAAAGTTCTTGACAAACTTCGATAGAGATGGTAAACTAATAAAGCTGTTGAGAGACAGCAAAGCATTGAAAAATGAATATAAATTAATATTTTTTAGATAATTTCAAGGCAACTGAAATTTGAAGCGCACAGTGTATAAAGAATACACGAGCACTGGAAAATGAAAGTAACGCAGAAAGTGCTAAAAAAGATAATTTATAAGAACCCGCAACATGGCTAACGCCGTTGCGAAGTGCAAATTGACTTAAAATTTTTGACGAAATTTGTTCGCACCTTAGACAATAAAACAGCATAAGAACAACCTTTAGTTTCAGTACTCGCAAGAGTATAAGAAATAGAACAAAAACAGTAAAAACAAAAACAACAACAACTAACGAAGATAGTTTTGCTATATGCAAGGAACGCGATGAAGAACGAGCGCACGTACTAAAGTACGTAAGCGAGTGATGAAGAGTAGTGACACAGCAGATAACAAAAATATCGAGTTAATGCCAAGCGTAAGCTTGAGAACAGATATTAAACGAGAGTTTGATCCTGGCTCAGGACGAACGCTGGCGGCGTGCCTAACACATGCAAGTCGAGCGAAGAAAATCCTTCGGGATGAGTATTAGCGGCGGACGGGTGAGTAACGCGTGAGCAATCTGCCTCGTACAAAGGGATAGCCTCGGGAAACTGGGATTAATACCATATAACACTTATTGATCACATGATTAATAAGTCAAAGATTTATCGGTACGAGATGAGCTCGCGTTTGATTAGCTAGTTGGTAAGGTAATGGCTTACCAAGGCGACGATCAATAGCCGGCCTGAGAGGGTGAACGGCCACATTGGAACTGAGACACGGTCCAAACTCCTACGGGAGGCAGCAGTGGGGAATATTGCACAATGGGCGCAAGCCTGATGCAGCGACGCCGCGTGAGCGAAGAAGGTTTTCGGATCGTAAAGCTCTGTCCTTTGGGAAGAAAAAAATGACGGTACCAAAGGAGGAAGCCCCGGCTAACTACGTGCCAGCAGCCGCGGTAATACGTAGGGGGCGAGCGTTGTCCGGATTTACTGGGCGTAAAGGGTGAGTAGGCGGTAACGTATGTCAGATGTGAAAGGCGAGGGCTAAACCCTCGTAAGCATTTGAAACTGCGTAACTTGAGTGCAGGAGAGGTAAGTGGAATTCCTAGTGTAGCGGTGAAATGCGTAGATATTAGGAGGAACACCAGTGGCGAAGGCGACTTACTGGACTGTAACTGACGCTGAGACACGAAAGCGTGGGGAGCGAACAGGATTAGATACCCTGGTAGTCCACGCCGTAAACGATGAGTGCTAGGTGTTGGCCGAGAGGTCAGTGCCGGAGCTAACGCAATAAGCACTCCGCCTGGGGAGTACGGTCGCAAGACTGAAACTCAAAGGAATTGACGGGGACCCGCACAAGCAGCGGAGCATGTGGTTTAATTCGAAGCAACGCGAAGAACCTTACCAAGGCTTGACATCCCCTTGACAAGTGCAGAAATGTGCTCTCTTCTTCGGAAGCAAGGGAGACAGGTGGTGCATGGTTGTCGTCAGCTCGTGTCGTGAGATGTTGGGTTAAGTCCCGCAACGAGCGCAACCCTTATCATTAGTTGCCAGCATGAAAGATGGGCACTCTAGTGAGACTGCCGGTGACAAACCGGAGGAAGGTGGGGATGACGTCAAATCATCATGCCCCTTATGTCTTGGGCTACACACGTGCTACAATGGTCGGAACAAAGGGAAGCGAAAGCGTGAGCTGGAGCCAAACCTAATAAACCGATCCCAGTTCGGATTGTAGGCTGCAACTCGCCTACATGAAGTCGGAGTTGCTAGTAATCGCGAATCAGAACGTCGCGGTGAATGCGTTCCCGGGTCTTGTACACACCGCCCGTCACACCATGGAAGTTGATAATACCCAAAGTCGCTGAGCTAACCATTTGGAGGCAGGCGCCTAAGGTAGGATTAATGACTAGGGTGAAGTCGTAACAAGGTAGCCGTATCGGAAGGTGCGGCTGGATCACCTCCTTTCTAAGGAGACAGAAAACAAAATGTAAAGTAATACATTTTGTTTCAATGTCGCTTTTCTGGTTTGAACGCCGGAAAGGCATGTTCGAAACAAGGAACTTATGCTGTTTCATTGATACTCAAGTGAGAATTTGAGTATTAAGATAAATATTTGCGAAGTGAATTTTAATTTAGACAAGGCGCATGACGAGGAACGAACGCACGTACAAAAGTACGTAAGTGAGTGATGAGAAATTGCAACACAGTATAAAATGAAATTAACGAGCAAATTGGACTTTGAAAATTGTATAGGAAAAAACAAACGAAGTAATTTTTTGATTTAGACAAGGCGAGAGGAGTCGAGGAGCAAAGCATATGAATAATATGTGAGCACCAGAAACGACGATCAACGAAGTATAAATTAAAAAGAACAAGTTTGAAACGAGAGAAAACATCAAAAAAAACAATAAAACTAAGTAAAAAATATAAGCGGAAGCAAATATTAATTACAAGAGTAACCAAAAAATAGTTGTGTGAAGACGCACAATTAAACTGATGATTAACAATAAACGAAGTGATTTTTTATTTAGGCACGAAACGAGGAGCTAAGAAGCGGAGCATACGAATAGTATGTGAGCATTCGAAGTGACGAGAGACACAGCATAAATGAAAAAGAACGAGTTTAAGAGGTCAAGATATAAAGAGCGTAGGGCGAATGCCTTGGCACTAAGAGCCGATGAAGGACGTGGTAAGCTGCGAAAAGCTACGGGAAACTGCAAACAAGTATTGATCCGTAGATATCCGAATGAGGAAACTCACATATGGAGAACCGTATGTAACGTATGATGAATAAATAGTCATACGTGGGGAACGAGGGGAACTGAAACATCTAAGTACCCTTAGGAAGAGAAAGTAAAAAACGATACCGAAAGTAGCGGCGAGCGAAATCGGTAGAGCCCAAACCATGTTTCGGCATGGGGTTGCGGACATATCAACAAAGTATCCGAGACGATAGTCAAAGACTTCTGGAAAGAAGCTCCAAAGAGTGTGATAGACACGTAGACGAAAAAGTCAAAGAGCAAGATATGATCCAGAGTACCACAGGACACGAGAAATCCGGTGGGAAGCAGGGAGGACCATCTCCCAAGGCTAAATACTACTTAGTGACCGATAGAGAAATAGTACCGTGAGGGAAAGGTGAAAAGAACCCCGGGAGGGGAGTGAAAAAGAACCTGAAACCCTATGCTTATAAGCAGTGGGAGCACTACGAGTGTGACCGCGTACTTTTTGTAGAACGGGCCAGCGAGTTACGATATGCAGCAAGGTTAATAACTGAGAGGTTAGGAGCCGAAGCGAAAGCGAGTCTTAATAGGGCGAAAGTTGCATGTCGTAGACCCGAAACCAGGTGACCTATCCATGAGCAGGTTGAAGCTAGAGTAAAATCTGGTGGAGGACCGAACCCGTTAGCGTTTAAAAGCTATGGGATGACTTGTGGATAGCGGTGAAATTCCAATCGAACCTGGAGATAGCTGGTTCTCCTCGAAATAGCTTTAGGGCTAGCCTTAACGTAAGATTAATGGGGGTAGAGCACTGAATAGTCAAGGGACGTTATACGTTACCGAAACTTATCAAACTCCGAATACCATAAAATTAGCGTTGGGAGTCAGACTATGTGAGATAAGTTTCATAGTCAAAAGGGAAAGAGCCCAGATCACCAGCTAAGGTCCCAAAGATAGATTAAGTGGAAAAGGATGTAGGACTACACAGACAACCAGGAAGTTGGCTTAGAAGCAGCCACACTTTCAAAGAGTGCGTAATAGCTCACTGGTCGAGTGGACCTGCGCCGAAGATTACCGGGGCTAAAATCTATCACCGAAGCTGTGGGATTGTATTAATACAATCGGTAGAGGAGCATTCTGTACGAGTCGAAGCGCCATCGAAAGAGGCTGTGGATTGTACAGAAGAGAGAATGCTGGCATGAGTAGCGAAAGGTGAGTGAGAATCTCACCCATCGAAAGACTAAGGATTCCTGAGGAAGGCTCGTCCACTCAGGGTAAGTCGGGACCTAAGCCGAGGCCAAAAGGCGTAGGCGATGGATAACTGGTGGAAATTCCAGTACCACCGAAGATCGTTAAAAGAGAAGTGGGGACACAGAAAGATAAGTTAGCGTACTGATGGAATAGTACGTCTAAGTAAGTAGGGAGAAGAGATAGGCAAATCCGTTTCTTCAATAATCCTGAGATACGAATGGGAGCGAAAACAAGTAGTGAAGTAACTGAGTCTACGCTGTCAAGAAAATCCACTATCGAGATCAAGGTGCCCGTACCGTAAACCGACACAGGTAGTCAAGGAGAGAATCCAAAGATGAGCGGAAGAACTATTGTTAAGGAACTAGGCAAAATAACCCCGTAACTTCGGGAGAAGGGGTGCCCATGGAAGTGAAAGTCGAACGACCGGAGCTTTAGTGGGCCACAGAAAACAGGCTCAAGCGACTGTTTACCAAAAACACAGGTCTCTGCTAAATCGAAAGATGAAGTATAGGGGCTGACACCTGCCCGGTGCTGGAAGGTTAAGGGGAGCTGTAAGCGTAAGTGAAGCAGTGAACTTAAGCCCCAGTAAACGGCGGCCGTAACTATAACGGTCCTAAGGTAGCGAAATTCCTTGTCGGGTAAGTTCCGACCCGCACGAAAGGTGTAACGATTTGAGCACTGTCTCAACAATAGATCCGGTGAAATTGTAGTACTCGTGAAGATGCGAGTTACCCGCGGCAGGACGGAAAGACCCCATGGAGCTTTACTGCAGGCTGACATTGGAATTCGGTATTAATTGTACAGGATAGGTGGGAGACTAAGAAACATGTACGCCAGTATGTGTGGAGTCGCTGTTGGGATACCACTCTATTGATACTGAATTTCTAACATGATACTGTGATCCAGTATATGGACACTGTCAGTTGGGCAGTTTGACTGGGGCGGTCGCCTCCGAAAGAGTAACGGAGGCGCTCAAAGGTTTCCTCAGCACGGTCGGAAATCGTGCGAAGAGTGTAAAGGCAGAAGGAAGCTTGACTGCAAGACGTACATGTCGAGCAGGAACGAAAGTTGGACTTAGTGATCCGGTGGCGCCGAATGGAAGGGCCATCGCTTAACGGATAAAAGCTACCCTGGGGATAACAGGCTTATCTCCCCCAAGAGTCCACATCGACGGGGAGGTTTGGCACCTCGATGTCGGCTCGTCTCATCCTGGGGCTGAAGCAGGTCCCAAGGGTTGGGCTGTTCGCCCATTAAAGAGGCACGCGAGCTGGGTTCAGAACGTCGTGAGACAGTTCGGTCCCTATCCGTCGTGGGCGTAGGAAATTTGAAGGGAGCTGTCCTTAGTACGAGAGGACCGGGATGGACAGACCTATGGTGAATCAGTTGTTCCGCCAGGAGCACGGCTGAGTAGCTAAGTCTGGAATTGATAAGCGCTGAAGGCATCTAAGCGCGAAACAAACCTTAAGATAAGATTTCCCATTACGTAAGTAAGTAAGACCCCTGAAAGACTAACAGGTAGATAGGTCACAGGTGTAAGTGCAGCAATGTATTCAGCTGAGTGATACTAATAGGTCGAGGTCTTGACCAATAATGATCCTAACCCCATTTGATTCTCAAATGGATGGTAGGTCAGATCCAGCGAAATCCAAATCTATACGAACGTAAGTGAGTAAATAGATTTGTGATACAGTCGGACAAATCTCGAAAAGTTTTTCCTATACAATTTTGAAAGTTCAAACTTTCAATTTAATGATAACTTAATATACAATATAACGAAGTAATTTTTAGATTACGTGTTATACTAATCTGGTGATAATAGCAAAGAGGACACACCCGTTCCCATCCCGAACACGGAAGTTAAGCTCTTTAGCGCTGATGATACTTGGTGGGTGACTGCCTGGGAAAGTAAGACATCGCCAGATTGATATCTAAATATTTAATTAGAATAGATATTCCGAGGTAGCTCAATGGTGGAGCAACCGGCTGTTAACCGGTAGGTCGTGGGTTCGAGCCCCACCCTCGGAGCCATGAATGTGCCGGAGTGGCGGAATTGGCAGACGCACAGGACTTAAAATCCTGCGTTCCCTAAAGAACGTACCAGTTCAAGTCTGGTCTTCGGTACCATTTTAAATTAAATTGTCGCGGGGTGGAGCAGCTGGAAGCTCGTCGGGCTCATAACCCGAAGGTCATAGGTTCGAATCCTGTCCCCGCTACCAAAAATATAGAAGTAATACTGACAATTACGAGAATGGCGGCGTAGCTCAGTTGGCTAGAGCATGCGGTTCATACCCGCAGTGTCAGCGGTTCAAATCCGTTCGCCGCTACCAAAATAAAAGGCCCTATGGTCAAGCGGTTAAGACACTTCCCTTTCACGGAAGTAACCCGAGTTCGAGTCTCGGTAGGGTCACCATTACAAAATAAAAAACATGGAAGCATAGCTCAGTTGGGAGAGCATCTGCCTTACAAGCAGGGGGTCATAGGTTCGAGCCCTATTGTTTCCACCATTTTTATAAAATTGAATGTGGCTTGGTAGTTCAGTTGGTTAGAATGCCAGCCTGTCACGCTGGAGGTCGTGGGTTCGAACCCCATCCAAGTCGCCATTTTCAATAAAAACATAATATGGGAGGGTTCCCGAGTGGCTAAAGGGGACGGACTGTAAATCCGTTGGCAACGCCTTCACTGGTTCGAATCCAGTCCTTCCCACCAATTAAGTTTAAAATGCGGAAGTGGCTCAGTGGTAGAGCATCGCCTTGCCAAGGCGAGGGTCGCGAGTTCGAATCTCGTCTTCCGCTCCAAAAGTAACAGAAAATATTAAAACGCATATAATGCGGGTGTAGCTCAGTGGTAGAGCCCCAGCCTTCCAAGCTGGTTGCGAGGGTCCGATTCCCTTCACCCGCTCCAAAAAATTATGGTAGATATAGCGCAGTCGGCTAGCGCGCCAGATTGTGACTCTGGAGGTCGTGGGTTCGATTCCCACTATTTACCCCATTTTTTTATATTATTAAGGCGCTATAGCCAAGTGGTAAGGTACGGGTCTGCAACACCCTCATCCCCAGTTCAAATCTGGGTGGCGCCTCCAATTTATAATTTAATATCGCTAATGTAAGCAGTGAAATATTTCCTGCTTTTTTTTATGGCTTTTTGTCAATAGCTGGTGAGGTAAAATGTTAATTACTTTGTTTTTTTGACCATCAACAAGAATACATTAGTATTTACCAGCTACGGTATTACCCTTAAATTCATCAATAGATAAAACAGAAGCAAGTTTAGGCACTCCATAATTAACATAGTTAAATAAGCTCATAACAGAAGATATAGAAACATTGGTATCCATAGCAATTTCTTTCATAGATTTAGTTTTCTTAAGTTCTGTACATATGTAAAAAGCTAATCTATTAGTTATTCTATGATATTTAGGTAAAAAGTCATAAGATTCATATTTTAAATTTAATAAATTATTGGTAGAATTAGATAGCACTTATATCAAAATCCCTTTCTGTTTGGTCTAATCAACTAACATTATAGCAGTTTTGAATCATAAGTGCCTTTTTTTGTATATAAAAAATGCTGGGATAATGAAAATATTTTTCATGCACCCCACATTTATTATAGAACCAAAAGTAATTATAATTTAGTCATTAATATCATTTATGTATTGTTTTTGTATATATTTTTCCTATATTTGATTTTAAATATTCTATTTGTTCATTGTTAAGTATTTTATTGAAGTTTTGTTTCGCATTTGAACTATGCAATTGATTTGAATCTATATTTAAGTCTATCTCTTGTTTATCTTTTTTGCTGTTATCATTTTTAGTAAAATTTTTCTTTTGTTTTTCCTTATTAGTATCATGATTATGATTTTCATGTATTTTATTTATTGAATCTATAGGTGATAATTTCATAATAAATCCTCCTAATTATGTTCTTATAAAATATATATCGGACAAGTTGCAAAAATAAATAACATAAAATTATATTTAAATAATGAATATTTAGTAGTAAAAAATAAATACTTTGTAATATATATTTCATTTTATAGTAAACAGATATATAATTTATAAGTGACATTAAAATAAGTGGTAGGTGATATATGTGTTAAAAAAAAGCTTAGGCTTAGAGCTAATAAAAACTAATTTTAAATCAATAGCGTTATTTGAAATAATTTATAAATTTATAGTGGTATTATTATTTGCCCCAAGCACAATTGTAATATTAAATTTTTCAATGAAATTAAATGGAATGAATTATTTATCCTATGACAATATTGAAAGTTTTATTACTAAACCTACATCGATTTTAATGCTTGCATTTTTCTTAATAGGTTTTGCTATATTTGTAATATTTGAAATAACTGCTTTAGTTGGATGTTATCATGCATCATATTATAAAATTTCTGTATCAGTAAGAGATATATTCCGTTTTGGTATAATTTCGTGTGCTAAATTATTTAAAGGAGTTAATATTTTTTTACTTCTATTAATTATATTTATTTTTCCTTTATTGATAGCTACGCAATTCGTTCAAATTGCATATTTAATTAAATTACCAAATATTCTTTTAAATTTTATTAATTCAAATAGAAATCGATTGGTTTTTTTTACCGGATTAATTATATTATTTTCAATTATACTGATGAGGTTAATATATGCATTTTATTATTTTTGTATAGAAAATTGTAATATTAAGAGCGCTTGTGATAAAAGTATGAATTTAATTAGAAATGACTATACTAAAACAGTTTTTGGACTTATATTATGGAATCTTGTTATTTCAATAGTGAATAGTTTGTTTTTGATTTTAAGTGTGTTAATTATATTTAATTTTGGAAAAGCATTAGGAGTGAATGAGGTAATAGGTGTTGTTACTTTCAACTCCTATAGATTGATTTTTATACTATTAGTAGGTGTTTCTATTTTATTTACTCTACCAATTGTTTTTGCTTACATTAGTTCTTGCTATTTTAATCAAAAAGAAGACATTGGAGAAATAATATATAATTATAAAAAGCCTAAGATAGTTTTAAGAAAGCTTAAGCTAGCTAAAAAAATATATATATTTATTGCAGTAGTTTTAATTCTAAACAACTTTTACTTGCTATTTTTCGAAGGCAATTCACTTGATTTAAAGGTAGAATTGTTTCATAAAACAAGCATAACAGCTCATAGAGGTGATTCTGCTAATGCACCTGAAAATACAATTATTGCTATAGAAAGTGCAATTAATCATTTTGCTGATTGGGTTGAAATAGATTTACAACAAACAAAAGATGGTGAAATAATTGTAATGCATGATAGTAACCTTAGAAGGACTACAGGTGTCAATAAATATATTTGGGATGTAAATTTTGATGAAGTTAAAACATTAGATGCGGGGAAATGGTTTGGCGAAGAATTTAGTGGTGAAAGGATTCCAACACTAGATGAAGTCATAAAATTAGCTAAGGGTAAAATTAAATTAAATATTGAATTAAAACCTACTGGACATGAAAAAGGTTTAGAAGATGCAGTAGTTAATATTATAAAAAATAATAATTTTGAGAGTGATTGTGTTGTAACATCTCTAAAATATGATATTATAAAAAGAATAAAACAAATTGACCCAGATATAAAGACAATTTATGTAACAACTCTTGCATATGGAAAAATTGCTGTTTTACCTTATGCGGATGGATTCAGTGTTGAGCATAGCTTTATAACTAAAAGGTTAGTTAACACAATAAAAAATAAAGGGAAGGATGTATATGCATGGACTGTTAATAATGAAGCTGATTTAGTTAAAATGATAAATTTAGGTGTGGATAATATAATTACGGATGATCCATTAAAAGCAAAAGAAATGGTATATTCAAATTATGCACCAGATAAATTAATTGAATTGGTAAATTATAAATTTAGGATAAATAAATAAAAAATATACTTAGAAATTGAGTAAAATTGTACAATAAAATACTTATATTCCAATATTAACATAAATACAATTCACCTAAATCTATTGACTTATCAAAATGTTTATGTTAAACTATACAAGCTTTATTGATGAAATATGTATAAAATAAATTTATTTGGTGATTATAGCAAAGAGGACACACCCGTTCCCATCCCGAACACGGAAGTTAAGCTCTTTAGCGCTGATGATACTTGGTGGGTGACTGCCTGGAAAAGTAAGACGTCGCCAGATAATATGGCCCTATGGTCAAGCGGTTAAGACACTTCCCTTTCACGGAAGTAACCCGAGTTCGAGTCTCGGTAGGGTCACCAATATTTTTAAAATGTAATATAATTATGGACCAGTAGCTCAGCTGGATAGAGCAACGGCCTTCTAAGCCGTGTGCCGGGGGTTCGACTCCCTTCTGGTTCACCATACGTTGGGGTATAGCCAAGCGGTAAGGCACTAGACTTTGACTCTAGCATTCGTAGGTTCAAATCCTGCTACTCCAGCCAATTTAATTAATTTAGTATTATGATCCATTAGCTCAGCCGGCAGAGCACCTGACTTTTAATCAGGGTGTCCCGCGTTCGAATCGCGGATGGATCACCATTTAAAAATATTTATGCGGGTATGGCGGAATTGGCAGACGCGCTAGACTTAGGATCTAGTGGGAGACCGTGGGGGTTCAAGTCCCTTTACCCGTACCAAAGAGAAAACAGTCGAGAGGCTGTTTTTTTTATGCTTAAAAATAAAGGGACTTGAACCCAAAGTGGGCATTTAGCGTGAAGAAAAGCTGCCAGTGGCAGGTTTTTAGACAAATGATCCGCGGCACGAAAGTGCAAGGAGGATGAAAGCGGAGCTTTCATAGTCCCTTTACCTGTACCAAAGAGAAAAAACAGTCGAGAGACTGTTTTTTTGTGCTTAAATATGTTTTGATTAAGATAATATATTCACCCACGTTAAATTCTATCAATTTGTTCTCAGGATACATTTTACCTGATTTGTGTATTTTTTTATTGTTCTACTTTGCATAATTTGTTGTAATTGTTTTTGTTAAATATCCATGCTGCAAATAAAACGGTTACGGGAACTGCTAGTAGAATTCCGATGCTTCCAACAATAGCTTGAATAACTTCAACAACAATCATTTCTAAATTTAATAGCAACAAGATATTTCTATTGTATGCAGTAAATAGTAAAATGATTGCAAGTGAACTTCCGACATATGCTAAAATTAGCGTATTTGTCATTGTTCCAATTGCGTCACGACCAATGTTCATTCCGGAGCGAGCCATTCTACGAAAACTTTTGTTTTTCATTTCAACAGATAGTTCCTGCATTGCCGAAGCAATAGACATAGATACATCCATTATAGCTCCCAATGAACCTATAATAATTCCTCACCACACTACTGCACGAAGATCAATAGAAATATCTCCTTCAAGCATTGTTAGAAATACATAATCTTGATCTACCATACCAGTTATTTCAAGTGCTGAATTTACAAATAATGCTAAAATCCCTGCAATTAAAATTCCACCAATGTTTCCGACAACTGCACAAAGAGTTTTCTTGCTAAGTCCATTAATAATAATTAAACTTGAAAGAATAACAAATATTGAAATAATGCAAGTTGAAAGATAAATATTTTTGCCCGAAAGAATTGATGGTATATACACTGCAAAAATTGCTGAAACTGTAAAAACAAGAGATGCAATAGTTGTAATCCCTTTCTTCTTTCCAATAATCAAAATTAGTAAAATAAATACAGATGCCAAAACAATCATACCGTAAAGCTTGTTCGGTCCCAAATAACACCACATCATTTCAGTATTATTTATTCCAGGAGAATTTGATACAAGTATTGAATCTCCCTTTTCTACTTGCTTAGGAGTTGGTAAAATCATTTCGTCAATGCTTTGTTCCATAAGAAACTGTTGTCCTTTAAATTCACCAGAAGTAATCTTTGCTTTAAATTGAACAGTGGTACTCTTTACTCCTTCATATATTTCTTGTGAATGAATATCAAGGACAGAAATAATCTTAGCTGTTTCTACTGTTCCTTCTAATGTTTCAGTTGAGTCGTAATTACAAATATTACTTCCGACTATTATAAAGATTAATGATAATATGCAAACGCAAATAAATGTAAAAATAGACTTTGAACTATTTTTTTTTCTTTCCTAAACAACACTCCTTGAAATATAAAATCTATGCAATACCATGTGGTTTGCGGTGGCTAACTTAGAAAAAAGTATAGCATATAATACTTTTTATGTCAATGTCTCTAGTTACTACTTAAAAATATACTAATGAAAAAATCACAAAATTTTAAAATAAAGTATTGACAGGCAAAATATTATGGTGTATTATTTAATTGGTTAGTCACAACTAACTATTTTTTTGAGCATGGGTTAGTTATAACTAACCCAAAACAAAGTAGAAAGAAGGGTACAAATGATGCCACTTACATACGCTACAATTGGCGTTGATAACATTATTAAGAAAATTGGTGGAAAATCAGATATTCGTTTTCACCTTCAAAAATTGGGCTTTATTGTAGGTACAAGTATTACTGTTGTTTCTGAACTTGCGGGAAATGTAATTGTAAATGTAAAAGAGTCCCGTGTAGCTATCAGTAAGGAAATGGCAGCAAAGATTATGGTGTGATTTGCTTTGCAATTTACATACAAATTTCAAGGAGGAAAGAAATATGAGCACACTTAGAGAAGCTAAAATTGGTCAAATCGTTGTAGTTAAAAGGCTTCACGGTGATGGGGCAGTTAAACGTAGAATTATGGATATGGGTATTACAAAAAGCACAGAGCTGTATATTCGCAAGGTTGCACCTCTTGGCGATCCGATTGAAATTACCGTGCGTGGTTATGAATTGACACTTCGCAAGGCGGATGCAAAGATGATTGAAATTGAGTAAAAAGTCGAAGCAGACATAAAATTCTGTAATTTTTATAGCAGTCAGTTAGTGGCTGCTTATCAAATCGAAAGGTAGGATATTAAAATGGGTATTAAAATAGCACTTGTAGGAAATCCCAACAGTGGTAAAACAACACTGTTTAATGCTTTAACGGGCGCAAATCAATATGTTGGCAACTGGCCCGGTGTTACTGTAGAGAAAAAAGAAGGTAAGTTGAAATCAAACAAAGAAGTTACAATCACAGACCTTCCTGGCATTTATTCACTTTCGCCTTATACACTTGAAGAAGTAGTATCAAGAAATTATTTAATTGAGGAAAAACCGGATGCAATAATCAACATTGTTGATGGAACAAACTTAGAGAGAAACCTCTATCTTACTACACAACTTGCAGAGCTTACTATTCCTGTTATTGTTGCAATAAATATGATGGATGTTGTTAAAAAGAATGGTGATGTTATTAGAACCGAAGAACTTTCAAAACAACTTGGGTGTAAAGTAATGGAAATATCAGCAATGAAAGCCACAGGTATTAACGAACTTGCCACTGAAGCATTAATACTTGCAAAATCAAATGTAGATATTCAGCCACAGCACAGCTTTAATGGAGTTGTTGAACATGCAATTGCACATATTGAGGAATCTTTGGGAGATGAAATTTCGGAAGCAGAAAAGCGTTGGTATGCGATTAAGATATTTGAGCGAGATGAAAAGATAATGCAACATCTTAATTTAGACAAAACGATTGTTTCACATATTGAGGAGCATATTGTTGAAGCTGAAGATGAAATGGACGATGATGCAGAAAGTATTATTACTAACGAAAGATACATATACATAGCAAGTGTAATTAAATGTTGTTATAAACGCAAAAATAAAGATAAATCTTCAACTTCGGATAAAATAGATAAGGTAGTGACAAATCGTTTCTTAGCTTTACCTATTTTTGCAATTGTTATGTTTGTTGTTTATTATATTTCAGTAACAACGATTGGTGATATTGTAACGGCTTTTACTAATGATACTTTGTTTGGAGAATGGATCTTGCCTACTGTATCGGCTTCCCTTGAGAGTATTGGATGTGCTTCTTGGTTACAAGGCTTAATTGTTGATGGTATTATAGGTGGCGTCGGTGCTGTTTTGGGCTTTGTACCACAAATTTTTGTATTGTTTATCATGTTAGCAGGTTTGGAAGAATGCGGATATATGTCTAGAATTGCATTTGTACTGGATCGTATCTTTAGAAAATTTGGACTTTCAGGCAAATCTTTTATTCCTATGCTAATAGGTACAGGATGTGGTATTCCTGGTATTATGGCATCTCGTACTATTGAAAACGAGCGTGATCGCAGAATGACAATTATGACCACAACCTTTATGCCTTGTGGTGCAAAACTGCCAATTATCGCATTGATTTCAGGAGCACTTTTAGGAGGAAAATGGTGGGTAGCACCATCAGCTTATTTTGTAGGTATTGCAGCAATTATTGTTTCTGGTATTATGCTGAAAAAGACAAAGCCATTTTCAGGTGAACCTGCGCCATTTGTAATGGAATTGCCTTCTTATCATTTACCAACTGTTGGTGCTGTTCTACGTTCGATGTGGGAGCGTGGTTGGTCATTTATTAAAAAAGCTGGAACGATTATTTTACTTTCCGCAATTCTAATTTGGTTTACCTCTACCTTCAGTTGGTCTATGAAGATGGTAGAAAACTATGAGGGAAGTATTCTTGAATCAATTGGTTCATCTATTGCTTGGTTTTTTAAACCTCTAGGATTTGGAAATCCAAAGGCTGCTGTTGCTACAATCCTCGGACTTGTTGCAAAAGAAAATGTTGTAGGTACTTTTGGTATTCTTTATGGCTTTGGAGAGGTTGCAGAGGATGGTGTGGAAATTTGGTCGTTGCTTCAGGCTGACTATTCTGCACTTGCAGGTTATTCTTTCTTAATTTTTAATCTGCTTTGTGCTCCATGCTTTGCAGCAATTGGTGCAATTAAGCGTGAGATGAATAATAGCAAATGGACTTGGTTTGCAATTGGTTATCAGACAGTATTTGCTTATACTGTTTCCCTTATTGTTTATCAGCTTGGTATGTTCTTTATGGGAAGTGGAAACACAGTTGGCGTAACAAGTGCTTTTATACTTATTGCCATAATGTTCTTTATGTTGTTCAGACCTTATAAAGAAAGTAGCACTTTGCAAAAAAAGGTACTAATTAAATAATGAAATATATAGGAGGATGCACAATGTTTGCTTGGATCATATCAAATATTGCAACAATTATTATATCGATAGTTCTATTGACGATTATCGCAACAATTATCAATAATCTAACCAAAAATATGAAAAAAGGAAAATCTTTATGTGGCTGTAATTGCAGTACTTGTCCTATGTCTGCGAGTTGTCATACTAAAGTTAAGTAATTTTTAGAAGAGCGGAGTTTTTTAGGAGGATTAACAATGGTAAAAGTTCAAAAAAATGAACTTACAATAACTCAAATAAAATATATGCTTATACTTTCTGAGCTTTCTAATGAGTCAACTAAAATACAATGTAAAGATGTAGCAAAACTACTTGGAGTTACAAAGCCAAGTGTTCATACAATGATAAACGGACTATGTGAATTGGACTTGATATATAAACCACATTATGGCAAAGTAAGTATTACAGAGAAAGGCAAGGAAATCATCACAGAGTGCAATGCTTGTTTTTATCCGGTTGAAATATATTATAATAAAATTTTCGGCTTTGACATCTATGATGCAAGAAAAGTTGCTGTTACGCTTTTTTTTGAACTTGGGTATCTCAAATTTTCTGCTATGTCTGATAAAATGATGGCTTTATTGGATATGAAATATTAATTATAGCTGAATAATTCTGATTGAAAGTTTAAAAAAAGCTACAGTTAGTTTTTACTAACTGTAGCTTATAAAGAAAAAAATTTATGTAATTATTTTAGAGAAATATAAAGATAATACAAATGTATTGGAGGATTGAAGTTGAGTGTAGTAATTGTTGGTGGAAATGATTGTATGGTTTGTCAGTATAAGTTTTTGTGTAGAAAATACAATTGTAAAGCAAAGGTTTTTACACAAATGATGGGACTTAAAAACAAAATTGGATCGCCTGATTTGCTTGTACTGTTTACAAAGACTGTTTCGCATAAAATGGTGAAAACAGCTCTTGCTAAAACCAAAGGTCAAAATATTCGGATCACTCGCTGTCATTCAAGTTCGATGACAGCACTAAAAGAAATTTTGGAAGAATATACAGTATAAAGGAGGTGATTTTATGTCCAGTAAAATTATAGTAAGGCACTGCTCTCCAACTTTGGCAGGAATGAAAATGGGAAATTTATTTACATATAAATTTCAAAGTGAAATACAGCTTTTGGCAGAGCTTGATGAATGGAATTCTATATTTAATAAAAGAGGTATATTTTTTGTAGCGCTCCGAAAAAATAGTGGAATTGCGCTAATATATGTTTATAGAAAAAAGCAGCTTGAAAAGGAGCTTGGTAAAAAAGAGATTATCAGATTATTGGAAGAAAGCGGTTATTTTACTGAAAGTATAGAAAAGTGTCTTGAATATCTTTCAAAAAAACTTACCATTGGAAATGACTTTCCACATGAAATTGGTGTATTTCTTGGTTATCCTCTTAGGGATATAAAGGCATTTATAAAAAATAAAGGACATGGTTTTAAGTTTGTAGGTTGTTGGAAAGTCTACACAGATAAGTGTGAGGCAAAAAAGACATTTGAAAAATACAAAAAGTGTACAGATATATATTGTAAAAAGCATGCAGAGGGATTTGACGTTACAAGGTTAACCGTCGTGGTTTAATAAGTATATAGTCAGATTTGAGGTAACGAAAAGAAATTTATATCTTATTATGAGGTTATAAATAATGTCATATCCTACAGTTATTGAAAAAGGGTGAAAAATTTGCCCCAATATTGGTTGTTAATTAGAAAATACAAAACTAAACATATTACTATTAAATTATTGTTTGCATTAATATGTATTATTCTTATGACAGTAATTGCATGGGTTTGGTACTTTAATTGGATTAATTGTAGCCACTGCATCAAGTGGAATAATTACGTTATTTAATTTTTTTGCTTGTAAGTAAAATGAGCAACACCCATATATATCAACTTGTATTTGGGTACATTATATTCCGCAAACTAGGTTATTACATTGCAATAGAAATATTTACACTATAAAATTCATTGAAATAAGCAGACATTTAATGTTGTAATTTTTAGTCAAATAATAAATTAAAATAAGTATTGACACAGAAAACAAAAAATGATATTCTATTAAAGCTGTCGAAAAAGAGCGGATGAATAATGAAAAATTAATTACTAATAATTTTTAAAAAAGTTCTTGACAAACTTCGACAGAGATGGTAAACTAATAAAGCTGTTGAGAGACAGCAAAGCATTGAAAAATGAACCTTAGACAATAAAACAGCATAAGAACAACCTTTAGTTTCAGTACTCGCAAGAGTATAGAAATAGAACAAAAACAGTAAAAACAACAACAACAACAACTAACGAAGATAGTTTTGCTATATGCAAGGAACGCGATGAAGAACGAGCGCACGTACTAAAGTACGTAAGCAAGTGATGAAGAGTAGTGACACAGCAGATAACAAAAATATCGAGTTAATGCCAAGCGTAAGCTTGAGAACAGATATTAAACGAGAGTTTGATCCTGGCTCAGGACGAACGCTGGCGGCGTGCCTAACACATGCAAGTCGAGCGAAGAAAGTCTTTCGGGACGAGTATTAGCGGCGGACGGGTGAGTAACGCGTGAGCAATCTGCCTCGTACAAAGGGATAGCCTCGGGAAACTGGGATTAATACCATATAACACTTATTGATCACATGATTAATAAGTCAAAGATTTATCGGTACGAGATGAGCTCGCGTTTGATTAGCTAGTTGGTAAGGTAATGGCTTACCAAGGCGACGATCAATAGCCGGCCTGAGAGGGTGAACGGCCACATTGGAACTGAGACACGGTCCAAACTCCTACGGGAGGCAGCAGTGGGGAATATTGCACAATGGGCGCAAGCCTGATGCAGCGACGCCGCGTGAGCGAAGAAGGTTTTCGGATCGTAAAGCTCTGTCCTTTGGGAAGAAAAAAATGACGGTACCAAAGGAGGAAGCCCCGGCTAACTACGTGCCAGCAGCCGCGGTAATACGTAGGGGGCGAGCGTTGTCCGGATTTACTGGGCGTAAAGGGTGAGTAGGCGGTAACGTATGTCAGATGTGAAAGGCGAGGGCTAAACCCTCGTAAGCATTTGAAACTGCGTAACTTGAGTGCAGGAGAGGTAAGTGGAATTCCTAGTGTAGCGGTGAAATGCGTAGATATTAGGAGGAACACCAGTGGCGAAGGCGACTTACTGGACTGTAACTGACGCTGAGACACGAAAGCGTGGGGAGCGAACAGGATTAGATACCCTGGTAGTCCACGCCGTAAACGATGAGTGCTAGGTGTTGGCCGAGAGGTCAGTGCCGGAGCTAACGCAATAAGCACTCCGCCTGGGGAGTACGGTCGCAAGACTGAAACTCAAAGGAATTGACGGGGACCCGCACAAGCAGCGGAGCATGTGGTTTAATTCGAAGCAACGCGAAGAACCTTACCAAGGCTTGACATCCCCTTGACAAGTGCAGAAATGTGCTCTCTTCTTCGGAAGCAAGGGAGACAGGTGGTGCATGGTTGTCGTCAGCTCGTGTCGTGAGATGTTGGGTTAAGTCCCGCAACGAGCGCAACCCTTATCATTAGTTGCCAGCATGAAAGATGGGCACTCTAGTGAGACTGCCGGTGACAAACCGGAGGAAGGTGGGGATGACGTCAAATCATCATGCCCCTTATGTCTTGGGCTACACACGTGCTACAATGGTCGGAACAAAGGGAAGCGAAAGCGTGAGCTGGAGCCAAACCTAATAAACCGATCCCAGTTCGGATTGTAGGCTGCAACTCGCCTACATGAAGTCGGAGTTGCTAGTAATCGCGAATCAGAACGTCGCGGTGAATGCGTTCCCGGGTCTTGTACACACCGCCCGTCACACCATGGAAGTTGATAATACCCAAAGTCGCTGAGCTAACCATTTGGAGGCAGGCGCCTAAGGTAGGATTAATGACTAGGGTGAAGTCGTAACAAGGTAGCCGTATCGGAAGGTGCGGCTGGATCACCTCCTTTCTAAGGAGACAGAAAACAAAATGTAAAGTAATACATTTTGTTTCAATGTCGCTTTTCTGGTTTGAACGCCGGAAAGGCATGTTCGAAACAAGGAACTTATGCTGTTTCATTGCTACTCAAGTGAGAATTTGAGTAGTGGATAAAAGATTTGCTGATGTGGGGGTGTAGCTCAGATGGGAGAGCACCTGCCTTGCAAGCAGGGGGTCAGGAGTTCGACTCTCCTCATCTCCACCAATAAAAGTAAATCGCTGAACTTTGAAAATTGTATAGGAAAAAACAAACGAAGTAATTTTTGATTTAGACAAGGCGAGAGGAGTCGAGGAGCAAAGCATATGAATAATATGTGAGCACCAGAAACGACGATCAACGAAGTATAAATTAAAAAGAACAAGTTTGAAACGAGAGAAAAACATCAAAAAAAACAATAAAACTAAGTAAAAAATATAAGCGGAAGCAAATATTAATTACAAGAGTAACCAAAAAATAGTTGTGTGAAGACGCACAATTAAACTGATGATTAAAGTAATTTTTCTGAAAAGAAAAGTGAAAATAAAGTTTGCAAAGGTAATTTTTATTTAGGTAAGGCGGAAGGAACGAAAGAGCGGAATGTACGTTTGTACATGAGCATCTTGAGAGATGACCAACAAAGCATAAATGAAAAAGACCGAGCAAAAGAGGTCAAGATATAAAGAGCGTAGGGCGAATGCCTTGGCACTAAGAGCCGATGAAGGACGTGGTAAGCTGCGAAAAGCTACGGGGAACTGCAAACAAGTATTGATCCGTAGATATCCGAATGAGGAAACTCACATATGGAGAACCGTATGTAACGTATGATGAATAAATAGTCATACGTGGGGAACGAGGGGAACTGAAACATCTAAGTACCCTTAGGAAGAGAAAGTAAATAAACGATACCGAAAGTAGCGGCGAGCGAAATCGGTAGAGCCCAAACCATGTTTCGGCATGGGGTTGCGGACATATCAACAAAGTATCTGAGACGATAGTCAAAGACTTCTGGAAAGAAGCTCCAAAGAGTGTGATAGACACGTAGGCGAAAAAGTCAAAGAGCAAGATATGATCCAGAGTACCACAGGACACGAGAAATCCGGTGGGAAGCAGGGAGGACCATCTCCCAAGGCTAAATACTACTTAGTGACCGATAGAGAAATAGTACCGTGAGGGAAAGGTGAAAAGAACCCCGGGAGGGGAGTGAAAAAGAACCTGAAACCCTATGCTTATAAGCAGTGGGAGCACTACGAGTGTGACCGCGTACTTTTTGTAGAACGGGCCAGCGAGTTACGATATGCAGCAAGGTTAATAACTGAGAGGTTAGGAGCCGAAGCGAAAGCGAGTCTTAATAGGGCGAAAGTTGCATGTCGTAGACCCGAAACCAGGTGACCTATCCATGAGCAGGTTGAAGCTAGAGTAAAATCTGGTGGAGGACCGAACCCGTTAGCGTTTAAAAGCTATGGGATGACTTGTGGATAGCGGTGAAATTCCAATCGAACCTGGAGATAGCTGGTTCTCCTCGAAATAGCTTTAGGGCTAGCCTTAACGTAAGATTAATGGGGGTAGAGCACTGAATAGTCAAGGGACGTTATACGTTACCGAAACTTATCAAACTCCGAATACCATAAAATTAGCGTTGGGAGTCAGACTATGTGAGATAAGTTTCATAGTCAAAAGGGAAAGAGCCCAGATCACCAGCTAAGGTCCCAAAGATAGATTAAGTGGAAAAGGATGTAGGACTACACAGACAACCAGGAAGTTGGCTTAGAAGCAGCCACACTTTCAAAGAGTGCGTAATAGCTCACTGGTCGAGTGGACCTGCGCCGAAGATTACCGGGGCTAAAATCTATCACCGAAGCTGTGGGATTGTATTAATACAATCGGTAGAGGAGCATTCTGTACGAGTCGAAGCGCCATCGAAAGAGGCTGTGGATTGTACAGAAGAGAGAATGCTGGCATGAGTAGCGAAAGGTGAGTGAGAATCTCACCCATCGAAAGACTAAGGATTCCTGAGGAAGGCTCGTCCACTCAGGGTAAGTCGGGACCTAAGCCGAGGCCAAAAGGCGTAGGCGATGGATAACTGGTGGAAATTCCAGTACCACCGAAGATCGTTAAAAGAGAAGTGGGGACACAGAAAGATAAGTTAGCGTACTGATGGAATAGTACGTCTAAGTAAGTAGGGAGAAGAGATAGGCAAATCCGTTTCTTCAATAATCCTGAGATACGAATGGGAGCGAAAACAAGTAGTGAAGTAACTGAGTCTACGCTGTCAAGAAAATCCACTATCGAGATCAAGGTGCCCGTACCGTAAACCGACACAGGTAGTCAAGGAGAGAATCCAAAGATGAGCGGAAGAACTATTGTTAAGGAACTAGGCAAAATAACCCCGTAACTTCGGGAGAAGGGGTGCCCATGGAAGTGAAAGTCGAACGACCGGAGCTTTAGTGGGCCACAGAAAACAGGCTCAAGCGACTGTTTACCAAAAACACAGGTCTCTGCTAAATCGAAAGATGAAGTATAGGGGCTGACACCTGCCCGGTGCTGGAAGGTTAAGGGGAGCTGTAAGCGTAAGTGAAGCAGTGAACTTAAGCCCCAGTAAACGGCGGCCGTAACTATAACGGTCCTAAGGTAGCGAAATTCCTTGTCGGGTAAGTTCCGACCCGCACGAAAGGTGTAACGATTTGAGCACTGTCTCAACAATAGATCCGGTGAAATTGTAGTACTCGTGAAGATGCGAGTTACCCGCGGCAGGACGGAAAGACCCCATGGAGCTTTACTGCAGGCTGACATTGGAATTCGGTATTAATTGTACAGGATAGGTGGGAGACTAAGAAACATGTACGCCAGTATGTGTGGAGTCGCTGTTGGGATACCACTCTATTGATACTGAATTTCTAACATGATACTGTGATCCAGTATATGGACACTGTCAGTTGGGCAGTTTGACTGGGGCGGTCGCCTCCGAAAGAGTAACGGAGGCGCTCAAAGGTTTCCTCAGCACGGTCGGAAATCGTGCGAAGAGTGTAAAGGCAGAAGGAAGCTTGACTGCAAGACGTACATGTCGAGCAGGAACGAAAGTTGGACTTAGTGATCCGGTGGCGCCGAATGGAAGGGCCATCGCTTAACGGATAAAAGCTACCCTGGGGATAACAGGCTTATCTCCCCCAAGAGTCCACATCGACGGGGAGGTTTGGCACCTCGATGTCGGCTCGTCTCATCCTGGGGCTGAAGCAGGTCCCAAGGGTTGGGCTGTTCGCCCATTAAAGAGGCACGCGAGCTGGGTTCAGAACGTCGTGAGACAGTTCGGTCCCTATCCGTCGTGGGCGTAGGAAATTTGAAGGGAGCTGTCCTTAGTACGAGAGGACCGGGATGGACAGACCTATGGTGAATCAGTTGTTCCGCCAGGAGCACGGCTGAGTAGCTAAGTCTGGAATTGATAAGCGCTGAAGGCATCTAAGCGCGAAACAAACCTTAAGATAAGATTTCCCATTACGTAAGTAAGTAAGACCCCTGAAAGACTAACAGGTAGATAGGTCACAGGTGTAAGTGCAGCAATGTATTCAGCTGAGTGATACTAATAGGTCGAGGTCTTGACCAATAATGATCCTAACCCCATTTGATTCTCAAATGGATAGTAGGTCAGATCCAGCGAAATCCAAATCTCGAAAAGTTTTTCCTATGCGATTTTGAAAGTTCAAACTTTCAATTTAATAATAACTTAATATATAACATAACGAAGTAATTTTTAAATTACGAGTTATACTAATCTGGTGATAATAGCAAAGAGGACACACCCGTTCCCATCCCGAACACGGAAGTTAAGCTCTTTAGCGCTGATGATACTTGGTGGGTGACTGCCTGGGAAAGTAAGACATCGCCAGATTGATATGGCCCTATGGTCAAGCGGTTAAGACACTTCCCTTTCACGGAAGTAACCCGAGTTCGAGTCTCGGTAGGGTCACCATTTAAGTGGAAGCATAGCTCAGTTGGGAGAGCATCTGCCTTACAAGCAGGGGGTCATAGGTTCGAGCCCTATTGTTTCCACCATTTTAACAAACTAGGTTAGTAGAATAAGTAGATTATTGAAGTAATGGTATGATATATGCTGGTGTAGCTCAATTGGTAGAGCAACTGACTTGTAATCAGTAGGTTGAGGGTTCAAGTCCTTTCACCAGCTCCATTTGAAAATATTATGGACCAGTAGCTCAGCTGGATAGAGCAACGGCCTTCTAAGCCGTGTGCCGGGGGTTCGACTCCCTTCTGGTTCACCATAAGTTGGGGTATAGCCAAGCGGTAAGGCACTAGACTTTGACTCTAGCATTCGTAGGTTCAAATCCTGCTACTCCAGCCATTTTTACAATTTATATAGTGATCCATTAGCTCAGCCGGCAGAGCACCTGACTTTTAATCAGGGTGTCCCGCGTTCGAATCGCGGATGGATCACCATTTTATTTAAGAGAAAAACATACGGGGCGTAGCGCAGTTTGGTAGCGCATCTGGTTTGGGACCAGAGGGCCGCGGGTTCAAATCCTGCCGCCCCGACCATATAAGACAAGGTTATTATCTTGTCTTTTTTTATATACTATGAAAGTTCTATTTCTAGTATATAAAAAAACGAGGATTGCAAAGGACGGGACGCCCTTGCCTTTAAGGAGGGTGCTCAGAAAAAATGCTTATGAAGTAGGCATTTTTATGCCGAAGGGGGACATAGGTCCCCCTAGCGGAGTTGCGTAGCAACTTTTTTATTATAGTAAATCCAGTTAATTGATTATATCACTGATTATATTATCAACATCAAAACGATAATTTTGATTGCCCATAGAATAAAAATAACTTGCGATTAATACTAAATAATAATTAACAGAAAACATATCAAAATTTTGTAAGCGTTTATAGCCTTCTAAAAATAAGTCCCTCTCTTCTTTTGTTTTTAAGAATTTTTGTCCGGGACGTAAAAAAATAGCCCATGCAATATCAAATTCTCTAATACCGTTGCCGGATAATTCATAATCTAAAACACACGAAATTCTGTTTTTATTCCATAAAATATTTGCATAATGAAAATCTCCATGAACAAAGCATTTGGAATTGTTTTTTGGACTATTATTAAGTAAAAACGCTTCAGCTGTAATAAGATTCCATTTTACCATGTAATCATGTGGGGGTATGTCAAAAAAACGTCTATGAATGACATCATTGCAATTTAATTTTAATTTATGAAATTCTGCCAAAGCTTTTCCGTAAGATTCCATATAATATAATGAGGTATGTTCTTTGTCTATATCTAATAAATAAGAAAGACGTTCACCAATTGCTTCTTCAGTTATGATATATTTTGGGTTACTTTCAGAATATTCTAATATTTTTGGAACAAAATCAAATGATAATTGTTTAATAACATTAGCTTCATTCACAATGTTTGCTCCTTTTTGACGTTCAATTTTAATATAAGCGTTACAAATTTTGTTGTCAAATATTCCTTTCACATAAAAAACATCATTTCCTGCATGTGGATATCCTAATATTTCCTTTAATATAAATTTTTTATAATTAATACTAAAAGGATTAATTGTTTCTCGCCATTTTTCTGGTTGTATCATAATCTTTTATTATTCTCCTAAATTATAATATTATTTAGATAAATATTTTACTGTATATTAACATAATTAATGTATAATTACAATTCTTGAAAGGTTAATAAATATATGCTATAATTATAACATATTATATATAAGGGAGTTCATATGTCTCAATTTACTAAAATAGCTATTATCTCATCTTTTGTTAAACTATTAAATGAATATCCACTTGATAAGATAACCATTAAAGACATTGTTGATGATTGTGGAGTTAATCGAAGTACATTTTACTATTATTTTGAGGATATATATGCCCTATTAGCTGATTTATTTAAAATGGAAGCGGAAAAAACTATTCTTGCACATAAAGATTATTCTTCATGGGTAGATGGTTTTATTGAAAGTATTGAATTTGCAACAAAAAATAAAAAAGCAATATATCACGTATATAACTCGTTAAATCGTGAACACCTTGAGAATTATATATATAATGTTGTTGATGATATGATGATAAAGGTTGTTAAATCACAGGTAACTGATTTAAATGTTAATGAATTAGATATTAAAATAATTTCAGACCTATATAAATATGCTTTAGTTGGTATGACATTAGAATGGTTAGGAAAAGGAATGAAAGATGATCCTTCAGTAATAATTCATAGAATGGGATATTTGTTTGATGGAAACATTAGACAAACACTTATTAAAGCAGATAATAAGAATTCTTTTAAAAAAGAAAATCGATAAAATAAATTTTCCGACAAAACTTAGGGTTTGTCGGAAAATAAAACAAAAACAGCGTAGTGTTGGAAATTCCAACAATGCGCTGTTTTTGTTTATTGTAGATAGGACATGAAGTTTATATAATATAAAAGTAGTCAATAAGAATTATATTTTGGAAATGGAGGTCTTAATATGGATTCTGTTAAAAAAGCAAAAACTGCTTATGTAGCATATTCAATAGTTTTGATTGCACTTGGTATATTACTAATATTTTTAACTGAAGCAACTGAATTGACATTATGCTATATAGTTGGGTTAATAACATTAATTTGTGGTATTATCAAATTTATTAGTTATTTTGTAAATGATACTTATGGATTAGCCTTTCAATTTGATTTTGCATTAGGTATTTTTACAATGCTAATTGGATTAGTATTAATCTTACACCCCAAAAATATACTTGTTTTTCTAAATGTTGTTATAGGTATATTTGTAATAATAGATGGTACATTTAAATTACAAACAGCCAAGGAAGCAAGACAGTTTGGATTAGACAACTGGTGGCTAATACTTATATTGGCAATAATCACAGCAATTGTTGGACTACTTCTAATTTTCAATCCATTTGAAGGCGTGTTGGCTTTATCAGTTATTATAGGAATTGCATTAATAGCTGATGGAATTGAAAATTTGTGCGTTGCAATTTATACAATAAAACTAGTAAAGAGGTTTTTACCATCTAAACCTAATTTTACAGAGAAATAAAGGAGGAAATTAAAATGCTGAAATTCAGTAGAGCAGTTGTTAAACACAAAAATATAATTTTAATAATTGCTATTTTACTTTTAATTCCATCAATATTAGGAATTATTAATACAAGAGTTAATTACGATATTCTAGATTATCTTCCTGAAGACATGGATACTGTCAAAGGGCAAAATATATTATTAGATGATTTTGGAAAAGGTGCTTTTTCACTTGTTATAGTTGATGGAATGAAGCCATACGAGGTAGCCTCATTGAAATCGGAACTTGAAAAAGTTGAACACGTTAATGATGTCGTTTGGTATGATAATTTGTTTGATGTTACTGTTCCAATGGAGATTCTACCAGAAAAATATTATGATGCTTTTAACAAAGGTGATTCAACTCTTATGGCAGTATTCTTTGATACATCAACTTCAGAGGATGCAACTATAAATGCTATTGGAGATGTAAGGAAAGTTTGTGGTGAAAAGTGTTTCATTACAGGCATGTCTGCATTAGTAACAGATTTAAAAAACTTATGTGAAAAAGAAGAACCTGTATATGTAGGAATTGCAGTTTTACTTGCTTGTGCTGCAATGATGATATTTATGGATTCATGGGTTATACCATTTGTGTTTCTTATAAGTATTGGTATAGCAATTCTTTATAATTTAGGTTCAAATTATTTTCTTGGAGAAATATCTTATATCACAAAAGCACTATCTGCGGTATTGCAGTTAGCTGTAACAATGGATTATTCTATATTTTTGTGGCATAGTTATTCAGAGCATAAAATTGCTTTTAACGGCGATAAAAAAGAAGCAATGTCCACTGCTATTGCAGAAACTTTTACATCAGTATTAGGAAGTTCTATCACTACAATTGCTGGGTTTATCGCACTTTGCTTTATGACATTTACTTTGGGTAAAGATTTAGGTATTGTAATGGCAAAAGGAGTTTTGTTAGGTGTTATAGGATGTGTAACAATACTTCCACCATTAATATTAGTATTTGATAAGTTAATTGAAAAAACACGTCATAGATCTCTAATACCAAGTATGGATAAGGTATCAAGATTAATTATAAAACGTCCAATTATTTTTATAATTATATTTGTATTATTATTATTACCATCACTTTATGGATATACAAATGAGCTTGTATATTATGATATGAGTACTGTAGTGCCTAAAGATATGGAATATGTTATAGCTAATACAAAATTAATTGATGATTTTGACATAGCTTCAACACACATGATTTTAGCTGATTCTAACATGTCACATAAAGATTGTAAAAATATGATAGGTCAAATAGAAAATGTTGATGGAGTTAAATTTGCGATAGGATTTGATTCATTGATTGGTTCAACTATACCGCAAGAAATATTACCAGATTCAATTGTTAATTTATTAAAGGAAGATAAATATCAGTTATTTTTAGTAAGTTCTAAATATTATGTTTCAAGTGACGAAGTTAATTCACAGATAACAGATATTAACAATATTATTAAAAAATATGATGAAAATGGGATGTTAATAGGTGAAGCCCCATGTACAAAGGATTTAATAGATGTAACAGATCGTGACTTTACTGTTGTTAGTATAATTTCGATAGCTGCTATATTTTTAATAATATTATTTGTATTAAAAAGTCCATCATTGGCCGTTATATTGGTTGCAGTTATTGAATTTGCAATTTGTATAAATCTTGGTATACCATACTATGCAAATACGTCGTTACCATTTATTGCACCAATTTGTATAAGTACAATTCAACTTGGAGCGACTGTTGATTATGCAATATTGATGACAACAAGGTACAAAAAAGAACGTATTATCGGTCATGATAAAAAAGTAGCAATATCAACTGCATTGTCTACATCAATTCCATCAATTATAGTAAGTGCATTAGGTTTCTTTGCAGCTACATATGGAGTTGCAGTATATTCAGATATAGATATAATTAGTTCAATGTGTAATTTGATGGCAAGAGGTGCTTTAATAAGTATGGCATCAGTAATATTGATATTACCTTCAATGTTTATGGTATTTGATAAAATAATATGTAAGACAACTGTTGACATTAGAAAGAGCAAAAAATTAGTACAATTAAATAAATAATGAAATGTAACAAAAGGAGGAAATATAATGAATACTAAATTTTATAAAATATTATCTATTACAGTTATTATAGGATTGATTTTCACAGGTACAGTATTTGTATTTGCACAACAATCCGACGATAAGGATGAAACTAATAAGGAAACACCTAACAATATAACTAATAAATTAGAAAGTATTTTAGTAAATGATGAAGCTGATAAGGATGAAACAGTTTATGTTATTGCTAATTCTGATGGAACTGCAAAAAAAGTTATAGTTAGTGATTGGGTTAAAAATATAAACGGTAATGATAAACTAAATGATAAAACTGACGCTACTAATATTGTTAATGTTAATGGTGAAGAGCAATATACAATGAATGATAACAATATTTGTGTTTGGGATGCAGAAGGAAAAGACATATATTATCAGGGAGAAATAGATAAAGAATTACCTGTTACAGTATCTATTGGATATAAACTTGATGGTAAAGAAATATCTTCAAGTGAGTTAGTAGGTAAAAGTGGAAAAGTTACAATGACTTTTAACTATATAAATAATCAAAGAAAAACTGTTAGCATTAACGGTAAAAATGATGAAGTATATGTTCCATTTGTTATGCTAAGTGGTATGGTACTAGACAATACTAATTTTACAAATATCAAAGTTTCAAATGGTAAAATCATAAATGACGGTGATAGAAGTGTAGTTATTGGTTTTGCACTTCCAGGTATGCAAGAAAGTTTGGCTATTGGAGAAAGTAAATTATCTATACCTAATAATGTTGAAATTACAGCCGATGTACAAGATTTTTCTTTAGAAACAACAATAACACTTGCTACAAATGATATGTTCAATCATTTAGATGTGGATAATATTAACTCACTAGGAGATCTTGAAAACTCTTTAGGTGAACTAAGTGTTGCAACTGAAAAGCTTGTTAATGGTTCTTCAGATTTATATAATGGTATTAGCTTATTATTAGAAAAATCTAATGAATTAATAGATGGAGTTAATAAATTAGCTAATGGAGCTAAGGCTTTGTCAGAAGGAGCAAATAGCTTAAATGAAAACACAGGTAAGCTAAAAGTTGGAGTTGATACTTTAAATAGTGGATTGAAAGAGCTTAATAAAAATAGTGCTATGCTAAACGGTGGTGCTGAACAAGTATTCAATACATTATTAGGAACTGCACAAAACGAGTTAGCTAAAGCAGGAGTAGATGTACCAACACTTACTATTGAAAATTATGATGAAATATTAAACGGTATTTTAAAATCACTTGGTGGTGATAATGCTTACGATGGAGTTTATAACGGAGCTCTAAAAAAAGTTACGGATGCTGTAAAGGCTAATGAATCTGTAATTACGGAACAAGTAACAATGGCTGTAAACCAACAAGTATTTGGTGCTGTATTGGAAAAATTCAATATGACTATTGAGCAATATAAAGTTGCAACTGGAAATGGACAAATTAGTCAAGAAGTAAAAGCACAAATAGAAGGTGCAGTTAATGCTCAAATGCAAAGCGAAGAAGTTAAAGCAACAATTACAAAACTTGTATCTGATAAAGAAGCTGAGCTTATCAACCAACAAATGAGTAGTGAAGAAATGATTAATAAGATCAAAAATCTTGCAGCAAATGCTGAAAATGGACAAAAGAGTATAAAAGGTCTTGTTGAGCAATTAGATACTTATAAACAATTTTATGATGGTGTTATTACTTATACAAGCGGTGTAGATAAAGCATATAATGGCAGTAATATACTTAACCAAGGTGTTTTACAATTAGCAGATGGTACTGAAAAATTATCATCAGCTAGTAATAGTCTTTATGAAGGAATTACAACATTACAAGATGCTTCAAAGGCATTAATTGAAGGAATCATAGAATTACAAGATGGTTCAATGCAATTATCCAATGGGATGAAACAATTGAGTGATGAAGGAATCAATAAACTAGTTAGTCTAGTTGGTGATGACGTAACAAACGTAGTTGATAGAATTAAGGCAGTAGTAAATATTTCAAAAGAATATCAAAATTTCGGTGGAATTTCAGAAGATATGACTGGAAAAGTAAAATTTATATACAGAACCGAAGCAATAGATAAATAAAAATTAACTAAAAAATGCTCTTGATTGATAAAATTAAGAGCATTTTTTTTAGGTTGTTTTGGAGGTGATATATTATAAAAGATTTATATAGTTTATCATTTCTTTTTTTGTGTTTTCATCATACATATTAAGAATTTTATCAATTTCTTTTTTTGTATTTCTAGTAAATTTTTTTATAAAATTCATTCTTACAGGGATAAATTGTTGTAGATATTTTACATATTTTCGATTAAAATATTTTTTGTTTGAAATTATTCCAGCGATAACTAAGTAGTTGCAACAGTAATACATAAAATTAGTTACATTTTCTTTATTATCAAAGTTAAAATTTGAAATATCATTTTCAAAACAATAATTTACTAAATTCAATAATTTATTAGCAAGTAAATTTAAATTTTTATTATTGGCAGCTAATGAAAAAATAGTTGCATTTTTTGAGTCGATATCATTTTGAATATCTTCTATATCATCACATAACTGAAGTAAAATTCCAAAAGATACTGCAAAATTGAATTCTATTTCTGTCAATTGTCCACTTAATAAATAACCGTCTGCTAAAACAGAAGAACCACCTTTCTTAAATATTATATCTAGTATATCTTTTTCAAATGGAATTGTAATATTTTGCTGTATTAGACTATTTGTTTGAGAATTGTGTATGAGTATTAAGCTTTCATAGACTTCTATGTAATCATTACGATTAAATTCAGATTCTATTAACTTAATCATTTTAAATATGTTTTTTTCATAATCATTTAAAGGCTCAACTAAATTACCATTAAGTCGGCTTAGAAAATTTTTGCTATAACTGATTTTTTGAGTGTATTCAATGTTACTATCAATATAATTGTCTGTATAAGGATATAGCATACTATATGCAAATACAGATTTTGAGCATTCTATATTTCTTTGAAATATAAGTTGCAAAATGTTCATAATCCAAGCATTTCGTATTGCTTGACCTAAACTTTCAATTGATAAATTTTCATTTTTACTCATACTAAAAAAAGTATTTGTTGATTCAAGTATACCAGTATCCATAAAATATTTAATAACTTTATTTTTATCTATAGAAATATCTTGAATACTACTAATCAAATTAAGTTTAAAATTTTTAGACCAAGTTTTCCTATCTATATCAGATTGCGGAAAAGTTTTTAAAAGATCTAGTATTTTGATTTTAATTTGAGCAACTTCCTTTTCAAATTGAATTTTATCTAATTTAGAATATGTATTTAAATTTATGTTTAGCTTATTATCTAAACTATACCAAACTTTTTTATACTTTTTAACTAAACAATTAAAATTATTATTAAGCAATTTCGAGTTCCCCCTCTAGAAATTTGTAAATAAATTAATTTATAATATAATAATATCATATTTTCATATTATTAACAGTTATATATTATTAGAATATTATTAAAATTTTATTAAAAAATGTTGACATATAATACAGTTTATGATAATCTATTAAAGCTGTCGAAAAATGGCGAATTAGCTCAAATAATATATTATGATCCATTAGCTCAGCTGGCAGAGCACCTGACTTTTAATCAGGGTGTCCCGCGTTCGAATCGCGGATGGATCACCATTATTTAGAGGTAACGTAGCGGTCGTAACGGGGCGTAGCGCAGTTTGGTAGCGCATCTGGTTTGGGACCAGAGGGCCGCGGGTTCAAATCCTGCCGCCCCGACCATATATGTATATATAAATTATGGGCTTGTAGCTCAGGTGGTTAGAGCGCACGCCTGATAAGCGTGAGGTCGATGGTTCGAGTCCATCCAGGCCCACCATAAATATATATATGCCCAGATAGCTCAGTCGGTAGAGCAGGGGACTGAAAATCCCCGTGTCGGTGGTTCGATTCCGCCTTTGGGCACCAAAATATAAATTATGATAAAAAAACTAACTTGAAATATAGTTAGTTTTTTTATTATATAAATATTTAGTTGATAATATTTTATATTTATCATATAATTTTATATAAATCAAGAAGTAAAAATACAAGCGCTTAGACATATGCCTAAACATTTTTTTGGTGGGTGAAAAATGATAGAAAAATTTATAAATTCAAGAAAAATATTCGTATATATATTTTGTATCATAGTAATTATTGTAATCTCATTGCTTTGTTTTTTTAGATATGAAAACAATAAATACAAAATAACTGGAGAAATAGTAGAAACAGTAAATTTGAATGATGGTACAGAAGAAAGAATAAAAAAAACAAAAGAAAATTTAACTAAAGATTTAGGACAAGCTAATATAATTGATATATCAGAAAAAAGTGATAAAAAGATTGAAATTGTATTTGAGGGCTTGCCAGATAGAAAAATTGTATACGAGATAATTAAATTACTAGAAAAGCATAACACTAAGGCAACTTTTTTTGTTTCAGGAATTCAAACTGCAGAAGACTATGAAACAGTAAAAATTATTATTAATGCAGGTCATAAAATTGGTAACTATACTTTAAAAGCAACTAAGTTCATGGACAAGCTTGATAGTGAAAGTATAATACAGGATTTTGCTAGAGCAAGTAGCATAATATACAACGCGAGTGGTGTTGAGCCTGAAATTCTTAAATGTAATGCTACTAATTATTCTGATGAAATATTAGATATAACAAAGGCATTGGGTATAAATGATGTCGTTGATACTAATTATATTCTTGATATAAATAGTTTTAATTCATTAGATGCTGCACAAGGATACGTTGATAACCTAAAAAAAGGAAGTATTGTTTCTGTAAAATTAAATGAGCTTATAGATAAAACTGAGTATATATCTCTAAAAAAAGATGAAATACCTGTTCAAGATTCAAGTAATAGCTCAAATGTAGAGACAGATAATAAAACACAAGAAAAATCAATCATAGATACTGTTAGTATGTTGCTAACAGCGATAGATAATACTAATTATAAAGAACTATATGAGCAACTCAGAATATCAAATAATGGTAAAAAAGCATCTCCAATTAGTGAAATAAGAACAACGAAAAGGGCTGTTTCTTTTATGTTTTATGGTTTAGGAGAAGTTGAAAACAGTTCGGAATTCAACGGTATTGTAGAAAATTTAAATAAATTAGATGCTAAAGCTACATTTTTTGTTACAACAGATGAAATAAAAAATAATACTGCTAGTATACAAAAGCTAATTGAAACTGGGCATGAAATAGGGATTGCAGTTTTAGTAAATAATAGATTTGATTATTATGAAGCATGTTATCAAATTGAAACAGCAAAGGAATTACTAAAAGAGAAATTTAAATATGAGACAAATATAATACTACAACCATGGTCTGAAATAAAAAATGAGACATTAGAAGCAGCTTCTGCTAATTCTATGAAGGTAATAAAATATGATTCGGGTTTAAAATTAGAAAATAAGGCAGAAACAAATGCTGAAAAAGTTATAAAAAGTACATTTGCGCCAAATGTTAAGGCGCTTAAAAGAGGACAAAGTATTTTGTGTAGGATGAATTATTTTGATGATGAAGAGCTTTTAATTAATTCTATATGCATGATGGCTACTTCAAAAACAACTTATCCTATAAGAACAATAAGCGAGATTTTAAACGATGAAAAAAATATATATAGTTATCCAGTTCAAGAAGATAAAATATTATCTAGCTTAAAAAATACGATTTATCCAGGGCAATTATCAGATAAACAAGATGATTATATAAATAAAATATTTAAGTATTATATAGGCAATCCTTTTGTAAAAAATGTGAATAAGCTGCCTGGTTTTAATGAAAGTGAAATTGTATTGCTAGATAAGACTGGAAAGATACCAAATGATGATAATACAGTTTTTTTAACATTTGACGACTGGGGTTCGGATATAGCTATAGATAAAATATTAAGTGTTTTGAAGAAACATAATGTAAAAGCTAGTTTCTTTGTTAGAACAAACTATGTAGAGCAAAATCCAAATCTTTTAAGAGCGATAGCAATGGAAGGACATGACATAGGAAGTCACAGTAATGAACATTTAACGTTGTCAAATTATATTCAATCAGAAAACAAATATGTGACCTTAACAGATGATCAAACGGAGATATTTATAGATGATATAGTAAAATCCTATAATATTTTGCAAAATATCGTAGGAGATGTTGTTATAAATGACATACCTTTATTAACTTTATATTTTAGACCGCCTACTTTGGCAGTAAGTTATATTGGTTTGAAAACAGTATTTGATTGTGGTTATAAATATTCTATTTCAGGAGATTTTTCAACTGGAGATTATGAAGCTAAAAGTGTTGAGCAATTACTTAGTGTTCTACAAAATGGGTTATATTCAGAAGGTGGATATTTACTACAATCAATTGAATCAGGCAGTATAATCGTTATGCATATGTCTGATGAGAGTAAGTATACAGCACAAGCATTGGATTTATATTTAACGGCTAATGAACAAAAATCTTATGATGATCCAACAAAATTTAAATTTGCAAAGTTGAGTGATTATCTACATTAGAAGATTGGGGGAAAATAACATGAGTTTATTTAGAAAAACGGACAAAAATAGTGAAAATACAATTTTAGATGTTTTGGTAAATCCAAATCGTGATAGGAGATTACTTTCGAATGTCCCTGATCCTGATAGCCATAGAACTAATAATGATAGAAGATGGGTTGACAGTAAAGCTGTATATGAGCTTGAAAAAAAGAAGTATGTAAAACAAGTGCAGGAGGGTATTAGATATATATGTTCTTATGATATTGAAGTAACTTGTATCAATAATGATAAATCCAAAAATATTTTTATTTGTAAGAGTTTAAATATTTCTGCAACAGGTATGCTTATCAAAATTATTGATAAAAAAGATATGAAAACAATACAAAATGCTAAAAAGGTAATCTTTAAGTTTGAGATAATACCTGGTTCGATGCCCGAAGGTTATGAAATGAAGGTAAAACAATCTGTTATTTTTGTAAGAATTAACGAAATTGGTGAAAATAATATAGAATGTGGTGTGAAATTTAAGATACCATTATCAATATATGCAAAAAGAAGACGTGGTGCATTTACTTTGATTTTATCTTCATTAATGTTATTTTTTGTAACGTTATTTATTTTGCTTATGAGGGTAGAGAGCGTTTTGTATTTTGAGTTCAATAAATTTTTCTATCTCTATAGTATTATAGCGGCAGTGTTTTTACTTAGTAGATATTTTTTTGGTTCTTTGTATAGGGAAGCAAAGGTTGATATTAATTTTACTCCAGGAGTAACCATTATTATACCTTGCTTTAATGAGGAAGAATGGATTCAAAAAACAATATTAAGTTGCGTCAATCAAGATTATCCCGTTGATAATCTTGAAATTATAGTTGTAGATGATTACTCTTCTGATAAATCGGTAGAAAAAATAATAGAGACAATAGATATTTTGCATAAAGAGTCTGAGAGATTTAAGACAAAGACAAGAGTGAAATATGTAGTACAGGATAAAAATAAAGGTAAAAGAGATGCTCTAGCAAGAGGTGTTATGCTCGCTAAACATGAACTAGTTGTTTTTGTAGATTCGGATAGCTTTTTAGATCCATTTGCAATTAGAAATTTGGTTCAACCATTTAAAGATCCTAAAATGGGCGGGGTATCAGGTAGAACTGATGTAGCAAATACTTATACAAATACATTAACAAAAATGCAATCTGTAAGGTATTATATTGCTTTTAGGATAATGAAAGCCGCAGAATCTTATTTTGATGCTGTAACTTGTTTATCAGGTCCACTTTCATGTTATAAAAAATCCATAGTTATTGAGCATATGGATGAGTGGCTAAATCAAAAATTTCTTCGTCAAAGAGCGACTTTTGGAGATGACAGAAGTATGACAAATTTTGTACTTCGTAAGCACAGAACATGTTATCAAGATTCTGCTATATGTCAGACTATTGTTCCAAATAAATATAAGGTGTTTTTAAAACAGCAAATGAGGTGGAAAAGGTCATGGTTGAGAGAATCAATCATTGCATCTGGTTTTATGTGGAAAAAAGAACCTTTTATGGCTATATTCTTTTATATGGGTATAATAGTTCCAATTGCTGCTCCAATTGTAGTATTGTATAATTTATTCTTTGTTCCTATAGTTAATAAAGTTTTTCCTTTGACTTTTATTGTTGGAATTTTAATGATGTCTATGATGATGAGTGTAACTCAATTATTCCTTAAAAGAAGCTCAACTTGGATATTTGGAATACTATTTTGCCTGTATTATGAAGCCGTTCTATTGTGGCAAATGCCAATTGCATGGTTTACATTTTGGAAAACAACTTGGGGAACTCGTATGACCCCTGAGGATGTAAAAGCACTTAAGAAAAAAGAAAAGATTAAAAATAGAGGAAAGTCAAAATATGGCAATTAAAAAGAAAGATATTAAAAAGATGATAAGAGGCGTAATACAAGGTATAATTATATTAATCTTATTATATATAATAATTAAAGCAATATTTACATTTAAAACATATAAACCATTTGATGCAAGTGAAATTTCATATGGTGTGAACTCCGGATTTGTTGCTTTGTCATATAAAGGCGTTGATAGAGAAGGTACAGAATCACTTGTTAGTGTAGAAAAAATTAATAAACAGCTATGTGCTCTAAAAAAGTCGGGATATATTACTATAACACAAGAAGATATAATAAATTATTATTTGCATGATAAAGCTCTACCTGAAAAAGCTTTATATTTACTTTTTGAAGATGGTAGAAAAGATACGGCTATTGTTACGCAAGATATATTGGAAAAGTACAATTATAAAGCAACAATTTTAGGCTATGCAGAAAAATTGGAAAATGAAGATAGCAGATTTTTAAACAAAGACGAGCTAAAAAAACTATTAAAAAATAGTTTTTGGGAATTAGGTACAAATGGCTACAGACTAGAATATATAAATGTTTTTGATAAAAATGATAATTACCTTGGTGAGCTTAATTCAATAGAATTTTTAAAACAAAAAGCAAATATTGAAGAAAACTATAATCACTATTTAATGGATTATATCAGAGATGAATACGATGTACCTAAGGAAAACTTTTCACAAATGAAGGATAGGATAAAAATAGATTATACTCTTTTGAATGAAATTTATAAAAAAGAGATAGGTTTTCCACCAAAGCTTTATGTTCTTATGCATTCCAATAGTGGACAGTTTGGTACTAACGACAAAGTAAGTGTAATAAATGAAGAATGCATAAAGAATAATTTTGATATAAATTTTAATAGAGAAGGAAACTCATTAAACAATATTGAAAGTTCAATTTATAATTTAACAAGAATAAATGTACATGCAGAATGGTCAGCTAATCATTTGTTAATGCATGTATTGGATGATACAAAAAATGATATAAATTTTATTGTGGGTGATTTAGAAAAAGCAAGCGAATGGGATAAAATTGAGGGTGAAGCAGAATTTGTTAATGATAAGATTATATTAACAACTAAGCCTGGTAGTAATGGTTTGCTGAGATTAAAAAATAATAAAAAATATGATAATATTAATTTATCAGTTAGTTTAGAAGGTAATAACCGTGGTGAACAATCAATATATTTAAGGGCTGATAAAGAATTATCCAGTTATATTTTAGTTGAAATAATAAATAATAATTTAATTGTTTTTTCTAAAGAAAGTAACGGAAAACAAAAGGTTAATTATGAGATTAATTTAGATGAGTTTAATATAGGAAATAACAAAGAAGTTGAAATTTTATTAGATGGCAATTGTTTGAATGTAATAATTGATGGCAAATTAGTTGTTAATAATTTAGATTTGAAAACAAAGCTTGATATAGGTTATATATATTTACAATCAAAATGGAATGATGTTTATAACAATACAGATGCAAAATATGATGTATATGATGATGTATATGATGGTATTTTTAAAAATCTTATCATTAAAGGTAAAAATAATAATATGATTTTTGATGGAAGTTTAAGAGGCGTAGAAAAAGTAGTCTATAATGCAAAAGATTTATGGTTTAAGGTTACTAATTGGTTTATAAAAGTTTTCTAATAAATTATGTGGAGGAAACGCAATGAAAAAAATCGCTATTATATTAATAATTGTTATTATAGCTTTAGCAATATATACAAATGTTAAAAATAATGATTTTGGAGATATAAACAATTCAAACTATGAAGAAAAAATAAAAGTTAATAATTCAGCTTGGACAGTATATTGGGATACTAATAATATAATAGAAGAGATTGAAATAATAAAAAATGAGCTTAATGATATTTATCTTTTCAGTACTTATTTTGATAAAAATGATAAAATCGTGATACCCCAACAATTATTAGATACTTATTCTAGTGTTAAATATGAATATGAAGATAAAAATTTCAATTACTATTTAACATTTGTAAATGATATAAAATATGAAAATAAGTCATCCTCACTAAAAGACACCGATATTTTGTATAGATTGCTTGGTGAAGATGAGAATAGGCAAAAACATATTAATGATATAATTTCAATAACGAAAAAATATGGATTCGATGGTATTGAAATTGACTATGAAAATATAAGAAAGGATATGCATCTTTGGGATGTTTTTAACAAATTTTGCAAAGATTTATACACTCAAGCAGTAGCAAATAACATAGATGTTAGAATTACTTTGGAGAGTTTAACTCCTTTTGAAAAGCTAACTTTTTCGGAAGGACCGACATATGCTATTATGTGTTATAATCTATTTGGAATAAGCAGTAAACCTGGTCCAAAAGCAAATACAGAATTTTTAAAAAATGTTGTAGAAAAGGCCTCAACATTGCCTGGTAAAAAGGAATTTGCAATTGCTACTGGAGGATTCAACTGGGCAGAAGGAGAAAAGACAGTTTCTTTGACGGAAAAGCAAGCAAGAAAACTACAAATAGATTATAATTGTACGGCACAAAGAGATAATGAAAGCCAAACATTATATTTTCAGTATTTAGATGATGCAGATGTTTTACATAAGGTTTTCTATGCTGATAGTACTACATTGAACTACTGGAGGAGTATAATAAATAAAAGTGACACTTATGGAATTTCTATTTGGAGATTAGGTGGGAATAACTTTAACGGTATAGAATAAATGATATTTATACTGTGTAATAATTTGAAAATATAAGTAAAATATGTTAATATTATAAGTATAGTAGTAAATCTTTTTTATTTATATTTAGAAATAATTATTATACAGGGGGAATATTTGAAAAGTTATATTTATATAGTACCGTTTAACCAGTATGATATGTGTTCATTAGTTTTGTGGTTAAATAAAAAAGCGGAAAACGGGTTAATTCTTAATAGTATTGGTAATAACTTTGCAAGGTTTAGTAATTCAGAGTATGAGAAAATAAGGTATTACATCGAACCATATATAGAAAATGATGAAGATAATATAGTAGAGGATTATAATAATAAATATAGTAACTATGGCCTTGAATATATAACCTCATCAAAGCATTTTAGAATATATTACTCAAAATCGAAGAATTATTCTATAGGATCATTTTCAAAAAATAATATTGAAATATTATCGGATAAGTTAGTAGAAGTAATAAAGACAATTAAAAATACAATAAAGGTGTCAGTAATTCTTGCGATTATTTATATAATATTATACATAGGCACAATAGGTTCATTTATAAATTTCATACAAAATAACTATATATTTTGTATTTTAGCCTTATTGTTTTCAAGTTTATCTTTATTTAATAGTAAATATGATTATAATTCATTATTAAATAGTATTGAATTTTGTTCATATACCGCATTATATGGTAACAATAAAATAAAAAATGTAAATATAAAAAGAATAATTAAGTTTACTTTGGTTCTATTGCTAAATATATTAGTATTAATTGTATCATTAAAAGATATTGATATGCATCAACATAAGCATATAGAAGATTTAGAGTGCATGCAAGTGTTTACAGAACTTATTAATATAGAAAATAATGAAAACAATATGTATTTTGATACAGTAGATGTTTACAAAAAAGTATTATCACCTAAGTATTATAAAATATATGAATATGCAGAATATGGTGTAATAGAGCTAGAAATAGAATATTATGAGTTGCTCTTTCCACAACTAACTAATATATTGATAGAAGATTATATTAGCACTATTAAGTATTTTAATGTAGATAGAAAGAATTCAGCAAAAATATTTAATAAAAAAAATGAAGTTAAATTTGATATAAAAGAAAATATGGTATATGCAAAATTACATGAGTACCAGTTTTTACTAATATATAAAGATAATAAGGCTTTATATATACAATACAAGGGACATGAGGATTTAAAGTCACATGCTAGGAATATATTAAAAGATATTTAAATTTTTAAATTCTAGGGAGGTAGTTTTATGACTTATTCACCAAGTTTAAGTTCTGGTTTTGAATTTACGAAAAATAGGAGTAATTTTATTTCTCCACAATCAGGAATGTGTTCATTTTGTACAGAAGAATGTTTAGGAACTTGTGACATAGGATTGTCAGCAGTTTTGGGAGCTCAAACTGTGTATCCTACAACAACAGGAACAAATCAAATAGCGTCTGAAAAAGATTATCCATTGGATTATTCGTGCTTTAATATTAATGGTCGTGTTTTTGGAGCAATTGGAGCAAATGAAACTTATGAAGAAGCGACAATTTATAACGTAAAATTAGAAAGAGAATATGGTTCATTAAATAAAGTTAAAATGGCGATACCAATAATTTTACCAGCACTTATAAAGCTAAATTGGAAAGATTATTTTGGTGGTGCAGCTATGGCTGGTGTTACATGTGTAGTAGGAGAAAATGCAAGAAATAAGGATGAAAATTTAGTAATAGAGAATGGAAAAATAAAAGAGTTTCCATTCATAGGACAAGTTTTGGATTCCTTCAATATGTATTATAGAGGATATGGTCAAATAGTAGTACAATGCAATGTAGAAGATGACATGTTAGGCGTACCGGAAATTGCAATTAGTAAATATGGAGCAAAGGCTATAGAATTAAAATTTGGACAATCTGCAAAGGGAACGCAACCAGCAATAAAACTTAAAAATTTGGAAGCTGCTATGAAAGCACATAATAGTGGAGAGATAGTTTATCCAAATCCAGCTGATAAAGATGTTCAAAAATCATATGATGATGGGGTTTGTCCAAACTTTTATTCTTATAGTAGATTACCGTTGTGGAATGAGGATTTTTTACATAAAAGAATAAGAGAATTAAGAGAAATGGGTGCCCAAAACATATATTTTAAAATGGCTGGTTATGATAAAGTAGATATAGAAAGAGTTTTAAGAATTGCATCTAATGAAAGAGTAGATATGATTACTTTTGATGGTGCTGGTGGAGGAAGTGGATACAGTCCGTGTAAAATGATGAACGAATGGTCATTACCGACTGTTTGCTTAGAGGATACAGTTGTAAAAATAATTAAAAAAATGAAAGCAGAAGAAATTGAAATTCCAGCTATCACAATAACAGGCGGATTTTCTAGTGAAGATCAGGTTTTTAAAGCTTTGGCGTATGGTGAAAATAATATTACAAGTATAGGTTTATGTAGAGCATCTATGGCAGCTGCAATGACAAGTAAAAATGTAGGTAATTTGATAATTAATTGTAAGGTACCTGAAAGATATAAAAAATACGGTTCTAGTATACAAGAGATTTTTGGAGATTTACCTGATTTAAGAGCTATATATGGAAAAGATGCAAATAAATTTTCAACAGGTGCTATTGGAGTTTTTTCATATCTTAATAAAATAGCATTTGGTGTAAAACATTTTTCAGCACTTAATAGAAAATTCGATATAAAATATTTAGATAAAAGTGACTTAATTCCGTTAACTCAAGATGCTGTAAACCTAATGAATGCTTAATATAATACATAATCTATGAGATGTAAAAACAAATTTATATTTATTACTCATAGATTTTTTTATTTATGTATTTATATAAAAAATTAGGTTATATTATAATTGTGCTATTTGATTGTTTTGTAAAAACACGTTGACTTAATGTTAAAAACATGTTAATATATCAAAGCTGTCGGAAAGACACATCAGTTAAGAGTAATTAAATAAAATAAATTAGTTGACAAAAAAGTATAAGTGTGATAATCTATTAAAGCTGTCGAAAAAGAGCGAAACAAGTTATAAAATGTAAAAATAAATAATTTAAAAAAGTTCTTGACAAACTTCGACAGAGATGGTAAACTAATAAAGCTGTTGAGAGACAGCAAAGCATTGAAAAATGAACCTTAGACAATAAAACAGCATAAGAACAACCTTTAGTTTCAGTACTCGCAAGAGTATAGAAATAGAACAAAAAACAGTAAAAACAAAAACAACAACAACTAACGAAGATAGTTTTGCTATATGCAAGGAACGCGATGAAGAACGAGCGCACGTACTAAAGTACGTAAGCGAGTGATGAAGAGTAGTGACACAGCAGATAACAAAAATATCGAGTTAATGCCAAGCGTAAGCTTGAGAACAGATATTAAACGAGAGTTTGATCCTGGCTCAGGACGAACGCTGGCGGCGTGCCTAACACATGCAAGTCGAGCGAAGAAAATCCTTCGGGATGAGTATTAGCGGCGGACGGGTGAGTAACGCGTGAGCAATCTGCCTCGTACAAAGGGATAGCCTCGGGAAACTGGGATTAATACCATATAACACTTATTGATCACATGATTAATAAGTCAAAGATTTATCGGTACGAGATGAGCTCGCGTTTGATTAGCTAGTTGGTAAGGTAATGGCTTACCAAGGCGACGATCAATAGCCGGCCTGAGAGGGTGAACGGCCACATTGGAACTGAGACACGGTCCAAACTCCTACGGGAGGCAGCAGTGGGGAATATTGCACAATGGGCGCAAGCCTGATGCAGCGACGCCGCGTGAGCGAAGAAGGTTTTCGGATCGTAAAGCTCTGTCCTTTGGGAAGAAAAAAATGACGGTACCAAAGGAGGAAGCCCCGGCTAACTACGTGCCAGCAGCCGCGGTAATACGTAGGGGGCGAGCGTTGTCCGGATTTACTGGGCGTAAAGGGTGAGTAGGCGGTAACGTATGTCAGATGTGAAAGGCGAGGGCTAAACCCTCGTAAGCATTTGAAACTGCGTAACTTGAGTGCAGGAGAGGTAAGTGGAATTCCTAGTGTAGCGGTGAAATGCGTAGATATTAGGAGGAACACCAGTGGCGAAGGCGACTTACTGGACTGTAACTGACGCTGAGACACGAAAGCGTGGGGAGCGAACAGGATTAGATACCCTGGTAGTCCACGCCGTAAACGATGAGTGCTAGGTGTTGGCCGAGAGGTCAGTGCCGGAGCTAACGCAATAAGCACTCCGCCTGGGGAGTACGGTCGCAAGACTGAAACTCAAAGGAATTGACGGGGACCCGCACAAGCAGCGGAGCATGTGGTTTAATTCGAAGCAACGCGAAGAACCTTACCAAGGCTTGACATCCCCTTGACAAGTGCAGAAATGTGCTCTCTTCTTCGGAAGCAAGGGAGACAGGTGGTGCATGGTTGTCGTCAGCTCGTGTCGTGAGATGTTGGGTTAAGTCCCGCAACGAGCGCAACCCTTATCATTAGTTGCCAGCATGAAAGATGGGCACTCTAGTGAGACTGCCGGTGACAAACCGGAGGAAGGTGGGGATGACGTCAAATCATCATGCCCCTTATGTCTTGGGCTACACACGTGCTACAATGGTCGGAACAAAGGGAAGCGAAAGCGTGAGCTGGAGCCAAACCTAATAAACCGATCCCAGTTCGGATTGTAGGCTGCAACTCGCCTACATGAAGTCGGAGTTGCTAGTAATCGCGAATCAGAACGTCGCGGTGAATGCGTTCCCGGGTCTTGTACACACCGCCCGTCACACCATGGAAGTTGATAATACCCAAAGTCGCTGAGCTAACCATTTGGAGGCAGGCGCCTAAGGTAGGATTAATGACTAGGGTGAAGTCGTAACAAGGTAGCCGTATCGGAAGGTGCGGCTGGATCACCTCCTTTCTAAGGAGACAGAAAACAAAATGTAAAGTAATACATTTTGTTTCAATGTCGCTTTTCTGGTTTGAACGCCGGAAAGGCATGTTCGAAACAAGGAACTTATGCTGTTTCATTGATACTCAAGTGAGAATTTGAGTATTAAGATAAATATTTGCGAAGTGAATTTTAATTTAGACAAGGCGCATGACGAGGAACGAACGCACGTACAAAAGTACGTAAGTGAGTGATGAGAAATTGCAACACAGTATAAAATGAAATTAACGAGCAAATTGGACTTTGAAAATTGTATAGGAAAAAACAAACGAAGTAATTTTTTGATTTAGACAAGGCGAGAGGAGTCGAGGAGCAAAGCATATGAATAATATGTGAGCACCAGAAACGACGATCAACGAAGTATAAATTAAAAAGAACAAGTTTGAAACGAGAGAAAACATCAAAAAAAACAATAAAACTAAGTAAAAAATATAAGCGGAAGCAAATATTAATTACAAGAGTAACCAAAAAATAGTTGTGTGAAGACGCACAATTAAACTGATGATTAACAATAAACGAAGTGATTTTTTATTTAGGCACGAAACGAGGAGCTAAGAAGCGGAGCATACGAATAGTATGTGAGCATTCGAAGTGACGAGAGACACAGCATAAATGAAAAAGAACGAGTTTAAGAGGTCAAGATATAAAGAGCGTAGGGCGAATGCCTTGGCACTAAGAGCCGATGAAGGACGTGGTAAGCTGCGAAAAGCTACGGGAAACTGCAAACAAGTATTGATCCGTAGATATCCGAATGAGGAAACTCACATATGGAGAACCGTATGTAACGTATGATGAATAAATAGTCATACGTGGGGAACGAGGGGAACTGAAACATCTAAGTACCCTTAGGAAGAGAAAGTAAAAAACGATACCGAAAGTAGCGGCGAGCGAAATCGGTAGAGCCCAAACCATGTTTCGGCATGGGGTTGCGGACATATCAACAAAGTATCCGAGACGATAGTCAAAGACTTCTGGAAAGAAGCTCCAAAGAGTGTGATAGACACGTAGACGAAAAAGTCAAAGAGCAAGATATGATCCAGAGTACCACAGGACACGAGAAATCCGGTGGGAAGCAGGGAGGACCATCTCCCAAGGCTAAATACTACTTAGTGACCGATAGAGAAATAGTACCGTGAGGGAAAGGTGAAAAGAACCCCGGGAGGGGAGTGAAAAAGAACCTGAAACCCTATGCTTATAAGCAGTGGGAGCACTACGAGTGTGACCGCGTACTTTTTGTAGAACGGGCCAGCGAGTTACGATATGCAGCAAGGTTAATAACTGAGAGGTTAGGAGCCGAAGCGAAAGCGAGTCTTAATAGGGCGAAAGTTGCATGTCGTAGACCCGAAACCAGGTGACCTATCCATGAGCAGGTTGAAGCTAGAGTAAAATCTGGTGGAGGACCGAACCCGTTAGCGTTTAAAAGCTATGGGATGACTTGTGGATAGCGGTGAAATTCCAATCGAACCTGGAGATAGCTGGTTCTCCTCGAAATAGCTTTAGGGCTAGCCTTAACGTAAGATTAATGGGGGTAGAGCACTGAATAGTCAAGGGACGTTATACGTTACCGAAACTTATCAAACTCCGAATACCATAAAATTAGCGTTGGGAGTCAGACTATGTGAGATAAGTTTCATAGTCAAAAGGGAAAGAGCCCAGATCACCAGCTAAGGTCCCAAAGATAGATTAAGTGGAAAAGGATGTAGGACTACACAGACAACCAGGAAGTTGGCTTAGAAGCAGCCACACTTTCAAAGAGTGCGTAATAGCTCACTGGTCGAGTGGACCTGCGCCGAAGATTACCGGGGCTAAAATCTATCACCGAAGCTGTGGGATTGTATTAATACAATCGGTAGAGGAGCATTCTGTACGAGTCGAAGCGCCATCGAAAGAGGCTGTGGATTGTACAGAAGAGAGAATGCTGGCATGAGTAGCGAAAGGTGAGTGAGAATCTCACCCATCGAAAGACTAAGGATTCCTGAGGAAGGCTCGTCCACTCAGGGTAAGTCGGGACCTAAGCCGAGGCCAAAAGGCGTAGGCGATGGATAACTGGTGGAAATTCCAGTACCACCGAAGATCGTTAAAAGAGAAGTGGGGACACAGAAAGATAAGTTAGCGTACTGATGGAATAGTACGTCTAAGTAAGTAGGGAGAAGAGATAGGCAAATCCGTTTCTTCAATAATCCTGAGATACGAATGGGAGCGAAAACAAGTAGTGAAGTAACTGAGTCTACGCTGTCAAGAAAATCCACTATCGAGATCAAGGTGCCCGTACCGTAAACCGACACAGGTAGTCAAGGAGAGAATCCAAAGATGAGCGGAAGAACTATTGTTAAGGAACTAGGCAAAATAACCCCGTAACTTCGGGAGAAGGGGTGCCCATGGAAGTGAAAGTCGAACGACCGGAGCTTTAGTGGGCCACAGAAAACAGGCTCAAGCGACTGTTTACCAAAAACACAGGTCTCTGCTAAATCGAAAGATGAAGTATAGGGGCTGACACCTGCCCGGTGCTGGAAGGTTAAGGGGAGCTGTAAGCGTAAGTGAAGCAGTGAACTTAAGCCCCAGTAAACGGCGGCCGTAACTATAACGGTCCTAAGGTAGCGAAATTCCTTGTCGGGTAAGTTCCGACCCGCACGAAAGGTGTAACGATTTGAGCACTGTCTCAACAATAGATCCGGTGAAATTGTAGTACTCGTGAAGATGCGAGTTACCCGCGGCAGGACGGAAAGACCCCATGGAGCTTTACTGCAGGCTGACATTGGAATTCGGTATTAATTGTACAGGATAGGTGGGAGACTAAGAAACATGTACGCCAGTATGTGTGGAGTCGCTGTTGGGATACCACTCTATTGATACTGAATTTCTAACATGATACTGTGATCCAGTATATGGACACTGTCAGTTGGGCAGTTTGACTGGGGCGGTCGCCTCCGAAAGAGTAACGGAGGCGCTCAAAGGTTTCCTCAGCACGGTCGGAAATCGTGCGAAGAGTGTAAAGGCAGAAGGAAGCTTGACTGCAAGACGTACATGTCGAGCAGGAACGAAAGTTGGACTTAGTGATCCGGTGGCGCCGAATGGAAGGGCCATCGCTTAACGGATAAAAGCTACCCTGGGGATAACAGGCTTATCTCCCCCAAGAGTCCACATCGACGGGGAGGTTTGGCACCTCGATGTCGGCTCGTCTCATCCTGGGGCTGAAGCAGGTCCCAAGGGTTGGGCTGTTCGCCCATTAAAGAGGCACGCGAGCTGGGTTCAGAACGTCGTGAGACAGTTCGGTCCCTATCCGTCGTGGGCGTAGGAAATTTGAAGGGAGCTGTCCTTAGTACGAGAGGACCGGGATGGACAGACCTATGGTGAATCAGTTGTTCCGCCAGGAGCACGGCTGAGTAGCTAAGTCTGGAATTGATAAGCGCTGAAGGCATCTAAGCGCGAAACAAACCTTAAGATAAGATTTCCCATTACGTAAGTAAGTAAGACCCCTGAAAGACTAACAGGTAGATAGGTCACAGGTGTAAGTGCAGCAATGTATTCAGCTGAGTGATACTAATAGGTCGAGGTCTTGACCAATAATGATCCTAACCCCATTTGATTCTCAAATGGATGGTAGGTCAGATCCAGCGAAATCCAAATCTATACGAACGTAAGTGAGTAAATAGATTTGTGATGCAGTCGGACAAATCTCAAAAAGTTTTTCCTGTACAATTTTGAAAGTTCAAACTTTCAATATAATAATAACTTAATATATAACATAACGAAGTAATTTTTTATCAAATCAAGAAATGCGAATGAATGAGGAAGGCACGTACATTAGGTACGCAACTGACGAAAGAATGAGTAATGACGTAGAGTTGATGAAAAAGAACGAGTTATACTAATCTGGTGATAATAGCAAAGAGGACACACCCGTTCCCATCCCGAACACGGAAGTTAAGCTCTTTAGCGCTGATGATACTTGGTGGGTGACTGCCTGGGAAAGTAAGACATCGCCAGATTATTTTTATGCAAGAAAAAAGTAATCTGGCTCTTAAGAATAGAGAAAGTGTGCAGTTTCGTACAGCAAATCTATTTGTTCGCAAAGACCATGCTCACATAGATTTGGTACTCATTGCGGCTGACCTACCACCATTTGCTATGAAAGATAGCACTTAAGTATGCAAATGGGGTTAGGTCAAGCAGCCATCGCCAGATTATTTTTATGCAAGAAAAAAATAATCTGGCTCTTAAAAATAAAAGCTCTTTACCTTGTCAAGACAAGGCAAAGAGCTTTTAATGTTAAAAAATATATTTTAGTTGAAATTTTAAATATTTAGTCAAAGAAAGAATAGAAGTAGATTAATTTATTATATATTTATATTTTAAGATAAAATTCGACATATATATATGTATATTATGTATATAATGATAATTGTTTATTTAAAATAATTATCATTATAATACTTATAATCAAAAATTAAGAAAATGTTAAAATTACAATCTAGAAATTAAAATGTTGAGATGCTTACAGAAAACATTTTAATTTCTATAAAATATATATAACAGGTTGTTATACAAAACAATAACAAAATATACGTAAAATGGTTGAAAATGAATAAACACAATGTTAAAATGAATAAACTATAGTTAGACGTTTAGAAAATTACCATCATATTAAATAAGTGGGCAAAGTTATGAAAATGTTATAAAAGAGGTTATAAAATTATTTTAGTTTTATACTAAAAAAATTTAATGGAGGATATGTATGGATATTGCAATAACAAACCAGTTTCTTTTACTTTCAATAAATAAAGAAAGGAATCCTGATTCATTATTTAATCAGGCTACCATTGTTGCTTTAATGTCATTGGGATTATATGAGCTTGAAAAAAATAAAGTTATTGAAGTTTTAAATGGTGATGGAGATAAAAGTGATTTAGCTTTTTCAATAATTAAACCTTTACCAGATAACTTGAAATACTTAAGTATTATTTATCAAGTATTACTGGATTCTAAGAAAAAAACTGTTGCTGAAGTTACTTCTATGTTTTTTTTGAACTTTAAAAAACAGTATTTTGATAATTTCAGTAAAAATTTAATTTCAGATCTAGTTAATGAAGGAGTATTACAAGAGTATAAAAAAGCAGGAATGTTTGGTATTGAAAAATCTAAATTTAAAGTTAATCAAGCGTCAGTTGAAGAAATAATTAGCAAAATAAAATCAAATGTATTTGAAGAAAAGGTAAAAGATTATGATATGATTATACTAGCGAGGTTACTAGATAAAACAGATCTTATATATCAATATTTTCCCAATAAAGAGTGCAAAATAATAAAAGAGAAAGTAACTAATGCAATGGAAAACAGTGATAATATTGTTGTTTTAAGAACGTTGAAAACAATTGATAATTTGTTTTGTATTATTTTAGCAATTATAACTACAGTCATATTATAAAACAAAGGAGAAATATTTATGGAGATAGTTACAAGAGATCAAGCTTTACAATTGTTAAGGAAGTATAATAAGGAAGATTTTCATATATTACATGCATTAACAGTCGAAGGTGTAATGAGTTATTTTGCTAATGAGCTTGGATTTAAGGATGAAAAAAATTATTGGGGTTTAGTTGGATTATTGCATGATATTGATTTTGAAAGTTACCCTGATGAACATTGTCAAAAGGCAAAAGAATTATTGAAAGAGATAAATGCAAGTGATAATTTTATAAAATCAATATGTAGTCATGGTTTTGGGTTATGTTCAGAGATAAAGCCTGAACATATTATGGAAAAAGTGTTATTTGCGACAGATGAGCTTACAGGACTTATTGGTGCAGCTGTAAGAATGAGACCTTCAAAGAGCGTTATGGATATGGAGTTGCCAAGCTTAAAGAAAAAGTTTAAAGATAAAAAATTTGCTGCAGGATGTTCTAGAGATGTCATAAAACAAGGAGCAGAAATGCTTGGATGGGATTTAGATAAGCTGTTACAAAATACATTAGATGCTATGAAAAGCTGCGAAGAAACGATAAATAATAGCATAAACAATTAAATGATTATAAAAACAGCATATTATTTTTAAGTAATATGCTGTTTTAGATTAATTTACATGACAATTTTATTAATATTAAATATTACCGTTATAATTTATTTTTTCCATTTTAACCTCTTAGGTTATAAAAAATAATTTACTGTATTGTATGTTTTGTTGAATAATAATTTAAAATGTGGTAAAATGATACAAACGATATAAAATATACCTTATCAATATAGGAGGGAATACTATGAAAATACAAAGAGTTGACGTATATGATGATAATAGATTTAATAAACAAATACTTAAGCAACATGGAGCCTATTTAATAGACAGAAAATATCCTTGTGAATTTTTAATTACAGGAAAGGATTCGGCAATAATTTATTATAATGATTATAGTTATATAGATAAAATCATAGAGGAATTCAGATTTTATTCGAGACATATTTGTAAGTTTTATAGTAAAAACAATAGATTGATTAGGCAATTTAACGATGTAAACGTTTACAAATGCGATATAAATAAGTTACAACCATCTCAATTTTACATTGATGAAGAAAAATTATATAATGTGTCTTGTTGGGCTAAAAGCGAGGAAAATTTTGTTGTACCAATTTTAAAAAGCAAAAGTGATAATATTGTATTAGATGGCCATACAAGGTTATATCTTGCCAAAAAATTAAACATAAAACAAGTATATGTATATGAAGATAGTTCGGATGAGCATATATACAACTTTGTTAATGAAGCAAAAAGAAGAAATATTTATAATATTGGTGATTTAGAACTTGTTTGCCATAATGATTATTTTAAAAAATGGTATAATTATTGCGATGAATATTTTAGAAATGTTTCTACAACTTAGTAGGTACTGTATTTTATATTTATGTGAAAAATAATTATATAATTAGAAGGAAGCACATTAAACATTTTTATATTGTATACTGTAAATCAAAATAATAGCATTTACTTAATATTTAATGTGCTTTAATTTAAAACATTAATTTAAAACAATCATAGATATATCCTACTAATTTAAATATTGCAAATTGAATTAGTGTCTACTTCTAATTGTATATAATATCAATTGATATGGGATTAGAAAATTTCGCTTTTGTTGTAAAATTTGGATAAACATATATAGTGTTACCCGTGAAATTATCAAGCACAACAGTTTCAAATAACCTATCTTTATTTCTTATATTCTCATTTGTATTAAAATCAAAATAACCGCCTCCATCATGGCTTACTTGTATAATAGTGCACTCATTATTATTTTTATCATAGAATTCTGAACCTATTCCAATTTGTCCGAAATGACCTTCTACTACTGGTGCAGAAAAAGTGATAAACGCGTAACCATCTACATTTGCATAGTTTTCATATCTTATATAATCTTTAACTACTTCAAAGCCTTTGTCATTAAGATTTATTTCGACTTTTTGTTTGTTTTTTTCAATTAGTGAAACATCAGTTATTACAAGTTTTAATTGCTCACACTTATAGAAATACGGACTTTCCGCTCTAATTTCAACGAGGTTTCTATTAAGATCAGATTTACTGACTGTACCATTTGAAATTTTATCATATTTATTATTGCAATTATCTATTAAATAATATTTAAGTCCACTTATTATTGAACTGTTTTCATTATCACAGCTAAATTTAATATTTAACTTTGTTGGTGTTATGTCAGCAGACAAAATTGTCATCTTTTGATTTTCAATAATTATTTCTTTATTTATCATAATAGTTTTGGTTTTGGCTATTTTTGATGTATCATACTTTAAAGGTAATGAGATTTCGGTAATTATATTTTCATTTTTAATATCATTAGATTCAGAAGAATTGTTATTTTCAATAAAATCATAACGATTATAATTTTTGTTTTCTCTTTCTTTAACAGTAAACTTAAAAATTAAATTTTCATTAACTCTATTATTTTCTGAAAAATCAAATACTATATTTCCTGTATTTTTGTAATCTGAATATGCTTCTGAAATATCTGTGAAACCAAATTTAAGTTTTTTATTTGCATCTGATGTAGAAAATTCAGTTTGACTCTGAAATTCCTTATACTTATCTGAGGTTATTGTATAAAATATATTTAGCTGTTGTTCGTCAACAATTAAATAGTCAATTGTAACTGTAATGTCATTTTGTGTTTTACCTATATTAATATATTGTATATAATCATTTTCTACAGCTGATTTTATTGATGGTGAAAATGTTAATAATCTTGAAATATCTTTTAACACAGTTATATCAGAAATGGCAAAAGCAATTGTCATAGATGTATTAATTAACAGTGTAAAAATTAGTAATATACATGCTACACTTCCTAAAGGTATTAGTGTCATTTTCTTTACATTTTTATTTTTTTTGTATTTATCTAATGTATTTAATTCTATATTATCAAGTTCTTTGGGTATAGAATCAAGCTCTGTTAAAATTTCTGTAAATTCATTTTCTCTATTCATAATTATCCTCCTCCTTAAGATTAAGCTTTAATATGCCAAGACTTTTACGATGCCTTGTAGCAACAGTACCTAAGGGAATATTTAGAAACTGTGAAGTTTCTTCAAGTGTATATCCACAAAAATATTTTAATATAACAATTGATTTTAAATTGTTGGGCAAAGCTTTTATAGCTTCTTTAAGTGGAAGATTATCATAGTTATAGTCATAGCTACCCTTTAATACCGTTTTAAAATCATCAATAAAGTGAATTCTTTTTCTATGTCTTAATTCTTTTAAACATTCATTGATTAAAATTCTTGTAATCCATGTTTTGAAATATTCAGTTTGCTTCAGTTTCCTTAGCGATTTAAGTGCAAGATATATAGCTTCCTGAACTGCATCTAAGGCTGATTGTTCATCATTTAAATACATGTACGCAATTTTATATAGTCTGATTTTTACATTTCCTACTCTGTTAAGAAACTCGTCTTGATTCATCAACATAATTCCTTTCTCACATACTTCTATATATTAGATGAATTAAAATTAATTATTTATTTAATAAAATAAAAAAATTAATTTTAAATTTTTGTGTCCGAACTTATATATTAAAATTATACTAACACCATATAATTATTTTAACAATATTTAAAATTAAGTTTAGCAGTGCGTAATTATAAACTATTCTAAATTATTATAAAACTATATATGTAGTATAATAAAATATAGACAGGGTAATATAAAGTTATTTATATAATAAAATTAAAGTGTTTATATTATTCATATTTTGTTATATAATATAATTATATTAATTGATGATAATAAAGTTTTGAACTCTTTGAGGTGGAAATATGAATTTATCTATTTATGAAAATAGAATAAAGCATTTAGGTTCTGTTGTTTTAAAAACAGAACGTTTATACTTAAGAAAATTTAGTGTAGACGATGCAGGTAAAATGTTCAATAATTGGGCAGCAGATGAGGATGTTTCCAAATATACATTGTGGAGACCAAATAAAACCGTTGCGGAGACAAGAGAATATCTAAGAGATTGGGTTGATAAATACCAATTTAATGAGTATTATCATTGGGGCATAGTAGTTACTGAAACAGATGAATTAATTGGTTCAATTTCTATTTCTTCAATTAATAATTTTTTGAAAACTTGCAATGTTGGATATACAATAAGTAAAAAATACTGGAATAAAGGAATAGCTACAGAGGCATTAAGAAAAGTTTTAGACTATATGGTTAATATAGTTGGAATGGAAAAAATATTTGCTTATCATGACGTAGAAAATAAAGCTTCGGGAAGAGTAATGCAGAAATGTGGTATGAAATATATCAAAAGAAAGAAGAAAATATTTCTTAATACTTTAAAAACTGTGATAGTATGTGATTATTACTGTTTTTATGCATAAAAATTTAGTTGCTTTTAGAAAAAAGTATGGTATAATGTAATGGTTATTTATTTAATTTGGAAAAGCAACAATATGATAATAATACATAGTATAAGAAATATATGGAGGATAAAATGAACGCAAAAATAATCAAAAAAGAAAAAAATATAGTATCAATTGAGTTCGCTGTTTCTAGTGAAAATTTCGGAAAGGCAATTGATAAAGCATATTTTAAACTAAGAAATAAAGTAGCTATAAAAGGATTTAGAAAAGGTAAAGCACCTAAACACATTATAGAAAAAATGTATGGGAAAAATGTGTTCTATGATGATGCTATGGATATAGTTTTATATGAAGAATATCCAACAGTTATAAAAGAATTAGATTTAAATCCAATTAACAAACCACAAATAGACGTTAAAGAGATAGAAGAAGGCAAAGATGTAATATTTACTGCTGATATCGAAGTTATGCCTGAAGTTGAATTAGGACAATACAAAGGTATTGAAATAGAAAAATCTGAATATAACGTAACTGATGAAGATGTTGAAAAAGAAATTAGTAGTATTCAAGAAAAAAATGCAAGAATGATTGAAGTTAAAGATAGAGATGTTAAAGATGGAGATACATTAACGATTGATTATACAGGATTTACAGGAGATGTTCAATTTGAAGGTGGCACAGCGCAAAATCAAACATTAGTAATTGGTTCTAAGACTTTCATACCTGGATTTGAAGAACAACTAATAGGTAAGAAAATTGATGAAGAAGTAAAAGTAAATGTAACTTTCCCAGAAGAATATAATGCAAAAGAATTAGCTGGAAAAGATGCAACATTTAAAGTAATCATTCATGAAATAAAAGAAAAAGAATTACCTAATTTAGATGATGAATTTGCTAAAGATGTTAGTGAATTTGATACACTAGATGAATTGAAAGTTGACACTAGAACATCTTTAGAGAAAGAGGCTAAAGAAAAAGAAATAACTGATAACAACAATAAGGCAGTTGAAAAAGTTGTAAATGATTCAAACGTTGAAGTTCCTGAAGTATTAGTTGATAGAGAAATTGAATATCAAGCTAAAAACTATGAACAACAATTCCGTTCTCAAGGTTTTGCTGGAAAAGAAGTTGAAGATATAATAAGTAATTTGGTTAAGCAATATAAAGAAAATTATAAAGAGCAAGCAGTTTTCAATGTTAAAACTGATATGGTTTTAAATGCTATCATTGAAAAAGAAAATATAGAAGTTACTGAAGAAGAATTAAATGAAGAACTTAAAAAGTTAGCAGAAGCTTATAAAATTGAAGATGATAAATTTGAAGGTTTCAAAGAAAGCGTACTAGGTTCAAGCAAAGAATATATTGAAGAAAGTATACAAAAAAGAAAAATAGTTGATATGATAGTTAATGAAGCAAAATTTGTAACTAAATAAAAGCTATATAATAAAAATAAAGTAAAGGAGTATTATAAAATGGCATTAGTACCTTATGTAGTAGAGCAAACAGGTAAAGGGGAAAGGTCTTACGATATTTTCTCAAGATTGTTAAAAGATAGAATAATAATTTTAGGCGATGAAATAAATGATGTTACTGCAGGTTTGGTTGTTGCGCAGTTAATATTTCTGGAAGCAGAAGACCCAGATAAAGATATTCAATTATATATCAATAGTCCTGGAGGATCAATAACTGCTGGAATGGCAATTTATGATACTATGCAATATGTAAAACCTGACGTTTCTACAATTTGTATAGGTATGGCAGCAAGTATGGGCTCATTTTTACTTTCATCAGGAGCGAAGGGTAAAAGATTTGCTTTACCAAACTCAGAAATAATGATTCACCAACCTCTTGGAGGAATGCAAGGTCAAGCAACAGATATGAAAATACATGTTGACAGAATTTTAAGAATCAAACAAAATTTATATAAAATAATGGCAGATAATGCAGGTCAACCTTATGAAAAATTAGCTCAAGATTGTGAAAGAGATAATTTCTTATCATCAGAAGAAGCAAAAGCATATGGAGTGATTGACGACATAATAATTAAAAAATAATTAGGAGTGTTTGAATGAGCAAAAATATTGATAAGCAAGTAAAGTGCTCGTTTTGTGGTAAAACTCAAGAACAAGTTAGAAGGTTAGTAGCGGGTCCTAATGTTTATATATGTGATGAATGTATAGAACTTTGCAATGAAATAGTTGATGATGAAGCTGATTGTTTTCAAGAGCAAGAGTTTGTTGAACTATCTAAGCCTAAAGAAATGAAGGAAAAATTAGATGAATATGTTATCAAACAAGACAATGCCAAAAAAGCTTTAACTGTTTCAGTATACAATCACTATAAAAGAATAAATAAATTAGTAGATGATGATGTTGAACTTCAGAAAAGTAATATTTTACTATTGGGACCTACTGGAAGTGGTAAAACATATTTAGCTCAAACTTTAGCTAAAATGTTAAATGTACCTTTTGCAATCGCCGATGCAACTTCATTAACCGAAGCTGGTTATGTAGGGGAAGACGTTGAAAATATTTTATTAAAACTTATTCAGGCGGCTGATTATGATATTGAAAAGGCTGAAAAGGGAATAATTTATATTGATGAAATAGATAAGGTAGCTAAAAAATCTGAAAATCCATCTATCACTAGAGATGTTAGTGGTGAAGGTGTTCAACAAGCGTTACTCAAAATGTTAGAAGGAACTGTTGCTAATGTTCCACCACAAGGCGGTAGAAAGCATCCACAGCAAGAATTTATTCAAATTGATACAACTAATGTATTATTTATATTAGGTGGAGCATTTGATGGAATTGATAAGATTATTCAAAGAAGAATAGGTAAAAAGACAATGGGATTTGGTTCTGATGTATCTCAAAATAATATTAAAGATACAGAATTGTTATTATCTCGTATACAACCAGCAGACCTTCTTAAATTTGGTTTAATACCAGAGTTTGTTGGTAGAATGCCTGTTATTGTAACTTTAGACAAATTAGATAAGGATGCATTAATTAAAATCTTAACAGAACCAAAAAATGCTTTGTTAAAGCAATATAAGCAATTGTTTAAAATTGATAATGTTGAATTAGAAATTCAAGATGATGCTCTTGAGCTTATTGCTGCTAAAGCATTAGAAATAAATACAGGTGCTCGTGGATTAAGAGGAATATTAGAAAGTATTATGCTAGATGTCATGTACGAAATTCCATCGAGAAATGATGTTAAAAAATGCATAATAACAAAAGAAACGATAGAAAAAAATTGCGAACCGGAATTGATTTACTCGAAGAGTTCACAAAAATCACTTAATAAAGAAAATGCATCATAAAAACTGCCTGTCTATTAAGGCAGTTTTTTGCACTATAATAATTACGATTAAAATTTTACTAGAAAGAGGTGAAGTGTGTGGAAAATTATAATTTAGAAAATAAAAAACTTCCACTGATACCTATAAGGGGTATAGGTATATTCCCTAACATGTTAATTCATTTTGATGTGGGTCGAGAAAAGTCTGTAAATGCGTTAGAAGAAGCTATGTTAGAGGATTCAAACGTATTTTTAACTGTACAAAAAGAAGCAACATTAGATACACCCACAAAGGACGACTTTTACGATATTGGTGTTGTTTGTAAGATAAAGCAAATGTTGAAAATTTCAGGAGAGAACATTAGAGTTTTAGCTGAAGGAATTAATAGAGGGAAAATTATTGATATAATTCAGGATGAGCCATATTTTGAAGCAAATATTGACGAATATAGTTATATTAATGATGACCAAATTAATGAAGAATTAGAAGCAACTAAAAGGGTATGTGTAGAAACATTTGAATTATATGCAGAAGTTGAAAGAAAGATTTCAACAGAAACAGTTGAATCAGTTAGAAATATGAAGAATCCAAATAAATTAGCTGATACAATAACATCTTTTATTAGTCTAAAACCTGAGGATAAACAAAGGTTATTGCAGATATTTGATCCATTTGAAAGATTTGAAGAGCTAACAGCTATTTTAGCTAAAGAGACAAATGTGCTACAAATAGAAGATCAAATAAGTGAAAGAGTTAGAAAACAAGTTAGTGAGTTTCAAAGAGAATATTATTTAAAGGAACAGATAAAGGCTATACAGAAAGAATTAGGTTATGATGATTATGAAGATGAGGATAATTATAGGACTAAGATTAAAAAATTAAAAATACCTAAAGATATAAAAGAAAAAATTAATAAAGAAATAAATAAGTTAGACAGAATTTCTGCTTCATCTCCAGATGCAGGTGTAATAAGAACTTATCTTGATTTCGTTCTAGAATTACCATGGAATAAAAAAAGCAAGGATAACTTAGATATAAAGAAAGCAAAAGAAATACTTAAAAAGGATCATTTTGGACTTGAAGAAGTTAAAGAAAGAATATTAGAACATTTAGCTGTTAGACAACTAAATCCTAGTCAAAAGGGTTCAATAATTTGTTTAGTAGGTCCTCCAGGTGTAGGAAAAACATCTATAGCAGGATCTATCGCTAGGGCGATGGATAAGAAATTTGTTAGAATTTCTTTAGGCGGTGTAAGGGATGAATCTGAAATTAGAGGTCATAGAAGAACATATGTTGGAGCAATACCTGGCAGAATTATAGATTCAATTTCTAAATGCAAAGTTAATAATCCAGTATTTTTATTAGATGAAATAGATAAACTTGCTAGTGATTTTAGAGGAGATCCTGCTTCAGCACTTTTAGAAGCTTTAGACCCAGAACAAAATTCTACATTTACTGACCATTATTTAGATGTTTCTTTTGATTTATCTAAGGTAATGTTTATCACAACTGCAAATACAACTAGTACTATACCTAGTCCTTTATTAGATAGAATGGAAGTTATTGAAATTTCTGGATATACTGACGAAGAAAAATTTAATATTGCAGAAAAGTATTTAATCAAAAAGCAATTAAAGAATAATGGACTTACAACTGATGATATAAGCATTTCAAAAGTTGTTATTAAGGAAATTATAAATCACTATACTAGAGAATCTGGTGTAAGAGGACTTGAAAGAAATATTGGCAAAATTATTAGAAAATCAGCGGTTCAAATACTTGAAAAACATAAAAAACCAATTGTAATTAACAGTAAAAATATTTCATCGTATTTGGGTGCACCAAGATATTTATTTGATGAGGCATATGATGAAAACCAAATAGGATTAGTTACAGGTTTAGCGTGGACAAGCGTTGGTGGAGAAACACTTTTTGTAGAAGTTAATGTTATGAAAGGTGAGGGGAAACTACAACTTACAGGACAACTAGGAGATGTTATGAAGGAATCTGCTATTGCAGGTTTAAGTTATATAAAGGCTAATGCTGAAAAGTACGGAATTGATAGCAAAGTTTTAAAGGAAAACGACGTACATGTACATGTTCCGGAAGGAGCAATTCCAAAAGATGGACCATCAGCTGGTATAACTATAACTACAGCAATTTTATCTGCATTAACAAACACATATATTTATAAGGATGTGGCTATGACAGGTGAAATAACAATAAGAGGGAGAGTTCTTCCAATAGGTGGACTTAAAGAAAAATTACTAGCAGCTAAAAGAGCTGGTATTAAAAAAGTTATTGTTCCTATGAAAAATAAGCCTGATGTAGAAAAAATAAATTCTAAAGTAATAAAAACATTAGATATAGTGTATGCTACTACTATAGATGAAGTTATAGATAGTGCATTTGTAAAATAACAATTTATTTGTTATTTAAAAGAAAAAGAGGAATATATATGATAATAAAGAAAAGTGAATTATTAATAACAGCAGCTAGGGTAGATCAATATCCTGAAACAATTGTTGATGAAATAGCTTTTGCAGGTAAATCCAATGTTGGAAAATCATCGATGATTAATGCATTAGTTAACAGAAAATCTTTAGCAAGAACTAGTGGTCAACCTGGCAAGACGCAAACAATTAACTTTTATAATGTAAATGATGCGTTAAATTTAGTGGATTTGCCTGGATATGGGTATGCAAAAGTTTCAAAAACTGAAAAAGAAAAATGGGGCAAGATGATTGAATTGTATTTAAATAATAGATTTCAATTGAAGGAAGTTGTTTTATTGGTTGATATTAGGCATGCTCCAGGTATTAATGATATTAAAATGTATCAGTGGATTAAATCATATGGATATACTGGATATGTTATTGCTACAAAAGCTGATAAAATATCAAGAGGTCAAAGAGAAAAATATATTTCAGTAATCAAAAAGACTTTAGAGATAGAAGACAGAAATTTAATTATAACATTTTCCGCTTCACAAAAATTAAATGTAGATAAATGTTGGGACTTAATCGAAAATTTAATAGTTGCTAATTAATATAAATATGATTATTTTTAATAAAGTTGGGTATATAAACACAGACTGAAAGGAAGTGTTGATGTGTATCAGAAAATACGAAAAAGTATTAAAAGTGATATCAATATTGTGAATGAAGTTGTTAAAGAAATATTGTTAAGTATCAAAAACAACTTAGAGGATGAACAGCTATTTAATATTAGACTAGTACTTAGTGAACTAATTATTAATAGTATTCAGCATGGAAATAAATATGATATAAACAAAAATATTGATATTGTTCTTGTAGTAGAAGATACATTTATAAAAGTATGTGTTACTGATGAAGGCGATGGCTTTTGTTATGAAGAAAATTTAAATGATTCCAATTTTACTGAAAATGGCAGAGGCTTAATATTAGTTAATGGTTTGATGGATAGATGTGTGATTGACAATAATATTGTCCTTTGCGTAAAATATATAAAATAAAATATTTGATTGATTTATAAAATAATATTGATATAATAAACACTATAAGATATAGTGTTTTTTATTTGGAGAGAATAATATGGCAAATGTAAAGCTTTCAGTTAGAGAATTAGTAGCATATGTATATAAAAGTGGTGATTTAACAACAAATAAACCAAGTGTGGATAGAGCTTTAGAAGGTACTAGAATACACAAACTATTGCAGTCTCAAATGGATTCGAATTATCATAAAGAATATTATCTTATTCATAGTTTTACGTATTGTAATATAGATTTTGTAATTGAAGGTAGAGCAGATGGTATTATAGCCGAAGATGATAAGATAACAATTGATGAAATAAAATCTACATATACAGACTTATCTGTAATAGATAAGGATTATAATCTAGCTCATTCTTCACAGGCATTATGTTATGCATATTTTTATTGCTATTTAGAGAATGTTACAAATGCTACAGTACAAGTAAGATATTGCAATATTGATACAGAAGAAATTAAAACTATATCTTCTGATTACACATTTAAACAATTAGAAAGTCTTTTCTATAATCTAATTGATAAATATCTTGATTGGGCTAAATTAAACGTAGAGCACATTATAAATAAAAGAATATCAGTTGAAAATATAGTATTCCCTTTTGGAAAATATAGAGAAGGTCAAAGAGATTTGTTAATTGCTGTATATCAAACAATTAAAAATAAAAAGAAGTTATTTGTTCAAGCGCCTACAGGTATAGGAAAAACTATATCAGTACTTTTTCCTGCAATTAAAGCTTTAAATAAAGTTGGTAATTCGAAAATTTATTATTTAACATCTAAATCATCTACTAAGCAAATAGCTGAAGAAACCATAAAAAAATTACAACAAAATGGACTTAAAGTTAGAGCTACTATAATAACAGCAAAAGAAAAAATATGTTGTAATGATACATTTAAATGTGATGCAGAAGTTTGTCCTTATGCAAAGGGATATTTTAACAAAATAAACGAAGTGCTAATAAATTCTTTGAAAACTGAATACTTATATAATCGAGAATATATAGAGCAATTGGCTAAAAAGTACACTATTTGTCCATTTGAATTAAATTTGGAATTGAGCTATGTATCAGATATAGTTATTTGTGATTATAATTATTACTTTGACCCTAGAGTTGCATTTCAAAGAGAGGATTTTTTAGATAATTCTAATGATATTTTATTGGTAGATGAGGCACATAATCTTGAAGATAGAACAAGAAATATGTATAGCTGTGAGTTAGTTAAGGAAGAAATTTATGATATTTACAAAGAAATTAAAGGTTTAGATTTTATAGATAAAAATATAAAAAAAGCAATTAGAAATATTAATTCAGAGTTTGTTAAGTTGAAAAAATTGATGTCAGAAGAAAAAAATATGATTATAGATGCAGAACCTGATGATTTTTTAAAAGCGTGTAGGAAGGTTGTTTCAAAGCTAGAAAAATGGGTTAACGATAAAGAAGGTTATAATAATGAAAAACTTGAGGATTTATATTTTAAGTGTAAGTTTTTTATTAAATTATCTGAGTTTTATGATGAAAACTATTGTTACTATATTAGTAAAGAAAAAGGATTCAAAATTAAAATATTTTTAATAAATACATCTGAAATTTTAAGAAGTATATTAAAGAATACTTATTCTTCAATTTTTTTCTCAGCAACATTGACTCCTCTTAAGTATTATAGAAAAATACTTGGAGGAAATGAAGATGAAGATAAGCTAATATCCTTAAATTCACCATTTGATATTAATAATCTGAAGTTGATGATAACAGGAAATTTGTCTATGAAATATTCAATTAGAGATTTAAATATAAAAAAAATATGTGAGTATATTAATACTGTAGTAAGTATAAAAAAAGGCAACTATATAGTTTTTTTCCCATCTTATTCTTATCTAAGCAAAGTACTGGAAGTTTATGAAAGTATATTTAATGATGAGTTAGTTGTTAACATGTCAACACTTAAGGAAAATGAACAATATGAGATATTAAATAAATTTGATAATGAAAATAACGTTATATTGTTTACAGTTGTTGGAGGAGTATTTTCTGAAGGAGTAAATTTACCATTAAATAAATTGATTGGAACAATTGTTATTGGAACTGGTATTCCACAAATATCATTCGAAAGAAATATTATAAAAAGTTTTTTTAATGAAAAATATGATAGCGGGTATGATTTTGCATATAAATTTCCAGGATTTAATAAAGTATTGCAATCAGTAGGTAGAGTTATTAGAACTGAAGATGATTTAGGTATGACCTTATTGATAGATTCTAGGCTATTAAGTAGAACATACACATCATTATTTCCAAACCATTGGAGAGAATATAATGTTATATATAATAATATCCAGTTAATAAATACACTAAAACAATTTTGGAAAGAAGGAGAAAATATAATGATAAACATAGTATCAGAGAAGAATGTCTTAAATGGTAGAATAATAGATAAGTCGAAAACATATGAAATATTAGAAAACGACTCAACAAGGATTTATGAAGTCATTAGAGTTATTAATAGAAGACCAACATTTTTGAAGGAACATTTTAGTAGATTAATAAATAGTATAAAGCTTTCAAATATAACCTATAATATAGAATATGAACAATTCAAACAATATATTGAGCTTTTAATAAATAACAATGATTTTGAAAATTGCAATATTAGGGTGACTTTTGATATTAATGAAAAGCAAATTTTGCTAATGTATTTCATAAAAAGCTTTTATCCGGACAAAAGTTACTATGAAGATGGTATACATACAGTAACTATAGTAAAAGAAAGAAAAAATCCAAATATTAAAAAAAATACAAAAACATATAGGGAAGAAATAGATGAGGTGCTAAAAAAGGATAAGGCATTTGAAGCAATACTTGTTAATATGGATAAAACAATAAGCGAGGGAAGTAAATCAAATGTTTTCTTTGTTAAGGATAGTAACCTGATTACAGCTATAGATTCAGATGTATTGCTAGGGGTTACAAGGGATAAAGTGATTGAAATTGCAAAAGAATTAGGTTTTGGTATAGTTAAAAGAAAAATATCTGTACAAGAGTTAAATAGTTTTGATGCTGTTTTTATAACTGGTACATCAAATAATGTACTGCCAATAAATTCAATAGATGATATTATATTTAATTCAAGTAAAAATAAGGTAGTTGAAAAATTGATGATAAAGTATGAAAGTTTACTATAAAGTTCTATAAAGCACAAAAACGACCTCGGGGCCGTTTTTGTGAAGCATTAATATGCATAAAAGGGGTATTGGGAATATATTAGGTTATCGGGGGGATAACCTAAGTACATTCTAGCAAATTTCGACACTCTTTGCAATAGTTTTTTTATAATAATTAAAAATTATTTTGGAAAAATAATTTTGTAAATAACTTTGTTATAGTGTATAATTAAATTTAGTGAAATTCTGGCGTTTGAGAGGATAAAATGGAAATCTATTTAGATAATAGTGCAACAACAAAAGTTAGAGAAGAAGTTTTACATGAAATATTGGATGTTTATAATATAGATTATGGTAACCCCTCATCTTTACATCGAATGGGGTTAAATATTGAAAGAAAGTTAGTAGTAGCTCGAAAAGCAGTTTTTAGATTGATTAATGCAGATGAAAGTGAAATCTTTTTTACAAGTGGGGGAACGGAATCTAACAATATTGCTATTAATGGTTTTGTATCAAAGTTAACAAAAAAGGCTACCAATATTGTAACAACAAGTATTGAACATGCTTCTATTAGCAATGTTTTTAAAAATTATGAGAAAAAAGGTTTTGAGGTTAGGTTTCTTAAGACGGATGAATATGGTTTTGTAACTAAAGAAGAATTAATAAAGAATATAGATGAAAATACAGGACTAATTTCTATAATATATGTTAATAATGAAATTGGAACCATTCAACCAATAAATGAGATAGTTAAATATGCAAAATCGAAAAACAAAAATGTAAAAATACATTTGGATGCAATACAAGCCTTCGGCAAAGTAAGAATAGATGTAAAAAAATTAGGTATTGATTCTATGTCTTTTAGTAGCCATAAAATACATGGACCTAAGGGAGTAGGAGGATTATATATTAAAGAAAAATCGAATATTGATGCTCTAATGTTCGGTGGAGGACAAGAGAAGGATATTAGACCAGGAACAGAAAACACACCTGCAATTGTAGGATTTGGCAAGGCTTGCGAGCTAATATATGATGATTTCAATGGTATTAATGATAAAATAAGAAAAATTAGAGATGAATTTGCTAAAAAACTTTTAGAAAATATTGATGATATAAAAATAAATAGTACTTTGGATAAAAACTGTGCACCACATATACTGAGTGTATCTTTTAATTGTATTAAGGCTGAGGTGTTACTACACTATTTAGAAAATTACAATATATTTGTTTCAACAGGTTCTGCTTGTTCTACTAATCACAATACAGTAAGTGCTACATTAAAAGCAATTTGCTTAAGTGATAAATTTATTGATGGAACAATTAGATTTAGCTTTGGATACTTTAATTCATTGTATGAGGTTGTTTATGCAGTTGAAAAAATTAAAGATAGTGTAGAAGATATTAGAAAAATAATGAAATAATTTTGAAAGGAATTTATATATGTACAATTTAATTGCTGTAAGTATGGGAGAAATAGCTCTTAAGGGAAAGAATAGAGGATATTTTGAAAAAATGCTTGTAGATAGGATAAAACAGAATGTAAGTGAGTTTAAAAATGTTAAAATTTATAAAGACCAAGGTAAGGTATATTTAGAACCAGCTAGCCCTGAGGACTTTGATCCAATGGTTGAGAAAGTTAAAAAAGTTTTTGGTATTGTATTATTAAGTCCTTGTATAAAGGTTGAAAAGAATATTGATAGTATAGAAGAAAAAATAGTAAAACTCTTTGATTATCTTTTGAAAAATAATAATATTAAGACTTTTAAAATTCAAACTAATAGAACAGATAAGGAATTCCCTTTAAAATCATTAGAAATAAACAGAAGATTAGGTGGCGTAATTCTTGATAACTTTAGTCAGGTAACTGTAGACGTTCATAATCCAGATATATTTGTATATGTTGATATTAAAACAGAATGTTATATATATTCTGAAAGAATTAAAACTGCTGGTGGATTACCTATTGGAACTAATGGTAAAGGTTTATTGCTTTTATCGGGTGGTATAGATAGCCCGGTAGCTGCTTATATGATGGCAAAAAGAGGTGTGAAAATTGAAGCTTTATATTTTCACACATATCCTTTCTCTAGTGAAAGAGCAAATGAGAAGGTGAAAAAATTAGCAGAATTATTAGAGCAATATTGCGGTAAAATAAGACTTCATAGTGCTAACATGGTAGAAGTTCATAAAGCAATAAAGGAAAATTGTGATGAAAGAGATACTACAATATTGGCAAGAAGATTTATGATGAGATTTGCTGAAAAAATAGCAAGACAAAATGATATTAGTATACTTATAACTGGAGAAAGTTTAGGACAGGTAGCTAGCCAGACAATTGAGTCAATGTGTGTTATAGAAAATGCTGTTGATGTTCCAATTGTTAAGCCGGTCATTGGTATGGATAAAACAGAAATTGTAGAAATATCAAAGCATATTGGTACTTTTGAAACTTCAATTCTTCCTTATGAAGATTGTTGTCAAATATTTGCTCCTAAACATCCTGTAACAAAACCAAAATTAGAAGCAATAATAGAGGAAGAGAAAAATCTTGATATTGATAGTTTAATGGATACGGTAATGAAAACTGTAGAAATAAAATAAACCAATAAAAATTAATAAAATGTGACTAACAAAAAAACTTTAACAGTACTAGCACAATTATATTTCGTATTCATATATTGATATAAGAAATATAAAGAGGTGATATGATGTCAGATATTAATAGTAATTGCTACAATGGTGGATGCGGCGGAGGCTGTGGACCATTTGGAGGACTATTCTCTGGTGGCTTTGGAGGATGGGGTATCATAATTGTACTTATAGTTATTTTTTGTTGTTGCAGTGGAGGACTTGGAAATTTCTTTGGCGGATGTTGCGAAAATTAAAAATAATAAAGAATTGCTGCCGATTTTAGGCAGCAATTTATTTAGGAGTTGAAATGGATAAAATAATAATATACTCAGATGGTGCTTGTTCTAATAATCAGTCTGAAAAGAACTTCGGCGGATATGGAGCTGTACTAATTTATAAAGACAATGTTAAAAAGGTTTATGGAGGAGAAATAAATACAACAAATAATGTGATGGAGCTAACAGCTATAATAAAGGCATTGGAAATGCTTAAAAGAAAGGATATACCAGTTGAGGTGTATTCAGATTCTGCGTACATAGTTAATTGTATAAACAATAAATGGTATGTAAATTGGAGAAAAAACGGGTGGAAAACATCAAAAAAAACACCTGTTGAAAACAAACAGTTGTGGGAAAAATTATTGTTACAGATAGAGTCATTGAAAATTTTTAATATAATTAAGGTAAAAGGTCATGCTGGTGACACTTATAATGAAATGGCTGATGAACTTGCAAGAAGAGGTGCTGATGAAGTAAAATAACAATTTAGGAAACTAAGTTGTTTTTTATTTTATCACCCTTTAGTATATTATGAATAGAATAAATAATAAATTTAATTAGAGGTGATAGTTTAAATATGAGCAACAATAAAACAATTAGAAGATGTCCTAAAAACGCTATTACTTATATAGTCAAACCTGGAGATACTTTATTTAGAATTGCTTCAAAAAACAAAACATCTATTGAAGTTTTACTAGAGTTAAATCCAGAATTAAATACGAAGCTATTAAAACCAGGGGGAGCAATGTGCGTTCCTACGGAAAAACCTGTACCTGAAAAGGAAATAGCACCAACAAAGCCTATGTATCCAGAGGATTGTATGCCAGAAAAACCAATAATGCCAACAAAGCCTATATATCCAGAGGATTGTATGCCTAAGAAACCAATAATGCCAGCAAAACCAATGTACCCAGAGGATTGTATGCTTAAAAAATCAATTAAACCACAAAAAACAAAATATCCATATTTTAATGTACCTAAAAAACCAGTCATATCACCAACAAAAATGAGCCCTGATTCAGATAAGCCAACAACACCAATAGCACCTCCTGTTCAAAAGCTAGAAACACCAATAGTACCTCCAGTACAAAAACCTGTATCACCTAATAATGGAGAAATTAATTGTAATGGAAATATGAAATATACTATTAAAAATGGAGATACATTTTACAATTTAGCTAAAAAATATAATATAACATTATTTGAAATGCTTAATGCTAACAAAAATGTAAATCCATATAATTTGCAAACAGGGCAAGTAATTTGTATTCCTATACCAGAATCAAAATGCACTTATGGAAAGATATACACAGTTGAAGAAGGAGATACTTTAACAACAATACTTACAAAATTTAATATTTCATTAGTAAATTTAAAAGCAACAAATGAAAATTTAAATCCATATAACATAACAGTTGGTATGGAATTATGCATACCACCATTTATGGCATACGAAGATTGTCCATCAGAAAGAACATATATAATTGAAGAAGGGGACAATTTAATAATAATATCAGAAAAGGCAAAGGTTTCTACAGATGATTTGTTAACATATAACCCTAACTTAACACCCGCAGATTTTTCAGAAGTAGGTTTAAAGATATGTTTGCCAGCTGAGGTTACACCTGTTAAGTAGTAAATGATTTATATTTAACTATAATTCACACAAGGGATTAATGATGAATACTTTGTGTGATTTATAGTTATAGGTATACTAGTAGGAGTGTATATATGAATAATAAAAATCTTATTATAATTGGTAGTGAAAATAACGTAATTAACATAGTAGAAATTAAAGTTAATAATAAGGGTAATATTAAAGTAGATAAAAAATTTCAAATATTAAAAAGCAGCTCAATAATGCTTCATAGTTGTATAATATCAAATAATATATTGTATATTCTAGATTCATTTAATAGTGTTATGATAAGATGTAATTTGTATACAAATAGTTATTGTGAGTGTTGTACTGGTAAGGATCCAAGACACTTATGCAAATATTTAGATAATATATATATCACTAATTTCGAATCAGATAGTGTATCAATAGTTGATGCTGATAGTTGTACACAAACAGGAATAATAAAAGTCTGTATGAAACCACATGATATTATTTCAAATAATGATAATAAAATATACGTGTCGTGCTATGAGGAAAACTGTATCTTAGAGTACGATATTACTAACTATAATAAAAAATATTACTATATAAATGGTAAACCTATGCATTTAATTATAGATGAAAATAGATTGTATGTATTATCATATTTAGTTAATGAAAATATGCAATCTGAAATAAATATAATTAACTTAGAGACAGGTGTTACAGATAAGACATTCTTTATTGAGGAAATAACTAATAATTTTATTATAGATAAGGATAATAATAGATTAATGGTTTTATCAATAGAAAAAGGACGTTTATACATTATTGATATAAATACAGGGGAAATAATAAAACAGATACATCTAAAGGGGTACTTAGAAGATGTATCTGTTGATAATAAGTATATATATATTGCAAATTCAAATAAAAGCAGTGTAACACTAATTGATAAGATAACTTATGAAAAAATAAATACTATATATTTTGATTTTCAACCATTGTATATAAAAATTGTTTAATTATCTTCTTTTGGTAAATCTGATGTAAGTATTTTTAATATGTTCCTAAATATATTATCAGAGTCTAAATTCCATTTTTGGCATATGGATTTTGCTAAATCCTCTGTGGGAACGTTCATACTTAAATTAAATATAGCAGTACGATTTTCAAGAACTTGAAAAGAAACTATATATTCAGATTCGCTTTTTTTATAGTAGTGACCGAATAGTTCACTTTTCTTTTTCAGGTTTTTTTGTGCCTTATCAAATTTACTTTTTACTTCCTCTATAAAATAATTAGGTAAAATATTTTCAAACATATTTATTGCATTAATTCCTTCATCGGTTAAATAATAATACTCATGTCCGTTTTTAATGTATAATTCAATAAATTTAGATTCATATAGATTTGTAAAAATTTGTTGTAATAAAAAATAATCCATAAAATTATTTTCTAATACAAAATTCGTTACTTCAGTATTTGTCAATGGTACGCTAAAGTAATTAAATATATATAATAACTTAAGTTTAGATAACGCTAATTTATTTCCTTGTTCCATTTTATTCCTCCATAAATCTCACTTCTTATATATTATAACAAACATATGTAAATGTAAACAAGAGAAATTTTTCTAACCAAATACCCATAATTATAATTATAATATATTAATTTACATAAATAGAAAAATGTGATACAATGTAAAATATTCTCAACTAAATTTAATGGAGGAATGAATGGAACCAAAAAAATTAATGAATAAGAATTTTGTTTTGATGTTACAAGGAAATTTTATTTCAGCGTTTGGAGATATATTATATAGCATTGCTATAGGTTACTTTGTTTATCATAGCACGGGTTCAGAGTCAATGATGGGTATTTTTACTTCTATTGGGCTATTTGTAACAATGTTTTTAAGTCCAATTTCAGGAGCTTTAGTAGATAGAATTAATAGAAAAATAGTTGTTGTTGGTATGGATTTTTTGCGTGGTGTTATTATGATTATATTAGGTATTTTGTGTTTAAATGATAGACTTAATATAGGTTTTTTAGTTGTTATGACAGTAATAATATCTTTATCAAATGTTTTATTTAGACCAGCAGCTACTACTATATTGGTTGATATAGTTCCAAGAAAAGATTTTGTTCAAGCAAATTCAATTGTTTCAAGTGCTTTGAATGTTGTTGATTTAATTAGTAAAGGAATAAGTGGATATTTACTAGTTTATGTAGGTATAGGTCAACTTATTGTATTCAATGGTATATCTTTTTTAATAAGTGCATTATCTGAATATTTTGTTTGTGTTCCTAAAACTCCGAAACAAGGAACTAAAATTAATTTTAAAATTATCCTACAAGATTTGAAAATAGGATTTAAATCAATGCTATCAATTAAAGGTCTTAATGCACTATTTTGTTTGGCAATATTTATCAATTTTTTTGCAGGAGGTATTTTTGGACTAATATTGCTTGTTACTACTGAAAAAGGTTTCTCATTAGAACAGTATGGGTTATTAATGTCAATTATATCTATTGGAGGACTACTTGGAGCATTATTTGTTTCAATATATAAAATACCAAGCAAAAAAAGACCTACATACTTATATTTGGGATTTATTATATCATCTATTCTATTTGCAATTGGATTTACATTGCATAGTTTTATAGCTTTAGCAGTGATTTTTCTAATTGGTATTTTCTTAAACACATTAGCAAACATGTTACTAAATGCAAGTTTTATGCTATTAATTCCAAATGATAAAAGAGCAGCAATTTTGGGATTTTTAACTGCAAGTAGTATGGGTGGAATGGCACTTTCAACAGTTATGTATGGCATTTTAGCTGAGATATTTTCAATATCAATGTTAGCATCTATAGGATTTTTAATTACTATTATACCACTGCTTTTTTTAGTTAAAAATAAGCAATTACAGCAAATATTAATTGAAAGTGGTGAATCACCATCAGAAAATACATCTAGTGAGATTAAAGAAATTATTTAATTAATATAAAAGCCATATATTATTGCTAAAATATATGGCTTAATTTTTTATTATATTATTGAATCATCTACACTATCCAACCACTGTTTGATATGTGGTACAATTTTTTCTAATGTTCCATTTTTAAAAGGACTTTCTAAATTTCCTACATTAAGTAACTGTAGAAAAGGTTTACTTCCACCGGCTTTGCAAAGTCTTAAATAATCTTGCCATGCTGTTTCTCTGTTTTCATTAAATTTAATCCAATATTGAAATGCACAAACCTGAGCAAGAGTATAATCTATATAATAGAAAGGAACTTGGAATATATGACCTTGTTTAAACCATCTTCCACCTCTTTCAAGAAAATCATTGTTGTCATAATCTAAGCTTGGAAGATAAGCTTTTTCGATTTCTCTCCACTTAGCTTTTCTTTCAGTAGGAGTTGCCTCAGGATTTTCATATACAAAATGTTGGAATTCATCAACTGTAACTCCATAAGGAATAAATACTAAGCTATCTGCTAAATGTTCAAATTTATATTTATCAGCTTGTTCTTCAAAAAATAGGTTCATCCATGGCCAAGTGATAAATTCCATACTCATAGAATGAATTTCACATGCTTCTAATGTAGGTGAACCATATTCAGGTATTTCGATATCTCTACTTTCATATGCCTGAAAAGCATGACCTGCTTCATGAGTCAAAACATTAACATCTGCTGAAGTCCCATTAAAATTTGAAAATATAAAAGGTGCTTTAAAATTAGGAAAACCTGTACAATAACCACCAGATTGCTTGTTTTTCTTAGTCTCCAAGTCTAAAAGTTCACTATCAGTCATAAATTTAAAGAATTCATTAGTTTCTGGTGAAAGCTCACAATACATTTTCTTAGCTTTATCAACCATCCAGTCTTTATCACCTTTAGGCATTGCATTACCTTTATTCGATGATATTGGAGCATCGTAGAATTTAAAGTCTTTAATACCTAGTCTGTTGGCTTGTCTTCTTTTCAATTCTTCTGTTACAGGTACTACATATTTCTTAACTTGGTCTCTATAGCATTTAACATCTTTAGGACCATATTCTGAACGATCCATTCTTAAATATCCAAGTTCTACAAAATTTTTAAAGCCTAATTTTTTAGCAATAGTTGTTCTTACTTTTACTAACTTATCGTATATTTCATCAAATTTAGCTTCATTTTCTGAAAAGAATGAATAATATTTAGCATTCGCTTCTTTTCTAATTTGTCTATCTTTGCTTTGCATAAATGGACCCATTTGTGATAAGTTCCTTATTTCACCTTTGAAATTTAATTTTGCAGAAGCAATTAGCTTGTCATATTGACTAGAAAGCTTGTTCTCTTCTTGTAAATCAGGTAAAACTTCATCAGAAAATGTTTTTATATTCATTTCAGCAAGCGTAAATAGCTGTTTACCAAATTTGTTTTCAAGTTTTGATCTGAATTTTGAATTTATTAATGCTTTATAGTATTCTACAGTAATTCCTTGAAATACTGGGTTGGCTTCATCAATATAATCATTTTCTTTGTCGTAGAATTCATCAGCAACATTTATAGAATGTCTTACCATAGCAATGGAAAACATTGTTTCTACATCGTTTTGTATCTTAATTATTTTTTCAATTAAATTTTCTTGTTGTTGAGCAGAACTAGCAGCATTAAATTCTTTAATTAAGATTTCAAAGTTAGATTTTACTTCATCAATATTTGGTCTTTGATATTTGTACTCATTAAACTTCATTTCAACCTCCAATTTATAAATAAGTATATGTATATATACAAATAATATCACAAATAATATAAATAGTAAAATCAAATTAAAATAATAATTGAGATATGAACATCTGTGTGGTATAATCTACTAGATAAAGTGTCGGAGAATAATATGATAATAAATAAAATAGTAAAAGTATTAAAAAACAGCATTGCCGAAGAGCTTGAAATAGAAGCAGGAGATGAATTGCTTAGCGTTAACGGTGAAAAAATAAAGGACTATATAGATTATAAGTATCAAATTTCAGATGACGAAATTGTTTTAGAAATAAAAAAACCAAACGATGAAATTTGGGAGCTTGAAATAGAAAAGGATTATGATGAAGATTTAGGCATAATATTTCAAAATCCATTGATGGATAATATTAAAGTATGTTCAAATCATTGTATATTTTGTTTTGTAGACCAAATGCCAAGAGGTATGAGAAAAACATTGTATGTAAAGGATGATGATACAAGGTTATCTTTTTTATATGGTAATTTTATTACATTAACAAACCTATCGGATGAAGAAATAAATAGAATTATAAAATATAAAATAAGCCCAATAAAAGTTTCAGTACACGCTACTGATCTTTCTTTGAGAAATGAAATGCTAGGTAACAATAAAAGTAAAGATGTAATGATATATCTTAAAAAATTGACAGATGGTGGAATTACAGTTGACTGTCAAATAGTTTTATGCAAGGGCATCAATGACAAAGAAGTATTAAACAAAACAATAAATGATTTAGTTACACTTTATCCAAACGTCAGAAGTGCTGCAGTTGTTCCTGTTGGATTAACAAATTACAGGGATAAGTTATATAAACTTGAAAGATTTGAAAAGAGTAGTTCATTGGAGCTAATTGATCAAATTGAGACTTTGCAAAATAAACTTTATAAACAGGTTGGTACTAGGTTTGTATTTATTGCAGACGAATTTTATGTGCTTGGTGAAGGTGATTTCCCACGATATGAAAATTATGAAGAATTTGATCAGATAGAGAACGGTATAGGGATTTATAGATTGTTTGAAAAAGAAATTGAAAGCAGTTTAAGACATTCTAAATACATGTCAAAAGGTACTAATGAATTTACAATTGTTACTGGAGTAGCTGCATACGGCTTAATGTGCGACTTAAGTCAAAGAATATCTAAAAAAACAGGAATTAATATAAGTGTTGAAAAAATAAATAATGAATGTTTTGGACAGTATATCACAGTAGCAGGACTTGTTACTGGTAAAGATATAATCAATCAACTCAAAGGAAAAAAATGTAAAAATTTAATCATTCCTAGAGTAATGGTTGAACATGAAGGAGATATCTTTCTTGATGATGTGGAAATCAAGGATTTAGAAAATAAATTAAATGTTAATGTATATATTTGTGATGTAAATGGCAACAAATTTGTTGATTTACTAATAAAGCATGACAAGGAGGAAAATGATGGGAAGACCAATAGTAACAATAGTAGGTAGACCAAATGTTGGAAAGTCTACACTTTTTAACAGATTAGCTGGAAAAAGAATAGCTATAACTGAAGATACGCCAGGTGTAACAAGAGATAGAATTTATGCCGAATGTGAATGGCTAGATAATTATTTTACTTTGATAGATACAGGCGGTATAGAACCAAATACAACAGATACGATATTTGTACAGATGCGTAAGCAAGCTGAAATAGCAATAGACATGGCAGATGTAATATTGTTTATGGTTGATGGTAAGGAAGGTCTTACGGCTTCTGACAAAGAAGTAGCACAAATGTTAAGAAAATCAAATAAAGAAATAATTTTGATTTGTAATAAAATAGATAAATTTGTTGATGAAGAAAATATGTATGAGTTTTATAATTTAGGCTTAGGTGATCCAATTGCAATTTCAAGTGCTGAAGCACTTGGACTAGGAGATTTATTAGATATAGTTATATCTAAATTTAGCGATGATAGTGATACTGCAGAAGAAGAAAATGTAACAAAAATAGCTGTTATAGGAAAGCCTAATGCAGGAAAGTCTTCACTTATAAATAGACTAGTTGGTTCAGATAGAGTTATTGTTAGTAACGTTCCTGGAACTACTAGAGATGCTATTGATACGGAATTTGAAAAGAATGGCAAAAAATATACATTGATAGATACTGCAGGTATTAGAAAAAAAAGTAAAATATCTGAAAATATTGAGAAGTATAGTGTTGTTAGATCTTATACTTCCGTTGAAAGAGCGGATGTTTGTCTATTGATGATTGATGCTGTTGATGGTGTAACAGAGCAAGATGCAAGAATAGCTGGTTATGCACATGAAAATGGTAAAGGAATGATAATAGTTGTAAATAAGTGGGATTTGATTGACAAGGAAGTTAAGTCATTCAAAAAATATATTGAAGAGGTTAGAAATAAATTGGCTTACTTAAGCTATGCTCCAATATTGACTATATCTGCACTTACAGGACAAAGAACAAATAAGGTTATGGAAACAATAGAAGAAGTAATGAATTATAGAAATCTTAGAGTTACTACAGGTGTTTTAAACGATATAATAACTGAAGCTGTTCTTATGAATCAACCGCGTACAGTTAAAGGTAAAAGGCTTAAAATACTTTATGCGACTCAAGTTAGTGTAGCACCACCAAGATTTGTTGTATTTTGTAATGATAGCTCAATTGTACACTTTAGTTATGTTAGATATATAGAAAATAAAATTAGAGAAAATTTTGTTTACAATGGTAATCCTATAGTAATAGATTTTAAAAATAGAGGTGAATAACTTTGAAATTATTTCTTGTATCTCTATTAGCATATTTATTGGGAAATATATCTTTTTCGCTAATAATAGGTAAAATATTCTTTAAAAAGGATGTAAGAGATTATGGAAGCGGAAATGCTGGTGCAACAAATGCTATTAGAGCATTTGGAGCGAAGTTTGGTATATTAACTTTTATAGGTGATATGTTAAAAGGAGTATGTGCAGCACTTATTGGGAAAAGTGTTGCGGGCGTCGATGGACTTTATATTGCTTCTATTATGGTAATAGTAGGGCATAACTGGCCTGTATTTATGAAATTTAAAGGTGGAAAAGGTGTAGCAACAACTATTGGTACAATGTTTGTTGCTTTGCCGTTTATAACTTTGATATGTTTCATTATAGGTATTTCAATTGCTTACTTTACAAGAATAGTGTCTTTGGGTTCGTTGATTGGCGTAATTCTTACACCATTGGCTGTTTTATTATTTGTTAGACCATTTGATGTTAAATTATTTTTATTTGTTATTACATACACTCTAATGTGTTTATTTAAACATAGGGGTAATATTAAGAGACTGATAAAAAAAGAAGAAAGAAAATTATAATTAACAATAATCAGTTTGCATATACTTTGTAAACTGATTTATTTTAATATGTAGAAAGGATAATATTATGAAAAAAATTGGTGTGGTAGGTGGAGGTAGCTGGGGAACAGCACTTGCAAAAGTATTGTGTGAAAATGGACATGAAGTTAAAGTCTGGTTAAGAGATAAGGCTCAATGTGAGGACGTTAGAAAGACTAAAATAAATAAGAAATATCTTCCTAATGTAATTTTGCCTAATGATTTGTATTTTTCAAATGATTTGGATGATGTCATAAAAAATAGTGAAATAATTTTGAACGCTATACCTACTCAAAAGATTAGAGAAGTATTAAAAAAAATACCAAAAGAGTATATGGCAAATAAAATAGTTATAAACTCAGCTAAAGGTATAGAACTGAATACACATTGTTTAATTTCAGAAATTATGGCTAGTGAGTGTAAAGATATAAAATACTGTGCTTTATCAGGACCATCTCATGCTGAGGAGGTTGTATTGATGTTGCCTACTGCAATTACAGTTGCTTGCGATGATTTAGAGGTTGCAAAGATTGTACAAGATTTATTTATGACTACTTATTTAAGAGTATATACTAACAAAGATGTTCGTGGCGTTGAATTAGGTGGAGCACTTAAAAATATAATAGCATTAGGTGCAGGTATTTCAGATGGTGTTGGGTATGGTGACAATGCAAAAGCTGCACTTATGACAAGAGGTATTGTAGAAATAACTAGGTTAGGAGAAAGTCTAGGAGCTGATATAGCAACATTTGGTGGTTTATCAGGTATAGGAGATTTAATTGCTACATGTACTAGTAAGCATAGTAGAAATAGAAATGCAGGATATTTGATAGGGCAAGGCTATACAAAGAGTGAAGCCATAAAAAAGGTAGGAATGGTTGTAGAAGGTATAACTACAACATATGCAGCTTATGAATTAGCTAAGCAAAACAGTATTAGTATGCCTATAGTAGAAGCTATGCATTCGATACTTGAATGTAATGAAGATGTAAAGAAAACAGTTATAAAATTAATGCTAAGAGATAAAAAAGATGAATAAATTTTGATAGTAGCAATAAAATGTAATAGAAAGGTAAATACGAATAAGATAATACGTCATAAAATTAAATCCTACGCATATAGTTAATTGTATATTATTTTAGGGGGGGTTACTATTACAAATATAGATATATATCAAGATATTGCTAAGAGAACCAAAGGTGAAATTTATATGGGTGTTGTCGGCCCGGTAAGAACAGGAAAATCAACTTTTATAAGAAAATTTTCAGAGATAATGATGATACCAAACATTGAGGATGAATATGTTCGTGAAAGAGCTAGAGATGAAATGCCTCAAAGTGGTACAGGTAAGACTATTACAACAACTGAACCCAAATTTGTTCCAAGTAGTGCAGTTAGGGTTGCGTTAAATGATAACGTAAATACATATTTGAGATTAATTGACTGCGTAGGCTATATGATTCCTGGAGCATTAGGACACATTGAAAATGAGCAACCTAGGTTTGTAAGTACTCCATGGAGTGATCAACAAATCCCATTTACAGAAGCTGCAGAAATAGGAACAAAAAAGGTAATTAATGAACATTCGACAATTGGAATATTAGTTACAACAGATGGAAGTATAACAGAAATAAACAGAGATAATTATATAATGGCAGAAGAAAGAGTAGTTAAAGAACTTAAAGAAATTGATAAGCCATTTGTAATTATTTTAAACTCAACTAATCCACATAATGAAAATACTGTAGAATTAGCTAAACAGCTAAAGGAAAAGTACAATGCGCCAGTGCAAGTAATTGATTGCTTGAATTTGCAAACAAGTGATGTTGATAATTTAATCAACAAGGTTTTGTATGAATTTCCTATAAGAGAGATAAATATTGATTTACCAAGATGGTTTGATGGTTTAAGTATTGAACATCCTTTGAAGAATAGCTTTATAAATTCTTTGAAAGACGATTTAGAAAATTGTTATAAAATTAGTGATTTTGATGCGGACAGTATTTTTTCATCTGGCAACGATTTTATTCAGGAATATTTTGTTAAAGATATTGAGCTAGGAGACGGAAGTATTAATGTTAAGATTGATGTTGACAATGCTCAGTATTATAAGGTTATAAGTGATATTACTGGATGTGAAATTGAAGGTGAGCATCAAATATTAAAATTGATTGAAGAGCTATCTAAGTCTAAAAAAGAGTATGAAAGAGTTGCTGATGCTTTAAATGAAGCAAGAACTAAAGGATATGGATATGTAACACCTAATATTGATGATATGATTATTGAGAAGCCACAATTGTTCAAAGAAGGAGGCAGGTATGGTATAAAAATAAAAGCAAATGCACCTTCGCTTCATATCATTAATGCTAATTTGTCTAGTGAGATATCTCCTATAATTGGAAGCAAAAACCAGAGCGAGGATTTCATAAACTATATTTGTGATAGTTCAAGTGATAATCCTAACAATATATGGAAAGCTGAAATATTTGGTAAAACATTGTATGACCTTGTTGAGGAACAGTTAGAGGGAAAACTGACTGCTATGCCTGAAAATGCAAGAAGGAAAATCAAAAGAACTATTGAAAAAATAGTGAACGACGGAAGTGGAAGCATAATATTTATTATCATTTAATAAGAAAAAAATACAGAAATATGCATAATACATGCATATTTCTGTATTTTTTTATATAATATTTGATTAATCTAAATTTAAGTTAATATTACATCATATATGTAAAAATCATATAATATAAATGTTGCATAATTGTCCATAAATATGATATAATCAAATAAAAAATAAACTTGTGGTGTTTAAAATGTCAAGGAAGAAAAAATTTTTTAGAAATAGTATTATAATATTTTCTATAGTTTTCTTGCTATTATATGCATTTCAAAAGTATAATAGTATAATAGATATTAAAGTAGTAGAACAAGGGAAATTAGAAGATGTAATTAAAACTTCAGGTGTTATTATAAAAGATGAGGTAGTTTTAAAAGCTAAATGTTCTGGAGAATCAAAGTATTATTATAATGAAGGTGATAAAGTATATAAAGGATTATATATTGCAGACATTATAACGGCTAACAGTTCACAACAGATTGATGATGAAATAAAGTTAATTGATGAAGAGATTAAGAATATCGCAAATAGAGGTAAATCAGTAATTACTATTGGCAGTGGAAGTGGTAGTAAATATTCTACATACAACCAAACTGAGTTGAATAATTTAAGAGCTCAATTGGTTAAAGCTAAAGATTCTAATAAAATTCCTTTTTATTCACCAAAATCTGGTTTTGTCACATACTGCTTTGATGGGCTAGAGGATATTATGAAGTTTAATAGTGTTGATGATATAATGCCTGAAAGATTATTAAATTTAACTACAGATGAAATGAATACATTTCATATTAGAAATATTAATAGTGGTGATAATTTAGTAAAGGTAATTAATAATTTTTATTATTATGTTGTATGCGTTGTTAGCAATGAAGAAGCAAAGCTGTTTAAGGAAAACTCATATGCTAGCGTAAGATTTAATAATGATAATGAAAAAATTTACGGATGGATAAATAATATAAATACTGATGGTGAAAATTCTGTTTTAGTAATTAGCTTTAATGATTTTTTTTACGAAATCTACAATAAAAGAATTGTAGATATAGATTTAATTACTAATGTGCATGAAGGTATAATAATACAAAAGGAAGCTGTAGTTGAAAGAGATGGACTAACTGGTGTATATATTAAGGACATAAGTAACATAATTAAATTTTTACCAGTTGAAATATTAAGTTCTGACGATAAATACTATATTGTTTCACAGGGGAAAATTATTTCTAATGGCAAAAGAGGCATAATAAAAATCGAAGATACCTATTATAATACTGTAAAAACATTTGATAAAGTAGTATTAGATGTTGATAAGGTATATGAAGGAGAAATCGTTGATTAGGAGATGTGATCATGGGTATACAAAAGAATGTAAAAGAAGTATTGGCAAAGGTCGAACTTGCTGCAAATAAGGTTAATAAAACTTTAGATGATATAACTGTTATAGCAGTAACAAAAACAGTTGATTTTGAAAAGGCTCTACAAGCTGTAGATGCTGGGCTATTAAACTTAGGCGAAAACAGAGTTCAGGAATTTAGGAATAAAAATGAGCAAATTACAAATTCCAATATAAATTGGCACATTATAGGTCATTTGCAAACTAATAAGGTTAAGTATATTGTTGGAAAAGTTAAATTGATACATTCAGTTGAAAGTAAATCTTTAGCTGAAGAAATTAATAAGAGATCTGAGCAACATGACTTGATTTCAGAAGTACTTATTGAAATGAATATTGGTGAAGAGGATAGTAAGTTTGGGCTAAAAAAAGAAGATTTGTTTGATTTCTTGATTTCAATAGAAAATTTAGAAAATATTAAAGTGGTTGGATTGATGACAGTTGCACCATTTAGTGAAAACAAAGAAGATGTTAGATGGGTATTTAAAGAAATGAAATGCTTATTTGATAAAGTATCAACTCATAGCTATAAAAATGTAGAAATGAAGTATTTATCAATGGGTATGACTAATGATTTTGAAATAGCCATCGAGGAAGGTGCTAATATAATTAGAATAGGAACTGCTATTTTTGGCAGTAGAGTATATAAATGATAAAAACCATGGAGGAGATATAAATGAGTTTTATGAATAAAATGAAAGACTTTATTGGATTAACTGATATGGAAGAAGATGAAGATGGTTACGAAGATGAATATGAAAATGACGCAAAGACTGAAGTAAAACCAGTAAACCCAAATATCAATTCATATTCAAAAAAAGGCAATGTAATTAAAGTACATTCTAATTCAGATATGAAATTATTTATTTGCGAACCAGAAAAATATGAAGATTGTACAAGAGCTGTAGATGAGTTAAAAAACAGAAAAGCAGTAGTTTTAAATATCGAAAATCTTGAACTAGAAGACCAAAGACAAATATTTGAATTTATAAAGGGTGCAGTTTATGCATTAGAAGCAAGTATACAGAAAGTGTCAAAAGGTATATTTGTTATAGCACCTATCAATGTTCAAATTGACGGGAGAATGGAAAAAGATAGATTTGAGAGAAATTTTAACTATAAATAGTAAAAAAAGTAAAGAGGAAATTAATGATAAGTTACACAATTAAACAAGGTTTAGTCATTTTAATTGAAATTATTGAATTTGCAATACTAGTTAGGATACTTATTTCGTATATTCCTAGTTTGAGATTTAGCAAATTCTCTGATATAATATATCAAATTACTGATCCAGTTCTGCTGCCATGTAAGGCTTTATTAAGTAGATTGGGATTAGGAAATGGAATGCTTGATTTTTCACCAATACTTGCATTTCTATTATTAAGAGTTATATTAAGTATCGTATTGACGATATTTTAAGTTAGGTTTATATTATGAAAGATTTTAATAAATATTATGATTATATTCAAGACGAGGAAACAAGGCTATTAGTAAGAAAAGTGGTAGACAAAGCTAAATTGGTTAGCAAGAACTATGTTAACTACGCTTCAGACTTTATAAATGATAATGTTTTGAATTATTGTTTACCCTTAATAAATAATGAAGATATTAGTTATAAACTTTTCCCGACGTATGAACATAGCGAAAGGAAAAGTTTAATTTTATTTCCTGATTATATTAGCGAAGATGATGTTGATGCAAAGGAATATTTTACAGCATATAGACTTTACAATAAATCTAAATTTAAAGACCTTGATCACAATAATTATTTAGGGTCTTTGATGAGCTTGGGTATAGACAGAAGTAAAATTGGAGATATTTATGTACATGATGAATTTGCTGATATTATTTGTAATAGTGATATCAGTGATGTTATAATATATAACCTAGATAAAGTAGGAAATAATAAGATTGATATTAAACAAATTGAATTAGAGGATATTAGCTATAAAGAGTCAGATCATGAAAATATAATTATAAATGTAACCTCACTGAGGCTTGATAATGTAGTAAAGTCACTAATTAATAAATCAAGAGATATATGTAATGATTTAATTAGTTCTGGAAATGTAAAAATTAACTTTGAAGTTGTTAAAAAACCAACATTTATAGTAAGTGAAAAGGATTTGATTTCTATTAGAAGATTTGGTAGATTTATGATTGAAAAAGAAATTGGAAGTACAAAAAGCGGCAAAATAAAGCTTGACATAAAGCATTATATTAGAAAATAATGGAGGAATAATGAAAAATATTGGAATAATAGGGGCAATGCAAGAAGAGGTTGCTGCTTTAATTAAGTATTACGGAACTAGTGAGAAGGTTAATCATTTAGACTTTGAGTTTAATATTATAAATCATAATGATAAAAAAATAGTAGTAGTTGTTTCAGGTATAGGAAAGGTTAACTCAGCAATTTGTACACAACTTCTTATTGATAGATTTAAGGTTGATTGTGTTGTAAACACAGGTATAGCGGGAGCTATTTCAGAAAAGTTAAATATTGCTGACGTTGTTTTTTCAACTGACTTATTGCAGCATGATGTTAATGCAGTAGGATTTGGATATAAACTAGGAGAGATACCTAGAATGGGTGAAAACTATATATTCAAAGCTAATAAAGAAATATTAGATAAAATAACAAAAATAGCAGAAAATAATAATATGACATACTATGTGGGAAGAATAGTTTCAGGAGATGAATTTGTTTCTACTAATATTAAGAAACAGTGGATTAAAGAGAATTTTGATGCAATGTGTACAGATATGGAAAGTGCATCTATAGCTCACGTTTGCTTTTTAAACAAGGTACCTTTTATGGCTATTAGATGTATATCTGATACTTCTGATGATAGAGCGACAATGGTATATAATGAATTTGAAAAAATAGCATTAGAAAAATGCTTTAAAATATCGAGCGCATTAATCGAGGAGTTGTAAAATATGCATTATATTTATGGAGTGATTATTTTAGCTTCGTTAGTAATTGATCAAATAACTAAGCTTTGGGCAGTAAAAGCGCTTAAAGATTTTGCATCAATAAGTGTGTTAGGAAGTTTTTTATCATTTAAGTATGTAGAGAATAGAGGAGCAGCTTTTGGAATATTGCAAGATCAAAGAATTTTTTTTATTATTTCTACGGTTTTACTTATAGGCTTTATTGTAGCTGTTATATTGTTTAATAAAAAAATTACAAAATGTTCGCGATATGCATTAGTTTTGATACTTAGTGGTGCAATAGGTAATTTTATTGATAGATTTAGACTTGGATATGTTGTAGACTTCATTGATTTTAAATTTGGTTCGTTTTATGATTTTCCAGTGTTCAATGTGGCAGATTGCTGTGTTGTAGTAGGTACAATTCTTTTGCTATTGTTGATTATATTTAATAAGTTTGAAAAGAGCAAAATTGATGGATAAAGTAAACCTAATTGTAGAAGAAAATAATATTAGAATTGATACGTATATATCTAGTAAATTAGAGAATTTATCTAGAAGTGCTATACAGAAATTAATTAATGAAGAAAATATAACAGTAAATTCAAAGGCAGTAAACAAAAATTACAAAGTTAAAATTAATGATGAAATTATAATAAATATTCCTGAACCTAAAGTTTTAGATGTTGTTGCAGAAGATATAGATTTGGATATAGTTTATGAGGATAATGATGTTGCAGTTATCAACAAACCTCAAGGAATGGTTGTACATCCAGCAGTCGGACATTATAGTGGTACTTTAGTTAATGCTCTTATGAGTAAAGTTGATGAATTATCGTCTATCAATGGAGTGATTAGACCAGGAATAGTTCATAGATTGGATAAAAATACGTCAGGATTGTTGATTATAGCTAAAAATGATTATTCTCATATTTATTTGTCTGATTGTTTAAAGGAACATTCAATAAATAGAATATATCATGCACTTGTTGAAGGTGTTGTTAAGAATGACAAGGGTGTTATAGATGCGCCACTTGGCAGAAGTGAAAAAGATAGAAAAAAAAGATGCGTTACTAAAAAAAATAGCAAGGAAGCTATTACTAATTATGAAGTGATAAAAAGATATAAGAAGTATACTCTTATAAAGCTTAAATTAGAAACAGGTAGAACACATCAAATTCGTGTACACATGAAATATATTGGTCATCCAATTGTAGGGGATGATGTTTACGGGAAAGTGGATAAAAAGTTTGGGCTTAATGGACAACTTTTACATTCTAAATCAATTGGTTTTGTTCACCCAAAAACAAAAGAGTACTTAGAGTTTGAATCAGAGTTACCTATCTATTTTAAAAGAGTATTAGAAAAATTAGATAAATCGGAGAGATAAAATGAAAGTAAAAGCTTTAATTATGGATGATAAGGCTATTAAAAGAGCGATAATTAGATTAACTCATGAAATTATTGAAAAAAACAAGGGTGCCGAAAATTTAGTTCTTATAGGAATTAAAACAAGAGGATGGCCTTTAGCTTTAAGAATTCAAGAACAAATTAACGCTATTGAGGGAGTTGATGTTCCAGCATTTCCACTGGATATAACTTATTATAGAGATGATTATGAGAAGGATTTTGAAGCACCTGCATCAGTTGAACAATTTTCATTTGATATAAAGGATAAGTCAGTAATTTTAGTGGATGATGTTCTTTATACAGGAAGAACTGTAAGAGCTGCATTGGATGCTATCGTTGACAAAGGAAGACCGAATAATGTCGAGTTAGCTGTTTTGATAGACAGAGGACACAGAGAACTTCCCATCAGGGCTGATTTCATAGGCAAAAATGTACCTACAAGTCACACTGAAAGAGTTAAGGTTTGTCTTAAAGATATGGATGACTGCGACAAGGTAGTTATTGGTGAATAAGAATGGTAAGTGGTATCTCCAAGATTCTATTAAGGAATTTTGGAGATTTTTTGTTTGCTATTGAGCTCGTCTTGTGTTGGTCGATTTAATAGTGTTACAGCTAGTCTTTGTAGTCTTATTATGGTTATTCTTAGTGATCATGACTAGACAGTCTTTATTGTTTATTATAGTCTGTCTCTGTAGCTTGTGTTGTTGCTAGTTTGCTTGATCATAAAAAATGAAGAATAATTTTCTTTACTCAGCTATGTTACGCATAGAGAATTGTAATTGCAGTTCTGTTCGCAAAAGTCAAATGCGCGGGATAAGTTTTTATAGCTAGTCTGAATTGACTTAGAACGCTCACTCCACTTTGTACAATTCTATCTATGCTTCACAATGCTTCGACAGTGAAATTATTCTTTTTTGCTATTTGGCTAGTCTTGCGTTTGTCAATTTAATTGTGTTGCTGTTAGTCCTTGAGGGTATTTTGTAGCTAGTCTCTGAGGTCTTGTTATGGCTAGCCTTTGTGAGCATTTACTTGCTAGTTACCCTACGATGTCCTTAAAAAAGGAAGAATAATTTTCTTTGCTCAGCTATGTTCTGCATAGAGAATTGTAATTGCAGTTTCATTCGCAAAAGTCAAAATGCGTGAGAAAAGTTTTTAAGGTTACAGTATAAATTATTTAAGTGGAAAAAAATTATTTGTGATATAATAAATGATATAAAGTATGCAATTGTATAATTGTGCTAAGTTGAAATTGTAATATTTCACAAATAAGGAGTGTAAATAATGATAAAAGAATTAGAAATGTCTAAAATAGATAATGTAATGAAAATTTGGCTTGAAACAAATATTAAAGCTCATTATTTTATTTCTGAAAGTTATTGGATAGAAAACTATGATTTTGTAAACAAAGTTTTGCCACAATCTAACGTTCTTACTTATGAAGATGATGGTGAAATAAAGGGATTTATAGGTATTGTGGATAAATCTTATATTGCAGGACTTTTTGTTTCAAAGCAATATCAATCTAATGGAATAGGGAGTAAATTGATTGAAAAATGCAAGTTACATTATCCAATCTTAAAATTAGATGTTTATGCAAAAAATTTGAAAGCGATAGAGTTTTATAAGAATCATGGATTTAAAATAGAAAGAGAAAAAGAAAATGATGATACTAAGGAAACAGAATATTCAATGATATGGAAATTATAATAACAATAAAACTGTATGGTTAAGACGCATCTTTTTTTGAATACGTAATAACCAATATTATTAAGTAATTAATTTACAGACTACATTGATACGTAGCTTGTGCATGGAATAAATTAATATAATCAATGCAGCGTAGGCTATACGAGATATAATTTGGAGGGAAAAATATGGCTAAATATGAACGTAATTTAAAAGGAAATTTCAATGAATTATTAAGTATTATTGAAGAAGGGATATTACATGGAAGTATTTCAGCAAGCTATGAGGATGGAAGCAATTTTGAAAAAGATGGAGTAAGTTGTGCTATTAGAGTTTATGAACGATATAGCTGTTTTGGTGGTAATAGAGTCAGCCTGAATGTTACATTAGTTGGCAAAGACGAGGATTTATTTATTTCAGCAATTACATCTGGTGGAAGTCAAGCTGTATTATTTAAAATTAATACATTGGGAGAAGAGTCATTTCTAGATAAACTAAAAGAAATAATTGAAAATTACAATGGCTAATATCAATGAATTATATAAAAAAACATAGTTTAAATAATATGTTTTTTTATTTGCTAATTATATTGTAAACTACATGCAAATAATAAGTTTACAAAAAAGTGATATTATGTTATATTATCACTTGTAATATAATATTTTGATTACAATCTTGGAGCATTTTTAGGAAAAAGATTAATAAAAGTAGTTAGGAGAATAGCATAATGAATTTTGTACAAAAACTTAAAAATGAAGTATTAGAAGGAAATCTTATAAGTAAAGAAGAAGCATTAGAGCTCGCTAAGTATGATATACAAGAAGTTTGTGATGCTGCAAATGAAATTAGAAAACACTTTTTACATAATAATTTTGATATGTGTACAATTATAAACGCTAAAAGTGGTAGATGCTCAGAAAATTGTAAATTCTGTGCTCAATCGTCATTTTATAGTGCAGATGTAGAGGAATATGAGTTGCTTGGTAGTGATAAAATTGTTGAAGAAGCTAAATACAACTACGATAAAGGTGTACAGCGTTATAGTCTTGTTACTTCTGGAAGAAGACTGTCAGATTGTGATATAGAAAAAGTTTGTGAAAGTGTTAAGCAAATAAAAAAAGATGTAGGAATTAGTGTTTGTGCATCACATGGACTATTAAATGAAGAACAGTTTAAGAAGTTGAAAGCTGCTGGAGTTAGCAAAATTCACAATAATCTTGAAGTATCAAATAATAAATTTGGAGATGTTTGTACTACTCATACTTTTGAAGATAAAATAGAATCAATTAAGGCAGCACAAAGAGCAGGTATTAAGGTTTGCAGTGGTGGAATAGTAGGCATGGGTGAAACTATGGAAGACAGAGTAGACATGTATATGAAGATTAGAGATTTAGGTGTTAAGTCTACGCCTGTAAATATGTTAAATCCTATACCAGGTACACCTTTTGGGCATTTAGAAAAATTAACTAATGATGAAATGTGTCAAATAGTCGCAATTGTAAGATTTATTAATCCTGATTCATACATTAGACTTGCAGGTGGAAGAGGACTTTTAGAGGATAAAGGTAGAAGTTGCTTTTTATCAGGTGCTAATGCTGCAATTACTGGAGATATGTTAACTACAACGGGTATAAGTATTGATACAGACAAAGAATTAATTAAAGAACTAGGTTATAAAATAGTTGAGGTTAATGAATAATGACAATACTTCAATTTTATCATCCTGTTATATTTTACTATATATTAATTGAATTAGCTACCGGCTTTTGCTGATTTTCCAATGCTTTCAGTATAGCTATTAGAAAAGAAAACGGATTTAATTTTGTAACATTCATGTAGTGTAGCTGAAATTGTACGAAGTTAAACGTAATGCCTTTTGGTCAAGGTAGACTGACCCGTACCCCATTCTGCGCATTTGACCATTATGAAGTGTATGAAGTTACAATTTCCTACACGCAATGTGATTACAAAATTAATGTAGTTTTCTTTTCGCTTCATAGGCTAGCTTTATTTATTGAAATCAAAAAAGGTCTGCTTTTGAAGCAGACCTTTTTCGACAAACTGAAATAGAGATAAATAATCTCTATTCTTTTGAAACTTTTTATACTACTTAGTAGTCTAATAAATACAGAATAAAAAAGTGAGGTAATAATTTTGAGATATTCAGTTTATAAGAAAAAAAATAAAACAAGAAAAAAAATTATTTTAGGAATTTTAATATGTACAATTTTAGGGATAGGAGCAACTGTACTAAATACATTTGCATTTACTAAATCAAATGATAAAAAGGATAATTTCTCAACAACCTCCAAAATATTAGACAGCAGTAAAAATGAAGGTGATAAAGAGAATGTATCTAATGAAAATAAAAATATAAATAATGGTGATAATAAAACAGGTGAAACAGATGAAAGCGATAAAACAGATAGTATAGATAAGGATAAAACAGATAAAACAGATAATATAGATAAAGAAAATACTTTAGAATATGATTACTCTAAACCAGTACCAAAAGGTGAAATCGTTGATAATGCGTATTTTGATGACGCTGTTTTTATAGGAAATTCGAGGACACAAGGATTTATATTAAGTAATAAGCTTTCAAATGCAAAGGCATTAACCTCAAAGGGATTGATGGTTGATACAGTATTTACAAAAAAATTAATAAATTTAAATGGTAAAAAATCGACTATAATTGAAGCTTTAGATGTTTCAAAGTTTGATAAGATATATATTATGCTTGGTATAAATGAGTTGGGATGGGTTTATACTGATGTGTTTATAGAAAAATATTCAGCTATTGTTGATCATATTCTTACATTAAATAAAGATGCTAAAATATATATTCAGTCTATATTACCTGTATCAGAAGAAAAATCGACAAATGATAAAATTTATAATAATGAAAATATAAATAAATTCAATACTTTATTAAAAAAAATGTGCGAAGATAAGAATATATACTATGTAAATGTAAAAGAAGCTGTTGAAGATGATAACGGAAACCTACTCAAGGAAGCGTCTTTGGATGGAGTGCATTTTAACAAGGAATATTGTGAAAAGTGGTATGAATATTTAAAGGTACACGCACTTTAAAATTAAATGAGGTAGTTTAAGTGAAAAATGATGTTTTAACAAATAACTTAGTTGTTTTCATAAGAGAAAACCAAGATGCTTTTTATCGATTTGCATTTAGATATATGAAAAATGAGCAGGAAAGCTTGGATGCTGTTCAAGAAACAATAGTGAAATCTATAGAAAAGATTTATATGCTAAAAAAGCCCGAATATATGAAGACTTGGTTTTATAGGATACTTATAAATGAATGTTTAACTGCATTAAGAAAAAACAGAAAAATTATGTATATCAATGAATATATTGATATACCTTGCTATGATGAAAGTATTGAAAGCAAAGAAGAAATAAAAGCAGTTTTTGAAGCAATAGATAATTTAAATGAAAAATATAAAACAGTGATAGTTTTAAGATATTATGAGGATATGAAATTAGATGAGATTTCTTACATATTAAAGCTTAATGTAAATACAGTTAAATCAAGGCTTTATAGAGGATTAGAAATATTAAGAAGTAGCTTGAAAGAGGAAGCAAAAGTAATCATAGATAAATTAACTATTTAATATATTAGTTTTAATAAAGGAGTAAAATATGAAAAATGATTTAAAATTAATACATGACAATACACCTATACCGACTGATTTAAATAAAACTGTAGAGGAAGCCATTAAAATTGGTCTTGCTAAAAAAAGAGGACACAAAGGTGTGTATAAGGTTATTACATCAGTAGTTGCATGCTTTTTAGTATTTGTTACATTAATAAATACTAGCTATGCATTTGCACAGACTATGACAAATGTACCAATTTTGAATAAGATTTGTAAGGTGTTTACATTTAGAGAGTACGAGGAACACGATGATAAAAAAATAGTAAATGTAAAAATCCCTAATATCTCAAACACAAATAATTCAGAGCTTGAAAAACGTGTAAATTATGAAATCTCTAAAATTATTAATGAAGAGGTTGAAGAGTCTAAAATAAGAGCATTAGAGTATTACGATGCATTTATCGCCACAGGAGGAAAGAAAGAGGATTTTTCGCCTATAGAAATAACTGTTGATTATGACATTAAGAGGCTTGACGAAAATATAGTATCATTTGTTATAAATAAATATGAAACACTTGCAAGTGCTTATCAACAATTTTATTATTACAATATTGATTTAGAAAGTGGAAGAGATTTGATGCTTAAAGATTTTTTTGGTACAAATTATAAAAATATTGTAGCCAGACAAGTTAAAGAAAAATTAGAAAATGCCGATGAGAGTGTAAAACAATTGCTTTTTGATGATGTAAATATTGAAGATTTAATAAATGATAATACGAATTTTTATATTAACGAAAATAAAAATATAGTTATAGTGTTTGATAAATATACTATAGCTGCTGGAGCCGCTGGAAGGCTTGAATTTGAATTAGAAAACAATTAAATTGTAATAGAAAAAACCAGCTTTAGAGAAGTAAATCTATTGCTGGTTTGTTTTTAATTTCAACTTCTAATTTTAACCTTAATATTAGAAATATCAGTATCAACATTCATTGAATAATTTGTATCATAAATTACAAATCCAAGTTTTGCACTTGGTGGTTTTCTAATATTTTGTTTTTTTGTATAATCAACTTCAACTAAACTGTTATTTTTCCCTTTACTATAAAATGCAGCTAGTTTTGCAGCTTCCACATACTCTATATCATCAAGCTCATCACCGTTTGTTTTAATTACAACATGCGAACCTGGAATTCCTTTCGCATGGAACCAATAGTCTTCCTTTTTAGCATGTTTAAATGTGATTATATCATTTTGAATATTATTTTTACCAACAAGTATTTCATGACCAAATGATGAAATATACATTAATATTTCATTTTTAATTTTGTTGGAGCCTTTTGGAGCTTTGTATTTTTTTATAAAACCTTCTTTTGATAATTCTTCATAAATTTGATCTAAATCATCAGTGGTTTTGCATGCCTCTATACTGAAAAGTATATTTTCTAAATATTTAATATCATTTGATGTAGATTCTATTAGTTTAATCAGTTCTTCTTCAGCTGATTTTAACTTGTTATATCTTTTATAGTACTTTTGTGAATTGAGTTTTAAATTATTTAATTTTGGGTCAAGAGGTATCGTAATTTTCTTTTGTTCCTCATCATAATAATTAACAACTGTAAGTTTGTGATTTTCAAATGGTACATGGAGGTTTGAAATAATTAAATCACCATATATTTTATATTTTTCTCTATTTTCAGCACTCAGTAACTCATTTCTTTGCTTCTCAAGCTTTTTTTTGTCTCTTTCAAGTTTCGTACGTATACTTTTTAATAAATTAGAAACCTTTTGATTAATTCTGTTTTTATTGTCTAATTCGTAATAGTATACATCCAATAATTCACTTATAGAATCAAAATCTTGAGTATTTATATCTTCAAAACATTGTATTTTTATACTATGAAAGTCATATATTTTTTCCGTTTCATTAACATATATAGAGGGTGAAAATTTGTTTTCTTTGATTTTTTCTGTTATGTAAAGAAAAATATTACTTAATTTTTCCTTGTCTATATCATTTAATTCGCCAATAACTAGATTTTCGTTGACATTTGCTTCAAAACATATTTCTTTGCTTATAAGGGGGCTAAACCCTGTAAATGTTTTATAAAAAAATTTGTAAATTAACATTCCATCATTAGTATTATGTATAGACTCAATAAAATCATTTTTTGTAATTTCAAGAGGATTTAGTTTTGATTGTGATGGAGGAAGCTTATATTCAATCCCAGGGTATACTTGTCTTATACTACTCATGTTTTCAGATACACGCTTTATAGAATCAATTATAACCTTGGTTTCGTAATTAAAGAAAATGATATTGCTGTGTTTTCCCATAATTTCAATAACTAAAGATTTTTTTACTGGTGTTCTCAATTCATCTTTACATTCAAATACTATTTCTATAACTCTATCAAGTTGAAGCTGATTTATTTGAAGTATTTTTGCTCCATACAGATGTTTTCTTAAAAGCATACAAAACATTGGTGCCTGCTCTGGATTCTTACGAGCAATAGTAGTTAGATGAATTCTAGGACTACTACTGTTTGATGTTAAAAGTAATTTATAATTTTTTAGGTTTCTTATATTTATAACGATTTCATCCTTTTCAGGTTGATATACTTTATCAATTCTTCCGCCAACAAGCTTAGTTTCAAGTTCATGTTTAATACTGTTTACAACTATACCGTCTAATGCCATGTTTTTTCCCTACCTTTTACATTAATATATATATTGTACACTAAACAAATAAAAATATAAACAAAAAAATATTTACTATTTCAGAAAAAGTGGTATAATTAATTAGATAAGTATTAAGTTTAGTTTAGTTTTAAATTTTTAACTAACTATATTGCAGGAGAGACTAAGATGGAAAATATAAGAAGCATGACTGGCTATGGAAAAGGCGAGTATAATGATGGGATAAGAAATATCATTGCTGAGATAAAAACAATCAACAATAGATACAGTGATATAAATATTAAAGCACCTAGACATTTAAGATTTCTTGAAGATAATATAAGAAAAATTATTAAAAATAGTATTTTAAGAGGAAGAGTAGATATATTCTTAAATATTGAATATATTTCTGAGTCAGCAACTGTAATAGCACCAAATTTAGCTTTAGCTAACCAATATAAAGCTGCAATAGACGAAATTAAAGGTAATTTAAATCTTGATGATGAAGTTAGATTGGATACTATAATAAAATTTCAAGATGTTTTAGTAGCTAAAGAAAATTCGGATGACGAAAATGAATTAAAAATTTGTGTTGAAAAATCTATATACAATGCTATAGAAAAATTGTTAGCAATGAGAGAAAATGAAGGAAAACAGCTTAGAGTTGATGTTCTAAATGGCGTTGAAAGCATAAAAAAATTAACTGCTGAAATACAAAAGTATTCAACTACTTTGGTAGATGATTACAAAGTTAAACTTGAAGCTAGGATTAACGAACTGCTTGGTACAAAGTATGAATTAGATGAAAATAGATTATACAATGAAATAGTATTTTATTCAGACAAAAGTGATATAAATGAAGAAATAATAAGATTAGAATCTCATATATCTCAGCTTGAAAGCACTATAGCTAGTGGAGGAGCGGTAGGTAGAAAATTAGATTTTATATTACAAGAGGCAAATAGAGAAATAAATACCATAGGTTCTAAAATTGGTAATCTTGATATAACAAAAAATGTTATAGAAGTGAAAAATGTTTTGGAAAAAATTAGAGAACAAGTGCAAAATATTGAGTAGGAGATAGATATGTCAAATAACATAATTAATATTGGATTTGGAAATGTTGCTTTATCAAATAGAATATTGGCTGTTGTTAGTCCTGATTCTGCACCTATTAAGAGATTTATACAAGATGCTAAGGAAAATGGTAAACTTGTAGATGCAACATATGGTAGAAAAACTAGAGCAGTTATTATAACTGATTGTGATTATATTATATTATCAGCTGTACAACCAGAGACTATGGCTCAAAGATTTGAAGTAACAAATAAATAATTATTTTAATGAGGATTTAAAATGGAAAAAGGTTTATTAATTGTAATTTCAGGTCCTTCTGGAACTGGAAAAGGCACTATTTGCAAAAAAGTAATTGAAAATTCAACAGATTTAGAAGTGTCAGTATCTGCTACTACTAGAAAACCTAGAATAGGTGAAATAGATGGAGTAAATTATTATTTTATAAATGAAGAAGATTTTAAAGAAAGAATAAATAATAATGATTTTTTGGAGCATGCTTTTGTATATGGAAACTATTACGGCACTCCTAAAAGTAACATCATGAATAAATTAAACGCAGGAATTAGTGTAATATTAGAAATAGATATTCAAGGAGCGCTTAAAGTAAGAAAATCTCATGATGATGGGGTATTTATATTTATACTTCCACCATCTTTACAAGAATTGCAAAAAAGAATTGTTAGTAGAGGAACTGATAGTGAAAAAGTAATATCCAATAGATTGAAATGCACTAAGGAAGAACTAGAATTTGCAGTTGAATATGATTATGTTGTATTAAATGATGATTTGCTGGAGGCAACGGATAAAGTAAGAAAAATAATTGACGTTGAAAAAATGAAGTCACATAGGAATATAGATTTAGTTGAACAAATTAAGGAGGAACAAACATGCACAAAGTATCGTTAGATGAATTATATGGTATGGTGAATAGTAAATATTCATTAGTAACTATAGTTTCAAAAAGAGCTAGACAAATTATTGAGGGTGATAATCCAAGGGTTTATACTAAAACAATAAAACCAGTTTCTATTGCAATTGAAGAGTTTAGTGAGGATAAAATTAAGCCAATATATCCAGACGAGGAATAAAAAAGATTATTGGATGGGAACACGGATTATTAATTTGTGTTCCTATTTCTATTATAAGGATGTGATTAAATTGTATCCAAAATTTGTTCATGTTGTTATTAATTATAACTCAAAAAGTACAGATTTAATATATACATATGGAGTTCCAGAATGCTTTTGCAAAACAATAATGATAGGTAAAAGAGTTAAAGTTACCTTCTCTAGAAAAAAAGAGACAATAGATGCTCTTGTTGTAAAAATCTCTGATAAAACAAGTGTTCCAGTTAATAAAATAAAACCGATTTTAGGTGTAATAGATGAAGAAGTAATTATAAAACCTGAACTTATAAAATTAGCAGTTTGGATGCGAGAGAGATATATATGTAAATATTCTGATGTTGTAAGACTTATGGTACCATCACAAATAAAATATGAGCATAATAAAAATACAAGCATAAAGTATGAAAAATTAATTTATCTAATTGACAAAGAAAAACCGATTGAACAATATCAAGTAAAAAATGCACCGAAGCAGCGTAAAGCTATTCAATTGCTAAAAAATTATGATAAGGTTTTATTAAAGGAGTTTACTTCTGGCAACGATATAAGCATTGCTACAATCAATACTTTATTTAGCAAAGATATTATTTCTATTGAGGAAAAACTTTATATAAATGAGGAAAAATTATACGACAAATTTATAAATAAATTAAATGAAGAACAAAAATACTGTTATGATGAAATAATTAATTCAAAGGATAAAATTTATTTGTTGCATGGAATTACTGGTAGCGGAAAAACTGAAGTATATATTAATGTTATTGAATATTATAGGAAACTAGGAAAGCAATCAATTTTATTAGTTCCAGAAATATCCTTGACAAGTCAAACAATTGGTAGGCTTAGAAACGGTTTTGGAAGTAGAGTGGCTGTTTTCCATAGTAAATTAACAGCAAAGCAAAAATATATTGAGTGGAACAAAGTATTAAATAATGAGGTAGATGTCATTGTTGGAGCTAGGTCAGCATTGTTTGCACCTGTTAAAAATTTAGGTTGTATAATAGTTGATGAGGAACACGAAGAAAGCTATAAATCATCTACATCACCTAAGTATGACACTATAGAAACTGCAATAAAACGTGGATTTATTGAAAATGCTAAAGTTATACTAGGTTCCGCAACACCTTCATTGAGAACATTTAATATGGTTAAAAATAAACATGTTAGACTTTTAGAAATAAAAAAAAGAGCTAAAAAAGCAAATTTACCTAAAATAAAAATTATTGATATGAAAAAAGAAATAGAAAATGGTAATGATACTATTTTGAGTGTAGAATTGTTTAAAAGAATTAGATATTCTCTTAAAAATAAGGAGCAAGTAATTTTATTTATTAATAGAAGAGGTTATTCAAACTTTATAGCATGTAAAAAATGTGGGTATGTTACTAAATGTGATAATTGTGATGTATCAATGACTTATCACAGTAGCTTAAATAAATTAAAATGCCATTATTGTGGCAATACTAAATCAGTATTTGACAAATGTCCAGAATGTGGTAGTAATAGAATTGAACAGTTTGGGTTCGGCACACAACAGGCAGAGGAATTAGTAAAGGGGTTATTTAAGGATAGTGTTGTAGCTAGGATGGATATGGATACTATGACATCTAAGAATAGCTTCAATGAAATATATAATGATTTTAAAACTCATAAAATAGATATATTAATTGGAACGCAAATGCTTGCAAAAGGATTAGATTTTCCGGATGTTACGACAGTTGGAGTATTAAGTGCTGATTCGCTTTTAAATTTACCTTTTTATAACTCAGGAGAAAAGACATTTCAGTTATTAACACAGGTAAGTGGAAGAGCTGGTAGAGGCGAAAAAAAAGGATATGTTTATATTCAGACGTACGAGCCTGACAATTGCATTATAAATGCTGCAAAAGATAATAATTTTGAAGAATTTATAGAAGATGAATTTTTATTAAGAAAAGAGTTTGCATATCCACCGTTTGTGAATATCATAAATGTTTGCACTATTTCTAAAGATGAAAGCTTGTTAAAAAGTGTTTCAATGGAAAAATATAACCTATTAAAATCAAAAATTCAAGAATTAATTAAGGGTAAAGGAGTACTATTATATAATCCTACTCCTAATGCTATATATAAAGTAAATAATGAATACAGAATAAATTTATATATGAAAGTATCTTTAAATAATGCATCTAAATTAAAAAGTATTATTAGAGAAGTATATATGGAAAAAGATATAAAAAATATAAAATTAAGTATAAATATTGACACTGAAAGTGTTTAAAATTAGGGAGGATATTTTAAAAATGGCTTTAAGAAATGTGAGAATCGAAGGAGACGACATTTTAAGGAAAAAATCAAGAAAGGTAGAAAAGATAGACGATAGAGTTTTAACTATTTTAGATGATATGTTGGATACAATGTACTATTCTGATGGTGTTGGGCTTGCAGGTCCACAAATAGGAATACTTAAACGACTAGTTGTGATAGACGTTGATGATGGAAATGTATACAAAATGATAAATCCAGTAGTCACACAAAAAAGTGGTGAAGTAATTGGTGAAGAAGGTTGCTTGAGTGTACCAAATAAAAGAGGAAAAGTTAAAAGACCAACTAATGTAACTGTTGAATATACAGACGAAAATGGCAAAAAAAACGAGTTGAAAGCAGAAGGCTTATTGGCTATTTGTATTTGTCATGAATTAGATCACTTAGAAGGAATACTTTTTATAGATAAAATAGTAGGTGAATAAATGAATATAGTTTTTATGGGAACACCTGGGTTTGCGGTACCGTCACTTGAGAGACTTGTATCGGAAGGATACAATATTAAACTTGTTGTTACTCAACCTGACAAACCCTTTGGAAGAGGAAAAAAAATTAAAAAGTCAGAGGTTAAAGTAAAGGCGGAAGAATTAGGATTAGAAGTTTATCAACCAGACAAAGTTAAAAATGAAGAAGCTATAGAAAAAATATCAGCATTAAATCCTGATTTGATAATTGTTATTGCATATGGTCAAATATTAAGTAAAAAAGTTTTAGATATTCCAAGACTTGGATGTATTAACGTTCATGCTTCTTTACTACCAATATTAAGAGGCGCTGCCCCAATTAATTGGTCAATAATTAATGGTCATAAAAAAACTGGTGTAACAACGATGATGATGGATGTTGGACTTGATACCGGAGATATGCTGTTAAAGGAAGAGTTAGAAATAACAGAAAATATGACAGCTGGTGATCTTCACGATAAGTTGAGTTTGATAGGCTCTGATTTATTGATGAAAACATTAGAGCAAATAAAGAATAAAACTATTATACCTGTAAAACAGGATACAAGTTTATCAACTTATGCGCCAATGATAAATAAAAGCACTGCACTTATAAATTGGAATGAAAAAGCTCAAAATGTTCATAATATGGTAAGAGGGTTAAATCCCGACCAAATAGCATATTTTATATATGATGATAAGAACATAAAGGTTTACACTACAATAATTACCAATGAAAAGTCTACACATGAGCCTGGAACTGTAGAGCGTGTAGATAAAACTGGTATATATGTTGCGACATCAGATTATTTAATTGTTATTAAAGAATTGCAAATTCCTGGAAAAAACAAAATGAAAGTTCAAGACTTTCTTAGAGGGAATAAATTTGAGGTATTAATTAAACTGTAGGAGTGATAACATGCATTTCTTTTTTGATCCAACTTATATTATTATTTTGCCAGCTATCATATTTTCTATGTATGCTCAGACAAAAATTCAAAGTACTTACAGTAGATTTCAAAATGTCAAATCTGCAAAAGGTATGACAGGATACGAATCAGCACAGAAACTTTTAAATAATAATGGACTGAATAATGTCACAATTGAAATGGTTAAAGGCAGATTAACTGACCATTATGATCCTAGAAAGAAAGTTCTAAGGTTATCAGATGGTATATATTATGGAAATAGTGTAGCTGCTTTAGGAGTGGCAGCACATGAGGTTGGTCATGCAATTCAGCATGATAAAGGATATGCTCCATTGAAAATCAGAAATATACTTGTGCCAGTTGCAAGTTTTAGTTCTAAATTTTCATTTCTTTTGCTTTTTTTAGGTATTTTACTTGGCAATAAAACTTTTGTAGACTTTGGTATATATTTATTTTCTGCAATTGTACTTTTTCAAATTATTACATTACCAGTTGAATTCGATGCAAGTAACAGAGCAGTCTATCAGCTTGTAGACAATGGTATAATTTATGATTATGAAAAGACATCTGTAAAAAAAGTATTGAATGCAGCAGCATTAACATATGTAGCAGCAACCTTAATGTCAGTTTTACAGTTGTTAAGATTACTTGCTATATCAGGCAGATTTAGAGACAGAGACTAATTTTGAGGTGATTTATTGAATAATAATTTTAGAGTTGTTGCTATAGAGTCTTTAAAAAAGATTCATGCTAATAACTCTTATTCTAATATAGTAATAAATAATGATTTTAAGCTTTTAGATGAAAGACAGCAAAATTTATATAGGAAAGTTATTTTGGGAGTAACCGAAAATATTTATTTTTTGGATTTTACCATAAATAAATTTTCTAAGATGAAAACAAAAAAAATGCAAACAGATGTATTAATGGCAATAAGATTGGCTGTGTATCAATTTTATTTTTTAGATAATACTAGAGAAAACATAGTAGTAAATGAAAGCGTTGATTATATTAAATCAAATTTAGATTTAAAAACATCTAAATTTGTCAATGCAGTATTAAGAAATATATTAAGAAATAAGCAGTTTGTTCACCAAGAAATTGAGAAATTGAACTTTGTAGATAAACTATCTATAAAATATTCATTTCCAGTATGGATAATTAATCTATGGATTAAACAATTTGGAAAAGATAATATTGAAGATATACTTATAAAAAATAATGAACAAGCTTTGCTAAATATTAGAGTTAATACGAACAAAATAACTAAGGAAGAATTAAAAACATTACTTATAGAAAAGGGTATAGATGTTGAAGAGTGTAAAATAGCAGACAAAGGATTAATATTAAAAAATGTATATAGTATAGATAAGCTACCTGAATTTAAAAGTGGTTTATTTTCTATTCAAAGTGAGAGTTCAATGCTTGTAGGTCAAATACTAAATCCTAAGCGAAATTCTTTAATTATAGATGTTTGTGCAGCTCCAGGTGGCAAAACTATGGATGTTGCGGAGAGACTTGAAAATACGGGCAAGGTTTTATCAAGAGATTTATTTGAACACAAAATAAAGCTAATAAATAATGATGTTAAAAGACTTGATTTAAAAAATATTAAGGTTGTTTTAAAGGATGCGATTTTATTTAACGAAGAGCTGATAGAAAAATTCGATTATTGCATAGCTGATGTACCATGTTCAGGATTAGGAATCATTAGAAGAAAACCTGAAATAAAGTATAATCGAGTTGAAATAGATAGTCAAAATTTATTTGACTTACAATATAAGATACTCACAAATGTATCAAGATATCTTAAAGTAGGTGGTGAATTAATATATTCAACATGTACTACTTCAAAAGATGAAAATATAAATGTTATTAAAAAATTTATGAAGTATAATAAAAATTTTGAGTTAGTAAACATAGAAAAAGAAACAAAGAGTTTTTTTGAAACATCTAAAGATGGATATATAGAGATTTTTCCGCATGTTCACGCGATGGATGGTTTTTTTGTTGCTAAATTAAGAAAAACTATGATATAATTAATTGTAAAAAACGAAGGAAAATTTTATGATAAAAGTAGATAATTTGATATTAGATAAATTGCAAGAAAAAATAATAGAATTAAAAGAACCAGCTTTTAGAGCTAAGCAGATATATGAATGGGTTCATAAAAAAAATGTTACTAGTTTTGATGAAATGAAAAATATATCAAATAAAAGTAAAGAGTTATATAAAGAGCATTTTCAATTCACTAAAATTAACATTTTGGAAAGATATGATTCTAAGCTTGATGAAACTAAAAAATATTTGATGGTATTAGAAGATGAAAATATAATAGAAACTGTTTTTTTGAAATACAAATATGGTAATACATTGTGTATTTCTTCTCAAGTAGGGTGTAAAATGGGATGTGTTTTTTGTGCATCTACTAAAAAAGGATTTATTAGAAACTTAAATGTATCGGAAATGCTAAATCAAATATATCTAGTTCAAAAAGATACAGGTGAAAGAATAAGTAATATAGTTATTATGGGAACAGGTGAGCCACTTGAAAATTACAATAACATACTAGATTTCTTTAAGATAATAAATGATGAAATGGGTCAAAATATTAGCTTAAGGAAAATAACTATGTCTACCTGTGGAGTTGTACCTAAAATATATGAGTTAGCAGATTTAGATTTACAGATTACATTAGCTATATCCTTACATGTAGCTAATCAAGAAAAAAGAGAACAAGTATTGCCGATTGCTAGAAAATATAATTTATCAGAGCTTAAAGATGCGTGTAACTATTATATTAAAAAAACAAATAAAAGGATAACGTTCGAATATATATTAATAGATGGTTTCAATGATAACTATCAAGATGCTATGAATCTTTGCAATTATTTGGATGGTATGCTTTGTAATATAAATTTAATTCCTTATAATTCAATTAAGGAAAGTGATATAAGCTCATCTACAGAAAGCAATATCAATAAGTTTAAACAAATAATAACACAAAATGGGTTAACAGCTACAGTAAGAAGAGAACTTGGAAGTGATATCAATGCTGCATGTGGGCAATTAAGAAATAATTTTCTTACAAAATGAGGTGATTAATGTGAATGCATATTATGGAACTAATAGTGGTAAGGTAAGAAACAACAATGAAGACAATTTAATTGTATACGAATATGGGAATTATTATTTATGTGTAGTTGCTGATGGTATGGGCGGGCATAAAGCAGGCGAAATAGCTAGTAATTTAACTGTAGAAACAATAAAAAACTATTTTGTGTCAAGAATTCAAAAAGGTAGTTTTAAACCTCCTAAATTTATTATGGAGGCCGCTAGCTTAGCAAATAAAACTGTTTATGAGCAGTCTATTATAAAAGAAGACTACAATGGTATGGGAACTACTGTTACAATGGCAGTAATCGATAAATCGGAAAAGATAGCTTACATAGGTAACGTTGGTGATAGCAGAACATACTTAATTAACAAGGAAAGAATATCTCAAATAACTGATGACCATACTTATGTGCAGGAATTGGTAAAAAAAGGTGAAATAACAGACTTGGAAGCTAAGCATCATTCTGAAAGAAACATAATAACAAGAGCTATAGGTAGTCAAGATGAGGTAGATGTTGATATATTCGAGATTGAGATTGACGATGAGGATACATTATTACTTTGCTCAGATGGCTTAACTACCCACATTAATGATAATGATATATTTGAGTATATTAATAAGTTTGGTGCAAATTGCGTTGATAAACTTATTTCTTTAGCTAATGAAAATGGTGGTACAGATAATATAACTGTTATAATAATAAATACTTCTGATAGGGGTGAAACTGATGATAGGTAGAGTTTTAGGAAATAGATATGAAATAATAGAAAAAATAGGCGGCGGAGGTATGTCTGTTGTTTACAAAGCTAAATGTAGAGTTCTAAATAGATATGTAGCAATCAAGATATTAAGAAGCGAGTTAATATCAGATTCTAGTTTTGTTGAAAAATTTAAACAAGAATCGTTATCTGCAGCTAGCTTAAATCATTCTAACATTGTAAATATATATGATACGGGTATTGAAGATAATATATATTATATTGTTATGGAGTATATTAAAGGTGAAACGCTAAAAGATTTAATCAATAGAAAAGGACATTTATCTGAAACAGAAACAATCAAAATAAGCAAACAAATTACAGAAGCGTTAAAACATGCACATGCAAATAACATTATTCATAGAGATATTAAACCACACAATATATTAATTACAGAAGAGGGTATTGCCAAAGTTGCTGATTTTGGTATAGCAAGAGCAGCTACAACCTCTACTATTAACAATACATCTAATGTAATTGGCTCAGTGCATTATTTTTCACCAGAGCAAGCCAGAGGTGGATATGTAGATGAAAAATCTGATATTTATTCACTAGGGGTTGTAATGTATGAGATGATAACTGGAGTCGTACCATTTGATGCAGATAATCATATATCTGTTGCAATGAAACATATTCAGGAAGAAGTAGTACCACCATCGAAGAAGCTTAAAGGTATCAAAATTTCTGAAGAATTTGAGCAAATTATATTAAAGTGTTTACAAAAACATCAAAGCTATAGATATCAAAATGCAAGTGAATTATTACAAGTATTATATTTAATACATAGCAACAAGATAGAAGAAATTGGTACTGTAAATAATAAATATTTAGATGAATTAGATTCTCCTACGATTATATTGCCTAAATTACATTCGAAAATACTAAATCATAATGAAGAGATGTCTGAAGATAATGAAAACGGAAATCAGAATTCTGAAAAAAATGGTTCAATAGATAGTAAACAAGAAGCTTTTAACAATTTTTTTGATAATGACAATAATAAAACCAAAATTATAATAGAAAAAGATATTGATAATGATGGAAATAAAGAAAAAATTAATATAAAAGATAAAAATAAGCAAAAAACTAAGAAATCAAAAAACAAAAAATCAAAAGGTAGAAAATCTGAAGAACCACTTAGTAAAGTAGACAATTTTAAAACAACTCTTGCTGCTATACTTTTAGCAATTGCAGTTGTTTCAGTTATAGGGTTTTTTGTAATTAAAGCTTTGATAATTGTACCAGAGGTAACTGTACCTAATTTTGTAGGTGTTAGTGAAGAAGAAGCTAGAGACATGGCTACAAAAGCAGGTTTGCTTTTTAGTGTTCAGGAAAGAGAATTCAATTCTGAATATGATGAGGGGGAAATCTATGATCAGAGTGAACAAAAAGGAAGTAAGGTAAAGAAAAATTTCCCTGTTGAAGTTTCAATTAGTAAAGGAATTAAGGAAGTAGAGGTACCTAATATACTAGGTAAATACTCTATAGAGGCTACTACAATTATTGTTGATTTTGATCTTGAAAAAGGAAATATAACAAGCGATTATAGTGATACAGTTCCAGCAGGGAAAATAATTAGTCAATATCCAATAGCAAATGAAAAAGTTGAGGCTGGTAGCAAAGTTGATTTTGTGTTAAGCAAAGGACCTGAAACTGTTTATTCTATAGTACCAAGTGTCCTTGGAATTAATGTTGAAAGCGCTAAAAGTACAATTATTGCAAATAATTTAAGTGTAGGCGAAGTTACTTATGAAAATAGTAATGAGTACGAAGCTAATATTGTTATAAATCAGTCTTATCCAGCAGCAAAGGAAGTAGAAGAACAAACATCTATTAATTTAGTTGTAAGTTTAGGAAAAGCAGAAACACCTAAACCAGAGGAAGAGGAAGATGAAGATAATGCTGGAAGTGAAGGTGAAGATGGAGGTGAAGGTGGAGAAAATCCATCTAATCCTGAAGAACCTGTTGTAGAAACACAATCGCAAATAAATGTTCCATTGCCTAAAGATAAAGAAACTGTTACATTGCTTGTGTATAAAGAAACTATTTTTGGTAATGAAGAGGTATTTAATGAAGAGGTAAGTACAAAAGATGGTAGTTATCTACTAACAGTAGTCGGAAAGGGTACTGAAAATTTCCAAATATATGTTGATGGAAATATATTATATTCAGAAAATGGGGAAGATTATATAGAAGTTATATTTAATTAAATAGGAGAATAATTATTGATGTTGCAAGGAAGAATCATTAGAGGTGTAGGCGGAAATTACTATGTTGATACAGAAAATGGATTAATAGAGTGTAGAGCAAGAGGTTTATTTAGAAATCAAAATATCAAACCATTAGTCGGAGACAATGTTTTGATAAGATTAACGGAAGAAAATAAAAATTATGGTTATGTAGAAGAAATAAACGAAAGAAAAAATGAAATGAAAAGACCTGCTGTTTCAAACGTTGACCAAATAATTATAGTGTTTGCTGTTAAAAATCCGGAGCCTAGCTTTTTACTTCTAGATAAGTTGATTATCGCTGCTGAGGTTAATAAACTAAATCCAATAATTTGTTTTAATAAAGCTGATTTGGTAGATGACGAGTATTTTGAAAAAATTATTGATATATATAAAAGTACTGATTATCAAATTATATTTACATCTAAGTATAAGCCTGAATTACTTGAAAACTTTGAAAATATCTTAAAAGATAAAATAACCTTATTTTCGGGTCCATCGGGTGTAGGTAAATCATCCCTAATGAATGTAATTGATGATAATTTCGAATTAAAAACTGGTGATATAAGTGAAAAGCTTAAAAGAGGTAAACATACTACGAGACATGCTGAAATGTATAAACTAAGTTTTGGAGGTTTTGTAGTAGATACACCTGGATTTAGTTCTTTTGATATTAATGAAGTGGATGCTACAGATTTAACTAGATTTTATCCTGATATTGAAAAAATTAGTGGTGAGTGTAAATTTAGTGATTGTGTTCATAATAAAGAACCAGGCTGCATGGTAAAAAAAGCAGTAGAAGATAAAAAAATTAGTGAAGTTAGATATACAAATTATTTAAAGCTATATGAGGAAATAAAAAGCTTTAAACATTATTAAATTATAATCTTAAGGAGAAATTAGTATGGAAAACATTTTATCACCTTCGATTTTGTCAGCAGATTTTTCTTGCTTATCAGATGAAATTAAAAAAGTTGAAAATGGTGGCGCAAAATATTTACATATTGATGTAATGGACGGTTTATTTGTACCAAATATTACTTTTGGACCACCACTTATTAAATCAATTAGAAAAACAACAGATATGTTTTTTGATGTTCATTTAATGATTAATAACCCAGATAATTTGCTTGAGGATTTTGAATCAGCAGGTGCTGACTTAATTACTGTACATCAAGAGTCTTGCATTCATTTACATAGAACAATTCAAAAGATAAAATCCTTTGGACTTAAAGCTGGTATTGCCCTAAATCCGGCTACACCAGTTAGTACGTTAAGCGACATAATCGAAGATATTGATTTGGTGCTTTTAATGTCAGTAAATCCTGGATTTGGTGGTCAAAGTTTGATTGGTAATGTAAAAAATAAATTTACGGATTTAAAGGAACTAATGTATAAAAAAAATATTAGTAAAGATATAGAAATTGATGGCGGTGTAAATTTAAATAATTTAGAAGATGTGCTTTCATGGGGAGCTAATGTGATAGTTGCAGGTTCAGCCATTTATGGAGCTGAAAATGTTGAATTAAGAACAAAAGAATTTATAAAAATTATGCAAGGACAATAATATAATGAAAGCAATTATTATAGCAAACGGAACTTACTTAAAGAAAGAACTATTTAACAAAATATATGATAAAAAAGATTTTATTATATGTGCTGATGGTGGGTTAAATTATATTGACAATTTAAATATTATACCAAATCTAATAGTTGGTGACTTTGATTCTGTAAATAAGGATATTTTACATAAATACAATAATGTAGAAACCGTTAAATATAAACCTGAGAAAGATTATACAGATACAGAATTAGCAATTGAAAAAGCAATAGAATTTGGATTTAAAGAAATACTCTTAGTGTGTGCTACTGGTACTAGACTTGATCATACAATGGCAAATGTTTTATTAATTGAAAAGTATATTAAAGAAACAATATCAATTAGACTAATTGATAATAATAATTATATACAACCTTTAGTACAAAATAAAACTATTAATATTTGTAAAAATTGCTTTGTATCTATTATACCATTAACAGATTATATACAAATTGATAGTTTGGAAGGGTTTAAATATCCTTTACTAGATAGAACAGTGAATAGGGGTTCAACACTTTGTATTAGCAATGAAATAGTAAGTGAAACTGCTGAAATAAAAATAAGTCACGGGATAGGTTTGTTGATAATTTCTAATGATTAATATATTAAAATAAAAAAGCAAATTGATTATTAATTTGCTTTTTTTATTTTAAAAAATTTGTAACAAATAGTTATAAATTGACGAATTTTAAGTTAAAATAATTTCTAAAATTATGAAATAATATGTTTAAAATTGAATATAAACATGAATATAAAAAAATTGCTAGTTTTTAAAAAAACTTACTAATAGTAGTTTTATTAAAACAGAAAACGATTTAGTGTTGACAAATAGAAAAAAAAGCCTTATATTATATAGTAGGTTGAGTTAATTATATTATTAAAAATGTAATATAGTTTACCTAAATATAATTGCTTTAGTTAATAAAGCGTTAATAAAAACTTGGAGGTTAAAAATGAAAAACACTAAATTTTCAAAAGTGTTGAGAGCAACACTTGGGCTGATATTAGTATTCAGCTTAATGATTTCATCTGTAGCTTGTGGTAAAGACGATAACACAGACCCTAAAGATAATTCACAACCAGCAGATAATAGTGATAATAAACAAGTAACAGATACAGAAGCTACATATACTTTTAATGAAGTAGTAGCAGGTTCACCTGATACTTGGAATCCACACGAATGGGAAACACATGATGATAGTTATATCATGGATTATACTACAATGGGATTATATGATTTTGCATTAGCAGAAGACAAAGAATCTTATGTTATAGTTCCAGAAATGGCAGCTGCAGAACCAGTTGATGTAACTTCAGAATATGCTGGGGATGAAAGATTTGGAGTTCCTGCAGATGCAACTGAAGGATATGCATATAAAGTACCATTAAATCAAGAAGCTTGTTGGGAAAATGGAACTAAAATTAATGCTGATACATACATTTATTCTATGCAGCAAATACTAAGCTACCAAATGAAAAACTATAGAGCTAATGATGAATATGCTGGTAATATAGCTGTAGCAAACGCTGAAAAATATTACAAACAACAATCTGCTATATATACTGACATATATGATGGTGAAGGATATAGAGATGTTGCAGATAGCGATATGAAATTTTCATTTGTTAACTCAGTTGTATTCTTTGGTGATTCAGCTAAAGACTACTATTCAGCAAATGTAGATTGCTTTACAGATGCTGATGGTAATGATATTTATGAAAAATATTCAAAAGAAGCATATTATGATTTAACAGATGAAGCAAAAGCTGACTTGTTAGTAGTAGCATTAGCTTTTGGTGATGATAATCCTGAAGCATACAAAGAATTTTGTTTCACATATGATGGAATGAGCCCAGAATTTTCTTGGGATAACGTAGGTTATATAAAAACTGGTGAATATGAACTTACTGTAGTATTAGGAAGACCTGCAACTCCTTTCTATTTCAAATATGCTGAATCTTCAATTCCTCTAGTATATGAAGAATTATATGAAGAAAACAAAAAAGAAACTGGAGATATCATAAAAACTTCTTATGGTACATCAGTAGATAAATATATGTCTTATGGTCCTTACAAATTAACTGAGTTCCAAGACGGTAAAGTTATTAAAATGACAAAAAATGATAATTGGTATGGTTACAATGATGGTAAACACGAAGGACAATATCAAACAACTGATATAGTTTGTCAAATCGTTGTTGAACAAGCTACACAATTACAATTATTCTTACAAGGTAGAGTAGATGTAGTTGATTTAGTTTCAACAGATATGGACAAGTATAGAACTAGTGATTATGTAGTTTACACACCACAAACTTATACTTCTAAAGTTACTATGAACAGTAGTAAAGCAGCTCTTAAATCTCGTGAAACTGAAGGAATTAATAAATCAATTCAGTCTTATATAGACTTTAGACATGCAATGTCATTATGTTTTGATAGAGAAGGATTTGCATCTCAATGTACTGCAACTCACTCTCCTGGATTTGGTATAATTAATGCAATGTATATTTATGATCCAGACGCAGGTATTCCATATCGTTCATCAACACAAGCACAAGAAACTTTATGTACACTTTATGGTGTAGATAATGTTGATGATATTACTGGATACGATAAAGACAAAGCTGCAGAATTATTTACAAGCGCGTACAATGATGCTTTAGCAGCTGGAGATATCAAAGAAACTGATAAGGTTGAATTAGAGTTCTTAGTATATAACACTGATGAAGCTCTTACAAAAATGGTTATATTCTTACAAAATTGTATAGATGCAGCGACAGTTGATACTCCACTTGAAAACAGAGTATCATTAGTGACTACTCCAGACCAAGATTACTATGATCATGCTCAAACTGGTATGTTTGAAATGATATTCTCTACTTGGGGTGGTAACCCAATGAATCCATTCAACATGATGGAATGTTACTGCGTAGGAGATAAATTATTTGAATATGGATTTAAACCAGAAAAAGAAACTTTAACAATCAATGTTAATGGTGAAGAAGTAACTAAGACATTTTTTGATTGGTTTAAAGCTTTAAATGAAGGCGAATATTTACAAGCGGATATGGATACAAGATTAGAAATATTAGCTAAAATGGAATTAGGATTACTTGAAACTTATAACTGTCCTCCACTTTACTATAGAACAACTACTACAATGAGATCACAAAAAATCAACTATGCTACATATAATTATGTAAACTTAGTTGCATTTGGTGGAATAAGAGGAATATCTTATAATTACACTGATAAAGAATGGGATGCTTATTGTAAAGAAAACAATAATCAGCTTCAATACTAGTTTTAGTAGTTTTAGTTAAAATCTTATTAGGGTGTATTTTATACACCCTAATAAGATTTATTTAAAAGTTTAGGAGTGAAAAGAATGGCTAAATATATATTAAAAAGAATTGGTTTGATGATTATAACCTTTATGATTATAATGACAATAGAATTTGTTTTAGTTCGTATGCTTCCAAACCAAGTTGCTGAAGGTCCTGGTGATTTTGCAGCAGCGACAAGAGCAATGAGAGAAGCATGGGGATATAATAAACCCGTAATGACACAGTACGGTATTTTTTTGAAAAACGTTTTTACAAAATTTGATTTTGGATTCTGTACAACTGTTGGAACATATTTACAGCCTTGTACTGAATATATAGCTAAAAGGCTACCAATTACAGTTTTACTTAATGTTTATACAATTTTATTTGCAGTACCTTTAGGAATAGCATTTGGTGTTTATGCAGCTCTTAAGAAAAATAAATGGCAAGACAATGTTATTTCTGTAATTATTATGTTATTTATATCTGTACCATCGTACGTTTATGCTTTTATATTTCAATACTATTTAGGTTTTAAAGCAGGGATTTTACCTATAGTATTAAAGTCAGGAACAGATTGGTTCAGTGGGGCAATGTTTAAGTCTATGATATTACCAATAATGTCTTTGGGAGCAGGTATTATTGCAGGTTTTATGCGTTTTACTAGAGCAGAATTGACAGAAACTTTAACAAGTGATTATATGTTATTGGCACGTACTAAAGGTTTAACAAAGAGACAAGCTACTACTAGACATGCCTTGAGAAATTCTTTAGTTCCAATTTTACCAATGATTTTAACTGAATTTATAGGAATACTTTTTGGTTCCATCATTTTTGAGCAGATATTTGGTATACCAGGAGTAGGAAATATTTTTGTTAATTCGGTACTTCTAAAAGACTATAGTTTATTTATAACAATTAGTATATTTTATTTAGCAGTTGGCTTGATTAGTAATATATTTATTGACATAAGTTATGGTTTTGTTGACCCACGTATTAGAATGGGAGGAGGAAAAACAAATGAATATTAACGAAATTAAAGATATCCCAGCAGAAAAATTTGTGTTGGTACAACAAGATTCTAGTTTGCATGATTTGAAATTTGATACTAAACCAATTGGTTATTTTAAAGATGCATGGATTCGTTTTAGAAAGAATAAGGGATCAGTTGTTGCTGCTTGTATTATAACATTATTACTAGCTTTTGCTATTTTTGTTCCTATATTCTCTAAATATGATGCTGAATATATTGATGGATATTACTCACATGTTTTACCTAAAAGTGAGTTATTATCTAAAATTGGTATATGGGATGGTGTTAGTTCTATCACTCAAAACCAACAGGGTTATGATTATTTGAAAGGTATTCCAGGAGCTATTGTTGAGTTGAAAAAGCAATATGATGCTCCTGGTAATAATAATAGTAATGCTAAGTTTTACGATATGAAAGTTGATAGTTATAAAAAAGTAGGATACGTTTATGTTGGACTTACAAAAACTGAATTTGATAGTTTAGTACAATATCAGGAAGATAACGATGTAAAAATTATGTTTCCAATGATTGATACTAAAAAAGTAGCAAATCCAGGTTTTCTAAGAGATGCAAACTATTGGTACAAACATAATATGAAGGGTATAGCCGAATATGATGAAAATGGTGATTTTATAAATATATTCAAAAAGGATGAGACAAGCCCTGATGGATATAGTTATTATAAATCAAAAATGGGTGGCTCACAGTACCAAGTACGTGTTTTATACTATGAATATTATAAATATGTAAATGGACACCATCCAAGCTTTATTTTTGGATGTGATAATTTTGGAAAAGATATAATGGTTCGTTTAGCAGGTGGAGCTAGAGTTTCATTTTTGTTAGGTATTTTTGTTTCATTTATTAATATTTGTATTGGTGCAGTTTATGGTTCAATTGAAGGATATTATGGTGGCTATGTAGACTTAATTATGGAACGTTTTTCTGAAATAATTATGAATATACCAATGATTATTTCTGTTTCATTATTCCAAATTTATTTTGCTAAGAAAGTTGGTCCATTAGTTTCACTTATGTTTGCGTTTATTTTGACAGGTTGGATTGGACCTGCTTACAGAATGAGAACACAATTCTATCGTTTTAAAGGACAAGAATATGTTTTAGCAGCTAGAACACTTGGTGCAAAAGATAACAGATTAATATTTAAACATATATTACCGAACTCTTTGGGAACATTTATTACATCTACTATATTACTTATACCTGGTGTAATATTTGGTGAGTCTACGTTGTCATATTTAGGTATTGTTGATTTGCAGACTTCAGGTATGACTAGTGTTGGTACATTGCTAAATAATGCGAAGGCATCATTGTCTTCATTCCCTCACGAATTGTTTTTCCCAGCAGCTTTTATTTCATTGTTAATGATTTCGTTTAACTTGTTTGGAAATGGGCTAAGAGATGCATTTAATCCATCATTAAGAGGTTCGGAGGAGTAGATATGGAAAATAAAGAGAAAAAAATAGAAATTAAAGACCTTAGGGTTTCATTTAGAACTACTAATGGAACTGTAAAGGCTGTTAGAGATATAAATCTGGAATTAAATAAGGGCGAAACTTTAGCAGTAGTTGGTGAGTCAGGTTCTGGTAAATCTGTTACTGCAAAATCAATTATGGGTATATTAGCTCCAAACAGTATTGTTGAAAGTGGAGAAATTATCTATGACGGTAAAGACTTACTTAAGATAACTGAAGAAGAATATCATGATTACCGTGGTAGTAGATTATCTATGATTTTTCAAGATCCATTATCAAGCTTAAATCCTATTATGAAAATTGGTAAACAACTTACTGAGGCAATGATTCTTAATGGTAAATCAAATCAAAGAACTTCTAAAAAGGAATTTGATTATAAAATGAATTTACTAAAACATAATATGCGTGCAGCAGGTGTAAATGGTATTGATGAGAAAATTAATGAATTTAATAAATTTTCAAAAGAATCCAATGTTTTGGAAAGAAAATATAACTTAGCTTTTAACAATGCTAATAATGCTAGTGATGAAATTGAAGATTTACTAATTGACATTGTAAATGGAGTTCCTAAAGAAATTAAGGAACAAATTAAATATTTACTACCATTATTAAAAAATTCAATTAATGACTATGTTGTTGAAGAAGGTTTTAGTAAATACACTTCATTAATACAATCATTAGAAGAAAGTGCAAAAAGTTATACTGATATTAAGCAGTCACAATCAATTGTAAAAACTTTGACTGAGATAAAAGAAATTTTGGATGAAAAGGTATCTCTTGTTAAACCTGATTTCTTCTCAATGGGATATTATATTACTCACAAGGATAATGCAAACGTTAAAGTTAAAGATATTAAAGCTTTAAATATAGAAATGAGAGATTTTTTAGATGCTAATTTTATGAAAGATTTTGTAAATGTTGCGGAAAAAGGTGTTGAATATTCATATAAAAAAGCTTTTGAAGGAAAAAAAGCTGCTATCAAAGTATTAGAAGATAATTTAGATGTTTTTGAAGTAGAAGAATTACACAAAGATAAATGTATGGAAGCATCTAAAAAAATGATTGCTGCTGTAAATGAATCGATTGATAGATTGGCAATTTTGAAAGATAGTAAAGCGTATACATTTAATACTAGCTTGAATTATGAAATAAATTCATATTTTAATGGTATACCATCAAATAAGAAAAATTTAAATAAATTTGAAAAAGAAACTGAAAAAGTTAAAAAATTAGCTGCAAAGGGTAAGGAAACTCATAAAGTTACGCCAGCAGTAATTGTGGATTTAGAACTTGTTAAATCTAATATCAAAAAAATAATTATAAGTTTATTGGATGCATATAAGGATACTGTAGAAAAAAATCAAAGTGTTGATTTTAATAAATTAACTCTTGACATGATTGAGTATTTGGGAGAAAAAGCTTCTGCAATAGCATATAGGGTTACTAATACAATGGCTAAAAATAAAGCAATTAAACTTATGAAAGAAGTTGGTATTGCTAAAGCAAGAGAAAGATATTATCAATATCCATTTGAGTTTTCAGGAGGTATGCGTCAACGTATAGTTATTGCAATAGCACTTGCTGCAAATCCAGATATTTTGATTTGTGATGAGCCAACAACTGCACTTGATGTTACTATTCAAGCTCAGATACTTGAATTAATTAATAACTTAAAAAAAGAAAGAGAGTTATCTGTAATATTTATCACTCATGATTTGGGTGTTGTTGCTAATATGGCTGACAAAATTGCAGTTATGTATGCAGGAAAAGTTGTTGAACTTGGAACTGCTGATGAAATTTTCTATGAACCAGCACATCCTTATACATGGGCTTTGCTTGCTTCAATGCCTGACTTGGAAACAAAAGAAAAACTTGATGCAATACCTGGCACACCACCTAATATGGTTATTCCTCCAGTGGGAGATGCTTTTGCAGCGAGAAATAAATATGCTATGCAAATTGATTTTGAACAACAACCACCAATGTTTGAAATTTCTCCAACACATAAAGCGGCAACTTGGTTGTTACATCCTAATGCTCCAAAGGTTAAACCGCCAAAAATTGTTAGTGATCGTATTGCTAAAATGAAGAACATTAATAGTATGGAGGTGTCATCAGATGAACAATAGTGAACCACTACTTAAAGTAGAAAATTTGAAACAACATTTTAATGGTTTTAAGGCTGTTGATGGTGTAAGTTTTGAGATAAATAAAGGAGAAGTATTTGGGTTAGTAGGTGAATCAGGATGTGGTAAAACTACTACTGGTCGTACAATTATTAAATTAAATAATATAACATCTGGTAATGTTTACTTTAAAGGTCAAAGAATTTGTGCAGGTACTCTTTCTTATGAAGAGAAAATAGCAGATGCTAGGACTAAACTTAAAACTGCAACTGGTGAAGAAAAAGAAAAGCTTCAAAAGCTTATAAATGATCAAAGAGAGCAAATTAAGTTAGCTAAGATGGATCAGAAACATTGTGATAAAATTTATGCAAAAAATAATAATACAAAAGAAAAATTAATAACTAAAATCCAAATGATTTTTCAAGATCCTATTTCTTCTCTTGATCCTCGTATGACAGTTAAAGAAACCATTGCTGAAGGTTTGAGAATAAAGGGTGTCAGAGATGAAGAGTTTATTGACAAAAAAGTATTAGAGATGTTAGAGTTAGTTGGTCTTGTTCCAGAACATGCTGGACGTTACCCACATGAGTTTAGTGGTGGACAACGTCAAAGAATTGGTATAGCAAGATCTATAGTACTTGAACCAGATTTAATTATAGCAGATGAACCTATTAGTGCACTTGATGTTTCTATTCAAGCACAGGTTATAAATTTACTTAATGATTTAAGACGTAAAATGGGTTTAACTTTAATATTTATCGCTCATGATTTATCAGTTGTTAAATATTTTTCTGATAGAATAGGTGTTATGTATTTTGGTAAAATGGTTGAACTTGCGACTGCCAAAGATTTGTTTGCAAACCCATTGCATCCATATACAAAATCGTTATTGTCAGCGATACCAATGCCAGATCCACACTATGAAAAGAATCGTAAGAGAATAGCTTATGTTCCAGCATTAGCACACGATTATTCTGTTGACAAACCAGAATTAAGAGATGTTGGAAACGGACATATGGTATTATGTAATGAAGAAGAGTATAGAAAGTATTTAAAAGAAATAGAAGATAATGAGAAAATAAAAAAGTAAATGAATAATAGAGTAATAAATATGTAATATTATTAATTATACAGCGGGATTTTTTTCTCGCTGTATAATAATATATTGACTGGAGAATAATTATGAATAAGAAATATATTAAGTATTTCATAACTATTTTATTTGGTGTATTGGTTTCCTTTTCTGTGTTTAACACTAGAGGATTGTTTCAAGCAACAAGTAAAGCAGAAATTTATATGGATTTAAGTGATGGTTTTCTATTGCCTGGGATATTAATTTTAGGGTTTGGATTACTGCTTTTTGTGGCTAATTGTGGCGTGTTTGATCCGCTTTCATATGCTTTTGGTTCGTTTAAACAAGCAATTAAAAAGAAGGATAAAAAAGATCCTTTATATCCAAAAACATATTTTGATTATAAGCAAAAATATGTAGATGTAAAAGTTCCATTTTTGAGCTTGATAATTATAGGAGGCGTTTTTTTGTTATTGTCTTTTCTATTTAATTATCTTTTTTATTTAGTATAGAATAAAATATTTTGTTTTTTTTGTTGCAAAATTTAAGTATATAGATTATAATAATAAAAAGTTAAATAATGATAATTATAATGATAGGAAAAAGTAGTATATAAAACTAGTCAAAGAGAGACAGGGTAGGTGAGAGCCTGTTACATAGCTGTATATGAAGAACATCCTTGAATATTCAACCGAAATTTATAAAAGTAGGCTTGAACGCATCCAAAGCGTTATTTGGTCAAGTGAGCCTAGTGTAGGTTAATTTGGGTGGTACCGCGTGAGTTAGCTCTTTCGTCCCTGTTATTGTGGATGAAGGGGTTTTTTTATTTTAAAGTTATGTGATTAAGGTAAAATACTATGAGCATTTGCTTATTAGATATATTTAATAATAGGAGGAAAATTATGAAAGCAATTGAAATTAAAAAGTTGTTTGAAACAAAAGAATCATTATACGATAAAGAAATTTGTATAAATGGTTGGATAAGAACAATCAGAGATTCTAAGAACTTTGGATTTATTGTAATAAACGATGGAACATTTTTTGAAAATATACAGGTAGTTTTTGAAAATAATTTAAGTAATTTTGAAGAGGTAAAGAAATTTTCAACTGGTAGTGGAATAACAGTAAAAGGAATATTAGTTGAAACTAAAGAATCTAAACAACCATTTGAAATCAAAGCGACAGAAATAATTTTAGAAGCAGATTCTGAAAGTAGTTATCCTTTGCAAAAGAAAAAGCATAGTTTTGAGTATTTAAGAACTATTGCACATTTAAGACCAAGAAGTAACACTTTTTCAGCAGTGTTTAGAGTTCGTTCGCTGGCTGCTTATGCTATACACAAGTTCTTCAATGAAAGAGGATTTGTATATGCACATACGCCTATAATAACAGCAAGTGATGCTGAAGGTGCAGGAGAAATGTTTAAAGTTACAACGTTAGATTTAGAGAACATTGCTAAAAAAGACGGAAAAATTGATTACTCAGAAGATTTTTTTGGAAAGTCGGCAAACTTAACTGTAAGTGGTCAACTTGAAGCAGAAACTTTTGCATTAGCTTTTAAAAAGGTATATACATTCGGACCGACATTTAGAGCAGAAAATTCAAATACTACAAGACATGCTTCTGAGTTTTGGATGATTGAGCCTGAAATTGCATTTGCAGATTTAAGCGATGACTGTGATTTGGCTGAAGATATGGTTAAATATATTATAAAATACGTTATGGAAAAGGCACCTGAAGAAATGCAATTTTTCAATAAATTTGTTGATAAAGGATTATTTGACAGACTTAACAATGTTGCAAACTCTGAATTTGGTAGAATAAGCTATACAGATGCTATTAAAATACTGGAAGAAAATAATGCAAATTTTGATTATCCTGTTAAATGGGGAACTGATATTCAAACGGAACATGAGAGATATCTTGCTGAAACTATATTTAAAAGACCAGTTTTTGTTACTGATTATCCAAAAGAAATTAAAGCTTTTTATATGAGATTAAACGATGACGGAAAAACTGTAGCAGCGTCAGACATGCTTGTACCAGGTATTGGTGAAATGATTGGTGGAAGCCAAAGAGAAGAAAGATTAGATGTTTTATTAAAGCGTATGGAAGAAATGAAAGTACCTCAAGAAGAAATGAATTGGTATTTGGATTTAAGAAAATATGGTGGAGTAAAACATGCTGGATTTGGTTTGGGTTTCGAAAGGTTAATTATGTATCTTACAGGTATGACTAACATAAGGGACGTTATACCATTCCCTAGAACACCAAAATCTGCTGATTTTTAAAGTGATATAATCTATTTTGAGACGAAGTTTTATTCGTCTCTTTTTTTTTGATGTTACATAGTTTATTTAAGATATGTAACGATTAGTAAAATATTAATAATTGAATTGAAATATTTGTATAAGGGTATATAATAAAATACATAAATACATAAATACATAAATACAGAAAGGTGATAAATAGATGTTAATAAGAGAAAGAGTAAATAAATTACAACAGCTAATGAAAGAAAAAGGAATTGATGCATATATTATTCCAAGTTCAGATGCTCATCAAAGTGAGTATGTTGCTCCACATTGGACAGGTAGAAAATGGATAACTGGTTTTACTGGTTCTGCTGGTACAGCTGTTATAACCTTAAAGAGTGGTAATGGACTTTGGACTGATGGAAGATATTTTATTCAGGCTGAAAAGCAATTAGAGGGTTCAACTATTGATTTATTTAAAATGGGTCAACCAAGTGTACCAACAATATCAAAATGGTTAAAAGATAATTTAGATGAAAATTCTACTATAGGATTTGATGGAAAAGTTATATCAAAATCTTTTTTTGATAATTTAGATAAAGAATTGAATGAAAAATGTATTAAGTATAATCTAGATAATGATTTAATCGATGCTTTATGGAAAGATAGAGACCCGATTCCGATGGGAGAATTCTATTCTTTGGATGTTAAATATTCTGGTAAAAGCAGATTGGATAAAATTCAAGAAGTTAAAGAATATTTAAAAGAAAGTGGAAGTACACATTATGTATTAAGTTCACTTGATGATATTGCATGGCTGTTTAATATTAGAGGGGATGATGTACCTTGTAATCCAGTAGTTATTTCATATGCTGTTGTATCAAATAATGAAGTTGTATTGTTTGTTGATTCTAAAAAGTTAACTAAACAAATGAAAGCTGAATTAGAAAATGATAGTATAATAATCAAGGAATACACTGACTTACAAAACTATCTAGTAAAACTCAATAAAGATTGTATTATTACATATGACCCTATGAAAACAAATATGTGGATAGTTAATTCATTAGGTAGTGATATTAAGACAAAGGAAGCATTGAATGTTACTACTAAATTAAAAGCAGTAAAAAATGATATAGAACTTCAAAATATGAAAAATTCTCATATAAGAGATGGTGTTGCTATGGTAAGATTTTTACATTGGCTTGACACACATCTTGGAAAAGAAAAAATTACTGAAATAACTGTAGCTGATAAATTAGAAGAGTTTAGAAGCAAAGGTGAAAATTTCAAAGGATTAAGCTTTACAACAATTGCTGGATATAAAGATCATGCCGCGATGATGCATTATTCAGCAACTAAGGATACAGCATATGAACTTGAAAAAGAAGGAATGATATTAATTGATTCTGGTGGACAATATTTAGATGGTACCACTGATATAACTAGAACTATAGTATTAGGTAATTTAACTGCAGAAGAGAAAAGAGATTTTACTTTAGTGTTAAAAGGAGTAATAAATTTATCAATAGCTAAGTTTCTTCATGGTGCTACAGGAGCTAACTTAGATGTACTTGCAAGAGGACCACTTTGGAAATATGGTATTGATTATAAATGTGGTACAGGTCATGGCGTTGGATTCTTTCTAAATGTTCATGAAGGACCTCATGGATTTAGACAAAGTAATGTACCTACAGTTTTAGAAGCTGGTATGAATATAACAAATGAGCCAGGTGTTTATAAAGAAGGTAAACATGGAATAAGAACTGAAAACATTTTAGTTGTAAGAGATGATGAAACTACTGAGTCTGGTAGATTTATGAATTTTGAAACTATAACTTTCTGCCCTATTTCTTTAGATGGTATAGATGTAGAGCTATTAACTTCTGAAGAAAGAGCTTGGTTAAATAATTATCATAAAGACGTATATGTTAAATTAAGTAAATATCTTGATGAAGATGAAAGACAATGGTTAAGATATCAAACTAGAGCTATATAATGAAAAAATAATATTAAAAAGTTATAATCTAAAAAAGATTATAACTTTTTTTGAAATAATTTGAATAGCATGATATTTATATTTCATTGACTTTTAAACATATTAATGAGATAATAATAAAAGTAAAAACTTATAGATAGGAAAATTAGAAATGTTAAATGTATCATTTATAACGTTAGGTTGTAAAGTAAATCAGTTCGAATCAGAAGCAATGATGGAAATTTTTGAAGCCGAGGGCTTTAAAATTATCCCAGCTAGTAAAGAAAGTGATATTTTTATAATAAATACCTGTGCTGTCACAAAGGAAAGTGATAGAAAATCAAGACAGCTTATCAATAAAGCTAAAAGATTAAATAAAAACGCTTTAGTAGCTGCTGTTGGTTGTAGTGTGCAGCTTAATAGTGAAAGAATTAGTAAAGAGACATCAGTTGACATAGTTATTGGAACAAAAAACAAAAAAGAAGTAGCTAGACTTGTAAAAGAAAAACTTCAAAATCATGAAATAAATAATAAAATTGAAAAATTTAAACCGAATGAAAGCTTCGAAGAGTTGACTATTAGTAAAGAACATGAAAAAACAAGAGCAAACATAAAAATACAAGATGGCTGTAACCAATTCTGCACATATTGTATAATACCATATGTACGTGGTCCAATACGTAGTAGAAATAGCGATGATATAATTAGTGAAGTTAAATGTTTAGCTAAAAGCGGTTATAAAGAGGTTGTAATTAATGGAATACATATATCATCATATGGCAAAGATGTTGGAGTAGAAGGTGCCTTGATTTCCCTTGTAGAGCATTTGAATGAAGTAGATGGAATTGAAAGGATTAGATTTGGCTCTTTGGAACCAAGAATTATTACAGTTGATTTTTTAGAACGTTTATCAAAGCTGGAAAAAGTATGTGACCAATTTCATTTGTCATTACAAAGCGGTTCAGATACTATACTTAAAAGCATGAATAGAAGATATTCCGCTGATGAGTACATCGAAAAAGTTGATTTGATTAGAAAATATCTGCCAAATAGCGGTATAACTACAGATATAATTGTTGGTTTTCCAGGAGAAACTGATTATGAATTTAATGAAACATTAGAATTTGTTAAAAAAATTGAATTTTCTAGAATTCATGTATTTAAGTATTCAGTTAGAGAGGGCACTAAAGCAGCAAAATTTGAAAATCAAATTGATGGGAGAGTTAAGTCTACGAGAAGTAAAATTTTAATTGGTTTAGCAGAGCATTATGCTAATAAATTTATGGAGACGCAAATTGGTAAAACGGTTAGCGTGTTAATTGAAAAAAAAGAAGGAAATATATACGAAGGCTATACAACAAATTATTTAAAAGCTATAGTAAAAAGTGATTTAAATATTGAAAACAAGATAATAGATATGAAAGTTAATTCATATAAAGATGATTTGCTATTTGGAACACAAATATAATAAAATAATAAATTAAGGAGGTTTTTTATGAATTGTGTATTTTGTGAAATTGTAAATGGAAAAATTCCGTCACAAAAAGTATTTGAAAATGATAAAATATTGGCATTCAAAGATATTTCTCCTATGGCACCTGTACATGTAGTTATAATACCAAAAGAACATATAGAGTCTGTAAATCAAATTAATGATGCGAATTCAAGTATTATAACTGAAATCTTTAATAAAATACCTAAAATAGCTCAAATTATGGGTGTGGAAGAATCAGGATATAGAATTATCACTAATTATGGTGATGATGGTTGTCAAAGTGTTAAGCACATGCACTTTCATTTGTTGGGTGGGAAAAAGCTACCTGAAAATCTAGCTTAATAATATAACTTTTAAAAAAAATTGTATAAATAATTTAATTTTGTGATATAATGACTTTAGAATAATATATTTAATAATAGATAATATAAAAATTAAATTAACTAAAAAATTATCAATTAAAACTATTTAATCTTTATGGCTATCCTATGATTAGTAAAATATTTTATTTTTGTTGAATGTCTAATTGCAACGAGTTTACATCAAGGTAAAAATTATAGAAACATTTTTTAAGATTATCTTAAAAATTATTGAAAAATTAGCATAAATATATTGCAATTCTTAATTCTTTGTTATATAATGTAAAAGTGCTATTTTAAACTCGCTGTTGTTTAGGACATACAGTGGAAGAAACGAGGGGAGGGTAGCAAAAATGACAGAGGTTAAGGTAAGAGAAAACGAATCGCTTGACAATGCTCTTAGAAGATTTAAGAGACAATGTGCACTTACAGGAGTTATGTCTGAAGTAAGAAAAAGAGAACATTATGAAAAGCCAAGTGTAAAGCGTAAGAAGAAAGCTGAAGCTGCAAGAAGAAAAAAGAAAAAAATAAGATAAGAGAATAAGAGGTGAAGGTATGCCTTTGAAAGAGACCTTAGCTTTAGATTTGAAAGAATCAATGAAGTCTAAGGACAAAGTCAGAAAAAATGTTGTAACTTTGATAAGAGCTGCTATTAAGCAACGTGAGGTTGACGAGAGAGTAGAACTTAAAGATGCTGATATTATAGATATAATAGCAAAGCAAGTTAAACAAATGAAAGACAGTTTAGTAGTCTTCCAAAAAGGCAATAGACAGGATCTAGTTGATCATACAAATGAAGAGATCAAAATTCTTTTAGATTATTTACCACCTCAACTGTCAAATGAAGAGCTTGAACAAATTGTAAAAGAATCAATACAAGAAACTAAAGCTCAGACCAAGAAAGACTTGGGCAAGTTGATGGCAGTTATCATGCCAAAAGTTAAAGGTAAAGCTGATGGTAAGCATGTAAATCAGATCGTGGCTAAATACTTACAATAACTAAAAACCCTGTAAACAGGGTTTTTTTATTTGCAAAAAAAAGCTTACATATATTCATTTTTTTATATTCTTGACATATTTTTATAATAAAGGATGTGAAAAAATGAAAATAAATAAAATACGCAGCAAAATAGCTGATGAATTGGAATTACCTGATCATGTGGTGACTGATAATTTTGATATTAGAATACAAGGCAATAAAAGGGTAATTATTGAAAATCATATAGGAGTATTAATATATGAAAATGATTTAGTACATATTAAGACTAAAATTCAAAATGTAATTATTAAAGGGGATAAATTAAAAATAGGTGAAATTACAGATTTTTATATAGTAGTTAACGGTGCGATTAAGGAAATACAAATTAAGGAGTAATTTTATGCTTAGTCAAAGAGTGATTAAATTTATAAAAAGCTATGTAATTCTCAATTTTAATTCAACAAAATATGAAAAGATTCTAAATCTTTTACGAAGAAAAGGAATTATTGTATGGGACATCAACAAAAAAGAATCCGGGATAGAATTTAAAATACTTAAGAAAGATTATGAAAAACACAAAAAATTTTTCGAAGAGATTAACATGCTTCCTTTAAAAAAGGTTGGTATTGCTTATAAACTTAGGAAACTTTCAGTAAGAATTGGTTTTATAATAGGTATTGTAATTATCTTTATTTATGTTGCTATATATAGTTCTTTTGCATGGGAAATAAAGATTATTGGTAATGAAAAAATTACTCAAAGCGATATAATCTCTAGTTTGAAATTAAGCAATGTCAAAACTCCAATGAGTTTAAGTAAAATTAATAAAAGAGAAATTGAAAATTACCTTTATTCTCAGTTTAATGAGTTTAAATTTGTAGAAACTTATATAGAAGGAGTAAAACTTGTTATATTTGTAAAGGAGAGAAAGGAAGTAGAATATGAAAAATTTGACAAATCTCCATCAAGTATTGTTGCTTCTAAGCAAGCAGTGATTTATAAAACTGTAGTTAAGCATGGTGAATTACTGGTAAATGAGGGAGATGTTGTAGATAAAGGACAGTTGTTGGTGCAAGGTACTAAAAAAGGCGTAGATAATTCAAGTGTCTTAGTATGCTCGGATGCAGTAATATTAGGGTATACATATTATAATTTCAATTTAGTAGAACCAAAAGTTCATAACACATATGAAGAAACAGGGAAAAAAAGCATTATAAGAAATATAAATGTAAATGGAAAGACAATTAAAATTTTTGGCAATAATAATAAATATAAATATAAAAATGAAGTTTCAAATGTTATTGAAATACCAATTATAACAGATTTTTTACATATCTCATTTGAAACGGTTAAGCAGTATGAATTAAAACGGCAAAGTGAAATTGTTTCAAAAGAATATGCTGCAAATAAATTGACCATTGAGATGTATGAGAAGCTAGCAACAATGTGCAATAAGAACTGTAAACTTGAAAAGAAAAATATTATAATTGAAGAAACTAATAAAGATTTTATCCTAAAAGGAAAAATACAATTAATAGAAGATATTGGCCAGTATATTAAAATATATAATTTGCCAACTCCTGAAGCATCTCAAAATCAACAAAATGATGGAAATACATAAAATAAATAATATTATATGTGAATAAATTAATAAAAGTTGCATTGCAACTTTTTATTTTGACAAATTACGATTATATAATATAATATAGTTATATTACATTAATTATATTTTAATATTACATATAACTAAGTAAATTAAAGAAATATTTTTTCTTTTACAAAATGTTAAAAAAATAATATAATATATATACAATTAAAACAAATTATATAGCGTTATAAATAATAAAGTGGAGGTTAAATGGAGGAATTAGATAAGGTAATAATTATTGAAAATAGTATTACTATGGCAAAATTATTAGGTGCACATGATAAAAATTTAAAATTAATAAAAAGTTATTTTGGTTCTAATATATTAGTTAGGGAAAATGAAATAAAAATACTTGGTGATGATAATATTTCAACTGCTATTAAAAATGTTTTAGAATTAATCATAAAGGAAATTCAAGTTGAAGGTGAAATAACAGAACAAAAGATTTTATATTATATTAATTCATGTCAGGAATCAATTAATATTGATTACTCCTCAATGCTAGGTGATATAATTGTTACTACGAATTCTGGAAGGGTAATTAAACCTAAAACATTAGGTCAAAAAAGGTATTCTAATTTAATAAATGAAAATGATGTAGCATTCGGAATTGGTCCTGCTGGAACTGGCAAGACATATATAGCTGTTGCACAGGCAGTTAATGCATTAAGGAAAAAAGAAGTTGATAGAATAATTTTGACTAGACCTGCTGTTGAAGCAGGAGAAAAGCTTGGGTTTTTACCAGGAGACTTACAAGATAAAGTTGATCCGTATTTGAGGCCATTGTATGATGCATTGTTTGATATTATAGGTATGGATAATTTTTTAAAAAACGTTGAAAAACAAGTTATTGAAGTTGCACCTTTAGCGTATATGAGAGGTAGGACTATCGACTCTGCATTTATTATACTGGATGAAGCTCAAAACACTACTAATGAGCAAATGAAGATGTTTTTGACTAGACTTGGCTATGGCTCAAAAGCTGTTATTACTGGAGATATTACGCAAATTGATCTACCTGGTGGTAAACAATCAGGACTTAAAAGTGCGGCTAAAGTATTAAAAGATGTTGAAGGAATTGGTTTTATGTATTTTGATAATAAAGATATTGTAAGACATAAATTAGTTCAAGACATAGTAAAAGCTTATGAAAAATATGAGGAGAAAAGAAAATGAACGTAACGGTGTTGTGTGATAATAGACAAGAGTTTATGAAAATCACAGATGAAAATATTGAAGCAATGGAAAGGACAATAAAGGTTTGTATTGAAAATGAAAATTTAGAAGGAATTTTTGAAGTGAGTGTTTCCTTCGTTGTAAATGATGAGATAAAAAAATTAAACAATTTGTATAGAAATGTTGATAGTGCTACTGATGTTCTATCGTTTCCAATGGATGGAGAAGATAAAGAGTATTTTGGTGAGACTATTATGCTTGGTGATATTGTTTTATCAACAGAAAAAATTATTGAACAAGCTAAAGAGTTTGGACATAGTTTGGAAAGAGAATTGTTGTATTTAGTTACACACAGTATGTTGCATTTGTTTGGATATGATCATATACAAGAAGAAGACAAAAGTGTTATGAGGGAAAAAGAAAAGGAAATTATGAAAAAACTACATTTATTTAAATAAACCGAGGTGTTCTATGTATAAAAAACATGTAATTGCTGCAATTATGCTTATATGTATGTTCATTATGGCATCTTGCGGTAAAGAAGTAGATGATATAATAATGATTGATGATACTAGTAAAATTGTTATTGAAGATGAAGTAGGTAAAAACGAAGAAAATAATAACGAAGAAAATAATAATGAAGAAGAAATAGTAGAAAATGAAGATAATACAAATAAAGAAAAATCAAGTTTAGATGGCTTAATGTACGAAAAAGAACTTTTAACAAACAGGCCTATAGTATTTTCTATTGATAATCATCCCAAGGCAAGACCGCAAGCTGGTTTAAGTGAGGCTGAAATAGTTTATGAAGTAGAAGTTGAAGCACCATATACTAGATATTTAGCAGTTTTTCAGTCATTAGAACCTAAATTGATTGGACCAGTTAGAAGTGCTAGACCATATCTAATTTATCTATCTCTTGAATATGACAGTATTTTTGCACATGTTGGAGGTAGCGCAGAAGCTTTCCAAAAATTATATGATCTTTCTGTAGCGGATATAGATGGTTTATATACTTCAGCAATGTGGAGATATTATGATACAAACAAATATGCTCCCCATAATTTGTACACTTCTTCAAAAAAATTAAGAGAAGATGCATCAAATAAAAATTATAAGACTGAATTTGAATTTGATGGATATAAATTTAATGATAGTGATTTAGATTTAAATAATAATGTTGGTGCAAAAAATGTAGAAATAGTTTATAATAATAGCAATTCAACTAATTATGTTTATGATGAAGAAGCTAAAGTATACATAAGATTAAAAGATGACGAAAAGCATTTTGATGAAAATAATAATAAGCAAATTACTGCTAAGAATATATTAATCTACTCTGTAGATAAGAAAGTTTTAGATAATGAGGGTAGACTATACTTAGGTGTAATTGGAAAAGGTTTTGGGTATTATATAACAAATGGGAAAGTTATTGAGATAAAATGGCAGAAGGATTCAGAAACAGACAGAACAAAATTTTATTATGATAATCAAGAAATAAAATTAAATCCTGGAAACACATGGGTTCAAGTTGTCAACAAAAGAACAGAGGTAAATATAACTGAGTAAGGAGGTAATAATATGAATAATAAAGAGCTTATTAAATTAGCTATGGAAGCTAGAGAAAAATCATATAGTCCATATTCCAAATTTAAAGTTGGAGCAGCTATATTAACAAAGAGTGGCAAAATTTTTACAGGTTGTAATATAGAGTCTGCTTCATATACTCCTACAATTTGTGCAGAAAGAACAGCACTTGCAAAGTGCGTTTCAGAAGGTAACTTAGATTTATACAAAATTGCTATTGTAGGTAGTTTTGATAAGATTTCATATCCATGTGGAGTATGCAGACAATTTTTGAGAGAGTTTGGAAAAGATTTAATAGTTATTTGTGCTAAAAACGAAAATGATTTTTCAGAATATACACTAGAACAATTACTTCCAAACAGTTTTGGACCTGAAGATTTATAAATTAAGAAACGAAAGAGAGAAAAATATGTTTAAATCAGGATTTGTTACCATAATAGGAAGACCTAATGTTGGTAAATCAACGCTTATGAATAATATGATAGGTGAAAAAATTTCTATTATGTCTGATAAACCTCAGACAACTAGAAATAAAATACAAACAGTATATACAGATAAAGAAGCTCAGATAATATTTTTAGATACACCTGGGATTCATAAACCTAAAAATCACTTAGGTGAATTTATGAATACAGAGGTTGATGAAGCGTTAGATGATATGGATTTAGTTATTATGATAACTGATGAGTCTAGTAAAATAGGACCAGGTGATGAGTATATACTTGAAAAAGTTAAAAGTATGAATTCAAAAAAATTATTGGTTATTAATAAAATTGATAAGCATAGTAAAGAAAACATGCTAGAAGTAAGCAATCAGTTTGAGGAATATGGTATATTCGATGAGATTTTACTAATATCAGCACTTACTGATGTTGGAGTTAAAGGACTTATTGAAAAAATTAAAGAATATTTAAAAGAAGGTCCTATGTATTTCCCAGAAGATTATTTAACTGATAGACCTGAGAAATTTGTAGTTGCTGAAATAGTTAGAGAAAAAGCTTTAATGTATTTACAAGATGAGGTTCCACATGGTATAGCTGTTGAAGTAGAAAAGATGAAAGAAAGAAAAGATAAAAATCTTATAGACATAAGAGCTACTATTATTTGTGAAAAAAAATCGCATAAGAGTATTGTTATTGGCCAAGGTGGAAGAAAAATTAAAGGTATAGGAAAAAGTGCGAGAAAGGATATTGAAAAATTACTTGATTGTCAGGTTTTTTTAGAGCTATGGGTAAAAGTATCGCCTGATTGGAGAGATAATAACAATTTACTTAAATCATTAGGATATGATAAAAAATGATAATTGATGATGAAATATTAGTTCTTAAAGAAGTAAAGTACAAAGATAATGATAAAATTCTCCATGTTATATCAAAAAAACATGGTAAAATGCAGATAATGTCAAGAGGATGTAAAAAAAATAACAGCCCTCTTGTAAATATATCTCAGATAATGGCATTTTCTAGATGTCAGTTGTTTGTTAGCAGAGATATGTATATAATTAATAATGGAGAGTTAGTCAACAATTTTTATAATATAAGAAGCAAGATAAGTGCATTTTTATATGGTACATATATTCTAGAAGTGTTAAACTATATTTCTCATGAAAATGAAGTAGATGAAAAAATTTTTGATATGACTATCAAACTTTATGAAGTTCTCGATAAGGTTGAAGATAATGAAAAATTAGTAGAAAATATTATTTCAGTATATGAATTAAAATTAATTTCTATGTTAGGATACAGGCCGCAAATAAAAAAGTGTATAACTTGTGGTTCTAATTTATTTATGAATAAAATTTATTATTTTAATGTACAAGATGGGGGTATACAATGTAATAAATGTGCAAATATCGCAGAAAAAGGTTTAAATGTAACCAGTAATGAGATAGTTGCATTAAATGAAGCATTGAGTGTTAAATTAGATAATATCGAAATAATAAAATCTATTGATGAAAAGTTAAATATTTTAATCAGAAGGTATATGTTTTATTATATTGGAAAATCTAATTTTACAACTTTAAAATTTTTGAAAAAGGGTGATATATATGGATAAAATATTAGAAAAAATCGACGAGGTAGTAAAAAGAACAAATGTATCCTACAGGGAAGCGAAAGAGGCATTAGAAAATTCAAATAATGATGTTCTTGAGGCTGTAATTTATATTGAAGAGAATTTAAAATTTTGCAAATGTGAAGCAAACGCAAAGAAAAAAGGCGAGCAAATTATCAATGAAATAAAGAAAGTAGTTGAAAAAGGAAATGTGACCAAAATCACTATTAAAAGAAAAAATGAAATAGTATTAAACATTCCAATTACAGCTGGTGCTGTTGGAATAATCTTAGCTCCTTTTTTAACTTTAGCAGGCTTGACTGCTGCTTTGTTAACAGAATGTACTATAGAAATACAAAAAGATAATGGTGAAATTATTTATGTTAATGACGAAGTAAATAAAGGAGTTAATACAATAAAAGACGAATTTAATTGTATAAAAAAACATTATAAGAAAAATTAAATTGATAATAAAAAATATTTAATTATCAATAATTATTTAATTTTGGAGGAAAAAATGGCAAAAGCTGAAAAAAATAAATTGGAGAAGTTTGTAGCATTATCTAAATCAAGAGGAATAATTTTTCCGGGTTCTGAAATATACGGAGGACTTGCAAATACTTGGGACTATGGTCCGCTTGGAGTTGAAATTAAGAATAACGTAAAAAAAGCTTGGTGGAAAAAATTTATACAAGAAAGTCCATACAATGTAGGTCTTGATGCAGCGATACTTATGAATCCTCAAACATGGGTAGCATCAGGACACGTTGGTGGTTTTAGCGATCCACTTATGGATTGTAAAGAATGCAAAGCACGTTTTAGAGCGGACAAGTTGATCGAAGATTATTTAAGAACACAAAATATTGATCAATCTGTAGATGGATGGTCAAATGAGCAAATGGAAAAATATATAAATGAAAAAAATATAGTTTGTCCAGAGTGTGGAAAATTAAACTACACTGGTATTAGACAATTCAACTTGATGTTTAAAACTTTCCAAGGCGTAACAGATGGTTCGAAATCTGAAATATATCTTAGACCAGAAACAGCGCAAGGTATATTTGTAAACTTTAAGAATGTTCAAAGATCATGTAGAAAGAAAATTCCTTTTGGTATAGGTCAAATAGGAAAATCATTTAGAAATGAGATTACGCCTGGTAATTTTACTTTTAGAACAAGAGAATTTGAACAGATGGAATTAGAATTTTTCTGCAAGCCAGGTACAGATTTAGAATGGTTTAACTATTGGAGAAGTTATTCTGCAGAATTTTTATATAGTTTAGGATTAAAAAAAGAAAACTTAAGAATTAGGGATCATGAAAAAGAAGAATTAAGTCATTATAGCAATGCAACATCAGATATTGAATACTTATTCCCATTTGGTTGGGGTGAATTATGGGGTATCGCAGATAGAACAGACTTTGATTTAAATGCACATGCAAAAGTTTCTGGTGAAAAGATGGAATATCAAGATCCTATAACTAATGAAAAATATGTTCCATACTGTATTGAACCTTCAGTTGGTGTAGATAGAGTTATGCTTGCATTGATGCTTGATGCATATGATGAAGAAATTTTAGACGGAAATGAAACTAGAACTGTTTTAAGATTACATCCAGCAATTGCACCGATAAAAGTTGCAATATTTCCACTTGTTAAAAAATTGAAAGAGCCTGCAACAGAATTATTTAGTAGCTTGCAAAAACACTTCAATGTTGATTATGACGAGTCCGGTGCAATAGGAAAAAGATATAGAAGACATGATGAAATTGGAACACCATTCTGTATTACATTTGATTTTGATTCATTAGAAGATAATGCAGTAACAGTTAGAGATCGAGATACTATGAAACAAGAAAGAATAAAAATAGATCAATTAGTTGAATATATAAGTGGAAAAATAAATTTTTAATAAGAAAGTTCCCAAACATGAAAGGGGGATGTTAATATTAAACTATCAAATAGACAAGAACAAATAATTAGAATTATACAAGAAAGTCAACCAATAACAGGTGAAGCAATAGCAGATAAAATAGGTCTTACAAGGGCAACCTTGAGACCTGATTTAGCTGTTCTATCTATGTGTAAAATAATTGATGCTAAACCTAAAGTTGGATATTTTATTTCTCAAGCAAAAGCTAACGAAGATTTAGCAGATAAACTTATGAATATAAAACTTGCAGATGTTAAATCTTTACCAGTTGTAGTAAACGAAGGTACAAGCGTTTATGATTCTATTGTGACACTTTTCTTGGAAAATGTAGGAACTCTTTTCGTTGTTGAGGACAAATATTTAAAAGGAATAGTATCAAGAAAAGATTTATTGAAGGCAGCTATGGGCGGCGGAGACTTAAGCACAATTCCTATAGGAGTAATAATGACAAGAGTACCAAAAGCAGTATATTGTACTGAAAATGAAAGTATAATTGATGCAGCGGAAAAAATAATTGAGCATGAAGTTGACTGTATTCCGATAATTGAATTTGATTTGAGTAGTAAAATGATTATTACCGGAAGAATTTCGAAAACTAATGTAACAAAAGTAATGCTTGATCTAGTTAAATAGGGGGTTGATAAAATGGAAAGAATGAACATATACGCGGTATCTGATTCAATAGGTGAAACAGCGCAACAGGTAGCAAAAGCAGTAACTAAACAATTTGATATAGTTGATTTAGAAATTAAAATTATTCCTTATGTAAGTGACATTGAAACTATAGATAAAATTGTTGACAGAGCAGAGAAAGAGGATGCATTAATTGTATTTACTATAATTGTTGAAGAATTAAAAAATTATTTAGTAACAAAGGCAGAACAGCATAGTGTCGCAGTTGTAGATGTTATGACACCACTGTTATTGCCATTAATAAAAAAACTTGGATTAGCACCTAAAAGAGAACCAGGTTTACTTAGAAAGCTAGATGATAAGTACTTTAAAAAGGTTGAAGCAGTTGAATTTGCTGTAAAATATGATGATGGTAAGGATACTAGAGGTATTCTACTTGCTGATATAATTCTATTAGGGGTTTCAAGAACATCTAAAACTCCATTAAGTATGTATTTAGCACACAAAAATATTAAAGTAGCAAATGTACCATTAGTACCTGAAGTGCCTATACCAGAAGAACTCTTCACAATATCTAGTAAAAAAATTATTGGATTAACTATTGATCCTGATCAGTTAAATAGAATTAGAAAAGAAAGATTAAAATCTTTAGGATTAAAGGATACTGCTAATTATGCCAATATGGAAAGAATATTGCAAGAATTAGAATATTCGAAGATGGTAATGAAAAAATTAAACTGTAGAATTATTGATACTACCAATAAAGCAGTTGAAGAAACAGCGTCAATGATTTTTGATGAATCATTTGAATTTATTAAATAAGTAGAAGTATCGTAATTAAATGGTGGTAATATAGGAGAGTGTTAAATGAACGTTAGAGAAACCTATGAAGAGCTAGAGGAGAAGTTCTTGTCATCTTATGCTGTTAAGAGCAAAGATAGCCTGGGAAGAGATTATATTGAGGATAAGTGTGAAATTAGAACAGATTTTCAAAGAGACAGGGATAGAATTATTCATTGTAAAGCATTTAGAAGATTAATTCATAAAACTCAAGTATTTCTTTCACCTGAGGGTGACCACTATAGAACAAGATTGACTCACACACTAGAGGTTTCACAAATATCACGAACGATTGCTCGTGCGTTGAAATTAAACGAAGATTTAACAGAAGCAATTGCTTTGGGGCATGATTTAGGTCATACCCCTTTTGGGCATTCAGGAGAAAGTATGTTAAATAAGCTAGTGAGCACGGGCTTTAGTCACAATGTACAAAGCTTAAGAGTTGTTAATATATTGGAAACAAAGAGCAACGTGTATAGAGGACTGAATTTAACCAAGGAAGTAAGAGACGGAATTGTTAATCATACTGGTTCTAATGAACCTATGACACTTGAAGGGAAAATAGTTAGATTTTCTGATAGAATTGCTTATATAAACCACGATATAGATGATGCTGTGCGTGCAAATATTATAACGATTGACCAAATTCCTAATGAATATAAAAGAAATTTGGGTTATTCACATAGTGAACGCATAAATACAATGATTAATGATATAATAAAAAATAGTGAAAATTTAAATGAAATTAAAATGAGTGATAAAACTTTAGAAGCTACTTTAAAATTGAGACAGTTTCTATTTGAAAATATATATTACAACAAAACAGCAAAATCAGAAGAGCATAAATCAGATTTTGTAATTAGTAATTTATTTGATTTTTACATGAACAATATGAACAAAATGCCTAAATTTTATTTAGATTTGTATGACAAAATGAATTTTAACAAAGAAGAAATAGTAAAAGATTATATTTCAGGGATGACAGATAGATATGCTCTAAAATTATTCAGAGAGCTATTTGTTCCTAATCCGTGGGATAAATAAAATAGTATAATTTTGTTGAAAATAGTATTGACATAAAAAAAAACATATGTTATTATGTTATTTCAATATATTATACATAATGGTGGTAATATGCCTTATAATATAACGGAAGAAAAGAAACAACAAATTATTGATTCAAATGATATAGTGGATGTTATAGAAGAGTTCATACCTCTTAAGAAAAATGGGACAAATTATACAGCTTGTTGTCCATTTCATAAAGAGAAGACACCTTCTTTTGTTGTGTCAAAAGAAAAACAAATATATCATTGCTTTGGCTGTGGCGAAAGTGGAGATTCTATTAAATTTCTTATGGAATATAGTAATCTTACTTTTATTGAAGCAATAGAAAATTTAGCCAAAAGAGCTAATATAACATTAGAAGAAGTAAATTATTCTAAAGAGGTATTAGAAAGAAATAAATTAGATAATAGATTATATCAAATAAATAAGGATGCAGCTTATTATTTTTATAATAATTTGCTAAGAAATAAAATACCGCTTAATTATTTAAATAAAAGAGATGTTAATGAAAATATAATAAAAAAGTTTGGTATTGGGTATACTGTCAATCAATGGGATAGTCTGATTAATCATTTGGTAAATAAAGGTTATTCGAAATCTGATATTGCTAAAACGGGACTAATTATTAGAAGTGAAAAAACTAATAATTATTATGATAGATTTAGAAACAGGGTTATGTTTCCTATTGTTGATGTAAGACAGAGAGTTATAGGTTTTGGTGGAAGAATTATGGATAATTCGTCACCAAAATATTTAAATTCTCCAGATAGCGCGATATTTAGTAAAGGATATAATTTGTACGGATTAAATATTGCAAAAGAACATGTAAAAGATAAATATTTTTATTTAGTAGAAGGTTACATGGATGTAATAAAGATGCATGCTTATGGCTTTGATACTGCTATTGCTGCACTTGGTACGGCTTTTACACAAAACCAAATTAACCTTTTAAAAAGATATTCTCATAAATTTTATATTTGTTTTGATTCAGATAGTGCAGGACTTAAGGCATCTTTAAAAGCAATAAATATGTTTAAGCGTAATAACCTAGAAGCTAAAGTTATTATTGTTAAAGGAGCAAAAGATCCTGATGAATTTTTAAATAAATATGGAAAAACTAAATTTGAAATGTTAGCATCTAGTGCATTAGACTACTATCGATTTTTAAATTTTTACTATAAAAATGAATTTAATTCATCTAATAAAATGGATTATATTAATAAATTTATGGAAAATTTAGTTAATGTAAATAGTGATATAGAAAAAGAATTAACTATAGAAAAATTATCTTTGGATGTAGGGGTTTCTAAAGAATCATTGATGAATGAATATAGAAAAAAATATAATAATAAAAGTAATAATTTTTCTAGTGTTAAGAACAATAAAGTTATACCAAAAGCATTAACTATAAATAAGAGTAGTATTAATACATCTCACGAGGAAGAGTTAATAAAACTTATTTTAAAAAATGATGATTTAGCCTTGACATTGGATGAAATCATAAAGGATGCTGATTTTTCTAAGTATGCTTATTTAGATATTTTTAGAAAAATTTATCAGGCCAAACTAACTGGTATTAAGATAACTAAAGATTTTTTTAAAGAAATAAATACAGAAACAGTAAATTTAGACAATGTATTTAAGGATATAGAAATAACAGAAGATAATTTGAATTCTCTATTTAACGACTGTTACAAAAGACTAAAAATACGATATTTAGTACGATTACAAAGTAATAAAAATATTCAATTAACTAAAATTAATGACTATGCATTGCAAAAAAGTGAGATGAAAGAAATATCTAGATTAGCTAAAAAGATAAAGTCATTAAAAGAGGAGGTTAGTTAACCTGTGAGAGAGAACGATGCTATGAATGAAATTAACGATAAAACAAATGAAAAATTAAGTATTGAATGTACAATGAAAATTGAGGGTATAAGAAATAAACTTATTGAAAAAGGTAAGAAAAATGGTTTCATTTCTTATAAAGAGGTTGTAAAGGCTTTTGAAAAATTAGAAATAAATCCTGAATTTATTGATGACTTTTACAAATATTTCGAAGAAAATGGTATTGAGATATTAGGATTACAAGATGATATTTTTGAAAAAATCGATGATGATGCAGACCAAGATGTAGAGGTTAATGTAAAAGTAAAGGACCATCCTGATACATTTAAAACTCAGACAGATGAAGATATTCTAAAGGGCATTAATATTGATGATCCGGTTAGAATGTATCTTAAAGAAATAGGAAAAGTTCCTTTGCTTTCTGGTACAGAGGAAATTATTTTAGCAAAGCGTATGATAGATGGTGATGATGAGGCTAGGAAAAGACTAGCTGAAGCAAATCTTCGTTTGGTTGTTAGTATTGCTAAAAGATATGTTGGTAGAGGAATGTTATTTTTGGATTTAATTCAAGAAGGAAACTTAGGCTTAATCAAAGCTGTTGAAAAGTTTGATTATACAAAAGGTTTTAAATTTAGTACTTATGCAACATGGTGGATTAGGCAAGCTATTACTAGAGCTATTGCAGACCAAGCTAGAACCATTAGAATACCTGTTCATATGGTAGAAACAATAAATAAATTGATAAGAATTAAGAGACAACTTCTTCAAGAGTTAGGTAGAGATGCTACTCCTGAAGAAATAGCTTTAGAAATGGAAATGGAACCTGAAAAGGTAAGAGAAATATTAAAAATAGCTCAGGAGCCAGTATCATTAGAAACACCGATAGGTGAAGAAGAAGACAGCCATTTAGGCGATTTTATTCGTGATGAGGTTGTCCAAACACCAGCAGATGCGGCTACTTTTGCGCTTTTAAAAGATCAATTATCATCTGTATTGCATACTCTTACAGATAGAGAACAAAAAGTTTTAAGATTAAGATTCGGCTTAGATGATGGTAGAGCTAGAACTTTAGAGGAAGTTGGCAAAGAATTTGAAGTTACTCGTGAAAGAATACGACAAATTGAAGCAAAAGCTTTAAGAAAACTTAGACATCCAAGCAGAAGTAAGAAATTAAAAGATTATCTAGAGTAAAATTAGAATGCCAAATTTGTATTTGGCATTTTTTTAAATTTTTAAAATAGAAGAGGTTTTATGAATAGATTAAATGCGATTGTATCGCTTATTGATAGGTGTGAGGTGGTTGCAGATATTGGTACTGACCATGGTTATGTAGCCGAGATGTTATTGAATAATGATATTTGCAATAAAGTTATTGCTTCAGATATAAATGAAGGACCTTTAAATAGTGCTATAAATCATTTGACGCAAGTAGAATTAGATGATAGGACTGACTTTAGACTTGGCTCAGGCATGACTATTTTAAATGAAGGTGAGGCAAATGTTTCAGTTATTGCTGGAATGGGAGGAGACCTGATTTCAAAAATAGTTGACGATTCACTTGATATTGCCAAGTCATTAGACTATTTGATAATTCAGCCGATGACTAATATAGATACTATTAGAAAGTATTTATATGACAATGGATTTAGCATAGATGAAGAAATAATTGTAAAAGAATATCATTTTTATTACTTTATACTTAAGGTAATAAAAAAACAGGAAATAATAGAGGACGAAATATACTATACAGTAAGTAAATATTTATTTGACAACAAGAATTTATTGCTTCTAGAATACTTAAAAAAAATGTATAAAACAAATAATATAATATTAAAAAATCTATGTAACTCAAAAAAAAGTGATGTAACTAAAAAAATTGAAGAAGTTAATAATAGGAATTTTAGAATAGAATGGATGATTAATCAATATGAATGTTAAGGATGTAGAAAACTATTTAAATAATGAATTAATGTTACAGGAGCAAGAAAAGTGGGATAATAGTGGATTGCAAATTGGAAATTATAATCAAAGTGTTAGTGGTATACTATTAACGTTAGATATAACCGAAGAATGCGTAGATAAATGTATAGAATCAAATTGTAATTTAATTATTTCTCATCACCCATTGATATTTACATCATTAAAAAATATTGACGTATCAACATGCAATGGAAGGATAATTCAAAAGCTTCTCAAATACGATATAAGTGCATATAGTATGCATACGTCGCTTGATCTAGCATTAAATGGTGTAAATGAAAGTTTAGCAGATGCATTAGGTTTAAAAAGAACTTCTAATTTAATTGATATAAATAAAAATTGTGCCAATAAAATAGGCTATGGTGGAATAGCGAAAATTGAAAGTATTAATATTATAGAATATGCTGAAATTGTAAAAGAAAAATTAATGTGTAAAAATGTTGAACTTTATTGCAATAATGTTGAGAAAAAAATTTCAACTATTGCATTTTGTGGTGGAAGTGGAGCTAATTTTATACAAAATGCAATTTTGAATAACGCTGATGTGTATATTACAGGTGATATAAAATATCATGATGCGCAATTTGCACTAAATAATAATTTAGCTATAATTGATGCAGGACATTATAATACTGAGAGAGTTGTATTAGATAAACTGTATGAAATATTATTTAAAAAAATTAAAAATATACAAGTATATGATAAAAATTTCGTTAATAAAGTAATTTTATGATAAAGTAGTTGACAAGACTCATATTATCATGTAGAATATAACGTAGAGTAAATCGTACAATCGCAGGCTGAAAGGCGTGAGGAAAGTCCGGGCTCCAAAGGGCATAGGTGCCGGCTAACGACCGGTGAGGGTGACCTCAAGGATAGTGCAACAGAAATATACCGCCTTTTATAAGGTAAGGATGGAAAGGTGAGGTAAGAGCTCACCAGCAATTAGGTAACTAATTGGCTATGTAAACCCCACCTGGAGCAAGACCAAAATAGGATTTAGAGTGGCTGCCCGTCACAATCCGGTAGGTAGGTTGCTAGAGCTTATTGGTAACAATAAGCGTAGAAAGATGATTGTTTAGTACAGAACCCGGCTTATGGACTTACTCTACTAAAATATAAAGCAAAAGTATATTTAGTTTAATATTAAATATACTTTTTTTATTTGTGTATTTATAATTCATATGTTTTATGGTAATATAATAGCATCAATATAAAATACGGAGGCAAGTATGATATTATTAGAAGAACTGAAAAATAGTTTAAATGAAGAAAATATAGCGGAAATGAAGAAGTTAGAAATGCCCTTTGAATGGTTATTAAGAGAATGTAACGAAATGGTTGAGGAACAAAAAATAGTAAATTATAATATAAATGATATTGTAAAAGAAGTTATAAATGAGTATATGGGACAATTGATATTTAGAGAAAACAGAAAATACGATTTAGATCGTGAATAATAAAATATAAGATAAAAGCAATTGCAAAAGCAGTTGCTTTTTTTATATACAGGAAAGTTCTATTTCTAAGATGATTAGATTTATTAGGTTGTTATATATTTAATTTATTTTTTTGTCATATGGTTTTTAAATCGTAATAATATATTATAGGACACTAAAATTTTTACTAAGGAGGCGATAAAATGATAAACAAGGTGTCAAAGTTCGTAAACAACAATATTAGAAATATATTGTTATCTCAAGAAAAAACCATATTAGATGCAATATATGAGGTTAGAATTCGAGTCAATTATCCAGTATACATAAAGACAAAAAAAGGAGATTTTTTTTTAGATATAAAAGAGAAGTCTAAAATAATAGTTGATGGGTTCTATAAACTTAAGAAAATTGATATTTCGTCAACTGTTGCATTGCTAACTTCCAATTCATTGCACGCATTTGAAAAAGAAATTGAAAAGGGTTACATAACAATCGAAGGTGGACATAGAGTAGGCTTAAGTGGTGATTGTATATATGAAAAAAATGAATTTAGAGGATTTAAAAGCATAACATCTGTAAATATAAGAATTGCAAAGGATTATGTAAATTGTTCTAATAAAATTTTCAAATATATAATAAAGGATAGTAATAGCATTTATAACACTCTCATAGCTGGTCCTCCACTTTGTGGTAAAACAACATGCATTAGAGATTTGGCAAGAACAATTAGCAATGGTAGTAGCAATCCTTACTTTGGTGGATGTGATGTTACTGTAATTGATGAAAGAGGAGAAATAGCAGCTGTGTATAATGGTATTCCTCAGGTTGATATAGGATGTCGTACTGATGTATTATCCTATTGTATGAAAAAGGAGGGGTTCATAATGAGTATTAGAGCTCTATCACCGCGTGTTATTATTTCAGATGAATTAGGATCTACTGAAGATTACAAAATTATACAGTATGCATTAAAAAGTGGTGTAAATATTATAACAACAGCACATTGTAATGATTTAAGTGACTTATATAAAAATTTATACATAAAAAAAATAATAGAAGTTGGTTTCATAGAAAGAATTATAATTCTAGACAATAAAAATCCTGTTACTATAAAACAGGTCTACGATAATATAACAAATAAGGTGATAAGTTATGGTAATTATTAAAATATGTATATTTGGATTTATAGTAGTTTCTGTTAAAATTATGTTTATTCTTTTTTTTCAAGAGGAAGATATAAAACTTTATAAAATGAAGGAAACTATTAATTTTGTTGATTATCTTAGAATTTATTCTTGCACTATGAAAATGTCGTTAAATGATATATTGGAAAAATATAATTTTAAGTATACCAATGTCAAAAGAGTATTTAAACATTTGCTCTTAGAACTGCAAAATGAAGAAAAAAGTATAGACAATTTATATGAGTACGAAGACTACATCAAAAAAGAATTAAATTCTCCAAAGGAGTTTAACGAAATAATAACACAAATTAGCGAATACTATGGTGTATCATTATCGGACGTGCTAAACAAGAAGCTTTTGTATACAAAAAATGAGCTAGAAAAATTTTTAAAAGGTTATGAAAATACATATAAAGAAAGAAAAAGTTTATTAAACAAGCTATCATTGTTGGTTGGATGTTTAATAGCAATAGTATTATTGTAGGGGTGTATTATGAGTATAGATGTAATTTTTAAAGTAGGCGCTATAGGTATAATTATAGCAATATTTACAATTATTTTATCAAAAACAGGTAGAGAAGAGCAAGCAATGTTTGTTACAATTGCAGGTGTTATTGTTGTTATGGCAATAATTTTAAGTATGCTTAATGAATTATTCAATGAGGTAAAGGCAATTTTTAACATATACTAACAATGTAGAAGGGGATAAATTTATGATATTAGCAAAGATAATTTTTATTGCATTGATTTGCGTGGTATTAAGTATAGTTGTATCGAAAATTAATCCAGAATTTAAATTGTATTTTACTTTACTATTTGCAATTGTATCCATCCTATTAATATTTTATGAGCTAAAGGATCAAATTCAATCTTTAATAAACACATTTTTAAATTATAATATTAATATTGCAAATTTTAGTATACTCATAAAAATAGTTGCAATAGCATATATATGCGATTTTATTGCTCTAATTTGCAAGGACCTTGATTATGAATCTATAGGAAAAAAAATAGAAATGTCAGGTAAGCTTATTATTTTAGTATATTCCTTTAATGTAATAATACAATTTATAGATGAAGTAATTATATTGGTAAACAGGTGATGAAATGAAGATATTAAAATACTTAGGTTTAATTATAATTTGTCTAACAATTGGTGTTAACGTGAATATTGCGTATGCAAGTGCAAATGATATATTAAATGATGCGTTAGATGATGTAGATACTAATGAATTGGATAATTATTTAAAAGATAATAGTGATTATTTTAACGAAAAAAACATAAATATTAAAGATTTAGTTAAATTAACTATTAACGGTGATTTGAAAATAAATATATTAGACTATTTAAAGTATCAGTTTTCTAAAGAAGTAGGATTCTTTAAAGAAGTTTTGTTAACGACAATTAATATTTTGATAGTATGTATTGTTTTAACAATAATTAATTATTTCACTGAAGATATTGGAAAAGATAGTGTATCACAGCTTGTTGTGTTTTTTTCAATTTTAATAGTTTTTATCTTAGCAACAAAAGACATAAATTTTATTAAGGATACTTTAAAGGAAGAATACATAAAATTTGACAACATAACTAGAAATGTAAATGGATTTTTCTTAGCTTCAATGGTAACACTTGGGAAAATAGGACTCCTTCAGTTTTTCCAAAGCTATTCGAACTATATAATTGGTATAACAACACGATTTGTTTACAATTTTACTGATATTATGACTATTGTGTTAATTGTAATTGTTCTCATAAATAATATTAGTAAGTTGGTAAATGCTAAGCTTTTGTATAAATTTTTAAAAAAGTTCACCTTAACAATTTTTGTATTATATATTTTTATTGTTGTAATAAATTTTTCGGTACAAGGATATATATTATATAAAACAGATAATATTTTTATTAACTCAATAAAATCATTATCACCATCATCGGCACCTGTTATAGGAAATGCAGTAAATAATTTTTTTGGTTTATTTGTAAAAAGCTTGCTACTAATAAAGGATATAGTAGGATTTATAATAATTTTATTTATATATTCAACTTTTGGAAGCTCTATTATAAAGCTATTTATAGTTTTTATTTTGTATAGAGCTACTGCAGCTGTATCAGAGCCGTTTAATACTAATATATCAAATCTTTTACAGGAGTTATCGGATATAATGTACATATATTTTGTATGTTTAATGACACCAATAATAATAATAACAATATATTATTCAATTACAATAAATTTTTTAAATAACATTTTTGGGTAAAAAATATGAAAGAAACTATTATTAATATTTTGATTTTTGTTCTGTTTTTTAATTTAATAATGATTATTTTTCCGGAAGGAAAAACACAAAAATACTGTAAACTTGTCATAAAACTGTTTCTATTTATATACATATTAAATAGCATAGTTTTAAAAGGTGCAGTATCTTTAGATGATATTATAAATATTAATGTGTTAAGTGATGAAGCGTCACAGTACACAAGAGAATTTAATCTTAATGAATCTAATGAAAAATTCATTGAGCTTATAAATAATGATTTATATAACGGAAGGGAGGTTATACAAAATATAAAGGTTGATTTTACGGTTGATATGCAATTAACTGTGAATGTTTATTTAAACAAATCATTGAGTGTCAATGAAGAAGAATATCTTAAATTAAATATTGCGAAAATTTTTAACATTAATAGTGAAAATGTTAAAATCACATTTTAGAAAAATAGGGGGTAGGAATATGTTTAAAAAATGTGGAGAATTTTTAAACATATTAAAAACAAACAAGAAACTATTTTATACATTCAGCTTATTTGTTGTTTTAATAATTTTGTTGATTGTTTTAAAGATTGATACATTTAAAACACCAAATATTTCTAGTATAAAAACTGATAGTGAAAGCGATAGCAAAGCTAATAATAAAGGTGAGTATGACAATTATACACAAACCTTGGAGAGCAAGTTAGAAGATATAATTCTAGAAATTGAAGGGATAAATACGGTAAAGGCAATGGTTTATACAAAGCGTTCTTGTATGCTAGAACCAATTTATGATGAGACAATAAATGTTGAGACAAATACCGACACTAATTCTAATGGCACAAAAAATGAGATGAATAGAAACAATACTCAAAAGCAAGTGAAATTAGATAGTGATGATGAAGCATTAGAAAAGTATTATGAATATCCTGAAATAACTGGAGTTCTTATTGTAGTCAATTATTCAGGAGATGATAATATATATAATATTTTAATGAATTCTGTAAAAGTGTTGCTAGATGTTGAACTAAACAATATAGAAATCATAGTTAGTAATAAAAAGGGAGGAAATTAAATGAAATTCAAAAAAGAGACATTTGTATTTTTAACTTCACTAGTATTAATATTTATTATTGGATATATAAATATAGTATTATCAAATAAGGAAGCTTATGAAGAACCTACATTTGATGAAAAAGCACTTGAACAAAAGCAGGCAGAATTTGTATCAGATTTCAATGACGTAAGTGATACATCAGACCTAACATCTGATGATACATCAAAAATGGGTACTGAAATTGCAGCTGTTAGCTCAACTGATGAGGTTGATATTAGCTTCGAAAATTTTAAAATTAGTAAATCTAAAAATAATCTTGAAATAGTTGACCAACTTGAAAAAAATATATCCAATAATTTATTATCAGCAGAAACAATTAAAAAATTTGAAGAATTATTGATAGTAAAAAATGGTCAAATACAAATGGAAAGCAATATAGAAATAATGTTAAAATCAAAAGGATATAATAATGTTGTAGTTGTTGTAACAAATAAATCAGTAAAAGTTATAACCAATAAGGACATTGAGAAGGCAGATGCTACTAAAATACTTAATGTAGTAATGAGTGAGACAGAATTCGCACCAACACAAATTAAAATTGTAAAATATGATAATAATTAATTGTAAAATTACAAACTCTCTGCTATAATCATAAAAGGAGGTGCTAATATGTCCGAAAATAAAGAAATTTTAGAAAATGGAATAGTAAAAATATCAGATGACGTTGTTACAATAATAGCTGGAATTGCGACTATGGAGGTAGACGGAGTACATAGTATGCATACTGGAATAGTAGAAGGTTTTTCTAACTTATTTACTAAAAATAATTACTCTAAAGGTGTAAAAGTAGAAATTAATGAAAATAACGTAGTTTTAGATATTTTTATAATTGTTACTTATGGATGTAAAATTAATAAAGTAGCAGCAGAGATTCAAAAGAATGTTAAAAAAGAAATTGAAACAATGACTGATTTGAATGTAACAGTAGTAAACATTCATGTTCAAAATATTATAACTGAAAAAACAGAAAAAATAGAGAAAACAGAAAAAATAGAAAAATAAGATGAGAAATTATTGTTAAATTTTTTCTCGGAGGCAATATGAACAGAAAATTAACAAGAGAAGAAGCTGTAAAAGTACTTTATACAATGGATATTAGGAATTCATATGATATGCAAATATGTGAAGACTATATTGAACATTGTGGAAACATAGAATTAGATGATGATGATTTAGAATTTAAGTCATTTAATAGTAGACAAATTGATATGGAGTATTTAAATAAAACAGTAAGTGATATTATAAATAATTTAGAAAATATAGATTCAATAATAGCAGATAATTCTAAGGGCTGGAAATTGAATAGAATAGCAAAGGTGGATCTTGCAATATTAAGAGTTGCAGTAGCAGAAATCGTATACAATCCACTTATACCAGAGAGCGTATCAATTAATGAAGCAGTTGAATTAAGCAAGAAATATTCTATAGACGAATCACATAAATTTATTAATGGAGTATTAGGTTCAGTATATAGAGGCTTGATGCAATGAAAAAATATGTGTTAGGTATTGATACTAGTGCTTACACTACATCAATTGCATTAGTTGATTATAATGGCAATGTGATATGCAATCTAAAAAAGAATTTAGAAGTTCTTGATGGACAAAAGGGTCTTAGACAAGAAACAGCGGTATTTATGCATTTAAATAACTTACCTAACTTAATAAATAAAATAAATATAGATTTTAATGAAATAGGCATAATATCTGTGAGTGCGTTTCCAAGAACTACGAAAGACTCATATATGCCTGTTTTTGTTGTTGGAAAGAATTTTGCTAAAACAATAGCTAAATCAGTTGATGCGGAATATATTCAATATTCTCATCAGGAAAATCATATTTCTGCTGCAATTTTAGATACGTATAAAAGCTATAATTATTCTAATAAAGATATTATAGCTATTCACATATCTGGTGGAACATCGGAGTTTTTAATTTCAAGAAAATCAAATAGAGGATTTACTACAGAGATAGTTGGTGGCTCAAAAGATATAACCTTTGGACAGCTAATTGATAGAATTGGAGTATATTTGAATTTTAAATTTCCAAGTGGTCAATCAATGCAAAATTTTTTATTAGATAATAATACTGATGTAGATGGTATAAAAATTATTAAGCCTAAAATCTCAGGTGAAAAATATATAAACTTATCCGGTGTGGAAAATTATTATAAGAAGTTTATAGATGAAAATAAATATAGTAAGGAAATAATAATATATTCCTTATTTAATTATATTGGCGAATGTATTGTGAGTATTTTAAGAAACATATTAAATGATATCAATGTTGATAGAATAATTATTTCAGGTGGAGTTTCAGCTAATATGTATATACGAAAATTATTAATTGACGAGTTTAAAAATAGTTATGATATTATATTTCCGAAAAGCGAGTTGTCCGCAGATAACTCTTTAGGTAATGCAATGTTACCGTTGATAGATAGGTGGTACAATGAAGATAAAACCAATTAAAGTCTCATTATTGAATCAATATGTAAAAAAGATTATAAAAAGTAACAGTATTTTTTACAATCTTTATATTGAAGGTGAAATATCAAACATTCGAATTAGCAAAACTGGATATACCTATTTTACACTTAGTGATTCTGAGTCAAGTGTAAGTTGTGTTTGCTTTTACCAAGATAGAACAGTTATAGATGGTGATAAGGTTATAGTAAATGGTGAATTAACTGTATATGAAGCTAAGGGAACATATCAAATAGTTGTAAAGAATATAGAAAAAATTGGACTTGGTAATATTTTCAAAGAATTAGAGATATTAAAGAAAAGATTAGAAAAACAAGGATTATTTGAAAAAAACAAGGAAATTCCATTATTGCCATCAAAAATTGGTGTAATTACATCCAAAAGTGGTGCTGCACTTCAAGATATTTTGAGAACATTTAATGCTGTAAATGGTGGATTTGACGTATCAATATACAATTCACTTGTACAGGGAGATGCAGCAAAACGAACAATAGTTGAAGGTATTTCGTATTTTAATAATGAAAAAAATGTTGATGTTATATTGTTATCAAGAGGTGGAGGAAGCTTTAAAGATTTAAATGTATTCAATGAAGTGAGTATAGCTGAAAAAATATATATGTCTAAAATACCTATTGTTACAGGAATTGGGCATGATACAGATGTTACACTTGCAGATTATGTTGCAGATGTACACTGCCATACGCCAACAGCCGCAGCAGAATTTGTTATACGTGGCTATAAAAATATAGGTATACAATTAGAAGCACTATATAGACAATTAGTTGATAAAACTAATAATGAATTGAAACAATTTGAAGCTAGCATAAATACATATAAATTTATGCTAAGAAGTTATAATCCAGATAATTGTATTAATAGATTAATCAATGAGTGTGATATGTTAAAAAATATTTTAGAAACTAATATGAGAATAGAGTTTAACAACAGAAATAATGAGTTAAGGCTAAAGTATGAAAAACTTATCAGCTATGATTATAGAACACAGTTGAATAATGGATATTCATTAGTATTTGATAATCAAAATAATTTGATAAATGATAAGACAATGGTTGAAAATAATCAAAGTATAAATATTCTATTTGATAAATTTAGTATTGAAGCTAAAATCATTGATATAAAAGAGGTATAGTATGGTAGATAAAAGTGAAAATTATGAAAGTTTTGAGCAAGCAATGGATGTTCTAAAAAGTACTGTTCAAAATTTAGAAAAAGGTAGTTCAGTAAAATTAGATAATTTAATACAAAATTATGAAAAAGGTATCAATGCATACAATTATTGTATAAATAAATTAGAACAAACAAAAAAACAAATAAATATTATAAATAATAATGAAATAATATAAAATATTTTAATTTTTATTTGATATTTATTTATATTTATGCTAGTATATATATATGGATATATATCACTTTATACTGATAATAGTCGAAAAAGCGTAATAGACATAAAATGGATGTTGCATAAATATGTACTAAGACTTTAAATAGATTGTTCGTTGGTGTAAAAATCATCGATATTTGATATATATTAATAAAATGGGTATTTAGCATTTTAAAGATTTAAAGAATGAAAAAGTGAGACAAGTTGTAGAGTATGAATTAAAAATTTAAAATTATTTTCAAAATAATTTATATACTAAAAAACTATATGTATTGACGCTAAGGAGAAAAAATGAAAAAGTATACAAGACAATCAAAAATATTAGAATTAATTTCAAAAATGGAAATAGAAACACAGGAAGAGTTAGCAGAAGGCTTAAAAAATATGGATATAGATGTAACACAAGCCACTATTTCTAGAGATATTAAAGAACTTAGATTAGTAAAAACAATGTCTAAGAGTGGAAAACATAAATATACAACAATTGGACAAAGTCAAGAGGGAATAACAGATAGATTAAATAAAATATTTGAAAATTCAGTTGTTTCTATAGATAGTGCAATGAATATTGTAGTGATAAAAACTATACCTGGTGCTGCACAAATATGTGCTTCAGCTATAGACAATATGTGTTTAGAAAATATAGCAGGTTCATTAGCTGGAGATGACACTCTTTTTGTTGCTATCAAGAATCTTGAAGCAGTAGATGAAATTTTGGATGAATTTAGAAGAATTATAAGATAATAGCAAGGTGATAATATGTTGTTGAATTTAAATATAAAAAATTTAGCTGTTTTTGAAGATATATCAATTAGTTTTGATAATGGTTTTAATGTTATAACAGGTGAAACTGGTGCGGGTAAATCTATATTAATAGATGCATTATTTTTGCTTATTGGGTATCGTGCTAGTAAAGAGCTTATTAGAAATGGAAACAAAAAAGCATATATTAGTGCTGCATTTGATATTACAGACAATTTAAATGTTCTTGATTATTTAAACCAGAATAATATATTAATTGAAGAAGATGACTATTTGATAATATCTAGAGAAATATTGAATAGTGGGAAAAGTATAAATAAAATCAATAATAATATTGTTTCAATAAGTATTTTAAAAGAGCTTGGTGTATTCCTTTTAGATATATATGGACAATTTGAGCAACAATATATTTATAAAAAAGAAAACCATATAGTACTTTTAGATAATCTTGCATCTGGTGAATTAGCCAATGAATTAAGTGAATATGAAAGTTTGTATAAAGAATATAGGCATAAATTGTTGAAAGTACGGGAAATAGAAGATAAGCTTATTAATAAAGATAGTAAGATAGAGCAATATACATACGAAATCAATGAAATAGAAGAAGCCATACTCAAAGAGGATGAAGAAGATAATTTAATTAGGGAATTAAAAAAAATATCTAATATCAAAGAAATTAAAACTAACTTATATGAAATAGAGGGAAATTTAACACAAAATGATTCTTCGGCTATCAATATAATTAATCATTCATATAGTTTGCTGACTAAAATTAGCAATTTTGATGATCATATAAATGAGTATTTGCAAAAATTAGATATTATTATAGATGAGCTGCAAGATTTGACTTTTAATATAATAAATTATTCAGAATCATTAGACATTGATGAAGAAAAATTAGATGAAATAGATAAAAGAATTTCATTAATAAATAGATTGAAAAGAAAATACGGATTTAGTATAATTAAAATTTTTGAATATAAAGATGAGTTAAAAAAAGAGTATACAATACTTTTAGAAGCAGATAATAAATTATCGAAACTTAATAAAGAATTAGAAATTATAAAATCTAAGCTAGCAGAAAAAGCGAGTATAATTACAAAAGCTAGGCAAAAAATAGCTGAATATATAGAGAAAAATATTGTTAAAGAGCTAGATGATTTGAATATGAAAAATGCAAAATTTAAAGTTAATATTATTACAAAAAGTGATTTTTCCATAAATGGAGTTGACGATATTGAATTTTTGATGTGTACTAATTCAGGAAGTAATTTCAATTCTATACAAAAAATAGTATCTGGAGGAGAAGCTTCAAGAATTATGTTAGCTTTTAAAAAATTAGGTAGTGATAATTTATATAAATCAACCTTAATATTTGATGAAATTGATACGGGTATTAGTGGAAAAACTGCACAAATGGCAGGTAATAAGATGAAGTTTATTTCAAAAAATACACAGGTTATTTGCATAACACATTCACCACAAATTGCATCAATCTCTGAAACTCACTTTATGATAGAAAAAAATAATGTATTAGATAAAACAGTTAGCCATATCAAAAAATTACATAATGATGAAAAGATTAATGAGGTAGCAAGACTATTGAGTGGAATGAATATAACTGTTAAATCATTGAACAATGCAAAAGAATTAATAGAAGAAAGCAACAAATAAATATAAATCATAATAGAATAAATTTAAACTAAATGGAGAAATTAAGATTAAAACTTAAGGAGCTAATAAATGAAACATTGCAAAATAAAAGTTTTATTCTTAATTTCAATAATAGCTATATTTGTTTTCTCTATATACGTTGTAGAAAATAATTTAATTATTTCCTATAAATACTATAATCCTTTTATTCAAGATGAGCAAGTAAGTACAAAAACAAAATATGTGATACCTGGTGGACAGACAATTGGAGTTGAATTGAAAACTAAAGGAATTCTAGTTGTTGGTTTAGCTGATGTTGTAAACGATAACAAAATAACAACATCTCCAGCTAATGATGCAGGTATAAGAATAGGTGATAAAATAATCGCAGTTGACTCTATACCTATTGCTACAACAAATGATTTTGTTTTTTATGTTGCAAAACAAGGAATAAAAGAGTATAATTTAGAAATAGAAAGAAATGGTAATAGAATACAAATTTTACTAATGCCAGTTAAGAGGTATGATTCAAATGATATAATATTTGGTTTCTGGGCAAGAGACAATATAGCCGGAATTGGCGCAATAACATATATAGATCCTGAGACTAATTCCTATAGTGCGGTCGCTCATGGTATAACTGATGCAGATACAGGTGATTTGATCGATATTGATTTTGGTGCTATTTCAAAAGCATCTATAACTAATATTAAAACAGGCAAAAAAGGTAATCCTGGAGAAATAGTAGGGTTTATCTTAAGAGATGAAGGTAAACTTGGAGATGTAAAACAAAACACATGTTATGGTATAAAAGGTACATTAAATGAAAAGGGTATGAATTATTTTACTAACGATTTGATAGAAGTTGGTGATAGAGATGAAATTCAGCCTGGACCTGCCAAAATTTTATCTAATATTGATGATAAAATAAAAGAATATGACATAGAAATTGTAAAATTATATTATCAAGGTAGACCTAGTGACAAAAGCTTAGTGATAAAAATTGTAGATACAGAATTATTATCATTGACAAATGGTATAATTCAAGGAATGAGTGGATGTCCTATTATTCAAAATGGTAAGCTTGTAGGTGCAGTTACACATGTATTTGTGAATGATCCAACTAGAGGATATGGTGTGTACATTGAGTGGTTAATTGATGAAAAAACTCAAAACAAATCCAATTTGTAGAATATTTTAAAGGAATTTTTATCAATTTAGCGTATATTATAATGTAAAGGGTATTAATTGAAATTACATTGTAAAAGAATATAAATATTTATGTTAATAAGTATTTTATATAAAGATAAATATGGTTTAAACCATAATAAGGGGGATCTATATGAAAGAAAAGGTAAAAATTGTTATTGCGGATGATAATAAAGAGTTTAGAGGTGTATTAAAAGATTTTTTATTATCAAAAAATGTTTTTGATATTTTAGCAATGGCTGACGATGGTATAAAAGCTATTGAGGCAGTTGAAAAGTATGAGCCTGATGTTCTTATACTTGATATAATTATGCCTCATCTTGATGGTTTAGGTGTTTTGGAAAAAATGCATAAAAGTAATTTAAGCAAATTTCCAAAAGTTATTATCTTATCTGCTGTCGGACATGATAAAATCACTCAAAGAGCAATTAATATGGGAGTTGATTATTACATAATAAAACCATTTAATTTTGATTCATTTGCTGAAAGGTTATTACAAATATCTGGTTACGAGACATCAAAAGTACAAATTCGAAACAAAGAAATAATATACAATGAAAATGCTCAAAAAGAATTGAGTCTTGAAGCAAAGATAACCGATATATTACATGAAGTTGGTGTTCCAGCTCACATAAAAGGTTATCAATATCTTAGAACTGCGATTATAGATGTTGTAAATAATGTAGAATTATTAGGTGCAATAACTAAAGAATTATATCCAAGTATAGCTATAAAATATTCAACCACTGCAAGTAGAGTTGAAAGAGCAATTAGACATGCTATTGAAGTTGCTTGTAATAGAGGCAAAATTGAAACAATTAATAATATATTCGGATATACAATTCATAATAATAAAGGTAAACCAACAAATAGCGAGTTTATTGCTATGATTTCAGATAAATTAAGGCTAGAACAAAAAGTATCGTAGATTAACATCATGAGGAGGAACAAAATGAATAAAGAAATTACTGTTAATAGTGAAAAAGTATTTGAAGGAAAAATTATAAATGTAAGGATTGATACAGTCGAGGTTCCTAATAAAAAATATGCTAAAAGAGAAATTGTTGAGCACAAGGGTGCTGTTGGTATAGTAGCAATGGATAATGATGAGTTAATTTTAGTAAAACAATATAGGAAAGCTGTTGAAGACTTTTTATATGAGATACCTGCCGGAAAGTTAGAACTTAATGAAGAACCATTGGCTGCTGCAAATAGAGAACTTATAGAAGAAACAGGGTTTTGTCCAAATAAATTAGAAAAATTAACAGAATTTTATACTTCTCCTGGATTTAGCAATGAAAAAATATATCTATATAAAGCGACAGAATTGAAAGAAGTTGGATCAAATCCTGATGAGGATGAATTTATAGAAATTGTTCGAATCAAATTTGATGAAGCTTTAAATTTAGTTAAGCAAAATAAAATTAAGGATGCTAAAACGATTATAGCAATTCTTTATGTATTAAATGTTTAATATAAGTTATTTATCCTTCAGAGTTAGCATATATTTTATTAATAATGCTAATCTGGAGGAATTTTTTTATGATAAAAACAAATAAGAACTCTAAACACGAGCAAAATAAGCAATTACTGTTTTTGACATTTGTTTTATTGTTATCGCTTATTTTATCTGCTTTTATATTCTTCTATGTTGGACAAGAAGAATTGGTAAAAATTAGTTATAACAGTATTCAAAGATATACATTTTTACGAATGTTTTTAGAAATATTCAAAAGAAATATAATTTATTTTGTAGTTATAACAATATTTGCGTTTTTGGGTAAGGATAAATTCGTTTACTTTGCATTTGTAATTTTTAGTTTATACTTTGGTTTATCAATGATTTATATAACAAAAGTATTTTCCGAAGATAAATTATACTTATTATTAAACATTCCGGATTATTTACTTTATTTTCCCTTAGTGTTTTATTTTACTCATATATGCATTTTAATTGCTAAATACATAAAAAAAATAAAAAAAGTAGAGACTAAACGAAATAAACTTGATATAATAATTATAGAGTTTATGAAAATAGCGGTTATATTTTTGTTAATAGTGGGTATATATTCTTGTGTATATAGTTGTTATATCTACTTTATTTTAAATTAAGTAGTTTTTAATAATAAAATAAATTAAATGTAGGTGAATTATGGACAATGTTATTGAAAATTATAAAAAAAGATTAGAAGATAAAAAATTAAGTGTAAATACTATCAACTCTTATATTTATGATATTAATTGCTTTATAAGTTATCTAAAAAATGAATATAAAGAATTATTTTATAATGTTAAAAAGACACATGTTTTAACATTTTTAGTAGACCTTCAAAAAAACGGAAAGAGTTCTTCAACCATTTCTAGAAATATAAGTTCACTAAAAAGTTTTTATGAATATTTGAGAGAAGAAAAATTAATTAGTGACAATCCAATACAAAATATACATAGTCCAAAACACATACGAAAATTACCGCTTATTTTAGAAGAAAAAGAAATTATGAAGTTGCTAAGTTTGCCAGATATAAATACTTTTAAAGGAAGTAGAGATTCTGCAATATTAGAACTATTGTATTCATCAGGCATAAAAGTATCGGAGCTGATTAATATTAAAATACAGGATATTGTTCCCTATGCTTCGATTATACATATCAATGGCAAAATTCAAAGAATTGTTCCTGTAGGAAAATTAGCATTGAAAGCAATTAGTAATTATTTATCGGATTTTAGAAATAATAAATCTAAGAGTGATTGTGAATTTTTATTTATAAATAATAGTGGAGAAGCATTAACTCGACAAGGAGTATGGAAAATACTTAAATTTTATGAAAATAAGTTAGAGCTAAACAAAGAATTATCCCCACAAATTTTGAGAAATTCTTTTGCTGTTCATTTACTTAATCACGGAGCTGATGTATTGTCTGTTAAAGAATTAATGGGGCATAAAAATTTGACAGCAATGCAAAACTACATGCAAGTTACAGATTTAAAATCATTACAAACATATAAAAATACACATCCGAGAGCTTGAAAGGAGATAACAAATGATTAATAGGGTTATATTGATAGTATTAGATAGCGTTGGGATAGGAGAACTACCAGATGCTAATTTATTTAAAGATGAGGGAAGCAATACAGTTAAAAATATATATAAAGCTGTAAAAAACTTTGAATTACCGAATTTGGATAAAATGGGATTATTAGATATTGAAGGATTAGAAGATTTAAAAAAATCCAATATAAAATATTTATCATCTCATGGTAGATCATTGGAAAAATCAATGGGAAAAGATACAACAACAGGTCATTGGGAAATGAGTGGTATTATATTACCAAATGCATTTCCAACATATCCAAATGGATTTGATGATGAAATTATTAAAGAATTTGAAAAAAGAACAAAGAGACATGTTATAGGGAATTGTGTAGCATCTGGAACAGAAATTATACAAAGACTTGGTGATGAACATGTTAAGAGTGGAGATTTAATTGTTTATACATCTGCTGATAGTGTATTTCAAATTGCAGCACATGAAGAAATAGTTCCTTTAGAAGAATTATATGAAGCATGCAAAATAGCAAGAGAACTATTGCAAGGTGAACGCGGAGTAGGTAGAGTTATAGCTAGACCTTTTATAGGTAAATCAGGTGATTATAAACGTACAGAAAATAGAAGAGACTTCTCATTGATTCCAATAAAAGATACTATGCTTGATTTTATATCAAAATCAGGCAAAGAAGTATATGCTATAGGAAAGATAGAAGATATATTTGTTAATAAGGGAATAACTAAAGCTTCACACACTAAAAACAATTTTGAAGGTATAGAAGCTACCATACAAGCTATAAATGAAGATACAGAAGGTCTAATATTTACAAATCTTGTTGATTTTGATATGCTTTACGGTCATAGAAATAATGTAGAAGGATATGCAGAAGCATTGCAATATTTTGATGGAAAGCTTGAAGAAATAAAAATTGCATTAAAACCTTCAGATGTTTTAATTATAACTGCTGACCATGGATGTGATCCTACAACTCCAAGCACAGATCATTCAAGAGAGTATATTCCAATCATAGTTTATGGAGAAAGCATTAAAGAAAATAATAATTTTGGTACTTTAGATACTTTTTCTTGTATAGGAAAAACTATTTTAGACATACTCAATATTGAAAATGATATTGATGGGTACAGCATAAAAGATAAAATTTTGAAATAATTAAATTATGGAGGAAAATATGAAATATGCTGATTATTTATCTTGGGATGAATATTTTATGGGATTGGCGATTCTCTCTTCTAAGAGAAGTAAGGACAGTACTACTCAGGTTGGAGCATGCATAGTAAATTCAGATAACAAAATTCTATCTGTTGGATATAATGGCATGCCAACAGGATGTGATGACGCTGTTATGCCTTGGGATAGAGAAGGAAGTCCTCTTGAAACAAAATACTTATATGTATGTCATGCAGAATTAAATGCAATATTAAACAATGATAGTGGTTCGTTAAAAGGTACAAAATTATATACAACATTATTTCCGTGTAATGAATGCGCAAAAGCTATAATTCAAAGTGGTATCATAGAAATTGTATATTTATCAGATAAATACTCTGAAACTGATTCTGTCATAGCATCAAAAAAAATGTTTGATATGGTTAATTTGAAATATACTAAGTATAAAATGAGCGAGAAAAATATAGAATTTATACTTTAAAAATTTGTAACAAATACAAATATGAATTAAGTTAAGATAATTGTATATTTAACTTTAATATGGATATTCTACTCATAAAAGGAGGTCTTTTAATGAGGAAAATATCCATATTTTTATTAATTACGTTATTATTAAATTCAATAGTAGCTTTTGCTGACAACGATGATAGCTTAACATTATCTTCAAAATCTGTAGTGTTACTGAGTGCAGATGATGGTCAAATCTTATACGAGAAAAATTGTAATGATAAGCTTTCCCCAGCGAGTATAACAAAAATAATGTTACTTATACTTACTAGTGAAAAATTACATTCGGGCGACATAAAGTTCACAGATGAAACTACTATTACAAAGCACGCATCTAGTATGGGTGGCAGTCAAGTTTTTCTTGAAGAAAATGAAGTACAAACAGTTGAAAGCTTATTAAAAGCTATATGCATAAGAAGTGCAAATGATGCATCTGTAGCTATGGCAGAGTTGCTTTTTGGCTCAGAAGAAGCTTGCGTGAATATGATGAATGAAAAGGCAATTGAATTGAATATGAAAAATACACAGTTTATGAACGTTACAGGTTTGCCTTGCGAAAATCATTATTCTAGCGCTTATGATATAGCACTAATGTCAATGGAACTTTTAAAATATGATTATGCCAATAAATACATGCTTACATGGATGGATAGCATAATGGTAGGCAAAAATAAAGATATAGAACAAGTTTTGGTTAATACAAATAGATTAATAAATAACTATAATGGGTTATTAGGACTAAAAACAGGTTATACACATGAAGCTAAATATTGTTTATCAGCTGCTGCATTGAGAAAGGGTACAAAGCTTATAGCTGTTGTTTTAGGTTGTGATGATACAAAAGTTAGATTTCAAGAGGCTGCAAAACTTCTAAATCATGGCTTCGCTAATTATAAAAACTTATTATTTTATGAAAAGGAACAGCCTATAACGCAAGCTTGTGTTGAATGCTCAACAAAAGAAAATATAAATATCATTTGCAAAGAAAATATTAGCTTGTTGACAACAAGTAATTGCAAAATTGAAGATTATAGTATAGAATATAAAATAAATGAACATTTAAAAGCGCCATTAGACTATCTTACGCCTATTGGTAAACTTACCGTATCAAAGGATGGTAAAGTTCTAAAAGAATTTGATTTGTATCCAGAAGGTGAAATTCCCAAACAACCATTTTTTGAATTTTATATTAGAAATATTATTAAAAAATTAATTAATTAACGAGAGGTAAAAAATTCTTTTATGGAGTATTCAATAAATTTATCAACATTTCAAGGACCATTTGATTTATTGTTTTATCTAATTGAAAAACGCGAGGTTGATATATACGATATACCTATATCTGAAATTACTGAACAATATCTAGCATATTTAGATGAAATGAAGCAATTAAATTTAAATATCACAAGTGAATTTATATTAATGGCAGCAACATTGATAGAAATTAAATCTAAAATGCTATTGCCAATAAAGGAAAAAGAATGCGAAGATCCAAGACTAGAACTTGTAAACCAATTGCTTGAATACAAGATATGCAAATATGCATCTGAAAGGTTAAAAGAATTTGAAAATAATACTAACTTTTACTATACAAAGCCTAAAGAAGAAATAGAAGTTGAAGATTTAAATCATAGAGAGCAATTTTCTATTAATGAAGTAAATGTATATGAATTATACAATGTTTTTATTAAGCTTTTGAAGGAAAAGGATATACAAATAGTTGAAAACACTTCTAAAATCAATAAAATATATCGAGACAGTTTTAGTGTAAAAGATTGTGTAGATAGTATTTTAGTTAAGCTTAAAGCAAAACCATTCGTATCTGTTTTTGCCTTGTTTAAAGAAAATACTAATAGATTAAACACCAAAGAATATGTTGTTTCAATTTTTTTAGCGGTACTTGAGCTTTCTAAAATGAAAGGAATAAAAATTATGCAAAATGACAACTTTAGCGATATTCATATTCTTTCTGAAAATTAAATGATTTAATATTTAAAGTGGGGAACATGATGAAAAATGAAAAAATAAAAAGTATTATAGAAAGTTTACTATTTGTATGGGGAGAACCATTAAAGCTAAGTGAAATTTCTAATATACTGAACATGAAACATACTGAAACAATACAAGTATTAACTGAAATGGTTGAAGAATATAATAAAGATGAAAAAAGAGGATTGCTTCTACGACAATTTGGAGACACTTATCAGCTAACAACAAAATCAGAAAACTATGAATATATAAATCTTTTAATGCAGGAGTCGACAACAACAAAGTCGTTGTCGACTGCTGCTCTTGAAACGCTTTCTATAGTTGCATATAAGCAACCCGTAACAAGAGTTGAAATTGATATTATCAGAGGTGTTAAAAGTTCTAATATTGTAAAAGGTTTGATGGAAAAAGGTTTAGTAAAAGAAGTAGGTAAGCTTGATAAACCAGGCAAGCCAACATTATTTGGTACAACCGCTGAGTTTTTAAAGCATTTTGGATTAAAAACTATCGAAGAACTTCCAAAAATAGAAATTGAAGAGGATGGAGACAAAAAAGCAATATAGACAAGCTATATTGCTTTTTTATTTAGATATGAAGGTATTATTTGTAATAATTTTAGTTATACTATTAGTTATATTAATGTTGTATTTGTCAATAATAATAAAAGTAAAATTAAATATAACATATAACGAAGCAATAGTATTAATCAAAATAGTTTTATTCAAGTTTTCTAAAACGATAAAAATTAAATATAATTTTTTGAAAATAATTAAGAAATTGCTTGATAAGAATGAAAATAAAATTGATTTATATAAAAGAAATATAAGGGTTAGATTTAAGTACCTTATACGACCTTTTTATATAAAAGATATAAATTTTTATTCTGAATGCTATAATAATAAATTGTCTGTTGCAATAGAATTTAGCGTTGTAAATATTATAACCAAAGGGGTGTATTAAATGAGTAGTGATATTGAAAGTATAATAAAAACGACATTAAACAATATCAACAGTATAACTGAAAATGAGAAGCTTATTAGTAGTACAATAAAGTATGAAAATTCAAATTACTTAGCTATATCAAAATTAAATATGAATTTTGTAGTTGGTGGAGGCGATTTAGAAAAAAAATTTAGAAATGTAGATACTAAACCATTTGCTGGAGCAGCGTATGTAAATTTATCACTAAGTCCACAATTACTGATATATGAAAACGATGATGAAATAAAATCAATAAATTTAAATGGTGTATCAAGTCCTGTTAACGATATTGCTTCTGTGGTATCAAACATAATTACTAACATAAAAGGAGTAAAGGAGAAGAAATGTAGCAATGAAAAATTTCATGATTAAATTTCTGTGTCTAATTTTATTATGTAACCTTTTATCTGTGAAAGTTTATGCTGATGATATGCCATTTGTAAATGCAGAGGCTTATATTGTAATTGATGCTGATTCAGGGCGTATCATTGCATCTAAAAATGCTGATAAAAAAATGTATATGGCTAGTACTACTAAAATTATGACTGCGATATTGGCAATAGAAGAATATAAAAATTTAAATGATATAGTTTGCATTCCTGCAAAATGTACCAATATTGAAGGTTCAAGTTTGTATTTAATACCAAATCAAAAGGCAAAAATGATTGATTTATTATATGGAGTTATGCTGAGAAGTGGTAATGATGCAGCTACATCAGTAGCATATTTTGCAGGTAATAAAAACGTTGATAATTTCGTTGATAAAATGAATTTAAAGGCTTTGAAGCTTGGTGCATACAATACGAATTTTGTAAATCCTCATGGCTTACATGATAAAAATCATTATACAACTGCTTATGATTTGGCGATAATTACAAAATATGCTTTACGAAATGAATTGTTTAGAAAAATAGCAGCTACAAAACAGTATAATAATTCGGAAAATAATTTTTATTTTATAAATAAAAATAAGGTTGTTTATCAGTATAAATATGGTACAGGAGTAAAAATAGGATATACTAAAGTTGCTGGAAGGTGTTTAGTTGCTTCTGCAAAAAAAGATGAAATGGAATTAATAGTTGTAGTATTAAATGATAGTGAATGGTTCAGAGATAGCTATAAAGTATTTGATTATGCATTTGAAAATTATAGAAAGTATAATATAGTTGATGAAAAACAACTTATGTTAATAGATGACGAAAAAAAACCAGTGTTAGCGGATAGTGGATTTAGTTACATCTTAACAGAAGAAGAAAAGGAAAATATAAGTATTAAAATAATAAAAACAATTTCTCATATAGAAAATGAAATAAATAATAAAGTTTATGGCTTTTTTAATGTTTGTTTAAAAGATAAAATTATATATACAGGAAAACTGAATTATCAATAATATTCATAAAATAAATAAATATGTAAAATCTATGACTGATATTTTAATAATAATAGTCATAGATTTTGTTATTTAATAAACAATATAAAATGCAAGAAAATTATAATAAGTGTCATAAATTTAATTAAGCTGAATAATAGTTTTTAGAATCACACTTAATATAATAAATTATAATCCATTTATTACTAATATTGTAAAACAATTAACAAAATGTTTAAAAATCTCTTGCCAAATTTATAATCATAATGTATACTACAATATGTTAACATGGATTATGTGTTAAAAATATTAATTTGAGGGGATTAAAATGATAGCAGATGAGATGAAACAAAAAGTAGCTGAAGTTGTTAATAAATTTAATTGTGAAAAAGCACAGTTGATTAACATTATGCAAGCTATACAAAAAGAATATCGATATCTACCTGAAGATGCAATGATATTGATTGCAGAAATGTTGGATTTAAGCCAATCAAAAGTTTATGGTGTTGCAACATTTTATGAAAATTTCTCATTGGAACCAAAAGGTGAAAATGTTATAAAAATTTGTGATGGAACAGCGTGTCATGTTAGAAAATCGACCCGTATTTTGGATGCTATGAGAAAAGAATTAAAGTTGTCTGAAGAAAAACATACTACGGATGATATGAAATTTACTTTAGAGACAGTTTCGTGCTTAGGAGCATGTGGACTTGCTCCTGTTATAACAATTAATGATAAGGTTTTCCCTAAAATGACTCCAGAGTTAGCTGTTGAGTTAATTAATAAGATAAAGATGGGAGAGAAGATATAATGATAAAAAGTTTTGAAGAATTATTGAGTGTATCTGAAACTTATAGAAAATCTTTAGAAAAACAATATATAAAAGTTCTAGTTTGTGGTGGTACAGGTTGCGTTGCCGGTGGATCATTAAAAATTTATGAACGTATTAAGGAATTAGTTAAAGAAAAAGGTTTACTTGTAGAAGTAAACTTGGAGAAAGAGCAAGAAGGTATAAGTGTTAAAAAAAGCGGATGTCATGGTTTTTGTGAAGCAGGACCATTGGTAAGAATAGAACCTTTTAATTATTTATATTTACATGTAAAAGTTGAAGATTGTGAAGAAATAGTTCAAACTACTGTAATAAACAGAAAACCGGTAGAAAGACTGATGTTTAAATCCAATGGAAAGGTTTACCCTACAGAAGATGAAATACCATTTTATAAAAAACAAACAAGGACAGTTTTAGAAAATTGTGGACGTATAGATGCAGAACATATTCAAGAATACATAGCAAAAGGCGGATATAAAGCTGCCGGTATTGCACTTACTGAAATGAGATCAAAAGAAATTTGTGCATTAGTTAGTGAAGCAGGCTTAAGAGGACGTGGTGGTGGAGGTTTTCCGACAGGTAAAAAATGGGAACAGGTATTAAATCAAAAGGAACCAGTTAAATATGTAGTTTGTAATGGTGATGAGGGAGACCCAGGTGCTTTTATGGATAGAAGTATAATGGAAGGTGATCCTCACAAAATAATTGAAGGTATGATGATTGCTGGATTTGCGACGGGTGCTAATAATGGTTACATATATGTTAGAGCAGAGTATCCTATGGCTATTGAAAGATTATCAATTGCTATAGAACAAGCTAAAGATTATGGTTTGCTTGGAAAAAATATTTTAGGTTCTAACTTTAATTTTGATATACATATCAATCAAGGTGCAGGTGCTTTTGTTTGTGGAGAAGGTAGTGCACTTACTGCTTCTATACAAGGTGAAAGAGGTATGCCAAGAGTTAAGCCTCCAAGAACAGTTGAGCAAGGCTTATGGGCTAAGCCTACAGTTTTAAACAACGTAGAAACGTTTGCTAATGTTCCAATTGTTATCAATGAAGGCATAGATGGATACAGAAAGTATGGTACAGAAACAAGTCCTGGAACAAAAGCGTTTGCATTAACAGGAAATGTTGTTAATACAGGATTGATTGAAGTTCCTATGGGAACTACACTTAGAGAAGTTATTTTCGATATAGGTGGTGGTATTAGGGACGGAAAGAGATTTAAAGCTGTTCAAATTGGTGGACCATCTGGTGGTTGCTTATGTTTTATTGAAAAACACCTTGATATCAAGCTTGACTTCGATTCATTAAAAGAAGTTGGTGCAATGATTGGTTCGGGTGGTATGGTTGTAATGGATGAAGATACTTGTATGGTTGAAGTAGCAAGATTCTTTATGAATTTTACACAAAAAGAAAGTTGTGGTAAGTGTATACCTTGTCGAGAAGGCACTAAGAGAATGCTTGAAATATTGGAGAGAATAGTAGCAGGCAATGGAACGGTTGAGGACATTGATTTATTATATGAATTAGCTGATACAGTTAAAAATACAGCATTATGCGGTTTAGGTAAAACTGCTGCAAATCCTGTATTGAGTACGCTTGAATATTTCAAAGATGAATATATGGCACACGTTGTAGATAAAGTTTGCCCAACTAAAACATGTAAAAAACTTACTAAAATACAAATTGATAAAGATATTTGTAAAGGATGTAGTAAATGTTCAAAAGTATGTCCTGTTGGAGCAATAACTGGTAAAATTAAAGAACCATTTACAATAGATACTAAAAAATGTATTAAGTGTGGGACTTGTATCGATACATGCCCATTTAAAGCAATTAAGGAGGTTTAGAGAGATGGCTGGAACTATGATTATTGATGGTATGAAAGTGCCATTTACAAATGAAAAAAATATTTTGTCTGTTATAAGAAGTGTTGGAATAGACGTGCCGACATTTTGCTATCACTCTGAATTAAGTGTTCATGGGTCATGTAGAATGTGTAGTGTTGAAACTGCAAGAGGAAATATAATTGCGTCATGTTCTGAAAAACCAAAAGATGGTTTAGAAATATACACTAATAGTGCAAGAGTTAGAAAATATAGAAAAATGATTCTTGAGTTACTACTTGCAAATCATGATAAGGATTGTACAGCATGTGACGTTACAGGAAAATGCAAATTACAAGATTTAGCAAGAAGATATGGTATAACAAAAAATAGATTTGATTCACCAAGAAAAGAAATTCCTATAGATAAATCAAGCAAGGCAATTATAAGGAATCCAAATAAATGTATCAAATGTGGTGACTGTGTTATAATGTGCGAAGAAGTTCAGGGTGTTGGAGCAATTGGTTTTGTAAACAGAGGTTCAAATGTCCAAATTGCACCTGCTTTCAATAGAGTTATAGATGATACAAATTGTGTTTCTTGTGGTCAATGTAGAGTTGTTTGCCCAACTGGTGCTATAACAATAAACAACGAAACTCAAAAGGCATGGGATGCAATATTTGATAAAACAAAAAGAGTAGTTGCACAAATTGCTCCAGCAGTTAGAGTAGCAATTGGAGAAGAATTTGGACTTAAACCTGGTACAGCATCACTTGGAAAAACTGTAACAGCGTTGAGAAAATTAGGTTTTGACGAGATTTATGATACTTCATTTGCTGCAGATTTAACAGTAATAGAGGAAAGCGATGAGTTTTTAGAAAAATTAACTAAAAATGATGGTAGTTTACCATTGTTTACATCATGTTGTCCTGCATGGGTTAAATTTGCTGAAAATAGATATCCCGAATTGTTGCCACATATTTCATCATGTAAATCACCTCAACAAATGTTTGGAACAGTTACAAAAGAAGCATTTATAGAGAAAGATAAACAGGATTTGAAAGAAACCTTTGTTATATCTATTATGCCTTGTACAGCAAAAAAAATGGAAGCTTCTAGAGAAGAATTTACAGATAATGGTACAAAAGAGGTTGATTTAGTTCTTACAACACAAGAACTTTCAATGATGATTAAAGAAATGGGTATAAATTTCAATGACCTTGAAGAAGAATCTTTAGATATGCCTTTTGGTATTTCATCAGGTTCAGGAGTTATATTTGGTGCTACTGGTGGTGTTGCAGAAGCAGTTTTACGTAGAGTATTGAATGGTAAAAAATCAAAAGCTGAAAGTGAAATAATCTTTAATGAGGTTAGAGGATTAGAAGCAGTTAAAGAAGCATCTGTTACACTTGGCGATAGAACGATAAGCATTTGTGTAGTACATGGTCTTAAAAATGCAGATGAGGTTATCAAGCAAATGAAGGCTGGAGAGAAAAAATACGATTTAGTTGAGGTTATGTCTTGTATAGGTGGTTGTATTGCCGGTGGAGGACAACCAGCACCAGATAAGCGTCCTATTGCTAATGTTAGAAGATTAAGATCAAAAGGACTTTATTCAATAGATAAAACTAGACAAATAAAACGCGCTTCAGAAAACCCTATTATAGAACAAGTTTACAGTACAATTTTAAAAGATAAAAGACACATATTACACGTGCATAAGCATTAGTATATAAATATAAGGAGCTGTATTAAATATTAAATTATTTAGCAGCTCTTTTTTTGTCGTTTTAAAAATATGGTGACTTTATAAAAAACTTTTAAAAAAAAGTAAAATATATTATAATATTCTTGATATAATAAATATAAATTAAAGAATACGAGGAATTAAGATGTCTTACGAAAGATTACAAAAATATATTGCTAATTGTGGAGTAACTTCAAGAAGAAAAGCTGAAGAAATGATATTAGATGGTAAAGTCACAGTTAATGATGAATTAGTAAATGAATTAGGATTTAAAGTCGATACAGAAAAGGATAGTGTATGTGTTAATGGTAAAAAAATTAAACCAGTGGAAAAATTATTATATATAAAGCTTAATAAACCTACAGGATATGTGACAACAGTTAAAGATCAGTTTGATAGAAAATGTGTTATAGATTTAATTGATATACCTGATAGAATATATCCAATAGGTAGACTTGACTATGATACAAGCGGACTTTTATTGTTAACAAACGATGGAGATTTAGCCAATAAGTTGATGCATCCAAGATACAAGGTTTATAAAACATATATTGCCAAGGTCAAAGGAAGATTAAATGCTACAGATGTAGGATGGTTAAGACATGGAATAAAAATAGAAGAATATACAACATCACCTGCAATAGTAGATATCCTAAATTCTGATGGAGTTATAACAAAAGTTAGAATAAGTATTTATGAAGGTAAGAATAGACAGGTGAGAAAAATGCTAGCAGCAGTTGGGAAAGAGGTTATTTCACTTAAGAGGATTTCTTTTGGCAGTATTGAATTGAAAGATTTAACTATTGGAACTTGGAATTATCTAAGTGATGAAGAAATAAAATATCTAAAATCTTTGTAGAGGTGGTATAAATGAATGATATAAAGTATGGAAAAATTGTAGATTTTGTACACATGCTGATAAAAAATAGCTATGAAGATGATAAAAATTTAAAATGTATTGATGCTACAGTAGGTAACGGATTTGATACACTATTTTTATGCAATTTATGTCAAAATAATGGATTTGTGTATGGATTTGATGTTCAAGATAATGCAATTAAAAATACAGAAAAATTATTAAATGATAATAATTGCGATAACTATAAATTAATATTGGATTCACATGAAAATCTTTTACAATATATTAATACTAAAATAGATATATGTGTATTTAACCTTGGGTACTTGCCAAATTCAGATAAAACAGTTAAAACAAATTATCAAAGTAGTATTAGAGCAATAGAAAATGCTATTATGAGAATGAGTGATATTGGAAGGATTTACATATCCTCGTACATTCTTCACGATGAGGGTGAGGAATCTAATCATATTTTAGAGTATATTTCAAATCTTGATAGAAGAAAATATAATGTTATAAAAATAAAGCTATTGAACAAAAACAATTTTCCACCTGAAATATATATTATAGAATCAAATAAATAGATAAAAATGCATGATTTATGTAAATTATTTCATGCATTTTGCTATTTTTAACACTATAAAGGAGCATGGAAAACGTTACACAAAGCAAGTCAATGCATAAATTGAAATTATTCTTGCAATTTTAAAAAATAATGAAATTTTTCTTGCAAAAAAATAATAATGTGTTAATATAGATGTGTCAATAAAATAGTTTTAAAAACTAGGAGGTTAAAAGATGGCTAATAAAAATAGTCTAACTATTAACAAAGAATGGTGTAAGGGTTGTGGAATATGCGCAGCATTTTGTCCAAAACAAGTTCTTGCTATAGAGCAAGAAAAAGCTGTTATTGTAAATATAGATAACTGTATTAAATGTGGATTATGTGAATTAAGATGTCCAGATAGCGCAATATATTTAGGAGGTAGTAAAGATGAGTAATAGTAAATATAAATTAGCTCAAGGTAATGAAGCTTGTATCGAAGGAGCTATTGCAGCAGGAATGAGATTTTTTGCTGGTTATCCTATAACTCCATCTACTGAGCTTGCTGAATTATCAGCAAAAAACTTACCTAAAGTAGGCGGTAAATTTCTACAAATGGAAGATGAGTTAGCTAGTATGGCTGCTGTTATAGGCGGATCTTGTGCTGGCTTAAAGTCAATGACTGCAACAAGTGGCCCTGGATTTTCTCTAATGCAAGAAAACTTAGGATATGCTTGCTTAGCTGAAATACCATGTGTTATTGTAAACGTACAAAGAGGTGGACCAAGTACAGGACTTCCAACAAGCCCATCTCAAGGAGATGTTATGCAAGCTAAATGGGGAACTCATGGAGATCATCCAGCTATTGCATTAACACCAGGTTCAGTACAAGAAACATATGAATTTATTGGTACAGCATTTAATTTAGCAGAAAAATACAGAACTCCAGTAGTATATCTAATGGATGAAACTATAGGACATATGAGAGAAAAACTTATGGTAAAAGATCCATCAGAAATTGAACAGTTACATAGAGTTAAACCAACATGTGAGCCAAAAGAATTCGTACAATATGATGATAAATTCATGGACGAAAAAACTATGGTACATCCATTACCAGCATTTGGAACTGGTTATAGAATACATATTACAGGATTAACTCATGATAAAACTGGTTTTCCTACAAATGATAATGAAGTATCAGGCAAATTAGTTGAAAGACTATGTGATAAAGTTGAAAAAAACATAGATGATTTTTCATACTATGAAGAATATAAATTAGAAGATGCCGAAGAAGCTGTAATTGCGTTCGGTGGAGTTTCAAGAAGTGCTAAACAAGCAGTAATTGAGCTTAGAAATGAAGGAAAAAAAGTTGGTATGTTTAGACCAATAACTATATGGCCTTTACTAGAAAAACAAATTATAGATTTAGCTAAAAAAGTTAAGAGAATATATGTTGCTGAGATGAACTTAGGACAATATTTCTATGAAGTTCAAAGAGTTGCTTCTAATTACTGTGAAGTAGTTTTAATATCAAAAGTAACTGGAGAATTAATTACTCCTAACGAAATTAAACAAAGAGTTAATGGAGGTAAATAATGATGAATAATTGTAGTGATTTAACTCAAAAATATTATAGAGATGGAAAATTACCTCATATTTGGTGTCCGGGATGTGGTCATGGTATTTTATTAAACGCTTTAGTAAGAGCAATTGATAATTTAGGATTAGATAAAGATAATGTATGTGTTGTTTCAGGTATAGGCTGTTCATCAAGAGCAACTGGATATATTGATTTTAACACACTACATACAACTCACGGTAGAGCAATAGCTTACGCAACTGGTGTAAAACATGCTAACCCAGATATGACAGTTATAGTAGTTACAGGAGATGGAGACTGTTCAGCAATAGGTGGTAATCACTTAATACATGCTTGCAGAAGAAACATTGATATAACAACAATATGTTTTAACAATAATATATACGGTATGACTGGTGGACAATTTTCACCAACAACTCCTACAGGAGATTTTGCTACAACAGCCCCACATGGTAATGTTGACAGAACGTTTGATTTATGTTCATTGGCACAAGGAGCAGGAGCTACATATGTTGGTCGTGCAACTGCATATCATGCAACTCAACTTACAACACTTATCGAAAATGGTATCAAAAACAAAGGTTTCTCTTTCATAGAAGGCATTAGTGTATGTCCAACAAACTATGGAAGAAAGAATAAAAAAGGCGATTCAGTAAAAATGTTAACTTACTTAAAAGATAACTGTATTGATAAAAAAATTGCAGATAAAAAACCTGAACTTGTTGAAAACAAAATAATAATAGGTGAATTATACAATAATCCATCACCAGAATATACAGAGTGTTACAAAACGATTATTGATAAGTTCCAAGATTAATCAAACGAAGGAGTGTTAAATTATGTTTCAAAAAAGAGAAATGAGATTAAGTGGCTCTGGCGGACAAGGCGTTATACTTGCAGCAATCATATTTGCTGATGCAGCTATTGAAGATGGTTTAAATGCTATACAAACTCAATCATACGGACCTGAAGCAAGAGGTGGAGCTAGTAAAGCTGAAGTAATAATTAGTGATAGTGATATTAATTATCCAAAAGTTATGAACAATAAATTATTGTTGTCATTAACTCAAAAGGCTTTTGATAAATATATAGGAAAAATAGATGAAGATGGAATTTTAATAGTTGATGAAAGTGTTGAAGTCCCAAGTGATATTAAAGTAAAAACAATTTATAAATTACCGATACTAAGAACTGCAAAAGAAAAAATTGGTATAGCGATGGTAGCAAACATAGTATCAATAGGTGTAATATATGAATTAGCTTGCAAGGATATTATAAAATTAGAAACAATAAAAAGCACAATAGCAGGAAGAGTTCCAAAAGCAACAATAGAAAAAAATATTAAAGCATTTGAAGAAGGCGTCGCACTAGTTAGAGGATAATTTATTATGAATAATACATCTGATTTAATAACTCTAATTCAAAGCAGATATAATAAGTTTAGCAAGGGACAAAAAATGATTGCTGAGTTCATAATTGAACATTATGACAAAGCAGCATTTATGACTGCTTCAAAAATAGGTGAAATAGTTGATGTGAGTGAATCTACTGTTGTTAGATTTGCTGGTGCACTTGGATTTTCTGGATTTCCTGAGCTTCAAAAATCATTACAAGTACTTATTAAGAACAAGCTAACTACTGTACAAAGAATTGGATTAAATGAAGATATTGATAAAGATACAGAAAAATTTCATAAAAAAGTAATTAGAAATGAAATGAATAGTATAAAATATTTATTGGACAATATAGATGCTTCATCATTAGACGAAGCAACCAATATTATATCTAATGCAAAAAAAGTGTATATATTAGGTATGAGAACTTCTTCAACATTAGCTAATTATATGGGTTTTTATTTAAATGTTATGCTAGATAATGTTAGAATTTTAAACAACTCAGGTGTTAACTCATTGTTTGAGCAAATAATTCGTATAAAAGAAGATGATGTACTAATATGTATTAGTTTTCCAAGATATTCTTCAAACACAATAGATGCTGTTAAAATAGTTAAAGATAAAAACGCAAAAATTGTTGCAATAACTGATACAGAAGCATCACCAGTATATGAATTAGCAGATGTGTCATTGCTTGCAAAAAATAATATTGTATCATTTGTTGATTCATTGGTAGTACCAATGTGCTTAATCAATAGTTTGATTTTAAACATTGGTGCAAAAGAAAGAAATGATATTGTTGAGTCATTTAATGATCTTGAAATTATTTGGAATAAACATAGTATTTATCAATAAATAGTGATTTAGATATTTAAAACAGGTTTATGTTAATTGTAAGCCTGTTTTTTTTCTTGTGATATTTTAATTTTTATATTATAATAATTAGGGTGATAATATGAGACAATATTGTATTCGTGGAGCAATAACTATTGAAGATAATTCAATAGAACAAATAGAAGAAAATACTATAATTTTATTAAAAGAAATTTTACACATAAATAATATTAACATAGATGATTGCTGTAGTTTAATATTTACAGCAACAAAAGATATTACAGCTGATTATCCAGCAAAATTTGCTAGAAAAATTGGTTTTATAAATTGCAGTCTTATGTGTATGCAAGAGATGTATGTTGAAAATAGTTTGAAATTTTGTATACGTGTTATGGTAACAATTAATTCTAACGATGACATATTTAATCCAAAACATATTTATTTGAAAAACGCAAAAAAATTGAGACCAGATTTAATTAATTAATAAATTTAAAAATATATAATACAATTATTTAAAGGAGATTATAATGATTATAGCTATAGATGGTCCTTCTGGTGCTGGTAAAAGCACTGTTGCAAAAATGCTAAGTAAAAAACTTGGTTTTGAATTCATAGATACTGGAGCTATGTATAGAGCTATTGCCTATAAGTTTGATAAAAATAATATAGAAATAAAAGAAGAAAACATACAAGCCGTTTTAGAGAATACAGATATTGACTATAATAATAATAATGTTTATTTAGATGGCGAAAATGTTGAACCATTTATTAGAACTGAAAACTTATCTAAAAAGGCATCTGAAATATCTAAAATACAATCAGTTAGAGATAAATTAGTAAATATTCAAAGAAATATAGCTTGTAAGAAAAATATTGTAATGGATGGTAGAGACATCACTACTGTTGTATTTCCTAATGCTGAATATAAATTCTTTATAACTGCAAGTGCAGAAACAAGAGCTAGAAGAAGATATGAAGAGCTTATAAAAAAAGGTTATTGTGTTTCATTACAAAATGTTATTGATGATATTAACAAAAGAGATTACAATGATACTACAAGGAAAAACTCGCCGTTAATAGTAGCAGATGATGCTTTAGTTGTTGACACAACAGAGCTTGATATTAATGAAGTTGTAGAAAAAATAGTAAACATTATAAAGGAGAAATAAAATGTTGGTAAAATTTTTAAAAGGTTTAGTAAAAGTTGTTTTATTTCCTTTTTTTAGAGTAAAGCTATATAATGTTGAAAATTTTAATAAATCTACTGGAAAATGTATTGTTTGTAGTAATCATATATCTAATTTTGATCCTGTTATGCTTATGATTTATACAAAAAGACATATAAATTTTATGGCAAAAAAAGAATTATTTGATGTATTTTTTATAAAAAATGTATTAAAGTATATTGGTGCGTTCCCAGTAGATAGAGACAAACCAAGCTTAAGCACGATAAAAGGTGCTTTGTCAATACTAAAAAATGGAGAAGTTTTAGGCATATTCCCAGAAGGTACAAGAGTTAATGAATATAATGAAGAAAATGCAAAATCAGGTATAGCTCTTATAGCCAATAAAGGTGACGCCAATATTATTCCAATATTTATAAAATCAAGTTATAAAATATTTAGTAAAGTGGAAATATTTTTTGGAAAGCCTAAAAAGTATTTTCAAAACTTCGAAGGCAAAGTTACGAGTGCACAGTATAGAGAAGTTAGTAAAGAAATGCTTAGAGATATTTATAGCTTAGAAAAAGAGGTAAATTAAGGTGGGTAATATGGAGATATTTAAAGCAGATTATATGGGATTTTGTTTTGGAGTTAAAAATGCTGTTGAAATTGCAAAAAAATCGCTTGATGAAGATGGTAGCTTAATAAGCTACGGTGAAATAATTCATAATCAAGATGAAATAAATTTTTTGAAAGAAAAAGGTTTAGAGGTAGTATATGATTTAGATAAATCACTTGAAAAAAAAGATAAAAAAATATTAATACGTTCTCATGGTGTTCCTAAAAAAGATATAGATTTTTTAAACGAGCATAATATTGAGTATGTTGATGCGACGTGTGTAAGAGTAAAGAAAATACACGAAATAGTAAGAAAGCACAGTGAAGAAGGATATGAAATATTAATCATAGGTAATCCTAATCACCCAGAGGTTAAAGGTATATCTGGGTGGATAGAAGGACCTTTATATTGTGCAAATAGTTTAGAAGAAGTAAGAAAATTAAATATAAACAGGGATAAAAAATATTGCTTAGTATGTCAAACTACATTTTATAATAATATTTATAAAGAAATAGTTGAATTCTTTAATGAAAATGATTATACTAATATAGTGAGGTATAATACTATTTGCGATGCAACAAAAAAGAGACAAGATGCGTGTGTTGAAATTGCAAAAAAAGTAGATGTTATGTTAGTAATAGGAGGAAAAAAAAGCTCTAATACGAAAAAACTTTTTGATTTATGTTCTTCTTACTGCATTAATACGTTTCTAATAGAAAATTATAGGGAAATACCTTATAAGTATATAGATAAAAAAAGAAAGATAGGGATAACGGCGGGGGCTTCTACGCCTGACTGGGTTATCGAGGAGGTTATACAATATGTCAGACAATCAGAATAAAACAATGAGTGAATTATTTGAAGATTATGGTGTGTCAAAGATTAGAACAGGTGATTTGATTAAGGGTACAGTTATTTCTGTAAAACCTGAAGCCATATCAATCAATTTAAACTATAAATCTGATGGAGTTCTTACTAGAGATGAATATAGCTATGATTTTGTAGAAGATTTAACTAATGTTGTTAAAGAAGGAGACGAAGTAGAAGCTTTAGTCGTAAAATTAGGAGATCAAGACGGAAACGTAGTATTGACTAGAAAACCAATTGAAGAACAAAAAATATGGGAAAATTTCGAAAAATTAAAATCTGAAAAAGCTATAATTGAAACAAAAATAATAGAAGCTTGTGAATTTGGAATATTTGGAAAAGTTAATGGAATTAAAGGTTTTATACCTAAAAATCACATTTCTATTAATAGAAATGTTGATCCATCAGATTTTGTTGGCAAAACATTAAAAGTTAATATATTGGATACAAAAAATAGAAAAGGTAGAAAGCAATTAGTTTTAACTTCAAAAGCTATAGAAAAATTAGAAAAAGAAGCTAAAGCAAAAGAAGTTTGGAACACTTTAGTAGAAGGTGAAATATATGAAGGAACAGTTAAAAATCTTCAAGCTTATGGTGCTTTCGTAGACATCAACGGAGTAGACGGATTACTTCATATCAATGAAATTTCTTGGAACAGAATTAAGCATCCATCAGAAGTAGTTAATGTTGGAGACAAAATAAAAGTTAAAGTTAAGAGCATAGATATAGAAAACAAAAAATTATCATTAAGCTATAAAGCAACTATAAAAAGTCCTTGGGCAATATTCTGCGATGATAATAAAGTTGGACAAATCGTAACTGGCAAAGTAGTAAGAGTAGTAGATTTTGGTGCATTTGTAACAGTTGATGATATAGATTGTTTACTACACATTAAAGATATTTCTTGGTTAAGAATTGAAAAAGTTACTGATGTAGTTAACGTTGGAGATGAAATATCTGTTAAAATAATTAACATAAACAAAAAAGAAAGAAAAGTTAATTTAGGAATGAAACAATTAGTTGAGCATCCATTTGATAAATTTGCAAAAGATTTAACTGTTGGACAAATTATTCCTGTAAAAGTAACAAGAATATTATTAGAGGGTGTATATGTTCACGCTAGTGAAGATGTAGAATGTTTTGTGCCTATTGCTAAAGTTTCTTCAGAAAGATTAAGAACACCTGCAAAAGTAGTAAAAATTGGTGAAGAAAAAGATGCAAAAATTACTTATATAGATAGAAAAGGTAAAAAACTAGATTTAACATTTGTTCTTGAAGAAAAGGAAACTGATGAGTTTTCTAGTAAAAAAGGTCCAGTTTCATACTCTTCAAACAATAATGAAGAGTTTACAATAGGTGATAAATTAAAAGGATTAGAAGATTTATTTAAATAAATATAAATAGTTAATAATTGCTTTGGTTTGCGCCAAAGCAATATTTATATACTATAGGAGGTAAGTATGTCAAAGACAAAAGATTTTTTATTTGAATTATGTAGCAGTCCTTTTGTTTCAGGTTCAGAATATAAAAATGGTCAAGTATTAAAAAAATATTTTTCTGAATATACTGATAACTTTGAACAAGATAATTTAGGAAGTTACATATTTAAAAGCACTGGTAGTAATGGCAAAAAAATAATGCTAGCAGCACATATTGACGAAATAGGTTTAATGGTAACTGATATTTTAGACAATGGATTTTTATCATTTACTACAGTTGGAGGAATAAATCCTGCATCACTTATAGCTCAAGATGTAGTTGTATGTGGCAAAGAAAATGTCAGAGGAGTTATTGGTATTAAGCCACCACATATAACAAGTGCTGAAGAAATGAAAAAAGCTTCAAAAATTAGCGAGCTGTACATAGATATAGGAATGTCAAAAGATAATGCTAAAAAGATTGTATCAATAGGTGACGTAGCGACAATTAATAGACAAGCTCAGTTGCTTGAAAACGATATGGTTACTTGTAAATCACTTGACAATAAATCAGGTGTAGCAGTTATGTACAAAGTAGCAAAAGAACTAAGTAAAATTGGACATAAAAGTGATGTTTACTATACAGCAACAACACAAGAAGAAGTTGGACTTAGAGGTGCAAGAACTTCGAGCTATAAAATAAACCCTGATATTGCAATCATAGTTGATGTAGGATTTGGTAGTACACCAGAATTGCCATCAAATACTATGAAAATGGGTAAAGGCGGAGGAATTTGTTTGGGTGCAAACTTTAATCCAAAGCTTAATAAAAAATTAATAGAGGTAGCAAAAGAATACAATTATGATTATCAGTTAGAAATAGCTCCAGCAGGAAGTGGAACTGATGCTATAGCTATACAAGTAACTCAAACTGGTGTACCATGTTTACTAATATCTATACCACTTAGATATATGCATACCTCAGTTGAAGTAATTAGTATGAATGATGTAAAGAGCATAGGTTCATTGATAGCAAGATTTATCAATGAGATAGATAATTCTGATTTGGAGGAGATAACATGTTTTTAAAGGAATTAACTACATTATCTGGAGTATCAGGATGTGAATTTGAAGTAAGAAATTACATAAAACAAAAGTTAGATGAAATAGGTTGCGAGTACAAAGTTGATAAAATAGGCAATGTTATTGCTCATAATATCGGGAAAGCAAAGAGTAAAAAAATAATGCTTACAGCTCACATGGATGAAGTTGGTTTTATGGTTTCATCAATAGATGATAGCGGATTTATCAAGTTTTCTACAGTTGGTGGGATTGATCCAAGAACATTAAACTCTAAGCTTGTTGAAATAGGTGAAGACAAAGTTCCAGGTGTAATTGGATCTAAGGCTATTCACCTTATGACAGCAGAGGAAAGAGGAGCTACAATACCTGTAAAAAGTTTATACATAGATATAGGAAGTACTTCAAAAGAAAGTACAGAAGAAAAAGTTAACATTGGAGATTATGTATCATTTAAAAGTGATTATGTAGAATTTGGAGATAATTTAATAAAAGCAAAGGCATTAGATGATAGAACTGGATGTAGCGCTATTTTAGAATTATTGGCTATGAAATTAGATATAGATTATTATGGCTGTTTTGCAGTTATGGAAGAAGTTGGAGGAATAGGTTCTAAAGTAGTAGCGGATGTAGTAGATCCTGATTTTTCAATAGTTCTCGAAGGTACAATATCAGCAGATATGCCAGAAGTTAAAGACAATGATAAAGTAACAGTTTTAGGTAAAGGTCCAGCAGTATCATTGATGGACGGTAGCACAATTTACAATTTAGATGACGTTAACTTCGTTAAAGAAGTTGCTAAGAAAAATAATATAGCATATCAGTTTAGAAGAAGTAATGCTGGTTCTACTGATGCCGGATCTATAAATACCAGAAAAGCTGGTTCAAGAGTAGTAACTTTATCAACACCTTGTAGATATATCCATTCACCAATAAGTGTTGCAAGTAAGGATGACTATGAAAACGTTGTAAAATTAACTAAAGCGATAATAGAAGAAATTAAATAGAGGAGTGTAAATATTATGCAATTCAATTCAAAATTAATGAATGAACTTTCTGATTGTTTTTCACCATCAGGAAGAGAAAAAAATGTACGTGAATATATTACTGAACAAGTAAAGGGTTTAGTAGATGAAATAACTGTAGATGCATTGGGAAATTTAGTTTGCCATAAAAAAGGTACTGGAAAAAAAGTTATGTTTTCAGCTCATATGGATCAAATCGGTTTACTTATAACTGATATTGATGATAAAGGATTTTTGAGATTTTGCGCAGTAGGTGGAGTTAGTCCATACAAGATGCTTGATCAAAGAGTTGTTTTTGACAATAAAACTCAAGGAATAGTATGCGTAGAAAAAGTTGACGATTATGGTAAATTAAAAATAAGCAATTTATATATAGATATCATGGCTACATCTAAAGAAGAAGCAGAGAAAGTTGTAAGCATTGGTGATATGTGTGTTTCTAAGACAAGCTATTATGAAAATGATGGATACGTTATGTGCAATGCTCTTGATGATAGAATAGGATGTTATGTTTTGATTGAAGCCTTAAAGCAGAACTTTAAAACAGACAATGATTTATATTTTTCATTCTCTGTACAAGAAGAAGTTGGATGTAGAGGAGCTAAAACATCAAGCTTTGCAGTTGAGCCTGATTTATTTGTAGCACTTGATGTTACAGCAACAGGTGATACATTAAACGGAATAAAAATGGCAGTTAAATTAGATGGTGGTGCAGCAATTAAGTTAAGAGATAATTCTTTATTAGTTCCTGTTGAGGTAAAAGAACTTATGACACAAGTTGCTGAAAAAAATGATATTAAATATCAATATGAAGTTCTAGAATTCGGTGGAACAGATGCAGGAGCAGCTCATATTAACAAAAGTGGTATAAGAAGTGGTTGTATTTCTATTCCTTCAAGAAACATACACTCAGGACATGAAATAGTTAGTAAATTTGACGTTAACGAGTGTATTAAATTAGCGGTAGCAATTGCAAATAAATAATATTCTATAAAGCTTATGCTTTAAGAATAAGCTATATAATTACCATTGCTGATAAAAAAGGAACATAATACATATTTACATATTTTTGTTATAAATTAAACTATTTGACAAACGGTCTAGAATGTATTAAAATTTATTAGTAAATGGTTTTTATATGCCAAAAAACAGGAGGAAAAAAATGAAAAATTTAAGAAAAATTATATCTGCAGCTTTAGTGATTGTTTTATCATTGAGTTGCGCAATGTTATTTTCATCATGTGGAAAAACTAGTGACATAGCACTTATTACTGATAAAGGTAATATTGATGATAAGTCATTTAATCAAGGTGCTTGGGAAGGTGTTTTAGAATATGCAGAAAAAAATAATATATCACATAAATATTATAAACCAGAAGAAGGATCAGATGCTGGTTATTTAGCATCAATCGATTTAGCAGTTAAAGGTGGAGCTAAAATTGTCGTAACTCCAGGTTTCTTGTTTGAGGTTCCTGTTTACGAAGCACAAACTAAATACCCAGATGTTAAATTTATACTTCTTGATGGTGCACCTCATACAGCTTGGGATAAAGAGGGAAACGCAACTTTTAATACAGAAGCAAACGTTGCAAGTGTTATGTACCAGGAAGAACAATCTGGTTACTTAGCTGGATATGCAGCAGTTATAGATGGATATACTAAATTAGGTTTCATGGGTGGTATGGCTGTTCCTGCAGTACAAGCTTTTGGTTATGGTTATTTACAAGGAGCTGAGGCAGCTGCTCAAGAATTAGGTGTAGAAGTTGAAGTTCAATATCACTATACTGGAAACTTTGATGAAAATGATACAAACAAACAAACTGCTAAAACAATGTACCAAAATGGTGCAGAAGTTATATTTGCATGTGGTGGTTCTGTAGGTAAATCTGTAATGTCTGCAGCTGAAGAAGCAGAAGCAAAAGTTATAGGTGTTGATGTTGACCAAAGAAAAGATTCAGAAACAGTTATAACAAGTGCTACAAAAGGTTTAGGCTCATCAGTTGTTCAAGTTTTAGAAGCAATATATGCTGATAAATTTGATGATTATGCTGGTAATACTACATTCTTTACAGCTGAAAACGATGGTGTTGGACTTCCGGATAATTTTGATAGATTTTCAAAATTTACAACAGATGACTACAAAGTAATATTTGATAAATTAGCTAAAAATGAAATATCACTAGTTAGAACATTTGATGTAGAAGATGCTAGTGGATATGCTACTAAAGATGAATTAACTACAAATTTAAGCTTAGACAAAGTTTCTGTTACTACAGTTCAATAAACATCTAGAGGTAATACCTAAGATGTAACATTTTTGAGTTAAGGGGGAAGGCTGAAGCTTTTCCCTTTTGTTTACTTTATAAAAATTGGGTATACTCCCAAAAATAGATGGAGGTTAAAATGGCGCAAGATTATATAATTGAAATGCTCCATATTACAAAGAAATTTCCAGGAATAATTGCTAATGACGATATCACTTTACAGCTAAAAAAAGGTGAAGTACATGCACTCCTAGGTGAAAATGGAGCAGGTAAATCTACACTTATGAGTGTGCTGTTTGGCCTTTACCAACCTGAAAATGGACAAATATTAAAAAATGGAAAAGTCGTTAAAATTAATAACCCAAATGATGCAAATAATTTAAGAATTGGTATGGTGCATCAGCATTTTAAATTAGTTGAAATTTTTACAGTATTTGAAAATATTATATTAGGTGTAGAATCTAGTAAATTAGGATTTTTAAAAAGAAAAGAAGCTAAAGAAAAAATAGTTAGGCTTAGTGAACAATATGGGTTAAAAGTTGACCCAGACGCAATTATTGAAGATATAACTGTTGGTATGCAACAGCGTGTAGAAATATTAAAAATGTTATATAGGAATAATGAGATTTTGATTTTTGATGAACCTACAGCTTCTCTTACTCCACAGGAAATCGAAGATTTAATGAAAATCATGCGAGAACTTGCAAATGAAGGAAAATCAATACTTTTTATTACTCATAAATTAAATGAAATTATGGAAGTAGCTGATAGGTGTTCTGTATTAAGAAAAGGTAAATATATAGGAACAGTAGACATAAAAAGCACTAATAAAGAAGAACTGTCAGAAATGATGGTAGGAAGAAAAGTTAATTTTAATGTTGAAAAGGATGATAGTAAGCCTAAAGAAGTTGTTTTAGATATAGAAAATTTAACAGTACCAAGTAAAATACACAAAAACAATGCTGTTAAAAATATTTCATTCAGTGTGCGTAAAGGTGAAATTGTGTGTATTGCTGGTATAGATGGAAACGGTCAAAGTGAGTTGGTATATGCTATAACCGGACTTGAGAAACAAAGTAGTGGCAAAATATCTCTGCTTGGCAAGGATATATCTCACGCAAGTATTAGAAATCGTAGTAAAATCGGGATGGGACATATACCAGAAGATAGACACAAGCATGGTCTTGTATTAGATTATTCATTAGCTGCAAATTCTGTTTTACAAAGCTATTGGAAGCCTGAATTTCAAAAGCATGGTTTTTTGAAAAAAGATGCTATTATGAAGTATTCAGATTACTTAATTGATAAATATGATGTTAGAAGTGGACAAGGCTCAATCACAAAAACAAGAAGCATGTCAGGTGGTAATCAGCAAAAGGCGATTGTTGCAAGAGAGCTTGACAGAAACCCAGAACTTGTAGTTGTTGTACAACCTACTCGTGGTCTTGATGTAGGTGCTATAGAGTATATTCATAAACAAATTATAAAAGAGAGAGATCAAGGAGCTGCAATTTTACTTGTTTCTCTTGAACTTGATGAAGTAATGAACTTATCAGATCGAATTTTAGTTATGTATGAAGGCGAAATTGTTGGTGAATTAGATCCTAAAAAAACAACAGTACAGGAATTAGGACTTTATATGTCTGGTGCTAAGAAAGATAAAGCTATCAACTGTGAGGAATTAAAAAATGAGTAAGAAAAAAAATGAAAATTTAATAAAAAGAGTGACTAAAACAAGTGGATACGATGCATTTATTTCATCTTTGCTTGCTATTGCTTTAGGTTTAGCTTTTGGTTTGGTAGTAATGCTCATAGCAAACCCAATGGAAGCAATACCAGGTTTTATTACTATTATAACTAGTGGTTTTACTAGCTTGCCAAATGTATTATACTTCGCTACACCAATTTTAATGACAGGTCTAGCAGTAGGATTTGCGTTTAAGATGGGAATGTTCAATATTGGGGCATCTGGTCAATATACTATGGGTATGTTTTTTGCTATGTATGTAGGTTTTATGATTCCCATGAATTCAGGTGTACATTGGATAGTTGCTATTTTAGCGGGTATGATTGGCGGTATGATTTGGGGAGCAATCCCCGGTATATTTAAAGCATTTTTTAACGTCAACGAAGTTATAACTTCAATTATGTTTAACTATATAGGTATGTATTTGGTAGATATGATGGTTCAAGAAAATTCTATTATGTATATTTCAGATATGGCTAGAACAAATTATTTGCCAGCATCAGTACAAATTCCAGCACTTGGTGTAACAGGTACAAATCTTAACTTTTCAATAATATTTGCAATAATATTTGCGATAATATTGTATGTTATTTTAAATAAAACAACATTTGGTTATGAATTAAAAGCAACAGGTTATAACAAACATGCTAGCAATTATGCGGGAATGAATGAAAAGAAAAACATTATATTGTCAATGACTATTGCTGGTGGTTTGGCAGGGCTTGGTGGTGCATTTGCCATACTTGCACCTTCAACTATAGCTGGTAGCAGTATGACGTATGAGCCAATCAATATTATAGCTGCGAATGGTTTTAACGGTATAGCAGTAGCACTTTTAGCAGCATCAAATCCGATTGGAATTATTTTTTCAGCATTTTTCATCTCCTTGTTGCAAAGAGGAGGAACCATGGCAAATTTATATGGATTTAAGCCTGAAATTATAGATATCGTTATATCAATTATTATATATTTCTCTGCATTTGCAATGATGATGAAAGAAACTTTATCAAAATCATTAAAGAGAAAAAACAACAAAAGATTAGCTGCTGAAACAAATAACAATGCTTTAAATTATACTGAAAATAGGGAGGAAGAATAATATGGATACTTTTTATTATTTGATACAAAATACTCTTCCTGTAGCTGTACCTTTATTATTAGTTGCATTAGGCGGAATGTTTTGCGAACGTAGTGGTATAATCAATATAGGTCTTGAAGGAATAATGTTGTTTGGAGCGTTTTTTGGATGTATATTTGTATATTCAATGCAAGACTCTGGTATAAATCCTCAAATGCTATTATTGTTGGCTATGATTATAGCAGCATTAGCTGGTGCTGTATTCTCATTGATGCTTGCATTTGCTTCAGTAAATATGAAGGCAGACCAAACTATCATAGGTACAGCATTAAACATGCTCGTTCCAGCAAGTGTTTTATTGTTTTCAAGGATGAAATTTAACTCTGATGGAGTTACAACAACAGTTAAGTTATTTATTAAAGAGGTACCAGGATTAAGTCAAATTCCGGTTATAGGAGACTTATTCTTTAAAAACACTTATTTGACAGTATTTATAGCAGCAGTGATTATGATTATAGCAACAATATTTTTCTATAAAACTAAGGTAGGACTTAGACTTAGAGCTTGTGGAGAGCACCCACAAGCAGCAGATAGTGTTGGTATAAATGTTCAAAAGATGAGGTATTTAGGTGTTATAATTTCTGGAGTATTGGCTGGCATTGGTGGATATTTCTATTCAGTAGGTGTAATGAGTGGTAATGCAAATGGACACACTGGTGTAGCTGGGTTTGGTTTCTTGGCATTAGCAGTTATGATATTTGGACAATGGAAACCTGTTAGAATTTTATTTGCATCTTTGTTCTTTGCATTTTTGAGAACACTTGCATATTCAATACCGCTAATTCCTTTCTTAAATAATTTAGGTATAAACAATGTATTTTATAAAATGTTACCTTATATTGCAACAATGGTTGTACTTGCATTCACTTCTAAAAAATCACGTGCACCAAAAGCAGAGGGTATACCATACGATAAGAGTGTGAGATAATAAATAGGGGAAAAATTAATGGCTAAACTTTACTTCAAATATGGTGCTATGGGTTCAAGTAAAACAGCACAAGCACTTATAACAAAATTTAACTATGAAGAACGAGATATGAAGGTTTTATTTATGAAACCTTCAATAGATAATAGAGATGGAGAAAATGTCGTTAAGTCAAGAATTGGACTTAGTGCATTAGCATTCGTTATAAGACCTGATGATAATGTATTTGATATATTTAATAAGGCAGAGGAAAAGTATGATGTTATAATAATTGATGAATGTCAGTTCTTAACAGAGAAACAGGTTGATGAACTTGCTGATATAGTAGTTTATTTCAACAAACCAGTGCTATGTTTTGGATTAAGGACAGATTTTGCTACTCATATGTTTCCTGGAAGCAAAAGATTGTTTGAAATGGCAGATTCAATACAAGAGATCAAATCAATATGCAAATGTGGTAATAAAGCTACAATCAATGCAAGATTTGACCAAAATGGAAAGATTATTTTTGAGGGTGAGCAAATTTGCTTAGGTGGCAATGATAGATACATTGCTATGTGCACAAAATGTTGGCTTAGATTAAAGCATGAAGAAGAACAAAAAAATAAATAGAAAATATAAAAAGGTCGTGATATGGTTTACGACCTTTTGTTCATAAGTTTATATTATATAACCGCAAAGGAGAATTTATGAAATATTTTGATTATATCGATGAATATATCAACTATAAAAAATTTAAGTCGCCAAGCTCTAAAAGGATGTATAAGCTTGCTCTTAAACTTTTTTATGAATTTATTTATAAAAATAACATTAAATTAGATATAGATAATTCCTATTTTTCATATATCATGGATAAATTTAAAGACTATTTGAAAGCTAGTTACACAAATGCCTCTATAAATTCATTTGTTAAGGTAATAATAAATTATTTTAATTATTTGGATATGAAAGGGTATATAGTTAACTTTCACAACAATGTTCAAACAATTGATAATAAAGTAGTTAGCAAAGACGAAATTATTTCAAAAGATGATTTTAATAAAATTATAGATTTTCTTGAACAAGAAAAGAATTATCAAAAACAGTTTTTATTTTACATAGCACTTTATACAGGTCTAAAGGCAAAATATTTGATAAAGTTAAAATATTCTGATTTTTTATATAACGAAAAAGGTAAATTTGTATTTAGAAATAAAATATTAAAAATCAATCCTTTTGATATAGAGTTACCAGAAGAAATAGAAAAAATTTATTTTAAACTGCTGGATAGTAACAATATTAATCAAAATAACGCGTATATACTATTAAATTCTTATGGACATGTATATACAGATAGATATTTGAGAAAAGTTTTTCAGGATACATGTGAAAATGCTAAAGTAAAAAAATTTACACCCAGCTGTTTTAGACATTCTGCAGTATATTATTACATAAAGCAAAATGGGTACGATAAAAGTGATGTAGCTATAAAATTTAACTGGAGTAAGGACAATTATGATAGAATGTATAAAAACTTATTTAAGGAAAGTATAAAAGAGAATGGTGGACAAAAATAAATTCAATCAAATTAAAGAACCGAATAAGCTTATTAGTTATTGGAAAAAGGAAAAGCTTGCTGTAATTTTAATAATTATTTCAGGTGTTTTTTATAATGTCGGATTATTATTAGGTCCAATTTTACAAGGAAAATTAATTGATGCTTTAATTTTAAAGGAAAGCTCTAAATACATCATTATTCTTTCATCTATATTTATAGCATCAATTGCAATTGTACAATCATTTAGATATGTAAAAAGATTTTACGTCAGAAGATTTGCAAATAATATTAGTGCAGCCATGAGAACTTTGTTATACAATAATCTATTAAATAAAACTAAATTGCAATTAGAATATGAGAGTATGGGAAGTCTAATGACTAAATCTATCTCAGATGTTGATGTTTGTGTAGAAGGAATGAGAAAATTTACAACTGAAGTATTTGATACAGGTGTATTTTTGATAGCATATATAATTTATATGTTATTTTATGACGTTAAAATTACACTAATTTCATGTTTTTTTATTCCTGTTGCAATTTTAATAGCCGAAAAGTTAAAAAAGGTTATATATAAATTTACAAGTGATTATAGAAAAAAATTAAGTAGTTTGTCTCAAACAACATATGAGCAAATTGATAATGCATTGTTATTTCGATTATATGGTCAAGAGGAAGATAATAATCAATCATATAATGAACAAATAGATAAATTAAATAAAAGTGCTGTTCTAGCACATGTTTGGGAAAACTCAATGCAACCAATATATAACGTTATTGCTATGATGGGAGTAATAATAGTGATAACTTTAGGTGGCAAAAATGTTATATATAATATTTGGACAGTTGGTCAATTCTCAAGCTTTTTAGTTATTTTTACAACTCTTGCATTCAAGGCAAGTAAAACTGCTAAATTGTTCAATTCTATACAAAAAGCAAGTGTATCATGGAAAAGAATTAAACCTTACTTAGATAATTCCAAAACTATTGACAAGACAATTTATAATAAATTTGAGCAGATAGATATAAAAATAATTGATTTGAAATTCAGTTATCCTAAGCGTTTAGAAATAATTAATAACAATGATAAGACAGTATCAAAAGACAATTCTAATTTAATTATTGATGGATTGAATTTGGATGCCTTTAAGGGACAAATAATAGGTGTTACCGGTCCTATCGCATGTGGGAAATCAACAATCGGAAGATTGTTTTTAGGAGAGTACAATTATGATGGACATATATATATCAATAACGTAGAACTAAGTAGTTTATCTGAGTTTGAACGTAGCACATTAATATCATACGTTGGGCACAATCCTAGTTTAATTACAGACACAATATATAATAATATTACTCTAGGAGAAGATGGAGGCATAGAAGAAATTTTAAAAATAGTTTGCTTGGATAATGAGATAAATGCAATGAAGAATGGAATTGATACTGTAGTTGGCAATAGTGGAGTTAGACTTAGTGGAGGTCAGCAAGCCAGAGTATCACTTGCTCGATGTTTATATCATAAAACACCGATACTTATATTGGATGACCCATTTTCAGCAGTAGATATTAAAACAGAAAATGATATTATAAGTAATATAAAATTAATCTATAAAGAACAAATAATCATATTAATTTCTCATAGATTAAAAATATTTACACAACTAGATAACATTATTTTAATTAATAATAATAAAACCTATGAGTACGGAAATCATCAAGAGCTAATTAAATCGTCATCTCTATATCATGAATTGTTTAATTTACAAGCTTCAGAGGACGGTGAAAATAATGAAAAATAATCATAGTAAAAGTGTTTCTAAGATAATTACAGGATTTTTAAAAACTCATATATTTATAACTATCAGCTTGGTTATTATTATAATAGGTGTAGTTATCATAAGTCTTGTTCCACCACAAATATTGAAGATAATCATTGATAATTATCTCCTAGTTGGTAAAACAAAAGGCTTGGCTACTATCGGACTAATATATTTTTTGACTCTATTAATAATAGGTTTACTCGATTTTGCAAAGGAATGCTTATTGACAATAAGTGGTCAAGGCATTGTAAATAATATTAGAAAAGTAATGATGGAAAAGAAAAATGTGTTGAGAGCAGAGTATTTTTCTATCAATACGACAGGTAGCATAGTATCAAGATTTACCAATGATGTAGAGACTATAGGTTCTCTATTTACCAATGGAATTATTAGTATGATTATAGATGTATTTAAGCTTATAGGTATCGTGGCTTCTATATGTATATTTAGCTATGAATTAGCACTAATGGTATTAGTTATTATACCTATCATATATTTTATAACTAGATTATTTCAAAAAAGAATGTTAGGTGCTCAGCTTGACAATAGGAAGCTTATTGCTAAAGTTAACAACCATATACCTGAAAGTGTTCAAAATATAGAAATGATAAAATCATTTTGCAAGGAAGATTATTTCGAAGAAAAATATGCACAATATATTGTTGATAGTTATAAATCTAAGGAAAAAATAAACTTCTATGACTCTGTATTTTCGCCAATAATACTAGTTATTCGTGCTATAGTAATTGCTTTGATGGTAATATTAAGCTCAGATTCATTGTCCTTATTAGGTATTTCAATAGGAATGGTTGCTGCTGCTATTGATTTAATTTCAAACATTTTTGGACCAATTGAGAACTTAGGTAAGGAGTTTCAAAGTATTCAGCAAGCTATTGCTGGTATAAAAAGAGTTAATGAATTTTTAAATGAAGAAGAGATAGTTGCTAAAAAAGAAGAATTTGAAATTGAGACAATTAAAAGCAAAGCAATAGAATTTAATCATGTTACATTTAAGTATATTGGCAGTAATGATGTTCTGAAGGATGTATCATTTGAAATAGATAAAAATCAAAGTGTAACATTTACAGGTAGAACAGGTGCAGGGAAAAGCACATTATTCAAGCTTTTGATGGGTTTATTAGAGCCTTCTGGCGGAACGATTAAGATTGGTGAAGTAAATATAAATGATATTCCAAATAGTTATAAGCGACACATATTTGGATATGTTGAGCAAAGTTTTCATTTTATAAATGGAACAATAAAGGAACAAATAAATCTAAAGGACGATAGTATTAGCTTTGAACAAATCATAAATGTCATGAAATTTGTTGGATTGCACGATTATGTTTTGAACTTAGAGCATGGATATGACACCGTAGCTCAAAAGAATATGTTTTCTCAAGGACAATGCCAGTTGCTTTCAATTGCTAGAGCAATGGTATGTGATCCACCAATTATGCTTCTTGATGAAATGACGGCTAACCTTGATTCAGATACTGAGAGATATATAATAAAAGTATTGAAAAAAGCAGGAAAAAACCGTACACTACTGTCAATATCACACAGATTATCTGAAGTTTTGCAAAGCGATAAAATTATTAGTCTAGAGAATGGCAAAATAGTATAAGATCAATATAAAAATGCTGTAGATATTTATTTTCTACAGCATTTTTTCAACTTTTATAAACCATATTATATTTTTATTTCTATTTCGTTTCCATCAATATATCTTTTAATGATATTTCTATCGTCACCACTATAGCAAAAACGTTCCAAACGTTCAAGTGATGAATAATTATCTCCATACATGTTGAAATCATCAATTATAAGCGCATTAAAATGATATCCTTTATCAAATGCTCCAACCTTGTTAAAATATCTTCCACCAGAACGTGTTGCCATAAAGAATGCTTCTTGTAAATTTACAGCCTCATACTGATTATCAAACATGTTCCTAATTTTTGAATGTTGAATTGTAGTAGCAATCATTCTAGGTATAGAAAGGCTAGTTCCACCACCAACATCGCTTCCAATTGCTAAATTAATACCTAAGTCCAGAAGTTTTTTAACAGGCATTATGCCGCCTGCATTTACATTTGATGTAGCATCAGGGCAATGTACTGCCATGCAATTTGGATTTTTCATTAGTTCTAATACATCATCATCCATGAAAATACAATGAGCCATGATAGTAGGTGTTTTACCAAGTAAATTATTTTGATTAAATATTTCTGCACCGTTTTTATAATTAGGGAACAATTCCTTGCAAATTTTCATTTCATTTACAGCTTCACACATATGCGAATGAACTGGTGCGTTGTATTTTAAAGAAACATTTCCCAAACCATTTAATAATTCTTCACTACATGTTATAGCAAATCTTGGAACTATAGAAGCAGTGACATTTTTACTTTTTTTATGCTCAATAATAAACTTTTCTGTATCTTCTATAGATTTATTTGTATCTTCTATATAAAAATCTGGACTATTTTGGTCCATATTTAGTTTGCCTGTAAAAGCATATACTCCTTTATTTTCAAGTAGTTTAAATAATATACTTGAAGCTTCATAGTGAATAGAAGGAAAGCAATTTACATGAAGCGTTCCATGACGAAGTAATTCATTGACAAATTGAGAGTATACTTCATTTGCGTGTTCTATATTTTTAAATTTTGCTTCATTTGGATATGTGTATGTATCTAACCAATCTAAAAGCTCTTTGTCCATTCCGATACCCATTTGCAGAAATTGTGGTGCATGTACGTGCATATCGCAAAATCCTGGTATAATTAGCTTGCCTTCATAGTTAATGACATTTTCATTCGGAAAATCCGGTTGTAAATCTTTTAATATATCCACTATTCTTCCATCTTGAACGATTACATATGAATTATCATAAACTATCAACGTATCTTTATCTTTACTGTATATTACATTTCCTTTATAGGCTTTTTTATTAGTCATTGTTTCTCCTTATGAAATAACATCTAAATTTTTTGCTACAACTGCTAAAAATAATTAAGCAGTATAGATATTTTATTATAAATATTTGTGTATTTCAACATAATTATTTTGCGTAAAATAGTTTTATTATGTAACATGTTGTCCTTTTTATCATATATTATTATATAATAGACTGAAAGGATGAAATAATAATGTGTGAAATGAACGATTTTGATAACTTTCAAGAACAATTAGCTGAAGAAAATTGTATGCCAAATGAGGGCATGAGAGTTTACGTAGATGGCTATGCATGTATACCAGAACATGGAATGGATAATAGAAACTGTGATTCTCGTTGTCCTTGCTGGTGTAGGAGAAGAAGATATATACGAAAAAGATTTAGAGGAGAAGTAGTACTTTATTAAATGAATAATAACTAGAAGGTAAATGAAATTTTACCTTCTTTATTTATTTTATTAGAAAAAGTATCATAAAAATGCATTAAATGATTAATATGTTATTAATTTAACTAAATAATATAAAATTAGTACTAATATATGAAAAATAGATAGTAGTTTTAGGTATTCCATAGAATATTGATTATAATAAGTATAATTTATCATTGTAATTATATGGATTTTTATATTAATTTTGTTTGACTTTATAGTGTTTTATAGCTATAATATATTTGTTGCAATCGGCAAATTGTTAATAAAATAACAATTAATAGCATATCTTAGCTATATATGGAGGAATAATATAATGAGTAATTTGACTGATTATATAGGTAATCGTATTAGGCTTTACAGAAAACAAAAAAAATTGAGTATTGAGGAATTAGCAAAAAATATAAGCAAGAGTAAATCAACAGTGTCAAAATACGAAAGTGGAAGTATAGTTATTGACATTGAGACATTATTTGATATTGCAAATGTACTTGGAATTAAAATTAATCAACTTGTAGACTATGAACAACCAAAAGAAAATGCTGTAGATGATATTAGAGGATTTTTTTCAAACAATCATTTCTATGTATATTTTTATGATGGACGTAAAAATAAGATTAATCGCTGTTACATGAAAATAAATGATTTTACATATGAGAGTAAAAGAGATGCTACACTTTATACAGGTATTGAAAGTTTTAATAATTATATTAATTGTGAAACATTATATTATGGAAAAATAGAAATACATGATATCGTTACAAATTTAACATTTGTTAACCAAGCAAATGATATTGAGAGAATAAATTTTATTGCAATAAATCCAATCAATAATGCAAGTAATGTATCTGCTTTGATGACTGGAATTTCAGGCAATCCGTTTATACCAGTTTCTATAAAATGTATTATATCTTTGAAGAGTATAAAAGAGGATAATGAGTTGATAAATGATTTAATAATAAATAAAGAAGATGTTAGATTGATGAAAAAGTATAATTTCTTTACAAATCAAAGAATTTTATAGCTTAAAATAGTATCGTATAAATATAATAATTTTGTATATTTTGACAAAATTTAATTATGGATATGTGAATTGTGATAATATTAACAAATAGTTTCCTTTTATGAAACAAAATTGGTAAATATTATATTTACAAGAAATAATATTGCATTTGTAAATATACGCCTTATATAGTAAACTAAATAAATTATAGAAAACGTTTTAATAAGTCTATTTATTTATTTGGAGGGCGTAATTATGAAAAAAAACAAAGATGCTTTAGTTATTGGTTTAGCATTGTTTGCGTTATTCTTTGGAGCTGGAAATTTAATCTTTCCTCCTTTTTTAGGAATGGCAGCAGGAAAACAATGGGTTTTAGGATTTATCATTTATTTTATATTTGATATAGGATTAGCTTTAGTTGGTATATATGCGATAACGAAAAATGGTGGAAAATTAGAAGGAGTTACTGATAAAATTGGAAAAACTCCAGCATTAATTATAAGCATTATATTGGTTATATGTATTGGACCAGCTTTTGTTATTCCTCGTACAGCAGCTACTACATTTGAAATGTTGGTAAATACAAATGTAGTATCACAGTCAAGTAATATAATATTTTCAATTATTTATTTTGGCATAGTTGTACTCCTATCCATTAGGCCGTCTAAGGTTATAGATATCGTAGGAAAGTTACTAACTCCTATATTATTTGCAGGTTTGACTTTTTTGATTGTGTATGGTATTGCGAAACCTTTAGGACCAATTAGTGATGTAGCAATGATCGATAGCGTAGTTAAGGAAGGTGTTACTACAGGTTATCAAACTATGGATGTTTTTGGTGGCTTGGTATTAGCAGGAATAATTATAGAATCAGTAGTTGCAAAAGGTTACAAAGATAAAAGATCTCAAAGTAAAGTAACGGTTAGAGCTTGTATAGTTGCAAGTGTTCTGTTATTATTTGTATATGGTGGACTTACATTTTTAGGTGCAACAGCATCTACAAAATTTGGACTAGATATAGATAGAACTTCTTTATTAGTAGCAGTAACAAATGGTTTATTAGGTAGATTGGGTTCATTGGCATTAAGCCTTATAGTATCGGTAGCATGTTTGACAACAGCAATTGGATTAACATCTTCTTGTGCTAATTATTTTGAAGAATTAACAAAGGGCAAAGTTACTTATAAAGTTTTAGTTATTTTAAGCACAGTTATAAGCTTCTTGATAGCAAATTTAGGTTTAAATAAAATCATTGCTATTGCGGCACCAATATTGAATTTAACGTATCCTATAGTATTAACAATGATAGCGTTGTCGCTTAGCTCAAAACATAAAAATAAGTTTGTAAATTATGGAGCAGTATTTGGAGCTTTTTTAATAAGTTTTTTAAGTGTTATTAATAGCTTTGGAATAGATATAGAATTTATCAAATCACTACCATTGTTTGAATATGAATTACATTGGATTATTCCAGCTATATTGGGCGGTGTAATAGGTGGTATGTTCGGTGAATTTCTTAAGGCTGGCCGTTCTGATGATTCAAAGAAAAAGGTTAAAGCTAATTAATTTTGAAGTATCTAAATAATTGATTAGGAGATACTATGAAGCAAATAAATACAATCTTAATTGAAGAAAAGGTTAAAGAGTTGTTATTAGAAGCAAATTATTCAATTGGGAACGATGTATTAGACAGTATAAATAAAGGTATTGAATTAGAAACTAAAGAATTACCAAAATTGGTTTTACAAAAAATAATTGAAAATGATGATATTGCTGAGAATGAGCGTATACCAATGTGTCAAGATACAGGTATGGCAGTTATATTTTTAGAAATAGGTCAAGGTGTTATTTTAACGGGTAAAAGCTTATATGATGCAATAAATGGTGGAGTAGAGAAAGCCTATACAAAAGGATATCTTCGAATGTCAGTAGTGGATGATCCTTTGTTCGAAAGAAAAAATACAAACAAAAACACTCCAGCAATTATTTATACAGATATAGTTGATGGTGATGAGATTAAAATAACAGTAGCTCCAAAGGGATTTGGCAGCGAGAATATGAGTGCTATAAAAATGCTTAAACCAGCAGACGGAGTAGATGGTGTCAAAGATTTTGTTGTTGAAACTGTAAAAAAAGCAGGACCTAATCCTTGCCCTCCTATTATTGTTGGAGTTGGAATTGGTGGAACATTTGAAAAAGCAGCGTACCTAGCGAAAAAAGCATTAACAAGAGAAATAGGGTGTCATAATTTAAATCAAAGCTATGAAAGTCTAGAAAGAGAGATTCTTTTGTTAGTAAATGAATTAAATATTGGACCGGCAGGACTTGGTGGAAAAACTACAGCATTAGGTGTTAATATTGAGTATTTTCCAACTCATATAGCTGGGTTACCAGTAGCTGTAAATATTTGTTGTCATGCATATAGACACAAATCAGGAATAGTGAGGTAATAAAATGAAAGATATTGATATTAGTTTACCATTAACAGATGAAGTAGTGAAAAATTTAAATGTTGGTGATAGTGTATTGCTTACGGGGTATATATATACAGGCAGAGATGCGGCACATGAGAGACTTATACAACTTTTAAATGAAAATAAAGAATTACCTTTTGATGTTGAAAATCAAACAATATACTATGTTGGTCCGGCACCAGCAAAGCCAGGATATCCAATTGGACCTGCGGGTCCTACTACATCATATAGGATGGATCCTTATGCACCTAAATTGCTTGAAAGAGGATTAAAAGGCATGATTGGAAAAGGACTTCGTTCTAAGGAAGTTATTGAATCAATTAAGAAATATAATTGTGTATACTTTGCTGCTATAGGCGGAACTGCTGCTTTGATTTCTAAGTCAATTAAATCAAAAGAAGTTATTTGCTATGAAGATTTAGGTACTGAAGCTATTCATAAACTTTATGTGGAGAATTTTCCGGCAATAGTAGTTATCGATAGTAAAGGGAACAATCTTTATGATAGATAGTTTGATGTTCTAATAGTATGTAAATAAAATAAAGCGTATTGATTTAATATCAAATACGCTTTATTTATATTTATTATATATTTTTTATCTTTTGTTTGTAGATGGCAAATATGGAATAAGTGTATTAGCAACAGAATTGATTGGCATAGTTTGTAGAATTATATGTCCTGGGCCAGTTATAACAGTATTGAAAACACCCTCGCCACCAAATACCATGTTCTTAATTCCTGGAACGGTTTGAATTTCCATAGAACAGGTTGCTGACATTGCTGCAAGGTATCCGGTATCGATTATCATAGACTGACCAGCAGTCAAATCATATTCTACTGCATGACCATCTATTTCTAAAAATGCTATACCATTTCCAGATAATTTTTGCATGATAAATCCTTCACCACCAAAGAAACCAGCACCTAGTTTTTTCTTGAAGTGAACTGATAATTCAACACTTTCCTCACTTGCTAAAAAAGCTGATTTTTGTACAATTAGCGGGTTTGATGGAGTAATGTTAAATGCTTTAATTGTTCCTGGAAAACTTGAAGCAAAAGCAATCATTCCAGCGCCATCTATTGCAGTATACTTGTTCTGAAAAAGTGCTTCACCAGAAAACATTCTGCCCAATGCTTTACCAATGCCACCATTACTAGTAGTATCCATTTTCATGTTTGGACTCATCCAACACATAGAGCCTCTTTCTGTTATCAGTGTTTGATTTGCTTCTACATCGCAAACTACAACTGGTAGAGTGTCACCTAAAATATTATATTTCATATTATATACCTCTTTATTTTTTATTGATTATGTATTAAATTATACCATTACTATTATTATTTGTAAATATTTGTATTATATAAATCTGCAAAAAAACTTGACATATTTTTGCTTTGATTAGACAGCTTTTAAGTGTTAAAATAGACATATAGAAATATAAGGAGTAAAATTATGTCTAAAATTTGTGCAGTTGATGCAAGTAGTTATGAGATTAATACAGTACAAAAAGCAATAGATAGATTGTTTGAAATAATTGAATTGAATAGTTTAGTAAAACCAAATTATAAAGTTTTAATAAAACCAAATCTTCTTATGAAGAGAAAGCCTGCAGAAGCAACAACTACTCATCCAACTATAATATTGGCTATAGTTAATAGACTAAAGGCTCTTGGTGTCGATAATATTGTTATAGCAGATAGTCCAGCTGGATTATACACTAAGCAAGCTTTGAAAGATATTTACAAGGTATGTGGTATGCAAGATGTATCTATCAAATCAGGTGCTAAATTAAATACTAATGTAGAATATGATACAAAGTATATAAAAGAAGGAAAGGCATGTAAGACTTTTAATATTATAAAACCAATTCATGATGCAGATTTTATAATTTCAGTTGGAAAGGTTAAAACTCATGGAATGACTACGATGTCGGGAGCAGTTAAAAATATTTTTGGTAGTATACCTGGACTTCAGAAGCCAGAAATGCATTGTAGATTTAACGTACTTGACCAATTTAGCGAAATGCTTGTAGATTTAGCTCTTTGTGTAAAGCCAAATATTTCAATCATGGATGGAATTGTTTGTATGGAGGGGGATGGACCTTCTGGTGGTACACCAAAAACATGTAATTTTATTGCAGGTTCTCAAAATCCTTTTGAGTTGGATGTTTTTTTGGCTAAAAAGATTGGACTTGAGCCAAAATCTGTACCAACGATTGTAGCATCTAGTGAAAGGGGACTTTGTGATATTAGTGGTAATGATTTAGACTTTATTGGTGATGAGGATGCGCTTAAACCTATAAATGATTTTAAATTACCTAAAAGTGTTAGTGTTGATTTTGTAAATTTTGTACCAAAAATATTTAGGAGACCTTCTAATTTTGTTCTTAATAAATTTCTTGTGTCAAGACCTGTTATTAATACTGATAAATGTGTTGGATGTGGAAAGTGTGCTGAAAGCTGTCCGCAGAATACTATAGAAATTATAAATGGGAAGGCTGTTATTGACTATAGAAAATGCATAAAATGTTTTTGTTGTCATGAAATGTGCCCAGTGAAAGCAATAGACATGAAAAGAAGACTAAACATTTAGCTATGCTTTGTAGCTTTTGTTATGGCTATGCTCTGTGGTCTTGATATAGCTAACCTCTGCGGTCTTGTTATGGCTTGATTTTTCAGACTTGTTTGCTATCCTTTGATGTCCTTAAAATGGAAAGAATAATTTTCTTTCTCAAGCTGTGTTACGCATTGAGAATTGTAACTGCAGCTCTACTCACAAAAGCCAAAACTCGCTTCGCACTTGAGCCTAGCTAAAGGGTAAGCTTCGCTCAAACAGTTGGCTTAAAACGTTCGTTTCGCTTTGTACAATTCTTGACAATGCTCCACAAGGATTAGAAATTAAATTATTCTTTTTTTGTTTGCTAGAACGTCTTTGTGGCGTTTTATTTTTTTTAGCTGTGCTCTGAGGGTTTGTGTGGCTATACTCTGGGGCTTGTTATGGCTAGTTTCTGAGGTTATTGTTATGGATAACTTGTGAGGTCATTGCTATGGCTTGCTTTCTCAGATTTTGTGTTATCCTTTGATGTCCTAAAATGGAAAGAATATTTTCTTTCTCAAGCTGTGTTACGCATTGAGAATTGTAACTACAGCTTCACTCACATAAGCCAAAACTCGCTTCGCCTAGAGCCTAGCTTAAAAGTAAGCTTCGCTCAAACAGTTGGCTTAAAACGTTCGTTTCGCTTTGTACAATTCTTGACAATGCTCCACAAGGCTTAGAAATTAAAGTATTCTTTTGCTTGGCTAGAGCGTCTTTGGGGCGTTCTATTTTTGTTTAGATATGCCCTGATGGCATTGCTATAGCTAGTCTCTGTTGTTTTGCTAGGGCTTGGCTATGTTAGACTTTTTTGTTATTCTTTGATGTCTTTAAAATGGAAAGAATAATTTTCTTTCTCAAGCTGTGTTACGCATTGAGAATTGTAACTGCGGCTTCATTCACATAAGCCAAAACTCGCTTCGCCTAGAGCCTAGCTAAATAGTAAGCTTCGCTCAAACAGTTGGCTTAAAACGTTCGTTTCGCTTTGTACAATTCTTGACAATGCTCCACAAGGCTTAGAAATTAAATTATTCTTTTTTGTTTAGAACGTTTTTGTGGCGTTCTATTTTTGTTTAGCTATGCCCTGGGGGTTTGTTGTGGTTAGTCTCTGAGGTCTTGTCATTGCATAACAAATATTAAAATGTTACAATAATACCATATGTATACAAAATAATTTTTGCATATGACGTAATACAAGGGGATAGCTTTTTGCTATGATTTTATGATACTTGGAGGTATTTATCATGAATAGAAAGTGGTCAAAAAATTTAAAAAAGTATGATTTATGTGATGGTTACAGTATTGAGCAGGCGGATAGTAAGGAGTATTCGATTTACTTTGCTGTATACGAAGTATTTAGTGGAAATGTATGGTTTAGACAGAGTTTTCAAATGAGTTCTTCTATTTTATTAGATTATGAAGGGTGTTTTTGGATTAAAAAGAATGGTTATAGAATAGGTGGAGTTTTGCTAGAGCCCAATTATATGAATTGTTTAGTTTTAGAACCACCGTATAACGAATACGATATTATTATATCTAAGTTAAAAAGTTTACTATTATGCTGGTCAGATAAAAAACAACCAATTTGCGTAGGCACAGTTAAACCAGATAGAATTGAGCATTATCAAAGAAATGGTTTTAAAGCAATAGAGACAAGAAGATGTATGATAAGGCCTACTGAAGAATTCGAAATAAATTGGGATAATAAATATAGAATTACTAAAGTTACAGAAGAAAGCAAGAGTGATATCAGTAAGTTATTTGCAGAATCATTTACTGATATGAATGAAGACTGTGAAGAAACAAAATTAGAAATACAAAATAAATCAGTACAATTTTATTTGGATGAAAATTTGGAAAATACCATAGTAAATAAAGCATCAGTACTAATTTATGATAATGATACAAATGAACTTGTTGGAGCATGTTTAATATCAATTTGGGAAGAATGGCCAAATGTGTATGAACTAGCAGTAAAACCGTCTTTTCAAAATAGAGGATTAGCTACAAATATGTTGAAATTTGCACTATCTTCATTAAAAAAAGACTATCCAGTGATTAGACTATTTGTAACATTAGGAAATGATGCAGAAATGGTATATCACAAAATGGGATTTTTAGCAGGTATAGAAACTATAGAAATGATTTTACCAGCAACTGATTAGAAATCTTAGAAAATCAATGTAAAAAGGTGGTGAAAAATTTGAAAAATGTTGATATTTTACAAAAAGAAAGGATACATTTGCATGAAAAAAATTAAATTATTTATTACAATAATAATGTTAATGTTTTTATGTTCATGTTCTAATAACAGTAAACAAAATGAAATTGAATTACAAGATGAAATAAAAATAGGAGATGTAGTTATTTTACATGGAATAAGTAAAGAAGTAATCGTTGTAGGTAAAAACGTAGTATTATTAGATAGTAATACCAATTATGAATATTTAGGATATTTTTACGAATATGGTTTTCAAGGTGATGAAGGAAATATTTTTTTTAATAAACTAGATATAGAAAAAATTTATCCTGTATATTATAAAAAATAACTAATAATCAATTAATTATTTAATAAAAAGACCAATAATTTGTTGGTCTTTTTTATTATAATTATAGATAGGTATCTTTTTCTCCTATTATTAAAGCCATAGCAGACGTCAATAAGTTTATCATTGATATAGGTACAGTAAGAGAGTTCCTAAATATTATAGTTTTAGAGTTACAAACGAGAATATGTTTTGAAAATTTAGATACAGGGCAATTCTTATCGTCAGTAATTAAAATAATATCACAATTTTTTTCTCTAACAGTTTCTGCTATACTATCGTTACAATAATAATAGTTAGGAAATGCAAAAAATATGCAAATATCATTTTCATCTATATGTTTTAGAACTTGTTGAACAATTTTCATATCTGCGAGATCAACTATTACTGGATTAAATTGCATTAGCAATAATCGGCATTCTAATGTTTTAGCAAGTATTTTAGAACTGTCATGTGCAAATAGATATATAATGCGTTTGCTAGCTATTTCTTCAGCAACTTCTAAAATATAATTAGAATCAAAATTTTGGAGAAAATCTTGCATTTTTTTTGATTCGTTATCACACATAGTATTTATTAGAGAAGCATTATCTTCTTCATTAGAAAAATTAATTGTATATGATGATGTAGATAATTTATTTACTAATGTTAAATTATAATTCCTGAATTCCTTTTTTAAAGTTACAAAATTAGTAAGACCTATTTTTTGAGTGAATTTTAATATTGTAACTTCTGAACAACCTATTTTTTTGCTAAGTTCAGAAAGCGTTATATAGCAGATATCAGAAGGATTTTCTTTCAAGTAATTTGCTATTATTTTTTGTTTATTAGTTAAAACATTGTATTTTTTATTTATTGTTTCTATAATATTCATAAATTTATCCTTTTCTATTTCTTTATAACTCATATTATTTGCGACATTAGTTTGCATGTATTTATTTATTTTGCTAGATTATGTATATAACAAAATAATAATTATTATTAAAGTAAAAACACTTAATATTATAAAAATATCTTAAATAGTATGTTTATTACTTTACTTATCTTAAAAAATATAGTATAATTTGTATAAATTAAAGTAAACACTTTAATTAGTTGCTGCAGCACTATTGTAAAACCTATACTTATTATATAATATTATCATACATAAGTACAGTGAAAATTCTATTTCAAGGAGATATTTAATGAAAACTAAAGAAAAGAAAACACCATCGTTTGCGTTTTCTCTTATGACATTGTTGGCTTTAGCTACATTCTTAATTGTCATGATAAGAGCATTTGGGGCACCACTTAATGTGGCTATGTTTATAGCTTGGATTTTTATAAGTTTGTTATCAATTAAATTAGGGTTTACTTATAGAGAGTTGGAAAACGTAGCCCTAGATACAATTAGGAGAAGTTTATCATCTGTTGTAATTATGCTTGCTGTTGGTGCATTAATAGGTGTGTTTATAGCAGCAGGTACAGTACCAACAATTATTTTTTATGGTATGAAAATAATTAGTGCAAAATATTATCTTGTAACAACATTATTATTATGTGCAATAGTATCAATGTTTACAGGTACTTCTTGGGGTACTATAGGAACGGTTGGTGTAGCTTTATTAGGAATAGGCGAAGGTCTAGGAATTCCTTTGGGTATGATTGCAGGAGCTATTATCAGTGGTTCTTGGTTTGGTGATAAATTATCACCATTATCTGATACTACAAACTTTGCAGCAGGAGTTATGGGAATTGATGTAATGGTTCACGTTAAACATATGCTTTATTCTACAATACCAGCACTAATAACATCAGCAATTATTTTCTTGTTCTTAGGATTCAGAATTTCTGGAGCTGAGGCAGATTTCACACTAATGAATCAAATTTCAGACGGATTAGCAGCAAATTTCCATATTGGATTAATAACGTTAGTACCGATGATTATAGTTGTTACAATGTTATTAAGGAAACAATCAGCTGTTGTTTCAATATTATCTGGTGTTATAGCGGCAATATTTATAGCTATATTCTATCAGGGATTAGATCCAAAAACAGTATTAACTTCTTTTATGAAAGGTTATAATCAACCATTTGAACAAGCTTACTTGTGTAAGTTATTAAATCGTGGTGGTATGAATTGTATGAATAGTACTGTTCAAGCTGTTATATTTACAACAGGTATAGGTGGTATGATTAGAGAAATTGGTATAATTAAAGTATTAGTTTCAAAATTCTCTAGTAAAATCAAAACTGTTGGTGGTTTGGTTGCAAGTGCAATAGGCGTTAGTTATTTATCAATTGGTATAACAGGATCACATTGTTTCTCAGCTATCATGGTACAATCAACTATGCTTGATTTATATAGACAGAGAGGTTTGAAACCAGAAAACCTATCTAGAATTTGTGAAGATTGTGGTACTATAGGTGTTACAATTATTCCTTGGGGAGTAACTGCAATATTTATAATAAATACTTTAAATATTCCATTTGCAACATATTTCCCTTTTGCATTTTTCTGTTTCTTATGTCCAATATTCTCATTATTATGTGGAATAACAGGCATAGGTATGGCTAAGTATACAGATGAAGAAATGCAAGAATTTAGGGAACAAGGACTTATAAATTAGAAAGGACAAATAAATTGGAAAAATTAGTAAATACATATAGAAGTGAGTTGTTAGACCTTTTTACAACAGGTTCAATAGCAGTAGTAGATTTACACAATAACTTATTATATTACGCAGGTAATCCTGATAAAGTATCATATGCTCGTTCATCTGCAAAATTAATGCAAGCAATGGTACCAGTAGCATGTGGAGCAACTAAAGAATATAATTATACAGAACAAGAAATTGCACAAATATGCGCATCACATTCTGGAGAAGAAATTCATGTTAATACTGTAAGAAGTATTTTAAAGAAAATAGGATTGGATGAAAGTTATCTACAATGTGGACCACATTATCCATTTAAAGAAGATGTAGCTCAGAATATGAAAGATAATGGTATAAAACCTTTAGATATTCATAATAATTGTAGTGGAAAACATACTGGTATGCTTACTACTGTAAAATATATGAATGAAGATTTAGATACATATTATAAAACTGAGCACCCTCATCAAAAAAGAATAATTGATATGATAGGTAGAATTTGTAATTATGATCCTAAAAAAATCATAATTGGACTTGATGGATGTGGAGTTCCAGTTCATGCAATGCCTTTAAGAACATTTGCATATGGTATGGCAAGAATGGGGGACCCATCAACATTAGATAAAGATTTACAAGAGTCTGCTAAAACTGTAATTAATGCAGTAATGAAATATCCTTTAAATACTTCTGGATCAGATAGAATTGATTATAAAATTATTAGTAAGTATCCAGGAAAAGTAGTTGTAAAATCTGGTGCTAATGGATATTTTGCAGGATGCTTGCCTGATAGAGGAATAGGTTTTGCAATTAAGACTAATGATGGATTATCAAAAATGAGAAATGTTGCATTGATTGAATTATTACATCAAATTGGTTTAATACCAGAAGAAGATTTAGCTTACTTTGATGCTGAATATAAGCCTAAAGATTATAATCATAAAGGTGAGTTTGTAGGGTCTAGTGAAGCATGTTTTAAATTAAAAACTGTTTAGCAAAGATAGTTTAAAAAATATAGCCTAAATTATATTATTAATTTTTTATACCCTGTGAGAATGAAGCACATTATTTCTGTGTTCGTCTTGCAGGGTATATTTTATTAAGTTGTAGCTAGTCTCTGAGGTCTTGCTATGGCTAGTTTTTTTAGGCTTGTTTGCTATCCTTTGAGGTCCTTAAAATGGAAAGAATAATTTTCTTTCTCAAGCTGTGTTACGCATTGAGAATTGTAACTGCAGTTTCACTCACATAAGCCAAAACTCGCTCTGTCCTAGAGTTTAGCTAAAGGGTAAGCTTCGCTCAAACAGTTGGCTTAAAACGTTCGTTTCGCTTTGTACAATTCTTGACAATGCTCCACAAGGTTTAAAAATTAAATTATTCTTTTGCTTGGTTAGAACGTCTATGAGGGGGTATGTTTTTGGTTAGCTATGCTTCTTAGTCATTGCTTTGGTTAGTCTCTGTAGTTTATGCTATGGATAGTTTTTATAAAGGAAGAAGTAATTTGTTTGTAATAATAATTTATAAATTTATATAAATTATGTTAATATAAAAAATAGTATAATAATAAATATTTTACCAGTTGAATAAATAACAATAATGAATAAAACTACTGAAAAATTAATGATTGTTATTAGTTTTTTTAAAAATATAAAATATTTAAAATAACTGGTAAAAAAATTAAAAAATGTTGATATTTAAACAAAATTGCCTGAAAACACAATTTAAGAATGGCTATTTTGCTATGGTTGAACCTTAACATGAGATGTATTTAAATTTTATTTTCCTAAATGTTATCTCGAAAAGAACGTATATTTTTGTACCGAAGTTTACACTATGGCTTGAATTGTGCAATGTGACTTCAAATTTTAGAAAGATAGCATTTAATTTATTATTTGTAAACATATACAAAAATAGTGTAATCTCATATGGTAGTCAAACCGAGATGTTGACTTAACAACTTGCCAGGTGAAAATATATTTAATGTAATGTCAGAAATAAGAAATGGAGTTAGGTTAAAGGTATATCCTTTAATACCATAATAAATTAGAATTGAGCACACTACCTTTATATGGTATAATTTGCACATAAAGGTGGTGCGTTGTTATGAAAAAACATATTATAAGTTTAATTATTATTTGTAATATTATTTTATTTGTTTTTAGTATAATTATTTTAGTAAATAATTCAAAGCCTGAGATAATTGAATATACTTACATAGAAAATTTCAATAGGAATAAGGGTATTAAAACCGATGATTGGCAAGAATATGTTTATGACAAAACATTTGTTAATATGACTAAAGAAGATATAATTAATTTGTTAGGCGAACCTTTAATAATAATGACGAAACAAACAAATAATCATTTATTTGAAATACTAGACTATATGCCTAGCTATGGAAACTCTCCACCAGAACAAGATTCCACACATATAGAAATTAATATTACTGATAACTTAGTTATAGATTATAGAGTTGACTGCATGACAGGTTTTTTTCCTGAATATTTAAAAGACTATTTTGAATAATAGGTTTGAGAATAATGTAATCTCATATGGTAGTCAAACAAAAACAAACAAATTGAGAGCTTACAAGAAGAAAATATAAAACTTGTAAATGCTTTAGAAAATACAACCCTATCTTTACATGCAAGTCAAGCATTATAAGCAAAAGGCATACAGCTTTTGACTTCAAGTGATGATGAAGAACAATCAAAGGAAATTGAGAAGAAAAAGAGCTTTTTCAGTAAGTTTAGAAAATAAAATACTTATAAATTTATTTTTATATTATTAAAGAGGGGGGTAATATGTGTAAATCACTAAAAACAATACTTGTTTTAAGTTGTATTATATTAATTTTAGGAGTTATGGGAATTCTAATTTTATATATTTTCAACAAAGATTCAAATGATACACTTATTTTTATGTCAAAAAATACAACAATAGAAAATTTAAAAAGTACAATAAAACAACTAGAAGAAAAGAATGAATTTCTTTCAAAAGAGTTAGAAACTACACAACTACGTTTTAAAAATGAATTAGCGGCAACAAAATTTCAAAATGAAAAGGAAAAAATAATAGAGGATACTTTTAATTGGATACAAAATCATAATTGGAATAAAGTTACTTTAACTAATTCGAGTGGTACTACTATAGATATAACAGATAGTGATATTGTAAAAGATCCTTTTTATTTCAATATGTTAAGAACTTTTGAATTCGAATATTATATGACTAGTAAAATTTCTAAAGCATATAAATATACGTTTTACTTTGATGATTTTTCAAAAGAAATAACATTATCCAATGGAGGATTTGTACATGAAGCTTATATGTGTAAAAATATATATTTATATAATGTAGCTGAAGCATTACTTCCATTACAAGATGAATTAAATAATAATATTTATACTGTTAAACAAATGTTGTTAAATTCTAAATTCTTTTCTTATAAACATATGAATGGAAATAGTGCTATTGTTTCATATTCACAAATAAGATATATTATTTTAGAAATATTGCCAAAAGATACTGTAAAAATAGATAAATTACCTGATAATATAAACGAACCTACAATAAATATTAAATGTTATTATCAAGGTAAAAAAGCATATTTAAAAGCATATTCATATAATAATATTGAGGATTATTATATAGAGCTTTCCTATGAAGAAAATAAAGAATTTTATAAATTAATAGATGATGAAACACCTATGTCACTTTTAAATATATTCAGTGCTGGTTTTGAATAAAACCATATTCATTTTAAAACATATAGACATAACCTTATTATTTTGTATATTGCCATTGTAAAAAAACTTTTCAATAAAACTCACATCATTCTCTTTTAGTTTGAGAATAATGTAATCTCATATGGTAGTCAAACAAAGCATGAATGTTAATCTGAACGATTACACGAAATAGTTAGAGAATGTGCATTATATTTAACTCAGAAACTTTTAGATAAAAAAATATCTACTTAATTTTGTCTTTGCAAATACAATAACAATATGGTTATGTCTAACAGGTATACTGACAGTTAAAATATTTGATTTTACAAATAAAAAATAATTATATTACAGAGGTAGTATATGAGAAAAAACACTATCATAATTATTATATTAATTTTAGTCATTATTTCTTTTATTATTTATAAAGCTGAACTAAAACCCATAGAATTTGATGAAGATTCAATAACATAGAACAATAGTATATTTATATTGTTTAAGAATAGTGTAATTTCATATGGTAGTCAAACTTAAGAAAAAAGAACTGTTATAGATTTTATATTGACATGGAGTCAACTCCATGCTTTATAATATACTTAGAGGTGATATTATGAAAGTAAGTGAATTTTCAAGCAAGTGTTGTATTTCTATAGATACAGTAAGGTACTATGAGAAATTAGGATTGATTCATCCAATGAAATTGAAAAATGGCATTAAAAGTTATGATAATGATGATTTAGAAAAAGTTAAAATAATTATTATGCTAAAAAAATTAAATTTATCTTTGAGTGATATTAAAAAGTTATTTAACTTAGATGAGATTTATGATAATGTCGGAAATGATACTGATAAAAAAATATGTATTATGAAAAGTGCTGAATCTATGCTAAAAAAAGCATATAATGAATTATTAGTTACAGAAAACCAATTAGTAATAGCAAAAAATCTATTAGAAAAATCTATAAATAAAATTGACAAGTCTTTAGAACATGTAACAGACTTACCATGAGAATTATATGTAACCTAATAAGATAAAGCGTAGACCGTTTACGTCATATGATATAACAAAAATATTTACATTGCATACTTTTTCAAAAATTCTATATAATTTCTTTATAGCTTAATGATATTATCTTTTATCTATGTTAAAAATAATGTTGATGGTTATTCATTTTTAAAGGAAGTCATTTTAAGACTTCCCTTAATTAATATTATAGGAATAAAGTGAATTAAGTTAGTTGTTTATTAATGTAATACTATATTTATACAGATACTCATTTTCTTCTTCATCAAAAATAGTTCCTAATAATTTCCCATTATTCTTTTCTATAATTTTCTTTGAGGCTGTATTGTTTATATTACAAGTTAAAATTACATCTTCTATTCCTATCTTTATAGCATTTTCCAATGCCAGTTTTAAAATCTGAAAACCATAGCCTCTATTTCTACAATCTGGTGATATATCATAACCTATGTGACCAGCACATTCTATCTCTTGATGTCTAATTCTCACTACTCCTACAACATCTTTTTTATCAATTAACCAGAAGGTTGAAGTTATAACCTCTCCTTGAGGTAGGTCTTTTACCTCGGAATAATTGTGCAAATCGCTTAAATAATCTTGGAAATTTTCTAATGCTTTTTTATATTTATTAAAGTAATGTTTATCATTTGTTTTTTTGTAGGCTAAAGCATAATTTTCAAAACTCTTTTGATATATTTTATTAGGCTCAACTAAAAATAAATCTTTCATAAATTATCCTCCGTTATATATATACGCTTCGCAATAGTTTACTATGTCCCTTTATTTCAGTATACTGGATAATAATTCAATTTTCAAGTATTTAACACTATTATATAAATATTACTTTTCCTTAAAAAATTTCCTAAAAAAGTCTCGTCAACTTCTATTATTTCACCGACATTTCAACGCACATATATGCTCTATCTTAAACATATCCTATCTATTATATAGAAAATATATACATAAAACTAATATTAATGATTATACTAAATTATTGAAATATACATAATTTTAGTTATTATTACTTTAGAGTATGATATAATTTAATAAAAAAATTTTAAATGTTAGGAGATTAGTATTATGCATTGTGTTAGAAAAATTAATAATGATACGTTTTGGATAGGTGGAAGTGATAGAAGACTTGCATTGTTTGAAAATGTATTTCCGATACCGAGAGGAATATCATATAATGCTTACTATATAGATGATGAAAAAACAGTATTACTTGATACGGTTGATAAGAGTATTAGCGGACAGTTTTTTGAAAACTTGGTATATTTATTAGGAGAGCGTGATCTTGACTATCTTATAGTTAATCATATGGAACCTGATCATTGTGCTGTAATGGGGGAACTTGTTCTTCGATATCCTAATGTTAAAATAGTGGGTAATTCAAAAACAATTAATATGATTAAACAGTTTTTTGATTTTGATATAGACTCTAGAGCTTTAATTGTAAAAGAGGGAGATACATTAAATACAGGAAGGCATACGCTTAAATTTATAACTGCTCCAATGGTTCACTGGCCTGAGGTAATGGTTACTTATGATATTCTTGATAAGGTATTGTATTCTGCTGATGCCTTTGGTACGTTTGGTGCTTTGAATGGCAATATTTTTAATGATGAAATTGAATTTGAAAAAGATTGGTTGAATGATGCAAGAAGATATTACACAAATATTGTTGGTAAATATGGAGCACAGGTTATGGCACTTTTGAAAAAAGTGTCAACTCTTGATATAGCAACTATCTGCCCATTGCATGGACCAATTTGGAGAAATAATATAGCATGGTTTATAGAAAAACACACAAAATGGGCTACATATGCTCCTGAGCAAAACGGTGTAATGATTGCATATGCATCAATATATGGCAATACCGAAAATGCAGCAAATATACTTGCTTGTAAGCTAGCTAATTTAGGTGTTAAGAATATAAAACTATATGATGTCTCTGCAACACATCCATCAGTCATAGTTTCTGAAAGCTTTAGATTTAGTCATCTTGTTTTTGCTTCTATAACATATAATGCAGGTATATTTTGCAATATGGAGACATTGCTTTTAGATTTAAAAGCTCATAATTTACAAAATAGAACAGTTGCATTGATTGAAAATGGCAGTTGGGCTGCAACTAGCGGCAGACAAATGAAAGAAATTTTATCTAATATGAAAAATATCAATATTTTAAATGATATGATATCAATAAAATCTTCAGTAAAAGCTACCCAAATTGATGAATTTGATAGACTAGCAAAAGCACTTATTGAAACAATGCATTAATACAAAAATTATATAAAAAAAGAAGTAACTTTAAATAAAAAGGGTTACTTCTTTTAATTGATATTTTATTAAGCTTCTTGCAAATTTTCTTCTAAGTCGTCTGTTAAGTTTTCTTGAAATTTTTTTCTTAGGTGTTTTTTCTTACACTGATATATACGTCCATCATCATAACGAACTTTATCAGGTACAATTTCAAGTAGTTCAGGGTTTCTCATGTATTTTTCCCATAAGTGAAGGGCTACAGCATATGTAGCTCCGGCAGCAATACGTTCATCAATAACAAATCCTAGTGGCATAACCCATTTCGTATTTAACTTACCATCTTTAGATATAACAAGTTTTTTTTCTCTTTTACCGATGCTTGTAAATACGCTGGTTGTACCAAAGTTATAAATATGATGATAAACTTTATTCATTCTTATTGAAGCCATATTGGTTATAAACATACTAGTATGAAATGGTGATACATTTATTATTGGCTTTGGAAGTATACCAACTCTATCTATAATTTTTAAAAAGCCAACTAAGATTGGCGGAATAAGTGGTATACGAAAAATTGTTGCTGCAAGTTTGTCAACTTGAGATACACTGTTAGCATTTTTTTCTTTCTCGATAATTTTTTCAATTTTATCCGCAACTTCATATAAAGTATCAGTAGGATCAAAGTGTAATTTTACAGTAGTTTCTTCAACACTTTCAGTAGACCTATGCTTTAAAATAGCAAATGATATAGTCAATTGATTCCTTACAAATACTTTGTTTCCTACAATGAAACGATTTATTTCTGGTCGTTGAGATACAGTACGTACAAAGGCAGCAAGAACGATTGCCATATGTGAAACCTTTATACCTTCTAGTCGTTTGCGTTTTATGTATTCATCAGCATATTTACAGTCAACTTCTAAGTTCAAAAATACCTGAGCATCATTTCGCTTTTTCATAATCAAAGGTATCATTTTCATAAATGGATCTTTAGAACGTAAAGACCAACCATCGAACCGTCTTCCAAACATATAATTCTCCTTTAACAAATTTTGGTGCCATAATAATTCCATGAATTTAAAATAAAAAAATAATTCCATATTTTAACTATAAAAATTATATCACAAATTGTAATAAAGTTCTATATTAATTTTATGTATGAATTTAGCGTAGTTTTTTAGACTATGAACAAATATAAAATATTTCATGGTGGGAAGTACTAAACTAATGGTACATGCATTCATGAAAGAAACATGTACCATTCTAATTTTTATTTAACTTAGTTTTTTAAATAATCCCGCCTTCTTTAGTGCTGGACGTAATGCAAAAGTTAAAATTAATGAAAATATTACTGCCATTATTGCATTAACAGTTGATGCTGTAGCTTTTGTTATAGTTGCAGCTATAATTCCTTCAGGCTTTGTGCTTACCAAAAAATAACTCATTACAATTGTTTTAGATATGTACAAAATAACATAACTTATTGCTCCTACTATAGCAGCAATGATATTATATTTTTTATTTTCGCCGTTTTTATTATTTCTATGTGCTATAGAACCAGCAATAAATCCCATAGCAAACTTCATGATAAAAGTTATCCACGCCGTTGAAACATATTGAGGGTCAAATAAATCAAACATTGCTGAGCCAAATCCAGATGCTAGCCCACCTGTCAATCCTCCAAACAACAAACCACTTAGTAGACACATAACATTTCCAAGATGAAGCATTGTTTTTCCAAGTGGTGTTGGAATATCAATTCTAAAATTTGTTGCTATAAATACCATTGCAGACATTAAACCTATTACTGCAAGTCTTCTAGTTGTAAATCTTTTTTTATTCATTTTCCATCTCCTATGTATTCTTATATTGTAATGTTATTATATATAACAATTGTACATTTGAAAATGCTCAGATTTATATTTATTGTAGGGTACAGATTGCTTCTGTTTAGCTTTCAATATCTACAGAATTTATTTTAAAAAATAATTATAAAAAAATGTTTAAATAGTGAATAAGCGGATATATATATCTAGGCAGAAAAAATAATCGTAATTTGAAGGAGGTGATAGAAATGAGATTAGTAGATTCAATAAGAGAAAAGGCTTCTATATATTTTAAAAAACCAATGACACAATTATCTAAAGAAGATGTAAAATTTATCTTACGTCTTGAACAAATAGAAAATAATACTTACGTAATAAGAAATTATTAATATTAAAGGTAGAGAAGTCAATGAAGAAACTTCATAAAATCAAAAATAGCTCTGTATTAACAATTGAGACAATTTAAAAATCTCGGTTAATATAGGGCTATTTTTATATAAAATATTGATGGAAAAAATTTAACATTTCTTTAAATAGTATATCTTTAAAACAGCGCATACTGTTATTTGTAACAATGCACATGCAAGTAAAGAGAAAAATACAATTCTGTTAAAATATACGGCAATAACAGCGGCAATTATAGTAATTATAGTTGTAAAAATAATGACGTTAGCACCACATTTTTGTTTTATGTACTTTATTCGTTCGTCATTTTCTTTATTGTATAGTTTCTTTAATTTTTCTTCATCCTTTAGTGCTTTGTTAAAACGTACTATTTGTATAATACACAATACAATTATTGCGCAAACAAGACCCTCTTGAAATCCTGAGATTGCACCTGATATAAAATCATGGTTACTTTCAATGCTAATCATATCAAATATGTTTAATGTCAAAATAACACCACATATAATACATAACAAAGATAAAAGCATTAATTTTTTTTGAATTTTCTTTTTGTAATTTTCCATTTAAATATCCTCCACATCTGAAAAATTGAATACATCTTCAATAGTTAAATTAAAATATTTTGAAATCTTATAAGCTAAAACAAGCGATGCTGTATATTTTTCACATTCTATTGATGTTATAGTCTGTCTTGTAGTCCCTACAGCTAAAGCAAGTTCTTCCTGTGAAAGCTTATTTTGTTTTCTTAATTCCCTTATTTTAGTTTTCAATTATACCTCCCACTCGATTTGCAAAGTTTGCTTTGCAAATAAAGAATAGCACGCTTTGCATTATATGTCAAGTATACTTTGCAAAATATTTATATATAATTATATAAATATTTTTTAAAAAACTATTGACAAAAGTTATTTAATAGTATATATTATTGTTAAGGTAAGTGATAAAGATTATCAAATAGTAATTATTACTATAAAAAATATTAAAAATTATGGAGGATTTGAAAATGAAAAAATTTGTATGTAAAGTTTGTGGATACGTTCATGAAGGAGAAACAGCACCTGCTGAGTGTCCAATTTGTCATGTAGGAGCAGATAAATTTGAAGAAATGAAAAGTGAAGGCTTAGTATGGGCAGATGAGCATGTGATTGGAATAGCTAAAGGCGTAGATGAAGAGGTTATAGAAGGTTTAAGAGCAAACTTTGAAGGTGAATGTAAAGAAGTTGGGATGTACTTAGCTATGGCAAGAGCAGCACATAGAGAAGGATATCCTGAAGTAGGTATGTATTATGAAAAAGCAGCTTATGAAGAAGCAGAGCATGCAGCAAAATTTGCTGAATTATTAGGTGAAGTTGTATCAAGTTCAACAAAGAAAAACTTAGAATTAAGAGTTGCAGCTGAAAATGGAGCAACAGCAGGTAAAAAAGAATTAGCAACACTTGCTAAAAAACTAAACTTAGATGCAATTCATGATACAGTACATGAAATGGCTAAAGACGAAGCAAGACATGGAAAGGCATTTGAAGGATTACTAAAAAGATATTTTAATTAATAGGTGTAATAAAGTTGACCTTGCTAAATAATGGTATTATAATATAGCTTATACCTATATAAAATATAGAAGAGGTCTGATATGAGGAAAAGAAATACTATACAAGGACAGCTTGTACTAGATGCAGTAAAACAGTTAGCGAATCATCCAACTGCTGAAGATGTATATAATTATGTAGTACAGCTACATCCGAACATAAGTAAAGGTACAGTTTATAGAAATCTGAATTCATTATCTGAGGATGGACTTTTATTAAAAATATCTGTTCCAGATGCTGCTGACAGATTTGACCAGACTACACATATGCATTATCACATTAAATGTATGAATTGTGGTAAATTTGAAGACGTTGAATTAGAATATATGAGTGGTATAGATGATAAGGTATCAAAAGCAACAAAATATAATATTTTGGGCCATGATATAGTTTTTAAAGGTGTATGTTCTGAATGTAACAGTAAAAATAAAAAATTTAAGAACCAGTTGTAATGACTGGTTTTTTGTATACTAGGAAAGTTCTATTCTCCTAGTATATAAAAAATGAGGATTGCAAAGGACGGTAATCAACTTTATACATAAATTTAACTTGAACATATAAAAATTCTATGATAAACTGGTTATATTTTTATAATATGTAAAAAAATATTTAATATAGAGGTGATTAAAATGAAAGATACAATTGTAAATGTAAAAAAGTATTATGATGAAAATACTGAATATGAATGGGATAGAATTGATAGGCATCCATTTGAATTTATTTTTACTACCTATATGATGGATAAGTATATTAAACCGGGAGATACAATATTAGATATTGGAGGTGGTCCTGGTAGATATTCAATGTATTATTCACAAAAGGGATGTGATGTTACTTTAGTAGATTTATCTGATGGCAATATACAGTTTGCTAAAGAAAAGGCTAAAGAGAAAAAAGTATCAATAAATGCTTTTTCAAAAAATTGCTTGGAATTGGATAAATTAAATTTAAAAGAATTTGATCATGTGTTTTTAATGGGTCCTCTGTATCATCTTGTTGAAGAAGAAGATAGAATAAAGGCAGTTAAAATAGCACTAAATCATCTGAAAAGCAGTGGGAATTTATATTGCTCATTTATTTTAGATTTTGCTAGTATTATATATGACTTAAAAAATGGTCCTGGATTGTTATCTAAACATTTAGAAGACCAAGATTCAAAATCAATTATAGATTCAATAGTAAATCGAACTATTTATGACGGACCTTCTTTTACTTCATCTTGTTTTTATAATCAGAAGCAAATTGAGCCTTTTATGAAACAATTTGGTTTAAAAAAGTTACATCTATTCGGACAAGAGGGCATAATGTCACCAAATGAAAATCAAGTTCTAACTTATCCAAAAGAAGAGTTCGATTTGTGGATTGAAACAGCTAAGAAATTTTTAGAATTGCCTGAATTATTGGCATATTCAGAACATGCTATGTTTATAGGTAAAAAATAGTATATAGATAAAAATACAGTGCTTCAATGTTATAAGTAACTATTTATTTAAAAGGAGAGAGAATATGGCTTTATTTTATTTAATACGTCATGGACAACCGGATTATTCTGGTTGTGACGAAAGAAAATATAAAGGGCATGGAAGAGATTTAGCACCACTATCAGAAAAAGGAATAGAGCAGGTAATTGAAACGTCAAAAGATGCAAGATTAAAGGATGCTCAATTAATCGTATGTTCTCCATACACAAGGGCAATGCAAACTGCTAGTATAATATCTAAACAATTGAGTATAGATATAAAAGTTGAAATGGATTTACATGAGTGGATGCCTGATTTAACATTTACATATGATAATTTAGATGAATGTCTTGAGTTAACTAATGATTATAATAAATGTCATGGAGAATATCCAAAAGATGAAGAAAAGCGCTGGGAAAGTCTATCTCATTTGAGAAATAGAGTCAGAGCAGTAGCTGATAAATATGCATCTTACGATAAAGTAATTATTGTTGGTCATGGCATGGCGTTAAAAACACTAACTTATATTGAGCATATGACACCAGCTGAAATAGTTGAGTGTACTTATGAATTGAATCAGCCTAACTGTATTGTTTCATTTACATAAAATGGTTATAAACTTTGCTATATAAATTATATCATAAAAGGTTAAAAAATAAATAAATAGTATATACTGTTGACAAAACATAACAATTTGAATATACTATAAATGTACTATAACTGTAATTTTTTTACACAAAACAGGAGATTGATAGAAATGAGAAAAATATTCTTATAAATTAAAAAAAGTTAATAGCTTTATATTTCGGGGACGGCAAGTAATTTGCTTTATTTGTTGTACATGAAATATTTTATAAGGATAATCTCATCAATTTTAAATAAATATTTTATTTTCAACTGTATACATGTATTTATATGATTTTGTAAGAAATTAGTTATAGGCTCTTTAAATTAATGACGCTAAATTTAACCTATGCGAGATTATTCTTTGCATAGGTTTTTTTGTGTCTAAAATTTTATGGAGAGTATATAAATATATGAATATTTTAAAAACAATTAATATAGGCATATTGGCACATGTAGATGCTGGAAAAAGAAAGAGGAATAACAATAAAGTCAACAGCTATCTCATTTAACTACAAAGACGTTAAAATTAATATACTTGATACACCTGGGCATATGGATTTTATTGCAGAGGTAGAAAGGGCACTTAGTGTACTTGATGGTGCAATTTTAGTGATTTCTTCAGTAGAAGGAGTACAATCACAGACAAAAATTATATTTGAAACGTTAAAAAGGTTAAAAATACCTACAATTATTTATATCAATAAATTAGATCGAATGTGTTCAGATTATAAGCGAGTATTTAAAGATATCTACAAATATCTGTCAGAAAATACTGTGTTAATGGAAAAATGTAATAATGAAGCAACGAAAGATATAAACATTGAAACAAGTTTAAAAGATGATGCTGAATTTGACAATGCAATTGATGTGTTATCAAAAATTGATGATGATGTATTAGATGCATATTTGTCATATGAAAACTTATCTATTGATTATTTAGTTGATAAAATAGTTACTAATACTAAATCATCCATGTTGTACCCTGTATTTTTGGGTTCAGCAATATTAAATATAGGAACTAAAGCGCTTCTTGATAAAATAATTACATTTTTGCCGATTAACCAGGAAAACAAAAAAACATTATCCGCAGTTGTGTTTAAGATTGAAAGAACATCAGATAATGAGAAAAAAGCATATGTCAGAGTCTTTGATGGTGAAATCAATATTAGAGATATGATATGTGTAAATAATGACAAAAATTTATTAAAGGTTAAAAAGCTAGGTGCTCTTGAGAATACACATATTGTTAATGGAAGTAAAATTGGTACAGGAGATATTGGTATTATTTATGGAATGCAAAATTTGAAAATAGGTGATGTTATTGGACATAAAAGAGATGGTATAGAATATCTAAATATTGCAAAGCCAACAATAAAAACACAAATCTCATTATTGGATAATACGGATAATCATTTGTTGTACAGAGCACTCTTAAATTTATCGGATGAGGATCCATTATTGCAAATTGAATTAGATAATGAGAATAAAGGTATATACATTAATTTATTTGGGGAAGTTCAAAAGGAAATTATCGAGGAAACTTTAAAAAGGGATTATGGTTTAGATGTAATATTCAACAATACTCAAACTATATACAAGGAAACTCCGGTATCAAGTGGTGAAGCAATTATGTATTTTAGAAAATATCCTAATATATATAATGCTACAATTCAGTTGAGAGTAGAACCGCTGCCTTTAGGAGAAGGAATAAAATATAAATCAGAGGTTACTGCAGGGTTTATTCCTAAATCTTTTTTACAGGCTATAAAGGATAGTGTATACACTACTTGCAAACATGGACTATATGGATGGCAATTAACAGATATGTTAATTACACTTTTCTACACAGAATATGACAGTGTATCAAGCACTCCGTCAGATTTTAGAGATTTAACACCGATGGTACTGATGGAAGCTGTTGATAATGCTAAGACAAAGCTTTTAGAGCCTGTAAATGAATTTGAACTTATTGTTCCAGAAAATACAGTAAGTAAAGCAATGTATGATTTAAAAATGATGAATGCAGTCTATGAACAACCAAATATTAAAAATAACGAATATTTGTTTAAAGGGACAATACCCTTGGACAATTCAAAAAATTATCAAATAAAGGTTTTGTCCTATACAGAAGGAAAGGGACTGTATACTTACAAATTTCATGGATATAAAGAAACTGTATTTGATGAGAGCAAAGTTTTTAAATGTGGTTATATAAATGCATTAAATAAAAAAGAATATATAATGCATAAACAAAAGTCTTTTAAATAGGGAGGAATGTATATGTCTAAAATAAGTGTAAAGAATTTAACATTTAGTTATGAAACAAATTATCAGAATATATTTGAAAATACATCGTTCGAAATAGATACTGATTGGAAATTGGGATTTATAGGAAGAAACGGTAAGGGTAAAACAACGTTTTTAAATCTTTTGATGGGTAAATACAAATACCAAGGAACTATTTCAAGTTCAGTAGAGTTTGAATATTTTCCATTTGAAGTGAATGAAAATGACAATACGTTGTCGGTTGTAAGAAACAGCATAGCTCCATTTGATGAATGGAACAAAAGAATGAATGAGTGTATAGAAGAAAACTCAGAAGAATCAATAAATGAATATGGAAATTTATTAGATTTATTTATGTTACATGATGGATTTATCATAGATGAACTTATTGAGAAAGAAATAAGAAAGCTTGATGTTGATGTTAATGTACTCAACAGGAATTTTAATACACTTAGCAACGGTGAAAAAACCAAATTGTTATTAGCGGCACTGTTCTTAAAGAAAAAAAACTTTTTACTAATAGATGAGCCAACAAATCATCTGGATTTAGAAGGTAGAGAATGTGTAGCTGAATATTTAAACTCAAAAAAAGGCTTTATTCTTGTATCACATGATAGATATTTTGTTGATAAAATTATAGATCATATAATTTCAATCAATAAAAGTAATATTGAAATACAAAAGGGTAATTTTTCGAGTTACAGCTATAACAAGGAGCTTCAGGATAATTTTGAAATTGCTACAAATGAAAAGTTAAAGGGCGAAATTAAGCATTTGGAATATTCTTTCAGAAGGTCAAAAGGATGGAGTGATTTAGTTGAAAAAACTAAAATAGGTAATGGACCTTGCGACCGAGGGGCAATCGGTGCACAATCTGCAAGAATGATGAAAAAGGCTAAGAATTTAGAGAATAGAATAGAAAAAAATTTAGATGAAAAGAAATCTTTATTAAAAAACATAGAGAGAGTTGATAATTTAAAAATATATCAGTTAGAATACTTTAAGGATAATTTTGTAAACATTCAGAATTTATCTATATCATATGGTGATAATATGCTACTTGAAAATATTAGCTTTACAATTAATAAGGGTGACAGAGTGGCAATTAAAGGGAAAAATGGTTCAGGTAAATCAAGTATTATTAAATTAGTATTAGGTGATGAAATTAACTATACAGGAGATGTTAAAATAGGTAGTAATCTCATGATTTCATATATTTCACAGGATACGTCATATCTTAACGGTAAATTCAGAGATTTTACAGAGCATGAAGGAATTAATGAAACTTTGTTTAGAGCAATGCTTGCAAAACTTGATTTTAGCCCGATATTGTTTGATAAAAAGCTTGAAGAGTTAAGCATGGGACAGAAGAAAAAAGTTTTAATTGCAAAAAGTCTCTGTGAAAAATCACATCTTCATATTTGGGATGAACCGTTGAATTATATAGATGTTATTTCAAGAATGCAAATAGAAAAATTAATTCTAGAATATGAGCCGACTTTATTATTTGTAGAGCATGATTATATGTTCAGTAATAATATTGCTACAAAGGAAGTGAATTTGTAAAGGTAAGGTGTTTATTGAATAGTTTACAAAATAGTAAATATTTGGTATAATAATAAATATAAACCACGCTAAAATATGGAAATACAATCTCTGATTGCTATAGGGGGATATTTTGAAAAGAAAGCTATTTTGTGAAATATGTCCATTAACTTATAAAATATCATTATTAAAGGAATATTTTATATATGATTTAAAGGATATAATTAATAAAACTAAATTTAGTAAAAAAATAAGTACTGAGAAGCTACCGGTTATAATTAAAGGACACAGTTCTCAAATACTTAGAATGTTGAATGGAGTTGATATAAACTTACAGCATAATAAAGCTAAAAATTTAAAATTAGCTGGAGATAGGATAAATTGTATAATAATAAAATCGGGACAGACATTTTCATTTTGGAAGCTTGTAGGTAAACCTTTAGCTAAGAAAGGATACCTTGATGGACTAACTATTTCAAAAGGAGCAGTTGGTAAAAATATAGGAGGAGGATTATGTCAGCTGGCTAATTTAATACATTGGTTAGTATTGCATTCTCCTATGGAGGTAGTAGAGTTACACCATCATACTGATGCTCTTTTCCCGGATTCAAATAGAAGAGTGCCTTTTGGAACAGGAACGAGTGTGTTTTATAAGCATATTGATTATAGATTTAAAAATAATACTAATCTACCTGTACAATTAATTATATGGCAAAGTGAAGGCTATTTATGTGGCGAACTGCGGTCAACACAAAAATTTGAGTATAAATATCAAATTACAGAAGAAAACCATGGGTTTGTAGAAGAAAATGGTGAATATTTTAGAGTTAGTCAGATTTATAGATTAGTTTTTGATAATGACAAGCAAATAGTAAAAAAAGAGTTGATTTTGAACAATCACTCTAAGGTTATGTATGATTATTCTTTAATACCAAAAGAAGAAATTATGTATACTAGTAGACAAATAAATTAGGTGATAAAATGAATCTAGATTATGCGTATATATGTGAAAATGATAGTATTGAAAGAACATATTTATATAAAAAATCAAAAAATTTAGCGTGCTATTTAAGAAATAGAAATATAGAAAGAGTAATAATATATGGACATAAAAATCAACTGATGTTTATATCTATTGTTGCTTGTATAATTGGACGCATTGCATATGTTATTTGTGATACAAGTATTTCAAAAGCCCGAATTGATTATATTATTAAAGATTCAAATGCAAATTTAGTTTTATGTACCGAGAATATGGTACTTGATGACATAGAGTGTATATCTTCAATTGATATGGAGTTTTATTCCGATAAATATTATGAAAAATTAGATAAATGCATAGAAAATGATATAGCATATCAAATATATACTTCTGGAAGTACTGGTTATCCAAAAGGTATAAAAATTAGTTATAACAACATAAATAATTTTTTGAATTGGTTTACAAATTTTAAAATTATATCTGAAATTCAGCCTAAAATTATACTCAATCAAGCTCTGTTTTCATTTGATTTATCTGTGTTAGATATATATTATTCGCTTTGGAATAAATCTCTTTTGTTTTGCTTAAATGATAATATCATGTCAAATTTTAATTTGCTATTTTGTTATATTAAGAAATCTAATGCAGAAATGGCTGTTTTTACTCCATCGTTTTTAGAATTATGCTTATGTGATAAATCATTTAATTCTACATTGTTACCTAATTTAAAGATAATGTTTTTGTGCGGTGAAGTATTAAAACCATTTGTTGCAAAAAAATTTATGGAACGTTTTATAGATGTGCATATCATTAATGCATATGGTCCAAGTGAAGCTACTTGTTGTGTTTCAGCTGTTGAAATAAATGAAGACATGACAAAATACAATAAACTTCCAATTGGTGATATGAATAATTGTGCTGTAGAAGTTAAAATAATTGACTCTAATGGAGTATTTATTAATGATTTAAGTTGTGGAGAAATTGTTTTAAGTGGCAAAAGTGTATCAAAAGGATATACAAATTATGATAATAAACAATTTAAGCTAATTAATAATAAAATTTATTATTATACTGGAGATTTAGGACATATAGAGAATGGTATGATATATTTTGATGGTAGAATAGATAATCAAATTAAGTATAAAGGCTATAGAATAGAATTAGATGAAATAGAAAATACGATATATAAAATTAGAGGTGTTGAGCAAGTTCAAGTGTGTACAAAATTAAATACTTCTAAAGATGTAATAGGATTAATGGCTTATGTTGTTTGTGCAGATAAAACAATTGATGAAAAGTATATTTATGAAGAGTTAAGTAGGATGTTACCTAAATATTCAATACCAAAATCAATTGTAATTACAAATGAAATTCCTCTTAATTCAAATAGAAAGAGATTTATTAAATAAATAAATGTGGATTGGCGTATGATAGATAAAATATTAGAAATTTTAAATAAAGTTTGTGCAAGTGAAAACGAAATATGTAAAGATACTGAATTGTTAGATAGTGGAATATTAGATTCTTATGCAATTATTCAGTTTATATATGAATTAGAATTACTAGATATTGAATTGCAATTAACACAAATATCCAAAAGGGATTTAAGAAATCCAATTGCAATTTGTAATTTAATTAATAGAAAATGAAGAATAATTTTCTTTACTCAGCTATGTTTTGCATAGAGAATTGTAACTGCAGTTTTGTTAGCATAAGTCAAATGCGTGTGACAAGTTTTTAAAGCTAGTCTAAATTGACTTAGAACGCTCACTCCACTTTGTACAATTCTTCCTATGCTCCACAATGCTTCGACAGTGAAATTATTCTTTTTTGATATGTGGCTAGTCTTGCGTTGGTCAATTTAAATGTATTATAGATAGTTCTTGTAGTTCTTGTTACAGCTAGTCTTTGAGGTCTTGTTACAGCCAGTCTCTGAGGTCTTGTTATAGCTAGTCTATTTGGTCATAAAAAGGAATAATAATTTCCTTTACTCAGCTATGTTGCGCATAGAGAATTGTAACTGCAGTTTTGTTCGCATAAGTCAAATGCGTGTGACAAGTTTTTAAAGCTAGTCTAAATTGACTTAGAACGCTTACTCCACTTTGTACAATTCTTCCTATGCTCCACAATGCTTCGACAGTGAAATTATTCTTTTTTGATATGTGGCTAGTCTTGCGTTGGTCAATTTAAATGTATTATAGATAGTTCTTGTAGTTCTTGTTACAGCTAGTCTTTGAGGTCTTGTTACAGCCAGTCTCTGAGGTCTTGTTATAGCTAGTCTATTTGGTCATAAAAAGGAATAATAATTTCCTTTACTCAGCTATGTTGCGCATAGAGAATTGTAACTGCAGTTTTGTTCGCATAAGTCAAATGCGTGTGACAAGTTTTTAAAGCTAGTCTAAATTGACTTAGAACGCTTACTCCACTTTGTACAATTCTTCCTATGCTCCACAATGCTTCGACAGTGAAATTATTCTTTTTTGATATGTGGCTAGTCTTGCGTTGGTCAATTTAAATGTATTATAGATAGTTCTTGTAGTTCTTGTTACAGCTAGTCTTTGAGGTCTTGTTACAGCCAGTCTCTGAGGTCTTGTTATAGCTAGTCTATTTGGTCATAAAAAGGAATAATAATTTCCTTTACTCAGCTATGTTGCGCATAGAGAATTGTAACTGCAGTTTTGTTCGCATAAGTCAAATGCGTGTGACAAGTTTTTAAAGCTAGTCTAAATTGACTTAGAACGCTCACTCCACTTTGTACAATTCTTCCTATGCTCCACAATGCTTTGACAGTGAAATTATTCTTTTTTGATATGTGGCTAGTCTTGCGTTGGTTAATTTAATAGTGTTACAGCTAGTCTCTGAGGTTATGTTACAACCAGTCTCTGTGGGTCTTTTTGAAGGTAGGTCGTTGTCGAAAAAGTAATATCTTTTACAGCTAGCCTTAGAAGTAAAGACATATAATTGACAGTTTAAGATGCGAATATAATAAAAATAATAAAATAGAATTGCAAAAGTGGTATATACTCAAATGCACGTGAACTTTTAGTTCACAAATAACGTCACAATATTTTAAGATATGTAAAAAGCACAAATTTTCTTTGTGCACTACTAAATAATAATATATAATTTTGTACGTTTATACATGTCGAAATAAATAGAATATTGTTGACTTAAAATTTAAAACATGGTATTATATGGCTTGTTAATTGGTAAATATACGAAAATCAGTGAGTGACCAACTAATTAAAATTAAATATAGTTTAAATGTGATAAAATGGCAAACCCAGAGAAATCTGGTGACGCAAAGCTAAGGGTCTAAGATGAAAATTATGATAGCCAGTTGTAGTAAGCGTATGTATATTTGTATCTCTATGCCTTTTTTGCATAGGGATTTTTTATTTTATTAACATTGACTATAAACCAAAACTTTATTTGTAGTGATATAGTTTTGGAAAATTACACAAAAATATATTTTTATTGAGGGGTTTTATGAAGAAGAAAATTTTAGTAATAATAATTATGCTACAATTATTGATCCAATCAGTTACACCAGCATTCGCACAAAGCAACTTAGTTTATGACCCTCTTGAAATGTTAGAAATGCTAAATGAAAATCAAATCACACCAAATGTTGATTTGCCTACAACAGACACCCAGTTAAACATACCACAATTGCCAAATGGCAATATATCACCACAGGCATACAACAAACCATCGGAGCTAGTGACAGGTCCACAAGAAACAAGTAGATATGACTCTAAAGTAAATCAATCTACAGGTAAATTGAACTTAGAATATTATGACATAAATATAGGCGCACTTGGATATGATTTGAAACTAGCAAGATTTAATTCTGACGATACAGAAGGTTCATTCGGAAAGGGATGGGACTTAAACTTTTACACAGAATTAAAAATGTATTCAGCCTATGATATTGGAGAAATAAGGGTAAACGGAACAAAAAGAGCATTTAAATTTGTAAAAGATTTAGAAAATGGTGACGTAACATCGTACGATGATGATCCATTAGTAAACTATAAACTTCACGAAGGACATTATGAATTAGCAGCAGGTGATAGTTTAGAAAGAATTAGTAAAACAGAATATATAGTAACAACAAAAAAAGGTGAAAAATTAACTTACTACGGTTATAAAGCACCATGGAGAACAGACGGACACGTTTTAGAAGGAAAGCTACTAAAAAGAGAAGATGTATATGGCAACCAAATAACATATGAGTATGACAATAATGGAAGATTAACAGCCTTAGAAAATGGTCAGCAAAAATTAATAATAACATATGGTAGCAATGGATATATATCTAAAATGACAGGTCCACATAATCTAGAAGTATATTTTACATACGCAAATGGATATTTAACATCAGTAAAAACAACAGACAGAGAGATAGCTAGTTATGAATATACATCTGGAAAGCTAACTAAAATAAGTGAAAATGGATTAACACAGAACTTCACATATGAGAATGACAAAATTTCATCAGTATCAATAAATGGCAATACTATATACAACTATGCATACGATGGAAACAAAACTACCATTATAGATGCAAATGGTGGTGTAGAGGAATTAACATATGATGAAGAAGGTAATCTAATAAAACATGTAGATTTATTAGGCGATACATATAAATATGAGTATAAAGAAAATCGCATGATAAAAGAAACTACAAAAGCTGGCACAACATCATATAGCTATGATGAAGACGGCAATCTATTATCAACAATAGATATATTTGGCAAAGAAACTACTTATACATATGCTGATGATGCATATAACTCTTTATTAAGCCAAACATCAGATATAGGAACAAAAACATATACATACAATGCAAATGGAGATATGCTTACATCAACAGATGAAAAGGGTAGAACAAATACATTTACATATAATGAAAAAGGCTTAATAGAAACTGTAACAAACGCTGATAATAAAACTACAACATATAATTACGATGCAAATGGATACTTAATAAAAAAAGATTATAGTGGTCATGAAACAAACTATGTATTTGATAAGTTAGGTAGACTTGTAAAAGAAACATCACCAGAAGGTTATGAAGAAGTATACACATATGATACTTTAGGTAACATAACAAGTATATCAAATATAAGTAGAATGTCTAAATTTGAATATGATTTATTTGGTAGACTTATAAAATCTTATGTAGATGGAAATGAAAATACATATAACTATTCAAATACTAGCTTAGCTGATTCTATTACACAAAATGGGGAAACTGTTACATATACAAGAGATAAAATGGGACAGCTAACTTCAGTAGCAAATAGTAGTGGAACAACAAATTATACATATGACAGTCAAGGAAGAGTAATACAAGTTAAAAATGATAATTATCAGATAGACTATATATACGAAAATAATACATATACCATAATAACAAACGAAGGTACATTAACTGTATATACTGATAACTTAGGTAGAACTACAAGAGTAGTAGACCATAGAAATAGAGAAATACTATACAAATATGTAGATGACTTATTAATAGAAGTGGTATCTCCTACAGGTCTTACAAAAACATACGAATATGACAAATATGGTAAAATAACCAAGATAAAAGACTTTAATGATTTAGAATTAATTTATTCATACGATATATTTGACAGAGTTATATCAGTAAAACAAGGTGAAAGACTTGTATCCTATGAATATGATATATGGGGAAGAGTAATAAAAGAATCATTAAATGGTAACATAATTTCATTATATACCTATGACAAAGACGGTAAAATGATACGTTGTGAAGATGGTTTAGGTTTTGGAGAAGACTATAAATATAATGAATACAGACAGTTAATTAATATTAAAGACCAAGCAGGCTATGAAACAAAATACAGATACAACGAAAAAGATCAAATAACTGCTGTGACATTGTCAAACGGTGGGATAATTACATATGAGTATGATAAAAAAGGTAATATTACTTCTGTAACAGACCCATTAGACAATAAAACTACATTTACTTATGATGTAAAAAACAGGTTAATAGAGTACACAAATGCCTTAAACAATACAGTAACTATAACCTATAATGATATTGACAATCAAATGATTGTAACAGATGCCAATAGCAATAAAACAACATATACATACAATGAAAATGACAAGCTAATAAATATAGAAGTATCTAATGGTGGACAAGTATTATTTACATATGACGATCATGGAAGATTAATTGAAAGACAAGAATTAAATGGTGCTAAAAATACTTACACATATAATATACTTGATCAATTAGCTTCAGTTATAGATGCAAAAGGTGTAGAAACTATCTATGAATACGATAAATATGGAAACTTAATACTTGAAAAAACTAAAGATACATTTATTGAAAACACATATGATAAATATGGACAAATAATAAAGGTAAAAAATCAAAGAGGAGTACTTTCAAGTTACACTTATGATAATTTAGGAAATATTATAGAGCAAAAAAATGAAAATAACGCTAAAACTAAATATTCATATGATATATTAGGTCGAGTTACTTCTATAATAGATCCTCTTGGAAACGAGCAAAATTTCCAATATGACAAAAAAGGAAACCTAGAGCAGTTAACAGATGCACTAGGAAGAATTACTACATATAAATACACACCAATGAATCAAGTAGAGGAAATAATAAATGCAAATGGACAAGTAGATGCAGAATATACATATGATTTAGTTGGTAATGTAATAAAAGAAACAAATGCACTAGGCTATAGCACAGACTATACTTATGATGCTTTATCTCAGGTAATTAGTGTAATTGACCCATTAGGAAATAAAACAAATTTTGAATATGACTCAAATGGAAATATATTATCTACAACAGACCCAGAGGGATATATAACTTTATTTACATACGATGAAATGAATCAAATATCATCAGTAGTAGACCCTCTTGGAAATACAACATCATATAAATATACAATTGATGGTTTAGTAGAGGATCTGACATATCCAGATGGGTTAAATGACAAATATGAATATGATATAAAAGGTCAGCTTATTAAACACACAAATAGAAAGAATCAACAAACAAGCTATGAATATGATACATCTGATAGAATTTTGCAAGTAATTGAGCCTGGAGAGAAAATTACTAAGTATAAATACGATGACTTAAATGGCACAATAACAACAATAGATCCACTAAACAGAAAAACAGTAGATACATTTGACTTGCAAAACCAATTAATAAAAAGGACAGACTGGCAAAACAATACTGAAACATTTACGTACGATTTACTAGGACAAGTACAAACAGTAACAAACAAAATGGGTTACCAAAAACAATTTACCTATGACGAGGTTGGTCAGCTAATATCACAAAGTGACTATAAAGGCTTTAATACCTTATACACATATGATAATCTTGGTAACTTAGAAAAAATAGTAGATCCATTAGGAAATGCTACAACATATAAATACGATGAATTGAGAAGAACTATAAGCGTAACAGCTCCAAACGGAGGTATATATAATTATCAATACAATGAAAATAATCAAGTTATAACATCAACAGATCCATTAGGTAAAGTTACAGAATATTCATATGACAAAAATGGAAATCTTACAAAAGAAAATATAATTGGTAAAATAAGTACATCATACTCATATGATGCTCTTGGAAGAGTTACAGATGCGGTTACTTCTACAGGAAGGACTCAAAACTATAAATACGATGCTTTAGGAAATATAATATCGTCAGAATCAGGAAGTGGATATAGTACATCATACAAATACGATGAGTTAAACAGAATAGTATCAGTAGAAAGCATATTAGGAGATAAAACTCAATATAGCTACCATGACGATGGTACATTAGCAGAAGTTACAACACCATTAGGTGAATTGACAAGATATACATATGACAAAGTAGGAAGAATTTTAGAAGAAACTGATGAAGAAGGATTAAGCACAACATTTACATACGATGATGCATTAAATGTTGTAACAACAGTAGATAAGCTAGGGAACAAATGGGTTTCTGAATATGATACTTTATCAAGACTAATAGCATCAATAACACCTAGTGGAAGCAAAACAATATATGAATATGACCCAAATAATAATATTACAAAGGTTATAGACCCTTCTGGTACCGCAACAAGCTATAACTATAATGAAAATAATCATCTAATAGAGGTTCAAGATGCATTAGGATATGTTACATCATACAATTATGATTCAATAGGAAATATAAATAGTATCGTTGATGCAAATAAAAACAGCTGGAGCTACACTTATGATGCAAATGGGAATATAATATCTGAGTTAAATTCAGAAGGTGAAAGATCAAACTATGAATACAACAAATTTGGTGAATTAGTAAGAAAACATGTTGGTAATAAAGAAGTTACATATACCTACAACAGTGAAGAAATGCCAACATATATTAACTATGGAGATACATATGCATCATATGAGTACGATACATATGGAAGACTAATTAGGCAAGAATCACCAGATTCAGTAGAAGAATATACATATGATGTTGCAGGAAGAATAACAAAACAGCATAATATCACATTAGATAAAACAAAAATCTTTAAATATGATGTTGCAGGCAACATTACACAGATGATAAATGAAGAAGATAGAGTATTTAACTATGAATATGATAGCAAAGGTAGACTATTAACATTTACAGATCCAGATGAAAACATAACAACATACAAATATGATGCTCTAGACAGACAAATAGAAAAATCATTGCCAAATGGAATGACAGAAAAAAGGACATACAATCAAGATGGACATTTGGAAGAATTAATAAATCTAAGAGTTGATGAAATAGAATCAGGCTTTATCTATGAGTATGATGTAAATGGAAATAGAACAAAGGTAATAGAAGAAGATGGTGCTGAGACATCATACAAATATGATGCTTTAGGCAGAATAACACAAGTTGATTATCCGAAATCAAAAATAGAAGCATTATTAGCAGCACAAGACATAAAACAGCCATCATCAAACAATAAAACTGAATCAAATGAAAATGATAGTAAGCCAAATGAAAACAATGGCAAGCCAGACAAAAATAATGGCAAGTCAAATAATAAAAAAGAAAAAAGCATAGATGGAATAAGTAGTATTTTTGATATAATATCAGAAGAACCAGTGTTGTTTGCATCATTGTCAAACATAAAATTAATTGGTAAAAATAATAATTCAAACTATGATAAAGAAACTACTGACAAATTTCCAAATGTTAATTCTAATTCACAAAATGATAAAAAAGAAACACCTGGTGATGACCTAATACCAAACACAGATAAAAATAATAACTCAAACGATAAAACAAAAAATGATAAGAATAACCCAAATGACAAAAATAAACCAAAAGATAAGACTAAGCCTGATGATAAAAATAACGGAAAGTCAAACAATAAAGATAAAAACAAGGATAAGATACCACCAGGACAGCAAAAGAAAAATAATAATACTGACTCAACATCATTTGGTTCATCAGAAGAATTTACATTTAAAGAGTTAATACTATCAACAACAAACTATCTAACACCAGTATATGAAACAGTGAACTATACATACGATGGAGTTGGAAATAGATTAAGCATGACATCAGATGGTCAGACAATAAACTATAACTATGATAGAGCCAATAGGGTAGTACAAGCAGGAAATAAAACATTTAGTTATGATACATCAGGTAACTTGATGCTATCAGAATCACCAGAAGAAAAGGTTGAATACACATACAATGGAGCAAATCAGCTAACAGGAACACTAAATGAGAATGGTACATATTCATCATATAAATATGATGGACTAGGAAGATTAGTATCAAGAGAAGTAGCAGAATATGATCCTAAATTAGTAGCTGAGTACAATGAAAATGGACTTAAATTAATGGAAGAGTTTAAGTCAAATACAAACAATGACAGTGCTCCAGGTAACTCAAATAACAAAGATAAGAATAATAACGGAAAGAATAATAATGGAAATAATAACAAAAATGACAAACAAAAAGAAATACCAAAAGGTCTAATAGGCAATGAAAATGCAAAAGCATATGGAGTATACAAAAAATTAGAAGGACAACCAGGACAAGAAGGACCAGAACTACCAAAATTAAATACAGAAATAGAAAGATATGACTATATAGGCACATCAAGTGTTCAACATAAAGTATACTCTGAAAAAGGTTCGCCAATGAATGAATACTACTATGCAAATGGAGAAGTAGTAGCACAAAAGATGTTTGGACTAAAAGGAAGAATATCACCATCAAAAGAAGAAACAATAAATACAAATGGCGGGCTAATGTACTATGAATTTGATGGATTATCATCAACAACAGCTTTAAGAGATAGACATGGAGACAAGATAGAAGACTATAGATATGACGTATTTGGAAACATACAAACAGGCATAACATCACCATATAACTTAAGAGGCTATACAGGACATCTATATGACGATAAAGCCTCCCTTGTATATATGAATGCAAGATGGTATAATCCAAATGTAGGAAGATTTATGACAGAAGACACCTATAGAGGTAATATATCAAATCCACAATCACTAAACCAATATGCATACGCATTAAATAACCCAGTAAATTATGTAGACCCTACAGGACACTTAGCGGTATATACAGACGACCAAATACTAAATATGTCTAGAGAAGAGCTAGATAAAGAAATAGAAAGTATGAGTAAAATATGGTTTGAGGATAAAGATATTTTCGATGAAACAGAAGAGCATACAGAAAAGCAAAACATAGCACACCAAAATGCTGAACGGATGAGAGAGTTACGACCAAAGACATATTATCTTGCCGATACAAATACTGAATATGGTGATTGGAATAAAGCAATTAAAGATGACAATGGTAGTAGAATAATATATACATATGAACGTACTGTAACAATTACAAAAATTTATAAAAATGATTCTGATACAAAAGAAAGAATTGGTACTGGAGTAGAAAAATATGATGAAACGGTAACAGCAGCAGAGTTGGCACAAGGAAATCAAGAGGCTATAAAAAGATCAGTAGGAAGTATTGATTTAGAGTGGAATGAGAAAATATATGAAACTGAACCTGATAAAAGTACAGCTGGGAAAACTAGAAAAGACAGTGGAGCTACTGTTATTGAACAATTGAATCCAGAATATGTTACTGAAATTTATGTAGATGAAGAGATTGAAAAAGTAAGTAATGAAATGGATAGTAACAACTGGTTTGTTAAGATTAAAGCATATGGAAAAGCAATATCCATTGTTTGGGAAAATAGATTAAATTATGCTACTAATGGTTATCTTAGTGCAATAAATCCTAGTGATCGAGAAGTAGCAAAAATAGCATTAGATATGTCTTTGGGATATGTTGGTGGAGAAATGCTTGGTGGCTTAATTAATAGTACAGGGTGCTTGTTTAAGGATACGTGTGAAACTGTCTTCAAGAATATAGATGAAGGACTTAACTTTACAACTACTACTGCAAAACATATGGATAACTCAGGAAGATATATTCCAGTAGAAACACTAAAAGATGCTATTACATCAACAAAAGGATTTGCAGACCCACAGGGAACAGATGCGTTGATGCATTATACAACTATGTTTAAGAATGGGAAAAAATATAACATGGAAGTCTTGTATGATGAAGTAACAAATACTATAATGCATTTTAAGTACACACAGAAATCAATTGGTCCGTTTGATGCTATAAAATAGGAGGTAGAATATTGACTGATAAAGAAAAACTCTATTATTTGACAAGAGAATTTACGAAAGGCAATTACAAAATTGATATCTTTTGTGATGAATTTACTATTCAATATGATATTGAGACAGATTATTCTACACTAAGTGACCAAGAAAATCAGTGCTTTAGTGACTTGAGTAATATGACTGCAAGGTTCTCTAATGATGAAAAAGATTTGAAGATTCCTAATCTATATTATGATGAGTTACAAGTGAAAAATAAAGTGACTCAGATAGCAGAATTGCTAAATATTAATGAGTAACTAACTACAATAGTATAAAAAACTAGCAGCATTAAATAATAATCAAGTGGTGGAAATGACAAATCAAGTCGTTCCATCACTTTTTTCATTTTTGTAAAATGATAGCACACTGCATAATGATGATTCTGCAGTCACTGGGGTGTGAGATGCATCAGAATCAAACGGAAAGTAGTAAAAATCAGTTTTGTTTGGGAAGTGGGGACATTCCAAAAGAGCTGGGATGAAAACACGATAAAACGTCAAATGCGAGGGAAGAGACCAATGGTGAAAGTGTCATTGGTTTTTTCGTTGAGAAAGGAGATGCAAATGAACTACATTGAAACATTCGAGTCACACCTCAGAGAACAACGAAAAGCAGAGAAAACCATTCAAAGCTACACAGGAGACACAATGGGATTTCTCACATACCTAGAAACAAAGGAACTATCATTTGATGGCATTCTCAACAGATTCACCATCAACAGCTACAAGAATTATCTCATCAAGGAAAACTATGAACCAACCACCATCAACAAGAAATTGAACAGCTTGCAGAGTTTCAATGATTTTCTCATTCATCAAGGCATCATGACAGAATAGGTTGTTGAAATGGAACGAGATAGAATCAAAAATGCCAAAGGTTCTGAAAAACCTGTGGAAGTCTATTCAGAAGAAACCTTGGAATCGGTGTTGTTTCATCTGGAGAAATCAGAGTCTAAAAACATAGGGACGGTTTGGAGTGACTGCTTAAAGGTGTACAATTTAGGTACACATAATATAATAGATTTTTTAAAACTATATTATTAGCGTTTCTATATGAAATAGGGGTTATTCCACCTAATTTCTTTTGTGGACAAAAATTTGTATAGTACTCAATATATTCCTCTGTAACATTAATTACATCTTGAGAATATCTTATTTCATTTTTCATTACTTTCACATTTAAAGTGACTGAAAAAACTTTCAGCAACAGCATTGTCCCAACAATTGCCTTTCAGGGAACTTTATACTATCAGAATCACCATAAGAAAAGGTTGAATACACATACAATGGAGCAAATCAGCTAACAGGAACACTAAATAACAATGGTACCTATTCATCATATAAATATGATGGAATAGGAAGATTAGTATCAAGAGAAGTAGCAGAATATGACCCTAAATTAGTAGCTGAGTACAATGAAAATGGACTTAAACTAATGGAAGAATTTAAGTCAAATACAAGCAATGACAGTGCTCCAGGCAACTCAAATAAAAACGGAAAAAATAATAACGAAAAGAATAACAAAAATGACAAACAAAAAGAAATACCAAAAGGTCTAATAGGCAATGAAAATGCAAAAGCATATGGAGTATACAAAAAATTAGGAGGACAACCAGGACAAGAAGGACCAGAATTACCAAAATTAAATATAGAAATAGAAAGATATGACTATATAGGTACATCAAATGTTCAACATAAAGTATACTCAGAAAAAGGTTCGCCAATGAATGAATACTACTATGCCAATGGAGAAGTAGTAGCACAAAAGATGTTTGGACTAAAAGGAAGAATATCACCATCAAAAGAAGAAACAATAAATACAAATGGCGGGCTAATGTACTATGAATTTGATGGATTATCATCAACAACAGCTTTAAGAGACAGACATGGAGACAAGATAGAAGACTACAGGTATGATGTGTTTGGAAACATACAAACAGGTATAACATTACCATACAACTTAAGAGGCTATACAGGACATTTATATGATGATAAGGCATCGCTTGTATATATGAATGCAAGATGGTATAATCCAAATGTAGGAAGATTTATGACAGAAGATACCTATAGAGGTAATATGTCAAATCCACAATCATTAAACCAATATGCATATGCATTAAATAACCCAGTAAACTATGTAGACCCTACAGGACACTTAGCAGTATATACAGAATCAAAGATATTAGCTATGTCAAGGTCAAAAGTAAATAGTGAAATATCACGTATGAGTGACATATGGTTTGAGGATTATGATATTTTCTTAGAAACAGGAAAGCATACAGAAAAGCAAAACACAGCACATCAAAATGCTGAGTTGATGAGAGAGTTACGTCCATATACATATTATCTTGCCGATACAAATACTGAATATGGTGATTTGAAAGAAGTAAATAAAAACGATAATGGTAGTAGGATAATATATACATATGAACGAACTGTAACAATTACAGAAATTTATAAAAATGATTATAAAACAAAAGAAAGAATAGGTACTGGAGTAGAAAAATATGATGTAACAGTAACAGCAGCAGAGTTAGCAAAATCAAATCAAAAGGCTATAAAAAAATCAGCAGGAAGTATTGATTTAGAGTGGAATGAGAAAATATATGAAACTGAACCTGATAAAAGTACAGCTGGGAATAGTTCTAATAACTTAACTGAAGATACTCAAAATCAATTACAGGATTTGATAGAAAATGAGTTGATTGAACAATTGACAGAGCAGTATGGTTCGGCAACAGAAGCATATGCATATTTATCTATGAAATCTATGGGTATACCACAAGGATATATTAGCCAAGCAATGGGAGGCATGCGAAGTGCTATGAGCTGGCAAAAATTTTTCAGCACACCTGTTGGACAATATACTATTAGAGCAACGCCTATTGTGGGGTCTATATTAGATGTATATGAATTAAAAACGAATACAAATTTATTCACTGGTGAGGAATTAAGTGAGCTTGATAGAACACTTACAGAGGGTGGTTTGCTTATATCAGTTATTGTTCCTTGGGCAGATGAAGCGGCAAAAGGTATTAAGTATTTGGTTCATGGAGATACAATACTTCACTATTCTGGAGATACATTAAGAATTGTAAGTGGTTCTATTGATGATATTACTAAGGGGACGGGAAAACTAGTCAATGGTTTTGACACAACTGTTCATGCAGGGAAACAAGGAAAACATATTTTAGGTCACAATAATTATACTACTGGAAGAAGTATTTTAAATGGCACTCTAGATGATGCTCAAAAATTGGTTGATGATTTTGCTGGTACAGGAGAATGGATTACATCAAATAAAGAAAGAGTTGATTTTGGTCGGACGATAGGTCAATTTGTTGACCAAGCGACAGGTGAAGCAATAGATACTTCAATCGGGATTATCCACTATTCTAACAAGGGTGTTCACATTATACCTGCAAGACCAATGCCGTAGGAGGAACTATGTATAAAAATGAACTTGAAGAAAGAATAATGACTGCTTTAACGTATTATTGGAAAATGAATCCTCAGGAGGAACTAACTTTTGAGTGGAAAGATGGAACTATAATCAAAGCAGTAATCACAACATTTTATGAAACTGATAATGGATTAGAAATGGAGGAAGAAGGATATGAAGAGTATAATGCATGCACAGTTAAATTCACAAGCGTTATAAGCTTACCAGAGATACTTATTGCTAGTATTTCATTTCCCTCTAGAGAAGATATTGTTGAGGGGGCTAATTCTGAAATATCATATCACAATATTCCTTTAAAAGTGATATCATCAAGTAACAACATAGTTTTTAATCTATAAGATTTGCGATAGTAGGATTTTCCTGCTATCGCTTTTTCTTTTGATCGGGCAACCAGTGCCTAGCGAAACCAATCCTACATTGCCAATATTAATTTAATTGTATACGGAGAAAACATTTGACAAAGTAGGACGTCTATATAGTGTAAAAACTGGAGATAAAACAACAAAATATACCTACTATACAAATGGAAATAGAAAAAGTATAATATATCCAGAAGGAACAAAAGAAACATATTAAATTAGGAGTTGGGTTATTAGGTATAATTCCAGTAGTTGGAGCTGTAAAGCATATAGATAAACTAGTACCTATAGCTAAAAAAGTTGTTAATGTAGCATCTGAAATAGCTGATACTGCTTGTAAAGCAACGAAGAAATTATTTGGTGGTATTAGTAATTTATTCAAAGGCAGTAAAAAAGCTAAAGCAGTCGTTGAAACTGTTACACAACCTAAAAATGTTGGTAATATTGTTGAGGGGACGGATGAACTTACAAGTTTGTATCGTGCTGTTGGACCTGATGAATTTTACAAAGTTATGGAAACAGGGACATTTAATGTAATTCCTAACGGTATGCAAGCTAAACAGTTTGGTATGAGTTTTGAAGAAACATTGCAGTTTGCCGAAAAGTATTCAGATATTAGTGCTATCATAGAAGTAAAAGTGCCGACTAATATGTTAGATAAAGTGGGTGATTTTACTCAAGTTGATGGATTTATTTTTAAGAATGGTACAATTACTATTCAAGCAGACAAACTGGAGGAATTTAATAATATAATTCAAGAAATTACACATAAATATTAGGAGGGATTATGCTGATTATTGAAGCTGAAATATTGTTTGATACACCAGATACAAATGAAACTGCATTGGATAACGACCTAGATACTAAATATGCTATAAGACCAGCGATTAATTTTGGAAATGATTTACTGTTCTCTGGCGACATTAAGGTTGATTCTATTGTTAAGCAAATAAAACGAGGGAGAGTATACAATGTTAGTATTGAAATGCCAACAATTGAAGATGAAGCATATGAAGCAATAAAATCACTATTGATTATAGGAAATAATTTCAAGATTCAAAGTGCATCACGTTTAGTTGGCAAAGGGACAATTAATGATTATGTTTATATGTAGTCATGTGGTGGGTCAAACCCAGTGCCTAACAAACAAAAACTATTATTACTATAAGACTTAACCCTTGTAGTACACATACCAAAATTTTATGAAATTTCCCATTGATGGATTTAGGGCTTTATAAAGCTATATAAGACCGTGTTAATAATTTTGTGTATTTACCAACTTTTGATAAAAATACTAATGTAAATTAAAGTACAGCATTCGACAGATTCGAAAAGTCGAATGCTGTTATTTTTAATAGTATATTTAGTTTTAAATGTAAATATTTCTCAAGTCTGTTATTAGTAATAGACATAGATAATATTACCATTAATTGAAAGAACATAGGGACGATTCTTATTGATTAACAAAGTATAAAAACAGCTGGAGCTACACTTATGATTTATATGAAAACATAATATCCGAGTTAAACTAAGAAGGTGAAAGATCAAACTATGAATACAACAAATTTTTAGTTATGATACATCAGGTAACTTGATGCTATCAGAATCACCAGAAGAAAAAGTTGAATACACATACAATGGAGCAAATCAGCTAACAGGAACACTAAATGACAATGGTACATATTCATCATATAAATATGATGGAATAGGAAGATTAGTATCAAGAGAAGTAGCAGAATATGACCCTAAATTAGTAGCTGAGTACAATGAAAATGGACTTAAATTAATGGAAGAATTTAAGTCAAATACAAGCAATGACAGTGCTCCAGGCAACTCAAATAACAAAGGAAAGAATAACAAAAATGACAAACAAAAAGAAATACCAAAAGGTCTAATAGACAATGAAAATGCAAAAGCATATGGAGTATACAAAAAATTAGAAGGACAACCAGGACAAGAAGGACCAGAATTACCTAAATTAGACGTAGAAATAGAAAGATATGACTATATAGGTACATCAAATGTTCAGCATAAAGTATATTCAGAAAAAGGTTCGCCAATGAATGAATACTACTATGCAAATGGAGAAGTAGTAGCACAAAAGATGTTTGGACTAAAAGGAAGAATATCACCATCAAAAGAAGAAACAATAAATACAAATGGCGCGCTAATGTACTATGAATTTGATGGCTTATCATCAACAACAGCCTTAAGAGATAGACATGGAGACAAGATAGAAGACTATAGATATGATGTATTTGGAAACATACAAACAGGCATAACATCACCATATAACTTAAGAGGTTATACAGGACATCTATATGATGATAAAGCATCACTTGTATATATGAATGCAAGATGGTATAATCCAAATGTAGGAAGATTTATGACAGAAGATACCTATAGAGGTAATATATCAAATCCACAATCATTAAACCAATATGCATACGCATTAAATAACCCAGTAAACTATGTAGACCCTACAGGACACTTAGCTGAATATACAGAAGACCAAATAAAAAATATGTCTAGAGATGAGCTAGATGATAAACTTAAGGAAATGAGTGACATATGGTTTGAGGATGAAGATGAATTCTTAGAGACAGGAAAGTATACAGAAAAGCAAAACATAGCACATCAAAATGCTGAGTTGATGAGAAAATTACGACCAAAGACATATTATCTTGCCGATACAAATACTAAATATGGTGATTGGAATAAAGCAATTAAAGATGACAATGGTAGTAGAATAATATATACATATGAACGAACTGTAAAAATTACTGAAATTTATAAAAATGATTATGATACAAAAGAAATATTCGGTAATGGAGTAGAAAAATATGATGTAACAGTAACAGCAGCAGAGTTAGCAAAATCAAATCAAGAGGCTATAAAAATATCAGCAGGAAGTATTGATTTAGAGTGGAATGAGAAAATATATGAAACTGAACCTAATGAATCAGATTTTCTTAACTTGGATGACTTGGATAATTATAAAACTAGAAAAGACAGTGGAGCTACTGTTATTGAACAATTGAATCCAGAATATGTTACTGAAATTTATGTAGATGAAGAGATTGAAAAAGTAAGAAATGAAATGAATAGTAACAACTGGTTTGTTAAGACTAAAGCACATGCAAAAGCAATATCCATTGTTTGGAAAATTAGATTTAATAATGCTAATAATAGTTATCTTAGTGCAATAAATCCTAGTGATCGAGAAGTAGCAGAAATAGCATTAGATATGTCTTTGGGATATGTTGGTGGAGAAATGCTTGGTGGCTTAATTAATAGTACAGGGTACTTGTTTAAGGGGATTAGTAAACTCGTACAAGATGGAACTAAAGTATTTAATAAGTTCGATTTAAAAAGTACTTATGTAAAGCCAAAGCATTTATCTACAACAGGTGGAAATGGTGCGAAATTCCTTGGAGATTCAAAAGAAGCCGCAGAAGCCATATTGAGAGATGCGATGGAGAATGGAAGTATAGTGGATGTACTTGATAATGGACTTACTAGTCAAGGTAGGCAGTCCTATGAAATTATAATCAAGGCAGGTAAGCAAGTCGGTACTAAAGGCGAAGAAATGATTAAAATTATTTTATCAGATGATGGTGGTATGCTAAGCGCATTTCCAATAAAATAGGAGGATTCTATGATTAATGTAATGGAACGGTTTTTAAACGATGAAATATCTTCTCAAGAATTATATGAGGATATCTTTAACTTTATAAATTCATTTCATATTAGAAATGGTGAGTTTGAAGCAAATTATTATATAATAAAAAAGATGGATGCTGATAATTTTATTATTTATGCAGAGAATGTTTATCCAGATGGGCATAGGGAAATTCCTTACAGTCTTTCGGTTTATAAGCAGGTATTATGTGATAGCATTAATGGTCATGCAGAAAGAATAGGACTGAAAATTATGGAGCAATAATTAAAGGTGGGATTACCACACCCAGTGCCTAGCAAAAGCAATACCACAATTACTGTATAGGTTACCCACGTTAGCCCCGCCTGAAAAGTTAATGAAATTTCTTGTACGCATATCACAGTATGACGGCACAAAAGGGGTAGAAAAGTATTATACACCCCCGGAAAAATAAATACTGAAAAGTAAGAAATGAAATGAATAGTAACAACTGGTTTGTTAAGACTAAAGCACATGTAAAAGCAATATCCATTGTTTGGAAAAATAGATTAAATTATGCTACTAATAGTTATCTTAGTGCAATAAATCCTAGTGATCGAGAAGTAGCAAAAATAGCATTAGATATGTCTTTGGAATATGTTGGTGGAGAAATGCTTGGTGGCTTAATTAATAGTACAGGGTGCTTGTTTAAGGGGACGGGAAAAACTGCTGATGATATTTACTCATTCCAGAAGTATAAGCAAACACTTATTGCAGATGATGTACTTTCAAATTCTGATGTTATAATTGATGGCGGAAAGTTATGGGATAAAAAGGCAATTGAAGCTTTGACAAGTGATGGAAGTTCGATAGATGACTGGGTAAAAATGTCATCTAAGTATTCTTATGACACTCCATATGGTCGTGGTCAATATCATTACTATAAGAATTTAAAGACTGGAGAAATACATCCATTTGATGCTAAGCTAAAATTAAATAAACCTCCACACAATGTAATACCAACGGATTCAAATTTTAATCCAATTAATTAAGGAGAGAGTCTATGAAAGTTAAATATATTAATACTGATAAGCATAACCCCAATTTATCAGTAGACAAAATCTACTATGTAATTGCTATAGAGTTTAGCAACTCTGATTCTATGTCAGGCAACTATATAAAATATCGAATTTTGAATGACATGAACCAAGTAATACCATACTCTGCTAGGGATTTTGATGTGGTATCTGGAAAGCTAAGTACTAGTTGGGTGTATAATGCTAGGTCTGCTAATGACTACACCATATTACCTAGTGAAATTGCATATGTACATTTCTGGGAAGATTTCTACAATGACGATAGAAAAGCATTAGGGTTATTTGAAAGCACGTATCTGAGAATAATCATGGAAGAAGCATCGGCTGAAGAAATAAAAGAGTTTTTACTGAGTAACAATGAGTATGAAGTATCTTTATTTCTTAGAGGTCTTGGGAATACTAGCAATAATGACTTTATTAACGAAGTTATTGAACTAGTTAAAAAGGAGTTTTCTCTGTTTAGTGTATTTTCAAAAATAAGAGCAACCCCTCTATTAATTGAATGTTTCAATTATCTATCAAAAGTTGGTGGAGATATTGTTGATGAGTTGTTCTTAAAGTACTATGAAAATGTCGAGTGGCAATGTGTAGAATTAGATATGATAGTAAATGACTTCTATTCAAGACAATAAGTAGATACGACGAAGTAACAAAAATAGACGGTGGCAGGGTAAACTTGCCATCGCTTTTTTTATTGGTGGATACCCAGAAAAAATCAGGGACGGTTTGGAGTGACTGCTTAAAGGTGTACAATTTAGGTACACATAATATAATAGTTTTTTTAAAACTATATTATAAGCATTTCTATATGAAATAGGGGTCATTCCACCTAATTTCTTTTGTGGACGAAAATTTGTATAGTACTCAATATATTCCTCTGTAACATTAATTGCATTTTAAGGATATCTTATTTTATTTTTCATTACTTTCACATTTAAAGTGACTGAAAAAACTTTCAGCAACAGCATTGTCCCAATAATTGCCTTTCAGGGAACTTTATACTATCAGAATCACCAGAAGAAAAGGTTGAATACACATACAATGGAGCAAATCAGCTAACAGGAACACTAAATGACAATGGTACCTATTCATCATATAAATATGATGGACTAGGAAGATTAGTATCAAGAGAAGTAGCAGAATATGACCCTAAATTAGTAGCTGAGTACAATGAAAATGGATTTAAATTAATGGAAGAGTTTAAGTCAAATACAAGCAATGACAGTACCCCAGGTAACTCAAATAACAAAGGAAAGAATAACAAAAAGCATCACTTGTATATATGAATGCAAGATGATATAATCCAAATGTAGGAAGATTTATGACAGAAGATACCTATAGAGGTAATATATTAAATCCTCAATCACTAAACCAATACGCATACGTATTAAACAACCCAGTAAACTACGTAGACCCTACAGGATACTTAGCGGTATATACAGAAGACCAAATACTAAATATGTCTAGAAAAGAGCTAGATAAACAAATAGTAAATATGGGTAAAATATGGTTTGAGGATAAAGCTATTTCCGATAAGACAGGAAAGTATACAGAAAATCAAAACATAGCACTCCAAAATATTGAGTTGATGTGTGAATTACGACCACAGACATATTATCTTGACGATACACATACTGAATATGGTGATTGGAATGAAGCAATTAAAGATGACAATGGTAGTAGAATAATATATACATATGAACGAACTGTAAAAATTACAGAAATCTATAAAAATGATTTTGAAACAAAAGAAATACCCAGTACTGGAGTAGAGAAATATGATGTAACAGTAACAGCAAAAGAAATAGCACAAGAAAATCAAGAAGCGATAGAAAGTATAGTAGGAAGTGCTGAACTAGAGTGGAATACAATAGAGGAAGAAAAAGAATTAAAATGGTATCAAAAAATTTGGTATGGTGCTGGTGATGTAGTTAAAGGAATAGGTGATTCAGTAGCAAATAATGAACTACAAGCACATGCTATTCAATTAGACCAGTTACGTTCAACTGTAGGCAAAAATGATGAAAAATATTCATCAGGTATGTCACAAGGGTTACAATCATTTGAATCTAATATAATAGTACCAAATGTTACATACGATGGATGTTATAATGTTGGTAAAAAAGTTGGAGATGTAATATCATTTGGACTTGGTTTAGCCGAAACAGGATGGGGAGTTATTAAAACAGGAGCTTCAGCAGTAGTAGGATTTGGAGGTTCCATTGCCAAATTAACTGGTAGAGAAGCTATTGCCGAGCCCGCAATATCAATTTCAGTAAGTGGACTAGTTTCTGGAGCATTAAGTATTCATGGTGGACTAGGTGTAGTGTCAGCTTCTTGGGATAATTTAACTAGTGGTAGTGAGGGGACGAGTAAAGGTGTACCTCAAAAAGCGTTAGATATAGTAGATGATATCAAGTTAAACAATGGTGCTTCGCCAAAAGGATACAAGGGTGGAAGAACCTTTAAAAATGATGGTAGAGGAGGTCAAATACTTCCTGAGAACACGACATATAGAGAATATGATGTGAATCCGTATGTAAAAGGTCAGAACAGAGGTGCTGAAAGAGTTGTTATTGGTGAGGATGGTTCTGTTTGGTATACGGATGACCATTACAATACATTTACAAAAGTAGAATAGTTGAGGTGATGACATCAATGAAAATAGATAAACTAATTGGGTTAAAGGAACCATTTGTACATGAGGTGTACTGTAACTGGTATGATTTAGAAAGCAATATGAACTTTAAAGAAGGGAGTTATATCGCTATTGTAGATGGAAATAAATGCAAATCGACTGATGAGGTTTTTGTTGAGTTTGCTAAAGCTTTTGAGTTTCCTGACTATCTTGGTGATAATTGGGCTGCTTTTGATGAATGTATCAATGATTTAGACTGGATAACAAGTGGTAGTTATGTTTTGATAATTAAAAATTCCAATTACATTCTTGAAACGGAACCAAAGGATTTTGAGATTTTACTGGAAATATTGAAGGATACAGCTATAGAATGGGCAAAAGGTCGAAATTATGATGATTTTCCGACAGAGCCAACGCCATTCCACGTCATCTTTCATAGTGAAGAAGTAAAGAAAGTTATGCTAAACGAACGGTTAAGCGAAGTATTATCTAGCAGTGATTTTGATGAAATAGAAATTTAAGTAATGAAATAATTATTAATGCGATAGTAGGGAGCTTTCTTCTGCTATCGCTTTTTCTTTTGGTCGGGGATACTCAGTGCCTAGCGAAATCAATACCATAACTACTATATATATAACCCTTATAAGCCCTGTGAGATGTTTTACTGAAATCAGTTGTACGTACGTTAGGCTTGGAAAATATTCCTGTTGCTTTTTAGAGGTGCATTTACGTGTAATAGAAGGGTGATATAATGGTGGTAATTGTAAAAAGTTAACGCTTTTCTTTTGGCTGCTTTTTAAGATTACAGTTTAGGGGGCGGATAAAACTGGATTTAAGACTACGAAGGAAGCAACGGAAGTAGCTAAAGAATTTGATTTCCAAAAAACTAATTATACGAGTCATGGACGGCCTGTTTACAAGAAAGGTAATAAATATATTACTCCAGATGTGGTGTTTGGAAAATGGCTGATTCTTTCAAAAACTTAAGTAGTAAGAAGACTAGAATGGGTACTTATGATATAAATCTAAACAGAATTGGAGATTAACTTATGAATTACATGTGGCGGATAACAAAATACAATCCTCAATATCGTGACAGTTATGGAGCTTATTTAAAGGATGAATGGACATCTTTAAGTGATGTGGGAAAACAATATGATGGCAAGGTATTTACGAAAGACGAATATCTTGAGTATGAAAGATTATATATTGAGTCGATAATTTAGCTAATGGAATGTAACAGAATAAATAAACTGAAAATTATAGATTTAGAAATATATGAAGACTGTGATAATTTAGATAATGGTATGTCTTTATCAAAAGAAGAGATAAAAAAAGTTGTACCATGTGTGCTAAGGGAAAAAATGTGGTTTAAACTAGTTTCTGATGATTCTTTTTATGTTCACTTTGGTTATGATTTCAATATGTATATTGGGGCAAATGAATCAAGTGATGAAGTATTAAATAAAATAGAGAGCAATAATCTCTTTGTTGAGGTATTTGAATCACATTATTTTGATGCGAGCAAGAATGATTGAAGTCATTACATAAATAATGAAGTACTAGCAACATAACTCTTAACACAACCCATGAAATCGACGAATCCAGTTATTTCATGGGTTTCTTTTTTCTTTACGGAAAAGATTTCACTATAGAACTATAATTCTGCATCCACTTCATAGGAAAACAAAGGGACGGTTTGGAGTGACTCCTTAAAGGTGTTAGTAGACCAGACGCAAATAGATACTGACAAAATGGAAAAACTAGCTGAAATATTAATAAAATTAGAGATAATTTCTTATAGGGATGTAGCAGAAATATGCAGTATGTCTTACTATAAAGTTGCAGATATTGGGCGAGAGATAAAAAGTAAAAATTAATAATGTCAATCAAAAAGAATCGTCCCTAAATAACATGGTGAATTGGGTGATAAATAGAAAATAAATAATTGAATTTCAACATATAAGACAAGGAAGAAAATGAAATGGAAGAAAAAAGAAAACAGGAAAACAAATTATTATTATGGGAGTAATTGGAGTCTTATTATTTGTGCCAGGATTATTTGTTATTGATCCGATTATATCATTTGTTATGCTGGGAGTTTTGCCTATGATATGTATTGTTGGATTTATGATAATAAAGCATCCGGTATTTGGAGTAGCATACACATTTTTGTTTTTTATAAACCGATATATTATTGTTTTTCGAGGAACTTTGCTTGCTCGAATACTAATATTATTAACGTTAATATATTTTATTTATGTTAATTGGATAAGCATAAAGGACTGGAAACAGATTAAAAAAGAAAAACAGGAGTCTAGAATATAAACAAACTAAGTATAAGAACAATAAAAGCGTTAGACTAAGTTCTGTATTAGTGAACTGAATGTAAATGGGGACGTAAATTATATGCTGAAAATAATCAGTATAAAACTACGGTCCCATTTGATATTTTACAGATATGATGTATCTGGAAACATACAAACAGGTATATCAGTACCATGCAACTTAAGAGGCTACACAGGACATCTATATGATGATAAAGCATCACTTGTATATATGAATGCAAGATGGTATAATCCAAATATAGGAAGATTTATGACAGAAGACACCTATAGAGGTAATATATCAAATCCACAATCACTAAACCAATATGCATATGCATTAAATAACCCAGTGAACTATGTAGACCCTACAGGACACTTTGCTGTATATACAAAATCAATGATATTAGCTATGTCAAGGTCAGAAGTGGATAGTGAAATATCAAGTATGAGTGACATATGGTTTGAGGATTATGATATTTTCTTAGAGACAGGAGAGCATACAGAGAAGCAAAACATAGCACACCAAAATGCTGAACTGATGAGAGAGTTACGTCCATATACATATTATCTGGATACTACAAATACTAAATATGGTGATTGGAATAAAGCAATTAAAGATGACAATGGTAGTAGAATAATATATACGTATGAACGTACTGTAAAAATTACTGAAATTTATAAAAATGATTATAATACAAAAGAAATAATCGGTACTGGAGTAGAGAAATATGATGTAACAGTAACAGCAAAAGAAATAGCACAAGAAAATCAAGAAGCGATAGAAAGTATAGTAGGAAGTGCTGAACTAGAGTGGAATACAATAGAGGAAGAAAAAGAATTAAAATGGTATCAAAAAATTTGGTATGGTGCTGGTGATGTAGTTAAAGGAATAGGTGATTCAGTAGCAAATAATGAACTACAAGCACATGCTATTCAATTAGACCAGTTACGTTCAACTGTAGGCAAAAATGATGAAAAATATTCATCAGGTATGTCACAAGGGTTACAATCATTTGAATCTAATATAATAGTACCAAATGTTACATACGATGGATGTTATAATGTTGGTAAAAAAGTTGGAGATGTAATATCATTTGGACTTGGTTTAGCCGAAACAGGATGGGGAGTTATTAAAACAGGAGCTTCAGCAGTAGTAGGATTTGGAGGTTCCATTGCCAAATTAACTGGTAGAGAAGCTATTGCCGAGCCCGCAATATCAATTTCAGTAAGTGGACTAGCTTCTGGAGCATTAAGTATTCATGGTGGACTAGGTGTAGTGTCAGCTTCTTGGGATAATTTAACTAGTGGTAGTGAGGGGACGAGACATCTTGACAATTTAAGTCCAAATGATTTAAATAAAATGGGACTTAATGAACTTGAGGATGCATTACCAGATGGTTGGACATACAGTTCAAATGGACCAAATGGTAATGATTTTGTACATATCAAGGATGGAAATGGGAATTACCGAGTAAGAATCGACCCAGCTGATAAAGTAACAAATTATAGACATATGCATCTATATGACGAAGCTGGAAATTCGCTAGATATCAATGGAAACATAGTTCCATACGATAGCCCAAATGCGCATATTCCATACAATAAGTAAAGGAGTAAAACATGCACGAAATAGAAAAAAAACTAATTGAACTAGGTGTGATTGATGCTACAATTGAAAAACTAGACATAGATGAATGGTTTGAAAATGCAAAAATTCAGTTTTTTGGAAAAAAAGAATCTGGATTAGTAACTTGTCATTTTCTGAATTGTTTCAGCCTTAATCTTTCTCATGACAAATCATATAGTAAGGGAAAGAATCAAGAAGGAAAACTAGATTATAAGTATTTCATTCAAGATGTCGGGGTCAGCGAAGAAGATGAATTTGTTACTTTTTCAATTTCAGCTTGGCCACTTGACGGTAGAATTACTTGTAAGAAGATTGAAATTAAACAAAAGAACTAACGGTATAAATGTCAATAAATTGTTTTAAGCGTAATTAAAAAAAGCAAGATGAATAGTTTTAAGAAATCTTTTAGTGTAGTTGGCAACATTGTTCGAATCTTTCCATTCTGACAATTACCGCAACACCTTTCTTAGCGTTCTTTGCACCTTCAACGAAATACATTGTTTTTTCACCAACAGTTCTCATCGAAAAGTCTTTGATGTGAAAGTTAAACCAGGATGGAGTAATTAATAGAAGGAGGACAAATTGAAAGTAAAGATTCAGCAAGAAGGAAAACATGAAAGTGAGCAATTAATTGCTATACTTGAGTTGGGGCTATTAACAGCTTTAGAAGAAAAAGTTATGGAGATAGAAGATGTAGAACATTTGCTTTTTAATCCAAGTACTCTAAATAAATTGATAGATAATAGTTTTGATAAAGAAATCGTCGATGTGATACATTTAGGCACAGAATTGGAAGATGTTCAGAGCTTAATACCTGATAAGTTAGATGATAATATTTTTGAATTAAAAACAAAAACGATTGATATTTTGAAAATGTACAAGGATAAAAATGTTAAATCAAACAGGCTTATTCAAGAAATAAGTCGATGATATTATTAACATAAACTGACAATATAAATAATCATTTCTAGCAACATAAATTGTTGCAAAACCCATGAAATAGACAAACCCAGTCATTTTATGGGTTCCTTTTAGTTTTGAAAAAAGTAAAAACATAGGGACGGTTCTTTTTAATTAACAAAATATAAAAACAGTAGTACAGAAAAACTATAATAAAACAATAAAAAATTGAGGTGAAATATGTCAAGACAAGTACGGGTAAAAAGTTCTACTGGAATATATCACATAATGATAAGAGGAATAAATAAAGAAAAAATATTTATGAGTTCTATATACAAAATAAAATTCTAGGACTATTAAAAGAAATAAGAGAAGAACTATAATTGCTTATTGTATTATGGATAATCATATGTATTTGTTGATTAAAATTAGATGAAGATAAATTGCTAACTTGATGAGAAAATTACGACCAAAGACATATTATCTGGATACTACAAATACTAAATATGGTGATTGGAATGAAGCAATTAAAGATGACAATGGTAGTAGAATAATATATACGTATGAACGTACTGTAACAATTACAGAAATCTATAAAAATGATTATAATACAAAAGAAAGAATCGGTACTGGAGTAGAAAAATATGATGTAACAGTAACAGCAGCAGAGTTAGCAAAGTCAAACCAAGAGGCTATAAAAATATCAGCAGGAAGTATTGATATAGAGTGGAATACACTAGAGGAAGAAAAAGAATTAAAATGTCATCAAAAAGATTTGGAAAATGAACTGCGAGAACATGATAGATTAGACCTGTTACGTTCAATTTTAGGCAATAATGATATAAAATATTCATCTTCTTGGGATGATTTAACTAATGGTAGTGAGGGGACGGGTGATGGTGAACTATCACAAACTGACTCAGACACTATCCTAGTATTGAGGAAATTGTTCGATGATTACAAATCAAAGAACAATCTGTCAGGTATGGATGCAACCATAAGAGCTATACAAGAAATTCAAATGAAAAATGGTATCGATGTGGAAGACTATGCTTTTGCAAGCAGCGATAAAACCACAAGAGTATCAACTGATATAGCACATGCTTTTTCTCTTGACGACATACGTGATCTTCAAAAACGCGATGATGTTATATGCTTTTTAGGAGGTACTATACCTGCAGTTGGACCTGTTCTTGGGACACTAACTGCATACGTTATTGATGTAGAACAAAATGGAAAAGCATCTATTGGAAATACTGCGAAAAATATTGGGCTAGGGGCACTTGGTGCAATGAAAACCGGGATAGGGTTAGTAGCTTCCGGTGTAGACACTGGTATCAGTATGAATAAGCCCAAAAATGATACTTACAATAGAGATGGAGTTACTATACAAGCAGGTGATATTTACATTCTATTAAGAACTGAGACGAATCAGGGACTGGATGTTGCTACAATACAAGTATATGTTCGGGATGATAAAATAATTTCATATGAACAGTTTGGACCATATGATTCGCCTGGTTCATATGGGTCATATGACAATATAATAAAATCAAAATGGAAAAAAGACGGTTATAAGTAAAGGAAGGTGTACAATGAACTTTTTGAAAAGATATTCAAAATATAAATGCCCTAATTGCAGCAAGTATACTATATCATATTGGCAAAAAATAAAGTTAGTAGATTACAGATATACATATTATTGCAACGAATGTGGAGGAACAATTAAGCTACCACTATGGCATACACTTCTGTATTTATTAGAGATAATTGCTATGATTTATGCAATTGTCAGATTTGACTTAAACAGTTGGCAGGCAATTTTACTTGGGGTGCTAATGCTCTTGTTTATATGGTTTGTTCAACTTCCATTTGTACCGATTAAAGGATAAAAATATTATGATTTAGGGAGTTGATAATTAATATGTCAAATAAGCATAATTACTCAATAACAGGGCTGATTTCATTTGTATTAGGTATATTTAATGTGCTACTTTCAGTCGCAATTTATTTGGCCCTATATTCGTACTTAAACCACAAGTTTGGAGAAATGTTATTTATGCAAGTTCAGATACTCAATATTGGAAGTAAAGTAGAATTGATTACGAAACCATTAGGCTTAATGTTAGGAATTATTGGACTGTTTCATAAGGAGAAGAATAAATTATTTACAGTTTTGGGAATATTAATAAATGCTGTAGTTTTATTATGGACATTAGCTGTCTTTTTTGGCTTAATTATCTAAAAACTATAGTGGAACATGTAGCGGGTAGAGAGAATAAGAGGCTATTTAAAGAACAAAAAAAGTATGTTGAAAAACATAGGGACGGTTTGGAGTGACCCCTTAAAGGTGTACAATTTAGGTACACATAATATAATAAAACAATAAAGGATTGAGGTGAAATATGCCAAGACAAGCACGGGTAAAAAGTTCTACTGGAATATATCACATAATGATAAGAGGAATAAATAAAGAGAAAATATTTATGAGTTCTATATACAAAAATAAAATTCTAGAAATATTAAAAGAAATAAGAGAAGAACTATAATTTTGTATAATTGCTTATTGTATTATGGATAATCATATGCATTTGTTGATTAAAATTGATGAAGATAATTGCAAACTTGATGAGGAAATTACGTCCATATACATATTATCTTGCCGATACAGAGACTAAATATGGTGATTGGAATGAAGCAATTAAAGATGACAATGGTAGTAGAATAATATATACATATGAACGTACTGTAACAATTACAAAAATTTATAAAAATGATTATGAAACAAAAGAAATACCCGGTACTGGAGTAGAGAAATATGATGTAACAGTAACAGCAAAAGAAATAGCACAAGAAAATCAAGAAGCAATAGAAAGTATAGTAGGAAGTGCTGAACTAGAGTGGAATACAATAGAGGAAGATAAAGAATTAAAATGGTATCAAAAAATTTGGTATGGTACTGGTGATGTATTTAAAGGAATAGGTGATTCAGTAGCAAATAATGAACTACAAGCACATGCTAATCAATTAGATCAGTTACGTTCAACTGTAGGCTATAATGATGAAAAATATTCGTCAGGTATGTCACAAGGTTTACAATCATTTGAATCTAATATAATAGCACCAAATGTTACATACGATGGATGTTATAATGTTGGTAAAAAAATTGGAGATGTAATATCATTTGAACTTGGTGTAGCCGAAACAGTATTTGGAGTTGCTAAAATAGGAGCTGGAGTAGTAGGAGAAGTTGAAGGTTTTACCGCTACATTAACTGGTGGAGGAGCAATTATTGGCGTGCCAGTGATGGCAGTTTCAACAGAATACTTAGCTTCTGGAGCATTAAGTACTCATGGTGGACTAGATGTAATGTTCGCTTCTTGGGATAATTTAATTAGTGGTAGTGAGGGGACGGGTAAAACTGTTGATGACATAATCGGAAGTGCTAACGAAACAACTAATGGCGCCGGAGTAGCAAGAAACTTTGAAAAAAGTGGAGGTTACGAGCAAACACTAAGTGATTTTGAAAGCTTGAACCCATCAGATGTAACAAACATCCAGACGCAATATGGTCCTGGAAAAGTAGGAATATTGAGCAATGGGACTAAAGTTGTTGCAAGACCAGGTAGTGCAACTGGTGGAGCAACACTAGAAATTAAAATATCTAATAAGAAAATATATAAGATTCGCTATTAGATAGGAGATAATATGATGGAAAAATGGAATGAAATTTTTACAGGAACAATCCCAGCAGGGAATTATCAATCATTTATTACTCAAAATGAAGAGGATGGATTGATTGTAAAATTAAGAAGTGCAGAAGTAGTTGTAACGCTTGACTTTGGTGCAATTACTGCCTTGAGAGTATTAGATGAAGGAATAATTTTGGGTGATTTATTTAATCGGGATGAGATTAAACGCCTAAAAGGCGAGAAATTTAAAAATATTATTTATCTGATTAATGATGGTGAGTATGGTCGATTTATTGAAAAAATTGGTTCGGGAATCTATGACTATTTAGACATGAAACACTTTGTTATAGTTACTATGAATTACGTTATTGAAGTAATTTCAGAATGGGAACCAGAGATTACACTGACTGACTGTATAATTAGATAGAAACCAACTGTATAATTCAGCGCAAAAGCCATGGAGTAGACAAATCTAATCGTTCCATGGCTTTCTTTTCGTTTGCAGAGAAATATCACACTACATAATATAAGTTCTGCAGTTACTTTGAGCTAACACCCATCTATTTCCAACGGAAAGGTAGGAAGAAACATAGGGACGGTTTGGAGTGACCCCTTAAAGGTGTACAATTTAGGTACACAACAAAAGATGTTTGGACTAAAAGGAAGAATATCACCATCAAAAGAAGAAACAATAAATACAAATGGCGGATTAATGTATTATGAATTCGATGGATTATCATCAACAACAGCCTTAAGAGATAGACATGGAGACAAGATAGAAGACTATAGATATGATGTATTTGGAAACATACAAACAGGTATAAAATCACCATACAACTTAAGAGGCTATACAGGGCATCTATATGATGATAAGGCATCACTTGTATATATGAATGCAAGATGGTATAATCCAAATGTAGGAAGATTTATGACAGAAGACACCTATAGAGGTAATATATCAAATCCACAATCACTAAACCAATATGCATACGCATTAAATAACCCAGTAAACTATGTAGACCCTACAGGACACTTAGCAGTATATACAAAATCAATGATATTAGCTATGTCAAGGTCAGAAGTGGATAGTGAAATATCAAGTATGAGTAAAATATGGTTTGAGGATTATGATATTTTCCTAGAAACAGGAAAGCATACAGAAAAGCAAAACATAGCACATCAAAATGCTGAGTTGATGAGAGAGTTACGACCAAAGACATATTATCTTGACGATACACATACTGAATATGGTGATTGGAATGAAGCAATCAAAGATGACAATGGTAGTAGAATAATATATACGTATGAACGTACTGTAAAAATTACAAAAATCTATAAAAATGATTATGATACAAAAGAAATACCCGGTACTGGAGTAGAAAAATATGATGTAACAGTAACAGCAGCAGAGTTAGCGAAATCAAATCAAGAGGCTATAAAAATATCAGCAGGAAGTATTGATATAGAGTGGAATACAATAGAGGAAGAAAAAGACTTGAAATGTCATCAAAGAGATTTGGAAAATGAACTGCGAAAACATGATAGATTAGACCTGTTACGTTCAATTTTAGGCAATTATGATATAAATTATTCATCTTCTTGGGATGATTTAACTAGTGGTAGTGAGGGGACGAGTCAAGATGTTGAGTGCTACTCATTTGAGATTGAACAACCTGAGATTAGAAAGAGTAGTGGTTTTGGTGCAGGAGTGCTTGTTTTATCAGGTAGTTTAGTTGCAGACGATGCTACTGGGGTTGGAGTAGTAGATGATGTTGCCATACCATTTATATTGATTGGTGGTGTACTTATCTATGGTGGTATGAGAATCTATGAAGCAGTTACAGAAAATTCCGATGATAATAATGAAGTTGAACTTCCAGAAGTTGAGTATCCTGGAGATGACCCGACTGAATCACCAGGTGAGGACTGGGAATGGAGAGGTTCTGGTGGACCAGAAACAGGTAAAGGGAGTTGGTATAATCCAAAAACGGGTGAATCATTACATCCTGATTTGGACCATCCTGAACCGATTGGACCACATTGGGATTATAAAGGACCAGATGGTAGGCAGTTTAGAGTCAATCCAGATGGAAGTATCATACCAAAGTAGAAGAAGGAGAAAGAACTATGTCTGAAAATGATTGGAGAATAACAAATCAAAAGAATTATCTTCAAGGGGTTAAACTGAATAAAATGGTTTATGAACTAGAAGCACATAATCACTGTGCATTTTGTTGGGACGAACTCAAAAAAGGCGATGTGGCATATGCAACAATTGATGAATACCATTGGGTGTGCAATAATTGCTACGATGATTTTGTAAAGGAATTTCAATGGAAATAATTTTACAGCTCACTTCATAATTACTTAAAAACTAGCAACATAACTAAACACACAGCCCATGGTTTCGACAATCCCAGTCATACCATGGGTTTCTTTTCGTTTGAAGAAGGAAATCTGTCTACATAATAATCATTCTGCAGTCACTTGAAGCTGACACTTACCTATTCGGGGAGGAAAGTAGGTAAAATCAGTTCTAAATCACAAATCTGAATCAACCACGGTACGAATACAAAAAACATTATAAAACGTAAAACACGAGGGATTACTTGTTACGACAGGTAGTCTCTTTGTCATGCAATGAAAGGAGTGAAAATGGATTACATCAAAAACTTTGGAGAGTACCTGACAGAAAAAGGCAAATCAGATAAAAACAGTTGAAAGCTACACTGGCGATATCAAGGGGTTCATCAGGTTTCTTGCTGAAAGAGATATTACCTTTGAAGCTACACTGAATAGATTCACCGTCATAAGCTACAAAAACCACTTGTTGGAAAATTCCTATGAACCAACCACCATCAATAAAAAGCTCAACAGCATCCAATCCTTCAAAGATTTTCTCATCGATAAAGAATACATGAGTGAATCAGTTATCAACCTGGGTAGAGACAGAATCAAAATAGCAGGAGGGTCTGAAAAACCCGTGAAAACATAGGGAAGGTTCTTTTGATTGACAAAATATAAAAACAGCTGGAGTTGTAAATGGAGACATAATATCTGAGTTAAATTCAGAAGGTGAAAGATCAAACTATGAATACACATACAATGGAGCAAATCAGCTAACAGGAACACTAAATTAAAATGGTACATATTCATCATATAAATATGATGGACTAGGAAGATTAGTATCAAGAGAAGTAGCAGAATATGATCCTAAATTAGTAGCTGAGTACAATGAAAATGGACTTAAATTAATGGAAGAGTTTAAGTCAAATACAAGCAATGACAGTGCTCCAGGCAACTCAAATAATAACGAAAAGAATAATAACGTAAAGAATAACAAAAATGACAAACAAAAAGAAATACCAAAAGGCCTAATAGGCAATGAAAATGCAAAAGCATATGGAGTATACAAAAAATTAGAAGGACAAACAGGACAAGAAGGACTAGAGTTACCTAAATTAGACGTAGAAATAGAAAGATATGACTATATAGGCACATCAAATGTTCAACATAAAGTATATTCAGAAAAAGGTTCGCCAATGAATGAATACTACTATGCAAATGGAGAAGTAGTAGCACAAAAGATGTTTGGACTAAAAGGAAGAATATCACCATCAAAAGAAGAAACAATAAATACAAATGGCGGATTAATGTACTATGAATTTGATGGCTTAACATCAACAACAGCCTTAAGAGATAGACATGGAGACAAGATAGAAGACTATAGATATGACGTATTTGGAAACATACAAACAGGTATAACATCACCATACAACTTAAGAGGCTACACAGGACATCTATATGATGATAAAGCATCACTTGTATATATGAATGCAAGATGGTATAATCCAAATGTAGGAAGATTTATGACAGAAGACACCTATAGAGGTGATATATCAAATCCACAATCACTTAACCAATATGCATATGCATTAAACAACCCAGTAAACTATGTAGACCCTACAGGACACTTAGCAGTATATACAAAATCAATGATATTAGCTATGTCAAGGTCAGAAGTGAATAGTGAAATATCAAGTATGAGTGACATATGGTTTGAGGATTATGATATTTTCTTAGAAACAGGAAAGCATACAGAAAAGCAAAACATAGCACATCAAAATGCTGAACTGATGAGAGAGTTACGTCCATATACATATTATCTTGACGATACACATACTGAATATGGTGATTGGAGTGAAGCAATCAAAGATGACAATGGTAGTAGAATAATATATACATATGAACGTACTGTAAAAATTACAGAAATTTATAAAAATGATTATGAAACAAAAGAAATACCCGGTACTGGAGTAGAGAAATATGATGTAACGGTAACAGCAAAAGAAATAGCACAAGAAAATCAAGAAGCGATAGAAAGTATAGTAGGAAGTGCTGAACTAGAGTGGAATACAATAGAGGAAGATAAAGAATTAAAATGGTATCAAAAAATTTGGTACGGTGCTGTTGATGTAGTTAAAGGAATAGGTGATTCAGTAGCAAATAATGAACTACAAGCACATGCTATTCAATTAGACCAGTTACGTTCAACTGTAGGCAAAAATGATGAAAAATATTCATCAGGTATGTCACAAGGGTTACAATCATTTGAATCTAATATAATAGTACCAAATGTTACATACGATGGATGTTATAATGTTGGTAAAAAAGTTGGAGATGTAATATCATTTGGACTTGGTTTAGCCGAAACAGGATGGGGAGTTATTAAAACAGGAGCTTCAGCAGTAGTAGGATTTGGAGGTTCCATTGCCAAATTAACTGGTAGAGAAGCTATTGCCGAGCCCGCAATATCAATTTCAGTAAGTGGACTAGCTTCTGGAGCATTAAGTATTCATGGTGGACTAGGTGTAGTGTCAGCTTCTTGGGATAATTTAACTAGTGGTAGTGAGGGGACGGGTAAAACTGACCCAACTAGTCAGTCACAACTTCAAAGGCAAGTTGAGAAAGGTCAAGCACCGAGAGAAGTAGATAGGGTTGATAAACCTCATGTTCCAGGACAGAAGCCACATGTTCATTTTAAGGATGGCACATCAATGAACGTAGATGGCACAATCCACGATGCACATAAAGGTGTCCCTGATCCAAGTAATAAAACGATAAAATGGCTACTTAAAAATGGGTGGCTGATTGGAGAATAATTATGAAAATATACGGATATGAAAAAAATAACGAGGATATGATTGAGTTAAATGAAATATCTATCATGTCAAATATTAATGAGCTAAAAAATTTAGTAAGTTTTTTACAGAATGTGGTGGAAAGTCATAGTAATGTGGTAGGAGAGACAGAAATGTGTCATTCGCACCTTCGTGACTGGGATGAAAACTGGGATATTAGTCAGCCTGATATTATAATTGCAACTAAGTTTGACAATGAATCGGAGTAAACCATCTGACTGCATAAGTATTATTTTTCTCACAACATAATTCAAAACAAAAGCTATGGAATAGACAATCTCAGTCATTCCATGGCTTTCTTTCTATTTACTAGAAAAAATCTTACTTCAGAACTAACATTTTGCAATCACTTCCAAACAACACCCATCTATTCCAAACGGAAAGGTAGGAAAAAACATAGGGACGGTTTGGAGTGACTGCTTAAAGGTGTACAATTTAGGTACACATAATATAATAGATTTTTTAAAACTATATTATTAGCGTTTCTATATGAAATAGGGGTTATTCCACCTAATTTCTTTTGTGGACAAAAATTTGTATAGTACTCAATATATTCCTCTGTAACATTAATTACATCTTGAGAATATCTTATTTCATTTTTCATTACTTTCACATTTAAAGTGACTGAAAAAACTTTCAGCAACAGCATTGTCCCAACAATTGCCTTTCAGGGAACTTTATACTATCAGAATCACCATAAGAAAAGGTTGAATACACATACAATGGAGCAAATCAGCTAACAGGAACACTAAATAACAATGGTACCTATTCATCATATAAATATGATGGAATAGGAAGATTAGTATCAAGAGAAGTAGCAGAATATGACCCTAAATTAGTAGCTGAGTACAATGAAAATGGACTTAAACTAATGGAAGAATTTAAGTCAAATACAAGCAATGACAGTGCTCTAGGCAACTCAAATAACAAAGGAAAGAATAATAACGCTAAGAATAACAAACAAAAAGAGATACCAAAAGGTCTAATAGGCAATGAAAATGCAAAAGCATATGGAGTATACAAAAAATTAGAAAGACAAACAGGACAAGAAGGACCAGAAGGACTAGAGTTGCCTAAAATAGACGTAGAAATAGAAAGATATGACTATATAGGTACATCAAATGTTCAGCATAAAGTATATTCAGAAAAAGGTTCGCCAATGAATGAATACTACTATGCAAATGGAGAAGTAGTAGCACAAAAGATGTTTGGACTAAAAGGAAGAATATCACCATCAAAAGAAGAAACAATAAATACAAATGGTGGGCTAATGTACTATGAATTTGATGGATTATCATCAACAACAGCATTAAGAGATAGACATGGAGACAAGATAGAAGACTATAGATATGATGTATTTGGAAACATACAAACAGGCATAACATCACCATATAACTTAAGAGGCTATACAGGACATCTATATGATGATAAAGCATCGCTTGTATATATGAATGCAAGATGGTATAATCCAAATGTAGGAAGATTTATGACAGAAGACACCTATAGAGGTGATATATCAAATCCACAATCATTAAACCAATATGCATACGCATTAAATAACCCAGTAAACTATGTAGACCCTACAGGACACTTAGCGGTATATACAGAATCAAAGATATTAGCTATGTCAAGGTCAGAAGTGGATAGTGAAATATCAAGTATGAGTAAAATATGGTTTGAGGATTATGATATTTTCAAAGAGACAGGAAAGCATACAGAAAAGCAAAACATAGCACACCAAAATGCTGAGTTGATGAGAAAATTACGACCAAAGACATATTATCTTGCCGATACAAATACTAAATATGGTGATTGGAATGAAGCAATCAAAGATGACAATGGTAGTAGAATAATATATACATATGAACGTACTGTAACAATTACAAAAATTTATAAAAATGATTATGATACAAAAGAAATACCTGGTACTGGAGTAGAAAAATATGATGTAACAGTAACAGCAGCAGAGTTAGCACAAGGAAATCAAGAGGCTATAAAAAGATCAGTAGGAAGTATTGATTTAGAGTGGAATGAGAAAATATATGAAACGGAACCTAACGAATTAGATTTTCTTAACTTGGATGACTTGGATAATTATAAAACTAGAAAAGACAGTGGAGCTACTGTTTTTGAACAATTGAATCCAGAATATGTTACTGAAATTTATGTAGATGAAGAGATTGAAAAAGTAAGTAATGAAATGGATAGTAACAACTGGTTTGTTAAGATTAAAGCATATGGAAAAGCAATATCCATTGTTTGGGAAAATAGATTAAATTATGCTACTAATAGTTATCTTAGTGCAATAAATCCTAGTGATCGAGAAGTAGCAAAAATAGCATTAGATATGTCTTTGGCATATGTTGGTGGAGAAATGCTTGGTGGCTTAATTGATAGTACAAGGTACTTGTTTAAGGGGATGAGTAAAGCTAACTTTGCAAGTGCTGAAAAATTAGCTAGTCATTTTGCTAAACATGGTGACGAGTTCAAAGGTATTTACAAGAATGCGGATGAATTCTTAGAGGGGGCACAAGATGTTATGCAAAATGGTACAAAAGTTTCGTACACATACAAAGATGAAATCAGGACAGGGTATCTAAGATTTATGGGCAACAATAGTAAAGGTGGTGCTAAGTTTGAATTTGTAGGTACCAATAATTTAGGCGAAATTACAACATATCATGTTGAAAGTGGCAAAACGTTCTGGAAGATGTTAAATGGAGAGAATATACAAGTTATTAATCCACTGGATTAGAATGAGGTGAAAAAATGAAACAAACAGCATTATTAACAGGGGTAAGTGAAATTATTGAAGAAGAAGTAGAACTGAGAATTGGAGATGTTGAATTCACAGGTTTTGCTAGTATTATTCCATATCAGCTGGAAGTAGGTAATCATTATGACGTTTTGGTAGGAATAACCATCTTAGATGACTTCAAAATTGCTGAATCAGTAGCTGTAATTAAAGGATTGAAACCATTGAATAGTTCGTTTAAATATTTAATCCGAGGAATACTTAAAGAAGGCGGTATATTGGATGCTGGGGTAGTTTTTCAAGATGAAATATTTGAAGAATATGAGTATTTGATTAACAAATTTGTGGAAGTTGAAGTAGATAGGATAAGTGTGGAGTTCATGTAATTCAGTTGTTTTTATAGGCGTGGTACTCAGTGCTTAGCGAAACCAATACAACAATTACTATAAAGGTTACCCTCGTTAGCCCTGCCTGAAAAATTTTTGAAATTCCTTGTACGCACATCACAGTATAACCATACGAAAGGGGTAGAAAGGTATTATAAACCCTAGAAAAAATAAATACTGAAAACCTAATCCTCAGTTGCCACCGTGTATCTGGGGATTTTTCTGGTTCTTTGTCAATAGTGGAGTGACCCTTTAAAGGTGTACAATTTAGGTTCAAATAATATAATATATTTTTTAAAACTATATTATAAGCATTTCTATATGAAATAGGGGTCATTCCACCTAATTTCTTTTGTGGACAAAAATTTGTATAGTACTCAATATATTCCTCTGTAACATTAATTATATCTTGAGGATATCTTATTTTATTTTTCATTACTTTCACATTTAAATTGACTGAAAAAACTTTCAGCAACAGATTGTCTCAACAATTGCCTTTCAGGTAACTTGATGCTATCAGAATCACCAGAAGAAAAAGTTGAATACACATACAATGGAGCAAATCAGCTAACAGGAACACTAAATGACAATGGTACATATTCATCATATAAATATGATGGAATAGGAAGATTAGTATCAAGAGAAGTAGCAGAATATGACCCTAAATTAGTAGCTGAGTACAATGAAAATGGACTTAAATTAATGGAAGAATTTAAGTCAAATACAAGCAATGACAGTGCTCCAGGCAACTCAAATAATAACGGAAAGAATAATAACGGAAAGAATAACAAAAATGACAAACAAAAAGAAATACCAAAAGGCCTAATAGGCAATGAAAATGCAAAAGCATATGGAGTATACAAAAAATTAGGAGGACAACCAGGACAAGAAGGACCAGAACTGCCAAATTTAAATATAGAAATAGAAAAATATGACTATATAGGTACATCAAATGTTCAACATAAAGTATATTCAGAAAAAGGTTCGCCAATGAATGAATACTACTATGCAAATGGAGAAGTAGTAGCACAAAAGATGTTTGGACTAAAAGGAAGAATATCACCATCAAAAGAAGAAACAATAAATACAAATGGTGGGCTAATGTACTATGAATTTGATGGATTATCATCAACAACAGCATTAAGAGATAGACATGGAGACAAGATAGAAGACTATAGATATGATGTATTTGGAAACATACAAACAGGCATAACATCACCATATAATTTAAGAGGCTATACAGGACATCTATATGATGATAAAGCATCACTTGTATATATGAATGCAAGATGGTATAATCCAAATGTAGGAAGATTTATGACAGAAGACACCTATAGAGGTGATATATTAAATCCACAATCATTAAACCAATATGCATATGCATTAAATAACCCAGTAAACTATGTAGACCCTACAGGACATTTAGCGGTATATACAAAATCAATGATATTAGCTATGTCAAGGTCAGAAGTGAATAGTGAAATATCAAGTATGAGTGACATATGGTTTGAGGATTATGATATTTTCTTAGAAACAGGAAAGCATACAGAAAAGCAAAACATAGCACATCAAAATGCTGAGTTGATGAGAGAGTTACGTCCATATACATATTATCTTGACGATACACATACTGAATATGGTGATTGGAATGAAGCAATCAAAGATGACAATGGTAGTAGAATAATATATACATATGAACGAACTGTAAAAATTACTGAAATTTATAGAAATGATTATAATACAAAAGAAAGAATTGGTACTGGAGTAGAAAAATATGATGTAACAGTAACAGCAGCAGAGTTAGCACAAGGAAATCAAGAGGCTATAAAAAGATCAGTAGGAAGTATTGATTTAGAGTGGAATGAGAAAATATATAAAACGGAACCTGATAAAAGTACAGCTGGGAATAGTTCTAATAACTTAACTGAAGATACTCAAAATCAATTACAGTATTTGATAGAAAATGAATTGATTGAACAATTGACAGAGCAGTATGGTTCGGCAACAGAAGCATATGCATATTTATATATGAAATCTATGGGTATACCACAAGGATATATTAACCAAGCAATGGGAGGCATGCGAAGTGCTATGAGCTGGCAAAAATTTTTCAGCACACCTGTTGGACAATATACTATTAGAGCAACGCCTATTGTGGGGTCTATATTAGATGTATATGAATTAAAAACGAATACAAATTTATTCACTGGTGAGGAATTAAGTGAGCTTGATAGAACACTTACAGAGGGTGGTTTGCTTATATCAGTTATTGTTCCTTGGGCAGATGAAGCGGCAAAAGGTATTAAGTATTTGGTTCATGGAGATACAATACTTGACTATTCTGGAGATGCATTAAGAATTGTAAGTGGTTCTATTGATGATATTACAAAGGGGATGAGTAAAGCTGACGTTGACGTAAGAAAATTCTCTGAGTACATATTCAAGGATGGAGCAGACCATGGTAAAGATGTTGTCTTCAAAAACCTTGGGTATGGTAAAGAACATGCAGATGATTTGGTAAAGTTATACCAAAACCAAGCAGCCAAAAAGTTTGCAAATGGTGATTATACACTTGGTAAATTAGATAACTATGGACAAAGAATAAACATAGAAATCGAACTACCAGGAATAGGTGATGCTACTGGAAGTACAAGTTACCTAAAAACTGGATGGATGATTCTCGAAGACGGTTCAATCAAGTTAAATACACCATTTTCAGGATTCACAAAATAGGAGGGCAAATGAAAGAATATGACAAAGTAAAATTTGTAATGGATAAGTTCTCAGCAGAAGGAGTTTTCGTTGGAACAACAGGATACATCATTGAGGTGTACCCTAATGGTAACTATGAAGTAGAAGTATCAAAAAAAGAAACAGGTGAAACTATAGCTCAGGTGGTTGCATCCAGTAATGAGATTGAAGTCGTTGAGTAAGTCTCACTGCAAAAGATGTAAGTAACTGACAACATAATTTAATCATATGCCCATGGTTTGACATTCATAGTTATGCCATGGGTTTCTTGTTGATAACAAAGATAAATCACACTGCATAATCTAAATTCTGTAGTGAAATGATTACTATAATTTGGTATAATAATAGCAACAGTTTTACATCTAAGGGGACGGGTGATGATGCAACAGATGCATATGGGGCAGCGGCATTATGTATGTTTGAAGATGGAAATGGAGTTTATCATGCAAAGACTAATGCCTGGCAATAAATAGCTGGATACAATGAATTATATGATATTATATTTGATTATTCTACTAGCATGCTTGATGCAGAGTTTCCTTTTACTTCTGGTGATAGGGAATATAAATTTTGGGCATGGAAAGGAGATTATATTAATTTAGGAATGGGTGCAGAATTAGGACTTTATTCTAATAAATCAGTTTTGATGGGCATAATTAATTATACGACACCTTTTGAAGATGACTGGCTCGTAGATACAAGTCTTGCCTTGACTATGTCGATGGAACTGGAAGATAAAGCTGGAAATCCAATTGCGCAATATAGTTCACAAGAGAAGCAGTGGTGGATTACAAGTTTTAATCCAGAAATCAAAGATTTAAAAGCTAGTTACTTGACTGCGACTTATAAGGTATCGTTTGAGAACAAAACAACTTTATTCAATGATTTTGCAAAAGCATATGATGGTATTGATAAGAGATGGGTATTTGATTACGATAATAAGACCGCAACACTTACGTTTAATTAATGGGAGGATAAAATGAAAAAGAAATGTTTTTTAATTATATTGAGTTTAAGTATAATAGTAATGGTGTCGTGTTCGAAGGATGATATAAACCAAGATTCAACTGATATTCCTAGTAACGAACAATTAGCAGACAATACCTTAGAAAAATTACTCAAGGGTATCGTCGATAAAGATGAACAAAGTTTTAAAGACATTTTTTCTAAACAAGTAATGAATGAAGATAAAGATTTTGACATTGAAATGGAATATTTATTCGATTTCTTTAGAGGTGATGTAGTTTCTTGGGAAAAGTACTCTGGACCTATTGTCGATAGAGAAAAAGACCAAGATAAAATAACAATAGAAATAAAATCATTTTATGAAGTTAAAACAAGTGAGGATGATTATGTTGTATTTATTCTAGAGTATACTGAAGACACGGTTAGTCCTGAAAACATTGGTGTATATGCGCTACGAATTGTTAAAGAAGAGGATAGACAGACACAAATGACATAATGGCAAGATATGGTAATACCAGGCATTTACAGACCAGACAACCAAAAAACGGATTAAGTTATTTTAAGTGTAATTAAAAAAACGAGGTGAATATACTTGATTTGCTTAGATATTAAGGTTAAAAATGGATATAGTAATTATTTAAATAAAATTTTTAATGGTATTGATTTGTTTAATTATGTTTGGGAGATAAATGCCGATGATTTTTTATACTCTGAGAATGATAAAATGAAAGGAAACTTTTTTGGAGCAGACGTTTTAAATGCAGAAGAATTTATCAAATGTATATCAAGAGAAAGTTATTATATGATATTTTCTGATATAAAAGCATATCCTCTTGATAAAGAGCGTGTTGAAATAAATACATTAAAAGATTTTTTGGAAAGCAGTTGTGAAATAGTATTTTTATGTACGGATTCGATATATATTGAATTTTATAGCAAGTCCAGAAAGATATTAGATAAGGTATATAATAATTGTAAAGGTAGTAATTTTGAAAAAGTAGAATTCAAGTCTGTTGATGATGTTTTAGGAAGAAGTTTTATTGCTTGGTAAAATGATATCGGAAAGGTGCTTACAGTACTAGCTGTAGATGTTAGAACTGAGTCATTCCATGAAGGTAAGACTCCGTATGCCATATCACTATTAGACATAGCAGGTAATTACATTAAAAATTATGTATTTGATTAACAAGAAAAAATAGGTAAATAATGAGGTGCAAAATGAAAAAAGGAATCATTATACGTTTTTTGCTGATACTTTTAGCCATCTTTCTAGGATGCATATACAATAAAATTAATATTTTTGATGAATCTTCGAATGATATTGACTTTAATGATTCATTATACAAATTTGATGAATTTAGAGATGGGGATTACGTAGTCGATACTACAAGCAATATCGACTAAAGTAAAACCATAGGAGGGTATATGGATTGGATAACAATTATTGATAGACTAAATTGGAACAATGATGAAGATGATATTGCAGCTGCAAAAGTCGAACTGGGTAAAATTTCTGATGAATCATTGCATTTGCTTGTACAACCATTGAGCAAATTTCATTGGGAAAATTCTGCGGAAGTAATAGTTAATATTGGTGTTAACAAATGTATTCCAATTATCAGTGAATTATTAAAATGGCTACAGGACATGAATTGGCCAGGGGCAATTAAAATATATAATATGCTGAAAGAAAGTGAGAGTACAATTGTTGATAACTATATAAAAAAATCTGCAGAGGATGCAAAAAAGGAAGATGATGAAGAGTGGCTAGAGAATATTAATATGCTTATTGAAGAAAGAAATATTAAATAATATTAAGTCACATGATAAGTCAAAAGGTATTGTCTGAATCTATTTAAAAGTGGGTTTTGTTTCATGGTTAAAATTGGCTAACTACAAAATATATTCAAAACTGACAATATAACACCTATAAAAATATCAGCGGGAAGTATTGATTTAGAGTGGAATACAATAGAGGAAGAAAAAGAATTAAAATGTCATCAAAAAAATTTGTATGGTACTGATGCTGTAGTTAAAGAAATAGGTGGTTCAGTACTAAATAATGAACTAGAAGTACATGCTAATAAATTAGATTTGTTACGTTCAACTGTAGGCAAAAATGATGAAAAATATTCGTCAGGTATGTCACAAGGGTTACAATCATTTGAATCTAATATAATAGCACCAAATGTTACATACGATGGATGTTATAATGTTGGTAAAAAAGTTGGAGATGTAATATCATTAGGACTTGGTGCAGCCGAAACATTTTTGGGGGGGTATTAAACTAGGAACTTCAGCATTAGTAGGATTTGGAGGTTCCATTGCCAAATTAACTGGTAGAGAAGCTATTGCCGAGCCCGCAATATCAATTTCAGTAAGTGGACTAGCTTCTGGAGCATTAAGTATTCATGGTGGAAAAAATGTAATGTCCGCCTCTTGGGATAATTTAACTAGTGGTAGTGAGGGGACGGGTAAACTTGCTAACAAGATTTCAAAGAGTGATTTATTTAGCAACTATAAGAAAGTTGAGGATAAATTGAAAACTCTTAAAGACCCTAATGGCAATTATGCAAGAATGGCGAAAGATTTAGGCTATGATGATTTCAACATTGATAGTTGGAAGAAAGGTATTCAAAGTTTCAAATCTGATGGAGTAAGAATTGAGTATCATTTTGTAAAGAACATTGATGATGGTACAGTTATAGGAGAAAAAATATTTAGAGTTATCGATGGTACGCGAGAATATCTCGATATTTTACCATAGAAAGGGGCTGAAATTATTAATTATTACAATGAATTATTAGATAAAGTTGAGTTGTTTCTTAAAGATAAAATTTCCTTAGTGGAAATTGTAAAATGGGCAAATGCTGTTTTTGATGAAATATTTGATTCAAACGAATATGACTTCTTAAAATATAGACTCGCAAATGACATACTTATAGAATTGAAGGATATGGAAGAGGATGTAGAAGACGTATCAAATCTGACAGAAGATGAGAATGTTTATGTAATAGGTATGTTTAATAGATTCTGGAGTCAATTAAAAGGAGATACAAACTATATAGAGACATATAAAGTAGTTCTTAGTGCTGATGATTTTGAGAATGACTTGAAAGAATTGATAAAAGAGTCCTTTGGGTTATTGTCGAAAGAACATGTGCTGTCTTCTGCTTTAGTTGATTCATTCAAGAATAGGATAAGTAAAAATTCTTGTTTGACAAAAAAAGACGTATTGATTCTTGAAATCATGAACAGCATGTTGCTAATCAACGAGAGTTATAAATCAAAAAATAAGGATGTTTTTATCGGCACATTGGGAAAGTCAGTAGAAAGCCATAAACTCAATGATGAAATGACGTATCTTAAAAGGCTTTATTCAGCTTTCAAAGGAGAATGTGAGTTCAGGTTTAGTCTTTCCCTGAAAGCAAACAATATTCTATATACAAATATCTATTTCATTAATTGATAGTTGTCAATAAAAAGGTGATGGAGTAATTGCACTCCATCACCTTTTTATTGGGGCGGAGTACCCAGTGCCTAGTGAAACCAATACCACAACTACTATAAATGTTACCATTGTTAGCCCCACCTGAAAAATATATGAAATTCCATGTACGTACACCAAAATAAGACCGTACAAAAGGATTAAAATTGTATTATAAACCGCATAAAAAACAAATCAAGGAAAATGAAGAAATCCTCAGTTACCACCTTGGGAAAACATAGGGACGGTTTGGAGTGACCCCTTAAAGGTGTACAATTTAGGTACACAACAAAAGATGTTTGGACTAAAAGGAAGAATATCACCATCAAAAGAAGAAACAATAAATACAAATGGCGGGCTAATGTACTATGAATTTGATGGATTATCATCAACAACAGCCTTAAGAGATAGACATGGAGACAAGATAGAAGACTATAGATATGACGTATTTGGAAACATACAAACAGGCATAACATCACCATATAACTTAAGAGGCTATACAGGACATCTATATGATGGTAAAGCATCACTTGTATATATGAATGCAAGATGGTATAATCCAAATGTAGGAAGATTTATGACAGAAGACACCTATAGAGGTGATATATCAAATCCACAATCACTTAACCAATATGCATATGCATTAAACAACCCAGTAAACTATGTAGACCCTACAGGACACTTAGCGGTATATACAGAATCAAAGATATTAGCTATGTCAAGGTCAGAAGTGGATAGTGAAATATCAAGTATGAGTAAAATATGGTTTGAGGATGAAGATGAATTCTTAGAAACAGGAAAGTATACAGAAAAGCAAAACATAGCACATCAAAATGCTGAGTTGATGAGAAAATTACGACCAAAGACATATTATCTTGCCGATACACATACTGAATATGGTGATTGGAATAAAGCAATTAAAGATGACAATGGTAGTAGAATAATATATACATATGAACGTACTATAAAATTACAGAAATTTATAGAAATGATTATAATACAAAAGAAAGAATTGGTACTGGAGTAGAAAAATATGATGAAACGGTAACAGCAGCAGAGTTAGCAAAATCAAATCAAGAGGCTATAAAAATATCAGCAGGAAGTATTGAGATAGAGTGGAATACAATAGAGGAAGAAAAAGAATTAAAATGTCATCAAAAAATTTGGTATGGTGCTGATGCTGTAGTTAAAGAAATAGGTGGTTCAGTACTAAATAATGAACTAGAAGTACATGCTAATAAATTAGATCTGTTACGTTCGATTTTAGGCAATAATGATATAAAATATTCATCTTCTTGGGATGATTTAACTAATGGTAGTGAGGGGACGGGTGAAACTAAACTATCACAAACTGACTCAGACACTATCCTAGCATTGAGGAATTTGTTCGATGATTACAAATCAAAGAACAATCTGTCAGGTATGGATGCAACCATAAGAGCTATACAAGAAATTCAAATGAAAAATGGTATCGATGTGGAAGACTATGCTTTTGCAAGCAGCGATAGAACCACAAGAGTATCAACTGATATAGCACATACTTTTTCTCTTGACGACATACATGATCTTCAAAAACGCGATGATGTTATATGCTTTTTAGGAGGTACTATACCTGCAGTTGGACCTGTTCTTGGGACACTAACTGCATTCGTTATTGATGTAGAACAAAATGGAAAAGCATCTATTGGAAATACTGCAAAAAATATTGGGCTAGGGGCACTTGGTGCAATGGAAACCGGGATAGGGTTAGTAGCTTCCGGTGTAGACACTGGTATCAGTATGAATAAGCCCAAAAATGATACTTACAATAGAGATGGAGTTACTATACAAGCAGGTGATATTTACATTCTATTAAGAACTGAGACGAATCAGGGACTGGATGTTGCTACAATACAAGTATATGTTCGGGATGATAAAATAATTTCATATGACAATATAATAAAATCAAAATGGAAAAAAGACGGTTATAAGTAAAGGAAGGTGTACAATGAACTTTTTGAAAAGATATTCAAAATATAAATGCCCTAATTGCAGCAAGTATACTATATCATATTGGCAAAAAATAAAGTTAGTAGATTACAGATATACATATTTCTGCAACGAATGTGGAGGAACAATAAAGCTGCCACTATGGCATACACTTCTGTATTTATTAGAGATAATTGCTATGATTTATGCAATTGTCAGATTTGACTTAAACAGTTGGCAGGCAATTTTACTTGGGGTGCTAATGCTCTTGTTTATATGGTTTGTTCAACTTCCATTTGTACCGATTAAAGGATAAAAATATTATGATTTAGGGAGTTGATAATTAATATGTCAAATAAGCATAATTACTCAATAACAGGGCTGATTTCATTTGTATTAGGTATATTTAATGTGCTACTTTCAGTCGCAATTTATTTGGCCCTATCTTCGTACTTAAACCACAAGTTTGGAGAAACGTTATTTTTGCAAGTTCAGATACTCAATATCGGAAGTAAAGTAGAATTGATTACAAAACCATTAGGCTTAATATTAGGAATTATTGGACTGTTTCATAAGGAGAAGAATAAATTATTTACAGTTTTAGGAACATTAATAAATGCTGTAGTTTCATTATGGACATTAGCTGTCTTTTCCGGCTTATTTATCTAAAAACTATAGTGGAACATGTAGCGGGTAGAGAGAATAAGAGGCTATTTAAAGAACAAAAAAAGTATGTGGAAAAACATAGGGACGGTTCTTTTAAATTGACAAAATATAAAAACAGTAGTACAGAAAAACTATAATAAAACAATAAAAGATTGAGGTGAAATATGCCAAGACAAGCACGGGTAATAAGTTCTACTGGAATATATCACATAATGATAAGAGGAATAAATAAAAAAAAATATTTATGAGTTCTATATACAAAAATAAAATTCTAGAAATATTAAAAGAAATAAGAGAAGAGCTAGAATTTTGTATAATTGCTTATTGTATTATGGATAATCATATGCATTTGTTGATTAAAATTAGATGAAGATAAATTGCTAACTTGATGAGAGAGTTACGACCATATACATATTATCTTGATACTAAAAATATTGAATATGGTAATTTGGATAAAGCAATTAAAGATGATAATGGTAGTAGAATAATATATACATATGAACGTACTGTAACAATTACAGAAATTTATAAAAATAATTTTGATACAAAAGAAATAATCAGTACTGGAGTAGAAAAATATGATGTAATAGTAACAGCAAAAGAAATAGCACAAGAAAATCAAGAAGCGATAGAAAGTATAGTAGGAAGTGCTGAACTAGAGTGGAATACAATAGAGGAAGATAAAGAATTAAAATGGTATCAAAAAATTTGGTGCGGTACTGGTGATGTATTTAAAGGAATAGGTGATTTAGTAGCAAATAATGAACTAGAAGGACATGCTGTTTATGGCATAATAAAAGTACACAGTATAGCCGCCTAAAAATGCATAGTATAAAATGTTAAAAAAAGACACTTGCTAACAACCAAACAATCCGTTATCGTTATGTTTGATAAGAACTAACGAAGGAGAACGAAAGGATGTTAAAAGTGCCTCAACAAGATTATATCAAATATTTAAGAGAATTTGAAGACCTAAATATTAACCAAATTAAAGAAAAGCTAAATATTAATTGGAGAACAGCAAAAAAATATGCTGATAAAGATAATTGGAATGAGCCAATAAAAAAGAGAACAAAAAAATCACCAGTAATGGAACCATACAAAGAAATAGTTGATACATGGTTAAATGAAGATAAATTAGTACCTAAAAAGCAAAGGCATACAGCGAAAGCAATATATAATAGATTATGTAATGAACATGGATTTAAAGGTGGATATAGAACAGTATGTGCCTATGTAGAAAAAACTAAAGCATTAATGAAAATTGAAAGTTCACCGTCATATGAAAGGCTTGAACATGAACCAGGAGAAGCACAGGTTGATTTTTACACAATGCAAGTTAGTAAGGAAGCAAATTTTGTCGATGTAAAAGTATTGGTATTAAGCTATCCATATAGCAATAATGCTTTTGTACAACCAGTTCCATCAGAAAACCAAGAGTGTTTTTTAGAAGGATTAAAAAAGCTATTTAAGAAATCAGGTGGTGTGCCTCAGTCAATATGGTTTGATAATTTATCAGCAGCAGTAGTAAAAATACAAAAAGGTGATGAAAGAATATTAACCGATAGCTTTTTAAGATTTAAAAGTCATTATGGCTTTAAATCAATATTTTGCAATGCAGCAGCTGGAAATGAAAAAGGAAATGTAGAGAATAAATGTGGATATGTAAGACGAAATTTTTGTGTTCCAATACCAATATTTAAAAGCTTTGAAACATTGGAAAATGAACTTGATAAGAGAACTAAAAAAGATATGCAACGTGTACATTACGCAAAAGATCAAAAGATACATGAATTATGGGAAGAAGATAAAAAGAATTTAAAAAAGTTACCAGATACAGAATATGAAATATATAGATTAGAAAGTAAAACTGTTAATAAATACGGTGAAATCAAGGTAGATAATACAGATATAAAGATATTTGGAGTCAATATAGGTACAAGCCTTCCTGTAAAGGTTACATGGGACAAAATAGATATATTAGACACAAAATATAACATGATTACATCAATACCAAGACCATATACAGATAAAATCCATGAGGTTCCATGGATAGAAGTATTTAAAGGATATAGTAAAAAGCCAAGAAGTGTAATACATTCACAATTTACAAAGATGTTACCAAAAGAACTAAAAGAATATATAAGCATAGAAAATTTAGATGTTCGAAAAGAAAGAATATCAGCCTGTATTAATTGGTTAAATGTATACAATATCAAGGACATATCAGTATGTATAGGACAATATAATCATAACAATAGTATTTCAACGATAACCGCTGCTTTATACGATAATTCTGAACATAGTGGAATTTACAAAAGTGATATAAATGAAAATTACACTCCAAAGGATATAAAAGAATCATCAATAAATTTATGCAAATATAATAAATTATCACATGGAGGTGTAAGTGTTGAATAATGAAGCAATAAAGGATATATGTAAACAGTTAAAAATAGCATATATAGATGATTTAATTGAAACTAGTACAACTAAGCAAAAAGAATATATTTATGAGGTTTTAAATGCTGAAATAGAAGGCAGAAAAAGAGCTAAACTTAGCAAATTATTAAAAACATCAAATATTCCTCAAATTAAAACATTTGAAGGATATAAATTTGACGAAATAATCTTTCCATCAACATGTAACAAAGAAAGATTAATATCATTAGAATGGATAAAAAATAAGGAAAACATAGTTTTAATGGGTAACGTAGGAACTGGTAAAACACATATGGCTACGGCCTTATCAATAGAGGCTTGCAGGAAAGGACTAAATGTACAATTTTTTAGGGTTTCTGAACTCGTTGAAACTTTAGTATATAAATATAATCAGGGTAACATACGTCAATTTAGAAACAGATTGAAGAAAAATGAATTGTTAATTTTAGATGAAGTTGGGTATGTACCATTTGATAAAATAGGATCAGAATTATTGTTTAATGTAATATCAGAATGTTATGAAAAGCAAAGTATAATTGTAACTACAAACCTTGAGTTTGGTCAATGGTCATCGGTTTTTGGAGATACAAAACTTACTGCTGCCTTGATTGATAGACTTGTGCATCATGCGAGCATTGTTTCTTTCCCAGGTGAAAGCAACAGGCTTGCACAAGCACTAACTAATCAAAAATAATATATAAATTTGTAGCAAGTGCACTATGCAAAAAAAAGAAGCTACATTGTGTATTTTTTACTTGCAAAACACACATGCTAATCAATTAGACCAGTTACGTTCAATTGTAGGTAATAATGATGAAAAATATTCATCAGGTATGTCACAAGGGTTACAATCATTTGAATCTAATATAATAGCACCAAATGTTACATATGATGGATGTTATAATGTTGGTAAAAAAATTGGAGATGTAATATCATTTGAACTTGGTGTAGCCGAAACAGTATGGGGAGTTGTTAAAACAGGAGCTTCAGCAGTAGTAAGAGTTGGAGGCTATGCTGCTAAAATAAAGGGTAGAGAAGCTATTGCCGTGCCAGCAATGGAATTTTCAGCAGAATTACTAGCTTCTGGAGTATTAAGTTTTCATGGTGGGAAAAATGTAATGTCCGCTTCTTGGGATAATTTAACTAGTGGTAGTAAGGGGACTAGTAAAGATAATAATTGGGGTAATCAAGATACATTGACTGACCATTATGATAGACCTGGTGGTGATTTTGATGCAACTTCAGAGCAGGATTATGCAAGTCAAGCTAATGACTTCTATAATAATCGTAGAAATTATGATGTGAAAGTAGATTCAAATGGAACTATTAGAGTTTATGATAGTAACACAAATACATTTGGGTCTTACAATTCTAACGGAACAACAAAAACTTTCTATAAACCTGACAAAGGTATTGACTATTGGAATGGTCAACCTGGAAATTAAGGAGGAAATTAAGTGGGCTATACATGCTTAGTTTGTAATTACGATGGACTATTTGAACAACCATACACAAATGGAATTGCATCGGATGAGATTTGTCCATGTTGTGGATTTCAATATGGTTATGATGATTTTGATAAGAAAAACAGCACTTTTGAAGAATGGAGAAATAGGTGGATTGAAGAGGGTTGTAAATGGTATTCTAGAAGTAGGAAAGTTCCTGATAAATGGGATGCTAATGAGCAATTAAATATTTTTAGGAAAACAGAATAGCTATTGATTTAGAAGGACTAACTGCAGAATAAATAGAATTCTAATTACATATAATTAGAAAAACCCATGGAATTGACAAATCCAGTCATTTTATGGGTTTATTTTTGCGGCTCTTTAAATTAACACCATTGTAAAGAACAATTTTTAGACCCCATACTTAATAAATCATGTAGCTTTTTTATTGGAGTTATATTATTTAGTGATAGTTGGGGTCTTTCATTATTATAATAATTAATATATACATTAATATAGTTCTTTAATTCTGTAAAGCTTTGTAAACTATTGATGCTTATTTCTTGTTTTAAAGTTCCAAAAAAAGATTCTATAGGTGCGTTATCCCAGCAATTAGCCCTTCTTGACATCGATTGGATAAGTCCCAGTTCTTTAATTTTATTTTGATATTTGGATGTTGTATACTGTGAACCTTGATCAGAGTGTATAATAATATTATTTTTACTAGTATTAAATACTGAATCTAACTCTAAGTTATTAATGGTATTAAGTACAATATTTAAGTCTAGATTTTCACTAATATCATAAGAGATAATTTCATTAGTTTCAGCATCTTTAATAACAGATAAATATGCTCTTTTTTTATGATTATTATAGAATAAGTAAGTAATATCAGTTAAGAGCACATTTCTTGGTATTCCAGTCTTGAAACGTCTTTTAAGTATATTTTGAATAACATGAGATTCTTGTCGTTTTAAATTCATCTTCCTATGAGCATTAGCTTTACGAATTTGAGATTTCATTCCGTTTTCTCTCATGATTTTTTGAATTTTATTTAGACTCATTACTGTATTATACATATTGAGAAGCAGTGCTTTTACACAGCGAGAACCTTTTTTAAATCCTTTATAAGCAAAGACTTTCTTTATTAAATTAACATCTTTTATGTACGCTAAAGAGCGTTTTTTTCTGTTTAGAGTAGACTTGTTACAAAAATAATTGTAGTATCCAGAACGAGATACATTCGCTAAAGAGCATAATGTACTAATTGATATATGTTTTTTTTCGCTAATTAATTTAATTAATTTGAATTTTTGACTTTTAATATATCTCTCTAATTTCACCTCACTTTCTATTTTTTCTAACTTTTTTATATAAGCTAATTCATCTTTTACTTGTTTTAATTCCTTTTTTAAATGTGCTATTTGCATATCCTTTGATATATTAGTTCTAGCTTTATAATTGGATTTTGTTTTTTCAAAAGTGCTAAATCCATTCATTTTATATTGCTTTTTCCATATTTTTATTTGCTCAGTAGGTCTAGTACCTAAGTATGATATATCAAAACCACATTCAGTAAATGTTTGTTTAGCAGTATAGCCTTCCATACTTAGTAGAATAGCTTTTTTCTTTAAATCATTACTATAATGTATTTTATTTTCATCAGCAGAAATAACATATTTATTCTTTTTAAGCTCTGTTATATGAAAAACATTTAATTTTGATCTATTATTCATAATAACCTCCGATTTAGTACTATACATATATTTTATCTTGGGGTATATATATTGTCCATAATTATATATTCAGTTTACTTTGTCAATAGTTGGGGTTAGAATTGAATAAATTCTTGTTTTGACAAGGTAAAGGGCTATTTTAATGTTCAATAATAAAGTAAGTAATTTAGGGCACACAAAAAATAGCTACATGTTAGTTATAGTTAAAATATTTAGTTAAAGCAGTGCAAAATACGATTTATAAATCTATTTTGTTGTTGTCTAGTGTATTTAGTAAAATAGTTAATTAAATGAGATTGGCATCTGTCAGGTAAAATGTCAATTACCTTTTTTTTTACCATTAACATAGCTATAGTCTCATAACAGAAGATATAGAAACATTGGCATTCATAGCAATCTCTTTCATAGATTTAGTTTTCTTAAGTTCAGTACATATGTAAAAAGCTAATATATTAGTTATTCTATGATATTTAGGTAAAAAGTCGTAAGATTCATAAAATCTTTTGCCACAGGAGCAAACATATCTACGTTTATGAAGAATAATATTAACATTTTTAAATTGAATAGGTAAATCTTTAATAACTTGATTACGATAATCATGAATTCTAGGAGTTTTAGCACCACAGCAAGGACAAATATGATTCTTAGGTTTAGTTTCTATGTAAATCTCAATTAACGAATTAAAATTTTTAATATTTTTTATTTTTACTCCTTTTAAATTTAATAAATTATTGGTAGAATTAGATAGCACTTATATCAAAACCCCTTTCTGTTTGGTCTAGTCAACTAACATTATAGCAGTTTTGAATCATAAGTGCCTTTTTTTGTAAAAAATAGGCGTTGAGGTTATTGCTATGGCTAGGTTTATAGGTCTTGTTGTAGTTAGTTTTTTAGTATTGTTGTAGATAGTCCTTGTGGTCTTGATATAACTAGTCTTTGCAAGAATTTATATGTTATCCTTTGGTGTCTTTTAAACAGGTAAGAATAATTTTCTTTCTTCAGCTATGCTTTGCATTGAGAATTGTAACTGCAGCCCCACTCGCATAAGCCAAATACGTGAGATAAGTTTTTAAGCAAGACTAATTGGCTTAAAACGAAAAACTATTGCATAATTTGTATTAAAATGTTACAATAATCCCAAATATATACAAAATAATCATATATATATTGTTTTGAGTGTTGATATGAAGATGTTTTGCCAGAAGAGGGTGAACGGCTAAAATTAAAGTTTAGATATGATGAAAAATAGTACAAGTTGTTAGGAATATTAAAGGTAGAAAATATAATCCATATGATAGAACGTGGACTGTACCTAATAATATTATTAACCGCAATTTAATTAATAATGAGTTTGATGTATGTGTAGACTCTTTTGATCAATTACTGTCAATAAAGGGATATAGTAATTCAACTAAAAAAGCGTATAAAGCTCACATAAAAAGATTTAAGGAGCACTTAAAAAAAGATCTTAATGAAGTATCAGTAAATGATATTAAGAATTATATGTATTATTTAATGAATATTAAGGACAATTCAAACTCATATACTACTCAAGCATATAGTGCAATAAAGCTGTACTGTAATTATATATTGAATAAGAACATTGAATTTAACAACTTTCCAAGACCTAAAACTGTAAAACCATTACCTAAAGTATTAAGTGAAGAAGATGTAACTAAAATATTAAATTCGGTTACAAATCAAAAACATAGAACTATATTATATGTAGTATATTCTAGTGGTTTAAGAGTAAGCGAAGTGGTTAGTCTTAAAGTTTCAGATATAGATAGCAACAGAATGACTATATTTGTAAAAGATAGTAAAGGTAATAAAGATAGATATACAATTTTAGCACAGGAAACATTAAATGAACTTAGAAGATATTTTAAGTTATACAGACCTAAAGATTGGCTTTTTCCAGGTGCAGATAAATCTGAGCATCTATCAGTTCGCTCAGTCCAAAAAATATTTAAAAAAGCTTGTGTAAAAGCTAATATAAATAAAAATGTAGGAATTTATTCATTAAGACATTCTTTTGCAACTCATTTACTAGAATATGGTACAGATATACGATACATACAAGAATTACTAGGACATTCTAGTACAAAAACAACTCAAATATACACTCACGTAACAAATAAGGACCTAAAGAAAATAGTAAGTCCGATAGACAGAATAGCAAAGAAATAAGTATAAAAAATAAGGATAAAAAATAAGTATAAAAATATATAAATTACGAAACTTTCATACGTAATAAACATAATATGAACCACTTTAGCGAACCGTTGGTTCGTGAAAGTAGTAGTTATATGCAATTGAAAACTCATACCAGAGTATTTCTATGAGGATATACTAAATTTATAGAATAAAAATGTAGTATGCAAAACGAAAGGAGATGTTTAGATTGAAAAGAATGAAATATGTATTATACATTTTGTTGATAAGTGTATTAGTTACTGGTTGTAGTGTAATTGATAAAGAAATTAAAATAGAAAGTATAGCTAACCATAAAGGAATTAAAGAAGATTTAGAGTATGGAAACATAAAGATGGAATTTGAATTATTAGATGGTGAAGATATAAGAAGTTTTGTAGTTAAAAAGAATAAATCGTATCAATTTGATATTGAATATATTATTACAGAAGGTACATTAACATTAGAATTTAGAGATTCTAAAAACAATAAGCTAGAAGAAATAGTAATAACGGAAGGAGAATATAAGAGCGAACTTGAAAAACTAAAGAAAGAAAATCCAGAGTCAGGGAATACTCAAATATATACTTTTGGAACTACCTTAAACTTAAAAAGTAGTGATAACCAGATGAAAATTGTTTTAAAAGGGGAAAACGCTAAAGGCAAAATTAATATAAAATGGTAAAAAACATATAAAAGGATTTGATTAAAGCTGCTGAAAGTTTTTTAGTGTGAGTTTTCAACTACATATAACAATATGTTCACGCTTCGGGTGCTAGAGGGAACGTCAGCTGGATAGCTAGTCAAAGTAGACAAGCCAGCAAGGGGAAAGTCAGCACCACATTCCCCAGCTAACCGAGTCGGCGCCCTGCAACCCAAGATAGGAGTTATCTAGGGTCGCAGAACACCTGTAACGCTGGGAAACGTCGTGAACACAAGACCGTTAGATGAAAGACTAATGTAATTTCAGAGTGTATTTTTATGTGCGAATTAAATAAATTTCAAAGGAGAAAACTGTGGGAGATAATATTTTTGATAAAAAAGAATTAGCAGATTTATCTTATAAAGTAGATATAACATCAGGTGTACATGAAAAAATTGAAGAATTAAGTAAAAGAGCACATCCGATTGCTCAAGAAGCTTATGAAAATCGTAAAAAAATGAAAGATGCACTTGAACAGACAGCAATCAATACTGCTGAAACTAACACTCGATTACAAAAAGTTGTAGAAAATCAAAATGCATATATTGATTTATTAAAGGAACAGTTAACAACGCAGCAACAACAACTTGAAAATAATGAAAAACAGTTAACTATACTTAAGAATATTTTTGCATCTGGAGAAGATGGAGTAGCAGTAGAAAAGGAAATCATGAAACTTATTAAATCGCAAATTGATTCAAATCATCCACTGTGGGATTATGTTAAAGATAAAGGCGGTGATATTGCTGTAACTGGATTAATATATGGAAGTCCTATTATTTACGGTGCTATTAAGACCTATTTAGCAACAAAAGGACTAATATTACCATAACATATATTTTGAATAATAAAACTTTAAATAGATTGTTTACTTTGTACGAGAAATTTCTCATTATAGTGCAAGTTATATAATAATAAAGTAAAATTTAATTGATAGTCAAGTAGCTTACATTAGTCCTACATCTAACAACATGTTCACGCTTCGGGTCATAGGAAGAAAGTCAAGAGGGCAAGTCAGACCACCTCCCTTCGCCGGGTGTGACCACCGCCAAGACAGAAAGTCAGATAGGTCCAGTTCAGCGACGTTGTGAACACAAGACCGTTAGATAAAAGACTAATGTAATTTCAAAGTATATTTTTAGAGATGAATTAAATATAGTATAGAGTGTTTCAAATTCTTATTAATTTAGTAAATATTGTTATACAATTGGCAGAATGGTAAACGGGAATTCTAGAGGATTATAAAATAAAAAGAAGGTTATATGTCATGTTTAATATGCCAAAATATGTTTTAAAACAAAAAAGACTAAGTAAAACAAAGACAGTCGTTATATTTAGGAGAAACTATCTTGATATTAAGAATTTTAAAAAAGAGGATGGTAGATGGATATTTGAAGAAAAATTTAATCATTACGGAGTCAAATGCCATCTTAAAATTATCATTCACAGTGAGGATATCTTTTCTATGTTTAAGGTAGATACAAAGGCTATGAAAATAAAAGGAAATCATAAATGTTTTGGTGTATTTATCAGATTGCCAAGGCAAGACCCCCCATTTATAGAAAAAAACAGGTTTGGTTGTGCAGAATTTGTTCTGAGTTGTTCTGGAAAAAAACTTGCATATGATAATGGTAAAGGCATAGTAAATGCGAGAACTAAAAAACCCTATGAATATTGTATTACTTATTCCAGTAGCAAAACTCCTGCTAAAGTGCCAAGCACAGTATCGTGGAATGCTTCCCACCCATTTCAAGGAGGAAGTGTTTCTCCAAAGTAATGAAAAGAATTTTTTCTATAAATCTCAGTTTGCATAATAGATAATGAGTATAATATTAAGTTGTTAAAATAAATTATGACAGATAGTCATGAAGTTTACATTAGTCCAACATCTAACAATATGTTACAGCTACGGGTGCCAGAGGGAACGTCAGCTGGATGAGCTAGACAAAATAGACAAGCCAGCTAGGGGAGAGTCAGGCACCACATTCCTCAGCTAACCGAGTCGGTGTCCTAGCACCTAAGATAAGAGCTATCTAAGGTGCTAGAACACCTGTAACGCTGAGAAACGTCAGTAACAAAGGGACGTTAGATGAAAGGATAATATCATTTCAGAGTAAGTTTAAAAGAATCATTCGTATGAGATACATTATATAAAAAAACTGTAGGGAGAATAAAATATATGATCGATATTGAAATGTACATAAAAAATCCTTGTAGAGAATCAGCATTACCATATTGGAAAGAGAAAGATATAAAATTGCCAGTAAACATGAAAGTTTTACATGAGGAAGATTTTGATGATATTTTTTTAGAGAATTATAACGATGTTCCATACTTTAGATTATTACATTCAATGGATATTATTAATAATGAATTAATAGATGGATATTACATAAAGACAGCTACAATAGATGATATAACAATTATTGTAGATATAATAAATAAATCATATTTAGATATATCGGTAACAAAAGAGCAAATTTATTCATATACACATACTCAAGTGTACAATAAAGATTTATGGATTTTAGTTTATGATAAAGAGACAAATGAGGTAGTAGGTTGCGGTATAGCAGATGTTGATAATGAAATACAAGAAGGAATATTAGAATGGATACAAGTATTACCTCAATATAGGAATAAAGGAATTGGAAAATTTATAGTAAATGAATTACTCAGGAGAATGAGAAATATTGCAAAATTTGTTACAGTATCTGGACAAGTTGAGAATAAAACGAATCCTGAAGGATTGTATAGAAAATGTGGTTTTAAAGGAAAAGATATTTGGCATGTAATGCAAAGAAAATAAATAGAAAGTAAATTTAAAGAAATCATGTACAATATATTGTGAAATAAATTTAAGGAAACTTACATGGGAGTGATATTATCCCAACATCTAACAACATGTTCACGCAAGGGTGCTTGTGATGTGACGTCAAGAGGAAAGTCAGCACCACATCCCTTCACTGGGAACGGAGTTCCGACAAGGGGGTCTATCTAAGGAGTCCAGTTCAGGGACGTCGTGAACGTAGAGCCGTTATGTGAAAGAATAATATCATTACAGAGCTTTGTTATTGTGTCATAATAAAAAAAGAGTATTAATACGAGGTGGAAACATGAATTATAGGTTAATGGAAGAATCAGATGTAGATAAAGTTATTAATCTTTATATTGAGTACTATAATAACATTGAAGATAGTTGTTGGACATATGAAACTGTATATAAACGTATTCATCCAATTTTAAGTAGAGATTATTCATATTGTATGGTTTTAGAGGATAATAATTCACTTATAGGTTTTGCAGTAGGGTATTTTGAACAGTATGATGATTTATTTGCTTATAGTTTGGATGAAATAGTAATTGATTATGCTTATCAAAGGAAGGGATTAGGTACAGATTTTATGCTTGAATTAGAAAGACAAGTAAAAAATAAAGGTGCATCGATGATCCAATTAAAGGCAGTAGATGATGTTATTCATGAACAATTTTATGGTAAATTACAGTATAAAAATACACATGGATTTATATCAAAGGCAAAGTGGTTATAATTAATTTTAATTGTATTCATAAACAGTAAAAACAATAATGAAAAACTATTAAAATAAAAATTTATAAAAAGTTGAAGTTAGTAATAAAGCTGATATTATTCCTACATATAACAACATGTTCCCGCTTCGGGTCTTGTGGGAACGTCAGCGAGTAGAAGCGTCAGGGAAGAAAGTCACGCAGAGGGCAAGTCAGACCACATCCCTTCACCGGGTGTGACCACCGCCAGGACGGTCTAGTAATATAGGTCCGGTTCAGTGACGTCGTGAACACAAGACCGTTATAGGAAATATCCATTATTGTAGTGTTATTTTTGGGGTCTTTTTAAGAAATTGTTTGAATATTTTTAATATAGATATAATGAAGGGGAAAATAAAATGAGTATTAAAGGTATTTTGATTGATTCTGGTAGAGTGTTAAATGGACCAAGAACTGGTCATTGGTTTATTACACCAAATTTTTTTAGTAAGGTAGATAAAAAAATATTTAATCAATTAACAAAAAAAGTAAATAAAGCTTTTTCAAAAGCTGGGGATTATATGTCTAAGCAGTTACTAATAAAAACAGAAGAAGATGAATATTATCATTTCCTTAAATATTATAAAATTTTCTTTGAAAATTTACCAGAACTTAATTTGAATAATGAAGATATAGAATATATAGCAAAGGATTTAGTATATAACTATGACAAATATCAATTTTTTGATGATGTTTACGATGTTTTACCAATTTTAAATAATAAATATAGATTAGCAGTAGTATCGGATGCATGGCCATCATTAGAGAATGTTTATATTAAAGCGGGGTTCAGAGACTACTTTTCATCTTTTGTTATATCATCTTTGATAGGAGTAACTAAACCAAATCAATTAATGTATGAAACTGCATTAAATGAATTAAATATATTACCAGAAGAAGCTATTTTTGTTGATGACAGCATTACAAATTGTGATGGAGCAAAAAAATTGGGAATTAAAACTTACCTTATATGTAGAGAATTAAGGGATTATATATATCATAAACTTACATGTAGAGACCATATTGTAGTAAGAAATTTACATAGTATTTTAAAAAAGTATAAATAATTAATATTTAAAGTAGATGTTATGCAGTCAACGGAAACTCCCTATAACAACGTGTTCACGCAAGGATCTTAGTAGGAACGTTCAAGTGGGAAAGTCGGACCACATCCCTTCACCGGGTGCGAGCACCGCCAAGATTGTCTAGCTATGGTGTCCGGTTCAGTGACGTCGTGAACACAAGACCGTTATAGGAAATGATGATATCGGGGTAATTCGTGGATGATCTACAGAAAAGAATTATAAAGGAGAAAAAAGCATGGATATTGGAAAGTATACACTTAATGCTAAAAAATATATAAAATATCGTACTGAATATCCAAAAGAACTTATAGATTATTTATATAAAAGTGTTGGATTAAGTAAAAAGTCAATTATTGCAGATATAGGTTCAGGTACAGGGAAGTTAAGTAAACATTTATTGTTAAGTGGAAGTTATGTGTGTTGTGTTGAACCAAATGATGATATGAGAAGAGTTGCCGAAATAGACTTATCAAAATTTTCTAATTTTATGTCTATAAATGGTACAGCGGAAAACACAACATTGCAAGATTCAAGTGTAGATTTCATAACAGTTGGAACTGCTTTTCACTGGTTTGACATGGAGAAATTTAGAAAAGAATGTTGCAGAATATTAAAACCAAACGGAAAAGTGATTTTAGTCTGGATAAGTAGACCAGTAAATAGAAAAGAAAGCTTTGAAATTAATTATAATGGGTTAAGTGGCGGAAAAGAAGAAGAACCAGAATTGATTTCATCTTTTTTCAAAAATAAAAAATATGAATATAAAATTTTCGAAGAAAAATCAGTATATGACAAAGATACTTTTATTGGACGAGCATTATCTACATTTGATAAGTTAGCTGATGCAAAATATGTTGATGAACTTTCAACTTTATTTGATAATCATAAGGTAAATGAAACTGTTACAATTAATCTTTATACCAGATGTATCATAGGTGAGGTGTAAATAGTACAAGTATTATTTGTAAAGTTTTATAGCTTATAAAAATTCATCACTCCCTATAACAACGTGTTCACACAAGGGTGCTTAGAGGAACGTTGATAGGGTAAGTCAGCACCACATTTCATCATCCAGAGGAAAAAGCCACTGCAGGTCTGATGATAGAACGTCGTGAACACAAGACCGTTATATAACATTTTTCCATCCATTTAAAATATTGAAGGTACGAACTCAAATGTACTGTAGGTTAGGGGCAGGATAACACGAACCCTTAATTTTACGTACTATATTGGGAATAGGTTATCATTATATATACACAACGTGATTAGGTTTTTTGCTAAAAAGTGAAGTTAACGGGTCGTGGATGGAAAAACATCAAATAACAATGTGTTCCCGTTCATTCGGGTAGGGTTGGTTCGATACTATAACAACTCTAGGGCGTGCCCTCATACATTCCTATTCATGTAAAGATGTCATTTATATAACTAAGGATATCGACATTTTGAAGTATATTGCTATTAATAGGATAGGAACGTCGTGAACACAGAAACGATAAGCAAAATGCCGCTAGCGCGTCATTTTGTTTATCGTCGCGCGGGTACCCCGCTGACAGGCTTGGGCTAGCGCCACATCGCCTATCAGCAGGTTTACAAAATTATCAAGTTAGACAGTAAACTGTCTAACTCGATAACTTCGTAAACCCGCGCGACGTTATAAGAAATTGGTTCATTCATTTCAGAGTAAGTCTTTGTATAAAAGATGTTTGAGAATACTACGATTTTGAAAATTTATAATAATTTTATTTTACTAGAGAGGATGAAAATAATGTTTAAACATATAATTGATGTTGATTTAGAGTTAAAGTTAATAAACTTAAAAGATAGTGAAGAATTTTATAGATTGATAGATAGTAACAGAATATATTTACGAAAATGGTTAGGTTGGGTTGATGACACAAAATCATCAAAAGATATCGAAAGTTTTATTAAAAGTTGTATGAATCAATATGCAAATAATGGCGAGTTTCAAGCTTCAATATGGTATAAAGGAGTCATCGTTGGAATTATAGGGTTATATGACTTAAATATGCACAATAAAAGTACAAGTATTGGATATTGGTTAGCAGAAAATTATCAAGGTAGTGGTATTATGACACGAGCATGTAAAGCAATTATAGACTATGTTTTTAAAGATTTAGAATTACAAAGAGTTGAGATAAGATGTGCAGATAAAAATTTTAAGAGTCAAGCAATTCCAAAAAGATTAGGATTTACAGAAGAAGGTGTATGTAGAAAGTCCGAAAACTTGTATGGAAATTTTGTTGACCTTATAGTTTATAGCATTTTAAAGGAAGAATGGATTTAGAAGAAAGTTTAGGAATATCTACGAAGCTGACTGTACCAAAATCTTATAACAACATGTTCACGCTTCGGGTCTTAGTAGGAAAGTCAAATAAGCAAGTCAGACCACATCACTTCACCGGGTGCGAGCACCGCCAAGACGGTCTAGCTATGGTGTCAAGTTCAGCGACGTCGTGAACAAAGGGACGTTATATGCAAGAATAAATGGCGTGAAATCATAATTTATTTTGAAAATATAAAGTTATTGGGAGGTATGAAATGGGGAATATAGAATTAAAATGGAATAGAATTTCACAAAAATCAAAAGGAAGATATATGTTTGTAGAATTTTCATTAAAAAAAGTATTATCAGTACAACTAATTTTATTAATTGTATTAGAATTAATATTTAATTATAGAAATGAAGATATAAAATTATTTGTTATTCAATCAATTATAAAACTTACAGCAGCTTATATATTAGGAGTAGTGATAGGAAAACTAGAATGGGAATATATAAAAAAATTAAACGAACGTAAATTCTTTGATAAGAAGGTTATAAGAAGAAATTATATAATTATTTATGGAATATTATTTTTTGGTTTAAATTCTATAATAGCTACAATATCACCATTTTTTGTAAGTACAAAAAAGAATTTAACTGAAATTGTTTCATGGCTTTTGGTAGCTTGGATATGGGGATTATTAATGTGGATTACTAGTGGTAGTGAGTTGGAAAAATATATTAAATAATAATTTTACTATAGTAAGTAAATAGGGCCCATTGATTCCAGCATATAACAACATGTTCATGCTTCGGGTCTTGAGGGAACGTCAGCGAGTAGGAACGTCAAGGAAGAAAGTCACGTAGGGGTCTAGTCAGACCACATCACTTCACCGGGTGCTAGCACCGCCAGGACGGTCTAGCTAATTCTGTCCGGTTCAGCGACGTCGTGAACACCAGACCGTTAGAAGAAAGAACGTTATCATATTAGAGAAGAACTTTGAGGTCGATATAGATGTGTTATTATGATTTTAAATCTATTGAAATAGATGTAGGAAGTGAAGATTTTATATTTTATATGAAGGTGAAAAAAGATGAATAGAAAAGAATTATTAATGTCATTTTGGTGTGATGTTGCAAATCAAAATGTAGAGGCGTTAAAAAATTATTTTGCTCCAAATGCACATGTGCGTTGGCATAATACGAATGAACAATTTACAACTGAAGAATTTATAATTGCAAATTGTGAATATCCAGGCGATTGGCAAGGTGAAGTGGAACGTATTGAATTAGTTGAAGATAAGGCGATTACAGCAACAAGAGTTTGGTTAAAAGATAATAGTGCCTCTTTTCATGTAACTTCATTCTTTAAATTTCAAGGAGATAAGATTTTTTTTATAGATGAATATTGGGGTGATGATGGAATAGCACCGCAATGGCGATTAGATAAGAATATTGGCAAACCCATAAAATGAGAACTTTGTTTGATGCACAATAAATAGATATTTTAAAATATTGAAGTTATGATTAAAGACAATATGAAAAGATTTTTATAGGTAATTATTTTGCAAAGTCGTTGGAGAGTGATAACGATCCATCTTCTAACAACATGTTCACGCAAGGGTCTTAGATGGAGTGCGCCAGTTCGGCGTTTAATATATAGCTAGGTGAAACTCCTAGCCTGGTAAAGTTTAGCCAACAGCCAGTATCTAGCCTTGGAGCCGAAGCGGTGACGTAAGGTTTAAGCGTAGGCAAGAAAGTTTGAGAGCCGTAATGCGAAAGCGTGAAGTGATAGAGCCTCGTTAGTCCGATAAGTGAAAGTCGATGTCATTCCTCTGACAGCAGACAAAAAGAAATAACCGATAAAGGCAAGGTTATGGAAATTTCACCGGGGTCTGAGAGCATGGCGAGCAAACAAGGTATATTAAGCGTACCTGGGAGGTCTTGTAGTTTTCTGAATAACAAAAACAGATAAGGATGGCATAAGGTGTAGAAAACCAAAGAAGTCTTAAGAGCTGCAAGAAGTCGGACTAATTCATAGTAGTGAAGAAGTAGATGAAAGTCTATGGAGCAAAGGGATTAGCATGTAAGACAATTCGGAAAGTAACACATGAAAGACACTAGAGGTTAAATAAACACATGGGAAAGATACAAGAAGAAATAAAAGAACTATCAATAAAACACGCAAAACTGCAAACACTAATGCACTATGTAAATGAAGAAAATTTAAAACAGGTGCATGAAAAACAGGACAAGAAAAAAGCAGTAGGAATAGATGGAGTAACAAAAGAACAATATTCAGAACAACTAGAAGATAATATAAAAATTCTCCTAGAAAAAATGAAGAAGTTCGGATACAAACCAAAACCCACAAGAAGAGTAATGATACCAAAAAGCGATGGAAAAATGCGATCATTAGGAATACTGTCATATGAAGATAAGTTAGTACAAACAATAATGGCAGAAATATTGAATGGAGTATATGAACCAAGATTTCTTGATATATCATATGGTTTTAGACCAAACAGAAATTGCCATCAAGCAATAAAAATGATAAACAATACGATAATGCACAAAAACGTAAACTATATACTAGACTGTGATATAAAAGGCTTTTTCGACAATGTAGACCAAGGATGGCTAATGAAATTTTTAGAACACGATATACAAGATAAGAATTTTCTTAGATATATAGTAAGATTTCTAAAAGCAGGAATATGGGAAGACATGAAATACGTAGAAAGTGACAAAGGAACAATTCAGGGTGGAAATATATCACCAGTATTGGCAAATGTATACCTACACTATGTATTAGATATATGGTTTGAAAAGTCGGTGAAACCAAAACTGCATGGAGAAGCGTATCTGGTGAGATATGCAGATGACTTTGCAATACAGTTTCAAGCAGAAAGCGAAGCGGAAAAAGTATACAAGATGCTAATAGAGAGATTGAAAACATTTGGATTAGAAGTAGCAATAGAAAAGACAAGGATAATACCATTCGGAAAACATAGAGGAACAAAAGAAAATTTTGATTTTCTCGGATTTACATTTGTAAATGGAAAAACAAAAAATGGTAAATATCGTGTGCATATCAACACAAGTAAGAAAAAGCTAAAAGTAAAAAGGCAAAATGCGAAAAGTTGGCTAAAAGAAGTAATGCACAAACCTATTGATACAATAATGAAAAGCTTGAAAAGAAAACTGGTGGGACACTATAACTACTATGGGATAAGTGGAAATATCAAAGGAATAAAGAAATTCCACGGATATGTTAAATACCAATGCTACAAAAGATTAAACAGAAGACATCAAAAGAAAAGCATGTCTTATGATATATTTGAAAAAATATGGGAAGCATATATTCCAAGTCCAAAGATTTGTGTAAACATATGGTAGAACTATAAAGTTTTATATGAAGAGCCGTATGCCTAAATAGGGCACGTACGGTTCCGAGAGGGGCGAACAGACAGTAACCTTTTACTTTAAGAAAACCTTAAAAAGAAAGGGTGTCGGGTTCGTCTACTCGACACGTTCAAGGAAGAAAGTCAGACCACATCCCTTCACCGGGTGCGAGCACCGCCAAGACGGTCTAGCTATTGCTGTCCGGTTCAGCGACGTCGTGAACACCAGACCGTTAGATGAAAATACAATATCATTTCAAAGCAATAAATTCAGGGAATTTTAAAATATTACTAAGATATTGATAACTTTTATAATTTATATAAATTTTTTATATTAGGGAATTAAGATTATGAAAATTAAAATATTGTTACTTTTAATTATAAGTATATTATTGATAAGTTGTATCAGTACTAATGAAAACGAAAAAGAAATATCACAGAATGAATATGAAGTAATAGAATATGAATCAGAACATATTAAAGATGTAATAACACAAGAAGAAGTTGACATAAATGATGAAATTGAAACAGAAGAAAATTTACAAGTTAAAGGAACTATATTACAAGATGAACAACTTTTACTGAATGGAATATCTTTAACAGAAAAAATTATATATAGCGTTTATAGAGGTAAAGAAAACTATAGCTATGAAGTGCTATTGTATGCATTTGCAAAAGATGATTCCAAAGATAATTTATATAGAGATTATTTTTCTTATGATAAACAAAGAAATGCTTTTATATTTCCTATAGATAAAGCAAATGAAGTATTAATACAAGTCTTTGGAGAAAAAGAGTATTCTTTTAACAATTTATTTGATTATGATGAGGAAACTGATACATATTATAAGTGCTTAGATTTTGGCTGGGATACTGGAAATAGAGCAAAAAATATAACCGCTAGTATAAGTGATGATAAATTAGAACTATACACAAATTTTGAATTTATAGATATATGGTATGGTTATGAAGAGTATCCTGAACCACCAACTATAGCAGACTGTAAAATAACATATAGTATAGTTAAAAATAATGAAAAGTTTTATTTAAGATTTAAAGATATGGTGTTTTCTTGGAGAGAAGAATTTATAAATGATTAGTATAAGTGTGTCAAGAAGCTGATAATGTATCAACATCTAACAATATGTTCAAGCAGGGGTTTTAGTAGGAACGTCAATGGGGCAAGTCAGACCACATCTCTTTACCGGGTGTGACCACCGCCAAGGCGGTCTAGCTATGCTGTCCGGTTCAGCGACGTCGTGAACACAAGACCGTTATATAACATTGTATATTCATGTCAGAGAAATTTTATCGTGTCAAATTTAAGTGAAACAAATTATATCTGTATCCTTAATTTTTTGAACACAAATGTATTTATATTAATTTGGAGGTAATAAATGTACGCTAAAATATTTGAAATAATTGGTAATATCTATATTGTAGCTTGGTTTGTTTGGCCATTTGTTTTTGTATTTTCTTTTGTTGATGGATTAGTCAAGTCATTAAAAAATGGGAAATTAGCTACAAAGGAATTAGTTATAGCATCAATTTCAATGACTGTAATAATAGCAGGTTTGTTTTTACCTTATTTCATTAGTTAAAATATAATATAGTATTTATAATACTTAGTTTTAGAGGAATATATGAAAAAAACAAATAAATTATGTTAACAATTATATTTCAAAACGATCTTATGATTAACGTTGGATATATTAAAAGAAAGAATACATATTTTATAACAGTTGTTTTAGAGGTCTCAATTGAAGGCTGGAAATCTCCAATTGAGCTGGTTGAAGTTCATAGCAAAGAATCTCTTATAGACGAAATATAAAATACAATTTTAAAATTTTGTAATTACTTAAATTAGGTTGGTAATAAGGGATGTGAATATACAACGTTACATAACAAAATGTTCACACAAGGGTCTTAGTAGTAACGTCAAGCGGGCAAGTCAGACCACATCACTTCACCGGGGGTGACCACCGCCAAGACGGTCTAGCTCTGATGTCCGGTTCAGTGAAGTCGTGAACACAGAGGCGTTAGGTGCAACTAGTTTTTTATAAGCAAAAATTTTAGATTGGTATAATTGTATTTTAAAATATATTAGTGACAAAATATTTACCAAATTAGTATATTTGAAAGGATGGAGGAATATATGCGAGAATATTATTTTAAAGAAGTCAAAAGCAAACAATTTTCAATATATCATACAATTTATTCAAAAGAAGATATAAATATGTGGTTTGATTGGAAAATGAGATTAGATGAAACAAGTTTAAAAGAAAATTGTTATTTTGTTTTTCTGGAAAACATTTGCATTGGTGGTGTAATTATAGAGGATGATGAAATATCAAATTCATTTTTAATACCACCATATAACGATAGAGAATTGTTTTGGAAAATTGTAATAGATTATATAAAAAGAAAAAGCAAACTTAGTTGCATGCATTTTGCGGAAATGCTTAAACAAGATACAGAGGTTTTACAAAATTTAGGAGCTAAAATTTCAGAACAAAGAAATTATATGTGTAGACCTACAGAAAATATTGAGATGAATATAAATAAAGATTTTATATTAGAAAATGTGAAAGAACAAGATTATGAAGAATTAGCTTTGGTACAAATTAAAGCATATAGAGATTCATGTATAACAAAATATGTAATACTTAATGATAAAGATGAATTAGTATCAGGACTAAAGGAAGATATAGAGGCATTTAAACAAACTAATACATATAGTATGACATCAATAGTAAGAGAAAAGAGTACAAATAAAATAGTTGGAGGATGTATATCAGGTAGATATGATGAAGCTCCAAATATGTTTGGTTGTATTTTTGAATTATATGTTCTATCTGAATATAGGAAGCTTGGTTTCGGAAAAGCAATGGTTAACAACGCTTTAAGTGTCGATTTTACAAATACACCAGTGATAAAACTAAATGCATATATAGAAGATACTCCCGCTATTAGTTTATATAACAAATTAGGTTTTATAAGTGGAGGAATATTTACAGATTTAGTTCTTCATTTTTATAACGAAACTAGAAACTAATAAACCTGATAATTATTTATTAAAATTATATTGTATATGCTAAATAAGCAACTATTTGAAATTAGTTATTGTATTTAATACCATATATAAAAAAGTTACAATTTACAATCTATAAAATCAATTAAATCAATTAAATGGTAAACGTTTATGGAAGTAGTAAACTAGCAGCACCTAACAACATGTTCACGCAAGGGTCTTAGGAGAACGTCGACGGGGAAAGTCAGACCACATCACTTCACCGGATGTGACCACCGCCAAGACGGTCTAGCTATGATTGTCCGGTTCAGTGACGTCGGGAACACAGAAACGTTATATAACATTTTTCCATCCATTTAAAATATTGAAGGTACGAACTCAAATGTACTGTAGGTTAGGGGCAGGATAACACGAACCCTTAATGTTACGTACTATATTGGGAATAGGTTATCATTATATATACACAACGTGATTAGGTTTCTTGCTAAAAAGCGAAGTTAACGGGTCGTGGATGGAAAAACATCAAATAACAATGTGTTCCCGTTCATTCGGGTAGGGTCGGTTTGATACTATAACAACTCTAGGGCGTGCCCTCATACATTCCTATTCATGTAAAGATGTTATTTATCTAACTAAGGATATCGACACTTTGAAGTATATTGCTATTAATAGGATAGGAACGTCGTGAACACAGAGACGATAAGCAAAATGCCGCTAGCGCGTCATTTTGTTTATCGTCGCGCGGGTACCCCGCTGACAGGCTTGGGCTAGCGCCACATCGCCTATCAGCAGGTTTACAAAATTATCAAGTTAGACAGTAAACTGTCTAACTCGATAACTTCGTAAACCCGCGCGACGATAGGAAATAGTGATATCGTGGTTATTTTAGGGGTCATATTAAAAAAAGAGATATTATAAAGTTATATATGCTTTTGTAAAAAAATAGGAATGAAATAAGTTATTGCATATGGGAGAATAAGATAATGAAATACATGACGTTTAATAATTCATGTTCCTTTGCTGGAGTTGCTAATATGCTTGAAGATTTTTCAATTGACATAGAAGATTATCAACTAGCAATTGAAATGAAAGTACCTTTTATATTTAAATTTGATGAGAGATGGAAGCGTTATTTATCTGGTTCAATGCTTCAAGAGGACAAGTATTTTAATTATTACTTACAAAAGTGGAATTTAAAACTTATTGAGAATAAAGTATCTAAAGAAGATGTATTATCTTTTTTCAATACACTAAAACAAAAAGCAATGATAGGTTTAAATATTTCTGAAGGTTATAAGCATGCAGTTATTTATTTTGGGAATGAAAATAATGAATATATTTTTTTAAATAACAGGCGCAAGGATGCAAATGAGCCTAAATACTATAAATATGGTTCTGATGAACTTAAAGAAAAGATAGATGGAACAGCTATTATTTCTTATATAGACAAGCACATAGAAAATTTTGAATTAGATATAAAAAAAGAAATCAATAATTCAGTTATATATCTAGAAAGATATAGAAAAGAAGTTGAAGATTTTTGTCAAAAAGAGCAAAGTGTAAATTCGCTACAATATGCTATGAATACATATTTTCGTGCTTTATTTTTAGACGTATATTCTATGATGAAAATTTTAGAAGAAGTAAAAATTGTAAAGCAGATTAGTGAAGTTAGGTCAGAATATTTACAAGCAATAAAAATAAATAAATCATTGAGATTATCAGATTTTATTTCTCTTGATGAATTAAACAAAATAATTGATCAATATAAAGAGTTAATACAGTTACAGATTTTGAAATGATTAGTTATTCTATTTATGATAAATATAAGGTTAGTATTGCATAGAATTGTTGTTAATATATACGATTTATAACATATAAAAATTGTACGGGAAGAGGTCACTACATCCTATAACAACGTGTTCCCGCAAGGGTGCCTAGAGGAAAGTTGATGAGGCGAGTCAGCACCACATTTCATCCTTGCAATAATATAATTTGATGAAACGTCGTGAACACAAGACCGTTATGAGAAAACTAGATTACGGGGTAGAAAATATAAGTCTTGTAAAAAAATAATTATAGTACCTAGTTTAAAAAATACTCTTATGATTTTAAATTATTTATTGAATATGTATAAAATTATAAGAAAGACTTTTATATTACATTATATTTTAGCTATTGAATAAGATACTTATATAAAAGTGTTTAGTATTTTTATATTTTGTAAGACTAATTTAGAAAATAATAGATTTGAAAATTTTATTAGTTTTATTAATAAATTTAGTATTCATTATTTAGGAAAAATAGTTTTTGTTTAACTAAAAAAAAAGGGGGGGATTTTGTGATTATAAATATTTTACCATCGCTAATATTATTCACAGTAATATATTTAACCGTGATATCTATAATGCTTTTACTTAATTTTTTTAAAGTTACAAAATTCAAAGATTTTAATAGGTTATTGTTAATAACTACAATGGTTTTTATAGTAATTATTATAATTTTATTTATAATTTCTATATTTGGATCTACAAGTAACAATTCTAATGAAATGGCAATTTTGAGCTTTTTATGATTTTTTAATTTATTTTTATAAAACTTTTTACATTAAACTAATAATAAAATTATTTTAATAGGTAAGTATGAGAGTTTATAAAATTTCTAGTCATCTCATAACAACATGTTCCCGCTACGGGTGCCAGAGAGAAAGTCAGCTGGATAGTAAATCAAGTTGGACAAGCCAGCAGAGGGTAAGTCAGCACCACATTCCCCAGCTAACCGAGTCGGTGCCCTGCAACCCAAGATAGGAGTTATCTAGGATCGCAGAACACCTGTAATGCTGGGGAACGTCGTGAACACAAGACCGTTATCGGAAATTAAAGTCATAGTTAGTTGGTTATACTAAAGGAGATTTATATGGAAAATGTGAATGTATGGAAGTCACCTGAAAATTTTTCGCTTGTATTTAGATGTACAACTGTAGAATATGCAGACAGTTTTGTTGATTTAGGAGAGATAAAGTTTAATACTCCAAAATCATGGCAGGATTATGCAAAAGAATATGGGGATGGTCGTGGAGATGAGTTTGAAGGTACAATGGCAACCTGTAAAATAAATGATATAACAAAATTAGCTGAGTTAATAAATAAATATAAAAAATATAAAGATTTGGAAACTTATATGGTGAAAGATAGATGTTGTTTGAAAAGAAAGAAAGATATGCATTTGCCTTGTTTTTGTTTTTATATTTTGAAACATAATATGTTTGAATGTCCGGGTGAAGATGGGGTTCATAAGTTAACGACAAAGATACCAGCATCATATTTTAGGGATTTTACGGATGATATGGAATTTTCGAAAGTTGATGAATTAGAAGAGCGTAAAAGACCTGCGGTTGTATGTATAAAAGATTATATTGAATTTGAGAAAAGATTATTAATTGCATTATTGAGTTTAGGTGTAAAAAGAGATGAAATTATAATAGGTAGGATTAATTATATTGATTATGAAAAATATGGAGAAAATAGTTGGTGGGATTTTGGACAAACACCACCAAAGCAATTATTAATAAAACCTAAACATTTTAAACAACAGAATGAAGCTAGAATAATTATAAATACTAAAAATAATGAGATTAAGAAAATTTTAGATAAACCAATAAAAATTGGACCATTAAATGATATAGCTAATGTAATTAAAAAATACTTTTATAATGGCATGAAAATTGAGATGAATTCAAATATAGAACAAGTATAAAAAATTATTTTTCTAAAGTTTAATATATAAGGCTTTAACATCCGATAACAACATGTTCACGCAAGGGTCTTAGAAGGAACGTCAAGGAAGAAAGTCACGCAGTAAGAAAGTCAGACCACATCACTTCACCGGGTGCGAGCACCGCCAAGACGGTCTATCTATGGGGTCCGGTTCAGCAACGTCGTGAACACAGACCAGCTAGTAAAAGTCAACAAGAAAAATAAAAAAGTTTAGTAATATTGTTTAGCTAAAAAAGTGTAACCTTAATAAACCCAAACAATGAATTGCTTGAAAAACAATTAAAACTTTATGTAAGGACTTAATAATTATGCAGCAAGTAGCTGTAATGATTGTTTGTAGTTACTAATATGAGTTTCTGGAGAACGGAGTTCAAAAGATTTTTCATCACGTAGCACTGCAAAAATGATATTACAGATTTTGTGCATAACAGCACCAATAGCAACCTTTTTAGGTTTAGATTCAGTTTTCTTTCGGTAATAAGCTTGTAAATAGGGATTAATAGCTTTACCATTACTTGTAGAACGTATATTAGACAAAGCGATAGCAAAAACAACACGTCTAGCGATACGTGAACCACGCTTAGACATATGCATTTCAGTAGCATTGAATTTGCCTGATTGGTTAACTTCAGGATCCATACCAAAATAAGCAAACAGCTGTTTAGGGTTCTTAAAAGCACTAAAATCACCAATTTCACACATTATGGTAACAGCAGATAAAAAACCAACACCAGAAATTGAATCTAGCAAATGAATTTGATTAATAAACTTTTCGGATTTATGCTTATCAACAAGCAAATTTATTTGATTTAAAATAGATTCAATAACAGTATCTAAATATTCGATTAAGTCAATAGTTAAAGAAATATTGAAATACACACTATCAATATTACAACCAAAGGTTTTGGCTGCATTTGCTGCGTTAGAAAGTTTTTCGTAGCATTGAGTAGCTTTTGAAATACCTTTTCTAGAAGATTTAGATATTTTTTCAATCAAAGATGATTTATGCGCTCTTAATATTTTATCAGGAGTACAATAATTCTTTAAAATCATGCGAGATGTAACACCACAAACATCTGAGAAAATATTAAGGTATTGAGGAAAAACAGTATGTAAATCCGCTTTTAGTTTATTAATATGAGCTGAGCGTTGATCCATAATGTCATAATGTTTACGAACTAAGCTACGAAGCTCTAAAACAAGCTTAACAGGCATAACAGAGGTTTTTAAATTGTTAGATAAACCAAGTCTAGCGATGCCAATAGAATCTAATTTATCATTTTTTACTTTCCTTATTCCTGAATTTTTGATAGAATGAGTGATGAGAGGGTTAATAATATGGGCCTCAAATCCTGATTCATTCAGGAAGCAGAAGAGCGGAAAGTGATAGATTCCGGTAGATTCCAGGAAAATGTGTGATTTCATGGAATGTGACTCTTCTGCTTTTTTTATTGCAGAAATAGCACGTTCAAGAGAATCTATACTGTTATGTAGTATTTTAAAAGGTTTCAAAATAATGTTTCCGTTGTTATCAACAATAGACATAAAACTAAAAGTTGAACCAACATCAATACCAACGGAGATATAGTTACGATTATTAAAATTAAACATAGAAAGCTCCTTTCGAATAGGTATCCATAAATAGCAATGAGTACACAACCTGGCACGTTATTCGGGTATAGCTTATCAGCTCCCAACCAGCTAAAATCATAAATCCTCATTGAATGGATTGATTGTCTGTAGTTACAGGTATTGCCTTATAAAAGGCTCCCAAGGACGTTAACATCTACCATCCTATTCAATAAATATAATACCTTATGACTTAGACAAAGTCGAGAGTTGAATTTCTATACAATAACTTATGAGTTTATTCATGACTCAATGGTTGAATGATTGTATATAAGAATGATTTTCTTTATTCAGCCAGAACATGAATTAGATATGAATTAGCATAGTTTTTTGCTATGACTTTATTATACCAGAGACGTTATGTGCAATTCTATACTATGTTACGGTTATCATTAAGATAAATATTTATATTGGATACTGTAATATTGAGTTACTGATATTAATCTGGTAATAAATCAAAGGAGGTATACATGAATATTATATTATTTATTATTGCGTGGATAATTGGTGTGATTTTTACTGGTTTTTCAACTATACAAATCCTGATAGTATTGTTTACTTCCATTCCATTAACGTATAGATTTAAAAAGAAATATGGTGATTTGTTTGATTCTCTAATTGTGTATATCCAAAGTATTATATCTATTATTATTCATTTATGTATAAACTTTTTAGTTTATTATGCTCTTATCAGATGCCATAATCAATATATAGTATATGGCTTTTTAGTAGGCAATCTGATTACGATAATAATGTCCATTGGAAAACTTGGGATAAACAAAACAAATTATTTTGAGTATATTAATACAAATAAAAAAGCTTTTGCAGAAGAGATATATTTAACCATTACAAATAAGGAGGAAGTACATGATACATTTATTATGGAAAGGTGCACGGATAAGAAAAGGTAAGAAAGCCAAATTATCGAATGCAGATATAGCAATGCTAGTTATTAATTTGCCTGATAGAAAACGGGATTTAGAGCCCGATGAGTTTAAAGCTTATTATGAAGAATATAAGAGAATTCGAACAGAAACAGAAAAAATAATAACGGATTATAATTTATTTATGGATAGAGCAGAGAAAATTCAAAATAGATGTGCTTATGCTTATGGTAATAGTGTGAATAGCAGAGCTGTAATTAGAGATTAATTTTATTATTTCTAGGCGTAAAAAGGAAATTTATAGCAATGATATTTTTTAAAAAATTGTAGGAATCGATAACTTCCGTATAGAACAGCACATAACATGGTTGTTCCGTCCGCTACGCACATTCACTCTCTCTTGGGAAAAGCGTTGAGGGTCAGAGTGAACGTCGGAACTACCTACACGTTATAGGAAATGACAAATGAGGTTATTTATAATTTAATGTGTATTTATTTTAGGTATTAGCAAAATGATTATAGATATATAATAAAAAAAGTTAGTTAATGGAGGAATAAAGTGAGTAAAATAAAAAGAAGATATATTTTATTAATAATTTGTATATTATCTATATTTATTTATTATTTGCCCATGCCAATAAACCACATTAATGTGTTCAATAATATATCAATTGAAAAAGTCTCAGTTGTTACATATGACTATTCAGAAAAGTACCGCTCTTATGAAATTAATGAAAGTGAAGAAATAGATGAATTAACTAAATTCTTAGATAAAATAATAGTACAAAGAAGGACTAGTAAAAATAAATTTAGTTATAAGCAGAATGAAAATGGAGAGTACATGATGGTTATATCTAATTTAAAAAAAGATATACAAATATATATTAAATTATATAATCATGAATATATAGCAATTGATAATAAGTTATATAAAGTTATAGGTAAAATAGATTATAATCAACTGAATAGTATTATAAAAAATGAGAATTAATATTATTTTTTATGTATTTATAAGCTAAAATGTGTAGTGATTTAGCAAAATCATAATCAAAAATAAAGAAGTTGGATATCACATCCTATAACAACATGTTCACGCAAGGGTCTTAGGAGAACGTCAAGTAGGAAAGTCAGACCACATCACTTCACCGGGTGTGACCACCGCCAAGAAGGTCTAGCTATGGTGTCCGGTTCAGCGACGTCGTGAACACAGAGGCGTTATATGCAATTTGTTCAACCATTTCAGAGCATTAAATTTATTGTCTTAAAATAAATATATATATAAATTTAAATTTTATAAGGGGGAATCTAAGTATATGAGTAAGGAAGCATTAGAAATTAGAAGTGAAATTGACAGATTAAAATTGAAATTGCTTGAACTTGAAAAAGATAATATTGAGAAGGAAGAAGAGGCACAACTTTGTGCACCTAATGTGTGAGGACAAGATGTTGTGTTGAGTTCAATACAGCAAATCTGTAAAGATAAAGGTACTGAAGACATTGGTATAATGACGGCATGGAGTGAAAAAAGAGGATGGTATACTACGACAACAGTACCTCAGGTATTACCAGATTTAATGGGTAATGTTGAATGTATAATTGATTATCTAGGTGGATTATTAGAAAAAAATAAGTTGGAAGTTATACAAATATTAAGTACAAAATTATTAAATACAACAACGAGGGACATAAGCGAAATATTAAATATAAAAATTGATTTGGTAGAAGACATTTTGAAAGAATTACATAATGAGGAAATAGTAAAAAAAGATAATGATAAATGGAGTATAACAACAAAGGGTTGGAATACATACATTGCAATTTCACATATAACATATAATTATACGATAAAGTTAGATATTAATAAAGCATTTGCAATAGCCGAAGTTTTTAAAAAGGTATTTGATAAAGAATATGGTGAAGACTTAGGAATGGGATATGAAGAAATTATAATGAAACTTAAAGATACAGAAGAATGGGAAGGTTTAATGAGTAAAGGGATAACAGAAAAGGATATATCACAAGCAGAACATTAATTGGATACGTCATGGTTAAGTTAGAAAGATGGTTGAAAAAAAGCATATAACAATATGTTACAGCTACGGGTGCTAGGGGAACGTCAGCTGGAAAGTCAGTCCAAGTAGTTGAGCCAGCAGAGGGGAAGTCAGCACCACATTCCTCAGCTAACCGAGTCGGTGCCCTGCAACCTAAGATAGGAGTTATCTAAGGTTGCAGAACACCTGTAACGCTGAGAAACGTCAGTAACAAAGGGACGATAAGCAAAATGCCGCTAGCGCGTCATTTTGTTTATCGTCGCGCGGGTACCCCGCTGACAGGCTTGGGCTAGCGCCACATCGCCTATCAGCTGGTTTGCAAAATTATCAAGTTAGACAGTAAACTGTCTAACTCGATAACTTCGTAAACCCGCGCGACGTTATATACAATTAATCTATCATTTCAAAGATATGTTGTAGGGAAAAAATAAATATATAGGAGTTTATATGAGTAGTAAAAAAGATACTAAAAAGAAAGAAAATCCAAAATTATCAGGCTTTTTTATAGCGACTTGGTTTTGTGTTGTAGGGGCTGTATTTTTTTATATTCCAACGTATATGAATATAAATAACTTAATTATTAAAATTATATTAAATTGTCTTGCTTGGGTATCAATAGCTATAAGCTTTATTGGTTCTATGATAGAACTTTCAAGTGTGTTAAAAAATGAAGCTTTTTCTTATTTTGGAGTTAGTTTAATATTTTTTATTCCTTGTTATTTGTTACATATATTTCAAGTAGATAGCTTGAAAAATGAAGTTTGGATAAATATTGTTAAGATTATTATAATACTATTTTTTATAATTGGGTCGGGCATATTACTGTATGGAGTTTCTTTCTTATTCGAGAAGAAAGAGTTAGAAACAAGTGTTGAGCATAATAAATCAATTATTGTACAAGATAGGAAAAATAAAATTAAAGGTTTTTGTGATGTATTAAAATCAGTGTTAGTGGCGGTTATGCCACTAATTACTGCAATAGTTCAATTAATGGGAGATAAGTAATATAGACTGATAGATTAACTATATATAACAATATGTTCCCGCTTTGGGTGCAAGAGGAAAGTCAGCTGGATAGATAGTCAAAGAGGAACGTCCAGCAGAAGAAGAGTCAGCACCACATTCCTCAGCTAACCGAGTCGGTGCCTCTGCAACCCAAGATAGGAGTTATCTAGGGTCGCAGACCCCTGTAACGCTGAGAAACGTCAGTAACAAAGGGACGTTAAATGAAAGATACCGTTCATTACAGAGTTAGGTATATATGTATTTAAGTTAATACCTCGAATATTTTCAAGATATATTATGATTTTAGTTGTTTTTTATTAATACATATTTATAAAGTTGTCAAGAAAATATAAATATGACTTATAAATAGTTATTATAAATTTTAAATAAGTATAGGGGTAATAAAGAAATGAAAAAAATTTTATCTATTTTATTAGTTTTTGTTTTATTTATAACAACTCTAGTTGGATGTAGTAATAAAAGTATTACAAATGAAGATGAATTACCAGAAGAAAATAAGATTACGGGAACAGTTTTTGCGATTATAAAGGAAACAAATTGTACATACACTATTGCAATAATACCAAATGAAGGTGAGAATATATTGAAATATGCAAATACGGTTACAGTGAATTTAGCAGAAACTAATATGCCAGAAGTAGGAGATGTGATATCAGTTTTGCATGATGGTAAAGTTACAGAAAGTTATCAATTACAAGTAAATGCACAATCAATTGAGATAATTTCAAAAAATGAAACAGATGAAAGTGAATATAATTTAACATCAAAATTTGTAGGTATTATCATAAAAATTGATAATAGAACTGCAATTGTGGAACCGCAAGGTGGAAAATACTATATGAAATATGGAGAAGCTGTATATGTAACACTCCCAAATAGTGAATTTGAAGAAGGAAATATTGTAATAGTAGAACATGATGGAAATCCAATAGGTGGATATCCATTAGAAATAAACACAATATCTGTAAATGGAATTTTATTAGAAGATAAGAAGTAATAAAATGAATGTCTAGACATGAAGCTGACCAGTATCAATCATTTAACAATATGTTCCCACAAGGGTGCCAGAGGAGTGCGCCAGTTCGGCGTTTAATATATAGCTAGGTGAAACTCCTAGCCTGGTAAAGTTTAGCCAACAGCCAGTATCTAGCCTTGGAGCCGAAGCGGTGACGTAAGGTTTAAGCGTAGGCAAGAAAGTTTGAGAGCCGTAATGCGAAAGCGTGAAGTGATAGAGCCTCGTTAGTCCGATAAGTGAAAGTCGATGTCATTCCTCTGACAGCAGACAAAAAGAAATAACCGATAAAGGCAAGGTTATGGAAATTTCACCGGGGTCTGAGAGCATGGCGAGCAAACAAGGTATATTAAGCGTACCTGGGAGGTCTTGTAGTTTTCTGAATAACAAAAACAGATAAGGATGGCATAAGGTGTAGAAAACCAAAGAAGTCTTAAGAGCTGCAAGAAGTCGGACTAATTCATAGTAGTGAAGAAGTAGATGAAAGTCTATGGAGCAAAGGGATTAGCATGTAAGACAATTCGGAAAGTAACACATGAAAGACACTAGAGGTTAAATAAACACATGGAAAAGATACAAGAAGAAATAAAAGAACTATCAATAAAACACGCAAAATTGCAAACACTAATGCACTATGTAAATGAAGAAAATTTAAAACAGGTGCATGAAAAACAGGACAAGAAAAAAGCAGTAGGAATAGATGGAGTAACAAAAGAACAATATTCAGAACAACTAGAAGATAATATAAAAATTCTCCTAGAAAAAATGAAGAAGTTCGGATACAAACCAAAACCCACAAGAAGAGTAATGATACCAAAAAGCGATGGAAAAATGCGATCATTAGGAATACTGTCATATGAAGATAAGTTAGTACAAACAATAATGGCAGAAATATTGAATGGAGTATATGAACCAAGATTTCTTGATATATCATATGGTTTTAGACCAAACAGAAATTGCCATCAAGCAATAAAAATGATAAACAATACGATAATGCACAAAAACGTAAACTATATACTAGACTGTGATATAAAAGGCTTTTTCGACAATGTAGACCAAGGATGGCTAATGAAATTTTTAGAACACGATATACAAGATAAGAATTTTCTTAGATATATAGTAAGATTTCTAAAAGCAGGAATATGGGAAGACATGAAATACGTAGAAAGTGACAAAGGAACAATTCAGGGTGGAAATATATCACCAGTATTGGCAAATGTATACCTACACTATGTATTAGATATATGGTTTGAAAAGTCGGTGAAACCAAAACTGCATGGAGAAGCGTATCTGGTGAGATATGCAGATGACTTTGCAATACAGTTTCAAGCAGAAAGCGAAGCGGAAAAAGTATACAAGATGCTAATAGAGAGATTGAAAACATTTGGATTAGAAGTAGCAATAGAAAAGACAAGGATAATACCATTCGGAAAACATAGAGGAACAAAAGAAAATTTTGATTTTCTCGGATTTACATTTGTAAATGGAAAAACAAAAAATGGTAAATATCGTGTGCATATCAACACAAGTAAGAAAAAGCTAAAAGTAAAAAGGCAAAATGCGAAAAGTTGGCTAAAAGAAGTAATGCACAAACCTATTGATACAATAATGAAAAGCTTGAAAAGAAAACTGGTGGGACACTATAACTACTATGGGATAAGTGGAAATATCAAAGGAATAAAGAAATTCCACGGATATGTCAAATACCAATGCTACAAAAGATTAAACAGAAGACATCAAAAGAAAAGCATGTCTTATGATACATTTGAAAAAATATGGGAAGCATATATTCCAAGTCCAAAGATTTGTGTAAACATATGGTAGAACTATAAAGTTTTATATGAAGAGCCGTATGCCTTAATAGGGCACGTACGGTTCCGAGAGGGGCGAACAGACAGTAACCTTTTACAGTGAAATAACATAAAAGAGGGAAGTGTCGAGTTCGTCTACTCGACAAGACAGCTGGAAAGCAAGTTAATAAAGGACGAGCTAGCAAGAAGAAAGTCAGCACCACATTCCTCAACCTAAGCGCGTCGCGTCAGTCGTTGCATTAGCCCTTGGCAGGGCATGAGCAACTCCTTCTAAAGGTTGAGAAACGTCGTGAACACAAAAACGTTATATAACATTGTATATTCATGTCAGAGAAATTTTATCGTGTCAAATTTAAGTGAAACAAATTATATCTGTATCCTTAATTTTTTGAACACAAATGTATTTATATTAATTTGGAGGTAATAAATGTACGCTAAAATATTTGAAATGATTGGTAATATCTATATTGTAGCTTGGTTTGTTTGGCCATTTGTTTTTGTATTTTCTTTTGTTGATGGATTAGTCAAGTCATTAAAAAATGGGAAATTAGCTACAAAGGAATTAGTTATAGCATCAATTTCAATGACTGTAATAATAGCAGGTTTGTTTTTACCTTATTTCATTAGTTAAAATATAATATAGTATTTATAATACTTAGTTTTAGAGGAATATATGAAAAAAGCAAATAAATTATGTTAACAATTATATTTCAAAGCGATCTTATGATTAACGTTGGATATATTAAAAGAAAGAATACATATTTTATAACAGTTGTTTTAGAGGTCTCAATTGAAGGCTGGAAATCTCCAATTGAGCTGGTTGAAGTTCATAGCAAAGAATCTCTTGTAGACGAAATATAAAATACAATTTTAAAATTTTGTAATTACTTAAATTAGGTTGGTAATAAGGGATGTGAATATACAACGTTACATAACAACATGTTCACGCAAGGGTCTTAGTAGTAACGTCAAGCGAGCAAGTCAGAACACATCACTTCACCGGGTGTGACCACCGCCAAGACGGTCTAGCTCTGATGTCCGGTTCAGTGAAGTCGTGAACACAGAGGCGTTATGTGAAATATCCATAGCAAATTTTTTGTTAAATTTAAGAATTAAGATGAAGTTTTACATTGAAAAGGAGAAAGAAAATGACAGAAATTATTTTAGATAGGTTAGTAATAAGAAGATTTAGAGAAAAAGATTTCAAAGATTTACATGATTATTTATCAGATGAAAAAGTAGTTAAATACGAGCCATATGGAGTGTTTAGTGAAGAAGAAACTAAAGAAGAATTAGAATATAGAATAGATAGCAAATCTTTTTTTGCGGTTTGTATTAAAGAAACGGACAAGGTTATTGGTAATATATATTTTAATGAAGGTGATTTTGGTACATGGGAATTAGGATTTGTATTTAACAAGTCATACCAAGGTTATGGATATGCAACTGAAAGTACAAAAGGAATAATGAAATATGCGTTTGAAGAATTAAATGTTAGAAGAATTGTTGCTATGTGTAATCCTGAAAATGAAAGATCATGGAAATTACTTGAAAGGTTGAAAATGAGAAGAGAGGGAACATTACTGCAAAATATATATTTTAAAAAGGACAATGATGGGAACCCAATCTGGCTTGATACATATGAGTATGGAATTTTAAGAAGTGAGTGGAATAAAGATATTAATTAATTGAGTAACTATAAACCGAAGAGAGTTATAGGATACCCCACATAACAACATGTTCCCGCAAGGGTGCATAGAAGTGACGTTCAGAGAGGGAAAGTCAGCACCACATTCCCCAGCTAACCGAGTCGGCGCCCTGCAACCTAAGATAAGAGCTATCTAAGGTTGCAGAACACCTGTAACGTTGATAAACGTCGGGAACAAGGGGGCGTTAGACGAAACTGTCTTATTCATTACGTGGTATTCCTTTGGGGGAAATCATTTAATGGATATAGTATTTCGCATTTTTTAGGATGTAACAAATATTCGAAAATAATAAAATAGAAATGGAGAATATGTATGATAAACATATTATTGAGTCACTATTATTTTCACGAAGACTGGGCAAAAGATACATTAAAAAATTATATAAATAAAAATGATAAAGTTGTAATAGTTCCATTTTCTTTTGATGATGATGAGATAAGTAATACGAGTGAATGGGAAAATGCTTATAACAGAGAGAATGGTAATTATAAAGAAGTGGTTGAACCATTTTTAGAGTATGGTATTGATGAGGATAAGATTATATGGTTAAATTACTTTGAAGATACTGACGAAGAAATTAAAAGAATAGTCGAAAGCAGCAATATAATATTTTTCACTGGTGGACTTACTGATAGAGCAATTGAACGAGTAATAGAAAAAGGTTTGTTAAATTATATTGATAATTGTAGAGTAGTTATAGGTGCAAGTGCAGGTGCTTTAATGCAGTTAGTTAAATATTTCATAATTCCAGATGAAGATTTTTCAGATTTAATGTATTTCAATGGACTTGGATTAATAAACACAGATTTTTATATTGTAGTTCATTATAAGGATACTGAATTTCACAACAATTGTATTAAAATAGCTTTAAAAGAAAAAACCGATACTATTTATGCCATAGGAGATAGAGGAGGAATCGTTATAGATAACGAAAATCTTTTAGTATTTGGGAATGTAACTATTTTTAGAAATAAATAATTATTATTAAATTGAAATAAAATAAAATGAGGGAATTGCTACGAGGCTGAATAAGCCAATAACGTATAACAACATGTTCACGCAAGGGTCTAAGAAGTAGCGTCAAGGAAGAAAGCCAGACAACATCCCTTCGCCGGGTGCGAGCACCGCCCAGACGGTCTAGCTATGATTGTCCGGTTCAGTGACGTCGGGAACACAAGACCGTTATATGACAGTGACTTATTCATTTCAGGGTATTCCTCTTGGGTCAAAGTGAAGGAATAAGGTAAAATTGGTATAGTCTGTAAACTAGCTCATAAAAATTTATCTCGAATATTATTTACTGTTATTAATATATTATACTAAGCTATATATTGGAAGGTAAAATGAAAATATTTATTATTAGTAAGAAAAAAATTATTATGATGATTACAATTGTTTTTTCAATCCTGGTTTTATTAGCAATAATAGTTAGTAAACAAAATAAACATGTGACAGTTGATAATGATTTGCATCAAGTTTATAGATATTCAACTAATGATAACAATGACAATTATCAAGCTATTGAAACAGAATATTTCCGCCCATCCAATTTACCAATTTTAAATAATAAAGATTTTAGATCGAATTTTTTTAGCCAATTTTATGGAAAAGAACCAGATAATATTACTTTGCCAAGTTATTTGCTAGAGGAGCCCGAAGATACAATAATAAATTATTTTAGTGTTTTAAAACAGGCAGCAAATCCCGTTGAAGGAAAAGGTACAGGATGTGGTACACTAGGATATTCAAGGAATCCCTATCCAGTTGCTTATAATTTTTTGTCATCTAATTATCAAGAGAAATTAAGCTATGATGAGTTTCTAGCTTTATTTGAAAATATGCTTCATATGAATTTAATTAAAGTACATGAAGTTCCTGAAAATGAGAGTTGTGATGGTACACGTTATTTTATTGAGTTTGAATCCATTGTAGGATCTGAAGATTTTATTGGCCATTTTGCATATTACTATGGTTTTATATGTATGGAAGAGGAAGGAGAAAACTATAAAATTGGTAATATACATTTTCAGGGGGAAGATTACTTGTGTGCCCCTTATCATGGATGGAATTATATTGGAGAAGCCGTTGTGGATATTACTTATGGTAATTGGTGTTCTTTAGTTGAGGAACGCTATGAAACTCAACAAGATGGTTACGTCAAAAACATATATTTCAAAGGAACAGATGGTTACGAGTATTGGATACAATTTTTCCAACTAACTAATGGAAAAGACATAGAGATTGCTCAATATAGAAAGAATAATAATGGTGAATGGGAACTAATTAAAATGAATCCAAAAGGTTGTCTAGATTAGAAAAAATCAATAGTTTACTACATATTTAGATGATAATAAGTAATAGATTTTATTAGACAAGCTATTAGGGTAGGAGCTTCGAAGATGAATAAGTCACCGTCACATAACAATATATTTCCGTTCGCTACGCATATCCCACAGCCTAAGCGCGTCGCGACAGTCATTGCATTAGCCCTTATTCAGGGCATGAGCAACTCCTTCTAAGGCTCTGGAACGTCAGAAATACGGTTCCGTTAGGCAACAGATAATACTACTTAATTAAAAGACAAAAGATGTAAATATATTAGTTGATATAATATGACTCAATTGTAGAATATTGTGAAGTAAGGATTATTTAGATTTACAAGAACAGGAGGAATTTACATGAGAATCGAAACAGCAAATAGATTAACAGAAAATCAGATGACTGAAATTCTAAATTTAGAAACAGTCGTTTTTCGTGAAGATGCTTTAGAAAATCATGCTTTTTTATCAAATGAAATTAACTTTGACAAGACATTGCAGTGCTTCTACATGTGCTATGAAAATGATGTGTTAGTTGCTTTTTTAACTACCTTTATGCCCACTTCTTATGAAGCGGAAATATTAGCGGTTACTCATCCAGAGTACAGAGGAAAAGGATGTTTTAAAAAACTGTTTCAGTCTGCTAATGAAACGTTATTATTGGCAGGAATAAAGAAAATTTTGTTGGTTGTAGAACCGAAAAGTAAAAGTGGTGTTGAAGTTTTAAAAACCTTTGAGTGTGCGAAGTTGGAGCGTTCAGAATACAGGATGTCTTATAATGGTTCAAAAAGTTTGCCAGAATATCCAGATTTGCATTTTTTCGAGGTAAATAATCAAAACAAAGAAATTTTTGCAAAAATTACAAAGGATGCTTTTCCCGATTTAGAGGAAAGTAGTAATTTTATTGATACTGTAATTTCTTCTGAAAACCGAAAGGGGTATGTAGCTTACAAAGAAGGAATTCCTGTAGGCGTTTTTGATTTTAATTATGAAGAAGGAGATACTTTCCTTTATGGTGTAGCAATATACACACCATATCGTGGAAAAGGATTTGGAAAGCAATTGGTTGGGTTTGCATTGACTGAGGGAATAAAAAAAATGGATAAAGTAGTGCTTGATGTGGATTCGAAAAATCCAACAGCTTTTCATTTATATAAGAAGTGTGGATTTCAGATTGATTTTCAAGTTGATTATTATAAATGTGAGTTTTAGTAATACTATGTAAATTGAGTATAACCATTATTTAAATTAGTACGTATTCTTCGTACTTTGTGAACTAACGGGTCTACTTAATATAAGCTCTAAGTTATATTAAATATTAAATTTATTTTAACTAATAGGAAAATAAAAAGATTCGTAGTTTGAATATTGTAGAATATTGTTTGCAATAGTGGCTACAGGTGATTTCCGTATTATCCATCGCCTAACAATGTATTTCCATTCGTTCGGGTTGGGTATTCCTAGAGGGTCAGCCCTCACACATCCCACCACCTAAGCGCGTTGCGACAGTCATCGCATTAGCCCTTATTCAGGGCATGAGCGATTCCTTCTAAGGTGCTGGGACGTCAGAAATACGGGGCCGTTAGGCGAAATAGATTATCCATATTGGATTGATATATAATAAAAATATTTTGAAGTAATAGTTATATTACTAGGAAGGAGAGAATATGGCATATGATTTAAGTGAAAAATTAGTAATTGCATATCTTCACGCGCATTGTTTGATTTGAAAAATGAGAATTCAATTTTTGAAAAAGAAGGCTTAGATGCTTATTCTAAATATCAGTTAGAACATGAAGAGTTGCAGTTAGAAGAAGGTACAGCATTTCCACTAATTAAGGCTTTACTTTCATTAAATGAGAGATTTGAAGATCCCATTGTAGAAGTTATTGTAATCTCAAGAAATAATCCAGAAACTGGTTTAAGAGTTTTTAATTCAATAGATAAACATGGATTAAATATTGTCAGGGCGGCATTTACAGGTGGTGAGGAGATTGCAAGATATTTAGGTGCATTTAAAACTGATTTATTTCTTTCCAAAAATGAATATGATGTACAACAAGCAATAGATAGTGGATTTGCTGCAGCATTGATTTATGATGTACCATCTGATTTTAACCCAGATGAATCTCAAATAAGAATTGCATTTGATGCAGATGCTGTTGTTTTTTCTGATGAATCTGAGGAAATCTATAAATCAGAAGGTTTGGAGGCTTTTTTAGAGCACGAAAATAAAAATGTGAAAAAAGATTTACCAGAAGGACCTTTTGCAAAGTTATTACGAACTTTATCATTAATAAAAGACAAGGATCCTAAATTAATAAGGATAGCAATTGTTAACGCTAGAAATAGTCCAGCACATAAAAGAGTTATATACACACTTAGAAGTTGGGGAGTAAATGTAGATGAAGTATTTTTTCTTGGGGGTATTCAAAAAAAAGAAGTGTTAAAAGCTTTTAATGCCCATATATTCTTTGATGACCAAGATGTACACGTAAAACCAGCAAGTGAGGTAATACCTTCTAGTAGGGTTCCATATAAGAATAAAGTAAATGATTGATAAAAATAAGTATATACTTTATAAATCTACATTGTCTAACAACGTGTTCCCACAAGGGTGCCAGAGGAGTGCGCCAGTTCGGCGTTTAATATATAGCTAGGTGAAACTCCTAGCCTGGTAAAGTTTAGCCAACAGCCAGTATCTAGCCTTGGAGCCGAAGCGGTGACGTAAGGTTTAAGCGTAGGCAAGAAAGTTTGAGAGCCGTAATGCGAAAGCGTGAAGTGATAGAGCCTCGTTAGTCCGATAAGTGAAAGTCGATGTCATTCCTCTGACAGCAGACAAAAAGAAATAACCGATAAAGGCAAGGTTATGGAAATTTCACCGGGGTCTGAGAGCATGGCGAGCAAACAAGGTATATTAAGCGTACCTGGGAGGTCTTGTAGTTTTCTGAATAACAAAAACAGATAAGGATGGCATAAGGTGTAGAAAACCAAAGAAGTCTTAAGAGCTGCAAGAAGTCGGACTAATTCATAGTAGTGAAGAAGTAGATGAAAGTCTATGGAGCAAAGGGATTAGCATGTAAGACAATTCGGAAAGTAACACATGAAAGACACTAGAGGTTAAATAAACACATGGGAAAGATACAAGAAGAAATAAAAGAACTATCAATAAAACACGCAAAACTGCAAACACTAATGCACTATGTAAATGAAGAAAATTTAAAACAGGTGCATGAAAAACAGGACAAGAAAAAAGCAGTAGGAATAGATGGAGTAACAAAAGAACAATATTCAGAACAACTAGAAGATAATATAAAAATTCTCCTAGAAAAAATGAAGAAGTTCGGATACAAACCAAAACCCACAAGAAGAGTAATGATACCAAAAAGCGATGGAAAAATGCGATCATTAGGAATACTGTCATATGAAGATAAGTTAGTACAAACAATAATGGCAGAAATATTGAATGGAGTATATGAACCAAGATTTCTTGATATATCATATGGTTTTAGACCAAACAGAAATTGCCATCAAGCAATAAAAATGATAAACAATACGATAATGCACAAAAACGTAAACTATATACTAGACTGTGATATAAAAGGCTTTTTCGACAATGTAGACCAAGGATGGCTAATGAAATTTTTAGAACACGATATACAAGATAAGAATTTTCTTAGATATATAGTAAGATTTCTAAAAGCAGGAATATGGGAAGACATGAAATACGTAGAAAGTGACAAAGGAACAATTCAGGGTGGAAATATATCACCAGTATTGGCAAATGTATACCTACACTATGTATTAGATATATGGTTTGAAAAGTCGGTGAAACCAAAACTGCATGGAGAAGCGTATCTGGTGAGATAGCAGATGACTTTGCAATACAGTTTCAAGCAGAAAGCGAAGCGGAAAAAGTATACAAGATGCTAATAGAGAGATTGAAAACATTTGGATTAGAAGTAGCAATAGAAAAGACAAGGATAATACCATTCGGAAAACATAGAGGAACAAAAGAAAATTTTGATTTTCTCGGATTTACATTTGTAAATGGAAAAACAAAAAATGGTAAATATCGTGTGCATATCAATACAAGTAAGAAAAAGCTAAAAGTAAAAAGGCAAAATGCGAAAAGTTGGCTAAAAGAAGTAATGCACAAACCTATTGATACAATAATGAAAAGCTTGAAAAGAAAACTGGTGGGACACTATAACTACTATGGGATAAGTGGAAATATCAAAGGAATAAAGAAATTCCACGGATATGTTAAATACCAATGCTATAAAAGATTAAACAGAAGACATCAAAAGAAAAGCATGTCTTATGATATATTTGAAAAAATATGGGAAGCATATATTCCAAGTCCAAAGATTTGTGTAAACATATGGTAGAACTATAAAGTTTTATATGAAGAGCCGTATGCCTAAATAGGGCACGTACGGTTCCGTGAGGGGCGAACAGACAGTAACCTTTTACTTTAAGAAAACCTTAAAAAGAAAGGGTGTCGGGTTCGTCTACTCGACAAGACAGCTGGAAAGCAAGTTAATAAAGGACGAGCTAGCAAGAAGAAAGTCAGCACCACATTCCTCAACCTAAGCGCGTCGCGTCAGTCGTTGCATTAGCCCTTGGCAGGGCATGAGCAACTCCTTCTAAAGGTTGAGAAACGTCGTGAACACAAAAACGTTAGATGCCATAACAACTATTTTATCTATAAGGTTTGAGTTTATAGTAGGAATATGCTAATATATGTAAAGATACCAAAGTATTGAAAATGAAATATTATTGGAGGTTGAATATTATGAACATAATACTAAAGCAAAGAATGAAGGATCATGTTGTGATTTTCTGGGAGAAAACTCAAGATGAAGAATTACAAAAATTATTTCCCTTCAGTATTCAATCGTTAGAAGAAGCATTGAAATTATATAAAGAATCTCTAAAAGATGTTGCACTAAGTTATGGAAAAGTCATCTACTACGGAGGAAAATATATTGGAGACATATGGTGTTATTGTATAGATGAAATTAATGAAAAGATGGCGATGTTGAGCATCGTTATCTTTGAAAAGGAACTATGGGGGAAAGGTATAGCAACACGAGCTACCAAAGATTTTATTAAAGAAGTTTTTAGTAAGTATGAGTTAGAAAAGATTGGAGCTTATACATATACGTTTAATAATAGATCAATAGGTCTATTAGAAAAGGCTGGATTTGCTAAGGTTGAAACATTTGTAGAAGATGAAATTGAATCAATATATTTTGAAATAAGAAGGTAATTTAAAAGTATGAATAAGCAAACTAATTGTAACGTATAGTTTTAAGGAGTTTGACATATATGAATTATTTATAAAGATTTTAATAAAAATGTTCAAGTATTCCGTATGTGACGGCATCTAACAATATATTCCCGTTCGCTACGCACATCTCTTCGTCGGGTGCGAGCACCGCCAGGGAGAAGGGCTTTGAGAGTCCGGTTCAGCGACGTCGTGAACACAGAGCCGTTAGATGACAGACAAAGCTGGTTATTGGTAGGCTGTAGTTAAAAAAAGATGAGGATGAGAGTGATGATAAAGAAATATTTGTGTAGAAAAGATAATAATCATATTAATAAAAAAGACATAAAAGATGTAAATTTTTGTAAACTTGAGCAAGCAAATAATTATTTTAATAAAACTAGTTCATCAGTGGATGACATTACATGGAATGATTTGGACATGAACAATGTATTTGCAAGAATAAATTATACAGTTACTACTCCAGGTGAAGAATGTCTATATAGTTGGTTGAAAAATCCATTAGAAGATAAAAAAGAACTTGAAGAGCGAATGGACTTTATTAGTAGATTTAATAACAACAAAACTATTTTACACAAGTTAAGAATGAATCTTTCTAAGATAGGATATTTTAAATATAACTTCAGAAAAATAATGGAAAGTAACTTTCTAGTTAATTATGTTATGCTGGCTCTTTTTATTATACTTGCAACTATAAATTTTGCGATTATTGCGTATTCGATAAGTATAAAGGATTTTTTCTTATTACCAATCTTGATGTTGATTTTCACAATTAATTTATTTGTACATTATAAGTTTATTATGAAATATGGCGAACAATTAGAAGTTTTAAATTATATATTAAGATTATTATCTTTTAGTAGGAATAATAAAAAATTATTAGAACAATTTACATCAGAATTAGCTAATCGACTTGATAAGATTAATGATATATTAATATATATTGCTAAGAAAGGAAAAGTAATATTTACAATTGAAGGATTAGATGTACTTGCCGATTATATTAATATTACCTTCTTATTAAAAGAAATAAATTTTCTGATGATATCTAAGCAGATGCATAAGCATAAGAAAGAAATTATTGAAGTTTATGAGTTAATTGGAGAACTAGATGCTATATTAAGTATTAATAAGTATAGAAGTGATTTAGATTACTATTGCGAGCCTAATATTGATTATAATATAGAAGAAATTCATATAACTGATATGTACCACCCTTTAATAAATAATGCCATATCAAATTCTATAAGTATGTCTAAAGCTATTGTAATTACAGGATCTAATATGAGTGGAAAATCCACTTTTTTGAGAACTATCGGATTAAATGCACTATTTGCTCAAAGTATTTGTACAAGTTTATCTAAAGAACATAGAACTAGTTTTTACAGATTAATAACATCAATAAGCTTGAATGATGATGTTTTAAAAAATAAAAGTTATTTTTTAATGGAGGCAGAAGCGATTAAGCGTATGATCAGCTTAAAAGATGATAAATATCCTTCGCTTATATTAATAGATGAGATTTTCAAAGGTACAAATCCAGCAGAAAGATTAGCAGCTTCAATGGAAATATTAAATATATTAGCATTAAGTAATACAAAGGTATTTGTTACAACCCATGATTTACAGATACTATCTAAATTAGTAGGATACGAGTATTATTACTTCACAGAGAATGTTACAAAGGAATCTATGAAATTTGATTATAAGATACGTAGAGGTGTTACTACAACACGTAATGCAATAAAAATATTAGAATTTATTAAGTATCCAGATGATTTAATTACTAAAATAAACAAAAGAATTGATGCTTTGGAAATATGACTAGTTGTCCATCATCTAACAATATATTGCCGTTTGCTACGCATATCCACTTTTCTTTGGTCAAGCTTTGGGGTCAAAGTGGACGTCGTCAATAAGGGAACGTTAAGTGACAGTTTTTTTATAGGTAGTTAATTACTGCATTTGAATTTTATAGATAGAAAAATAATGTATTTTGTAGGAGGACTTATGATTAGAGATTATGAAAGTGTAAGATTATTTCCTGTATTTAAAAGAGCTATGACATATGTTGAACATTTTGCTGGAAATCTAGTTAATTTAGGAGATGCATTAGGAAGAGATTGTAATATTATTGCATTTGATATATGTTCTACACAAACAGTTGGTTGCTTGAAGGCATATAGAAATGATGGAACAAAGAATGAGGATTGGTATACGTATAATGCAGAGGTTTTGTCACCAACAAAAGGGGTTGTTAAAGAAATATATGAAAATCCTAATACAAATACCCCAGGTTCTTTCACTCCAGGACGTGCATCAAGTGTTACAATAGAAAGAGAAGATGGGGTAAATATTTTTATTGCACATGTAAAAGATATATTGGTGAAAGAAGGGGATGAAGTTAATGAAGGTGATGTTATAGCCTATGGTGGAAATAATGGATGTTCAAGATCTCCACATATACATGTAGGTGCATGGAAAGGTGAAGAATCTTTACAAGTAGAGTTTGATTTATACAATATGGGAAAAATTGTTGAAGAAGTAGGAGAAAGTTACTTTTTGACAGGTTATACAGAAGAGGAAATCAAAGAGTTAATGAAAAAGTAGTAAGTAGAAATTATTTTATAAATATATTAACTTAATAAGAATAAGAAAAAATTATTAATTTGCATACTGAAAATATTACGGGTCAATAAAAAACCATCACTTAACAACATGTTCACGCAAGGTTCTTAGATAGAACGTTCAAGGGGCAGGTCAGACCACACCACTTCACCGGGTGTAACCACCGCCAAGACGGTCTAGTTAATTCTGTCCGGTTCAGTGACGTCGAGAACATAGGGACGTTAGGTGAAAGGTCAATATAATTTCAGAGAATGTCTATGATGTCAAATTAAATGCGAAGCATATGAATTATATAATTAATAAAAATTGAGTATAAAAGGGGATATAAAATGGAGAAAAAATTTCCGACTCATATAGTAGCTGTAGATGGAATAGTAGAAAATGAAAAAAATCAAATACTTTTAGTTAAAAACTCTTATAAATGTATTTATACAATTCCTGGTGGACAAGTTGAAATAGGTGAAAATTTAATTGATGCATTAATTCGTGAAATAAAAGAAGAAACAGGAATAGATATAAGTGTTGAAAAACTAATATGTGTTTCATCAAACACAGGGACTCATGCAGGATATAATGGCTATACTATAGTTCCAACAAAAGTGATGTTTGGATTTACATGTAAATATGTAGATGGAGAATTATGTACGTCAGATGAAACATCTGAATCATTATGGATTGATAAAAATGCAGTATTAAATTATATTACAGAACCTAATTTGATAGAAAGATTTAAAGCATATTTAAACTATGAAGGATCAGTACAATATTTAGAATACATTACAAAACCGGAATATAACTTAAAATTAAAACGCTTGATATAAAACTTATAGGTAGTCAAGTAGCTTATATTGACCCAACACCTAACAACGCGTTCACATTCGTTCGGGTAGGGTCGCTTGCTATCTTGAAACATCTCTGTGGCTTGCCCTCACACATCCCTTCACCGGGATCGAAGCTCCTTCAAGAGGTCTAGCTACTAAAGACGGTTCAGGGACGTTGGGAACAAAGGAACGTTAGATGAAAGGAGAATATCATTTCAGAGAATAGTTTTTAGGTATATCTATGCGTTTAAAGTTGTCAATAAATATTAGAAAAATATAAAGAATTAATTATGTTTATACTCTAGAAAAGGAAGTGGAAATATGCTTAAGCTAATTAAAAGAGAAGAGTCATATGTAAATGGTTATAAAGAATATTGCAAAGAATTTTATGATAATAAAGTAACATATTTTTGTCCAACCAATCCTAAGTCAATAGATGAAAATTGGTATCAAAGGAGTAAGGAATGGTATGATAAAAAAGAGTTAGGACAACTTGAAGGTCAACCAAAAACTCTTCATTTTTGGGCAGTAGATGGAAATAGATTTATTGGAGAATTCCAGTTGAGAACAGAATTAACAGAAGATATTATGAATGGAATTGGTAGTATTGGATATTCGGTACGAATAACAGAGCAAAGGAAAGGGTATGGACAAAAAATATTGAAACAAGGTTTAGATATTGCAAAGAAAAATGGATTAGATAAAGTGTTGCTAAATATCAATGAACTTAATGAACAATCAATATATGTAGTTGAAAAACTTGGGGGAAAATTAATGGATAAAATACAATCATACAACAAAGCAGAAGGTAACCACTTAATGAGAAGATATTGGATTTATCTATAAGAATAAAAATGAAATGTATTTAGAATGAAAAAGAAGAAGATAAAGAAATTATTCTGTAGAATTAGTTTAGTAATGCGTTGATGGTTGATATTAACCCATCATTTAACAACATGTTTCCGCAATGGTGCTTAGGGGAACGGTCAGAGTGAGCAAGTCAGCACCACATTCCTCAGCTAACCGAGTCGGCGCCCTGCAACCTAAGATAAGAGCTATCTAAGGTTGCAAAACACCTGTAATGCTGAGAAACGTCGTGAACACAGAAACGTTATAGGACAGAATGATATAATTTAGAGAATAGCTTTGAGGTCATTATAAATGTGTATTTAAAGTTGTTTGAAATAGATGTATAGATAATGAAGATTATTTAAAAATAATGTAAAAAACAAATTTGAATTTATGAGGGTAAAAAATGGAAGAGTTTGGTTTAAATAAAATGCAAGATATTCAAAAACAGTTACAAGAAAAATATAAGGATAAATGGGAACCTATTTCACCAGAAACAGGAAAGAATCAATTACTGTGGCTAATGATAGAACTTGGTGAAGTTGCAGATATTATTAAAAAAGATGGAAATAAGAAAATTATCGAAGATTCGGACGTAAGAAGACACTTTATTGAAGAAATGTGTGATGTTCTCATGTATTTCAATGACGTAATGCTTTGCTATGATATTTCTGTTGAAGAATTGAAAGAAGTATATCTAGAAAAACATAAGAAAAATATGGAGAGATGGTAAACTCCAGTTTGTCGTTAAGATTTTGAGCATAACATGAAATATAAATAATATTATATTTTCTCAATGAATAGATATTTTAGTAGTATTTTAATATTATTAGAAATTAGATGAAAGAAAGATTTTTTTATAAAATTAGTTTAAGTAAGGCGTTAGGGAGTGCTATCATTCCGACATATAACAACGTGTTCCCACAAGGGTGCCAGAGGAGTGCGCCAGTTCGGCGTTTAATATATAGCTAGGTGAAACTCCTAGCCTGGTAAAGTTTAGCCAACAGCCAGTATCTAGCCTTGGAGCCGAAGCGGTGACGTAAGGTTTAAGCGTAGGCAAGAAAGTTTGAGAGCCGTAATGCGAAAGCGTGAAGTGATAGAGCCTCGTTAGTCCGATAAGTGAAAGTCGATGTCATTCCTCTGACAGCAGACAAAAAGAAATAACCGATAAAGGCAAGGTTATGGAAATTTCACCGGGGTCTGAGAGCATGGCGAGCAAACAAGGTATATTAAGCGTACCTGGGAGGTCTTGTAGTTTTCTGAATAACAAAAACAGATAAGGATGGCATAAGGTGTAGAAAACCAAAGAAGTCTTAAGAGCTGCAAGAAGTCGGACTAATTCATAGTAGTGAAGAAGTAGATGAAAGTCTATGGAGCAAAGGGATTAGCATGTAAGACAATTCGGAAAGTAACACATGAAAGACACTAGAGGTTAAATAAACACATGGGAAAGATACAAGAAGAAATAAAAGAACTATCAATAAAACACGCAAAACTGCAAACACTAATGCACTATGTAAATGAAGAAAATTTAAAACAGGTGCATGAAAAACAGGACAAGAAAAAAGCAGTAGGAATAGATGGAGTAACAAAAGAACAATATTCAGAACAACTAGAAGATAATATAAAAATTCTCCTAGAAAAAATGAAGAAGTTCGGATACAAACCAAAACCCACAAGAAGAGTAATGATACCAAAAAGCGATGGAAAAATGCGATCATTAGGAATACTGTCATATGAAGATAAGTTAGTACAAACAATAATGGCAGAAATATTGAATGGAGTATATGAACCAAGATTTCTTGATATATCATATGGTTTTAGACCAAACAGAAATTGCCATCAAGCAATAAAAATGATAAACAATACGATAATGCACAAAAACGTAAACTATATACTAGACTGTGATATAAAAGGCTTTTTCGACAATGTAGACCAAGGATGGCTAATGAAATTTTTAGAACACGATATACAAGATAAGAATTTTCTTAGATATATAGTAAGATTTCTAAAAGCAGGAATATGGGAAGACATGAAATACGTAGAAAGTGACAAAGGAACAATTCAGGGTGGAAATATATCACCAGTATTGGCAAATGTATACCTACACTATGTATTAGATATATGGTTTGAAAAGTCGGTGAAACCAAAACTGCATGGAGAAGCGTATCTGGTGAGATATGCAGATGACTTTGCAATACAGTTTCAAGCAGAAAGCGAAGCGGAAAAAGTATACAAGATGCTAATAGAGAGATTGAAAACATTTGGATTAGAAGTAGCAATAGAAAAGACAAGGATAATACCATTCGGAAAACATAGAGGAACAAAAGAAAATTTTGATTTTCTCGGATTTACATTTGTAAATGGAAAAACAAAAAATGGTAAATATCGTGTGCATATCAACACAAGTAAGAAAAAGCTAAAAGTAAAAAGGCAAAATGCGAAAAGTTGGCTAAAAGAAGTAATGCACAAACCTATTGATACAATAATGAAAAGCTTGAAAAGAAAACTGGTGGGACACTATAACTACTATGGGATAAGTGGAAATATCAAAGGAATAAAGAAATTCCACGGATATGTTAAATACCAATGCTACAAAAGATTAAACAGAAGACATCAAAAGAAAAGCATGTCTTATGATATATTTGAAAAAATATGGGAAGCATATATTCCAAGTCCAAAGATTTGTGTAAACATATGGTAGAACTATAAAGTTTTATATGAAGAGCCGTATGCCTAAATAGGGCACGTACGGTTCCGAGAGGGGCGAACAGACAGTAACCTTTTACTTTAAGAAAACCTTAAAAAGAAAGGGTGTCGGGTTCGTCTACTCGACACGTCGATATGGCAAGGCAGCACCACATTTCATCATCGTGTAGAGGAGAAAGTCGCTGGTGGTCCGATGGTAAAACATCGGAACTACCCGAAACGTTATGTGCAATTGTCATATTTTGTTAAACAAATTATAGTGAGGTTTTAAAGTAATGATATCAGGAGAACATAGAAGAAAATATACATTGGAGCTAAAAGAATATATTAATATTAATAAAACAATAGATGATATTAAAAAAATTATACAGCAATTTATCAACGTTAATAAGTGTTAATGGTAGAATATTTTTTATAATGTACAACAATAAACCCGTTTTAATGAACACTGAATTATTAAATTCTATTGTAGTAACATTAGAAAGTATTCAGTTATGTATTGGACACGGTAATCTTAGCGATGCATATACTTTGTTAAGAAAATATAGAGATGATTCATTTTTATTTTTATATTTCTTAGAAATAATAAATAATTTTGATATTACATCACCTAATACTAAAGAACAAGAGCATTTTTATAATTGGTGTCATAATAACTTGAATCATTTAACTATAGGCAAAATATTTCAATATTTAATAAAAAATAAAGATATAAAAATAATCAAGAAATGAAAAAATATTATTGTTTAATATGTTTTCATTATACCAGGAGGTTGTTATGAAGTTAGTTAAATTATTTATTGTTTTAATAATATCATTATCAGTTGGATTATTGGCTGGTTGTAATAAAAATGATAATTTATCAAAGGATGATTTAAAAACTATAAATCAGCTTGAAAGTGATAACTATCAGTGCAATGTTAAAATTACGGAACAATACGGACCAAATTTTCATGTAGTTTCTGTAACAGAACCTATCGAGATAAAATGGGAACAAATAAATATATCAAAAGCTGAGTACTGGTTTGATAGTGATATAGACTTAAAAAATAGAAAATTATATATTTTAAATACAGTCAACATATTAACCGAATTAAATAAAAGATATAACATTGATAATACATATGAGCTTTTTATAAGCGAAAAGGTTATAAGTCATAATGACAATAATAAAATATATATAAAATATAATAAGTGTAATTTTGATTCAGAAGATTTTATTATACAAGTTTTGTACAATATTTTTGAAGATACAAGTAATTATGGTTTGCTATATGGAGAAATGGTAGATATAGAAAAAAGTTTAAAGATTTATAATGAACAAAACCTTGTGTATAATCAAGAATATATAAAAAAACAAATTTCTAATAATCCTGATATGCTAGATTTGACATTGCCTGTATTTTCTGAAACATATTACAATTCTTTAGATATTGACTATATAAAATCATTATCGACAGAATTTGTAAGTTTTATAAAGAATAATTATAGTAATGGTCAATTTATTGAATTACTAGAGCTATCGTCAGAATATAAATTAGAGTATGATGATAAGTTTACAGAATATATGAATGAGTTTTTATTATATAAAAAATTTAATATTATAAAAGAAAAAGATACATTTATATATAGATATAAGATATATAATGATAATGATTTTCCTATATGTATATGCACAGAATGGATGAAATATTGTTTTGATACTACTTTAAAATCATTAAGCCCACGTAGTAATCCTAACAATATATCAGGAAGTATAGTATTTTCTTTTATTAAAAAAACAATAGAACATTTTGATAAAAACATGAGTGATGTTAGAAATTTCTGGAATTGTGATATAACAAAAGAGGATTGCAAGGATGTAATTACTTATTTCTCAAATCAAGAACAAATTGAACAATTTGATATAAGCATTGGTGGATATTGTGACGCTGTGAATGACTGTATTTTTATTAAAGATAGAGCATATTTTATACATGAATATACACACTATATAACACTGTATAATAAAATACGTGAACCTGATGTTATATTCAAGGAAGGTATAGCAGAGGTTTGCTCATATAAATTTGAAAGCTATAATATTGATGAATTAAATAAATTTTACATGTATGATACACATTACAATAACAAAACATTATATATTAAAGAATCTTTTAATTCATATTTGAAATCAATTGGAATTACTGAATATAACAAAAGCGTTTTTGAAAATATTGATAGACGATTTGATTTTATAGAGATAATGTATTATAAAAATTTATTAGATTTAGGCACTGAAGAGCTATGTCAAGACCAAGCATTTTACCCTTATGTGTATGGATGTTCATTTGTTAAATATTTGATTGATAATTATGGTATAGATAAATATATGCAAGTATTTGATGATTATTCAACATACAATTTTATGGAAATTTACAAAATTAATATTAATAAAATGCATAATAGGTATATAGACTATTTAGCAAATAAATATGGAGATTTTATTCATTAATAAAAAATATTATTATTCACACTTTGTTAATTATGCCAAATCAATATAATTATTTCAATATGAAAAGAACCTTTTTAGGTTCTTTTCATACTGGTATTACGCCCAGCATGGGCGAAAACTAGTCTTTGAGAGTCTGATACTGGGATTGATATGGGCACCCATTAGCTTAAGACAAGGGTGAGTTTGCAATTTAAAACAAAGCCCAATAGCTATCCGAAACAGGTAGAGTAAACTTTGGCTGATATATGGAATGAAAGTTCGCGTTCTTACCTGGGGAGGTAGAAGTGGAACTTCAAGATAAGCAAGGGGCGCTTAATAGAACTAAGGCGTGATCAAAGAGGGAAAATGAAAAAAATGAAATAATTGATACTAATAATTTGCTTGAAAGAATACTTGATAGAGAAAGTATATTCCTAGCACTTAAAAGAGTAATTCCCAATATAGGAAGTCATGGAGTAGATGGGATGAAAACTTATGAACTTAAGGAACATCTAATACAACAAGCAATAGCTCAAGAACTAAGTAAAATTTATGAGTCAATATTTTCAGAAAATTCATACGGATTTGAAGACATAGGGACGGTTTGGAGTGACAAAGTATAGAAACAGTAGTACAGTAAAACTATAATAAAACAATAAAAATTTGAGGTGAAATATGCCAAGACGAGCATGGGTAAAAAGTTCTACTGGAATATATCACATAATGATAAGATGAATAAATAAAGAAAAAATATTTATGAGTTCTATATACAAAATAAAATTCTAGAAATATTAATAGAAATAATAGACAACGTAAACCCATTTTGGTAGATTCATAGGGCTTGGTAGCTTTTAACTAAAACCGCTACTGAATTTTCTTGTGTTTATTTGATATTATAAAGTTAATCATTTAGCGAAGAAAAGACCAGAATATATGCACATTGAGATTTTGTTGTAAGCCAACTAAATATATTATTAAAAACAACAGCATTCGATTTTTCAAATCTATCGAAAGCTGTTGTTTAATTTACGTTAGTATTTTTATCAAAATAGAAAGTTTTTATTGTTTTAAATTATTTAATGATGGAACAGTCTAATACCTGTAAATGACATAACCATATTGTATTTATCACAACATTCTATAACTGCATCATCTCTTATTGAACCACCAGGTTGAGCTATATATTTTACACCGCTTTTTTTAGCTCTTTCTATATTATCGCTGAATGGGAAGAATGCGTCAGAACCTAGTGCTACGTTGTCCATTTGATTTAACCATGCACGTTTTTCTTCTTTTGTAAATATTTCTGGTTTAACCTTGAATACTCTTTGCCATGCACCTTCGGCTAAAACATCCATATATTCATCACCTATATAATTGTCGATTGCGTTGTCTCTGACAGCTCTGCCTATATTGTCTGCAAATTGTAAATTCAGTACTTTAGGAGATTGGCGAAGTAACCAGTTATCAGCTTTTTGACCTGCAAGTCTTGTACAATGAACACGAGATTGCTGTCCTGCGCCTATTCCGATTGCTTGACCGTCTTTAGCAAAGCATACAGAATTAGACTGAGTATATTTTAGTGTAATAAGTGAGATAATCAAATCTATATTAGCCTGTTTTGGTAACTCTTTATTATTTGTAACAATGTTTTTAAGTAATTCTTCATTTATTTTAAGTTCGTTTCTTCCTTGTTCGAATGTAATTCCGAAAACTTGCTTGTGCTCAACCGGCTCAGGAGAGTAGGTAGGGTCAATTTCTATAACATTGTATTTTCCACCCTTTTTTGATTTAAGTATTTCTAGTGCTTCGGGTTCATATCCGGGTGCTATAACTCCGTCTGAAACTTCTCTTTTTATAATTTTAGCTGTATCAACATCACATACATCTGATAAAGAAATGAAATCACCGAAAGATGACATTCTGTCAGCACCTCTTGCTCTTGCATAAGCACATGCCAAAGGTGATAATTCTCCCATGTCGTCAACAAAATATATTTTTTTAAGTGTATCACTCAATGGTAATCCTACAGCGGCACCTGCAGGTGATACATGCTTAAATGATGTTGCTGCAGGTAGTCCTGTTGCTTCTTTTAATTCTTTAACTAACTGCCATCCGTTAAATGCATCAAGAAAATTTATATAGCCGGGTTTTCCACTCAATACTTTTATAGGTAAGTCTTTTCCGTTTTTCATAAATATTCGTGATGGTTTTTGATTAGGGTTACAACCATATTTTAATTCTAATTCATTCATTTTATAAACTCCTGTATTATTATATATATTTTTTAAAAATAATTATTACTTATTCTTGTTTATAATTCTTGATTTATAATTTCCTGTTTCTATTTCAATATATCTGACAAATAGAGAAACTTTGTTATCTATATTTAAACTTTCCCAAAGCATCTCAGTAAATTCATCAATATTATTTTTTATTTCAACTAATGTTGGCTCACCTTCGAAGCTTGGTAGAGGATTACCATCACCCATGTAAGTATGAATAAAATGTCCTTCACCGTTCAATGGATTTTCGTATGCAAATGTATAGCGGTTGCAGGCAGTTGGATTCCCGTTGTTGCTTTTTAAAATTGACAATGCATAGTTAAACGTATTATTTTCTAAATGCATGATACCGGAAATCCTTGGTGTGTAATTTGGCGCGTCGGGCTCGAATTCTCTGGTACGTAAAGATTGCTCAAAAGTTAACTGCTTATCCATTCCTTCAAATATAGTGTCAGTTTGATCACCATTTGTAACTATCGTTTTGTTTCCAAGTACTCTAACAGGAGCATAAATAATTAAACTTGGATCAGTTAGTTTTGACGGATCAAAGGCTTTTGTTCTAATTCCAGTTCCGACTTCTTCAAAAATCCTGTTTCTTGAATTTTCACTTCTTCCCATGATGAAGTATGCAGTAACAGCATATTTACCATTTTTTGATTTACCGATTACAATTCCTCTTCCTGGATAAGAATTTGATTTTAATTCTGTTTCTAAGCTTCTGATTTGCATTTAAATAACCTCCATAATTTATATAAATAAAAAAACCGACACTCTGAGCACTAATTGCCCAGACGGTCGGCTGTAAATCCATAACTATATTCCCTGTGGTTAATTCCACTTCCGTCAGTCATATATGCAGTAAATAAATTACTACTACGAATTAATTTGATAATACCATGTAATAAATAGTATGTCAATACGTGAGATTATTTTTATTGAATTTGCCTTGAAGATATTTCTAGGAGTATAATATTATTGTTAATAATTAACACATATGATACAATGTAGCAAAATAGTTTAAGGGGGAATTATATGATATCAAGTAATAATATAATTTCTGAGAAAGTTAAAACCATTTGTTGGGGTATGGTACTAATTAGCATACATATTAATTTATTTCATTTATCATATATTTTTACAGCAATAGGTTACATGTTGATTTTTATCGGATTTAGAGACCTTTGCAATGAAAATAAATATTTTAAAATATGTTTTTATATTTCTGCATTATCTTCAATTTATTATATATTTGATATAATTTTTATTGCATCTCCGTTGAGCAAAAACGAAGTACTATTATCTATAGTTAATTTTATGATATTTATATTTAATATTATTTTAATAATAATGTTTAGTGAAGCAATATCTTATGCTTGCAAAAAAGTAAATTATAGATTAGATAAAAATCCATTTATGGGACTAATAATACTTCAAATTATGTACCTACTTATTTCTTTTACATCATTTAATAATTCTTGGATTGTTTTTATAATTATGGTTTATTTATATATTAAATTTATTAAATCTATTTATCGAATTGGCTTATGTTTATATAAATCTGAATATAATTTTATCGCACCAAAACATAAAATTTCTAATACCATTATTAGCTATGGTTATCTTTTATTTTCATTTATTATTGTTTGTTTATTTTGTGCGTTTTTTAATCATTTATATATTGAGGATAGACCTTTAGAAGAATATATAATGTCCGAAAATAGAAATAAACTAATTAACTTAGGTTTTCCTGATAATATTATAGAAGAGCTTCCTGAAGAGAATATTGAAATGATGCATAATGCGTTACAGGTATCAGTGTCAAGTGAGTATTTAGCTTTTAATAAAAATTATAAGATATATATGATAGAGGACATAGTTGAAAATAAGATTGATAAAGGTAATATAATTAAAGTTACTACAGTGTATACAGAATTGCCAAACAAAAAATTGTATGTTTTACACTATTTTGAATGGATAAATGGAAATGCTTTTTGGGAGGATGGAATCAGAATATGGGCTGACTTTGATAGAGAGTTAAAACTTGTCAATGCAAAACTTATGTTTGATAAAAATAATATTAGGTATATTGCTGACTTCCCAAGAATATGTTCAAAAAAAATGTCTTGTAATAGTTTTTTTAATTATAAATCTGATTTCTTTCAAATTTATGGCGCACTAAGCTTCCCATTTAATACAAAAAATCAAAGAGGCTACGTTTTATATTATTTTGATAGGGATGATAACGATGGTATAATATCTACATGCTCATCTTTTGAATATGTTCATTTAATTCATCCAATTAACATTCCATATATAGATACAGAACATAGAATATTGAATGGAGGAATTAATGATAATCTTGAGATTCAGCAATATACAAATTATGATTATATAACAAGATAATAAGAGAAAGATTTAAAACTTTGACCGATTTATCAATATTTGTATTGCACAGAAATAGATGATGTATTCTTCTATCTAGTACAATCAAATAATTCGAAATTAAGACAATAGGAGAATAAAATGAATATTGAAATAAAAGAAGATATAATTCCTGAATTAGAACTGCTTATCAGTTTATATAATAACGTAGGATGGACTAATTATACAAGTAATCCTAAAATGCTTGAAAATGCATATAAAAATTCACTTAAAATCATATCTGCATGGCATGATGAAAAACTTGTAGGCGTAATCAGAGTTGTAGGTGATGGCTACTCAATAATATACATACAGGATTTGCTTGTTTTAACTGAGTATCAAAGAAATCGTATAGGATATAGGTTGCTTAGTGCTGTATTTGAAAAATTTGATAATGTATACCAAAATGTTTTGTTAACAGATAATATGGAAGACAAAAAAGCTTTTTATGAAAAGTGTGGATTTAATAATAGCGAAAAATATGGATGTGTTTCATTTGTAAAATTTAATTAATAATCTTTCCGTTGCGAATATAAATTATAAGGTATTAAAGCTATGAAATAGCAATTAGTTAAAAATACTAATCTGTCTGTCTTCATAGCCTTTTTTATAGTCATTAACAATATCAGACATTTTATAAAGTATACAGTATTTTTCACATTCATGAACAAATACACTCCAAAGTTCTTTAGCATTAGGACTTCCACAACTGTATTTGTCTCCAAACTGTCTGTTGTATGATTCTTTTAAATTAAAATTAGGAAATTTTTCGTCTAATTTTTGATAATAATAATCTCTTTGATTTGATCTTAATGTCATCCCAAATGCAGCATATATAAATTTTGCTCCGTTTTGATGTGCAAGTTCTACTATTTTTTTTATATTTTTTTCACTGTCAGTTATGAAAGGCAAAACGGGCATAAGTAATATACCTGAAAATATGCCTTCTTGTGATAGCTTTCTGATAGTTTCAAAACGTTTAAATGAAGAACACACGTTAGGTTCAATAATTTTACTTAGGTTATCATTTGCTGTCGTTATTGTTAATTTACAAATAACAGGAGAATGTGTTTTGATTTTTTTAAGTATATCAATATCTCTTGTTATTAAATCACTTTTGGTCGCTATTGCTACACCAAAATCATAATAGTCAATTAGTTCCAATGCTTTTTTTGTTAATTCATATTTCTTTTCAAAAGGATTGTAAGGGTCACTCATAGAACCTGTACCAACAACTCCAACTTTTTTTCTTTTCTTTAATTCATTTTTTATTATTTCAGTTGAATTTTTTTTAGCTCTTACTTTATCAAAATTATCAACTCTATAGCATTCACTTCTGCTGTCACAGTAAATACAGCCATGACAACAGCCTTTGTATATATTCATATTATAGTTACAGCCGAACCATTTATTGTCATCAGAATAATTAGACAATATGGTTTTAGCATCAATAAATTCAAGAGTCATAAAGCCTCCCATTAATCTTTTGTATACATAATTATACTATAATTTATATTTTGATGCTATGTATATTTTATTATATTGATTGCACAAAAAATATTGAGTAAATTGTCAAAATATGTTACTGTGATTATAAGGCAAAGTGAAAACTGTAAATATATAATTTTATATGAATTCAATGACGTCTGGCATGTGCTTCATAAAAAATAAATACAATAGCGGAGAAGATATACATGAATATTAATTACTTTTTTCAGGGATTAACTATTGGATTGGCGTATGTTGCACCAATAGGAGCACAAAATTTGTTTGTTATAGAAACAGCATTACAGCAGAGTAAAAAAAGGTCTTTAATAACTTTAGCATTAGCTTGCTTTTTTGGTATAGGTTCGTTAATGGATAAGTTTCAAATATTAAAAATGATAATTTTACTTGCTGAAAAGAATAAAAGGAATTATCGTACTCAAAGAACACACTTGCAAATTGCAAGGGGAACAAAGCAGACTTAAAAAGATTTAGGAGAAATGAAATCAGAAGGCAGACCTTCAAAAGAGAAACTTGTTAAAGATTATATAAAAGAAAATCCTAATGATAATCCAACAGAAATTGCAAGAGTTTTACAAATAAGTAGACCTACAGTCTATAAATATTTATAAATTGTATCATTGTTTATGAAGTGTTATTATATAAATAATGATACACGATGTAACACGCGTGATACGCATAATGATACACAAAGTAATACGCGACAATACGCGGAAAATTCAAGCAAAGATAAGCTAATAGAAATTTTAGAAAGAGAGCTTAAGCATTCTAAAGATAAACTAGAAAAAGCAAAGCAGGAGAAAGAGAATTTATATAAACTACTTAGTCAGCAACAACAATTAAGTCTTAGTGATAAGAATAAAATAAAAGTATTAGAGTTAGAACAAGAATAAGTTTAAGATAAATCTCTCAATTTTGATGATATAATGAAAAGTAAGTTAGTGAATTTTAGTAAACTTATTCTCAATAAGTATAGTAGCTTAAACACATAAATACAATAAGTTCTGAAAATAGGTAATGATAATAAAAGACATCTTATTCTATCTGAATTTGTAGTAATTTAGAAATGGGAAAAAGCCTACCAAACCAAACCATTTATTATCTTTTGTATATAGTGCTAAGAATATGCCTACATATCCTAACAAGCCTAAATAAGCTAATTTGCTTACTTTCTTATCTTTTTTATTCATAAATAACCCTCCTTTCGTTTATGTATGTTCTATATTATATTAATAGGAGTGTACATGTATGTTATAAAGAGTTTATATGGCACATCATTTATAATAACTATGACAATAAAAATAATGGTATTTATAGTATCAAATGAGGTGAAATAATGTATTTTAGAACGTATAACTATACTTATTATTTATAGTATACATAGTATTCACTGAGATAGGATATTTACTATTAAGGGCTTACCTTTTAATTGCTTTTAAATGTCCATGGCATGGGCAAATGGTTTACTTACCATTGACATCTAGATACTATATCAATATACAATAGAGCAGGCGTAAATGAACTAGCATTGTATATATATCAACAAAGTATTTACGTTGATATTACTGTATTGTTTTATTAAAGGTATATATAATTTATATTTACCGTAACTAAAGCCACAACAAACTTGTTGTGGCTTTAGTTATTTCTTTGAAGCATACCAAATAATTATTTTGTTAAATGTATATTACTATATAATCCTGTATTATTAAGGATTATATAGTCAAAACGAAACGCAATTAGTCGGTAAAATATAGTTGATTTCGTTAATATTTGCAATTGTCAAGCATTTTTGTAACACTAAAACCCAATTTTTTTACTTAAGATTTCTAGCTTCAAAAGGTGTAAGACCACGGTTAAAAGTATGAGGTCTTAAATGATTATACCAAACATAGGCATAATTATTGATAGCAATATTTAATTCATTATCATTATGATAATAATGGTGGTATATTAATTCATTTTTTAATGCATTAAAGTATCGTTCCATTGGTGCATTATCATATGGACATCCTGCTTTACTCATGCTTTGAGTAATATTATTAGATTTACAATAATCAATAAACTCTTTAGAAGTATATTGCGACCCTTGGTCGCTATGTATAATTAAATGGTTTTTTAATTTCGGTTGAAAAGTTAAAGCTTTTTCTAATGTTCTAATAGCTAATTCAGCTGTTATTTTTACCATTTAAGCTAGAAATAACCGAACGATCATATAAATCTATTATAGAGCAATTATATCTTTTACTGCCATCAGTAAGGTTCAAATAAGTAAAATCAGTACACCATACAGAATTCTTTTTATCTGTTTTAAAATTCTGATTAAGGGGATTTGGAAATACTTTATGAGCATGGCCTTTAACATATTTAGGTTTTTTAGGCTTTACAATAGAATGCAGTTCTAATTGTTTATTCATATACTTATGTACAGTTGATTTGCTTATGAAAATGTCCTTTCTTGACAAGAATATTTTCATATTTCGATGACCTAAAATACCTTCTGTTTCATGATAAATATGTTTTATCTCATGAAGTATGTTCTGCTTTTGAGCACGATAACTAGACTTTTGCGAAAAATGCCGCTGCTTTTTTTAAGAATTGATTTTCCTTTTGCATTTCTTCTAATTGCTTTCGCAACTTTCGGTTCTCTATCATGTAATCATAATTTTCTTTGGTCTCATTGTTTGCTTGGCATTCTTCACGGGTTTACTTAATCCAATTTGATATACTAGCTCTTGATACTTTGTATTCATTAGATAAGCTTTCAATTGTACGTCCTTCTTCAATGTGAAGGTGTATTATTTTATTTTTAAACTCTGGTTCATAATGTTTCATTTGCATACCTCTCTCTAATATTATTTATTATACATATTAGGTTGAGGTGTTACAACTATATTATACCACTACACTATTTATATTTTACAATATAAATAATACAAAAAATATTGAGCAAATTGTCAAAATATGTTATTATATTTATAAAGCGGATTTTTTAAATATAACAAATGGGGGGGAATAAATAAGTCATAATATACTAATAAAATAAATATAATAAGGAGAAAACTAATGAATTACATAGAAATATTCAATGAAGTAGTAGATATAATGCATAATGATTATGCAGGCTGTAATGACAAGGTTAATATTGATAATCCAGAAAAATACATAAATTTAATTAATAAGAACAGTATGATGTCCGAGTATGACTTTTTGTGCTTAGTAAAGGAATATCTATTGCCTTTTTGTGATGGACACGTAGCATTTTTTAGTAACCATGATATCGATTTTTCAAATGGATTTTCTGTTAGACGTTATCAAGATTTATTATATGTGACAAATGCTAAGCAAGAGAGCAATATAATTGTAGGAGACGCCATAAAAGAAATTGACGGAAAAACAATTCCACAATTAGAAATAGAATATAGTTTGTATTTACAGAAAGAAACAAATGAAAGACAAAAGTGGAGAGAAATAATAAAAAAAGGCTCTGTTTGTAAAATTGTTCATAAAGACAAATCTGAAAGTGAAATTGTTTTAAAACATTATAAGCCTGTAAATATTGCGGGAAAATTTAGTTTTAAAAGTATTGATAAAAACACTTTAATTATGACACTTCCAAATTTTGAGGATGAATCAAAAATTGTTGAGTTAATAAATAGTAATATACAAGAAATTGAAAGTAAAAAAAATTTAATTATAGATGTGCGAATTAACGATGGTGGTTCTGATACATCATATTTTCCTTTGTTAAAATATATATTTAGTGAAAATGTATCAATAAAAAAATTATTTAACGGCGTAAAGGATTACGTTAATTACTCTGAACGAAATTGCGCAAACAGATTAGAAATGTTAACAGAATATGCTAAACACGAAGCTAATGAAGAAACAAAAAAATTGGTTGATCATATGATTAGTCAAATACATAATAATTGGGGTAAAGGTTTTGTAATAAATAATGATGATTTTGATTATGAAATAAAAGGGATGAATGTTCCTGAAAAAGTATATATATTAAGTGATGTATATTGCGGAAGTTCAGGCGATTCTTTTGTAGAAACATGTAAAAAATCTTCTAAAGTTACTGTGATTGGTAGAAATACCTTTGGAATAACTGATTATAGTAATTGTACTTTTTCAAAATTAGGAGATTTTAAACTTATGTATCCGCTATCACGTTCAAATGTTGTTGATGAAGGCAAAGGGATACAAGGTAAAGGTGTAGATGTTGATGTATATATACCTTGGACACCAGCGCATTTAGAAAGAGATGTTGATCTTGAATTTGTCTTAAATATGTGTAAATAAAACAAATCCAATGCGTTTATATAGAAAATGTGGGTTTATGGGCAATGACGTCTGGCATGTGCTTCATAAAAAATAAATACAATTGCGGAGAAGATATACATGAATATTAATTATTTTTTTCAGGGATTAACTATTGGATTGGCGTATGTTGCGCCAATAGGAGCACAAAATTTGTTTGTTATAGAAACAGCATTACAGCAGAGTAAAAAAAGGTCTTTAATAACTGCATTTATAGTTATATTTTTTGATATAACATTAGCATTAGCGTGTTTTTTTGGTATAGGTTCGTTAATGGATAAGTTTCAAATATTAAAAATGATAATTTTACTTGTTGGTAGTGTGTTTTTAATATACCTTGGTAGTAAGCTTATTATTTCAAAAATAAATACAAATGAAAAGGTGGATACTAATGTATCTATAACAAAAATTATTGGTACATCATGTATTGTTACATGGTTTAATCCTCAAGCTCTTATTGATGGAACTATATTGTTTGGTGCATTTAGGGCGACATTATCACCATCAAATTTAACAAGTTTTATACTTGGTTCATCAAGTGCTTCATTTATATGGTTTTTGGGTATATCATTAATTATAGGTACATTTAAAAATATATTTAATGATAAAATACTTAGGGTTGTTAATATTATATGTGGCTCTATAATTGTTCTATATGGAATTAAACTTATGTATAGTTTTATTGTACAAGTTATTTAAATATAAGTAAACTTGGATTACTTACTCCAACATTTTATGCTACAAGAGCTGTAAAGAGGTAAATATGATTAGAAAAGCAAGAAAAAACGATATTAATACGGTAGAAAAGGTTTATAACGATTTATTTGATTATGAGGAGAAAAATAAAAACTATTCATCATGGCACAGAGGTATTTATCCTACAAGAATTGTGGCTGAGAATTCATTAAATGAAGGTACACTTTTTGTTGGTGAAGAAGATGGAATTATATTTGGATCAGTAATATTAAATAAAATACAAGCGATGGAATACAAAAAAATAAATTGGAAGTATATTGCTAATGAAGAAGAAGTTTTAGTAATACACACATTATGTATTAGTCCACTTTTTTCAAGAAAAGGCAAGGGAAAAGAGTTTATGATGTTTATTGAAAATTATGCAAAAGAACAAAACTATAAGGTTATTCGACTTGATACAAATGAAGACAATATACCTGCTGCATCATTATATAATAAATTAGGCTATCGCTATGCTGGCATAGAAGAATTTTACTTTATGAATAAATATAAAGAAAATCTAAAGTGCTTTGAAAAGGAGATAATATATTAAATGAATTTAAAATTATTAATACAGCAATATAATCCTTTTAATGAACAAGAAGCTAAAGATAAAGAGTTAATATTAAAATATATGGATACATTTGATGACTTATTGACAAGAAACAATGAAATGGCACATTTAACAGCATCTGCTTGGATAGTTAATAAGGATAAATCTAAAGTATTAATGATATATCACAATATTTATAATTCATGGTCATGGGTAGGTGGTCATGCAGATGGTGAGGAAAATCTTTTAGAGGTTGCTTTAAAAGAAGCAAATGAAGAAACTGGTTTGGATAATTTTACTCGTCTAAATAATTATATATTTTCGCTTGAGATACTGGGCGTTGATGGACATGTTAAGCATGGAAAATATGTTGCAAATCACTTGCATTTAAATGTTACATATTTATTATTTGCAGATGAAAGTAAATCAATAAGAATTAAACCTGACGAAAACAGCGGTATACAATGGTTTGATAAACAACAGGCAGTTGAAAAATGTTCAGAACCATATATGAAAATAATTTATAATAAGTTAAATAAAAAATTAGATATGATATAAAACAGAGCACATAGTTGCAACTGAAAATGTAGCAACAACAGGAAAAAAAGAACCAACTATCAAATTTGGTTCTTTTTCCGTATATTTACATTTGTGAACTTTATGATATAATATTATATACATAGAAAGGACAAATGATAATGAACAAGTTAAACAGAACACAAATTAAATACATTGCAATCATAGCAATGCTAATTGACCATATTGGTATGTTCTTTATACCGTTAGTTAATCCTTTAGGAGTTATATGCAGAGTAGTAGGTAGACTGACAGCTCCAATTATGTCGTATTTTTTGGCAGAAGGTTATTATTATACTTCTTCAAAGAAAAAGTATGCTTTTAGGCTTTTGATATTTGCTATAATTTCTCAATTTGCATATGCTTTTTCGCATGGTAATAAATTAGGGGATTTAGATTTAAATGTTATTTATACATTTTTAATTAGTTTTTTAGTACTACTAAGTTACGATAATATCAAAAACATATTATTAAAATGGATTTCCATAATAGTACTCATAATGTTATCATCTTTTGGTGATTGGGGTGTCATTGCTCCTTTATGGGTATTGTTCTTTAGAATTTATAGGAATAAGCCATCATCAAAAATTACTTCGTACATATTAATATCAGGTGTTGTGGTTATATTAGGCATAATATTTTCAATATCAAATGGATTTAAATGGTATGGCGAGTTATGGCAAGTAGGGCTGTTTCTATTTTTACCTATAATTTATCTATACAACGGTGAAAAGGGTAGTGATAATAAATTTAATAAATGGGCATTTTATATTTTCTATCCATTACATTTGGTTATATTAGCCATCATTAAGATTTACATAATCTAATTTAAAATATAAGATAAAAGAAATACATTGTTTAGCCAAAAACAACAAATCTTACAAAAATATAAATATTTGTAAGATTTTTTAATTTTTTAAATCAAAACACGCTACTAATTCATCTAATAATTAGATAGATAAAGAAAGGGGCTATAAATGAATAAAAAAGAGTTTACAGAACGAATTACTGTTATAAAAAAGCAACTGTACAATACTGCCTTTTTATATCTCGGTAACGAACAAGATTCCATGGAAATAGTTGATGAAAGCATATTTAAAGCTTATAAATCATTAAAAACTTTAAATCATCCTGAATATTTTAATACATGGGTTATACGAATTTTAATAAATGAATGCAAACAGGAATTTAAAAGGCAAAAACGAATTAAATTAGATGAAAATATAGAATTTACAGCAAATGAAAATATTGAAGATTTTAATTATGATTCATTGCCACTTAAAGAAGCAGTAAATAAATTACCGTATGACTTAAAAAGTATTATCATCTTAAGATATTTTATAGGTTTTACTTTGCATGAAACAGCTCAGACTCTAAATATACCGCAGGGAACAGTTGTTACTAAACAACGAAAGGCACTAAAATTTTTAAGAATTGATTTGATTGAGGAGGAAAGTAATGAATAGGATTGAAGAATTGAATAATTTAAAAGATGAACTTAATGCTGTTGTACCAAATGGGCTTGAAAATGTAGAAAAAAGATTTAAGAAAAAAGTATTCAAAAGAAGAATAAGAAATTGTTTATGCATACCTATAAGTTCCTTGTTAATGATTTTAGCGATTTTTACTTGCTTTGTGAATTTTGTACCAGAATTTGCATATGCATGCGCAGAATTACCTATTTTACGGGATTTAGCAAGTGCTGTAAAAATATCACCATCTTTAGAAAAAGCATTTGAGAATGACTATGTACAAAAAATTAATCAGTCTCAAACTATTAACGGAATTACAGCGACGGTTAAATATGCAATAGTTGATGAGGATGAAATCAATATTTTTTATACATTAGAATCAGAAACTTATAAAAATTTATACGAAACATCTGAAATTAAATCACTTGATGGAAATGAATTTAACACATGTTTCAATAGAAATGAATTTATCCGAAAAAGCAACTTAAGAGTAGCGAATTCAAATATTGATAAGAGAATATCTTTTTTTATGAATAACTTTTCAGAAGGATTTATTTTTTCTTTGGACGTATTTAATTCAAATCAAGAAAATGAGGTAAATAATAATATAATAATTTCTAAAAATGAGGAAAAAGATTATATAGCAAATTTTAAGTTTGATATAAAATTAAATCCTGATTTAGTAGCAAAAAGTGAATATATTAGTCTAAATAAAACATTCTATATTGATAATCAAAAGCTGATATTAGAATATATTAAAATAAGTCCGTCTAATATGAAACTTAAATTTAAGGATGATATTAAAAATACTGCATGGTTAAAGGGATTAACTATGTATGTATTGAATGAAAACGGAGAAAGATTTGATTATCGCCAAAATGGAACTATAGCAAGTGCTGTAAACTCTAAAACTATGGATATGTATTATCTGGAAAGTCCTTACTTTTTTAATAATGAACATTTAACTTTAAATATAACACAAGCTGAGTGGGTTGAAAATAGCAAAGAAAAAGTGAAAATATATTTAGAAGACATAGAAAAAAATAATTTTGAGAATCAGCCATATAAACTGATTGAAGCTTTTAAAGAAGGGAAAGATTGGGTGTTAGCTTTTGAAGGTTCATATTTTGGTAAAAATCATTTTGTATCATTAGGTGGAATTTACTATGACGAAGTAGATAAAGGATATTACATCAACGAGATAAGATGTTATCATAAGACTTATAGGTATCGTACAAAACAAGATATTATTGATATTCCAGAATATCATGAGATTATAGAAATTAGGCTAACCGATTACCCTTATAAAACAGTATTTTTCCTAGATGATGCAAATGATATCACAAAACATACTGAATTAAAAACTCCTATAAAAATCAAAATTAAGTAAATCAATAAAAAATGTATTGGATTTGAAATAATTTCAATACATTTTTTTGTTTTCAATAAGATTAAAACTTTTATTGATAATTTAATTATTTAATGATAGTATAGAGTAGTTATTTTTAAATTGAAATTTCAAATAGTATAAATATAGGAGATTACATGAAACCATTAATAGATTTACACACACACACACTTGCAAGTGGGCATGCTTATAGTACACTTATGGAAAATATTCAGGAAGCAAAAAATAAAGGATTAAAAATATATGGCCTTTCAGAACATGCAGTCAATATGCCTGGAACTGCACATGAATTCTATTTTCATAATTTAAGAGTTATACGAGATGAAATTATGGGAGTTAAAATATTAAAGGGAATAGAAGCAAATATTATTGATTTTAAAGGAAACACAGATGTTAACGTGGAAATTTCAAAACAGCTAGATTATATGATAGCAAGTTTACACGGTCCATGTATAAAACCTGGGACTAAAGAAGAAAATACTAATGCTCTTATTGGAGCAATGAAACATGAAAAGGTTAAAATTATAGGTCATCCTGATGATGGAAAATTTCCTATAGACTATGAAAAGCTTGTTCTTGCTGCTAAAGAAAACAATATATTTTTGGAAGTTAATAACTCATCATTAAATCCAACAAGCTTTAGAGAAAATGCAAGAGAAAATTATATTGAATTGCTTGAACGTTGTAAAGAACATAATGTACAAATAATCTTTGGTAGTGATGCACATATGTGCTATGATGTTGGTGAATTTACAAATTGCATAAACTTAATAAAAGAAGTTAATTTTCCTAAAGAACTAATAATTAATTATTATCCTGACAAATTAGATTTTAATAGATAATAACAAGACATTAAAATTTCACAACAATTGTTACTCAAATGGTAGAATAAAACACTTTAAAATTAAATAATTTTAAAATATTGTCAAAATATAAAGACACTAAACTACAAATATGTTTAGTGCCTTATTTACTTTATTGTAAAATTATAGTAAAATATTGTTATATAGTTTAGGTATTTTAGGAGGTATGGTTTGAGTTCAAATAGAAAGAATCTAAAAATTATAAATATAGTACTTATAATTAGCTTGTTCATTTTAGTTATGATTTTATTCAAAAATCTAAGATTAATTCAATTCAAATCATATACAGCAGAGCATTTTGGTATTGAAACAGTAAAAAGCATGGTAGATTTTGATAATGACGGCATTGATGACTATACCGATATAATGCTTGGTGCAAGAAAGGATGCTGATAATCATCCGAAATACAATGGAAAGTATATAGCAGAAGGTTATCCCCCAGATGAAATAGGTGTATGCTCAGATGTTATCTGGAGAGCTTTTAAAAATGCCGGATACAGTCTAAAAGGTATGATTGATAACGATATAGCAGAAAGTTTGGAAGATTACAAAAATATAGAGAAACCAGATACAAATATTGATTTTAGAAGAGTTGTTAATCTAAGAGTTTTCTTTGATAAATATGCAGAAAAATTGACACTTGACATAAACAAAATTGAAGAATGGCAGCCAGGTGATATTGTTATTTTTGGCAAGGATAAGCACATAGGCATAATTTCAGATAAGAGGAACAGAAAAGGTCAAGCTTATGTTATACATAATGGTGGTCAAATTCATAGGGAAGAAGATTATCTTAAAATTTCAAATGTTGTTAGACATTATAGATTTGATGCTACTACTATAAGGAAAGATATTTTTATTAGGTGGAAGGAGTAATAATATTTTTTATTGACTTCAATTTCAAACAATGCTAAAATACGACTAACTCTTTTTTTTTTACATTTAAGGAAAACGATTTAGTAGATTATTGATTTTTATTAAAATAATTTAATATGAGGTGAATTTATGGGTAAAATTGTTGCAATAGGCGGCGGAGAAATGAGAAATGGAGAAACAAACAGTATAGATAACTATATAATTAGGCTTAGCGGAAAAGAAAATCCAAAATTGTTATTTATACCAACTGCAAGCCATGATGACAAGGGTTACATAGATAATATAAAATTGTATTTTGGTATGAAAAGCTGTACGGTAGATGCGTTATGCTTATATAGCGATTCATATAGCCAAAATAAAATAAGAGATATGATTCTCGATACGGATATTATATATGTTGGTGGTGGAGATACTGTTGAAATGATGAAAGTTTGGAAGCAGTATCATGTTGATGAATATTTAAAGGAAGCATATGAGAAAAACATTGTTTTATCAGGTATAAGTGCTGGTTCTATTTGTTGGTTTGAATTTGGTCATAGTGACAGTAATTCATTTAATAATGTTGGATGGTGGGATTTTACAAGAGCTTATGGTTTAGGGTTAATAAAGGCAGCTCATTGCCCGCATTACAATGAAAAAGGTAGGGAAAGTTTTGATGAAATGCTTAAGGATGAGACGATTTGTGGTATAGCACTCGAAAACGGTTCAGCTTTTGTTGATGAAAATGGCAAATATCATGTAATAAAAGAAAATATCAACTCAAAAGCATATAAAATTACATATGAAAAGGGAATCAAAACCAAGAAAGAAATGGATACTACAAAGTATTATACTTTATAATAAGATAAGCAGTGCTAAATTCTAAATATTGACAGGACAAGAAAATTATTGTATGATTATGCTATGACTAATGCACATATTCACCAAAAACGTTTTGTGGCATTATTTCATGCACAAGTCATAATAATTGGCTTGTTTTTTTATATACGCAGAGTTGCGTAGCAACTTTTTTATATACTAGGAAATCTTAACTCCTGGTATATATTAACTACAATATATAAATTATTAGGAGGTATACTTAATTGCAAAATTCATGGAGTGTAATCAAAAGAGATTTAGAAGAAAATTTATTATGTGATAAATTAAAGGGACGTGTAAAATACATTATAAAATCAGATAATAAAAAAGTTGTTTACATTAAAGTTGATGGCATAGAAAGAAATATTGAAGCATTAAAGGATAAAAAAGTTATTCAACAACAAGATGAACAAAACACAATTAAAGAAAATGGTCTTGATTCAATTTATATGTTAAAAGCTATAAAAGAATATAAACGTTCTAATTTCAACAATAGTTTATATTCGCATAATCCATTAATCAGAATGCTTGCTATAATGGATAAAAGGGTAACACCTAAACTTACTGAAAAATTAACTAAGGAACTTAAAAATCAACCTGACTGGCTTAAGTATTTTTATAAATTGAGATTTGATATAGAAAATATTCCTTATGAAGATGAGAAAGAAGTAGAACTGGAAGAGGCAAAGCAGGAAGAAGCTACAGTTACCGTTTAGAAATAAATAAAAAATTATTGTAAATAAGTCAAAGTTCTTACAAATTGTAAGAACTTTGATTTTTATGCCGAAGAGAGACATAGGTCCTCCTAGCAAAATTGCATAGAAACTTTTCCATAAATATTGTATAATATGGTGATGAGTTTTATTAAATACAATTGAATGTAGATTAGTAAAATTATTATTTTAACTATAGTTTAAAAAACTAAACTAAAATATAATATAATGGAGAAATTATGGATAAAGGATATATACATATTTACACCGGTAATGGAAAAGGAAAAACAACTGCTGCCTTTGGGCTTGCATTAAGAACTATGATGGCAGGTAAAAGTGTCTATATAGGTCAATTTGTAAAGGATATGAAGTACAATGAAACCAAAATAGAAAAATATTTCGAAAATATTAAAATAGAGCAACTTGGTCATGGCTGTTTTATTAATACTTTGCCTAAACAAGAAGATATTGATATTGCTACAGAAGGTCTAAACAAATGTGCTAAAATTTTAAAATCAGGAGATTATGATTTAGTTATACTTGATGAGCTTAATATAGCCTTATACTTCAAACTTTTTGATGTAAAGAAAGTTATTGAAATATTAAACAATAGAGCTGAAAATGTTGAGGTTGTCATAACGGGAAGATATGCACCAAAGGAATTAATAGATATTGCAGATTTAGTTACCGAAATGAAGGAAATTAAGCATTATTACTATTCCGGAGTAGAAGCAAGGGATGGAATTGAAAGATAGTCTCATAAAAAAACACCTCTATTTAATGGTCATCAAGACCTTAAGTAGAGGTGTTTTTGTTATATCAATTTATTATGCATTAGTTATTTTATCAAATATATTGCTATTATTTTTAATTTGTTCATTATTACCAAACACTACATATAGATTTTTATCTAAAATAGATTTGAATAAAGATTTAGTATTAACTAAGTCTTCACATTTAGTAGCAAATATCTCATCTCTAATTGATTGTTGATATTCATATGAATTATGTGAAATATAGTTTTTAAAAGCAATATCACCTTCAACTTCAATAGAATATGGTTGATCTAAATTCTTAATTGTACCTATGATATATTTTGTCATGTGTTTAGAATCTAATTTTAAATTATTAAAATAATTATATATATTTTTATAATTTTCTAGGGTCTTTGCTAAATTAGGATCTCTGTAACTTACAAAACAAATTTGTCCAGACTGATTTAATCTCATCATTGCACCATAAGCTCCACCTAAAACACGTATATTATTCCATAAATAATCTGTAGACAGTAAAGTTTCAGCAACCTTCAAAGCTCCAGTAAATTTGTATCCAAGCTTTTTATAATTATAACCTTGTGCTACATATTGAACATTAGAAGCTATTGAAAATGCTTCGGTTTGATTATTATACTTAAAATTATCAAAAACTATTGGCTGATTTTCATTAGAAAGCTCATCTGTAATACGCAATATTTCTTTTGCAAATATATCCTTTTGTTCTTTAGTACATGTTACAGTGATAATTAAATTGTTATTGTTTAACAATTTTTTTAATACAAGTTTAAGATTTTTAACTATATCACTACTTAATGAGTTAAAGTTATCATTTGATTTTTTGATAAATTCATAGAAACTATAACCACTAGCTTTTTCTAAATAGTAATATGCTGTATCAAATTTTGATGCTGCTTTTATAACTGCATATATTTGTCCAGAACTTACAAGTCTGCTTTGAATTGATCCAATATTAATATTTAATAATTGTTGTAATCTTTGTGTATCGTTTAAATCTGAATTAAATAATATTTCTTTAACAAGATTAATAGCTTTAGGTAATCTAGTTGTTGTTGATTTAAAATTAACTTCAAATTGTTTATATGGGTTATTAATATCTTTTGTATCAAGAAATGCATTGTTAGTAAACTTGATATTTCCAGTATTTATCATTACTTCATTTGATAAATCATTTAAAGTATAATTTTTAGTAGAAATCTTACCTAATATTTTAGTTAGAAGTCCTGCGTAAGATATTTCTTCTTCTGTTAAATTAGAAGCGTCAAACATTAAATTAGCATAAACTATATCATTTGTAAACGCTTCATGATGTAGTAGGGCAAAGTTATTAATCTTATATTCAGAAACATTTCTTTTAATAGATTTTTTATTTATGCTTTCAAGTTTTAAAGTTGGCATGCATTTAAGTTCTTCTTCTGTATCAGGGTTTGACTGTCTAACTTTTAGTTTCTTATTTTCTTCAATGATTTTCTCAATTTCTAAATCACTTAAACTATTTTTATATTCTTGAAGTTTTTTATCTAATGCTAAATCTTTTTCTTTGCTTAGGCCTTTTTTAGGATAAAGAGTAACTTTAGATTTATGATTATTATTGATAAAATATTTTTCTATTAATTTTTCAAAACCTTTATTATCAAGCCAAGAATACATTTTTTTGATTCTATCTTCAAAATATAATACTTCAACAGGATTATCTATAAAAGACCAACGATTATATAGCTTAATTCCAAGTTCAATTCCTTTAAAGCTATTATTAGAAATATCCTGTTTTAAGTCGAATTCAGCTTTTGTTATACAAGCTTCAAGAAACTTTTTATCTATACCATTAAATGCAAGTTCTTTAAGTGTACTTTCAACAATTTCATTGATTTTATCAATGTTTTCGACATCAGTATTTTGAGCTATGATACTAAATGTAGGTTGCATTGTATAATTATCAAATTGTGCTTTAACATTACCACATAAATTATTTTCCAAAAGCTTTTTCTTAATGATAGATGAATCAGAATTAACTATAACATCTTGCAAAATATCCATTGCTAAGCAAGTTTCTTCATCACTAGCTACTGAAGTTACATAATTTATAGAGTGAAATGTTTTTTGTTTTTCTGAATCTTCATCATTTATTGAGTAAGGGACAGACAATGTTTTTTCTTTTTTAAATGGTTCAACAAATTTAATTGAAGAATCTACTTCCAAATAATCATATTTAGATAAATAGTTATCATCTATAAATTTCATTATTTTATCTATATCACAATCTCCGTAAACATACATTAACGAATTTGATGGATGGTAAAATGTATTATAAAACTTAATGAAGTTTTCATATGTAAGAGTTGGTATAACATCTGGATCTCCACCTGAGCAATATTTATAACAATTGTCAAAAAGTGATTGATTAACAGATTCGTTCAAAATTTCCATTGGAGATGAGAATGCACCTTTCATTTCGTTATAAACAACGCCATTTATAGATAATTTATCATTTTTATCATTTAATTCATAGTGCCATCCTTCTTGCATAAATATTTCTTTGATTTTTGTGATACTTGGTTTGAAAGCAGCGTCCAAATAAATACTTAAAATATTCATATAATCTTCTTCATTTTGACTAGAAAATGGATATAAAGTTTTTTCAGAAAAAGTCATAGCATTTAAAAAAGTATTTAAAGAACTTTTCATTAACTCAACAAAAGGCTCTTTGATAGGGTATTTTTCTGATCCGCATAATACACTATGTTCAATTATATGTGCTACACCTGTGCTGTCATTTGGAATAGTTTTAAATCCTACAGTAAAAGCTTTATTTGTATCATCATTTTTAACAAATATTAGCTTAGTTTTTGTTTTTTGATGTTCATATTCATATACTTCAGAATTTACATCTTTTACAAATTTTTTTTCTTTTAAAATAAAATTGTAGCTATTTTTCATAATGTTTTCTCCTTGTGTAATTTAAAATATTTTCCTTATTATTATACTATAATTTAGTTATAAAATAAACATAAATAGTAAAAATAATATATATTTGTTAAATAATGATAATAAATGTTGAAATAAGTTGAATATAGGCAGATGTTCATAGCAAATTATACATGTAATTAATATGATATTGTTTTGTAGTCCCAAAAATTGAAAATATGTATTTCTCTTTATCTTTGTCATCTATATTTTTCCACTTTATGTTTGTTTGACAATAATGTTTAATATTTTAAAGCTATTGTTTAGCTCATTCTTCATTTATTTTAAAACTTTTATAATTATGTAGATAATATGATTTATTTTAGTAAACTATATGAATAATATACTAGTTATATAAAATTGACATAATAAAATTTTTGTTGTAATATACAAATACACAGCTTTTTTATACAATTTTGAAAGGAGATATAAAATGCAAAAATATTCGGGAGAAGAAGGTTTACAGTATCATTTAGTTATCAAAAAAGGTGATGTTGGAAGATATGTTATTATGCCTGGTGACCCTAAGAGATGTAAAAAAATCGCAGCATATTTTGAAGATGCAAAATTAATTGCTGATAATAGAGAATATATAACATATACAGGATTTTTAGATGGAGAAAAGGTTAGTGTTACTTCAACAGGAATTGGTGGACCATCAGCTTCCATAGCTTTAGAGGAGCTTGTTAATTGTGGTGCTGATACTTTTATTAGAGTTGGAACATGTGGAGGTATGGACATAAATGTTAAAGGTGGAGATATAGTTGTTGCTACTGGAGCAATTCGTATGGAAGGAACTTCTAAAGAATATGCCCCAATAGAGTTTCCTGCAGTTTCAAATTTAAATGTAACAAATGCACTTGTTAAAGCTGCTAAAAATTTAAATTATAATTATCATACAGGTGTAGTGGAATGTAAGGATGCTTTTTATGGACAGCATGAACCAGAAACTAAGCCTGTTAGCTATGAGCTTATGAACAAATGGGATGCATGGTTAAGAATGGGATGCTTAGCTTCAGAGATGGAATCAGCTGCTCTTTTTATTGTTGGTGCTCATAAAAGGGTAAGGGTAGGTTCGAATTTTTTAGTTGTTGCTAATCAAGAAAGACAAAAAAAGGGATTAGATAATCCAATAGTTCATGATACGGACTCTGCTATAAAGGTAGGAATTGAGGCTTTAAGAATTTTAATTAAAGAAGATAAATCTAATAAATAATAAAGGGTGAATGAAATGAAATATGATAACATTTTAAAAATTGTAGACCATACATTACTTGCTCAAACATCTACTTGGGATGAAATCAAAGCATTGTGTGATGATGGAATGAAATATAAAACTGCTTCAGTTTGTATTCCTCCATATTTTGTAAAACAAGCTAAGGATTATGTAGTTGATGAATTACCTATATGTACTGTAATTGGTTTTCCAAATGGATATATGACGACATCAACAAAAGTTTTTGAAACTAAGGATGCTGTTCATAATGGTGCTGACGAAATAGATATGGTTATAAATATAGGAATGTTAAAAGATAAAAAATATGATGAAATACTTGTTGAAATTAATCAAATTAAAGAAGCATGCAATGGAAAATTGTTAAAGGTAATAATTGAAACATGTTTGCTAACAGATGAAGAAATAATTAAAATGTGTGAAATTGTTACTAAATCTAATGCAGAATATATCAAAACTTCTACTGGATTTTCAACAAGTGGAGCAACTTTTGATGCAGTTAAATTGATGCGTAACCATGTTGGAAAAGATGTAAAAGTAAAAGCTGCTGGTGGAATTAAAACATTAGAAGATGCTGAAAAATTTATTGAACTTGGTGCTGATAGACTAGGTACTAGTAGAGTAGTAAAAATAGTTAAAAGTTTATAAATGGAATTTCGAAGTAAATTATTATGCAAAATATAAATTATCATTTAAAGTTATAATTTTTATAACTGGTGGTATAATAATATTCTAAGTTTAATTATGTAAGATACCTAAAAAATTATTGTTTTAATAATTATGTGGTTTCATATATGAAATAGGAGAAATCTACAATGAAAGCAAGTGAAAACAGTATCAATCCTTTAGAATATGTACATGATATTTTAAAAGGTAAATGGAAAACAGTTATTCTTTGGCAACTTAGATTTAGATCAGGCGCCACAACTTTTCAATTGAAAAGGAGTATAAAAGGAATTAGTGAAAAAATGCTATTAGAACAACTGAACGAGCTAAGATTATATGGTTTAGTAGGTAAAAAAAACTTTGTTAACGAACCTTTTAAAGTAGAATACTATTTAACAGAAGATAAGGGTAAAAAATTAATTAAAGCATTTGAGATAATGGAAGAATTAGGTCAAGAGTATGTAGATGGATTTAAAAATGAGTAAAAACTAGGTAATGAGTTCGCCTAGTTTTTTTTGCGAATTTTAAATAAAATAAAATTATATTGAAATTATGACTAGGATATAGTAAAATGTTTTCATTATATAATTTAAGGAGATACTATGGAAAAGTTAAAAAAGATGCTACCTTACTTAGCCGCTAATATATTGCCATTTTATATATTGCCACTTATTTCAAGTAATCAGAACCACTTAGTAATGTTATTAACGTTAATATTTCCAATGTTAACCATAGCCGAAGCTTTTGTGTGTGGTTCTAAATACGGATTTAATATTTTATATCCTATCACAGTAGGTGTGTTATTTGTTCCTACAGCTTTTTTATTCTATGATGATTCAGCATTATCTTATGCTCTAATTTATGGAGGTCTTGCATTATTAAGTAGTTACATATCAAGTAAAATCATAAAAAAATAATTATAGTCGATTTTAGTTGCACGAAATATGCAACTATTTTTTTTATTTCTTGTTTATTACAATATTTTACAATTATTATATGATAAGTTTGTTACATATAATAAATTATTGTGATAGGTGGTATTTAGATGAAATTAATTATTAAAATCATTGGTTTTTTTCTTACTATAACTATACTTAGCGGTATCTTAAATATTTATGCTGATGAGAAAACTATTACTGAAAAAACAGTAGTTATTCTTCAAATTAATAATGAAGAAAGTACTAAAGAGTTTTGTACACTAGGTGATGCTATTAATTATATTAATGAGAAGGATAACATTGATAACGCAATTATTAGCATAATAAGGGATTGTTATGTAGATGAAACATTGAAAGTTAATCCTTATAAGAATATTCAAGTTGTAGCTAAAGGCAATAGAAAAATTTACAGACAAATAAATAAGGATACACAAAACACAGTATTTTGGGGTGCTTTATTTGAAACCGAAAAATTTAGTACCTTAACTTTTGGAAAAATTGGTGGTATGGGAGATGGAAATGCTTTAGTTATTGATGGAGGAGCAGAATGGGATGATAGTAATTTGTCTGTCAATAACTCAATAAAATCAGAAGAAGCATTGATAAAGCTCAGTCATGGGATTATTAATTTATATGATGGTGTTAAAATTCAAAATAATCATAATGTAACATCGTATGGAGGAGCTATATATGTGCAAAATGGAATTTTAAATATGTATGGTGGTTCTATAGAAAATAACTGTAGTTCATTTGGTGGTGCAATTTTTATTGATAATGGTGATTTAAACTTATTTGGTGGAAAAATAATTAGTAATAAATCAATTAAATTAGGCAATGTATTTGTCAAATTTGGCGCATCTTTAGCTATAAAAGGAAAAATAAGTATTATTGATAATATAGACAATGAAAATGTTTATTTGGAGAACACCTATATAAATATTGTAGGTAAAATAGATGGAACAATAGGTATTTCTTCGTCTAAAAGAACATTAAGTACTTTGTTAGTTTATGCAAAAGATGAACAGTATCTTGATATAGAAAAATTTATATATGATTCGGATCTAGAAAGCTATGGTATATATGTTTTCAACGACAATACTATAAGAATTGGTGCAAAAACAAAAATATTTTTTGATATGCCAACATTAAATATTTTTGAATACAATGAAAAAGTACCTAATATCAGTTATTACATAAAGGAATATAGTGAATTAAGTGGTAAAATAATCAACCTACCTAAATGTGAAGTTAATTTCTACGAACGTGATGGAAATATTATTGGAAAAAAACTAGAAAACGCACCTTTGCAAGTTGGGGATTATTATGTTGAAATTATATATAAAGGTAGTACTTTATTTGGTTATAGCCCATGCTCAAATATAGAAAAGTTTTCAATTTCAGTGATTCCTGCTAATACAGATAATCTATATTATAAAATTAGCTTTGAAAATGCAGATGAAAGGCTTAAACCTTTGATTGCATGTATAGATATAGTACCGGTTGATGATATTAAAATAAGCAATGGTATTAGTGTATCAAAAAATATAATATCAAACGCATTGAACAAGGCAAATAAATTTATGTCAAGCAAAAAAGTTAGAGATATTTCGTTAAAAATTAGACTTGTTAACAATCAAGGAAGTCTAAAAAGCGAATGTATAAAAATAGTTTTAGATCATAATTCTATTAACAAAATTTTAAATTATAATGTCAAATCATTGTATGTTGAAACTAATAATACTTATTTAGAATTTAACTATAACTCGTTGTATACTATTTATAATGAAACTGAAAATGATATCATAATAAATATTGAAAAACTTGATAAGAGTAAGCTTACTAATTCTATGAAAAAAATTATCTACAAAAGACCTGTATATAATTACTCCGTTTATTACAATATGGTAATAAATGGAAGAAAAGCAGTTTCGTATATTAATGATTTTGATTTTAAAGACGTTGAAATTGGAATAAAATACGATATGAATTCTTCAATAATAGACAAAATTGATAAATTGAGAGGCTTAGTAAAAGATAATAATAGAAGACAGGATAGTATATTTTTTGTAATAATAGATGATAATAATAGAGTAGTTTATTGTAAAAATTATGATTATGAAGAAAATAGTAAATACTTTATTTTGAAAACAGATAAACTAGGAATAGTAGGTCTTGGTAGAAATAATAATTCAAAATGCTACCGAGATACCGTTAATCATTGGGCAGAAATAGACATTGATTTTATGATAGAATTAGGTATTTTCTCAGGGTATAATAATGACACATTTTTACCAAATAACGAAATGACAAGAGGAATGTTTGTAACAGTTTTAGGAAGACTTGCAAGGTTATATCTTGATGTAGATGTAGATTTAGAAGGATCTGTTAAAAGTGGTTTTGAAGATGTTGACGAAAACAAATATTATACACCATATATTGAATGGGCAGTTAAAGCCAATATTGCTACTGGTGTAGGAAATAATAATTTTTCACCTGATAAACCAATTACTAGAGAAGAAATGTCAGTAATGATGTATAAATTTGCACAATATTCAGGATATGAAATACCAGTTATGAGCGAAAAATATTTATTTAATGATGTTAACAATTTTAGTAATTGGTCAAAAGAAGCTATATTTGCAATGCAGCAAGCTGGAATAATTAATGGTACTGGTAATTTTAAATTTAAACCTAAAGGAACAGCTACAAGGGCACAGGTGAGTGCAGTTTTGCGTAGATTTATGGAAATTATAATTTATAAATAATTTATATTACAAAGTTAAATATATAAAAAGGTATTACTTTACTAAGTTGGTTGTAGAGTAATACCTTTTTCACGTATTAAATTACTAAATAATTATAAATATTATTTTCATTAAACAAATCTTTCATTATTAGCTCAAACAATACACCATTGTTTATATCTACATCATATTTTGAAGTAGTTTTAACAGCCAATGTAACAAATTTTGAAGCTTTTTCTATAGCTTCGGGTAATTTTAATCCCTTAAACAAATATCCAACAAATAATGAGGTAAATAAATCTCCTGTTCCAGGATATTTAATATCAATATTTTCATAAGGTATTTTGTAATATTTATTTTCTTTTTTATCATAGCATACATTTACAAACTCATTGTCTACAGTTTTTACACCTGTTATAAGCACCGTATTTGGGCCGATAGTGCTCAATTTATACAAATAGTCCTTTAATGTTTCAATCGATAAATTAGTTGATTCATATTTGATATTGAGCAAAATACATACCTCAGTCAAATTTGGAGTTATTATATCAGCATGTTTTACAAGCTCATTCATTTTTTCTATTAATTCTTTTGTATATGTAGAATAGACCTCGCCATGGTCACCCATAACAGGATCAACAACAATCAAGGTATTATTATTTTTTTTCATTCTTTCAATTATATCTGTTATAATTTCAATTTGTTTTTGAGAGCCTAGAAATCCACTATACATACAATCAAATTTGAAATTATTGATTTCCCAATGTTTATAATATTCTTCTAAATAATCAGTATAGTCAAAAAAGAAAAAATCCTTATATCCTGTATGATTACTAAGTATTGCAGTAGGTAAAGGACATACTTGGCAACCAAGAGCAGATAAAATAGGTAAAGCAACAGTTGTAGAACATCTACCATAACCTGAAATATCATGAATTGCTGCAATTGTAGGTACAATATTTTTCATAATTAATCTCCTGTATTTTTTATATATAAATATAATACACCATTATTATATAAATTTCTACAATGTAATTTTAAAAAACTATTATTGACAAGCAAAGGAAAACGTTGTATTCTAAATAATACACACAAAATTTTATAATTACAATAATAGTTGGAGGAATAAAAATGAAAACTAAAATGATAGTTATGGATTTAGACAGAACTCTCCTGAGAACAGATAAAACAATTTCAGATTATTCATTAAAAATTTTAAATAGATGTAAGCGTAATGGTATAAAACTCGTAATTGCAACTGCAAGACCATATAGAGCAACAATTGAGTATGCTAAACAAATTGGTTGCAATGATATAATTTGTTTAAATGGTGCGCTAATTACAATAGATGGGAAAGTGTTAGAAAAAAACACAATTAGTAATAAGATAACTTTTGATTTAATCCAAAAAATAATAAATATATATCCAGACTGTAAATTATCAGTTGAGTCAGATGACATAATATTTTCTAATTTTGATATAGAAAATGTATTCGGAACAGTTACCAACAACATAATTACTGATTTTAAAGAATTTAGCCTTGAGGCAGACAAAATATTGCTTACTGTTGAAAATGACGTGGAACTGCAAAAAATAATCAACCTTTTGCCTTCAAATTTATATGGAAAAATTGCAGCAGGTTATTTATTTCAAATATTGTCTAATCAAGCTACCAAGCTAAATGGTATAAAAACATTAGCAGAATATTATAATATTTCATTAGATGAAATAGCTGCATTTGGCGATGATAATGACGATGAAGAAATGGTTAAATATTGCGGATATGGTGTAGCTGTTGAAAACGCAATTAATAACGTGTTGAATTCAGCTAAATATATTGCAGAAAACAATGACAATGATGGCGTATGTAAATTTATTGATTTAAACATATTATGTGAATAAGATTGTATAAAAAAGTTGCTACGCAACTCCACATCAAAATTATTTATTGACATAATTTCCTATATAAGTTATACTCATATAAGCAAAAGGGAGTAGTTATGTTGTATAATCAACATCATCTGATTTTTCAATCGGTGGTTATACACCTTAATTGATTTTTTTTAAGGAAACGAGACTTTTGGCATTATATTATAATGCTAAGAGTTTTTTTTATCTTTATGGGCAAAATATTATTGGAGGTCTATTTATGGAAATTTTTATTGTAATACTTTTATTTGTTTTAGGTATTATACTAATTTTAAAAGGTGGAGATTACTTTGTTGACGCAGCTACTTGGATTGCGGAAGTTTCGGGTATTCCAAAGTTTATAGTTGGTGCTACAGTCGTAAGTTTAGCCACAACTCTTCCAGAATTAATTGTATCCGCTATGGCTGCAGTTGATGGAAAAGTAGGAATGGCTATAGGAAATGCAATTGGCTCTGTTACATGCAATACAGGCTTAGTTATGGGTATCTCAATAGTTTGTATACCGGCAGTTGTTAAAAGAAAAAGTTTTGCTTTTAAAGGTATTTTGATGATTGTATCTTGTTTATCATTGTTATTACTATCGCTTAGTGGTGAATTGAAATTAGGCGGAAGTCTTGTTTTATTAGCAATGTTTTTTATATTTATCATAGAAAATGTAAAATCAGCTAAATCTGAAATATCGAATGAAAAACATATGATTTATGGTAAAAAAGATATTGTAATTAATGCTTTAAAATTTATTGGTGGTGCAGCAGGTATTGTTATTGGCGCAAGATTACTCGTAGATAATGGTAGTGAACTTGCTAGAATTATAGGAATATCTGAAAGTGTAATTGGTTTAACAGTTATTGCAATTGGAACTTCATTGCCAGAATTGATTACAACAATTATTTCTATTGTTAAAAAGCAAGGTTCTTTAGGATTAGGTAATATTTTAGGTGCAAATATAATTGATGTTACAATTATTTTACCAGTGTGTGCTTTGTTATCAGGTGGTTCTTTACCAATTGCTAAACAAACATTTATGATTGACATACCTGTTTGCTTCGCAGTGATGGGTATATTTGTTATTCCAACATTGTTTAAAGAAAAATTACACCGAGTTCAAGGAATTATAATGATTGCTGTTTACATAGCTTATATTATAGCTATATCATTTATTATATAAAATTATAATGAATAACAAAAAATAAAAAATGCGCTATGATTGTACTATAGGGCATTTTTTATATTAATTCATTATTTTACTCTCGACTTGTTTATTATATCCAAAATTTTAAATTATTACACATAATTTTTAAATATTTGACAAAAATGTTTGTATATTATATATTTATGGATAACATAATTGTTTTAAGATAGGAGAAACACATGAAATTTAATGAGATTATTATAGAAACAACATCGCAAGGTTTAGAAATACTAAATGCTATTTTATTAAAGCTTGATATTACTGAAGTAATTATTGAAGATGCTAGTGTATTTGAAGAGTTTTTAGAAAGTAAAACTATGAATTGGGATTATTATGATGAAAGTTTAAATAATATGAAAAATTGTCCTAGTAGAGTTAAATTATACTTGAATGAAGATGAACAAGGTGAAAAACAACTTTTAGCCTTGAAAAGTGAAATAGATAATTTAAAAAATGATAGTTTTGGTATTGATATGGGAAGTTTAAATCTTCAGATGAATACCGTAAATGATGAAGATTGGGCAAATAATTGGAAACAGTTTTTCAAGCCTTTTGAGGTTGGTAAGCATATTATTATTAAACCAACTTGGGAAACTGTTGAAAACGATACAGATAGAGTAGTGTTGGAAATTGACCCTGGAGCAAGCTTTGGTACAGGACAGCATTTTACGACTCAGTTATGTATTGAACAAATTGAAAAATACATCAAAAAAGATATGAAAATCTTAGATATGGGTTGTGGAAGCGGAATACTTTCCATTGCTTCAATTTTATTGGGAGCAAAAAATGTTGTTGGTGTAGACATTGATGAAAATGCAGTTAGAATAGCTAGGGAAAATGCACTTGTAAATGGAATTCATGAAGATAAATTTACAACATACTGTGGTAATGTAATTGAGGATGAAAGACTACAAGATACTATAGGATACAATCAATATGACATGATTGCTGTAAATATCATTGCAGATATTATTATAGCAATGAGCGATAGCTTTCCAAAATTTTTAAAACAAGGCGGTATTTTGGTTACATCTGGTATAATAGAAAAATATGTAGACAAAGTTAAAGAAACACTTAAAAATATTGGTTTTGAAATTCTTGAAACTAGACAGAAAGAAGACTGGGTGTCTATTACTGCACTATACAAATAGAGGTGAAAAATGTTTAGATATTTTACTAATGAAAGCAAAATAATTAATCAGATAGTTAATATAAAAGGTACTGATGCAAAACATCTTAAAAATACTTTGCGTGCTGAAATTGGTCAAGAGGTTGCCATTGTTACAGAAGAAGCTGAATATGTTTATAATATATTGGATTTTATTAATGACGAAATTGTATGTAAATTTAATCATAAAACAGATATAAATAATGAATCAAATATTCATATTACTTTAGTACAGGGCTTGCCTAAACAAGCTAAGATGGAAGATATCATACAGCAAAATGTAGAGGTTGGTGTAAAAAGCTTTATTCCCTTAATTACTGAGAGATGTGTTGTGAAATTAAATGATAAATCTAGAGAATTAAAGAAACTAGAAAGATGGAGAAAGGTAGCGCATGAATCTTCCAAACAAAGTAAAAGAAATATAGTTCCTAATGTATTTGATGTTATGACTTTGAAAGAATTAATTGCTAAAATAAAGGACGAGAATGCTCAAATTATAGTTCCATATGAGTTAGAAGGTAATAAGACGTTAAAAGAAGCATTAACATCAGGAAAAGACAAATATTACATTATAATAGGTCCTGAAGGCGGATTTGATGAAAATGAGATAGCTAAGCTTCAAGAGATCGGAGCAGATATTGTAACTCTTGGTAAGAGAATTTTAAGAACTGAAACAGCAGGTATAGTTGCATCATCAATTATATTATTCGCTAATAATGAAATGGGAAGATAATAGCTATTAAGCAATAATACTATAAAATGTTACTTAGAGGTGCACATTAATGCAAAAATATGATTACACACTAATACGTTCAAATAGAAAAACTATAGAGTTATCTATCAATAAAAGTCTTGAAATTATTGTTAGAGCACCAATTATAATGTCTACAATGGATATAGAAAAATTTGTGCTTAAAAATAATAAATGGATTGAAAAACACTTAGTAATAATGAAAAACAAAATTTCAAAAAATGACTTCAAAGAATTAACAACTGAAGAAATACTGAAATTAAAGCTTTTAGCTAAAAAAATCATACCAAAAAAAGTTGAGTATTTCAGTAAAATGATGAATGTAAATCCAACTGGTATTAAAATAACATCTGCAAAAACAAGGTGGGGTAGCTGTAGCTACAAAAATAGTCTTTGTTTTTCATATAGATTAGCTAATATGCCTAATGAATTTATTGATTACGTTGTAGTGCATGAATTAGCTCATATTAAAATAAAAAACCATAGCAAAATTTTTTATAAAGAAATAGAAAAGTATATGCCGGATTATAAAGAAAGAATTAAAATGATAAATATTCATTAAGGGAGGATTATAAAAATGTTTTTAGAATATATTGACCATAAATGTACTGATGAAGAATTGAAGGAAATTGTGTGCAAACATGGGCTTTTGCAATATAATATTGACGCAACCGAAGGGTTGCTTTTAAAGCCAGGTGTTAATGTTAATTTGGTTTGTCGTGACAAAGATGGTAACGTGATTGGTGGTATCATGTGTGAAACGTACTTAGAGTGTTTGGACATTAATGTTCTTTGGGTTGCTGAAGCATATCGAGGAAAAGGAATTGGATATAGATTAATGAATGAAGCAGAAAGGCTTGGCAAGGAAGCGGGTTGTATTTATTCAATTACAAGCACATTTTCATTTCAAGCTCCTAATTTCTATAAACGCCAAGGGTATGAGTTGTATTCAGTATTAGATTGTTTCCCAAATAATATATGTTCTTATCAGTATAAAAAGAAATTATAATTTTTGCGAGATTGATTTTGAAAAATTATTAGTCTACTACAATCTCATTCAATAAGTGTTTGTTAAAAATGTAAAATTATAGACCGTTAATAGAGTATTTTTACTTTGTAAACGGTTTTTCTTATTATTATTATATAGATAAGCATTATTTGTATAATTTTGAATACTATATATTATATATTTTATATTAATGAATTAAAAATTATATGAGGAGAATGACTATATGGGTTTTTTTGGATATAAAAAAGGATGCTGTAGATTTCGCTTTACAAGTATATTAGGGATAATGGTGGCAGTAATAGGTGCAATTATTGTTGTACAAATTTTACCTTTAAGAATTTGGTTGTTTATTCTAGGCATTTTATTGATAGCTTTAGGTTGTACATTAGTAAAATTATTTTAAATCACTAATTTTTTATAAAAAAATAATGGCCAAGGCCATTATTGAAAAATTAATTATATAGCACGAACAACGTTACCTGATCTCATGCATCTTGTACAAACATATTTTTTCTTAGATACTCCGTTCTCAATAACAGTAATCTTTCTTACGTTTGGTTTCCAAGTTCTATTTATTTTTTTGTCTGAGAAAGTTACAGTATGACCTGACATTTTTCCTTTTCCGCAGATTTCACAGAATTTTGCCATGTTTTCACACCTCCTATTTAAGCAAAGTTATTATAATAATATTATTTTATACTAATTCCCATTAAAAATCAATAATTTTAAATTATATATAAATTTATGTAAATTAGTATTGTATTAAATCAAGCTTTTTTATTTTAACATTAAAATATATATATTGCAATAAGTAATTTAATTTTATATAATATTTTCATAATTATTTTTTTATGATATAATGATAAAAGACATAAAATTGTAAAAAATAAAATTAATATAAATAGGAGGTACTAAATATGTCATTACAAATTACTAATGAATTGGGTAATATATCAATAGACGATCAAGTTATTGCGAGTATTGCGGGAATGGCTGCTATGGAGTGCTATGGAATAGTGGGAATGGCAACTAAGAATGCTACAGAAGGCTTCTTTGAACTTTTAAAAAAGGATCAATTATCTAAAGGAATAAAAGTAGATTCAGAAAATGATAAAATTGCTATAGATTTATATATCGTATTACAATTTGGTGTAAAAATATCAGTTGTAGCTGAAAATATTATATCAAAAGTTAAATATAATGTTGAATCTTTAGTGGGAGTAGATGTAAGTAAAGTAAATATTTTTGTTCAAGGTGTAAGGGTTCAAAAATAGTTTGGGAGGCTATAATGGTAATTAATTATATAGATAATGTTATGTTAAAAAAGATGATTTTAGGAGGGGCGACTAATCTTGAAAACAATAGAGGATTAGTAGATTCGCTAAATGTTTTTCCTGTTCCAGATGGTGATACAGGTACAAATATGAATTTGACAGTTCAATCTGCTGTTAAAGAGATAAATAATCTTACAGAAAGTAGTATTCAAAATTTAGCTGATGCATCTGCAAAAGGCTCTTTGATGGGAGCTCGTGGTAACTCTGGGGTAATATTATCTCAATTATTCAGAGGTTTTGCTAAAGGTGTTAATAATGTTAATCAATTGACTCCTTGCATTGTTGCAAGTGCTTTTAAAAATGCATCAGATACAGCGTATAAAGCTGTTATGAAGCCAATTGAAGGTACAATACTTACTGTAGCAAGAGAAACTGCTGAAAAAGCAGTAGAAATATGTGATCAGTATTCAGATATGATACTATTCTTAGAAGAATTAATTAAACAAGCTAAAATAACTTTGGATAAAACTCCAGATTTGCTACCAGTATTAAAGCAAGCGGAAGTTGTTGATGCAGGTGGTAAAGGTTTAGTATGTTTATTAGAAGGTGCATTAGCTGCTCTTAAAGGAGTAGAAATAGTGAAGCAACAAAACACTAACGAAGTGGTTGAAACTCAAGCCGAAGTATCTGAGTTTGGTAGTGAAGATGAAATTTTATTTACTTATTGTACAGAATTTATGATAAAAGATGCTAAAATAAGTCATGAAGAATTTTTGCCATTTATCATGGATAAAGGTGACTCAATAGTTTGTGTTGGAGTAGATGGTATTATAAAAACACATATTCATACTAATAACCCGGGTCTAATACTTAGCAAAGCTGTTAGATTTGGTGAAATTATGAATATTAAGATAGAAAATATGAAAGAGCAATTTAGAGCAAAAATTAAAGAAGCACCAGTTGTTAGCAAAGAAAAGAAAAAATTTGCTTTTATTTCAATAGGATTTGGTGAAGGAATTCAAAAGGTGTTCTATGACTTGAATGTTGACTACTTTATATCAGGTGGTCAAACAATGAATCCAAGTACTGAAGATATAATTGAAGCAGTTAATAAATTAAATGCTGAGCATATAATTATATTGCCAAACAATAGTAATATAATTTTGGCTGCACAACAAGCAAAAGATTTATCTGAAAAAGATTTACATGTTATACCTACTAAAACAATACCTCAAGGTATAAGTGCTATGCTTGCTTTTAATGAGGAATCAAATATAGAAGATAATGTGAAAGAAATGGAAGAGGCAATTAAAAATGTTAAAACTGGTCAAGTAACATATGCGGTTAGAGATACATCTATGAATGGTTTTGATATAAAAAAAGATGACATAATAGCATTGTTTGATAAAAATATAGTAAACCATGGAGCTAATATTGAAGAACAAACTCTTGAACTTATTAAGAAGATGGTTTCAGATGATAATTTTCTTGTAACAATTTTCTATGGTGATACGTTAAAAGAAGAAGAGGCTAAATCTTTAAAATGTAAAGTTGAAGAAATTATTGATTTCTGTGATGTTGAAATTGTGTATGGTGGTCAACCGCTATATTATTACATTATAGCTGTTGAATAAAATTTATATATTGCTAAATGCTTGATTTATTTGGCATTTTTGCAATATGTTGATGGAGTTAGTTATGATTAATACTAATGTTAAGTATTTAAAGGGAGTAGGTCCCAAAAGAGCTTTAAAATTAAATAGGCTTGATATTTACACAGTAGAAGATTTATTGAATTATTTTCCAACGAAATATGAGGATAGACGAAAAATATCCAATATAATTGATGTTGAAAATGATATTAAGGTTTTATTGAGGGTAAAAATTTTAAAACCACCAACTATCAGGAAAGTTAACAAAAAAATGTCCATTATTAAGGTTATAGCTAGTGATGATACAAGCTATATTACTATAACGTTTTTTAATCAAGATTTTTTGTTTGATAAGCTTATTCTTAACCAGTATTTTTATTTGTTCGGAAAATGCAAAAGAATTGGTAGTAATATTGAAATGATTAATCCGGATATTGAGAATGTAAATGAAAGCGTAAAATCAGGCAGAATTATGCCCATTTATGCATTAACTAATTCATTGACTAATAATGAGCTTACAAAACTAATTATGCAATGTATGCGAGATTATAGTGCTTATATAGAAAATATATTACCAAATGAAATAATTGATAAATATAATTTGTTAAATAAAAAAGATGCGATTAGGTATTTACATTTCCCACCGGATGGTAAAAAATATACTTTGGCAAAAAAAACAATAGCTTTTGAAAAGTTGTTAGTGTTGGAAATAGGTTTGTTAAGCATAAAAAGCAAACTTAATCTGAGTGGTGAAGGAATAGTACAAACAAATACTTCTTTGTCTGATAAATTGTTTTCTAATTTACCTTTTAAGTTAACCAATGCCCAACTTAGAGTTGTTGATGAAATAAAATTAGATATGCAATCAAATAAACCTATGAATAGGCTTATACAAGGTGATGTTGGATCTGGTAAAACAATTGTAGCTATAATTGCTATGCTTATTTCTGTTTCATCAGGATATCAAGCATCTATGATGGCGCCTACTGAAATTTTAGCTATGCAACACTATCAAACTATCAAAGAATATTTAGATAAAAGTGGAATTAGCTTAAAAGTGGAATTTTTATCTGGTTCAACTACTAAAAAGAAAAAGACTGAGATTCTTAGAATGGTTAAGAATAATGAAATTGATATTTTGATAGGTACACATGCATTAATAGAAAAAAATGTAGAATTCAATAATATTGGATTGGCAATAACTGATGAGCAGCATAGATTTGGTGTTAGGCAAAGAGCAATGCTTTCTAACAAGGGAAAAAATCCAGATATACTTGTTATGACAGCTACACCTATTCCGAGAACGCTGGCATTGATGATATATGGGGATTTAGATATTTCTATCATTGATGAAATGCCACCAAACAGACAACAAATTATAACAAAAGTTATAAAAGGGAATGATAAAGAAGAAGCGTATGAATTTATTAAAAAGAGAATCTATGAAGGTAGGCAAGCATATATTGTAGCTCCACTAATTGAAGAATCAGAAACTATGGAACTAGATTCTGCTTCTGAAATATATGAAAAATTAAAAAATGATTATTTCAAGGAATTTAATCTTGGATTACTACATGGTAAAATGACTAATAAAGAAAAAGATGAAATAATGGATAAATTCTATAATGGAGAAATAAATGTTTTGGTTTCAACTACGGTTATAGAAGTTGGTGTAGATGTTCCTAATTCAGTTGTAATGTTAATTTTGAATGCTGAAAGATTTGGGCTTGCGCAGCTTCACCAATTAAGAGGGCGTGTAGGTAGAGGCCAATATCAGTCTTTTTGTATACTTGTAAATGAAAGTAAATCGAAACATTCTAAAGCAAGAATGCAGGTATTACAAGATACCAACAATGGGTTTTTAATAGCTGAAGAAGATTTAAAAATTAGAGGACCGGGTGATTTCTTTGGTTCAAGGCAACATGGAGTAGAAAAATACAATATTGAGAATTTAATTCAAGATATCAAAATTGTTCAAAACGTACAATTACTAACTAAAGACCTATTAACTCATAATCCATCATTAATTGGTGAAGAGTACAAAGCGTTAAAAGATAAAATATTAAAATTATTTGATAAAGAAAACATTGTATTTAACTAGATATAAATTTTGAGGAAGTGACTAAGTGAGAGTAATATCAGGAAACAATAAAGGGAAAAAATTATTTGCACCTAAGGATATGTCAGTTAGACCAACATCTGATAAAATCAAGGAAGCAATTTTTAATATGTTAGGATATATTGATGAAGATAGCGTTGTGCTAGATTTATTTGCAGGCACAGGAAATGTTGGTATAGAATTTTTATGCAGAGGTGCAAAACAGTGTCACTTTACAGATATATCTCATAAAAGTATAAGTTTTGTGAAAAAAAATATAGCTTTATGTAAATTAGAAGATAAATCAATGGTATACATAAATGATTACGAAAAAGCAATCAACTATTTTACTAGATGTAATGTTAAGTTTGATTACATATTTGCAGATGCACCTTACCATCTAAATTGTGCTCAAAAGGTTATTGATTTAGTTTTAAACAATGAAATTTTAAATAAAAACGGCACTTTAATAATTGAGTGCGAAAAAACAGAAAAAATGTTTGAATATGGTATACCAAGTGTGTTAGAATATAAAGAGAAAATATATGGCATAACGAAAATTGGTATTATTAAATTTTCGGAGGAGTAGCATGAAAGTATTATATACTGGTAGTTTTGATCCAATAACTAATGGACACCTTGATTTAATAAGAAGATGTTCTAGAAAATTTGAATGTGTGGTTGTAACAGTTTTTAATAATAAGTCTAAAGAACATTTTTTCACAGCTAATGAAAGATGCAAGCTTATTAAAGAAGCAATAACTGATTTAGATAATGTTGTAGTTGATATAACAGAAGATATGGTCGTTAATTATGCTAAGAAAAATCAAATAGATTTTATTGTTAGAGGATTAAGGGCTGTTTCTGATTATGAATATGAATTGATGGTTGCGTCTATAAATAAACATATGTATCCAGAACTAGAAACATTCTTCATGATAGCTTCACCAGATTACTCATTCATAAGTTCAAGTATTGTAAAGGAAGTAGCAATGTTCGGAGGAGATATATCGAGTTTAGTTCCACCAAATGTAGCCATTGCACTTAAAGATAAAATAGGGAGGGAGTTAAAATAGATATTTTAGTTCTTTTAGAAAAAATAGAAGACATAGTAGACGAGGCTTCTAAATTTCCATTATCAAATAAGATTATTGTAGAAAAAGAAGACATATTAGATATAATTAATGAAATTAGGTTAAAACTTCCAGATGAGTTGAATCAAGCTAACTGGGTTGCTAAGGAAAGACAAAGAATTTTATCAGAAGCACAAACTGAAGCTGATCAATTGCTGGATAAAGCAAGACATCAACAAGATGGTTTATTAGACGATACAGAAATTGTAAAAATGGCATATGATAAAGCTGAAGAAATTATAAAATCAGCTGAAAATAAAGCTTATGAAATGAAAATAAATTCAGTAGAATACAGTGATAATTTATTGTCTAAATTACAAGAAAATATATCTTATTTACATAGTGTAGTAGAAGATAACAGAAATGAATTGAAAAATATGTAATTATATAAAAATCGCTAAAAAGCGATTTTTTTTTTAATATAATAGTTTAATATTAGTTTAAGATAATTAAGAGATAATTATATGTATTAGTTAAAATATAAACTTATATTGACTTGTGAAAATGTAAATAGTACACTATTATTAAATCTTTGAATAGGAGGTTAAATATGAAAAAAAAGCAAGGCTATATATTAATATTTATAGCAATATTAGCATTATTATTGGCGATTTTCAGGGTAGATGAATATATTGTTGCTTTAGTTAACAGTGATAATTTGAACAATATATATTTTGATGACTCAAATATTGTTCAAAAAAATAATTTTTGTTTTTCTAAATATGCAAAAATCAACATAGATGACTGGAATAATGCCTATTCAGTTAAGAGTGGATATAAAAACGTTTCACACTTTTTAGTTTCGATAGATAACTATATAGACGAAATTGCTGAAATAATTGATAAGCCTAATTGGTTACAATTGCACAAAAGTAAATATAGAGAAGATTATTACTTTGAACCTTATATTAATGTAAGGTTTAATGATAATAATGAAAACATTTCTACCATACAAACTTATTTAAAATTAACAATTTACCAAAATAGAAATATCTTTGACAATAATTTTTTAACACTTGCTCATGATTTAACCAATATTGTGACAGATGGAAGTTCTTCACCGAGCCTAACAGAAGGATTAGCATATTATATTCAAGATGAAATAGGTTTAAACGTAACACTTTACAATTATGGTATTGATATTTTTACTTCATCAAAACAGTACATAGTAAATGAAAATAAAGATGTTATTGATAGAATAGGGTCTGCATATGGTAATGTCATGATTGAAAAGAGAAAAGAGTTTTATGTTTTAAGCAATTCATTTTGTAGATATTTAATTAATGAGTATGGTATGGATAAATTTATGCAAGTATATAGTACAGATAATGTTGAAAACGCATATTTAAATATATATTATAAATCATTAAAGGAATTGAAAAGTGATTGGTTAGGATTTATTGAAGATTATCAAGATATATTTTCTATTTCAAGAGATTTAGTTAATAATAAAAGATTTATTAAAAAAGTAGGTACTATTAAATCATACAATGATATAGACGGAGCTAATAAGAATAAAAACTTTTTTGTTTTAGATGAGTCATTTAAAACATATTTAAAAAAATCATATGGTATAGACAAATATGAAATATTAGTATCATCTAACTACGATTATAATTATACTTACAAAAAAAGATTAACTGATTTGAAGTGTGATTGGTTAAGCTTTTTAAAGACTTACGAACAATAACTACATAATAATTAGCATTAAAACTGTTATAAATGCAGATATTATACCATAAACAAACTTAGTTTTTATATATTTTAAAATACCTATTTCAAAGTTTGTTACGACTGTTATTGTTTGGAAAATTATTGAAAATCCTGAAAAACTAATCAAAAAATTTATTAGTATTAACTTAACTTCAATAGGCAAACATGATGAACTAACAACATTGCATCCATTGGTTATTTCTAGTGCTCCTACTATTAAACCAATAAAAATATCAGTTATATTTGATGTATACGTAGTAGGAATAAATGTTAATATATATTCAGATATAATTGAAAAAATAATGATTACGCCGCATATAGTTAAAATACTAATGATTGATTTAGTTATAGCATTGCTAAATGCTTTATTGAAAGAAACATGTTTTATAATGTTTCTTTTTTTTGTACCTGTTGTTATATAAAAATCTTTTTTAAAAAAACTTGACAGCACAATAGCCCCTATAAAATGGGGTATTGTAACATAAATTAATAATGATTTATCTTCAAGCATAGACATTACAACAACTGCTGATATAAACTGAAAACTGCATATATTGGTAAAATATAATAAATAGTTTGCTTCGGATTGATTGATGCTATTGCTTTTTACCATTGAATCTATAGCTACTGCGGCTGATGGATAACCAGATATAATACCTATAATATATGGAATTATTGCAAAGGCGCTTCCTAAAAGTTTTTTAGATATTTTAGATACTTTTTCAAGCAATTCATATAAAAGGCTGTATTGCAATAAAATATTTGACAAAATAAACATAGGAAATAGGAATGGCAAAATTTTCTTATACCATAGAGTTATACCGGCAATAGCACCACTTCTAACTATTTCAGGTTGAATGAAAAATATTATAATTAAAACTAATGCAAAAATAGGCGCTATATTTTTCTTAAGCATAAAAAAACACCTCCTAAATATTTATATTTAAAATGAGGTGCATTTATGATAGTTATTTTATATATATAACATTATTATAATATTCGTTATTAAGGTAATTATTTCTGTCTCTAAATGGTAAATAATATAAATTGCTTGATTTGTTTGTTAATTCAAATATTTTATCATTATTAGCTTCTATACCATTTCTTTTATAATCTGAATACTTTGTTATGACTGTAGTCCCATTTTCCTTGGCTTGCTTAATTATATCTTTTCCATTTTCACTAAAAGCCAATGTTTTAACATAATTATTGTTATATCCTTTTAAAAAATCAATATCTTTATACTTTATATCAAGTAAAATATTCAGTAAGATTCTTCTAATTCTTGCGTAGGTATATCTTTTAGACTTAATTGATAGTATAAAATCATTAAGGTTATTATATTTGTAAACATTATCAAATATTTTATTTTCTAAACCCTCTGTTACATCATAAATTTTCTTTAGATCATCTTTACCAGTAGCAATAATTTTGTAATACATAAATTCTAAATAATTATCTAATGAATTAAACAGCTTATTTTTTATATAATATTTTTTGAGTTCAGTGTAAGTTACAGATGGTATAGAGTGTTTTAATTTTGTAAAATTATTTAATAACAGCTCATTTCTTATCGCAGTTGCACTAGCAAAACTATGGGTTATAGATAAATCATTGTGTTGAGATATATGTCTTTTTATTGGAACATAGTCAACATCAAAATTTAATAGTTTACATGATTTGATATATTCTAAGGCCAAAGTGTTGTTGGGGCTAAGTGTTATTTCACAACTGCTATCATCAAGCTTTAAAATGGTATTTAAGCTCTTGTTTACTGCAAAAGGATATGATAATCCATTTGATATATTTGCTCTTAAAATGGTCTTGTATTCGTCGTTGTTATTGATTTGTATATTTGCAATCTTTTTTAACATGTCTATATTGGTATCTTCGCATCCAAAGCTTATTGCGGATACATTCAGCTTTTTTAATTCATTTATAGCTCCAAATGAAAAAAGCTCTGCATTTTGACATGAGTAGGGGAATGGTAGCTCAATAACAAGGTCTACGCCATTTCTAACTGCAATTTCAGCACGAGTGTATTTATCAACTATGGAAGTATCTCCACGTTGAACAAAGTTTCCGCTCATAACAACTGCTATTCTATCACAATTATATAATTCTTTTGCCTTTTCTATTTGGTACTTATGTCCAAGATGAAAAGGATTATATTCAGCTACTATTCCAATTGTTTTCATATTTCTATTTTACTCCAAATTTATTTATCTATCTATTGTTTAGTTCTGCATAATTCAATATATCTTTACAGAAGTATGTGATAACAGAAGCTACTATTACATTCCATATGAACATACATCCCATAACAATTATTGGAATTAACTCTTCACTAAATCTTAATGCTAAAAATACACCAGCTAAAACACCCGGAAGCATTAGAACAATCATTACTATAAAGTACAAGAAAATTATAAGTGTTTTATTAACTATTTGTCCAAATAATCTTTCAATCAAGATATTTCCAGCCATAAACAACATTCCAAATCCAATACGTGCTAAAATACATGCTAAAACATCTAATGCTGATGCGTTTAATATTATGCCTAATGGTACAAATATCAATATAGCTTCTAATACTATTTTTAACATATTTTCTTTTGTAATACAAATTAATTTTTTAAAAGCATTATCAGGTATCAAATAAATATAAGGATATATTAATTCTCGGACCCATCTACCTAATGAACTAGTTAATAATTGCATATAAGTAGCAAATGCAAATGCAGGTAAAATACTTCCTGATTCTTTTGTAAAAAAGCCAAAACCTATGCAAACTACAATAAATATCAAACTATTTCTATCCAATAAAAATATACCAGATCTTCTATCTTCGAGCATATGCTTGTAGAAGAATACATTTGAACCATTGCCTCGTTTTAAACCTGTCTTTCCAGTTTTAACTTTATGAGGTGTTTCTTTAATTTTACCTTCTTTAGCTGCAGTGATAGCAGAATATGAAACTTCAGTTGCTTGCAAAACATCCTCGTAATAATCCGAATTCATAGTTGAAACTATATAAACAAATAGAGCAACATAAGCAAGTGTTGCCAATATACCCCCAATTAAATATATTATATCTCCAGATATTATACCTACAACAAAAGCCTTAAGCCAACCAATAATAGGAATAAAATTTAGCCACTTAGCGTTAACACTTGAAACTATTGCTTGAAGTTTATTTGTTGAAGTAAAGAATAAGTCTTTAAATATATATAATAATATAATTGAAAGTACACCAATAATTACTGATTTTAAAATTTTCTTCTTTTTATCATCGTTACATGTATATGAGTATATAGCCATTGCAGTAAGTTGACTACAAAAGAAAATCAAACAATAACCTATAAAAATTGACAAAAGTCCCAAAAAATTGATTCCATATGTATTATGTAAAATTGAGTATTGAAAAAATATAAAGAATCCAACCCAAATAGATGTTCCTAACTGCCTAAACAAGCCATAAATCAGAATTCTTTTAGTTGATATGGGTGTTTGAAATAACAAATTTATATCAGCCATTTTAAAAAATGAGGCACCTGATGAAAAACCAATCATTATAGTTGTACAAAATAAAAAGCCGTAAAATGCAAATACAATTGCAAATATTTCATTTATATCTCTAAGTTCATTAACTTCTGTAGGACTACTATAAGCACCAATTATTACAATCACCATCATAGCAATAAAAAATAATAGCAATATTAATCTTGAAGGGTGCTTTTTACAATCCTTTATCATATTTTTAATTCTTGTCATAACAAGATATAGTAGAGCTCTCAAAATTATTCAGCCTTCCCTTCTGTTATATTGAAGAATAGTTCCTCTAAAGAAGTTTCGTCATCTGAATCATTCTCTTTATTGTATTTAGTAGCTGCAAAAGAGCCGTTTATCATTATGTGAGCAACATCCCAATAATTTTCAACACTATCTAACATATGAGTACTAATTAATATAGAAGCACCTTGATTTCTTAATTCTACAAACATACTCTTAAGTTCTTTTATAGCATGAGGATCAAGTCCAACCATTGGTTCATCAAAAATTATTACTTTTGGTCTATGTAAAAGTACACAGCATATACTAAGCTTTTGTTGCATACCCTTTGATAATTCTTTTCCTAATTTATCTTTTTTATCAAACAATTCAAATCTTTTTAGAAGTTCATCAGCATAGTCTTTCCAATCTGTTAATTGATAAGCCTTTGCAATAAATTGCAGATGTTCTTCAATAGTAAGTAAATCATATACAGCAGGCAGTTCAGGAACATAACCTAAATCTTTTTTAGCTTCTATTGTTTTGTTTTTATGTCCATTTATATCAATTTCACCCTCAAATCTTAATAAGCCAGATATACACTTGATTATTGTTGATTTACCAGCACCGTTTGGACCAAGCAAAACTGCAATTTTACCGTTTTCAACACAGAAACTAATATTATTATTAGCAATTAATTTCCCGTATTTTTTTGTAACATTAAAAACATTAATCATAATTCTTTCTCCCTTGATAGTAAGTTTTTCAATTTTAGTATGTATATATTTATTATAAAGTAAAAGAAGTGTTTATGCAAGCATAAAGTAAATATAATTTACCATACAATTAAGAATTAATATATGTTATAATTAATTGAAAAAATTCAGAATTAGGAGTAAATTATGTGTGTGACGCTAGTTGTTGGTGGAGCAAGAAGTGGAAAAAGCTCATTTGCTGAAAATAAAGCAAAAGAATATGGTAAAAACATTGCATATATTGCGACGTCAGTGGTAACTGATAAAAGCATGGCAGATAGAGTAAAAAAGCACAGAGAGCAAAGGCCAAATGAATGGAAAACAATAGAAACTTATAAAAATTTTAATACTCTTATAGATAATAATGATTTTTTAAGTTCAGATACAATCATGATAGATTGCATAACAACTTTAATTTGCAATTTTATGGTTGATAGTAAAATTGATTTTGATAATTGTTTAATGAAAGATGTAAACAAATTAGAAGCAACCATTAAGCATGATATATTAGATTTAATACATATTTGTAAAGATTTGGACAAACATTTAGTTATCGTATCAAATGAAGTAGGATTAGGTGTGGTGCCAGCATATTATATGGGAAACTTTTTTAGAGATATTAGTGGAAGAATGAATGCCTTCATAGCTAAAGAATCAGATAATGTGTACTTTACAGTTTCTGGTATACCTATGAAATTAAAAAGTAAGGGGGTTAACATACATTGTTCAGAGGATTATTAGTACTTATATCTTTTTTTACTAGGATTCCTATAGGAAAAAAAATTGAATTTAATGAAGCTGAATATAAAAAAGCATTATGCTTGTATGCATTTATTGGACTAATCATTGGCTTGGTTTTAACTATTGGGTATTTCATTGGTGATTTTTTAGAAATAATTTATATAAAAGGATTGATAATTACCGCAATTTATATTATAATAACAGGCGGTATACATTTAGATGGTGCGTCTGATACTGTAGATGGATTATTTTCAGGTAGAACAGGCGATAGAATATTTGAAATAATGAGTGATTCAAGAATAGGTGCATTTGGAGTAATTAGTTTAATACTTATTCTTTATTGCCAACTAATATTTTTTTCAAATGTTAGTATATATACACTGATTTTAACACCAGTTGTTGGAAAGGTAAGTGTAGTTGTTTCTTGTTACAAGAAAAAATATGCTAAAAAAAGTCTGGGTATGGGAACCATATTTGTTGAATCTATTAAATTAAAAGAACTTTTAATCAATCTAGGTATAATACTAATTTTATGCGTAGTGTTAAAAGGTTGCATAATCAATATTTTGTCAACTGTTTTGACTTTTATTATTGTATTTTTTATGTCTAAATGGATTGAAAATAAGATTTTTGGTATGACAGGTGATACTTGTGGATTTGTAGCAGAAATTTCACAGATTGTTTTTATGTTTCTTAGCTTAATTGTTGGAAAGGTAATATTATTATGAAACTATATTTAGTTAGACATGGACAATCTGAGGGAAATTTTAGAAAAGTTTATTGTGGTGTTAATGATGTAGAGTTAACTAAGGAAGGTGTTCTACAAGCACAAAGAATGGCTAAAAAATTTGAAGGAAGATCTATTAGTAAAATATATTCTAGCCCATTGAAAAGAGCGTATAATACGGCTTTAGAGATATCTAATGTTTTAAAATTAGATATTGAAAAAAGCGATTTATTAAAAGAAATTAATTTCGGTATATTTGAAAATCTAACTTGGAATGATATTAAGACAAGGTTCCCTAATGAAGCTCAGAAATGGGCTGATGTGGGTGTGCATTATAAATTTGTTGATGGAGAAAGTCTTGATGATGTGGTTGTAAGAGTAATAGAGTTTGTTAAAAATTGTTGTGATAATAGTATAATTGTTACACATAGTGGAATTATACAATCCTTTATAATTGCATTAGAAATAGCAAGCTATGAAAATTCATGGGACTATGTAATTAATAATTGTGATGTTATTTGTATAGAAAATGGAAAAATTACATATTTTAAGTAGTGGGATAAGGGTTTATGTAAAATTAAATATTACAGTTTCTATTTTGGCAAACTGTGTATATATAAAACTAAAATTAATTAAATTTAATTTGTTATTAATAATTTTTTTACAGGAGGATTAACATGAATATTTTAGTAATTAACTGTGGTAGTTCATCTTTGAAATATCAGTTAATAGACATGAAAAATGAAAAAGTTTTAGCTAAAGGTTTAGCTGAAAGAATAGGAATTGAAGGTAGTCAAGTTAAACATGAAGCTATCGGAAAAGAAAAGAAGGTTTATACAGATCCATTAGCAACTCACAAAGAAGCTATCAATACTGTATTAAATGCATTAGTAGATCCAGTATATGGTGCAGTTAAAAATTTGGACGAAATTGATGCAGTTGGTCATAGAGTAGTTCATGGAGGAGAAAAATTTGCTGGTTCTGTTGTTATAACTGAAGCAGTTGTAAAAGCTATGGATGAATGTACAGATTTAGCACCATTACACAATCCTCCAAATATTATTGGAATTAATGCTTGTAAAGAATTATTACCTAACGTACCAATGGTAGGTGTGTTTGATACAGCATTCCACCAAACAATGTCAGAAGAAGCATTTATCTATCCACTTCCTTATGAATTATACAAGGAATTAGGAATTAGAAGATACGGATTCCACGGAACTTCTCACAAATATGTAGCTCAAAGAGTAGGTAATATGATGAATAAAGATATTAAAGATCTTAAAATCATAACTTGTCACTTAGGAAACGGAGCAAGTGTAACAGCTATAAAAGATGGTGTATCTGTTGATACAAGTATGGGATTAACACCACTTGAAGGATTAGTAATGGGAACTAGATGTGGAGATATTGATCCAGCTATAGTTACATTCTTAATGGATAAGAAAAATTTATCAATTTCACAAATGAATAACTTAATGAATAAACAATCAGGAGTTTTAGGAATTTCAGGAATTAGCAGTGACTTTAGAGATATCGAAGGTGCAGCTGAAGAGGGAAATAAAAGAGCTCAACTTGCACTTGATAAATTCCATTATACAGTAAGAAAATATATTGGTTCTTATGCAGCAGCAATGGGTGGAGTAGATGTAGTTGTATTTACAGCAGGCCTTGGAGAAAACTCAAAAGACTCAAGAGCTGAAATTTGTAAAGGATTAGAATTCTTAGGAATTGAAATAGATAACGATAAAAATAATACTCGTGGTAAAGAAGTTGAAATTTCTGAAGATGGTTCTAAAGTTAAAGTTTTTGTTATTCCAACAAATGAAGAATTAATGATTGCAAGAGAAACTAAGTCTTTAGTAAAATAAATTCTTGACAAAACAATCATATTCTCATATAATTTACTTTGTAAGTCAAAAAAGGGTGATATAATGTTAATTAATTTAAAAAAATTCCTTCTATCTGATGACTTAGTAATGAATATTAATGATACATTAACTATAACAGATAAAGAATTATTAGAGACGAATAAGTTAAATAAGGAGTTTTTATTTGAAGGAAAGTTCTATAAAGTGGATAAGAACGTATCATTAAATGCAAAAATTACTTATGCTTATGATGAAGTCTGTGCTAGATGTTTAGAGGAATTTGAAAATAAAGTTACAGCTAATTTTAATGCAATTATAGTTGATGAAATTAACGAAGATTATGAAGCAGAGGATATAGAGATATTAATGAAAGATGGTTTAATTGATCTAAATGATGCAGTTAATCAAATAATTTATTTGTCTATGCCAATGAAAGCTTTATGTAAAGACGACTGTAAAGGAATTTGCTCGAAATGTGGTAAAAATCTTAATACAGGTAAATGTGAATGTAATGATTTCGTTATAGACCCACGATTAGAAAAATTAAAAACTTTGTTAGAAGATTAAGGAGGTGTCACAATGGCAGTACCTAAGAGAAAAACATCAAAAGCTAGAAGAGATAAGAGAAGAACAGCTAAATGCAGAATGACAATTCCAGCAACTATGGAATGTCCACAATGTCATGCAGCTAAAAGACCACATGCTGTATGTGGTGAATGCGGATATTACAATGGTAAAGAAGTTATTACTGTAGAATAGTAGATAAAAAATAGTGCATATGCACTATTTTTTTATTTTTGCCAATGTAATTTTTTTATTGCAATTACACACTAACTAGGGTATACTAAAATTTAGGAAAATCTAATTTTGACTACATTAATTATATAAAGCTTGTTTATGTAAATCTTAGTATAAGGGAAGGTACCTAATGAGAATAATAGTAGATGCTATGGGTGGTGACAATGCACCAGAGGCTATAGTTAATGGATGTATACTTGCAAGAGATGAGTACAATGTTAACATTGTATTGTCAGGTAAAGAGGATTTATTAAAACAAAATATAGAGAAATATACGAATGATTTTAGTAATTTGGACATATTAAATGCAGATGATGTTATCACAAATGATGATAAACCGGTTAAGGCTATAAGAAGAAAAAAAGAATCTTCACTTGTGAAAGCACTTTATGCAGTCAAAAATAATGATGCTGACGCAATAGTTTCTGCAGGTAGTACAGGAGCTTTATTAACTGGAGCAACAGTAATTATTGGTAGAGTAGGCGGACTTGAAAGACCAGCACTAGCACCTTTCATTCCTACAGCTAAAGGATATTCTCTTTTAGTTGATGCGGGTGCCAATGTAGATTGTAAACCCGAGTTTCTATATGATTTCGCAGAAATGGGAAGCATTTATATTAAGAACTTTATGAATATTGATAATCCTCGTGTAGGACTATTAAATATAGGGGCAGAAAAAGGTAAAGGAAATAAACTAACTAATGATGCATATTCTATGTTAGAAAATTCGAATTTGAATTTTGTTGGAAACATTGAAGGAAGATATGCATTAGATGGAGCTATAGATGTAATCGTAGCAGACGGCTTTGCAGGAAATGTTATGCTTAAATCTATAGAAGGGACAGCCTCATTTATAATGAGCAGTCTTAAGGAAGAATTAACATCAACATTTATATCAAAAGTTGGTGCGTTACTTACAAAACCATCTCTTAGAAAATTCAAGAAGCGTTTTGATTATGGTGAATATGGTGGAGCAATGCTTTTAGGTGTAAATGCACCGGTTATAAAAGCTCATGGTAGTTCTGATAGTATTGCAATTAAAAATGCTATTAAACAGTCAAAAACTATCTTGGACAGTTCTATAGTAGACTTAATTAGAGAAAGTATTTCAAGGAGGTGATTAATATGTTTGAAAAAGTAAGAGAAATTATATGTGAAAAATTAGGTGTTAGTGAAGATAAAGTAACATTACATACTTCATTTAAAGATGATTTAGATGTAGATTCACTAAGCTTATTTGAATTAGTAATGGCTTTTGAAGAGGAATTTAATATAGAAATAGATGATGAACAATCTGATAATATAGAAACCGTAGGTAATGTTGTAACATATTTAACAAATTTATTAGAAAAATAAAATTTATTTTATAGTTAAAATGCCAACTATGGTTGGCATTTTTCAATAATTATAGGAGGTACGGTATTATGAAAGTTAAAATTGACAATATAGAAAAACTTGAAAGCAAAATAGGATATAAATTCAGAAATATTAAACTACTAGAAAACGCTTTAACGCATAGTTCATACTCAAATGAAAATAAAACTTATAAAAGAGTTAACAATGAGAGACTTGAATTTTTAGGAGACTCTGTACTGAGCATAGTAGTAAGTAGACATATATTTAAAGAATTTCCTAATTATCCTGAAGGCGATTTATCAAAATTAAGAGCACAGGTAGTATGTGAAGATATGCTAAACGAAATTGCTTTAAAATTGGGTATAGGACAGTATTTAGTACTTGGTAAAGGTGAAGAGGCTACGGGTGGTAGAATTAGAAAATCAATACTTGCAGATGCCATGGAAGCAATTATTGCATCTATATATTTAGATGGTAGTTTAGAAGATGCTGACAAATTTATATTATCAAATCTTGAGGAAAGCATAGATACATTAGTTAAAGGAAAGATTTTTTCTGATTATAAATCATACTTACAAGAATATTTTCAAGGTAAAAATTCAAATTATAGAATTAAATATGTTGTTACTGGAGAAGAAGGTCCCGACCACGACAAAGTTTTCTATGTCGATGTATTAGTTAATAAGAAAAAGTTTGGTAGTGGAGTAGGTAAAAGTAAAAAAACAGCTGAACAAAATGCAGCAAAAAAATCTTTGCTTAGATTGGGAGAAATATATGAGTAATACAAAAAAAATTATACCTATTTTTGTTCCACATAGAGGTTGTCCTAATGATTGTGTGTTTTGCAACCAAAAGAAAATAACAGGAAAAACAAATATAGAAGTAAATAAGGATTATGTTATTAGAATAGTAGAAGACTATATAAAAACTAGACCTCACTATAGTGATTTAGCATTCTTTGGGGGTAGCTTTACTGCTATAGATAAAAATTTACAAATTGAATTGCTTGAAACAGCACATTATTATCAAAGAAAAGGTATATTCGACAATATTAGAATATCGACACGTCCTGACGCAATAGATAATGAAATACTCCAAATACAGAAAAAATATGGTGTTAAAATAATAGAGCTTGGAATTCAAAGCTTAGATGATGAAGTACTAATAAAATCCAATCGTGGACATACAGTAAATGATTCAATAAATGCAAGTAAGTTAATAAAAGAATATGGATTTACTTTAGGTCATCAAGTTATGCCTGGCTTACCTGGAAGCAGTATTGAAAAAGATATATATACTTGCAAAAAATCCATTGAAATGCATCCAAATATAGTAAGAATATATCCAACATTGACAATTAAAGAAACAGAACTTGAAAAAATGTATAAAGAGAATAAGTACACACCATTATCATTAGAAAATGCTGTTAAACTTAGTACATATATTTATTCTTTGTATACAGTTAATAACATAAATGTTATTAGAATAGGACTTCAAAACACAGATACGATTAATGAAGATAACGATATTATTGCAGGCCCTTTTCATCCAGCATTTAGACAATTAGTAGAAGAAAAATTGTATTTAAATTCAATGGTTAATAAGCTTAAAACCGCTAATTTTGGTGAAAATATAAAAATAGAAACAAGCAAAAAGCTTATGAGTTATGTAATTGGTCAAAAGAAATGTAACTTTAACTATATTAAACAGCAGTTAAATATAAAAAGAATATTTCTTCAAGAAATAGAGCAAAACGATGTTGTAAATATATATAATGACAATGAAAAAATTGCAAAAATCAATAAAGATGATATCTTTATTGACTATATAACTGCTTTTAATTTAGTAAAGTAGTTTGTATAAAAAAGTAATACGATATTTTTAAAATTGAGGATAATAAAATATGTTTTTAAAAAAGATGAATGTACATGGTTTTAAGTCCTTTGCAGATAAAACAGAAATAATAATTGAAAAAGGAATGACAGCAATTGTAGGTCCTAATGGTAGTGGTAAAAGCAATATATCTGACTCTATAAAATGGGTACTGGGTGAACAAAGTCCTAAAACTCTTAGAGGTTCAAAAATGGAAGATATAATTTTTGCTGGAACTGAAAAGAGAATGCCGCTTGGATATGCTGAAGTTGAACTTGTATTTGACAATGAAGATGGAAAACTACCTATAGAATATAAAGAAGTTAGTATCAAAAGACGACTTTTTAGAACGGGTGAAAGTGAATACTATATTAATAAGCAGCAATGTAGATTAAAAGATGTTAGAGAACTTTTTTTAGATACTGGTATAGGTAAAGACGGGTACTCAGTTATTGGACAAGGTAAGGTTGAAGAAATATTAAGTCCTAACTCTGATGTTAGAAGAGCAGTATTTGAAGAAGCAGCAGGCATTGTTAAATTTAAGTTTAGAAAAGAAGAATCAATTAAAAAAATAGAAAAAACTAATAATAATCTTGATAGGGTAAATGATATAATTTATGAGATTGAAACACGTGTTGAACCATTAAGACTACAAAGCGAAAAAGCAAAAAAATATATTGATTTGAAAGATAATTTAAAAAATATTGAGTTGAATCTTTATGTGCGTGAATATGAAAAAAATAAAGAACAATTGACAATATTTGAGAATCAAAAAAATGAAATTATAAAGAACAAGCAAGAAATCATTGGTTTAAGGGATAATTTAGAAAAAACAATAGAAAAAGAAAAACAAAACTTATCTAATATAGAATTAGAAATTAGTACATATGATAAGAGCAGAAACAAATTTTCAAGAGAATACGAAGCTAAAAAAAGTCTAATTAGTGTTCAAAATGAAAAGATATTGTTGTATTCAGAAAATGTTGGAACAATAGAAAATGAAATAAATGTTTTAAAAGAACGTGAAAAAGAGATAAACATAAAAATTGATGAATACAAACAAAATTTATGTGTATTGAATAATAATATAGAAGAAAAAAACTTGCAGTTCAATTCATTAAATGAAGAAGCTTTAGAATTCAAAATTAAAATGGAAACATCAAATAACATAAGCGAAGAAAAAAGAAATGAATTGTTTGAAATGCATAAATCAATCAATAAACTTAATAGTGATAAAAGCTCTATTGAATCCATAAAAGCTAATTATGAAGAAAGAATCAATCAATTTGAAAAAGAAATTGAAATTGAAAATGGCGAAAAATCTCAAAAAATAAAAGAGTTTGATGTTATTAAACAAAATAAAAAGAATAATGAGCAGCAATTAATTCAGTTCAATGAATCTTTTAGTAATAATTCTTTTCTTCAAGAAAATTTAATAGAAGATAAAAAGGAACTTGAAAATAGATTAAAAGCATCATCAAATGAGTTGAATAATACTAACTCAAGGTTAAGTTTTTTAAATAATATGGAATCTCTATATGAGGGCTATTACAAAAGTGTACAAACATTGATGAGTTTAAACAAAAAAAATAATTTATTTAGGGCATCTATTTTAGGTACAGTAGCCGATGTAATCAAAACAGATAAAAATTTTGAAACAGCAATAGAAATAGCACTTGGTTCTGCTATACAGAATGTTATAGTAAACAATAACCAGGATGCGGAGTCAATAATTAACTATTTAAAAGATAATAAAATAGGCAGAGTTACATTTTTACCTATTAGCACTATAAAAAGTAGAAGCCTAAATAATGCGCAATCTAAATATCTATCAATGCCAGGTGTTGTTGATACGGCTGATAAGCTTATAGAAACAGATGATGCTTATTCTGAAATAATTAAAAACTTGCTGGGTAGAACTATAATTGTTGAAAACATAAGGGATGGATTTAGAATAGCTAAAGCATCTAATAATACAATTAAAATAGTAAGTTTGCAGGGTGATGTAATTAATCCAGGTGGGTCAGTAACAGGTGGTCATATAAGTGGAAAAAGTCAAAATTTTTTGAGCAGGAAAAGAGAAATTGAAGAATGTCAAGATAGACTTATACATTTAAAGAAAAAATGTGCTGATATTGATGAAGATTTAAGAAATGTTGAAAGAGATTTAAGCTACAGACATAATGAAATTAATACATTGAAAGTTAAAATTGAAAACTGTACAAAAGAAGGCTTGCAATTAGACAATAAAATAAGTTTATATACAGATCAAATTGAAAAAACTGAATCAACTATAAAAAGATATATTTCAGATAAAGAATACATATTTTCTGAAAATGAAAAGAGAGAAAAAGAAATTGAACAAATTGATGAGAATGTAGAGTTTATTAAAGACAATATTGAAAAACTAGAAAGCTTAATCACAGATATTGCAAATGCTAATAAATCAGACAAACTTATGTATGATGAATTAATTGACAATATCAATCAATTTAACAATGATTTAATGTCAACTAAACAGGAAATTAAAATTACTGAAGAAAAAATCAATAATGCTAATACAGAATTGACTAAGAATAAAGAAATGTTAGATATTAAATCTAGCTATTTAAATGATACAGGTATAGAAATAACTACTGCTAAAAATCAAATTCAAGAGCTAATTAAGCTATGCGAAAATATAAAAATAGAACTTGATAAGAGTGAACAAAGCTATAGTATGAATAAAGAAGAACATTTGAAAAAGCAAGAATTTATTAATACTTCACAGAATAATTTGAATAGTATAAATAAAAAGTTAACTGAAAGCTTAGATGATGAGTATGGATTAGGTATAAAAATCGAAAAATTAACATCCAAGATTGAAGATATTTCAAACCATTTGTGGGAAGACTATGAAATGAACTATGCTATGGCTTTACCTTATAAAAATGAAGAAATAAGCTATAATAAGATAAATACTGAAGTATCTGCAATTAGAAGAGAAATTAAAAAATTGGGTGACATCAATACAAATTCTATTGAAGAATATAAGGAAGTTAAAGAAAGATATGATTTTTTAACAGCCCAAAAGCAGGACTTGGTAGATGCTAAATTACAATTAAATGATGTTATTAATGAGCTTGAAATTAAAATGAAAGAACAGTTTGTTGAAGAGTTTAGAAAAATTAGAGTTATTTTTAATGAAGTGTTTTCAGATTTATTTAGTGGTGGTAAGGCGGATGTTTATTTAGAAGATGAATCGGATGCCTTAAATAGTAATATTGAGATTGCTGCTCAACCTCCTGGTAAGAAATTAACAAAAATTACACTTTTATCAGGTGGAGAAAAGGCACTTACAGCAATAGCATTATTATTTTCAATATTAAAATCAAAGCCAACATCATTCTGTATTCTTGATGAAATTGAAGCAGCACTTGATGATATAAATGTTTATAGATTTTCAAAATACTTAAAAGAATTTTCTAAGGAAACTCAATTTTTATGTATCACTCATAGAAAAGGTACTATGGAAAACGCAGATACTCTTTATGGTACAACAATGGAAGAAAAGGGTGTAACAAAGTTGGTTTCTATGAAGCTTTCAGGAATAGAATAAATACGGAGGAAAAAATGTTAAAAAAATTATTTGGAATTTTGAAAAAAGATAATGATAAAAATGAAGAAATAAAACAAAATGAAGAACCAATTATAGAAAATAATACTGGTGAAACTGAAGCTGAAAAGGTAGAAGCAGAGAGACTTGCAAAGGTTGAAGCCGAGAAACAAGAGGCAGAGAGACTTGCTAAGATTGAAACCGAGAAACAAGAGGCAGAGAGACTTGCTAAGATTGAAACCGAGAAACAAGAGGAAAAAAGAATTGCTAGGGTTGAAGCTGAGAAACAGTCAATAAGTAGTGATACAGAAAATACTCAAAAAAAAGAGAAAAAAGGGTTCTTTTCTAAAATTAGAGAGGGACTTGCAAAAACAAAAGATAATTTTACCGCACAATTGAATAATATTTTAAATTTATATACTAAAATTGATGATGATTTTCTTGATGAAATAGAAGAAATACTTATAACATCAGATATGGGCGTTGAACTTACTATGGACATTATTGACTATATTAAGGAAGAAGTTAAAGTAAATAAAATTGAAGACCCTAATGAAATTAAAGGAATAATTAAAAAGTACTTAGTTAATATGTTGAGTAATACAATAGGTGTTGAAGATATTGACGGAATACAAAAAATTATTATGGTTGTAGGAGTCAATGGGGTAGGTAAAACGACTTCTATTGGTAAAATGTCACATAGACTAAAATGTAATGGTAAAAGTGTTGTAGTAGCAGCTGGTGATACTTTCAGAGCCGCAGCAGTAGAACAGCTTAAAGAATGGTGTAATAGAGCTGATGTTGAAATAATAGCAAGTGAACAAGGTTCGGATCCAGGTTCTGTTATCTATGATGCAATTCAAGCTGCTAGAGCAAGAAAAAGTGATGTACTAATTTGTGATACTGCAGGAAGACTTCACAATAAAGTAAACCTAATGAATGAATTAACTAAAATATTTAAAATAGTAGATAAAGAATATGGTCATGCACAAAGAGAGGTTTTGCTAGTTGTTGATGCAACAACAGGACAAAATGGTTTAATTCAGGCTAAGATGTTTAGTGAATCATGCAAGATAGATGGTATAATCTTAACTAAGCTTGATGGTACAGCAAAAGGTGGTATAGTTTTTCCTATAGTTAAAGAATTAAATGTTCCAATTAAATATATTGCAGTCGGTGAAAAAATAGATGATTTACAAGTATTTGATGCAGAAATGTTTGTTGATGCTATATTTGAATAAAAGTTGAAAATTATATAATTAAAGCCATAAACAAAAGTGTTTATGGCTCAGCTTGTCGAAAAAGTCTGCTTTTTGAAGCAGACTTTTCTGATTTCAATAAATAAAGCTATCCTATGAAGCGAAAAGAAAACTACATTAATTTTGTAATCACATTGCGTGTAGGAAATTGTAACAGCAAGCTCATTTCGTAACGGTCAAACACGTAGTTGAGAGGACGGGAAAGACTTCTTGACCTAAAAACACTACATTCACTTTTGTACAATTTCTGCTACACTACATGAATGTTATAAAATTAATTCCGTTTTCTTTTTAGCATAGATTATTTAGATAAATTAGATAGTCATAGCAGTAAAAAACTTCACAAAAGTGTTTATGGCTTTTTGCTATTTATTTATTACTTTGTAAAATCAACATCTATGTCGCTGTTAGATGTTCTAAAATCAATTTGTTTATTTCCACCAACATAGTCATTTGGTAAATTAGAATCACCATTACTTGTTTTGTAATTTATAGTATACTCATCTATTTTACCATTAAGATTTCCTTTTATTTTTCCATTAGATGTCGTAATCTTAAATTTATCATTAAAACTAATATTGTTAAATAGCACCTTTGAATTTGATGTTCTAATTTCAATGCTTGAATTAGTAGAAAAATTATCTAAAGAAATAGTACCATTACTAGATTTGGCGTTTATATAATTGCATTTTGTATCTACTACATAAATAGTACCATTACTAGTCTCACACCTAATATCCTCAAGTGAAGAAACATTTGTTAGATTGGTTTTACCATTTGAGGTATCGCATATAATATCGCCTGATACCTTAACATTTTCTACATCAATAGAGGCATTTGAGCTTTTTAATTCTAATGATGAAGAGCAACTAATATTGGTAGAATGAATTTTACCATTTGAAGTAGTTAAAGATACATCACCTAAATTTATATCACTTATAGAAATAGAATTATTTGAAGTTTTAACAATTAATTCTCCATTATAGTTTTTTGGTATCTTGACACTAAGTTTTGTATTGTTAAAATCTATACTCATACTGAATATATTGATAATGCTAGGTTTTTCTTTTTGAATATCTAAAACACCATTTTTTTCACTGATAATATATTTTCTTTTTTTATTTTCATAATACTTTATATGAATTTTATCATCAGGCGAAGGTGTAATATCCACACTCATATCATAATCACCAATGTTGATTTTTTCTATGTTTGTATTTGTAGAGTAAGATTTTTCTTCATATTTGATTGTGCTTATATTTTTTATATTAAAATCTGCATTAGCAAAACCTACAAAAAATATTATTATTCCAATAATAACAAGCAAGCTTGCAATAGTTAATAATTTTCTATTTTTCATGTTGTCTTCTCCTTCCAATGAATAATTTTTTGATTTTTCTAATAATTATTTTTGATAATTTTGCAAAATATTTAGAAACAAGGAATACAGGTTTTATAAGAAATATAGATAGTCCAATAAGAACAAATGATGTACCTAAAAGGCAAAGTCCTATATATATTGGTTGTGTTACAAATATATAAAAGCTAAATAAAAAAGTACTTATACCCGTAAGAGCTATTGAAAATAATGCTATATACAAAACTAAAATACACACCCATAATACTAAATAAATAGTAAATGCAACAGCGGAAAAAGCAATTACTAATGGGAACCATAATGGAAAACCCAATATAGTAAGTGTAATCCAAAGCCAAGTTTTAGAAGTGTTTCCTCTACTTTCATTAACTTTAACTTGAACAAGTGCTGGTATAGACATATCATACTTTATATTTTCAACTATGTTATCTATATTACCTAATGCTAGAATCGCTTGTTCTTCAGTTAATCCATTTTCTATAGAATCATCAATAATTTCACTATAATAAGCCTCCGATTTAGAAATTTCTTTTGATGGAAGTGTTGAGATTCTAGATTTTAAAATATCTAAAAATTCTAACTTATTCATTTTTCTCCTCTCTTTTTGATACAATAAATTTATATATTTTCATTACCTCTTGCCATTCATTTATAAAATCTTCTATTTTTTTATAACCTTTATCATTAATTTTATAATATTTACGTAACCTACTATTATGTTCAACAGAATACACTGTTACAAAATCACTTACCTCAAGCCTCCTAAGGATAGGGTAGAGAGTTGATTCGGATATTTCAATATACGGACTAATATCTTTAATAATTTGATAACCATATGAATCTTCTTTCTTCAAAACAGTCAAGACGCATACTTCAAGTAAACCTCTTTTTAGTTGTGTATCCAAAAAAATAACCTCCTTTAATTTTTTCCTATTTAGATGATAAGGTGAATTCAACATTAATACTTCCATTTGAAGTATTACAGCTTATTTGTTTATCTCCTAATTCAAGTGAAGTAGGTAAATTGTTTTTTCCATTTGAAGTTGATGATTGTATAGAAAAATCAGTCAATTTTCCATCTATAAATCCTTTAATTGATGAATTACAAGTTTTACAAATAAGTGCATTTGCAATTTTAATTTTATCAAACTCAATTCTACCATTTGATGTAATCAAAGAAATATCTTGATTTGCTTTAACATTTTCTACATTGATACTTGAATTTGAGGTATGGCAATTTGTACTTTTGCAACTTGTGTCTTCCAAAATAATTTTTCCATTTGATGTTGTACAAATCAAATCGCTGTTACAAACAACATCATTAACATTAATTGATGCATTAGATGTGTGTAAAATTAAATCATTCTGAACCTCTATATTTGTAGCAGTAATTCTTCCATTCGATGATTTCAGTTTTAGATTATTTAGCTTTAAATTATTGATAACTATACTAGCATTTGAAGTTTTTATATCGCTCAGTCCCATATAGTTATTTGGTATAAATATTTTCATTTTGTTTTTATTTAAAAGTTCTGAAATTCCACTGAAAAATTTAAATAACTTATTTGTATGTTTCATAACATATAATATTCCATCATTTTCTTCAATAGTGTAAAAATTATTTTTATTTTCATAATACTCAATATGTATTTTTTCATCAACTGATTTAAATATTTCTATACTGTTATTTGAATCTTTGACATTTATGATTTTTATTTCGTTTACAGAATTATATTGTTTTTTGACCATTTGTGTATTTTCATTAGTAGATTTACTACTTATTTCGTTAAATATATTTCCCATAACTGATACACTTTTTTTAACTGCTTTGTTGGTTTGTTCCAAAATATTATCAATATTTATATTTATTCCACTTTCAAAGCTCTCATTTTTCTTATCGTTATTCATATTATCATTTATGTTTTCTTTTTTTCCTGTTTCAGTGGAATTTACGATACTGTCAACAATATCATCTATATCACCAAGAGCAGTAACTGCTTGTTCTTCGGTTAATCCTTCGTCAATATGGTCATCTATTATTTCACTAAAATATAGTATTGTCTTTTCAAGCTCTATACTTGAAATTGAAGTAAGTCGTGCAGCAAGTAATTTTAAGAATTCTTTTTTATTCATAATTTGACACTCCTTGTAATAATTATTATTTACCTTCTTATACATCATACTATACAATGCGTTGTATTATGTGTCAAGTAATATTTTTAATTTTTTAGAAATATATTCAAAAAAAAACACAAATATTTAATTTGTGTTTTCATTATTAAATCTATCTAAATTGTAATGTCTTATTTTCCACATCCATTTTGTCGACTATAGCTAAAGAGTGTAGGTTAATGCCTTTTTCTCTAAGATTTCTACCGCCTTCTTGAAATCCTTTTTCAATTACAATTCCAACACCTTCAACAATTGCACCTGATTCTTCGATTATTTGTAATAATCCTTTAACAGCATATCCGTTGGCTAGAAAATCATCTATTATTAGAATATGTTCACCTTCATGTAGAAATTTTTTAGAAACAATTACATCATAAGTTTTTTTATGTGTAAAAGATTCTATTTTTGTTATATATGATTCTCCACTTAAATTTATACTTTTACTTTTTTTTGCAAAAACAACGGGTACATCAAAATACTGTGCTACTATACATGCAATTCCAATGCCAGAGGCTTCAATTGTAAGTATTTTATCAATTTTTTTATCCTCAAATATTTTTTTAAACTCTTTTCCAATTTCATTAATCAAATTTATATCCATTTGATGATTTAAAAAGCTATCAACCTTTAAAATATTACCTTCTTTTATAATACCATCTTTAATAATTCGTTCCTTTAAAAGTTTCATTCTACATCTCCATTCAAATTATGATAAATAATTACATTATATATTTGAAATATTTTTATGTCAATAAGTTAATTAATATTTTAAATTTCTGATTATACAAAAAACATTTAATTAATAAAGTGTAAATAAATGTTGAAAACTAGGCGTTGTAGTAATAAAAACTATGTAACGAAGGAAAATATTGAAAAATCATCATATTTTATAACAAAAAAATAAAATTTATATAGATTTTGTAGTGAATTTATGATAATATAAATTAAATTACAATTTTGAAACGGAGGTAAGAATGAGAACAAAATTAGCAGATAGACAGCTTCCAAATTATACTAGAGGCGAAGAAATATTTAATATGGTTTCACATATTGTAGGTAGTGCATTTGGAATTGTAGCTCTAACGTTGTGCATTATTGTTTCTGTAAAAAATAATAATACATATGGTTTAATTTCTTCATCTATATACGGAGCTACAATGATACTTTTATATACGATGTCTAGCATTTATCATGGATTAAAAAATGGTTTAGCTAAAAAGGTATTTCAGGTTCTCGACCATTGCACAATTTATTTGCTTATTGCAGGTTCGTATACTCCAATAGCACTAAGTTCAATTAGAATTGTCAGTGCACCAGTAGCTTGGACAATGTTTGGTATAGAATGGGGATTAACTGCATTAGCAGTAACGCTTACAGCAATTGATTTGAAAAAATATGACAAATTTTCAATGGTTTGCTATATAGTTATGGGATGGGCTGTTGTGTTTTTTTGTAAAACAACAATTCAAGCCATTACTATAAATGGATTTTTTCTGTTACTTGCAGGTGGAATTTTATATACTATAGGTTCGATACTTTATGGATTAGGCAAAAGAAAAAAATATATGCATAATATATTTCATGTATTTGTTTTATTTGGCAGCTTGTTGCATTTCTTTTGTATTATATTTTATGTTTTATAAATATTTTGCTTCAAAGTATACAATGCTTTGAGGCATTTTTACGCTAAAGGGAGACATTATTAACATACAATTTTTCTAATATCAATATAACACTACTTTACTAAAGATACTATATTATATTCAATATTTAAAACTTGGACACAAAATGAATAAAATTAGTAAATATTCTTCTAGTTACAGCATAAAAATTAATGTATACAAAAAATAACTTCTGGAGGATATTATGATAGTTTTTTTATCAATTATTGGATCGATACTTGCTATAGTTGCATTTTATGTAATAGTAAAAGATGGGGTAAAAAATGGTATTTTAGAAGCATATAATGAAATAGAAAATAAAAAAGTTGAAAAAAAATAATATTTTTCACTAACATCATTGATAATAAAAGTTTACAATGGTATTATTTAGTAAGAATTATTTATTTAAGTATAGGAGGATAATATGAACATATTAGTAATTGGTGGAACAAGATTTTTCGGAGTGCATTTAGTAAGATCACTATTGAAGAAAGGTCATAACGTTACAATTGCAACTAGAGGACAAGCATTAGACAATTTTGGAAATGAGGTAACAAGAATTAAGGTAGATAGGACAAATTATGATGATATGAATAATGCGTTCAAAGGAAAAGAATATGATGTAGTTTGTGATAATATTTGCTATTGCTCTAATGATGTAAAATGTGTATTAGACAATATTAAGTGCAATAGATATGTTTTAACCTCAACATGCTCTGTATACGATAACTATCATATCAATATTAAAGAAAAAGAATTTGATCCTTTGGCATACGAACTAAAGTGGTGTGACAGAACAGATTTTGATTATGGTGAAATAAAACGACAAGCTGAGGCAGCAACTTTTCAATATTATGATAATCAACAAGCATGTGCTATTAGATTTCCATATGTTATCGGTGAAGATGATTATACAAAGAGATTATATTTTTATGTAGAGCATATTGTTAATTCTAAATCAATGAATATTAATAATCTTAAAGATAAAATTTCATTTATCAGCTCAGACGAAGCTGGCAAATTTATTTCATTTTTAGCTGAAGATGATGTTACTGGACAGTACAATGCTTCAGCACTTGGTTCAATTTCCATAGAAAGTATAATAGAATATATTGAAAATAAAGTAAATAAAGAAGCAATAATAAATAAAGACGGAGATGATGCACCCTATAACTATACGCCTTCGTTTACACTTATAACAAAGAATTCTTCGGACCTAGGATATAAATTTAGTCTATTAGACTCATGGTTTTATGAACTAATTGATAAGCTAATAAAAGAAGCTCAAAATAACTAAAATATGCAATATTTAAGTATAAAATTTTCATTTATATTTCAAAATTACGTATAATTACAAAATGCTTTATATTGGTTTAAACTTATGATATAATTATGTATCGTAAAATATATAATTATAGGTCTTACTGTTATAATTTAAGCGATTATTAATAATTAGAGGAGATAATATGGCGTCTTTTATTGTTCACTTAAGAGTAGCTGAGAAATTATACAATGAAATCGAAAATATAATAGAAAAAGATTTTATCATAGGAAATATAGCAGCGGATAGTGGCGAAACTAACTTAGATTTCTCAAATATAACACCTAGCAAGGAAGTAACACATTTTTATACAAAAAAGAGTGGAAATGTTCCAGATCCAGAGGAATTTTATAAAGAATATCTTGAAAATAAGGAACTTGATAAAGAAAGATATTCATTTTATTTAGGATATTATTGCCATCTTATTACAGATTTATTGTGGGATGAAATGTGTAAGTCATTAGTAGATGATTATGGCAATGAAATTATTAAACCAATATTATATTCGAAAAGAGGAAAGAATAGTGTCTGGGAAAATTTAGATTTACAATTTCTAAATTTAGAAGAGGATTTTAGACCATATCAAATTTTTAAGCAATGTAAAATGTATATAAACAATTATATAGACGTATTTGATAAATATTCTTTTTTTAAGAAATTTGTACAAGTTATTGATTTTTACGATTCGAATGGTAAATATCTTGATTTCAATTGTCCAGATATGTTAAAGATAAAATTAGATTCTTTTGTGGATATGACTACTAATAGAATAATTGGACGTCTAGATCATTTTTGGGCTGACATACCAAATAGCAGTCAGTGGAGAAATATTGATTTAACATTTAAAAATTGGGCTGGAGATAGAAAATACAATATTGAAACATTTAATGGTAAAAAGTATTTGTTAGAAATGTCAAACAAATCGTTTTATAAAGATAAACAAGATGAATTTAATTATGCAAAAGCTTTAGCTAGTTTGTTTGTAAATAAACCACAAATGTTTGGTAGATGTAACAATAACACACTAACTTATAGTATATATGATAGGTTTAGTACTACGTACTTAAGCGAGATTCTTCACAAGTTAAATGAGAAGGAACAATATAAATTGGGTGTAGAATCAGGCAAAATATTATTTAAAATACATGATTTAAACAAATTAAATAAAAAAGATAAAGATTGGGAATACACATATAATATAAAAATTAATCACATTATAAATATGTTTATTGAATGTGAGCTTCCTATAGATAATTCAGATAAAATTATAAATTATATAAATAATCATAGAAATTTTTTAGAAAATAGACCTCAATGTTTACTGCATGGTAATTTTCAAGTTGAGAATATAGCAATAAATGTTGAATGTAAGACTCTTGGAGTAACAAGCTTAAATGAGTATACATATGGTGATCCATGGTTAGACTTTGCAAATATTGTAAAAAGTGTGTCTGAAAGCCCTGTATTTGCATGTGGTCAAATTAACGGGTATTTTCAAAATAAAGTTCCTGATGAGTTTTTTAAATTGCTTGCTTTATATATAGCCTGCCAACAACTTTCAGATATTACATGGTCTTTGGCATATGGAGATGAACGTCATGAACAGGTAGTAAACTTTTCATACAAGGTGTTTTACTGGTACAACTATTTTACTACGTCAAAACCAAATTGGTATAAAGAAAGTAATTAAATATAATCAATTTAATAAAGAAGGAAAATATATAATATGAAAAATCCAATAGCAACAATGATAATGAATAATGGAAACAAAATTAAAATTGAATTATATCCTTATGAAGCACCAAATACAGTAAACAGCTTTATATATTTAGCTAACAAAGGAGCTTTTGATAATAAAGATATAAAAAGGCTTGTGCCTGGATTTGTTATACAACCGGTATATGATGAATTTAAGGAAAATGAAGATTATAGATATGAAATTGATGGGGAATTCAGAGAAAATGGTTTTAATAACAGATTGAAATTAGAAAAAGGTGTTATTGCTATGGGGGGAGACGGAAAAGAAATTGCATCAGGTAGCTGTTATTTTATAACTTTGAGTGATGAAGCGGGAGAAAAGCTTAATGGTAAATATCCTGGCTTTGGTAGAATAATTGAAGGGTATGAAGAAATAGAACGTATAGAAAAAGTTGAAACAAAACCTGTTGATATAGGTATTGAAGGTGTTATAGTTAATAAACCAGTAGTGCCTGAAACAATAAAAAGTGTTAGGGTTGAAGCGTTTAGTCATAATTATGATAAACCAATAATAAAAAATATAGTTTAAAAATATTAGATAAAATTTATTCTAAATGAGAAAGGAATTAATTATGAAAGAATATGAAAATTCATTGTTGTTTTGGGACGATTGGTTTTCAAAACAAGAAGCTGAAAAAATAGATTCTACGATTGAAATTTCACCAATTGAGGATTACATGATGAAGGAATTTGCATTAAATTGTGAAAACGTTTTTGATTATGGGACTGGAAGCGGTTGTTTTCTATTCCAATGTGCACAGCATAAGCATATAAAATATGGTTTAGGAATAGACCAGTCTGAAAACGGAATAAGATTAGCGAACGAAACAGTTAAGTTATCAGAACCATCAAAATTTGGTAATTTAGAATTTAAAATAGGTTGTGAAGATTATCTTTCAAGTATAAAAAGTGAAAGTTTTGATGGAATAATATGTTCAAACGTAATTGATGTTATTGACCACAGTTTAGTTGAAAATATACTAAAGGAATTCAAAAGAATTGTTAAAAAAGATGGCTTGATATTTATAAAAATAAATCCTCAGGTAGATGTAAATTACATACAAAAATCAGGCTGCGTGGAATTTGCGCCAAATATGATTTCAAAGGATGATAATTTGAGAATTTGTAACTATGATAGTCAGTATTGGAAAAAAATGCTTGGAAAATACTTTGAATTAAAATATTATATTGAGTTTCCATACAATGGTGCAAAAGAATTAAATAGGTTGTTTTATCTTCAAAACGTTAATGAAGATTAATAACCTTTAAAAAAAATTTAAAAAACTATTGACAAAATATGATTTTTACGATAGAATTTCGCTGTTAAGTAATTTACTTTACAGCATGTGAAGAAGGTTATTTTAACTTTAAAATAATAATTAAGGCGAATAACAAGGAGAGAATAATAATGTCAGTAAAAATCAGATTAAAAAGAATGGGTTCTAAAAAGAAACCTTTTTACAGAATAGTTGTAGCGGATTCTCGTTCACCAAGAGATGGACGTTTCATAGAAGAAATAGGATACTACAATCCAGTAGTTGAACCAAAAATCGTTAAAATTGACGAAGAAAAAGCAACAAAATGGTTAAACAATGGTGCAAAACCAACTGATACTGTAGGAATGTTATTAAAAACTAGTGGAGTATTAGAAAAGAAATAATTTAATAGCCAAAACAAAAAGAGATTAGTAATGATCTCTTTTTTTTATAACTAATTTCTAAAGCTATTATATTTAAAGACAGTTAATTATAATTGTAATTAACTGTCTTTAAATATAATAGTCAATATGTTATAATTCTATAAAAAGGATAAATGACATAAATAAGTAATTGCATTATAAATATTATGTAAAAGAGTGGAGATATAATATTGTTGTAGGTATTTTACTATTTTCTTATAACCAAAGCTGTCTGTCATGTATGGCGGTTCATCCTTCATATAGAAAAAGAGGTATAGCAACTGCCATGATTAATAAAATGTTATCTATAATGCCTAAGGGTAAAGATATAACTGTATCAACATTTATAGAAAATGATAATAAAGGCATAGCTCCGAGAGCATTATATAAAAAATTTGGATTTGTAGAGGATGAATTATGTATAGAATTTAATTATCCTAATCAAAAGTTTGTATTACATAGATAATTACTAATTGTTCAAAACATTAAGTCGATATTGGGATAAGTTTGGAGCAATAGTTGGAAAATTGTATTTAGCTAATAATTTGGATTTAGCTGTACAGATATATTATGATGGAATAGATAAGTTTATTGAAAAAATATTAGCGTAAAAAGAGGACGAATAATGAAAATAGATTTTTATTATTGGGCAGCTCAATGTCCAATAAGTTATGAAACACTTAGCTTATTAGATAAATACAAGGATAAAATGGATATACATATGTATAACGTAGAAAATGATTATGATTTAGCTAAAAGACAAAAAATGTTCTTTCCTTTTTTAACAGTAATTAATGATGAAAAAAGATTTAGAGCACCTATAACACAAAACTTTTTAGAAAAATTATTAAACGGTGAAAAGTGTGTAGAAAGGCCATATATTATTGATTTAGGAAAAGAAAAATTTAATGGGGAAGTTGTACCATTGACTAAAAAAAATATTTCTTTGCTATCTAAAAAATGTACAATGACTGGTTGTAGCTGTAGTTGTGATAAAAAAGCCTTGTTTTTATCTAAATATTGTGATGAAATATATGGATTCTTAAATAAAGATAGTGAAAATGTGCTAGGTGGGGTTGAGTATATTCCATCAATATATGTACCTTATGATATACCAAAGAGTGATGATTATGCATTTTTAACTTGTATATATTACTCATCAACAGAATATGATTATAAATATTATCCACTTATAAAACTTGAAAGTTATTTAAAAGAAAAATATAGTAAAGTGTTTGCTATAACAGAAGAACTAGGGACTTTTCCAAATGGTAATTTAAAGTGGTTTTTAGACAATGGATATAATGATGAAGGATTAATATCAGTAGAAAAAGACTATTGTAGATTACATTTGGTAAGTAAAAATTTATAGTAAGTAAATTAATGGTGTTATTATTATATATTTTAGTAGGACTTAAAAATTATGAATGGAATATATAGAGTGTTCAGTGTGATGGTTGTATTTGAAATTAGCCAATTGTTTTGGGAGCAATATTAGGATAGATTCTTAATGAAAAGAAAGGACAATTAAATGAAATATTGTTTGGAAAAAGTTAACAACAATGACAAGCAAGAAATATACACTATCAAAAAGAATTCAATCATGTATTATGTAAGAAAAATATGGGGATGGGATGAAAAATATCAAGTTGAAGATTTTGAAAATTCGTTTAACCCTATCAACTTTAAGAAAATCACGATAAATCAAAAATGTGTTGGATTTATTGAAACACATGAGGATAATAATGTGGTTAATATAACTGAAATTCATTTAATTACGGAATATCAAGGATTAGGGATTGGTAGTGATATTATAAAACAAGTTATTGTGGATGCAAAAGAAATTAGCAAAACGGTAACTTTGGGGTGTTTTAAAGAAAATAAAGGAGCAATTAATCTATATAAAAGAATCGGTTTTAAAATAGTAAATAAAACTGAAACACATATTTGTTTCGAAATATAGTGAAGAACCATTTTATATATTGAGAAATTAATATTAGTAAAATTTAGGAGGAAATATGAACCACATAATAAAAAATATAGATATAGAAACTGAAAGATTATTTACTAAATATTGTTGGATACAAGAAAGTATCTGCATCGCATTTTAGAAATAATATTGCAAGTGGTAATGTTATGAAAAGAGCTAATATGATTTATGAGGGTGAAAGAATAAAAGAGGTTTATTATCATGGTGAATATATTGATTGTATTTATTATTTCGCTTTGAAGATAGATTGATGAAAAATAAAAATGCAAAGCTTAACTACATTTTCCTAACAATATAATAAATTTCAAAAAAACTATTGACGAATCACTAAATTTAATATAGAATTTGACTGTTAAGTAATTTGCTTTACAGTAGGTGAAAATATGTTAGAAAAAAATTTATTTTTTAGTATTTTATTTGATTATTATGGAAGCTTGTTAAAGAAAAATCAAGCTATAATTATTGATTTGTATTATAATCAGGATTTCAGTCTTGGCGAAATAGCAGAACAGTTAAATATGAGTAGGGCTGGTATTTATGATACATTGAAGAGAGCAGAAAAAAATCTAACTGAGTATGAAGAAAAACTTTGTTTACACTCTAAGATAACTTCATATTATGAAGCTGCAGAAAACATAATAAAGACTTTAGAAAGAATTGATTATTGCAAATATAAAGAAGAAATTGATTATATAAAAAATGAAACCGATAAAATATTGAATGAAGGGTAGGAAAGTAATTAATGTTTGAGAATTTGTCTGATAAGCTACAAAATGCACTCAAATCTCTAAGAGGCAAAGGAAAGCTTTCTGAAAAAGATATAGACGTAGCAATGAGAGAAGTTAAGCTTTCTTTGTTAGAAGCAGATGTTAACTTCAAAGTTGTTAAATCTTTTATAGGTAAGGTTAAAGAAAGAGCGGTTGGTCATGAAGTTATGGAAAGCTTAACTCCAGGTCAACAAGTAGTTAAAATAGTTCATGATGAGCTAAAATCTATCATGGGCGAACAAGAGAGTAAGCTTGAATTTAATACAAATGGTATAACGTATATTATGATGTGTGGTTTACAAGGTGCTGGTAAAACTACAGCATCAGGTAAATTAGCTACAAAGCTAAAAAAAGAAGGAAAAAGACCTTTGCTTGTTGCATGTGATATTTATAGACCAGCAGCAATTAAACAGCTTCAAGTTGTTGGAGAGAGTATTGATGTTCCTGTATTCACTTTAGGAGATAAAATTAGCCCTGTTACAATCGCAAAAGAAGCATCTCAGCATGCAAATAAATTCAATAATGATGTTGTAATTATAGATACTGCTGGACGTCTTCATGTAGATGAAGAGTTAATGAAAGAACTTGTTGATGTAAAAGCGGAAATAAACCCAAATGAAATTCTTATGGTATTAGATGCTATGACTGGTCAGGATGCAGTAAAGGTTGCTCAAACATTTAATGAATACCTTGATATAACAGGCGTAATTTTATCAAAAGTTGATGGTGATGCTAGAGGTGGTGCTGCTCTATCAATAAAAAGTGTTGTTGATAAGCCAATTAAGTTTGTATCTGTTGGTGAAAAAATGGATCAATTAGAAATTTTTCATCCTGATAGAATGGCTTCAAGAATTTTAGGTATGGGAGATATTCTTTCAATTATAGATAAAGCACAAGCTGCTTTTGATGAAAAACAAGCAATGGAATTGCAGAAGAAAATTAAAAATCAAGAATTTGATTTGGATGATTTCTTAACTCAGCTTCAACAAATGAAAAACATGGGACCATTAGAAGATATATTAGCCATGATTCCAGGTGCTAATTCTAAACAACTTAAAGGTTTGACAGTAGATGAAAAAGAATTAAAGCATGTAGAAGCTATAATCCAATCAATGACAAAAAAAGAAAGAGCTATGCCATCATTAATCAATGGTAGTAGAAGAAAAAGAATTGCTGCTGGAAGTGGAACATCAGTACAGCAAGTAAATAAAATATTGAAGCAATTTGGTGACATGAAAAAAATGATGAAACAATTTAGCTCAATGGAAAAAGTAATGAAAAAAAGAGGCGGAGCTGGTAAGTTTAAACTACCTTTTATGTAAAAGTAGATAAGGATAAATTCCTTTATCATATAGAATAACATAAGAAAAAGAAGGAGGTGACAAACATGTCAGTAAAAATTAGATTAAAAAGAATGGGATCTAAAAAGAAACCTTTTTACAGAATAGTAGTAGCAGATTCTCGTTCACCAAGAGATGGACGTTTCATAGAAGAAATAGGATACTACAATCCAGTTGTTGAGCCAAAAGTTGTTAAAATAGACTCGGAAAAAGCAGCAAAATGGATAGATAATGGTGCGAAACCTACAGAAACTGTAGCGATGTTATTAAAAAAAATTAATGTTGATGAAAAAAGAGATGAAAACAAATAAGAGGAGAAAATGATGGGTGAATTAGTTGAATACTTAGCAAAATCACTAGTAGATAATCCTGATCTCGTAAAAGTTAAAGAAGTTGAAGGTAGCCAATCGCTTATAATTGAACTTAGCGTTGCTCCGGAAGATATGGGCAAAGTTATTGGAAAACAGGGAAGGATAGCAAAAGCTATTAGAACCGTTGTAAAAGCAGCTGCTACAAAAGATAACAAACGTGTAATGGTTGAAATTATACAATAAATAGATAAAAGGATTTGATAATTAAATTTATCAAATCCTTTTATTGTTGAATTTGGATTTAAATAATGTTAAAATATGTGATAGTAACAATAAGTTTTGTTTTGCAGAATAAAGCGATGAATTCTGCTTATGCTAATTTTGTTAATAATAATTGCAAACTACTATCAAATGAGGTATTTTATGAAAGATTATATTAAGGTTGGGAAAATAGTTAATACACATGGTGTTAAAGGATGCGTTAAAGTTATTGCACTCACAGATGATGTAGATAGATTTGATGAATTGGATTATGTGTATACAGAAATAGATAATAGAAAAAGAAAAATAGAAAATGTATTTTATAGAAAAGGAATGGCTTTTATAGAATTTGAAGGTATAACCAATATGGTTGATGCTGAAAAATTTAAAGAAACGTATGTTTCAATAGAAGAATCACAGCTTAAAGACCTACCAAAAGACACTTATTATGTATTTGAATTAGAAGGACTTGATGTCTACTCAACTGAGGGTGAACTAATAGGCAAGGTTAAAGAAGTATTTCAAACAGGCGCTAATGATGTATACGAAGTTATAAGCAAAGCTAAAACATACTATATACCAGCTATTAAGGATGTAGTTAAAGAAATAAATATTGAAGAAAAGAAAATAGTAATTAATATTATAGAAGGATTATTGGAATGAAAATAGATATTATAACGCTTTTCCCGGAATTGATAGATACCTATGCACATAATGGTATTATAGGCAGAGCTGCGGAAAATAGTTTACTAAGTATAAATTATGTAAACCTAAGAGACTTTTCTGAAGATAAGCATAAGCGTGTTGATGACTATCCTTATGGCGGTGGACCAGGAATGTTACTTAAACCTGAGCCTTTATATAATGCGTTAAGGTATATTAAGAAAGATAACAGTTATGTAATTTATCTTTCGCCAAAGGGTAATGTGTTTAATCAACAAAAGGCTAAGGAATATACTAAATATGAGCATATTATATTTATTGTTGGACACTATGAGGGAATAGATCAAAGAATTATTGATATGTTTGTAGACGAAGAAGTATCTATAGGAGATTATGTACTTACAAGTGGAGAACTTCCAGCATTAATTATTGCAGATGCAGTTGGAAGGCTTATTCCTGGAGTTTTAGGTTCAGAAGAGTCTATCGTAGAAGAATCTCATAGTTCAGAATTATTAGAATATCCACAGTATACAAGACCTGAGGAATTTATGGGTCATAAGGTTCCAGAGATAATCTTATCTGGTAATCATCAAAAGATAAAAGCATGGAGAGAATTGAAATCCGTAGAGCTTACATTGGAAAGAAGAAAAGACAAGCTAAGTAACATAAGCCAAATAGATATAGATAAAAGATGCGAAAAGCTTAATAAAATAATAAATCGAAAATAGTAATTAAATATTTATATCATATTATAAACCTTTCAAAATATATTAATAAAATATATTGACGTGGAGTAAACTCCATGAGTTATTATATAAGAGGAGGTAGAAAAGAATGAACATTAATTACGATAAATATATAAAAGTAGAAAATGATATTTACAAAGGTGTTGAAAAAATATCAGTACCATCAAGTACTGATATTGGTAATGAACAGCTGGATAAAGGATTAGACTGGTTATGCGAAAATACAGATAAACTTTTGGATTTTGGATGTGGTTCTGGAAGTATGCTGTTTAGCTGTGCTTTGCGTGGAGTGAAAGAGTTGATCGGAATTGATATGTCTGATGAAGGAATAAAGCTATGTAATAATCGTGCAAAGCTTATGAAGCTTGGGAGTTACAAATTTATTCAGGGTACTGTAAATGAGCTTAATTTAATTGAAGATAATTCTATAGATGGTGCAATTCTTTCCAATGTTATTGATAATATTGCTCCAAATGATTCTATGGAAGTTTTAAAGCAAATAAGAAGAATAGTAAAAAAGAGTGGCAAAATACTAATAAAGCTTAACCCATATATAAAAGAAGATCAGATAAAGGAATATAACATAAAAACTATTGAAGGTAATCTTTTAGATGATGGACTTCTATTATGGAATCAAACTACTGAAGAGTGGAGAACGTTACTATTACAATATTTCAATGAAAAAGAATATGTTGATGTGTATTTTAAAGAGTATGACCAATATAATAGAATGTTTTTGATGATTAATGAATAGAGGTTTAATTATGGAAGAATATTGGAACAAAGAGTGGAGCAATAATAAAATAGATGAGTATATAAAATATATAAGACCTGACTTTACACCGAGATTCTTTGAGATTTTTTCTAAATATAATATAAAAAACGTATGCGATGCAGCATGCGGTTTTGGTACATATAGCATCATGCTAAATAACAGAGGATTTGAAGTATCAGGATTTGATATAGCAGAAAACTCGGTAAATTTGACTAAAAATATGTTGAAGCATTTTAAACTTCCAAACGACGATTATAAAACGTGTAGCATTACTGATATCAGTTTTAAAGATGAAGCCTTTGATGCAGTAGTTGCACATGCTGTTATAGACCATTTAAGCAAAAAAAGTGCATGTACAGCCCTAAATGAACTTTATAGGATAACCAAACAGGGCGGACTTATATATTTGTCATTTGATTGTCTTGAAGAGGATGATTTGAATTTAGCTCATGAAATATTAGAGGATGGTTCTTTTTTATATACAGATAAAAGTAGAGACGGATTGTTGTTTAATCATTACACCAATGAAGATATAGAAAAATTATTGCTAGGTAAACAGCAAATATATTTTAATACAACAAAGCGTGGAGATAGAGAGGTTATATTAAAAAAATAATTAAATAGGGGTAGGAAATATGGGTATAATCAAATATATGCTTGATAAACTTGGTATTTATATTTTGCTAGCAATGGCATTTGTTCTTTGCTTGATTTTATTATATTATTTAAGCTATAAGCTAATTTACAAAAAGTTAATTAAAGGCAACAAAAAGCTTAACTTTATAAAAACTTTTTATATTATCATACTAATTAGCTATTTGTTATTTATTATCTTTAATACTTGCTTTAAATATATACCTGGAATGCATAGAAGCATGAATTTAGTACCATTTATGTCATATAGACAAGCAATGTTTGATTTTTCGAATATTGGTATGAGTCAGCTTATATTTAATATTATTTTGTTTATTCCGATTGGTTTTTTATTACCAATTTGCAATTATAGATTTGAAAAATGGTATAAAACTATAATAATAGGCTTGAGTTTAACGATACTAATAGAAACAACTCAATTAATATTTAATGGTGGAGTTTTTGATGTTGATGATATCATCAATAATGTTTTAGGTACAATTTTAGGATATAGCTTAATAACAACAATATTATCAGTTGTTAAAAAGGATAAAAGAAATGTAGGCTATATTTTAAATCATATTTGGCCAATTATTACTACAATATTAATATTTGTTGGACTTTATACAAATTATAATACTAGAGATTATGGAAATACTTGTAGACCTACATTAAATCAAAATGTAGAAGATGTAGATTTTGATTTAAATATAAAACTAAAAGATTTAAATTATGAAATGCCAATGTATTATCCAAAATCTTATACTAAAAAAGAAGCCTTTGAATTTGTCCATAATATATATTCATATTTTTATAAAGAAGATTTTGAAATAGAAGTTATTGATTATGATACTGAAATGATATATAGGGTTAATGGTGGTTATATTAATTTTGATAGACTTGACGGTACATTCCTTTTTTCTCAATACAAACTACACGATAAAAATTCAATAGTATATACGTGTACAAACAGTGAATTGTTAAACGTATTTGAAAAGCTAGATATTTTCATACCAAAAGAATTAGAATTTGAAGAAATAGAAAATAAAATATTATTTGGAGAATTAAAACTATACAAAAGTGGTAATAATTATATAAATGGTGATATAAAGATAGAGTATTATAAAGATGGTGCAATTAATAAAATCAACTATAATTTAGTTAAATACAAAAAAGGCGCAATGAAAAAATTAATTAGTGAATATGATGCATATATCAAGCTTATAAATGGTAAATTTATAAATTATGTAAATACTGAAAAGGCAACTAATATCCAAATATTAGGCGTAGAAATAACCTATATTGTTGATACAAAAGGATTTTTACAACCAGTGTATAAATTTAATTGTAAAATTGACAATTATAATAAAAAAATATATATTGAAGCTATAAAATAGTTATTATAATATTATGCATATTTTTTAAAAAATTGTTGCATTATTAATTTTAGTATGGTATACTCTCTAAGAAGTATACGGCGGTCCTCTGCGGATAAATTTGTAAGAACGCTAATTTGAATGGAGGTATACATGATGGACTTAATAAGATCTATTGAACAAGAACAATTAAAATCTGAAATCCAAGAATTTAACGTAGGTGATACTATAAAAGTACACTGTAGAATTAAAGAAGGTACAAGAGAAAGAATTCAGATATTTGAAGGAACTGTTATTAAGAGACAAGGTGGAAGTAATAGGGAGACATTCACAGTAAGAAAAATAGCTTACGGTGTAGGTGTTGAAAGAACATTCCCAATCCATTCACCAAAGATTGAAAAAATCGAAGTAACAAGAAAAGGTAAAATTAGACGTGCTAGATTGTTCTATCTTAGAGAGAGAACAGGTAAAGCTGCTAAAGTTAAAGAAAAAACTAATTATTAAGAAAATTATCGAGAGTAATGCTCTCGGTTTTTTTTATTTGCAAAGGAGATAGCAATGAATTCACTTACACAAAAACTAACAAAAATTTTAAAGTTGAATTTATCAAATAAATTCACATCAGTATCATATGCGATTATGAAAGATGGGAATATGCTTGCTGCTGATACAATTGGAACAAATGGTAGTAATAAAAATAATAATTCAACAATTAATGATACATATAATGTTGCTTCTGTTTCTAAAATATTTTGTTCATTGGCAGCAATGAAGCTTGTTGAATTAGGCAAGCTTGACTTAGACAAACCTATATATAAATATTTGCCTAAATTCAAAATGCTAGATGAAAGATATAAAAAAATTACTACAAGACATTGTCTTAGTCACAGTAGTGGATTACCTGGAACTCAGTGGAAAGGTTTTTCAGTAACTGATGTAACAGAAGATAATTATTATGAAACAGTATATGATTATATGGCAAAAAACTATTTAAAAGCTGAACCTGGTGAATATTCTGTATATTGCAATGATGGCTTTACAATGGCTGAAATTGTAATTTCTGAAATTAGTGGTATGCGTTATTCAAAATTTGTTGAAAAATACATAACTAAACCAATTGATGCAAAGACTACTCAAACATCAGATTTATTAACGGGTGAAAATACATTAACAAAAGAAAAGAAAAAGCCATATGAATTATTGTATATACAAGGTGCTGCAGGATTTACTACAAGTATGACTGATTTATGCAAGTTAGGTGATTTAATATTAAATCCAAATGGAATATTAAAAAAAGAGAGCATAGATGAAATGGCTAAACCTCATGGTATAACATTTTTAGATGCTGATACTTCTACATGTGGTTATGGTTTAGGATGGGACAATGTAAATTTAAATGATATGGATTATGACCTTGGCGAAGGAGTTATGCAAAAGGGTGGTAATAGTTTTCAATTTACAACACAATTCATAGTTATACCAAAATATAATGCTGTATTGGCTATTTCTGAGACACATGATTGTGAAATTGATGTATTAGAAACAATTCTAAGATTATTTGCAACAGCAATGCTTGAGGAAGGAATTAATATATATAAAAAACACAGTCCTATACCAAAAGACATAATAAAAAAATATGAAGGTACTTATCTAGTTCCAAGTGGTATTTATAATGTACAAATGTATGGTGCAATAATGAATATAACTCATGATACAACAAGAGGAAAAAGTACTGGTGTATTCAAAAATTTAAAATACAATGGTAAAACTTTTGAAGGATTGAAAAATCAAGAATTATACTTTACAGAATTCAATGATGAAGCATACTTAATGGTTAATTATAGAGAAAAAAATATTCCACTTGCGCAAAAAGCAAAACCGAAAAAGCCTATAACTAAAAAGTGGGAAAATAGAATATCCAAGCAATATGTTTGCATAACAACTACGCCTTATGATTTAGTAACACATGAGATTATGACAGGGTTTAAAATAGAAAAGTTAAAAGATATAGAAGGTATCTTAATAGCAAGTTTTGTTGGTCGTGAGGATGCTGATATATATGGTGTTTTTGAGTCTTCATTTATACCTATGGATGATAATACTGGAACAGGATTTATAAATACACCTTGTAATGGAAGTCGTGATTTTGTAACATTGTGCTTTAAATCAATCGAAGGTATTGAATATTGTGATGCATCTTCATATACATATATAGATGTAGAATCATTACCAAAATATGAAGGTCAAGGATTTCATCAAAATAAAAAAACAAATAAGGTATATAAAATTCAAAATGAACTTACTACTTTACCTCAAATACCAAATGGTAGACGTATTTTGGTACTTAAAAACGATTTGTCTGTAGATTATGACTCACTTTATGAAAATGAATACAGACCTGTTAATGATGGATTTATTTCATTTATATAATTAAATTGTTAGATAATAAATTAGCATAAAATACCATTATATAACATATTGACATATAAAAGTTTTTATGGTAATTATAGTAAAATCACTATGTTTTGTTATAACGTTAATTTCATCATAAAAACGTGAAAGGAAGTATAGATATGAATAAAATACGACCCGATTGTTAAAACCAAGCCTACTGGCATATAAGACCTCCGCCATTATTTGATTATTTATAATTATTTCTATAAACAATCAAATTTAGGAGAATAAAATGAAAAGAAAAATTAATTATTATAAAAACATATATTTTATGTATGCTATATCATTTTTTGATGGATTGATTTTAGCATATGTTATTGAGCGTTTATTTTGGGCTGAAAGAGGAATGAATGTTACAATGGTTGTAGCTACAGAAATTATTTATGCTATAACTACAATTGTTTTAGAAGTTCCATCAGGAGTATTAGCAGATAAATTTGGCAGGAAAAAGCTTTTGCTAATAGGAGCATTTCTTTCTTTACTTGAAATGACGATAATTTATTATGCTCACAGTTTTTTTGCATTTGGATTTGCTGTTTTTTTAGCTGGTATTAATAACGCATTTAGAAGTGGTGCAAAGGAAGCTTTGATTTATGATTCTTTACAAGAAGCAAAAAAAGAAGCTGGATTTGAAGGTGTATATGGCAGAGTAAATGCCATTGATACAATAGGGGCTACAATTGCAGCACTTAGTGGCGGTGTTTTAGCATATTACTTTGGACTTGAGATTAACTATGTTGTTTCAATTTTTAGTAAAGCTATTGCTTTTATTTTAGTAATCTTTATAAAAGAGCCATCGAGAAAAATTCTTGAAATTGATAATAATAACACATCATTTAAAATTTATATAAAAGAAGGTATTAAGTTTTTTAAAAACAACAAAGTAATATTTAATTATTGTATGATTGGGTGCTTTTTAAGCGCTTGTTGGAGCTATATAGATGAATTTTGGCAATTATTAGCTGTTCAAATCAATGTTCCCATTTTTTTATTTGGTGTAATATCAATAAGCTATTCTGTTTTTACTGTACCTGGTAATTTACTAGCTGATAAGCTTAAAAAGATTATATCGTATTCTAAATTTTTTAAGCTTACACCATTTGTATTTGCATTAGGTTTTATTTTAATAGGTATTTCTAAAAGCTATTGGATGTTTACTCCGTTAATGTTTCTTGGAATATGGAATGGAATTTTAACACCTCTGCTAGAAGGCTGTATTCATCATAATACAGACAGTAGTATTAGAGCGACAGTGGAATCTTTGTTATCGTTACTAATGAGACTATTTGCTATAGGAGTAGGGCTATTGTTTAGTATATTTGCAAATAAAAATATATTATTAGGCTATTTATCATTAGGAGTATTATGCTTAATCTATGGATTGCAAAATTTAGTATTTAAAAGAAAAATACGTTAATTGGAGATGTGTGTAGATGAGAACAGAAAAAGAAATGTTTGATTTAATTTTAGATACAGCAAAACAAGATGAACGTATTCGTGCTGTTGTTATGAATGGTTCAAGAGCCAATCAAAGGAAATAGAATAGATTTATGCATAACTACAATTGATAATTATGATGATGAAGGTGAACCAACTGTAGCTCTTTTAGATAAAGATGGTATTTTACCTAAGTTTCCAGAGCCTACGGGTGATGTATATAATATAAAATGTCCAACTCAAAAGCAGTTTGATGATTGCTGTAATGAGTTTTGGTGGCTAAATCCATATGTAGCAAAGGGTTTATGGAGAGATGAATTGTCATATGTTAAAAAACATATGGATGTATATTTGAGAGATGAATTTGTAAAAATGCTTGGATGGTATGTTGGTACTAAAATTAATTTTAGGGTTAGCATTGGCAAAATGGGTAAATATCTAAAAAATTATCTTTCAAAGGAAGAATGGGAGAGATTTAAAAAGACATATCCAAGTTGCAAAGCAGAAAATATATGGAACTCATTGTTTATTATGGATAATTTGTTTAGAGACGTAGCACAAGAAGTAGCTAAGTACTTTAATTTTAATTACCCAATTGATGATGATAATCGAGTAACTACATATTTAAATCATGTAAGAAAATTACCAGAAGATGCAACAAAAATATATTAAATATAAAGGCATGGATTTTTTCCATGTCTTATTCTATCCTAAGTCGCATAATTATTATTTATGTTATTTATTACAATTTGATTTAAATATAGTATAAATATTTAATAATAGTAAATAAATAATTACAAAAATGTTGACAAATTATTTTTTGTGTGGTAGTTTTATACAAAAAGCTACTAGATTTTGATTTGTCCCGAATGGGGCTTTTTTTTCGACAGAAAGATAGAGGTGTTAAATGAATATAAACTGGTATCCTGGTCATATGAAAAAGACTATGGATTTATTAAGAGACAATTTGAAGTTAGTTGACTTGGTTATTGAAGTAATTGACGCAAGAATTCCATATAGCAGCAAAAACCCAGATTTTGAAAAGCTGTTTGTAAATAAAAAAAGAGTATTAGTAATTAACAAGTATGATTTAGCTAATCCAAATATGAATAAGAAATGGGAAGAGTATTATAAATCACAAGGGTATTACACTGTTTTATATAATTCTACTGACAATAAGGAACTAAAAAAAATTGAAGCTACAATTGGGGAAGCTACATTAGAGATAGTAGAAAGATATAGAAAAAAAGGTATCCAAAATAAAGTAATAAAAACTATGATTGTTGGAATTCCCAACGCTGGTAAATCTACACTTATCAATTCAATAGCTAAGAAGAAAAGCACAAAGACAGGCAATATGCCTGGTGTAACAAAAGGTAAGCAATGGATTAGATTGCCTAAAAACATTGATTTATTGGACACACCTGGTATATTATGGCCTAAATTCATTAGCGATACCACTGCACTTAATTTAGCCTTTACAGGTGCTATAAAAGAAGAAATTCTTCAAATAGAAGAAATAGCATACAGCTTTATAGAAATTATCGCAAAGATAGATAAAAAAGCCTTGGCGAACAGATATGGAATAGAAGTATCAGAAGTAACGATAGAAAATATGGATAACATAGCAAGAAAAAGGGGTTGTATACTTAACAAAAATGAAATTGACTATCCAAGAGTAAGTAGAATGGTTCTTGATGAATTTCAAAATGGTAAATTAGGTAGAATTTCGCTTGAAAGACCTGAGGATGTAAAAAACTTTGAATTAGATGCTAAAATTAAAGCGAAGGAAAGAGCGGAGAAGAAAGCAAACGTAGAGGCTAAGAAAAATGCTAAAAATAGAAAATAAGCTACATGTTGAAGGCTATGAGCATATAGCTTGTATTGATGAAGTAGGTAGAGGGTGTTTAGCGGGCAGTGTTGTAACTTGCGCAATAGTTATGCCAAAAGGTTTATTAATTGAAGGTGTTAATGATTCTAAAAAATTAACACCTAAAAAAAGAGATAAGCTTTACGATGAAATACTTGCACAATGTATAGCTGTTGGAATAGGTGAAATCAGTTATGATATAATTGATGAAATAAATATTAAAAATGCAACTAAAATGGCAATGCTACAGGCTGTTGATAATTTAAAAACCAATGATGGACAAAAACTTGTACCTAACCATTTGTTGATAGATGCTGAAAAACTTGATACTTCTATTCCTCAAACAAATGTAATAAAAGGTGATGCAACTTGTCACGGCATTGCAGCAGCATCTATTATAGCAAAAGTTACAAGAGATAGACAAATGGTAGAGTTAGATAAAATCTATCCAGAATACAATTTTAAAAGCAACAAAGGTTATGGAACAAAGGATCACATTCAAGCATTGCTTAAATATGGTCCTATACAAATACACAGAAGAACTTTTCTTAAAAAAATATTAGACAAAAATGAACAAATAACATTGTTTTAATAAAAAAACTAATAGTACAAGCATTGGATGTAAAGAAGGGTTAATATGTATAAGGAAAATAAGGGGTATCAATTTGAAATTGTTGCACAAAAATATCTAAAGGCACATGGATATGTTATTTTAGAAGTAAACTTTATGTGCAGATTTGGGGAAATAGACATAATAGCATTAAAAGATAATGTATTAATATTTGTAGAAGTTAAAGCAAGAAAAAATACCGATTTTGGTTATCCAAGGGAATACGTTACCCAAGCTAAAATAAGAAAAATTATTAGTACAGCAAAGTATTTTTTATTGAAAAAACAATACGATAATGTAAACTGTAGATTTGATGTTATTGAAATTATATATGATAGAAAAACAATAAATCATTTAGAAAATGTGTTTGAAGTATAATATTTTTTTTATTTTGATATTTCACACCTTCATAGTTCCATTTAGCATTACTATAACATATATTGAGATATAAATAGTATATGGAGGGTTTTGTAATGGAAGAAAAACTGCAGAGTGAGAAATATCTTACCTATGATCAAATGAATATAATAATTGCTGTTCAGAAAATGTGGTTTAAACTTGCAATTTTGGTAAGGGAATATATAAGAGCCTCAATTTATGATACACGAAATCTAAAAGCAGTTACTAATAATTTACTTGATTTACCATCTGAAGCTTATAATATATTTAGTATATTTTATGGTACTGAAATTGCACAAAATGTATATAATTTATTTTCAGATTTTATTAAATCTACAATGGGAGTAATAGAAGCTATGAAGTTTGGTGATAAGGTGTTAACAAATTCAAGAATAATTAAATGGTACCAAGACGCAGATGAACTATCATCATTTCTAGCAAGGATCAATATATATTGGGATGAAGATCAATGGAAATATTTTCTATATCAATATATTAAAATAAAAACAGATGAAATTAAGGCAGTAGTAGACGAAAATGATGAAGTAGAAATGGAACTATTTGATATGGTTGAAAATATTAATTTTTTAATGGCAAATTATATGGGAAGAGGACTTATTTCATCTAGTTTACAACAGATTCCAAACTAATTATTCAATAACATAATTGAACTAAAACTTCGGTAGTACAGAAAATATTATGTAAACCTCCATTGTTGGGAAAATAAAGAAGATGATGAAGGTTTTTTATTGACGATATTTCCTATAATACTGAAATAAATAACTCAAACACTAATAAATTAAGTATTAAATAAGATTTGTGTAAAATAATTCCAATTATTTATTCATATCTATTGAAATATATAAATAAATAATATATAATACAGTGAAAAACGTTATTTGGATTATTGTACCGTTGGAGGTTGCTATGTTATCAAAAGTAAAAACATGTGTATTGCATGGATTAAATGGATGTTTAATAGACGTAGAAACAGACCTATCAAGTGGATTGCCTTCATTTAATATAGTAGGATTAGCCGACACATCTATAAAAGAATCAAAAGAAAGAGTTAGGTCATCTATAAAAAACAGTAATTTTAAATTTCCTGTTAGTAAAATAACTATCAATCTTGCACCAGCAAATATAAGAAAAGAGGGTAGTCAAATTGATTTACCCATTGCAGTTGGAATTTTAATAGCAAGTAAAGTTATAGAAAATATTGTAGATGAGAATACTTGCTTCATAGGAGAATTATCATTAGATGGAAAGATTACGAAAATTGATGGAGCATTACCTCTTGTTATAAGCATGAGAAATAATAATGTAAAAAAAGTTATTATACCTATTGAAAACAAAGAAGAATGTGGAGTAATCGACAATATCGACATAATACCAATAGACAATTTGAAAGAATTAGTAAAGTATTTCAATAATGAAATTGAAATAAAACCGTACATATCTACATATAACAATTCATCATCAAATTTCAAATACGAAATAGATTTTTCAGAAATTAAAGGACAAGCTGCACTAAAAAGAGCTGTTGAAATATCAGCAGCGGGTGGTCATAATCTACTTATGTTAGGCCCTCCAGGTTCAGGTAAAACAATGATTGCAAAAAGAATCCCTACAATTTTACCAGACTTGTCATTTGAAGAATCACTTGAAGTAACTAAAATTTATAGCATATCAGGTGGACTTAATGAAAGTGGATTAATAACAAAAAGACCATTTAGAAGTCCTCATCATACAATTTCAAGAGCAGCTTTAGCTGGAGGAGGCAAGATGGCTGGTCCAGGGGAAGTTTCATTATCTCACTATGGTGTTTTATTTCTAGATGAAATGCCTGAATTTCCAAAAAGTGTTCTAGAAGTATTAAGACAACCAATGGAAGATGGCACAATATCAATTTCAAGAGCAAATGGTTCATATACTTATCCAGCAAAGTTTATGTTAATTTCTAGCATGAACCCATGTCCATGTGGTTTTTTAGGTGATCCTGTACATGAGTGCACATGTACGCAAGCACAAATAAATAACTATTTAGGAAAAATTTCAGGACCGCTTCTAGATCGTATGGATATACAAATAGAGGTAACACCTGTATATTATGATGATTTAAACAATAAATCAATAGAAGAAACATCAGAGCAAATTAAAACAAGAGTTATAAAAGCTAGAAATATTCAATCCAAAAGATATAAATCGTTAAAAATTTTCACTAACTCGGAATTATCATCAAGACAAGTGACAAAATATTGCAAAATTGATAGTACATCAGAAGAATTGTTAAAAAACGCATTTGAAACTTTAGGTTTAAGTGCAAGAGCATACAATAAAATTCTAAAGGTATCAAGAACTATTGCAGATTTGGAAGGAATGGACAATATTAACCAAACACATATTGCAGAAGCGATACAATACAGAACACTTGATAGAAAATATTGGAGGTAATAATGAGTTTTGAAGCTTATGAAGATATAAATGATAATAAATTGGTTATTTCATGGTTAAACTCACAAAACGGAATATCAACTAAAACAATTGAAAAATTATTAGAATATTTTGAAACTCCAATCAACATTTGGGATAATTTATTTGAAGAAAAAAATAATTTAAAATTTCTGAGAAGTAATATACTAGAAGAACTAATGAAAAAGAAAGTAAATTATAAAGAAAAACTTATTGAAAGATTAAATAATGAAAAAGTTAGTATAATAACATTACTTGATGAGGAATATCCTATAAAACTAACTAATATTATAAATCCACCAAGCATATTGTATTGCAAAGGTGATATAAGGTGCCTTAATAATTTATCAATAGCAATTGTTGGTTCAAGAAAAGCAACTGAATATGGAAAATGGTGTGCTAATAAATTTTCAAAAGAGTTAAGTAATTTAGGAGTGACAATAATAAGTGGACTTGCGTACGGAATTGATACTATATCACATAAATCTACATTAAAAAATAATGGAAAAACAATTGGAGTAATTGGTAGTGGTATAAATATCGTATATCCACTGAAAAATAGAGAATTATATGAAGAAATTGAGGCGAAAGGAAGTCTCATAGTAACAGAATATCCATTTGACAGAGAACCAATTGCAGCTAATTTCCCAAATAGGAATAGAATTATTAGCGGGCTAAGCAGTGGAATTTTGGTTATCGAAGCACAAGATAGAAGTGGAACACTCATAACAGCAACACATGCTGCAGAACAAGGAAAAGATGTATTTGCTGTTCCCGGTAACATAAATAGTATATTTAGCGTTGGAACTAATAAACTTATAAAAGATGGAGCAAAATTAGTTATGAGCGTTGAAGATATAATTGAAGAAATAAGAGAGTTAAGAGATATAAATAGAGATAAAGCAATACGAAGTATAGATTATAATAGCCTAAATGAAGTAGAAAAGCAAATTATAGCCTTGTTGGAAAAAGGTTCAATGGATATTGATAGTTTTTGTTGCAATATTAACAATCCTACAAGCGAAATATTAAGTAATTTAACCATTTTAGAAATGAAAGATATAGTAGTTCAAACAAGTTCTAAAAAATTTATGCTTGCAAATTAATTAAATATAGTGTATACATAATATGCAGAATAGGAGATAATTATGGAAAAAAAATTAGTAATTGTTGAATCACCAGCAAAAGCTAAAACTATAGGGAAATTTTTAGGTAGCACTTATACAGTAAAAGCGTCTGTTGGGCATGTTAGAGACCTTCCAAAATCAAAACTTGGAATTGATATAGAAAACAATTTTGAACCTAACTATATTACTATAAGAGGCAAAGGTGATGTAATTAAAGAATTAAAAAAGGAAGCAAAAAAGGCTAAAAAAGTATTACTGGCAACTGACCCTGACCGTGAGGGAGAAGCAATATCATGGCATTTAGCAAATATTTTAAAATTAGATGCAGATAGTGCAATTAGGATAGAGTTTAATGAGATTACTAAAGATGCTATAAAAAAAGCAGTTAAAAATCCTCGAAAAATCAATACAGATATTGTCGATGCACAACAGGCTCGACGTGTTTTAGATAGATTAGTTGGATATAATATTAGTCCATTATTGTGGAGAAAAATAGAAAAAGGGCTTAGTGCTGGTCGTGTACAGTCTGTTGCATTAAAACTTATTTGTGATAAAGAAAGAGAAATAAGTGACTTTGTTTCTGAAGAATATTGGACATTAGATATAGAATTAATAGAAAAAAGGAAAAAGATTTTAGCTAAATATTATGGGAAAATACAAGAAAATGGTAAAATAATCAAATCTAAATTAAACAACGAAGAAGAGACTAATGCTGTTATAAGTACAACTGATAAAGAGGTTTTAAAAGTATATAAAGTAGATAAAAAAAGAACACTTAAAAAGCCTTATGCACCATTTACTACAAGTAGTTTGCAGCAAGAAGCTAATAAAAAGCTTAATTTTTCTTCTAAAAAAACTATGAGAGTGGCTCAGCAGTTATATGAAGGTATTACTTTAAAAGGTGAAGGTAGTGTAGGTTTAGTAACTTACATAAGAACTGACTCATATAGAATTTCAAATGAAGCTCAAGAAAATGTAAAAGAATATATTACTTCTAATTATGGTGATAAATATTATAAGCATAATACTTTTAGTAAAAAAAACAAAGTAGAAGCACAAGATGCACACGAAGCAATTAGACCGACTTCTATTATGAGAAGTCCTAATAATATAAAAGATTCATTATCTCCAGAACAATTTAAGTTGTATAACTTAATATGGAGAAGGTTTGTTGCATCACAAATGACTGAAGCTGAATACGATGTTACAACTATAACTTTTAATAGCAACGATAACATCTACAAAGCAAGTGGAAGTATCATGAACTTTGATGGATTTAAAATGATATATACTTATAGTGATGGTACAAAGGATGTAACATTGCCTAATATAAATGAAGGTGATGAAATAAAAATCAATAACGTTCTACCTGAAAAGCATTATACCAATCCACCAGCGAGATATACAGAAGCATCCTTAATTAAAATTATGGAGGTTTTAGGAATTGGAAGACCAAGTACCTATGCCCCTACAATCATAACTATAACAAACAGAGAATATGTAGTAAAAGAAAATAAATATCTTATGCCAACTGAAATGGGAATTTTAGTAGATGAAATGGTTGTTAAGTATTTTAATAATATAATTAACGATAAATTTACTGCAGAGCTTGAAAACAAACTAGATTTGGTAGCTAATGGGAAAGTGGAATGGCGTAAAATAATAAGTGATTTCTATGATGAATTTATAGTTTCAATGGATGTAGCAGATAAGGAAATTGAAAAAGTAGAAATAAAGGATGAAGTAAGTACAGAAAAATGTGAAAAATGTGGTGAATTTATGGTTGTTAAAAAAGGCAGATTTGGAAAATTCCTAGCTTGCCCAAATTATCCGGAATGTAAAAACACTAAACCAATTAATCATAATGACGTTGCTGAAGAAACTGATATAGTATGTGAGCTATGTGGAGCAAAAATGCTAAAAAGAAAAGGGCGATTTGGTGAGTTCTTAGCATGTTCAAACTACCCATCATGTAAAAATACTAAACAAATTTTACAAAAGATAGATGTTAAATGTCCAAGATGCGGTAAAGATTTAGTTGTTAAATACACAAAAAAAGGTAGAAGATTTTTTGGATGCAGTGGTTATCCAGATTGTGATTATATTTCTTGGTATGAGCCAACAAATGAAATATGTGATGTATGCGGCAATATGAAAGTTAAGAAGAACAATGAAATTATATGCTTGAAATGTGAAAAATCTAAATAAATGATAAAATACCATAGTATATTTTAAAAATATTTAATATGAATAAATTAGATATATATGGTAATACTTGAAATAGATATAGTGTTATTGATATGTTTAATGTTTTTAATAATTAATTTACATTATTTTTAAAAAAAATCTTGCTATGAAAAATTTAGTATGTTATAATACCAAGGTACTATGCACAGTGTCCGATTTGCGAGAGTTGTGCTCATATATATGAGTCTTGAGTAAAGTATGACGATGCTGGATGAAAAACAAAAGGAGGAAATAAAAAATGGCAATAGTAAGCATGAAAAAATTACTTGAAGCTGGTGTTCACTTCGGTCACCAAACTAGAAGATGGAACCCTAAAATGGCTGAGTATATTTTTACAGAAAGAAACGGAATTTATATTATCGATTTACAAAAAACAAGTGATAAGGTTGATGAAGCATACCGCTTTATTAAAGATGTAGTAGCTAATGGTGAAGAAGTTTTATTCGTTGGAACTAAAAAGCAAGCTCAAGAGTCAATTAAAACAGAAGCTTTAAGATGTGGAATGCACTTTGTAAGTCAAAGATGGTTAGGTGGTATGTTAACAAACTACAAAACTATTAAAAAAAGAATTGATAAACTTAATGAATTGAAAAAGATGGAAGAAGATGGAACATTCAATCTTTTAACTAAAAAAGAAGTTATTAAGTTAAAACATCAAGCTGAAAGATTAGAGAAATTCTTAGGTGGCATTAAAAATATGGGTAAAGTTCCTGGAGCTATATACATAGTTGACCCTAGAAAAGAAAAAATCGCTGTTCAAGAAGCTCATATATTAGGAATTCCAGTAGTAGCTATAGTTGATACTAACTGTGATCCAGATGAAATTGATTTAGTAATTCCTGGTAATGATGATGCTATCAGAGCCGTTAAATTATTAACTTCAACAATTGCTGATGCTGTAATCGAAGGAAAACAAGGTGAGCAATTAGTTGATACTACTGAAGAAGAAAAAGTTGTTACTGAAGAAGAACAAGAAAAAATTGCAGAGTAGTAAATAAATATAAGAAATTAACTAAAAGTAAGGATTAAGGGTTTGCTCCTTATTTCCTTACTTTTTTTAAAATAAGGAGGAAATTAAATGGCAGATATAACTGCATCAATGGTAAAAGAATTAAGAGAAGCTACTAATGCTGGTATGATGAATTGTAAAAAAGCATTAAAAGAAACAAACGGTGATATGGAAAAAGCAATTGACTTTTTAAGAGAAAAAGGTCTTGCACAAGCCGCTAAAAAATCAGGTAGAATTGCTGCTGAAGGTTTAACAGCTTTTGCAATAAGTCAAGACGGTAAAAAGGGTGTTGTAGTAGAAGTAAATTCCGAGACAGATTTTGTTGCTAAAAATGAAGATTTTAAAGGATTTATAAACACAACAGCTAAAATATTGGTTAATGGTGACTATAAGGACATTGAAGAATTAAAAAATGCTAAATATGATGGAGAAGATAAAACAGTACAAGAAGTATTAACATCTAAAATAGCTACAATCGGCGAAAATATGACATTAAGAAGATTTGATAAAGTTGAAGTAACAAATGGTGCAGTTGTAGGTTACGTACACGGTGCTGGTAAAATTTCAGTTATCGTTGGTTTAGAATCAGAAGCTAGCAAAGAAGAGTTAGAAGTATTAGGTAAAGATTTAGCAATGCAAGTAGCTGCTATGAATCCTAAATATATAACAAAAGACGATGTGGATCAAGAATACTTAGCTCACGAAAGAGAAGTATTAATGGCTCAAGCATTAAATGAAGGAAAACCTCAAGCTATAGTTGAAAAAATGGTTGAAGGAAGACTTAACAAAGAATTAAAAGAAGTTTGCTTAGTTGAACAACCATTTGTAAAAGATAGTGATTTAACAGTTAAAAAACTTATCGAAAATGTTGGTAAAGAAATAGGAAAATCTATTAAACTTAGTGGAGTTCAAAGATTTGAAGTAGGCGAAGGCTTAGAAAAAAAATCTGAAAATTTTGCAGAAGAAGTTGCTAAACAAATAAATATGTAATATTATATAATGGAGAACTATTATTTGGTTCTCCATTAGTTAAAATAAGAACAATAAGGAGGCAAAATGGACTGTAAATACAATAGAGTATTATTAAAGATTAGTGGTGAAGCTTTATCTGGCGGTATAGGACATGGAATTGATGAAAAAACAATTATGTCTATAGCAAAAGTAGTTAAAACAGTTAATGACCTTGGTGTTCAAGTAGCTATTGTAGTTGGTGGCGGTAATTTTTGGCGTGGTGCATCCGCAAAAGATATGGATAGAACAACATCAGATTATATGGGAATGCTAGGTACTATAATAAATGGTTTAGCATTGCAAACACACCTTGAAAAAATTGGTGTAGTAGCAGTTGCACAAACTTCAATTGAAATGAAACAGGTTGCAGAACCATATATAAGACGTAAAGCTGTGAAACATTTAGAAACTTCAAAAGTAGTAATATTTGCAGGTGGAACTGGTAACCCTTATTTTTCAACGGATACTACTGCTGCACTAAGAGCAGCAGAAATAAATGCTGATATTATATTACTTGCAAAAAACGGTGTAGACGGTGTATATTCTGCAGACCCTAAGAAAATTAAAGATGCAGTAAAATATGACAACTTAACATACATAGATGTACTTAATAAAGGGTTGAAAATTATGGATTCTACAGCTACATCATTATGTATGGATAATAAAATACCAATACTAGTTTTTGGTATAGAAGATCCACAAAATATTGAACGTATTATTCATGGCGAAAATATAGGAACTATTATTAAGGAGGTATAAAATGTATAAACAAGAATTAATTAATCGTGAAGAACAAATGAAAAAATCAGTTGATCATTTAAAGGAAGAGCTTGGAACAATCAGAGCTGGAAAAGCCAGTCCAAAACTTGTAGACAGAATACAAGTTAGTTATTATGGTTCTATGACTCCGCTTAATCAAATTGCAAATATTTCTGTTCCAGAACCAAGATGCTTAATCATCCAACCATGGGATGCATCAAGTATAAAAGAAATTGAAAAAGCAATCATGAGTTCAGATTTGGGAATCAACCCTTCAAACGATGGAAAGATTATTAGATTAATGATTCCTCAATTAACAGAAGAAAGAAGAAAAGACCTGCTTAAATTAGTAAAAAAAGAAACAGAAAACGGAAAAATTGCATTAAGAAATATCAGAAGAGATGTAATAGATGTTTTCAAAAAATTAGAAAAAAGAAGTGAATTAACAAAAGATGACTTAAAAAAAGCTGAAGAGGATGCTCAAAAGCTTACAGACAAATATACTAAATTTATTGACGAAATTTACAAATCTAAAGAAAAAGAGATATTAGAGGTATAGAATGGATAACTTAACAGGTTCTCCTTTAAGCGAAACTTTAAAATTTCTTCAAGAAAAAAGTAATAAAATCATTAAAATAGTTAAGTTAAAAGGTACTAATTCAAAATTTAATAATCTAAGCAATCCTTACGTTATTAAAAACCTAGAAAGCAGTGACTATATAACATTATATGTGACATATTACTAAATCATCTAATACAGGCTTAATTATTGATTAAGTCTGTATTAGTGCATTTTTTTTGATATTTAAATACAATTAGTACAAGAGGTAGCTATGAATTTAAAAGATGAAATATTGGAAGGTATTGTTCCACAACATGTTGCTATAATAATGGATGGCAATAGAAGATGGGCTAAGACAAGAAAATTACCAACGGCTATGGGACATAGAGAAGGCGTTAAAAGAATAATGGAAATTGTTGAATCTTCCATTAATATAGGAGTAAAAGCTTTAACGGTATATGCCTTTTCAACTGAAAATTGGGGTAGAGATAAAGTAGAAGTAGATTGTCTAATGAATCTACTATTGGAATTTTTAAAAAAAGAATTAGATAGAATCCATAAAAATAATATCAAAATTAGTTTGATAGGAAACATTGAAGACCTTCCTTTCGATATTAAAATAGAAGTACAAAAGGCTTTAGAAAAGACTAAATATAATAATAGATTCAACCTTAACATTGCATTGAGTTATGGTTCAAGAGATGAAATAATTAAAGCAGTAAAAAAGGTTATAAATGACGTTGAAAATAATAAAATTAATATAGATGATTTAAATGAAAAAAAATTCAAAGATTACTTGTATACAAAAGATTTTGATGATCCCGATTTTTTAATTAGAACAAGTGGAGAAATTAGACTTAGCAACTTTTTATTATATCAATTAGCTTATACAGAATTTTATTTTACAGATATATTTTGGCCTGATTTCAAAGAAAATGAATACTATGAATCAATATTAGAATATCAAAAAAGAAGTAGAAGATTTGGTAAAAAATAGGTGGTGTATTATGAAAAAAAGAATAATCACAGGTATTGTAGGGGGTTTAATAATTGCATTAGTAACATATATTGGTGGATTATTATTTGATGCTGTTTATTTATTGATAGCAGCAATTGGTGTTCATGAATTATCAAAATTGTTTAGAAATAATGAAAAATTTCCATATGAAGCTTCAATAAACTATTTACTTATTTTAACATTGTATTTGGTTGGTTACTTTGTAGAATTTAGTTCATTTAATTTTATTATTTTGATATACGTTTTAGCAAACTTTATTTTTTATGTTACTAATAAAGATATTACATTAACTAGATTGGCTAATACATTATTCGTTGGTTTATACGTAGTAATGTTTATGTATTATATGATTAAATTGAACAATACACCATACGTTTGGCTTGTATATTTGATTTCTTTTGGAACAGATACATTTGCTTATTTTACAGGAGTGTTTATTGGCAAACATAAATTGTGCCCTAATATAAGTCCTAAAAAAACTATAGAAGGTGCAATAGGTGGTATAATAGGTTCTACTATACTTTGTATAATATTTTTTGAAATTTTAGGAATAAAAAACTTATTGCCTATTATAATATTTAATGTATTCGCTTCAATACTTTCTATGTTTGGAGATTTACTTGCATCTAAAATTAAACGTGAGCACTCAGTAAAAGATTTTGGTAATTTCTTGCCAGGTCATGGTGGAATATTAGACAGATTTGATAGTGTGTTGTTTGTTGCACCAGTAGTTTATTATTTTGTAACATATTTTATTTAATGGAGGATATAATTTGGTAACTTTTATTGCAACAATATTTGTATTTTCACTAGTTATACTTATTCACGAATTTGGTCACTATAAGGTAGCACAAAGCGTAGGGATAAAAATTGAAGAATTTGCAATTGGTATGGGACCCATAATATATAAAAAAATTAAAAACGAAACCGTTTATTCTATACGATTACTTCCAATTGGAGGTTTTGTTAGGATGGAAGGTGAAGAAGAAGATGTTCAGTCAAGTACAAGTTATAATTGTAAAACTGTATGGCAAAGATTTAAAGTTATTGCAGCTGGTCCAATAATGAATTTTGTTCTTGCCATAATTATATTTATAATCATATCTTTCGGTTTCGGAGTATTAGGAAACACAGTAAATCAAATGGATGAAAATTCAGAGATTTATAAAGCTGGGATTAGACCTAATGATAAAATTGTATCAATAAATGGCGATAAGGTTTATATATGGGATGAAATCATATATGATTTATTGGAAAAAACATCTGAAAACCTTGAAACACCATTGGATATTAAAGTTGAAAGAGATAAAGAAACTTTAGATTTTAGAGTAAACCAATATACAAGAAATATAATTGGTATCTATTCTAAAAGCGAACAATTTGAAACATCAATCGTTGAGACAAAAGACAAACAATCACCTGCATATAAAGCTGGAATTAGAACAAATGACGAAATAATAAAAATTAACAATATAGACATATCTAACTTTGAAGATATAAGATTAGCGATTAACGCTTTAAATGAAGATAAATTGAATATTACTGTAAAAAGGGATGGACAGGAGTTAAAATTTGAAGTTGTACCTAAAAAAGTAGCGCAGCTTGGATTTAATACACATGTTGAGAAATCGTTTATAACAACGGTAGCTTCATCATTTTACAAGACAGGATATTATATAAGATTAATGTTTGAATTTATTGGAAATTTATTTGGAGGACACGTAAAAGAGGGTTCAGTTGGTGGACCTATTCAAATAGTTAGTATGATAGGTGAAACTTCAAAACTAGGTATTTATCCATTGCTTAATTTGGTTGCTTTACTAAGTATTAATTTAGGTTTTTTTAATTTATTACCAATTCCCGCACTTGATGGTAGCAAATTGGTGTTTTTGATAATTGAAAAGATAAGAGGAAAGAAAATTCCTATAGAAAAAGAAGGTTTTGTACATTTTGTAGGCTTTGTACTATTGATAACACTTATGATATTTGTAACTTACAAGGATGTAGTAAGATTATTTTAGTAATAGCTATAAAATAGGAGATAATATTATGACTAAAGTAATAAACTGTGGAAATCTAAAAATAGGTGGAAACAATAAAATAACTGTACAATCGATGTTGAATTTTAATTTAAGCAATAATATAAATCAAGCAATTGATCAAGTTAAACTGCTTGAAGCAAATGGTTGCGATATTATAAGAGCTTCTATTGACTCAGAAGAAGATGCTAAGGCTATAAAGACATTAAAAAAATACACCAATATGCCAATTATTGCAGATATTCAATTCGATTATAAAATGGCATTGTATGCTGTAGAAAATGGTATTGATGCAATAAGAATCAATCCATGTTATATTGGTTCAGAAGATAATGTAAAAAAAGTTATAGAAGCATGTAAAGATAAAAATATACCAATTAGAGTTGGAGTAAATTCTGGCTCTGTAAAAAAAGAGTTTTTAGACAAATACAACGGTGTAAATCAATTTTCTTTAGTTGAAAGTGCATTAGAACAGGTAAAACTCGTAGAAAAATATAATTATGATAATATCGTAATATCAATAAAAGCAACTAATGTAAAATTGACATATGATGCAAATATTGAGCTTAAAAAACGCACTGATTATCCAATACATTTAGGTATTACCGAATCTGGTTCAGATGAAGATGGAATTATTAAAACTTCAATGGGACTAGGTTCACTTATCCTATTGGGTATAGGTGACACAATTAGAGTTTCACTAACTGAGGACCCTGTAAGAGAAGTAATAATAGGAAGAAAGATATTGCAGTATTTAGGTTTGCGACCATATGGGATAGACGTTATTTCTTGCCCAACATGTGGAAGAACAAAAGTAGACTTAATAAATATTGTAAAAGATGTAAAAAAAGCTGTTGCACCAATCAAAAAAGACATAAAAATAGCCATAATGGGATGCGCAGTTAATGGCCCGGGCGAAGCAAGAGAAGCAGACATAGGTTTTGCATCTGGCAATGGAGAAGCGTTACTATTCAAAAAGGGCGAAATTATTAGAAAAGTTAATGAAGAAGAAATAATTAAAGTATTATTAGAAGAAATAGAAAAAATTAATTAAAATAAAAGCTGTATTATACAGCTTTTTTATATTATAATAGATTAGATAGAGATAAAGTTGAAAATATTGGAGATAAAAATGTTAGTTGATTTTAGTAAATATAAAGGAATTTCTAATGCGAATTTAAATAAAATAGAAGTTGTCAAAGAGGACAAGCTGATAAGATTTGTATTTGTATCAAATAATGCAATAAGTTTAGTTGAGATAGACAAAGCTATTGATGAAATAAAAGAACGTTATTCTAATATGGTAAATGTTGAATTTTGTATTAGTTATAATATTGATATAGAAAATGATAAAAATTTTTATGATACGATATTAATAAACGTACAATATTTAATTAGGAAAGTATCACTAATGTGTTATAAATCCTCAAATATATCATTGGAAAATGGAAGTATAATTATTAAAATTTCTAATGAACTGGCATTTGCTAAATTAAAAGAACATTCAATAGACAGAAAAATAAAAGAGTATTTCTTGAAGCTTTACAATACTGAGTTAAATATAAGTATTATGTTAGATAAGAACATAGTTGTAAATAATAATGCTGAAATAATTAATGATGAAATTATGAAATCTCTTTCAGACGGAAATATTTCTAAAAAATCAGCTGACCAACCTAAAGCACAGACATTTACTCAGAAACCGTTCAATAGAGTTAAACAAAATGTTAGAGATGAAAAAAAATTTGGCACTCTAGAATTAAGTGAAATTTCTGAGATAAATGATAATTCTGGAGAAGTTCATATTAAAGGTAAAGTTATAGCATGTGATAGAAGAGAATTGAAAAGTGGAAGTACGTTGTTTATATTCTCAGTTACTGACTTTTTAGATACAATAAATGTGAAGTATTTTTGTAGAAAAAATATGACACCTGAACAAATTGATGAAATGGCAAATTACAAAGCAGTTGAAGTAATAGGTAATGCTGAATTTGATTCCTTTAGTAAAGAATTGGTTGTCATGTCAAGAGCGATTAAAGAATCTGAGTTTAAAGTTGCTAAAAGAATTGACAATGCGGAAGTAAAAAGAGTAGAACTTCATTTGCATACTTGTATGAGTTCTATGGATGGAATTAGTCCATTTGCTGACTATGCTAAGCTAGCAAAATCATGGGGACATAAAGCTCTTGCAATTACAGACCATGGTGTTGTACAAGGATATCCTAATGCCATGGACACAGCTAGTGATGATTTTAAAGTTATTTACGGAATGGAAGGTTACCTTGTAAATGATGGTATATCCATTTCATATAAATGCCAAGATAAAACACTTGATAGTGAGTTAGTAGTTTTTGATATTGAAACTACTGGTTTTAATGCTAGAAAAGACCATATAATTGAAATAGGCGCAGTAAGAATTAAAAATAGACAAATAGTAGATAATTTTAATACTCTTATTAGTACAAACATGAAACTGCCAGATAAAATTATTGAATTAACAAGTATTACAGATGAAATGCTTGTGGGTCAACCAACAATCGAAGATGCACTTAATTCATTTAAAGAGTTTGTGGGAAACGATGCTATATTAGTAGCACACAATGCCAATTTTGATGTTAAATTTATTAAAGAAAAATTCAGAAGTAGATTTAATGAAGTTTATGATATGCCAGTAATTGATACATTAGAGTTGTCTAAAGCATTGGTTAAAGGTATTAGGAATTATAAACTTAATACTCTCACTAAAAAATTTAATATTATTTTAGAAAATCACCATAGAGCAGTCGATGATGCTAAGGCTACAGCATTTTTATTACTAGAGCTATATAAGATTTTAGAAGAAAAAGAAATAACAAGTTTTTCAATACTTGATGACACACTAAAAGATAGCATAGATATGAACAAAAAAATGTCATACCATATTAATATTTTAGTTAAGAACTATGAAGGACTAAAATCATTATATGAACTTGTATCAGATTCACACATAAACCACTTCTATAAAAAACCAAGAATTTTAAAATCTGATTTAAATAAAGTTAGAAAGGGTCTTATAATTGGAACTGCATGTGAAGCAGGTGAATTATATAAAGCTATTTTAGAGGGTGAAAGTGATGAAAAAATAGAAAATATAGCAGAATTCTATGATTTCTTAGAAATTCAGCCGCTTGAAAACAATGCATTTTTAGTTAGAAATGGTAGGGTTAAAGATTTCGAAGAGCTAAAAGATATAAATAGAAAAATTATCGCTTTAGCACGTAAACTTAACAAACTTGTAATAGCAACTGGTGATGTCCACTTTTTAAATAAAGAGGATGAGCTATATAGAAAAATACTTATGACAGGACAAGGCTTTGAAGATGCTGAAGATCAAGCACCATTATATCTAATGACTACAGATGAAATGCTAGAAAGATTTTCATATCTCGGTCAAGATTTAGCTTATGAAGTGGTTGTAACAAATACTAACGTTATAGCAGATAGTATTGAAAATATTTTACCTATACCAAATGGCACATTTCCACCAATCATCGATGGTGCTGATGATGAATTTAGAACAATATGTTTTGAAAGAGCACATAGGATTTATGGGGATGTGTTACCAGAGATAGTTGAGAGCAGACTTAATAGGGAGTTGAATTCAATAATAAGCAATGGATATGCAATCATGTATATCATTGCTGAAAAGCTAGTTAAAAAATCAAATGAAGACGGTTACATTGTAGGTTCAAGAGGTTCCGTTGGTTCGTCATTTGCAGCTACAATGAGTGGAATATCAGAGGTTAATCCACTTGTACCACATTATATATGCGACCATTGTACGTATTCCGAGTTTATAACGGATGGTTCTTATGGTTCTGGAGTGGATATGCCAGACAAGGATTGTCCAAAGTGTGGTAAAAAGCTTAGAAAAGATGGTCATGATATACCATTTGAAGTTTTCTTAGGATTTGAAGGAGATAAAGAACCAGATATTGATTTGAACTTTGCAGGTGAAGAGCAAGGTGTTGCAATGAAATATACAGAAGAGCTATTTGGTGTTGGTAAGGTTTTTAGAGCAGGTACAATAGGCACAATAGCTGATAAAACAGCATACGGGTTTGTTAAAAATTATTTTGAAGATAAGCATATACCTAAAAGAAATGCTGAAATCAACAGAATTATTCAAGGATGTGTAGGTATAAAAAGAACATCTGGTCAGCATCCTGGTGGTGTTATGGTAGTTCCTCGTAATAAGGATATACACGATTTTACTCCTATACAATATCCTGCAAATAATAGTAAATCTGGTTCTATAACAACACATTTTGATTATCATTCTATTTCTGGACGTATATTGAAGCTTGACTTGCTAGGTCATGATACGCCAAGTATTATTAGGATGCTTGAGGACTTTACAGGAATTAATGACAAGGATGTTCCACTAGATGACGCTGAAACGATGTCAATATTTACAAGCCCTAAAGCACTTAATGTTACTAAAAATGATATAAATTGTGAAACTGGAACGCTTGCAATACCAGAGTTTGGTACAGCATTTGTTAGAAAAATGGTATTGGAAACACAACCTAAAACATTTTCTGACTTGCTTCGTATAAGTGGATTGTCACATGGTACAGACGTTTGGGTTGGAAATGCACAGGATTTGATACTAAACAATACCTGTGTAATAAAAGAAGTTATTGCAACAAGAGATGATATTATGACATATCTAATTCATAAAGGTGTTGCAAAGAAGCTCTCCTTTGTAATAATGGAAAGAGTAAGAAAAGGTAGGGGACTTAGAGATTCAGATATTGAAGCTATGAATGAACAAAATGTACCGCAATGGTATATTGATTCATGTCAAAAAATCAAGTATATGTTTCCTAAAGCTCATGCTGTTGCTTATGTTATGATGTCTGTTAAAATCGCATATTTTAAAGTTCATTATCCAGAAGCATTTTATGCATCATATTTCACAATGAAAGCACAGGATTTTAATGCTGAAGTAATTTCAAACGGAGAGGATGCTATAAAGCAAGCAATGAAAGAGATAGAAGATAAAGGTAATGAGAAAACTACAAAAGAAAAAGATATGTATACAGTTTTGGAAGTTGCCAATGAAATGTATAAAAGAGGCTTTAAATGTGAAAAAGTTGATTTGTACAAATCAGATGATAAAAAATTCAAGGTTGTACAAGGTGGGATTTTACCTCCTTTAGTTGGATTACAGGGATTAGGAGAAAATGCTGCTATAAGTATTAAAAATGAAAGAGAAAAAGGAGAATTCATTTCTGTTGAAGACATTGTAAAAAGAGCAAGAGTTACTAAAACAGTTATTGAGGTTCTTGATAAACATGGTTGTTTACAAAATCTAGATAAAACAAATCAAATTTCTATTTTTAATTTTTGATATTTAAAGGATACACTTTTAAAATAAGGTTATCATATATATATACAAATAATTTATATAAAAAGTCATATTTTTATATAAATTGTATATAACTTACTCAAAAATATGAAATTTTTATTATTTTATTTGATTTTTGGTTTATTATATGATATAATCTACAAAAGAAAGTTATGACGTCAAAGAGTGGGTAAATCCCACTCTTTCTAATTATACTAATAAATTAAGTCAAAGGAGGAAATTATGAACAAAAAACTAATTATACAAACTGCTACAGATATCATAAATGAAATAATTAAAGATACTGAATATCAACTAATTGATATAGAGTATGTAAAAGAAGGTCCATTTATGTATCTAAGAATTTATATAGATAAAGATGGCGGTATTAATATAGATGATTGCTCGATGATAAGCAACGCTTTTAATAAAAAAATAGACACAATGGATTTCATTGATGAACAATATTATTTAGAAGTATCTTCTCCAGGTATTGATAGACCTTTTAAAAAGGAATCGGATTTTATCGATAACATAAATAATGAAGTTGAAATAAAACTTTACAAAAATGTTAATGGTACTAAATTTATTATTGGAACACTTTTAGAAAAAGCTGAAGAAACTGTAACAGTACAAGTTGGAAAAGAAAAAGTAATAATTGAACTTAAAAATATTTCTAAAATAAATAAAGCTGTTGAATTTTTTTAATGGAGGTTAAAATGAGCAAAGATATATTAAGAGCATTGGGGGAACTTGAAAAAGAAAAAGGAATTTCTCCTGAAGTAGTAATTGAAGCAATTAGGGCAGCATTAGAATCAGGTTATAAAAAGAATTATAGTAAATCTAATAATTTTTCTATAGAATCTGATGAAGTTACAGGTGATTATAGATTATATGCAGACAAAACTGTAGTTCTTGAGGTTCAGGAACCTCAAGAAGAAATATCATTAGAAGAAGCTAGAAATATAAAAGCTTCATATGAAGTTGGAGATATCGTTAAAATTGAAATTAAACCTAAAAAGGACTTCGGTAGAATTGCTGCACAAACTGCAAGACAAGTTATTCTTCAAAAAATTAGAGAAGCTGAAAGAGAAAATATATTTAATGAATTTGAAGGTAGAGAAAGCGATTTAATTGATGGTATTGTTCAAAGAGTAAATAGAGGTAATATATATATTGACTTAGGTAAAATAGAAGGTGTGATTACTCAAACTGAACAAATACCTGGAGAAAACTTTAATCAAGGTGATAGATTAAAAGCAGTTATACTTGAAGTTAAGAATACTGGAAAAGGTGCTAATATTTTGTTATCAAGAACGCATCCTAATCTTATAAAAAGATTATTTGAGTTAGAAGTTCCTGAAATTCATGATGGTGTATTAGAAATACGCAGTATATCTCGTGAAGCTGGCTCAAGATCAAAAATAGCAATACACTCAAACGATTTAAACGTTGATCCAGTAGGATCTTGTGTAGGTAATAAAGGTGTTAGAGTTAGAACTATTATAGGTGAAATACATGGAGAAAAAATTGATATAGTTGTTTTTGATAAAGATCCATCTATATTTATAGCAAATAGTTTAGGACCTGCAAAAATTTTGAATGTAACAGTTAATGAAGAACAGAAAGCTGCTGTTGCAGTAGTACCGGATAATCAGTTATCTTTAGCAATTGGTAAAGAAGGACAAAACGCAAGACTTGCAGCAAAATTAACTGGATGGAAAATAGATATAATAAGTGAAACACAATCTGTAGAAAGAAACATGAACATAGATGTAACTACTGAAGTAGAAACTGAAGTAGAAACTGAACAAATTCCAGAGGTGGAATAATGAAACAGCGTAAGATACCATTGAGAAAATGTATTGGATGTTCAGAAAGCTTTCCTAAAAAAGAGCTTGTAAGAATCATTAAAACAAAGCTAGAAGATGGCACAGAAACTGTTAAGTTAGATACAACGGGCAAACTTAATGGCAGAGGTGCATATATCTGTAAAAATATGAAATGCTTTGAAAAAGCAGTAAAGTCAAAAAGATTGCCAAGAACTTTAGAAACAGAAATACCTAATGATATTTATGAACAAATCAAATTGGAGATAGCTAAAAATGAATAAATTTTATGGAATGTTAGGTATAGCTAGAAAAGCAGGTAAAGTAATCTTAGGTTATGATACTACGGTTAGTCTTATAAAAAGTAGCAGTAAAAATATTCTGGTCGTAATTGCAAGCGATGCATCTGAGAAAACTAAAAAAAATATAGTATTTGAATGTGAAAGAGTCAATTGCGAATTTCTAGAATATGGTGAGAAGGTTGTTTATGGTAAGATATTAAATAAGAAAGAGGTAAGTGTTTTAGCAGTTACTGATAAAAATATAATACCTTATTTAAAAAACAACACATAAATTTGGAGGTGACTACATGAGAATATATGAGTTAGCAAAAGAGTTGAAAATTAATAGTAAAGAGTTAATAGATATAATAGAGAAAGAATTTAATATTGAAGTAAACTCACATATGAGTTCTATATCAGATTTAGAAACTCTTAGAATTAGAAAAATTATTGATGTACGTAATGGGAACAAAAAAGAAGAAAATGCAAAACCAAAGGTAAAAGAAGCAAAAACAAAAATAAAAGACAAAAAGGAAACATCATCTTTAAAAGCAGACGTATTATCAGAAAAAACATCTGCTATTGACGAGAAAAAAGATATATCTTTAAATGATGTTAAGGTGAAGAAAGTTAATAAGGAAATTACAAATAAAAAAGTAGAAGTAAAAAGTAAAAATACAAGTGCAAAAAATCATCCTAATAATAATAATAATAATAATAAAAACAATAATAATAATAGAAATAATAAAAACAATAAAAGTAACAGAAACAATAAAAACAATAAGAACAATAAAAACAATAATAAAAATTTATCAGAGGCTAATAAACCAAAAGAAAAAGCTCCAGAGCAACCTAAAATCAAACGCATTGAAATGGAAGACGAAATTGTTGTTAGAGATTTAGCTGATAAAATGGGTGTACCTGTAAGCAAAGTTATTTCAAAACTTATAATGCTTGGTTTAATGGTTAACATGAATCAAGAAATTGATTTTGATACAGCAAGCCTTATAGCTACTGATTTTAATGCAGAAGTATATCAAAAAGTTGTAATTGATGAATTACAAGTTATAGAAGAAAAACTAGATCAAGATGTTGAAGATGATCCAAAAGATTTAAAAGAAAGACCACCTATTGTAACAGTTATGGGTCACGTTGACCATGGTAAAACTTCATTACTTGATGCTATCAGAGATACTGTTGAAACATCACATGAAGCAGGTGGTATTACACAGCACATTGGTGCATCAATTGTTGAAATCAATGGTAAAAAAATCACATTCTTGGATACGCCGGGTCACGAAGCATTTACTGCTATGCGTGCAAGAGGTGCAAGTATAACTGATATGGCAATACTTGTTGTTGCAGCTGATGATGGTGTAAAACCACAAACGATTGAGGCTATAAACCATGCTAAAGCAGCAAATATTCCACTTATTGTAGCTGTAAACAAAATGGATAGACCGACTGCTAATATAGATAAAGTTAAGCAAGAATTAACTGAGCAAGGTGTCTTAGCAGAAGATTGGGGTGGAGATACAATTTTTGTTCCAGTTTCTGCAAAGAAAAGAGAAGGTATACAAGAACTTCTTGAAATGATTCTATTGGTATCTGAAATGCAAGAATTAAAAGCTAATCCAAATAGAAATGCAAGAGGAACAATTGTTGAAGCAAAACTTGATAAAGGTAGAGGACCAGTAGCTACTGTTTTAGTTCAAAAGGGTACATTACACAAAGGTGATTTTGTGTTAGTTGGAGCTTCATACGGAAAAGTAAGAGCATTATTCAATAGCGTTGGCAAAAAAATTAACCAAGCTGGACCTTCAATACCTGTTGAAGTGTTAGGATTATCAGAAACTCCACAAGCAGGAGATATACTGATTGCTATGAATTCTGAAAAGGATGCTAAAGTTATTGCCGAAAAGAGGAAAGACAAAGTTAGAACTGATAACATGAATGCAACAGCTAAAGTATCTTTGGACGATTTATATGATAAAATACAAATGGGTGAAGTTAAAGATTTAAATATTATACTAAAAGCAGATGTTCGTGGTTCTATAGAAGCTATAAAACAATCATTAGAAAAATTAAGTATAAAAGAAGTAAAAGTTAAAATTATACACAATGGTGTTGGTGGAATAAATGAAAATGACATAAATCTTGCATCTGCATCAAATGCGATAGTAATAGGCTTTAATGTTAGACCGTCAGTATTTGCTTCTGAATTAGCAAAAAGAGAAAAGGTTGATGTTCGTACTTACAATATTATATACAATGCTATTGAAGACATACAATCAGCTATCAAAGGTATGTTGGATCCTGAATATAAAGAAGTTGTTCAAGGTAGAGCAGAAGTAAGAGCAACATTTAAAGTGCCAAACATAGGTATAATTGCAGGTGTATATATACTTAATGGTAAAGTAACTAGAAAATCTAAAGTAAGATTATTAAGAAATGATATAGTAATCCATGAAGGTGATGTTAGTTCACTAAAAAGATTTAAGGATGATGCATCTGAATTAAATACAAGTTATGAAGGTGGATTAGGTATCGACAAATACAATGATATAAAAATAGGCGATATAATTGAAGCTTATATCATGGAAGAAATAAAAAGATAGAAAGAAGGCTTTAAAATGTCAATAAAAAGAAACAATAGGCTAATGGGTGAAATGAAAAAAATAATCTCTGAAATTATTAGAAGAGATGTTAAAGACCCTAGAATCTCTGAAATGCTAAGTATTACAGATTTGAAAATTACAGAGGATTTAAAAACTGCCAAGGTTTATGTTTCTATCTATGGAGAAAGTGAGCCTACAATTGATGCTTTAAATAGGGCTAAAGGATTTATACGCAGAGAATTAAGCAAAAAAATGAAAATCAGAACAGTACCTGAATTATTCTTTGAAAAAGATTATTCAATTGAAAAAGGAATATACATGAGTAACTTAATAGATAAAGTAATAAACCAGGAGGCTAGTTCGGTTGATGATTCTAGAGAAGACTAAAGTAGAAAAACTTTTCAGTTTGATAGAAAATAGTAGCAGAATTTGCATTGTAGGACATAAATTTCCGGATGGTGATTGTATAGGGTCAGTTATGGCCCTATATGAATTTATTAATTCTAATTACAATAAAAATTTGTCTGTTGGATTTGATGGCAAAATTCCATTTAATTTGGTTGACTATGTTAAGCAGATTAGCATACTGGATGATTTTGAAAATGAACAATTTGATTTAACAATTGTATTGGATTGTGGAGATTTAGATAGACTAGGAAAATATAAATGTATAATTAATAATTCTAAACATACATTTTGTATTGACCATCATAAGACTAATACTATGTTTGCAGATATAAATATTATTGATACTAAAATAAGTTCAACAGGTGAGCTATTATATCATATATTTGAAGCTGCAAATAAATCAGTTAATTTAAAAATGGCAGAATATATTTATATCGCTATCATAACTGATACAGGTAAATTTGCATATTCATCTACAAGTAGTCAGACTCATCAAGTTGCTTCAGAACTTATAGAAATAGGAATAGATATCTCTAAAATAGATAACATAATATATAACTCTAAGCCATTCAATATTGTCAATGCATATGTTGAGTGTATTTCTAATATATCTTTTTATTATAATAATAAGCTCGGCATAGCCAAAATTACTAATGAAATAGTAAAAAGAAATAATATAGATATAAATGATTTAGAGGGAATAGTTGAGTTTATTCGTGAAGTTAAAGAAACAGAAATATCATGTGTATTAAAGCAAACTAGTGAAAATATTACTAAAGTTAGCTTGCGTTCAAAAAATAATATAGATGTTTCTTATATCTCAAAGAAATTTAATGGTGGCGGTCATGAAAGAGCTGCTGGATTTTCTATGAATAACTCTATAGAAGAAACTGAAAAAATGATTGTAAAAGAATTTATAGATTATTTAGGTGAATAATGAACGGAGTATTGAACATACTAAAACCTACGGGTATGAGCTCACACGATGTTGTGGGATTTATTAGAAAAACCCTTAGTATAAAAAAAGTTGGTCATGCTGGGACACTTGATCCAAATGTGGCAGGCGTTTTGCCGATATGTGTTGGAAAAGCGACAAAATTTAGTGATTATTTAATTAACGGTGATAAAGAATATATTTGTGAGATAGTATTGGGAAAAAGCACTGATACTCAGGATATGTATGGAAAAATTATAGATGAATGTAATAGTATTATTTTAGATGAAATAGATGACGAAGCTATAATAAATGCAATAAACTTATTTAAAGGTAATATTAAACAAGTACCTCCTGCTTTTTCTGCTGTCAAATACAAAGGTAAAAAGCTCTATGAATATGCTAGACAGGATATAATCATTGAAAAAGAAGCAAGAGATGTAACAATTAAAGATTTACAAATTTTAAAAATTGATAAACCTAGAATATTAATTAGAGTAAATTGTAGTAAAGGCACTTATATGCGTACACTATGCCACGATATAGGGTTAAAACTTGGTACATTTGCTCATATGGGTATATTGATAAGAACACAAGCTAAGGGACTTAAAATTGAAGATTCTATCACATTGGATGAAATAAGATATTATAAAGAAATCAATGAGCTACATAAATGTTTTATATCAGTAGACGATATTGTACCTATGAAAAAGGTTTTTGTTGATGATGAACATTATGAAAAACTTGTAGTGGGCAACGAGATAAATTTATCTTTAGATGAAACATATATTGAAAATTTTTATGTGTATTGTAAAAACATCCTTGTTGGTATTGGACATAGAGTAAATAATGAGCAAATTAAAATTAATAAATTGCTTATAAATAGGTGATATGCAAATGACTAATAAAAATTATTCTTGTATAGCTATAGGAAATTTTGACGGTATTCATAAAGGACATGATATTTTAATTAATACTATGATAGATATAAGTCATAAAAATAATTTTAACAGTATTATTTTAACATTTAAATATTCTGATATGTCAATGAAAAAGAATTCTACAAATTTAAAATACATTACAAGCTTTGAAAATAAAATAAATATGTTGAAAAGTTATAATACTACTGATGTTTGTGTACTAGAACTTAATGAAGAAGTTTCTAAATATTCACCTGAAAAGTTTATAACTGAAATATTGATTAAAAGATATAATATAAAGCATGTTGTAGTAGGCTATAATTTTAGATTTGGTTATATGGCTAAAGGAGATACACAGACTTTAATCCATTTTGCAAATAAATATGATTATAAAGTTAGTATTGTCGAAAAAGTGAAATATAATAATTCGGAAATTAGCAGTACAATGATAAGGAAATATATACAAGAAGGTAATATAAATAAAGCAAATAATTTGCTAAAAAATAAATATACTTTGTATTCAAATGATTTTGATTATACAAATAATGTAAATTGTATAGTTTGTAAGAATAGTGAGATAATAATTCCATTGGACGGTGATTATCCTGTGATGATGGGGGATAGAGTAAGCACTGTAAATATTCGTACAGAAAATGGAAATAGAATATTATGCTTTAGTACACAGCTAGAGCAAAAAGAAAATATTATTTTTTTGAATAAATAATATTTACAAAAGCAACTCATTATGTTAAAATATATTGAGTTTCCTTAATCTATGTTTTACGAAACCTCAACGTATTACATGGATTATAGGTGAAAAAATAAAATATTTGGAGGATTACAAAATGTCAAAAGGTGCAATAACAAAAGAACAAAAAACAGCAATAATTGAAGAGTACAGATTAAATGAGAAGGACACAGGATCTCCTGAGGTTCAAATAGCAATATTAACTCACAGAATTAATAATTTAACTGAACACTTAAAAAGCAACAAAAAAGATCACCACTCAAGAAGAGGTCTTTTAATGATGGTTGGTCAAAGAAGAGGATTCTTAAACTATTTAAAAAATAATGAAATCGAAAGATACAGAAGCATTATAGCTAGACTTGGATTAAGAAGATAAAACTTTAGGAGCGGGGAGGTAATTCCCGCTCTGTTGTTTATTCGATATAAATATTATGTAAAAAATTTAATATACTCTAAAAATATAGGAGGAGTAAATGGAAAGAATTTTTAAATACATAATTGATGGTAAGGAGCTAAAAGTAACTATAGGTAAAATTGCAGAGTTAACTAGAGGTTCATGTATAGTTCAATATGGAGATACTGTAATAATGGCAAATGTCGCAGGCTCTAGTGAACCAAGAGAAGGTGTTGACTTTTTCCCACTTAGTGTTGATTATGAAGAAAAACTTTATGCCGCTGGAAAAATTCCAGGTGGTTTTATAAAAAGAGAAGGAAGACCTACTGAAAAAGCTATTTTAACTTCACGTTTAATTGATAGGCCTATAAGACCTTTATTTCCAAAAGGATATAGAAGTAATGTTCAAGTAGTTGTAACTGTATTATCTATGGATACTGATTATTCACCGGAAATTTGTGGTATGATTGGTTCATCAATATCATTGTCTATTTCTGATTTACCGTTTGCTGGACCAACAGGTGCGGTTGCAGTAGGACTTATAGACGACAAATTCATCATAAACCCAAATTGCGAACAAAGAGAAAAATCAAAATTACACTTAACAGTAGCTGGAACTAAAGAAGCAATAATGATGGTTGAAGCTGGAGCAGATGAAGTTTCAGAACAAACTATGCTAGAAGCAATATTATTTGCACATGAAGAAATCAAAAAAATATGTGTGTTTATTGAAGAAATACAAAAAGAAGTAGGAAAGCCAAAAACTGAATATTATGAATTTAAAGCTGATCCTAGTATACAAGAAGAAATTGTAGAGTATTCTAGATCCAAAATAAATGATGCTATAATTGAGCCAGATAAATTAACTAGACAAGAAAAAATAGATAATCTAAAAGCTGAAATTATGGAAGTTTTTTCTGAAAAGTATCCTGAAAATGTTGCTGATATTGACGATGCAACATACAAGATTATAAAAGAAAAAGTAAGGGAAAATATTGTTGAAAGAGGAATTAGACCTGATAATAGAAAAATAGATGAAATAAGACAAATTACTTGTGAAGTTGGATTATTACCTAGACCACATGGTTCAGGACTATTTACAAGAGGTCAAACTCAAGTTATGAATATAACGACATTAGGACCAATAAGTGATGTGCAAATTCTTGATGGTTTATCAGAAGAAGAATCAAAAAGATATATGCATCACTACAATTTCCCATCATACAGTGTTGGAGAAGCTAGACCTTCAAGAGGACCTGGAAGAAGAGAAATTGGTCATGGTGCATTAGCAGAAAGAGCTTTATTGCCTGTAATTCCATCGAAAGATGAATTTCCTTATGCTATAAGACTTGTATCAGAAGTATTAAGTTCAAACGGTTCAACATCTCAAGCGAGTGTTTGTGGTTCTACATTATCACTTATGGATGCTGGAGTTCCAATAAAAGCACCAGTTGCTGGTATCGCAATGGGACTTATGAAGGTAGAAGATAAGGTTGCAGTATTATCTGATATTCAAGGTATGGAAGACTTTTTAGGAGACATGGATTTCAAAGTTGCAGGAACAAGCAAAGGTATAACTGCTATACAAATGGATATTAAAATTCATGGTATAAACAAAGAAATACTTGAACATGCACTAGAAAGAGCAAGAATAGGAAGACTATTCATACTTGATAAAATGTTAGCTTGTATACCAGAGCCAAGAGAAGAATTATCTAAGTATGCACCAAAGATAATAATTATGAAGGTTAAACCTGATAAAATTAGAGATATTATTGGTGCAGGTGGAAAAGTTATCAATAAAATAATTGAAGAAACTGGCGTAAAAATTGATATTCAAGACGATGGAACAGTATTTATTGCAGCTGAAAATCCAGAAAGCGGAAATAAAGCTAAGAAGATAATTGAAAAAATCGTTAAAGAAATAGAAGTTGGAGAAGTTTACTTAGGTAAAGTTGTTAGAATAACTACATTTGGAGCTTTTATTGAATTAGAAGAAGGAAAAGATGGATTATTACACATCTCTAAAATATCTGATAAGAGAATTAAAAAAGTAGAAGATGTATTGTCAATTGGTGATAAAATACTTGTAAAAGTAACTGAAATTGATGCACAAGGTAGAATTAATTTATCAAGAAAAGATGCTTTACCAAAAAGTAAAGATAAAGAAAGTACTAAAGAATAACAATCATAAATAGCCCCTTATTGTAATAAATATTACAAAGGGGGATTATTATGAATTTTAAAAATAATATATTCTTTATAAGACGTATAATTATAATAGTTTTTTTGACTATTATAGTTTTACTTCTAATTATGTTAAGATGTTCAAACAGTTATATTTAAATTGTTTATTACTAAATATTAAAGGCAAAATTAATATCATTCGCATGTTTTCTAATACTTAGCTTTGATATTAATTTTTTTATTTGATGAGAACAAACTAGGAGGCAACATGATAAAAAAGCACACCTTAAAAAATGGGCTAAGAATAATGACGGAAAAATTAGACTATGTAAAATCTGTATCATTTGGCATATGGTTAAAAGTGGGTTCAGTAAATGAAATTGATGATACTAATGGTATGTCGCATTTTATTGAACATATGCTATTTAAAGGGACAGAAAATAGAACTGCTAATCAAATTGCAGAAGAAACTGATAATATAGGTGGCCAATTAAATGCATTTACTAGTAAAGATTGTACATGCTTTTATATAAAAGTGCTAGATGAAAATTTAAATGAAGCAGTTGATATATTATCAGATATGTTCTTTAATTCTAAATTTGAGCAAAAAGAAATAGATAAAGAAATATCAGTTGTTATTGAAGAAATTAAAATGTATGAAGATTCTCCTGAAGATGTAGTGCATGATAAGATTTCTGAAATCATATTTAAGGACAGCCCTTTATCTAATCCAATATTAGGTACTGCTAAAAACCTAAAAACGTATACAAAAGAAAGAGTTTTAGAATATAAAAGCAAACAGTATACTCCTGAACAAACTGTTATATCAGTAGCAGGAAGTTTTGATGAAGAAAAGCTTATCAAAATGTTAGAAGAAAAATTTTGTTCGTGGGAAAACAATAACATTGAAGACATAAAGTTGGATTGTCCTTACACTAGACAGATTATTGGAGTTAATAAAGATTTAGAACAATTGCATATCTGTTTAGCTAATAAAACAATCGGAAGACATGATGATTTATATTACCCACTTATAGTTATGAATAATATAATTGGTGGTACTATGAGCTCAAAATTGTTTCAAGAAATAAGGGAGAAGAGAGGATTAGTTTATTCAATATATTCTTTTACCTCAAACTATTCTGAAACAGGATTATTTGGTATTTATGCAGGGCTTGCATATGATAAGCTTGAAGAAACTGTTAAGACAATTCTTGATATAATGGAGAAAATGAAAAATTCAGGAATATTATTAACTGAATTTAATAGAGCTAAACAACAAATTAAAAGTGACTACATACTTGCACTTGAAAGTACTTCAAGCAGAATGTCATCAGTTGGCAGAAGACAATTATTATATGATACAATTTCAACACCTGACGAAATAGTTAATAAAATAAATAGTGTAAAGATAGAAGATATAATAAAAGTATGCAATATGATATTCGACAAGAAAAATATTTCAGTAGTATACACAGGAAATTTAAAGAAAAATAGAAATTTACAGTCCATATTTGAAAATCTTTTAAACTAGAGTTGTATTTATAAATATAATGAAATAAACATTAGGAGGATATATTTTGAAAAACATAAAAATAAGATATTTGAACGATGAAATAATGAGATTAAATTATATTGATGGAAAATCTGATTGGATAGATTTAAGGTCAGCAGAAAGAGTTGAGTTAAAAGCTGGTGAGTTTAAATTAGTTCATTTAGGTGTAGCAATGCAGCTTCCGGATGGGTATGAGGCACATATTGTTCCAAGAAGCAGTACATACAAAAATTTTGGAATTATACAAACAAATCATTGTGGAATAGTAGATAATTCGTACTGTGGTTCTGAAGACTGGTGGTATATGCCATCATATGCACTTCGTGATACTGTTATTGAAAAGAATGATAGAATTTGTCAATTTAGAATTGTAGAAAATCAACCAAAGATACAATTTATTGAGGCTGAAGAATTGTCGAATAAAAATCGTGGTGGATTAGGAAGCACAGGTATAAAATAATGAAATAATAACCCTTTATCACAGTTTTACTGATAAAGGGTTTATATGTATAGCTACAAAAGCATATCAAATATTTCCTCCATAGAAATGGAGAAATCTACTAAAACATCTGATTTAATATTAATACTATTAAAATAGTTTATCATTGTTTCATTTTGTAAATTAACTATATAAATAGATTTATTTTTAGGATTAAGAATCCAGTATTCTTTTACACCAAAATTTTTAAAATTGTTGATTTTGTCCTCAGTTTCTAAAACTGTTTTGTCAGTATTAAGCATTTCAATTATTATTATTGGAATAGCTTTAAGTCTATTTGTATTTAAATCATAAAGATTTTTAACCACACAAATGTCTGCGAAGAATACGTTATTATTAATTTCAACTTCAATATCACTAAAAACTCTGTAAGGCTTTCCTTTAAGGTAGAAACTTATTTCACTAGACAAATTCATCAATATACTTTTATCTATCAAATTAGTTTTAGATGACATACATACTATACCATCTATCAATTCATAATTAAATGACTTATCCTCACGTATTTCATCAAATTCCTGAATACTAACCTCAGCATCACTAAAGGCATGCATAATATCCCTCCTATAATATTCTTATTCCCCATAATTCATGTAAAATTTTACAAAAATACTTGTTTAATATTATCTTATAGGGTATAATATGTTAATTTTATTGTGAGGTGCAATATGTTTGAAAGAATTGCTCCGAAAATTTGTCTTAAAAACAAAAATTATAATAGCAAAGGATGATGAAAATGATAAAGTATCCGGATTATGACGATAGTATTTTAAGCTTATCAAATTCTATTTTAAAACACTACAATTTAGAATATCATCACAAAACAATTAAAGAAATAGATGATTTGCTTCTGAAAAACTATGATAATGTAATTTTAATGATTTTTGATGGAATGGGTAGCTATAATATAAATAAGATGCTTGATAAAGACAGTTTTTTGATTAAGCATAAAGTAAAAAATATTTCATCTGTATTTCCTCCAACTACTACTGCTGCAACAACAACACTGTATAGTGGATTGTCGCCAAAAGAACATGGGTGGCTTGGATGGAGCCTTCATTTTGATGAAATTAATGACAATATTAATATATTCGTTAATACAAACGATGATAATGTAGAATTTAAACATTTTAATGTTGCAAACAAAATAATTCCATATGAAAGCATAGTTAATAGGATAAATAATAGAGGTACTGCAAATGCATTTTCTGTTTCACAGTTTGGAACTAACATAATTGACAGTTTTGATGAATTGTTTGAAGAGATAGAGAATATAGGCAGCACAAGTCAAAATAATTATATATATACCTACTGGAACGAGCCAGATTCAAGTATGCATGAGCTTGGAACAGATAATGATGATGTTAAAGTATGGTTTATAAGAATAAATAAGTCGGTAGAGAAGCTAAGTAATAAGTTGAAAAATACATTAATAATTGTCACAGCGGACCATGGACATATTGATATTAAAGGTAAATGTATTTTAGACTATCCAAAACTATTAAAAACATTAAAATTTCTACCATCGGTTGAATCAAGAGCAATATCTTTTTTTATAAAAGAAGGAATGCATAATCAATTTGAAGAAGAATTTAATAAAAATTTTAAAAATGATTTTTTACTTCTGAAGCATCAAAAGGTAATGGATATGAAATTATTTGGAGAAGGTTCTGCACATAGAAAAACTGAAGATTTTATTGGTGATTATTTAGCTATTGCAATTAATAATATTACATTATTTAATTCATATCAAGAAACTAATCATTTTAAAGGTGCACATGCAGGATTAACAGAAGAAGAGATGATGGTTCCACTGATTGCTATTGAATGCAAATAAATTAAAAGCAGGTGATTTAAATGGAAATAGAAAAAATAAGAGAAATGAAAAATGAGACTGAGAGAGTAAATGCTGTTTATAATTGGTTTAATGAGGATAGTAGACTAAACTGGTGTAAAGCAGCAAGAATAGAGTTTATTACTACTACAAGCTATATTGATAAATATTTAAAATATGGTGATAGAATTTTGGATATCGGTGCTGGTGCAGGTGAATATAGCCTGCATTATGCAGCTAAAGGTTATGATGTAACATCTGTTGAGCTTGCGGATGCAAATATAGAAGCATTTAAAAAGAAGATTACTCCTAATCTTAAAGTAGACTTAAGACAAGGTAATGCAATAGATTTATCAGTATTTGATGATAATACTTTTGACATAGTACTTTTATTTGGTCCTTTATACCATTTAGAAAAAGAATGCGATAGACAAAAATGCATAAAAGAGGCAATGAGAGTTTGTAAAAAAGATGGAACAATTTTTGTAGCTTTTATAAATCATGATATGATTTTTTTAACAGAGTTTTATAGGTGTAATACTTATTTTAAAGAACATAATTATAACCATAAAACAATGAAATTAGATAACTTCCCGTTTATATTTTTTACAGTTGACGAATCTAAGTGTATGTTAAATAAAGCCAGTATGCATATAGAAAAAATTATAGCTTCTGATGGTGCTAGCGAACTGCTTACTGATAAAATAAATGAGATGGATGAGGAAAGCTATAATCAATATATCAAATATCATTTGTATATATGTGAAAAGCCTGAATTTCTTGGTATGAGTAATCATTTGTTATACATATGTAAAAAGTAAAGAAAGTAAAGTGCTAAACTAAATTCTAGTTTGGTAAGTAGATATTGAATATTGCATAGAATATGCATAAAAATATATCGCTTGTATATTGAGTTAATATCTAATTTAACTTAGCATCAAGTGTATATGTTATAAGTCTAAACTAAAACATCTATTATAGTGCATTGCAAAAATCTGCAAAATATAAATTTACTGTAGAAATAATAAAGTGGGGTGTTTACTAGACATTACCAAATAATAGGAGTGAGCTTTTCTATGAGAAAAGGATTTTGCTTAATTTTAATAGTAGGTTGCATGTTTCTATGTGGTGGTTGCGATAGTGACCACCATCATAGTCCTAATAATTATACGGATTTAAAAGGTGGTTTAGAGATTACAGAAGTATATGCACCTGGTGGCTATTGTCTTTTGAGAAATGATATCCCTGTAAAATTATTTCAGCCTACTTTAAAAATTTATTTTAACAAGCCCTTAGTTGATGACGATTATATACTTGGAAATATAAATTCAGGTATCTTTTTAGCTATAACAAAAGAACCAGATTCAAGTGAGCATAGATATTTTTATTATAAAATACAGGATAATTATATTGAAATATATGCTACAGAGCAATATTATAATTATGGTATTAATGCGTTTTATCTTCCAAAGGAACTAAAAGCTAAGGACGGTAGTTCTTTGAACGAGTCTCAGATGTTGTTTTTTACATTGGGATATTCAGACACTAATGTATCATTAAATGTTAATTCTTTCATTTCAAGGGAATCAAAAAGTTTAATTTTATCCAAAAATAAAGATGATGGTAAAAAATATGCAGTAATTAATTACAATTGTGATTTAAAATTAGCGAATAATAGTAGCAGTGTATCTCCAAATATTTTTAATCTTGTACAAGGTGATAATGTAGAGATAATAAATGAATTAGATTCAGAATACGAGGTAAAAATATACTTTAATAGAGAAGAATTAGATAGCATGAAAGGAATATTTGAGAATTATAGAGAACAATTTAAAGAAGAATCAAATCATACCATTTCTTTAAGCGGAAGTACTCTAAAGGATTGTTTATTTATTTTACCTGAACCTATAAATAAAGGGATAAGTTATGATATACGTATGTCATGTGGACATGATACAGCTGACCCTGCATTATTCATTCTAAATCCGTACGGAAAATATAATTCAATTTTTTTAGAATTTCCTATAAAAGTGTTAAATAGCAATGATTTATTGATTTTAGAGAGTTTAACTTTGTTAGATACAGATTCATACGAAAAAGGGTCATCCTATTTGTGTGCACCTTATAACTATAATAACGAGCAATGTACTATAAATGATAGAGAATCTCATATGCCAGAGGTATGTTGGTCGGAACAAATATTAAATCATTTTCTAGAGGCTTATCAGTTATATCTAGATTATTATAAAAAGTGCTATAATAATAGTATAATTGATCCATCATTAAATTCTTTTAGGGATGAATTAATTAATGAATTATACTACTATCATTTATTTGAAGTAGAATGGAAAAAATGGGGCTTTGCCACTAAAGATAATAATTTCAGGGATGGTTTTGAAGTTTATCTTGAAGCTATCAATAAGGAGCTAAAAAAGTGTAATCCTTTAAGCATAGAGTTAATAAGCTTTTCTTATGATACCTACTATAATGATATGCAAAAACTAATTAATCGATTTAATAGTTCACATGTTTCTACTTCTGAACTTTTTAAGCAGGCTTCTAATCGTTATGGTAAAATATTTATCCAAGCAAAGGTAATAGAAAAGAAGTCAGTTGACATTTTCGTTATAAAGGATACTAATAGTGAATTGGAATATACAATAAAAATTGATGATGATGTTGCATTAAGTAATACAAACATAAATGTTGATGACAAAGTAACTTGTTTGTTGCTTTATAATTTTGATGACAACTTATATCATGTATGTAGTGATATTACTAAAGATTCCGATGATGTATACACTACATCAGATCCACCTGTTGAGGATAATATCAGTGATGCGAATGAAGATGAACAAATCATAGTTGACTATGGTGAAGTTATTGATATCTCAGAAGATTACATAATTACTATCAAAAACGATGAAGGTAATGTATTAAACATAAAAATTATAGATAATGCAAAATCTTTACGCAATGTTGATATTGGTGATAGGGTACTTTTTTCTTATCAATATGATGAAAATGGAAATCCATATACGTTAGGTGCAGATGTAGAAGCATGTAGGTAGGTGAAATTGCACACACCTGAACAGTTTTGCACACCCTTAAGTCAGTAGGGGTGCGCATTGTATTATTCGTAGCGTTTGTTTTCAAAAGTGTATTCCAACTTTGATACAATTAAGTATTGAAGTTGGAGTTTTTTTATGCCATAAATTTGTTGATTTCAACGTGTTTATAGAGTTTTGATGTTTTTAGAGTAGACTGTTTGCTCTGGATTTTACTTTTTCACTTAACAAAAAAAGAAATATACATAATATATTTAGTAAATAAAAGTTTTTTTCATATACTAATAAAGGAAAAAACAAACAAACTACTTTAAAGACTTTTTAATTATATGATAATATGATATAATACATGGGTTATAATATTATTTTAGATTAAAAGAGAGGTGAGCGGCATGGAACCAGGCAGTGGTGGGAGCACGACAGATATATTTAGTAGGCAGTATATAATTAGCAATTGTCTGTACATGCTACTACTTTAAATATTTAGTGTTTTTCTCCTGTCTTAGTAGTATTCAAATACTATTAATGAATTATTATGGAGGTTAAGAAAAATGAATACAGAAAACACATTAATTACAACTATTATAACTCTTACTGAAAAGAAGAAATTTAGCTCATTGAAAGACATCTTTATAACAATTAAGCCAATTGACATTGCAATATTATTTGAGGAAATAAACGAGGATCTTGTTCCTTTGTTATTTAGATTATTACCTAAAGAAAAAGCCGCAGAAACATTCATTGAAATGGAGAGTGATTTCAAGGAAAGATTAATTAAAGGCTTCTCAAATAAAGAGTTAAAGGAAGTAGTGGATGAACTGTATATTGATGATGCAGTAGATTTAGTTGAGGAAATGCCAGCAAATGTAGTGGGACGTATATTAAGGCAAGCAGACACACAAAAAAGACAACTAATCAACAGTATTTTACAATATCCTGAAAATAGTGCTGGAAGTATAATGACTACAGAATTTGTTAACTTACAGCCAAGTACGAATGTAAATGAAGCTATCAAGCATATTAGATTAACAGGTATACACAAAGAAACAATCAACGTTTGTTATGTTACAGATGAAACCAAGCGATTAATTGGAGTAGTGTCTATATTAAAGCTTATAGTTTCAGATGAAAGTGAAATTATTAATGATATTATGGAAAAAAACATAATATCTGTTTGCACACAGGATGAGCAAGAAGAAGTGGCACACAAGTTTAGCAAATATGATTTTTTTGCTATGCCTGTTGTAGATACAGAGAATCGTATGGTAGGTATAATTACGGTAGATGATGCAATTGATGTATTAGAAGATGAAACAACTGAAGATATAAACATAATGGCAGCTATTACGCCATCTACAAAACCATATATTAAAACAAGAGTTTTTGATATATTCAAAAGTCGTATTCCTTGGTTATTGCTACTTATGATATCAGCAACATTCACAGGTATAATAATAAAAAGATTTGAATCAGCATTATCTGCATGTGTAATTTTAACATCTTTTATACCTATGCTAATGGATACAGGTGGTAATTGTGGTAGTCAAGCTTCAGTTACAATTATTAGAGGTATATCTCTTGATGAAATACGATTTAAAGATATTTTAAAAGTTGCTTGGAAAGAGTTTAGAGTTGCTTTTCTATGTGGTGTAACACTAGCAGTATTTAATTTCATTAAGCTAATATTATTTGATAAAGTAACAATTTTTGTTGCATTAACAGTTTGTATAACTTTAGTTGTAACAGTATTTATAGCCAAAATAGTAGGTTGTACATTACCAATGTTAGCAAAAAAAATAGGTTTTGATCCAGCAGTTATGGCTAGTCCGTTTATAACAACAATTGTAGATGCTATGTCACTGCTTATATACTTTAAAATTGCTGCAATTTTACTTGGTGTATAAATATTGTTTAAAATATAATTTTGTGAGGAGATTGCATATGAAAAAAATTGAAAGTTTTCAAGTTAACCATTTAAATCTGAGAAGAGGTATTTATTTATCAAGAAAAGATTATATAGGTGATAATTGCATAACTACATTTGATATTAGGATGAAGGTGCCAAATCAGATGCCAGTTATGAATACTGCTGAATTGCACACAATAGAGCATATATGTGCAACTTTTTTGAGAAATCATGACATATATGATGAAAAAACTATATATTTTGGACCTATGGGTTGCAGAACTGGGTTTTACGTTGTATTTAAAGGTGAATTCGACTCAGAAAATGTTGTTGATATTATAACAGAAATGTTTAAATATATTGCCAACTATGAGGGTGAAGTTCCAGGAGCAGATGCTGCATCCTGTGGTAATTACTTGGATATGAATTTGCCAATGGCTAAATACGAAGCAAATGTTTATTTAAAAGAGGTACTAGAAAATTTATCTTATGAAAATTTACATTACAGTAAATAAATAATACAAAATCGAAAGGCAATCATAACTATGTTATTACTTAGCTATGATTGCTTTTATTGCATATGGTATATTTTCAATAATATCTGTAGCTATCAAGCCATATTCACCTTTATCTTTAGCAGCTAAATCACCTGATATACCGTGGATAAAAGTACCACAGCATGATGCCTCAAATAGATTTATTTTTTGTCCAACCAAAGAGGCTATTATACCTGACAAAACGTCACCACTACCGGCAGTTGCCATACCTGGATTTCCTGTTGGATTAATATAATATTCACCTTTTTCATTGGAAATAACAGTATGATATCCTTTTAATACAGTTACAACACCATATTTATTAGAAAATTCTAATGATGTTTTAATTCTATCGTTGAAATTAATGTTTGTATTTTCTAACAATCTTTCGAATTCCTTCGGGTGTGGCGTAAGAATTGTTTTTTCTTTTCTTTTATATAATACTTCAATGTTTTCGCCAATACAGTTCAGTCCATCTGCATCTAAAATTATTGGTTTATTATAATTTACTAAAATATGTTTTACTATTTGTTTTGTATCTTCATTAACTCTAATTCCAGGACCTAATACTAAACAATCCAAATCATTTATATAATCCATTATTTCATCAATATTTTGAATTTTAAAATGCTCATTGTTGTTTTGGTCGTGAACTGGTTTAATAATGCATTCCGTTAGCTTTATGCTAACTAAGTTCAATATACAGCTTGGAATAATAGTATAAACTAACCCGCTACCAGTTCTAAGAGTAGCTTGACTAGACATACAAACAGAGCCAGTCATTCCAACACTACCAGCAATAATTCCAATTTTTCCATAAGTTCCTTTATGCGTTTCTAAAGCACGTGGCTTTATATATTTTTTACATTCATCTAGGGTATAATAACAACTTTCCATCATAAATCTCCATTTCAAACTATTGATATGTATTATAACACAATTATCAAATTTGATAAAATAATATTTTGAAATACTAATTTCCTTCAAATTACGATTATTTTTGATACAATATATATTTATATAATAAATATATAAGCTATAATATATAAATATATATTTACATTTTAAAATATTAATGATATAATGAGCTATATTCAAATAATTGCTATGAACTCACAGATAGTGTAATTCATTGGTTGTTTTGATAATTTACAAAATCATGCGAGGTTTTATTATTTAAGAATATAAATATTTTTTGGAGGTACTGCAAATGAATAACGGTACAGTAAAATGGTTTAACTCAGAAAAAGGATTTGGATTTATTTCAAATGATGATGGTGGAGAAGATGTATTTGTACACTTTTCAGCTATTGATTCAGACGGATTCAAGTCACTAAACGAAGGACAAAAGGTTACTTTTGATATCGAAGCTGATCCTAAAAACAGCAAGAAACTTCGTGCTGCAAATGTACGTTTGGTATAAATAAACCAATAACTTAAAACAAGGTATTTTACACTAAATCGTATATTCTAAGGTCTACTTCTTTAAAAAGTTGTTCATCCTCCGAATTTATCATATATCGTACAGAATACTAAAGTTTAACACGGAATATTAATTTATTTCGTGTTTTTTTATTTTGATAATTAACAATCAAGCTATTAATACATATGTGTTAATAGCTTGATTAATTATTAGAGTATTATTTTCATAGCTTCTTTGATTGCTTCAACTTGCTTATTTCCAATTAGATTAGCTTTTTTTGTACCTTCTATTATAATTTCTTTCACTAAATTCAAGTTATTCTCGTAGTAATTACGTCTTTCTCTAATAGGTTCAAGCGTATTATTTAACTTTTTAGCTAAAAGTTTTTTACATGCAACACAACCAATGTTAGCACTTCTGCACATTTCACATGTGTTTTCATATTCTTCTTCATTAAATACTTTGTGATATTGAGATACCATGCAAATATTAGGATTTCCCTTATCTGTTAATGCAATTCTATTTTTATCAGTTAGAGCAGCCTTTACTTTTTTATCAATAGTTTTAGAATCATCAGATAGATATATTGCATTTCCTAAGCTTTTACCCATTTTACTATTTCCATCTAAACCTGCTAATCTAGAATTCTTGCTTAACAGTGTTTCAGGAACCTTAATAATCGTTTCACCATTACCGTATAGTTCATTAAATCTTCTTGTGATTTTTCTTGCTTGTTCCATGTGAGGTAATTGGTCATCTCCAACTGGTACTAAATCCGCATTACAAAATGTTATGTCTGCTGTCTGACTTACTGGATAACCTAAAAATCCATATGTTAAATCATCATAACCATATTGCTTAGCTTCTGTTTTAATTGTTGGATTATGACGTAAAGAATTTACAGAAACAAACATAGAGTAAAAAATAGTTAATTCTGCAATTGATGGTATCTGAGATTGTTGAACAAAAGTTACCTTATCTGGATCAAGCCCTACAGCTAAATTATCCATAGTTACTTGATAGATACTGTCATTAATAAGTTTTGGGTTTTGAAAGTGTGTAGTTAATGCTTGAATATCTGCTATCAATATAAATGTTTCATATTCATCCTGTAATAAAACCCTGTTTTGTAAACTTCCAACAAAATGTCCTAAATGTAATTTTCCTGTTGGTCTATCACCTGTTAAAATTCTTTTTTTCTCCAATTTAATTCCTCCAAATTTGTTTTAACCATCAATTAAGCAGAAAATAAAAAACTCCTATTCCAAAAGGAATAGAAGTATATAAGCCACCTTAAAGTTCTTTACATGCAAACACATGCTCTCATCATAACGGTTAGAGTTTCCGTCGACGCCTACTAATAGTTCAGGTCGACCTCATAAGTCCATTCATCATAATTAAACATATTACCATCTCACCATCGGTAACTCTCTGTAAAGTCGCTATTATGATTACTAATCTTAATCAACGGTTTATTATTTTTTTACATTATATCACTATTAGAAATAAATGCAACTATATTTTCAGAATTCTTAAAATTTAATTAAATTATGTAAATAATATTTACTTTATGTTACAGATATGATAAAATTTTATAGGTTAAATATTTAAAGTTCAAGGAGGAGAGTAATGAGCGAAATTTTAGTAGTTAATAATTTAAATAAAAGCTTTAAATTATCTAAAAAACAACAAAAGATTGAAAAAACAAAAGTAAAAGTTAAGCATGCAGTTAATAACCTTTCATTTTCAGTAAATGAAGGTGAAATATTTGGATTGCTTGGACCAAACGGTGCGGGTAAAACAACAACACTTAGAATGCTTGCAACACTTATAAAACCAAATAGTGGGGATGCATTAATTGATGGTATAAGCGTTGTTAATAATCCAGATGAAATAAGAACAAAGATTGGATTCCTAACAAGTGAACTTAAACTTGAGGAATTTTTCACTCCAAATTACTTATTTGATTTTTTCTCAGATTTACATAAGGTAGATGTTGAAACAAGAAATATACGAAAGAAAAAACTGTTTGAGAAGTTTGGAATTAATGATTTTGCTGAGATAAAAGTATCAAATTTGTCAACTGGTATGAAACAAAAGGCTTCTCTTGCAATTTCTTTAGCGCATGATCCTAATCTAATCATATTCGATGAACCTACAAATGGATTAGATATTTTAACAGCAAAGGTTGTAACAGATTTTTTGATTGAGTTAAAAAATGAAGGTAAGACTATTATTGTTTCAACACATATTTTTAGTCTTGTTGAAAAAATATGTGATAGAGTAGGTATAATCATAAATGGTGAAATGATTAAATGTGATGACCTTGTAAATATTACAAAAGAAAAATCACTAGAAGATAGTTTCTTTGAAATATACAAGAAAAAGGTTGGTGAATAATATGAAAAGCAGTATTGTTACAATTATAAAAAAAGAGTTTGCAAGATTTTTTGGTGATAAAAGACTTTTCTTTACGACAGTAATTATGCCTGGTCTAATGATATACATAATGTATAGTCTTATGGGAGGTGCATTTTCAAATGTATTTTCCGTTGATGAGGAATATGCTTCAAAGGTTAATATTGTAAACTTACCACAATCAGTAGAAACAATGCTTAGTGAATTGTCATTAGATAAAAAAGATATTACAGTAGATGATGTTACTGTATCTAAAGAACAAATAGTTAATGAAAAACTTGATTTACTTATAGTATTTCCAGAAAACTTTGATGAAATTGTTCCATCATTCGATAACATTTCTAACGAAAAAGCATTGAACATTGACATGTATTATAATTCAGCTTCAACAAAATCGCAAAATATTTATAGTATAATATCAGATATATTAGATAAATATGAAACATCGCTTTCAAATAAATTTGATATAAACAATACAGATGAGGCACATGATTTGGCTACTGAAAAAGCTTCAACAGGAATGATGTTTTCACTTATAATGCCAATGCTACTTATGATATTTTTATTCCAAGCTTGTATGGCAATAGCACCGGAATCAATTGCAGGAGAGAAGGAGCGTGGAACTATTGCACCACTTCTAGTAACACCTATTAAACGTAGTAATTTAGCTATTGGTAAAATTATTGCATTAGCAGTTATAGCATTACTAAGTGGTATTTCTAGTGCACTTGGTACTATGCTATCATTGCCTAAACTTATGAATTTTGGTGATGTCAGTGCTGCTGTATATGGAATTAATGACTATATACTATTAGGAACAGTTATTATCTCAACAATACTATTTTTAGTAGCTGTAGTTTCAATTTTATCTGCTAACGCAAAGACAATAAAAGAAGCTCAAACATCTTCTGCACCATTAATGTTTGTTATTACTATATTGGGTGTAACATCTATGTTTGGCAATGGAGCAAAAACAGAATTATTTTATTATTTCTTGCCATTCTATAATAGCTTGCAGTGTATGAATAGTATTTTTACATTTAAAGTTATTCAAATGAATATAATAGTTGCTGTATTGAGCAATCTTGCATATACAGGTATTGGAGTATTTGTACTTGCTAAAATGTTCAAAAGTGAAAAAATTATGTTTAATAAATAATTTTGGAGGAGGTTTTATGATAAGCGAAAAGCAATTATTTGATAAGCTAATAACGTATAGTAATCAACAATGGCAGATATCTGATGATATTAATCCGTATGAGTTAATATTGGATATGATTGAACATATCGGTGATGTAAATCCAACACTGAGAGATGATTTAATTTATACAGGATTTTATTATATAATATACAAATATAACAGATTATCAACTGAGCAGCTAAAGCATTTAGTTGATATTTGTTTAAGCGATAAATGTCTTTTCAATGGATTAGGTGAAATATCAGATAAAGTTTATACAAGGACGTTTACTTCACTATTATTGGATATTATTGTTCAAATGAATAATGAAAATAGCTTTTTAAATGAACAAGAATTATTACACATATATAGTGAGGTAATGAAATATTATAAATTAGAAAATGATTATAGGGGCTATGACAGTGTTAAGGGATGGGGACATTCAACCGCCCATACTGCAGATACTTTATGTGATTTAGCTAAATCTGAACATTTAAATAAAAATGAGTTAATGGAGATACTTAATGTTATCAGAGAAAAAGCCACAATAAATAATCTTGGATATTTATATAATGAGGATGAGAGATTAATCAATATAATTGAAAGTATTTATGAAAGACATATACTAAGTGATGATGAAATTGTTGATTGGATTTTGAGTTTTGATAATTATAAAAGAGAAAATATTTTTCCGGATAGAATCATAGAAAATACTAACAGAAGAAATTTTCTGCGTAGCTTGTACTTTAGATTTTTGAACAAAAATTATCTTGAGAGTTTTTTAGCAGCAACTAAAAAAGTTTTAGATGATATGCACAAATTTTATTAGGCAATATAAATATAATTATAGTATTTTTGGAGGACAGTATGAAATTTAATAAAATAGTAGCTGTAGATTATACAGGTATTGATGAATTTGTACATGATGAATTAGTAAGCTTGTGTGATGAATTAATTATGTATGATGATTTTCCAACAAATGAAAATGAAATAATAAAAAGATGTAAAGACGCTGAATGTATATTAGTATCTTGGAACACTAAAATAACTAAGAATATAATTAAAAATCTACCTGAGCTTAAATATATAGGCATGTGTTGTAGCCTATATGATGAACAGTCAGCAAATGTTGACATAAAACAGGCTAGAAAACAAAATATTATTGTAAAAGGTGTTATTAATTATGGTGATAATGGTGTAGTTGAGTTTATATATAGTGAACTTATAAGGCTTTTTAAGGGATTAGGTGAGCACCAATATAAACCAGAGCAAATAGAGCTAGAAGATATAAATCTTGGTATTATAGGTTTAGGTACTGTCGGAAAAATGGTAGCTGATACTGGAAATTTCTTTAACATGAATATTTCATATCATAGTAGAAATATAAAAAATGTTGACTACAAATATTTTAGCATGGAAAAACTTCTGAAAAATTCAGATGTTATATCAACACATTTACCAAGAAACATAGTATGTTTAGGAAAAAATGAGTTTGAACTATTTGGAGATGGTAAAGTATTAATCAATACAGGATTATGTCCATCATTTGAAATAGAAGCATTTGAAAAGTGGATTGAAAATAAACATAACTTTGCTATATTAGACATAGTTTCTTTGACCGATGATTTGATTGAAAAATATGGGCAATATAATAATATTATAATTAGCAGTAAATGTACAGGTTTTACTAAAAATGCTAGAAGGAGACTTGCAAAAAAAGTAATAAATAATATTGAAGACATGAATTTTATTTAGTTTTGACATATATGGAATATTATAGTAAAATATAGTTTATATATTGATTTAATGGGGGTATAACATATGTATTCAAGATTGGAACTAAAGGAGCATGCTCAATTTTCTATTAAAAACAGTATGACTAGTCCTATTTTAAACACTATTTTATATTTTGTCATTGTTATAGCAATTTCTGTAATTAATAACCTATTCATGAGAAGTGGAGGTTTAACAGTTTCAATTATAGGTATTGCAATATCATTGTTTTTAGGAGTTTTGGATATTAGTTATAAATGGTATTGTTTAACAATTTCAAGAGATACACATACAACAACATCTGACATGTTTAAGGGTTTAAATGAATTTTTTAAAGTATTACGTTTAGAAATAGCTATAGGCTTTTTTGTTTTATTATGGGAGCTTATTGCTATTGTACCGATTATAATGATTATATATAATTCCTTTGACAGCAGTATTTCATATTATTTTGGATCTCAATTTTTCATGTATTTAGTTATAACAATACTCTCAGTTCCTGCAATCATAGCTTCTATCAGATATAGTCAAGCAATATTTATTTTAGCTGATAATAATATTGGAATTTTAGAGGCTATAAACAAAAGTAAAAAAATGATGAAAAAACATATATGGGAATATTTTATTTTAAACTTATCTTTTGTTCTATGGTATATACTAGTTTGTATAACATTTGGTTTAGCGTCTATTTATGTATATCCATATTATAATATTACATTAGCTACATACTATGATGAATTAGAATTGGATTATCAAAATGAAAATGGTAAAGACTTTTACTAGAAAATAATTTTAATAATAAAAAGATAGATAAAAACATAAAAACCAACACTCCCGTTTTTAGGGTGTTGGTTTTGTGTTAAAGTGATATATTTGGTTAATTTAGATGATTTTGAGTATGTTATATTTGAATAAGTAATAATTTTAAAGAATTTATTTACTATAAACGCAATAATTTGTATAATAAATTAGGTAACTAGAATAGGAGAATAATTATGAAGATTGTATCTTGGAATGTAAATGGATTAAGAGCATGTATAACTAAAGGATTTATGAACTTTTTTAACGAAGTAGAAGCAGATATTTTTTGTCTGCAGGAAATTAAAATGATGCAAGATCAAGCAGAGATTATAACTCCAAATTATTATCAATATTGGAATAGCGCTAATAAAAAGGGATATTCAGGAACATTGATATTTAGTAAAAAAGAGCCATTATCGTATAGCTATGGTATAAATGGTAGCTATACAGATGAAGGAAGATTAATAACTCTAGAATTTGACAATTTCTATATAGTAAATTGCTATTCTCCAAATGCTAAAGTAGAGTTGGCAAGAATTGATTATCGTATGGAGTTTGAAGATTGTTTTAGAAAATATCTAGTCGAACTTTCCTCCAAAAAACCTGTCGTAATGTGTGGTGACTTGAATGTTGCACATAATGAAATAGATTTAAAAAATCCAAAATCAAATATAGGCAATGCTGGATTTTCTTATGAAGAAAGAGAAAAATTTAATAATTTGCTTTTAAGTGGTTTTACAGACAGTTTTAGATATTTGTATCCTGATGTTAAAGAAAAATATACATGGTGGTCTTATCGTTTTAAAGCAAGACAAAATAATGCAGGATGGAGAATAGATTACTTAGTTGTATCTGATTGTATAAAGGACAAAATAAGTGACTCAATTATTCATGCAGATATTTTAGGTAGTGATCATTGTCCAATAAGCCTAATCATTGATTTATAAGCAAAAAAACAAATACAAATCAATTTGAAGTGATATAGTCAAGAAAAATTGTAACTTTAGTGTATAAATTTACTTTTTATTATTTATTTAACACATAATATGTAGTATAATGGAAAAAAGGTTAAATATAGGAGGTAAAAATGTCTATACTTGTCAACGTTATAATTGAGTATAATAATTATGGCTATTTAATTTATGCAGATAATTTTGTCGGAGCATATAGTAGAGGTAGGACAAAAGAAGAAGCATTAAGGAAATTGAAAAATGAAATTTTACAGTATAATCAATGGGCATATAAAACTGATATAGATGATAACGCAATAAAGGTAGATATAATTAAAGAAGTAAAAAGTAAAGCACAAGTAAGTGATGGAGATTCAGAAGTTATATTTGATAGTGAAAAGATAGCAATAACATTTGAAGAATATGAAAATCTAAAATCATTAGTGCTAAAATCATCTTTTGACTTTCAAATTTTATATAACTCGATTTCAAGCAAAAATACTTCCGTGAAAAAACTAAGAAAAACATTTTATGGTAATGTTCCAATTACAGCAAAAGAAATGTATGAGCATACAAACAATGTATCCAAGTATTATGCTAGTGAAATAGGTATTACAATAGTTAATCTAAATAATATTGTTAACAATAGAAAATATTTTTTTGATTGTGTCGAATCATCTAAAAGTTATTTAAATAACCATGTATTTAGAGGAAACTGTAAAGAAGAGTGGACATTAAAAAAAGTGATGAGGCGATTTATATGGCATGATAGAATACATGCAAAAGCAATGTGGAGGTTAGCATCGCAAATAGAAAACGAAAATGAATTTTTAAATCCCTTCTGTTTTAAATAAATTTGTTTACATAACACATATTATGTAAACAAAAACAAAAAAGTTAAAAATACAAATAAACTTATTCATTATATATATGTAAAAGGCATATACTTATACGGGTGATGTATATGAAATTAAGTGAAATGTATAATAAAGAAATAATAAATATTGACACTGGAGAAAATTTAGGAATCTTTGGTGATTGTGATTTGCTTATTAACGAAAAAACAGGCGAAATAAACAGTTTTGTGTCAGGCCAAGCATCTAGCTTTAGCTTCTTTAAAGAACAAAAGAAAAAAGAAGTTACGTGGAGAAATATTAAAAAAATAGGTAGCGATATGATTATTATCGAAGAAAATTAATTTGAATAGCCATATTATACATATAATATGGCTATTGTTATATATATATATTGTTTTATTAAAGTATTTATTGTAAAATATATAATAAATAACAAGAAAGGAATTTCTATAGTGGAATTGAATAAAGAAAATTTAAAAAAATTAAGAGGCTTAATTGTATTTACCATATTGGTACTTGTATTTATATGGAAATTCAATGTGGTTATAAACGTTTTTCAGTTTTTGCTCGGAATTATCTCCCCATTTATTTTGGGAGCTGGATTTGCCTTTATACTAAATGTTCCAATGAGTTTTATTGAAAGAAAGTTTTTTGAGGGTAAAAAAATAAAGGATAAAAAAATAGTAAAAAGCATTAAAAGACCTATAAGTCTGTTAATAACTATAGTGTTAATTGCGACAGTAATTACTTTAATTATTTTTGTTTTTGTTCCACAGCTAAGCACAACTTTTGTTAGTTTGGGAGCTAATATTCAAAATTTTGCACTTATGCTAAAAAATTGGTGTATTGAAACATTCCATAACAACCAAAGTGTAGTAGACTGGGTTAATAGTTTAGAGTTCAATTGGGAAAAAATAGTTCAAACAATTATTAATTTCTTTAAGACTGGAGTAGGCAATGTTTTAAACGTTTCATTTTCAACTGCTAAAAGTATAATAAGTGGAATTGTAATGTTCTTTGTTGCACTAGTATTTTCAATTTATATTATTGTACAAAAAGAGAAACTGAGCGTTCAAATAAAAAAAGTAATGTATGCATTTATTCATCCCATAAAGGTTAAAAAGATACTTGATATTGCTTCATTAACATATAAGGCATTTGCTAACTTTATAACTGGACAATGTATAGAAGCAGTTATACTTGGTTTAATGTTTGTTATAATAATGTCGATAATTAGATTGCCATATGCATTACCTATAGGTATGCTTATAACAGTAACAGCACTTATTCCGATATTTGGAGCATTTATTGGCTGTGGTGTTGGTGCTTTTTTGATACTTATGAAAAGTCCAATACAAGCGCTGATTTTTATAATAATGTTCTTAATATTACAACAAGTAGAGGGAAATTTGATTTATCCTCGTGTAGTAGGAAATTCAGTTGGGTTACCATCAATTTGGGTTTTAGTTGCAGTTACTGTAGGTGGAAGTTTGATGGGTATTTTAGGAATACTAATATTTATACCATTAACATCTGTTATTTACACGATATTTAGAGCATTTGTTAATAAAAGATTAGAAAATAAAAAAATTAAATTTAAAATGACAGAATAATTGAAATAGTATGAATAATTTTCATAAACCTTCAAAAAATAAGTATGATGGATACAATTTAATGGAGGTAATAATGAAATATAAATTTGATAGCAAAATCAATAAAATTATTGATACAGGAAATGATTTTAGTATAAATGATCATCATGATAATGATAATGATTATTATGATGATTATAATAACTTCACAAATGATTATAATAATACTCAAGGTTATAATTATCCTAATTTTAGACAAACTTATAGAAGTACTAATTGTTGTAATCAATCTAGTAATCAAAGTACCATAAACAATGAATTAAACGTAAATTCAAATAAACATAATAACAATAACTGCAATAATTCAAACAATATAAATGATAACTTGATAAACGGTATTAACAATAACAATAATGATACTAAAAATAGTGACAACAATAACAATAGTGACACTAACTCTGATAACATAAAGGAAATGGGTACAGCTAGCCAGCCTAATCCTAATAAAGAAATATGTTTTTTAAGTATTATTGGTGAAATAGAAGGACATAATGTACTTCCTCCAACTACAAAAGCTACAAAGTATGAGCATATCATACCTCAATTAATTTCGGCTGAGCTAGATCCAGAGGTTAAAGGAGTCATGCTTTTGATTAACACAGTAGGTGGGGATGTAGAAGCAGGGCTTGCAATATCTGAACTTATTTGTAGTATATCAAAACCTACAGTATCAATTGTTTTAGGTGGAGGACATAGTATTGGAAATGCCTTAGCAGTTTCAACAAATTACTCATTTATAGCACCAACAGGTAGTATGACAATTCACCCAATTCGTACAACAGGTTTAGTCATAGGAGTACCTCAAACATTTAGATATTTTCAAAAAATGCAGGAAAGAATAACTAAATTTATATTAGATAATTCCGATGTCAATAGAGACAAATTTATGAAATACATGTATGACACTGATGAAATTGCCAATGATGTTGGTACTGTACTAAATGGTGATGAAGTAGTGAAATTAGGACTTATAAATGAAACAGGAGGTTTTAAAGAAGCTATTACCAAATTAAGAGAATTAATCAAAGAAAATAATAATGATAATTAAATATTTCAACACATAAAGAATAATTCTTTGTGTGTTTTTTTTTATATGCTAGGGAAGTTCTACTTCTTTAATTGTATGTAACTATTAGTACAAATACTTGTCTAATAAGTATTTATATTTGCAGTTTTAAATAGTTTTATGGTATAATAAATTAGTTATAATATTATTTGTAAATAAAAGGTGAATATTATGAATAACAAAAAAGAGAAAAAAACTAAACCACGTAATAACAGTAAATCAACAACTAATAGGAAGAAAAAAATTAGCAGCAAAGAAAAAAAACAAAAAGAACAAATATTAAAAAAAGAAATTATAGGTGTTATTTTAATAGCCATAGCATCTTTCTTAATGTTTGCTGTAAATCAAATATCACAAATAGGAATTATTGGCGATTGGATTAAAATAATCTTACATGCTTTATTTGGTAGAGGTATGTATATATTACCATTTGCAATTATGTTTATGGGTATAATACAGCTTTTAAATGTAATAATGTATAGTGAGAAAAAACAGATTATTGCTATATTAGGTCTCTTTTTATGTATATTAATATTAGTATCTTTAGGTGACGTAGTCAATAATAATTTTTTCACTCAACAAGATTCAATAATTAATATAATTAAAGTTTCAAACAACTATAATATTGATAAGGTTATGGGTGGAGGAATTTTTGGCAATGTATTTTGCTTTGTATTTGTGAAATTAGTAGGAATAACGGGGACATATATTCTTTCATCCGCATTTATACTTATTTTTACTATTATTTTCACAAATAAAAGTATGATTGGTTTCTTTAAAATGATAATTAATTTTATAAAAAAAATAGGAGCTTTAATATATAATTTTGTATATGTTGAAGTAGATAACACTGATGTTAATATCAGCGAAAAGGGTAATAAAAAACCTATAAAAGAAACTGAGAAACAATCTAATAAAAACATAGAGATATTTGATTATAACTCAGACCATAATCAAACAAAAGCATTGCAAAAAAATATAACTCAATTAAAAATTGATGATTTAAAAGAATTTTCAGATGATAACCAAAATAATTCTAAAAAATCGAGTAAAGACAAAAAAATATACTTTAACAAGACTAAAACTGTAAGTGTTAATGTTGGGCCAGATTCTGAGATTGAACTTTTACATTCAAATGAAGATGAAAATTTATTTGAATCAGAGAAACAAAAATCAAAGGAAAAAGAGAATGTTGAAAATGTAAAAGCCAAAGATTCTTCAATAGATCTTGATGCAAATAAACTTGAATCAATAGAGTATGTTTTGCCAGATATAACTTTATTGAATAATCCTAAAAAGAAAACAGTTAACGTAAAAGATGACTTAAGGCGTGAGGCTGAAAAACTATTAGATACATTACATAGCTTTAAAATTGAATGTAATATTACTCAGATTAGCAAAGGACCTACTATTACTAGATATGAATTACAACCTGCACCTGGAATTAAGGTAAGTAGAATAACCAGTCTATCTAATGATTTAGCTCTAAGCTTGGCAACATCTGATATAAGAATTGAAGCTCCAATACCAGGAAAATCAGCAGTTGGTATTGAAGTTCCAAACAAAGAAAAGACAAATGTAATATTTAAGAGTTTAGTGGAATCAAAAGAATTTAAATGCGAGCAGACAAAAGTTCCTTTTGCGCTTGGCAAAGATATAGCTGGAAAAAACATAATAGGAAATATAGAAAAAATGCCTCACTTGTTAGTAGCAGGAGCAACTGGCTCTGGAAAAAGTGTATGTATCAATACTTTGATAATGAGTATTTTATACAAGGCAAAACCTGACGAAGTTAAATTGATTTTAATTGATCCTAAAGTAGTTGAATTAAGTATATATAATGGAATACCACACTTGCTCATTCCAGTTGTAACTGATCCTAGAAAAGCTTCAAATGCTCTGAATTGGGCTGTTTCTGAAATGACAACTAGATATAAAATATTTGCATCAAACAGTGTAAGAGATATTTTTTCATTCAATACAAAGATTATGATGGAAAATAGAGAAAATGAAAAAATGCCACAAATAGTAATTATTATTGATGAGTTAGCTGATTTAATGCAAGTAGCACCTGGTGAAGTTGAAGAAAGTATAACAAGAATAGCTCAGCTTGCAAGAGCATGTGGTATACATTTAGTTATAGCAACACAAAGACCATCAGTAGATGTTATAACAGGTACAATTAAGGCTAATATTCCTTCGAGAATTGCATTTGCTGTATCATCGTATATTGATTCACGTACAATACTTGATGCAAGTGGAGCTGAAAAGCTTCTTGGTAAAGGAGATATGCTTTATCATCCTATTGGTATACCAAAACCAATAAGAATACAAGGGACATTTATAACAGACGATGAAATTAAAAGAGTTGTTGATTTTGTTTCAAAGCAAAGAATTCAACAAAAAATTAATAATATTAGTAAAGAGATAGAAAAAGAACCTGTGCAAAATGAAAAGGTTGATGATCTTTTAGAAAAAGCCATTGAACTTGTAGTTAGTGAGGGGCAGGCATCTGCATCTTACTTGCAAAGGAGATTTTCTATAGGGTATAATAGAGCGGCAAGACTTATTGATGCATTAGAAAAAAGAGGTATTGTTAGTGGTCGTGAAGGTAGCAAACCACGAAAGGTACTTGTAACAATAGAAGAATTGGAAGAGATGAAGGAGTAATTTAATGAGCAAAATATATTTACAATCACTTGGATGTTCAAAAAACTTAGTTGATTCTGAAAACATGCTAGGTATACTTAAAATGAAAGGTCATACTATAGTTGAATTTGCTGATAAAGCAGATTATATAATTATTAATACGTGTTCATTCATAAACGATGCAAAAGAAGAGAGTATCAACTCAATTATTGAAGCAGCACAGTTAAAACAAAACACTAACATAAAAATTATAGTAACTGGTTGTTTGGCACAAAGATATAGCTATGATTTATTTAAAGAAGTTCCGGAAATTGATATTTTAGTAGGTACTCATGGCTATGATAAAATTGATTTATTGATAGAAAAATTTGAAGCAGAAAAAGATAAAGTTATAAATATTGAAATGGATGAAACAATAGTTGAGGATTTGCCAAGAGAATTATTAACACCCAATTATTATGCGTTTTTAAAAATATCAGAAGGCTGTAGTAATAATTGTACATATTGTATAATTCCAAAAATAAGAGGTAAATACAGAAGTAGAAAAATTGAAGATATCGTAAAAGAAGCACATATATTAGCAGATCAAGGAATTAAAGAATTAATAATTATTGCACAAGATACAAGTAAATATGGTGTAGATATTTATGGAGAAAGACAGCTTCATAAACTAATACAGAAACTTTCAAAAATTGATGGTATCGAATGGATTAGAATTCATTATCTATATCCAGAAGATTTTTATGATGAACTTATTCAAGAATTTAGAAATAATAACAAGTTATTAAAATATTTTGATATTCCACTTCAACATATTAGTAATGATGTATTGAAAAGAATGAGTAGAAAAACTAGTAATGAGCAAATAACTCATTTAATTGAGAAAATTAGAACTGAAGTACCTGAAGCTGTTATAAGGACTTCATTGATTACTGGCTTTCCAGGAGAAACACAAGAAGATCATAATATGTTAAAAAGTTTTTTACAGCAATATAAACTTGATAGAGTAGGCGTATTTAAGTATTCAAGAGAAGAAGATACTCCCGCATATAGGCTTAAAGATCAAATTGACGAAGAGGTAAAAGAACAACGTCAGGAAGAGCTAATGCAAATTCAACAAGCAATTTCATTTGCTAACAATAATGCAAAAATAGGCAATGTTTATGATGTTATAATAGATGAAGATTCTGGTGAAAACGAGTATGTAGGTAGAACATATATGGATTCTCCAGAAATTGATGGATGTGTATTCGTTAATTCTAAAAAGAAACTAGAAGTTGGCAATATATATAAAGTTAATATAGTAGATGCACTAGAATATGATTTGATAGGAGATATAGAAGATGAAGATGAACTTACCCAATAAACTAACAATTTTAAGAATGTGTTTAGTTCCGTTTTTTGTTTTGATACTATTATTAAGTAATAACACAAATATAACATTTTTTAGATTACTACCACTTATAATATTTGTTGGAGCTTCCATTACAGATAGATTGGATGGTCAAATTGCTAGAAAGAATAATTTAATAACTGATTTTGGTAAATTTATGGATCCATTGGCAGATAAATTACTTGTTTGTTCAGCATTAATATGTTTTATCGAAATTGATTATATAGCTTCATGGATAGTAATATTGATTGTCGCTAGAGAGTTTATAATCTCAGGCTTTAGAATGTTAGCAGCATCAAAAGGCATAACAATTGCAGCTAATATGTGGGGAAAATTAAAAACAGTTATTCAAATGTCATTGGTTATAGTAATTTTATGTGACTTTGCTGGAATTTTAACTTTCCTTAGTGTTTTAATTACACCGCTTATTGTGTTAACAATAGTATTGACAATAGTTTCAGCTGCAACATATATACTTGACAACAAAAAAGTTTTACAATAAAACTTAATAAATATTTGCATTTTAATAATTAATAAATTATTTATAGTTTAATGTTGACAAATTAAAAAATAGAATGTATAATTAATCAAACGATTGTTCGATAAGGAGTGTTAAATATGGAAAAAGAAAAAGCTCTAGAAGCTGCTTTAGCTAATATAGAAAAGCAGTTTGGTAAAGGTTCAATAATGAGATTAGGAGAAAACTCTAAACTTAATATAGAAACTATATCAACTGGTTCTCTAACATTAGATATAGCTACGGGTGTTGGTGGAGTACCAAAAGGAAGAATAGTAGAAGTATTTGGTCCTGAATCATCAGGTAAAACTACTGTTGCATTGCATATTATAGCAGAAGCTCAAAAGAAGGGCGGAATTGCAGCATTTATAGATGCAGAGCATGCATTAGATCCATTGTATGCTAAAAATTTAGGTGTTAAAATCGAAAATTTGATAGTTTCTCAACCAGATACTGGAGAACAGGCTTTAGAGATAGCTGAGGCTCTTGTGAGAAGTGGTGCAGTAGATGTTATAGTAGTAGACTCTGTAGCAGCATTAGTACCTAAAGCAGAAATCGAAGGTGAAATGGGAGATTCTCATATTGGATTACAAGCAAGACTTATGTCTCAAGCGCTTAGAAAGCTTGCCGGTGCAATTAATAAATCAAATTCAACTGCTATATTTATTAATCAGTTAAGGGAAAAAGTTGGTGTAATGTTTGGTAGCCCTGAAACAACAACAGGTGGACGTGCACTTAAATTCTATGCATCTCTTAGATTCGATGTAAGAAGAATTGAAGCTTTAAAAAAAGGCGACCAAATTTATGGAAATAGAACTAGAGTTAAGGTTGTTAAAAATAAAGTAGCACCTCCATTTAAAGTAGCAGAATTTGACATAATATACGGAAAAGGTATATCAAAATCAGGATGCATACTAGATATGGCAGTAGAGTCTGATATTGTAAATAAGGCAGGTTCATGGTATTCATATGGTTCTACAAGAATTGGACAAGGCAGAGAAAATTCCAAAGAATATTTAGAGAGTAATATAGAATTACTTAATGAAATTGATGGATTAGTTAGAGAAAAATATGATCTTAATCAAAAGGATAAGCCTGTAGATAAAAAAGAAGATAGCAAAGAAAAAAAATAGCAGTATGATTAAATGAAATTTCGAAATATAAAGCCTTTATGACAAACGAAGTCGCAAAGGCTTTTAGTTTATTTAAAAAATATTATGTAAATAAATATTAGAGAAAAATCATTCATTTCTTGACATTTTAAAGAAAAAATAATAAAATAGAGTTAAGCTTATATAATGATAAATAATAAAATTATTTTATTTATAAATATATTACGCAGCTTGAAAAATAAATAGGGAGGTGTTGAATTGCCATACATTGAAATACTAGTAGGCATTATCGGTATTGGTGCGGGTATTTACATAGGTATACTTGTACGTAAAAATATAGCTGAGAAAAAAATAGGTAGTGCTGAATTAGAAGCGAAAAGGATAATGGAAAATTCCGTAAAAGAAGCGGAGACAAAGAAAAAAGAAATATTATTAGAAGCAAGAGACGAGTCACACAAGCTAAGAAATGAACTTGAAAGAGAAACAAAAGAAAGAAGAGCTGAACTTCAGAGAACTGAGAAAAGATTATTTAAAAAAGAAGAAATACTTGATTCAAAAAGTTTAAGTATAGAGAGAAAAGAAGACAGCTTACAAAGAAAAATTAAAGATTTAGAATTAAAACAAGCCAGATTGGCAGCTTTACATGATAGGCAAAACGAAGAACTACAAAGAATTTCTGGTTTGACATCAGAAGAAGCGAAGGCTATGTTAATTGAAAACATTAAAAGACAAGCAGAAAAAGAAGCTGCATTAATGGTAAAAGAAATTGAAAGAGACGCAAAAGAAAACGCTGATAGAAAAGCAAGAGAAATTATTACTTATGCGGTACAAAAATGCTCAGCTGACCATGTAGCAGAAACAACTGTTTCTGTAGTTGATTTACCTAACGATGAAATGAAAGGCAGAATCATAGGTAGAGAAGGAAGAAATATTCGAGCATTAGAAACGCTTACTGGAATTGATTTAATTATTGATGATACTCCAGAAGCTGTAGTTATATCTGGATTTGATCCTATGAGACGTGAAGTTGCAAGAATTGCATTAGAAAAATTAATTTCAGATGGAAGAATACATCCAGCAAGAATTGAAGAAATGGTTGAGAAAGCTAAAAAAGAAATCGATCAAAAAATTAAAGAAGACGGTGAACAAGCGGCATTTGATACTGGCATACACGGATTACGTCCTGAACTTATAAAATTATTAGGTAGACTAAGATTTAGAACAAGCTATGGTCAAAATGTTTTAAAACATTCTATAGAAGTTGCTCATTTAGCTGGAATAATGGCAGCTGAATTAGGCGCGGATATAAAATTGGCTAAAAGAGCTGGTTTGTTACATGATATAGGTAAAGCAATAGATCATGAAGTAGAAGGCCCTCATGTAGTTATTGGAGAGGATTTAGCTAGGAAGTACAAAGAGAACAAAGCAATTTGTAACGCAATAGGTGCTCATCATGGTGATGTTGAGCCACAAACAGTAGAAGCTGTATTGGTACAGGCAGCAGATGCAATTTCAGCAGCAAGACCTGGTGCAAGAAGAGAAACACTTGAAACATATATTAAGAGATTAGAAAAATTAGAAGAAATATCAAACTCATTTGATGGTGTTGAAAAATCTTTTGCTATCCAAGCGGGTAGAGAAATAAGAATAATGGTAAAACCTGAAGTAGTAAATGATAATTCAATAATACTAGTTGCTAAAGATATTGTTAAGAGAATAGAAGATGAATTAGAATATCCTGGTCAAATTAAAGTTAATGTTATAAGAGAAACTAGAGCTACTGAGTACGCAAAATAAACTAGATAATTTAAGAAGTAAACCAAAATGTTTACTTCTTTTTATTTGATATATGAAGTTGTAAATTAGTCATATTTATTTCTTTACATTTAAACATAAATATTATATATTAGCATTATAAATATTTCTACAAATTAATAAATTGGAGATGAAGTTGATGAATAGAGATTTATACGAAAGCCCACTAAATACTCGTTATGCAAGCAAAGAAATGAGCTATTTGTTTTCAGATAATAAGAAATTTACTACTTGGAGAAAACTATGGATTGCTTTAGCAGAGAGTGAAAAGGAGCTTGGATTAAATATAACAGATGAACAAATAAACGAAATGAAATCTAATATAGATAATATCGATTATGAGTTAGCTGCAAAAAAAGAGAAAGAGTTTAGACATGATGTAATGGCGCATGTACATGCATTTGGAACAATTTGTCCTAAAGCAATGCCAATTATACATCTAGGAGCTACAAGTTGTTTTGTTGGAGATAATACAGATGTAATAATAATGAGAGAAGCATTAATACTTACAAAGAAAAAGTTAATTAATCTAATCAATGTATTATCAGAATTTTGCTTGAAATATAAAGATATACCAACATTAGGTTTTACACATTTTCAACCAGCTCAATTAACTACTGTAGGAAAAAGAGCAAGTCTTTGGTTACAAGATTTATATATGGACTATGAACAATTAGAATTTTGTTTAAGCAATATAAAACTTAGAGGAACAAAAGGAACTACGGGAACACAAGCAAGCTATATGAACTTGTTTGATAATGACAGTGAAAAAGTTAAGAAGCTTGATAAAATAGTAGCTAAAAAATTGGGCTTTGAAGAATCTTTTTATTTAACAGGTCAAACATATTCAAGAAAACTAGATTCAATAGTAGCAAATATGCTTAGTGGAATAGCTCAAAGTTTGCACAAGGCTACAAATGATATAAGAATTTTACAAAGCTTAAAAGAAATAGAGGAGCCGTTTGAAAAAAGCCAGATAGGTTCATCTGCTATGGCATATAAAAGAAATCCAATGAGAAGTGAAAGGATAGCTTCATTAGCAAGATTTATAATTTCTAATACTTCAAATATGGCAAATACAGCATCGGTTCAATGGTTAGAAAGAACTTTAGACGATTCAGCAAATAGAAGATTAAGCATACCTCAAGGATTTTTAGCTTGTGATGCAATTTTAGGAATTGCTATTAACATATTTAATGGTATGGTTGTAAATGAAAAAGTTATTGAAAAACATGTACTTGAAGAGCTTCCATTTATGGCAACAGAAAATGTAATTATGGAATGTGTTAAAAAAGGCGGAAACAGACAAGAATTACACGAAGAAATTAGAGAATTGTCAATGTTATCTGGTGAACAAGTTAAAAAGTTCGGAAAGCAAAATGATTTAATTGAAAGAATGGCAAATAGTAATATTATAAGTTTATCTGTAGAAGAAATAAATAATGTTATAAATCCAAAAAAATTTGTTGGTCGCGCACCTGAACAAGTTACAGATTTTTATTATGATATAATAAAACCATTATTAGAAGAAAATAAAAATATGCTTGGAATTAATGTTGAATTAAATGTTTAATATTTAGATTTAGGAATATTCTGAAATTTATATGCTATTTTTCAGAATATTTTTTTAAAAATATACTTTGTCGCAAAATAATAATTTTGCGACAAAGTATAGGTAAATTTCTAAATTTCAAGGCTGTAATATCGATTTTAAGCTACTAAAATTGAATTCAATGACTTATGATACTCTTTCATATATAAAACTTTTTAAAATCGATTTATAGCCAATATAATGAATTTCGCACAATTCATATGTTTTTATAGCTATTTTTGTATTGATTTAATAAATTTAACTGTTATAATTAAATTAGTAAATATATTGAGACAATTTTTAACAATGTTTTTAGTTAAAATAAATTTTGGAGGTTTTTATGGAATACGATTATAATGAGTTAGCACCCTCCCCTATGTCTGATTTTCTTGAATACTTAATTTCAATTAAAGGAAGATCTTCAAGAACTGTTCACGAGTACTTTTTAGATTTAAAAACTTTTCATAAGTTTTTATGTTTAAGATTTAGACTTGTATCTAAAAATACTGATTTTGAAGAAATAGATTACTTTAAAATAGATATTACTTATATAAAAAAGGTTACTCTTTTAGATTTACATGCTTTTATTTCGTTTATAGATAAAGAACGTAACAATACAAACAGAACAAAAGCAAGAAAAGTTGCATGTTTGAAATCATTTTATAGGTATTTATACAATATAGTCAATATTGTTGATGATAATCCTGCCGAAAGATTAGAAACTCCTAAAGGTAACAAAAGATTACCAATATATTTGTCATTAGAAGAATCAAAAGCTTTGCTAGATTCAATTGATGGTCAAAACAAGGAAAGAAACTTTGCAATTATAATGATTTTTTTGAACTGTGGGGTTCGTTTATCAGAGATTGTAAGTATTAACATATCAAATTATAAAGAAGAAATTCTAACCGTTATAGGTAAAGGAAACAAAGAAAGGACTATATATCTAAACGATTCCTGTAAATATTCTATAGAAGAATATCTAAAAGTTCGACCTGTAGCTATAGTTGGCAATGAAGATGCTATGTTTTTAAGCAATAGAAGAACTAGAATTTCTCAAAGAGCTATTCAACATTTAGTAGATAAGTACCTAGACGCTGCAGGTCTTGCAAACAAACACTATTCACCCCATAAACTAAGACATACAGCAGCCACATTAATGTATCAATACGGTAATGTAGATATAGTTGCATTACAAGATATATTAGGACATGAAAGTGTTGCAACTACACAAATATATACACACATTAACAATAAAAGATTAAAGGATGCTATAAAAAGCAATCCACTTAGTACATTTACTACTTCCAAAAATAAAAATGAAAAAGAAAAGAAAGTTATAGCAAAAGACAATTATAACATATCTGAAGATGATAAAAATTAAGAGGTTAAAAATAGGCATGTAATTTATATTTTAAAGGGGAAAAGGTAAAAGCAAATTTAAAAATGCTTTTACCTTTTAATATATGTAAAAAATCGATAAATTAGTCAGTAGGTATACATAATATATATTAGGTAAACTAAATCAAATATTTTGAACCTAATCTCTAGTCGATGGGTATCAATAGTTCTTGTCCAGGATAAATCGTACAATCAGATAAATTATTAGCTTCTCTTATATTATAAATAAACTCATCCATACTTAATTTACAATTATATTTGGAAGCAATTTGCCATATTGTATCGCCCTTCTCTACATAAACAGTATCATAAATAATGTTGTTAGTAGAATATGCTTTAGTTAAAGATGATAGTAATAAAAAAATAATAAAACTAATTATTAATACTGATGTAAATATAAATGCTTTAAATCTATTCATATTTGTTACTCTATATTTATTTAAAATAATCATGTTATTTCTCCTATAATCGAATATTTGTTTGGTTCATTAAATATATATTATCAGAACAAACGTTCTTTGTCAATGCTTTTTTGAAATTTATCCAAACATTTGTTTTATTTATTGCAAACAAATGTTTGATTTTTTAAAAATATTATGATATAATTATAAAAACATTTGGAGGTATGAAATGGCTTACGACGATTTAAGTGAAATTCAAATAAAAATATTGACATACATAAAGCAAGAACTTACTGAAAAAGGATACCCACCTTCTGTACGTGAAATGTGTAAAGCTACAGGATTAAGCTCTACCTCTTCTGTACACGCGCACTTAAATACTCTTGAGAAGAAAGGATATATTATTAAGGGTAATAATAAAATGAGAGCGATTGAGTTGGTTGATGTTGAAAATCCATATACTGAGTTTCAAAAAAAGGAAGTAACTCATCTACCTGTTCTAGGTAATGTTGCTGCTGGTAGCCCTATCCTTGCTGTAGAAAATGTAGAAGATTTAATGCCTGTTCCAATAGATTTGATTGGCAATTCAGAAGAATCATACATTTTAAAGGTTAAAGGTGAAAGTATGATAGAAGTCGGTATAATGAATGGTGATTATATTATAGTAAACAAACAAAATACTGCAGAAAACGGAGATATTGTTGTTGCATTGATTGATGACTCAGCGACAGTAAAAACTTTTTATAGAGAGAAAGATTATATTAGATTGCAACCTCAAAATAGCACAATGTCCCCTATTATAGTAAAAGACCCATATATATTAGGTGTTGTGAAAGGTGTAATTAGAAAATATTAGAATTATGATATATGCTTAATTGATATAATAATATTGAAAATATAAAAAAATTTAAGAGAAATATTTTGACTTCTCTTAAATTTTTTTAGAATATTGTGTAGATTAAGTTTAATTAATTGCTTTAATTTGTTTTTTATATTCTATTTCATGTTCGTTTCTCGAGCATTCAATGTACCCAAATTTAGTATACAAATGTTGATTTCCAATACTGAATACTGGTGTTGAAAGTTGCCATTCGTAAATATCTGGATATGCCTCTTCCACTAATTGCATTACCTTCAAGCCATAACCATTGCCTTGAAATATTGGTTCAATTACAAAATCCTCAAACCTCATCTTGTTATTACTTAATGGTATAAGAAAGAAACCACCAATGATTTGGTTATTTAATTCAATTTTATAAGCAATCATATTTTTTATAATATATATCTCGGATTCAACTTTATCGTATCCTGGAGGTCCTCCATTTCTGCCTAAATATGTATTAATCTCTTTATTGAAAGCTCTGGTTTTTATGTCCGTAATTATTTGTGCATCTTCTATCATTGCTTTCTTTATCTCTATCATTGTATAATCCCCCTTAAAAAAAGTAAAATAATAATACTTTACAATACTATACATGTATGCAATAAATATGTATGATAATTATAACATTAATTATCATACAATAAAAAAATTTAGAGAAATTAATAGGTTAAATTATATTCCATTTGACAATCAAAAGGTTCATTCTCAGCAATTTGTGTATTAATTTCTTGTGCTTCGATACAGCCAATAGACTTATAAAATGCTTGGGATTCTTCTGAAGAATGTGCTGAAATATACAATTTTTTTGCACCTTTTTCTATTGCTTTATTAACAGATAAAAAGAATAATTTTTTCCCAATACCTTTGTTTCTGTATTCATAAGATATTTGTAACATTTTGAGTTCAATGTATTCTTTATGTTGTCCAAATAATGTATTTCCTAAAGATGAGAAACCAATCAATTTATTATCATAGAAAACCGCTAATACTATGTCACCTTGCTGTTTACAGTCATATAACCAACTAATTATTTGTTGTTTCTTTTCATTATCCCAGTTTTCAATAAATGGATTATCCTTTAATATCCACTTGTTATTATCTTTTCTCCAACAACGCTCAACTTTTTGATAACGATTAAAATTATCTAGTAAAGTTTTATTAATTTCATAAAGATTTAATTCTTTAATTTCAACAGATTTTTCTAATAACATTGAATTCCTCTTTCTCATTAATTTTTTATTTTTTAGGAGGTTATGTTTACTAAATACTATATTATTGTTTGGGAAAAGATTCAAGTTTAGATATAATATTTATATATACTATATATTTAGTGTTTTTTTGATATTTTGTACAATATTATACTTGAATATCCTTCTTAATTTCTTTAAATGCTTCATCAGATAACAATGCACCATTTGAATTTACAACTACAGATGAAACTCTATTTGCATTGGATAAAGCAGTCTCTAAATTATTTCCTCTGCTTATACTTGCTATTGTAGCACCTATATGTGAATCCCCTGCTCCGATTGTATCAATTTGCTCTACTTTAAATGCATCTATTTTATTTAATATATTATTGTTATAATAATAGACTCCCTCACTTCCGCAAGTTATTATAACTGTGTTGTTAGTTTTCTTGTTAATTATTTCTGCTGCATTAAGCAAATTACCGCTCTTAGTGTATCCTAAAGCCTCATCATCATTCAAATGTAATATTGGTGATAATTTGAATATTCTATCTAGTAATTGTTTTGGTATTTTATTTATTCTTGGACCTGGAGCAAAATAAACTTGAACATTTTTGTGATCTTCTAAAAACTCAACAATGTCTATACCAGTTTTTTCTTCTATCTCTAATCCACATATGTAAACACTAGATATTTGTGACATATCAATTTGTTCAAGCCACTTTTTATAAATTAAATACTCTGCACCATGGTTTGAAATAAAGGTTCTCTCTCCAGATGGTTCAACAAAGCAATAACAACATCCATTTTCTATTTCTGCTATTGGTATTGGAGAAGGAACACCTTTCTCAAGTAATTTCTCTCTAACATAATTTCCATATATTCCTGTTCCTACAGGTGAAAATAAAATGTAAGGAACTTTAAAGTGACGTAAAACATCAGAAACGTTGTAGGCACATCCTCCTAAAGACATCTTATGTGAAATTACATGCACGTCTTGTTTTGTTGATGGTAAAAAATCTACATTTATGATAATATCTACAACCGTTGATCCTATTACTAAAACCTTTTTCATAATTAAAGTACTCCATATTAGTTGAATTCTTATTTTGTTATTTTTGCTTCTATATTATCTAACTCTAACATTTGTTGTAAAGATAGCATAACCGCAAGCTTTGAGTGATCATAAAATAATCCACCTTGTATATAAGCTATATACGGATCTCTAATTGGTGCATCTGCACTTAACTCAATCGATGAACCTGAAACAAATGCTCCAGATGCCATAATAACTTGATTTGTATAACCTGGCATGTCCCAAGGCTCTGGTGTAACATGTGCATCAACTGGTGAAGCAGACTGAATAGCTTGACATATTTTTATTACCAATTCTGGATTTTTAAATTTAATTGCTTGTATTATATCACTTCTTTTGTCAGTTAATTTTGGAATAATATCATATCCAAGTGAATTAAATACAGCACCAAATAGTATTGCTCCCTTAAGTGCTTCACTAGCAATATGTGGTGCAAAAAACAATCCTTGAAGTGTATTTCTTGTTGTGCCAAAAGTTAATCCTATTTCTTTTCCTACCCCAGGAGCAGTAAGTCTATTGGCTATTCTATCAATTATTATTTTTTTACCAACAATATATCCTCCAGACAAGGCAATTCCACCACCTGGATTTTTAATTAAAGAGCCTACAGTTACGTCAGCACCAACTTCAGAAGGTTCACTTGTATCGATAAATTCACCATAACAATTATCTACCATTATGCAAATGTGTGGATATACTTTTCTTATTTTATCTATTGCATCTTTAAGTTGTTCAACGGTAAATGCCTTTCTAAAGCTATAGCCTGTAGAACGTTGAAACATAAGAAGTTTTGTTTTGCCAGTTATTGTTTTAATAACTGTATCACAATCTATGCTGCCGTCTTCAAATAATGCAACTTCTTTATATAAAACACCTTGCTCTTTCAAATTACAAGGCTCATTATTTTCCTCACCAAGTACAGTCAATAACGTATCATACGGTTTACCTGTTACTGCTATAACTTCATCTCCATATTGTAATATTGATGAAAGTGTTAAATACAAAGCGTGTGTTCCTGAAGCTATAGAAGGTCTAACAAGAGCATCTTCAGTATGGAAAACTGAAGCAAAAATACTTTCAACTTTTTCACGACCTACATCACCATATCCATATCCTGTATTCCAATAAAAATGCGTATAATCCAATCTGTTTTCTTGCATTGCAGCAATAACTTTATATTGATTAGCTTCTCTAATCTTATCAATTTCTGCAAAATGTTCTTCTTTAACTTTTTCTTCTATCTGCGTTACATAATTAAAAACTTTTTTACTAATACCAAAATCTCTGTTCAATATTTCTTTAGTTAGCATAATTACTCCATTTCTTCTATGTTAATAACTTGTTCATTAAATAATTTAACTTCACCTTTAGGTATGATAGTTGATATAGAATGTTTATATACAAGTTGTTGTGAATTATCAACCTGTAAAAGTATAACATAGCTATCAAATGCTTGTACTATCCCATTAATTTTATATCCATTTACTAAAAATATAGATATCTTTTTCTTTTCTTTTCTAGCATTGTTTAAAAAAGAGTCTTGTAAATTAAAATTACTCATATTAATTTCCTTCCAATACGTATTCGTATATATTATTAATCTGCATATCTATATCATATAAATTAGACAAATCAAACCATTTAATATTAGTATCGCCATTAAACCAAGTAAATTGTCTTTTAGCAAATCTTCTCGTATTTGTTTTTAATATTTCTATAGATTCTTCTTTTGATATTTTCCCATCTAGATAATCTATTACTTCTTTGTACCCTATTCCTTGCAATGAAACTAAATTTCTATCATAATTTTTATTGAGCAACTCTTGAACTTCTTCAATTAATCCGCTTTCAACCATAATATCAACTCTTTTGTTAATTCTCTGATATAAAAGTTCTCTATCCATTGACAAACCAATTATAACACACTCATATTTATCACTTGGTTTTCTTATATTAGTATTCATTTCTGAAAACTTTTTACCGGTCATTTCACAAACTTCAAGTGCTCTTATTACACGCTTTACATTGTTTTTATGAATTTTAATAGTAGCTTCTATATCGACTTTTTTTAAAAGGTCATATAATTTATCTTTACCATGTTCGTTATAGTAACCTACATAATATTGTCTAACCTTTTCATCTGATTTCACATTGCCAAAATTTAAATCATAAATTAGCGAATTAACATATAATCCACTTCCGCCTATAATTATAGGTAACTTATGATTTCTTAGCAAATTATCAATATGTTTTTCCGCTTGTTTTTTAAAATCGGAAACAGAAAATGCTTCATCAGGTTCGATTAAATCAATCATATGATGCTTAATTCCGCAAGCTTCTTCTTCTGTGACTTTAGCAGTACCTATATTCATATGTTTATAAACTTGCATAGAATCTGCTGAAATAACTTCTGTATTAAATTTTTTTGCTAATTCAATTGAAACATGTGTTTTACCAACAGCTGTTGGTCCAACAATTACTAAAATTTTATTGTTCATCATTACTCCATTATAAATATTTATATCTGTACTCGTTCGAACATACGCTCTACTTCGTATTTTGTCATTTTTATTATTGTAGGTCTACCATGTGGACAAGTATATGGACTCTTTGTATTTGCAAGGTCCCCAATTAACTTTTTAATTTCTAAGTTATGCAAATTGTCGCCTGATTTAACAGAACTAACACATGCATTTTTGATTATTTTATTCAATTCAAAATCCAAATTACTATTTTTTCCTGTTTCTTTCATTGAATCTAAAATAGTATAAAATAAATATTTTATATTTACATCAATAAAAATTAAAGGCACACTATTAATCAGTATATCATTAATTCCAAAGCTTTCAATAGGCAAACCAATTTTTTCGAAAAAATCTTTGTTATTTATAGTGAAATAATAATCTTCATATGATAAATTTATAACTTCGGGTATCAGCAATTCTTGTAAAATTATGTTTCTATTTTCAATTTGATTTAAATATTTTTCGTAATTTATACGCTCATGTGCTGCATGTTGGTCAATCATATAAAATTCGTTTGTTTGCTCGCTCTCACATAAAATATATGTCTTAAAAAGCATTCCGATATATCTTAAATTAGAAATTGTATCCTTGTCAACATGATTTAAGCTTTCTTTATCATCTATAATTTCAACAACTTCATTAGATACATTTAAATCATAATTATCTTTGTCTTCTTTTATGATATTAATATTTTCATCAATTTTGATTAAATCTTTTGTACTTGAGTCAAAATCTTTAAGTACTTCATCACTAAATATATCATTATTAGTTATAGATTTTATATTTTCTTTATTTTCTGTAGAAATTTTAAAATTATCATCATTTAAATCAATAATTTTAGTGCTATCAGAATTTTCAAAAATTTCATCAATTGTAATATTGTTTTCGTTATTAATAACGGATGCTTTTTTCACAATATTTTCACTCTTTACTTCTTTAACTAAATTAATTTCTCTAAGTGCTTTATAAATTGCATTTTTAATTTCACCAAGAAATCTTTCTTCCTCTTTAACACGAATTTCAGTTTTTGCGGGATGAACATTTACATCAACTAAATTTGTATTTATATCTATACATAAAAAGCAAGCGGGATGTTTATCTTTGGGTAACAATGTTCTATAGGCAGCTTCTATAAAGAAATTTGCCCTATTGTGCTTAACATATCTACCATTAACAAACAATAGTTGATATTTTCTGTTGCCCCTATAATAGTTAAGATTAGATGTATATCCTGTAATCTTCATAAATTCATTTTCATGATTGACTTCAATAAGAGAATTTATTAAATCTCTTCCATAAAGACTAGATAGTATATTTAACATATTGTCTGATTTTGGAGTCTTAAATGTTGTATTATTATTGTTTATGTATTTAAATGAAACATTTTTAGTACTTAATGCCAAGCATAAAACGATTTCATTTATTTTTGTGCTCTCTGAAATATCACTCTTCAGAAATTTTAACCTTGCAGGTATATTGTAAAATAAATCAGTTACTATAAAAGTAGTTCCAATTGGGCATCCTATATCTTCTTTTAAAACTGTTTTTCCACCCTCAATGGCAATTTTAGTTCCATAGTCCTCATTTGCAGTTCTAGTTATAACCTCAACTCTAGAAACAGCTGCAATACTAGCTAATGCTTCACCTCTAAACCCTAATGTATGTAATGAATCTAAATCTTCAGAAGTAGTAATTTTACTTGTATAATGTCTTTTAAAAGCATCTTCAATCTGGTTTTTATCAATACCAACACCATTGTCAGTTATACGAATAAACTTTTTACCGCCATTCTTTATTTCAACTATAATTTCATCTGCATTAGCATCTATAGAGTTTTCTACTAATTCTTTTATTATTGATTTAGGACTTTCAATAACTTCCCCAGCTGCTATTTTATTAATTGTGCTATTTTCTAACTGTTTAATTAAACAATTCATATATATCACCCTTTAGTTTAATAACTTTTTATAAATTACAAAGCCTACTATTCTAATTAATAGTAGGCTTTTAGTTGCTTTAATTATTTATAAATACACAATATCTATTATGTATAAAACCTTTTATTCCTTTAGCAATTTAGCCTAGCTATTTAATTTTCTTTGATTTTTTAATTATATTATTTAATATCATCATTGCTTCCATAGGAGTTAACAAATTAATATCAATATTTTTAATTTCTTTATCAACAAAGTTTTTATAGCTATCACTTAATTTCGGAACAGGAATATCACCGAATATTGATATTTGAGTACTATTTTCATTAACATTATTGATATTTACATCTTCTTCTATTCTATTTATAGAATTTGCACAAGAAGTATTTACATCTAAATGTTCAATTAATGATTTATTTATATCATTTTCTTCAAGCTGATTAAGTATTTCTTTTGCACGATTTATAACTTCTTTTGGTAGTCCAGCTAAATTAGCAACCTGTATGCCATAACTTTTATCAACACTACCTTCTGCTATTTTACGAAGAAATGTAATCTTATCGCCGGACTCTTTGATTAGTATTCTGTAATTTTTTATGCAATCAAGTTTTTCTTCAAGTTCTGATAACTCATGATAATGTGTAGCAAATAAAGTTTTGGCACCAATATTTTTAGTAATAAATTCAACAACAGACCATGCTATACTAAGTCCATCGTACGTGCTCGTTCCTCTGCCTATTTCATCAAGAATTAATAAACTATTTTTCGTAGCATTATTTAAAATATTAGAAACCTCAGACATTTCAACCATAAATGTACTTTGACCTTGAGCTAAATCATCACTTGCACCAACTCTTGTAAAAATTTTATCTACAATACATATATCTGCTTCTTTTGCTGGAACAAAGCTTCCAACATGTGCCATTAGAGCAATTAAAGCAACTTGACGCATATAAGTTGATTTACCAGCCATGTTAGGACCTGTAATTATTGACATTCTAAGCTTGTTATTATCAATATGAGTATCATTAGGAACAAACATTTCATTTTTAATAATTTTTTCAATAACAGGATGTCTACCGTCAATTATATTTATATGATTAGAAGTGTTTATATTTGGTCTAACATAGTTATTTTTTACAGCTGCAATTGATAGTGAATTGATTGTATCAATTATTGCAATATTATGTGCTGTATTTTGAATACGAGTTATTTGTTCTTTGATATATTGTCTAACCTCTAAAAACAAATTATACTCAAGTTTCATAATTTGCTCATCAGCATTTAAAATCTTAGATTCCATTTCTTTTAATTCAGGAGTAACAAATCTCTCACAGTTAGCAAGAGTTTGCTTTCTAGTATAATAATCCGGTGCGTTTTTAATATTTGATTTAGTAATTTCAATAAAATAACCAAATATTCTATTATAACCAATTTTTAAATTTTTGATGCCTGTTCTTTCACGTTCAGTATTTTGTAAATTGCTAATCCAAGCCTTACCATTTATAGATACTTCTTTTATTTCATCTAATTCAGCATTAAAGCCGCTCTTTATAATTCCACCTTCTTTGACAGAAATAGGAGGTTCTTCGATGATTGATTTATCAAGTAAATCAAAAATATCCTCTAATACGTCAAACTTCTCATATATATCTTTTATTACTTTACATTCTGTAAATGATAACTCTGATTTAAAGTCTGGTAAATTAGATATTGACTGCTTTAGAGCAATTAAATCACGTCCATTGCAATTACCATAAACAATTCTTCCAATAAGCCTTTCAATATCATAAATCTTTTTCATGTATTCTTTGATATTATTAGATACCAGTACATTTTCATATAGCTCAGAAGTTGCATCAAGTCTTTCATTGATAAAAATTTTATTTCTTAATGGCTCTTCTATCCATTTTTTAAGAAGTCTACCACCCATCGCAGTCATAGTATAATCAAGTACATGATAAAGAGTACCTTGTCCTTTTTTACCACGAATTGTTTCAGATAGTTCAAGATTTTTTCTTGTACTACTATCTAAAAGTACATAGTCACCAATTTTATAATTTTGAACTTTATTGATGTGGTCTAGTGAAATCTTTTGAGTACTATATAAATACTCAATCAGCATTCCAAGTGACATAATAGAATTTTTATTATCTGAAATTCCGAATACATCTAATGATACTATATTGAAATGTTTTAAAATTAGGTGCTTGTATTCCTCAAAATTATTAATCTTATTAATACAATTGATTTTATTATTTACAATATTATTTTGAATAAGACAATTTGAAATTATTTCTGATGGATTAATTTTAATAATTTCACCAATAAGTGCATCTGTCAACACAGCAGTATTTACCTCGTCATATTCAGTTACAAGTAAATCACCTGTAGAAACGTCAACATATGCTAAACCAAAGCCATTATTAACCTTGTATATGCAAAGTAAATAGTTATTGGATTTATCATCAAGCATATTTTGATCTGTGATAGTACCTGGCGTTACAACCCTAATAACATCTCTTTTTATTATTCCTTTTGCCGTTGCTGGGTCTTCCATTTGTTCACAAATGGCAACCTTTAAGCCATTTTCAATAAGCTTTGGTATATAATTATCTATAGCATGATGAGGAACACCACACATTGGAGCTCTCTCTTCTAATCCACAATCTCTGCCTGTTAACGCAATCTCTAACACTTTTGATGCTACTAAAGCATCGTCAAAGAACATTTCATAAAAGTCACCAAGTCTATATAAAACGATACAATCTTTATAATTTTCTTTTAGATCTAAATATTGTTGCATCATAGGCGTTACTTTACATCCCATGAAAATCTCCCTCCAAGCATTAACAATTATTAAAATTTATTTTTGAATAGTTCCCTCTAAGAAAAATGTCTTTGCACTATCTATTTTAACATTTACAATTTTACCAATTAAGCTTTTATCACCTTTAAAATGAACAAGTCTAAAATGCTCAGATCTACCAGTTAAATAATCATCTGAGTTTTTGCTAACTCCATCTATAAGGATTCTATATGTCTTACCTATACATTCTTTATTTTTGTCAAGAACGATTGGATATAATTCTTCAAGTAATCTATTAAATCTATCATGTTTTATATCATCAGGTATTTGATTTTCCATAGTTGCGGCTTTTGTTCCTTCTCTAATAGAGTATAGAAACGTAAATGCCGATTCATATTTTACCTTTTTAACTAAATCAACAGTTTCTAAGAAATCTTCCTCTGTTTCACCAGGAAAACCAATAATAATATCTGTAGTTATTGCCGCGTCAGGTATTTCTCTTCTTATTTTCTCAACTAAGCCTAAATAGTGTTCCTTAGTGTATCTTCTATTCATTTCATTAAGCACTTTTGTACTACCCGATTGAACAGGAAGATGAACATGATTACATATTTTATCGCATTCTTTTATTGCTTTTATTAAATCATCTGATAAATCTTTTGGATGTGATGTCATAAATCTGATAAATTCAATTCCATCAATTTTATTTATATCATACAGTAAATCAGCGAAGCTATAATCTCTAGACAATGTATTGCCATATGAATTCACATTTTGTCCAAGTAATGTTACTTCCTTGCAGCCATTTGATGCTAAATCTTTGATTTCTGCTAAAATATCCTCTGGTTCTCTACTCTTCTCTCTACCTCTTGTGTAAGGAACTACACAATAAGTACAAAAATTATTGCAACCATAAGTAATATTAATCAGTGCTTTATGTTTATATTTACGAACTTTAGGCATTTCCTCATGAATTTCAACTGTATTTTCTATAATATGAACAGCTTTTAATTTTTCAGTTTGAGCTTTCTTAATCAATTCAGGTAATTCGTGTATATTGTTAGTACCAAAAATTATATCTACAAATGGACATTGCTTAAGAGTTTTCTCTCTTACATCATCTTTTTGCATCATGCATCCACAAACTGAAATTAACATATTAGGATTATTTCTTTTCAAGCCTTTAAGCTCTCCTAATTTTCCGAAAACCTTTTGTGCTGCGTTCTCTCTAATTAAACAAGTATTTAATATAACCAAATCAGCATTGTTATTATCTATCTCTTTATATCCAATTGAATTTAACATACCACATATTTTTTCTGAATCGTGTTCATTCATTTGGCAGCCGTATGTTAAAATATGAAAAGTTTTACTCATAAAATTTCCTCCGATGTGTAAATACACAAAATATTATATCTAAAATATTATATCATTATAAACAAATTTCTTCAATAAGAAACTTATTTTGCAAGTATTGCTATACATGTATATGTCTATATAATGATAATTTTTATGCATAATAAAAACCATAGAAGATAAATGTAAGTCAGAATTTTTTAAAATATCCCTATGGTTTTATGAAATAGTTTACATAATTTCCACTATGTAAACTATATAGTGGTATACAAGTTTATCTTTAATTCAATATGATATATTTTCTGTAATCCAAAGTAAAAAACCTCTTTAATGCTACAAATTTTATCAACTAAGCAAACTAAAATGCTTTCTTTATATATTGGAGGTAAAATTGTTAATGGAAACATATGTTTTATTATTATATCTGTTTCTATATCGTTTAATACATATTCCTTTTTTGCGTTTTTTAGTGCAACTACTGGATGGGAAAACCCATGTAATCTGTGATTTTTGCTTTTTTTATGCCAGTCATATAAGAAATAATCATGTAAAAGTGCTCCCTTAATCAAACTCTCTAAATCATAATTTAATCTCAGTACGTTAGCAAGTCTTAAACTATAATATGCAACAGAAATACTATGCAAATAACACGATGTATTTCCATGTTGGCAATATTCCTTTGTAGTCATCATATTTTTATTTTTCAGGATAGGTATAGCATAAGCATAAAATAGTTGTTCTAACTGTTCTGGTGGAAATTTTACTTTATTTTTAAATAAATTAAGTATTTTCAATGATTTAGTGCTCCTCAATAAAAGTCTATTATTATTATAGCAAGATTTACATAATTTATACAATAAATCATTTAAATTATACATCTATACAATTAATTTTTCATATAATTATTATTAATTATTTATGAATTACATTATTTTAGAAACTTGCAAACTGTAACAATTATAACTAAAAAACATATCATTTTATATACATATATTTAAGGGGGAGAAGTTGATGAATATATTAAAAAAGAAAAATTCAGAAAATATTAATTTAGATATAGATTATAAGCTTCAGTTTACAGTTGTTTTAAGTAATGCAAATATATGCAATTTACTAAAATCAATTGCTGAACAAAATATTAATATAGATGGATTTTTGTTTCTTTATAACGGTGGTAATCAGAATGTATATAAGTTTATTGTAGGCTGTGACTACATTCAAACTAAGGATATTATTGTTTCTACACGAAAAATATTAGATAACAGCAACATTTCATATAATGAAAAAATTATTACAAGCATCAGGGCTTCAAAAACGCCAATAGGAATACTTGAAGATATTTACTGTACCCTTTCCAGCTACGTAGATATTAAATCTCTGTATTTGGGAGAAAAAAATACTTTATATTTAGAATCAGAAACACCTATGGATATAAAGAAAATACTTACTACGTATTATAATATTAAAAAACTTACTTAAGAAAGTATGTTTATTGACTCTAATGTCAGTATAGATTGACTTATTGGAAGGATATAATATATAATGAGTAAAGCTTCTAAATTTCAAACAGAAGCAATCGTGATTTCTAATAGGAGAATAAAATTATGCAACAATATGCTATAACCTGCTGTTCAACAGCAGATATGCCGAATGAATATTTTCAGGAAAAGTCTATACAGTATGTATGTTTTCATTTTAGTATAGACGGGAAACAATATCAGGATGATTTGGGGAAGTCTATGCCTTATAAGGAATTCTATGAAAAAATTTCTACTGGTTCCCAAGCTACAACTTCTCAGGTTAATGTTCAGGAGTTTATAGAGTTTTTTGAACCACTTTTAATAGCTGGGAAAGACATACTACATGTAAGTTTATCATCTGGTTTATCCGGTGCTTATAATTCGGCAAACATTGCCAAAAATGATCTTTTAAACAAATATCCAAATAGAAAAATTGAAATTGTCGATTCTTTGGGAGCATCTTCGGGTTATGGGCTTCTTATTGAAATGCTGACAGATATGCGGGACAATGGTGCATCTTATGAAGAAGTTCACAAATGGGCAGAAAATAATAAGTTACTTATTCATCACTGGTTTTTTTCAACAGATTTAACATCATATATAAAAGGTGGTCGAATCTCTAAAACAGCAGGATTATTTGGTACAATTTTAGGTATTTGTCCTCTTTTAAACATGGATGATAAGGGACATTTGATTCCGAGAGAGAAAATCAGGTCAAAAAAGAAAGTCATTTATGAAATTGTAGAAAAAATGAAAGTCAATGCTCAGAATGGTTTAAACTACAGTGGTAAATGTTTTATCTCGCATTCTGCTTGTTTAAATGACGCACGTGCAGTGGCTGACTTGATTGAAGCCACTTTTAAAAATTTAAACGGGAAGGTAATGATAAACAGTGTAGGCACTGTAATTGGTTCACACACTGGCCCCGGCACAGTCGCTTTATTTTTTATTGGAGGAAAAAGATAGGATAGCGAAAAAGAGGTTTAAAGATAATATAAAAATCTACTTAATTCCATAGAACATTTTAATAATTTCTTCATAAGCAGGATACTTAAGATCTTTTATTTTTGATACAACCTCTTCGACATCATATTCAATTTCTAAATTATCAAGTACTATATCGTTATCTTTAATATTTATAATAGCTGCTTTTGCAATGTTTTTAAGTTTTCCTGGACAACCAAGTGAGCCGCAGTTTATATAATACGTTTTGTCACTCTTAATAATTGAACCAAAATGGTCATGTCCATACAATATTACATCCGCATCAATGTAATTAAACATTTTTTGCAAATCTAAAATAGTTGGCTTTGGACAGATACATAAGCAGTTACTATTATTATCAAGAGCATAATGTGATATATATATTTTCAAACCATTTAAATTAATACTAATTGAATTTGGTAAATTTTTAATAAAGTTTTTTGACTCTTCACTCAACAATCCATGTTCCCACTCATGGTGTGCTACTTCATTCCCATACATTTTTGGTAAATAATCTCTTGTTATTCCTTTAGTTAAATACCCTTCATGATTGCCACATACACATATTAAATTGGGTATACTCATGATTTTTTTGATGGATTTTTCAGGTTCAGGTCCAATTCCAATTATATCTCCGCAGCAAATTATTTTATCACATTTTAGTTTTTCAAAAACTTTTAAAATTTCTTCTAATGCTATTATATTATTGTGTATATCAGTCATTATTCCAATTTTCATATGTAATCACATCCCTTATATTACTTATATAATTATTACATTAAATAAAAAAATTATACGTGTAAAGTTAAAAATATGTATTTCTTTATTTCATACTATTTAAAGTGAATTAAAAAGTCTTACAATTGTAATGATAGCTTGTTGCCTTGTATAGTAGTTTTTTGGTGAAAATGTGTTGTCTTGCATTCCATTCATCAATGCTTTGTTGTTCTCTTTATCCCTAACGTTTGAAACAAAGTTTACTGCATCAACTGCCCAATTAGCAATTGATGTACTATCATTATATGTCAAATTATTTTCTATATTTACATCCATACCTAAAGCCTTTGCAGTTCTTTGCAACATTGCTGCTGCTTCTTGCCTCGTAATAAAACCCTTTGTATCGAAATATTCACACTTGCCATTTACTATACCTAAAGTATTGGCAAAAAGAACATTAATATCCTTTGTATCTTTAAATTTTTCATAGTTAATAATTAAAGAATTTTGAGCTATTATTTTTTCAATTGATGAATTAGTTTTTTCTTCAACCATATTTACTATAGCTTCACAGAATTCTAATCGAGTAATATTGTTACTATATTTACTTTGAATTGTATAAGGTATTAAATTTTTAGATAGAGCTACAGAAACCTCTTTAATTGCCCAATTAGCAGGGGTATTTGTTAAAGTAGCGTATGGTCTCGACAAAATTTTATGACTATTTGAGAAATATTCTAACGAAGTATCAAAATATCTAGGAAATCTTAATCCACCATAGTTAAATTTATTATCAGTATAGTCATTACCGGAATCCCATGTGGTATCAATCATAATCCATTTGCCATCTATAAAAACTTCATTCCAAGCGTGATTAGAATCACTGATTTTTTCTGTGCTTTCATTCCATGCCCCATTTGTTGACATACCCAAGGCATAACCCGTAACTTTAATGCTGGGAATGCCTGCAATTCTCATCAAATCATTTGTTAAATTAGCATATCCTTCACAAACAGTAGTTCTTTCTTTTATAACTGATATGGTGTCATAAACTATGTCTTCTGTAAGTTGATTATAATAATAGTCCAAATTATAATAAATATTTTCGCTAACCCAGTTATGTATTAGATATGCTTTTTCATAATCTGATTTTGCACCCTTTATTATATTATTTACTAAGTCTTTTAGTTCGCTTTCAAAATCACTATGAAGGCAATTTACTGGGTTAATCCAGCCTTCTTTTATATTATTATTATTTTGATATACCATTTTATTTGAAATAAATTTCCACTTATTATTTTGATTAAGTAAAACTATATCTTTACCATTTATAATGCCTTGATATGTACCATATTTTGTATTTGAAAAATACAATTCTAATTCAACAATATCACTTGTTAGTGAAGATAGATTATATTTATAAGTAAATTCTTTGTTTGAATTTAAATCAACTACTTCTTTAGAATTATTGATTTTAATCATTGCATAGTTTTGATTTTTAGGTACTAAAATTTTTCCATCAATAGTTAATGTATTTCCATCAATATTAAAAGTAATATAATTATCTGGACTATTAGTTATATTAAAACTATAAAATGATTCATATTCTACTCCGTAAACAGTATTAAACATTAGAATAACTAATATTAATATTAACAAACAAATTTTTTTAAATCTTATCCTCATATTTCCTCCAAATGTAAAAATATTTCATCATTATACTGTAATTATATATAGCAAACATATATTAGTAAAGATAAATTGCGTTCTTGATTTTTAAAAAAACTATTATTTTTTATATAAAAATTCATCAAATGATGCTACATCCTCAAAATAAAAATCGCTATATTGCTTCATAAATTGTCTAATTTTATTGATATTACATGACCATCCAGCATATGCAAAGTCTACACCACATTTTTTGGCCATATCATAGCCTGGTTTTAAATCATCAACCATCAATAAATCCCTGGGTTGCAAATTATATTTTCGCATAATTTCCTGTAATGGAAAAGGATTTGGCTTTCTTTTATCATTCTCATACTCCCATCCAAAAGTCATATCAGGTTCGAAATTTATATTGGATACATAATCCCTAACAATAATTTTAGAAAACGAATGAGAAACTACGCAGATAATTCCTCCATCTGCTTTAAATTTTTTTATTGTTTCACCTATACCCTCGTAGAAGGTTGGTATTTTTTTATTAACTTTCTTTATCCAATGTTCCTCTTGTAACTTCATTTCCTCCTGAGTAAACCCAAATATGTCGTAGCACATTTCTAGAAAACCCGGTTCGAAATTATACATTACAAATTCTTCTAATGTAAGCTTATATTCCGGCCTCAATTTATTTAGTGTTTCCATAAAAGCTGGATAGTGTATTTGTGGAGTGCTTTTTACAACTGTATCGTCATGGTCTAGCACTAAGCATTTATATTTATGCATCTAATTATCTTCCTTTCAATATTATATTTAACTTCTTTCAAGCTTAACCTTACTTCCACCTCTGCCAGATTCGGCAGGAGTAAGAATTAATTTGATCGGAACTCTGTTTTTAATAGATTCTACATGGCTTATAATACCTACTTTTAATCTGTCATTATGAATTTTCTCAATTGATGACATAACAACTTCTAATAGTTCATCGTCAAGTGTTCCAAAGCCTTCATCCAAAAAAAACAATTCAAGGGGTGCAGTACCTTTTAGCTGTATTTCGGCAGAAAGAGCAAGTGCAAGTGCAAGTGATGCTATAAATGTTTCACCACCTGATAGCGTAGATGCATCTCTAGTAACTCCCCCATTTTTATAATCTCTAATTATAAACTTCCCATTTTTATCAACCTCAAGTCCGTAGTTGCCAGATGATATTTCTTTTAACTTTTTATCTGCTTCAATTGAAATATATTTTAGTCTTGTGGAAGCTACGTATTCAACAAATCTTTTACCTTTAAATAATTTTTCTAAGTCCGATAGAAGAGCAAGGTGATGTGATAATTTTTCCTTTTGCTTTAGCAAATCGTTGATTTCAACTAATTTTTTTTCAAATTCCTTTAGTTTTCTATCCAAATTAATTCTTGTTTCGTTTATTTCTTTTAATTTGTTGTCTGTTTCTATTTTTAAGCTTTGTATTTCCATCCATTGAGCCTCGTCTATATGCTTATCATTAATTTTCAAACAAATGCTTTCTATAGAACCCTCAATTTTGGCAAGATTATTTTTATATTTCTCAATTATTTCAACAAATTCGTTTACAGCCGGTCTCTCTAAGTAGCATTTTTTAACATCTTCAATAGTATTAAATCCTTCTTCAAGCAAAGCTTCTTGCATAGATGTTTTATCATGATCCTTAGATATATTTAACTCGTTTAGATTAGTAGATATTCTAATGTATGTTTCATTAGCTAAATCATATTTTTGTTGACATGAGTTTAAGTAAATTTCAGCAGCATTAAATTTTTTATTGATTTTTTCAATTTCTGTCTCTAATGCTTTATAATATACTTTGATATCGTCAATATCACCAACCTTTTCAATAATAGTTTGTTTTGTTTTATCTATATAATTATTTTTTTGTTGGAGTGTAGCTATTATTTTAACTTTGTTTTGTTCGAGGATGTTCAATTTATTTTCTAACAATTTTTGCTTTTGATTTAGAACATTTGATTTTTCTCTATCAGTTTTTATAATTGATAATAATTCTTCTCTTTGTTTTTCTATTTCATTAATCTCTTCATATTTCATTTGAAAATCCTGAACATTTGTTTTGCTTGCAACATTATTATAGTTATTTGAAAGTTTTTCTAAAGATTTATTTAGTATTTGCAATTCTTTTGCCAATAATTCTTTATCTAAAATATATTTTTGTATATTTTCTAATATATTTTTAACATTGCTGTCTACAGAAATTTTTTTGTTATTTAATTCAATTAGTTCTTCCTTTAAGGCATTACTCCTATCTAAACTCTCATTTACGGTATTAAACTTTGCTTTTAAATCATCTACTGTTACAGATTTAAAATCTTCTCCTAAATCTTTAATAAGCTTCTTAGTGTACTCAATATTTTCTACTAAATCTTCAATTCTTGTAGTATATGCAGTCATATTTCTTAAAATCGCTAGCTTTTCATTTTCTAAGTTTTTGAGTTTTTGATTTAATTCTTCTATGTTAGAAACATCTATATGCTTAACATTTTCTAGATGATGTTCTATTGAACCACAAACTGGACAAACACCAGTTTTATTTAAGTCATTCCTTAATTTTATAGCTAAAATTTCGACCTCGGCATCCTTTATGTAATTTTTAATAATTGAAATGTTATTTTCTATATTTTCGCTCGTTAATTTGCATTTTTCTAAATCTGTATTATATTTAGCAAATTCTTCACTATACCTAGATAAATCTTTGTTGTATGTATCATATTTATTAAATAAATCCTGTTTAATGGTAATTTGTTTTTGCAAATCAAGAAGTGAATTTTGGCTGCATGGATTTGCTTTTTCTAGTTCATTCAAAGATTTTTGCTTTTCATTGATTATTAAATTTAATTTATCTAATTCTTTTTTAAGTTGAAGCAATTTTTTAGTGCTTTCATCAATAACACCAATTATTTTGTCAAGTCTTGAAGTTTTATCTTGGAAATCATTTTTTGATTTTTTAAAATCTTTAGATAGATTTAATCCATTTATTATATCAAGTTTAAACTCATTATTTATCTTTAAGCTTTCAGTTTTATTTTCTAAACCATCAATTTTCTTATCAATTTGTTTTATTTGTTGCTTAACAGTAGTTAAATCATTATAATTTATACTCATTTCATCTAAAAGGACTTCTTGTTCCTTATTAAGTTTGTTTATTTCAAGTTTTGTGTTATCTAATTCTTTATATAAATTTATTGCATCAAGAGCTTTATCTTTTTTTGTATTTAATAAAGGTACATTTATTTCTCTAAATTCTTTAACTATATTATGTCTATTCTCTGCTTCAATTTTATCCGATTTAGTTTTAAACAAAACAATTTTTGCATCATCTAACTGTTCTGTAACCCTTTTTATGCCATCTGTTGTTTTTTTGTATGCATGAATATATGGAACTACTCTCAATGCAGCTTGTGCAAGTTTAACCTTACTAGTGTTATTTTCTATTTCCTCTTTTTGTTCAAGCATATTATTTTTTTCAATATTATATTTATTTAGCTCAGTTTGCAAATTCCATAATTGTTGATTATCTTGAAATTTCTTGTTTACAAGTTCAGATTTTTGCAAAGTTTCATTATACTCATTTTTAGTATTTAATGAATCAGCCTTTAATTTCTCTAAATTCTCCTCGTTTATATGTTCAAATCCAAAAAGCTTTCCGTTTAAAAAAGTGTTCTCTGCTTTTTTAGATATAATTTCTCTTGAAAGCTTGCTAGATAAATTATCTCCGTATTGCTGTAAATTGAAAAGTCTTTCAAGCATATCACGTCTGGATTTTCCTTCAAGCTTTAAAAATTCACTAAACTTCCCTTGAGGAAGAACTACTGTTCGAGTGAAATCTTCTAAATTCAATCCGATTATTTTTATACACTCAGCTGTTACATCAGTAACTTTGTCTGCAAGTACTACAGGCTCAGCATTTGTTATATCCATTACCTTACATTTCCCCGAACGAGGATTTTTAGTCTTTTTATCAATCTTAAATTCTCTTTCAACTAAATATTTTTTACAAGTTGTTGAAGATATAGAAAATTCATAGCTTACATTGCAGTTTCCCATATTCGTATTTATAAAATTACTACTTTTTCTAGCAACTTCACCATACAAGGCTAATGTAATACCATCTAAAACTGTTGATTTACCACTTCCAGTAGGGCCAAATATGCCAAACAAGCCACGTTCAGCAAGCTTATTGAAATCAATAACCTGTTCATCCATGAAGCTATTTAATCCTTTAATTTTAAGTTTAATTGGTTTCATTTATATTTTCATCTCCCATAAGTATAGATTGCAAAAGCTCAACTATTTCATCATCTGCATCTACTCCTCTTTCTTTTTTGTAAAAACTTCTAAATATTTCATCAAATGTTTGCTCTGATAATCTTACAGAATCATCATTATCATCATTTATACCACTTATTATAGGAGTAATTTCAAGTATATCATCTTTTAAATCCTTTAGAGCCTTTATTTCATCTTCTTTTATGTAGCTATCAGTTTTTATTTCTAAATATACATAGCAATCTCTATTTTTATTTTCTTCGCATTTTTCAAGAGCTTCATCTAAATTATTACATTTCCAAATTTCAATAGGTTTATAAACTTTAAAATTTATATCTTTAACATCTGCTTGTTTTCCTGCCTCTATATCTATGACAAAGCATTTTTTTGTAAAAGATATTTCTTTTTTATTATAATGTAGTGGCGAACCTGAATATCTTGCTCTTTTATCTGTATGGGGTACTATTTGTGGCTTATGAACATGTCCAAGTGCAATATACTGAGCATTATTAGGGAAACAACTTCCATCAACGATATAGCTTCCACCTAACTGAATACTTCTCTCAGAACCACTTTCTTCACTACCCATACTAAATAAATGTGAAACAACTAAATTTATTGTATCTTCTCTATAATTTTTACTTAATTTATTAAATAACTCTTTTATTCTATCCCCATATGCTTCAAGTCTTTCTTCGTCAGAATCCATATCACCGTACAAAGCTTCATTTAATCTTTTTTCACTTGGATAAGGTACTGTCAATATAACAGCTCTCTCACCATTAATTTCAATTTCTATAAAACCCTCACCAGAATTCAAAACTTTATGTTTTCCATATTCACCAATTCCAACAACTGTTTTTGGTGTTCCAACCATTATAATTCCATGCTCCATTGCAAGAGGTCCGGCTGCAACTAGTCTTTCCGGGCTATCATGATTTCCAGCTATAACAAGTGTCAACCTCTCCCCATTTTTTGAAAGTTTTTTTAAAGTATTGTAAAACATTTTCTCAGCACGAGCTGGTGGATTACTACTATCATATATATCACCCGCAATAATTACGAAGTCTACATTATTTCTTTCGACTATTTGTACAAAATCATTGAGAAATAGCTCTTGTTCATCCATTCTACTGTGACCCTCTAAGCTTTTGCCTAGATGCCAGTCCCCTGTATGTAAAATTTTCAAATTATATTCCCTCCTATACTAATGTATATATATATTTAATCATTTATTTTGTAAAATTTCAACTAACTTATTTATAATTCTGATATTAATTTTTATATTTACAATTTATAACCTTGTGGTATAATTAAAGTGTTTGAAGAAAACTTAACAAAAGGAAATAATATGAAACTATTATGTTTGCCATGTGCTGGTGGCTCAGAATCAATGTATTTTAAACTAAAAAGAAAACTTAAGGATATTATAGAGGTTGTACCAGTTAAACTTAGCGGAAGAGGTTATAGAATTATAGATCCACTTTACAACTCAATAGAAGAGGCTGTAGGAGATATATTTGAAAATATTAAAGACACAATATTAGATGGAAATTATGCAATATTTGGTCATAGTATGGGTAGTCTATTAACATATGAATTGTACTATAAAATAGTAGAAAACAATTTTCCTACACCAAAATATTTGTTTTTATCAAGTGTAGAAGAACCAGAATTTATTCCCCGAAGAAATAAGATAGCACAATTTGATGACTACGAATTTGTACAACATGTATATGAAATGGGAGGAACTCCAAAAATCGTACTAGAAAACAAGAAAATACTTGATGTATTCTTACCAATAATGAGAAGTGATTTTAAAATGTTTGAAGCATATCAATATAAAAAAAGAAAAGAAAAAATCAACTGTGATATAGCTGTATTTTATGGAAAGCAAGATACTATTGAAGTTGCAAATCTAGAACGTTGGGAAAATTATACCAACAAGAATTTCACAATAAAGGGATTTGAAGGTAATCACTTTTATCTAGATTCGAATTTAGATAATTTACACGATATAATAAAGAATTTATTGGTAAATATATAACTAACTTATAATTAAGTGATACATAACTGAATCTTACAATATGATTCAGTTATTTTTAGTTGTCAATATGTTTTATAATCAATATATATAATTTAATGTAATAAAGTCACTTACAGAATGCTTTAATTATTAATATAATAAAATATCACTTTTTTTGGAGGTTTTATGAGAAAAGCTTGTATTAATAAAGACGTATGTGTAGCCTGTGGCTGCTGCATTAAAGTTTGCCCTAGAAATGCAATAATTATTTTTAAAGGAATACATGCTGTTGTTGATAAAAAAGCATGTATAGGATGTGGTTTATGCAAAAAAATTTGTCCTGCATCAATTATAGAATTGGAGGAAGTATAATGAAAAAGCAAAAAAAATGGTATGACTACCTATGGATATTTTCACTGACTTATTTAATATTAGGCTTTTTTAATATTTTGTTTGCCTGGATTGGCTTGCTATGCTTCTTTATACCGCTTATAATATCAATTACAACTGGTAGCAAGGCATATTGCAATAATTATTGCGGAAGGGGTCAATTATTAGAAATTATAGGAAGTAAATTCAAATTATCAAGAAATAAAAATTGCCCTAGTTTGATAAAATCAAAATTTTTTAGATATTTGTTTTTAACATTTTTTATGACTATGTTTGCAAATATGATTTACAACACATATTTAGTCTTTTTTGGCACTCAGAGTTTAAAACAAGTAGTTGTGTTGTTGTGGACATTTAAAATGCCTTGGAACTTTGCATATACTGTATCAGTTTCACCATGGATAGCACAATTTTCTTTTGGATTTTATAGTCTTATGCTTACATCTACTATTCTCGGTTTAATCACAATGGTGCTGTTTAGACCTAGAACATGGTGTGTTTACTGTCCAATGGGAACTATGACACAAATGATTTGTAAAGCAAAAGCCAAATAAAAAAAATAAGAGTGTTGATATTTTAATATGTCAACACTCTTGATTATTATAAAAAACGCGTAGTTGCCTAGCAACTTTTTTATATACTTTTTAATTTTTTCGTATCAGTTATTGTTATTACCCCTCTTGATAAAGAAACAATATTATCTACTTCAAATTGTTTTAAAAGCCTTGAAATTACTTCTCTTGCAGTACCTAAATCTTTAGCTAATTTTTCATGTGTTATATGTAATATATTACTTTGTTCTAATGCACTATGATCAATTAAAGCAGTTGCTAATCTATTGGCCATTCCCGTAAAAACAATTTGTTTTAAAATCCACATCACATCAGAAAATCTATTTGATATTAGCTCTAAAGTATATTCTTTAACTATATTATTATTATCACTTAATTCTTTATAAGTATTTTTAGGAATTAAATATATTTCACTATCTTCTTCAAATTCCATATTAATTTCAACATCTAAGCTATTAATCATACACGCAGCACTTAAAACACAAATATCACCGTCTAAAAGTCTATAAAGCGTTATTTCTCCACCATTAGGAGACATGATAAATACACGTACTCTACCTGATTTTACAATTTCTATACCAGTACAGCTTCTACCTTCGCTGTAAAGAACGTTACCTTTTTTAAATTTTTTATTTATTGTTGCTTTACCAATACTTCTTTTTTCTCTATCTGATAATTTATTCCAAAATGGAAAATAACTATCTAATATTTGCTCCACTTTTACTCCCCCTAACTTTTAAAGATAAAATTTGAGTTTTCAGCTTAATAAAATTATAAATCTTATTTTAAATGCACTATTAACATTTTAACTTATATATCTTAACTTTATCTAAAAAGTAATTTTTTTATAGATTAACTATTATAGGTTCATGCTTAAGTTCTTTTAAAAATATTCCAATAAGTTGTTTAGTTTTCAACTTAATACTTGAAGTATTGATACATGGATGACATCCAATATATTCACCTTTTAGTATATCTATATCAATTAACAATTGAACCCTATTTTTTTTATCATTCATAAGTCCCATAACACTAACTGAACCAGGTGTTATGTTTAAAAATTTCTCCATATATTCAGGCTCAGCAAATGATAGCCTTGAACTCTCAATTTGTTTAGATAAGTCCTTTGTAACAAATTTCTTATCACCTGGAAGCATCAGTAAATAAAATTTAGTTTTCTGTGAATTACGCAAAAATAAGTTTTTACATACGGTTGCTTCCAGTAAATTGTCTACATCTTTACATGCTTCCATATTCATAAGGGGTTCATGGTCTACTCTATAATACTCTATGCCAAGACTATCTAATAGTTCATAAACTTTAATTTCTTTTTCTAGTCTATTTTTCAAATTATTTGGTCTTCCTTTTTCAAGTAACATATTTACTCCTACCTATTTATATTTTATATTACTTTATCATTAAAGAACAAATTTTGCAATTCAAATATGAATTTATAAAAATCTGCATTTAAACATATAAAACTTACTATAAGTTTACATAATTATGCTTATGTAAATATATTTATGCCTTACAATCTACAATATCCTCCATCTTATGTCATTTATTTAAAAAACACTGGAAATTTCATATCATAGTTGCCCCATATAGTACAAGATTCTTTAGTAGCATAAATTGTACAAAATAATACTTCTCTGGTACTTAATCTTGTAATAAATGGAATAATACTTTTATCTATTTTATAGTATACAGTATCTAAACTATACTGTGTTTTTATCTTACCATATATTTTCTTATCTTCATTTGATAGCAATAATAAAAATTTATCTTCATTTTTTTTATCTATTTTATTCAAATATAAGTCAATATAGAAATTGTCAAAACTATTTTTATTATATATATCTTCTATATAGTTTATAATTTCTTCTTCAGTTTTATCCTCTATCATAAAATGTTTGAATTTATTAAAACCATCATGTATATTATCAAAACGTATGCTAACTTTTTTCTTGAATTCTTCTGTACTCACAGGATAAATTAGATTATTCATAAATACATAATCCTCCACAAATCTATTAAATAATTAAAATCTTATAGCATATAAATTTTATCTAAACAACTTTCTTTGATTGTAAATATATTATAATAATAAAACTAAAAGTTCAAACTGCTTTGATAATAAGAAAAATCCCACACCCCAACTTACTAGATTAGCAACTATTCCATAAGCAATTTTTCTTTTTATACTATTACCTTTAAGTAATTTTGAAAAAACAATTGTTTCTAATATCAATATAATTATTTCTACTGGAAATTGTGTTAAATATCCCGATACAGATCCATGCTTGATTAAAGCTGTACCTAACGTTAATGTTAGAAACATTTGAGTTACTATATTAGTTATAAAAAACACTCTATAATTTTCTTTTAATTTAAACTTAAAAAGTAATAATATAATAAGTTCAATAATTAACGTTGGAATACATGTTGTAAAAAATTGAATAACATAAGTAAATAAAACGGATGGAATCTTCGCTGTGTTTGTATCATAATTATACGTTATACTGCTTTGAAGTGCCTTCCTAGTGTGAATATCAGAGACTGTGACCTTCCCACTTTCTGTTACAATAATAATTCTATATGTATCAGGTACTCCAACATAGCCGAACTCATGTACCATTTTACCATTTTTATAAACACCAGTTAAAGTACCCCACATTGGAACACCTGTTCCTTCAGTCAATGATGGCATCCAACCTTCATCCTTATATGAATATAAAAGCTTTATCATATCCTGATTTAATGTTGATTTTTCTTCATCATGAAAATTGTTATATGGTTCACTATACTCTGAAAGCAAATCTAGATAGTACTTTTCTTCTGGAGGATTTTTAACATAAACTGTTAAACTATCCTTTGGTCCAAAATCTGCATAAACTAAAGTTGGTAAAAAAAAGATTAATAAAATGCAAAAAGTAAAACAAATAAAAGGCTTTTTAATATTCATAAAATCAACTCCCATTCACATTCATTTGATATATAATTGAATTTTATCATATTCTAACTGGTGTGTCACTTAATATTTATTATAAAAAGCCTTTGTATAATATACAAAGGCTTAAATTTTACTCTGTTTATAAATTAATATTTATTATACTTCTTCACTAAAGAATAATTTCATATCTTCTTCTACTGTTCCAATTCCTGCTATACCAAAGTTGTCTACTAATACACTGACTACATTTGGAGAAAGAAAAGCCGGTAAAGTTGGACCTAGGTGAATATTTTTAACACCAAGATATAATAATGATAATAATACTATGACAGCCTTTTGTTCATACCATGCAATATTATATATGATTGGTAATTCATTGATATCATCTAATCCAAATACCTCTTTTAATTTAAGAGCAATCACAGCCAATGAATATGAATCGTTACACTGACCTGCATCTAAAACTCTTGGTATACCACCGATATCACCTAAGTCTAATTTATTATATTTATACTTAGCACAACCTGCAGTTAGAATTACAGTATCATTTGGTAGTGCTTGTGCAAAATCTGTATAGTAGTTTCTTGACTTTGCTCTACCATCACAACCAGCCATAACAACAAATTTTTTTATTGCTCCTGATTTAATAGCCTCTACTACTTTGTCTGCAAGTGCCAGAACTTGATTATGTGCAAATCCTCCAACAATTTCACCACTCTCAATTTCAGTTGGAGCTTTACAAGTCTTTGCAAGTTCTATAATTTCAGAAAAATCTTTCTTTGTTCCTGCTTCACCTTCAATATGTTTACAACCAATATAGCCTGCCGCCCCTGTTGTAAACATACGTTTTTTATATGAATCCTTTGGAGGAACAATACAATTTGTTGTCATTAAAATGGGTCCGTTAAAAGATTCAAACTCTTCTTTTTGTTTCCACCAAGCATTTCCATAGTTACCTACAAGGTGTGAGTATTTCTTTAATTGTGGATAATAATGAGCGGGTAACATTTCTGAGTGAGTGTAAACGTCTACTCCTGTTCCAGCTGTCTGCTTTAACAATTGCTCTATATCGCTTAAATCATGACCTGATACAAGTATTCCAGGTTTTTTACCTACACCTATATTAACGTTTGTAATCTCTGGATTACCGTAGGTAGTAGTATTTGCTTTATCAAGAAGAGCCATACCGTCAACACCAAATTTACCTGTTTCTAAAGTTAAAGCAACTAATTCATCTAATGATATATTATCATTCAATAATTTTGCAAATGCTTCTTGCATAAATACATCTATCTCTTCATTGTCATAACCAAGTGTATTAGCATGTTTTGAGTATGCTGCTAATCCTTTTAGTCCATAAGCAATAAGTTCTCTTAGCGAACGAATATCTTCATTTTCCGTCGCTAATACTCCTACTTCATTAGATTCAGATTTTTTCTTCATTTCTCCATTAGAAAAAGCTGACCATAGAGCTGCTTGAGGTAAATTTTCTGTATTTTTCAAAGATTTCATTAATTCATTTTTATAATTCAATGTTTCTTTAACTCTTGTGTAGAACACGTCATCATCAAAATTTGCATTTGTTATTGTAGTAAATAAGTTCAAAGTTATAAAATGATTTATTTCCTTGCTTACTTTTGTTCCCTCTTTACGAAGTCTTGTTGTTACTTCACATAGTCCTTTTGTAACGTAAATCAATAAATCCTGCATATTAGAAAGAACTGCGCTTTTACCACAAACTCCTGCTTTAGTGCAACCTACACAACCAGCTGTTTCCTGACATTGATAACAAAACATATTATTGCTCATTATTTCTCTCTCCTTTAAATATATAATAATTTTATTTTTCTTAATCAAAATATTATGTTTTAACTTATTTTTTAAGTTTCAACATGCTTACTATATCGTAATTATAAAAACATATCTGTTGTTTATACAACGTATAATATATTTTTATGCAATAAAAAAGGAGTAAGTGTAACCTTACTCCCTAAAGAATTAAATTTTGTTATATCTGAGCTTAACAAATTTTATTATGTAAGCAACTATAATAAACTACCTAAAGCCATTGATAAAATACAAGCTCTTGAATATACTCTTGATACTGTCATATTATCCAACTATATTAACTTTTTTGCTGTTCTCAAACTGACTCTTTAATTTTTCTGAGTACTCAATTCTATATTTAATTTTGTCTTGCCACATATCTAAACCCGTTCTTGTACCAAAATCCATAATCATATATTTTTTAAGCTTATCAATAGAATTGTTCAATAAAATCATTTTATCATCTATTAGCATATCACTAAAGTTTCTATTTTCAAAATCCATATATATTCTAAATGCATCGAAGCGGTCAATGTTATCACTGTCACCAATACTTAAAGCTAAAGGAGTTCTTTCACCATCAAAATCCGCTTTATCATCAACATGTATTGCTATACCATAGCATATTTCATCAACTTTGCTTTCATCATATCCCAAAGATTTCAAAAAAGGTCTTGCAAGTTTAGCTGAATATCTTCCATGATTTACATAATCATCATCCGAAGTAAATTCTTGTGCGTAACCTATATCATGTAATATACAGCCTATAACTAATGCTTCAACATCAAGATTTTCTTCAATAGCGATCTGTTTACCTATGTTTGCTACTCTAATTGAATGTTCAATACGATAGAGCTTACTACTTTCGTTTTCTTTGAAAAATTTGCAATCTTCAAAAGTGTCTTTCAAAAATTTTATTGATTTTTCTATATTATTCATATTTCCTCCTTGATAGGCATTGTTAATACCACTTACATTTAGAAATTATACAACTTTTTACATAATATAACAAGCAAATAATTATAAAAATAGCATTTACCTATTGCAAGTAAATGCTATTTTTGTTATTCCAAATTAGTTTTGATTTTCGATTATCTTGTCTTTATTATTTTGTTGTTGTGAATTAAATTTTTGTTTTATTTTCATGTTTTGTTTTTTAGGTTCAAATTTCAAACCATATTTTTCTCTTAATTCACTAATTTTATTTTTCAATTCTTTATTAAGATTATCTTTTTCTTCAGCAGTTGTAGCATCTTCAAATTTAGCTTTGTATTCTTCTTTCAAAGCTAATATTTCTGCTTTTAGTTGTTCTTTCTGCTCTTCAGTTAAGCAATCTAGCTGTGATTTTAGTTCATTTTTATAATTTTTAATTTCAAGCTTAAATTCTTCCTTGAATTGTTCTTTTTCAGCAGCTGTCAAACTTCTACATAATGCTTTATATTCTGTTCTTAAAATTTCTAGTTGTTCTACAAGTATAGCTCTATCTGCAGCTGTTGAATTTTTATACTTCTCAATTAACTGTTCTTTTTCTGCTTTAAATTTTTCTATTAGCTGTGTTTTTTCTTCTACAGTTAAGTTTTTATATTTTTCTATAAGAGCATTAATTTGCTCTTTAGTCATATAACTGTGTGCTCTAGCTTTTATTTTTTGAAAAGAATCACCTATTGTAAAATATTCTAGATTCTCTAAATTTTCAACTTCTACTGCATAAGCACTTACAAAAGACACTGCCAATAAGCTAAAAACTACCACTGTGACAAGTAAGCTTTTCTTAAATATCATTTTAAAACTCCTTTACAATAATTTTCATTAATTATTTTTTAATGATATTATTATTATAAACAGAAGTTTTGATAAAATTGTGATAAAAAAAAATATTTTTTTATTTTTTTAGCGCAGTATCTATATCTTGCTCAAAAGTACCCAAAACTATAGGTTTACCATTTGATACCATTACCTTGCCTTTGCAAATAACTGTGTTAATATCTAGAGTATTTTTGTCAAGTAAGCATAAATCAGCATCGTAACCTACTTCGATTTTTCCTTTGTTTTTTAATTTAAGTACCCTTGCAGGATTTGTAGTTATACCTTTTAAAACTATTTCTAATGGAATATTGTAATTTAAAACGCAATCTTTAACTTCTTTTAAAATTGCTCTAGCTTTACCAATACCAATTCCAATATAATTGCCATTTTCATCGAACATTGGAAAACTTCCTTGTCCATCTGATGTAATTGTAAATAAGTCTGTACTTATATTGTCTTCAAGCATACGTTTAATTCCCTTGCTTACTCTAACTTCGTCACTAACGGTTTCCCAATAGTCAATATTTTCATTGGCTGTAAAATCAATTGTTCCACCTTTTTTTGCAAGTTCAAGTGCTTTTTCAAACAACATAGCATTTCTATTTACATGTGTTGGCCATAACTGTGATATTGGTATTTCTGTTTCAGCAACAACCTTTTCAATCAAATCCATACATCTTTTGCTATCTCCTAAGTGTATATTAACAATACCTGCTTTACCTGATAACATACCACCAATTCTTGCATCAGAAACAACTCTCAAAAATTCTTCATATGTTGGTTGTGATGAGCGATGGTCAGATAAAGCTATTTCTCCAACACCTATAACTTTATCTAACATAATTATATCAGTCATCAAATCTGCAGTAGCAGTTATAACAGGGATATGATAAGAACCAGTATAGATAAATGTACTTATTCCTTCCTCTTCAAGTCCTTTTGCCTTAGCGTACAAAGATTTCATATTTCTAGTAACGCCATCTGTACCAATACATCCAACTACTGTAGTAATACCATTTAAAGTAAAATCAGTCAAAACAGCTTCAGGTGTTCTAGTAGAAAAGCCACCTTCTCCACCCCCACCTATAATGTGCTCATGACCATCAATAAAACCAGGTACTACATACTTTCCTGTTCCATCAATAACTTCTTGAATTAATTCATTATTTTCATCAATGTTCTTTTCTATCCTGCATATTCTATTATCAGAAATCAATAAATCTACATTTCCTATTGGTTCTGGAGTAAAAACATTAGCATTTTTTATTAATTTAATCATATTATATCCTTCCTTATGTGAATTTTAAAATCCTGTTAAGCTTGCAATTATCATTACTATTACTGAAAGTACAAACAATATACCTACAAATTTAATCGCAAATTTTGCCCATTTTGCCCAATCTAATTTAGCAACAGCTAAAACTCCCATTAAGCAACCTGATGTTGGAACTATAATATTTGTAAATGCATCGCCTAATTGGAATGCAAGTACAGAAGTTTGTCTTGAAACACCAAGCAAATCAGCCAATGGAGCCATAATAGGCATTGTTAAAGCTGCTTGACCTGAACCTGAAACTACAAAGAAATTGAAAATTGTTTGGAATACATACATTAAAATTGCTGCAACTGTTGAAGATAATCCAACAAATGCTGAACTTATTTTATATAAAATAGTATTTAAAACTGTTCCACTTGTTGGATCAGAACCACCTAAAACAAGCATGATACCTTGTGCCATACCAACTATCATAGCTGCGCCTACTAAATCAGTAACTCCAGCTTTAAAAGCTTTTGCCATCTCATTAACAGTCATACCATTTAATTTGAAAATTACACCTATGATACCTGCTACAATACCCATAATAAAGAATTGAGTTGCAAGTTCTGGAATATAGTATCCATTTTTCATAACTCCCCAAATAACCCATACAATACCTACAACAATTGTTAATAGTACTAATGCATGACCAATTTGGAACTTAGTTTGTTCTTTACCTCTCTGTTCAAAATCCTTACGGAAATATTCGTCAGATTCATGTGCTAAAGAACGCATAGGATCTTTTTTAACTTTAGCTGCATATAACATCGTTGCAACAATACCTATAGCGGTAAATACAAACCATAATACTATACGGAATGCTGAGCCTGAAAACACTGGAATACCAGCAATACCTTGGGCAATTGCAAGCGAGAATGGATTCATCCATGATGCACCAAAACCAATTTGAGTTGCTACATATGTAATTAAAATACCTACAATTGAATCATAGCCCATTGCTACAACCAAAGGAATTAATATCATTGCAAATGGAATAGCTTCTTCACCCATGCCAAATACTGCACCACCTAATGAAAATAAAGCAAATATAACAGGGAGTAATAACTTTTCTCTTCCTTGAGTTTTGCTAATCATATTAAGTATACTAGTTTCAATAGCACCTGTTCTAAGAATGATACCAAATGCTCCACCTATAATTAATATGAAAGCTACAACACCAACTGCTGAACCCCATTTATCTCCGCTTACCATACCTTCAAAAGCATAGTTAAAAAGACCAACTTCGCCATAAGGTTCAAATAGAGCGATACCATCTTTTAATGGTTTGCCATCTTCATCTAATACATACTCAAAACTACCATCTTTTATAACTGTTCGGGTTTTCTCTTCACCATTCATACTGTAAGATATTTCTTCAGTAGTGTATTTACCTTGTGGTATAATAAATGTTAAAAGTGCGGCTAAAACTACTACAAAAAAGATAATTACATAAGTATCTGGTACTTGAAATCTTCTTTTCTTTTTTTCATTATTCATATTACTCTCCTCCTAAAACAAATTAATTTATTTACTTATAATATTAGTATTATTAGTATTATAAGCAAAATACATACCAAGTTTTTTAAAACAAAAGAATGCCTAAATAACTTGTATTGAATATATCAAATTATATTAGGCTTATTATGTTTTTTTAATGGTTTTAATTGGCTTTTATTTGATTTGTTTTAGTTAAGTAATAATTTATTTCCTTAATTAGTTAAAATAGTACCAGTCTTATCCCTAAAAAGTTTTATTAAATTATAACATATCAATATAGATAATCGATATGTTATAATTTACATAAAAATAAAAATTTACCTATTATTAATATCTATTCTCTGACAGATACGTTTTTAACACAGATGAATGTTAAAAACCCATAAACCATAAAATGTATCATTGATATGATTGACGTTAGTATTGGATTAAATGTGTTTCCATAATATCCGAATATACATTTAATATAATATGATAAGTCAAATCCTAATACTGCATAATTTAAACTTGTTACAATATTAGCACCTATGAACAGCAAAATTGAAACAATAATCTTCATTAATGTGTTCATTTTATAATAAAGTGATGAAATAAAATGTCCCCCCATAAATATAAGCATATAAAATGTTGTTAGATATACAAAATTCTCAAGAAAATATAAAAAACTGTAGCTACTATATCTGTTAACAAAAATCTGATTGAACATAGATTCATAGTTAGCAAGTACGTTTTCAAGAATAACTGAAATTATTATATCAATGATTGCTATAACTGCAACACACGAGGCACTAAGCATAAAAGATGTTACAGTTGATTTTCTTGAAACACCATTCTGTGTAAAAAATTTAAATTCACTTTTAAATGAATTTAGTCCAGTAACGAAAATAAAAATAATTGAGCATAATTCCAGTCCTTTTATTTGTGTATTTCTAAATATATTTGTGGTTTTACTTAGAATAATAGTTAAAATAGTAATCATAAATATGATAATATAATAAATAGATGCTGAGTGAAAAAATTCACTTGCATAATATTTTAAAGATGCTTTAAGCTTCATAATTGCCTCCTAACAATTTGTTAATTCAATAAATAGTTTTTGTAAATCTAATTTGCTTATCTCTAGTCCATTTGGAATAGTTTCTTTATTAATTTGCTCATAAATATAAGCTGACTTAAAGTTTCCTAATGATTCTATACCTATAACCTTTTTATCCTTAATAAATTCATCAACTACTCTTGCATTTCCTGTTATTGTAAAGCCACCATCCAATAATTCATCAATATCCTCACTAATGATAATTTTTCCTTCATTTATTATAAAAACATGCTCAAGAATAGTTGAAATTTCATCAATTAAATGAGAGCAAATTATAATAGTTTTAGGATACTTAGCAAAATTTGATAATAATTCCTTATAAAAAATTTCTCTAAAATTTGCATCCAGACCAAGCACTGGCTCATCATAAAACACATATTCAGTATTGACCGATAAACCAATTATGAGCTTAAAAATAGATGCATAGCCTGTTGAAAACTTATCAACCTTCTTCCTAAGTCCAAGCTTGAATTTTTTTGAAAGTTCAACAGCATAATCCATATCAAATGAAGGATAAAATTCTTTAGTCCATTTAAAAGCTTTTTTAACTGTCATTCCATCAGGATAAAGCATCAAATCACTCATTATATAAAGCTTTCCTAAAGAAGTATCGCTATTTTTACCATTAACACCATCAATTATGATTTCACCTTCATAATTATTAATTCTGTCAGAAATAATATTTAATAAAGTTGATTTTCCAGAACCATTTCTTCCTAAAAGTCCATATATCTTTTTGTCTTCCAATTTAATATTAATTTTATCCAAAACCTTTAATTTTGCAAAATTTTTAGAAACGTTTTTAATTTCTATACTCATCGGTGTATCCCCTCTCTATAAATGAAATAATATCTTCCTTGCTTAATTTTAATTTCTTAGCCTCTTCTACAAGTTTAACAATGTAATTGTCGTAAAAATTGTTTTCTCTACTTTTTCTGATTGTATCTACTGCACTACTACAAACAAACATTCCAACTCCTCTTCTTTTGTAAATAATATTATTGTCTACCAAAACATTCATCCCCTTCAATACTGTAGCAGGATTGATTTTGAATGTCGTTGATATTTCAGTAGTTGAAGGTATTTGGGTTTCCTCAGGAAAGGTACCTACAAAAATAGCGTCCTCTATTTGCTCTGAAATTTGTAAAAAAATCGGTTTTTTACTTTCGAAATTTAGATTCATTTAACCCTCCTTGCTAATTACTTAGTTACTCATGTAACTAAGTATATAACAAAAAAACTATTTGTCAATAGTTTTTTATCAAAATTTACATATGTAATTGCAAAATAAAATTATACAAAACTAAACAGGTTTATTTGTTATCTGTAGAAACAAGGTATGTAGCTATAATCATTATCATTAAAGCTACAATGAACGAAACAGTAGGTATATCTTTAAATATAAGAAAGGAAAAAGCAACACCTATAAATGGAGAAATAGCATAATAAGCACTTGTTTTTGCAGCGCCTAATTCACGTTGAGCATATACATAAAAGAAAATGCTTAGGCCATAGGATACAAATCCTAAAATTAATGCTAACGCTAAATATGTAAAATTATTGATAGTTTCATTTAATATAAATGCAATTATTAATGATCCAATTCCAGAACCAAATCCTTTTAAAATTACTACTTCTAAGGGATCTTTTTTGGATAGCATTCTAGTACAGTTGTTTTCAAAACCCCAGCAAATACATGCTAATAAGACAAAAATTGAACCAAATGAAAAAGAAAAACTGCTAATATCTTCTACAGATAGTATAATACTCGACAGCGTAATTAGTCCTATACCCAACCATAATCTCTTGGATATGGTTTCTTTGAATATAAATAGTGCTATTATTGATGTTGCCACTATTTCAAAATTATTTAAAAGAGATGTATTTTCAGAAGAAGTTAAAGTTAATCCTATCATTAAAAAAATTGGAGCTGCAGTATCTAAAACTATCATACCTATTACAAAAGGCATTTCATCTTTTGATAAATGCAACTCATTTGTTTTATTTCCAAATTTCTTTTGTATTATTCCAAAAATGAGCATACCAGTTCCTGCTCCTAAATATAATAAAGCAGCCATCATTGTTGGTGGTATTTCTTTTAATAGAAGCTTTGATACAGGTGAACTAATTGCATATAAAGCTGCAGCTAAAATAGCTAATACTATTGATTTATTATTGTTTCTCATTTATGCTCTCCTAATATATTATTTGACAAATTTATTAATTGCTTCTGTTAAATCTTCTAATATCTTTAAGTCACCATTTTCCACAGCATCAATAACGCAATTATTTATATGATCTTGTAAAATAATTTTTCCAATATTATTAAGAGCCGATTTGACAGCTGATATTTGGATTAAGACTTCGCTACAATCTCTTCCATCTTCAACCATTCTTTTGACTGCTTCCATATGCCCTATAGCCTTTGACATTCTGTCAATAACTTTTTTTGTATCTTTATGTTTATTATGATTTGTATTACACATATATTATCCTCCTTATCCCCCCCTGGGGGATGAGAATATTATAACATCTTATTTTTTATTGTCAATATGATTTAATCATGATTTTTTATAATTAATACCAGCCTTTCTAGCTTGTGCACAAAGGTATTGTTTTCGGACATTATAAGTTTTTTTATCCTTAATAAATATAGAACCTAATTGTCTAAATTCAAAAGATACATTTGCGTCAATACATTGCTGTCTAATATCCAAAACCCAATCATAATTTAGTGGTCTTACATCCTTTCCAGACTCTCCACCTACAACAACATATTCAATATCATCATCAAGATATTTAGATATATCAATTCTTTCAAGCATTGGTTGGATTGTTATCATCTTATGTTTAATTGGCAAAGCTTTAAAAATGGGCAATCGTTCATCTGCTCTTTTTTGATTTTCAATAGTGCAACAAACTATCAAATTATCGAAATTATCTTTAAAATCTTCAGGTAATCCAATATAAAATCTTTCAATTCTTTTTGTCAAAAACATAAATGTAAGATCAGTACGAATCCTGATTATTTCCCATATCTCATTTCTCCACTCATCTGCTTCTTCAACAAGAAAATCTGCATTAAAGCACAAATATACCATCTGTCCTGGTTTTATCTTGTAATTACCTTTTTTATCCTTTTGTAAGGGTTTATCAAATTCATCAGTTTTATAAACAATATTTGTATCTATTTTCTTTCTATCATTAGCTCTAAATATATAGCAATGCTTGCAGCCTTCACTTTTTCTATGACATCCCTTCCAAGGATTCCAAGTCGACATAATTTCCTCCAAAATAATTTTTTTATTTACATAATAATGTATTCTATTACTAGTAAGTAACCATTTTCACATTATTATACATTATTTACCATAATAAATCAAACTTTATCATTTACCCTTTTATATGCTTAAAAGTAACACCACTTAAATAAAAATTCCCTAAAACCATAGTTTTAGAGAATATTAAATACACTATTAAATTAATCAAAAGCCTCTGTAATGTTTAATTAAACTATTCTAGTTTTATAAAATTATTATTTATGAAATTACTTATTTCTAACTTAATACCATCGAATGTAATTAAATCTCCATTAATAGATTTAGTTGAATATTTATTACTACTTAATTGCAAGAAACTGTCTCTATTTATATCTTTATAATCATTATGTACTATATTATAAGTATTCTCAAATCCACTATTTCCAATTATTATAAAACTTTTTCTTATAACGCTATACTTGTTATAAATTACTTCATCAAAATAGCATTGTGATCTTTCTCTGAAAGCAAAATAATTTGAACACGGATAATCACTATATATTGGTATAATATATATATTATAATCTGCATTAATTAATGAATCATAGACAAACTTTATATCATCATCAATATATCTACAACTACTCATTTTTTCAAAACATTCATAATTACACATATTGCATGAATTTATATTTAATTGTTTAAAATTTATAATTTGTACTTCATTTTTACATAATAGCTTTTTTATATATAAGCTTATTTTTTCTCCATTCCCATTTTTCAATTTTCCACTAAAATTAACTATCACTATTTTCATTATCTATCCTCTACTTTCATCAAATATTTCAAAGCCACCACATGTTTAACAATGTGATGGCTTTATTTTCAATATATTTAGATAACCTGTTCGTGTTCAAATTGACTGTTATATAGTTCAGAATAAACGCCAGCTTTCGCAAGAAGTTCATTGTGATTTCCTTGTTCAACAATATCTCCATTTTGCATAACAAGTATTAAATCAGCATCACGTATTGTTGATAAACGATGAGCGATTATAAAACTCGTTCTATCTTTCATAAGATTATTCATAGCTTTTTGAATTTGCAATTCAGTACGAGTATCGACAGAACTTGTAGCTTCGTCAAGAATAAGTATCTTAGGATTTGCAAGTATTGCTCTAGCAATAGTTAATAATTGTTTCTGTCCTTGTGATACATTTGAAGCTTCTTCATTCAGTACCATGTTATAGCCACCTGGTAATGTATGAACAAAGCTGTCAACATGAGCTGCTTTTGCTGCAGCTATTACTTCTTCTTGTGTGGCATTAAGACGTCCATATCGTATGTTTTCCATTATAGTAGCATTATATAACCATGTATCTTGAAGAACCATACCAAACATAGAACGCAAATCACTACGTGTGAATTCATTGATATCATGTCCATCAACTAGTATTGCTCCGCTATTTACGTCATAGAAACGCATTAATAATTTCACCATAGTAGTCTTACCTGCTCCTGTTGGACCAACAATTGCAATTTTTTGTCCTGGTTTAATAGCAGCTGAGAAGTTATTTATTATAATTTTATCATCATTATATCCAAAGTGTACATTATTAAATTTAACATTTCCGTTAACATTTTCAAGCTTAACAGGATTTGTGTTTTCTGGAACTTCCTCTTCTTGTTCTAAAAATTCAAATACACGCTCTGCTGAAGCAGCAGTTTGTTGAAGTATATTAGATATATTAGCTATTTGGGAAAGTGGTTGTGTAAACTGACGTACATATTGAATAAATGCTTGAATATCACCAACCTCGATGGTTCTCTTTGCTGCAAGCCATCCACCTAAAATACATACCGCTACATATCCTAAATTTCCAATAAAATTCATAAGAGGCATCATTATACTAGTTAGGAATTGAGACTTCCATGCAACTCCAAAAAGTTGATTGTTCATTTTATCAAACTTCTCTATACTGTCTTTTTCTCCATTGAAAGCTTTCATTACTATGTGTCCGCCGTACATTTCTTCAACGTGTCCATTGACATTTCCTAAATAATCTTGTTGTTGTTTAAAGAATTTTTGAGAGTTCTTAACAATAACAATAATAAGTATCATTGATAATGGAATAATAACCATTGCTACAAGAGTCATTTGCCAACTTATACTAATCATCATGACTAATACTCCAATGACAGTTATAACAGATGTAATAATTTGACTTAAACTTTGGTTAAGCGTCTGGCTAAGGGTATCAACATCATTAGTAACACGAGATAAAACTTCACCGTGATTTGTGCTATCAAAATACTTAAGAGGCATGCGGTTAATTTTTTCAGAAATATTTTTTCTTAATTTATAGCTTACCTTCATAGATACACCAGACATTATCCATCCTTGAATATAACTAAACGATGCACTTACTAAATAGAACCCTATAAGTATCAACATAATTTTTCCGATATAATCAAAATCTATATTTCCTATGCCAGAAATTTTAGCCATTACACCTTCAAATAATTTTGTTGTTGCTTTTCCTAAAATTTTTGGACCTACTATTGCAAATACAGTACTTGCTGCGGCAAATATAAATACAATTATCATTGAAATCTTATAAACACTTAAATATTTTATAAGTTTTTTCATTGTGCCTTTGAAATCACGAGCTTTTTCTCCACCTCGCATCATTCCACCAGGACCTCTCATTTGACCATGGTTCTTTTGATGAGTTTGTGTTTTTGTATTTTGCTCTCTCATGCTAATTCCTCCTTTGATAGCTGTGATAAAGCAATTTCTTGATAAGTTTTACAATTTTTTAACAGTTCAGCATGGGTACCAATACCAACTACTTTACCTTCATCAAGAACAATAATCTGTTCAGCATTCATAATAGTTGAAATACGCTGTGCAACTATAAGAAGTGTACTTGAAGCTGTTTGATTCTTTAATTCTTTTCTAAGTAATGCATCTGTTTTAAAATCAAGTGCTGAAAAGCTATCATCAAATATATAAATTTGAGGTTTCTTTACGAGAGCACGTGCAATCGATAATCTTTGCTTTTGACCGCCTGATACATTGTCTCCACCTTGTGATATTTCACTTTCAAGTCCATCAGGTTTTTCACTTACAAATTCCATAGCTTGTGCAATTTCGATGGCTTTCTTTATATCATCTATTGTTGCATTTTCATCAGCATACTTTAAATTAGACTCTATAGTACCTTGGAATAACGAACCTTTTTGTGGTACATATCCAATTTGTTCTCGCAACTCATGCTGTGTTACTTCTCTAACATTCATTCCATCAATAAGTATTTCTCCACTTGTTATATCATAAAAACGTGGAAGTAAATTTATAAGCGTTGACTTTCCAGAACCAGTAGAACCTATAAATGCTGTAGTCTGTCCTGGTAAAGCCTTAAAGCTTATATTCTTAATTACATCTTCCTCAGCTCCAGGATATTTGAAGTGTACATTTTTATATTCAACTACTCCTTTAATTTTCTTATTAAAACGCTTAGGCTCTTTTGGATCTATTATAGTAGGTCTCACCTCTAAAACTTCTGCAATTCTTTGTGCAGATACTGAGGCTCTTGGTATCATAATAAACATAAAAGACATCATCAAGAATGCAAAAATTATTTGCATAGCATATTGCATAAATGCCATCATATCTCCTACTTGCATATCTGAGTTTGCAATTTGATGAGCTCCTACCCAAACAATAAGCAATGTAACACCATTCATTAATAGCATCATAGCAGGAAACATTAATACCATTACACGATTTACAAAAAGATTTGTACTTGTAAGGTCTTTGTTTGCCTTGTCGAATCTCTTCTCCTCAAACTTTTGAGTATTGAAGGCTCTTATTACCATCATTCCTGAAAGGTTTTCACGAGTAACTAAATTTAGTCTATCTATTAGTTTTTGAATTGCCTTAAATTTTGGAACTGCAATTGTGAATACGCTCCCAATTAGTGACATTAGAACTATAACTGCTAATGCTATAATCCATGACATTGAAACACTCCTATTAAGAGCCTTTATAACTCCACCTATTCCCATTATAGGTGCATATATTATCATCCTTATGGCAAGAACAATAAGCATCTGAATTTGAGTAACATCATTAGTAGTTCTTGTAATTAGTGAAGCAGTAGAAAATTTGTCAAATTCAGCATTTGAGAAATTTTCAACCTTTGTAAATATATCTTTACGCAGATTTTTTGATACTCCTGCAGCGGTTCTTGCTGCTAATAGTCCAACAATAACAGTACATATTGCACTAAATAAAGATATTAGAAGCATATATTTTCCTGTGTTTATAATATATCTACTTTGTATTTTATCTGTATTCATTCCTAATGCAGAATATTCAGCTTTAATTGAACTAGCAGCTGCTTGATTAATCATGCTATCCCCTAAAGCTGAAAACTTTTTATTCATATCATCAGTTATTTTCAAACGCTGTTCAGCTGGCATATTTTCAAATAAAACAAATAAATCTGTATCAGCAGGAATTTCATTCCCATTAAAATTTATTACATCGTCCTTAGCATCAGCTTTTATTTTTTCAACACCTGTAACTGCAACAAAAGCTTTTCCTATTATAGGACTCATTTTGTTAATTTCCTCTTTACTTACGTCATTCAATATGTAAATAGATTCCTTCTCTAAAACAGGATATTTTTTAACATACTTATCATATTCTAAATTAGATTTATCAATTAATGAATAATTTTTCATTATATTTTTATTATCATTTTTATCCACAAATATTGTAAGTTTATCCATTTGACTTGCTCTAATCGCCTTTGGCACTGAATTTTCAATACCGCCCTGCTGAATACCTATGTTTACAATATCAGACATGTAGTCTGGCAATGAAAGATCACACATTACCTGAACAAAAAGCAAAATTATTGCAGTCAATATTAATGCAATAAATGGTTTTAGATATTTTGCTAATTTAACCATCTTCCTATCATCTCCTTATCAAATACTAAATTATTCTTGTTAGTTACATATTTTATATTAGCTAGTCTAGTATTTTTTTTAGACTATTTAATCCTTGAAGTATTCTATCCAACTCTTCGTCGCTGGCTCTACTCATTTTTATTTCAATCTCTTTCTCTGCTTCTTTAAATTTTTCTTCAGCAATTTTTTTGAATTCTGGTGTAATATTAACATATACTACTCTTCTATCTTCTTTGCTTCTTACTCTTTCAACTAATCCTTGCTTTTCAAGTCTATCTACTATTCCTGAAACGGTACTGTTAGATAAATTAAGTTTCTCACTTAAATCACTAATCTTCATTTTTTCATTATGAGCCAAAATTCCCATCATCATCCCTTGAGCACCAGTTAGATTTACTTCTTTATATTGACACTTTATATTTTTCTTTAGAGTCTTCATTACTTCTCTAAAAGTTCTAAGTATTTCTAATGCTTTAGATGTTTCTTCCATAAGTTTATTCACCTTCTCTCAAATCAATTTTATATAAAAGTATTTCGTATAATTAACTTTCGTATAATAATATTTCGTATGCTAAATATATTTTACACTTTTTATTCTTCTTGTCAAGATTTTTTTAACAAATAAAACAAAACCATTTATCATTAATTGTATAATTGATAAATGGTTTGATTGATTGTTGTGCTTTGCTATTTAATAATTCTAACCTTTCATAAAGTAGGAACGTTCTTATAGAATTTTGCTTTTTATTTGTGTATAGTTAATATTGTCAGAGGGAATTTCACTATAAACTCACTTCCCTTGCTTTTTAAACTATTTACGCATATTTTCGCATTGTGTCTAAGCGCAATTTGTTTTGCAATCGATAGACCTAACCCAGTTCCATTTGTGTTTTCTATTGCTTTTGTTTTATAAAAACGTTCAAATAAATAAGGTAAATCTTGTTTTTCTATTCCTATACCTTCATCTTTAATTGAAATATTTAAGCTTTCATTTCTAGATAATGTTATATTAATGTGACCATTTTGTGGAGAAAATTTAATAGCATTGTCAAGTAAAGTCATAAACATTTGCCTAAGCCTTCCATAATCACCACAAATAGAACAATTTGTAGCGGTGTTTACTAACAATAATTCTATATTTTTTGACTTAGCTATGTTTTTTGCACTTCTTATAATATCATTGATAACATCGTAAATATTTACATCTAACATTTCAATTTTAAACTCTGTATTTTGAAGTCTTGATAAGTCCAGTAAATCTCCTATAAGCCTTTGTAAGTTTATACTTTCATTTAACATTTGCTTATAGTATTCTTTTACTTGATTTTCTTCAGTTACAACTTCGTCATTTAGTGCTTCAAGAGAACCACGGATAACTGTAATTGGAGTTCTTAATTCATGTGAAATATTCGCAATAAAATCACGTCTTAATTGCTCTAATTTTTCACTTTCCTTTGAAGATAAATAAAGCCTATCAGAAAGAATATCCATGTTATTCGCAAGAGTACCGATTTCATCACCTTGCTTAATATTATTTTTTACAGTATAATTGCCGTCTGCCAGTTTTATTGCAGTATTATTCATCTTGTTCAAAGGTTTAGTAAAGATTACAGAAAAAGTTATTGAAAGTAAAACAGCAATAATTAAAGCAATGCCAACGCTTAAAGACAAAATAAAAATACCCTTTGCTATTACAAGGTTAATTCCATTGATAGGAGAATGAAGTAACACAACACCAATTACTATATCATTGCTTGATATTATTGGTGTTCCAACTGTTAGGACAGAAGTATCTAATATAGAGCTAAAACTTTCGCTAAAAGCCGTTTTCCCTTTAAATACATCTTTAACAATATTTTCAGCATTTAGCGGCAACTCAGAAAATGAATATTGTGAGTGAAGTCCTTTGCCACTTGTAATAATATTAAGATTTTCATCCACAATCCAGACATCAGCCATAGCTATATCATTTAAAAATTTAATATAAGCTCCGTATCCTTTACCTTGCACTTTTATTGTGTTTCCTTCTATAATGGGTGATAAGGTTTCGGATATTTTTGTTGCCCTTTTTTCAAGTTCAATCTTATTTAATTCAACAGTATTTCTTTTAAAAAGGAAAATAAAAATACCACTAAAAATTAATAAAAAAACTAAAAGTGCTAATGTAAAATATAAAGTAAGTTTAAATGCAATTCTATTTTTCATTTTTTAAACCCTCAAATTTATATCCAACACCCCATATTGTAGTAATATCCCAATTATCATGTTGAAATTTATTAATCTTAGCTCGTAACCTTTTAATATGTGAATCCACTGTTCTTGTGTCACCAAAATAATCATATCCCCAAAGGCTATTTAAAAGATTATCCCTTGAAAAGACTTTGTTTTGATTATTTGCAAGTGTCCATAAAAGTTCTATTTCCTTTTTTGTTAGTGAAACATTTTGGCTAGCAACTGTTACAAAATAATCATCTAAATTTATTATAAGGTTATCAAAACTAAAAACTTGAGAAGTTTTATCATCTGATTTAGCAATTCGACGAAGAATAGCACGGACTCTTGCCATTACCTCTCCAGGAGAAAATGGCTTAACAATATAATCGTCTGCTCCGATATCAAGTCCCATAATTCTTTCAAAATCCTCGCCTCGTGCGGTTACCATAATAATAGGAACGTTTGAAGTTTTTCTTATCTCTCTGCAAACTTCAAAGCCGTCAATAGAAGGCATCATTACATCAAGTAAAATTATTTCTGGATTAAATTCATTGAATTTTGAAATTGCCTCTTCTCCATTACCTGCTATTATAGGAGTATAGCCCTCTTTTTTTATATATTCTGATAAAATTGAAGAAATTTGAGTATTATCATCTGCTACTAAAATATATCCCAACTTGAACACCTCTTATTATTTATTTATATTAATATATCATAAAAAATTAGTATGGTAAATATGTGTCTTTTTAGTAATATACAAAACAACTAAAAATTATTTAATGAAAAGTAGTTTTTATTCCATAATAAAAACACAATTAAAACATAAAAGTAGATTATTATATAACCATAGCAGAAATGCTAATAAAAAAATGAAAGGAGTCATTTAAAATGACAAAGATTAAAAAAATCATAACACTTGGAACAGTATTATTAGTAGTTGGTGCAACATCAATGACAGCATTTGCAGCTTCAAATTATAAAACTCCTGCGGACGTTGTAGCAGGGCTCACAGGAAAAACAGTCGAAGCTGTTATTGAAGCAAAACAGGAAACAGGCAAAACTTATGGAACTCTTGCAAATGATGCAGGAAAGCTTGAAGAATTCAAAAAAGAAAATATTGAAATCAAAAAAGATATTCTAGAAGAAAAAGTTGCTGATGGAATACTTACACAAGAAAAAGCAGATGAGATTATAAATGCTATTGTAGAAAATCAAGCAAATTGCGATGGCACTGGGTCTGCTAAAATCGGTCAAGAATATGGAATCGGTTTTGGTAAGGGTAACGGACACGGTATGAGAAATGGTGAAGGACAAGGCAAAAGAATGGGTAACTCCAAAGGATCTTGTTTTTCAGAATAATAACAAAGAAAGTGGTGTTTAAAATGGCATCACTTTCTTTGTTGATAAGATTATTATTTGGTGTATTTATGTCTATTCAACTCCAGATTGATATTTTTTTAATCCTAGAGACATAATTACTTTCAAAATAAAAATATAAATAACAGGTGCTAAAAAAATCCATAATAAATTTAAACTATCAATTTTACATAAAGCAATTCTTGTAGGTAAAGCACTAAATAGAAAAACAGGAATTACATATAATAATAGATTTTGAATTGCTTTTGGAAATACTGAATCTGGTTTTTCACCTATAGTAAGTAATTGTACCACTATATTTGATATTGCTTCTGCCCTTATACCAAATAAAGCAATACTATAAACTATAAAAAACATTATACCCATGGTCAACGAACCACAAATTATTGATAATATATATATAATGCTTATATTTGCATTACATAATTTCAAACAATAATAATTTAATATCATCAGAAGTGGTGTTGAAAGAGCTGGCGCAAAATTTATATTTTTAATAATAAAATTTACTACTAATGATTTAGGCTTTAACAACTCATAATCTAAGAGCCCATTTATTATTGATCCGCCATATTTTGAAACTGATTCAGAAAAGAAAATAGCATATATATTATTCACCAGAAAGAAACACGAAATATATAACAAAATTTCATTAGCACTATAACCACCAAAATTGCTTACACTTTTACCTAAAATAAAATAACATAAAAATGTTGATATATATAGAGCTAAATCAGCTAAAAACCAACTAATCATATTTGCTCTATACATTGTTGATTTTTTAAAAGCATATACTAATGATTCTTTAATCATTTTCATTAACCTCCACTAGATGTATATTTTTTCATACCGCGATTTTTAAGTACTAACATAAATATTGTTAAAGTAATAATCCATAGGGTAGATATAAATAACCCATTTTTAATAATTTCTATATTAAAATTATTGTCTATTAATACTTTTGTGGGTATATAAGTTATATACGGAAAAGGTGTATATAACATTATATCCTGAATTGTTTTTGGAAATATATCTAATGGTAAAACTGCGCCAGTTAGTAGTCCCGTAATTAAATTTCTAACTGCAGCAATTCCCCATATCTCTGTTGTCCAAAATGAAAAAAAGCCAATTATTAAAGAAAATAAGGAATTAATAATAAAAGCAACAATTATCGTAGGTAATAAATATAAAACTCTTTCTAATACTATTGCATTTGGAGATATAAATAAAATTATTATTAGTAATGGTAAATATATAAAAATAAAGCGTACAATACTATCTGAAACAAAGTTTAATATAAGGTTTAATGTATAATTTAATGGTAGTAGTAGTTTTTGACCTAATTTATACGTTTTTACATCGCCTTCTATATTATGTTCAATATGTATCTGCGTAAATAATAAAATTATATTAGAGACTATTATGTATAACATCATTTCCTGTAAGTTATAACCTATTGAATTATATTTGATAATAGATTTCCAAAGAAAAAAATTCAGCAATATTGGTAAAATCAATGAATTAACAATTTCTGAGATAATAAAAATTCTATACATAAATAGTTTTTTTATAGCATTTTCACAATACCCTATAAAGATCTTAAACATATGACTTATCCAACTCCTTATATAATTCCTCAATTATTACATCTAAGCTATCTTCAGAAAATTTTATATTAAAAACTTCTTTAGCATTTGCCAACAAATGAATAATATCTGCCATCTGATCATTTCTAAAACTAATAGTATATATATCATTATTTTTTTGCACAAAAAAATTAGTAGTTTCTTCTATATTAGTAATAACACTAGGAGTAGCTCTAAATTCTATTTTTTTAGGAATTGGAGTCTTTAACTTTAATTGTTCAATTGAGCCATAATATAGTTGTTTTCCATGATCTATAACGTAAATATTATCACATAAGTCCTCAATATCGTTGATATAATGACTAGTTAAAAGAATTGATGCATTATACTTTTTTGTGTATTTTTTCAGATAATTTCTAATAGATTTTTGTGTTATAAAATCTAATCCTAAAGTAGGCTCATCTAAAAAAATAATCTTAGGTAAATGCAAAAAAGACAATATTAACTCTCCTTTCATTCTTTGCCCTAAGGAAAGTTGCCTAACTTGTTTATTTAAATCATTAACATCAAAATTTAACTCTTTTGCCATTGACATAGAGCGTTCTAATGCTACGCTTTTATCTATAGAGTATATTGTAGAGTAAAGCTTTACTGAATCAAGAATTGTTAAATCACGATCTAATTGTCCTTTTTGACCCATTACTAGTGACACACTTTTTCTATAGTTGTTTGTTTTAGTAAAAGGATCCTCGTTTAGTATTTTTATACTTCCACTATCAGATTTTACTATTCCAGAAATCATTTTAATAATCGTTGTTTTTCCAGCTCCGTTAAGCCCAACCAATCCTAAAATTTCGCCAGAATTTATGGAAAAAGTAATATTGCTTACAGCTTTTACCATTTTGTATTTTCTATGAAATAATCCTTTAAAAGATGTAGTTAATTTTTCTCCTTTAAAATAAGTTTTATAACTTTTACATATATCTTTTACTTCTATCTGTACCATAAGTTTACCTCACACATCTAGGGTTACAATTGTCTGAATTACTGTCTCTATCCAATATTAGTCTCACAACATTTATATAATTTCGTGTTCTGCTCATTTTGTTCATTAGAAAACAATATCAACAACACATTTTTTCCTTGTTGCTATTTCTTTATCAAAATCAATAAAATATTTAAAATCATGTGCGAAAACAAGTGCATCGGTTAATTTGATTTTTAAAATACAGGTATTTTTATCATTCTCATCTACATGTTTATCATAAAATGCACAAAATGCATGCCTCAGTTCTTCACGCAACGCTTTGTTTGTTTCGTCAAGTGGGTTTCCAATATTCTCACCTACGCCATGTGCCACAAATAAATTATGATTAATTGCAACGTATGGATTAAGCTTGATTTCTTTCATTTTATTGCTCAACGCATATGTAGTAATGTAGAATGCTTTATCTTTATAATAAGCATTTACTACTCTCAAATTAGCTTTTTCGCCATTGACAGTAGCCAACGGCATTGCAACATCATGTCCATATAATTCATTCATGACCTGCATACTTTCCTCAAAAAAATTCATTGTTCGTATCTTCCTTTCATCAGTGTTACTCATTCATATAAACAAATAGTTTTTATATCTGAAATAATTCTTGCTTTGAATACATTTTTAACATCCTTTATAAAATAAATTATTTATAACTATTGACTTGCTTTATATGTTCTTCATTTCTAGTCTCTTAAATATGCATCCCATGAATCAATAGGTTTTTTTGAAAACAACTTTCCCAAAAACATGGCATCTTCATCACAACCATCAATTTCTAATTCTAAGACATCATATTTAGAAAACAACCTGCAAATAATATCATATAAAAATGAACGATATTTTTCTTTGCTAACACGTGTTCCGGTATACCCCATAGCTACTACTTTATCATCTGATTTATATGCAATAAAGTATGCTTCAATCTCTTGATTCTTTACTAATACATAACTGTCACTCAATAACATTCCAGATTTAATTGTATTTATAAAATACTCTTTTGAAATATCCTTAGCCATAGGATTTACGTTTATATGTTTACATTCATAATCCTGTTTTATCATAGAAAATAACTTTTCGTTATCAATTAAATCGTCTACTACATATATTTCATCTTTAAGTGACATAACGTCTAAAGACTTTAGCTCTGTTTTTGTTACTTCATAACAATAACACTTTCGTGCCAAGTAGAAACCACAGTGTTTTGCAAATGAGAGTGCACCAACATTACACGAATCAAAAGCAGTTTGAAACTTTTGCAATTTAGTTTTATGCTTTAAGTATTCAAATATCTTAGTTCCATATCCTTTATTTCTTTCGGTTTCATCTACAACTATACTGATATATTGTCTGTATGGATGCATCTTGTTTTTCCATAATGAACCAATTCCTATTAAATAATTACCTTTATATGCAGCATAGAAATTATCTGCATCATTAAAAGCAATAATATAGTTTGAGTTAATATTAAGCAAATTCTTTGCTTCTTCATTAAACCCATTTTCTAACTTTAATACTTCCATAAATATTCCTCTATTTCCTAAAATAAATAATCTTCATTCTATAATCGTAACATACAAAAATTCAATTTTCAATTTAATTTCTATAAATTATACTCATTATCAGTTGTTGGTAGATGTATCGGATAAAAACGGTGAGTACATCATAATTGCAGAATTACTTATAATAAATTCTTCATCAAGAATATTCCCTTCTTTATCAAACACTTGACGATATAAATCATTATGACGGCTATATCCACCCCAAAACCAAATAGTATATAAAATCCCTATTCTAAGCTATATTTGATTTTTATAATTTCAAAAATTTATCTGCTAAATCATTTAGATATTCATCATGCGTAATAATAATTATTATTTTGTTTCCTTTTTGTTTTATATTTTCTAATGTATTGTGTATTATCTTAATTGAAATATCATCTAAATTTTGTGTTACCTCATCCAAGATAATTAAATTTGCATTTTTAGTTAGAGCTAAAGCTAAAAATAGTTTTCTTTTTTCTCCACCAGATAAGTTATCCGCTTTTAAACTTACTTTAGTATCCAAACCATCTTTTGAATTAAGAATTACTTGGTCTAAATTTACACATTTTAAATATTCATATATTTTCTCATCTGTAATGTTGTGGTTATAAACTTTAAAACTATTTCGTATTGAATCAGAAAAAATCTCTACGTCTTGCATAACATAAGAAATATTTTCATAGTATGCTTTTTTATCTAAGCTATCCAAACTATTTTCATTAATAACAATGCATCCTGAAAGAGGTTTATATAGTCCCAACATTAAATCAATTAAAGTAGATTTTCCACTCCCATTCGCACCTTTAATACACAATACTTCACCTTTATTTAGTGTAAGATTTATGGAATTAAATAAACATTCATTAACGTTATATCCAAAGCTTAAATTATTTAATTTTACACTGTTTATATCTTTAATACATATACATTCTTTTGATATATTTGTTTGCTCTTTTGACATTTCCATAACTTTTATAAACTCTTCGTTTTTTTGAGCTAACCTAATATTAGTAGAAGCTAATGAGCCTAAAAAAGAATTTATTATTGGTAAATAAGATATAATAATAATTAAACTTCCTATAGTCATTTCTCCTTTTATAACCATATTTGCTGAATATATGAAGGCAAAAGCCAAAAGCAATGGAGCAACAAAAGAGTTTGTCCAACTTGACGTTAATAAATCATATACAAATATTTTTTTCCATGAAGTAATCAAATCATTATGCGATTCTAATAATTTATCTTCTTGCATTTTTTCTAAATTATTTACTTTAACTAGCTTATTTTTCAATAATGTCTCATTCACAATACCAATTCTTTTCCCATTACTAGAAAATATGTTTTTCGAAAGATTTTTTACTTTAGCAAATATTTTTTTTGTTGGTAATATAATTAATGGAATAGATATAAGTTCTATATAAAATATAATCGGACTTATTGTAAACAAATAAATAAGAAGTACTATGGCCACAATACCACCTGATATTAATTTTGGTAATTCAACCAAAAAGTATGAATACAACTGTGTAATATCACTTTTATACAAATTCATTAAATCCCCATGATTATTTTCTATGAAATAGTTTATAGGTTGACGCATAATTTTTTTAAAAACTCTAAAGTTTACTTCCAATGCATTTTCCCATATTTTTTTATTTATATATTTGAAGTAAAAAACATCTGACGTAGTAACAATTATTGGTAAACAAGTAAATGTAATAATCATATTAAATACTAATTTCATATCTTTACATGGAATTGCAACATCTATTATTTGTTTCATAATAATAGGCGATATTTTACTCAATATATTAATTATTAAATATACTATTACAGAAATTGCACAGTATTTTTTTACGTGTTTAGGCATTTTGATATTTAACATTTTATAAGTACCTCTCAATCTATAAATATGTTTCTTATTTATTTAAATATCTAAAATCAAAATAATTGGATTAAAACAATGTTTTAATCCAATTATTTTAGCTTCAGACAAATCTTAAATGATAATTCAACAAGATTTTTTCTTATGTTTTCTCTACTATTCCATTTGCGTGAATCCCATTCTACACCGCTTAAATCATCACCACCATAAAGAACTAGACCTAGTTTTACACCTCTAAATTTTGATATTGCAAAAAATGCCGCAGCTTCCATTTCTACAGTCACACAACCTTCAGACACCCTAAGCTTAACTTTATCTTCTGTTTCTCTATAAAATGCATCTGTAGTCCAAGTTTTTGCTTTTATATATGGTATATTATCAGTACTAAGTTGATTTTCAATTACATCAAGTACGTCAAAATCACATTCTACCTCTCTTGAAGGTTCTAAATAATGATATGAAAGACCTTCATCTCTAATAGCTGAATATGGAACTACTAAATGTCCAACCTGAATACCCTTTTGTAATACTCCAGCACCACCACAAACGATAAATTTCTTGAATCCCATTGCAATTAATTCTTCTAGTTGTCCAGCTGAACCAGCAGCTCCTAAAAAACCTGCAATAATACCAATTCTTTTACCAGAATATTCTGTTTCATAAATTGGTAGACGTATAGATGTTGTAGCAAAGGTTCCTATTTGCTTTAGTCTATCATTTTTAAGCATTTGCTCAATTACATCACCAAAAAACGTTATAACACAACATTTTGGAACATCTTTTTTAGCTATAATGCTAGATGGATTTATTTTTGAATTTTTATTAGAATCAAATTCTAATATAGGAAAATCATTTTTACTTATCATTTTTACCTCCATTTTATTAAAATTCTAAATACCAAAATACTGCTTTTTCTTTAGCACATAGAAAATTTGCACCTTTAATATTTTATGTTGTCATTTCTTAATAATGTATCTTATTTATTCTCCTTATAACAATATTATAACATTAATTGCCATAATAGTAAATAAATTTATATTAGCTCAAAAAAACACCAAAAATAATTAATACATAATTACGTAATGTCATACTTTTAAGCTTTCTTAAACGAAAAAAAGAAGATAACCTTAATTATCTTCTAATAGATGTTATTTTAACATTGTACTATTATTAACTACTGCTGAGCTATACAAGAAAAGTACATCTTGATTATCAAATTCTATAAAATCATTTAGCACAGTACTCATCATATATCTTAAATCAATCAGAGTAATTTTACTATACTCACTTATTATAAGTGGTGTTAAGCTACTTGAAAAAGAATCTCTAAATATTATAAGTTCTTTGTCAGTTTTAGCAAGCTTATTTGTTACTGTAACAAATGGTGTTGCACCTGATAAGTATATATCATAAGGTATTTCCGAATTTAGCTTTTCAACATCATATATACTATGGAAATCATTGTTTTGATAATTATCTACAAATGCATTATCTATATATTTATTAAACATGTATACCAACTCTTCTTTAACTTTTGAGTCATTAATATAGTTTTTATACATACCAACAAATGAATCATAAGAGTTTTCTTCAAAATTAGATTTATCAATAGTAAACCCTAAAGTTTCTCCTAATTTATTTAAAGCATCAAATATTTTATCTTGCTTCCAATGATTATCTGTTTTAAAGTAATCATTTAAGTTTAATGAATCTTTCAAGTCAATATACTCTATATTATCTATATTTTGATTTAACATTTCAATCATTTTATCATAATCTAAAGTCTTATACATAGAGTCTTTATCATAATATGTTTTATCAGGGATGATAGCATAATATACATTCATATCATCAGACAAAAAAGTGTCATATAAGGTATTTAGCTTGTTCGAAAACCTTAAAACTGACTTATCATTTAATGGATATATTGATTTAAAATAATTATCATTGTAAGTATACATTCCATTTTCGTCAGGCTTTTTGATAATATTCAAATACATTCTTTTAATATTACTTGCTTGTGTAATTCCCATTATAATTATTAAAGCAACTAATAAAATAGGAATAAATACTTTTCTATTTAGTTTCATTTCCCTAATTATTTTCCTAATGCTAAGAAACTTTCATGAATTTTATAAGCTACTTGATCATCTATAATTAATATAACTGTATTTCCAATATTATCAACTATAATTTCTTCTCTTTCAACTCCAACGCAAATCCATTTTCTTGGATCAACTTTCTCTTTCATTTCTTTTTTTAAAGCTTCAATATCAGTGCCTTCTTTAGCTTTTACAAGAACTACTGAGTGTGCTTTAGCATTAATCATTGCTTCAGAAGCTAAACCTTCATTTCCATCTAGTTTCTCGATACCAGCAAAGTATGCAACATTTTCCTCAGTTAAAACTGTATTTGCAACCATTGGCATTTCTTCATCAATACCTTCATATATAGAAGTCATAATTTCTTCTAAAGATCCAGTTAATTCTTTTTCCTCTTTATCTTGTTGTTGACCATTGTCAATATTTGTATCATTTGATTTGTCTGTACATGCTACTGCTCCAAATGCTAAAGCCGCTATTACTAATCCTAAAACAATTTTTTTAAATTTCATGTTAATTTATCTCCTTATGAATAAATAATTTGGTTATTTTTTTACCATACTTTTTTAGACGAAGAGAAAATAATAAAGTTCCATGAAATTATAATATTTATTTTTGTTTTGACACTTAATCTATTTTTAATGCAATAAAAAAGACTATTTTTAATAGCCTCTTTATGCTTTATTAATATTAAATTATATAGATTATTCTTATTTTATTTAGTTATTTCTTCATAAGTAATAAAAGTAGATACTATTCCACATTCATTTTCACTTGGAGTTCTAAAATTTTTTATTTTAAGATTATATTGGGCGAATGCTGCATTAATTGAAAGAAAATGCTTATCAAAATCTGTTTTAAGAATTTCTCCTATTTCTGTTTCTACAATTTCAAAATAGTAACTTTTTCCAACAACTAATTGAGAAGCCATTTCCTCACCTATATGTACCATAAAGGGATAATCTTGAAAACAAGTAAGCACAGCAACTGTTGGTGTAAAATCATCTAAACAGTAATCAGGACTAAGCTGTCGCACATTTGCTACAAAGTGACCAGTTACCATCGTGTTGATTGTTTCTTTTTTATTATCGGTTTCTTTTATATTTTCCAGTTCTGAAACCAGCTGTATGTTTTGTGATAGTAGTTGTTCATATTCCTCTTCTGATATATTTTGTTCAGAACACCCACTTAGCAAAAAAACAGTATGAACTATTAAAGTAAAAAGAATTGTTGATTTTATTTTTTTATTGAACATAAATATTAACACACCTTTCAAAACATAAATATTTTTTAGATTCTTTTATTAATATTAACTTTGTGTTTTTGCTCATAATTTCTGTTATAAATATTAATTCATAAGCAAAGAATCAAAGTATTCATCATCAATTTTAAAAAAATTTTATCTTTAATAAAAAATATTTTGCTTATTTATCACAGTTATCAGAATTATCAAAGAAGAATACATCAGCCAAAGTCCCGTCATCATAATCGGTATTAGGACATGATTCAACAAGTCTGAAATTTCCATTTGTATATTCTGAAACGATTTTATTCCAAAAATGTACAGATGGAGTATTTTTAGGATGCCTTTTTAGTTGCCATTTTCCACGTAACATATCAAAAACTTTATAAGCAACAAATTTCCCCACACCTTTTTGTCTATATTTGTACATTACAAAAAATTCTGCTATGGCATAATCTGCTTTTTCGTTTGCTTCTGGACAATCATTGACCATAACAAAACCTCCAAGCATTCCATCAACTAATATAAAGAAAGCATATCTATTATTATCTGTCCAATAACAGTCAAGATAGTTATAACCATACAACCCAAGCTTATTGACATCACGATTATCCCATTGGGAAAACTCATAATCGTATTTTTCCATTAAATTCTTAAGAATCTCTTTTTCCTCAACATCGACTTTTTTTAATTCTATATTCATAGCATCCTCCATTAGTATTAGATAAATATTCTTAACTGTTAAATCACAACACATTAAGTCATGTGATACAATATATTCCATTTGCACTTATAAATATTATATATGATTTTTATCGCCAACAGAAAAACCTAACCTATCAGAGCATAGTAAAAAGTAGTTCTTGAGGTTAGGTTGAATTTTTATTTATTGAGTTTTGTAGTTTTAATTTTAAATTCATCTGTTACTTTTTTATTTAATTTAACTTTATATTATGTTAAATCAACACATTATATTTTCCCGAGCAATTCTCTTTTCTTAGATTCATATTCTTCTTCAGTAATAATACATTGTTCTTTTAATAAAGCTATCTCTTTCAATCTCTCGACAGGATCTTTTTGATAAAATTCATTCTGGGCTTTTAAATGCTGAGAATAAGCTGTATTTGGATTATTAAAATCAGTGTTTTCTGTCTTCAATCTTAAAGAAATAACGTTTAAATCATTTTGCATTAAAGAGCAAGAAATTATTCCTAAACCGAACAAAGTCAGTATAAGATATAATGTTCCATTGTCTTTAATTTGAATATTTTGCTTAGCAGCAACATTTGACAACTCTTTTGCTCTTATGTAAAACCAATAAACAAAGTAAAAAGGAACAAAAATACATAGTAATAGCTCACCTAAACAATCTGTCTGATCCTTGTTCAAAAGTTTAATTTTTTTGATTATGGAATATAACCATATAATAAAGTAAATACCAAATGTTACTAATGATAATAGAATACAAACAGCTACATCTTTACTTTCAAGCAATTCAATCTGAGAATTACTACCGATTGTTGCATCATCAGAAATTATATCTTTTTCTAAGTACTCTTTATTAGGATCATTATCAAGTGCAAGCCCTATAATTGCATATGCAATAAATGGAGCAATGAATGATATAAAACTCGAAATATAGTAAGAATTATAACTAATATAATTAGAAAATTCACATCCAGTTATAAAAAGAACAAAAGATATAACAAATATAAGAAAAGAAACTATTACAAGTGGAAATTTGTTTTTTATTTTTCCAGTAGATGTTAGTATAAAAATAACAAGCATAACAGTATAGGCAATTAAATCAAACCAACAATATTTAAGCCCATAAAAAACAAAAGAATAAAATAACAACTTTACAAAAGAAATTGCTAATGGAATACAAAGTATTCGCAAATTTCTTTTTGCAAATATAGGAGAAAAAACAAATACTAAAATAGGAATATAAATTAAAAATATGTTGCATATTATATCTATAATATATAAGCCTGTGTTATATCCTTTGACATTAAATAAAATAGCAAATTCACCTTCCATAGAAAGTATGGTGCAAAAATTAAAAAATAACATTATGAGTCCACAAAACATAGATATATATACTAACCTTGAATCTTTTGGAACTCTTAATCTCTGATTGTTCATATAAAATCCTCCATAATTTTTTATTTATACAGTTTCTCTGTTCGGTACATGTTATACAAAATCTACCATCAGTATTATACTATATATTCCCAAATATAACAATATATAATTGCATAAAAATCCAATTAGTTGACTAATTACATTTAAATGAATTGTTTTGAGTTATATTACTCCAATTATTCACATTTCATTTATTATAAACTCAATTTAACTGAATTTTTTAATTTAACGGTAAAATCATTTTAAGATAAGAAATTATATTATATCCTGAGTGAGTAACAATACAACAAAAAATCGAATCTGTTTTAATATAAAGCAATCCCAGAACAAGTCCGCAAATAAATGCTGATATCGTTTGAACCATATTAAAATGCAATAGTGCAAATAAAATAGCTGACACAACTAGAGCAATAAAATTACCATATTCATTCTGTAATCCAGTTAAAATAAATCCCCTTATCAATATTTCTTCTACAACAGGAGCAATAATGCAAACTAACATAAAACTTGTAACAGGGGATTGTTTAAGTCTTGTTATGGTATCTTGATATTTTATTTCGCTAACCGGAAAAAGGTGCTCAAAAATAGGATCTAAACATTTGTCTAAAGCAAAATAGAACAAAATAGAACATAACATTGCAAGTAATATTTTTAAAAAGGATATTCCACCCAAAATATTCAACTTATAAGACACTTTATTTGAAATAAGTAAAAAAAACACTAAGTTAAATAATATTATTGTGAAAATGTTAAGCCATACTGAAATGTTTGGGGTTATTTTTCTCCATACTCCCATATCAAGTATTGTATAGCAAAGCATGCACAGGAAATAACCTGCACACAGTAAAATACTCTGTAAAATTGTTAATGTGTAAGCCGAATTTATCATTTTAGTTTCTCCTGAATATTTTTTATTCCTCATACTACTTTTCGCCTTGAGACTTGCCCCTAAACATACCTGAAATTTTTTCAGTATTCCATCATTCCATACTAAAAAAAGATTCAGTTTTAGATTATTACAGGCATAATCCAACAATAATAACACACAAAATTATAATATGAAATATACTCCAATTATACTCATTTTTCTATGTTACTATATATAGATATAACTCTATCTTTATTTTTAGTAATACATCTCATCATCCGTTTTAATTGTTCTGAATAATATTCTTTCGGAATATTTAACATATTATATTTTTCACCCCATTGAGAACTATCCCAAAGTGATTTAGCTGCCTTTGTAGAAAATTGAATGAATTTCTCTCCATATTGATTGATAGTAACCATTATCCTATTTTTTGCAGTTTCTTTAGCATACATAAAATAGTTTATATATAACATCCAATGTTGATTGTCATTAAGATTTATCAAAAAGAAAACATCCTCTTCTTCATCTGTTTCAGACCATACCGTTTCCTCATAAATCCAAGGGGCGTATAGTAAACCAGCGTACTTAGCATTTCCCCATTTTACAGCCTTATTATACCAATAATTCTCTTCTTTTTTCATTATTTTTTCAAATTGTTCTGGAGAATATAGTTTATACTCTTTATGTTGGCAATTATAACCATGCCACTTTCTATATGGTTTTGTAGCATCAATTAGAATCCACTCATCACTTAGTTTTATCGCTACACATATGTGATCTTGCTCGTTACCATAACAATCTTTTTTAATATATGCATAATTAGCTTCAATTTCCATAGAAATGAATACTGAAACCAAAAGATTAGAATAGTCACCGCATGTTCCAGATTTCATGTTTAATACTTCCAAATCATTCCTTTGTAATGGGAAATATGGAGAATTTAAACGGCTATATTGAATATTTTTATTAAACCAATCAAAAATATTCCTAACGAATCCTTGAAAATCAATAGTATTTTTCTTCATTATGTTAACAAATTCTTCTATTTCTTTTGACTTAGGATGTATATATTTTCTTGTTATAATTATTTCATTCATTTTAATTCCTCAAAGTATAAATAATCTTTAGTTTCTTTTATTAATATTACTACTTATTATAATTATTTTGTTCTATTATTTTTGTCTTTTTGCTTTAAATACCAGTATATCTCTCTGGTAGCCAATCCAAAATAACAAAAACACATAATAATTGAAAAACAAACCCATGTATCCTACTTTTGTAAATCGCATTATATATACTCATTCCTGCACAAAAAATAAATGCTGAGGCAAATAACCAATAAGTTATCCAGTGCTTATATATCATTTCATTTTTCTCCTAATAAATAGACGAACTATTAATAATCATTAATTAGTATTATACTACATTTTACCATGTGTTACAATATTTTAACTACGCATCAACCCGAGACGTATTTTAATATCATTAACAATATAACGCCCTTGCTTATGCTTGTAGCAAATTTCCCAAATGTTGTCCTACTTTTGTCACTCAAATCATAACTACTAGCTAAGCCAGTAGTTATGATTGTCTCTAAAGATAAAAATAAAAAATACACCTTATTTGTGAAATAAAAGTGTATTTTAATTATTTATTTTGTAGATTATACTCATTTATTAGATTAGAATTTGTCAAAGAGAATATTTTTAGACCATCCGATGTGTCTGTTTCTACCATTCCCAATCGTTTGATTAGCAACAATGATTTGGAGTTTTCAGCAACAGTTTCAGCAATAAGCTTCTCTATTTTAATATCATAAAAAGCATAGTCAATAATCACCTTGCTGATTTCCATGCAATAACCCTTTCCCCAATATGGCTTGTCAATAATCCAACCTAATTCATAGATTGAAGTTGTATCAAATGCATGAAAAATGATGTGCCCTATCAGCAAATTAGTTTGTCGCTCAACCAATGCGTATATAAGAGGGGGCTCACACAATCCAAAAGATTTTATGAATTTTGTTACTTGTTCCTTACTGAAAGGTTTCTCTACATACTGCATGACATCATTATCACCTAAATATCTAGTAGCATTAGATATATCAGTATCTGTAAAATTTCTCAAAATTAATCGCTCAGTTTCAATGTACATTTTATCACTCCATATAATAAAAATAATCTATTCATAATACTATATCTTCTTTTAATTCTCTTAAATTTATAGTATTCACCCTTTCTTTAATTATTATATTTTTACCTAGATACGCTATTCTCCAAATTTATTATTACAAGCTCAGGTCTATTAAATATTCTTGGAACTCTGGTAGATTCTCTTGAAAGACCTCTGCTTACAATCATTTTTCCGTTTGCAAAATCATACTCACCGCCTGCATACTTCGGAAACCATTCTTGATCTGGAGCATAAAGTCCATTTAGAATAACCGGAATTCTCCACTGACCTCCATGTGTGTGTCCTGATAAAACCATATCAAAACCATATTGAAGATACATATTTACATACTGAGGACGATGTGCAAGCAATATTGTATAATATCCATTATCAGATATCTTTTCTAACGCTTCAAGCTGTGAATAAAACATATTATTATTATCAATATATTTTTCAACATCAGGATCATCCATACCACATATATTTATATTTTGTCCCCTTATATTAATTGTAGATGAAGTTCCTTCTAATACATCTACATTGTATAAACGAAACATTGACTTAATTTTATCTATTTCACCACTCCAGTATTCGTGATTACCACTAACATAAAAGCAAGGATATTTATCAGCAATACCTTTCAACAACAATTCCGTATTATCGTTTGGCAACTTATCATCACATATATCTCCACCCATCAAAATAACATCAGGATTTTGTTTGTCAATTGCTTTAATTAAGTTCATCTCATTATCTCCATATTTACATGAATGTAAATCAGTAATCAATGCAACCTTTACAGGCAAAGTAATTTTATCAGAAATAACAGTGTATTCTTGAACCTTTAATCTAACATCAAAAGCTAATAAAGTAATTAATACTAAAATTATAAGTAACGATACTATTATTATTCTTTTTTTCTTTAATCTTCTCATTGTATATATTCCTCTTTTTATACGAATAACAGGAACCTACAATGTAGCGTTATCAAGAATTGAAAAGGTGTTGTTTTCACAATCAATTTCAGCTATAGCTCCATATGGAAGAATTGTTCTCGGTTCATTGTGTCCAAAGCTCCCATTATATAGCACAGGTAAATCTGAACAATCAAATTCAGCTAATACTTTACGGATTGCTACTTTGTATTCCTCATAATACTTTTCGCCTTGAGACTTACCCCAGAATATACCTGAAATTCGATTCAGCATTCCCATCATTCCAAAGCAACGCAATTCATCTTCTATAAGCCATACCGGTGGTAATACTTCACAAGTTTCAAGAAATAAAATCGCATTATTAAAATAGTCAACTGGAGGAAATAATGACGTTCCCTTAATATATTCAATAACCTCAAGGCATCCGCCTATTAGTCTACCCTGTGCTTTTCCGTTGCCTTGCAAAACTTCATAGGAAGTATTCTCACTGAAAATTCTCGCCGTATCTTTATTTTCTTCAACCCATTCAAGTCTCTGCGATGTCCACGTTTTAGAAGGAACTACCTCGCCAATATTTTCATTTGAAAAGAAGGTATTGTTTATTGCGTTCACTGTATATTTAGGTATTTTAATATTCTCCGCAAAGTCAGTAAGTATAGCAGGACCATAAAAAGAAGAAATGCCCGCTTTCATACACATAAAATGTGTTACTGTTGAGTCAGAATATCCAGTGAAAATTTTAGGATTGTTTTTGATAATTTTAAAATCAATGTATGGAAACATTCTAATACTATCAGTGCCGCCTATACATGAAATAATTCCTTTTATACTCTTATCCGAAAACGCCTGCATTAAATCATCAGCCCGCTCTTTTGGATGATTATACACAAATTCAGAACCCTTTAGAGTGTGTGGCATTTCCACTACTTGAAGTCCGAATTGTTCTTCTAGGCGTTTTTTGCCTTGATAATAACGCCATAGAATATCTTTATCACCTGCACCACCCCAAGATAAGCTAACTGTAGCAACCTTATCTCCGCGATTTAACTTTTGTGGTTTTATCAAATTGAGCATTTTTTGTTTTCCTCCAATCTTATATATAAATAATCTTTATTTATTTTAGTTACACATTATGATCATAATCTTCATAATAGTGCTTAATAATCAAATTCAAAGTTATTGACGTTGATTTTCATATTTGTTTTTTCATCTGTATACTTTTTTCTTATTTCAATAAGATTTAAAACATCGTATCCATGCTTAGCAAGGAATTTAAGCATTTTATCATTATTAGGGTGAACATAATTATATAGAGTTTCTTCTCCATAAGAATGTGCCAATTTTTCAGCTTGTTCAAACATAAGACTTGCAACTTCTTTTCTTCTGAAACTCTCAACTACATAAATAGATTCCACCCAAACATTTGGTTTATCAACTCTACATACTAAATATCCGACACATACGTTTTCATCTAAAGCTATGTATATAGGATAGTTTGAGTTAATATATTCCATAAACCCCTCTTTGGCTACTTCAAGGTTTTCATCACTGTCTATTTGTTTGAGCTTTTTTAACTCTACTCTAAATTTTGCAATTAAAGGTGCTACTAATTCTGTATCATTAATATTTGCTTCCGCTATTATCATAGAATTACTCCCTGATATAATAAAAGTCATAGCAAAAAAGCTATGCTAATTCTTTTGTATTGTTACATATTCCAATCATTTTAAATTTTCGTCAATGTCAAGTATTGTATATTCATCTAGGTACAGAAAAATTTTATCTTCAGTAATGTGCATTTTAATATAGATTCCTGTACTCTTGACATTTGTTTATGCTCATTTTGCTAAATACTCGCTTTTTAGTAACCGCATCATGATAAAATCACTAAATTCACCATCATAGAAATATCCTTGTTCTTGTATTCCTTCTTGTTTGAAGCCAACTTTTTTGTAAAAGGAAAGTGCGGAATGGTTAAAACCAACAACACCAATGGCAATTCTGTTGAAATTTAACTTAGTAAAAGCAAGATCAAACATCAAATTGATAGTTTCCGTACCATAGCCTTTTCCGTAATCTTCGGGGTTCGGAATTATGATAGTTAAGTCTGTTGTCGCCCATTTAGGAAACATACGCAACAAACCGGTTTCTCCAATTACTCTGCCTGTTTCCTTGTCTACAACAGTATACCAGTCTCCATCCGAACTTTGTTTGTGAAAAGAAGCAATAATTTCCTCTTTGGTAGTCTTTTGCGTAAAGCCGCATTTCTCCATTATATTTTTATTGTTATACCAACGAACAAAGAAATCTGCGTCACCATCTATCTGCTGGCGTAAAATAACTTTTTGACCAACTATTTGTTTATCCATATACCTATCTCCATCCTATTAAATTAATAATTTTTAATAAATTATACAACTATATTTAATAATAAACAACTTTTAACAAACTAAAATATGTTTATTAAAAATTGAAATATTAAATGTCCGTTTTTCTCAAAAAAATTTTTATTACCTAAATAAAAAAACCTAAATAGTTCTAATCTAATTTTTTATTATTTGTTTTTTCTTCAATTAAAATATCAATAAGTTTATCAATTTTTTTAAATAACCTTACAAAAAAAGGCACTACCACAATTATAAGTATCAATATTATTATAGGTATTATTACTACAAATATAAGATTTATAACAGTTATAAGATTGGTAACCATTTACAATCACCCCCAACAACATAATTATACCTTATTTTACCATTTAGTCAAGTGCTTATATAGTTTGCTTTATTACCTCAACTGCTTGATAATGATGAAGAATTTGAGCTAATACTTTCCAACAGGATATTCGTTGTTTCTAAGCCATCGTTCAAATATATGCTTTAATTGCATTTTACTTTCCTCTTCACAAAGTTGAATAAAATCTTCCTCTGAAATAGTACTGCAACCATTATCACACAAGTATTTTCTAACAATTCGAAAATAAGTGTCCTTACCTATTATTTCTTGTAATGCTCTCATTATAGCAATAGATTTTGCATGCAATACAGCAGTGTTATAGTCAATTCATGTATCTGCAATTCGTCTCATAAGCTCTTCTTTTTTAAAAGGAATGTCAGCCTTACCTAATTTTATAGCCTCATTTAGATAGTTATAATATTTTTCATATTGACCCATACTTTTGTTTGTTTTCAACATAAATTCATAATCTAACGATAACCCCAAACCCAACCATACCCAAGAAGGACTTTTATAGTCATAAGTATCTCCAAAGTATTGATGTGCTATTTCATGTGCAACAATACAGTTATCATAATCAAATGAGTTTTTTGTACGTTGCATGCCATGTAGATGCACCATTCCTGTAGCAATCGGACATCCGCCAACATAGTATTCTGCACCTGGGACAGCAGTAAATGAATTACAAGGATAAAATCCCAAAAGTTCATGGTAAAACATTGCAGCCTCAATTGCAGTATCAATTACCCCTTTAGCAAGCATCTCACTTCCTGGTGGATACAGGCAAACAAAATCAATATCTTGAGTTTTTTTCTCTATTACAAGAAATTTTTCAGAAGCTATAAAACCAAAATTTTGAATTGATTTTCCTACAAAGCGTTTACCAATTCTTTGACCTGTACCATATACAGACATACTTTCTGGAGCATGTATAAGAACATCATAATCACAACCTAAAATGGGTTCTACGGCAAGCCGTGGATACCAACTTTTCTCACCAGCAAATTCTTGGAAATAATCATTCCAATATACTGAACCAGGTAGCTTTGCATTATAGTTGAAAGAGATTGTAAAAAAATCACCTAATTTGATTGGCTCTTTTAGGTTTACTATTAATAAACCATCTCTCAATTCACATTCAGAATCATGGTTAACTTCTACGGTTAAAATATCAATATTAGTTTGTTCTGTTAGAATTACAACTTGAGATAATGCTGAATAGGAATCACATATACACGTAATGCTTTGCGTGGCATAATACATATTATTTATTTGCAACAAATCAATTGTAATATTATACTGAACCTGTTTAAAATTTGAATCTCTCATATGTACCTCATTTTTCATTATTTTTCTCTTATATACACTTTGTGGTGAACTATTTTTCATTTAGAACACATTATCAAATATATCAATCGTTTTTACAAATTCAGCAATTACTTTTCCTTTAATATTGCTTTCTATATTTGAAGATAAAGCAATTGCCAAAATACCACGCCAATACCAAAGGTGTATATATGATAATAGTTTATTTGTATCAAGTAAAAATTTTTTTTTGGCATAAGACTCGATAAATTCATCACAGATTATTTCAATTGGAATGTTTTTGCTTTTTTCTGAAATAGAAGCTAATGCGCCAGCAATATCAAAATAATAATCTCCCATACGTGCTTCACCAAAATCAATTATCTTTAAAACATCATCTTTATAAAGCATATTCCATATTCCCAAGTCACCATGAATAATCTGCTTATTACTACTCGATAAATCAGATAATTTACGCACTATATTTTCTACATCTTTATTAGAAAAAGCTACAATATTTTTAGTATACAACTCTTGCCAAATGTTCTTAGCATTTTCCCATTGATACTTAATTTCAAAACGGTCCGTATTTTCAAAAGCTATATGGCAAGTATCAAGTCCTTTTTGCACTAATGCTATAGATTCAGCCACTTTACTAATTATCTTAACATCTTCAATTGCTGGTTCATTTCCTTTAAAATATTCTTGCAAATTATAAAATTTTCCTTGAATACATACAGTAGCTTTATTGTCTAATGATTCTACTATTTTAGGAACACACTCAATTCCTATATTGAGTAAATGATTAACTATTCCAAATTCTGTATACCCTTGTTCTCTATTTTTAATTTTCCGTAAAATCCATTCACCTAATTCAGTCTCAATAAAATAAGTATCTGCTGTATTACCTTTTTCAATCTTATAATAAGAAATTAAATTTCCAATTGGATAATTACATATTATATCAGCAATCATACTATAATTCATATTTTTATTACCCGCCTTTTAATATAAAATCTTTATTATATAATAGTATCATTTTCTTATAATACTATCAATAGTTATTTATACCTTAATTTGCCACTAGTTTTATTCATAACATCTTTGACTATCCCGATATATATTCTTTAATATTGCTACATTCCAACATCGCAGTTTCGAGAACAAATCTGTAAGCAAAAAAATAAATAGTACAAATTTGACTCTTATCGCGTTTGACCTACCAACATTTTGTTTCACAAATTGGGTTAGGGCATAAAAAAAGCCACTTCCGTTATTTAATCTGAAAGTAGCTCAAAATGCGTTGCTTGTTTGCTTGTTGGACCTTTCGGTCAAATAATTTTTGATATTTAGTTATATAAATCTATTAAGTCAACATTATTTTTAATATGCCAATGATACTTGCCAAATTTAATTATACATTTTTTTCCATCAATCAAACTATAATAATTTTCTTTATAATTATCTACATTGTTATTACTTAAAAAAACATTAATAGAAATAATAGTCTCATTTCTCGTTTTGAATTTTATAGTACAATATAATTGATCTATACATTTCTCTATATTATTGATATGACTTGATGAAAAAAAATTATTCAACTTAAAATTATCTTTTATTTTATTTAAAACATCGCTTTCATTCATTGTTACAACTTTATTATTTTTTGAATAAAAAATTTCTACATTGTCACAATCATTTATGAGTTCTATTGTTTCAAGTGTTTTTTTAATATTGTAATTTATATATAATTTGTATGTAGAGATAAGTAAAATAATAATACATAATATTACAATTAAAAATTGTTTTCAGATATTATATCATTATCTACAGGCTGACCATCTGGTATGTCTGAGTTAGTGCATGATGCAAGAAATAGTGATGATAGTAATATTAAAAATAATAAATTTATTTTTTTAATCATATTCCTAATCCCTCTTTAACATATTAACATTTAAATATTTTTCTGTTACTATATTTGAGTCCTTTCCTATATACTCGCTTGCACTACGCCATTTATAATTTTCTATATCTTTTGTTATAGTGCATAGCGTACTTTATATTAATTTTTTTCATTAAAATTCCCAATTTATCTTCATCAATTTTAATAAACGTATGCATATAATTATCCATAACACAATAAGCAATTATAAAAATTCTAGCTCTTCTCTTATTTCTTATAAGATTTCTTAAATTTCATTTTTGTATATAGAATTCATAAATATTTTCTCTTTATTTTTTCCTCTTATCATTATGTGATATATTCCAGTAGAACTTTTTACCCGTGATTGTCTTGGCATATTTCACCTCAAATTTTTATTGTTTTATTATAGTATTACTGCACTACTGTTTTTATACTTTGTCAATCAACAAGAACCGTCCCTATATTTTACACTCTAAAGTCTGTTAGTGTTTTTAAGTATGCAGTTAATGGGCTGTAATCACCAATTGAACATAAACTCAAAGAGTTTATATATAAATCTTCTGTATCCCAAGATACTATTTGAACTGGCAAGTCATTCTCTAGCATCTGCTTAAGCATTAAGAACCTTCCTATACGACCATTACCATCTTGAAATGGATGTATTAATTCAAATCTATAATGGAATTCTGCTAAATCTTCTAAAGTAACTTTTTCTAGATTATAGTACCACTCTATTAATTCATCAAGTTTTGGTTCAACTTCATAAGGTTGTGCAACTTTTGCATCAATTTACAACCCCTTTATTGCTTTTATTTAATTTAATAAAGTTGACACCACAAATAATTTTTTGCTATAACAATATCTTTTATTTTATCATTAAAAAAGGAAGTTATTCCTGTTCATCATTAATTAAAAGACTCTCTATAATATGCTTGAGTTATTACATATGAAGGCTCATAATATGCACTACTATTATAATCATCTAAAAATTCGCATATTTTTGAGTTATATACTCTTATCATGCCTTGTACATAATCTTCACCTTTCTCTAAAGTACTTAAGATTAATCTTGTATAAACTTTTCCCATTTGTAATTCAGTTGGTATATTATCAACTAATTCTCTGTCTACATCTGTAATATCAAAAGTACCTTCTTGCAAAGTATATTCATCTATAAAGTCATCAACCACTTGCAATGGATTCTCGCAATGAAGCACCTGTGCAACACTAATCTTTCTAGATAACTCATTATATCCAAGTGTATTTACTACATAATAATTATGTTGTTTTAATCTTCTTGAAATTTTCTCTATTATATAACAAATAAAAAACAAGTCATTTTCAGTTATTTCTTCATCTTCAAAGAATACATTTCTCATATTTCATAACTCCTTTCAAATCGTATCGTATTTAACGCTTTATCATTACACAATACAATTTGATGTGTCGGATATTTAAACTTAACCAAAACCCAAAAAGCTTCCCTTGAAATAGTTTCACTTATAAAATCTTCAATATAATCCCATATTGTATCATCTGCCATTGGACCTTCTACAATGTCATAATTATGAGTAATACCTCTCCTGCAACTAACTACAAAGTCAAGCCACTCATCGCACATTTTATCAAATTTTAAAATTGATAAATTTTCATTTACCTCAAAGCTATATACATTAATTATATGTTTTGGTCTTTTTGTTAAAGCCCAGCGTTTTGCTTGTTTTTCTAAACTAGTGCAATAGAACCCAAATCCAAAATCTTTATAATAGCCCTTCACCTGTATTTCAGGATATTCAACAATCACATTACTTCCATGGTAAATAATATTATCCATTAAAATCAGTCCTCACATAATAATTTTATCTTTTATCGAAATTTCACATATTACTCATATTATATAGCATTTGTATTATTATAGCAATAAATTAACAAGTCGAAATATGTAATTATATATAAAACAATAAGTCTTGCATTTTAGGTTCTTCTAATATAAACCTTATATTAGGCTCAGGATTGACTAAAAACTTATCATTGTCTTTTAATATGCTTAGCTGTTAATTTGTTAATAGCATTAGCCTTTGGTCGTATAGCTCCTCTTAAAATATCAGAATGATATAGCTCACCATTCCAATAAAAAAAGCCACCTCCGTTGTCGGAAAGTAGCTCAAAATTTGTTACTTCTTTATGTGTTGGACTTTTAGGTCCGAATATTTTTTTGAATAGGGTCGTAATATACCTTCTTATATATGAAATAAAAAATTTACTTTAAAATAGCAACCAATATATTATTTATCTGAACACTCATCCTGTTCAATAATATCGTCTATATCAATTATCTCACTATCATCATTGATATTAAATACTATTTCTTTTAATTTAGCAAAGCCAATTTTCACTCCAATACCAAGCAATATTAGTGCTAATACACCTAGTGCATATAAAATATATTCTTTACTAAATATAATTCTAGCTTTTCTATCATTATTTACACATTTCTCAGCAATCTTATCTAATTTATGTATATATTTACGCAAAGACTTTTTTTCTTTATCACTTAGATTATCTTTATCTAATTGCCTTATATATAATTCTTTACTTTTATCTAAAAATTCAAAAAATCGTTTTGTAGTTCCTTCAGTAGATTGTGATAAATTTTTAATGATATTGCTATGATATAATAGTGATTCTCTAGCTATATAATTAAAATTAGATAATTCATTACTTATCTCTAAAAAGGTTTTCGTATCTAGACTTGTTAGATTTTTTGCTAATTGTAATACATGTTCTTTATTATTTTCATCAAAATTTTTTATATTTAGTTTTTTTCAATATAATTTTTGATATCACTTTTCACAATTACACCCTCCACCATATTTTATGATTTAATTATAAAGCTTATGGTTTTTTTTGTCAATTAAAGTATATTTATATATTCATTCATCTTATCCTGTAATACTACATAAGCATTTAAGAGTGCGGCAGTTCCATCTATTTTTCTTCTTTGGTTGTTAGTTTTGCATGGTTGGATGTTTACGTTTTTGTCTATTTCTAATGAGGTATTGGATAAACACCATTTATCTATTGGATTATTATTATAGATTATCTTTTTAGCTTCAAGGTCTGCTCCAAAGAGTTTCATCGGAGCTGATAGAGTTTTTTTACCTTGTATAATTGGAATCATCGCTTCTTTATCAAAGTGTCCTTGCATTTTTTCCTCCCAATAGGTTACACTCCATGAGTCATAGCCAATCCAAGGTATATATACTCCTATTCATTACTTATTTCTAAAAACCACTCTGTTACATACTTTGGGTGAACTTTGTTGCCTTCTGTTACTCTTAATAAGCCCATTTTATGCCATAAATCATAAGGCATTTTATGCCGTCATCTATTATCTTAGGAGGTGTTTCAGGCATTAAATATGCTCTTTGTTCTGGAATCTTGACACAATAAAATGAGGTTACTAAAATTCAAAGTAACCTCAGGATCAATTATATTATTTTTGTTTATATATATTTTGTGGTGAACTATTTTGCCTAGTTCACCACATCTTTCGCATATTCCGTGCTTATAAATAAAATAGGAGTTTCGACATTGTCTCCACTCCTTTGATTTATAAAAATCATTGTTCATATAGACAAATTTATTTATGAAAAAATAAATCTAAATCAACTATTTCAATTTTTTCATTTAAATGAATTGGAAAATTTCTTGCTTTTTTAATATTTATTTCTGGTAAAATAAATCTATATTCTTGTTCGTTACAAAAGAAAATATCTTTACATAATAAAGTTCTATAAATAAAATCTACATTCATTGTTAAAATTATCTTACCATATTTTTTAACAAGAGGCGTATCTTGAGTAACATATTTATAATAATCTAAATCATTAACAATCCCAAATTTTGAATCCATTATACCTTTTAAATGGAAATACTTAACTAAATTTGACTTACAAGCATAACCAATACTTGAATTAACATCATCTATAAATTGTTGTGGTTCTTTTATTATAGCAACAGCATCAGCTTTTGGAAAATGTGAAATTATTGTTTCTTTAATTTCTTCAGATAATTTTATTTCATATTTTCCATCATATGATTTATAGCAATCTTTTTCAAAACAAGCAAACAAACAATAAACTGGTAATAAATTTGCAGGATCATTATTAAGTTTAACTTTAACATCATTAATATTTATCACTTCTTTATTATCATTATTAGTAATTTGTAAATCTTGTGCTATTAGTATAGTACCACCCTCTAATAAATCACCTTGACCCTTTAATAATTTTTCTTTTTCAATGTTTTTAAAATTGTAAGCATTGGAAAAATAAAGTTTTCCTTCTTGCAAATCTTTTAGATACTTTTTTCCCCCAAATTTTAATAAAAATTTTACATTTTCCATAGACATTACACCTTTTAAAATATTTTTCTATATTATTTTACTATACATTCAATATTTTCTCAATACTTGTGCACACTATTTATACCTAAATTCCCCAATAGCCTTATCCATAACATCTTGGTCTATCCCAATATACCTTCTTGTTATATTAGGTGATGAATGATTAAATATCTCTTGCAGGATTGCAACATCCTTAGTTTGCTGATAGAAATGATACCCAAAAGTTTTTCTTAGTGTATGTGTCCCTATCTTTGAAATATTTAATGTGTCGGCTACCTTGTTTAAGATATCATATACTCTTTGTCTTGAAAGTGGCGAATTGTGAAATGCGAGGTCCTGTAGAAGTACCAAGCATAAATATTTAGCTAATTCTTTTAAATATCATCTTAAATTTTCCATTATTCTTATACATCGCTTACCGTTCTACTCCAATATTCTCTCTTTTAACAATTACTCTGCGTGATCTTATAAATATTTTTTTAATACGTCCAACTAATTTTTTTATTGGTACAAACAAGTTTTTCATTCACAAACATATAATAGTAATGTAACCGTGGAGGTGTTTGTATTGTTTGAACAATTTTTGCAATTTATTTTTCCTTTTACTATTTTGCTATTTGGATACATAACTAATGGAAGCTCTTTTCCTCAACCACTTGAGAAGGATGAAGAATTTGAGCTAATTGAAAAATCAAGATTGGGAGACTTAGAAGCACGAAATATACTGGTTGAAAGAAATTTACGTTTAGTTGCACATGTAGTTAAAAAATATAAATCTGTGAATATAGATCCTGAAGATTTAATTTCTATTGGTACGATTGGGCTAATCAAGGCGGTTACAACCTTTGATAATAACAAGGGAATTAGGCTCGCTACATATGCCGCTAAATGTATTGATAATGAAATATTAATGACATTACGTTCAGATAAAAAACTCAGAAATGAAATTTCACTTCATGAACCACTTGGAACAGATAAAGATGGAAACAGTATATACTTAATTGATATTATAAAGTATGAATGTGAAGAAGTTGTAGGCAAGATTGATAAGGAACAAAAGATAGGAATACTCAATAAAATATGGGATAAAACACTTCAGGATAGAGAAAGAATGATAATTGAATATAGATACGGAATAAACAATAATGATCATAAGACACAGAGAGAAATCGCAAAAATGTTAGGTATTTCACGCTCTTATGTATCTAGAATAGAAAAAAAAGCATTAAAAAAATTATATGACGGTTTAATGGCATATCAAACTAATCAAACTAACAAAAATATTAAAAATAGTAAACTTCAAAACTAACTTTATACTAAATAAAAGTCTGCTTGTATGCAGACTTTTATTAGTATAAAATATTTTGGACAAGTTATTTTATATTATTTATTACTATCCATGATAGCTTTAATCTTGGTTACCATCAAATCGATCGCAACTAAGTTATTTCCACCTTCAGTCACAATTATATCAGCATATTTTTTAGTTGGCTCTATAAATTGTTCATGTGCTGGTCTAACAGTGTTAATATATTGAGTTATAACTGAATCAACAGTACGAGCTCTCTCATTTACATCTCTAATAATTCTTCTAATTAATCTCAAATCTGCGTCTGTATCTACAAATATTTTTATATCTAATAAATCCCTTACTCTTTCATCATAAAATATAAGCAAACCTTCTACTATTATTATATCTTTTGGTTCTATAATTTTAGTTTCTTTTCTTCTATTGTGTATCTCATAATCATATATAGGTTTATCAATCGCTTGTCCCTTTTTCAAATTTTTAATATGCTTAATAAATAAATCTGTGTCAAAGGCTAAAGGATGATCATAATTACTTTTACATCTTTGCTCAAAAGATAAATGACTTTGGTCTTTATAGTATGAATCTTGTTCCAAAATTGCTATGCTTTTTTCAGGTACCTCAGCAAATATCTTATTAACTATTGTTGTTTTACCACAACCGCTTCCCCCAGTTATTCCAATAAGTAAAGGTGATTTCATATTATACTTCCTTCCTTTTCCTAATAATATAATATGGAGCTAGTTCTTGTTCAATTTTCATTTTTATTAATTCTTGTGGATGTGGAGCACAATCAATTTTCTCATCTTTTTTGTTTCTCATATCTTTAGCTATAATCTCAAAATGCCTTCCTATTGGTCCTGATACTTCTAATACATCGCCCTCGCAGAATTTATTTCTTTGCTCAACTATAGCAGTTTGTGTAGCCTTATCATATTCTCTAACTATTGCAACTACATCATAAGTTCTTATATAGCTACTTGATGTATAAAGCTGTCCATTTTTATATGGATTTCCTAAATAGAAACCATAAGTATAGTCTCTATAAGAAGCCTTTTCCAATTCTTCTTTCCAATATTGCAAATCCGCTTTTTCTCCATATTTAGAAACTTCTAACAAAGCATTTTTATAAGCCTTTACAGCATTTGCAGTATAATATTCACTTTTCATTCTACCTTCAATTTTAAGTGCAGTTATACCTAAATCTATAAACTTTTGCATGTATTCAATCATACACATATCTTTTGAATTAAAAATAAAAGTTCCTTCATCATTTTCTTCAATTGGATAATACTCATTAGGTCTTTTTTCTTCTACCAAATTATATTTCCAACGACATGGTTGAGCGCATTCTCCTTTGTTAGAGTATCTACCTGTCATAAAACTGCTCAATAAACATCTTCCAGAATATGAAATACACATTGCACCATGAACAAAAGCTTCAAATTCTAAGTCTTTTGGAGTATTCTTCATGATGTCTTCTATTTCAAGAAATGATAGCTCTCTTGCTAAAACAATTCTTTTTACACCCTGTTTATACCAAAAATTTGCTGCTGCTGAATTGGTAGTGTTTGCTTGTGTGCTTAAATGTATTTTCATATCAGGCGTTGTTTGTTTAATTATATCAATAACTCCTGCATCTGAGGCAATTACTGCATTTGCTCCTATTTTTTGCAAATATTTTATATATTCTTCAAATCCTTTTAAATCTTCATTGTGTGGAACTATATTTACAGTAATGTTTGCATTTACTCCATGTTTATGGCAATAATCAATGCCTTTTTCTAAATCATCCGAATCAAAATTTTTAGAACCTGCTCTTAAACCCATTGATTTCCCTGCAAAAAATACTTCGTCAGCTCCATATTGAACAGCCATTATTAATTTATCTAAATTACCTGCCGGTGCTAATATTTTTGGTAACATACAATTCTCCAATCTATTATCTAAACATTTTTTAAATTTATTAAAGCCACTCCATCCCCAATAGGAATTATTGAAGTTTCAAATCTTTTATCATGTGAAATATAATCTAAAAATTCCCTCATATTTCTTACAATTGTTCTTTTCCTTTTAACTACTAAATCATCATTAGCAATTAATCCTTTATACAACACATTGTCACATATTATAACCCCATTTGGATTTAATATTTTAATAATTTTATCTAAAAACTTATCATAGTGACTTTTAGCCGCATCAATAAATGCAATATCAAATTTTTCTGTAATGTAATCTAAAGCATTGATAGCATCATCATTTATAACTCTAATATTTTTTTGGCAACCAAATTTTTCGATATTTTCAATAGCTTCATTAAATACTTCTTCATTAATTTCTATTGAAAGTATATCTACATCCTTATTCAAAGAATTGCACATAAATATAGAAGAGAAACCTACATTGGTCCCAACTTCTAATATCTTTTTAGGTTTTAAAATATTAAGCATTACCTTAATAAATTGCCCTACTTCTTTTTGAATAATTGGTCTATGGTTCTCAACACAATTTTCTCTAAATTTTTCTAATGCATCACTTTCATTTTCTATTAAGCTTTGTATATATGTTTGTATATACTCCCTTGTTATTGTGTCCATTATTTAACCTCTATTAATCTATATAGTTTTCTTTAGCCTTAAGATGTTCATCATAAGTAACTGAGAAATAATGAGAACCATCTCCTTTCGCTAAAAAATATAAGTAATCTACTTTTTCTGGGTGCAAGACTGCATTTATGGAATCCTTACCAGGTGAATTAATTGGTGAAGGAGGTAGCCCAACATTAATATAAGTGTTGTATGGAGAATCTATCAAAATATCTTGTTCTGATAATCTCGCTTTCCATTCTCCCTGAGCATAGTTAACAGTTGCACAAGATTGAAGCTTCATATCAATTTCAAGCCTGTTAATAAACACGCCTGATATTATAGGTTTTTCTTCTTTTAGCATCGCTTCTTTTTCTACTATAGAAGCAAGAATTATAACTTCTTCAAAATTAAGCGTTGTATTTTTTAATGCAGAAAGAATTGTATTTTCATAGTATTTATCAAATTGTGTTAATAAAAAATCAATAATATCTTCTTCAGTCATTCCCACATAAAGATTATATGTTTCCGGTAATAAGTAACCTTGTAAATCCTTTATGTCCTCATTATCTTTTAAAAATTCATGTGATGCTCTAGATTTATCCGCATCTTTCATAAGTTCTAATAATTTACCTTCATCTAAAGATAATTGTTCTGATATTGATTTTGCAGTATCTTCTAATGTCAATCCTTCTATTATGGTTAAATTAATAGTATTATTTGAGTGTGACTTATTTACTAAATTGTCCAATATCTCTTTAGCACTCATACTTTTACTTAACGTAAATTCTCCAGCCTTTAATAAAACATCATAACCATCTTTTTTTGCTAAATATTTGAATGAATTAACATTATTAATCAATTTTTTTTCATATAGAATATTTGCTATAGTAGTTGTATTGCTACCTGAAGGAATCTCAACAGTAATTAGTGTAGTATCATTTATATCGACTGGACTCAAAGAGCTTTCCATATAATTAGATATATACATAAATGATCCAATAGCTAGTATTAAAACAAATATCAAAATAATTACAAACTTTTTCATAAGTTTCTCCTTAACATATAAATATACATTTTATATTATACAACTTATATTTTTATTTTTCAACATAAATAATAAACCACAAAGTAACATAATTAATTAATAATGAACTTTGTGGTTATATTTACAATTTTTATTCTATAATTCTACCGTTTCAGATATCACTTGAGAAATTTCATTCATAATTTGTTCAAATTTCATTTCTTTTTCATAGTAATCTTTTATAGTTTCATTCTGCATAGCTTCAGCTTGTAGCTTCTCATATTCTTCAATTTTATCAGGCTCAATTTCTCCACCTTGCATTGATGCTAATTGTATTTCCATCATTCTATCTTCAATGTTTTGAAGCACTGTTTTACATTTTTCATTTGAATAAACATTTTTCTTAGCATTTTTATATTGCACATATTCATCACTTAGTTTAATTGTTTCAGCCAATTGTTTAGCTAAATCATATGCGTTCATTTACGCTAACCTCCATAATTATAGGCAATATCATAGGACTTCTCTTTATTTTTTCATAGATAAAATTGCTTAAATCATCTTTTATCATTGCTTTTATAGAACTCCAGTCTTTTATGTTAGCGTCTTTACACTTATTAAATGCAGTTTTTACAATTATTTTAGATTCTTCAATCAAGTCAATGTTTTCTCTAACATAGATAAATCCCCTAGAAACTATATCTGGTCCAGATATCATTTCTCCAGTTTTCTTGTCAATTGTAATTACAGCAATTATTAGCCCGTTTTCAGATAAGTGCTTTCTATCTCTTAATACTATATTTCCAACATCTCCAACACCCAATCCATCAACTAATATTTTTCCTGATTGAACACTACCATTTATTGCACCTGATTTAGTATTGAACTCTAGTACATTACCATTTTCAGCAATCAAAATATTGCTTTTCTCTATTCCAAGAGACATTGCTAATTTAGCATGATGTCTTAAATGTCTGTATTCACCATGAACTGGCATGAAAAATTTAGGTTTTAATAATGATAGCATCAATTTTAATTCTTCTTGTCTAGCATGACCTGAAACATGTATCTCTTCTAATGCATCATATAACACATCTGCGCCCTTTTTATACAACAGGTTTATTACTCTAGCTACAGTTTTTTCATTACCAGGAATAGGACTTGCAGATATTATTACCATATCGCCTTCTTTTATTACTACTTTCTTATGATCATTATTAGCCATTCTAGTAAGAGCTGACATTGGCTCCCCTTGACTACCAGTTGTAATTAACGCTATTTCTTCATCTTTGTATTTTTTTAAATCATTAATATTTATAATAGTTCCTTCTGGTACGTCTAAATATCCTAGCTCTTGAGCCACTTTTACAACATTCACCATACTTCTACCAGAAATAGCTACCTTTCTGTTATATAAAACAGCAGCATTAACAATTTGTTGAACTCTATGGATATTAGATGCAAACGTAGCAACAATGATTCTATGTTTACACTCTTTAAATACATCCATAAACTTATATCCTACAGTTCGCTCAGACTGTGTAAATCCTGGTCTTTCAACATTTGTACTATCACACATTGCAACCAGAACACCTTTTTTTCCATATTGAGCAAAAGCATTTAAATCTATTACTTCACCTTTAATTGGTGTATAATCAATTTTAAAATCCCCTGTATGAACTACAGTACCCATAGGCGTTTCTATTGCAAAACCGACAGAATCAGGTATGCTATGATTTGTTCTTATAAAGTTAACCTTAAAACATCCTAATTTAACAAATTCACCTGGATTTATAACATTTAAGCTAACATCCTCTAATTTATGTTCAAGTAACTTATTTTCAACTAATCCAATCGTAAGCCTTGTTCCATATACAGGTATATTAATTTTTTTAAGCACGTAAGGAATACCACCTATGTGATCCTCATGTCCATGTGTTAAAAATAAGCCTCTTACTCTATCTTTATTTTTTATAAGATAAGTAACATCTGGTATAACTATATCTATTCCAAGCATTTCGTCCTCAGGAAAAGCCATACCACAATCTATAACAATAATATCCTTATTATATTCTATAGCAGTTATATTTTTTCCAATCTCGCCTAATCCACCTAGCGGGATAATTTTTAATTTATTTTTTTTGGTTTGTGCCAATTTTTCATCTCCTTATTTATGTTACCGATAAAACCAATAAGCTATATTATATCATCAGCCATAGCTTCATATATTTCTATTACCTCTTTTAATTCTTCTTCGTCTTCAATCATGTTAAACATAACTTCACCATTTTGTAATTCATCTATACTGTAAATCATTCCCTCATCAGAATTTTCTTCTCTTAATACAGCATATTTAATATTATCAAGGTGAAAAGTAGCTTCTACAATCAATCTTTCAACTTTCCCAGCATCATTAATCAATTCAACTACTTGTTCTTCGTAATCGTCCTCATCCTCTTCTAATTCATTTTCAATAATATCATTATTGAATTTTTTCTTATTGCTCATAAAACCTCCATAAATTTAATTTTTTTATGAATTAACTATAAGGTTCTTTTCATTTTATCCATATAGGTTGAAAGAATTTCAACTGCCGCTAGTTTATCAATAACCTGTTTTCTTTTTTTCCTTTTCACATCAGCACTTATTAGTATTTTTTCAGATAATGCTGTTGTTAATCTTTCATCCTGGAAATCTACTGGTAAATCAATTTTTGCTTTCATTTTCTCAGTAAAATTTATAACCTTCTCACCTTGAATACCAATCGTTCCATTCATCATTTTAGGCATTCCTACTATAATTTTATTTACATTATATTCTTCGATTATTTTTTTTAATTCTAAAATATCCGCTTTAAAATTAGTTCTTCTTATAGTAGTTACACCTTGTGCTGTTATCATTAACAAATCACTAACTGCAACCCCAATTGTTCTATCTCCTACATCTAACCCTATTAGTCTATCCATTTATTTTCCTCACACTATTTTTATACAAAAGCTATCACATGCACTTGCGCAATAGCTGCATAATACACATTTACTCATATCAACAGTACATTTTCCATCAACAATGGACAATGCATTTTGCTTACATCTTTTAACACATTTACCACAACCTTCACACCAATATGCAATGCACAAGGTTCTTTTCGTATCTCTTACACTTTTTTTAAGCTCTTCAGTAATAGGCTTGTTTTCTAAATAATTTATATTAACATCTACTTCTGATTTGTTTTTCATACCAACAGCTATTGAATCAATTTCTTTAATATTATTTACAAAATTGAAAGCATTATATGTATCATTTATTAAATGACCGCCACCATATGGTTTCATAGCCATAATAAATTTTCCATTTGCTTTTGCATATTTTATTGCATCTAGCATTTTTTCCTTAGTTCCATCATTAATTCCAATACCAGTACTGTTCATAATTGTAAAAACTATATCTATTTCATCAAATTCAACACTATCATTTACTGCTTGTATAGCATGTGTAGATATTCCAAAACGCTTAATTATTCCTTGACTTTTATATTTCATAAATTCTTGTACAGCTTCATAATGTCCTCGAAAATTGTTGCCATTATCTTGTTCATGCAACATAAAAATATCTATATAATCAGTATTAAGCTCTTTTAAAGCCTTTTCTATACTGTACTTAGCAGTTTCTTTATTATATGCATAACTTTTTGTTGCTATGTATAAGCTATCTCTTCTTTTGTTTTGCATAAATTTACCTAGAATGTCATAGTTATCATAAAGCTCAGCAGTATCGTAAAAATTTATACCTTTTTCATATGCATAGTCAAGCACGCTTACCTTTTGTTCTAAGCATTCATTGTTTTGTAAATTGCTTAAAGCTAATGTCCCAAAACAAATTTTTGACATTTTCTTTATTTCTTTTAACTCTGTATATATCATTATTTTCACCAAGATTCAAAATATTTATGTAAATTTAAAAAAAAAAAAACGGTATATGAATTCATATACCGTTATAAGTTCAAAACATCTAAATAAACTTTCAAAATTTCTTCTAAAAGCTCATCTCTTTCTATCTTACGTATTAAACTTCGTGCATTATTATAATTTGTAATGTACGTAGGATCCCCTGATAGCAAATATCCGATTAATTGCGTACTAGGATTGTACCCTTTTTCTTGTAAAGATTGATATACTTGAGATAATATTTCTCTTGCTTTGTTCAATGATTCGGTATTGTAGTCAAATTTAGCTGTATTTTGCCCAATATTACTGGTTGTATTACATAAATTCTTTTCAATATTATTCGCCATAATAAGCACCTCTATACAATTATACTATATAACTAAATTAAAATCAAACAATTAGTTTAATTGATTAATAATTCCTTCTTTTGCTTTTTTCAAAGCCTCATCAATTTTAGTTACATCTTTTCCTCCAGCTTGTGCGAAATCAGGTCTTCCACCACCGCCGCCTCCAGCTACACTAGCTGCTTTTTTAACAATATTACCAGCTTGAATTCCTTTTTGTATTAAATCTTTAGTAACTGATGCTACAAAAATAACTTTTTCATTAACTTCAGAAGCTAAAACAATAACACAACTAGGATTTTTATCCTTAATTTTATCTGCTATATCTCTTAATGTATTTGCATCAGTATTTTTTAATTTTATACTATAGACTTTAACACCATTAATCTCATCAAAGTTATTAAGTATATCATCCATATTAGATTTTAATATTTCATTGTTAAGTTTTGCTATTTCTTTGTCTCTATCCTTAACTTCTTTCTTTAATACTGAAACCTTGTTAACAATCTCATCTTTTGTTGCTTTTAATGATTTCATAAGTTCTGAAACAATATTGTCGATATTATTTAAATACTCAATTGCAGCTTTTCCAGTAACAGCTTCTATTCTTCTAACACCTGAAGCTATTCCACCTTCAGATAATATTTTAAACATACCAATTTTAGCTGTTTCATCAATGTGAGTACCACCACAAAGTTCTTTACTAAAATCTCCAACTTTTACCAATCTAACAACATCTCCATATTTTTCATCAAATAATGCCATAGCACCCTGTGCTTTAGCTTCTTCTAGTGAAACAACATCTGTTATTACTTTATAATCTTTTAGTATTTCATCATTAACTCTTTTTTCGATTTCTTTAAGAGTATTTTCGTCTACCATTTCGAAATGCGTATAGTCAAATCTTAATCTATCTTCAGTAACTAATGAACCGGCTTGATTTACGTGATCACCAAGCACCTCTTTTAATACCTTGTGCAAAATATGAGTTGCTGTATGATTTTTTGCAATATTTTTTCTTCTAAAAACATCAATTTTAGCTGTAACATCCTCATTTAATTTTATAATTCCATTATCAACTATAACTTCATGTATAAAAATATTATTAAGTTTTTTTGTATTTAAAACTGTTGCTTCAAAATCCTTTGTAAATATTTTACCAGTATCGCCAATTTGTCCACCCATTTCAGCGTAAAACGGTGAAGATGATAAAGCTATAATTCCTTTTTCACCAATTGATATTTCTTTAGCTTCTTTATTATCAACAAATATTTTAGAAACCTTTGATTTTATTGAATTGTTGTCATATCCAACAAATTCAGTTTTCTTGCCTTCTACATTGATTTCGCTATCTTTCCATCCAGAACTACCAGCTTTTCCTCTAGACTCTCTAGCCATAATTCTATGTTCTTCCATAATGTCTAAAAACTCTTGTTTATCAAATTCAAAATTATTTTCAGCTAGTATTTCCTCTGTTAATTCATAAGGGAAACCAAAAGTATCATACAATTTAAATGTTATTTGACCATCTAATTTATTATGACCGTTTTGTTTTGCATTATTAATTTCTTTCTGTAACATTTCAAGACCTTGATCAATAGTTTTTCTAAATTTTTCTTCTTCTATTTTAACTACTTTCAATATATAGCTTTCTTTTTCTTTTAGTTCAGGGTAAGCATGGCTCCATTCATCAATTACAACTTGAACAGTTTCAGTCAAGAAATCTCTATCTATTCCAAGTAGTTTTCCTTGTCTCAATGCTCTTCTAATTAACCTTCTTAGAACATATCCTCTACCTTCATTTGATGGTATAACACCATCACCGATTAAGAATGAAAGTGCTCTTGAATGATCAGCTATAATTTTAATTGATGTATCATTCTTTAAGTTTGTTTTATATTTAACATCGCTAATTTCTTCAGCTTTTTTAATAACACTATATAAAGGCTCAACATCAAAAACAGTTTCTTTTCCCTGTAATGTCATAGCAACTCTTTCGAGTCCCATACCAGTATCAATATTTGGATGTTCTAACGGATTATAAACTCCATTTTCATCCTTGTCAAATTGTGTAAATACTAAGTTCCATATCTCTGTATATCTATCGCAATCACATCCTGGTTTGCAATCAGGACTACCACAACCAAATTCAGCACCTTTATCAAAATATATTTCTGAACTTGGACCACTAGGACCAACTTCAAGTTCCCAAAAATTATCTTCTTTACCTAACTTAACTATTCTTTCTCTTGGCATTTCAGTTAAAGAAGTCCATAAATCAATTGCTTCTTCATCCTCTATATAAACTGTTGCCCAAAGTTTTTCAGCAGGAATTTCCATTCTTTTAGTTAAAAACTCCCATGCCCATGTTATAGCTTCTTTTTTAAAGTAATCTCCAAAAGAAAAGTTTCCTAACATTTCAAAAAATGTCAAGTGTCTTGCAGTAACACCTACATTTTCCATATCATTAGTTCTAACACATTTCTGACATGTGCTCATTCTTTTGCTTGGTGGTGTTTCTGCTCCTGTAAAATATTTTTTCAAAGGAGCCATACCAGCGGCAACCAAAAGTAGTGTCTTATCATTTTTAGGTATTAACGATGCACTTTGCTCTATTAAATGTCCCTTTGATCTATAAAAATCTAAATATTGTTCTCTTATATTATTAATTGAATATTTATTTTCCATAATTCCTCCAACATTGTTACGTATCATTTGATTATAACGCATTTATTAAATGATTGTCAACTATTAAAGTTACTCAATTATGCCCCCTCCAACCAAAATATCACCGTCATAAAATACTACGGATTGGCCTTTTGTTATGGCACGAACTGGGTTTTCAAATTTTACCAATAATCCATCATTTTCTTTTGTAATTACAACATTTTCCTCTTTTGCAGCATATCTAATTTTAGCTGTTAGTTTATTTAATTCTCTATCATATTCTTCATTAATAAAAGTGTAATTTGATAATTTTAATTTATCTTTAAACAAATCTTCATTTTCACCAAGAACAACTGTATTATTCTTGTAATCTATATCAACTACAAATACAGGCTTGCCAAATGTTACACCAAGTCCTTTTCTTTGACCAATAGTATAGTTTATTATTCCAGAATGCTTGCCTAAAATATTACCTTTTGTATCTACAAAATTACCTGCTTTAAATGTTATATTAGAATTAGCATTTATATAATCTGTATATTTCATATTCTTAATAAAACAGATTTCTTGACTATCTTTCTTATTATAAATTTTTATACCTGCATCATGTACAATTTTTCTTGTGTCGTCTTTTGATATCATATTTCCCATAGGAAATATAACTCTATCTAAAATATTTTCTTTTAAAGAATATACAAAATAAGTTTGATCTTTGGCTATATTTCTAGCTTTTACTATATAATATCTACCATTATTTTCTCGAATATTAGCATATTGTCCAGATGCAACATATTTAATACCCATTTTATCTGCAGTTTTTAAAAACTGATTGAATTTAATGTTTTTATTACATACAACACATGGATTTGGCGTATGACCCATTGAATACTCACTAATAAAATTACTTATAACCTTATCTTTAAATTCATTTCTGTAATCAACTACTATATGATCTATACCAATCAAATCAGCAGAATATTTTGCATCACTTATGCTTTTTTCAAAATTCTCATCATCCGTAAGTCTGTAGGTTGCACCTATTACTTCATAGCCTTGTTGCTTTAATAAAATTGCTGACGCAGTACTGTCTACTCCTCCACTCATTCCTAATAAAACTTTTTTATTATCCATCATTCACCTCATATATATATTTATTTTACATATTTAGTTAGTTTGAAAGACTAATTTAAATATATTTAAACATCATTATAGCAAAGCAGATTTACACAGTCAAACCAAAACTAAGTAAATCTGCTTAAAATTAAACTCTGTTAAGTTTATTCTTCTCCATGTGTATGATCATGTATATCATCTGTTGCATGTGGATCATAATTTTCCAATCCCTTTATAGTAATGCTATGTTTTTGAGAATAGTCATAAAGAGCGGCTTTTACAGCTTGTTCTGCTAATACAGAACAGTGTACCTTAACTGGTGGTAGTCCACCTAAAGCTTCAATTACAGCTTTATTAGTTAACTCTACTGCATCTTGTATGCTTTTTCCCTTAATTAACTCTGTTGCCATACTAGACGATGCAATTGCTGAACCGCAACCAAATGTTTGAAATTTAACATCTTCAATAATTTGGTCTTCATTAATTTTTAAGTATATTTTCATTATATCACCGCAAGTTGGGTTGCCTACTTCACCAACACCATCTGCTTTGATTATTTCTCCTACATTTCTTGGATTTCTAAAGTGATCCATTACTTTTTCAGTATACATCATAATAATTTTCTCCCTATTTTTAAATATTATTATTAATTTTAATGTTTTTTGTATAGTGGTGACATGTTTCTTAATTTTTGAACTATCTCAATCATTTTTTGTATAACATAGTCAATATCTTCTTCAGTAGTGTCATCACCAATTGTAAATCTTATTGAGCCGTGTGATGTACCATGATCCAATCCAGTTGCAAGAAGCACATGAGATGGATCTAAAGAACCTGATGTACATGCAGAACCACTTGATGCACTAATACCATCCATATCTAGCCATAATAATATTGATTCACCCTCAATATATTTATATGAGAAGTTAACGTTATTTGAAAGTCTTTTTGTTAGATGTCCATTCAATACTACGTCTTCTATATTACTTTGTATTCCATTAATTAGTCTATCTCTTAACGCAATTATGTGTTCATTACTTTTTTCAAAATCTTTATTTAGTAGTTCAACCGCCTTGCCAAATCCTACTATATTTTGTACACTTTCAGTTCCAGCTCTTCTTTTTCTTTCTTGAGCTCCACCATGCATAAAGTTATCAATTTTTACACCTTTTCTAAGATACATAGCACCTATTCCCTTAGGTCCATGCACTTTATGAGATGACATTGACATTAAATCTATATTTAGCTTTTTAACATCAATTCTTACACCACCTAAGGCTTGTACAGCATCTGTATGGAATAATATTTTATGTTCTTTAGCTATTTTTCCTATTTCTTCTATTGGTTGAATAGTTCCAATTTCATTATTAGCAAACATAACTGAGATTAATATTGTATCAGGCCTAATACTATTTTTCAATTCTTCTAAATCAACCATACCATATTTATCAACGTTAAGATATGTTATATCAAATCCAAATTTTTTTAAGTATTCACATGTATGCAATACAGCGTGGTGTTCGATTTTAGTAGTTATAATATGCTTCCCTTTTTCCTGATTAGCAAATGCTACACCTTTAATAGCCCAGTTATCCGACTCAGTACCACCTGATGTAAAATACAACTCATTTTCATCAGCATTTATAAATGAAGATATAATTTGTCTTGCATTAGTTATTGCATCTTTAGAAATTCTTCCTATTTCATAAATACCACTAGATGGATTACCGTAGTACTCACCTAAATATTTAATCATTTCATCTACAACTTCTTTTTTAACTATAGTAGTTGCAGCATTATCCAAATATATTTTTTTATTCATTATCTAGTCCTCCGCTGTAATTTTATGATGTTCATCTATCATGTCTAATAATGTTATGTTATCTATAACATCATTTATACTCTTTTCTATTTTGCTCCAAATTGTCCTTGTAGCACAAACTGATTCTCTACGACATACATCTTTGTTTAAACATTCAGACGTAGTTATTTCTCCTTCTAATGTTCGCAGAATCATTCCAACAGTTACATCTTGTGGTTGTTTTGCTAAACTATAGCCACCATATGCTCCTCGAGTAGAAACTATATATCCAGCTTTTTTAAGTTTTGCAAATAGCTGCTCCAAGTAATTTTCTGAAATTTCATACTTATCACATATTTTTTTTAATGTAACAGGACCCTCTCCATAATTCAAAGATAATTCAAACACAGCTTTTAAACCATATCTTCCTTTTGTCGATAATATCATTTAAATGCCTCCATTCTTTTAATCCCAACTTATTTAGTCGGGTTTATTATATTATACCCGACTAATTTTGTCAACATTGAATTTTAAATAAATAATATTTTTTTATTATCTGCATATCTTTAATAAAAGACTGAATTAAAAATCCAGTAACCTATATACTAAATTTCCAGTCATTTTCGTTGCCATATACACATTATCTACAGGATATTTCGTAGATTCATTAAGAACAATTAATAATGTATTATAATCATTCACAATTATACACAAATCGCATTCTGTCTTAATTGCAAAAGGCACGGGTGCTAATTTAATGTTATTAATATTTAAACTTTGAAGTCTGCTATAAGCAGCCATAGTAAAATTACCATACTTATAAGTTATTACATAATGTTCCATCTTACTCCTCCTTTACTTTAAATTATTAAAAATATAACAATTTGTTACAAATTATGAGGTGAAATATGATATTATTTTTACAAAATGGTACAACCGGTACTGATGTTATGCAAATTCAATCTTTACTGAAAAAGTTAAAATTATACAATGGTGACGTAGACGGAGTTTATGGCCCTATAACATCGAAAGCAATAAAAAAATTCCAAATGTTAAATGGAATAAAAGAAGATGGAATAGTTGGACCTGTAACAGAAAAAGCTCTTGAAAAATACTTTTTAGGATTTACTTTTTATACTGTAGAACCAAACGATACAATAGAAACTATTGCTGCTTTGAACAATTCAACTGAAAGCTTAATAAAATCTGCCAATCCAACAGTTGATTTCGAAAATTTAATTCCAAACACAGCAATAACAATTCCATTTAATTATGAAATTGTTCCCGATGATGTAAAATATACATATGACATCATGGAAATGAATATAATGGGACTTAAACAAAGATATCCATTTTTAGATGTTAGTTCTATTGGCAAAAGCGTTCTTGACAAAGAGTTATATATGATTAAGTTTGGCGTAGGTCCAAAAAAACTTCATTTTAATAGCACGCATCATGCATTAGAATGGATAAATAGCGTATTTTTAATGCAACTTATTGAAAGAATGAGCAATGCTCTAATCAATAATGAAACAATTGAAGGTTACGATTTACAGGATATTTATAACAATTTCACTATGTATATTGTCCCTATGGTAAATCCAGATGGCGTAGATTTGGTTAATGAAGGGCTTAAGCTTGACAATCCATACTATAATGATTTACTTAAATGGAATAACACTGGAAAGTCTTTTGGAGAAGTGTGGCAATCAAATATAAGAGGAGTTGATTTAAATCATAATTATGACGCGGGATGGGAAGCTTCAAAAAAAGCAGAAAATAAAATAGGGATTACAGGGCCCGGACCTACAAGATATTCAGGACCTTCCGCTTTTTCAGAACCTGAAACTATTGCATTAAGGGATTTAACAAAAGAAGAAGATTTTTATCTTGTAATTGCATATCATTCGCAGGGTGAAATTATTTATTGGAATTTTATGAATTTATCAACCGAAAAAGATGAAGAAATTGGAGAAAAGCTTGCAGAAGCAAGTGGATATGTACTTGATACCGCTAAAGGAGTTGCATCATATGCAGGCTATAAGGATTGGTTTATACAGGATTTTCAAAATCCAGGCTACACAGTTGAAACTGGAAAGGGTAAAAATCCGCTTCCTTTATCCCAATTACCTAAGATTTACGATGACAATGTTAAATTAATACTTGCTTCAACAACAGTATAAAATAAAAATCAGGGTGTTTGCCCTGATTTAATTTATATATTCACTTTCTTCATCTATTACATCTATATCTAATTCTTCCTGAAGCATGTATATGTTTGTCTCATATTCTTCTTCACTTATCTGATCATTTTGAAGTAGCATATCAAGTGTTTTTTTGCTATCCTCATATAAAAATATTTCTTTGCATGGAACAACGTTATTTCTAATATATTGCTGGTACTTAGATTTAATTACACTTATATTAATATCACCCTTGACAATATTTGATACTGTTCCAATCAAGTTTACTTCATTAACATTTATATTATTCTTCTTGAATACATTTCTTATTAATCTAATAAACTCATAATGTTCTTTTCTTATTTCATAAGCAATATCATTATTAAGCTTATCCTCTACCAAATCATAATTATAATAATCAATGTCTATATCATATTCATTGTTTTTGTTATAATCGATAAAATTAATACATTTTTCTAATTTTAAAATTATATTTTCGTCTGTAATTTTTGAATTCATTAATTTATATTTCATTGATTATCCTCCTTTCCTAAAAGTTCTAGCTATTGAGATATTCTAAAAACTTTTTCATTCTTGCTTCATAGCCTGAATCTTTAGGCTCGTAAAATATATTTTTAACTCCATCTGGAAGGTACTGCTGTTTAACATAAAATTTATTATAGTCATGAGGATATTTATAATCTATTCCTCTCTTAAGATTTTTAGCGCCCTTGTAGCTTGCATCCTTCAAATGGTTAGGTACTTCATTCGAACACTTTTCTACTGCTCCTAGAGCCTTATTTATAGCCATATATGAAGCATTGCTTTTTGGAGCACAGGCAATATAGACAACAGCCTGCGCCAAAATAATTCTACCTTCTGGCATACCAATTATTTCAACTGCTTTAAATGCATTCACAGCAACTTCAAGTGCTCTTGGGTCTGCATTTCCCACATCTTCTGATGCCGATATAATTATTCTTCTAGCTATAAACTTAGGATCTTCTCCACCTTTTATCATTTTTGCAAGCCAAAAAATTGCTGCATCTGGATCTGAACCTCTTAAGCTTTTTATAAAGGCTGATATTGTATCATAATGTTCATCGCCTTTTTTATCATATGTTACTTTTTTACTTTGAATACATTCCTCAGCATCTTCAATAGTCAAATTAATTATATTTTGATCATTTGGTTCAGTAGTAGTTATTCCAAGTTCTAAAGCACTAAGTGCCTTTCTTACATCACCATTTGAATTATTAACAATATGTTCCAATGCACCATTTTCAACTTGTACATTTAAATTTCCATATCCTCTTTCTTTATCAGATATAGCTTTTAATAAAACATTTTTTATATCATCATTAGTTATTTTTTTAAACTGAAATACTAATGATCTTGAAATAAGTGCTGAATTAACTTCAAAATACGGATTTTCTGTTGTTGCACCTATTAAAACAATAGTTCCATTTTCTACATAAGGAAGCAAAGCATCCTGTTGTGCCTTATTAAATCTGTGAATTTCATCTATAAACAGAATAGTTCTGTTGTTATACATTCCCAAACTATTTTTTGCTTCTTCTATTTTTTCCTTTATATCTTTTATACCACTTGTTACAGCATTTAATGTTGTAAAATTATTATTGGTTGATTTTGCGATAATTTTAGCAAGAGTTGTTTTACCTGTACCAGGTGGACCATAAAATATAGCAGAAGTAAGCTTGTCTGCTTTTATAGCACGATTTAAAATTTTTCCTTTACCTACAATATGACTTTGTCCAACAAAATAATCAAGACTATCAGGTCTCATTCTCTCTGCAAGAGGTCCTAATTTTTTTATTGCTTCGTTATATTGCATTTCAAATATGTTCATATATTATATCCTTATTCTTCAACTTTTTTTACAATAAAATACTTAAAACTTTTTTTTGATGATTCCTTTTTATCATATATTTTTAAAATTATAAAAGAAACCGCAAGTGAAGCTATACCACATAGTCCTGCATATAGTTGTCCATTTTCTCCTTTAAATATAGCATTTGTCATCAAAATAACTGCTACCATCAACAAAAGAGGTAGTCCATATAAAACAAGTGCATATTTAAGTACATTTATATCTTCAGAAAATACCTCTACTGTATCTCCTACCTTTACTCCATCAATCAAATCAGCCGTAATATTAACGGAAGGCACCTTGCACATTGCAGAACAACTGTCACAGCTTTCTCCACATGACGTTTTTCTTTTAATTGTCACTATAGCTTTATTTCCTTTAATTTGTTTTACTATTCCATTTTGATCCATATTATCACTTCCTCACTATTTGATTTACAACATAAGAAGCAAGCATTAGCCCTGCTGTTGCAGGTACAAATGGTGTACTTCCAATTGTATTGGTTTGACTATTTCTTATAATTTCTTCTGTAGAAAAAACTACAGGTAATTTTTCTATATTACGTTTTTTTAACTCATATCTCATTTTTTTTGCTAAAGGACACATTGATGTTTTTTTGATATCAGAAATTTGTAATTTATCAGGATAAATTTTATTACCCGTTCCCATACTACTAATAATTTTAATATCATTAGTATAGCAATACTCTATTAAGCTAATCTTTGCTTTTATATCATCTATTGCATCTATAACGAAATCAATGTCTTTTGATACAAATTGATGTATATTTTCTGGAGCAAGTTTTTCTTTTATAACAGTTACTTTCGCATTTTTATTAATATTATAAATATTTTCACAAATATTATCAGCTTTACTACTTCCAACATTATTAAGAGTAGAATGCAATTGTCTATTTAGATTAGTTATATCATAAACATCAAAATCAATCAATACTATATTATCTATAAAACTTCTAGTTATAGCTTCAGCAGCGTAACTTCCAACTCCACCAAGTCCCGCTATCATAACTTTAGAATTTTTAAGCTTTTCAACTGCTTTCTCACCATAAACAAGCTCTAATCTTTGTTTTTCTTCGTTCAAATTTATCACCTTTGTAATTTTATTCATTATAATTATAAACAAATTTTATTATACTATGCTTTTAAGAAAAATTCTACATGATTTTAATAAAAAAAGATAGCTTTAAAGAAAGTGTTATCCAATATCAAACACTTTCTCACTATCTTATTTATCTCTCATTAAAACACTCTCTATTTTAGTAGTCAAAATTTAAATTATAAGCTTACTCATATATTACAGCTATTCTTGTATATCTACCTTAATACTTAATTCGCTCAATTGCTTATTATTAGCTTCACAAGGTGCGTTTGTCATCAAGCATGAAGCACTTTGAGTTTTAGGAAATGCTATTACGTCTCTGATGTTGTCAGTGCCTGTCATAAGCATTGTAAATCTGTCTAGTCCGTATGCAATTCCGCCGTGAGGTGGAACTCCGTATTTAAATGCTTCTAACAAGAATCCAAATTTTTCATTGGCTTCTTCTTCAGATAATCCTAATGCTCTAAACATTCTGTTTTGTAAAGTACTATTATTAATTCTAATACTTCCTCCACCAATTTCATCTCCATTGATAACAATATCATATGCCTTAGCTCTACAAGTTTCTGGGCTAGTCTCTAACTTATCAATATCTTCGTCAATAGGTGCTGTAAATGGATGGTGTTTAGCAACAAATCTATTTTCTTCTTCATCATACTCAAATAATGGAAATTCAGTTATCCATACTAATTCAAATACATCATTAGATATTAAATTCTTGCTATGAGCGATTTTCGTTCTTAAAGCACCTAAAGCAGTACTTACAACACTATTTTTATCAGCTATAACAAAAATTATATCTTTTTCTTCTAAGTTCATTTTATCTTTTAATGCTTCTAATTCAGATTCTGCTAAGAATTTTGCTATAGGTGATTCTACAACTCCATTTTTAAGCTTGAACCAAGCAAGTGCTTTAGCTCCACAAGTTTTAACAAATTTTTCTAAGTTAGATAAACCTTTTTTAGAAAAATCATCTGCTGAACCATCAATCTTAATACATTTAACCTTTCCGCCACCTTCAACAGTTGACTTGAACGCATTAAATGTTGAATTAGCAAACACTTCTGAAATATCATTAATTTCATAACCAAATCTAAGGTCTGGTTTATCTGAACCATATTTATCCATAGCGGTTTGGTATGACATACGTTTGATTGGTAATTGAATATCAATGCCTTTTACTTCTTTAAATATTTTTGCAATTAACTTTTCATTAATAGCTATAACGTCCTCTACATCAACAAAAGACATTTCACAGTCAAGTTGTGTAAATTCTGGCTGTCTATTTGCTCTTAAGTCCTCATCTCTAAAACATCTAACTATTTGGTAATATCTATTGAAGCCTGATACCATCAACAATTGTTTGAATAATTGTGGTGATTGTGGTAATGCATAGAATTTACCTTCGTTAACTCTACTTGGTACAAGATAGTCTCTTGCTCCCTCTGGAGTTGGTTTTGTTAAGTATGGTGTTTCAATCTCGTTAAAACTATTCTCAAACATATAATTTCTAATTACATTATTCATCTTTGCTCTAGTTAAAAGTTTCTTTTGCATAGATGGTTTTCTTAAATCAAGAAATCTGTACTTAAGCCTCATTTGTTCTTGTACATCATCATTATCTTTTACATAAATAGGTGGTGTTTCAGCAGTATCTAATATTCTTAGTTCATCCGCATATACTTCTACATCTCCTGTTTCCATATCAGGATTTTTAGATTCTCTTTCTTTTACCTTGCCTTTTACAGCAATAACATATTCGCCTCTAAGAGTTTCAGCTTTTTCAAAAGCTTCTTTATTAACATCTGTATCAAATACTATTTGTAATAATCCTGTAACATCTCTTAAATCTACAAATATTAAGCCTCCTAGATTTCTTCTTTTTTGTACCCAACCCATAAGTATAACTTCTTTTTCAATATCTCCCATTCTCAGGTCGTTACACATATTGGTTCTTCTTAAGTTACCCATTGATTCCATGGTATCATCCTCCTATAATTGTTGATTTGTGAGGTAATTTAAATTTTTTTGCATATAAAAAACTCCTCCCACATGTAAGGGACGAGTTAACCCGCGTTGCCACCCTAATTGAATTATCCTAAAATAATTCCTCTCAATTAGTATGCATCTTATATAGGTGTCTTTCATATAACCATTTTTAACAGGCTCTCACCAACCCTGCTTCGCTTAATAAACTAGTCAAACTACTCTTCCTATTGCATAATATTAATTTAATTAAAATTATCATAAAAATATATAAAAGTCAATCTCTTTATTTTAATTTATATAATATTTTTATAACAATGATAATAATTTAACAGATATTTTTACATTTATCGACAGTGTAAAATTATAATTAAGAATAATTGTTTATAATTATTCTTAATTATATTATTTTTTCAATAAGTTAACTATATATTATATTAAATATTATTATCTATTTTTTTACTAAATGTTATATAGATACTGTAATATTTTGTATAATGTTGTTTTTACCGCTAAAAGCATATTATTATATTGTTTCACATATTGACTATATTTATTTATTATGATATAAATAAGATGTACAATTAAGTAAGTTTATACATGAAATTAATTTCAATTGCAGATTATTATAATTTCAGTAATTTTATTTTTAACAAACTTATATTTTTTTTATTTATTTTGCAATCGTTTTCATTATAATCTTATTTAAAATATAATTAAAAAGGAGAATTTTTTTATGAACTTTGTAGGTACATTTTGGTCATTGGTCCCACCTATTATTGCTATTGCATTAGCATTAATAACAAAAGAAGTATACATATCATTATTTATTGGTATACTTACTGGTGCATTACTATTCACAGGTTTTGCTCCAGTAGCAACAGTTGAAACTCTTTTTGAAGTTATGACATCAAAATTAGCTGACAGCTGGAATATCGGAATTTTAATTTTCTTAGTTTTCTTAGGAATTATAGTTGCTTTAATGACAAAAGCTGGTGGAAGTGCTGCATATGGAAACTGGGCTATTAAGAAAATCAAAACAAAAAAAGGTGCTTTGCTTTCAACATTTGGATTAGGTGCTTTGATATTTGTAGATGATTATTTTAACTGTTTAACAGTTGGTAGCGTTATGAGGCCAGTAACAGACAAATTTAGCATTTCAAGAGCAAAACTTGCATATGTAATTGATGCAACAGCTGCTCCTATATGCATTATAGCTCCTATATCAAGTTGGGCTGCTGCTGTTACAGGTTATACTTCTGGAGATGGTTTCTCATTATTCTTACAAACTATACCTTTTAACTTATATGCATGGTTAACAATGGCAATGGTAGTTTATATTTCTATCAGCGGTAGAGACTTTGGCCCTATGAAAAAACATGAAAATGCTGCTAAAAAAGGTGATGTTTTCTGTGGTATAAATGAAGAAGTTATAGAACAACCTTCACCATCATCTAAAGGAAAAGTAATAGATTTAGTATTACCTGTTGCATTTTTAATTTTAAGTTGTATAACTAGTTTAATTTACACAGGCGGTTTCTTTGATGGTGTACCATTCATTACAGCTTTTTCAGAATGCGATCCATCTCTAGGTTTAGTATTTGGATCATTCATAACATTAATATTTATATTTATACTTTACATACCTAGAAGAATTATAAAATTCAAAGAATTTGCAGATTGCATACCTCAAGGATTTAAAATGATGATTTCTGCTATTTTAATATTAATATTAGCATGGACTTTAGGAGGTTTCTGTGCTGACAAACTTGAAGCTGGAGCATTTGTACAAAATGCTTTACATTCTACAAGTATTGCAGAAGCAATATTCCCAGCAACTTTATTCATAATTGCTTTAGGGCTTGCTTTTGCTACTGGTACTTCATGGGGAACTTTCGCAATATTAATTCCTATAGTAACTGCTGTTTTCCCAGAAGGTTCAAGAATATTAGTTATTACAATTTCCTCTGTTTTAGCAGGTGCAGTTTGTGGAGACCATATATCACCTATATCTGATACAACAATTATGGCTTCTGCTGGTGCACAATGTAATCACGTTGCCCACGTTTCAACTCAAATACCTTATGCATTAACAATTGCAGTTTGCTGTTTCTTAGGCTATATCGTAGCTGGTATTTCTAAAAGCTTTATAGCTACTGCAATAGTAAGTGTTGTTTTATTTGTAGTTGCAATGTACATTGTTTCTTTGATTTCTAAAAAAGAAAATATTAATGAAAAAGAAGCAAAATAGTGAAATTAGATAGTTTTAAAAATTAATATAAATAATAGTGCTCCCTAAATAATACATTTAAATATGTAATATAAGGGAGCATATTTTTTATGTTCTAGATTTAGCATTTGTATTCATTTGCTAATTTTTCAAATTCATCTATGGATTTAACTATTTTATCAAGTGACATTCTCCAAAAATCTTTACTTCTTACATCTACCCCGACAAGTTTGCATACATCTGCTATCTTCATCTTACCTGTTGCTTTCAATAAATTATTATATTCTGTTAAAAAAGCTTCTCCCTTTTTCTCATATATTGAGTGTAATCCTAATGAGAATAAAAGTCCAAATGCATATGGAAAGTTATAAAAATTTCTTTCAGCATAATAATAATGTACTTTATTTAACCACATATATGGATTTAAATACTTACTATCTAATCCATCTCCATAGCTTTTCTTTTGGGCATCTATCATAATTTCTTTAATTTCTTCAACAGACAAAGTATGATCTTTTCTTCTTTCAAAAAACTCAGTTTCAAAATAATATCTTGACAATATATCTACTGTTACCGCAACAGCACTTAATATACTAAAGCTCAAGAAAGAAAGCTTTTCTTCTTTACTAATTTCTTTTACTAATTCACCCTTCAATACTTGTTCACAGAATGTTGAAGCTGTTTCAGCAAGTGGCATAGGATACGAATTATTTAATATACTTTCTGTTGATAATTGTTTACCATGGAAACCGTGTCCTAACTCATGAGCAATAGTATTTACGTCTTTAATTCCACCATTAAAATTAGTAAGTACTCTACTTTGTTTTATTGGATAAACGCCACTACAAAATGCACCACTTCTTTTACCTTGTCTTGGTTCAAAATCTACCCACCTATTATCAAAAGCATTTTTTGCAAATAAATATAATTCTTCACTAAATCCTCTGAATGCTTTTAGTACAGTCCCTTTAGCTTCTTCAATGCTATATTTTTTATTAGAATTTCCTACATTTGCTGTTATATCAAAATATGGTAATCCATTATCATATTTTAATAATTTCGCTTTAACTTTATAATATTTTCTTAGCTTAGGAAGATATTCTTCAATACTTCCTATCAATGCATCTAAAGTTTCTCTATCCATTCTGCAATCATTCAAAGTCATATCTATAGGTGATTGGTATCCACGTAAATTTGCAATTGTTATAACTTCTCCTTTTATACTGTTTAGGCATGCAGCTGATATGTCAGCATATTTATCATATGCCTTGCATTCCGCTTTAAACCTATTTATTTTAACCTTTTTATCTTCTGTAGAAGGAAGTTGAGATAATGCAGTTATAGGTATACATGTTTTTTGGCCATTCTCCTCAAGTTCAACCATTGCTTGTGATGATACTTTACCTTGTAATTGAGACCATGCTGATGAACCCGTCAATTTCATTTTTGAAATTAGTATCTCTTCTTTATCACTCAACTGATGCTGGCTTGCTTCAACAATTTCATTTAAATAAAATTCATGTTCTTTTAATATACTTGATTCTTCAATTGATTTACTTAAGTCATCATAATTAATGATATAATTTTGAAATGCTATTCTTGATTCAGTTAAACTACTTACCAAATCACCAATTTTACTTAAATTAGCAGAAGCATCACTATTTTTAGAGTCAGTAGCTAAACTTAAAAATGCAAAGCCTCTAAGTTTTGCAGCTATTTCACTATATTTTATATAATAATCAAGATATTTCTCTATTTTTGAAGTAGTGTTTTCATAATTATAGAAGTTATTTGTTACAAAATCCTGCATAACATTATAACCTCTAGATAATTCATCTAAATCATTTTTAAATTCTTTACAATTAAATCCATCATATAACTCTTTTAAACTCCACGTATTATCCATAATTTCCTCCATTAGTATATATTGTTGTATGCTTTTTTAATTCTTTCTAATCCTTCACCAAGTATTGCTGTAGGACAGCCTATATTAAATCTCATAAATCCACTTCCAGCATTTCCAAATGTCATACCCTGATTTAATACTACTCCTGCATCAGTAAAGAAATCTCGTAATTTTTCATCACTTAAATTCATTTCTCTACAATCTAACCATACTAAATACGTTCCTTCACCCCTAAGAGGTTTTATCTTTGGTGTATTCTTACTCATAAATTTCAACATAAAATCTCTATTGCTTTCTATATATTCATTTAGTTGATTTAGATAATCATCACCATATTTATATGCAGCTTCGATTGCAACTTTGCCCATAATATTTACTGATATATGTTTTTTCAATAGATATGCGTTAAATTTATCCCTTATGTTCTTATTTGGTATAACTATAACTGATGTAGATAATCCAGCCAAACTAAATGATTTACTTGCTGAATAACAAGTTATTGTAATATTTTGCAGTTTTTTGTTAAGTGATGCAATCGGTGTATGTTTATATCCGCTATATATAATATCGGAATGTATTTCATCTGAAATAATTATTACATTGTTATACAAACAGATTTCACCAAGTCTTATCAATTCATCTTTAGTAAATACCCTACCACTTGGATTGTGTGGATTAGATAATAAGAATACTTTAGCTTCTTTAGCTTTTTTTTCAAAATCTTCAAAATCTATAGTATATTTACCGTCAACCAATATAAGCTCGTTTTCCAAAACTTTTCTACCATTTTCTTTCGGAACACCAATAAAAGGTGGGTATATTGGAGTTTGAACAAGTATACCATCACCTTCATTAGTAAATTCATCTATTACATATGATATTGCTGATACAACACCTGGAGTATATGTTATCCACTCATCTTCTACTGTCCACTCATGTCTATTATTTATCCATTTTTTTATAGTAGGTACAATTGTTTTTGTATAACCTGTATATCCAAATATACCATGCTCTACTCTTTTTTGAAGTGCTTCTATTACTTCTTTCGGTGATTTAAAATCTGTATCTGCTACCCAAAATGGTATTGCAGGTCTTCCATCTGTTAATTGTTCAACATCATCCCATTTTATACTTGCCGTATTAGTTCTATTAATTATTTCATCAAAGTTATATTTCATTTGCTTTCCTCCTCAATAATACTGTCTTTTTTCTCTTCTATTTCAAAGTTAGTATATGTACCATTAATTTTCATACTAATAGCTATATTTTTTTCCTCATCATTATCACTAGCTACCTTAACAAATTTCGACTTACCTTTTTCTAAAAATTCTTTAGCCATATTTTTATTCAACTCAATATCGTTTTCTGAAAATACTTTAAAACTTTTCCATATCCCAAATTTACATTTAGGATAATTCCTAAAACCCGAACAATAATATCCTTTTTCACACTCATAAACATCTTTACCACACAAAGGACACTTGCCTATTGATTCTTTATTAGATTTAAAGTTTGAATTATTTTTAAAATTTATATTTATAATTCTTGATCTTTTCCCTTCATTAATTACATCATAAACATATTTTTTGATATTAAATATAAAGTCTCTAGCTTGCTCATCACCAGAAGTAATTTTATTTAATGATTGTTCCCATTCTCCAGTTAAATCGGGTTTTTTTAGCTTTTCAGGTACTAAATTTATAAGATTTATTCCATTCTCAGTTGGTAACAAATTTTTCTTGTTTCTTTTAATATAACCAACTGACACAAGCTTTTCAATAATACCCGCTCTAGTTGCAGGTGTTCCAAGTCCTATACCTTTCATATCGTCTCTTAATTCGTCATCTTCAATTTGTTTTCCAGCAGTCTCCATAGCAGTTAACAATGTTGCTTCTGTATATAGTTTTGGTGGAGATGTTTTCTTTTCAAGTAATTTAATTTCTTGAGGAGTTAATTTATCATTTTTTTTGACGGTGTTTTTGATTTCCTTTTCATTCTCATCATCACTATTTACTGTTTTTCCAAGTAATATGCTTTCTGTTTCTTTCCAACCAGGTACAGTAATCTTTTTACCTCTAGTTTTAAAATTTTCATTTTCAATGATTAGTTCTATATCTGTTTGGTCATACTCTTGTTTTTTATCTAAGGTAACAACAAATCTTGTCATTACAAGTTTCAATATATTTTTTTCTCTTTCAGGTAATTTGACGTTCGCAAGATTTCTAATATTATCAGTAACAATAATTGCGTGGTGATCAGTAATTTTTTTGTCATTTATAATACGTTTGTCCATATTAAGACCTTGTTCGATTATTTTGTCAACACAAGAGGCGGCAACTTTATAACCGGTCTTAATGTTTAGTAAAAGACCTTTTAATTTAGGTTTCATATCTGTACTTAAATACCTGCTATCAGTTCTTGGATAAGTAGTAAGCTTAAACTTTTCATATAGCGTCTGAGCTGCTTCTAAAGTTTGTTCAGCAGTATAGCCATATTTTTTGTTGCCATCTCTTTGAAGTTCGGTCAAATCATACAATAAAGGTCTATCTGTTCTAGCTTTTTTCTTTGCTACCTTTGTTACTATACCTTCTTTACTTTCACATTTATTTATAATTTCTTGTGCTTTTTCCTTTTGTTTAATTCTAGTACCATCTTCGTTGAACCATGTTGCACTAAAATTATCAAAATTAGCTTGTATCTCATAAAACGGTGCTGGTTTAAAATTATCTACTTCGTTTTTCCTTTGTACAATCATAGCCAGCGTAGGAGTTTGAACTCTCCCAATTGTAAGCTTTTGATTGTATTTAACAGAAAAAAGTCTTGTTGCATTTATACCAACTAGCCAATCTGCTTCAGATCTTGACTTAGCTGATTGATATAGCAAATAATATTCTTTATTGTCTTTAAGTTTATTAAACCCCTCTTTTATTGCTTCGTCTGTCATACTACTTATCCATAGCCTTTTTACAGGCTTTTTACACCCAGCTGTAATATATACATAACCAAAAATAAGCTGACCTTCACGTCCAGCATCAGTAGCACATATTACTTCATCTATTTTATCACTATTAATTAACCTTTTTACAATATCATATTGCTCTTTTGTGGCTTCATTAATAACGCGTTTGAACTTTCTAGGAAAAATAGGCAACGTATCCATACTCCATGACTTTAACTTTACATCATATTCCTCTGGCATTGCCAATTGAATTAAATGACCTATACACCATGTAATAATATACCCATTGCCTGTCATATATCCATTATTCCTTTTATTTATGTCAAGTACCCTTGCTACATCTTTAGCAACTGAAGGCTTTTCTGTAATAATTAGTTTCATATTAACGACCCTTTTCTATATACTACCCTTTTTACCCATCTTTTTAACAGCTATAATGTTACCAGCAGCATCATTATTTTTTACTAGATGTATTTCAATGCATGATGTTCTTTCTAACATTTTTATTTCTTCTATTAGTTCTGTTGTAGCTTTTCTATATATATGCGATGAGCATTCAAGATAAACTATATTTGATGATGTATTAGATGAAATTTTTTTAAGAATATTCTCAATTTTAAGCATAATTTGAAGTCCAGATGGCAATTTCCCATTTCCTTCACAAATATAACACTCTTCATTCATTGAGTTATAAAAATTTTCTTTATTTCTCTTTCTAGTTATCTCCATAAGGTTAAGCTTTGTCATACCTAAAACTTTAGTTCTAGTTTTATCATTTTGCAAATATTGCTTTGCTTTAGCGATTAAAATATTTGTATAATCTTTTTTCCTAAAATCTATAAAATCAACAATTATAATTCCACTTATATTTCTCAACTTAATCTGCCTAGCAATTTCTTCCATTGCACTAATATTTATAATTAAAGATGTTTCATCTTGTTCATTTTTTCCTATAAAGCTTCCACTATTGACATCAATTACAGTCAATGCTTCAGTAGTATCAATTACAATATCTCCACCATTTTCTAGCTTAACTTTTCTGTTATTTAATATATCAATCTGTTTTTCTATATTGAATGTTTCAAATAGATTAGAATATGTATCTGATACTTTTATAGATTCATTGTTATATTCTTTATATTTTTTTAAAAAAGAAATAACAGCTTTCTTATCATCAGAATTTTCAACATAGATTTCATCAATATTATTATTTATATAATCTACAAATACCATTTCCAATAAAGAGTTATGCCTTTTTAAAAGTTTTGGTGCCATAGAATATAAAGCTTGCTTTTCAATTTTTTTGTATTCTTCAACTAAATTTCTATATTCTTCTTCTAAATTAGTTTGATTAAGTCCTTTGGAAAAAGTTCTAAAAATTATACCGCAATCATCCACCATGATTTCTTTTCCAATTAAATATAATCTTTTCTTTTCAACTTTTTCTCTAATCCTTTTAGATACGCTAACTTCTTTATTTTTAGGTATAATTGCAATACATTTACCAGCAAGTGAAATATCAGTAGTTAGGGATATATTTTTTTCACCTATTGGATCCCTTACTACTTGTACCAAGATTTCTTCGCCTTTTTTTAAAATCTGACTGATATTACTTATTTGTTCTTTGACTAAATTTTTCTCGACAATTGTTTTCTTTGATAATAACTCATCAATATACAAATATGCATTTTTTTCTAAGCCAATATCAATAAAAGCAGCTTGCATTCCAGGTAAAATATCAACTACTTTACCCAAATAGATATTTCCCAAATAGCTGTTTTGATTATTTTTATTTTCATAAAAAAATTCTTCTAATTTACCATCTTCTAAAATAGCTACTTTTTCATAAGAAAAAGAGCTGCTTATAATTAATTGTCTCATATTTTCTCGCTTTTCTATTATTCAATAATTGGCTTTAAATCAGCATTGAGTGATTCAACCTTCAATGCATTGAAATAGTCCACTACTATATTGTTTTCTTCTAAAACTTTAATAAAATCAGATGCTTTCATGCTACCATCAGCAGAAGTTTTAAATACCACTTCGATAATTATTTTATTTTCATTAACTGTTTTTGCTTGAGCAAAATGAATCAAATTTTTTGTATTAATTTCTTTTTTAACTATTTTCTTTTTAGCCTTATTTCTCTTTTCCTTGGTAAAAATAACGCCTTCATTTATCATTACATTTAATAACTTATTTAGCTCTACAGTATTAATTTTTGTAGACTCTATGTTAATTAAATATTCTGCATACTTACATAATGACATCAATGACTCTTTGCCATCATAATAAACAGCATTTAATATTTTCATTTTATTTGGCATCACAGCGTTTAAATCTACTATAAGTTTATTAATTTCAACTTTTTCTACTAACTGCAGTTCAAAATATTCGCCTAAACTCTCGACCCCTAAAGAAAGGGGATATCCAAATGATGTTTTCATATGAGGATTAAATCCTTCCGAATATTTAGCGGGAAGTTTTGCTCTATTAACTGCTCTTTGCATTAATCTTAGTATATCTAAGTGAGAAATAAATTTTAAATCTCCCATTTTTGTATATTTACAAATTACACTATACACGAGTACATACACCACCAATCTTTTTCTTATTAATTCCGCAATTGCTACATTTCTCTTTACAGTTTGGCGTAGTACATGCATTTAACGATTGTTCATATTCCTTAATTAGAAAACTCTTTTCAACACCTATATCAATAAAATCCCATGGTAAATTTTCTGTAGTTTCTCTTCTTCTTGTAGCATAGAAGTCTGGATCAACTCCAATTTCTTCAAATGTTTCCATCCAAGTATTGAATTTAAACCATTCATTCCATCCATCAAATTTACAACCTTTTTCCCATGCCTTAATTAAAACATCAGCAACTTTTCTATCTCCTCTAGCAAATACAGCTTCTATATAGCTCGTTTTTGGAGCGTGATAATTATATACAACCTTCTTATCTCTAATTTCTCTATCAAGCATTTTAGCTTTATCATAAAATTCTTCCATAGTATTCTGAGCTACCCACTGAAATGGTGTAAAAGGCTTTGGTACAAAGCATGCAGCACTTACTGTTACTCTCAAATTACCCTTTATATCTTCTTTGGGTCTATCAAAGAATAAATCCTTTACTTTATAAGCTAAATCTTTTATAGCCATTACATCTTCAGTAGTTTCAGTTGGCAATCCAATCATGAAATACAGCTTAACAGTAGACCATCCCAAATCAAATGCAGTTTTAACAGGATTTAAAATTTGTTCTTCTGTTAAATTTTTATTGATAACATCTCTCATTCTTTGAGTGCCCGCTTCTGGAGCAAAAGTCAATCCAGATTTTTTTACCTCTTGAAGTTTTTCAATCAAATCGAATGTAATTGAATCTAACCTCAATGATGGTAAGGATATTCCAATTTTTCTTTTTTCATATTTTTCTAAAAGTTGTGTTGATAAATCACATATACATGAGTGATCACTAGAACTTAATGATGCTAATGTAAGTTCTTCATGTCCAGTAGCATCAATCAAATTTTCAGCTTGTTTTACCAATGTATCTACTTTTTTCTCTCTAAATGGCCTATAAAGCATACCCGCTTGGCAAAATCTGCAACCTCTAATACAACCTCTTAAAATTTCTAAAACAACTCTATCGTGAACAGTATTTATATAAGGTACTATCATTTTCTTTGGATAATATATATTGTCAAAATCTTTTATAATTCTTCTTTTTACTATTTTAGGAGCATTTTCATTTAAAATTACTCTCTCTTTTATAGTATTATCTTCATTGTATACAACATCATAAAATTTAGGAACATAAATTCCTTCTATATGGCATGCTCTTTCTAAAAATTCATCTTTTGTTAAATTGTTTTTCTTTTTCTCAGCATATAAATTGCTAAGTTCTAAAATTACCTCTTCAGCTTCTCCCATAACAAATATATCTATAACATTGTATAATGGTTCTGGATTCGACGAACATGGCCCCCCTGCAATTATTAGCGGCATTGAATCATCTCTATCACTTGATCTTACAGGTATATTGGCTAAATCAAGCATATTTAAAACATTTGTGAAACTCATTTCATATTGTAACGTAAAACCTATAATATCAAATTCTTTTAATTCATCTTTACTTTCAAGAGCATAAAGAGGAATATCATTTTCTCTCATTATGTTTTCCATATCTACCCATGGAGCAAATACTCTTTCACACCAAATGTTTTCTTGCTCATTTAGTAAATTGTACAAAATATGCATACCTGTATGAGACATACCTACCTCATATACATCTGGAAAAGCAAAAGCAAATCTTACATCTATATCAACTTTATTTTTAACTATCTCATTTAGTTCACTACCAATATATCTAGCAGGTTTCTCAGCTTTCAGCAAAAGCTTATCTAGTTTTTTAGTATTAATCATTTTTTCTCCCTTTAATTAACTCTCTAATCTTAATTATTTCTTCTTTATGTCCTTTTTCATCAAGTGGTGTTTCTAAGAAAAACGGTAATTTTTCTAATCTTTTGTGAGAAACAATATTTAATATTGCTTCCATACCAATTTCACCACTACCAATTTCAGCATGCCTATCTTTATTTTTACCAAAAGGCATCATACTATCATTTAAATGTATAGCTTTTAATTTATCTAAACCGATAACTTTATCAAATTTATCTATAACTCCATCTAAGTCATTAACTATATCATATCCAGCACTAAAAACATGACAAGTATCCATACAAACACCTATTTTATCTTTGCATGTTACACCGTCAATTATTCTTTTTATTTCCTCAAAATTACTACCAATTTCAGTACCTTTTCCAGCCATTGTTTCAAGTAAAATTATAGAACTCATATCTGATCTTATAACTTCATTAAGTATTTCTACTATATACTCTATACCCTTATCTACTCCTAATCCAACATGACTACCTGGGTGAAAGTTATATAAATGAATTGGTAACAACTCAAGCCTCTCTAAATCTTCTCTTAGAGATTTTCGAGCAAAATCTCGAGTATCTTCAGTAGCAGAACACAAATTATAAGTATAAGGCGCATGACATAAAATGGGAGCGAAATTGTTTTCATCAACAATTTGTTTGAATTTATTGATGTCATTTAAATCTAAGTCTTTTACGCTTCCTCCCCTTGGATTCCTAGAAAAATACTGAAATGTATTTGCGCCAATTTTTATTGCCATTTCAGCAGTCTTTGAGAAACCCTTACTTATAGACAAGTGTGTTCCAATGTTCAACATAAAAAGTCTCCTTAATTAATTATTAACTGATACTATTCCCTATCCTAATAGTTTATCACAAATTAAATAAATTATCTATAACAAATTTTGTTCATTAATACACATAAATTATAATAATTTTTCAAATTCATATGGTTCAACAGGTTTAGAGAAAAAATATCCTTGTCCAATATTACATCCTAAGTTAAGCAAATACTTTATTTGATCTGAATGTTCTATGCCTTCTGCAATAACCTCTAAATTCAATTCATTTGCCATATAAATAATTGATTTAATAATATTTTTGTTACTATCTTTTTTATTTGTTGGATTAAGAAATTTCAAATCTAATTTCAATATATCAACTGGTACCTCACTTAACATATTCAACGACGAGTAACCATCTCCAAAATCATCCATTTCAATAATTATACCTATTTTTTTAAGTTTTCTAATTATTTCAATTAGTTGTTTTGGATTTTCAGTATATGCTGTTTCCGTTATTTCAATGTGTAGTAAATCTGCTGGGATCGAATATTTTCGCAAAACGGATGCAACAGTGTTGCATAAATTTTTATTATATATATCAATTCTTGATATATTTACTGAAATAGGAACAATTTTATAGCCAGAATCTAACCACTTTCTCAATTGTCTACAAACACTTTCCCATACAAACTCATCCATATTTGTTATAAAACCACTTTTTTCAAAAATTTTAATAAACTTATTTGGAGTAAGAATGCCCTTTTTAGGATGATTCCATCTAACTAATGCCTCGGCACCAATTACTTCACCGGTTATCAAATTGCATTTTGGTTGATAATATACATTAAATTGTTCATTTTTTAAAGCTTTATACATTTCATTCACAATTTCTTGTTCTTCTATAAGTTCATTTCTTAGATTTTCTTGGTAAAAAGCATATATTTTTTTATAATTTCCCTTTATACTATCTATAGCAAGATTTGCTCTATCACACATTTTATTAACTGTTATTGTATGATTTTCAACTTCATAAAAACCTAATTTAACAATCACATTTAAATCTATTGGATAATTAGCAAAGCAATTTTTCGTAAGATATACTAACTTATCTAAATATCCATCAAATTTTTCAAAGCATAAAGCAAAATGGTCAGCGTAAAGTCTACCAAAAACAGATTTTTCAGAGTTCATATTTAACTTTATACATTTTGCTATAGTCTTTAGTATTTTGTCTCCTTCTTCTAATCCATATAAATCGTTAATCAATTTGAATTTTTCAACATCTAAACAAACAACCACGTAATTTATATTAAGGTTATTAATTAACATTTCCTGAGTTTTTTTATAAAACAGTTCTTTGTTGTAAATGTCAGTTAACTCGTCATATTCTAATCTATGTATTAATTCATTTTCATAAACTATGTTTTTCGTAATATCCATAAACACTGCAAAATAAATAGCTGAATTATCAGTTTGCTCAATTTTTTTCCCACTCACCATAGTCCAGCTATATGTACCATCTTGATTTATAATTCTAAACTTATCTACAACTGTTTCACTAGATTCTTTATCAAAGATACTACACTTGATAATATTATCTAAATCTCCCTTTACAATTGACGTATTATTCTGTTTTACATATGTATCATTGTTATCCTTAAAAAATCCAAATTCGTTATATAAATAATCATTTGCATATATTACTCTTAGTCCATCTTTTATATCTTTTCCAATTTCGCATAAAGCGACACCAGCAGGTATTTTATCTATAAAATTTTCAAATTTACTTCTTATTTTAAAATATTCTCTAAGCTTATTATTTTCTTCTCTTAATTTTTCAGTTTCCAAATTAGTCATCAAATTTTTAATTCTATTCCTAATTTCATATGGTTCAAAAGGCTTAACAATCAAATCACTTGCTCCATATTTTATAGCCTTTCTTTTATTTTCCTCATCATCTGCGCCTGATATAACTATTTTTACAATATTTGAATATAAAACGTTTTTACTAAGAATATCCAATAGTTCAAATCCATTCATGACAGGCATAACAATATCAACTATCAATAAAGCAATATCTTCATAATCTTTACTTATAATATCAAAAGCCACAAGTCCGTTTTCTGCTTCTATAACATCATAATCATCCTTAAACAATTCAGCCAATATCATTCTGTTAACTTCAATATCATCAACTATTAATATTTTATTTTTTTTCATACTTAACCTCATTTTTAGAATATTGTTATTACTGTCAACTAATACATTTTTAGTTATTATATCAAATTTTTATTAAATTGCAATTAATTTTTTAAAATTTGTATAAAATAATCGAAATATGTCTATGTATTTTTCTAAATAAATTTCTTTTATGCAAAATTTTATATTTGATATTATATAAATATACATTAAATATAATATTTTACATATACTTAAACTAAAGGCAGGTACATTATGAAAGCAAAAAATATTATTAGTAGCAAAAATTTCATCTCTGTGATAATTATCGTTGTGTCGTTATTAATATTATTAAATATATTAAATGAATTAACAAAACCATTAACTCATATATATCCAGATTACAACAAAATAGATATATCACCTATCATTGATAAAAGTGTTCTAATTGAAAAAGATTATGAAACATTATTTTATCAAACTGGATTAGGAAAAGCATCTATTGATAAACTACTAGAAGATAAAAAATATGGTAAAATAAAAATATTAAATATACAAGAACATTTTTTTGCAAAAGTTATTGTTAATCGAAATGCTATAACACCATTTACTTATGAAGAAACTACTATTGATAAGCAAAACAGACGTGAATTTGCAACTAATTTAGCCCCTTTAGAGAATGGATATATTTTATTAACTAGATCTACTTATTCATTTGGTTGGAGACATGGACATGCAGCAATAGTTGTAGACTCAGAGAATAAAAAGATTTTGGAGGCTGCTGTCTTAGGTGCGATTTCACAGATATCTAGTACAAATAAATGGAGATTATACCCCAATTTTATAATACTAAAGTTAAAGAATGTTGAACAAACTAAATTGGATAATATCTCTAATTACGCCTTAACTAAGTTAATAAAAATACCGTATAGAATTTCAAGTGGTATTTTTACTCCTAAATATAAAGATAATACAGAACCATCAGGAACTCAATGTTCACATTTGGTCTGGTTTCCTTTTAAGGTAAATGGTTATGATATTGATTCAAATGGTGGGATGATTGTCACACCAAAAGATATAGCAAATAGTGATTTACTTGAAATAGTTCAAATTTATGGTTTTAACCCAAAAGAATTATGGAAATAAAAAAAACAGGATATTAACCCTGTTTTATTTTTCTTTTTTATCATCAGTTTTTTCTTCTATATTAGCTTCTATTTCTTTTGCTTCTTTAGAATTTTTTTCTTCAACTTTAGAATCCTTAGATTTTTTCTCTACAGTTCCTATAGCCCATTTAGCAAAAGTAATTCTTTGTTTTGCATGTGGCAATTCAATCACTATTATATCGTCAGAAACTTTAACAACTTTTCCATTAATTCCACCGATAGTAACTATATCATCACCTACTGCAACACTCTCTCTCATTTGTTTTATTTCTTTATCTTTTTTCTTTTGTGGTCTAATTAACATAAAGTAGAATATTGCAATCATTGCTACTATCATTATTATACCTGAGTATGGTGCAGCACCTGTACCACCCGCAGTTAAACCAACAATTTGTAAATTATTAAACATAAATTTCCTCCTTTAGTTACTTTTCATAACCATATTTTGAATAAAATTCTTTTTTGTATTGTAAGAAGTTATCTTCTTTAATACTCATACGTATGTTTTTCATTAAATTTAAAAGAAAATATAAATTATGAGTAGATGCAAGTCTCGCACCTAAAATCTCGTTTTCTTTAAATAAATGTCTTAAATATGCTTTTGAGTAATTTCTACATGTATAGCAATTGCATTCATTATCAACTGGCCCAAAATCATGTCTATATTTAGCATTTTTTATTGTAACAACACCAGTACTCGTTAAAAACGCACCATTTCGCGCCATCCTAGTTGGCAATACACAATCTGCCATATCAATACCATTTTCAACAGCCTCGAATAAATAATCTGGTGTTCCAACACCCATCAAATATCTTGGTTTATCTTTTGGCAACTGCTCAACTGTATGGTCAAGCATTTCAATCATAATATCCTTTGGTTCACCTACGCTAAGTCCACCTACTGCATATCCTGGTAAATTCAGTTCGGTTATTTGTTTAACACTTTCAGTTCTTAAGTCTTTATACATACCACCTTGAACTATACCAAACAACGCTTGATTTTCAATGTTTTTATGATATTCTTTACATCTTTTTGCCCATCTTGTTGTTCTTTCCATAGATGCTTTTGTATATTCGTATGTTGCAGGATATGGAACACACTCATCAAATGCCATCATAATGTCAGAACCTAAGCAATTTTGAATTTCCATAGATTTTTCAGGGCTTATAAAGTGTTTTGAACCATCTACATGTGACCTGAATTCTACGCCTTCTTCACTTATTTTTCTTAAGTTGTTCAAACTAAATACTTGAAATCCACCACTATCAGTCAATATAGGTCTATCCCAATTCATAAATTTATGAAGACCACCGGCTTCTTTAACCAAGTCATGACCTGGTCTAAGATACAAATGGTAGGTATTGCTTAAAATAATTTGTGCTTCAATCTCTTTTAATTCTTCTGGAGTCATAGCCTTTACAGTAGCCTTTGTTCCAACTGGCATAAATATTGGAGTTTCTATATCTCCATGATTAGTGTGTATTTTACCTAATCTTGCCTTACACTCTTTTGATTCTTTTAATAATTCAAAACTAAACATTTTTCACCTACTTAATTAGCATTGCATCGCCAAAGCTGAAAAATCTGTATTTTTCTTCTACCGCTTTTTTATATGCATTCATTGTGTTTTCTTTTCCAGCTAAAGTACTAACTAACATTATCAATGTCGATTCTGGAAGATGAAAATTAGTAATTAAGCCATCAATTAATTTAAATTTATAACCTGGATATATAAAAATATCTGTCCACCCATTTGATGCTTTAACTAAACCATTTTCATCTGCTACAGATTCAAGTGTTCTAGTTGATGTAGTGCCTACAGAAATTATTTTTTTACCATTCTTTCTAGTGTTATTTATAAGATTTGCAGTTTCTTCTGATATATCATAATACTCAGAATGCATTTTATGATCAGTAATGTATTCTGCTTTCACTGGCCTAAATGTACCAAGACCAACATGCAATGTTAATTTTGCAACTTGTACGCCCTTTGCTTCTAATTTATCAAAAATTTCTTTATTAAAGTGTAATCCAGCTGTTGGTGCTGCTGCAGAGCCTGGATGACTAGCATATACAGTCTGATATCTATCTTTATCTTCTAATTTTTCATGAATATATGGTGGTAATGGCATTTCTCCTAATTGGTCTAGAATTTCTTCAAATATACCCTCATATTTAAATTCAATTATTCTATTACCAGTTTCTAAAACCTCTACAATTGTACCTTCTAATAAACCTTCTTTAAATACAATTTCAGTTCCAAGTTTAGCTTTCTTTCCTGGCTTGACAAGAGTTTCCCACTTCATATCTCCAACTCGTTTTAACAACAACAATTCAATAACTGCTTTTGTTTCTTTCTTTTCACCAAACAATCTTGCAGGTAAAACCTTTGTATCATTTATTACGATACAGTCACCTTCATTTAGGTAATCAACTATATCATAAAAGTGTTTGTGTTCTATTTCTCCTGTTTTTTTATCTAAAACCATTAGCCTAGAATATGTTCTATTAGCTAGTGGTGATTGAGCAATAAATTCTTCAGGTAAATCATAATAGAAATCACTTGTTTTCATTAGTTCATTTGTCATTTTATTTCTACTCCAGTATAATAATACTTCAATATTTGGTCGAATGTAAATCCTTCTTCTGCCATTTTTTTAGCTCCATACTGACTTAATCCAATTCCATGTCCCCATCCTCTACCATCGAAATAATACTCAGTTGGTATAGTAGATAGTTGCGATACTCCATTAGCTGAAATAACACTTAAATTGTTATTTTCAATTAATTTTGTATCATCGGCAGACAATATGTATTTATTTAACAATGAGACACTTTTTTCATTATCATCTTCAGTTTCATTATCATCTTCAGTTTCATTATCATCTTCAGTTTCATTATCTTGGTCTAGGTTTTCCGAAGAAGAATCCTCTAAATCACCAATCAAATCATCTAAAATACTATCCGAATCTTCATTTTTACTATCATCTTCAGTTCCAGTTTTACTATCATCTTCAGTTCCAGTTTTGCTATCATCTTCAGTTCCATCCATCAAATATACGTTACAATCTGTAGTAATATTAAACCAAGAACTTAATAAAAAATCATAACCAATAGTAGCTCTAACTTTTTCCTTTTTAAGTATAATATCTCCAATATCTGTAGACAATATACATTCTAAAACTCTATTATTCTCTGAAACATTAGTTACATAAATGTTATATAAATCATTTACATCTTCATAATCTTCTTTTATTCTACTCACAAGAAAACTTTTTGTTGCGATACTTTGCCAACTAGCATAAGGAGACTCATTTGAATATGGATCATCAACAGCCTTTAAGTAAGGTAATGGTGTAACCCATATATTTTCACTGTTTTCTGTTCTGCCGCCACTAGTAGAATGAAAAAAAGCAATAATTAAGTTATCGTCATAGTATATCATTATACCATTAGTTTCGTCAACAGCAATATTCGTTATTTCTTTTTCACTTGTATAACCACCGTACACTTGACTGTTTTGATTATCCTGCATGTCATAACCATCCTTAGCATTTGGATATATGTTTGAAACAGCATAAGTTCTTGCAGCAACCACTTGTGCCTTAATTGCTTCCACATGCCATGATGGACTAATTTCATTGGCTATAACACCATAAAGGTAATCGTTTAAAGCTACTTTATTTATAGAAATAAGTTTTCCGACCTCAGTAGTAAATGACATCATACCTCTGTAAGTATTTTTATCAATTTTTATCGCATTTGTTTCTAAAGTACTATTATAAGAAGAAAAAAATATATTAAAATTACTACTGTACATAAATACTATTTGATTAGAAGAATTATAAACTAATATATTATTATTAATTCCATTTATAGCTTCAGAATTGATAGAATTTTGGCTTAAAATTGCTTGCTTTTCATATGCAATTGATTCGCTGATAAAATTACCACAATAAATTATATAGCTAGTTCCATCATAAAATGGATAAAATTCTGATCCTATATTATTTGTTAATATATCTGCTTCATTTTTCGCAGTAACATAATCCTCAAATACGTAATCGTATAATTTCAAATGATATGGTCCATATACTACATTATCTGAAATATCTATATCTTCTACAAATAAATATTTAGAATCATAATAACTGTCAAGCAAAACGTCTATATCATTATCTAAGGTAAACATCGGTGTAGCTTCATTTTTTGTAATATCGTATACTTCTATACCATTATCACCTTTTAAATCTACTTGTTCGTTAAAATTTCTTGGTCTTCTTATTCTAATTCTTACCATTATGTCACTATCATCAGCAAAGCAGACAAAACTTAACGACATCATAAAAACTATAATAAGCAAGAGCGCTTTAAAAACCCTTTTTTTCATAAAAATTACCTCACTAATAATATTTTAAATGTCTAATCCTAACTGTTCTTTCTTAGCTCTTTCTTTTTTAACGTGTTTAAATCCTTTTTCAGTAACAATACGTCCTCGTGGGGTTCTATTTATAAAACCGATTTGAAGTAAATATGGTTCATAAACATCTTCAATAGTACTCTTTTCTTCACCAATTGATGCTGCAAGTGTTTCAACACCAACAGGTCCACCTTTATAAAAATCTATTATAGTATTCAATATCTTTCTATCCAATCTATCCAATCCAATTGAATCGATTTCTAACATTTTAAGTGCTCTATCTGCTGTTTCTATATCAATTTCACCTTGTCCTTTTACAATAGCAAAATCTCTAACACGACGTAACAGTCTATTTGCAATTCTAGGTGTTCCTCTAGAACGTCTAGCTATTTCATCAGCACCTTCTTCGTCTATATCTATATTAATAATACCAGCTGATCTAAGTATAATTTGCTTTAAATCCTCAGAATTATAATAATCTAAGTTACAAGTAACACCAAATCTATCTCTCAATGGTGATGACAGTAATCCAGCCCTTGTAGTTGCCCCAATAAGAGTAAACTTTGATAAATCTAGTCTTATTGAACGTGCTGATGGGCCTTTTCCAATAATTATATCTAGTGCATAATCTTCCATAGCTGGGTACATTATTTCTTCAACACTTCTATTTAATCTGTGAATTTCATCAATAAATAAAACATCATTTTCATTTAGGTTTGTTAGAATTGCTGCTAAATCTCCTGGTCTTTCAATTGCAGGGCCAGAAGTAATTCTAATATTAACACCCATTTCAGTTGAAATAATATTGGCCATAGTTGTTTTTCCAAGTCCGGGAGGTCCTGAAAGCAAAACATGGTCAAGAGGCTCATTTCTCATCTTAGCAGCTTCAATAAATATGCTCATCTTTTCTTTTACTTTATCTTGTCCAATATATTGAGCTAGTCGTTGCGGTCTTAGGCTAAGTTCAATTTCTTCCTCACCTGAATTTATTGTAGAAACTATAATATCATTTTCTCTTTCAATTTTTTCCATTACTTTTCCTACCTATTCAAATTTTTCAAAGCTTCTTTTATAATTTGATTCTCACTTTTGCCTATTATATCAATATTTTCAAGAGCTTTATTGGCTTCTAATTGTGTGAATCCTAATGTCATTAAAACCTTAGCTATGTCATCAAAATCATTATTTGTTTTGGCTTCTTCAATAGAAAGCCCTTCAATTTCTTTTATATTATTTATATCTTCTAATTTTCCAAGCTTATCTTTTAAATCTAAAATAACCTTTTGCGAAGTCTTTTTACCTACACCAGGTACCTTTGAAATTGCATTAACGTCCTCTTTCAAAATAAATACCTTTAAACTATCAATTTCATAAGTAGATAAAAATGCAAGTCCAGCTTTTGGCCCAATTCCATTTACAGAGATTAATTTTTTAAACATATCAATCTCCTCCATAGTACAAAAACCATATAATAAAATAGCATCTTCTCTTACATGCATATAAGTAAAAACAGAAGTGTTTTCACCCTCTGATAACTTATTTAACGTATTCAAAGACGTATTTATGTTATATCCAATACCATTGTTTTCAATAATTAAATAATCTACACCTTTTTTTACAATTTGACCTTTAATATAACTTATCATAAGTATGTTCCCTTCTGTTATTACGATTATTCTATAAAATCGTCTTAATATCCAGTAATTCTAAAATCTTCTGCAAACTTAAGTGAATGTGCATGACAAATAGCAACTGCAAGTCCATCTGCTGCATCATCTGGTTTTGGTATTTTATCTAGCTTTAATATAAGCTTGACCATCTCTTGAACTTGTTTTTTATCTGCTCTACCATATCCAACAATTCCTTGTTTTATCTGAAGCGGAGTATATTCGTATAAAGGAATATTTTTTATTTCACCTGCCAATAAGTGAACTCCTCTTGCTTCTCCAATAGCAATAGCTGTTTTAACATTTTTATTATAAAACAACTCTTCAATTGCAATAGCATCAGGTTTATATTTATCAATCATATCTATATATGAATTGTAGATATGCTTTAACCTAAGTGGAAAGGGCATTGTACTTTCAGTTATAACAGCACCATACTCAATCATCTTAAATTTGTTGCCAACATATTCTATCAGACCAAAACCTGATATTGCAAGTCCTGGATCCATTCCTAAAATAATCATTATTCTTCGTCGTCTTCTTCTGGCATATCCCAGTTATGAAAAACTTCTTGGACATCATCATTATCATCTAATGCATCAATTAATTTATCAAGATTTTTTAAATCTCCTTCACCTTCAACATTGATGTAATTCTGTGGTAAAAAAGCAACTTCGCCTTTGGCTTCATATCCAGCTTCTTTAAGCTTATTTAAAACTGATAAAAAATCTTCTGGTTGAGTTGTAATTTCATAAACATCGTTTGTTTCCATATCTTCTGCTCCAAAATCAAGAGCTTGCATCATTAGATTTTCTTCATCAATATTGTCACTTAAATCAATAGTAATTATACCTTTTCTATCAAATAAATATCCTACACAGCCAGTTGTTCCTAAATTTCCGCCATATTTAGAAAAATAGTGTCTAACATCTGCTGCAGTTCTATTTTTATTATTAGTTAAACACTGTACCATAAATGCTGTTCCACAAGGTCCATATGCTTCATATGTAATATGATCAAATGTTTCTCCATTTAACCCACCTAATCCAGTTTTAATTGCTCTATCAATGTTATCATTAGGCATATTATCAGCTTTCGCTTTTTCAATTGCTGTAGCCAATGCCGCATTGTACTCTGGCTCTGCTCCACCTTCTCTTGTTGCAACTGTTATAGCTCTTGCTAATTTTGTAAATATTTTAGCTCTTTTAATATCTTGTTTACCTTTTCTGTGCTTTGTATTAGCCCATTTTGAATGTCCTGACATAATTTCCTCCTAAAACGTACATTTATATAATTTTGTTATTACCAAAATAGCAGTAATATTTTATCACGAATTTTATAATTTTTCAACATTTTTTACTCTAGCACTTTTCCATCTTTAATAGAATAGTATTGTGAATTAACAGTACTAATTTTACATTTAGCACTTGTTATATTTAACATTAGTGCTTTCAGTTTTTCTATATCTTCCTCAATACACAGTATATTAAGCTTTACATTTTCCATAAACTCTTTATTTTTAATAATATACTGATTTTTCGATAACTCATTTTCAACCTTGCCAAGCAACGTATAATCTATTTCAACTAAAACATCATAAAATAGCGTTTTGTCTACTATCATTCCGCTCTCTATTCCAATCTTAGCACCTTTTGTATACGCTCTAACAAGTCCACCTGCACCAAGCTTTATACCTCCAAAATATCTTGTAACTACAACTGCAATATTTTTTAAGTTTTCAAGTTTAATAACATTTAATACAGGCATCCCTGCAGTACCCGATGGCTCACCGTCATCACTATATCTTTGAATATTCGAATTTTCACCATATACATAAGCATATACATTATGAGTAGCATCTCTATGTGTTTTTCGAATTTGATTTATGAACTCAATAGCTTCATCCTCACTATCAATAGGACTTGCATAACCTATAAATTTAGATTTATTTATTATTATTTCATCAAAACCTTGGTCATGTATAGTTCTAAACTGTGACATTTTGCACCCCTAAATTATTTAACAATGTATTCATTATATTTATATTTTTCATCCTCATAAATTATTGCTTCTAACTTTACTCCATCAGCTTCGTATTCTACTTTATCAGTAAATCTGTTTTCAAATAAGCTATAGAATACTTTTAATTCACTATTCGGAATTTTCATTTCATATTTGTTTTTATCACCATTGATTTTTTTATCAACATACTCTAACAAATTATCTATATTATTTTTTTTAGCAGCACTTACATATAAATTATTTTCATTTGACAGAAAAGCAATATTTTTATTATCTATTTTATCTGTTTTATTGTATACAGTTACTACTGGTATTGAATTATCAGTAATTTGATTAATTAAATCAACTGTAGTTTGTTTATGAGCTTCTAAATTTTCATCATTTATATCAATTAAATGCAATATAACATTGGCATACTTTAACTCTTCAAGTGTACCTTTAAATGCTTTAACAATTTGTGTTGGCAATTTTTTGATAAATCCAACTGTATCAGAAAAGATAGCAAATCTACCACCTGGTAGTTTTACCTTTCTATGTTCTGTATCTAGAGTTGCAAAAAGCATATCCTTAACAAAAACTTTTTTATTTTCTAATTCTTCAGAATTATAACATGTTTCTATTAACGCATTTAAAAGTGTTGATTTACCCGCATTAGTATATCCAACTATTGAAACTACAGGTATCTCGTCTTTCATACGTTTCTTTCTTTTTGTATCTCTAACCTTATCTATTTTATTTATTAGGCTTTCTATATCTAAAATTCTTGTTAATATATGTCGCTTGTCTGTTTCAATTTTCTTTTCACCAGGTCCTTTAGTTCCTATTCCCCCACCTTGTCTAGATAAATCTTTTCTCATGCCAACTAATCTTGGAAGTTTATATTTAAGCTGAGCAAGTTCAACTTGTAATTTACCCTCATTAGTTAATGCACGCCTTGCAAATATGTCAAGTATAAGTGTTGTTCTATCTATTACTCTTGTATCTACAATTTCTTCTATATTTCTAATTTGAGTTCCGGTTAGTTCGTCATTGAAAATTATAGAATCAACATCTAACTCCTTAGCATAATTAGCTATTTCTTCTAATTTACCCTGTCCTAAGTAGTATCTGTTATCAATGCTATTTCTATTTTGAATGACTGTGCCTAAAACCTCACCATCAGCAGCTTTTACTAATTCAGTTAGCTCCTGCATATCATTATCTTCTTCATTTGATGACAACTGAATACCAACAAGGAGGCATTTTTCTTTTGTATTTTCCATTAATTACCCCTCATATATAGATTTTATTACTAATTATATTATTTGACTATATATGTAGTTTATACTAATACATTTTTATTGTCAATATCATGTTGACTATCTCCATTGAAATTCCGCTATTTACCTATTATTTAATGGAAATTGTGTAAATGATTCCGGCACATCACCAATAATTACTATTTCTGAAAGCAACACGTTATTTGTTACTTGTATATCATTAGTTAGCTAAAGAATAAGCTTAACAAAATTTATATTTTCCATTGTATTGTTATATCTCTTTTACCATCATTGTTTTTTAGCCCTATTTCAATATTTTCTATAGTTTCTTGAACAATCTGATGTGTAAGCCCATTATTTAAATTGAATTGACTAACTACTGTACTTATGTCAACCTGTTTTTCTTTTAATTCATTTAGTCTGTCTATTTCTTGTTTTGTGCTACTTTTATTTCTTTCAAGCTTCTTAATTTCACCTTCAATAATACCTGATATAGAGTTATATCTATTAATATTTATAATATTATTTACCTTATCTATATATAGATTAGCTATAGCATTATTTTTTATCCTAATATCTTCATCAATATTATTAATTTTTTTCTCAAGCTTATCAATCATACCAGAATAGTTGAATCTGCTGATTTTATTGCATGCACTATTTATAACAGTATTATTGTTCAAATACTTATTAAGTATTTTTCTAAGTTCTTCCTCTACAACTTTTATTAGTTCATTATAATTTATTCTATTCGGCACAGGACAAACAGCCTTTGCAAAAGTTATATGATTTTTACATCTAAGATATGGATACTTCTTTCCGTGACCATTATTAATCACTGTTTTCACCATAGGACCATTGCATACAGCACATTTTACTTTCGTGGCAAATAAATGAGTCTTTCCAATGTTATCAATATTTTCATCACATTTTACAGTTCTTCTTTTCTTATCCATTGTATATTGAACAATATAGAAATCTTTTTCATCAATTATTGGTTCATGATTATTTTTTACAACAACCCAATCATCCCTATTCTTATGAACAAGCTTACTGTTTTTATAGCTTACTGTTGTTAGTTTTCCCTGAGTTAGCGTGCCTATATAAACTTCATTTCGTAAAATTCTGTAAATTATATAATCACTCCAAAATTCATTTTTAGATCTGACAGGAAAATTTTCTCCGGTTTTTCTCATATAAATTGATGGCTTATCAATACCTTTTTCGTTTAGTATTTTAACTATTCTAGTAACTCCATAGCCTTCAATATACAATCTGAATATCATTCTTATAACCTCAGCTGCATATTCGTCTACTACTAATTTATGTCCATCCTCTTTTGCTTTTTTATAACCATATGGTGCCCAAGAACCAATAAACTGTCCATTTTCCATTTTCTTTCGTAAAACATTCTTTATGTCATTTGATAAATCTTCTACATACCATTCATTTACAAGTCCATTTATCTGTCTTGATTTTTTGTTTGCTTTATCTGATGAATCTGCCTTATCTACTAATGTTACAAATCTGATACCCCATTCAGGAAATTTTTTATGGACATATTTTTCTAAAACCTCAAGGCTTCTTGTAAATCTGCTCTGTGACTTACAAAGTATAGTATCAAATTTCCCTCTTTCAGCATCTTTAACTAGCATTTCAAAGCTTGGTCGGCTCCTGTTAGTATCAACGCCTGAATAATCTTCGTCAACATAAATCTGTACAATATGCCAACCCAAGTTAACAGCATAATCCGTTAGCATCATTTTTTGATTAATAATACTTTCACTTTCATCACCTTTTTTTACAATATCTTCATCAGACAATCTGACGTATATTGCTACTCTATTCATAAATGCCCCCTTCAAAAAAGGAACACAAATCGTTTATTAAGTTATATATTTATAAACGATTTGTGTCAATAAATTCTATGCATAGTTTTCGGAATTAATAATTCTTGCGATAATATTGGCAATATTTTCTTCCCTCTCCTCTTTAGTTTTTGAAACAAACTTATTCTTTACAACTATAGTAGAAATAGCTGTTTTTTTCAATATATACACCTCCCATGTATTATTATAATCTTATGTTTATATTTTAGAATAATCACAGTTTTTTTGTGTTAATTTTGCATACAAAAAAAGCAAGTGGGTGCACTTACTCTTTAGTTTAAACTCAAATTTTTTGTTTTATGGTTTTAGTGTATAACTTTAGACACAAAATCTAAGTTATTTCTTAAAATTTCCCTAAAGATCTTGTTACATATTTTTTTACATCACCTAATATAATTTCTATATCTTTATTATTTTTTATATAGTAATCTAAACACTATATTTTCTTTTTATTACCCATAGCACAATAAAGTTGTGGTGCTTTAACTATAGCAAATCTTGTATGATCATATTTCGATATTTTCATAATACCCCCAAATTATACAAATACATTTCTACAATCAATATATAGTAATTGCATATATTTGTCAAATTTTGAATTATTGTATATATTAATTTAAATTATATTTATTACTACTTCAAAAGAGGTGACAAGCTATTAATTAACATAAATTAAAAGCCTTAGTGATAATAAAAAGTGAAATAGCAAACAGAAGAGGGTGCTATGTTTCTCATATACCAAAAATATAGTTTATTTTTCTTTTTTCATATTATACTTTTCTATAAAATATTTATAAAAATTTTCGTCCAATTTATATTTTAACTTATAAACATTATTAAATTCATCATTAAGTGTAGTTAAACGAAATTGCTCTGAATTATCAAAAGTAAACATTATTTGTTCATTATACATATTCTCATGAATACTTAAATATACTGTTACATGTATATCAGAAAATTTAATATTTTTTTCTCTTTTATTTAATTTTTTAGGCTCCCCTTTTTTTATCATTTCAATGAATTCTTTTATAACCTTCTTATTATCAACACAATTATAGCATTCCCTGTTATAATTGTTACCAGTTAATATTACTAAAAAATCGTACTTTTTATAATTTTTATAAATATTATCGTCTAAATGTTCTTTTTCATTTAAAAATTCTGACAAAAATTTATTAACATTAGCACCTTTGTTTAAATTTATTAAAAAAATAATAAGAATGATAGAACATATTGATATAAACAGAATAAAGATTTTTAAAATATTTGTTTTTTTTACCATTTTAACCATCCTTTTAATTTTTTAATTTACTAAATAAACTATTTCTTTTTACTGTCTTTATGTATAATTTTTTTAAAATTTCCCCAAAACTATACAAATACATTTCTACAATCAATATATAGTAATTGACTATATTTGTCAAATTATGAATTATTGTACCATATTTATATGTTTTTGTAGTTAGTTCATTTGCACATGAAAGAAGCAATAAAAATACTTTAGTTAAATCTTCATATTCTTTATTCAAAATTAGCTTGTAAGATTTCTCTTATTCTCCTTATTATTTAGCTACTTAAACTTACACATTGGTGTTAATATATTTAAATTTACACAAAAAAATCCACTCCGAAATAGAAGTGGATTTTAGTTGTGTAAAATAAACATTTCTAAAATAGTGAAATTTAATTTTACATTTAACGTATTTAATAATTATACTAAAACTGATTTCTTTAAATAAATTTATCTTTTTTTACTCTTTTCCAAATTATTATAGATACAATAAATGCCAAGAATGATGAAATTGAACTTGTTGCATATATTCCATTCAGTCCGAATTGCTTTGCCGCTATGAAAACTATCGAAAGTGGGAAGACTATTGAATTTAGTGCCATAATAATTATTGATTCACGAGCCATATCAAAAGCTACCAGAAAAGCATTTATTACAATACACATAGCTGCAAATATATACATTATAGACATAAGTCTAATTGCCATTATTGCTATTCTTATAACCTCCATATTATTGTCCTTTACAAATAATCTTGCAATTTGTTCAGGAAATAATTGTAATACGAGTATTAATACCAAAGATACCGTAATAGCAAACTTTATGCAAATACCATAAAATTCTTTTGTTTTCGCCATGTTTTTTGCTCCAACATTATAACTAATAGCTGGAGTCATAGAATCTGCCATTCCATAAATTACAGAGAATAATATACCACTTATATACATCATAATAGCATAAGCCGCAACACCATTACCTCCACCGTAGCTAAGTAACAAGGCGTTAACAACTATTGCTATGATTGAATTTGCTGTTGAATTAAAGAAGTCTGAAAATCCCAAATATAAAATTCCTAAAAATTCTTTAAATGAAAGATTAGGCTTTGAAAATCTCAAAGTATTTTTCTTCATAATAAAGGGAATAAACATAAAAACAACACCAATACTCATACTTATACAACTTGCAAGTGCTGCTTCCTTCATACCACCATGCAAAACCACAAGGAATAACCAGTCTAAAAATATGTTAAATACTGAAACTCCAATATTTATATACATATTATATTTAGCTTTTCCACAAGCTCTTGTAAAATTATCCATAGCAAACAAAGGCATACAAATTGGGAAAAAAACTATAAACACTGTTATGTACTCTCTTGCAATATTCATAAGATTTTTATCTTTAATTATGAAGTTCAAAATGTTATCAGTAAAAAATAACATTATTATCATAAACCCTAACGCTGTTAAGAAAATTGCAAATAAACTTGTTGAAAAAATTTTGTTTGCTTTATCAAAATTTTTTTCTCCTAATGCTATAGATACTTTTACTGAAGATCCCACTGCGATCATGTTACTTATTGCCATTATTATACTAACTGCTGGCATTACTAAGTTTACCGCTGCAAGTGCATCACTTCCTATTAAATTTCCTACGAAAATACCATCGACTATCATATAAATCGATGAAAAAACCATACTTAAAATACTTGGCACAACAAATTTTATAAATACCGTTTTTGATGGTAATGTGCCGAACTGTCTCTCATCCATATTTAATTCCTTCCGTAATTCCAAATTTTTGAAATGTTAATATTTACTATTTCATTTATCATACTTCTTGTTTAAGTAAAACATCACCCATAAACTCAATCATATCAAAAAATTTACTTACATCTTCATCTGAAAAATTCTTTCTTAACATTTTTTCTGCTGCATAGTCTGATTTTTTGAATTCTTGTTCAACTTGATCATCTTCATTATCTTTTACATATAAATAGAAAATCCTCTTATCTTCTTCACTTTGCTTTTTATAAATATATCCTGCTTTTTCAAGAATATTTAACTTTTGTGTAACTGATGGTTTTTCAATATGAAGTATTTTAGCAATATCAGAAGCTGTGTATTTTCCATTTTTTCCACCTATAATATCCAAATACATTAAGCTGTTATACGTTAATTTAGATTTTGCATTACATTTATATAATATTTTCAAATCATTAATAGCAATATCATGATGAAATTTCTTCATTACATCACGTATATCACGCTTATCATTTTTTGTGTTTATCATTTTAAACCTCCAAATGTTTTATATTGTTAATTTTATCTAATTAGTTTTACCTAACTATTGTAAGCTAATTATTTTTGGATGTCAATAATTATTTGTGTTCTATAATAAATGTTGGAGTGCATGAAAAATAATTTCCTCATCTCAGCAATTTTGATAAATCATTGTACCCATACTATATTTTTCAATTATTAATTCATACAATAAATTATCAATAATTAAATAATAGTTATTGATAATATGGCTCATATTTTTCAAATAAATAATCAATATACTCCTGTTTCATATCTTCAAAGGATTTTTGATAATATATATAAAAATCTGCAAAGTTATTATATACTCTTACAAATTTATCTATACCATAATTTGATAGTAAATAATTTGTAAACAATGGAGCAAACAAATAATTACAAAAAATCTCATCTTCTAAAAAACTCTTCCCACGTTCTTTATATAAAACATATAAATTCGCTTCACTTAAATCTATATAATCAATGTTATTAGTAATTTCTCCATAACTTTTACTCAATAGTTTATAGATTTTTTTACCATCCTCGTCATTTGTATTTTTCATGTCATTTATACTTTTTATTTTTAGTTTATTCTGATAATAGTTGCTAAATTTGTATAATCCATATTCCGCTATTCCTTCACGAATAAATCCTATATTATTATTTTTTATATCGAATGTTACAGTATGTGTATATTCATGTAAATATGCTATTAAACTATAACAAGTTATTTTGTACAGACTTGAAGTACCTGGGAATTCCATGAATTCTTTTATATTATAAAAATAGGTCACATAATCTTCTACATTTTCTTTTTTATACTCTCCTGGCCAGAAGTCTCTTACATCTTTCATATCTTTTTCAAGTGTATGTATACATTCTTTCATATTCTGATATGTACCGTTATATCCTGTTATTTCTGCACATTCATCCTTAAATTCTCTATGAAAACAATATGTCATCCATTTTGTTACTATTGCAATCGGATAATGCTCATCACCATATATCTCATATCTGACAGGCAATGTTTCGTCCTGTAATGCTATATTGCAACCTATACTTTTTAGCCATTCATCGCAGTACATTTTGTATTCCTTATCAAAGTCAAGTATTAACTCCGATGAACTTAATAGAAGCTCTTTAAGCTTGTCCTCTCCATACTTTTCAGATATATATTTAACAAAATCTTTTGCTATATATTTTGTCTTTTCTATATCTTCTTCTTTGTAATATTCTGTTATAAATACAGGTAGTGTTAAATCCATAATCTCTGTATTTTTTTCTATAAATGTTGATATATCTGAATTTTCTATAATCTCCTGTTTACTTGCAACTGTATTTAATTCATCTTCAATAGACTTTGAAATTCCATATATTAACCCATAATTGCACTTTGTATCAGTTAATTTAAACATAGTCTGAATTATGAAATCTTCTATACAACTGCTCTCTTCATCTAATTTAAGGTATACAGCATCCTTTTCAATATGGTTATAGAAATCAGGGCTTATATAATACTCTGGAATTTCATTTAAGTTATATTTTTCTATTAAATAATTTATAACCATATATGTATCAGATACATATTTTACTCTTTTATCCATTTCAACTGAGTTATCAAACCAATATATTATATTCTTAGTTTTAAATGATTCAAAAGTCATATCACGCCATTTTGTGTTTTCCATCTTATCAATTGGGTCATACATGACATATTTTGATTCAGATTCTTCTGATGCTTCAATTTTTTCAATAGTGTATGGTAAATCTTCTTTGCCACAAGCACTAAACATTAATGTTGATATTATTAATATTAAAAGTATTAGTTTTTTCATATTATTAACTTCTCCTATATAGTTAATGCGTTTTCTCTTTTGAATACAACACATTTTTACTTAATACATATTATTTTCTTGTTTTACTTTTTTATATACTATATTACATATTTTTACTTTTAGCAACATATTTATCGTATTTCCTTAGAATTGTATTTTTATACTACGCCTAATAAAAAATATGATTTTTCAATAAATATTTATACTCTTGTCATACTACCTGTAAAAGAGGGGTACACTATGTTTGATTTTTCTGAAAATAAATCAGTTTAAATTCTTTTTTGAAGCTGTAGCCATGTAAATTCTTACATGACTAAGAATGCAATTACTATAACAATACCGAATCTCTTAACTTTTTGTATTAATTTTGCATACAAAAAAAGAATACAAACCGTTTAATTAATCAAAAATTATAAATGATTTGTATCAAAACTCTTTACCTTATAATATAATTTTATAATTCAATATAAATTATTATTATTTTATTTTAAGACTATCAAAATAATTATTATATAAATTATAAAATTTTTGTTTAAAATCACCGACTTTAATCATAGTATTTGTTATTTCATTATCATCTAGATCAGCATTTGTAAAAATATCAAAGATTAAAAAAGTATTATTAATTTTATACATTGATGATTCAAAGGACTTTTCAGCATTTGTAAATATATAGCTACCATTATTTAACGTATCATCCTTTATAATTGTAATTTTAACAGAAGTGTTATTATCTATCTTATAAGCTCCTTCCAGACCATAAGAAATAGAAAATACATTATTATCTTTAAAATGATACAAAGGATCTATGCAATCCTTTATAACTTTAAACTCATTACTTATCATTGCTTTATCATAACCAAGATTAAAATAATCTGCCAATTTCAAAAGATCAATGTCATAGTTATTATTACTTTCTATTTGGTTACTTGTTGAGTCAAGAGGTGCATCGTCTATTGTTGTAATTTTCATTTTATTAAAACAATATACGTTAAATATTAAAAAAAGAATATTGAAGAAAATAGCTAGAATTATAATTTTTTTATATTTCATATTGCCCCCTTATAAATATTTATAATTTGTACTACATCAATAATATTATATGACACCACGTATCATTGTTTGATATAACTAAACTGTCATATTACCTAAGTCTTATCTGATTTCTGTCATGTATTAGCTCGTATTATTAATGTCTAATACTATCAGAAATAAATTTTACAAATATGGTATCAATAACTGGAAATACTATAATAACAAAGAAAAGTGAAATTATATTAGTAATTACGCTAAATGGAAATAAATCAATAATAAACATTTCAGAAATAATCAATAAGAAAATATAATTAACTATAAAAATAGCAATAAAGGCTAGATTTGCTTTGTTGTTATTCTTAATATTTCTGAATAATTTATTAATAATTAATATAATTAGTGGAATGAAAAGTACCTCAACAATAATTGACATAATATTACATATGATATTGTCTGGAATATAATCAACTACATATTCTGTTATAAATTTTATCATTAAAAAACACCCCATAATAACTAGTACTGATTTATATATGCTTTTTTTATTCACAATAATACCTATTTCTATTACCTGCTTATATAAAAATTATACTATTCTAATTATTTTTCTAATTGTTCCTCACTTTTTCTAAATGTTCATCGCTTAATTGTTTTAAATATTTGTAAAATAAATTAAATACATATGCATCATCTTTAACTAGCTCTGATACTACAAATTTATTAGTTGTAATATACTTGTTTTCTCTAAATTCAACTATTTCCATTTCAACCATAATATCTATAAAAATTTTGTTGTTTCTGCAAATTTCATTAAAACTTTTTGTACTTTTTAATTCTTTGTTTTTTTCTATATTTCTTTTAGTGTATAATATAAAATCTTCATACATATTATACATATCCACTATTTCATAATATGTATTATTTTTTTTTCTATTACCTGCTTTATATAGAAACTCAACTATTGTACTATCTTTGTCAATTTTTTTATAATCTAACAACATATCATCTAAAACTTTTAAATCAATTTTATTATTAGATAAAGCTTCATCTAATATGTTTTGAATACTAATTATTTTTTCAACTGTATCCATTAATATAATAGAATTCCCTATACTAACATAATGTTCATAGCTTTCTATTCTTTTAAACTGATTAAATATAAAAACACTTTGTAACGCAATGACAAGTATAGCTATAACTATTAAAATATTTTTTACCACTTTATTAATCTCCTAACTAATTACTTAATCAATTTAGCTCCACATTTATCGCATGTTTTATTTAAATGTACAAAACTACCAGGGGGCAAACCACACTTTGGGCATCTAAAATTATAAATTATACATATCATTATTATGGGATAGACAATTATCATAAGTATTTTAACGAAATGAAATAATTTGAAACATGTTAGAAACAATGTTATAGGAACAATTACTAGAATAAATATTGCTGCTAAAACATAAATTCTCCCAAGTCTCTTTGAAAATACTTGTGTTATTTTTTCCTCGTCCATTTTCTCACCTCTAGCTTTTTTATTCTATATTAAATCATTAATTTGTATATCCAACTGCATTAATAATTCTATAAAACAGTAACAACTCTTTAAATAGATAAATTTCTAAAAAAGGGTTTTCTTTAACAAATATCTGCTAACCATCAACATAATAAAACTGTAGATAAATGAATAGCATAAGGCTATACCTAAACCTAAAAAATTAAAAATATGTTTAGAATCAAAACATTGAATAATATTTGAAAAAGGAGGGAGAATCCATAATATATATTTTGATAATTTATATTTTCTAATTATACTGCTTTTAACAATAGTCATAATTGTAATTAGCACAGTTAATGTAACTGATATTTTCCTATTTTTAAAATACCGTGGCTGAAAAAACATTCCTAAAGTTCCAGCTAATATACTGATAATAAAATAAAATATCAATGCACCAAATATGCTTTTAATATCTATTATCTCACCAAATAAAGCAAACTTACGTATATAATTTAACATAATTGGTAGAACAATTCCCATCAAGCCCAAACAAAAGCCTATTAAATATACAAAAATTATTTTACTATTATAGTATACATTAAAGTTTTTAACTTTTAACATTAGTAATTGCTCGTCTATTATATTAATACCATCCATGTATACATACGCTATCCAAGCAGAAATTACAAATAGAAAAATGCTTGAAAATACAACACTTTCAATCCATGTTTGTCCAATATTTGAGTAATAACTAATTAAAAAAATTATCCACGTAACAACAGGTATAATCATCTTATTAGTTTTAAAATAATTAATGCGAAAATATGATAATAAATGTCTATATATTTTCAAAATTCATCCTCCTTAGATTGAAGCCTAATTGCATCATTTGTTTTATAACATCATTACTATATTCCTTTTTTAAATAAATAATAATATTATTTTCAATTACATCAACCTTAGCAGTAAACTTAATTATGGAATCAATGTTATATAAATTATTATTTTCATTTTTAAATAGTAATATATCGTATTCTTCATTATTTTTCATAATATCAAGTCTTTTCAATGTACCATTAACTATTTCATATGATATATCAGAGATTAAATTTATTAGAAACTTTTCATGACAAGACATAACAATAGATACACCCTGTTTATTCAGTTCTTTTAACATATTAATAAAAAGCTTTTGCGAAGCAAAGTCTTGACCTGACAACGGTTCATCTAAAAGTAATACGTCTGGCTTAACAAGCATGGCTTGAATTACATTTAACTTTTGCATTGTTCCTTTTGATAAAAACATAATAGGAGTTGCAATCATTTGCTCCATATGAAAAGCATTAAAAAAGTAATCACTTTTTTTAATAACTTCTTTATTGCTCAGCCCCTCAATTAACCCAATTTTAGTAATATATTGTTTAGGAGTAATTGATAATTTGGGGAATTTTTCAGGAACGTAATTAAATTTCAATTTATGACTATAAGTTATTTTTCCACCTTGTATTGATGCCAATCCACAAATTATTTTTAATAAAGTACTTTTTCCACACCCATTATGACCTGTTAAGGTTATTGTCTCTCCCTTAGGAACTGATAAATTGATATCTTTTAATATACATGTTTTTTTATAACTTTTAGATATATGACTGATTTCAATTAAGTTATTCATGTTTAATACCTCATTATTTATATATTTTTTGCTTAATACTTTCAACCGTTTTTCTATAGCTCAATTTACACTACCTTAATATTATCATAAAATTTTAACTATTACATAACATTATTGGAAAATATTTCGACGTTTTCTTCAATTATTTTTACAAAACAATAAAAGCTCTCATAATTTGATGAGCAACTTAACTATCTATTTAGCTTACTGTGTATGTGTCATTAGTTACAGCTGGACTAATAACTCTTATTTCCACTGTTACAGTAATAAAAATTTTATATCTTGTTTGATTTATACCTGACTCCTCAAATTCCGTTATAAAATCTACTAACACACTACCTTGAGGAATAATATTGTACTCTAATTCAGGTCCTAGGTCTGGCAATAACCAGTTATTTAAAACATACCCTAAATTTATACTAAATGGTTGTTTGGTAAGCCCTTTTAAAGCTCCTTGAACATTGGCTGTTATATTTGCTGAAAGTATATTCATAATATTAGCATTAGTACTTATCATATTTATTTTTCCTTCATTATCATATGTAGATACAATTAGCTGTTCCTTCAGATCATCTTTTTGCAATTCAGTTTTTATCGCATTGTTTATTGCTTGTGTTGCAATAATTCTAGCCCTTACCTCACATATCGAAGCTAAAACCGGTTTTATTCGAACTTCAATAATGTAATAAACAAGTATAAATATAACCAATAATGTAAATAATAATATTTTAATATGAGACTTTTTTAACTTTTTCAACTTTTTCAATTTACTATCCCCCTATATTATATTATATGCTTAAAGTTGTTAAGAATTGCTTATATTGCATAATTCATTACATTATGTTATAATGTCATAGATTTTATTATACGGAGGTTATAATGTCGACAAATAATAATAAAAATATAAAAAACAATCAAGGTAAAGACCCCAAAAACAAAAAACCTAAAAAGAAAAAAAAGAAAATTAAAATATGGCGAGTATTACTTTTAATGTTACTTGCAGCAATTATTATAACTGCCATAGTAGTAGGTGTAATGGTAATTAAAGTAATTGGAGATGCTCCAAAAATTGATCCAACAAATATACTTGGTACATTACCTCAAAGTTCAGTTATTTTAGATCAAAATGGTAATCTTGTTGAGCAAATACATGATGCGAATGAAAATCGTGATATAGTTAAGATAGAGAAAATGCCTAAACATTTACAAGATGCTTTTGTTTCAATTGAGGACAAAAGATTTGAAACTCACTTTGGTATAGATATAAAACGTATCTTTGGTGCATTATTAAGCAACTTTAAGAGTGGAAATTTAACTGGTCAAGGTGCAAGTACAATAACACAACAGCTAGTTAAAAATTTATACCTAACTGGCGATAAAGCTTTAGAAAGGAAAATAAAAGAAGCGTATCTCGCTATTCAAATGGAAAGAAAACTTACAAAAAGTCAAATACTTGAAAACTATTTGAATACAATATCACTTGGTCAAAGTACTTATGGAGTGGAAGCTGCTGCATATGCTTATTTTTCTAAAAATGTTGAAGATTTAACAATTGCTGAAAGCGCATCTTTGGCAGCAATTCCAAAAAGTCCAACTAAGTATGCACCTTTCAATAGAGTATCATTATATAATCTGGAGGGTATAGCTGAAGAAGATATTGTAGGATATGTTTATATTGACTCTATACAATATGCTTGTGTATTCAATGAAACTGGTTTAAAAAGACAAAAGATAGTTCTTAAAGAAATGCTTAATTCAGGAAAATTAACTCAAGAGGAATATGATGAAGCAATAAACGAGGACATAAGAACTACTTTAAAACCAGGACAAAAGAAAATTGAAGGAATTACTGCAAACAATTTTACTGACTATGTAAAAAAACAGGTTATTGCAGACCTTATGCGTGTTCATAAATTAACATATGAAGAAGCACAAAGCTATTTATACAAAGGTGGCTTAAGTATTTACACCACTATGGATGTAGAAATGCAAAAAACTATTGAAAAAACGTATGAAAACTTTGGAGAAATCCTTCTAGGAAAAACACCTCCTGAAAGCAAACCATTATTACAAGATTGGAGAGGTTTTAGATGGGTAGGAAATACTGGAGTAGGAACACTAGACAAATATAACAACGTATTAAATGACACAGGTCATGTATTATATTTTGAACATAACAATTTAATGGATGACTCAAATACTGTATACCTACTTCCTAGTGAATATACTAATGATGAAGATGGAAATTTAATAATTACTTCAAAAAAATTAAATATTTATACTTCAACTTTAGACATTGTGAACTGTTATACAGTTGATGAAAAAAATCAATTAGTAACACACAATGTATCTGGATTAAATATAGGAAATAATTATGAAATTGTTGATAAAAAAGGAACTAAAGGAACAGTTAAAATATTTAAAGAGTTTTTAGACAAATCACCTGATTTCTTTAGTATAGATGCAGATAATGTTATATATATAAATAACAATTATTACACTTATGAAGAAAGAGGTATAGTTCAGCCGCAATCAGCTACAGTAATACTTGATCATAGAACTGGTCAAATAAAAGCATTGATTGGTGGTAGAAATATCGTTGGTAGTAATACATTTAATAGAGCCGTAGATTCAGCAAGACAACCAGGTTCTACAATTAAACCAATTTGTGTTTATTTATCAGCTATAGACCATGGATATACATCATCATCAATAATTGATGATATTCCTATGTACAATGAAAAAGGTCAAAGATGGCCTAAAAACTGGTTTGAATATTATAATTCAAAACCTTTTAAATACTCAGGATTAACAACAATTCGTTACTCACTTGAGCAATCTATCAATACCAACGCTGTATATATGTATAATACTCTTGGAGCAGAAACATGTATCGATTATTTATCCAAGTTAGGTTTAATTGATAAAGAAAATCCTGAAAATGATACTTTTGTTACACCAGAAGAAAATCGAGCATACAATGACATTAACCCTTCTTCATTAGCATTAGGAGGATTAACAAAAGGTTTTTCGCCATTAAAAATGGCTGCAGCTTACGGAACTATCGCAAATGGTGGTGTATATACGGAACCAATTAGTTACACTAAAGTCATAGATAGCAAAGGAAAAATAATAATAGATAATACTCCAAAAACAAATGTTGCAGTAGCCCCAGAAGTAGCATTTATTGTAGAAGATATGTTACGTACAACAGTAACAAATGGTTTATCATCAGCTGCTTCATTAAAAGCATTAGGCATTGATATGGCTGCTAAAACTGGTACTACTCAAAACAATGGTGATTTATGGTGTATTGGATTTTCACCATATTATACAGCATCTGTTTGGGTAGGTAATGATAATGCATCGATGAAGTTATCTCAAAGCAGTACGACGACAGCTAGATTATTAGGAGCTATTATGACGACAATACATTCAGATAAACAACCAGCTAAATTTGAAGTTCCCGATGGAGTTGTTCAAGTACAAGTTTGTAAGCAATCTGGCAAAATACCTACTGAACTTTGCTCTCAAGATCCAAGAGGAAGTCAAATTGTAACTGAGTATTTTGTTAAAGGAACAGAACCAAAAGAAACTTGTAAAACACACGTTTCAAGAAAAGTTTGTAAAGATTCAAATTTGCTACCAAATCAGTTCTGTCCTGAATCATCAATTATAGATAAGGTATTTATAACAAGAGAGGTTTTATATAATCCATCATTATATCCCGATGTTAAAAATGCTACTTATGAAAAATTATTGGAAGCAAACAAATTGTATCTTCAAATAAAACAAGATATTAGAAATGGTTCTACAGAACAAGATATACTAGATACTTATCCTGGTCTTGTAACCCTTAAGATTACAAATATTAATAATAATGATAACAACAATACTAAACAAACAATTGAAATATTAAGCATATATGGTATACCAGTTGATCAACTTGAATATAGAACGATGTTTACAGAAGATTTTCAATATCAAGAACCAATATACCCATGTAATGTTCATAATTATAATACTTGGTATGATTCAATAAAAGATGACGAAGACAAATCAGATGGTGATGAAAACGATGACGAAGATGGAGATGTTGAGACTCCTGAAAATCCTGATGATGAGAATCAAGATAATAATAATGGAAACGATAACGATGACAACAACGGTAATGGAAATGGTAATGGAAACAACAATGGTGATGATAATTCTGGAGAAGAAGAAGAACCAGGTGATGATAGCAACATAGATATAATAACTAATGATTAAACAAAAAACAGCTTATCTAAAAGATAAGCTGTTTTTTGTTATTTAGATTTTGCTGTGAATATCAATGAAACAATATATCCAAATACTAAGGATGCACCTACTCCAGATGCAGTAGCTGATATACCTCCACTTAATACTCCTAAAAAACCAGTTTTAGCAGTTTCCTCTACAGCACCCTTAGCGAGTGTGTACCCAAAGCCAGGTAATGTTACAGTTGCACCTGAATATCCAAATTCAATTATTTTATCATATATTCCTAGATATCCAAGTACTACTCCTGATACTACAAATGATACTAGTATGTAGGCAGGGTTCGCTTTTTTTAAATCCATAATTAATTGACCTATAACACATATTAACCCCCCTACTATAAAACTCATTAAATAATTCATATATTTACCTCTTAATTTGAAATTCCTATACTGTGTGCAATACCAGGTACGCTTTCACCCTGTAATGAGACGGTAGGTGAATGAAGTGCACCGGTAGCTGTAAACAATAAAGTATTTATTTCCTTCTTAAGTAACTTTTTATACAGAAATGAACCAAAGACAACCGCTGAGCATCCGCATCCACTTGCACCTGCATGAGCATCTTGTTTATCTATATCATAAATAATAGTTCCACAATCATCATATTTTTTTTCTATATTTATTCCTTCATCTTGCAATAGTTTATTGGCTATAGACTTTCCTACTGTACCTAAGTCACCAGAAACTATTAAATCATAATCAATATTTACATTAGTATCAATTATATTTTGTCTAATTGTATCTGCAGCTGCAGGTGCCATAGCTGCACCCATATTATTTGAATCCGTAACCCCTAAATCTATAATTTTACCAAATGTAACATTTTTGATCTTTGGTAAGTCTTTATTATCATTATTTTTGGATAACCACACTGCACCCGAACCAGTTACAGTCCATTGAGCACACATATGTCTTTGACCCCCTGATTCTAACGGAATCCTATATTGCCTTTCGGCACAGCAAAAATGACTAGATGTAACACAGACAACGTTTTCAGCAAAGCCACCGTCTATTAACAATGCACCAACTCCCATACTAAGTGCCATTGTAGAACATGCTCCATAAAGACCTATAAATGGGATTTCTAGACTTCTTGCTGCAAATGACGAGGAAACTATTTGATTTAATAAATCCCCTGCTAGCATTAAATCTATATCTGACTTTTTCAAATTGTTTTTTGAAATTAAATTTTCAACAGAATATTGCTGCATTTTAGCTTCACACTTTTCCCAAGTTTTTTCTCCCCAAGTGCTATCACTCATTATATAATCAATGTTATCACCTAAAGGACCTTCGCCCTCTTTGGTACCTGCTATTGTATAAGCATCTCTAATAAATACATCATTAGCCATGACGTATGTTTGTTTTCCAATTTTTTTCATAATATCATCCTTTTAAAAGCCAAATAATTTTAATACATAGCTTATAAATCCTACAAGCATTGAACTACTATATCCAAACAAAAGAACTGGACCAGCAATAGTAAATATTTTTGCAGCTGAGCCTAATACATAGCCTTCACGTTTAAATTCCAAAGCTGGTGCCACAACTGAATTTGCAAATCCTGTTATTGGTACAATAGTACCTGCTCCGCCATACTTTCCAAGTTTATCATAAACTCCAAACCCTGTTAACAATGCTGTCATTCCAATTAATATAACTGATGACATTGTACCAGCATCTTCTGAAGTAAAATTTAAATTAATTAGTATATTTTTTACCACTTCTCCAATTGTACAAATTGCTCCACCAAAAATAAAAGCTAAAATACAATTTTTAATTATTTTATTTTTTGGAGTAAACTCATCAACTACTTTTGCATAAGTTTGTTTGTTTTGCTTCATTTATACCTCCTATAATAATACTGCATTTTCTGGCATTTTCTTTATTGATTTATCAATATTATTAGTTATTGTAAAAAAAGTTATACAAATTACTGTAACTAATAGAAGAAAAATTAATGTTTTTTTCATATATTTCACCTCAACATTATTATTTGCTTTTTTTAACTAATAATGCATAAAAAAAAGCACTTTATGTGCCTTTTTTATTTAACTCTGTTAATATTTTCATTTTTCTGTGAAATTTTTTTTCTTAAAATTACTTTTGTTCCAATGCTTTTTTCAGATAATACTACTAATTCGTCCATAAACGTCTCCATTACTGTAAATCCCATACCAGAACGCTCTAACTCTGGTTTTGACGTAAATAATGGTTCTTTGGCTTTTTCAATATTTGAAATACCGCATCCAAAATCTTCAATAATTATTTCAACTAACCTACCTTCTATTCTGCATTCAATAGCTATTTCCCCTATTTTATTTTCATAGCCATGAATTATTGCATTGGTTACAGCTTCAGAAACAGCTGTTTTAATATCCGATATTTCTTCTATTGTAGGATTTAGGCAGGAGCAAAAAGCCGCTACTGCACTTCTAGCAAAAGATTCATTATTTGAATAACTTGGAATTTTAATATATACATAATTTTCTTGCATTTTTTCCCCCTATTTTATTTTGATTATTTTGCCTATACCACTCATATCTAATACTTTTTTTAATTTATGAGAAGTATTAATAATATCTAAATTACCCTCATTCTTTTTTAAAACCTTGTATCTGCCTATAATAAATCCTATTGCTGAGCTATCAATGAAGTCTAAGCCTTTCACATCAATAGTTAAGTTATTTATTTTACCTGATGTCAATTTCTCATCGATTATCTTTTTACACTCTGTAGCAGAATGATGATCCAATTCCCCCTTAAGCTTAATCAATAAGTCTTGTCCATTTTCTATGTACACAACATTCACTTAAAGTTCACATCCCCTTCATATATAATAAACTTATTATAATATAACATTAAAAAAATTGCTTTAATTTATTTTGTCTTGTTTTGTCTTTATATAATAAATTTTGTACTTTTATATATGAGGTATTAATATTGTAAATTCAGAACCTTTACCAATTGTGCTTTTAACTTTTATTTTACCTTTATGTCCAATAATAATTATTTTAGCTATAGACAAACCTAATCCATGACCACCGATTTGTCTATTTCGTGATTCTTCAGCTCTATATAATCTATCAAATATTCTTGATAAGTCTTTTTTTGCTATTCCAATTCCACTATCTGCTATTTTTATACCATAATATTCGTCATCTAAATAACCATACAAAGCTATTTTCCCACCCTCAGGAGTAAATTTTATTGCATTTTCGATAAATATCCTAATTGCCTGTTTAATTCTATTTTTATCAGCATAAACATTTGCATCATTTGCAAAATTAAACTCATATAGATGCTTGGTATCAATCATAGAACTTTCTTTTTTAATTTCATATAGAATTTCAGAAATTTTGAAATCCTCTTTATTGAATGTCAAGGTATGTTTATCATTTCTAGCAATAAACAAAAGCTTTTCAATTAAATCCTGCATATTTTCAGTTTCATTCTTTATTGCTTGTATAGATTCATCCAAAACGTCCTTGTCATTTTTACCCCACCTATCAAGCATATTTACATACCCTTTTATAACTGCTATAGGTGTACGCAACTCATGTGAAGCATCAGAAACAAATAGTTGCTGTGTTTTATATCCTTCTTCAATTCTATCCATCATTTCATTGAACGTACTGGATAATTCTTTTAATTCATCTTGGCTGTCTCTTATGTCAAGCCTTGTATTTATATTATTAACTGATATAGTTTTAGTTATTTGAGTCATCTTTTTTATTGGCTTAATTAATTTACCACTTGTCCTAGAAACTATTGGTATAAATATTAGAAGACCTAATATACCAGAAATAAAAACCAATATAATTATATATAATGTTTGAGAAATCAAAAAATTTACATCATAATATATATTAACATAATAATATTTTTCATTTATCTCAAACTCAGCAGAATGAACATAAGTTTTATTTTTAAGAATTTCTTCTACTACTAAAATAATATTATTGGTATATTTCACATTATTCAAACTTGCATTTTTAGAGTATATCATTCTGTAATTACTATTATATATATTAATATTATTTATGTTATCATCATCACCCAAATCATTTATGCGTTCTAAATTATCAATATTTTGCATAATAATATTTAGTTGATTATCAATGGTTGTTTCCTTAAAATCATTGAGTATATATATAAAATATCCAACGGACGTTGTCACAGTTACGACCAAAATAACAACTACGTATAGTAAAAAATAAGAAACAGAAATTTTAAATGTAATAGAAAATTTTAATCTTTTCAAAATTCTTATTAAAAACTGTTTAATTAATTTAAAAGGAAACTTAAGCAATACCCAAATATAATAAAATAATTTTTTTAACATTATTATTACCTAATTGTATAACCAATTCCCCTCACAGTTTCTATTAACCTTATATTATACTTTTGATCAATTTTACTTCTTAAATACCTAATATAAACATCTATTACATTAGTATCTCCAAAATAATCATATCCCCATACATGATTTAATATTTTTTCTCTTGATAAAACAATATCCCTGTTTTCTAAAAGATATTCTAATAATTCAAATTCTTTTTTTGTTAATTCTATTATTTCATCGCTATAAGTAATCTTAAAGTTTTCCTTATATAAACACAATTCACCACATTTAATAATATTATCATTTATAGATTTTTTATCTATAAATTTTCTCTTTAATAATACTCTAATTCTTGCAAGCAACTCCTCTACCGCAAAAGGCTTAGTCATATAGTCATCTGCACCAATATCAAGACCTGTTATTTTATCTGATATGTCATCCTTGGCTGTTAACATAATTATAGGAACCTCTGATGTTTGCCTGATCCGTCTACAAACCTCGATTCCGCTCAATCTTGGTAACATTACATCTAACACAATCAAATCTATATCATTTTCTTTACCTTTTTCAAAACCTTGTCTTCCGTCATTAACTATCACTACCTCATAGCCCTCATAATTTAATTCCAACTCTAAAAATCTTGCAATTTTTTGCTCATCTTCAACAATTAGTATTTTCTTTTTATCATTCATTTAATCACTTTCCTTTAACTTCTTTTGTCTATCATATATATATATAATTAATTTAAATTTAGCTAATAATTAAAAACACATTAGAAATTATTCATTTTCATCTGTATTTTCATTTTCATCTTCATCAACATTTTCATTTGCGTTCTCATCTACGTTCTCATCTACGTTTTCATCTATCTTATCTTCTATTGTAGCTAAACCTTTAATCATATCCGAAAAACCTGGTAATTTAAGTGCCATTGCGTAGTCTACAAATGCTAATTCGTTAATACAATTATCATTGATAACATCTATAACGTTAAAAGGGCAACTTCTTGGATCAGCCACATAAATTTCGCTATAATGAGGTATCAAAAATGGTATAAATGCATTCGCATAGGAATCCTTTATTATTAATATTTTACCTTTATCATCATGCTGTGTAGTAATCTTGGCAAATGGGAAATCTCCTCCCATAAATAAAGCATATTTGTTTTCTTTATTAAAATATCCAGTATAAAAAACACTATTAAGAATAGTACTATTTTTTTCTTTGTCAAACACCTCATATGTGATTGATTCATCTATATTATAATACCAAATATCGTCTTTATTTTTTGTAAGTTTTTTGCTAGCTGTCATATTGAATATTGAACCTAAATATTTATCTTTACACTTAACTTCTTTATAATTATCAAGTGTAATTGGCTTTTCACCTTTATAATTCAAAAAAGCTTCATACGCTCTATAAGCACCTAATGCAGTCCAATGATGGTCAGTATTAAAATATAAATACTCATCACTATGATTTTGTAAGTTTGTATATATGTCAACTCTCTCAACTCTATCTCTAAGTTTACCATTTATATATTCTATACCACTCAATTGAGCATCTGAGAGTTCTTTATATTTCTCTGGCAAATTAAATTCACTTGACGTTGGTGCTATCAATGAATATATTTTTACACTTTCATCAACATTATCTGCATAATAGTTTATTGCGTTAAAATAAAAGCTCATAAAATATTCGTTATACGAAAATAATTCATATCCAGTATTATTTACTATTATAAATTGCCCATATTGGTTTAACTCCTTATTGTCTTCTTCATCAATTTCATCATTAGTGTCTTTATTTTTCTTTTTTATCAATATATTATCTGCAATCTCTTTAGTACTTTTACTATCACTATTTACATTATTATTATCAAAAACTCTTACATCGTTTGTTGAGTCACTAATACTATTTTCATAAATATTCTTATCATTTGATTTATCTGTTGATTTGTTTTCATTATCTTTTTCCCCTATATCTATCATACTTTTATTAGTATTAATAATTTCAACACCATCACTTGAATATCCTCTTAAATGAGCAAATCCATTGCTTATATCTATAAAATTTTCCCTACAAAAAAAATTATCACAAAAATATTGTTCGAATTCTTTAAAGAATGAACCACTAATATATCCTTGTTTAGAAAAGCTAGGCTTTTGTGTTAATTTTCTTTTTTCCCTTAACGAAACAGTTGAATTATCATTAAAAACCAAATTGAGCAGAAAGAACATAAAAATAATTACTAAAAAAGCCAAAATATTAAATTTTTTATAAAAACCTTTATTCATACTTAACTCCTATTAAAATCTAAAATATAAAAATGGATTATATGTTTCTTGTACCAAAGCAGCAGTAACTAAAACTATAATTAACACATTTAAAGTAATTAATAAAATATAATAAATATTTTCATAAATTGTTTTCGAACTAATTTTTAACAATATTATTTCATTTAATTTTTTTAGAATAGGTGTACATAACATGAAGCTGACAACCATAAAAATGAAATTATTTTGCAATAAGATTTTTGTGCTTAGGTCAATAAAACTATTTTTGCTAGCACCAAATATAACTAGTAAAAACTGTCCTAATTTACTTAGATCAGTATAATAAAAAATCGCCCAACCCAAAACAACTATAATAAGTGTATAGATGTGTTTTATGATATTTGAAGATTTATCTAAATATTTTGCAATAAAGAATTTTTCTATAATTAAAAATACTCCATAATAAATTCCCCAAAGTACAAAATTCCAATATGCTCCATGCCAAAGTCCTGTCAATAACCAAACAATAATTAAATTAAATAGTTGATGTTTTTTATTTCCTCCTAAAGGAATATAAACGTAATCTCTAAAAAAAGAACTAAGTGAAATATGCCACCTTCTCCAAAACTCAGTTATACTTTTTGATATATAAGGATAATTAAAATTTTCATTGTATGTAAATCCAAACATTCTACCAAGACCAATTGCCATATCAGAGTATCCAGAAAAATCAAAATATATTTGAACTGTAAACATTATAATGCCAGTCCATCCTGATACAAGGGTTAACGAACTAATTTTTGAGTCTAAAATAGATGTAGCAATACTACCAGCAACATTAGCAATTAATACTTTTTTACCTAATCCTAGAATGAATCTATTTATACCACTATTAAAATCATCTATTGATGTATTTCTATAATTAATTTGTTTTTCAATTTCAGAATATCTAACTATTGGTCCAGCAATTAGTTGCGGAAACAATGAAACATATAATAAAAAATTTGGAAAAGATTTTTGAGGTTTTACATTTCCTCTATAAACATCTACACTATAAGATATAGTTTGAAATGTATAAAACGAAATACCTATAGGCAATGCCAATGGAGTAAACTCCAAATTAACATTGAAAAGAGTGTTAATATTCTGAACTATAAAACCAGCATATTTAAATACTCCTAACAACGATAAATTTATTACCACAGAACAAACTACTGCAATTTTAGATACTTTATTATTGCGGTTCCTTTCAATAATTTGTCCTATTGTATAATCTACTATTGAACTAAAAATTAAAATGCAAACATATATTGGTTCGCCCCACGCATAAAAAGTTAGGGATATTATAATCAATATTATATTTTTATATTTCATATTTTTATTAGCAAAATACAAAACCATAGCAATAGGAAAAAATAAATAAATAAAAAATATACTAGAAAAAACCATATCATTCTCCATGTAAAACATATTTTACTATTTTAATATTATACTATATATTTCTATAATTTGTCAAAAAAATTAACGCCTTAGAATTATTTCTAAAACGCTAATTTATTTAAATCTTATTCTATAATTATTTCATTATCATCATCATTATCATCTGCTTTATTTTTATTATCGGACTTGTTTTTATTTATAGTTTCATCATTGTCAAAAATTTTATCAGCAGAATCCTTTACTTTATTAACCGTATGTTTTACATCTTTTTTTATATTATCATATCCATGATAACTTTTTGCTTTGTAAATTTTCATATTGCATGAAGTTAATACTGCTATTATAACACCAAAAATTACAACCCAAAATGCCATTATAAGTGTTACTGCTACTAATATTAACGGAATATTTATTATTACTTCACCATCCCTATTTTTAACACTAAACCTGAACCTAAATACCTTATTGGCAAATTCAGAAAAATCTGTATTGTGTTGCTTTACGTTTTTTGATTTGATACCTTTTTTATTCTCCAATTCTATAATTGATTTAATTAAATCACCGTCATTTCGTTCAAGAACACTTTTTGCTTCCTCATAAGAAACATTCACTCTACTTCTTAATTCGTCTATCAATTCAATTGTAACCTTCATATCCTGCCTCCATTTATATATAATTTATTTATTAATGATATTATATATTTTAATAATTAGTTAATCTTTAACCAATTATTAGAAATTAATTAGAAATTGTAATATATTTAATTAAAAAATATATGAATAAAAAAAAGACTTTTCCATTTTTACTTGGAAAAGTCTTTTAATTGCAACAGTCTATACTTGTGGTGAATCATTTTCTCTATTTACTATCTTATTAATTATAGTTGAAGCAATTTCATCAATTGACATTGAACCTATATCACCTTTGCTTCTTTCTCTTACAGCAACAGTGTTAGATTCTTTTTCTTTTTCTCCAACAACAAACATATAAGGTGTTTTTTCAAGCTGTGCTTCTCTAATTTTATAACCTATTTTTTCAGATCTATCATCTAAGACTACTTTTATACCTTTTGCTTCTAAATCTTTTTTAACAGACATAGCATAATCATTAAATTTATCTGAAATAGGTAATATTTTAACTTGTACTGGTGCTATCCATGTTGGAAAAGCTCCAGCATATTGCTCAATTAAAACTCCAAAAAATCTTTCTAGACTACCAAGTGCAACCCTATGAATCATTATTGGTCTATGTTTTTGCCCATCAGCTCCAATATACTCAAGTTCAAATCTTTGTGGTAACTGGTAATCTAACTGAATAGTTCCACATTGCCATTCTCTGCCTATGCAATCTCTTATCTTAAAGTCTATTTTAGGACCATAGAAAGCACCATCACCTTCATTTATTTTATAATCTAAGCCTAATTCTTTAAGTGCAGATTCAAGTGCATTCTCAGCTATATCCCAATCTTTAATATCTCCTAAGAAATCTTCTGGTCTAGTAGATAACTCAACACTATAACTAAATCCAAAAGTTTTATATATTCTATCAATTAAATTTGCAACATTTTTAATTTCATCTTTTATTTGATTAGGCAACATAAATATATGTGCATCATCTTGTGTAAATGTTCTTACTCTCATAAGACCATGTAAAGCACCAGACAACTCATGTCTATGAACTCTACCTAACTCGCCTACTCTAATAGGGAAATCCTTGTATGAATGAGGTGAATTTTTATAAACTAACATTCCACCTGGACAGTTCATTGGTTTAATTGCATAATCTTCATCATCTATCATAGTAGTATACATATTTTCTTTATAGTGGGACCAGTGTCCTGAAGTTTCCCATAAATGTTTATTCAAGATAATAGGAGTCTCAACTTCAACATATCCAGCTTCCTTGTGTACTTCTCTCCAAAATTTAACTAACTCATTTTTAACTTCTACACCTTTTGGCAAGAAAAATGGAAATCCAGGTCCTTCTTCAGACATAAAGAACAATCCTAATTCTTTTCCAAGTTTTCTATGGTCTCTTTTTTTAGCTTCCTCTAACATGTTTAAATGTTCTTCTAAATTTTTTGCTTTGTCAAAAGTTATACCATAAATTCTCTGAAGCATTTTATTTTTCTCGCTACCTCTCCAATAAGCTCCAGCGATACTTAATAACTTTATTGCTTTTACTTTTTTTGTTGATTCAATATGAGGACCAGCACAAAGGTCAGTAAATTCTCCTTGTTTATAGAAAGAAATAATCGAATCCTCAGGCAAGTCATTAATCAACTCAACTTTATAAGGTTCTTTATTATCTGACATAAACTTCAACGCTTCATCTCTTGGTAATTCAAATCTTTCAAGCTTAATATTTTCTTTTACTATTTTTTTCATTTCAGCTTGAATTTTTTCTAAATCTTCTTCTACTATTCTATAATCTAAATCAATATCATAGTAAAATCCATCTTTAATTGAAGGACCTATAGCAAGTTTTGCTTCTGGCCATATTCTTTTTATAGCTTGCGCCAATATATGTGATGAAGTATGCCAAAATGCATGTTTTCCATCTTCGTCTTCAAATTTCAAGAACTTAATTGTTCCATCCTCTTGTAATTCTTGTTGTAAATCTATCGTTTTATTATTATAGCTTGCAGCTAGAATTACTCTTGCTAATCCTTCACTTATACTTTTTGCTACATCAATAGCTTTAGTTCCTTTTTCGTACTCTCGAACACTGCCATCAGGCATTGTTAATTTAATCATAATAATCCTCCTAAAAAATATTTATAAATAAAAATAACCTCCATCACTAAACACAATGTGTTTAGGGACGAAGGTTGTAATTTCGTGGTTCCACCCTAATTGGGACTCAAAAGCTTATGGCGCTTAACCAAATCCTTACCTTAATCAATAAGTTTCAGATTTTGCTCTAGATTAGTTTTCAGCTACACATATATAAAATGCTTTCAGCCCATGGCATTTATTCTCTTTGATATTGTTTATAACTTACTCGATCTTTCATAGCATTAGTCTATATTTATATAGTGTATATAGTATATTATCAATTAATAGAAATGTCAACAATTTTTATTCATCTATTTTAATAAATTTCTTTAACTGATTTCCTAATAAAAAAGCTATTATAATTCCAAATGCAGATTGTATACAATTTGCCGGTATATCTAAAAGTGTTGATATAAAGCTACCCATAAATACAGAACCTACAATGTAATAAGCAATAATTTGCCATACACTTCCTACTAAAGCACCTATTAACCAAGAATATTTTCTTTCTTTATTTTTATCTATTATAAAACCCATAATGTATGCCATCACAAATTTTATGATAAAAGTAGGTATAATATAATGAGAATATCCACCTAATAAATCTGACAAAGATGCACCGATAGCAGCCGCAATTGCACCATTTTTTCTACCTAATAATATTACTGCAAGAAAAATAAATCCATCTCCTAAGTGCGTATATCCATTAGTTACAACTGATGGTACTTTAATTACATAGGTTGTAACATAAATTAGTGCTGCAAATAATGCTGTATATACTAATTGTTTTATATTTTTTTTGCTCATTATCTAAGCCCCCTAAAATTATTATAATAACATTATACATCATTCTGTTCATTTCAAAAGATACAGAATTATATTTTTAAAAGGGTACAGATGAAATCATGAAAAAAAGCACCAAATATATATTATAAAATATATTTGATGCAAATAATCATACTATTTTTTTCTTCTTCCATAAAATTTACCGCCATCTTTCTTACCACTATCTCTTCTTCCATTATTCTTATATGGTTTATTATAATTTGATGACGATGATTTTGAACTGCTTTTTTTAGATGTTGTTATCTCTACAACTACATCTCTACCTTTAATTGCTGAATTGTTCATTTTGTCTAAAATAACATTTTTATGTTCTTTAGCAGCAGTAAAAAATGAAAATTTATCTAAAATTTCAATTGCGCCAATATCACTTCCTGGGATATTACATTCACCAGCAACAGCACCAAGTATATCTTTAGGTCTGATACCATCTTTTTTTCCTACATTTACAAAGAATCTTACACCTGATCTATTTATTTCATCTTCTCTTTTTCTAGAAGATTTACGTCTTTCAGGAGTATTATCATTTAAATCTTTATCATTATCAGCATTATTAAAAGTTAACCTATCCTTAATTAAAGCATTAATAATAGATTCTGGTGAGTTTCCATCTTCAAACAATCTTTTAATAATATATGCATACTCATCAGTATTGCAATTAGCTATTTGTTCTTCAATTTGTCTAATGAATTTATCTTGCTTTATTTCATTAACTTTATCAATTGTAGGAATAGATCTTTTTCTTATTGATTTTTTAGTGTATTTTTCGATAGCACGTAGCTTACTCATTTCTTTATTTGTTAGTAAAGTAAATGATAAACCCTCTCTACCGGCACGACCAGTTCTACCTATTCTATGAACATAATAATCTTCTTTTACTGGTATATCAAAGTTAATAACAGCCTCAACTTCTTTTATGTCAAGTCCTCTTGCTGCAACATCTGTAGCAATTAAAACATCAACTAAACCATTATTAAATTTATTTAAAGTATCAAGTCTTTGTGCTTGATTTATATCACCATGTATCTTATCACAATTGTATCCTCTATCTACTAATACATCAAATAACTCATCGACACTTCTTTTAGTATTACAAAATACTAAAGCTAATTTGGTTGTGTATGTGTCAATAACTCTTGATAATGCTTCAATTTTATCAGAATGTTTTACAATAAAATAGCTTTGTTTAACTTCTTTTGCAGTAATTCCTTCTCTTAGAGTTTTAATCTCTACAGGATCTTTTTGAAACTGCTTTGTAATTTTTTTTATGCTAGCAGGAATTGTAGCTGAAAATAATAACGTTTGTGTTTTGTGGTGAACATTGCTAAGGATTAACTCTATATCCTCTTTAAAGCCCATTTTAAGCATTTCATCTGCTTCGTCTAATATTGTTGTTTTTAATTGTTCTAACTTTATTACGCCTCTATTAATTAAATCAATAATTCTTCCTGGAGTTCCGATAATTATCTGCGCTCCATTTCTTAATTTATCAATTTGCCTTTTTATATCTGCTCCACCATAAACACTAACAATTTTTAATCCTTCTACGAACTTTGACATTTTTTTAAATTCGTTTGCAACTTGAACTGCTAGTTCTCTAGTCGGACATATTGCAATAGCTTGTGGTTTTCTAATTTCAGTATCTATACTTTGAATTACTGGTATACCAAATGCAGCAGTTTTTCCTGTGCCTGTATTAGATTGAGCAATAATATCTTTACCCTCCAAAATGTGAGGAATTGCTTCTAACTGTATTTGAGTTAGTTCTTCAAAGCCCATCTCCTCTAGTCCTTTTTGGATTTTTTCACTAATTTCGATGTTTTCAATTTTCATTAATTTGTTTTCTTCCTTATATATGATTTTACACAACATTTTATTCTACCACTATACATTTTAAATTACAAGTATTTTTTTATTTATTACTATTTTATTTATTACTACTTATATTATTATTTCAATTATCAAAAAATCTAACCAAAAAAGTTTAAATACATTTATAGAATATTTGTTAATTTTATGTTAGTATTTATTTGTATTTACTATATAATACACATACAAAGTTTTAAGGAAGGTAATTTATGGAATTTCAGATCGAAATAATAAAATTTATACAAACATTTAGCAATGCTTTTCTTGATGTTTTTTTTGAAGCATTAACTCTTTTCGGAGAGGAAACGTTATTGGTTGTTATCGCTTCTTATGTATTTTTGAGTATTGATAAAAATAAGGGTTACAAATTAATTTTCACAATTGTATCGGGAACTTGCTTTAATGCTATTATAAAAAATATATTTAAAATTCAACGTCCAATTGGAATTGAAGGGATTTTATCTAAAAGAGTAGAAACTGCTACTGGTTACTCATTTCCTAGTGGTCATACGCAAGCTTCATCAACATTTTGGACAACCTTATGCTTAATATTCAAGAAAAAGTACTTATACATTTTTTCTATCATACTTATTTTTCTAGTTGGTTTATCAAGAATATATTTAGGAGTACACTGGCCAACAGACGTTGTGTTTGCAGCAATATTTGGATTTTCATGGGCACTACTAATTAATAAAGCCTTTGACTATATATATAAAAGCAAAAATTATTATATAATAATTTTTTGCTCTGTTATATTTACAATTTTGACATTGATATTTGGCGATAATGATTTTTATAAAAGTTCTGGTTTATTATTAGGACTTTCAGTTGGATATGTTTTAGAGAATAAATATATTAACTTTTCTAATATAATGTCATTTAAAAATAAAGTCTTTTCATATATTATAATGTTAGGTGGATTATTATTAATAAAAAGTGTTCTTAAATTATTTTTTCCATCAACGTTAATATTTAGCCTTATAAGATATTTCTTCGTCGGATTTTGGGGATTTGGAATTGCACCATATTTCATAAAAAAATTACAGAAATAAAAAAGTTCCTCTCGTTACCCATATATAATATAAAAAAAGCACTACATTTTATTATTAGCAAAAGTAGTGCTTTTTTTATATATTTTTTCTATTCTGCTTGATTTTTAACTGCAGCTGATCTTTCTCTAATAGCTTTTAATCTGTCAGAAATTTTTAGATTTGCATTTTCAATGTAATTGTTACACATTTTATCATATACATCAGTTTTATAATTATAAGTTAATTCCTCTTTATTTACACTTTCATATGAATTTTGTTTATCTGTAACTTTAATTATGTGCCATCCATATTGAGTTTTTACAGGTTCACTTATTTCATCTTTATCCAAACTAAATGCAATAACTGAAAATTCTTTAACCATTTTATCTGGAGAAAAATATCCTAAATCTCCACCTTGATCTTTATTTGCGTCTTTAGAAAATTCTTTAGCTAGCTCAGCAAAATCAGCACCTTCATCTAGTTGTTTCTTAATATTTTGTGCTTTTTCTTGATCATCAACTAAAATATGGCTTGCTCTAATTTTGTTGAACAACTGCTTATTAGTGTCATAAAACTCTTTTAATTCTTCGTCAGTAGGAGTAATTTTATTGATTAAATCAGATTTATATCCTATAAATTTGTTTATTATTAATTGTTTATTTATTCTATCTTTAATTAAATCTTCTGTTAATTCATTATTTTTCAAATCTTCTTGATAAGCTTCTTCAGATTCATAATTAGCTTTAAATTCATCAAACTCAGCTGCTACCTCATCATCAGTTACACTAAGGTTATTTTTTTTAGCTTCATCTATGAAAATTTTCTCAAGAGTCATAGTATCTAAAACCATTTCTTCTAATTTTGATTGGAATACTTCATCATCTTTTAAAGTTTTCCAACTCTCTTCGCCTACTTGTCGCTCATACATCTTTTTGTAATCATTTAATACTTTGTCATACTCTTCATCTTTTATTTCATGTTTAGTTTCATTAACAGTCTTTATCTCATCACTGCTATCTGTTTTAGAGCAAGCAGTTACGAAAAGCATACATGTAACTAATGTTAGTAATAATATTTTTTTCATTGTAAAATCCCTTTCATTCTATTTATTATAATATGCATTATACCATATAAAGCCTTAATTTACACTTAATTTTTTAGACTTTTACATATATATTTTAAAAATATTTACACAACTGTGTCCGTTACATCATTACAAACGTATGTACCTGCAGTATAAGAGATGTTTGAAGGTATACCATAATTTAAGTACTATGAACATTTTACTGTATTATAAAAATTTAAATAATCTAACATAATAGTAGATATATTGTAATAAATTTTATTATAGATATAAATAAACTTATATTGGAGGATATATATGAAGAATTTGTTTTTAAATCCTGAGTGGATATCTGTTTTAAACGGTAGTCCTGAATTTTTCACAATAAACGGGAATATTACATTTGATAACTTTGAATTAAATGGATATAAAACTTGTAGTATAACAGATAGTGGAAATAACATTTCTACTTTTGAATATGATTTATTAATAGATGTAAGTGAAATTTCTTATCTAATGTTTGGTTTTATTATTAGAGCCATTGCTGTTACTAAGCTTTTATTTATAGCTGATTTTTTTGATTATAATGAAAAAATGATTATAAAAAATGAGCATGACATTACAACACAAATTTATCATGAATTTGCCAATGTATATACTCAATACAACATTCCAATTGATGCATATCATGTAAAACTAAAAATACAGTTTGAAGGAGACATCACTGCATGTAGTTTTTGCGCTCCTGGTGCATATGCGATGTAATGATAAAAATACCATTTATTAAATTAATGTTTCAGCCATTTGCGAAAGTTGTGGCATGCAGGAGTAAGTATTATGAACAATAAATCAATAATTATCAACGTTGTTGTATCACATTATAATTTTTTGCATTTATTGAATTATACTGTTATAATTGGTGAACATATATTTTAGGAGAGTGATGTTTTATGTATACAGAAAGCATTTTAGATTTAATTGGCAATACACCATTGATATATTTAAAGCCATCTACAAATTTAAATATCTATGCTAAAGCAGAATATTTAAATCCTGGTGGTAGTATAAAAGATAGAGTTGCTAAAAATATGATTGAAATGGCAGAACAAAAAGGAATACTAAAAAAAGGAATGACAATAATCGAACCTACTTCAGGCAATACAGGAATAGGTCTAGCACTAGTTGGATTGTGTAAAGGTTACAATGTAAGTATAGTTATGCCTGAGAATATGAGTACTGAAAGGAAAAAAATTATCCGTTCACTTGGTGCAAATTTAATTTTAACTCCTAAAGAACTTAGTGTTGATGGTGCAGTCAAAGAAGCTGAAAGGATTTCGCAAAGCAATAAAGAGCTATATTTTATGCCACAACAATTTAAAAATATAGATAATCCTAATATTCACTATCAAACTACAGCGTCTGAATTATATGAACAGCTTGATGGAAAAATTGATGTATTCATATCTGGTCTTGGCAGTGGTGGTACTCTACAAGGAATTGGTAAGTTCTTGAAAGAGAAAAATCCAAAAATAAAAATTGTTGCAGTAGAACCTAAAAATGTATCTGCTTTGCTTGGTCATGAACCAGGACTTCATAGTATACAAGGTATAGGAGATGGTTTTATTCCAGAAATTTTAGATAGTAGCCTAATAGATGATATAGTTGAAGTTAGTGACCAAGATGCATTTGAGACTACAAGAATACTTGCTAGAAAACAAGGTTTACTTTGTGGTACATCGTCTGGTGCAAATGTATGGGCATGTAAAGAAATAGCTAAAAAATACGGAAGCAACAAAAATATAACCACAGTTTTACCTGATAGAATTGAAAGATATTTTAGTACAGAACTATTATAGATGAATATATGATTAAAGGAAAAAATAGATTCCTTTAATCATATTACAAATTAACTTTAAGGAGCATTATATGTTACGAGATATAGCAAAAAATTATTATTTAGAACAAAAATTTAATTGTGCACAATCAATACTTATGGCAATTAGCGAGCAATATAAATTAAATCTAACTGATAGTGAAATAGAATTAGTTACTGCATTTGGTGGTGGAATGGGATGTGGCAAGACTTGTGGAACGCTTACAGGTGCTGTTGCTGCATTAGGAAAATTATTAGACACTAAATCTGAATCATTTAGGAATGATTGCAAGGAATTTGTACAAGCATTTGAAGATACACTTGGCAGTACAGAATGCAATGTACTTATGGAAAAATACAAAAAACCTGAAACACGTTGCTTAGAAACGGTAATGCTAGGTGCCGATGTTATAGAAAAATTAATTATTGAAAAAAAAATAACTTTAATAAACAAGTAATTTCTTTATGCAATAACTTTAGATCTACCCTCTACTAAACACCTTAATTAGTTTGGGTTCAATTTCATATAACTTTTACGTATAATTATACGTAAAAGTTATAAAAACTTAATATTTGTCCGCTATTTTTCGTTAGTTTTCGCATTTTTTTCGTGATATTATTAATATATACTTTTTTTGGAGATGATAAAAATGGTTGAAAAGGCCAAGCTTGTTGACTTATATTTAGGAGATATAGATGGAGAAACTGAAGTTGCTAAATGTAAGAATTTTTATAATTTGTTTTATTGTCAAAAGGAAGTAATTGATAGTATCATAAACGGTGATAAATACGTTATAATTGGCAGGAAAGGAACTGGTAAAACACTACTCGCACACTATGTTAAGAAAAAAATTGATGAGCAATCTACAAAATTTTTTTGTAAAGTTTGTGGCTCAAACGAAATTAATTTACAAAAGCTCTTAGAAATAGGAGATAGTACTATACTTATTAATCAATATGAAACTTATTGGGAATACACAATTTATACACTAATTGCCAATATTATACTTGAAAACACTTCGAAATTGGTTAAAATTTTGCCATCTTATACCTATAGAATTTTAAAAAAATTTGTAGAAAACAAAACTGATAGCTTTAAAATCATAGACTATGTAAAAAAATCCAATTCTGATAATAAAATTGGTGCATCTCTTAATAATATTACAATAGCAACAAAACTTTCAAGAGGAACTGATGTGCGTTATGCGAAAGCTCGTTTTTTTGATAAACTAAAAAGATTAAAAAAACTTATTTTCAAGCAATTAAAAGACAATCGTGTCATTTTAATTATTGATGAATTAGACTGTCTCAATATTAGCACCAAAATGGATAAGAACTATATTAAATGTATTTCAAGCTTATTGAATACATCTAAAAAAATTAACAACGAATTTAGCAATGAAAATTTTAAATCAAAAATTATTATTCTTTTAAGAGATGATATAATTACATATCTAAATGAAAATGACTCAAACACAAATAAATCTATATGCTGCAAAGATATAGTACTTGATTGGTGGGATACTGTCGATTATAATTTTCCCTACAAACACCCACTTATGAAAATGATATTACTAAAGATTAAAAACTCAAATAGCTATTATAAAAACAAAACTGACAAAGAAATTTACAAGACTATTTTTCCTAAACATGTTGCTGGTAAAGATGTATTAACCTATTTACTAGACAATAGTTTTGGAAGACCTAGAGATATTATCTCTTATTTAAATATAATAAGAGATAAAGAAAAAAGCAGTACTACTTTTGACCCAAAATACTTTAAAATGTATAAAAGGTACTATTATAAATCATTTTTTAATGAGTTGAAAAATGAAATAAGTATACACGAAAATGCGCCAATGTTAAATGATGCATTAAAACTTTTGAGAGATTATAAAAAAACCAGCTTTTTATTTAGAGAAATTGAAGATTACTTTGAAAACAACAAAGAATATTATACAAATATAGATAATCTAAAAGAAGCTATAAGATGCATGTACTACCAAGGCATTTTAGGCAATTTATGGACTAGAATTGTTACAAATGTTGAGGGAACCACCACCAAAAAATCATATATTTCTTGGTATTATAAAACAAATCTTGACCCTGAACCATACCCTAACTTTTCAAACAAGTTTATAGTTCATAAGGCACTTTTATCTAATTTATCAATTAGAAACTAGAATTTTATAATGTTTAATATTATAACAAAAAAATAAAAAGAGGTTTAAAAACCTCTTTTTCCAGGCCCTTTGGTCCTGTGATATATTAATTTTACTAGAGAACAATTAAAATAAATATATTTTAATTACAATAGTAATATTAACCTACGTCAATAATTTATGCACACAATATCAGTATATTCATAAAACGATAAGATGTCAAGTTATATTTTCGTCAAATATTGACACCAATGTTATATATATATTAATTTTCTAACAATGCAGTTATCTTTCCTTCATAAAGTACGTATAACTCATGCAATGCACGTGTTATGGCAACATATAATAGTTTTACATCACTATCACATTTTTTGTAATTATTATCATTCACATTCCAAAGTATTACCGTATCAAATTCTAAGCCTTTTGACATCTTAACAGACATAATCATAACACCATTTGAAAAGCTAGTATCTTCATTATTAAAGCTAACTATTTCTATGAATTTTGATAATTCTGACTTAACCATTTCTACTTCTTCTTCTGTTTTGCATATGATACCAACAGTTTTATATTCTTTAGCAAATATTTGCTTGATGAGTAACTTTGTTTTTTCTATCATAGCCTCAAAAGAGTTTTCATTTAAAACTTCAACATTACTTCCATGTCGAACATATGGTTCAATTTCATAAGTTTTAAATTTAGCATTTTTAAGTATACTACATGCAAATTCTGATATTTCTATAGTATTTCTATAGCTTTTTTTAAGTATATAAAACTTATCTTTTGACTCATTGAAAACATTATTAGTTAAATGTTCCCAATCATTCATTCCTATATTATAGTTTATATTTTGCGTTACATCTCCAACAATTGTAAAGGTTGATTTTGCAAATGCATTTCTCAACACATAAAATATTGATACTCCAAAATCTTGTGCCTCATCAATAACAATATGCCTAACATCTTCAAATTTTTTGTTAGTACAGATTTTTCTTTTTATTAGTGTTAAATTAGCTATATCAAATATATCAAATTGCTTTTTCTTTATATTATCAATAATACCTTGTACTAAAGATTCTTCAATATTTTGAATTTCTTTGTTTTGAATCTTCTCTATTAAATTTTCTAAAAATTCATTATAAATGTCTAAAATACTAATTTTTATTTTGCTTTTTCCAAATACATTTGCATTTTTTTTCATAATAACTTCAGCATTATTTACATTTAATAATTCAAGCTCATTTGAAAGACGCTTTTTAAATTGTTCATTAAGCAATGAAATTTTTTCTTGCATAGATTTATACTTAAATGTCCTGAGCAATGAAATCATGTTTGATTTTTCCATTATAACCTTGCCCCGCAATTTAATTGAGCGTATTGGTATATTTAAATCCTCATATTCTGCAATAAAGTTACCTAATTCTTTAACAAATCCAATTTTTCCTTTTAAAGCTAATAAATCTTTGTTTTGTATTTTAAATATATCTATAAATTTATTTTTCCCATTTTTAAATGGAACATAATCATCTATAAAATCAATAAAAAAGTTTGACAGCAATCTATGTTTTATATCTTTGACATCTAATGACGGTAATATACTTGTTATATAGTTTAGAAACATTTCATTATTTCCAAGTATATAAAAATTCTCTGAATTATAAATTTTACTGAAATTATATAGTAAAAACGAAACTCTATGCATAGCAACCGTTGTTTTTCCGCTACCTGCTCCACCCTGTACAATAACATTTTTCGAACAAGATTCTCTTATTATTTCGTTTTGGTCTTTCTGTATTGTAGCAACAATTTCACTTAATACTGCTTCTTTGTTTTTAGCCAAATATTTTGTTAATAGCTCATCATTTGATATAGTATTAACATCATAAAAATCTAAAAGAACGCTATTTTGTATTTCAAATGTACGTTTTAAATTAAGATCTAAATCTAATTCTTCACCATCATAAGTTTTTATTGTATTTTTACCTGGCTGGCAATCATAGTACACAGAAGAAATCGGTGCTCTCCAATCAACCGTTAATATTTTTTCATGAGTATCTTCAAGCCCACATTTTCCTATATACAGTATACAATTTTTATTTTCAATATAATCAAAATAATCAATTTTAGCAAAATAAGGACTATTAACAGAGTTCAAATTATTATCTAAACTTTTTTCAACTATCGTAATAATGTTAGTTAAAACATTTAATTCACTAGATGAAGCTGTTTTTATTTTTTCATTTAATTGTTTTTTGTGAGCTCCATTGCTTTCTATATTTAATTCAATTTGCTCTAATATATAATTTAACTTTTCTTCTTCTTTTTTTCTCTCAATATCGTACATATTTCCTCCACTAAAGAAAGTAGAATAATATAATAATACATTATTATGAAAATGTAAATAATGATTTTTAAAAAACTTAAATTTTTACATAAAAAAGTTGCTCAGTAAAATACTACGAGTAAAACTTTCCTTGTATATAAAAAAGCTATTGCTAAACCAAAATAAATAGTTAACAATAGCTTCTACCCTCATATTTTATTCTACTAAACCTCCACCTAAAAACTCTTTTATAATAGAAGTTCTAGGTATTGTTTTTTCGTCATCTATTGAATTAAAATAACTTAAAAATTTTAATAATCTATGCTTTTCTGCATAGAATTTACTATTTTCACTAATCCCCTCAATTAATTTAACCGCATATTTTTTTAATACACCTAGCTCATATGTTAATGAGGAATTGAACATTGTATCTGCATTCTCTTGATAAGGGAATATATATTTTTCTTCTCCCTTTCTTACATTATTCCACAGTTCCATTGTTCTTTCAGCATTATGACCTCTAAATTGATTATCCCTAACAATTCTTCTAATTAGCCTTGTATCAGAAGTAGATACTCTATTATGATTGTCAATGTTAAGCTGAGTTAATGCACTAATATATATTTTGAATTTATTTTCTTTTTCTATTTGAGCTGTTAATTTATCATTTAATCCATGTATACCTTCAACTACGATTATATGATCTTTAGTTAATTTAATTGGTTCCTTATCAAATACTCTGCATCCCTTTTTAAAATCAAATGTAGGGACCTGAACTTTTTCACCATTCATCAATTTTAATAACTGGTCATTAAACAAATCTAAATCTAATGCGTCAATAGTATCAAAATCGTAATTGCCATTTTCGTCCAATGGAGTCTTATCTCTATTTACAAAATAATCATCTAAAGAAATTGCATAAGTTTTCTTTCCATTAACTCTAAGCTGAATAGATAATCTTTGTGCAAATGTAGTTTTGCCAGAAGAAGATGGCCCAGCAATCAAAACTATTTTAATTTCATCATTTGCAGATATTTCATCAGCTATATATGCAATCTTTTTCTCATGCAATGCTTCATTCACAAGTATCAAATCATTTATTAAATTATTAACTATTTTCTTATTGAGGGCTCCAACATGACTTACTTCCATTATATTTCCCCAATCCTCTGCTTCTTTAAATATTTTTGAAATCTTTACATCTTCAACATATTCAGGAAGTTTATAATTGTTACCAAGCATAGGAAATCTAAGGATGACGCCCTGTCCAAACAACTTAATATCAAATGCTTTTAGCACATTTGTGTTCGGTGCAACATATCCATAAAAAGTATCATAATATCCTTCTAATTCATAAGTCCTAACATTCTCAGTATTAGAATAATCTAATAGCATTACCTTATCAGGCATTTTTTGACTTTGAAAAATTTTTTTCGCTTCATTAATATTTAACATAAATTTTTTAATATGTATTTGCCTATCAATTATTTCTTGCATTTCATCTTTTATATTAATTATGCTTTTCTCTGATAAGCACTCACCTACCTTAATTTCACAATACAATCCTTTATTTAGTGAATGTTCAATGATGATATCAGCATTATTATATAGCTTTCTACATGCCTTAATAAAAACTAAAGACAAAGTTCTAATATATATTCTAAGTCCATCTCTATTTTTTATATCAATAAACTCAACTAAATCACCATTACTAAGGTTGTCATACGATAATTCTTTAAGTGTATTATTTACCTTTACCGCTAGATAATCTTTATAATCATTTTTGTGCAATTCTTTAAGAACCTCGTAACATGATGTATTTCTTTTAATATTTACTTTTTTGTTTCCAATATTAATTATATTCATATCACACCTCTTAGTTTAATTAATGAAACTTTTTTGTATTTCTATAATCTTAATAGTCATAGTAAATGTAGCTAATTTTATACTATTTACAATCTCAAAAACAGCATATAAACAATGATATACTATTTTTATTATAACATAGTTTATTTATATTACCAATTTAATTTAACAATCATATTTTTTTGCTAAAAATGTTGAATTAACAGTTTTTTTATGTTAACATAATTGTATTATATTTATTCTTCTGGAGGTTAAAGTGAAAAAAATAATTGATTGGTTTAAAAATTTATTTTATTGTCTAACTGATTATACATTAATTATAGGTGTAGTAGTTGTTGTTGCTCTAATTTTAGTTTGGAGACTTAACATACTATTTAATTTAAAAGTGGACAAGGAAACTATTGCAAATGAAAAACCACCCATTCAAATTGATAATAATGTAAGTGAAAATACAGAGTCTGAAACCTCAGGCAATAATAAACAGGATACTGAAGAAGATACTGAAAAAGATACAGATATAGATACAGAAACTAAAGCAAATGAAAATGAAAATACCAGTGATAGTAATACTGATGACAATACTAACCAAGAAGAAAATACAAATGTTACAGAAGAGCCTGGAAAAGAGATAACTTTTACTATTCCTGCCGGAAGCTTTTCAGGAAAAATAGCTGATATTTTACTTGAAAATGGTTTAATAAATGATACGGATACCTTTTTAGAAAGATGTGGTACGTTAAAGCTTGATACAAAATTAAAAGCTGGAGACTTCACTATTGTATCTGGAAGTGATCTAGATAAGATTTTGGAAATATTATCTAGATAAATTTAGTATTATTAAAATAAGTTTATTTATAATATAAACTTATTTTTTTATTTAGATTATTAAAATAACTTTTTTTATAAAAGCTGTTTTGCATATTGACATTCTCATTAAATACAAATAAAATAGAATATAAGATAAATAAAGGAGGATTTTATATAATGAAAACGTTAATGACTGGTAATGAAGCTATAGCTCGTGGTGCATACGAAGCTGGTGTAACAGTAGCTTCAGCTTACCCTGGTACCCCTAGTACTGAAATAATGGAAAACTTTTCTAAATATAAGGGTGCACATTCTGAATGGGCGGTAAATGAAAAAGTTGCTTGTGAAGTTGCAGCTGGTGCCTCTATACGTGGAGCCCGTGCTTTTTGCGCTATGAAGCATGTTGGATTAAATGTTGCTGCTGATGGTTTTATGTCATATTCATATCATGTAACTAATGGAGGTTTCGTTCTAGTAACTGCAGATGAACCAAATATGTTCTCTTCTCAAAACGAACAAGACAATAGATATTATGCTTTATTTGGTAAAACTGCGCTTATCGAGCCTTCTGATTCTCAAGAATGCATTGATTTTATGAAAGAAGCATTTAATATAAGCGAGAAATTTGAAACACCAGTAGTATTTAGAATTACTACACGTATTTGTCACTCTAAATCAAGAGTTAATTTAGAAGAAAGAGTAGTTCCACCAATTAAAGAATATGTTAAAGATCCAAGTAAAAACTTGATGTTACCTGCTATATCAAGATTAAGACATCCTAAGATAGAAAACATTAGATTAGCTGGTTTAAAAGAATATTCTAACAACTGTTCTTTAAACAGAATTGAAATGAATAAAACAAAAATAGGTATTATCACAAGTGGTGTTTCTTATCAATACTGCAAAGAAGTAATGGGAGATAATGCATCATATCTAAAAATTGGTTTCTTAAATCCACTACCAGATACAATGATAAAAGACTTTGCATCAAAAGTAGAAAAATTATATATAATTGAAGAAAGTGACCCATTCATAGAAGAACAAGTTAGAGCAATGGGTATAAGCTGTATAGGAAAAGATTTATTCCCAATTTGTGGAGAATTTTCACCTGCACTTATTAGAGAACTTTTATTAGGTAAAAAACAGGTTAGTACATATCAAACACAAATGCAAGCTCCTTCAAGACCACCAGTTTTATGTGCTGGATGTCCTCATAGAGGATTATTCTTTGAACTTGGAAAATATAAAGACAAAGCTTTTTTCAGTGGAGATATAGGTTGCTACACACTAGGAGCTGCAAGCCCACTTAATGCCCTAGATACAACTATCTGTATGGGTGCTTCAATAACAGGTGCTCATGGATTTACAAAAGCAAATGAAATAGCAAACGATACTTCTAAAAAAGCTTTTGCTATAATAGGAGATTCAACATTTTTCCACTCTGGCATTACTGGATTAATCAATAGTGTTTATAACAATTCTTCTATAACAACTATCATATTAGATAACAGTATCACTGCTATGACTGGACATCAAGAAAATCCTGGAACTGGTAAAAATATTACAGGTGCCCCTGCTCCAGCTGTAGATTTAGTTCAATTATGCTACGCATGTGGTATCAAAAAGGAAAACTTAATAGTTGTAGATCCTTATGATTTAGCTGCAACTAAAGAGGCTATCAAAAAAGGTTACGAAGCAACTGAACCTTTTGTTATAATCACAAAACGTCCTTGTGCTTTGTTGAAACCAGTTATAAAACAAAGAGCTAAAGTTAAAGCCGTTGTAAATGCTGATAAATGCAGATCTTGTAAAATGTGCTTAAAATCTGGTTGTCCGGCATTAATTTTAGGTGAAAAAATTAGTATAGATCAAAATTCATGTAATGGATGTGGAGTTTGTATTCAGATTTGTCCATTTGATGCTATAGAAAGGATAGGTGAATAATATGTCAAATATAAAAAATATATTTCTAGTTGGAGTTGGCGGTCAAGGTACTATTCTTACTTCAAAAATTCTTTCAAAGGGATTTGTTGAAAATGGATATGATGTAAAAATGGCTGAAATTCATGGTATGAGCCAACGTGGTGGTAGCGTTACTACACAAATAAGATATGGGGAAAAAGTTTACTCACCTGTTATAGAAAAAGGAAGCGCTGATATAATCGTTGCTTTTGAAAAAAGTGAAGCTTTAAGATTTCTAGATTATTTAAAAGAAGACGGGATATTAGTCATTAATACTCAGGAAATATATCCAGTAACAGTTAACATTGGAGCTAGTAAATATCCTAACAACATCATTGAAGAGTATGATAAAGTTGTTGGAAAGAAAAATGTTAATGTTATAGATGCATATAAAATTGCAGGAGAACTAGGAAATATAAAATGTATGAACATTGTATTACTTGGCGCTTTAGTAAAAATGTTTAAGCTTGAAAATATTAATTGGAAACAAATTATAAAAGATTCTGTTCCAGAAAAAGCTATTGAAATGAACATTAATGCATTTGATAAAGGATACGAAATATAATATTAAAACCACTGATACGAAATATAATCAGTGGTTTTTTAATTCAGCATAATCATAATTATTCTGTTCTACGCTATTTAACTAGCCTAATCTCTCGCTACAAAGTATAAAATACCCTGACTTCTTATAAAGTGTTTCACAATTACCAAATAAACTTTTAAGCTTATCAACTGCACTATTTGCACCCTGTTTTTTTTGTATTACAACATACAACTTTCCTCCGACCTCTAAATGCTCATAAGAACCATCAAAAAAAGCGTATACAGTTTTTTTACCAGCCCTTATTGGAGGATTAGTCAATATTCTATCGAAATTTTCATTTACTCCCTCAAATATGTTCGACTGATAAACATTTAATTTGCTTGCAACCTTATTAGCTTCAGAATTAATTTTTGCAAGCTTAACAGCTCTTTCATTTATATCAACCATAGTAATTTCAACCTTGTCTAAAATTTTTGCTAAAATTACTCCAACCGGTCCATAACCGCACCCTAAATCTAAAATATTACCTATAAAATTACTTTCATTTTCTACAAATGTATTAATCATCACCATAGAACCAAAATCTACAGCACTTTTTGAAAATACACTGTTACTTGTGCTAAAGTTAAATTCCTCATCTATCGCATTCCATTTAAACGAGTATATTTCTTCCTTTGTAGTTGGATTCTTAGTAAAATATTGTTCCATAATTTCTCCTGCTTATTTCTTAATAATTAAATTTTCTATTTCTTTTGATATACATTGTGCATTCAATTCATACTTATCAAATATATCATTAACATTTCCATGTCTAATAAATTTATCAGGGAATGATTTAATTATTATATTTTCCATATTTATATCACTATCAATTAATGATTTGATTTTGTAAGAAATAGATGCATCTATCGATGTTTCCTCTATAATCAGTAGATTTTTAGTTTTACTTAAAGATTTATTGACTAAAGCCATATCTAAAGGTTTTAAAAATCGTAGGTTTATAATTTCATTTGATATATTTTTACTACTTAAAATATCACTTACTTGTATAGCAATTTCTATCATTTTACCATATGCAACAATTGTTATGTCCTTACCTTCTTTCAACATAACACCTTTACCAAGCTCTATTTGTTTATAAGATTTAGGAACCATCAAATTAGAATTCCCTCTTGGATACCTTAAAGAAATAGGTCCTTTATGTTTATTTACTGCAAATTCTAGCATATCCTCTAACTCTTGATTATCACAAGGTGCCATAACTATCATATTTGGTATTTGAACTAAAAATCCTGTATCAAATACACCTTGATGAGTTTCACCATCATTTCCAACTATACCTGCTCTATCTATCGCAAAAACTACATGAAGATTTTGCGTCGCTACATCGTGAACTACTTGGTCATATGCTCTTTGTAAAAAAGATGAATACAATGCAACAACCGGTGTTACACCGTTTACTGCCATTCCAGCAGCCATAGTAACTGCATGCTGTTCAGCTATTCCAACATCAAAAACTCTGTCTCTATACATTTTCGAAAATTTATCTAGTCCTGTACCCTGAATCATTGCAGCAGATATAGCTACAACTTTCTTATTTGTTTTTGCTATTTCACAAAGCTTATCTCCAAATACTTTAGAATAAGATTTAGCATTAGATTTTTTCAATGGCAATCCTGTTTCTATATCAAATGGAGATACGCCATGATAATTATTTGGCTTTTCCTCTGCATATTTATATCCTTTACCTTTTTTTGTGCAAACATGTATAAGTACAGGTCCATCTATATTTTTTGCATTTTCAAATACTTCAACTAAATCCTCTATATCGTGTCCATCAATCGGACCTAAATAAGTAAATCCGATTTCTTCAAATAACATACTAGGTATAATCATCTTTTTTATACCCTCTTTGATTGTATGAAGAAATTTTCTTATATATTTTCCTATAATAGGAGCTTTTTCTAAAAAACTTTCCAAATCTTTTTTTGTAGTTAAATATCTAGTTCTTGATCTTACAATACTTAAATGCGTAGATAACCCACCAACATTTTTTGATATAGACATTTCATTATCATTTAATACAACTATAACTTTTGTTTTTGTTTTACCAATATCGTTTAAAGCTTCAAAAGCCATTCCTCCAGTTAATGCACCATCTCCAATAACTGAAACTACATTATAATTATATTTATTTAAATCTCTAGCCCTAGCCACACCAATAGCTGCTGATATAGATGTACTACTATGACCAGTATCAAAAATATCGTATTTACTCTCTTCACGCTTTGGAAAACCACTTATGCCACCTAACTGTCTAATAGAATACATCTTATCTTTTCTACCCGTTAATATCTTATGTATATAAGCTTGATGTCCAACATCCCATATAATTTTATCTCTCTCTAAATTAAATGCATACTCTAAAGCGATTGTAAGCTCAACAACTCCTAAATTAGAAGCTAAATGTCCTCCCGTCTTAGAAACTACATCTATCAAGTATTCTCTTATTTCACTAGATAACACGTCCATTTCCTTATAACTTAAATTATATAAATCTTCTGGTGTGTTAATCTTTGATAATATATTATTCATAATATCCTCTCATAACAATATACATATTTTTAAACGCCCTACTGTATTATATAATTATTACCTTTATAAGTAAAGAAAAAATGGTAATAATACTTTTATTAGTTATGTTATTTAACAACTATAATTAAGCAAAATATGTCAAAAAGCATATATTAATTATAATGCGCAAAAAAAATAATATTATTTAAATAATAATGCTGTACTTTTTATGATATATGTTATATTATATAATCAAATATGTTATATATGTTATATTATATATTAGGAGTGATTAATATTCAATAAATTAAAATTAGTTGAATTAGCTGTTAAATATAAGAAATTATTTAAATTATTTAATCAATTTTATATATGGAGGACAATATGAATAATAAATGGGTTTACTTATTTAAAGAAGGCAGTAAAGAAATGAAGTCTTTGCTTGGTGGAAAAGGCGCGAACCTTGCAGAAATGACAAATTTAGATTTACCAGTGCCTGGTGGAATTACAATTACTACAAAAGCATGTAATGAATTTTACAAAAACAACAAAAAGCTATCAGAAGAAATAGTTGAACAAATTTATGAACATATTAAAATTTTAGAAATCGAAACAGGAAAAAGATTTGGTGATATTGAAAATCCATTATTAGTTTCAGTTCGTTCTGGAGCCGCAATATCAATGCCCGGTATGATGGATACAATACTTAATCTTGGTATTAATGATAAATCAGTTATAGGATTAGCAAACAAAACACAAAACAAAAGATTTGCATTTGATAGTTACAGACGCTTTATCCAAATGTTTGGTGATGTTGTTTTATCAATACCAAAATATAAGTTTGATTATGTACTTGATGATATTAAAGAAAATAAAAATTATCAAAATGATACTGAACTTACAAAGGAAGACTTAGAAGAATTAATAGAAACTTATAAAAAAATTTTTGTGAAAGAAGCTGGTATAGAATTTCCACAGAACCCTAACGAACAACTTCTAATGGCAATTGAAGCTGTATTTAATTCTTGGAATAATACACGAGCAATAACATATAGAAATTTATATAATATTGACCATAACATTGGAACTGCGGTAAATATTCAATCGATGGTTTTTGGAAACATGGGGGCAACATCTGGTACAGGAGTTGCTTTTACAAGAAATCCTTCGACAGGAGAAAAATATTTATACGGTGAATTTTTAATCAATGCACAAGGTGAAGATGTTGTTGCTGGAATAAGAACACCATTGCAGATATATAAATTAGAATCTATAATGCCTGATATTTATAATCAATTTATAGAAATAGCAGGTATACTTGAAAAACACTACAAAGATATGCAAGATATGGAATTTACTATTGAGCAGGGCAAATTATACATGCTACAAACAAGAACAGGTAAAAGGACAGCCGAAGCAGCAATTAGGATTGCTGTAGAAATGGTTAATGAAAATTTAATAGATAAACAAGAAGCAATTATGCGAATTGACCCTAAATCTCTTGACCAATTACTACATCCAACATTTGATCTTGATACACAAAGAAAAGCAAAACCAATTGCAAAAGGACTACCTGCTTCACCGGGTGCTGCCACAGGCAAAATATACTTTACTGCTGGAGACGCTGTAAAAGCTGCTAAAAGCGGAGAAAAAGTTATATTGGTTAGAAAAGAAACATCTCCAGAAGATATAGAAGGAATGACAATGGCAGAGGGAATATTAACTTCAAGAGGTGGTATGACATCCCATGCAGCCGTAGTTGCCAGAGGAATGGGAAAATGCTGTGTAGCTGGATGCGATGATATATATGTAGATGAAGAATTAAAAATATTTATAGTAAATAATGAAAAAATATCAGAAGGTTCATACATTTCTTTAGATGGAAGCTTAGGTTTAATATACAATGGAGTAATAAAAACAGTTGAACCTGGAATTTCAGGTAATTTTAACACACTTATGAAATGGGCTGATGATTTTAGAAGGTTGTCAATTAGAACAAATGCTGATACACCTAAAGATGCACAAGCTGCCATAAATTTTGGTGCTGAAGGTATAGGTTTATGTAGAACTGAGCATATGTTCTTCGATGAATCAAGAATTTTCTCAGTTAGGAAAATGATACTTTCAGATAATATTTCAGATAGAGAAAATGCATTAGAAGAAATATTGCCTATGCAAAAAAATGATTTTAAAGAAATATATAAAATTATGGGTATAAAACCTGTTACTATAAGATTATTAGATCCCCCACTTCACGAATTTTTGCCACATACTGATGATGAAATCAAAAAGCTTGCTGATTCAATGAATATTAATTTATATTTATTAAAAGAAAAAGCAAACAGTTTGCATGAATTCAATCCAATGCTTGGACATAGAGGATGTAGACTTCTTATAACTTATAGTGAAATAACAAAAATGCAAATAAGAGCAATTATGGAAGCTGCTATAGAGGTTTGCAAAGAAGAAAACATTGACATTACTCCTGAAATTATGGTACCTTTAATAGGTAACGTAAAAGAATTAAAATATTTAAAAGATATAATTGTCGAAACAGCTGAAAAAGTAAAAAATGAAAAGTCTTCAAATATTAAATATTTAATTGGTACTATGATTGAAGTGCCTAGAGCCTGCGTAACATCTAATGAAATTGCAGAAATTGCAGACTTTTTCTCCTATGGAACTAATGATTTAACTCAAATGACTTATGGTTTTTCTAGAGACGATGCTGGTAAATTTATTGGAGATTACAAGGATTTTAAAATACTTGATAGTGATCCTTTCCAATCTATTGATACCGTTGGAGTTGGTAGTCTTTTAAAAACTAGTGTCAAATTAGGAAAACAAACAAATAGCAAAATTAAATTAGGTATCTGTGGCGAGCATGGTGGAGATCCAGAATCAATTAAATTTTTTAATGAAGCATTACTTGATTACGTTTCATGTTCTCCATATAGAGTGCCTGTTGCAAGACTTTCAGCAGCTCAAGCGATAATTCAAGAGAGGTAAAATGAAACGTAAAACATTACTTTTTAGTATACTTATTATTATAGCTGCACAAATTAATATAAATTTAAATAATAGCGACTTTAAGATAGCAGTCGCTATTATTTTATTTCCTTTATTTTCAATATTGTTTGGAAAATTTCCTGTGTTACCAATTACATTGATTGTTGCTCCTGGTGTATTTTTTTCTAGAGCTCTTTACTTATTAGTAGAAACAGGAAGTTTCATGGATGCTTTTACGTCGTACGGACCGGAAATTTCATTTTATTTTGTTTATGGTTTACTTACATATTTCTATTATAATTTAATTGATTACAAAATAAATAAACCAATATACATACTTCCCCTAGCATTAATTGATTATATTGCTAATTCATCAGAAATGCTTTTTAGAATTTCCAATGATACATTTACAATAGAAATGCAATTAATACTTGTTTCTATTGCGCTAGTTAGAACTCTAATGATACTAATATTTTGGATTGGATTGGAATATCAAAATTTTTATCTACTTAAGAATGAACATGCACAAAGATACAAGAATCTACTTCTTATGATATCTAACCTTAAAAGTGAAATTATTTGGATGAACAAAAATGCTGCTAATATTGAAAGTACAATGAGTATATCATATAAATTATATGAAAATTTAATAAATTCTGATATTGATAGTACATTAAGTGGCTCCGCACTGGAAGTAGCAAAGGATATACATGAAATCAAGAAGGAATATAATTTGATTATCAGAGGAATTACAGATGCTCTAGACAATAGCTTTGAGGATAAAAGCATGAAATTTAGTGAATTATTGCAAATGCTCAAGGATAAAATTGATTTAGATGGAAAAAATGAAGGTAAGACAATACTGTGGGATATTAATTGTAAATGCGATTTTATAACAAACAAACATTATCTGCTATTGTCCATACTAAGAAATCTTCTAAATAATGCTGTTGAAGCCTATAAAAATGAAGATAATTATATCAAAATATCATTTGCATTATATAAAACACAATTGTGGTATGTGTTTTATATTTCAAATTATGCTAATAAGATTAGTGAAGAACACTTAGATCAGCTATTTGAACCTGGATTTTCTACTAAAATTAATTACTCTACAGGTATTGTTAATAGAGGTCTTGGGCTTTGCTTAGTCAAAGATTTAGTAGAAAACAAACTACAAGGAAAAATAAATGTCAAATCAACTGAATTAAAAACTACTTTTTATATTGAGATACCAGTAAACACAATGGAGAATTAACTATGAAAATTTATTTAATAGACGATGATAAGAATATAGTAAACATTCTTAAAATTATTATTAAGGAAAGAAACCTAGGAAAAATTTGTGGTATTTCTACTAATGCAGAAGATGCATTAGATGATATCGCTATAATTAAACCTGATATTATAATTGTTGATTTATTGATGCCTGTAATAGATGGAATTTCATTTGTAAAAAAAGCAAAGGTACTTTTGCCAAACGCTGCTTTTATTATGTTGTCACAAGTTTCATCTAAAGACATGGTTGCATCAGCATACAATAGTGGTATTGAATTTTATATTCAAAAGCCTATAAATAGCATAGAGATTGAAAAAGTTATAACAAAGATTAGTAAAAACGTTTCAATGGAAAGAGCCTTTAAAAAAATGCAAAATCTATTTTTAGATGAGTTATCTGTAGATGATAAAACCAACTCTACTCAAAATAGCAAACCTAAAAAATACATAACTAAACTTGAAAATATAATGCAACGTCTAGGAATTATCGGTGAGTTAGGTAGTAAAGACATCGTTGATGTAATTACATATTTGATAGACAACAATGAAACTATACATGATACTCCACTAATTAATATTTTTAGCAATCTAAGTTCAAACCCTAAAACTGTAGAGCAAAGAATCAGAAGAGCTGCAAATACAGGACTTATCAACATAGCTAATCTTGGAATTGAAGATTATAGTAATGATACATTTGTAGAATTCTCTAGTTCATTATACAATTTTGAACAAGTAAAAAAAGAAATGGATTGCATAAGAGGTAAAAGCAAAAAACATGGGAAGATATCAATGAAAAATTTTTTAAATTCCTTGGTACATTATAGCACTAAAAATTATTAAACATGTTAATTTTTTATTTTACTTTTTGATTTTAGAGTATATTTTTCAAAATAATTCTATATTTTTTGAAACTTTGTGTAACTTCTTGTAACCAAGCAATTAAGATTGTGAAAACGATAACTTAAGAATGGTGAGGTGCAAATATGTTAACTTTATTATCAGGTATAGGATTATTATTATTTACATTAACTTTATTCTCTTTATTTAGTATGAAGATGCCAAAGGGACAACAAGCAATGTCTGGAATGGCGAATGCAGCTATTGCAAGTTTTTTGATAGAAGCTGTGCATAAATATATACTCGGCAATATACTAAATATCGGTTTCTTTCAAGTATTAGGAGCTACATCGGGTAGTTTGGGTGGTGTAGCTGCAGCAATTATGGTTCCGATAGCAATGGGTGTCAATCCAGTATTTGCTGTTGTTGCAGGTGTTGCTGTTGGCGGATATGGAATTCTTCCTGGTTTTGTCGCTGGATATGTAGTTGGTTTGATAGCACCTATTATTGAAAAGAAATTACCTATAGGTATAAATATAATATTTGGAGCTTTACTTATTGCTCCATTAGCTAGAATCATTGCTATAGGCGTTGACCCCGTTGTAAATGCTACACTTTTAAAAATTGGTGAAACTATAACACTTGCTGCAGATCAGTCCCCAATAATTATGGGATTTTTACTAGGTGGTATTATTAAGATGATATGTACTTCACCTCTTAGTTCTATGGCTTTAACAGCTATGCTAGGGTTAAATGGGCTTGCTATGGGTATTGCTTCTATTGCATGCGTTGGAGGTTCATTTACTAACGGTTTAATATTTAAAAGATTGAATCTTGGTGACAAAAGTAATATCATGGCAGTAATGCTAGAGCCATTAACACAGGCAGAAATTATTACAAAAAATCCAATGCCAATTTATTGCTCAAACTTTTTGGGTGGTGGATTAGCTGGTATAGCCGCAGCAGCATTTAAAATTATAAATAATGCACCAGGAACTGCTTCACCAATTCCTGGATTACTAGCACCTTTTGCTTTCAATAACCCAATAAATGTTATATTAGCAATACTTTTAGGTATTGCAGGTGGTGTAATAGCTGGAATGATTGGAAGTACAGTATTTAAATATATATATAGCAAACAACCAAAGAATTCATGTATAGTAGAAACTGAATAATATAAATACAAAAATCACACAGTAATATGAACTGTGTGATTTTCTATATTATACTCCATAAACTTCTTTATATCTCTTATATATATATTCTATCCACTCTACCTTAATATCATCTAATGATTTATTAAAAAGCTTTTCATATGATGATTCAATATCTTCAGATTTATATAACTCTATATATTTTTCAAGTCCATATGTATCTATCAAATACCTTGCAAAAGATTTTCCGAATTGATATGTTGAATATATCTGTCTATCTAAATATTTAGTTCCATCATCTTTTATTTTCGGAATACTTACACTTGTACCAATAAATTTCAACATTTCTTGATTTTCTTCATTTAAATTAATCTTTGATTGACATATAATATCTGCCTCTACAGCATTTACTCTTAAAACAAGGTTGACCTTTTGTTCTAAATAATAATATAGACCATATGTAAGTGTATCTGATTTACTTGGTGCTACCATAATTGATAATAATTCATTAATAAATGATGCTTTTTTTACATCAAATAGAAAACATCCCTTTGAATAGCAAATAACTAAATTTTGAGTATCTGTATACCCATACCCCTTTGAATCCAGTGTAAATAGTATTTTTTTGTTATTAAGTAAATCTGTTTTTAAAATTTTATTTATCTCGCAAACATGTCTATCAAAATAATGTAAGAACTCGCTAACTTCATTGTATCCACTATACTTTAGATATAAATCATCCCACTCTTCAACGTTGAATTTAATATAATCAGATTGATAATATCCATCTTTTTCTTGTATTGAATACTTGTATTTTATATTTCTTTTAGCTTGAGCTTTTTCTAATGCTTGCAATTCATCACCAAAATGTGGCAAAACAATTATAGCTACAACGATTATAGCAACCATTATATAAATAAAAACATCAATATTAAATTTTTTCTTCACAATATTCCCCCACTTATATATATACATAATACTAAACATTTACATAAAATAAAAAGAAACATTTTATATTATGCAAATGTTTCTTTATCATTGTTATATTATATTTCTAAAAATTTTTCTCTCATTTCTTTTGCTTTACCACACGTCATATTTCCTTCTACGCAAGCACCCCCTACACAAGATGGTCCTGCATTTTTAAAGATATTTGGAGCAACCTTTTTAACTTCAATTAGCATTTTTTCTGCCATATCTCTAATTTCCCACTGTGCTCTATTACAACATCTAACATTGAAAAAATGTAATAATGTTCTGGCATTCATTGTTACCATAATTTTTGTTTCGCAAGCATTAGGTAAAACGTATCTAGCATCTTCAATAGCTCTTTTTTCTGCTGTAGATTTAGCCTTTTTCTCGCTAAATCCTTCATTTATATATTCTTTGATATATTTATCCTTTAAAATATTAGCAATCTTATCATAAGATTTTTGGTCATTTTCCATTGCTTCTATAAATATTTTTTTAGCCTTTTCATCAGTTTGAATAGCTGGTGGAACTATATATTGAAATTGTCCCTCTGTTACATATCTTTGAGATTTCTGTGAATAACTAGCTATTCTATGTCTCACTAATTGATGCGTAAGTGTTCTTGATACACCTTCTATTGCAAAAGAAAAACTTATATGCTCTATTGGAGACTGATGACCATAACTCATGAGAATATTTAAAAATTTCTCAATATTTTCATCTGTCAAATCCTCCATTATTTCATCACCACCAAACTGTGAATAACACAGTTTAGCCGAAGCTGCAACTAATTTTTCAGGATCTTGTGTATATGATACTAATTTTACTTTTAAGTTTGATTTCATCTAATATTTCCTCCCAAAATCACTTTATACAATTATACCATAACACATAATAAATTAAAATATTATTTAAAGAGATTATTCTTATTTATAAAATCTATTACTTGAACTTTTTCGTTAAAATCTAAAACCTCAAGCGCTTTTGTTTTCTCTTCTATATCAAAATTTTGCAAGTAAATATTCATTTTTTCATCTTTAACATCATCGTACCTAATACATCTATATCCCTGCTCATATAATTTTTGTAGTTTTTCAAAATTACTATCTTTCATTATCATTACCTCCAAAAAAATATACTAAGATTAATAATCTTAGTATATCCTATTTATTTTGGAATATTTATTAGTGGTTCTTTTGATTCTCTGTATATAGTAAACTTACTACCAATGCTTTGTACGTATTGTGATTTAAGTATATCACATACTTCACTAGCAACTTCTTTAGCACTCAATCCACTATTATCTAATAATTTTATTTTTATTAATTCTCTAGCTTCTAATAAATCATCTAATTGTTTAATAACATTTTCAGTAACACCGTTTTTTCCAATAATTAAAACTGGTTCTAATGTATTAGTTAAAGATCTTAGATAGCTTCTTTGTTTTCCTGTAAGCACCTTTTACCTCCAATTTATTCAACAAAATCGAATACAACTCCACATACGCTAATCTCATCACCTTCAAGAGCTCCAAGTTCTCTAAGTTTTTGAATAACGCCCTTATCGATAAGTACCTTTTGGAAATTGCTAAATGATTCGAAATCATCAAAGTTAGTAAAGTTAACTAAACGCTCTAAGAATTCACCTTCAGCAATGTAGGTCTTGTTTTCTCTTCTTACAACAATAGTATCTCTTTCTTTTACATCATAGAATTTTTCAACTTCAGTCTCATCAACAAATTCTATTTCGTCTTCTATTTTTAATAACTGTTCATATGCTACTCTTTTTAATACGTCAAGCCCTTCGCCAGTAGCAGCTGAAACTTCATATATATCGAATTTATCAGCAAATTCTTTTTTGATTTTCTCAGCATTTTCTTTTGATTCTGGTATATCCATCTTGTTCAAAACTATAATTTGCTTTTTATAAGATAATTTTTCGCTATATTTTTTTAATTCATCATTTATTTTGTAAAAATCTTCTATCGGATCTCTACCCTCTTGTCCTGAGGTATCAAGTACATGCAATAATAACTTAGTTCTCTCAACATGTCTTAAAAACTCATGACCAAGTCCTGCTCCTGAAGAAGCACCTTCAATTAATCCAGGAATATCAGCTACAACAAAACTTTGACCAACGCCAACATTAACAACCCCTAAATTTGGTCTAAGTGTTGTGAAATGGTAATTAGCAATTTTAGGCTTAGCACTTGTAATAATTGATAATATAGTTGACTTTCCTACATTTGGGAAACCAGCCAATCCAACGTCTGCAATTAGCTTTAATTCCAATACAATATTTCTTTCTTCACCTTTTGTACCAGGCTCAGCAAAGTGTGGTGCACGTCTAATAGAAGTTTTGAATTTTATATTTCCTCTTCCACCACGTCCACCCTTAGCAACAACAAATTGTTGCTTGTGGTCTTTTAAGTCTGCAAGAACAATCCCTGTTTCCTCATCCTTAACCAATGTTCCAATCGGAACTTTTAGATATAAGTCTTCACCTTTAGATCCATACTGTTGCTTATTTCTTCCGTCTTCACCAGCTTTGGCTTTATAATGCTTTTGGTATCTAAAATCCATTAACGTCCTTAAACCTTCATCAGCTACAAGAATTATACTTCCGCCATGTCCACCATCTCCACCAGCTGGTCCACCCATTGGTTCATATTTTTCTCTTCTAAAGGCCATGGAACCATTTCCACCATTTCCCGCTTTAACATATATTTTGGCTATATCTATAAACATATTTTCACGCCCTTAATAATAATAATTAATTTAATGTGCTATATTATTTAAAAAAACCTACCTTAATAGGTAGGTTATTATTTATTGTGCCTCTTTTACAAATGGATATACACTTACTTGTTTTCTTGTTTTGTCTTTTCTTTCGAACTTAACAACACCATTAATTTTTGTATATAATGTATCATCACTACCGATTCCAACATTTAATCCTGGGTGAAGCTTAGTTCCTCTTTGTCTAACAAGTATGTTTCCAGCTACAACGTGTTGTCCGTCGCCTTTTTTTACACCAAGTCTTTTTGACTCACTATCACGACCGTTCTTAGAACTACCAACACCTTTTTTATGTGCAAATAATTGCAAATTTAACTTCAATAACATTCTTTACACCTCCTCTAGTTTGAGTGTAATATAATCACTGTAATCTTGTATTAATAATTGAATTCCTACTAAAAAAGTATTATATATTACATCCGACTTATCATTAATACTATTTTTGGTATCTAGGCTTAAAAAACCTAGCTCTTCGTCAATATAAAAATTTATATCTTTTTCATCAATTTTAGCAACTATATTAAGTGAATTAATAACAGTTGTTGCCAAAAGCGATACGGAAGCGCATACTATATCTTCCCCTGAATTAGCAAATCCAGTATGACCGTCAATAATAAAACCGACAATTCTATCGTTTGTTTTATGTATTGTTACTCTAGTCATATGATTAACCAACTATTTTTTCTATTTTAACTTGTGTATATGGTTGACGATGTCCTTTTTTGTTTCTATAATCAATTTTACGTTTGAATTTATAAGCTATAACTTTTTTGTTTTTGCCTTGTTTTTCAACTGTTGCTTCAACTATAGCACCTTCAACATATGGTTTTCCAACGTTTAAGTTAGAATCATTAGCTACTAATAGAACTTTGTCAAATTTTACTGCTGCTCCGTCAGCTACGTTAAGTTTTTCAACTCTTAAAACGTCACCTTCTTGAACTCTGTACTGTTTTCCACCTGTTTCAATTACTGCGTACATAGTGCACCTCCTCTTTCTGAGTCTCGCCATTGCAGGTACATTTAAAATGTTTAATAAACCTGATTCGAGCGGTTTCTTACAAGATAAAATTTTATCAAAATTTTACTAGCTTGTCAATAGTTATTTTGATATTTTTCAAAGAATCTCATTCCCATGTGCATCAAAATGATATTATGAAGTTATACTTGATACTTTCGTAGTTATAATATATCATATTTTTAATATATAAGCAATTAATTAATTTATAAAAAACATTGAAATTTGAAATCATTTATTGATAAAATGCTTATGAATTAAGTATTTTTACACCGAAGAGTACATAGGTCACCCTAGCGGTGTTGCGTAGCAACTTTTTTATAGACAAAACTTCTAGTATTAATTATAATAAGATAAAGAATATTAGGAGGTTGAACATATGAATTTTGTAAACGAGACTTATAAAATACAAGCTAATACCATAATTAAAAATTTAAATAAAAGATTTATGGAAGGATATTATTGTAAAACTAAAGAAGAAGCTAAAACCAAGGTGCTTTCTTTAATTAGTGAAAATTCGTCTGTTTCTTGGGGTGGCTCAATGACGCTTGACGAAATTGGTATAAAAGAAGCGTTAGGTAATAAAAACTTAAATGTAATTAATAGAGACAACGGAAAAACTCCTGAAGAAAAGAAAAAGCTTATGAAAGATGCATTAACATGCGACTATTTTTTAACAAGTACTAATGCTATCACTCTTGACGGCGAGTTAATAAATATTGATGGCAATGCAAACCGTGTTGCTGCAATATGTTTCGGACCAGAAAACGTAATAGTTGTTGCTGGGATGAACAAGGTTGTAGCAAATGTAGAAACTGGAATTGATAGAGTTCATACAAATGCATGTGCACCAAACTGTATTAGATTTAATTTAAAAAATCCATGTTCGGTAACAGGCAAATGTACAAATTGTATTGACACATCTATTTGTGCTCAAATGTTAATAACAAGACTATCAAAAGTTCACAATCGTATAAAAGTTGTATTAGTAGGAGAAAGCTTAGGATTCTAAGCTTTCTCCTTGTTGAAAAAGTCTGCTTTTTGAAGCAGACTTTTTTAATTTCAATAAATAAAGCTAGCCTATGAAGCAAAAATAAAACTACATTAATTTTATAATCACATTGCGTGTAGAAAATTGTAACTTCAGTACACTCTATAATGGTCAAATGCGCTGAACGGGGTACAGGTCAGTCAACCTTGACCAAAGGGCATTCCGTTTAACTTCGTGCAATTTCAGCTACACTACATGAATGTTACAAAATTAAATCCATTTTCTTTTCTAAATAGATATTCTGAAAGTTTAAGATTCTAAGCTTTCTCTTTTTATACTACTATTTCTCAAATGCTTCTTTTACTATATCAGCATACGGTTTAATATATGCTTCCCACTCTTCATATAACTCCTCAAATGACTTTCCATATAACTCCTGATAGTTATAGCCATCCTTGTACAATTCAAAGAATTTTTCTTCTCCATATGTATCTATCAGATAATTAACCATAGAAGCAGCTGTTGGATAAGTTAAATTACTACCTATTTCATTAAATAGATACGTACTTGCAAATGTACTTGCACTTTCCGGATTCAAATAATCATTAATAGCATTTATTTCTACAAACAATTCTATAAAAAAGTAATTTTTATCTATGCTATCTGGATTTTTTATTACTTTACTTAACTTATTTACACAGTTTAAATATTTTTCCAACTCTTCATTTGTATAATTACAAACTATTTCATTATTTTGTACTACAAACTTATTTTCTAACCTGTCATTATAAAAAATTTCTTTAGTCATACGTGATGATAAATTTTTAAAATTATAATAATGGCAATACTCAGCTAAACCATCAATTAACCAAAATGGCCTTCTTTCACCAGATTTATGTGTAATGTGATGAACATATTCATGAAGTCCTGCATATAGTGGCGTTGTGTATTGAATTATATAACTACTAGAATAGTTTACATCAAGTTCCTCAAGGAAATAACACTCTACAGGCTCCAAATCAGTATCAAAATATGGAGACAAATAGTCTTTTAACTCTGCTATATCCTTTTCATACATAGTAAAATATTCTTGACAATATTTATAATCCATATCAACTTCAATTGACGGTTCAACCATTGTTTTAGATACATATGAAATAGTTGAATTGGTGTATGTAATATACGGAAATGTTGTATTATCTCTCTCATAGTTTTTTTCATACCTAATTGGCACTTCTAAAGCTACACATTCTAAATCAGAACCTATAGATTTCAACCAATCATTTTTAAGCGATGTAATATTGTTATCAAATTGCATATCAAGATTTGACGAGTTTTTAATTAATTCATATACATATTTATAATCATTGTTTTTAATCAAATCTTTAACAAAATAATATGATATCGCGCCTGCATATTTATTTTCTTCTTCAGTAAAGTATGTAGTTTCTAATGTTGGAACTGTAAAATCTAACATATATCTTTCTTCATCATTTGACAGAAAAGATACAATTTCTTTAGTTGTTAATCCCTGTTCAATTGATTTTTTAAAGACTTTTTCGTTTATAGCACCAGCTAATCCATAGCATAATCCATAGCTTGTCCCAGATTTATTTAAAGCCTTTAATGTATATGTTATAGTATTTACATCTATATCATTTATAGAATTAATATAGACATTGTTTTCGTTACCATAGCAAAGTAATTTATCACTTACATATACTTTCAATTTTCCATCAAATGCATAATTACATTCATTTTTAATAACTTTTATAATTTTTTCGTACTCGTAAATAAATTTATTTGTTTCCTCTTCACTGTATTCATCTTTAGAAAAATAATACTCTACACTATCAGTAGACGTTGTACTAAATTTTGTTAAATATCCCCCAACTTGAACTATACCTTCATATTCAGTATAATCATATGAAATAACTTTCTCTGATTTTTCACAACCAGCACTAAACAACAATATCGATAATACAAAACACATAATAACTAAATTTTTAAATTTTATCATAACGCCCTCCTATAATATACATTATATGTTATTTTTACTATATATTTTATTATAGCACTCACCATTTAAAAAGTAAATATAATTTACTATTTAAAATTTAAAATACTTATAATATTTATTTTTATATTATATAATTGTTTTCCTGGAAGTAACTATCTGTCACGCTGATCGCAGTAGAAAATTCAACAAATATTGAAATTATTAGATAATTTGATATCTATTGTAAAAGTAAAATAAAAAATTCACAATATCTATTCTATTTTGTTACATTATGTGTTATAATAATGACAAAACATTACAAATTTTAGGAGGATTTTATGGTTATTAAACAAGATACAGTTAAAAAATATTTTTCAGATGTAAAAAATGGATGCAATAATCTAATTGATTGTCAAAATTTATACAAATTTATTGAAGCAAAAGAAGATATGTTTTTGCTTGATATTAGAAAAAAAGAAGATTTTGCTAAAAACCATATTGAAGGTTCAATTCATTGTGATTGGAGCGAAGTATTTGATTTTATCGAAGAAGATATATTACCAATTGATAAGAAAATAGTTGTAATTTGTTATAGTGGACAAACTGCAGGTCAAGTTGTTGGTGTACTTAAAACTTTAGGATATGATGCTTGTTCTCTTATGGGTGGAATGAATAACGGTTGGATGAAAAATTCTATGCCAATTAAAGCAACATGCTCTACATGAGTTTAAATTTATTCTCTAGTTTAGAGAATATACAATTTAAATAACATAAAGAAAGCGTCTACTATTTGTTTTTTGTAGACGCTTTTTATATCTAACAGCTAAATTATTGAAACATTAATTATATAAATCCTGTTTTCCCCTATGGAGTCCTACCTGCAAAACCAAACCAATACTAAACATATTCATTAGCATAAATGTTCCTCCATAACTCACAAAAGGTAATGGTATTCCAGTAACAGGCATTAACCCCATAGTCATACCTATGTTTTCTAATATATGAAACAAAAACATTCCCATAATTCCTATAACTATCAAAGAACCAAATGTGTCTTTTGCAGTTTTTGCTATTTTTATCAGTCTGAGCAGAAGCAATGCATATAGCATAATCAGCGCTATTCCACCTACAAATCCTAATTCTTCACATACAACTGCAAAGATAAAATCTGTTTCCTTTGTTGGTAAAAATCCATATTGATTTTGTACACCTAAAAACAAACCTCTACCAAACATTTCACCTGAGCCTATTGCAATTTTAGATTGTATAACTTGATAACCTTTCCCCGAAGGATCCATTTCAGGATATAGAAACATCATTATTCTATCAAGCATATAATTATCACCAATAATGTAATCATCAACATAGAAATTCAAGAATATTACACCAGCAATCAAAAGTATTATACCCAGCAAAACAAATGGCCATATGTATTTATAGCTCAATCCTGCCGAGAAAATCATAATAATAATAAAGAACACAAATACTAAAGCTGTTCCTAAGTCAGGTTGCAATAAAATTAATGCAACAGGCAAAAATGCAAAAGCCAAAATTTTTATTAATATAAATGGTTCATTTATTTTTTCTTTATTTTTATCTATGAATTTTGCTAAAGAAATAATAATACCAAACTTTGCAATTTCTGATGGTTGAAAGCTTATTGGTCCAATTTTCAACCAGTTACTTGCCCCCCACTCAGCTGCACCATGTCCAAACAATATTACTGCAATTAACAATATATTTGAAATAACATATATAGGAATATAAAAATAACCATATATCTCATAATCTATAAGAAGTAACACTATTACTACTATTGAACCAAGCACAAATGCTAATGTTTGAGTTCTTAGATATCTATAACTACCTGAAGCATAACTCATAGTAGAACTTTTAATTATAACAAGTCCAAAAAATACTAACACAAATGTTGTCAACAATAGTAAAAAGTCAAATTTTTTAATAAATCTATTTTCCTTTTTAAACATAAAATAAACCTCTCACTTATAATTCATATATTATAACACACTAAACCTTTACAGTAAATTAAGAAATATTTATCTTTTCAATAATTTTTAAAAATTTAATTCAACACTAATCGTAATATAACATAAATTAATAATATAAAATTATATACTTATGTTAGAGGTGATAATATAAAAAATTATGGTCTAGTATTAGGGGGTGGCGGTGCAAAGGGTGCGTACCAAATTGGTGTATTACATGCACTATCGCATTATGAAATTTATAATGAAATTACTGCTATATCAGGTACTTCAATCGGTGCACTAAATATGGTATTAACACAGCAATTAAGCACTTTTGAAGCTATTGATATATGGAAAAATGATATAGGAAGGATTCTTTTTAATGACAACATAAGTACCAGCGAAATAATGGATATGCTTAGAACTATTAAAACTTCTAATCCTCCAGATAAAGCTTATTTAAAAGATAGAGTTGGTTTAGTTAAATTTTTCAAATCAATTAAATTGAAAAATCTTTCCTATAGTAAAAATAAATTATTCGCTACTTGTACAGATGTAACAAAAACCACTTCAAAATCAAGTAATATTGAAATAGCAACTGCATGGTATAACAATAAACAATATGGTAAAGCCTCTTATTTACCTATAAACAACCAAACAGAAGAAACTATTTATAAAATACTTTTAGCCAGTTCAGCAATACCTTTAATTTACCAACCTGTCCAAATAAATGGCAAATACTATGCAGATGGTGGTTTAACGGATAATCTTCCTATCAACCCTATTAATAATTTGTATTACAAACACATAATAGCTATTTCATGCAGAAATGTGCTAAATGCAAAACTAAAGAGTAGATATCCAAATTCTACAATATATTTCATCAAACCATCTTTTGACTTAGGTAATCTATTTAGTGGAACGCTTAACTTTAACAAAGAAAAAATATCCCACATGATTAATTTAGGATACAAAGACGGATTACAATATATAAAAAATTATATCATAAAATAAGTTTAGAGAAGTAGTTTTTAATTCTAAAAATTACTTCTTTTTATTTTTTCCATTTACATGTATAATATGCAGTAGAAATAAATATTAAAGGAATAATTTATATGAATACTAAAACAGTTGCAGTTGCACTAAGTGGTGGAGTTGACAGTGCAGTTTCTGCTTATATATTAAAACAGCAAGGCTATAATGTGTTTGGAATAACAATGAAGGTATTTGAAGGACAATCTGTTGAAGATGCCATATATGTTGCTAATAGACTTGGTATAAAACATTATATCGTTGATTACTCTAATGATTTTTCCAGAGAAGTTGTAGATAAATTTATTGATATTTACCTAAGTGGTGGTACTCCAAATCCATGTATTATATGCAATAATAAAATAAAATATGGAAAACTATTGGATGAAAGCATACGCCTCGGAGCTGATTATATTGCATTTGGTCATTATGCAAAAATAAAGTACGATGAAAATAATAACACCTATCATCTTCTGAAATCTAATATTGAAAGAAAAGACCAGTCTTACCTTCTATATCATTTAACCCAGGAAAAACTAAAGCACATAATTTTTCCTCTGAATTCTTTTAAACATAAAGATGACGTAAGAAAAAAGTTATTGCCCATAATGCCTCTTGTTTCAAAAAAGAAAGACAGCACTGATTTATGCTTTACTATTGGCACTACCCTAGCTGATTATATAAAGAACAAAAAAAATTTAAAAAACTGCGAAGGAAACTTTGTAGATAAAAATGGAAATTTTCTAGGTAACCATAAAGGAATATTCAACTATACGATTGGTCAAAAAAGAGGTCTTAATTTAAATACTTCTAAAATCTATTATGTTATGAAGATTAATGCTAAAAATAATGAAATAATTTTAACCGATGAAGAAATTGACATATATAAAAATAAAATATATGTAGATAATATAAACTATATAAATAATGAATTTAAAGACAAAATACAATTTAGCTGTAAAGTTAAAGTTTGCCAATGGGGATATTTTATAGATTGTATTGTATATAATTTGAAAAACGAAAAAGTTTTAGTTAAATTTAATAAACCAGAACGTGCACCTGCTATTGGACAAAGTGCAGTATTTTATAGCGATGATATGGTTATTGGTGGTGGCAGCATTATAGATACATTTTAGTTTTAAATATTTTCGTATATGTAACAATATCACAGATATATTTTCCAAATTATTATATTATACAATAAATCAAGTAAAAAGAAAGTGGTGATTATTATTAATATTATATTAACTAATGAAGCAAAAGAAAAAATAGAAAACTATAACAAAAACAATATGCCTGTAAAAGTAAAAATAACTGGATTTAGCTGAAGTGGCGCCAAACTTGGTGTTGTTTCGGAGAAACAAAATGAAAATGATAAAGTTTACGACGTTGAAGGAACAAAAATTATTGTATCCGAAGAATTAGATGGATCATTTAATACTCTTAAAATTAACTATATATCAAATTGGTTCAAAAAAGATTTTGAGATAATTCCAATGAATTAGCAGTTAAGCAAACAATAAAATTCATATTGTATTTTTCAACATAATAAAATATAATATATATATTCATTTATTGGAGGAATTAAAATGGAAAGTATATTATTTATTATTAAATCTATTATTCTAGGCATAGTTGAAGGTATAACAGAATTTTTACCTGTCTCTTCAACAGGACATTTAATTATCTTTCAAAACCTAATAAGATTTAATAATGGAACAAGTTCAAGTTATGTTGAAATGTATACATATGTTATACAATTAGGTGCAATTCTAGCAGTTGTAGTTTTGTATTGGGGCAGAATAAAAAACACTTTAATTAACTTTTTCCCCAAAAAAGTTGGATATGAAAAATCAGGCTTTAAATTTTGGCTAACAATTTGTGTAGCTTGTATACCTGGTGGGGTTTTAGGCATTTTATTCAATGATTTAGCTGATAAATACTTATTTTCGCCATACACCGTAGCTATAACCTTATTTTTTGGTGGTATATGGATGATGTATGCTGAAAATAAATTTAGAAATCAAAAACATATCACAAGAAATTTAAACATTACAATGAAGCAAGCATTGATTATAGGTTCTTTCCAATGTTTAGCTATCATTCCTGGAATGTCACGTTCAGCTTCCACTATCATTGGTGGTTGGATTGCAGGACTTTCTACAGTTGCAGCTGCTGAATTTTCATTCTTTCTAGCCATACCTGTTATGGTTGGAATGAGTTTACTGAAAATAATAAAAATTGGTGGGTTATCAATTTTACTACCAATAGAAATTATTTCTCTTGCAGTAGGATTTGTAATTTCATTTATTGTAGCATTGTTAGTAATAAATAGATTTATCAACTATTTAAAGCAAAAACCTATGAAAGTTTTTGCAGTCTATAGAATGATATTTGCAATTGTAGTATTGTTAACAGGAGCATTTGGTATTTTTAGTTAGAATTTAAAACTGTATTTATAAATAATAAGTACAGTTTTTTATTTTTTTACAATGCATACGTTTTCATTGATAAATAAGTATTTTTATATAATTTTTTTTAATTTTTTTTAAAAAAGCTCTTGCATTAATACTTATTTTATGCTAATATAAGCAAGTGATAATTTTTAAGCCGGTGTGACGGAACGGCAGACGTACACGACTCAAAATCGTGCGGGAAACCATGTGGGTTCAAATCCCACCACCGGTACCATACTTAATTTACAAACGCATTGAAAATCCAATAAATATATTAAAAAGCATTCGATTGAATGCTTTTTTTATTTACTATATTTCATTTTATATAAACTATCAATTAAACTATTTTTATTTTTTACCTTCTACAAGAATTTCAAAACTTCATCCAACTCTTTTCTTCTTGGCATTGGTGGATTTTCAATTATTGCACCATAGGCAATTATTACAGAAACAGTTTGCCCTGCAGGTAGTTCTATTATTTTTGATAACTTACTTTCATCAAAAACACCTATAATTACGGTTCCTATTCCAGCTTCATGAGCTGCTAGACAAAATGTTTGTGTAGTAACACCTGCATCAAACATTTCCCACCTGTCTTCTTTTGATGTTGTAAATGAGCCATCTCTTTCGTAGCCACATCTTCCTGTAACTGTTGATAGAACCGCTAATCCAGCTGCACCTTTTATTACGTTTCCATTTGCTTTAAAATCTAATACCGCTTCATCTGCGATTTTTTTCAATGTTTTTTTATCTTCAACTATTGTATATCTAACAGTTTGTGAGTTTTTCCAAGTTGGCGAATAAGTAGCCAATTTCACAATTTTCTTAATTGTGTCATGACTAACAATTTCATCTTTGAATTTTCTAACACTTCTTCTTCCTGTAATCATTAATTTTGCGTCCATTTTTCCTCCATGTAAACTTAAATTTATTATATATTTTTAACATCATATAATTAATTATACAAGGATAGTATAATTAATTCTTAATCATTATTTTTGGCTTCCTGTTTTAATAATTTTTGTTTTTTCTTTGTCTACAGTCTGGAAAATCAATTGTATGTATTTTTACTTAAATTTCTAATTCACAAAGAAATTTATCTATTTCACTTTCTCCGTATACTTTAATTCCATTTTGTATAAACAAATTTGCTGCGACACCATTACCGTTAATAGAAGTATGACTAAATGTACCATCATATATTTTACCATAGCCACATGAAGGACTTTTCTCTTTTAATATAGCAATTTTACAATTATATAATTTTGCTAATTTCAAAGCCTCTTCAGCTCCCTTATTGTACTCATAAGTAACGTCAATTCCATCGTTAGACCTAACATGCCCTTCTACTATTTCAGCTGGATTTCTAGGCGTTTTTAGCCCTCCTAGTTGTTCTGGACAAGCCGGGATAAGTGTACAGACACTCATCAGCTTATCCAATTTATCAATTAAATTATTTTTACCATTATATTTACAATTTACACCTATCAAACACGCACTAATCAATACATTCATTTTATACCACCTTTATATAAATAAATTTATTAAATCATCAAATTTTTCAATTACATAATCATAACCTTGTACATCTTTTCCAAAGCCATATCTTGCATAGACAAAAGGCATACCTGCTTCTTTAGCACTATTTAAATCCCATTGCGTATCACCTACATAAATTGGAGATTTAAGATTATTTCTTTTTACTATCAGTTTATTATTTCCAGCTTTTTTCAATCCACTTCTTCCTGGACATTCATAGTCTAGAAAATATTTACCTAAATTGTGAGCGTGTAAAAAAGTCTCGATATAACCATCTTGGCAATTGCTAACTATAAACAGTTTATATTTTTTTGAAAGAATTTCTAATGTTTCTTCAAGTTTATCAAACAATTTTGCTCCATTATCATGTAAATATTTTTGCTCTGCATTGCAACATTCATTGATTAAAGTGTCTCTTTTATCCTTTTCTAAATCTTCAAAAAAAACATCACCTATTTCAGGTAACAGCAACCCCATTACAGAAGTCATATCCTCTACTGTAATAACTTTTTTTCTAACATCATAACTACTAAGTAATTCAGTCCAACATTTACTAATTGCTTCTCTACTATCCCATAGAGTTCCGTCTAAATCAAAAATAATACTATCCATATTTTCTCCTAAAATTAATTATTTAAATCTAAATCAACTATTGCATCAACATTTTCAATATCAGTGTCTATTTCAACCATAGAAATACTGTTAAATTTCTTTTCAATTTTGTTTGATGTAATATTTATATTGTCAACATCATTAGAAACCTTCTTTATATTTTTCGCTAAAGAATCCCAACGTGTTTTGTAACGCTTAAATTCTTCACCTAATTTGTTTAACTCTGTATGAATTATACTTGAATATCTTTCTCTCTCCATATTTTTTAGTATAACCTGAACTGTTGAAAGTACAGACATAAGAGTTGTTGGTGAAGCGAGCCATACCTTCTTATTACCAGCATAATCAACCAAATCCTGGTGATATGCATTGATTTCAGCAAATATTGCTTCAGCTGGAATAAACATAACTGCTTGCTCTGAAGTTTCATCTTTAATAATATATTTTGAACTTATATCATTAATATGTTTTTTTATATTCAATTTAAAATCTTTTTCAGCCTGTGCTCTTTCAAAGGCAGTCAAACTTTTGTCAATCATTCTTTGATAATTTTCAAGTGGAAATTTTGAGTCAATACTTAAATTACCTACCGGTTGCGGTATAAATAGCATTGCATCAACAATAGTACCATTTGATAGTTTCTTTTGAATTTGATATGTTTTATCATTTTTCTCGCCAAATATTGCGTATAAAATATTGTTAAGTTGAATTTCTCCAAATGTTCCTCTGCTTTTTTTATCAGTAAGTATATCCTGCAAAGAAACTATATTAGTTGATAGACTATCAATTTTTTTCTGTGCTTCATCAATTTTAGATAATCTTTCTAATATATTATTAAAAGTTTTATTTGTTTTTTCAAATCCTTCGTTTAATCTTTCTTCAACACGCTTGTTGATTTTATCTAAATTCTCATCAACCTTGTTGTTAAGGGTATTAAAATTATTGCTCAAACTTTCAGTTAATTTAATGTTTGATTCATTGATATATTTTGATGTATTCTCTTGAAAGCTTAAAAAATCTCTATTCATACGAGATGAATTATATTCTAATTTTTCGACTGTTTCAAGCTTATTTTCTAAAAGCATTTTAAGCTGTCTCTGATTAGAATCACTTATCTTTGATAATATATTGTCAAGTGCAGTATTGTTATTTTCAGTAATCATTATTTTTAAATCTGTCATCATTTTATTATTTCGTTGATTAGAACTATTTACTAGCCTTATCAAAATAAAAATACTAATTAAGCATGTTATAGTAGTCATAATTAAAATTAGTTTTTCCAAATTTTTTCCCTCCAAAATAATTGTTTTGTTAGTCTTCATCCTCTATCAATATCTGCTTTCCTATATCAAATAAATATAGGTAACACTGTTTAACCTTTTTATTAGTCAATTTTTGTATAGCTTCCTTATATGATAGAATTTGCTTTTTGTATTGGTTCTTTATTATGTCTATGTTTTCGTCATTAACCTTATCTGTTTTATAATCTATAACAATTATTTCATCCTTCTCATAAAAATAACAGTCTATGATACCCTGTATTAGTACAAACTCATTTTCATTAATGTTTTTAACTACTTCATTGGCATGCTTTTTTATAACGAAAGGTGTTTCTCTTTTTATATTTGAAGATAAAAGCATTCTTTTTCCTATATCACTTTTAAAGAACATTACTATTTGTTCAATATTTACTACCTCAGCTTCACTTTCTGTTAATAGCTTATGCATAATCATATTTGCAATTTGTTCATTAATATTTTGAATATCAAGCTGTTGATTTAGGTCTAAATGTTGCATAACATAGTGAGTTATAGTTCCTATTTCTGCTTGTGTAAAGTTAATATTATTCTCTTTAAACAATGGTATATCAACTAATTTAGGTATATTATACTTAATATTTTCAACATTTACATCTTTTTTATCAAGATTTTTAATATCGGTTACAGATAACTTAGTTGGTATGTTTATTGACTTTTTGTAGGAATATTCAAAGCTTAATCTTCTGTTTATTTCATCCGTTTCTATGCTATGAACTTCTTCTGTAAAATGCTTAATTTCTTCAATTCTTTCTTCTCTTTTATTTTCAGCTTGATTCGCTGAATAATTGATATCCTTTAGTGTTAAAATATTAATCAAAAATGATGCATTGTGTATATCATTTTTAACTATACTGTTGTCATCATTACATAATTTTCTTAGCTCATAACCATCCTTATGTTTATAAATAGAACTGCAAATCCAATCCAAGTACGATTGAGAAGTATATAAATTATAATGTGTTGTACCTTTTCTCCATTTTTTTACTCTTCCCTCAGCACTCTTTACTGTCCCACACAAAATAAGCTTATCAACTGCTCTTGTAAGCGCAACGTATAAAACTCTCATTTCTTCAGATAACGTTTCAAGCTTAGTTACATCTTTCAAAGCAATTCTAGGTAATGTCTCTTTGTAAATTCTCAGTTCAGGATTAACATATTTAGGTGCTATCCCATATGTTTTATGCTTTAGTATGCTTTTTGAAACATCCATCATATTAAATTTTTTATTCAAACCACATAAAATAACAACTTGAAATTCTAAACCTTTACTTTTATGTATTGTCATAAGTCTAACTACATTATCATTTTCACCGAGTATCTTAGCTGTACTTTCATCACTATTATACAACTTTAACTTCTCAATATATTTTAGAAAATTATATAGTCCTGTCATTGATGTATTTTCATACTCAAATGCCTTGTCAGTTAATAGTCTTAAATTTGCTTGTCTTACCTTACCGTTTGGCAATGCACCTACAAAATAGTAATAATCAGTCTCCATCAGTATTTTCCATATCAAATCATTTAGTTTTTCATATCTACTATTTTTTTTGTAATTCTCAATCATATCTATAAATGATATTATTTTTTGTTGAAGATCATTTTTTTCATTATTTTTATAAATGTACATTGCATCTATAAATGAAATCTTAGGTGATTTAATCCTAATTTTTATTAGCTCTTCTGTAGTAAATTTACCTATAGGTGACCTCATGATACTTAATAACGGAATATCTTGCCTAATATTATCAATAAGTCTAAGCATATTAATCATAATCTCTATTTCAATTGTTTCAAAATAACCTGTTCCTGTGTCTGAATAAAAAGGAATTCCCTGATTAAAAAATATTTCTTCAAAAACTGTAGACCAGTTTGCAACTGACCTAAGTAATATAACTATGTCCTTGAATTCTATAGTTCTAAACTCATTTTCCTTTGCAAAATAAGTTTTCTGTCCTAGTAAATCTTTAATTTTATTTACAGCAAAAAAAGCTTCAATTTCAGCTTTTTTCATAGCTTGTAGTTCTTCATCAATATCTTCATCTGCTTCTACTGTCTGCGTTTCAATAATATCTAGTTCTACTCTGTCATCCTTTGATTTTTTGAATTCTGTACCAACATTTAAAAATACTTCTTTATTGTAATCAAGTTCACCTAGTTTTTTAGACATAATTTTTTCAAATATATAATTAGTTGCTGCAAGTATCTCGAATCTACTTCTGAAATTATGGTTTAAATCTATTCTTTGATTTAAATCACCTTCATCACACTCAGTTTTATATGTTCTTAGCTTAGAGTTAAACAAATCAACATCAGCAAGTCTAAATTTATATATACTTTGCTTTGAATCTCCAACCATAAACACATTATTATCACGTTTTATCAAACCAATAAGTGTTTCCTGAATTTGATTACTATCTTGATATTCATCAACAAAAATAAATTTATATTTATTCCTACAGCTTTCTCTTACGTCTTCATAGGACAAAGCATCAAGAGCAAAATGTTCAACATCTCCAAAATCAAGAATAGCTTTATCTGCTTTTTTTATCTTAAATTCATTCATTAAACTTTTAACCAATTCAAATAGAGCTTTCATCGCCGGATACATATAATTTATAGCCTCTGTAAACTCCTTCATTGTTTTATTTGGAATAAGCTTTTTTATACCATCAACTATTTTTTTATATTCATTACGCATAGATTTTGCATCATCTAATAAAACAGCATCCACTTCTTCCTTTTTCTTACCCCTTATAGAAGCAAGTCTTGGGTGTGAAAGTGAATATAGATTATTTATAAAATTATTAAAATTAGAATTTATCAATGAATCTCTAAGCTCACTAACATTGCTTAAATCCCTAGAAAACGTATCAAAATATGCTATTGGTCCAGCTTCTTCCTTTGATAAATCTATAGCCAATTTTATAGCTTCTTCTGCTCCATCTAAAAGTGTGCCTACATTTTCTCTAATTACACTTAACCAAATTGATTCATCCAATTCTATTTCAGTAATTTCAAGCATATTAACAGATTTTTCAAACCACTCAAGTGGATTTGGAAAGCTCAATATAAAATAATACATATCTTTAATTAACTCTACTAACTCTTTGTCTGATCTATTGCTTGTGAAGCATTCAACCAATTGAACAAAATCACTGGATTTATCAGTATAAGCCTGCTCTAAAACATCATCAACTGCTTCATTCAAAAGTATTTGGCATTCATTTGGATCACCAATTCTAAAATTCGGGTCAATACCAATAACATGAAAATTTTTTCTTAATAAATCTATACAAAACGAGTGTATAGTTGAAATATTTGCTTTATTTAGCTTATTTAACTGGTTTCTAAGATGTCTTTTTAAATTATCATCACTTATACTATCATCTTCTAAATCTTTATATAATGCTTTTTGAATCTTTTGTTTCATTCCAGCAGCTGCGGCGTTGGTAAATGTCACAATCAAAAAACTATCTATTTCTTCTTTATTATCTTTCACAAGTTTTATAATTCTCTCTACGAGCACAGCAGTTTTTCCTGAGCCAGCTGCTGCTGAAACTAAAATATTCTTATTCCTTGAGTCTATTACCTTCTGTTGATTTTCAGTCCATTTCATTTGCCTCACCTCACAAACTTTTTAATACAATAATATTATATTATGAAATCAATATTAAAACAATATATATTCAAACATTTGTTTTATTATAGTTTAAATGTTATAATGAATTTAGCAACCGTTTAATTGATATTGTGAAGTACTATCACAATATCAAAGAGCGGTTTTTATATATTTATTTTTGTGAAAATTATGGGGGATTATGATGAAAAATGATATTTTATTGTTTGATTTTGATGGTGTATATCAAAAACAAGATTTTTATAAAAAAAATGAACATGAATGGGTTTTTAAAAACAGATTAACTGGCTCCAACGCTTATTGCGACCAAATAGCATCACATAATATAAGAAAGAAATTAAAAAATATATATTTGCCAAACATCAGCTTCATAGGCTCAGGCAATTATCACTACATAAGCTTATTTCTGACAGAAAAGTTAACTCAAAATTTCACATTAGTTTTATTTGATAATCATTCAGATATGCAAAAAACAGTTTTTGAAGATTTACTTTCTTGTGGAAGTTGGCTGAGGTGTGCCTTTGAAAACGAAAAATATCTAAAACAAATAGTATTAGTTGGAACAAGCAGAATTTCTTTAAAAACACTCGATGCAAGATTCAAAGAAAAAGTGACAGTTTTTCCGAATGATATAATTTTTAAACAAAATTCATGGTACACAGAGCTTAGGGACGTAATTAAATACCCTGTCTATATTTCTGTTGATAAGGATGTGTTTTGTGAAGACGTAGCAAAAACAAACTGGGATCAAGGACAAATGCACATGTATGAGTTTGTAAAGGCAGTTGAATATATAATTATTAAGCACAAAATAATTGGTATGGATGTGTGTGGTGAATATCTAACGAACTATACAAACCCAATAGATTTTAATGAAGCAAATAGCATAAATAATAGTACAAATGAAAAGATTTTGACCTTAAACCATGAAATAATAGAAGTTGAGTAATCTATTGCTACTCAACTTCTATTATTTATTTCTTCGATTTACTCTCATTTTCAAGCATTAATTCGCTAATTATTGTTTCTCTATTTGAATTTTTAATACTTCTATATTTATTTCCATCAATAGACGGATCAAACTGACAGATAGTTTTATAGTCACAATATGAACAAGGGGTTCTATCGTCATCTTTTTTGTATGGGTTTATTTCTATTTCACCATTAATAATTCGTTGTGATATTTTTTTAGTTACATCTTCAACTTTATCAAGTATAAGCTTGTATTCATCATAATTAAGAGTCTTTGAAGTTTTAGATAGAGTATTATCCGCCTTTAATTTTACAGGTATGATATCTGATGTCCTGTTTTTTTCAAAATCTTCATCTATATTAGATATAACATTCATATCCTCTACTACGTAACCCTTTAATGATAACTCCTTAAGTATTTCTTCTTCATATATTTCCTTAGGTGTTGCATCTCCATTGACTAGAGGATCATCGATGTTAAAATAGAAAACACCCCCAATTTTAGGTACTGATTTTTCAATATTAAAGTTACCCTCTATAATTGAAGACAAATATACAAATAGCTGTAGTTGTAATCCATTTATAACATCGCTCAAAGAAATATCTTTTTTAGCAGATTTATAGTCGATAATATTTACATAAGCATTATCACCATCTTCAAACACATCTATTCTATCAATTCTACCTTTAAGAACTATTTCTTTTGATATTTCCTTAATTTGCTTTTTAATCTCATATTCTGTAAATTCAGGTTTGAAATTACCTTTTTTCAGCTGACTTATCATTGTCCATGCTGCCCTATCTAAAAGTCTTTTGATTTTATCCTTTATATATTTATTTCGTTCATTATATTCTAAAGCATTATTATCTATACTATTTTCTTTCAATACTTGTTCAATACAGCTTTCCATATTTTCTATAACAGTAACTTTCTGCATACTTTTTATATTAAGTTTTTTTTCAATAATTTCATTAGTAAATTTTTCTATACACTCATGAAATATATTGCCTATATCATAGTATTCAACCTTTAATTCTTTACGTTGTATAGGCTTAATACCGAAATCCATGAAGAATTTAAATGGACAAGATGCATAGTTTTCAAGCTTAGAAACAGACATTTTCATAAACTCTCCATAAAGCTTATCAATATCAGTATTTTTTATATTTTCTACTACATTTTTATAATCAATACCACTATTTATTATATATGAAATATCCTCTGAATTATTTGTATAATATGTATATACGTCTTTCCAAATATCGCTAAGCGGCTTACCTTCTATATATTCTCTTAATTTTTCTATTAAAATCTCTAATGTGGATTTTTTAGTCATAACATAATCTATTTCATTATGATTTGATAAGTCACTATCTATGATAAGTCTAGTGAAAATAGATTTTAATTTATCTATATACAGTGATGGTTGTAAAGCCTTTCCATCAACTGTACTAAGTGCATAACTTATATATAAATTTTCCGTTGGCTTTGTCAATACCTTATACAAAATATGTTTATCTTTAAAGTTATTATACATACTTGTATTCAATAAAGATAATCCTAATTTCGTTAATGATTCTTTCTCTTCATCTAACAATAGCCCCTTATCGCTGTTAAATGACAACAGAACTCCCTCATTTGCTCCAACTAAAAATATAGTCTTATAACTATTGATAAACGCCCTGTCTAAATCACCAACCACAACTTTGTCCAATGTTGGTGGTATAATTCCGAGTTCTATTTCCATTAACCCAGACTCTAATATTTTTCTATACTGTATTGTTGATATTTCAACATCTTTACTCGTTAATATAATCTGCTCAAAAATATCTATAATTACATTCCAAACTTGAGTATTGATAAATGAAAGTTCGTATCTGCCTGTGTGTTTAAATTCATCAACCTTTTGTATTATTTTTTCTTGGATTTTATGCTTTTTAAATATGTTATATAGAAATATAGTTATATCTTCAGATGTCTTTAAATTCTTAAATTCTTTTCTCAAGCTTGAGAAATCTTTGGCGAATTTTTTTCTTAAATTTTCATAATAATCAACATCAATGTGATTCATGGTAAATTTTCTAAACCATCTATTTCCTTCTATACCGTATTCAAGCGCAAAGTTTTCTAATTTATCAACCTCACCAAAGTCAAGTCCTGAAAAACCAGTTTTAAAATATTCAAATACACTTTGATGCTTAAAGTTATAGTTTAACATATCAAGTATTGACAAAATATATTTGACAAATGGATTATTCATTATATCTTTTTTTACATCCATAAAATATGGTATTTCGAACTTAGTAAATACTTTTTTTATATTCACCTCATACATATCCATACCTGCGGTAACAACTGCAATATCCTTATATCTATATCCTTTATCTCGAACAAGTGTAGTTATGATTTTGCAGACATTTTCAATCTCTGTGTAATTATTCATTGATGAAGAAACATGTACATTTTTTAAATCCTGTGTAAAATGTTTAGAAGAAATTTTAAACATATTATCTTCAATAGCTTTAATTTCACAATTAGAAATATATGATTTTTCAAGTTTTACATAGTCTATTTTCAAATTGAGTTCTTCTGCTATTTTCTCATACTGTCTTAAAGTATCATAGGTAACTTTAAAAATTTCATAGTCATCTATACTTTCTAAATATCCAAGACAATTGTTGTCAATATTTAGAGCTATCATTACACCCTTTGAATGTTCAACTAATTTTTTAATAACTCTAAGTCTTTGTCCAATTAAACTTTCAAAGTTATCTATATAAATATATGAATTTTTAATTATATTTGACTTTTCTATTATTTCTACAAAATAATCAGTCTTATCTTCATCATCAAAGAAATTGTCCTTGGTCATACTCTCCATATTTCTATAGATCATAATGATATCAGATAATTTCCTTTTTAATAGTTCGTTTTTTATACCATCAAGATTTATCTCTTCTAATTTTTTGGTATTAATATTATTTTTTTTAAGTTCCTTAACGAACGAGTTAAATTCTCTTAAAAATCCATCCTTATATAAGGCTTTCTTATATACCTTCAATTCATCTATGCTTTTATCACAAATTTGCTTTAATAGCATTATCTTACCATAGTCATTGATATCTGCGAGCTTCAATCCTCCAACTTCATCAAAAACCATATATTCTAACTTCTTAAAGCTTGTTATCTGTAAATCCAAAAGTCCAGCGTCATTTGTTTTATTTATAATTTCAAGCTCAGTAGAGTATGTCATTTGTTCAGGAACTACATACAATAAATTTGTACCTGTATTAGAATTAAGTTTACTTAAGGCATCATTGTATAAATACGTCGATTTACCTGTTTTTGCTCTTCCTGTTACCAATTTCAGTTCCATAAATACCCCCTACTTTTATATTTATTTTATTATAGCATATATTTTATCCATATCTAATGATTTTCTAACGGTATCAGCTAATAAATCATATTGCGAATTTTTAAATTGATTTATATCAAAACCTTCTAATTCCTCTTTATTTAATCCTTTTCTATCATATAGCATTTCAACTATTGCATTTGCAACATTGCTATTGTCAAATATACCATGTATATATGAGCCAGCAACATTTTTATTTACAACACCATCATTTTTAACTTTATTAGCTAAAGTATCAGAAATTACATTTATAGAACTAAGTGGTTCTACATTTTGTGTATTTGTATCTCCCATATGTATTTCATAGCCTTCAAATTCAATATTCGACAAATAATTATATAGTCCATTAATTTCTTTAAACTTTCCTTTAACCTGTGTTCTAATCTTTTCTTGATAAAAAGTTGTTTCAGTATTTAAAAGTCCCAATCCTCTAATTTCTCCACCAGACTCTACACTTTCTGGGTCATATATTTTATCACCAAGCATTTGATACCCACCACATATTCCAAAAACCGGCTTGCCTTGATGTGCAAATCGCTGTATTTTAGCTTCTAACCCGCTTTGTCGTAGCCATTTCAAGTCTTCAATTGTATTTTTTGTACCAGGTAAAATTACCATGTCAGGATCACACAAATCATGTACATTAGACACATATCTAACTGAAACACCATTGAACATTTCAAATACATTGAAATCAGTAAAGTTTGAAAGTCTTGGTAACTTTATAACAGCAATATCTATAAGTTTAAGTTCATTTTTATTGTCCAACCTTTCCGAAAGGCTATCCTCGTCATCTATTTGAAGTTTCATATATGGTATAACACCAAGTACACCAACATGTGTTATATCTTCTAACATATCAAGTCCTGGCTTTAGAATATCGACATCACCTCTAAACTTGTTTATCACCGTACCCTTTACTCTTTTCTTCTCATCATCTGTCAAAAGTAACAGTGTTCCTGCAATTGATGCAAACACACCACCTCTATCAATATCTCCTACCAGTATAACTGGTGCATCAACAAGTTCAGCCATACCCATATTTACAATATCATTTTCTCTCAAATTTATTTCAGCAGGACTGCCAGCACCCTCTATAACAATTACATCATTTTCTTCCGCTAAAGAATTGTACGATTTTAGGATATGAGGAATTAGCATAGTCTTTTGTTTATAGTAGTCTTTTGCACTCATATCTCCTAGCACTGAACCGTTTAATATGACCTGAGAACCTTTATCTCCTGTTGGCTTTAATAATATAGGATTCATTCTAACATCAGGCTCTATACCAGCTGCTTCTGCTTGCATTACCTGTGCTCTTCCCATTTCAAGCCCGTCCTTAGTAATATAGGAATTAAGTGCCATATTTTGTGATTTAAAAGGTGCTACCTTGTATCCATCTTGTTTGAATATTCTACATAATGCTGCAGTAACAATACTTTTACCAGCATTAGACGTTGTACCTTGTACCATTATTACCTTTGCCATATCTTATACTCCTATCTATTTATCCAAAATTTCTTTTAAGCCACTTATTAGTTTTTTGTTTTCATTTTCCATTTTAACAGCCACTCTATAATACCTATTATCTAACCCCTCATAATTACCACACGACCTTATAAGCATACCATTTTTCATCAATTCTTCTTTCAAATTGCAATTATATTGAGATTTAAAAAATATATAATTGGCACTTGGTGCATATACATTAAATCCTAGGTTAATTAACTCATTATATAAATATTGCCTTTGTGCTTTTATGTATATAAGTGAATTTTCAACATATTTTGTTTCTTTTATAGCTGCAACTCCTGCAACTTGAGCTATGGTTGACACATTCCAAACAGGACCAGATTTTTTTATCCCGTTTAATATTTGCTCATTTCTACAAAGACAATAACCCAGCCTAATTCCAGCCATGGCATAAATTTTTGTAAATGCTTTTACTATAATTAAATTGTTATATTCATCAAGTAAATCTTTCACGCTATACTCTTGATAGTTATCAACGAACTCTATGAAACATTCATCCAATACAACTATTGTTCCAGTTCTTTTTGAGTGTTCAATAATCTTTTTTAACATATCATAGCTTGTTAGCTGACCAGTCGGATTATTTGGATTACAAATAAAAAGTATATCTGTATTATCATCTATAAAATCCAATATATCATCTTTAATTAAAAAATTATTTTCTTCAGTTAAATTATAATAATTAACACTACATTTTTCACTTTTTAAGGCCTGCTCGTATTCCGAAAAGGTTGGTGCCAATATCAAAGCATTTTTAGGCTTTAAAAAATTTACTAATCTAAAAATAGACTCTATTGCTCCATTTGAACAGTATATGTACTTTTCATTTACATTTTCATAATTAGAAAGAGATTTTCTAAGTTCCCTACAATTAACATCTGGATACCTATGTGCATACTCTAATGCTTCTATAATTGAAAATTTAACACTTTTAGGAAAGCCAAATGGGTTGATATTTGAAGAAAAATCTATTATATCATTTTGGTTTATCTTATGGGTTGTTGCTTCTGTATATATATCTGCTCCATGAGAATTTTTGTTCATTTTAATCAATCCCTTCTAAATTATATTACTTTTACTATTATTAATTTAATTAGTATTCCAACAAAAAAACATAGCCATGATGTTGCATACATAAGTTTATTAGATATTTTTACATCATCTAATTGAATTTTTCTTATGTCATCTCCAATAGTAGGCTTTTCTACAAAAGTCCCACCATAATAGCTACCACCAGCTAATTTTATATCTAATGCACCTGCACATACAGATTCAGTATGTGCTGAATTTGGGCTTAAATGGTTATATCTATCTCTTTTATAAATTTTATAAGCATTTTTATAGTCTAATTTTATGATAAAAGATGCTACAATCATTAAATAAGCTGAAATTCTTGCCGGAATATAGTTCGCTATATCATCTGCTTTAGCTGAAAATCTTCCCATATTGATGTATTTTTCACTTTTGTAACCCACCATTGAATCAAGTGTATTAATTGCCTTATACATAAAACCTAACGGTGCGCCACCAATCAGTATAAATAACAAGGGAGCTATAACTCCATCAGATGTATTTTCAGCCACAGTTTCTACGCAAGCTTTTACAATTTCAGTTTCATCAAGGCTCTTGGTATCTCTACCAACTATATATGATAAAAATTTTCTAGCTTCCATAATATTACCTTGTTTCAATTTAGCGTATACCTTCATACTTTCTACTTTTAAGCACTTAGTAGCAAGTATATAATAACACATTATCGCATCTATAATTATAGCAACAACTACGGGCAAATATCTGTATGCAAGAGTTATAATAAAAAAAGGAATTAAAAAAGAGATAAATACTACTACAAACCATAATATAACACCTGATTTATATTCATCTTTCTCATTTTTACACTTGCATCTTAATTTATTTTCTAATTTACTGATAAAACTCCCTATAAGTCTTATCGGATGAGGAGCATTTTGAGGGTCTCCTATAATTAAATCTAATATGTAACCTAAAACTAATGATATCAAATTGTGCACCTACCTTTATTGTACGTTAGATTAATTTCTAAATTTACATAAATTTATTAAATAACCAATAAAATAAAAAGCCCCCATAATGGGAGCATAATTAAAATTATATTGTATTTAATTTAATTCATTATTATCCCTATAATATTAATCTTACTAGCTATTTCATAAGATTGATTATAATATAAGAAACCTTTTTTTGCAAGGTATTTGATGGTTCTACTAAGCGCTACTGTTTATTCATACTAACTCTTCTTAGTAAATTAATATTAAAGTATTGACCTAGAATAACAAAAAATAAACTTATTATAATAATAAGTTTATTAATTATGGTGTTTATATAACATCATGCCTCGGATTTTTTGAAACACAATCAATTGCTTTAACTACTTCGGTAATCAGATGTGCTATATTTTGTTTTTCTTTGATAAAATATTCGCCATAAATCTTTCCTTTTTTACTAGTAATATAGAAAGGTGTTATATTATTCAAAGCCTTAGCCATCATATCGTCAATGCAAACTTCACATTTACAAATGTCCTTGTATGCCTTATTATTATTAAGTAAATCTGTCAAAATTTCAGCGACCATTACTTCCATATAGTTCTTTATCATATTTTCCCCCCCCATACAATTATAATTATTGTATCTTTACAATGCTTAACTATTATGAAAACAATATAATTTCTTTTTCCTTAATATTTTTTTGTATATTTTCATTATAATCTTCTAAATTCTTGTAATTCTGTACACGTTCATGCCTATTGTTACCCTTAAGTATTTTACTAACAGCACCTGCACCACATGCTAGAATAGTCTCAATTTCTTCTATAATTACAATGTTATAAATACTTTCTTTTCCATTTATACAATATCCTACATTTTCAAGGTTTGCTTTAATATTTTTTTGTCTATACATATAATATGGTATATAATTTGAGTTTATACAATTTTCTTTAGTTATATGATACATACTTTCAACCATATCATAATCTTTAGATAAATTTTTAGTAGAATTAAACAATTTAGAACCTTTTTTATAAGCTAGAGCATGAATAGTTATATTATCTGGTTTTAGGTCAATAACTCTTTCAATTGAATTATTAACATCATCCGCACATTCACCAGGTAATCCAATAATTAAATCCATATTTATCGAATCAAAATCATATGTTCTAGCTAAATTGTATACATCAATAATATTTTGCACAGTGTGTCTTCTTGAAATTGCTTTCAAAGTATTGTCATTCATCGTTTGCGGATTAATACTTATTCTATTTACACCATTTTTCTTGATACAAGATAATAATTCTTCAGTAATCGTATCAGGTCTACCTGCTTCGAAAGTTATTTCCTTTACTTTGTCAATATCATAATATTTTCGTATTATACCAAATATATCGTCAATATTTTCACAGCTCAACACAGAAGGTGTACCACCACCAAAATAAATTGTGTTAAGTGCTAATCCACTTCTAATAGCCAATTTTATTGTTTCTTCTATTTCTACTTTTAACGTTTGCACATACTTGTCTACTTCATGTTTATCATATTTTGTAAATGAAACAAACGAACAATATATACATTTAGTTGGACAAAATGGTATTCCAATATATAAATTATAATTTTTTAAATTTTCTTCTTTTGCTATATATTTTTTCTGAATCAAATATATATTATATAATAATTCTATTTTTTCTTCATTAACCTCATAAGTATTTCTAAGAATAGCCTTTGCTTCTTCATCTGAAAATCCATTACTTATTGCAAGTGTTAGTATTTTGTTTGGTCTAATACCAGTTAAGAAACCATACTCTGCTTTTATATCATAAAACTTAGACAAAATATAATATAATGATTTTTTTACTATTGTTTTCTTTAGTTTTTTCTCATCTGCTTTTTCAATAATAATATCATCTGAATTAATTGTTCTTTCATTAATTAAAGTATTACCCTTAAAAAGCCTTGCGCTACCATAAAACGAACCATTCTTCTCAATTAATTCGCTATAAACTGTTAGCAAATCATCCTTAAAATTACTCAATTTTATAGAGTTTGTTGAAACATAATTTAGTTCAATGTCAGAATTTAAATCAAATATTCTAAAAACATTTCTAACCTCATATTCAAATTCATGACCTATTAAATAAAATTTAATCATATTTTTATTACTTACTTTCTTTCTTTATTTATAATATTGTTTTAAAAACATATTTTCTCTTTTTTCTACCCCAATATTGGTTGGTGAGTTATGTCCAGGATAAAGAACAGTTTCATCTGGATATATAAAAATTTTATTTCTAATAGAACTTATTATCTGTTCCATAGAACCACCTTCAAAGTCAGTTCTTCCAATGGAGTGATTAAAAATAGTATCTCCAGTAATAATAATATTTTCTATCTTGAAACTAACTCCACCCGGCGTATGACCTGGTGTATGAATTACTAATATTTTCAGTTCACCTAACTCAATTATTTGACCATCTTTCATAATTATATCACAATCTAATGACATATTTTTTCTAAATAAATCATATGAATGATTTAATTCAGGGTTCTTTAAATATTCTACATCTTTCTCATGAACATACACTGGTATATTGTATTTATGCTTTAACTCTTCAACTGCTCCAATATGGTCAGCATGTCCATGAGTTAGCAATATCATTTTAGGAGTTAAACCTAAAGACGATACTTTGTCATCAATGACCGTGAAGCTTCCACCCGGATCAATTATAGCACAATTTTTAGTTTTTTCACATCCAACTATATAGCAGTTCATCAAAAATGATGTAACCTCTAATCTTTCTAATATCATATATATCTCCTTAAAACAATTTAGTACTATCCAATAATATTGTTACTGGGCCATCATTTAAAAGTTCAACTTTCATATCTGCACCAAACTTTCCCGTTTGAGTATTTATATTTGCATTTCTGCATTTAGTGATAAATTCTTCATAGAGTGGTAATGCTTTCTCAGGTCTTGCAGCATTTGAATAACTAGGTCTTCTTCCTTTTCTTGCATCTCCCTGAAGTGTAAACTGCGAAACTACAAGAATGCTTCCATTTATATCTGATAATGACTTATTCATTTTACCATTTTCATCCTCGAAAATCCTCAATACAACTGTTTTATTAAAAACATAGTCTAAATCAGATTCATTGTCATCTTCTGAAATACCTAAAAACACAAGTATACCCTTGTCAATTTTACCAACCATTTCATCATCTATAGTAACACTTGCGTGTTTTACCCTTTGTATAACTGCTCTCATAATAACTCCTACTTATTTGTTCTGTATATATCCAATATTCCTTCTAATCTTCTAATTTTTTTAATTAATTCATGAAGCTGTTTTGTTTCAGATATTTCAAATGTTATATCAATTACAGCTATTTTTTCCTTATTAATTCTTAAATTTAATGAAGTAGCATACAATTTGGCATCATTGTATAATCCAGTAATATCCTGCAACAACTTTGGTCTATCAATAGCCTTAATTTGTATTTCACTCAAAAAAGTTCCTTTTTTAGCTTCATCCCACTCTACTTCGATGAATCTTTCATCATCTGAATCAGTAAAATCAAGTATATTAGAACAATCTGCTCTGTGGACAGAAACGCCTCTGCCTCTTGTTATAAATCCAACAATTGCATCTCCTGGAACAGGATTACAACATCTAGATAACCTTATTTTCACATTATCGACTCCTCTGATTACAACACCAGAAGAATGTTTTTCTTGCCTCATTTGTTTTGGCTTTTCAAGTATAGCATCCTTTTTATTATCATTAATAATATCAAGTTTGCCTTTATTTTCTTCTATATATATTCCTTTTAATCTTGTAAATATTTGATTTTCAGTTATTGAACCAATTGAAATTGCAGCATATAAATTTTCTACTGTATATAAGTTATACTTATCAGCACACAACTTAATCCAATCATCTTTCAATAAATCAGTTAACTGATAACCTTGTTTTTTCACTTCCCTTTCAAGTAACTCTCTGCCTTTAGTTACGTTAAGATCTTTGTCTTTTTCTTTAAAATATTTTTTGATTTTAGCTTTAGCTTGACTACTAGCAACTATTTTTAACCAATCTCTACTTGGACCATTACTATTCGTTGATGTTAGTATATCAACCTTATCACCAGTTTTCAATTTATAGTCAAGTGGTACAATTCTACTATTTATTTTTGCACCAACACACTTATTTCCTACAGCACTATGAACCCTATACGCAAAGTCTACCGGTGTAGAACCAATAGGTAAATTAATAACCTCTCCCTTTGGTGTAAAAACAAATACCTCATCTGAATATAAATCAACCTTTAAATTTTCCATAAATTCTTCAGGATCATTTGTTTCTTGTTGCCATTCAAGCATTCGTCTAAGCCAATTTAATTTTTCATCAAAATCACTTTCTTCAGTTATGCCCTCTTTATATTTCCAGTGAGCTGCAATACCAAATTCAGCAGTTCTATGCATATCTAGAGTTCTAATTTGTATCTCAAATGGTTCACCATCAGGACCAATAACTGTTGTGTGAAGTGACTGGTACATATTTGGCTTTGGCATAGCAATATAATCTTTAAATCTACCGGGCATTGGTTTCCACATAGTATGAACTACACCTAGTGCTCCATAACAATCCTTTACAGAATCAACAATAATTCTTACTCCTGTAATGTCATAGATTTGATTAAAAGGCTTATTTTTAAAATACATTTTTTTATATATACTGTACAAACTTTTCGGTCTTCCTGTAACTTCTTCTATGAATAATTTAGCCTCATGCAACTTAAGTTTTATTATATCAACAATACTTTTAATAAATTCTCTTCGTTCTTCAATCTTTTGACTTACTTTTTCTTCTAAATCTTCATAGCCTTCTCTATCAATATATTTTAAGGATATATCCTCTAACTCCCATTTAATAGAAGCCATACCAAGTCTATTAGCTATTGGAGCATAGATTTCTAACGTTTCCATAGCTTTTTGTTTTTGCTTATTTTCAGGCATATATTCTAATGTTCTTATGTTGTGTAATCTATCTGCAAGTTTAATAATAACTACTCTTATGTCCTTTGACATTGCAATAATCATTTTTCTCAAACTTTCAGCTTGACGCTCTTCCTTATTTCTATATTTGACCTTGCTTAATTTAGTAACACCATCTACCATATCCGCAATTTCTTTGCCAAACTCTTTTGCTATGTCATCATAAGTTTTTCCAGTATCTTCAACTACGTCATGCAATAATCCAGCTGCAATAGTTTGAACATCCATATGCATATCACACAATATTATAGCTACGCTATATGGATGAATAAAGTATCTTTCTCCAGATAAGCGAGCGGGAGCTGTAGAATGTGCCATTTCAGCGTACGTATAGGCTTTTATAACAATTTCAACATTAGCTGTAGGACTATACGATTCTATTCTATTTAAAATGTTTTCTATCATATGATATCACCCTTATTTACGTTATATTTAAAGGTTGAAAATATCCAACCTTTAGTATTTAACCAATGATTCTACTTCATATCCTGAAAGTTTATCTCTACCATTCAAATCCTCTAGCTCTATCAAAAAGCCTAAACCAACTACATTTCCGCCTAATTGTTCAACTAAATTAGCTGTTGCCTTCATTGTTCCGCCAGTTGCTAATAAATCATCAACAATTAATACATTTTGACCTTTTATAATTGCATCTTTGTGAATCTCCAATGAATCAGAGCCATACTCTAAATCATAAGTATACTTTATTGTTTCTCCAGGAAGTTTACCTGGTTTTCTTACAGGAACGAAACCCGCATTTAATAAATATGCTAGCGGAGTTGCAAATATAAATCCTCTTGATTCTGGACCTACTACTATATCAACTTGACAATCTTTAAATTTTTCATCTAACATGTCAATACATTTTCTAAAACTTTCACCATCTTTTAATAATGTTGTTATATCCTTAAAACTAATCCCCTTCGTTGGATAATCCTCAAATACTCTGATTTTATCTTTTAAACTCATGTTTCCCTCCTACTATTTTCTAATGTATAGTATACCATTTTTTAAAATATACTCAATATTACTTTCATTTTCTAATATGCAAATTATATTGTCAACAGTAATTTCAGTGTTATATAGTCTGCTAATTTTATTTGCAAAATCAAAAATATTTGTCTTTATTATTTTTGACTTGGTTTTATTAATTACAGAATTAACTATTCTTATTTTATTACTATCAATATCTTGCTTTTCATAAATAAAATCTTCTATATCATGTAAAATTAATTGGAGCTCTTTATTCCCTCTAAACTCATTTTCATTAATACTTACAATAATTGACGGTGGTGACAAAAGAATTTTCTGCAATATAGTAATTTTATCAAAACCAATTGCTTTAATAGATAAATTATCATCAACAATTGTAAAACTAATGTGATTTTTATCTTTACCTACCATTTTTAAATTATAAATTGAAAAATCAACAACAGCAAACAAAGGCTTACTGTTACCATGACCATAAGGTTCAAATCTACGTATTTCTTCATACAATGTATAATTAATATTTTTTACATTAATATATGAATCAACGCAAATAACCTTCTGAACACTATCCTTATTTACTATCCTATCAATGTATTTATTAAGTTCATTATAAAATTCATTTATGTTGGATTTTTTGATAGTCAATCCCGCTGCTAACTTATGTCCTCCAAATTTATCAAGCAAATAATCCACCGTACAAAGTGATTCGTAAATATCTAAATATTCTAAGCTTCTTGCTGATGCTTTTCCTATTTCACCTTTAACAGAAATAACAATCGTAGGTTTACCATACTTTTCAGTTATCCTAGATGCTACTATTCCAAGAACACCCTCGTGCCAATTTTCACCTGAAACAACAATTATATTTTTTTTATAAAGAAAATTATCTTCAATTTTCTTTATTGCTTCATTAAAAATACATTGCTCAGTTTCTTTCCTTAATATATTTAGACTTTCTAATTCATTAGCTATCGATTCTGCAACTTCTTCATCTTCTGACAAAAGAAGTTCTACTGCCTTTTTAGCACTACTCATCCTTCCAGCAGCATTTATTCTTGGAGCAATAATATATCCTATATGAAACGCATCTATTTTTTTGTCTTTTATTCCTGCAACTTCAATCAATTTTTTTAATCCAATTAATTTAGTATTATTAATTAACTTAAGCCCATTATAAGTAATAATTCTATTATCATTAACTAATTCAACTATATCAGCTATTGTTCCCAAGCACGCTAATTCTAACAAAGTATTCTCAATGTTATCAATTTTTAAGTAAGTATTTAAATGCGATAAAAACTTAAAACTCAATCCAGAAGCACATAAGTTCTTATTTTTTGACAAGCAATCCTTTTGTTTAGGGTTAATAACTGCATAAGCGTTTGGTATAATTTCTCCACATTGATGGTGATCAATCAAAATCACCTCTAAACCTAGTGTATTAATTTTATCAATAGCACAAACTTCAGAAATACCACAATCTACTGTAATCAACAAATCTATTTGCATTTTATCAAGTTTATTTAGAAAGCCATCACTTATTCCGTATCCTTCGCTTTCTCTGTCAGGAACATAATAATTAACATCTGCTCCCGCAGCTCTTAAATAAAGAACAAATTGACTAATAGATGTTGTACCATCGACATCATAATCACCATATACTAAAATTTTCTCATGATTGGTTAATGCTTTTAAAATCCTTTTACAACCTAAATCAAGGTCTTTAAAATTTAATGGATTTTCAAAATACTTAAACTTTGGATTTAAAAAACAGTTTATTTTTTCAACTGTATTAAGACCTCTGTTTAATAAAATATTAGCAGAAATCTCAGTAAGTCCAAATGTTTTAGTTATGAGATTTATATCATCACTTGAAAAACTATTAACTTTCAGTTTGACCTTTTTCATTCTCCTCTTCTAAATATGCATTATCAATATTTTCATTTTCACTAGTAACATTATTGTCATTTTCAGTACATTGTTGTTCTAATGCAATCTGCTGCTTTTCAATATACTGCTGCTTTTCATTTAATTGCACTTTTAACTCATCTATTTTTCCCTGATACTCACTTTTTTCAACTCTAAGCTTAGCAAGCTGATCTTCTTGATCCGTTTTTTCATTACGCAATACTTCAATATCACTTTCATAAGTCAAAATATCTTGATTTAACTGTGCATTTTCAGATTCAAAAAGTTTTAACTTGTTTTTTATGTCTTTAGTATTCGACATGCCTTTTATTTGTCTTACACTTCCCAATATTACTGCTATGATAGCACCTACAGCTACAGAAACTAAAATTACTACTGCTTGAGATATTTGAAAACTTGCAAAAAACAAATCAATGGAAACCATATTAGCATTTTGTATAGCAAAAACAGAAATTAATATTGAAACAATTAATGCAAAAATAAAACCAAATTGCATATTTATCTCCTCTCTAATTTATAATATTTAATTAATTAATTTATTATACTATATGTAGACGCTTATTTTCAATAATTATTACTAAATTATTGAAAAATTCTTTATAAAACAACAAATTCTAATTATATTCACTAAAAATACAATTAGAATTTGGCTATTTTACTATTAAATTAATATTTTATTTTATTTTATTTGCATTGTAACGATTTACTTTGCTTTTTCTTGTTGATAAAAAATACCATGTAGGACTTGCTATAAATATTGATGAATAAGTACCAGCAAGCACACCAATAATTAATGGCAACGCAAAATCTTTGATTGATTCAACACCAAAAATATACAACGCAGCTATAGCCATTAAAGTTGTTATAGATGTATTTATAGATCTTCTAACTGTTTGACCAACACTCGTGTTAACTATATCTTCAAATGTTGCTTTTCTCATACCTTTTACGTTTTCTCTAATTCTATCAAAAACTACTATTGTATCATTTATCGAATAACCTACTATTGTTAAAATTGCAGCTATAAATGAACTATTAAGCGGCAATTTAAATATTGCATATACTGCAACACTTATTAACACGTCATGTAATAACGCAACAATTGCTGCTATACCAAATCTAAATTCAAATCTAATTGAAATATATATCAGCATAAAAATAGTAGCTATTATTACTGAAACTAGTGCTTTTAATTGTGTTTCACCACCAATTGAAGGTTCAAATTTCTTTTGATTAATTAAAGCTTCATCAGATAAATTAAATTTTTCTTTAAATAATTTAAAGAATTCTAGTCTCTCATCATTTTCCATACTTTTTGATGTTCTTATAATAACTTGTGATCGATCATCGCCAGCGTGAACTATGCTTGCGTTTTTATCTAAAGTATCAGTTATCTCTCTAAGTTCATCAACAGATTTTTTTTCACCAAAATCTATTTGTATAAGTGTACCACCGGTAAAATCAATACCTTGATTAAAACCTCTGAATATAACAAATAACAACCCTGTAAATATAATTATTAAAGAGATTGTAATGAACATTTTCATATATTTAGTAACATTAATTTTCATTTTTTACCTCCTTAACTCCAAACAACTTATGGCTTTTGCCTATACCCATACTAATCACTAAGTTGAGGAGTGCTCTAGTAATTACAACTGCAGTTAATACAGATACTACCAAACCTATAATCAATGTAACAGCAAATCCTTTTATCATTCCTGTACCAAAATAGAATAATACAAGACCTGAAATCATCGTAGTTACATTAGCATCTATAATAGAAGTTAATGCACGTTTAAATCCTGATTTTACAGCAACTCTTGTTGTTTTTCCCATTTTTATTTCTTCTTTTATTCTTTCAAAAATTACAACATTTGCATCTACCGCCATACCAATTGACAGTATCAAACCAGCAATACCTGGCAATGTAAGTTTTGCATGAATTGCAATCATAAATGAAAGAACTATTAGTATATATATAGATAACGCAATACTTGCTATGATACCAGGCAATCTATAAACTGCTATCATAAATATAAATATTAATATAATTCCTATCAATGCTGCTTTAACACTTTTATCAAAAGACTCTAATCCAAGTGTTGGACCAATAGCTGAAACTTCCATTTCCTTTAATTCAACTGGTAAAGCACCTGCTCTAATTACAGTTGCTAAATTAGCAGCCTTTTCAGTTGTAAAATTACCTGATATTACACTTTCCCCAGAAGATATAGTCTCTGAAACATATGGCATAGATTGAGTTTTTCCGTCCAAAACTATAGATATGCTTGTATCATATTTTGGATCCTTTGCAAGTGCTTCACTTAATCTTTTAGTTTCTTCTTTGAATATTTTTGCACCTTCAGAGTCAAATTTCAAGCTAACAGCAGGTTTGTTTTCATAAAGTATAGCTTCTGCTTCTTTAACATTTTGTCCTGTTAATAAAACTTTACCTTCGGCATCTACAAATTGCAAAAGTGCAGTTTTACCAATTAAATCGATTGCTTCCTGTGGGTCTTTAAGTCCAGCAAGCTCAACTCTTATTCTGTTACCACTTTCAATTGTAATATTTGGTTCTGATACGCCCAAACCATTAACTCTTTCTTCAATTATCAACTTTGCTTCTTTCATTTTTCTATCAAGCTCAGTACCTGTTATATCTGTCTGTGCTTCTAATACAACATATACTCCACCCTTTAAATCCAAACCTAATTCAAGATCTTCAGAAATAGGATCAATAGTGAAATTACCAATTGATAATCCACAAATCGAAGTATACGCAAAAAACGCAACAAGTACTATGACAATAGCAAAGATTATTGTATTTCTTGTTTTCATCATTCTTCTCCTTTAGTATAATATAACATCTAATTATATAACGTCTTTCAAAATTAGTCAATCAGTTATAGTACATGCATTTGATTTTTATTCCATATTTTGCTGTTGCTTAGCTTTTATATAAATAGCACACTCTACTCTTTTCTTTTCAAGCTCACAACCAACTGAATATGGTTCTTTTATTGTACCATTAAAATTGAATGCGTTAGCATGACATCCACCACTACAGTAGTATTTTGCCCAGCAATTTCTACATTTTTCTTTGCTGTTTACAGTAACACAGCCAAATCCATTGCAGATTTCTTTTTTAACTATTCCATTATCAACATTACCAATGATAAATCTCTCATCACCAACAAATTGATGACATGGATAAAAATCACCTTCTGGAGTTACTGCTAAGTATTCAACTCCTGCACCACATCCTATTGAACGTTTGTAAAGACAAGGTCCGTTATCAAAATCTATAAAAAAATGAAAGAAATCAAATCCATTTTCTTTATTTTTATTAGCTTCTACAAAATATCTAGCAAGATTTTCATATTCACTCTTTAGTTTATCAATATGTTTATCTAATAATGCATATGGCTCGGTTGGTTCAGTAACTACAGGCTCTACAGAAATACTTTTGAACCCTAATTCGTGCATATGTTTAACGTCTTCTGAAAAATCAAGATTGTATGCTGTAAAAGTTCCTCTTGCAAAATAACTTTTATCTTTTCTTTTCTCTACTAATTTTTTAAATTTTTCAACAATTATATCGTAGCTACCTTGGTTATTAATAGTTTTTCTCATTCTATCATTAACTTCTTTTCTACCATCTAAACTTAATACTACGTTGTCCATATTTTCATTAATAAAATCTATTTTATCATCATCTAACAATACACCGTTAGTAGTTGTCGTAAATCTAAAGTGCTTGTTATGCTCTTTTTCTATGCTTCTTCCATAATGAACTAATTGTTTTACAACATCAAAATTCATCAAGGGTTCTCCACCAAAAAAGTCAACTTCGAGATTTATTCTATTTCCTGAATTCGCAACCAAGAAATCTAATGCCTTCTTACCTACTTCAAATGGCATCAAGCATGGTGTTCCACCAAAATTCCCCTGTGAAGCGAAACAATAATCACATTTTAAATTACAATCATGTGCAACATTTAAGCAAAGTGCTTTAACTGCTGTTTTTATGTGCTTGTTAACATTTACAGGTTCTGTATAAAGCATACCATTCTTAATTAATTCTTCAATTTCACCTATAGCTTCATCAATTTCTTCTTTGCTATATTTATTTAACAACTTGTTTAATTCTTCTTCTGTTCTAAAACACTCATCTTGCAATAAGTCATATGTTATTTCATCCAAGATGTGTACACTTCCACTATTCGTATCTACAGCTGAAAACACATCATCAATCTTAAATAAATGTACCATTTAGTTCCTCCAAATTTAATTATATATATTATTTTAACATCAGTTCATTTACACAAAAAAGAATGCCCTAGTTAATATAAAAAGTGGGCAATTCTACTTTATGCAATGATTAAATTGTCACATTACATAACATAAAAAAGCAGTGGTAGAAAACCACTACAATTTATTGATTCTCGCACTGTTGATTTCCTACAGTACAAGATGTCTTGCATGCTGATTGACAAGAAGTTTGACATTCTCCACAGCCTTTGTGATTTAAGTTATCTGTAAGTTTAGTCTTGTTTAAAGTTTTGATATGTTTCATATTACGCCTCCTAAATAAACTTTAATTAACCGTTAGATTATAACATGTTTAATATAAAATAAAAAGTTTTTTTTTATTTGTGAAAATTTACTCCCAAAATTCCACCGATTATTCCAACAGGAATAAAGATTAAGTGTTTCAACATATTAATATTAGCACCCTCTAACACGGTGAATTTGAGAAAACTAATAATTATGAAATATACTGCCCAAACCTCAAGTCCCCTTAACAAACCTCTCTCTCCACATTTCATAGCATATGAAAACGCTACTACAAAAATACATATTGGCGCTACAAAATTATATATGTACCCTACTATTTTGCTTGATTCGAAAAAATATGTTATTAGTGATAATATCAAAAACATCAAAAGTATCAATATCATCATTAATACTGAAAATTTTAATAAATAAGTGATTTTCATACTCTCCCCCCTATACTAAATATATTACTATTTAGTATATTTATGATTAAATTATTGTAAATAACCAAATATAAAAGCAGAACCACTATTTTCTAATGGTTCTGCTTTTTCTTAACTACTTATTATAATTAATTGAGCAATCAAACTTATTTTTATGGATTTATTACTATTTTGTACTTATTAGTCTTATTGGCTCGGTATCATCTATAGATATTTCTCCTACTAGAGGATTGTCTTCTATATATTGTATATTAAGCTTTTGAGATAAAATGTTTTCTCCTAAATCTGAGCAAACAATTGTAATATTTTCATCATTTGTAACATCTATGATAAAAGATTTAACATTATCTGTCATTATATCTTCAGTATCTTCATAGAATAATTCATCAACGTTATTGTAAAATTCGACATACCCCATAGTTCCATTGTCTTCTAATACAATATTTAATAATTTTCTATCCTCTTTATTTGTAATAAAGCATGAAGTCATCTTAGGCTTTGCTGTATCCAAAAATACTGGTATTTGGTATGTTTGTGGAGTAGAATTTTTATAGTCAATATTTGCTACTATTTCATAATAATATTGTCCATTTTCTACTACGTTGCCTTTTTTATCAGTACCATCCCATGTACCACCATCTGTAAAATCAGTTGTTGAAATCATATCATATATTGCATCATATGCTTCTTTTCTATAATAATCATCACTTGAAAGTTTTTTAATAAGCTTATTATCTGCGTCTTTTATACTGATAGCTATATTTCTTGCATTTCTTAATAAAGCAATATTAGCTGTTATGTCATCTTCTTTACCATCACCATTAGGAGTTATTGTAATATAATTGTAATCAGTCATTCCGTTGAAATCTATCCCTAATATACTACCATTTGAAGGTGAATACATAAGTCCACCATAATAGTAATTATTATAATTAAAATAGAATGAACTTCCATCATATAATAAGAAACTATCAACGATAGGAGCAGCATCCCATTCTCCGTAATATCCCATATATGGTATGCTTAAATTAGGTTCCCCTTCATCCAAAGCTAGTAATTCGATAAATCCTTCAACGAAAAATCCATTGCTATAAATACTTGATAAAGCATCTGTATATTCACTATCCAATTTTACATTTATAGTTATTGTAGCTTTACTGTTAGGTTTAACTTCTATTGTAGCTTCGCCATCAGTTATTATAGCACTTGATGTTGATACATCTGAAACAACATTGATACTTTCACCTTTGTAAGTCATTTCAGATGAAATTATTAACGCATTAGGGAACGTAACATACTCATTTTCACTATAAGGCCAACCTACAGGTTGTTCCGTCAATGCAGAACCTTGCAATTCATAGTTTCTTGTTTCATCAGAAAAATTTATTACATCAAAAGTTACCTTATACTCATCACCTAATTTGTCTTTTAATTCAACTTTTGCTTTTCCAGTCTTCTTATTCAATAGATATGCTTCTGTATTTATTGCACCATATAGATTCAACAAACCACTACCCTGTCTTCTAGGTGAATATTGATAATAATCTGGATCTAACATTACACGAGAAGTACTCATAATTAAATTTTCCACTAATTCTGCTTTTTTTGTATCTTTCAAGTTAGAGAATTTTTCATTTATATATTGTTTTACAAGAGCTGCTCCACCTGCTGCATGAGGCGCTGCCATTGATGTTCCACTCATAACAGCATACTCATTATTGCTTATAGTAGAATATATTTTACCACCCGGTGCAGTTACCTCAGGTTTGAATGATAAATCAGGATTTGGTCCCCAAGATGTAAAACCACTCATTTGACCAGCTGTTTTATTAGGTACCAATCCAATAAGTTCGTTATCTACCGTTATTTCTTTAACTTCAGCATTAAAAAGTGCTATACCATCTTCCATAAATATAAAGCATGATGGTATTGATTGAGTTTCAGTACCAGACATATTTACTAATCTATCTTCATCTCTGTTATTAAACACAATTGCTCCTATTGCACCATGTATAGCCGCATTAGCAACCTTATCACTAAAATTTATAGCACCTCTAGATATTAATGCTATTTTGCCGTCTAAATTTTTCCCTTCAAAGTCTTCTTCTTCACCTATTCCGCAGTATACATATTCATATGTAGAACCACTCAATGTTTCTATAAATGGGAATTGGCCATCTGGGTTATCTTCAGATATATCAGCATATACAATACGTCTATCTAAACTTGCACTATAAATGTATTTAGAATTCTGAAATGTGTTTTCCATACTTGCTACTGATGTTGCAGAATAGTTGCTTGATGGACTTCCAACTAATGCTGTGTCAGTATTTTTAGTAGTTGGATAACCCATATAATTTCCGCCTGCGCCTATATGATCTTCATTTCCAGCTGAAATCATAGCTATTACTCCAGCTTTTCTTGCATTGTCATATATTCTTGCAGAATCTAACTCTTTATAACCTACATATTTGGTAAATCCAGCAGGGCTACCTAAGCTTAAATTCATTACGTCAACGCCAAGTGTTACTGAATCTTCAACAGCGGCAAATATATCTGATGAATATGCTCCATCCTCAGCATCAGAAAATACTTTCATACCAATTATCTGTGCTTCTGGTGCAACACCGTTAAACTGTTCTGGACAATTAGCCATATTTGCTCCAATTATACCTGAAACATGAACGCCATGTTCGCTATTTCCTACAGTTGCATCTGTATCACTGTCTGCATAATCAAATGTATATGGCATTTTAGCTGATTGATAAACACCATCTACAGTTAAATTATTTTTGATTTCTTTTGCATTTAATTCTCCTAAAACAGCAGCTATGCTATCTTTAGTTAGTGTAGCTGTGCTGTCATCTGACAAAACCATCAATTCATGGTTTGGATCTATGCCTGTATCTATAACTGCTACAACTGTTCCTTCTCCTTTATAGTCCAAATCCCATATTAATGGAGCATATGTTATGTCAGTTGCAGATGTCATATCTGGAGTTGGTCTTTCATACTTTACATCAACATAAACATCTTTTACATTTGGCAACGCCTTTATCTTGTCCAAATCTAATGCATGAATTTTTGCTGCAAAACCGTTAAATGTATAAGTATAATTATGCTTATACTCTATTGCATAATTTAATTGCTTACTTATTTGCTCTTGAACTTGTTTTTGTGTTCCTACCAATTTTTTTCTTAAAGCTTTTGCTTGACTAGATTGAATAAATTCTTTGGAATTTAAGTTTTGATTTACACTATGGTCTATAATACTTTCATCAAATAACTCTATTATAACCTTAATCTTTTCTTCACTATTATGCTTCTGACTTAATAGCTGAACTGTTTGATCTTGCTCTATTGCTAATGAGCTTGTAAAGCATGACATTAGCAATAGAAATGTTAAAAACATAGAGACAAATTTAAACTTTTTCATAACAAATAACACCCCTTTTGTATTTTTAACTTAATATTACATAGCATACAATTCAAAGTCAACCTGTGTTTTTCCCTATTTTTCAACGTTTATCTGAGCTTTAACATATTATTCTACTTTATAATTTATAAATTGACACAATAATTCAGTGAATTAAAGGAAATTTTTGTATAAAATAATTTATTATGCGTATGAAAAAACATGAGGTGTAATCCTCATGTTTTGATAATTTTAGATTTATATTATTGTTGAATTATTTTTATTTTGTTTGATATTTTTTTATTGTTGAAATAGCACAAAAATTGTTTTATAAATATTCCAATCGAAACAATTAAAACCAATATTTCAGATATAAATGGTGATAACCAAATGCCTGTATCTCCAAATAGATTTGTCATAAATACAAGAACAATTGATATAACTATAAGTCCTCTGCCAAGAGATATAACTAGTGCAAATTTTGGTTTTTCTACAGATGAATAAAAACCAGCTAACACGACATTATATCCAACTATTAAATAGGATAGAGCATAAATTCTTAATGACTTAATTGAGTAATTAATTAAATTAACTTCATTAGAATTTATAAACACTCTACAAATTGTATTGGAAAACACAGTACAAATTCCATATGATAATATTGAAAAAACAGTTACTACTTTTAGTGCTAATTTAAAATAAATAAATATAGCATTATTATCTTTTTTACCAAAATTAAAGCTTATAAGTGGCTGTACACCTTGTGATACAGCAAGCATTGTATTTAAAACCATATTACTTGCATATGAAATAACAGTATATGTTACAACTCCAATATCACCTATCGTAAGCAATATTACCTTATTAAACATAAATATAGTAATTCCTGTTGAAATTTCAGCTATAAAATCTGGAAAACCAATACATAGTGTACGTTTAATTGTCGATAAACTAATTCTAAATTTACAAAATCCTAATATAGATTTTTTTCTCAGAAAATGTATAAAAAACAGTGTTGCGGAAAGCATTTGGGCAATTCCTGTTGCATAAGCTGCACCCTTAATCCCAAAACCTAGTTTAATAACAAATATATAGTCTAAAACTATATTGCAACAAGCTGCGGTGCATGCACCGATTGTTGCTAATTTAGGATAACCATCTGCTTTTACTAGTACCTCCATATAATAAGACAACATTTGAAAGCAACTAAAGAACAATATTATTGTTAAATATTCCTTAACATATTCCCTTGTAGCATCTGTTGCTCCAAGAAAATTAACTAAAGCATCAATGTTAAGCAAACATAAAACAATAAAAGCTATTCAAGTGGCAAAAAGCACACTCATATTCATACTAAAAGCTTCTTTTGCTTTTCTTATTTCTTTTTGACCTAAGAAAATTGATGTAATTGTTGAAGTTCCAATAGCAAATAATATTGAAACAGCAAATATTGTATTTATCATTGGCATCGATAAATTGATTGCAGCTAATGCATATTCACCAACACCTTTAGCAACGAACATGCCATCCACCATAGTGTATAAAGCATATACCCACATTGCTAAAACAGAAGGTACCACATACCTAAAAAAATTTTTTTTCATTGATATCACCTCTATGTATAATACTAAACTATAGTATCATACTAATGTCAAGAGATTTTCAAAAATAATTTTTAAATAATCTTTTTTATAAATAAACATTTTTATACTATAAAAATTTTGCAATTTCCTCTTTTGTAGCCTTCATTCTTAGTAATGCCTTTCTAATTAAATCTATTGGAATTACTAAAAAGGCAAACATAATACATATTCTAAGCTCTTTTAACGTTAATCCATATGCCCTAAAAACTGGTCCCCCAAAGTAAATTAAAATTATCTGAGTTACTAAAACAAGAGTCATTATAACTACAAATGCTTTATTTTTAAATAAATGTGCAAATAAATTCAATCTTTGAGTTCTTGCATTCATACTATTGAATACTGCTGCAAACATAAAAAATGCAAAAAATCCTGTGAGCAAATATCTATCATTTGATGATTGCCTAAACAAATTATTGATTATAGGCAATTTCAAAAAAGCTATTGACATTAACGTAGTAAATACTCCTGCAAACAAAATTTGCGAACCCATGTATTTATTAATAATTTTTTCATTCAATTTTTTAGGCTTTTCCTCCATATACTCTGGAAGTGGCGATTCACCAGCAAATGCTAAGCCCGCAAGTGTATCCATAACCATATTAATCCATAGCATTTGAACTACCGTTATAGGTGTATCAAACCCCATAAATTGTCCTATCAACGATATTCCAACTGCACAAACGTTGATAGACAGCTGAAATATAATAAATTTTCTTATGCTTTTGAATATTGTTCTTCCATAAAGTATCGCTTTTGTTATTGATAAAAAGTTATTATCCAAAATAATTATATCACTTGCCTCTTTAGCTATTTCAGTACCACTACCCATTGAGAAACCAACATCTGCTTTTTTTAGAGCCGGAGCATCATTAACTCCATCGCCTGTCATTCCTACTACCATACCCATATTTTGAGCTACTTTAACAAGTCTTGTTTTATCACTTGGTAGTGCCCTTGCAACTACTTTAAGTGATGGAAAAATTCTTTTTACTTCTTTGTTTTCCATTTTATTTAGTTCATCTGATGTAATTACTACTCTTTTATTTTTATCCTCCAACAATCCTAACTCTGTTGCAATAGCAGTTGCTGTATCTCTTCCGTCACCTGTTATCATGATAATTTGCACACCTGCTTTTGTAGCCTCATCAATGCTTTCATATGCATTTTCTCTAATTTTATCCCTTATACCCACTACACCTACCAAGGTTAAATTTGAAAAATTATTTTCTTGAGAACCTTGTGAAATATGTTTTTCAGATGTTGCAATAGCAAGAACTCTTATACCATTATTGGATAATTCTCTTACTTTAGTGGTTATAGTAAAAATATTATTTAAATTTGACTTATTACCATTAATATCATAATACATTGTGCATTTTGGTAATATTTTTTCAGGAGCTCCTTTTATAAGTGTTATATTTAAATCACCCGAAATACTAGTAGTTGCATATTTATTTTCACTTTTAAACTGAATAATATCTAGTTTGTTTATATTCAAATTTTTAACTGGATGCCTTAGAGCGTACTCAAATATAGCCTTATCTGTTGAATTACCTCCGATTATTGTCTTTTTGTGATTTTCTATTCCCTTTTGAGAACTATTATTATAAATTGACGATATGTATAATAATCTCCATAGTTTTTTACATTTATTTAATTCATACGAACTTCTATAACTCGTACAATCACCTGAAATAAAAGTATCTACCTTTAATTTACCTGTTGTTAATGTTCCAGTTTTATCGGTAAAAAGAATATTTAAACTTCCTGCTGTTTCAATTCCTACAAGTTTTCTAACCAATACATTATCTTTTACCATCTTTTTCATATTTGATGATAAAACTACTGTTATCATCAACGGCAAACCCTCAGGTACAGCTACAACTATAATAGTTACTGCAAGAAGAGCTGCTCTTATCACATCATGAATTAAAGCATATGGCGTAAATATATATGTTGCAATTTTTACTATATTAAAATCATTGCTTATAACTACTGAATTAAACAAGGATGATAAAAATATCAATATAGCACACAAATATCCAAATCTACTAATTGTTTTTGCTAATTGTGTTAGTCGCTTTTTCAGTGGACTATCTTGTTTTTCTTCTTGCAATTCTAATGCTAATGTTCCATAAAATGTACTATCACCAATAGCATGAACTAACATTATACCTTCTCCATCGCAAACTATCCCACCACTAAATAACATATTGGGATTTAACAAGTTTTTATCATTCATTTTTGTTTCATTTAAATCAACTATTGCAATCTTGTGAATTTCTTCTGTTTCTCCATTTAAAGCTGATTGATCAACATCAATAGAGCCATAAGTCAAAATTCCATCCGCTGGTATTTTATCACCTGCCTGTAGCTGAACAAAATCTCCTACTACTATTTCTTGGCTTAACACCTCTATAAGTTCATAATTTCTCCACACCTTACATTTTACTTTTTTAGAGTCCTCCATTAGTTTTTCAAATGCTAATTGACTACCATACTCTGATATAGTAGATACCAATGTTGCTAAAATAATCGAAACAGCAATTCCTATTGATTCAAACCAATTAAAATTTTTTATGAAGAATATGACATTTAGAAATAATGCAACTAGTAAAATTTTAATTGTTGGATCTCCAAAGCTTTCTCCATATTGAGCTAAAAAAGATTTGTTTTTTTTCTTAGTAATTTCATTAGAGCCATATCTAATCCTTGATTTTTTAACATCTTTATCCGTTAATCCACTAAATTTTTTTGATTTTTTTTTCTTTATAGACATTTTTACCTCCGCTTATGAGTTATATATCTATATATATGAGACAAGTTTGTAATTAGAATAATAGTATATAAAAAAGCCTATAAAATTGTGTCCCGTTTTGAACACAATTTTATAGGCTTTTCTTAGAATACTTACTTATTTACTGCATTATAGCAAATATTATCATAACAATTGAAATAGCTAAAAACATAAGCATACCAACATTAAAAAAAGCTTTACTAAGTGGCAACTTATCATTTTCATATATTAATTCACCATTCATATATACTTCCTCGTTTTCTGATACATTGTCTCCAATTTTAGCAAATAATACTTTTCTTTTTTTGAAAAAAAGTACTATTCCAGATATAACTACTATCCACATAATTATTCCTAAGACAACAATTGCATTCTCGCCTAAATTCATAACTATAAATGGCACACACGATCCTGTAAAATTCACTAACACATGTAAAATTATAGAGTATTTTACAGTACCTGATTTAACTGTTATATATGCAAATATAAGTCCTAATACAAAAGCATATAAAAGCTGTGACAAATTCCCATGAAACAAAGCAAACGCATATGCTGAAATAACTATGGCTACCGTGCTACCAAATCTACTTAATTTGTCAATAAGTATTTTTCTAAATATTATTTCTTCCATAATTGGCGCTAGTATACATGCAAATATCAACACATACCATATGCTTGATCCTGAAATAACTTTCTCAAGAGGATTTATCACTTCTGAGCCTTTCATCATAGATATTAATAAATTAACTGCTGTACTTACTAGATTTAATAATATTGCAGCTGTATAGCTTATTAGAAAAAATGTTATTATTTCTTTTATAGAATATTTTTTATCTTCTTCTGGTTTAACCAATTTTTTAGTAGGTATTTTCTTCATAAGTATTAAATAAATTGGAAATCCTATCAAATACAAGCTTATTGCAGAAACTACAAATAGGAACCATGGTTGTGATGATACATTTTCATCAAATAATAGCATTATCTTAACTAACGGAAATTGAATTGCTTGTGCTATTAACACAAATATAAATAATGCTACCCCTATTTGTGAGATTGTTTGTTTTGGACTTTTTTTACTTAAATTCTCCATCTTAATACTAACTGCCTCCTTAAAACAATATAATTATCATTATATTACCATTATATGATACTATAATCAACATATTTGGTTATTTATTGTTATATTACTTTATGATATAATAATTATATTATTTCAGAGGTGATTTTTATGAAAGATGAAGAATATTATCAATTTACAAATAGCTGTTATATAAAAAAAGCATCTAAGCCTTCTACTGATGCTATTTTAAAGGCAAAGCAAAAAAGTCTTGAATTAAAAGAAAAAGCTTTAAAAGCTATGGAATTTAGGCTCAAAGAAAAAGAAAGACGATTAGAAGAAAAAGAACAGATTTTAAACGAAAGAGAACAAGAATTAATAAAAAAAGAAGATAGGTAGTATGTATGTGCTAACCTACCTTCATTTTAATAATATATTTTTTATTCTTCTTCACAAGATTTTTTTAGCATATCCTTAACATAGTTTGGTAGCATGAAGCTCCCTACGTGAATATCTGTATTATAATACTTAGTTTCCAAACCTAAATCATTCCACGCCTTAGCATCTAAATCATTTACAGGATTATACTTTTTCGAAGCAAATCCGAACAACCAATGTCCTGATGAATATGTTGGTATGTGAACTTGATATACACTACATATTGGGAAAAATTCTTCTATACGTTTATGTGCTCTTTTCATTTGCTTTGCAAACATTTCATAATATGGACTTTCATGTTGATTTACAAGTATTCCATCATCATTAAGAGCATTAAAACAATCTTTATAAAACTCTCTTGTAAATAGTCCTTCTCCTGGTCCAATTGGATCTGTTGAATCTACTATAATTAAATCATATTCATTAGATTTTGTTTTCACAAATTTTATTCCGTCCTCAAAGTATAAATTTACTCTACTATCTTCAAAGGCACATGCAGTTTGTTTAAAATATTCTTTGCATACATCTACAACCTGTTTATCTATCTCAACCATATCAATTTTTTCTATAGTTTTATATCTTGTTAGTTCTCTAACTGTTCCACCATCTCCAGCACCTATTACTAATACTTTTTTTATGTTAGGGTTTGTTGCCATTGGAACATGTACAATCATATCGTGATATATAAATTCGTCTTTTTCAGTTACCATAATATATCCATCAAGTGTAAATATTCTTCCAAATTCCTTTGTATCAAGTATATCTATCCTTTGAAAAGGGCTTTGTCCTGAATATAATTGTTTATCTACCTTTATTGAAAATCTAACTTCTTCTGAGTGATTTTCTGTAAACCATAATTCCATTTTTTTACCTCCGTAATTTCAAAATATTATTTATTTATCATATATATTTAAGCCATTAAAAATCTCTATCATTTCTTTACGCAAATTGTTGCTAATTGACAATCTTTCTTGTGGCAAAAATTCATTTGTATCCATTTTGAATAAATAATTTTGCAGATTTATATCTTTTATAAGCATTTTTGTGTGAAACAAATTTGTTTGATATACATTCATGTCCATTGCGTCATATTTTTTTAATGTTTCTTCATCTATATAGTCTTGAATAGAACGTATTTCATGATCAATAAAACATTTTTTACCATTAACGTCTCTTGTAAATCCTCTAACTCTATAATCTATAGCTATAATATCTGAATCAAAGCTTCCTATAAGATAATCAAGCGCATTTAGCGGTGAAACTTTCCCACAGGTTGATACATCTATATCCACTCTAAATGTCGCTATTGAATTGTATGGATGATATTCAGGATAAGTATGCACAGTTACATGGCTCTTGTCTAAATGCGCAAGTACCGTTTTGGGTTTCAAAATATGCTTTCCACCATTACAAGAATTATCTAATATTTTTTCATCTATAGAGTCTTCTGATATCAGTATAGTCACACTTGCTCCTTGGGGATCGTAGTCTTGTTTAGAAATATTTAACACATGTGCTCCAATTATATTGGTAACTTCACATAAAATATTGGTAAGTCTTTCTGAATTGTATTGTTCATCAATATAATCAACATATTCTTTTTGTTCTTTTTCTCCTTTAGCATAACAAACGTCATAAATATTAAAGCTTAAAGTTTTAGTTAAATTATTAAATCCATATAATTTAATTTTGTTTTTCATTGCCAGTTATTACCTTTCTGTTTCTTAGATAATCAAATTTTAAAGACATATATATTATTGCCATTTAAAAGTTTTATTATAATTAAAATTATGGTAAATTATATATATGATATAATAGTTTCTATAGAAGAATAAAAAATATATATTTACATTCGAACGATTGTTTGCTATAATAAATACAAATAAAGAATTCTGGTGATTTATAATGTCTACAAATATTATTATGCATATTGATGTAAACTCTGCCTTTTTATCATGGCAAGCTACACACGAAAAACAAATTGGTATAGAAAGGGATATACGCGAAGTCCCTTCTGTCATAGGAGGAAACGAAAAAAGCAGGCATGGTATAGTGTTAGCTAAATCTGTACCTGCTAAAAAATATAAAATCCAAACTGGAGAATCTTTGTTTGAAGCAAGACAGAAATGTCCTAACCTACTTGTTGTTCCTCCTGATTATAACATTTATACTAAAGCAAGCAAAAAACTAAGAGAATTTTTAAAAACATTTACTCCAGATGTAGAACCGTTTAGTATAGATGAGTGTTTTATAAGGTTTACTGATATGTCAAGAGAAAAAGCTATAAAAATGTCACATCATATTAGAACTAAGATTCACGAAATGTTTGGATATACTGTAAATATTGGTATTTCGGAAAATAAATTACTTGCAAAAATGGCTGGAGATTTTGAAAAACCTAACAAATGTCATACATGCTTTCCAAATGAGATAAAAGATAAAATGTGGCCTTTGCCAGTTGGTGATTTATTCATGGTAGGTAGAAAAACTAATCAAAAGCTTGAAAAAATAGGTATTCACACTATTGGAGATTTAGCCAATTATGATTACAATGCACTATCCGCACTTTTAAAATCACACGGCAGACTAATTTACAATTATTCTTGGGGAAAAGATAACTCAGAATTCAAAGGCGAAGAACAAATTAAGAGTGTTGGCAATAGTAGCACACTAAAATTTGATGTTACTGATAAAGAAACTGCGCATACAATACTTTTAAGTCTTATAGAGGTAACTGCTTGGAGACTAAGAGAAGCAAAAGCTTACTGTACAGTTGTAAGTATAGGAATAAAATACAGTGATTTTTCATATCTATCACGACAAAGAAAGCTTTCATTTACAACAGATTGTACCAATACTATATATGAAAACATATGCAATTTGTTTGACAACATTTGGGATGGAAATCCTATTAGGCAACTTGGAGTAGGAGTTTCAGATTTAGATTTTAGTACATCAAGACAAATAAGTATATTTGAAGATAACGAAACGAAAAAAAACGAAGATTTAGACAAAACTATTGATAAAATAAGATATAAGTATGGTGACACCTCAATAATTAGAGGAATGTTTGCAAACACAGATTTTCAACCTTTACTTGGAGGCTATCCATCAGATGAATATATCGGAATGAGTAGTAATTTGTAAGGAGTATGATTATTTAAATGAAAATTGTAAATGAAAACATTAAAGTTTTGGCAGCTTTTAAACCTGATGGAACTATTATACCGCTTAGATTTAAGCGTGAGGATGAAAAAACTATACAAATTGATAAGGTTGTAAAAACACACGACGAGCTTCTTGCTGGAAATCACAGAATTGTATTTACATGCCTTCAGAACGAAAAAGATATATATGAAATAAAATATGAAATTGACAGTCAAAAATGGTATCTTTTTAAAGTATAGATACCATTTTTGATTATTGCCTTAATTCAAATATTTATATATTAAAGTTATGCATTAAAGGTCCACTGCCTTTTCCGATGTTTAAATTTGCTTTTAAAGCTCCTGTTATATATTCTTTTGCATTTTTAATACTTTCAACTATATCTAAACCTTTTGCAAGATTACATGCTATTGCAGAAGATAATGTACAGCCTGTTCCATGAGTATTGTCATTTTGAATATTTTCCTGTTCAAACCAATATGACACACCATTTACAAATAATAAATCATCACTGCATTCTTTTAAATGGCCACCTTTTATTAATATATACCCTTTGTATTTTTCTGAAATTTTCTTTGCTGCTAATTCCATATCTTCTTTTGTTTCTATCTGTATATCAGTTAAGCATTCTGCTTCTCTTGTGTTTGGAGTTATAACCGTTGCAAGAGGAATCAAATTATTGACAAGCGTATCAATTGCATCATCATTCAAAAGCTTACTACCACTTGTAGCAACCATAACTGGGTCTAAAACTATGTTTTGTGCATTATATTCCTTTAGCTTATCAGCTATAATTTTTATTATTTCAGCATTAGAAACCATCCCTATTTTTACAGCATCAGGATAAATATCTTGGAATATACAATCCATTTGATTAGCAACAAAATCTTTGTCAGCCTCTAATATACCATATACCCCCGTAGTATTTTGAGCTGTAAGTGCAGTTATAGCGCTCATTGCATACATTCTATGAACAGTTATAGTCTTTATATCAGCTTGAATACCTGCTCCACCACTACAATCAGAACCAGCAATTGTTAAAACTTTTTTCATAATATATCCTCCATTTCATTAAAACTAAATCAAATATTGCGTACTTCATTAATCATTTACCATTTGCTTCGATAAATCTAATAATTCTGAAGTTGCCTTATATATATCCTTTTTTGCAAATATAGCAGATATAACTGCTACACCATCAACATGTGTTTCTTTTAGCTTCATGATATTATCTTTATCTATTCCACCAATCGCTACAACTGGAATAGATACAGAAGAGCATACATCTACAAATTGTTGATGTGGTAATGTATCTGCATCATTTTTTGTACTAGTTGAAAATGCTGCACCCACCCCTATATAATCTGCTCCATTTTTCTCTGCTAATTTGGCCTGCTCAACAGTTTGTGTAGAAACACCAATAATTTTATTTTCACCTAATCTTTTTCTTGCACTTAAAAGTTCCTCATCATTTTGACCAATGTGTACACCATCTGCATCAACTTCAACAGCTATATCAATATTATCATTTATAACAAATGGTACATTGTATTTATCAGTAATTTTTTTAATTTCTTTAGCTAATTGTAAAAATTCATCATGAGTTGCATCTTTTTCTCTAAGCTGTACAAATGTAGCACCAGCTTTTATTGCTTCTTCAACTTGTTCGGCTAAACTGTTGTTACCTAGCCAAGTTCTATCCGTTACAACATACATAAGCATTGTATTTTTATTTAATTTCAATTTTAATACCTCTATTTAACATTTTTTCATCCATCTTGCCTATATAATCTATCATATATGTTCTAAGTGAAGATAAGCCTTCATCTTTTTTAACTATTTTTTCACAAGCTAACTCACCTGATAGCCCCATACACGCAACCGCAGCAGCTGTGCTATCCAATATAGCCTCATAATTCGCTCCGACAAAAGCTCCAATCACGCTAGTTGACATGCAACCACTGCCAGTAATTTTTGTCATCACAGGATGTCCATTTTTAATTATATAAGCTTTTTTACCATCTGTGATAATATCATATTCTCCGCTAATTGCTATAACCGCTCCTGTAGTTTTACTTAACTCTTTTGCAATTTCAATAGTTGTATCTATATTGTCTTTTGTCACGATATCCGCTTGATTTGCATCAACACCACTTGTTGAACCACTACCTTTATAAACAGATTTTATTTCTGATATATTTCCTCTAATAACAGAAAATTTAACTGACTTCAAAAGTCTACTAACACATTGATTTCTCAATGCAGAAGCACCGACTCCTACTGGGTCCAAAATAACAGGATGCCCAATCTCATTTGCCTTTTTACCTGCAAGCTCCATTGCTTCAATTGTATTCTTATTCAATGTTCCAATATTAATAACAAGTGAGTTACATATACTTGTTATATCTTCAACCTCATTTGCATCATCAGCCATGATTGGTGAACCTCCACAAGCAAGGATTGCATTTGCACAGTCATTTACAGTAACATAATTTGTAATCGCGTGCACAAGTGGTGTTTTATTCTTTACATTAGTTATTATTTGTTCAAACATTTTGTCTTTTCCTCCAAAAGATATTATTTTTTTATTGATTTTATTATGTAATTTACTACTATACAGATTATAGATATAGCAACCATTACAGGCAATGTACTACCTAATATTGTATCTATATTCATGAAAATTCGATATAATACAACGCCTATAACCCATATAATAGAATTTTTTAAATTAAATACATTGTTTTTATTCAATTTATTATTTTTAATTATAAAGAAATCTGTTATTGTAATTGCAAATAATGGTGCAAATACTGAACCTATAAGATATAGAAACGGTTCAAATTGACTCGTTGGTACAGTTATAGCTATTACTAATCCTATGATACAAATAATAACTGAAATTATTTTTTCGTTTGCCTTTTTATTAAGATTAACATAACTTACAGCAGCAGAATAAACATCTAAGAATCCTGTTGTTACAGTTGAAAACATTACTATAACAAGTGCAATAATTGGTAAACCAGCAGCTGATAAAATAACTGAAATATCAGAATTTCCTGCATATAATGCTGCACCAATACCTATGATATACATAAAACAACTTCCGATAAAATAACCTATAGCACTAAATAGAGTACCCTTTGTCTCATCTTTAGAACTTTTAGTATAGTCTGATATCAACGGCAACCATGATAAAGGCATAATAACACTTAATTCTACAGCAGCACCAAATGATATACTTTGCGATGCATCAAATACAATTTTTGAATTAGACTTAAACACTACAAATCCTAAAATAACAACAAATATAAATAATAAATTTACCGCTATTTTATTAACTTTGCTCAAATTTTCAAATCCAATAATTATCCACACACCCATAAGTGCAGCAATCAAAACACACCAAACTATTTCATTTTGAAAATTGAATGAATTAAGCGTAACTACATTTATAGCTTTTGCACCATTGATTATCATAACTGCTGTCCAACCAACAAGTTGTAGAATATTTAGAACAGAGAAAATATAAGAACCATATTTTCCAAATGATAAACGAGTTGATTCAATAGCTGATAATTTAGATTTTGCTCCAATTAATCCTGCAAAATACAATATAACGCATCCTATAACATGTCCAATTACAATTGCTAATAATCCTTTTTCAAATCCAATTGGAGCAATTAAAGCACCTGTCAATATTTCTGCCAATGATATAGCAGCACCAAACCACAATAGCCCTTGGCTAGCATTTGTTAATTTTGTTGATTTATTCATTTTAACTCCTAATAATTTATTTAGATTATTCTGGCAAATAGTTATCGATTTAAATAACAAAGAAAAGGACATACCCATTCGGATATGCCCTATAAATTTTCGTGATTAATACTTTAATATTTATAATCAATAATTTATCCCTACGTTGGCATTATCCAAATCAGGTACGGTCGAAACTAAAGTTTCCTCTCAGCCTATAAACAAGCTCCCGAATATCTAATCAATGAAAGTATATTACAATTATTATTATATGTCAATCATTTAATTACATATACAACTGTATGATCCTTGAAACCTTCTTCTCCATCAAGTATATATTTAGCTAGTTAAGATTTCCTTCCCATAAAAAATACTCCTCCTTAAAATAAACAGTTTATTTATTTCTACTGTCTACCTTAAGGGGAGCATATCAAAGGGAAAAAGGTGTATTTTACTGCTTTAAATTACTTTTTTTATATCTGATAATAACTCATTCCAAACATGTTCATCCAAATTATTGTCTTCAATAAATATTCCTATTTTATCTGTCAACTTAATACGAGCCTGAACTGTAATTAAATCAATCGAACCAGCATAAAAAGACCATCGATTTCCAAATATCTGACAAAAATTTATCTTTACATTGTATTTTTGATAGACAAATTCTGCAATACTATTTAGTTTATCTTTTGACGTCTTACCTTTAGCAATATCTATTAACTCCTTATAAATACAAGTCCCTTTCTCCATTTGAAATCCTTTCATAATATTGATTAAATTTTTGTACTATATTATGTTCTTGATAAAATGGCATTGTTTTAATTTTTTCAATTTCTTTTAACAATACCTTTTCTCCTACTACCCTTGTTTCTTCAGAAGCATAATCATTTAGATATTCTCTAAAAGTAAGAGCAGCATTCAGCTTGCAGAATTTTCCTTCTACACATTCTTTTAATAATCCCATTATTTTATCGCCAGTTCTTCCACATCTATAGCCCGCTGTACAAAATGATGCTATCATGCCCATATCTGCAAATTCTTTTATAACTTCATCCAATCTTCTCGTATCACCAAGCGTAAACTGTTGCGTATCATCATCTTTAGGATTAGCTTTTTCACTATATGCACCAATACCAATCTTAGTTGATGCATCTGTTTGAGTACATCCAACCTTAATTACTTCTCTTTTTATTCCAGGCTTTTCTCTAACAGTTACAATCAATCCAGTATAAGGAACGGATAAACGTAATACAGTAACTAATTTTTTAAAATCAGCATCATTAACTAAATATTTTGATTGAGTACTAAGTTCTGAACCAATTGCTGGAGTTACTCTAGGGAAAGAAATAGTATGTGGTCCAATACCAAATTGTCTTTCTAAATCAATTGTATGATATAAAAGTCCCATAACTTCAAAACGCCAATCATATAATCCAAATAATGCACCTATTGCTATATCATCAATACCTGCATCCATTGCTCTATGTAACGAATACAATCTCCATAAATAATTTGATTTTGGGCCAGCTGGATGTATCTTTTCATATAATTTACGATTATAAGTTTCTTGGAAAACCTGATAAGTTCCAATACCTACTTTATGTAATTTACTTAAATCTACTATTGACATAGGTGCTGCATTAATATTTACTCTTCTGATATTGCCATACCCATGTTTTGCTTTTTTCTTAACACTATATACGGCTCTAATTGAATCAGCCATATAATCAGCATCAGATAAAGGATGCTCACCATAAACTACAATCATTCTTTTATGTCCTTCACCTATAACACATTCAGTTTCTTTTTTTATTTTTTCCATATTTAAAATTCTACGTTTTTCATCAGGATTTTCTTTTCTAAATCCACAATACAAACAGCTATTAACGCAAAGATTACTGCAATATAATGGTGCAAAAAATACGATTCTATTATCATAAACCTTTCGTTTTACTTCTCCTGCTGCCTCATATAGTTCTTCCCATAAATCTTCATCTTTTACATTTAATAATGCAGCTGTTTCATCTGGATCCAATCTAGTTATCGAAAGAGATTTTTTTATAATATCCCTTATAAATTGTTTATCTGGATTTTGATTACTAGCTAGTTTTTTATTAATCGTTTCCTCATCAATAAAACTCTTTCCATTAATTAAATACTTATCAATTTCCTTTTGTTTTACTACTTGTGCTGCCCATTCCTCAGGTTTTAATTTTGACAATTTAATAACCTCCTTTAAAAGTTTTAAAAATCTCTATTGTTCTCGGCAATATGCCGCTTAAATAGGCTAAAAGCATTCCATAATTAGTAATAGGTACATTCTTTTCTCTGCAAAATTCTATTCTTGTACTCATAGCTTTTCTGTTAAACATACATGATGCACAATGAATCACTAGATCATATCTCCCTAAGTCCGTTGGGAAATCTTGCCCTGTTTTAAAATCATAATTAAACTTCTTTCCAGTATACTTATTAAGCCCTCTTGGGATTTTCACTCTACCTATATCTTCATGACTTTGATTATGTGTACAGCTTTCTGATATTAATATATTTGCATTATCTCTCAATTTTTCTATAGCATTAATTCCCTTCAAAAATTCATCTATATCTCCTTTTACTCTCGAAAGTAATATAGAAAATGATGTTAATTTAATATTTGCAGGTACTATTTCATTTACTTTCTTAAATGCCTGTGAATCCGTAATAACTAAATCAATATCCTTCAAGTCAGAAAGAGCTGACTTGAGTTCTGTATCTCTAACTACATAACTCTTTATTCCATGGTCTAAGCAATCCCTTATTAACTGTACCTGTGGCAAAATAAGCCTACCATTTGGAGCTTCTGAATCAATAGGAACTACCAAGACTACTTTTCCATTATATGGAACTAAATCACCTACAATTGGTATTTCTTTTTTATCAGCCTGTATTTTTTTTATCAGTTCGTCTTTAAGCTGTAATATATTATCGCCTCTAGTTGAAGATATCACTTGCCAATCTTTATATTTTTCCCTTATATTTTTTAAATTTTCTTTAGAAACAGTATCCATTTTATTTATTACAGTCATAAAAGGAATATGAAATTTCTTGAAATTTTTCTCTGCTTCTTTATAAGCACTTTCATCAATATCATTAATCCCCATAACATATATTGCAAAATCTGTCTTAGCAAGAACCTTCAGCGTTCTTTGTACTCTAAGAGAACCTAATTCACCTTCATCATCCAAACCAGCAGTATCAATAAACAAAACAGGACCTAATGGAATTAACTCCATAGCTTTATTCACTGGATCAGTAGTCGTTCCCTTTATAGATGATACAAGTGAAACATCTTGTCCAACAATTGCATTTAAAAGCGAAGATTTTCCTACATTTCTTTTACCAAATATCGTTATATGAATTCTATTTGAACTAGGTGTATTATTCACAGCATATCCCCTCTTTCCTTTTCCACCTCTTATGATCTCCTCTTGACATATCCATTTCGTAACCAGCTTTATTAATTATTTCTTTTACTTCTTCAAAATATTTTATTGCTTCATCAACTACTTCAGCTTTACCTTTATACAATTCATACTTTTTTCGTAAATACCCAGGAGAAAGATTTAGCATTATAACATTTGCTCCAACTTTTAAAGCCTTCCCCCATCCATTAGGATCAACAACATTTAAAGCTGTAGTAGCTGGAAGTAGTACATCAGGTAACAATAATCTCGTTAAAGCTAAACATGTAAACGTTTTACTTAGCGAACCACATTTAAAATTTCTTAATGGGGTATCAGGGTGTATAATTAAAGGACCAATTCCAACCATTTCTGGTTCAAGCTTTTTCAAATACAATAAATCTTTAACTAAAACTTCATTTGTTTGATTAGGCAATCCAACTATAAAACCAGCTCCTACTTGATACCCTATATCTTTTAAATCATTAAGACACCTCATTCTATTTTCAAAGCTCATTCTAGGATGTAATTCTTTATATAATTCCTTTGATGCTGTTTCGTGCCTAAGCAAATATCTGTCTACACCTGCATTAAATAATTTTTTATAAGTTAAATAACTTTTTTCCCCAATAGAAAGGGTAACAGCACTATTAGGAAAACAGCTCTTTATTTTCAAAACAATTTCAACTAATAAATCATCTGTATAATACGCATCTTCGCCACTCTGCAACACAAAAGTTTTATAATCTAATTTATTTCCTTCATTACAACATTTTATTATTTCTTCTAATTCCATTCTATATCTGTCTGCTTTTTTATTCTCACATCTAATTCCACAATATTTACATGTATTTTTACAATAACTAGAAAATTCAACAAGCCCTCTAATATAAACTTTTTTCCCATAATTCCTTATCCTCGTGTTATTTGCATAATAAAATAACAGCTCTTGATATTCAACGTTCATATTATCTAATAAATATAAAAGTTCATCATTATCTAATGAGTTAGTATTATATAGTTTTTTTAGTAAGCTTTTCATAAATTATATTTCCTTCTTTGAAATTGAAGTCTTTACTATAACCCCCTTTACATTCCCTATTTTACCAGTAAAACTATTTATTTCATCAATAGTTCCAAAAATAATAATTGATATTACTGATATTCCCATTTCATCATAAGGAATGCCCATTCGTCCTTTTACTATACCCTTGAAATCAGATACAATCTTATTAAACTCAGCTTGCGCTTCCTTTGGACTTTCTAGAATTGCACTTATAACAGCTACTTTTCTTTTCATTTTTATACCTCCAATTAAATCTATATTTTAAACAAACATTTTAAACTCAACAAAAACAAAAAACTCTCCATGAAAGGAAAGTTTAAAATTTTCCTTCACAGATTAGAATATTCTTTTCTGTAAAGTCTCACTTCTATTGCTCAAATTTCTAAAGATTGCTCTCGAAAAATTTGATAACTTTTTATTATACTCATATAATACCAATATTTGTTTTTAATGTCAATAGCCTCGTCCATTTGCTTTATCTTATCATTACTTATTTTTTATAGCATAGCCAACATAATTAATCTGTTCAGCAGCAGAACCAGCATTTTTAACATTATTATTAACTCTATTGGAAATACAAAAAAAATTGCACCCTATTATATTTAGGGTGCAATTTTTTTGTTTAGCTAATTAAAATTTACAGTTTCATTAATTATAACTGTATCATAGCCTGTTTTATTTACTGTTACCTTATAAGTATATGTTCCATATCCATATGACCATGCACTAATACTATTAGAAGCTACGCCATTGGAATCAGTAGTTAAGTTTTTATTTACTATACTTCCATTAGGGCAAGTAATTTCAACGTTTACTGTAGCACCGCTAACTACGTTGTTATTTTCATCCTTTACTGTGATATCTTGATATAGCATAAACCACCAACTTGAATATTCAGTTGAAACACTCAATTGTTGTTCTGCAGGTGGATCTACTGGAGTGCCTGTTATAGCATTCACACATGCATTAGCATCAATAATACCATTTCCATATTGATTTGATGGACCTGCATACTGACCTGTTTCAAATATAGCATCACATATTTCAGCTACTGTTGCATCTGGATTTGCAGCTCTCATAAGCCCTACTACTCCACAAACATGAGGTGTTGCCATTGAAGTACCTGAGTAAAATGCAAAGCTATTATTAGGAACAGTACTATAAATGTTAGTTCCAGGAGCCATTATATCAAGTCCTACACCATATTGAGAACTCGATGCTCTTGTTCTATCACTTTTTACATTTCCAACCCCAATAACTCCATCGTATTTAGCAGGATATGACACTGTACTTGTTCCACTATTTCCAGTAGCTGCTACAACAACAGTTCCCTGATTAATAGCATATGTGCAGGCATCTTGCATTGATTGCGAAAAAGAACCTCCACCTAAGGACATGTTAATAGCATCAGCATTACAATTAGCAGCGTATGTTATTGCCTCTTGAATATCATATGATGAACCACTTCCATTTGAATCCAATACTTTTACAGCTATCAATGATGCATTTCTCATAACCCCTGAAACACTACCATAACTTGCAATTGTTCCTGCAACATGTGTTCCATGACTATGATCATCCATAGGACTATCATTTACATAGCTTTTAGATAAATTTAGATCAACAAAATTACTTAAACAATCATGATTATAATCAATACCTGTATCTAATACAGCAATTTTTACATCAGGACTTCCAACAGTTGTTTCCCAAGCTTGAGGAACATTAATCATCTCATAATGCCATGCCTGATTTGGATTTAAAGTATAACTACTTATATTATAGTCTTGAGTTACATTTAATGCTTTATAGATATAATTTTGTTCTACATACTTGATTTTGTACCCTTGCTTTTCTAATTGTTTTTTAATACCAGATGTAGCTAGTTTAGAAGTAAAATATTTCTTTGAATCATATTTTACTAAAAATACTGATCCTAAAGATTTCAATACTTCTTCAGTTTTGTCTTCAAATATGCCCATTCTGTCATTTGAGTCATTCAATGATTTTATCACTGAACCTTTAACTTCTAGCCCAAGTGATTTTAACGCTGCTTCTTGTTCATCAATTGCACTTGTCGAATTAAATGCTTTTACACCGTCTTCTTCTTCTGCTTCAAAACAAATAATTAATTCATTTTCAACTTTATCTTGTGAGTTGAAGAAAAAACTATCTGCAAATGCAGGTTGGCAATTCATCAATGAAAAAACAAGTAATAATGATAATACTACGCTAAAAAACTTTTTCATTTTTTGTCCTCCTTATAATTTTTATTTTAAGGTACAAATACCTTTTAAACAATTTATACAGTTTGTTTATTTATATTTATATATATTTTATCATTTTTATACAGTATGTCAAATGTTTTTAATCGTCATTTTATTTCTAATATATAAACTATTTTTAATATGTTTTACATTGTTACATACATTTTTAGATATTTTGGTATATCATATCAAGTATTTGTTGTTTAAAATCATTTATTACTTATTTGTATTTTTATACACTTGCATTTTATATAAATTATGTATACTTATTTTATTTAAGTATATTTATACTAATTTTCAAAAGTACAAGAATGTTTGATTCACGCTATTTATTTGTTAAATAATATTGTTTTTTCAAGGTCCATATATATTTTTTATAAATGCGAAGTTTTAGGTGACAATATAAAAAAGATTGCACCCTATTTTAGGGTGCAATCTTTTTATTTAGCTACTTAGAATTCATAAGATTCATTAATTGCAATTGTAGTATAACCTATTTTACTAACTGTTACATTATAAGTATATGTTCCATATCCATTTGATCGTGCGTTAATACTATTTGAAGCTACGCCATTGGAATCAGTAGTTAAATTTTTATTTATTATACTTCCATTAGGACAAGTGATCTCCACGTTTACTGTAGCCCCGATAACTACGTTATTATTTTCATCCTTTACAGTAATATATTGATATATTTTAGAACGTGTGCTTGAATATTCCGTTGAAACACTCAATTGTTTTTCTTCAGGTGGATCTACTGGAGTACCTGTTATAGTATCCACACATGCATTAGCATCAATAATACCATTTCCATATTCATATGATGAACCCGCATACTGACCTGTTTCAAATATGGCATCACATATTTCAGCTACTGTTGCATCTGGATTTGCAGCTCTCATAAGTCCTACTACTCCACAAACATGAGGTGTTGCCATTGAAGTTCCTGAGTAAAATGCAAAACTATTATTAGGAACAGTACTATAAATGTAAGTTCCAGGAGCCATTATATCAAGTCCCTCGCCATATTGAGAGCTTGATGCCCTTGTTCCATCACTTTGTACATTTCCAACTCCAATAACTCCATCGTACTTAGCAGGATATGACACTGTGCTTGTTCCACTGTTTCCAGTAGCTGCTACAACAACAGTTCCCTGATTAATAGCATATGTACAAGCATCCTGCATTGATTGCGCATAAGAACCTCCACCCAAAGACATATTGATAGCATCAGCATTACAATTAGCAGCGTATATTATTGCCTCTTGAATATCGTATGTTGAACCGCTTCCACTTGAATCTAATACTTTTACAGCTATCAAGGATGCATTTCTCATAACTCCAGAAACACTACCATAACTTGCAATTGTTCCTGCAACATGTGTTCCATGACTATGATCATCCATAGGACTATCATTTACATAGCTTGTAGATAAATTCAAATCAACAAAATTACTTAAGCAATCATGGTTATAATCAATGCCTGTATCCAATATAGCAATTTTTACATTTGGACTTCCAACAGTTGTTTCCCAAGCTTGAGGAACATTAATCATCTCATAATGCCATGCCTGATTTGGATTTAAAGTATAACTACTTATATTATAGTCTTGAGTTACATTTAATGCTTTATAGATATAATTTTGTTCTACATACTTTATTTTGTACCCTTTCTTTTCTAGTTGTTTTTTAATACCAGATGTAGCTCGTTTAGAAGTAAAATAATTCTTTGAATCATATTTTACTAAAAATACTGATCCTAAAGATTTTAATACTTCTTCTGTTTTGTCTTCAAATATTCCCATTCTGTCATTTGAGTCATTCAATGATTTTATCACTGAACCTTTAACTTCTAGCCCAAGTGATTTTAACGCTGCTTCTTGTTCATCGATTGCACTTGTCGAATTAAATGCTTTCACACCGTCTTCTTCTTCTGCTTCAAAACAAATAATTAATTCATTTTCAACTTTATCTTGTGAGTTGAAGAAAAAACTATTTGCAAATGCAGTTTGGCAATTCACCAATGAAAAAAGAAGTAATAATGATACTACTACGCTAAAAAACTTTTTCATTTTTTGTCCTCCTTATAATTTTTATTTTAAGGTACAAATACCTTTTAAACAATTTATACAGTTTGTATATTTATATTTATATATATTTTATCATATTTATACAGCTTGTCAAATGTTTTTAATCGTCATTATATTCTAATATATAAACTATTATTAATATTTTTTGCATATCTACGTGTAATTTTAGCTATTTTGATAAATTAAAGCAAGTATTTGTTGTTTAAACGTATTTATTACTTTTTGTATATTTATACGATTATATTTTTAAATATATATGTACTTATTTGTATTTTTATTTTATTTTTGGTATATTTATACCGCTTATCAATGTACAAATTAGCTTTTTTCTAAATTCTCAATTGAATAATTTAATATGTTTTAGTTATCATAATATCATTACAGTATACCTAAATAATTTGTTATACAAAAGGAGATTTAATATATGGAAAACAACATCGGAGATGTAATAGATGGTTTTAAAATTTCTAACAAAGAATTTGTACAAGAAGCTGATTCAAATGCTATAATATATACTCACGAAAAAACAAAAGCCAGTGTGATTTATCTACAAAACGAAGATAAGGATAAGGTATTTAACATAGGCTTTAAAACTCCCCCATACGACGATTCTGGAGTTGCGCATATCATAGAGCACAGTGTTTTTTGTGGTTCAGATAAATTCCCTGTTAAGGAACCTTTTTTAGAAATTATGAAGGGTTCTTTAAATACGTTTTTAAATGCAATGACTTACAAAGATAAAACTATGTATCCATTTTCTAGTCAAAATGAAGAAGATTATATGAATATTTTGGATATTTATTTGGATGCAGTTTTTAATCCAAGCATTGATAAAACAAAGGAAATATTTATGCAAGAAGGTTGGCATTATGAGCTAATTGAAAAAAATGATAATCTATCAATCAATGGCGTTGTATACAACGAAATGAAGGGCTCATTGTCTTCACCTACAACACTTTTGAATAATGAAATTTACAAAGCCTTATTTGATAATCTTTATAAATATGTATCTGGAGGGGACCCTAAATGTATACCAAACCTTACTTATGAAAAGTTTTTAGAATTTTATAATAAATATTATCATCCAAGTAATTGCTGTATATATGTATATGGCAATTGCAATATAAACGTTATACTAAAGTTCATTAATAATAAGTATTTATCAAATTACACATTCAAACAAGATATACCAATTTACAAACCTGAAATTAAAAATTTAAAAAATAAATACATTTCTGCACCATATACAATAGATGAGCATGACTTAGAAGAAAACAAAACATTTATTGCTAAAAGCTATGTAATTTCAACATCACTTGATGATGAAGTGTCATTGGCAATAAGGATACTTTCTGATATACTTATTAACTCAGATGCAGCACCTATCAAAAGAGCTTTATTAAAAGAACATCTTTGTGGAAATGTATTTGGTATGTATGACAATACTGTTTTACAGCCAGTTTTTAGTATTGTAGTTGAAAATACAAACAAGGATAATTTAGAAAGAATAGAAAAAATAATTAACGATAATTTAATCAATTTAGCATCAAATGGTATAAATAAAAAGTTGATAGAAGCATGCATAAATACTGCAGAATTCAGTCTAAGAGAAATAGGAGCAAGTGGAATTTCAAAAGGATTAATGTTAGGTATAAATATCATCACAAGATGGGCATATTGCAATGACGATACTAATAATCCTTTAGATGTATTACGTTATGAGAAGAATATAAAGACGATGAAAAATTGGTTAGAAAACGATGGTTTTGAAAAATCTATAAAAAAATATTTATTTGAAAATGAATACACCGCTACAATAACACTTTATCCAGAAAAAGGGCTAAGTAAAAAATCAGAAGACGAATTTAATTTAAAGATGCTAAATATCAAAAACAACTTAACTGATAAAGAAGTTCTAAAGATCATTAATGAAAATAAAGCATTGAATTTAAGACAAGATACTCCTGACACTGAACAACAATTAAATACAATACCGCTGTTAAAGCTAAAAGATATAAATAAAAAAGCTACAATTCTAAATATTGAGGAAATTTCAATAGATAATACTACACTTTTATTTCACGAAGCACATACTGGTGGAATAGTATATATGAATTTAATGTTTGATACAAGTATGCTTGATGATGACAAACTAACATACTTAGGACTTTTATGTCATACACTAGGTTCAGTAGAAACTAAAAATTACACCTTTGAAGCTTTATCAAATGAAATATTGATAAATACAGGTGGAATTTCAGTAAATGCGAATGCATATGCAGATACTCAAGACACAGACAAAACATACAAATACATCGAGATTAGTGTAAAAGCTGTTAAAGGCAAATTAAATTCTGCAATTGATTTAGTTAAAGAGATTCTACTTAATACAAAATTTGATGACAAGCAACGTCTTTTAGAAATAATTAAAAATATAATTTCTATATCACAAGCAATGATAACATCATCAGGCCACCAATTAGCTGTGACTAGGCTTTTATCCCATATCTCAACTGGTATGATCTATAGAGAAAAATCAAATTCATTTACATTTTTTAAAAATATTAAAAATATATTAGATAATTTTGATAAGAAAGCCGAAGAAACATATAAAGAATTAGAAAATTTAATTAACATTCTATTTTGTAAAGAGAATTTGACTATAGGATTAACTTGTAACAAAGATGAAAAGCAACTATTTTTAAGTGCAAGTTCCGATTTTATTTATTCTTTACCCAATAATCAACCTAAGAATAGTAAAAATCAATTTACTTTAAATAACACTACAGAAGGCTTTTTAACTCCATCTAGTGTTCAATATGTAGCTTTAGGGTATAATTTCAAAAAACTTAATTTCACATATGATGGCAGTCTTGAGGTTTTAAAAACAATTCTAAGTACAGATTATTTATGGAACAACATTCGTATTAAAGGAGGAGCGTATGGTGCAATGGTAATTTTATCTCCTTCAGGAAATTTAGTATTTGTAAGCTATAGAGACCCAAATCTCCAAAACACTTTGGATGTATACAAAAACATTGGGAAGTATATAGAAAAATTCGAAGTAAACGATAGAGAAATGACTAAATTTATTCTTGGTACAGTACAGGTATTAGATCAGCCTCTTTTCCCACAGCAAGCAATGAGAACAGCAGTAGTAAATTATATAACACATAACACACCTGAATTTGCACAGAAAATACGTACAGAAATTTTAACAGTTACTTGTGAGGATATAAGAAATAAATTTAAGTTAATTTCAAGTGTAATAGATGAAAATTTATTTGTAGTATTCGGAAATAGTGAAAAGATAAAAGAAAACAAGAAATTGTTTGATAAAATCATTACTGTATTATAAATCAATTGTATTTGCAAATATATTTTCTTATCAGAACACATCTATAATACATGCATATATTGAAGTATAAGATTCATTAATTTTTAACTAATTCTAATTACCTGCAATAGATTAAAATTCTGAAAAACAAAGGAGGCTTTATTATGTGCTGTGGATTACTAGGAGCTTTTTTAGTTGGAACAATTTTTGGGAATTCATGTTATCCTAGATGTTATCCTAGATGTTGTTGTAAGCGTAGATGTTGCTGTAGAAATGGTTGTAATAGAAGATATTATTAATTTGTACATTAATATAGACGAGCCCGAAAGGGCCCGTCTTTTTTTACATTAATATCTGTTGTCACTACAAAACCAGCAACGATAAGGATAACAATGACAATCTTGTTGACAATCTGAAGGTTCGTAACAGTTGTAATAGCGATTGCAGCAACATCTACAGCAACATCTACAACAACATCTACAGCAACATCTACAGCAACAATTTCTATAATGATTACCATATCTATTTTCAAAATGATTACCATAGCAACAATTTCTATAATGATTACCATATCTATTTTCAGAACAATTACCATATCCATTTCCAGAATAATTACCATATCCATTTTCAAAATAATTACCATATCTATTTTCAGGACAATTATCATATCTGTTTTCAGAATAATTACCATATCCATTTCCAGAATAATTACCATATCCATTTCCAGAATAATTACCATATCCATTTCCAGAATAATTACCATATCCATTTCCAGAATAATTACCATATCCATTTCCAGAATAATTACCATATCCATTTCCAGAATAATTACCATATCCATCTTCGAAACAATTATAAGAACAATTTTCACACATAAAAAACACCTCCATAGAAAAAATTTAAAGTCAAATTAAATTAAATTAAATTAAATTAAATTAAATTAAATTAAATCTAATAGTATATTTTATGCATGTATTAAAAAGATGTGTACAAACTTAAGTTATATTTTTATAAATGTTTAAATAGTCTTGCACTCCAAAATTGCATACCCTTTCTTTTTATGTAAAAGTTAAGTATGCTCTCATAATCTTTAGTCGCTGTACTTAACAGCATTTCTTTTATATTTTCGTTACTAAGTACATTTTCCAAATAATCAAAAAGCATTGAACCAATACCAAAATTTCTATATTTAGGAGTAATGTATATTTCTTCCACCTCAAAATACTGAGTACCCTCTTGCATTATACTTTTCATTTTTTTTGATTCACAAAGATTACCCATAATATATCCTACAATATTTTCTTCATAACATGCAACAAAGCATCTGTTTTCATTTATATATTCAATTTCGTCAGCATAAAAACCATATGTACTATTTTCCTGTTCCCATTCTTTTGATAGTTTAACAATCTTAAGCTTGTCCACATCAGAAGCTACTCTTATTACTATTTTACTTATATCCATAATAATTCTCCTTATAATATCAATATATTTAATATATTTTACCATATTTTTTAAACCAACATATTATTATAAAAGCCAGTTTATAAATATTGTTATAATACTAGCATTAATAAAATCTATAAATAAACTTCCAACCAATGGTACTATAAAGTAAGCCTTCGGTGCAGGTCCATATTTAGATGTTATAGCTTGCATATTAGCAATAGCATTAGGTGTTGCACCCATACCAAACCCACAGCATGCCGAAGACATAACTGCCGCTTCATAGTCTCTACCCATAACATTGTAGGTTATGAAATATGAAAATAAAATCATTAAAACTGTTTGTGCAATAAGCATGACTACAAGTGGTAATGCAAGCTCTGCTAGCTCCCATAACTTAAGTCCCATAAGTGCCATGGATAAAAATAACGTTAGTGATACACTACCTAAAATTCCAATGATATCTTCCATTATGCTAAATTTTCTTGTAACATCAGATACATTTCTTAAAAATGCTGCTGCAAGCATTGCTCCAATGTATGATGGAAATGTGATTCCTGTTTTTTGAATGAGTTTAGAAATTATACTTCCTATTCCAGCTGCTAAAAAAAGCATTGAAAATGCCTTCAACATTTGTTCAAAATTAGGTTCATCATCCAATCTTTCTTCTGTAAAATCATCTATTCCATCTTTTGAAATAACAGCTGTGGAACTTAAATTATTTTTGCTGATTAATTTTTTAGCAATTGGTCCACCTATCATTCCGCCCATTATGAGTCCAAATGTAGCAGAGGCCACTGAAACAGTTGCAGCTCCACTAACACCCATATTTTCAAGCATTGTACCAATAGATCCTGCAGTACCATGCCCTCCTATCATAGGTATAGAACCAACGCACAAGCCCAATATAGGCTTAAGCTTGAAGAACGTTGCAAGAGAAACACCTACTACATTTTGAAGTATAACAAGAACTGTACATAATAAAACAAATACGATCACTTGAATACCACCTTTTTTTAATAATTTTAAGCTTGCTGTATAACCTACACTTGTAAAGAAAAGTGTCATAAAAACATTTCTCATTGTATCATCAGTCTCAATTGTCATTAATCCTGTAACATTAAGCAATAAAGTTAAAAGTGCAAATAAAATTCCTCCAACTACTGGAGATGGTATGCAATATTTTTCAAACAAGCTTACTCTCTTTTTTAGTACACTACCTATATAAAATACTAGAACTGCCATTGCAACAGTTTGATATAAATCTAATTTTATTATCATGAGTATATTCCTTTCTAGTAAAATAAACTAATATATAATATACCCAAATTTACTCAAATAATTTCATATTATCTTTAAAAAACTCATAATAAATTTTCACGTTTCCAAGCTTGTGTCTTTTTTTTACAGCCAATATTTCAACAAGTTATGTAAAAGGAATAACTAAATTAACAAAAATGAATAATTCACATATATTAAACTAATGAAATCAAATGGGGGTATTTAAAAATGGACACAGTATTATTTGAAAAAATAAATCAATACTTATGCGACTTAACTATAGCTCAAAGAAATATGAGCATTTTACACTGGAATTTATTATCTAATAATTTTATTCCATACCATGAATATTACGGTATGCTTTATGAAACATTAGCTGATTATATTGATATATCAGCAGAACAGATCAGATTTCAACAAGCTTTCCCTAAAGCGAGTATAAGCGACGCTGTAAAATGTGCTAAAATAACATCAATAGATTCAACTAAACCATATTACTTTACACAATCAGTAGAATTTGCAATATCAATGATTGAATATCTAAAATACTTAGCAGATGATATTATGGCATACTCTGATGAAATTGGTCAATTAGATGTAACAGATGTATTTACACAACATTCAACAAACTATGGCAAAATACTCTACTTTTTAAGAAGTTCAATGGAATAAATAAAAAGGTCTGTTTCTTATTAAACTCAGAAACAGACCTTTTATTTAAAATTACATTTCTTCAACTGTTTCAATTCCAAGTGCATCCAATTGATTAACAAGAACTTTTTTCACGAGCATTGATAAACTAATCCAAGTTTTCTTTTTATCCATATCTGTTTCTGTTGTTATATGATTATCATTGTAGAAACTTGAATAAACGGAAGCCAAATCATATGCATTATCACAAATATAGTTTGGAGCCTTTTCATTGAATGCTTTTACAAACACCTCAGGTGTTAATGCAATTTTCAATAACAATTCTTTTTCTAACTTTGAGTAAATATTCTTAATGTCTAAAGAACCATCATAGCTATTTTCTAGCTTTTTAAGCAATGAATTAATTCTTGCAACTGTATACAATAAAAATACTCCAGTTTTACCTTTTGTAGCTATAAATTTATCTACATCAAATACATAATCCTTTAATCTATGATTAATTAAGTCTCCAAATTTAAGAGCTGCAACTGTAATTTTTTTAGCTGTATCATCAATGTTTTCTTTGCTTACAAAATTACTTTCACTCAATTTTTCTAAAGCTTTTTCATACACTATATCATACAAATCAGAAAGTTTCATAACTCCACCATCTCTTGTTTTAAATGGTTTTCCATCTTTTCCGTTCATAGTACCAAATCCCAAATGTTCAAGTGTAGCATTTTCATCAACTATACTAGCTTTTTTAGCACATCTAAATACTTGATTAAAGTGTAAACTTTGTCTTGAATCAACAACATACCAAATTGAAGTCGGTTGAAAATCAAGCTGTCTTTGTAGTATTGTAGCTAAATCTGATGTTGCATATATGCTTGAATTATCAGATTTTTTAATTATAACAGGAGGAATTTCTGTTTTGTCATCTTCTTGTTGTACATCAACAACCATCGCTCCATTGCTTTCATATAGTAGATTTTTATCTTCAAGTATTTGGGTAAGTCTATCTACATATTTTTCAGCATCACTTTCACCATACCAATACTCAAAATGAACATTCAAGCTATCATAAATAATTTTAAAATCATCTTTTGATATATCAAGAATCTGCTTCCATAAAGATAAATAGCCTTTATGTCCTTTTTGCATTTTAGCTGTGATTTGTTGAGCTAATGATTTAAACTCTGTATTTTCTTTGCTCTTCTTGCTTGCAAATGGGTATATCTCATTAAGCATTTCAGCATTTAGTTTAATTATTTTTTCATGTTCTTCATCAAAATTGTTATCGTTATAATTATATTCAGGAAATCTTTCTAAAACTTCTGCTATAACTAAACCAATTTGCAATCCCCAATCTCCCAAATGCACATCACCAATAGCATTTCTTCCTGTTTTTAATGCTATTCTTTTTAAAGATTCTCCGATTATCGCTGCTCTAAGATGACCTATATGTAAAGGCTTAGCACAATTTGGTCCGCCGTAATCCACAACAACAGTTTCTTGATTTTCAGTTTGAGGTATACCAAGACTTTTATCAGCATTTAGCTCTACTAAATAATCAATTAATAATTTTGAACTAATGTTAATATTGATAAAGCCAGCACCTATAACCTCAACCTTTTCAAAATCACTGTCAGTCACTAATTTTTCTTTAATCTCATTTGCAATAATTCTTGGTGCTTTTTTATATTGCTTTGCTCCTGATAAAGCACCATTACATTGGAATTCGCATAAATCTTGTCTATCTGAAACAGTCACCCTCCCAAGTTCATAATTATATCCACATTTTTTAAATGCATCAGATACTTTTTCAGTTAATATTTGTAATAAAGTTTTCATTTTTTATCCTCCATTGGTTAAATTTTTAAGGCCATATTAAATTAAAAATTATGTAAAATATACAATAATACATAAAAAAACACTGCTAAGTATATACCTAACAGTGCTCTATGTTAACAATTCACACGATAGATACATAACATAAATCAGCCTGTACCTATCAATAAGAATACAAGCTCTATCGTCTGCGTCTCAACTTCAATATTTGCGAATCGTTATATTTCATTTTAGTTCCACCTTATATTTTTTATTATACTAACAAATTTATAATAATTTGTCAATATATTTATCAGCTAAAATTTAATTTGAATAAAGGAACAATTTAACATATAATTAATACGAAAACTATTTTTACTTAGGAGATAATAATGAAAATAACTTATGACTGTTTAATTTGCTTATCAAGACAAATTACAAAAGTAGCAACTATGAGTACAAAAAATATTGAAATCCAACAAAATATAATAAGAAATTTATATAAAAAGTTAGGAGACGTAACTTTTCAAGAAACATCACCTGAATTGAACCGAATATTTAATAAATATGTAATTGATGAGTTAAATTTAGATGACCCATACAAACAAATAAAGGATGATTGCAATAAATTTGCTTTTAAATTATGTGAAACATACAAGCTTGAAGAAATGATAAATAAAAGCACTTCTCCTATTGAAACTGCATGCAGAATTGCAATAGCAGGCAATATAATTGACTTTAGTGCACATGATTACATAACAAAGGAATTAGTAACAAAAACTTTAGAAACATGTATAACCGACAGATTATTTGGTAACGATGTAGAAAATTTTATCAAACATTTACAAAGCAGTAATAAAATATTATATTTAGCAGATAACGCCGGTGAGATTGTTTTTGACAAGCTATTTATTAGCAAACTTCCAAAAAATAAAATAACATACGTTGTTAAAAAAGAACCTATTGTCAATGATGCAACTATAAAAGACGCCCTAGACGTTAAAATAAATGATTTAGTTAGAGTTATAGATAACGGTTCAGATGCGCAAGGAACAATAATGAGCTTATGCTCTCAAGAATTTATTAAGGAATTCGAAGATGCTGATTTAATTATTGCTAAAGGTCAAGCTAACTATGAAACACTAAGTGAAGTAAAAGATAAAAATATATTCTATCTGTTTAAAGCAAAGTGCAATTCAGTAGCAAAAGATATTGGTTGTAATGTTGGTGATTTAGTAATGAAAATGATATAAAAAAACGGAATTTTAGAAAACATATCTAAAATTCCTTATTTATTTTTTCACAACAATTTAATCATTTTTTCTTCAAATAAAATACTTGTAAACAGATTACTCAATCCAATCATTTATCATTTCAGTAACCGAGCGACTCATTTCTTTGCTAAAATTACAATTCCATTTTCTTTTGCATATTGCTTTAATAAAGTTCGTTACTTCTTCATCAGTTTTATCAGTCACGCACTTAATCATTTTAAACTGATTATTTGAATTGTTTTTGAAATATGTATTATTGCAAACTATATCCTCTAATTTATATCTTCTAGGTTTTACTCTGCTTTTTTGTTGCTCAGTTGGATATCCAAACAAAACCAAGCATGCTGGAACTACGTATTTTGGTAAATTAAGCATTTCTTTGTGAACCTCATAATTTTCCAAAATATCACCAACATAGCATGAACCTACTCCCATTGACTGTGCCGCAACAACAGTATTTTGTGCAGCTATTAGAGCATCAGAAAATGCAAGTAATAAATCTCCAGCATCAGGTTTTCTAACCTGACATTCAACTTCGCAAAAACTTTTATACCATCTTGAATAGTCAGCACAAAATATCAAAACCATTTTTGCATTTTTAATAAAAGGTTGATTATCACATGTTACTGACAATTTATCCTTAATATTTTGATCCGTAATATTAATAATACTATACAATGACATATTGCCTGCTGTTGGTGCCTGAATTGCTGATTGTAAGATTAATTTTTTAGTTTCATCATCTATATTTTTATCATCATACAGCCTAACTGATTTTCTATCAAATAATTGTTTAATTATCTCATTCATTTAAATACCCCTTTAAATATAATAATATAATAATTTTTTTAAAATTCCTTACACTTAATAGTTTAATATTAGCATTTTTAGTAACTTTTGAAAAGGTTTTCTTTTACTTTTTAATAAAAATTTTTCTTTTATACCATATATACCATGGAAAATTAATTCGTTCATATCTTGTCTTGATTGACATAGTTGATTGACGTAAACGGTTTATACTGACCAGCTTTACTTTTATTTATGCAAATGTTACAATAATGATGATATTATAGTTATTTGACGTAAACGGTCTATAAATTTATATTTTAGTAACATTTTACTAAAATTTTATTATACTACTATATTGGAGGGATTTTATATGATTAGTGATTATTATCCTTTTTTATGCAAAATTAATATTGCAAGCATCATTTTTAAAATGATATTAGCAACTATTTGTGGTGGAGTAATTGGGTTGCAAAGGGGTAAGAAAGGCAGACCTGCTGGATTTAGAACGCATATACTTGTCTGTATCGGTTCAGTTCTTGCTATGATGACAAATCAATATATAAGCGAAACAATTGGAGGCACTGATACTGCCAGACTTGGAGCTCAGGTTATTAGTGGTGTCGGTTTTTTAGGAGCAGGAACAATAATCGTAACATCAAAAAATCAAGTAAAAGGACTTACCACAGCAGCTGGTTTATGGGCATCAGCATGTATGGGACTCGCTATAGGAATCGGATTTTATGAAGCAGCAATTATTTCGTGTATTATGATTTTTATAGTTTCTACACTTTTTTACAGAATAGACTATTTTATTACTTCTCGTTCGAAAATAGGAACAGTTTATATAGAATTTGAAGATATTCGAAATTTGAGCATGTTAATATCAGAATTAAAAAAAATTAATTTTACAATTATCAAAATTGAAATTTCTAATGACGATTTAAAATGCAAAAAAACTTCTGGTGCAATTTTAACTATCAAAAATCAAAACAAAAAAGAAAGCTGTGACATAATTGAGTTAGCAATTAATATCACTGGAATTAAATTTGTTGAGATTTTGTAAAATTTTATTAAACAATCCACAATAAATTTAACCAACAGTATATAAGATTAAACTATTAAGTCATTGTTATATATCTATTTGTATATTAGAATTAAGCTACAATCGATTGAACAATTTAAAGGAGATTTTTATTATGGAAATAGGTATTAAAATTAAAGTACTTAGATTAAAGCAAGGTATAACACAAGAAAAGCTTGCAGAAAAATTAAATATATCATCACAGGCAATATCAAAATGGGAAAATAATTTGACTACACCAGATATATCACTTTTACCACAGCTTTCAGTTATATTTGGAGTAACAATTGATGAATTATTTTCATTAACTGATGAAAATCACTTAAATAGAATAGAAAATGCAATAGATAATGAACGTATGTTATCAAGGGATGTTTTTGATTCCTATAAAGAATATCTATTGTCAAAATTAAATGATGACGATAACAAAGCAAGAGTATTAACTCTGTCATCAGCATTATACAATCAACAAGCAAATGGTTATTTTGAAATCTCAAAAAATTATGCTTTTGATGCATTAAAACTAAACCCAACAAGTAAAGAAAATCATAACCTTTTAAGTAAGGCTACCAATGGAGTTATAGTTGATTGGAATATTGCAAATCATCATGAAATGATAAAATATTATTTTAATTTTATTAGTGAACATCCTGACTATAACAGAGGATATCTATGGCTTTTAGATCTGCTTATAGCCGATGGAAGATGCAAAGAAGCAAGAGAAATACTTGAAAAAATGAAGAAGGTTGATGGTAGCTATAGATACCTATGTTACAAGTCATTAATTGAAAAGAAAAATGGAAATATCGATTTAGCTATCAAATACATAAATGAAATGACTAATAATTATCCAGATGACTGGTTGTCATGGTTTTCAAAAGCCAACTTCTATGCAACTTTATGCAAATATGATAACGCTATTGAAAATTATATAAAAGCATGTAATATGCAACCAAGCCCTAAATATACTGATTCATATGAAGGAATTGCAAATATATATGAAATTGAAGAAAAATATGATGAAGCAATAAAATATTACAACATGGCAATAGAATTACTTAAAACTGATTGGAAAATAACTGAAGGTGAACCAGTAGATTACTTCAAAAGATGTATTCATAGAATAGAAAGTCTATAAATATATTTAGTAGTATAAAAAATACACACAATAAAGCCATCTCTAGTATTCAAACTAAGAGATGGCTTTTATAAACATTTCTATATTTTTCTTTTCTTTTTCAAAATTGCTATTTGTTCTACCCATTCTATCACAAAAACCTAACAATGCTATTTCTTCTACATCAGTTTCCTTTTTCATATTTTCAACATCTGCAAAAGGAAGCTTATTGACTACATACAAAATATGCATATGATATTTGACAAGCTTTGAAACATCATAAATGAAATTTTTATCATCTGTGAATTCTGATAAAAATTTTTCTGAAAGTTCTTCGCCAACTTTATCATGATCATATGATATAATTCTACCTTTTTTAATTTTGGTAGTTGGTGGTTTTCCAATATCATGTAACAAAGCTGCCCACATAAATACTCTTTCATTTTTACTTTTATACTTAATCTTTGCTGCAGCATCAACAACCATCATAACATGATTCCATACATTACCTTCAGGATGGTGAATTTTAGACTGTTCAGTATTTCTCATTTCATGCAATAAATTAAATGGATACTGCTTAAAAACTTCACCTTCAAAGATTTCATTCAAGTAAATGGATGGCTTTTCATCTTCTAATATATGTTTATTAATATTTTTATACAATTCATGTGTATTCATTTCTGTCTATTCTCACCTCCAGATTATGTTTACCCAAAATCTTAAATATATTAAACAAAATGCTTGAAATTATTTTCATATTATGCTACAATGTCTTTTGTTAAGTAAATACAATATTTTGCTAGGGGAGCCAACGGCTGAGATTTACCCTTATAACTTGAACTGGTTAATACCAGCGTAAGGAAGCGTGTTAGTTCTCTTTATGCATTGGATAAGGAGTTTTTTTATGTCAGAATTATTACAAAATTTTGTTGAGTCCACAATTGGACAAATCGTTATTGTTGTTGTTATGTTTGCATTATTAGCTATCATTGCGATATCTAGTAAACAAAAGAAATTTGATGTTAAAATTATGACTAAAACTGCAATATTAATAACAATAGCTTATGTGTTAAATCAAATAACACTATTCAGAATGCCTCAGGGTGGCTCAATTACACCATTTAGTATGCTTGTAATTGTTTTAATTGGTTACTTATTTGGAGCAAGACAAGGAATTCTTGCAGGTATAACTTTTGGATTATTAGATTTATTAATTAACCCATATGTTGTACATCCTGTACAGTTATTCTTAGAATACCCTCTTGCATTCGGCGCTTTGGGTATTGGTGCATTATTAAGAAATCAAAATCACGGATTAATTAAATCTTATATTTTAGGTATATTCGGAAGATACGTTATGGCATTTTTATCTGGAGCCATATTTTTCGGAGAATATGCTCCAGAAGGCTTTAATGCTGTAACATGGTCTTTATATTATAACATTGGTTACATAGGTGTTGAAGGAATAATAACAATAATAATATTATTAATTCCAGGACTTGTTAAATTCTTTGACAGATTTAAAGTTAGCAATGTTTAGCATATACAAATAAATATATCTAAATAATAATTAAAATTATATTTAAACGCAATCATTAAAAAGGAACGGTTATCTTGTTATAATCGTTCCTTTTTATATGTTCAAGCATAAAACAAATGTATATACACTTACAATTTTAATCTAATGCCATAAGTATAAAAATTATAATTAATTATTCTTATTATGTTTTGTTTCTTCCCTGATTTCATCCTTCATACCTGAAAGTGATTCTAATCTTCTCTCATTTTTTGCTTTAAGGTTACTAATAGATATTGGACTATCTGCTACTTCAATTTGCTTTTTAGCTTCATTATAGTTTTCAATTGTATTATCAATACTGTTTTGTATTTTTTTAATATTATTTCTTTTATCTTTACTTATGTGTGCCATATGACCTCCATCATTTTATTCCAATTTATTGCTATTAAAAATAGCCTATATAAATATTATTAAAATTAAATTGAAAAATAATCATAGAAATAAATGGCTACATCTGAATTAAATACATAAAAAAGAATTCCTCAATATTTATTCCGTAAAATTAAATAATTAATATGTACTAAATTTCTTCAATAAAATGGCTTTTATAACCATCGCCAAACACTTCGCTTGCACTTGATACAATAAAAAATGCACTTTCATCCTCTTGTTTAACAATATCCCTAATTTTGGAATAATTGTACTTTCTACACACACACATGATTACCTTTTTATCATTAGATGTATAAGCGCCCTCAGCATTTAGAAATGTAACTCCGATATCAATTTCTTCTAATATTCTGTTAGCAACTAAATCATATTTATCACTGACAATATATAATAGCTTTGTACTATCTCCACCATATAGAACCGAATCTAACACAAAATTACTTACTACAATGGTTATGGCAGCATACAGAGCAATTTCAACATTTTTTAATATTATAGCTGACGCTGTAATTATTATTGAATCTGTAATAATAAATATTGTTCCCGTTTTTATATGCCTATATTTCTGTCTCAAAGCCCTTACAATTATATCCGTTCCCCCTGTAGTTGCACCCTGACGAAAAATCATTGCCATACCTATCGCCATCAAAGAACCACCTGCAACTCCCGATAATAACAAATCCTTTGTAACTACACCATATTTGACAACTATATTTACAGAAACCATGTTAATAAAGAATGATGAAATAAAAGTAACATAAATAGTCGAGAAAATAAATTTTGTTCCAAAACGCCACCATCCAAATAAAAGAATAGGAATATTAATTAATAACACTAAAGTACCAGTTTTAAGGCTGGTCAACTTGCTTATAATAATTGCAATTCCGGTTGTTCCACCTGGTGCAAGACTGTTCGGATCTAAAAACAACGCAATTCCTATTGCATATATTAAACTTCCTACTGTCAATAATATTATACGAACTAATTTAATTTTAAATATCTTTTTCACTATTTAATGTCCTCCCAAATTGTTTAAAACTTTTATATTATTCTGACTCTGTCAGTAATTTATTTATAATCTAAAATAATACCAATAGTACTTATCCATACCAAATAAAATATTATGCTTACAATACCATAACACAGGAAATAGGATACCACATCTAAAGAATAATTACAAGAATTCAATATGTAAATAAAATTCTATACTTACTGATTATTGCATTCAACCTTCATTAATTTAATAATTCTCTCTAAATCACCAAACATGAACAGACGTATTACAATTTACGTAACAAAGTAATAACAACTTCATATAATATTAAAGGCTTAAAATAATTTAAAAGAAATGAGGTAAATTAAATGGATAAATATGAAATGCCAGTATCTTCACCATCTAACAATGATAATGAAATGATGAGTATGCAAGGTATGCATGGTATGAAAAGTATGAAAGGCATGCATAGTATGCAATGTATGAAAGGCATGCAGTGTATGAACAGTAACCGTTGTATGAATAGTATGCAATGTATGAACGGTAATCGTTGTATGAATAGTATGCAATGTATGAATGGTAATCGTTGCATGCATAGTATGCAATGTATGAACGGTAATCGTTGCATGAATAGTATGCATTGCATGAACAGCATGAAATGTATGGAAAGTATGGACAGTATGGAAAGCATGGACAGCATGGACAGCATGGACAGCATGGAAGGTATGGAAGGTATGAAAAATATGAAAGGTACGAAATAAATAAATAACATTCAAGGTATAGCAGCAATAAGTAATATAGAATATGCGGCTTTAATTGATTGTGTAAAAAATTTTGTGTAAATAAGAATTCAAGCAGACGAAAACAAAGCATTAATCACATAAAACATACTTCTAAAGGTCTGCTATAACTTTCGCTTATAACAGACCTTATTCTTATTATTAAAACAAATTTACTAACTCTTTATTATCAATCTTGGCAAATGAATATTTCTCTTTTAACAATTTATATACTTTTTCAGTTTCTATATATTCACAATTAGATTTGAATTTACAATTGGAACAATTAATAGTGGAATGATTCTTAAAAATACTTTCAGGCTTCCCTATTTCATTAATTATACCATTTATCATATCTTGTTGATAAAATACTGATAATTTTCTTATAATCTGAGTGTCATTAAGTTCATCAGCTTTTGCAGCCAAATAATCCCTCATACACTTGTAATATGTAATCATTTGTATGCTACATGAATTTAATTTCAGTGAAATTAAAAGCTTTTCAATTTTATTAAAAGCTTTATTATAATTGCCTATTTTGCAATAAATAGCGGTAGTGAACAAGTCAAAATTAGAAAAATACCATGAAGAATATTTGCAGTTAGGTGTGTTTAAATATTGCATTATTGACGTTTCAAATCCTAAATTCGCTTGTTCTATCAAATCAGCAAGTTCAATCATTTCATTATTGGTTAACATATGCAAATTTCTTATCATTTTCTTCGTTTTTATAAATTGTACATAGTCTTCAATCTGACGAATATCGTCTATCTCTTCAATTTCACTAAGATCCGAAACAATTACATGGAAGCTAGGAAATCCTAAAAATGATACATCCCTCACGTAAACATCATGGCCTGATTTATTAAGTAGATTCACTAGATATGTTAACATATCTTTGTTGTTCATTTGAATTGTATTAACCGGTTCTTTAAATTCAAAACTTTCTTTTTCGCTAAAGAACTCTACAGGATATTCACCACAACCATTAACTAAAATATTTATTAAGTTACTATGACTGTCGGAAATAAAACTTCTATATGAAAATTCACATGTGCCTTTCATTTGATTTATGTCTTGACCTTGCAAAAGTTCTGTAAGAGTACGCTCCACTGCAAGTTCAAATATTGGATGGGCGCCGAACTTTACAAAGTATGACTGAGTATCTTTGTTTATAAAAATAACTCCTATTACCGGAAATTCTTGACCCAATGAACAATCTTTTAGAATAATTTCAAAATTTCCGCTTGATTCAATTTGAGATATAAGATTATCTACTCTTTTATGTTTTTTGATAAATTCTCTGGGTATAGTAGGAGGTGTAAGCTTATTGGTAATGATTTTCATATTGACATTTCTTTCAAGTATTTCGGAAATTCCCTGAACTAATGCTTCTTCAGGAGTGTTTCCCGCACACATTCCATTAGACATATACATTTTGGATAGCATTTTAATAGGAATATATGAGGATATTCTACTATTAATATTATAAAAAGGCACTGCAATAAAGTCACAAGGGATTTTTTCATGAGACATCTGCTTCCATTTATTAAGAAAAGTTTTTTTATCAATATCAGGATTTAGTTTCGCTAGTTTTTTATTTATCCATTCTTCCTGGCTATTTAAAATATCATTGTCACTTAACTGCTTTTCATCAGGTGCATAAAAAAAGTTTTTATATTCAATTGCTTCCTGGCTTACATTGGTACCAAGGTTGAACGGAGCCTGATTTTGAAGCCTTTCCATAAGTTCTCCATAAGCACTAGCTAACGCATATTCATACGTAGTTCCTTTTCCATTCGTTGAAAGAGTTGTATTAACTACAGTAACTGTTACAGAAAAAAAATCATTAGCTGAATGTTTCCACATACTTTCAACTGTTAAAATTCCTAAGTCATTTAAAATGTTTCTAATTTTATTGATTGTATTAAGTGGATATTCATCCTTATATTTACGCTTTTTAATAAAGTTCAATAATATTCCCCACCTTTATTTAAGAATTAACTCTTTTTGAACCAATTCATTCATATACTGGTTTGTTCTATACATCATTTTGTTAAATTCATCTGAAGCTTTTAAGAATTTTTCAACTTCAATGTTTTTATTAAGTGAATCGAATTTTTTAAACAGTTGTTCTGCTTCGGATTTAATTATATTTTGAGGCTTATTGGATGAATAGATACTTGATAGTTTTTGGTTAAAATCAATTACTTCATTTTTTAACATATTATTCTTTTCAATTGCTCTTTTTGCCTGAATTAAATCACTAAACTCTTTAGTTGATTTAATTGCATTAGAAAAAGTTTGAACACTTTTTTTTAGTTCCATTGCTATTTCCCCTTTTATTTTAATCACTAGTATCCTATGTTATTTTAATATACTTTAGAACATATTATTGATTAGTCTATTAATACTTGCGATGAGAACTAAAGCAATATCTTCTGTAATGCCTACCGCTGAACTCGCTAGCTAGCAAGAAAAATAACTAAAATAAGGTTGTCTATCAAGACAACCTTATTTTGTGTAGCAAATCAACAATTTAGTCTGGCAAAGCCAAAATTAAAATTAATTTTATTGCAAATCAATATTTTGTTTTATTCTATTTTAATTTATAATAAACTTTAATTGTAACTATAGATTATATAAATAAATTTACATTTGATTCCTCAGCATCTCCAAGATACGTTCCAACACCAGCATATTCAATACCATCTATCAATTCTTCTTTCGTAATTCCCATAACATCCATAGACATGGTACAAGCAATCATTTTTACACCGTTATCCATTGCCTTTTTAATTAAATCCTCTAAAGAATCAATATTTTTATCTTTCATTACCTTACGCATCATGGCAGTTCCCATACCACCCATATTCATTTTTGAAATCTTTAATTTGCTAACACCTTGAGGCATCATTTTACCAAACATCCTATCAACAATAGGTTTTTTAATGTTTTGTTTTTCAGTTTTTCTAAGAACATTAAGACCCCAAAATGTAAAGAACATTGTAACAGGTCTGCCCATTGCTGCAGCACCATTTGCTATAACAAAAGATGCCAATACCTTATCCATGTCACCACTGAACACAACAATTGTTTTACCATCATTAGCTGATTGATTAGAATTAGCTCCATTTTGCATAGGAGAATTTGAATTTTTATCGTCCAATCCTTTTTGAATAAACACTATGTTATTCTTGCCTATTTTTTCTGCTTTAAGCAATCTGTTTCCTGTCCTTCTACACCATGCTCCAACATCTTTTGAAAAACCAGAATCTGTAGCTGACACTTCTATAATATCACCATCATTGATTTTACTTATTGTCTCATATACCTTCATGATAGGTCCTGGACATTGCAAACCATTGCAATCTACTTTTATAGATGCTTTTATGTTATTTAACATATTTTCATTCAACTCCTTTGTAGAATTGTCTATTTGATTACTATTTGATACATTAATTGAGTTCGAATTATCCTCTATGCTATTAAAATAATTGTAATAAACTGCTTTATAAAAATTTGTTCCAGCTGGATATACTTTCACATTTTTAAATCCATTTTCCATTAATATTCTTTGCCCATTGTAGGACCTCACCCCAACTGCACAAAATACAATTATGTTATCATCTTTATTAAGTTCAGCCATTCTATTTCTAAGTTCACCTAGAGGTATATTAACAGAATTTGGTATTGAAAACACTAAACGTTCAACGTCCTCACGCACATCAAGTACAGTGTAGTCACCTTTTTTAGTCGGATCTAAATCATTCCATTTTGATAAAGAAATTTTATTTTCTATTATATTTTCTGCTACAAAACCCAGCATATTCACAGGATCCTTTGCTGAAGAATAAGGTGGTGCATAAGCAAGCTCTAATTCTTTCAAATCATAAATGCTTCCACCTAATCTAATAGTTGTTGCAATAGTATCAATTCTTTTATCTACTCCATCCTCACCGACAATTTGTGCTCCAAATATTTTTTTCCCATCAAGAGAAAATATAAGCTTTAAGATTAACTCGCACGAACCAGGATAATATCCTGCATGAGATTTTTGAGCTATGATAGCTGTTAAATAATCCTTACCCTCAACCAAGCCCCATCTTTTTAAAGTTTTCTCGTTAACCCCAGTAGAAGCAACAGTTAAATCAAATACCTTTGCTACAGATGTTCCTTGGGTTCCCTTGTATTCTTCATTTGCACCACAAATATTATTAGCACAAATTCTACCTTGCTTATTAGCAGGTCCTGCAAGAGGAACCATAGTTTTATCTTTTCCTATAAATTCTTCTACCTCTATAACATCTCCTAACGCATATATATTAGAATCGGATGTTTTTAAGTATTTATCTACAACAATACCACCACGTTTATTTAATGTTAAGCCAGCTTTTTTAGCAAGTTCACTATTTGGACGTACACCAATAGAAAGAATAACTAAATCTGCTGATATAGTTTTACCACTATTTAGTATAATAGAAATAGAATCATTTGAACTATTAAATTTAGATACTCCATCACCTAAATTTAGTTTAATATTATTCATGACCATATTTTTTTGAACAAGCTGTGCCATTTCATAATCAACAGGAGCCATAACTTGGTCTAACATTTCAACAACAGTTACATCATATCCTGCATGATGTAAATTTTCAGCCATTTCTAATCCTATAAATCCACCACCAATTACTGCTGCTGTTTTAGAATGTCCTTTATTTATAAATTTTTTGATTTCATCGGTATCAGGAATTGTCCAAAGCGTAAATATTCCAGGGGTATTTATACCTTCTATAGGTGGCTTTATAGGGGATGAGCCTGTTGAAATAACTAATGTATCATAATTTTCCTTATAAGTTTCACCTGTTTTTGTTTTCTTAACCTCAACATATTTATTTTCCTTGTCTATTGAAATAACTTCACTATCTATTCTAACATCTACATTATATTTTTTTGTCATAGCTTCTGGAGTCTGCAACAACAAAGAACTTCTTTCCTTTATTACATCGCCAATGTGATAAGGAAGACCACAGTTTGCATAGGAAATATATGAACCTCTTTCAAACATTATTATTTCTACTGTTTCATCAAGCCTTCTTAATCTAGCTGCAGTGCTAGCACCACCTGCTACACCACCAATAATTAAAACCTTTTTGTTCATTTTATTTCCTCCAATTGTCATTCTAAAATTTGTTCTACTATATGTTTTACTTCTTCGTTTTTAATTTTATAAATTATTTCTGTACCCTTTCTTTCTGACGAAATGATACCAGCAGATTTCAGCTTTGCTAAATGCTGAGAAACTAATGGTTGAGGAACATCAAGACAGAACTGCATGTCACTTACATTGCTTTTTTGCTCCATTATAAGCATAGTCAATATGCAAAGTCTAACAGGATGACCTATTGTTTTAAAAATCTCTGCTTTTTCTGTTAGTATTCCCTTAATTTTTTCTTTATTACTAAAATCAATCATAAATTTTCACCTCTTATATTACTATATTATAATATTAGCATATTTGCATATATTGTCAAGAATTTTTGAATTGTTTTTTATTTGAATTTTAGCATATTTTATAATTAGTAGTTAAAATAATTATCTATTGGTTAAATTTATGATATTATGGTAAAATATAGTATGATTTATTGTATAAAATATGTTTTATGTAAAATTATTTAGATATGGGGGATATGATGAAAAAGCTTATATTAGTGGCATTGGAGATTTTATTGATTATATTTGCAGTTATAGGTTGTAGTTTTGATAAGGCAAATGATGTTCAAACAAATATTGATAATAGCGAGGACGAAGAAGTCAAAACAATAGCAGATGAAATAAATAATGATGATAAGAAAGAAATTGACACAGATACTAAAAATGAAGAAGGTACTTTAAATTTCAGAGATGAACTTAGAAATCTTGAACTATCAAGATATATTTATGATGAGGGTTCTGAACTTACTGAAAAAGAATGGATAAAAAAATGGCTTGAATATACTTATAAAGACTATGGTGTTTTGGATATAAAAAGTCAAATTTTAAAACGTCATCCCAAATTTATTGATGAAAACTTAACAGTAAATATAAATAAGGTATTTATACAGTTTAATTGTAAAAAACAAATCAATAACAAATTGAAAAACGATAATAATTTATATACTGATGAAATTTATTTAGTTCAAGCCAGTGTTGATAATAAAATAGAATATTATATAGATGTTATCAATAATACTAATCTTAGCTATGCTGAGTTATTTAGCTATGCCTTAGATGTTGTTTCAAAAGATGATAGATTTAGTGATAATCAAAATATTACTAAATATTTTGAAGAAAATCCTAATGCCAATAGTATAGCAAACACAATAGACCAAAACACAATTTTGCCAGGATACAGTTTATACGATGTATTAGTAAATGATAAAGATTTGATTTTGCTTATGGGTAAAGTTGTTGAAATTGAAGATAATGGCTCATTGATGCATAATTTAAAGGTTTGTTATTTTGATTATAATAATAATAAAGTTACAAAGACAATTGATGTTGGCAATCAAATTTACAATAAGTCACATGATACTAGTAAAATTGGATTTATTGCAAATATTGGATATGAAAAAGCTAATGATATTTCAATAGATTATTTGATTGATATCGATGGTAATATTGTTCAATATAATAAAAAAGATAAAAATAAATTATATAGTGAAGATAACAATTACTATGCCTTTAGTGATAATAACGGAAATCTTATCATAAAAAATACTCAAAAGGATGAAGTAATTGTTACTTTAGAAAGTGTTTCAGATGAAAACCTAAATTTATCTGAATATAATTCATATTATCCTTATGGATGGTTAGATAATGAAAACTGTATCTATTGTATGTCAGGATATGAATGGAGTAATGGTTTTGGCATAGTAAATATAAAAACTGGAGAAAATATCAAATTTGATAAATCTCGAGGACAATGTATTTATAAAATTGTTAATAATAGAATATATTCTAATAAGTTACCGTATGGTGCAGATGTTTTTCCTTATAGTTTGGGATATTATGATTTAAATATAAAGCCATATGAGTATGTTGAATTATATGATGCAGAAAAATATCTAGAAGCATATGAATATGATGCAGAAAAACATCGGGAAACATATGAAAGCGAAGGAATGTATTTAGAATTTTCGAGACGTTTTTCAAGTGATTTCTCTAAATTGTTTATTTGGGCATATAATCACTATAAGCATGAGTATTTTGCTAAAATATTTTCACTTGATAGTAAAAGTGTTGAGAAAGATATGAGGTTTGGTGCAAACAACTTTTTACCTGGTGATTATATTGATAATTCATTTATTATTGATGATAAAATTTTAATTATAAAAGATGAATTTAACATTTATGTTGTTGATTTAGATAGATAATATATTGTCTCAATAAAAACAATAAGCGAATTAATATAAACTATTAACTCGCCTATTGTTAAAACATTATAATATCATCTCTATTGGTATACCTGACTGTTCAATCACACCACTATGCAAAAGATGAATTATATCAGACCTTGCCAGTGCAACTCTTTTTTATTTTGCAAAGCTTTTCACAATTTCAATCAATATAGATGATATTTTTTCCATAGATTGAACAGGAACATATTCATATCTACCGTGAAAATTATGTCCACCTGTACAGATATTAGGACATGGTATGCCCATAAATGACATTATAGAACCATCTGTTCCACCTCTCATAGGAATAAAGAAAGGTTTTACCTCTACTGATTTCATAGCATTTTGTATAGCTTCAACTATTTCGAAATGTGGAAGAATCATTTCACTCATATTACCATATGTATCATTAACTTTAAATTCCACGGTATTCTCTCCATAGACTTTGTTTAGATACTCTGATATTTCTTTAATTCTATTTTTTCTTACTTCAAATTTTGCTTTATCATGGTCTCTTAAATAAAATCTTAAATTAGTAAGTTCAACTTCTCCTAAAAAATCAATAATATGATAATATCCTTCATAATTTTCAGTATGACCAGGTGTTTCAAAATCAGGAAGCATATTTAAAAATTCCTTAGCAATTAAAATAGAATTTTTCATTTGATTTTTTGATAAACCAGGATGTATATTGACACCTTTTATCTTAACTTTTGCTTCTGCAGCATTAAAACATTCATAAGTTATTTCACCTATTGGACCTCCATCTAATGTATAAGCAAAAGTAGGACTAAATTTTGATTTATCTAATTGTTTAGTTCCAAAACAACCTATTTCTTCATCACAAGGGAAAAAGAACTGTATTTCACCATGTTTAACATTAGGGTTTTCATAGAAATACTGAGCCATATTCATTATTTCGGCTAAACCTGCTTTGTCATCAGCTCCTAAGAGTGTAGTACCATCTGTTACTACTAAATCATTTCCAATATAATTTTTCATATGTGGAAATTTACTTACTTCCATTACTATATTTTCTTGTTTATTTAAAACTATATCTTTACCATCATAATTTTTTACAACCTTAGCTTTAACATTCTTTCCGCTTAGCTCAGGAGTAGTATCAAGATGCGATGAAAAACCTATTGAAGGTGCTTTACAGTTATCGTAATTTGCAGGAATAGTACCATATACGCAAGCATTATCTGACATATATGCATCTTCTGCACCCATTTTTTTTAGTTCATCAACCAAAATTCGTCCTAAATCCTTTTGTTTTTCTGTACTTGGAACGGTTTTAGGATTATATGCTGATTGCGTATCAATCATAGTATAATCTAAAAATCTGTCTAATATATTTTTCATAAATATCCTTCTTTCATAAATAATATTATTAATTACGTTTAATTTATTCTTCTATAGCATCACTATTTATATATATTTTTTCTATTGGTACTGATTCAGAATTTTTAGTAAAGTAAGATACTACATAAATTACTATAAATGCAAGAGGAACTGTTATAATTGCACTCTTAATTCCAAATGGTGAACGTAAAATTATTTCCCATAATATTGTACCAAGTCCACCGGCTATAATACCACATAATCCTCCGACCTTTGTAACATTCTTACTAAATAGTGCACAGATAAGAGCAGGTGTTATTGATGCTCCGTACATTGAATATGCATACATCTGAACTGATAAAATATCTGGGAAAAACCTACCTAAAACATATGCCAATACTGCAACTCCAACAGCAGAACATCTTAAGAATTTAAGCTTTTGTTTGTCAGTTGCATCTTTTTTGATAAATCTGTTCCAAATATCGTATGTAATATTTGAAGATATTGATAAAACATAAGAGTCACCTGTTGTTACAACAAATGCCATACATGCTGCCATTAGTACACCACCTATAATTGGAGGTAAAAAATTAATTGCTAATTGGAAAATTACAGTATCAGGTTTATCAATTTGAGGCAACAAATAAATACCTGTTGTTACTACAACAATAATAATTGTACAAACTATAACTTCAGAAATAACCAATCCTAATCCAGAACGTTTTGCTGTCTTAACATTTTTTGCTGCTCCCATACGCTGTATCATATTTTGGTCACCTAATATTAGGAAAAATATAGGAAATATATAACCTATTGCTTGAATAATATTTAAATTACCAATAAATGAGTTTTTACCAGCTGGTAGATTTTTGAACATTCCTAAAAATCCAACATCGATTTTATTTGACAATATTGGAATTGCAATTAAAAATCCACCAACAAATAAGAATGCACTAATTGCATCAGTAAATGCTACACTAAACATACCTCCTGTTATAGCAAGAACAACCATTAATATACCACTACATATTACAGCAACCTGAACATCAAGACCTGTAGTAAGATTAATTAAATATCCTGCAGCCTTAAATTGGGAAGCTAAAATACCAATATATCCCAAAACTATACATATAGTTGATATAACTCTGGCAGAAGTACCATATCTTATTTCAAATAGTTCAGGAATTGTATATGTTGTTGCTTTACGAATACGTCCAGAAACGAAATATAAAAGTAACATTCCTATTGGTGCACCCATAAATATTAATATACCGAACAACGGTCCGTTTTGCCAAATCAAGTTTGCAGAACCTGTGATTCCACCTGCGCCACACCATGTTGCCAACAAGGTTCCGATAAGAATTACAGCTGGTAAGCTTCTGCTTGCAACAGCAAAGTCATCAGAGTTTTTAACTTTTTTCTTAGATAAGTAAAAACCTACACCTACAATAAATATTAAATAAATAAATACACAACAAATTATAATTGGACTTGCTTTTATCATTTTGACCTCCTAATAAATTATTATTTTATTATTATCAAATCACGGTTTGCATGACTTAATACTTCGTTACCGTCAGGTGTGCAAAGAACCAAATCTTCTATTCTTACACCAAACTCATTTGCGCGATAAATTCCAGGTTCAATACTAAATATCATACCAGGTTCTAAATTCATTTTGTTACTTTGCTTAATATCCGGAGCTTCATGCATTGTGTAACCTATTCCGTGACCTAAACGCGTAACAAAAGTTTTTCCATAGCCAGATTCGTCGATTATATCTCTTGATGCTTTATCAATATCAGGTATATATGCTCCACAAACAGCTTTTTTTACTCCAGTTTGTTCTGATTTCAAAACATAATTATATGTTTCAATTTGATCTTTTGTTGCTTCGCCAATAAATACAGTTCTAGTCATATCAGACGACATGCCTTTATATATGCATCCAAAATCAATTAACAATACATCAGTTTTTTCAATAATTCTACTACAATCATTATAGTGTGGTAATGCTGAGTTTAATCCAGATGCTACAATTGCAAAACCAAATTCTGCACCTTTTTTTGCAAACTCTTTTTTAATAAATTTAATTATGTCTCCCTCACTCATTCCAGGTTTTACATAATTAACAATTGAATTGAATGTTTCATCTGTAATTCTACAAGCTGTTTTAATATTTTCAATTTCATCAGTTGTTTTAATTATTCTCATTTGTTCAAGTAGTGGTCTGCCATTAATAAATTTTACATTTAATCTTTTTTGCATATCAAGAACAATGAAAGCTCTTTCTGTTGAATTAACTCCTATTGTTTTGCCAATTAAATCGTTTTCCTCAAAAGCTTTCTTTACAACATCCATGTAACCTGCCCCATCATACCAACCATATATTTCATGATTTTTATCCATAACAGCAGACATTTCATCATAAGTCAGCATATTACATATGTAAAAATAATCACCTGAATCTTTGATAATTAGCGCTTGGAAACGCTCGCACAAGAAAGTCGTATGACCTAATATAAATTGAAGTTCTTCTGAAGGAGCTATCAACATTGCATCGACTTTGTTTTTTTTCATTACTTCTACTAAATTTTGTAAGTACTTTTCATTCATGCCTATACTTCCCTTCATTTTTTAAATATGACCTTAGTCATTTTTTACATTATATAACTGTTGTCATATAATGTCAATATAAATCGAATTTTTTATTTATTAAAAATTGCAACATTAAAACAAAAAAATATCTCATTATGCTAAATTTTAAATTAACATTTGAGATATTTTATATATAATAAATTTTATTTTTTCTAATTTAAGTCAATATAATAGTTTAATTATGTACTTCATATAATCACAACCATGTTCTACTATATCAAATGATTGTTGCGACATACACCATTCATAAATTGTACCCCTTATATTTCTGACAATAAGCATTGTATAAAAATCAGCTGACTTTAATTCATTAAATTCTTTAGTTTCCTGTCCTTCTGAAATTATCTGTGATAACTTTTTATATAGAGGACGATTTAAATCAGTAGATTTAGTTTTAAGCTCTAATTGAGACTGATATGCAATTCTTGTAAGATCATATCCTATTTCATCATTAGTCATAGACAAAGCTTTTTTTACTATTACCATTATTTTTTCGCAAGCCGTTTTATAACATACTATTTCATCAAACATATCATCATACATATAATCATATTCTTCAAAAAGCTCAGCTACTAAATATGATTTTGATGGAAAATAAATATAGAACGTCCCTTTAGCAATATTTGCACAAGATACTATTTCTTCAACTAAAACATTATTATATCCCTTCTCCTTGAAAAGCTTTATTGCTATCTTGAAAATTTTTCTTTTCGTTCTTTCTCCTTTAGTCATTTTTAAAAATTTCTTCCTTTCAATTTACATTTTACTAATAAATAACCCAAACCCTATGTTGCAAATCAAAGACAACTATTTATAACAATAAAAAACCACAAGACGCTAAAAATACTTGTGGCTACATAATTTATTCTTTAGAATCTAAATCTTGTTGATTTTTATTTTTGCCAATCATTACTATACTTATTACTAAAATAGCTATTATACCTAAAAATAATATTAGAGGAACTTTAATTACAAATACGTTTATATTGCTTAACTCTAATACTGGCAATAATAAAATAATGAAAATTACATTCGTAAACATATCTAAAAATTTGATACGCTTATTATTTTTCATAGCTATTTTAGATATAGCTACTCTTAATCCACTCCAAGCTATAGCATATAAAGCTATAATCGCTTCAAGCGGACCAAAAGGTAAATTACCTATTGAAGAAAAAGAACTTTCTCTAACTGTTTTAATAACCATAACTAATAAAATAAAAAATACATATATTAAAGTTGTTTTTAAAAATTTCAATATACTTGCATTTGCAGGTTGATAAAACTTAATGTACTTATCACAATATTCTTTCAAATTACTACCAACAACCATTGACATAGGTTTTAAGCATTTTTGTGCAGAAATTATCTCTCCTAAAATTTGATTTATACATTGTTCTTCAGCTTGTCGTGAACCATAAAAACATACTCTAAAATATGCTTCTATTTTTTCCATACTCGCTTTATACTCATTCTTTAATTTATATACAGATTTTTTATAAGATTCTTGTTCATATATTCTCATTTTACACTACTCCTAAAGTAATGTATTCATTTAAATATGATATCATAAATCAAAACATTACCCCCTATTAAATATGCTTAATTATATTATACTTACATTTATTTGTCAAATATATACGTAGAAACGATATGAAAATTGCAATATGTAATGCCCACATATTTAAATTAAGCAAACCTATTTTCGTAAATTTTATTTGCAGAATAATACCCTAATATTTTACGTGGATAATTATTTATCTACGTTTCAATCCTTTTTATTTCTTCATAATCCAGAAATCCACAACCATTATCCACTGTTATTGATTTAAATATCTTCTTCAACTTCCCTCCATACTTTCTTTCTAGACGATTTAATATCTTTTCAAGATAAGTTAGGTGTTTCCCTTTTCGACTTTATGTATTATTCTTTATATGTCCCATATTTTTGTCCCCTGTATTTGTTTGGTTTGGTCACTTAACATTATACATTGAATTTTAAATATAGGACATTTTTTTGCATAACTTGATCATTTTATTTTACAACTTAGAGTTTTTCAAGAAGCAGTCGTGCCAAATACTCTTTTTATTATTCCAAATTGATATTCAACTATTTGTTGCTTTTTTGCACAATCTGCCATTTCAAAAATTCACAGAACAATATTTTTATGATAAATAGTAACATGAAATTACAAGATGATCAGAGCATTATAGTTCTATCATCTTATTTTTAATTTAGGGGCTTGACTAATACCAATTTTGGTATTATAATAATATTTGGTATTAATGGAGGTGCAATTATGAAAGATATTAATAATATCATTTTTAACCCAGTCAGGATGAGAATAATACAGAGGTTGTCCACAGAGAAATCTATCACTACTAATGATTTATGCAAATTTATGAATGATGTTCCACGAACAACTATTTATCGCCATGTTAAAATTTTGCTTAATAACGATATTCTGTCAGTTGTCTCTGAGAAAAAAGTAAGAGGCAGTGTAGAACGAACAATTGCATTAAATATAAACGCAATACGAGATCTAAATACTGCTGAAAATGCTGTAAAAAATGCCTTCGGATTTTTAATGAGTATTTATGAAAAGTTTAAAAACTATTTTTCAGCACATAAGGAGAATATGTCAAAGCAAAAATTGTTTTTAAGTAACATTGTTCTTATGATGAGTGATGAAGAGTTTGATTCATTCTTAGCTGAAATGACAGCATTGTCAAAAAAATATAATTTCAAAATCTCAGAGAACAGAAAGCCGAGGGATATTTCTATTATTTCATCACCAGTTGACGAAGCGTAAACATTGAAGGAAGCTTTATAATTAGCAATTTTCTTTTGACATACGACTTGAATAGCATAAGTTTTTCACTAGCATATAGGAAATTTGCAATGTGTACACTATAAAAAGAAGTTGATTCAAATCCAATTATAGTTGTTTTAAAATCATTGCTTTTAATTATATTAAGAAACATTAGGAATTATTTTAATAAATAAAAATTGTAAATTATATAGACAAAAGACATTAAAGAATCAGCAATAGATATTAATTATATATTTAGTTACTAGATAAGAACTTGTTATATAAAAAGTATTTATTGTTTATTGTGTAAATTGATCTTTTATCTATATTAAATATTAAAAAAATAAATAAGTTTACATTAGTTATTTAATTACCTATAAACTTATTATAAAGGAGAAAATATTATGAACTGTTCAAATTATACCAAACCAAAAATGAAAAGAGGGAATAAGATTATGATGATATTGGGAATTATAGTTGGAGTGATTGCAGTTTTAATGTCAATTGGAGCAATTTTACATAGTACATATTTTAAATCAAAGTTAGTAGAAATAAAGCCTTATGGTCAGCTTATTGATGTTGATGACGGTCAAATGCATGTTTATTCTATGGGCAATGGCGAAAAGACAATTGTATTATTACCCGGTATGGGTATAGCCCTCCCATCTGCTGATTTCTCTCCACTTATGAGAAAGCTCAGTGAAAAATACACTGTTGTCTGTGTAGAATATTTCGGTGTAGGATTTAGCAGTCAAACATCGAAGCCTCGTACATGTGAAAACTACATTGAAGAGACAAGAACAGCACTAAGCAAAGCAGGGTTTAAAGCACCATATGTTTTAATGCCACATTCTATTTCTGGCATCTACAGTGAATATTATGCGGCAAAATATCCCAATGAAATTGAAGCTATAATCTCTCTTGACAGTACATCTACTGCAATTTATGAAAAAATACCTGCTATTGTAAAATCTTTATTGCCTATAGCAAAATTCCAACAAAACATAGGTGTCACCTCACTCATAGCATCTTTAACAGTAAATAAAACTGATTTACTTTCAAACGGTTTCACTGAAAAAGAAATTAGCGATGCAACTGTTTTTAATGGATTTTCAATAACGGATAATGTATTAGAACAGATGGCAAATTCAACTGAATTTATCAAACAAACTATGGATTTACCATTTCCGTCATCTATTCCATACTTTAAGATCATTTCAAAGCAAACTTATGAAACTCCAAATAAGCAAATTAAAATGACACCACAAGCATATCAGCATATGCATCTTGAGAGAATTGGCAAAAACGCAAAATTTGAAATTCTTGATGGCACACACTTTATCTATTTAAATAACATAGATAAAATTGCAGAAATCACCGACAAACTTTTGGAGAGCACAAAATGATTCAATGAAGCATATTAGGAAAAAATGTTCTATACCCAAATTAACTATTTGTTATGAGTATACCCTTTATAGCAACATAGCTTAAATCGTCAAGAAAAAATCTTGATGTTTTAAGCTATATCATTTGGGAGACAGTTGTTTTTGTCTAAAATTAGAATTTATTCATAGTTTAAACCTCCTATAACATTATTTTAATTTTGAACTATTATAAATATTACAAATCTATAAATATCACTGGATAATCTGCAACTTTTTCAAAGCCACATGATTTTGCAGTATTGGCTGATGCTATATTGTATTTCCAGCATTCCCAATTAACTGTTAGATTTTGTTTTGCTGCTTCACTTAGAAACATTTTTGTCATTTGCTTTGCTATACCTTGCTTTTGATATTGCTCTAATACTTCTATCCCTATTGCTATTTCGCTTTTAGTTGGATATTCGCTTGTGCAAAATCCGCATACTTTATTATCAATAACTGGTGAAAAACTAATACCCCTTTGGGTAAAATCATCCATACTATTATAAGTTCCAGTACCTATAACTTCATCAATAATCATATCAATATTATTAACATTAGAATTCAAAAGTTCAGTAGTAATTCTTCTTATATTTGTTGTTTGTTTAGCAAAACTATCACATATACATGTTGGTTTAACTCTATATAAACTTTTTTCACATAGATTGTTTTTATCAGGAAACAAATTAATCATTGCATCCTTCCAAGTTTCATCTGGGAAGAATACAATTATAATTTCTAACTCTTTTTTAACTTTTTCTGTCAATATTTCATAATATAAAAAGTTTGTAGCTTCATCAGTAACTTCTCCAGCTACAAAGAGATAATGTCCAAATAGCAGTAAACATGTATTTTCACATTCATTAATATATAATTCTGCTAACTTGGTATTTTCTTCTATTGAATCTATCATATATTGTAAAGGTGTAAATTCAAGTAATTTTCTTATATTTTCATTTGGTTTTAGTATTCTCTTCATTTATTGTATCTCCTTATCGTTTCTTCATCTTTTTAACTAATTTTTCACGTTTTGTATATGCTGATTTTTGTTTTCCAAATCTATTTTCTTTCGATAACTGGAGATACCTTTTCCATCTATCTTCGTCAAGCTCACCAGATTTTATAGCTTCTTTTACTGCACATCCTGGCTCACTCACATGAGAACAATCAGAAAAACGACATTGTTTTATCAATTCATCAATATCAGAATAAGTTTTTTTGATTCCTTCCTCAGCATCCCACATACCAAGTTCTCTCATACCAGGGGTATCTATTATCATGGTTTTAGAAGATAGCATTATTAGCTGTCTATGAGTAGTTGTATGTCTTCCCTTTGAATCACTCTCACGAATATCATTAACCTTCATGATTTCTTCACCCGCAATTGCATTGACAAGACTTGATTTACCAACTCCTGATGAACCTAAAAATACCAAAGTCTTACCTTTATTTAAGTATTTTTCTAAAATATCTAACCCAAATCCAGTTTTAGAGCTTATTGCAATAACATCTATATCATTATATTGTATTTTTAATTCTTGGACATATTTTTCATAATCACTATTTAAATCAGCTTTAGTAAGTATTATAACTGGCTCAGCACCACTTTGAATTGCTGCACCTATATATCTTTCTATACGATTCATATTAAAATCGTGATTTAGTGAAACCACAATAAAGACATAATCAAAATTAGCCGCAATAACTTGTTCATGGATTGTTTTTACATATCCAACCGCATGACCTGAAAAGTCTGTTCTAGAAAACTTACTTTTTCTTTTACAAAGTTTTGCAATCAATGAATCACCATATTGATTATATAATAAATAAACGAAATCACCTACTACAGGGATATCATCATCAAATTCTATTTCTTTATAAAATGTTCCTTTTAATCTTGCATTAATTTCTCCATGTTCACAAATTACCTTATATAGTTCTCTGTGAACCTCTATTACTCTCGCAGGGATTAAATTTTGTTTTACTTCCTCTGCATATTCTAAATTCCATCCAAATTCATTTAAATTAATCATCATTTCCTCCAATTTTTGCATAAAAAAAACTTGCCCATTGGCAAGTTCTGTTTTCATATGTATACAGTATTTACAAAAGGGTTTTTTTGGGTACACAAAAACCAGCATTTGATTTTGCACCCACTTTATTAAATTATTTAATAATCACCATAATATTTATTTTTGCCATAATTTAATCACTCCTTCGTAAAACAAAATTGGAAAAATAATTCCACAATTATTATATATCAAATTGACATATATTGCAAGAAAATTTTATAAACTATAAGTATTCTTACAAATTGTTAAATTATTTAGCCTAAAATTCTCATTTTATTATATATATGCTAAATATCTTTGCTCTAATACTTTTCTTCCTAAATCATGTATTTTCTCGTTTTCATCAAATTCAAACCCGAATTTTTTATAATATCTAATAGCTCGTTCATTTTCTTTAAACACCCATAGAAAAATTTTATTAAATCCTCTATGTTTTACATTCTCCATAAGAAATTCCATCATTTTATTACCATATCCCCTACCGTAGAAATCAGGATGAAAATATATACCTATAAGTTCATATGCATCTTGTAAATCACTATCTCTTGATTTTCCAATTGTGAAATATCCTATTATCTCATCATTAAGCTTATACACATAAGTAGAATCCTTATATTCTGTCAAAAGCTTAGCCCACATCTTAGTGCGAGGTTCAATTTTAGTCATTTCTTCTAATTTATCTGTAGGAATGATATTCTTATATGCTACCTTCCAAGACTCAGTATGTATAAGGGCTATTCTTTCGACGTCCTGAATAGTAGCTAAACAAATACTTTCTATCATACTTCTTCCCCTTACATAAGTTCTATACATAAACTTCTCAAATATCTACCTTCTGTTTCTATATACAATGGCTTTTGAACAAAACCTGATTTTACTAGCATTTCATTTGTAAATCCAAAAATTTGATGCCACAATTCATTGCCTAGTTCTTTTATATCAACTCCATGTTTTACAGAAGTGAAAACATTAGCATTAACTAAAAAATTGTCAAAACAAGATTTTACAATACTATATATTTCATTCATAATAATATTGGATATGTCATCAAGTAAATGATTTTCAAATTCATAAAATACTGGAACAATAATTTCAATTATACTTGTTTTTTCATCAAAATTAATATATCCGAGTTTTTTTAACAAACAAGCAATATTTTTATCTTCATCATCCAATTTACAAAACAAAATATCGCTACTTAATATTTTCTTTATAAATTTTGCGCACTCACTAGTGATTTCTTTTATATTTTTAGACAAAATGTTATTTAATAAAGTTTCACCATCAATTAAATTACAAGCATTATTACGATTTCCAACAAAATTACGAGTAAATCTAAACTGCTATTTACCATAAAAACTTCCTCCTTGCTTAAATTACCAAGTAAACTATAAGAGCTACAGAAAACATACATAAAAATCCGACAATCATGATTCCCAATGTTTTGAATCTGGCTTAAAATACAAAATAATCACATTGAGAAACTCCATTCCTTTAACAATTTCTCGTTTACTTTGATTTTAAACTATTGTCTAAAAATATTCAATTAAATTTTATTTATTTTGTTAGCTCAAACATCATGCTACTAATAAAAAATACAACAAGTCATTTTCAGTAGCTTGTTGTATTTTTTTTATATTTTCATCTATGTATGGTTGTCCGTGTTTTTTATTATTGCTTGAATAAAACATTCTCTGCGTTCTTTCTAGTATTATTATCTAGTTTCAAACTTTGGATTTTCTCTACAAAACCTTTTTCTAATTCGTTTATAGATATTCCTAAATACTTTTCCCACATAATATCTTTGCTTTTGTAAAAATCAATGTATTTATCTATTCCACATCTACTTATAACATAGTCAGTAAAAGCTCCCACAATTGGGTATGATATTTCACATGGTATGTCATAAAAAATTTCATCATTTATCATTTGTGCTATCGAATGATATTCGCCTCTATCATAATATATTTTCGTACAAACATAGTTATCTATACCCCACCAAGTTTTATCAAAATACATTGCTATGCCTTCTCTTATAGCCACTGAATCCGGCCAATTATACAAATATGATATAACATGAGCATCCTCATGAGCACCAATACACTTTATATTTTCATTATAAACAGCATAAATAGCATTATTTTTTATGTCTGCAAAACCATTACATGGTTCATTATCGCCATATATAATTCCAAGAATTTCTGGATTATCACACAAATAATAAGTTATTTTCCCTTTAAAATCAATTTTCAATGTTTTAGTAATTTCATAGTAACAATTTTCTTGTTCTTTTTCTATTTTTTCTATATCTTTATTAGCTAAACTATCTTTTTCGAAATAAAAAATATAATGCTCAGATTCTAACTTTTCTAAATTATTCATTATTCCTAATTTACTATCAATCATTATGCTAAACTCCTTATTTTAAAACATATTATAATTTTGTAATTCATTATAATATTTCATGTTTATTTTATAATTAATTACCCTCAGGCATTACAATTAATGCTATTATATAAGCAATAATACCTCCACCAGCAAAAAAAGCAAATAAAACCCATCCTAACCTCACTAGTGTTGGGTCAATATTAAAATATTCTGCTATACCACCACATACACCAGCTAACTTTTTATTAGTACTACTTCTACGCAATTGTTTTTCCATGTTTTTTCCCACCCTTATATATTTTTAGATAACACTTTCACTTCTATATAAATTTTGCCATATAATGATTATTATACACCTAGTGTTAATTTTATACTATATATATTTTAAATTAATTTAAATTTTACTTAAATAATAGCTATATATTAAATTAAAATTACTATCTGTATAATCATTTACACTATTTATTTTATATTTCTTGTTGTTTATGCTTCAATGAAAAAAACCGTCTCCAAAGTATACCTCCATATCTAGCACAGACTAGCTTCCCAAACAGAAAAATAATTCAAAATTTTGTAACATTGTGGAGCATTGCTAAGAATTGTACGAAGCGAAACGAGCGTTTTAAGCCAATTTAGCCCTATCTTTAAATACTCATCTACGCATTTGGCTTTTGCGAGTGCAGCTGAAGTTACAATTCTCAATGCGAAACATTAGTCTAGAAATTTTAATTATTTTTCTTTCTACAGAGGCTGGCTACAACAAAACCACAGAGATTTGCTCAAAATGTCTTTCTTAAAACATTGCATTGACCTAGCACAGACTAGCTTACTCAACAGAAAAATAATTCAAAATTTTGTAACATTGTGGAGCATTGCTAAGAATTGTACAAAGCGAAACAAACGTTTTAAGCCAATTTAGTCTATCTTTAAAAACTCATCTACGCATTTGGCTTTTGCGAGTGCAGCTGAAGTTACAATTCTCAATGCGAAACATTAGTCTAGAAATTTTAATTATTTTTCTTTCTACAGAGGATGGCTACAACAAGCCACAGAGACTTACTATAACAAGACCACAGGGACTTACTAAATCGTTAAACAAAAAAACAGTCCTCAAAAGTATTGCTTGTCCTTAAGGTATCACATAGTTTCAATCAAAGACAGCTCCCCTTCTGAGGAGAAACACATAATTTTAGGTGTTACTTCCTTATATGCTGTTTCATTGTTTATATCAATATTATTCTGAAAAATTTTACCGCTTGAAAAAACAGTAAACAATTTATGATTAAAATAATTGTTACTTCCTTCTTCAATTGCCTGATGTCCCCTTATTAAAATATCAAAATTAACTCTTCTCTTAAATTCCTCAAAATGCTTCACATTAAATTTAAATCTTCCAGAATTATCTTTAAGATCCTCACCTTCATTACATGGATCACTCCAAACCATATTATCTCTTATGGTTTTATTTAATTTATCTACTATTTCAACATTAGTAAGGTCATAAAGGCTCTTAATATAATTATAATACATTGAAGAATCTTTTCTAGGTCTTGGAATACCGCCATGAACAGCCATCAATGTAATATTCATATTATCAATAAATGCAATATTACATAAACTATTAAAGAACTTCAAGTATTGATTTATAATATGAAACTTGCATTCTTTTTTATCTAAAAGGTTACTTAAATAAAGAAGAAAATATTTATCTCTTGGTTCATCATCACGTTTCTTAACACGTAACTTGATTTCCTCATTAACAATAGTTCCATCATCGTGATTTCCCCTTAACAAATATACATTGTTTGGAAAAACATATTTTAACGCCATTATATACTCTAGGGTTTTTATATGAGCCTTTCCTCTATCCACATAATCCCCTAAAAAGATTAGGCGCATTCTTTTTTTATCTACAATGTTTTCAAAGAATTTGCAAATGTGTAATATCCTTTTGAAGCTAACAGTATCTGAATGTATATCCCCAATTAAATAATACTCGTAATCACTTTTATTAAACGAATATATATTAGAAGCCCTTTTAGCATCATTTAGATGTTCTTGTAGCTCTTTTATATTCAGGCTTGTCTTAATAAGCCTCTCATTTTCCGTGTCATTTTCTTTTTCATGAATCTTGCATACTTCGTCAATAAGAAATTCTTGCACCTTAAACATTTCATTTAAATTTTCATACTTAAAACTATTAGTTTTTACGCCACTTACTTCATTAATTGAGTAAAAATCTTTTTCTAAATCTTTTTCTGAAAGGTATTTTCCCATGTTTAAATTTTCTTTAACTTTTTTTATATAGTCTATTGTTTCATCCTTATAATTCACTTTTTGCCTACTTTCTATAGTTTTACTATCATTTAATCATATGTAAAATATATCTAGACCAATGTTAAAACTAAAGATATATTTTTTTCGTTTTACGTTTCCTACTGCATTTTTTCTTTATACAACTTATGAACTTTATATGCCCATATACAATAAACAATTCCAATTACAGCGAACAAAAATATAGGGCCGACACGTATTGTAAGTTCAAACAATACAGCTCTCACAAGGTCAAAGCCTGTCTTTTCCCACAAATTAGGTGTTCGGAAAACAAAATTTGGTAAATTAAATCCGCTATTATAAAGTATGATATAGAAATAAAAAATTACAAAAAACATATTCATAGTGCATATTTCATACAACCTTTTATAGCGTGAAACAGAAGATTCTTTGCTTGAAAATATTTCACCATCCGAATTCTCACTCTTTGGCAAAAAGTACTGATTTCCGTTGCATTTTGTTCCATAAACATGATTCCAACCAAAGTCTTCAAACATAGCCTTATAATTTTCGAAATCCTTCATATTCTTAAAAGTACGATAATCTACACGATATTTCAAATCTTGTTTTTCACCGTCTGAGAAATGGTATACCCCAAAAGCAGAATACTTTTTCAAAATGTGTCCTTGATTAGCCATTTCATTGAGATACTGCTCTTCTTTTTCAAGATCAACAAATATTTTATACTTTTTCATTTTATTCTCCTTTCATTTCTGTACGTTCATAAACAGTGACAAGATGTTTTAATCTCTCCACTTCAAGTGCAAGCACCTTAATACCATCACTAGAAATTTGATACATTTTTCTTCTTGCATCTTCTGAAGGCACAGAAATAATCAGCTTTTGCTTTGATAGATTTTCTAATGCTCCGTACATAGTACCTGCAGCAATCCTTACTTTTCCATCGCTTAATTCTTCAACCCTCTGCATTATTGCATAGCCGTGTCCGGCTCGTCTCAAAGCAAGCAGAATATAATATGTTGTTTCCGTAAGCGGAAGATTTTTTAATATATTCACAACTTTCTCCTTATATCGTTATCCTATACAGTTAAACTGTATAGTTCCATTATATACAGTCTAACTGTATATGTCAAACGAAAATAAAAAAAATTGCAAAACACGGTTAACATTAAAGATTTTAAAAAATGGTACTGTGTCATATGAAGAAAAGACGACTGACTGTCAATGTAGTAATTCAAATTTTAAAAAATAATAGTCTATATCTATTTAGTTATATACATTATATTAAAGTAAATGTTATAATTTGATTTATATAAACTATATTTTAATACGCATTACAAAATATTACAGATACTACCTATGTTTTTGGGGAGGATTAACTATGAACAGAATTGAAATTTTAAGAAAATATATTGATGAAATACTCTTGAATATGACTGATGTTGAAGAACGAAGATGTGCTTATTTGCATTTATATGGAGTTGCTCAATCTTGTGCATTAATTGCACTAAAGCGTGGAGAAAACGCTGAGCTTGCCACTATGGCAGGTATGCTTCATGACATATATTCGTATGCTAAAATGGACACAAAAGACCATGCGCATAAAGGTGCTATCTTAGCAAGAGAAATATTGACATCATTACAGATAACAAATGATGATGAAACTAAAATGATTTGTGATGCTATTTATAATCATAGTGAAAAAGAAATTATACATTCTAAATTTAATGAAATTTTAATTGATGCAGATGTTTTTCAGCATTGTTTGTATAATCCTATGTATGAAATCAAAGCACATGAAAAAAGCAGATACGAAAAACTTAAACTTGAATTTGGCATTGCGTAGAAATTAAGCTATAGTGTGAATACCTATAAAAACTATGTACAACAAAACCACAGAAACTTGCTAAAAAAAACCACTGTCGAAAAACTCGATAGTGATTTCTCTTTAGTCTTATTTAAATTTTACTGCCGTACCGTAAACCATTACCTCTGCAGCACCTTGCATAATTGCGCTTGTTGCATATCTAATATTAATAACCGCATCTGCTCCTAAAACTTCTGCCTCTTTAACCATTCTTTTGGTTGCAAGTGCTCTAGCATCATTCATCATTTCATTATATGCCGTAAGTTCTCCACCCACCAAAGTCTTAAAACTCTGAAGAATATCTTTTCCAACATGCTTAGTCTGAATTGTGCTTCCCTTTACAACTTCCAATGTTTCAAAATTTTTGCCACTAATAAAATTAGTATTTACTAAGATCATCTGTCTCTCCACTCCTTATTTCTTTTATTCTTTCTATTAACACGAAAACGCTGACTCCGATTATAAACAAAATCACCAAAGCAATTATTATTTTTATAGTAATTGGAATCACTACGCTAATATAAATTGACAAGTATGCAATTTCTATTGCAATAAGCAATACTGTAATTATTATCGGTACAATTAGTTTTTTCATTATCTCTCTCCTTTCCATAGACATGTACAAATTCCATTGCAGTCCGAAACTAGTACAACTTATATCTTATTCTATTATATACCAACCTATAGAATAAGTCACATAAAAAAATATAATAGAATTAATGAATTAGTGACATATAATTTAATATTGTATAATTTGATATTAATTTATACTTGTACATAATTTCTCTAATTTTCTTCTTAATGCAATTATATTGTGTTTTCTCTGCCATGTTAGCTCAAGTTGTTTTTATTTTAATTATTATACTATATAAATAAACAGATATTTCTGCAATCCAAAACATTTTAATTAAAATTTTTTCCGTTTTTGATATTTATTTTTCTATCACAAATTTGAGCTACAGTATCATCATGAGTTGCTATTATAATTGTTATACCTTCTTTGTTTAATTTTTTCAATATATCTAATACTTCGTATTTATTGTCATCATCTAAAGAACATGTTGGTTCATCAGCTAAAATAATATTTGGATTTGAAATAACTGCTCGAGCAATAGCTACACGTTGGCACTCTCCACCAGACAGCATATGAGGATACATTTCAAGTTTATTTGAAATACCAAGTGAATCAGTAACTATCAAAACTTTTTCTTTTATTTTGTTTTTTTCGATATTTTTATATTTTAATGGCAATGATATGTTATATAAAACATTTCTATTATTAATTAATGCAGAATGCTGGAGAATAAATCCAACATTATCACTTCTAAATTTAGCCATATCAGATTCGTTACCCAGCACAGTTTTATTATTGAATAAATATTCTCCACTGGTTTGTTTGAATATCCCGCCTGCTATATTCAACAATGTTGTTTTACCCGAACCGCTTGGTCCCATAATTGCAACCATTTCATTATTATCTATATGTAAACTAACACTATCAAGTGCCTTTATTTCTGTATTTTTATACTTAAAACTTTTACTAATACTTTTAAATTTAATCATATATATTTTCCTTTATTATCAATTTTCTTTTCTGATAGAAGAATAAATATTACTTTTATTAATATAGATATTTAATACTAGACATATTACAAGCATTATAATAAATGAAAATCTTGTAGTTTGCCTAATTGCCTTATCAAGTAAAATGCGATCAGATACATAAATACTATCATAACCTAGTATTAATCTGTTAACTAAATCTGCAATTCCTAGTGATAATATAAATTGTGTAAATATTTCAAAAAATATCTTTAGCTTCATTCTGATAAAACTACAACCACAAATTAAATGAATTGCATAGATTTTTTTGTTTTTATTGTAATTCCATATATATATATAAGCAAAAATGGTTGATAATATCAGAAACAAGATTATCGAAGCAATTAAAAATATTCCTTTGCTTGAATTAATTGTGTTTGAAATATTTTTTATATGTTTATAAATGTAAGCTTCATTTACAACATATTTCAAATCTAAAGCTTTGCTTACATCATCAATTCTATTTTTATAATCATAATAATCTTCACCATCGCTTACTTTTATATATCCCCAGTTTTTTAACGAATATAGTATCTTTTGAAATCTTTCATCATCTTTATTTAACGGAATAAAGTCCATATCCAATGAAGGAATTGTGATATATCGATCTAAAAAAAAGATGTTATTATTTAATGTCACTGAAGTATCCTTTTCAAAAAAGCCTATAACCTTCACAGATATATCTTTAGATAAATATTCAAAATTTATTGTATCGCCTATATTAATTAACTCTGAATATTCATACCCAAATATAGCTGAAACTGTTTTATTATTATCAAATATAAAGTCTTTTGGCTCAAATCCTCTTCCATCAGCTAATTGATTTTCAAGATCAAATTCATCATAAGCATTTTTCCCTATCTGTACAGATTTTAAAGATATACCAATCTTGTCGTTTTCTCCAAAATATTTACTTCCATAATCAATTCGGAATTCATCCTTATAATTAAAATCATCCCGTATAACCACGGATTGCTTATCAAATTCTAAATAATTAAATTCTTCATTTAAAATACTGCAAAACTGTTTCATTCGTTTCAATGCATCTTTTTCTGCAAAAAACTCTAATAATGATTTTTGATTATCTTGTCCGTAAACATCGTTTACTCTCAAATATGTCGATTCAACATTTTTATCATCAAAATCTATTATTTTATGTTCTACTTTATTAAAGTTTTTATTTGAAAGCGTAAATACTGTCATGGCAATAGTCAATAAGCAAAAACATATTAATATATGTATATAGTTGCTGAATTTATACTTCATATTTTCATTTCACTCCGTTTCTATAAAAAAGTTGATACGCAACTCCGCTAGGGGAACCTATGTCCCCCTTCGGCGTAAAAATGCCTACTACATAAGCATTTTTACTGAGCACCTCCCTTAAAGGCAAGGACGTCCCATCCTTTGCAATCCTTGTTTTTTTCTATACTAGAAGTAAAACTTTCCTAGCATAGAAAAAAATTTATTTGATATAAGCATATACAGATATATTATCAATCCAATAATTATAAGTATAATACACGAAAATATAATCACGTGAAAGGAATAAAAAAATAAATGAATTTTTTGCAAAACATTATAGTAAATAATTGTGTAAACAGCAACAAATAAAATGGTATTTACCAAAGTTAAAACAAGTATGTTTTTGAACAAATCAAAAAAAATTCTTTTAAAACTTATGCCTATTATTCTTTTAACCTTAATTTCTTCGCTATAGTAATGTAAAATAAACATTGAAAGTGTAATTATAAGTATACTAATAAAGATAACCATAAAAATATTCAATATATGTTTATCAACATTGTTAAATATATATCTTTCTACAAAATTATTATTTTCACTTATTATATCAACATTATATTCTTGTTTTATGCTGTTTACAGTCTTATCTATAACTTTATTATCTGTACCATCTATAATAAATTTATTTAGAAATTCAATATTAAGTGAATCTAAATTGACAAAAACAGTATTATCAAGCATATTGCTAATATTTGATGATATAACACCAATCACTTCATAATTATTATTGTTGAATTTAAAATATATTTTTTCATTTTTATCTAAAAAGCAACTATCTGAATTTAATACATTTTTACCTACTACAGCTTTGAAATCTTCCTTGAAAAAATCGTCTTTTACAAAAAACGTACCATTTATCAATAAATTTGCATTGTTATCTAAATAGCAATTACCACAAAGTCCCCATACTATCAAATTGTCGAAATTATAAAGTTTTGACAAAAGAGTTATATCAGGATAAAGTTTAATTAATTCTAATAATTCATATAGTAGTGGTTCATCGCCTGCTCTGAAAACTAACGAAACAGATTTATCTGAAATTAACGAATTTGATGTAATTATTTGTAAATCAACAAAACCATTGTAATTAATATATGATATGAACAATAATTGCAATAATAAAATTATTATAGAGAAACCCAAAACTAATTTTTTAGTCATACTTCCTCACTTTTAAAATCATAGTAACTATAAATTACTTATTTATGTTATAACTTGCTACACTATACATGTAATATTTATTTATTGCGTCAAATGTATATTTTTACTATTATTTACATTTTATCATATATTGTTTTTTCGTAAAGTGTTATTGTTTGTCATTTTTCGACATACAAATAAATTTATGAAGAAACAATTAATACAAAGTATTAACATGTTATCATTGGTGGTTTTCCTGCTTTTTTAAATAAAACTGTACCTCCACTGGTGTCGGTTGATTATCTATTTTTTTATCGTATAATTCTCTTATCAAAATTACACTGCCATCGGGATGCATTTTGTCCTTAAGATATTTATTTTCGGCAATAAGAAGTTCATCATTAGTAAAAACTTCACAGACAAATTCAACGTCTGGTAATATCAGCATATTATTTGTTATATCACAAAACTTATCAACTTCTAAAAACACCATATCCTTAACTTTGTTGTTTTTATAAAGAAAAAGAACCCCTTGATTATATAGAGGAGTTAAGCCATATTTTTCACTATCATTATAGAGTTTAGTTATTTTTTCCATAAACAATCTAATATCATAAATATTTCCGCTCCATTCCTCAGTAAGAAGAAATCGTTTTGAGAAATTTCTGTTATAAACGCCTTCGTATGTTTTTATTTTTGTTGTAATACTCAAATGGTTTGAAATATTTTCTAATAATTTAAAACTTTTTCTGATATTTAAAATTTTTTGATTAGCAATTTTCTTACCATCGTTTAGGATTTTTTCCGTATTTATAAATCCGTCTTTCATAATGTAATTGTTAAAATTTTTAAGAGGAATATCAAAATCTAGACAAGTGATAATTAAATCTACAATAACCATCTGTTCCATAGAATAATACCGATACCCCGTTTCTTTGTTGATATAAGCAGGGATAAGTATTCCAAGTTCACCGTAATATCTTAGTGATTTAACGCTTACTCCCTTTAGTTTTGAAACTTCTCCAATCGATAAATAATTTTTCATATTTTCCTCCATTGCTATTGACTCTACCATAATGGTATAGTTTATAGTTATAATTATATCATAATTATAGTTCAATTAAAGGAGAAAAATATGTCGGATAAAAAACAATTTTACAGATTTGTAATCCCGTCTATAGGCTCTATGCTTGTAACGGGACTTTATTTTGTTGTTGATGGAATATTTGTAGGTAGGGGTGTTGGAACAAACGGGCTTGCTGCTGTTAATATTGCAGTTCCTTTCATCTCACTTCTTACAGCAATATCTATGATGATTACAATGGGAGGAGCAACTCTTACTTCTATTTCTTTTGGTAAAGGTGAAAACAAAAAAGCAAATAATTATTTTAATACAAGTTTATTATTAGTCCTACTATTCTCGCTAGGTATGACTGCTATCAGCGTTTTGTTCCCTACACAGCTGGTGAAATTTTTAGGTGCAAGTAACATGCTTATAGAAAGTACAGCCACTTATCTAAAATATTATGTAATATTTGGAATTTTCCTCTGTGGTTCGTCAACACTGTCTGCCTTTGTCAGAAATGACGGTAATCCACAACTTGCTTTTTGGGGAATGATTATAGGCGCAATAAGCAATGTTTTTTTTGATTGGCTCTTTATTTTCCCATTGCAGATGGGAATAAAAGGGGCTGCTATTGCTTCTGGATTAGGTCAAATTTTGGCGTGTATTGTATTATCTGCTCATTTTATGTGCAGAAAAGGTGTTCTTAAAATTGAGACAATTGCTAGAGAAAAAGGCATAATTACTCAGATTATTAAAGCAGGGATTCCTGAATTTGTCACACAGATGAGTCAGCCGGTAACAATTCTTTGTTATAATAATATTGTCTTAAATACTTTTGGAGAAATCGGTGTTTCTGCCTTTTCGGTAATTTCCTATATAATTGTCGTTATCCTTGCTGTCTTTATAGGATTGGCACAGGGTATACAGCCATTACTCAGCCGTAGTATCGGAGAGGGCAATAGGGAAAAAGAAAATTTTTTCTTTCAGAAAGGTTTACAATTTAACATATTGCTTTCGTGTATTATCTATTTGATAATGCTTATATTTGGAAAAGCCATTATATCCATATTTAACAATGATGCAGAACTCATAAAAACAGCCTATAATTGCATAATAATTTACGGTATTTCGTTTATATTCGCATCTGTTAATATTGTATACACTACCTATAACCTTGCTACTAAAAATACAAAAGTTGCTATGATGATAGCAGTGCTTCGAAGTTTTATATGCAATAGTATTTTTATATTTTTAATGCCAGCTTTATTTGGAATAAATATGGTGTGGACTGGAATGATTGTTGCCGAATTGGTAGTTATGATAATTGCAATTACACAAAACAAAAAGTCCAAGGAGGCTTCTCTGATATAAAAAAATATTTTACCTATCGGCCAAGGATAGTAGTCTTCTCAGCTGAAAATGTTTATGTTCGTCTCTAACAAGTTCATTCCTCTTTTTTAAAATAATAAAAGCTACTATTTTCAGTAGCTCATCATCAAAACTATTATTCAATTTTTTACCTCCATTTAATTTAATATTTACGAAAGAAAACAGGGTAACATACCATTTTAATACTACCCTGTTTCTTCGTATTAATATCTTGAACTCGTTATTGCTTCATTTCTCTTTTCTTAGTATATTGATCATTTACTTCATAAATTTAAACATTTTTGGGGACAAACTTCTTTTTTACAAAACCGACTGCAAAAAAATAGTATACTTTCCTTGGAAGAATATTAGACAAGAATCTGATTAACTTAGCATCCGTTCCCAATACAGATACTACTTTCCCCTTCTTCAAATCTTTCATGGCTTTTTTTACAATATCTTCAGGTTGACTGAATTTCATAAATCCCTTTTGGCTTTTATTTACTTTCATACCTGTACTCTCATGAAAATCAGAATCCATGAATCCTGGGCAGACTACTTGAACTTTTACTTCTGTCTCCATTAATTCCATATAAATTCCTTCCGTAAAATTTTTGATAAATATCTTAGTTGAGGAATACAAAACATTCTTTGGAATTACTGCAAAAGCACCGTCCGAAGAAATATTAATAATCGTTCCGTGATTTCTCTTAATCATTCCTTGTATTACAGTATGAACCAAAAGTACAACTGTATTCGTCTGTAAATAAATCATTTCCTCAATATTTTCAACCAATAGGTCGGCAAAATAGGGTTTCAAGCCGAATCCTGCATTATTAACTAGAACATCTATCTCCTTATCCTTAATTATTTCAAGAAGTTTATTTAATCCATTCTCATTTGACAAATCAACAATTACGACCATAACACTGATTCCATACCGTTCTATTATATCCTTTGCATTAGCTTCAATTTTTTCTTTCCGCCTTCCTGTAATAATTAAATCATATCCTCTTTTGGCATATTCATTTACATATGCCAGTCCTAGTCCACTAGTTGCACCTGTAATTAGCGCTGTTTTTTTCATACTACATCTCCTCTTTTCCTTTTAGTTGTCTTCTTTTGAAAAAGCAAATAATGTTTTATTGATTCTTTTTCAATGAATATCATTCATTCATTATGCACTTTTAAACCCCGTTATTCAGACGGAGTTTAAAACTACACCATTATTTTTCTAATTAACCGCATAATCTTATCTGCTTTTTCTTCAGAATTTAATGTCTCATCATTCAAAATAGGAATTTCACCATACAAAACAAATCTTGCAGTATCTCCTGGATTTTCAACATGAAGCATCCCCTTTTTATTCAAACAAATGATAAATTCTGTCACATATGGAGTCAAAGCATCACACATTGTAATAGCTAATTGCTTATTAAACATATCATTACCTTGTCCATGAAAAAAATCATGATATTTCTCTTTTCCATCTCTTGCAATAAAACAAGTTGAAAACTGTTCCAAATATTTATTTACAGAAATTTCTTCTTTCTGCATTATTGCAATCATTGGTACAATGCACTCCTTTGCATAAACAGAAACTGCTTCCAGGTATAATTTATGTTTGGATTTGAAATATCTGTAACATAATCCTGGAACCACATTCATGGCTTTTGCAATATCTGCCATGGTTGTTCCCTCATATCCTTTCCAAGCAAATATTTTCATAGCCGTATCAATCATTTCTCTTTTTCTTATTTCTGGTTCTTTTGAAACACGCATTATTCAAATCACCTTTCGTTTTTTTATATTCACTATTATAGATGCTTATTGAATATTTGTCAATGAATTTTATTCATTCGTATTATAATTACATTTTCTGCTATCATTCTATTCTTATCTATAATATGAATAATACAAATTGCACAAAACATCTTGTAATAAGCCCAAATGAAGATTATTAAAGTTATCTCGTATCTACCAAATCTTACATCATATGCCTGTTATATTCCATATTCCTCAATAAAGAATTGTGGAATTATTTGATTACGTTAATTGGTATAACAATCATAGAATACATGGATCATTAAATTACATGACCCCTGTAGAGTTTAAAATATCTAAAATGTCCGAATAAATTTTGTATAAAAAAGCGTTGACATTACAACATTATTTCTTTGCATAGAATTTGGTTTCATATATTCTAAAATCTCCTTTCTGATAAACATTTTTATTCTCCCACAGAATTCTTTGGGATACAGAAAGAAAAAATATCTCCAACACTGTCAATGTGGCTGGAGATAAATTATCTTTCTCATTTTAATATTTTTGCCAAATGCAAAACTATCCACAATCCGACAGCATACTTATTATTACTTATAGTCTCCATTATCAATTCTCTTTAGCATACCCTTCAGCTTTATATCAAAAAGTTTCAATACTAAAAAATATAAAACTATAAGCACAGCCAATGCATAAACAAACACAATAACACTACTGATAAACGGCATAAAATCGCCTGTTTGAAACGATAACTGCCTCAAAATAGCTTTACTTGTAAAAATAGATGGAATTATGCTAACAGCAAAAGCAATCAGTAAAATAGGAAAATAAATATTTACAAGCATTACTTTTATCTCTTTTCGCAGATATCCCATTTTTCTGAGATAAATAAAATTTTGGGTATTATCCTGAAAATTCAACAAAAGAACAAGGGAAAGCAAAAGAATACCAAAAATACAGCCTAACACCTGATTAATCACTGCGCTAACACGATTTGAAACATTATCATCGTCAAGCGCTTTTAAATACTCCTCATAAGATGTAACTTCGCCTTTAGACCACTGATTGTCGAGTTCCTTACTCCATACACCGCTATAAGTTCCTTCTTCATTACCGTTTAACTTATTCCATGCCGACCTATTAACATATACGCTTTTTATTCTGCCGTTATCCGCCACGGCTTTTACCACAAATTCATATAACCCACCATCACTTTGCAGTGTAATTATATCACCGACATTCACATGATAAACTTGCGATATTCTCTGGTTCACGACAATCTCGTTTTCGCTTACACAAATCTGCTCATTATTACTTAACAGTTGAAACAGACTACCGTCATTGTCAATCGCAGTCAGCTCCTGCTCACCAATCTCATTATTATCAAAGAATACTTTCACCGTTTCATTAAGAAAATACTCGGCTGATTCATTACTATAACTCGTTGTGTTTTCCTGAAATTTCACTTCATATTCATAGCTCCTGCCATCTGTCAAGATTTTATAAACCCTGTTACTGCTAAGATTCAATGAAACACTTATCACGCTAAGGACTAAAAACACATATACCGAAACAAGTACAAGAAGTAAATTAAAAGGTTTTCTCAATGCCAGCCTGCTCGAAAAGGAATATTTGGTTACCATCAGTTTAGATACCTTTTCTGCACCCCTGTTTACAATATTATTTTTCATCTCTTTACTCTGTCCGTTAATAAGTGTAGCTGTCTCTTCACGCAAGTAAGATTTTGATGCAATAAAAGCGGATAAGCTGATAACAACCGACGTTACAAAGACTCCAATAAAAAAGCTACTGAACGATACACCTCTTACAGCACTGTCGATATGATATGACACCACATAATTATCCAACAAAATATAGGAAAAATAATAACCTACCAAAAGACCCAACAGAGTAAACACAATGCCTATTGCAAAAGTGATTTCCATATGTATCCGAGTGATCTGACCATTTGTAAATCCCAACGCCCTGTAACAGCCAATATTTTTCCTAGAAAGCTCAAAATCCTTCTTATAAAATATATAAAAGATAAACCCTGTAACTGCCATTAAACACACAAGAAATACAAAAGCCAGCACTGTATTGGAATTAAGTCCAACCAAAAAATCTTCCTCATTGGCACTCAAGCTACTCTTATTATTCAATATAGAAAAGTTTTTATCAATTGAACATTCAACAAAAAAATACATGAACGAAGTTAAAAATGTCAATATGCATAATATCACAACATTGATTTTATTTTTTTTGAAATACCCAAGAGACTGCTTTAATATTTTATTCATACCTGAATCCCCCAATTAATCTCAAAAGGTGATAAAGGTGCTTTATTTATAATATCCTGAGCGATAATTCCATCTTTAATGGTAACAACTCTATCAGCGGTCATTGAAATTTTCAGATTATGGGTCGCAAACACTATAGTGATTCCATACACTTCTTTTATATCATGAAGTAGCTTTACTACCTGCTGGCTGTTTTCTTCGTCAAGTGCTCCTGTCGCTTCATCACAAAACAAAACTTCAGGCTTCTTAATAATTGCCCTCGCTATAGCAACACGCTGTCTTTGCCCACCAGATAGCTGAGAAGGATACTTATTTAATAGCTTTGTGATGCCGAGCGATTTTGTAACATCATTAAGTTCAAGGTTATCTTTTCCCTTACCAAGCTCTATATTCTCCTGAACAGTCAGTTCAGAAAGCAACATATAATCCTGATAAATATTACTTATCCTGTTTCTTCGTATATCAGCCAGCTTCTTTTCACTAAGAGTGTTAATATTCTTACCATCAATAAATGTTCCACCAGATGTTGGATTAAGCAAACCAGACATAATATTCAATAAAGTTGATTTTCCAGATCCACTCTGACCAAGCAAAACGTTAAATGTTTTTTTTACGATATTCAAGCTTATACCCTTTAACACATATTCCTGATTACTGAATACTTTACTTATATTTTTCACTTCAATTTTGTCTTTCATACTTGTATCCTCGTTTCTAACTAAATTTTTTTCAATTATCTAGCATATTATTTAAATATAGCAACTTAACACTCATATATTTTATCTTTTTGACTTAATACTTTATTTCTTATCATTCAAATACATCTTTTTGCAAATCTGTCTCTGAACCTTTCCGCTATCAGTTCTTGCAAGAGCTCCAACCTGCTTTAGCACAATGTCCGAAGGAATGATCTTACAGTTTAGTGAAATCATAGTTCTAATTTTATCCTTAATTTCTTCTCCCTTTTCCATAAAACGATCTTCCACCTCTACCATTACTATAAGCTTTTCTTCTTCTTCATTTATTGCAAAGGCTACTGCTGTATTGGCCACATTCTTTGTTGCATTCAAAATCAATTCTTCAATATCTTGTGAGTAAAAATTTTTGCCGCGAATAATTACCATATCTTTTTTTCTTCCTACGATATAAAGATGTTTATCATGCATAAAACCGAGATCACCTGTTGCAAAATATGCAGTATTGTCGCCTTCTAATCGACTGTTGAAGCCTTCTTCCTCATCTGCGTTCCAGTATCCTTGTGACAAACTATCTCCAGCTATCCAAATTTCTCCAATCTCATCTTCACCAAGAACTTCATTATTGACCAAGCCAACTATCCTGGCTGTCACACCTTCACAGATAACTCCACAAGAAACGATAACCAGACCCTCATCAACATATTCAATCACATTCTCTCTAAGCTTTACGTCATTCAATGTGACATACTGATAACCTGTCTCAAGAATGTGTGATGATACGACCAAAGTATTTTCTGCCAAACCATAAGACGGATTAAATGTTTCAGGCTTTAATCCGTACTTTTTCAACTTATCTGCCAGTGAATTCAAAGTTCGGTTTCTTACGAGCTCAGAACCGTTGACGGTCGATTTTACAGATGAAAAATCTGTTTTCTCAAGAATCTCTTCTGGCAACTTTGAACACATTTCATATGCAAAATTAGGGGCAATAATAATAGTTCCACGGTATACACTTATCGCATTAAGCCATGAATCAGGTCGTTTAATAAAGCTGTTTGCAGATGTAAAACAACCACTTGATCCACTAAAAATTGTATTAATTGCAAAGCCTAATAATCCCAAATCAAAATGAAAAGGAAGCCATGTAGCAAAAACTTCATCTTCAGTAAATTTAAAATGATTACTCATTATTTGACAGTTAGCATATATGTTTTTATAAGAAATTTTTACTCCCTTGGCGCTTTTGGTAGAACCTGATGTATACTGAAGATAAGCAATGCTATCATCATCAATCTTCTCTTCGGTATATGATCCTGCCGTGAAATCATCTATCATACAAAATACAAGATTTTCTGCCATATCTCCCAGCCAGTTTTTCAAATCATCAACATATCTGCTTTCTGTGATAATATACTCTGCCTCACTGTTATTGATAATCTTTTTAATATCATCTATCTGGTTGTGCTCTGTAACTTCATACAGTGGAATAGAAATCGTCTGTGTAAACAAACAGGCAACGTGAGCGGTAATATAATTAATTGATGAAGGCAATAAAATCAATGCGCACGCACCCTTACTTTTAATACTCTGAAGATATCCTGCAAAATTCTGCACCCTTGCTCCAAACTCTTTGTAAGTTACGGTTTCTACTACCTTATAGCCCTCAAAGTATAAATAAAGTCTTTTGCTATCTTTACGAATTATATTGTTCTTAAATATTTCGCAAATCTTTGCCATGTTTTTCCTCCTTAGTCTATTTTACTAGTTTTATTATAAATAAGCAACGTTGAACACAAAATAACAATAAATAATGTTATAATCAATAGAAAACTGCTATTAATAATACTGCCCTGATGAAAGATCTTGTCAACCCACCTGTAACTTATGCTCTGTGGCATACAGTTACCAACAGCTTTTAGTATCCTATTGTTCCAGCTTCCAAACATTCCTGATAATAAAGTGGTAAAACAAGCAATGATATTACCTACCATAATTACAGATGCATTATCCTTCACGCTTGAACAAATAAGCTGCGCAATGCTGGCAAACAGTCCTGTAACAATAAAACAGATAAATAAAATCTTTATATTTTCAATCATTGTCGATCCAAAAAATATTATATTGCATATTATATTTGAAATACTGTATGGTATAAATAAAGCTGCCCAATTAAAAAACAAATATGAAATAAGATACTGACTTTTCTGCAAACCCATAATCTGCAAACGGTTCATAATGTCATTTTGTCTGTCACTGACAAACAATTTCATATTCAGCACTGCCTGTATAAGCAGGATACACAAATTCAAATAAAACGCTTTAGGAAAACTTTTATCTGCTTCTTGATTTACATATTCTCTTTTCAGTATCATCTCAAGCATTTGCTCTGTATTCGCTCCATTGTAGGAAATAACAGAGCTAGTATCGCTTTTTATTATGACAGTTCCAATATAACAACGCATATAAATATCTTTCTTATCTGGTTTTCTTCTTTCAGATCATATGAAATATGATTTTCCTCAAGATACTGAATAAACTGAGAGTCTTCTCCAACAACTGCAATTTTAACATTATCTCCGCTAAGATTATTAATATAAAAAGATGTTAAAACTACTATCGGAATGATCAACACAGAGATAATCATACTCATGCTATTGCTAAAATTACGAATAACGTTTATACAAAAGCATTTGATTATATTTTTCATAATAAAGTTCCCCTTTCTACAAAATTGCTACCGCTTTACTTTATAAATAACTGTATCTTAAAAAGCTTTCTTGTTATAAGCAACAAGATCAGAGAACAAATCAATGCTATCCCACATACGCACATTAGACTACTAAGACTAAAACCGTATACATAGTTTCCTAATCCATAATTTATCCATTTAACAATAGAAAGATTGGATAACATGATACCAATTTTACCTAAATAGGTATCAGGAAAGAATACTCCCCCCAATGTACACAACACCAACTGAATAACACCAAGAATGTTATTACACGTCGATTCGTCTTTTAACAGTATACATAGAAATGTTCCAAGACATGTGAAAAAAAAGCCAAGTATCAGATATGTGATAAATATCACTAAAACATTTTCACCGAAATCAACATGAAATACAAACCCTAGCATAAGCATATATACTGTAATTGAGACCACGTCGCATAACGTAAGAGCTATTATCTTAGAAATATAGATAAACTTTTCGTTCTCTAATGAATAACCAATTCTCATATTCGGTAGCTTAACGTTCTCTTCCATTATCATTTTACTTCAACATGATATGGGTGATTAGGAAAATCGCTTATTTCACTAAGCAATATTTCCATTACCTTTTCTCGCTTTGCATTATCACGAGTTTCCTGTGTGGAAAAGAGGTCATCTGCTGATGGAAGATTTAGCTTGATTGCGTTGCTTTTCGCCATCTTTTAACACCTCCTTGGTAAAATCCGCATAGGCAATGGCGACTTTACTATTCTTGTCATAAGCATAAATGCTTTTGCCTAAAGCACTTGTTTCAGCAGCTTTAATAGCAGTTGGAATTGTAGTGTCGTATATTTTAGAACACCACCATAGTTTTGCTTAATAAAGTCTGATGTAATTTTTGCAAAGTTGGTTCGCATATCTGCAAGAGTAAGTAAAACACCATCAATTTTTAGATTAGGGTTAATTTGCTTTTTAACTTTCCCTATTGTTCTTGTTAGCGGTGTCATACCCTTTGCAGATAGATATTGAGCTTGCACTGGAATAATAATGCTGTCTGCTGCTGCAAGAGCATTAATTGTAATCATACCTAAACTTGGCATGCAGTCTATAAGCACATAGTCATAATCTTTTTTAACTTCATTAAGATATGTGCGTAACGTAAACTCTCGACTCATAGTAGTTACAAGTGCCATTTCCATTTCAGATAATTCAATGTTGGATGGAATAAGATCAACACCTTCTTTATGATGTAATATTCCTTCCTGCGGCAAAATAGGCTGGTCATAAATAACTTTCTTCATTTGCGTTTGCAATGTAATAGGCAAGTTTTCTTGATCTTCAAAACCTAAACAGGTAGTTAAATCACCTTGTGGATCTGCATCAACAAGTAAAACTTTTTTTCCTTTCATTGCAAGCCCTATACCTAAATTTGCTGTTGTAGTTGTTTTACCAACACCACCTTTTTGATTACATAACGCAATCGCATACCCACCATCATGTGACTTTGAAAACTTTGACATCACTTTTTCCTCCTTTCAATTTTTAGCCATCTCAAAAATAAAATGGCTATGTATCTGTGAATACAAAAAAGCCACTCGTTCTTATTAGCAATTTGCTACCCAGAACTAAGTGGCTTTTATGTTAAAATATTGTAGGAAAGTATGTTTTATCGCATTTATTTGTGTTTTGTTGTTCTTATACGGTCGCAGCCCTCAAAATTTGAAATTCTGCAAACCCGCATAAACACTGGTTTTTTTTGATATGTTGTTCTTACAATATAGCAGCAGATGACACAAGAGAACTTGTAGAGAAACATTTATTTGATTGTAAAATTTGTAGAGAAGAAGTAGCTGTTTTGAATAAACATATAAATATAAAAAATGGAAAAGAAGCATATTTACAAGAAGCACAAACCCTTAAAGCTTTTAAGAAAAAGTTGAGAAATAATAAAATAATTATTTCATTGATATCTGCTCTCTTGACAATAATGATATTGCTAAGTCTATTTTGGGTATTTGCTTTAGGTACAAAGGTAAACTCAAAAGATATTGCTGTTACTACAGAATTTCAACAATCAGAGGACTATTACTTGGATAAAGAATGGGTTATTCATCTTGAACATACAAACAAAAAGGCATTACGGATAAACAATGATATATCTACGATACAGATAAGGACGTTGTTTATTATATGACCAAAGAAGGATTATTTGAAAAACAATAAAATGTCGTTTGGTAGAGTATGAACAACACCTATTCTTTCTACATTCAAGACATAAACAATAAGCAAAAAATTATTTACATATCAATCGTGGGGAGTAGTCGTCTCGGCTGAAAATGTTTATGTTCGCATTCAGAATGTTATTCGCATACCAAAAAGCTACCTAAAATTCTAGGTAGCTTTCCTTTAATATAAATCATTTACATTTATCTTAACATAAAATAACATTTAATCTGCATTATAGTTTCTATCTATATCATTTTTATTAACTCATATAATTTTCAAAATATTCATATGATGATCTAGCTAATATACGCTCATAATAATTTTTTGAATCAACACTTAATTGCTCATGTTCTTTATTAATTAAAACTCTAAGAATTGGGAGTAATTGACGTCCATATAGTTTCATAGAAACTATAGGATTAACTCCTGGCCATGCATTACAACTCACTACTAATCTTCTATTAATTGTATTCATGAAATTATTAATTTCATCATAAGCTCTATCATCAGTTTTAAATACTAATTGATCAAGAGTTCCCGTTGGAATGCCTTCGATTGCCTTAACTTGATGTGGTTCTTTTTTAAAATCATAAGGATCAGCTGTAATATCAAGAATAATTGAATGCAATGGTAATTCTTTTAAATCTTGATTTGTTACTATATACTTTGAAGTATCCTTTCTTGATGATGCATCAACCAATATATCAGCTTTTTTTAATTCATCTCTAAAAAGGTTAGAATTTCCCGTCATACTTCTCGTGAGTAGTGTAATTTTTAATCCACCATACTCCTCGTTTAATTTATAAAATTTCTCGTTTGATAAATCTTTAAAAGCTTTTGCAACTGTTAATCCTATTACACCTATGCCTATAATTACAACATTTACAGGTCTATTTAAGCTCTTGTTTTCCAAATTAATCTCTAATTTATTTAACGCTTGCTGTGCTCCACTAAAGGCAGTCTCATAAAAATTAACTACAACTCTACGATTATCATCATCAATCATCGAATCCATTGAAAAAGATATAATACCAAGTCTCTTCATTAACAGGTTTCTACTTTCGCGAGTTATATAATGTAACATAGAAACTAAAATTGACCCAGATTTCATTTTCTTAAGGTCTTCACTTTCTGGTGTTCGAAGTACTACCACTACATCCTTCGAAAAAACAATGTCTCTTTTCACAAAATTTATATGTTTATTTTCTTTTAGATAATCATCTTCTGAAAGTCCCATTTCTTCACCATAATTGTTTTCTAACCAAATATCAATATTGGCTTCTTTTAATTCTCTAAAAAAAGATGGTAGAAATGCCCTTACTTCTTCGATTTCTTTGTTCATTTTTGGAAATCCGTAACTTTTTTTCATAATTTCACAGGCTCCTTTTCATTATATCAATACTACTTATAGTACTCAAACCTTAAACAACTTTAGTAGCCAATTAAGTTTTTATGTTATTATTTTCTCTTTTAAATTTTTTTATTCTTCTAACGTTAAAGTTAGATTCTATCTTATTATTTTCAACTCTTCTTCAATAAGATAATCTTCATATTTCCCACCTTCACTTGGCTTTTACGAATACAGCTGAAGTTACAATTCTCAATGCGAAACATTAGTGTAGAAATTTTAATTATTTTATTATGCTACATCTTGCTGAAGTATACTAAAAAATTTATAGCTGCTGTAAAATGTATATTATTAACATTGTTTACATTTTTATTATATATCGTTTTTTCTATTTGGTAAAGGGTTATTGTTTGTCATGTTTCGACATGTAAATAAATTGACTTCTTGAAAATTAGGGTAAATATTTATATTACTTAAAGTTTCAAACCCGCCAATATAAATATTATAGTTTACTTATTACATATACATTTTGTTTTCAAGTCAAAGCAGATAACAATTCAATATACAAGCGATATACATTTATGCATGTTCTATACATATTCAATATCTATTTACCATATTAACAATTTAGTTTTTAGAATAACTTGTTTCATTAATAATAACAAAAAAAGCCTGCATTTTAGATTAACTAAACCGCAGGCTATATTTTGGGAACGGTTTGGGGTAACCCTCAGATTATTAGATTTTTATTTGCAAATATTTTAGTTTAATGAAATTTATTCTTTGCCGCTGTAAAATGTGGTAATAATTTGACATCTACAAACGATAATGATAAGCTAACAAAGCACTCTTTTTTTGAGTAAAAATGTTTAGTTTTTAACTATTATTAGAAATGGAGACTTTTTAAATGATAAGTACAAAAGAACAAATTAATATTACGCAAGAAAAATCCAACGATATATGGACAAAAAAGTTTGTATTTCTATTTGTTGCAAACTTTTTTTTCTTTTTATCTTATGAAATGCTTCTTGCTACTATACCTATCTATATTTCTAAACTCGGAGGTAAAGGTTCAATAATAGGAATTATAATCGGCATATTTACAATATCATCAATTATAATACGTCCATTTTCTGATTCATCTCCAAAAAAATTTGGAAGAAAAAAGATATTAATTATCGGCACATGGATTTGCGTTATAAGCACCGGTGGTTATTACGTATTTTCAAAATTATCAATAATATTTATCGTGCGTATTTTACATGGATTTGGTTTTGGATTAGTAACTACACTTTTAGCAACCTTAGCTGCTGATTCAATTCCAAAAGAACAAATGGGAGAGGGAATGGGATATTTTGGTTTAGGTTCAGCAGTGTCTATGTCAATAGGTTCTTTTATAGGAATCTGGATACTCAATGCTTTTAATTTTTTTTGGCTATTCTCTGCTGCAATTATCATATTGTTAGCTGCAATTATTTTTATGCAGATGATATCTGAATCAACACAAATTAAATCCACTTCAAATAAAAAGGAAAAAATGGAATTTAAATTATCTTCTTTTTTTGAACCACTGGTACTAATAGCATCAGTACTTATTATGCTCCTTGGATTTTCTTATGGTGGAATATTGGGATTCATTGCATTATTTGGCAAGAAAGTAGGAATAAATAATGTAGGTTTATTCTTTATGGGTATGGCTATATGTGAATTGATTTCTAGGCTATTTGTAGGGAAAATATTTGATAGCAAGGGACCTTCAGTGATTTTAATACCAGGAGCTGTAGCTTGTCTAATTGGAACTGTTTTATTAGCAAAAACAACAAATACAACCCAACTTATGATTTCTTCTTTATTTTATGGCATGGGATATGGAGCAATTTTTCCATCTGTACAAGCATGGTGTATTAATCTTGTCCCTATTGAAAAAAGGAACTTGGCAAATGCTACATTTTATAACGCATTTGATTTAGGAATAGGGTTAGGAGCTATAATATTAGGAGTTGTAGTACAGCTAACAAGTTATAGTTCAATGTTTTTATATTCATCAATATTATTTATAATATTTCTATTAGTATATCTAGTTCACTTATTTAAAAATAAATAAAATTAACCGTAACCATTAGTAACAAAAGATTGGAAACTATGAAAAGTCAGACGTCAAATTATGTGACAAAAGATAAAAGGGGTCTGCCTTGAATTATTTCCATACATACACCGCAGAACACAAAAAAAACCTAAGCCCTTATGTAATCAAAGTTTTAGAGGTCTTGGTTTTTTTATTTTCTCACAATCAAACACACATTACAAATAACACACAACAAAGTATGTATTTTTATTATAATTCTTCTCCAAGTTTTGGACCTGGTTGGCAATTATATATTTTTGTTATTTTAACTACTACACCTGATTTTGGATTAAGTTTTGATGAAACTTCTTTAACCCATTTTACTGTATCCTCATACACTTTTCCAGAAGTATTAATTATTGCTTCACCCTTTATTTGATAAGCTTTTCCTTCCGCTGTATCGCAAACATAAATTGAAACATATGGATTTTCCTCAATATTCTTGTATGTTTTGTCCAAATAGTTATCTGCAATTAATAGTGTATCTTCATCATAAACTTTTACAAAAGCAATAGGTATAACATTTGGTATTCCTTCTTTTGTTGATGTTGAAACAGGGAAAATTTTCATATTAGAAATAACTTTTTTTACATCTTCATTCATTTTAGTCATTTAAATCGACTTCCTCTCTTATTTTTAATATTTACCTAATACAATTAGTATACTGCTTTTCTGTCATATGTCAATAACTATTGTTGCTATTGGTAATTAATAAATTTCATATTTTCTTGTATTTTGCTTTCAATGCTGTTGGATTGTCAACCCTTTTAAGATACTTTTTTTCTTTTAGTATTAAATTTAACATCTTTTTTAACATAACCTTTTAATTTATAGAAATTTTGAAATGATACTTTTTGATTTTTACCCCCATTTGAAAAATTAGTAAAATGAAATTGTTGATTTATATTGCTTTTTCTTGAGGAAACAATGGGTTTGTGTTACAATATTTGTAATATAAGGAATAATATTATAAGGAGATATACGATGAAACAAAAAAGTTTTTTGGTAACAATACTATTTGCGTTAACTTTTACTTTAGCTTCATGTAGCGGTGATGATGAGTTGAATACAATAGATGAATCTACCTATCCTGTGCAAATTCCAATAGATACAAATATTGTAGTAGATTTAAACAATGATGGCGCTAAAGAAAGCATATCATACATAGTGGATAAATCAAAAAATATAAATAAAGCTAGAGTTAATTCATTTAAAATAGATAATATTGAATATAAAGACAAATTATATGGTGAGTTAGAATTATATATGTGCAATCCAAATTCACAGTGGTATTATATTGTGGATATTGATGTGGCTGATGATTACAAAGAAATTGCTATTTTAGATGATGGTCCAAGTGCCGATCCACAAACTTATTTTTTTAGATATGATGGACATGAGCTAATATATATTGGTTCAATATCTGGTTTTCCACATTATGAAAGATTCAAATTTAATGAAAATGGAACTATTATTTCAAGTTTTCATCTTACTATTCTTCAAACTTGGACTGCTCCAACTACATGGAAGTTGGATGAAAGTGGATTTTTGATTAGAGAAAATGAAGATATATACTATCCTTATAAATCCAATGCGCTTAGGCAAAAGGTAAACAAAGATATTTTTATATATAAGAAACCAGAACTGACTTCAGAACAAATATTTATACCTGCAGGAAGTACCGTTACTTTAGTATCAACAGATAATAAGCATTGGGTTAGTATAAAAACAGATGATGGAACAGAAGGTTGGCTTTACATGGAGGATTATAGCAATATATTGATTAATGGTATACCTGTAGATAGTAGATTAATATTTAATAACCTTTATTTTGCTGGTTGAGTGATAGCTCCAAAATTCAATTGTATTTATATGACTCTACTTTTAGTTTACCTTAATCAAAAGATAGTGGATTGCTTTTTGTTAGATTTCTTAATAAATTAGAATTAAAATATAATATTATAGAAATGGAGAATGATATGGGCTCAATAGAAACTGGTAGTATTATTTTTAAAATACGTAAAGAAAAAAATATGACACAAAAGGATTTAGCTGCTTTATTAAATGTTTCGGATAAGGCAGTTTCTAAGTGGGAGCGAGGAGAAGGTTATCCAGATGTTGGTTTACTTCCTGCTTTGTCAGAAATATTAGAAATATCAATTGATAAACTGTTATGTACAAAAAAGGTAGTCGATGAAGAAATGGATGTTGACACTAAAAATGCTTATAAATCTTTATTGGAAGATTGTAAACTTAAATTTGATAGAAATCGCTTTTTTATCCTATGCTTAATGACATTAGCTTTTTTTTCAAGATTTATTACTTTGCCATATAATTTAAATATAATTCTAGAAATTTTTTTGCCACTATTATTATTAGGATTATTTTATTTTATAGATAAAAAGTTTCAAATGTCCATGAATAGATATAATATTATAAATTCTAATATAATAATAGAGAGAAAAAATTATTACCAAATATTAATTGTTTTTGCAATGCAGTGTTTTGTAATGTTTTTTATGATTGATATTACTCCAATTATTATAAAAATTAATAATGTTCAGGTTTGGTTTATGCATAGTCATCCATTTATGTTATATATATATTTAATTAATACTATAACCCTTTGGATTGTTATTTTTAAATATAATAAATATATTATTAAAGTAAATCACTTTATCATAATTAATTTGTGTATAAACTTTCTGTTTTGTGTAATTATGATTTTTTTTAGAGTATATATAAAACTGATAAATCCTTTTGTTAAAATTTCTTTAAGTCGTTTGATTTATCCAAATATAATTTTCTTGGTGATATTGTTAGTTATAGCACTATCGTTAAGTATTTATTTTTTATTTTTAAAAAAGATATCATTAAAGGGCAAGATAATATTGTTTTCTATAAGTTTAGTTGAAAACTTAATGATTATTTTATCATATAAAAGCGTTTCATATATTATGAATGATGTAAATAATTCTTGCTTTATTGATTTCTATAATCTTAAAGCGATTTTTTTACTGTATGTTATATTATATTACATATCTAATATAATATACTTTAAAACAATTAAAACAAATGAGTATATATATAGATTGTCTCACAAGTCAATTGGGCGATTTAAATTGCGAAGATAAAGAATATATAAGACAAAAGCTAGAGAAATTAATGTGCTTAATTCAAGAAATAATTGATAATTATCTTAAATAATATTATAAAATATAAATGTACTACTATTATCACTAGAATGGAAGACCCAACTACAAAGCCTTGCTACAACATCTTTAAAAACATTGCATTAACCTAGCATAGACTAGCTTGCACAACAGAAAAACAATTCAAAATTTTGTAACATTGTGGAGCATTGCTAAGAATTGTACAAAGCGAAACGAGCTTTTAAGCCAATTTAGTCTATCTTTAAAAACTCATCTACGCATTTGGTTTTTGCGAGTGCAGTTGAAGTTACAATTCTCAATGTGGAACATTAGGCTAAAAAGTTTGATTATTTTTCTTTCTACAAAGGATGGCTAATCAAGACCACAAAAGCTTGCAAAAAAGCCCTTTCAGGACTTATTAATCCACACTATAATACAGAACATTGAATTTTTTTCTGAAAAAACAGAAATAAATATGTGCCCTTAAATAAATCTAAAAATTTGACACTATAGTATTACCATCAAAATCTATTACTTGTATTTTATTTCTGTTAATTGTATAGCTTTCAAAATTAAAATCGTATAATAATAGAAGATTATCTCCTATGCAATATAACAAGTGAGTTGCATGAATAATACTGGTTGTATAATCAGTTGCATATATTTTACAAAATTCACTGCCATCTTTTTTCATTCTATATAAATTAAGTCTGTTTAAATCGCTTTTTTGTTCTTTTGTTTCCTCGGCCAAAAAGAATATATATTCTTTTGTTACGTTCATTTCCCATATATTATATATTTTATCATTTACAGGCATGACTACTGACTTAGTATTGTCTAATATATTTGTTTTTTCAATTGTACTTCCCTTATATGAATATATATTATCATTAGAATATCTATAGGAAAATCCAATTGATGTATTTAATTCTCTCTTAGCTTCTTTATCCAGATTATATTCAACGAATTTATCATTAGGGCCACAATAATAAATTTTATTTTTATACGCTACTTCAGGTATTGCAAGTATTATTTTTTCATCAATTATATGCTCTTCTTTTTTATCTAGGTAATAACAGCAAAAATTTAATAATTCATAGTTAAATGGTTTTCCAGACAATTCACCCGAATTTTTATAATAATATAATTTGTTATTTACCAAAACACTGAAACTCACATCGTTCAAAATAACAGTAGATGAGAAGTTTTCTTTATCTATAGAGCATACATTATATGTATATCGACCATCATCATTTTTAATTTTATCAATAAAAAATATATTATCATCAATAACACTTATTATTTCTAATACCGCCTTATCATAAATTACATTTTTAGTTTTTAAATCCTTGTCTATTTTACATAATTTGAAATCATTATTAGAATCTACATAATAAATATACTCATTATCAACAACAATTTTTTTTCGATTACCTATATTTAATTCATCAATACTTATTGTAGAATCTTTTATCGATATAACAGAGCTATTACTTGACTCATTTGGAATATTATTTTGGGTGTTACATCCTGCTAAAATACCAGTCAAAACTAAAACAATTATTATTTTAATAAAATTCTTTACTTTCATATAACCTCCATGTTTTTTATTCGGGGACGGTCCTGTTTTGTCAACTTTTTGCTATTATTCCTCTAGATATTCCAGTTGCTCTTTCTATTTGCATTATGGATAATTTATAAAGACTTCTTAACATTCTAATAATTTCGTTTCTCTTTTGTTTATCATATGTTTCCAATTCCTACAGTTGTGCACCATTAAGTCTTTTCATTACTACATATTTAATACGTATTCCCTGTTTACTAAGTCAGCAGTACATAAATATTCATTGTAACTACTCCATCTCTAATACTTAAGCTACCTACCATCCTTGCTTTTTCTCTTTCATAAGTATATGTACATGATTGCTCAACAAGCAATATGCATATATTTTATATTCTAATTTGTCTTTCAAATTTCTAATAACCCTTATTTTCTTGAAATATATCGTATTTATTAACTCCCCTAAATATAACATTATATATTCCATTATTACTTAGTACTCTTGCTTTCATTCCCATGTTTTCCCTAAAAAAAATATATTATAATTACATTTAGTTAATTATAATTTATTTTGTATATTATTTCGAATTTTTGTTAAATTTACATATACATTCTAAGGTTGACAATATAGGGCCGTTCTGAGTTATCACAGCTTTTTAAGTATAAGCTTTTGGTCAATTAGATCAAAAACAACCAATATTTTTAATTTTTTTATTTTATCTGAATTTAAAGCAACAGCTATCGGATGTGGCAATCCATCATTTTGTGCCAAATCATTAATCTCTATAACTCCTTCTAAATTAAAAGTATTATCGCCTATTTCAATTGTTATATCTTTATAGTTTCTTTGTTTACTTGCAAAGCTATATTCACTATTTTTATTCCAGAGGAAAGAATGATTTGTACCTGTGTCAAGATAAATACAAGCAGGTTTATTTTCATATTTTGCTTCAAAGAAAACCAAATCATTTTTCCCTTGTTCTGTGCTTTTTAATAACGGAATGCAAATATATTCATTACCTAATTTACTATAATCAACTTTTTTATCTGTGATTGCTATTCTTTTATTTTTATAATCTAATGCAATAACTTTTGAATCAAAATATTTTAGTCCTATGAGTCCATTAAATTTAGTAACACTATACATTTTCCAATTAGCTATAGTTGTTACAACATTATGCAATGACTGATCAAAAAAAGTTATATCGTCTTCAATTTTAATTACATTAGTCCACCCTCTATAACCGCCGTCTCTATTGTATTCTTCAGTTCTACCTAAAATATCATATTGCATTTTATTTTCTAAAGCATTAGTAATAGAAAATCCTGCACCACAACCAGTATCAAAAATAAACGTATAATTCTTGTCATTAATAGTAACAGGTATTTGTGGGCAACCTCTAATTCCAGGAAAATGGAACGAAAGCTTATGCACCTCGTTTTCATCAAAGTTCAATTCTTTAATCCAAGATATATCTGTTGTTATCACTTTGACATGTTTAATTATACAATATGTAATTAAAGCTAGAGCAATGCATAAAATAATTCTAGATAAAAGCTTTTTCAACAATACCATTCCTTTCTAATTATTTATATAACAACATGCTCCAAAATTATTACATTTTTTACTTATATTATATACATCTTTCTTTTCACAGTCAACGTTGAACAAAATATTAAAATAAAGTAAAGTGGAATTTAGTAGTGCACAAAGAAAAATAAAAGTATAATGTAATTGGTTGTTACCTGTGCCAATATAAGAGGTTAATTATGAAAAACAATCAAATCTCCTTATTTTAATGCATTTTTATTTCGGAACTTTATTACATTTCTAGTGTACCATTTACAATGCAGAACATTAGTCTAAAAAGTTTAATTATTTTTATTTCTACAAAGGATGGCTATATCAGGACCACAGAGATTTGCTACAACGTCTTTTGAAAAACATTGCATTGACCTAGCATTGACTAGCTTACACAACAGAAAAATAATTCAAAATTTTGTAACATTGTGGAGCATTGCTAAGAATTGTACAAAGCGAAACGAGCGGTTTAAGCCAATTTAGTCTATCTTTAAAAACTCATCTACGCATTTGGCTTTTGCGAGTGCAGCTGAAGTTACAATTCTCAATGCGGAACACTAGTCTAAAAAATTTAATTATTTTTCTTTCTACAAAGATTAGCTATATCATGACCACAAAGCCTTGCTACAACAATACGACATAGGCTTGCTAAAAATGCCTTTAAAAAACATTGCATTAACCTAGCATAGACTAGTTTGCAAAACAGAAAAATAATTCAAAATTTTGTAACATTGTGGAGCATTGCTAAGAATTGTACAAAGCGAAACGAGCGGTTTAAGCCAATTTAGTCTATCTTTAAAAACTCATCTACGCATTTGGCTTTTGCGAATGTAGCTGAAGTTACAATTCTCAATGCGGAACATCAGTCTAAAAAGTTTAATTATTTTTCTTTTGACCACAAAGCCTTGCTACAACAAGACAACAGAGTCTCGCAACAACAAGACCTCAAAGGCTTGCAAAAAGTCCTCTCAGGGTTCGACTCCCTTAATTCCTCAAAAAAAATAAAAAAACACCATAAAGGTGTTATTTTTGTTTTTTTGGTGGAGCCGAGGGGAGTCGAACCCCTGTCCGAAAATATTTCCATAAGACTTTCTCCGAGTGCAGCCTATACTTTAAATTTCGCTTAACGTATCGCCTATAAGCAAGCTATACGTCTTGCTATCCCCAATTATACTATAATAGGTCGAGAAACCCCTAAAACAGTGTCCTGCTTCAATTGATGCTCCGTTTTAGACTGCAGGTGGTCTAAAGGGAACAAGCTAGCTGACTACGCAGCAAATGCTAAATTATTATTTTCTTTTGCGTTTATATTTTTTGCCACTTTTATCGTTGTTTGGCGACAACGACTCGCTTATCTTACTTCTATACCCCCGTCGAAACCATTTACGGCCCCAGGATTATTGATTATTCATTGCCTCGTCGCATTCTTCTTTCAGCATCTTTTTTAGCAATATCATTACGTTTATCGTAATTCTTCTTGCCCTTTGCTACTGCAAGTTCAACCTTAACAAGACCATTTTTTAAATAAACGCTTAAAGGTATTAGAGAATATCCCTTCAATGTTGTTAATCCAATAAGTTTTCTTATTTCTCTTTTATTCAATAAAAGCTTTCTAGGTCTTAGTGGTTCAACATTAAAAATATTTCCTTTTTCATAAGGGCTTATGTGCATGTTGTTAACAAAAACTTCGCCGTTTTTGACTTCTGCATAGCTATCTTTAATATTCATCATACCTTGTCGAATTGATTTTACTTCAGTTCCAACTAGCACAATCCCAGCTTCATATTTATCTTCTATAAAATACTCAAATGTAGCTTTTCTATTTTTAGCTAAAGATTTAACATTATCAGCCATGCTCACTGCCCACCCTTTATTTATAATTTGCCTATATATATATTATACATGCTTTTTATCATTTGTAAATTACAAATTTATTACAATTGCTCTATTTTAATCAATTTAAGCTATTATTTATAAATGGGATATAATATTATTATATCCCATCGCACAATTATTATTTAAATTTTTACTTAATTACTCATTTTATCTATTATAGCAAAATCAATTTCTGCATTTGGTATACTTACTCTATCAAGTCTTACTTTAACTACATCACCTATTTTATAAGTTTTGTGTGAAACTCTACCGTTAAGCACTTTGTTATTAGCATCATAAATATAGTAGTCATCATCTAAATTAGATATATGAACTAGCCCTTCAACTGTATTATCAAGCTCAACGAAAATTCCAAAACCAGTTACACCCGAAATGACACCTTCATACTCTTCGCCAACTTTATCTGCCATAAATTCTGCAATTCTGATTTTGTTGGTATCTCTTTCAATTTCATCTGCATACCTTTCTTGTTTTGATGATTGATCTGCTACTAAAGCACATCTTTCCATCAAGTTTGCATTATCAGTTAAAGAAATTTTATTGTTAAGCTGAGCTTTAATAATTCTATGAATTTGCAAATCTGGATATCTTCTAATTGGTGAAGTAAAGTGGCAATAATATGTTGCAGCTAACCCAAAATGTTCTGCACACTCATTTGCATATCTTGCTTTTTTCAGTGATCTAAGCATCATAGTATTGATAACAGTTTCTTCTTTTTTACCTGATACTTTAGCAAGCAATTGTTGTAATTCTCTAGGGTGTACCTCTTGACTTCCCTTTAATGTGTACCCAAAATTAAATATAAATTTACTAAATTCCATCATTTTTTCTTCATCTGGTTCTTCGTGAATACGATACACAAACGGTATGTTAAGCCAATAATAATTTTCTGCAATTGTTTCATTTGCTGCTAACATAAATTCTTCAATAATTCTATTTGATGTTCTTCTCTCATACTTAGTTACATCTGTTATCTTTCCATCTTTATCAACTATAAGCTTAGTCTCGTCAAAATCAAAGTCAATACAGCCTCTATTTTCTCTTTTAGTTTTAAGTATATAACTAAGCTCTTTCATATCATCAATCATAGTCAATATTTCTTTATATTTAACTTTTAATTCTTCATCATCATTTTCAATAATATTTGAAACATCAGTATAATTCATTCTAAATTTTGTTTTGATTATACTTTCAAATATTTGATAATCAACTACTTTACCTTTTGTATCTATAATCATTTCACAAGAAAGAGTAAGTTTATCCTCATTAGGATTCAAGCTACAAACTCCATTAGATAATTCTTTTGGAAGCATTGGTATAACCTTATCAGCGAGATAAATACTCGTTGCTCTTTTTAATGCCTCTTTATCTATTTTGCTATTTTCTTTAACATAATGAGTAACATCTGCTATGTGTACACCAAGTTTATATTTATTATCATCAATTTTAACTACCGATACTGCATCATCTAAATCTTTAGCATCTTTGCCATCAATAGTTATAATTATTTCATTTCTTAAATCTTTACGCCTTTTTATTTCTGAATCTGGTATTTCTTTTTCTATTCCTTTAGCTTGAGACAATACATCAGCCGAAAAGAACTGTCTTACTTTATGTCTTATAAGTACTGCATCTATATGCGTTTTTGTATCTTCTTGATTTCCAATGACTTCAATGATTTCACCTTCTGCACTTCTTCTTCCTTTAGGCCATTCGGTAATTTTAACTACTACTTTTTGGTTATTTTTTGCGCCATTAAAATCTCCTTTGGATATAAAGATATCGCCACCTATTTTATTATCATCTGGAACAACAAACCCAAAACTTTTACTTTGTTGGAATGCACCAATAATTGTTTTATTCACTCTTTCAAGTATTTTGACAACTTTACCTTCTGGACTTTTGTCATCATATGAGTTTCCATCACTTTTAACAAAAACTTTGTCACCATGCATAGCACCATTTAAGTCAACAGGAGATATGAATATATCCCTAATATCTTTATTATTAGGAATCAAAAATCCATATCCCTTTTGATTTCCCTCTATAACACCCATTATTAATCCCATTTTTTCTGGAATCGCATATCTCTCTGTATTTGTCAGTAGGATTTTACCCTCTTCTTCCAACTCATTTAGAAGTCTTAATAATTCTTTTCTCATACTACTTTCAACCTCAAGCAAATCACACAGCTGCTTAAAAGTTAAAGGCCTATATTCTTCGTCTAACATAAAAGCTAATATTTTTTCTTTAAAATTCATTTTTTCCTCCGTTATATTAATGCAAATTTACTTGCATTTATTATACTTTGTCATATTGTTTAACAAATCTATATCATAATTTATTATTTTTGAAGCTCTATCATTGTTGCAAATTTCTGCAATATCAAGTATTTTAGTAATTAGTTCACTAAATTTAATTTGTGAATATTCCCACATATAAAATGCTATTGAACCTGGTATTGTATTAATTTCATTAATATAAATATTATTACCATCATACAAAAAATCTATTCTAGCATTTCCTTCGCAATCAATTGATTTAAAAGCTTGTTTTGCATATTTCTTAATATTTTCAGTTGCTTTTGTGTCTATATCTGCTGGTATTTTTCTTTTTTCAATATCGCTATTTTTTTCTCCACTCATATACTTATCCTCAAATGTCAGAAAATCTTTCCAGCCAAGAGGTTCTTCGCACATTGAAGATACAAGATAATTTTCATATCCCAGTATAGCACAATTAATTTCTCTTGCATTTTCAATACACTCTTCTATTATAATTTTTTTATCATATGACAATGCAACCTCAATAGCAAATATCAACTCATTTCTATTGCTAGCTTTATTAATACCAACACTAGATCCTAAATTTGAAGGTTTAACAATTAGTGGATACCCAAGTTTTTCTGCATTATCCAATACTATTTGTGCATTATCTATATATTCATTATTATAAAACCAAGTAAAATCAGGTATTGGTAATCCATCTGATTTAAATATTTTTTTCATTATTACCTTATCCATACCAATTGCAGAGCTAAGTGTATTTCCAAAAGCACATGGTATGTTGTTCATTTGGAAAAAGCCATGTAATGTTCCATCTTCACAATTTGTTCCATGAACGGCTGGAAATACAATGTCTATAACTACTTGTTTAGAATTCTTTGAAAACAAACTTCGCCTTTTTTTACAATTTTCTACTAATACAAGTCTTTGATTAACTCCATATGGTATAACTTCTATTGCATCATCCAATGACTTACTTTTATAATTATTGATATTATTTAAGCATTTTCCAATGAACCATTTTCCATCACTATTAATATATATCATAACTGGTTCATATTTTTCTCTGTCAATATTATCAAATACTTGTAAACCTGTAACAATAGAAACTTCATGCTCAACCGATTTTCCACCTATTAAAATTCCAATTATTTTTTTCAATATATAACCCCCATATACATAACTCAATTAATTCTCGTCATATGTATCTGGCAAATCATTTTCAAACAATATTACATCGCCAGGTCTTGTAACATCTTTGATTATTGATGAAGTCTGTTGAGGTGATAAAGAATAATATATATTTTGAAGATTAAAATTATTTTTGCGAAGTCCAGCTAATATAGCCATAGTTCTTTTTTTACCAACTAATATAACTATATCACAAATTGTAGATATTTTCTCTCCAAATTTATAATTTTCTTCATATTCTACACTACCAAGCTCAACCATACCGGGTGTAATTATAATTTTTCTTTTATTTTCAAATTGACCCAACACTTCAAGTGCTGCAGATGCTCCATCAGGGTTAGAATTAAAAGCATCATCAATAACCAAAATACCAGTTTTCGGGTCAATAAGCTGTAATCTATGCTTAACTGATATTATTCTAGAAATACCCATTTTTATCTCTAATAAACTCATCTCAAAAATAGTAGCAACACAAACACCAGCAAGTATATTTAGTATATTATGCTTTCCAAGTAATTGTGTATGACATTGTATGCTACCAAAATTCCTAATATTCAACATAAATGTTGAACCTCCATCGTCCACTATTATATCCGAAGCATAAACATCTAATTTATCAATATTTTCAGTTCCGTACAACAATTTTTTATTTTTAGTTTTATCAGCCAAATCTATTAAGTATTCATTATCGTAATTGAAAATAGCAATTCCATCATCAGATAGATTTTCTATAACTTCGTATTTAGTTTTTTTAATGTTTTCAATAGAACCAAAAGATTCCAAATGGCAAGGTCCTATTGATGTAATTATAGCTATATTAGGGTTAGTAAGCTCAGCTATCTCCTTTATATCACCAATTTTTGTAGCACCAAGTTCTGCTACAAAAATTTGGTGACTCTCATGTATATCGTTATTAATTACTTTACTAATACCCATAGGTGTATTATAACTTTCCGGTGTTTTTATCACTTTATATTTTTCCTGCAAAATTGTAGATGTTACAAACTTTGTACTTGTTTTTCCATAGCTACCTGTAATACCAACTACAACTAATTTATCGAAGCTCCTTATTTTTTTATAAGCAAGATTGAAAAAATGCTTATTTATTCTATTTTCTAGAGGTAAAGCTATTTTATTACTAGATATTGCTATATTTATATTAAAAAAATATATGATACTTAGTAACGAAGCACTTACTGGAAGGTATTCAATAACACTATCACAAAAAATATATACAAGTACCAATGTCAACATATACAATATAATTATTCTTGAAATTGATATTACAACCAATCTTTTTGCTCTCTTAGTATATATAAAAGGCTTTTTTGTATTCTTTTTGTTGTATTTTAATCTAATATAAGTTACAAAATATAATACTACGTATGATAGCAACGTAAGTTCTCTAACTATCACTGAATTATAAAATAACATAAACATAAGCGTTAAAAAAAACGAAATATTGATAAAACTTATACTTAACTTTGAATATATTTTTTTTTGGTTTGAATCTGCCCACTTTTGAAATTTACTAATACTATATCCTTCTAGCTGTAATATGTGCAAATAATTCAGAATACTCTTAAAAATCAAAAAAAACCATGCTACAGTAGTAAATAAAAATATAATTATACTCACATTTTTTCCCCCTATCAATAATTAACTTAATTCTTTACTTAAAAATGATTGTATAACAGCCCTAAAGGTTTTATAATCATCCACATATGAATAATGACCTGCATTTTTTAAAATTATTAATCCGCTGTCTTTAATTTTTTTATTCAATTTTTCACCCATATAAAGTGGTGTATCGCTGTCGTTTTCACCCCATACTAGAAGTGTTGGGCAACAAATATTAGATAGCAAAGACTCAACATTATCATTTATAACCTTTACTATTGTTTTACGCATAACACCATCTGTATTTTTATAATCATTTGAACCATATTTTCTATAGAATTTTTCTAATCTGTTTTTTCTGTTTTCACTACCTAAAAATTGTAAATATATTTTTTTAAGCAGCTTATATTTATAAATTTTAAAATAATATCCAATTTTCCTTTTTGGTTTAACACCAGCACTATCAATAAGTACAAGCTTATCTACTAGATCACAAAACAGCGAAGATAATATTATGGAAACTCTGCCACCATGTGAATGACCAAATAAAATTACTTTTTTTACACCTAAGACATCTATAAATTTTTTAACACAAATAGCATAATCATTACTATTCCATGGTAAAGGTGGTCTATCACTCTCACCAAAGCCAGGCAAATCAAGTGCTATAACCCTACATTTACTTTTAAGCATATTAAATATGGGTAGCATTGTTTGAATATTTGCTCCCCAACCATGTAGTAATAATATATTTGTGCCATTTCCCTCATCTATGTAATTAACATTAATTCCATCAATATTTAATATCATATTTACCCCTTTACTATTATATGTTAACTTTATTAATTAGTTAAAAATTTGCACAAAAAGTTGCTATGCAACTCCGCTAGGGGGACCTATGTCCCCCTTCGGCGTAAAAATGCCTACTTCATAAGCATTTTACTGAGCACCCCCCTTAAAGGCAAGAACGTCCCGTCCTTTGCAATCCTCTTTTTTTATATACTAGGAGTAGAATTTTCCCAGTATATAAAAAAAGAAGGCTAGAAAAACTAGCCTTCTCCTTATAAATTATTTATTATCTAAAATAATTATTTAATTAAATTAATTAGTATTCCACCATGTTCAGCAATAACTGTACCGAATACTAAAGCAACTATTGTCATAAGTTTAATTAGAATATTGATAGATGGTCCTGAAGTATCTTTAAATGGATCACCTACTGTATCTCCAACTACTGCTGCTTTATGAGCATCACTGCCTTTTCCACCATGAACACCTGATTCAATGTATTTTTTAGCATTGTCCCAAGCGCCACCAGCGTTAGCCATCATAATAGCCATCAATACACCACAAACTAAACCACCAGCTAATAATCCACCTAATGCTTCTTTACCAAGTAAGAAACCTACTAATAATGGAACAATAACTGCTAAAAGACCTGGTATAACCATTTCTCTTAATGCTGCTGTAGTACTTATATCAACGCATCTTGTATAATCAGGTTTGTCAGTACCTTTCATTATTCCAGGAAGTTCTTTAAATTGTCTTCTAACTTCTTCTATCATAGCAAAAGCTGCTTTACCAACAGCACTCATAGTGATAGCTGAGAATAAGAATGGTAACATACCACCTATAAATACACCTGCAATAACTGTAGGATCAGTTAAGTTGATTGATGCAATATTAGCAACTTGTGTATAAGATGCAAACAATGCTAATGCAGTTAATGCTGCAGAACCTATTGCAAATCCTTTACCTATAGCTGCTGTAGTATTTCCAACTGAGTCAAGTTTGTCTGTTATTTCTCTAACGCCGTGAGGTAATTCACACATTTCTGCAATACCACCAGCATTATCAGCGATAGGACCATAAGCATCAACTGCAACTGTCATACCAGCTGTTGATAACATACCTACTGCTGCTAAAGAGATACCAAACAATCCTAAAGAAGCACTTGAAGCTCCACCAGCAACAAAGAATGCACCGATGATACCTGCTGCTAAAACTATAATTGGCAATGCAGTTGACATCATACCTACTGATAAACCACTTATAATTGTTGTAGCCGCACCTGTTTCAGATTGGTCAGCTATTCCTTTAACTGGTTTATACTCTTGTGAAGTATAGTATTCAGTTATTTTTGCAATAATTAAACCAACAGCTAATCCTATAACAATAGCTCCAAATGGTCTAACATCATCTAATACATACTTAGATAAGAAGAAAGCTGCTACTATAACAATTGCTGAACTTATATAAGTACCCGCATCTAAAGCTTTCTGTGGATTTCCACCTTCTTTTCCTCTTACAAATAATGTTCCTATAATAGATGCAACAATACCAACTGCTGGTAATAATAATGCAAATATTATACCTTTTCCACCATCAGCAAATGCGATAGATCCTAATGTTATAGCAGAAATGATTGAACCAACATATGATTCAAATAAGTCAGCGCCCATACCTGCAACGTCTCCAACATTATCTCCAACATTATCAGCAATAACTGCAGGATTTCTTGGATCATCCTCTGGAATACCAGCTTCAACTTTACCAACTAGGTCAGCTCCAACGTCTGCTGCTTTAGTATAAATACCACCGCCAACACGTCCAAATAAAGCTATTGATGAAGCACCAAGTCCAAAACCTGTTAAATATGTAGCAACAGTATCTGTGCTTACTCCAAATACTCTAGTAAATACTAACCATAGAGTTCCAAGTCCTAATAATCCTAATCCAACAACAACCATTCCCATAACAGCACCACCTGAAAAGGCGATATTTAATGCTTTGTTCATTCCAGATTCTTTAGCTGCATTAGCAGTTCTAACATTTGCCTTTGTAGCAACAGTCATTCCAAAGAATCCAGCTAAAGCTGAGAATATTGCTCCTATTGCGAAGCATATAGCTGTTTGCCAGTTGATACCAAATCCTAAAATAACGAATAAAACGATTGCGAATATAAATAATGTTTTATATTCTCTTGTTAAAAATGCCATAGCACCTTCATGAATGTAAGAGGAAATTTCTTTCATTCTGTCAGTACCCGCACTTACCTTGTTAATTGTTGCAGCTTTATAATATGCATAAAGCAATGCAAGAACTCCAATAATTGGAGCTATAAAAAGCAATGATTCCATTTTATGAATCCTCCAAAAATATTTAATAATTTAATTTATAATTAACTATATGTACATTAAAAAAGAGAAAAAACTATATAGTTTTTTCGTCTTAACTAATATATATTAATTATTGAATTGCAACTAAAATCAATGATGCAGCAACAAATATTATGGCAGATATTGTTGTAGCTTTTTCTAATTTTCCTTCAAAACTTCTTCCTTTATTTCTTCCCCATAATGATTCCGCGCCACCTGCGATTTCACCTGATAACCCTGCTTGTTTACCTGATTGAAGTAAAATACTTGCAATTAGAACTAAACTAGCAAGAAGTAATAATATTATTACAATAATTTTTAGCATATTATTTACCCACCTCCTAAAAAATCTTCGTTTTAACATATGGATTATACCATACACAAATTATAAAATCAATAAAAATATTTAATTTCAATAAATTTTATAAGACACAAATTATAACTATAATTGTGTCTTATAATATAAGTAATTTATTTATTTAAGTTATAAAAAACATCTAATCCATTATATTGAGAAGTTGAATCCAACATTTCTTCTATTCTTAATAATTGATTATATTTAGCAACTCTATCTATTCTTGATGGAGCTCCAGTTTTTATTTGTCCTGCGTTGATTGCAACAACCAAGTCAGCAATAGTTGTGTCATCTGTTTCTCCAGAACGATGTGAAACAACTGCTGTGTATCCAGCTCTTTTAGCCATCTCTATCGCATCTAAAGTTTCAGTAATTGTTCCTATTTGATTTAATTTTATTAGTATAGAATTAGCAACACCTTCTGTGATACCTCTTTTTAATCTTTCAGTATTTGTAACAAATAAATCGTCACCAACTATTTGTACTTTTTTACCTAATTTTTGAGTTAATAAACTCCATCCTTCCCAGTCATCTTCTGCCATACCATCTTCAATTGAAATAATTGGATATTTACTAACTAAATCAGCGTAAAAATCAACAAATTCTTGTTGTGTATATGTTTTGCCTTCACCAGATAAAGTATATGTTTTAGTTTTTTCATCATATAATCCACTTGAAGCAGTGTCTATTGCAAGCATAATATCTTTTCCAGGTACATATCCAGCTTTTTCAATAGCTTCAACTATATTTTTGAACGCTTCCTCATTAGATAATAAGTTTGGAGCGAATCCACCTTCATCACCAACAGCAGTATTAAGACCTTTTGATTTCAAAACAGCTTTTAAGTTATGGAATACTTCAGCTCCCATTCTTAGAGCTTCTTTGAAACAACATGCTCCAACTGGCATAACCATAAACTCTTGTATATCAACATTATTGTCAGCATGATCTCCACCATTTAGTATATTCATCATAGGTACTGGCAATAATTTCGCATTTACTCCACCTATGTATTTATATAATGGTAATCCTAAAAGATTAGCACTAGCCTTTGCACAAGCAATTGAAACTCCAAGAATAGCATTAGCACCAAATTTTCCTTTATTAGAAGTTCCATCTAATTCAATAAGTCTTTGATCTATTTCTACTTGTTCTAATGCATCCATGCCTATTATTTCAGGAGCTATAAGGTCATTAACATTTGCAACAGCCTTTGTAACGCCTTTACCTAAATATCTTGATTTATCTCCGTCTCTTAACTCAACAGCTTCATATATACCTGTCGATGCACCTGATGGTATACCTGTTCTACCAAATCCACCACTTTCAGTCCAAACTTCAACTTCAACAGTTGGATTTCCTCTTGAGTCTAATATTTCTCTAGCATGAATGTTTGTTATTATTGACATTTTTATCCTCCAAAAGATTAATTTATTTTATTATTTAATGAATAATCAATGAATTTCCTGTCATTTCAACAGGTTTTTTTAAACCTAAAAGTTCTAAAACAGTAGGAGCAATATCTCCTAAAACTCCATCTTGTCTTAATTTAAATTTTTTATTTCTATCTACAATAATCAACGGTACTTTATTTGTAGTATGTTTTGTAATTGGCAATGCAGTACTTTCATCAATCATAACTTCACAATTACCATGATCAGCTGTAATTACAGCCTTCCCGCCTGTTTTTATTATCAAATTAACAATTTCACCTAAACACTTGTCTACTATTTCAATTGCTTCCATAGTAGCATTTATATCTCCTGTATGACCAACCATATCAGGATTTGCAAAATTTATAATCATTAAATCATATTTAGATTTTTCTATTTGCTTTATGATTTCGTTTTTAACTTCAATAGCACTCATCTCTGGCTGCAAGTCATATGTTGCAACCTTTGGTGAAGAAATTAAAATCCTATCCTCATTCTCATAAGGCGCTTCTATTCCTCCATTAAAGAAAAATGTTACATGAGCATACTTTTCTGTTTCAGCTATTCTAAGCTGTTGCAATCCCATTTTGCTAACATATTCACCTAAAGTATTTTCTATTTCAGGTTGTGGTTTGAAAGCTATTTCTACATTTTCAATAGTTTTATCATATTGTGTCATACAAACAAATTTTACATTAAGCTTATTTCTTTCAAAGCCATCAAACTCATCATCTACAAAAGTTCTGGTAATTTGACGAGCTCTATCAGGTCTATAATTGTAAAATATAATTCCGTCGTCCTCTTTAACAATACCAAGCCTTGAATCTTCTTGTTCGATTAAAATTGGCTTTATAAATTCGTCTGTAATTTTCTTATCGTATGATTCTTCTATAGCTTTACAAGCATCACATCTAACTATACCAACGCCTTTTGTTAAAGCATCGTACGCTTCCTCTATTCTTTCCCATCTTTTGTCTCTATCCATTGCATAATATCTTCCCATAATAGTAGATATTTTGCCCACACCTAGCTCATTAATCTTGTCCTGAAGCATCTTTATATAGCTAATTCCACTTATTGGAGAAACATCTCTACCATCCATAAAACAATGAATTTGCACGTCCTTAACATTTCTTTGCTTGCAAAGTTCAAGTATACCAAATAAATGCTTAATATGACTATGTACCCCACCATCTGATAGCAAACCAAATAAATGCAATGTTTTATTATTTTCATTTACATAGTCTACCAAATTATTAATAGTAGAATTTTTAAAAAACTCTTTATTTTCTATTTGCCTAGTAATTCTAACTAATTCTTGATTAATTATTCTACCAGCACCAATGTTTGTATGACCAACTTCTGAATTCCCCATCTGGCCTTCTGGCAATCCAACAGATAGCCCGCTTGCTTCAAGTGCAGTATTTGGAAATTTTCTAATAAGAAAATCGTAATTATATGTATTTGCTTTACTAACAGCATTTCCATAATAATCTTTTCCTATTCCCCATCCATCCAAAATAATTAAAGCTGTTAATTTTCTCATTGTATCAACTCCTAGTAGCTTATAATTTGTATAAAATCTTCCAGTTTTAAACTAGCACCACCAACTAAAGCACCATCTATATCTGATTTTGACATTATTTCAGAAGCGTTTTGACCTTTAACACTACCACCATACTGAATAATAGTATTATCACTTATTTCTTCTCCATAAATATCTTTTAAAATATTTCTAATATATAATATCATTTCTTGTGCCTGCTCACTTGTAGCTGTTTTTCCAGTGCCAATAGCCCAAATAGGCTCATAGGCTACTGTAATCTTTTTCATTTCATCAGCACTAATACCCAATAATCCATTTACAATTTGCTTTTTGATAGTTTCTTTCTCTATTTTTTTCTCTCTTTGTTCCAGAGTTTCACCAACACACAAAATTGGTTTAAGATTATGACTCAAAGCTGCTTTTATTTTTTTATTTAATAGTTCATCAGTTTCATTAAAATATTGTCTTCTTTCTGAATGCCCAATTAATACATAGTCCACTCCAATATCTTGTAACATAACTGGAGATATTTCTCCCGTAAATGCACCTTTTTCTTCAAAGTACATATTTTGAGCACCTAGCCTTACTTTGCTACCATCTACAACCTGTTTGATAGCATATAATGCTGTAAAAGGTACACAAATCAATATATCTCTATCCTTGTTTAAGGTTTTAGAGAAATCTACTAATCCTTTTGCTAGAGCTACCCCTTCATTAATAGTAGTATTCATTTTCCAATTTCCTGCAATTAACGGTCTTCTCATATTTCCTCCAAATTATTATTTATCATTTACTGCATCAATTCCTGGTAATACCTTACCTTCTAAAAATTCAAGTGATGCTCCTCCACCAGTTGATATGTGTGTCATTTTATCAGCTAATCCTGCTTTTTCAACAGCTGCTGCACTATCTCCACCACCGATAATTGATACGGCTTGTGAATTTTTTGAAATTTCTAATGCTAATTCATTTGTACCCTTAGCAAAATTATCCATCTCAAAGACTCCCATAGGTCCATTCCAAATGATAGTTTTAGATTTCTTTATAACATCACTAAATAATTCAATTGTCTTTTGTCCTATATCTAATCCCATATAATCCGATGGAATACTATTTACATCACAATTATAAAATTCTGTATCGTTTTTAAACTCTTTTGCTACTACTACATCTAATGGTAGATATAAAGAAACATTTTTTTCTTTTGCTTTAGCTAAAATATTCTTTGCTAATTCAACTTTATCTTCTTCTAGCAAAGATTTTCCAACGTTATTGCCCATAGCATGCAAAAATGTAAAAGACATTCCTCCACCAATAATAACATTATCAGCTATATTTAATAGGTTTTCAATAACATTTATTTTATCTGAAACTTTTGATCCACCTAGTATAGCTGTAAGAGGTCTTTCAGGATTTGAAATTGCTTTACCCATGATAGAAATCTCTTTTTCCACTAAGAACCCTACAGATGAAGGCAAGAATTTACATACACCAACATTCGAAGAATGTGCTCTATGTGCTGTACCAAAAGCATCATTAACATATATATCGGCAAGAGATGCTAAATTTTCGGCTAATTCTTCGCCATTTTTAGTTTCCTCTTTTTTGTATCTGGTATTTTGCAACAGCATAATTTGACCGGGCATTAATTTTTTAGCATCATTTTTAACACTTTCATCAACTACAACATCACAATCTTCAAAAATAATTTCTTTTTTCATTAATTGTTCAAGTCTTTTTGCAACAGGTAACAAAGAATATTTAGGATTTGGTTCTCCAGCTGGTCTTCCCAAGTGAGACATTAATATAACTGCAGCGCCATTTTCCAATAAGTAATTAATAGTAGGAAGAGCACTTACAATTCTTATATCATCTGTGATATTTCCATCTGAATCAATTGGAACGTTAAAATCACATCTAACCAATACTTTTTTATTTTTAATGTTAATATCCTTTAGTCCTTTTTTATTCATTTCAAACTCCTTGATTTTTATAATTATTTAATCCGCATACAATTATATTTTAACTCTTTATATAATAAAGTGCAACATTAAATATGATATTATTGCACTTTATTACATACTATTTATTATTAGTATGTCACATTGAGTTTTCTATATGAATTTTGCAATATATTGAGTTGTTCTAACGAGTTGTGCTGTATATGACATTTCATTGTCATACCATGCTAATATTTTAATCAATTGTTCACCGTCAACATCCATAATATTAGTAGATAAAGCATCAAAATAACTTCCATATCTGCATCCTACTATATCACTAGAAACTATTGGATCTTCAGTATATCCTAAAGTTTCATTAGAATTTTCTTTTATTTTTTTATTTATTTCTTCTGCTGTTGTGTTTTTCTTAAGCTCAACTATTAAGTCAACAACTGAGCCTGTTATAGTCGGAACTCTCAATGCAATACCATCTAGTCTACCTTTAAGCTCAGGTAATACCTTACCAACTGCTACTGCAGCACCTGTAGATGTTGGAACTATATTAACTGCTGCTGCACGACCACGTCTCGAATAAATTCCTTTTGGATGTGGTAAATCCAAAATTCTTTGGTCATTTGTATAAGCATGAACAGTTGTCATATATCCTTTTACTAAACCAAAATTATCATTTAAAACTTTTACAACAGGAGCTAAGCAATTTGTAGTACAACTTGCTGCTGATATAATAGTTTCGCTTCCATCTAAGTCTTCGTGATTTACATTATATACTATTGTTTTTACATCGCCACTTGCTGGTGCAGAAATAATAACTTTTTTTGCTCCCGCAGTTATATGTTTACTAGCTTTTTCTTGTGATGTAAATCTTCCTGTGCACTCTATAACTATATCAATACCCAATTCTTTCCAAGGTAATAATTCAGGATCTTTTTGTGCATATATTCTAATTTGCTTTCCATCTATTAATAAGCTGTCTTCAGTATTTGAGATACCATCCATTTTAAAATTTCCCTGTGCAGTATCATACTTTAATAAATATGCCAAAGTTTCTGCATCTGTTAAATCATTTATTGCTACTACTTCAATTTCCTCAATTTCGCTTATTAGTCTAAATGCAAGTCTTCCTATTCTTCCAAATCCATTAATTGCTATTTTAGTCATTTCTATTCCTCCGAATTTTTAAATGTTTATGTTTAATATTTCGCGTGCAGTTGATTCATCAGTAATTAGACTAAAATTCTTATGAAAATTAGAAAATGCTAAAATCACGTCAGCTTTTTCTTTACCAACAGCAACTGCAATAGAATTTTCAACATTTTCAATTTTAATTAAATCTATACCAACAGAATTCATCTGCAGCTTCATTTCACCTTTACTATTAAAAAAATAACCAAAAGTTTCTGCTACTAGTTTTTCTTTTTCAATAGTATTTAATATATCATTATTTGCTTTTCGTCTTATAGCCATATCATGTGCATTTCCAAGACCAAATATTAAAACATTTACGTTGTTTATATAGTCAAAAACTTCATGTATGGTTTCATTTTCTTTTACTACCTGAAGTTCATTTTCACTTAAATCATCAGGTATATGCAAAAGTTTGTAATTTGCATTTATTTTATGAGCAAAATTACATGCAACGGTATTAGCTTGTAATTTCAACTCTTCATTTAACGCTCCTCTTGCAGGAACAATCGTGATATTGCTTATATTGTCATTTCTTTTCATATGATCTGCTATCAAAGCCATAGTTGTTCCACCAGCTATACCCACAATATCATTATTTTTAATTTTTTTGAGTATTATATCTGCTGCTTTTCTACCAAACTTGGTACTTCCATGCTCATCTATACTTGTATTACCCGAAACAATGAAAACCTCATTAATTTTCAATTTATTTTTAAGTTTACTTTCTAAATTAGCTATATTTTTTAAATCAAACATTAAATCATCTAATTCAATTAATAAATTTTTCCCCAAATCAGTCAATATCATACCTGAACTTATAGAATTAATTAATTCCATATTTTTTAGCTTGTCAATCTCTGTTCTTATTATCCTTTCTGTTTTATCAAGCTTAGTAGATAATAACCTTCTTCCAATTGGTTGATTACTTTCAATACATTTCAAAATATTGTATCTTTCATTTAAAGTACTCACTATTTCTGGAACTATATTTTTTTGTAGTTCAAACATTTTTTTACAATCCATATATCACCTCTGGGACGTATATTGTCCATATTTACTTTTTTTGTCCCGCTTTATCATTATACCACTAAAAATATAAAAAGTGGAGTTTTATTTAAAATCTATAATAAATCTTAATTAGTTCCTATCTTTTTATAGATATTTCACATAAATAATTCCGTTTATTATTTATTAATATTATAAATAATATAAACATTCAATAAATTTATTATTGATAAATTGTAAATAATTGTATATAATTAATAAAAATGTAACTAATCCTTTGAGAGGTGAATACAATGAAAAAATTTATATTATTTTTAATATTAATAACTATTATTACTGTTGGAACAAGTTGCTCTTCAGAGTTTGTTGATAATGATACTTCAAATGTTAATAACAATGCTAATATAGATTCAGAAGTATGCAATATAGATCATAGTAATGAAACAAATAAAAATAATAAAAATGATTCTGAAGAAAATGTTAAATTAGAATTTTCTTTATCAGAAGATGTACAAGATTATTATAAAGAAGTGAATGTTACCTTTAAAAACAGTTACCAAGACGATTTTACATATCCAGCAGAGGATGTAGAGCTTGAGGAACCATTGAGCATAAGTGTTTTGTTGCCAGCACATGTAAATCCTACTGACGGTGTAGTAGATACTATTGGAGGGTATCATGTTGAAGGAGAAAATCCTACAACAGGTAAGAATTCTATAATTATAATATCTGGATTGTACAAAATTAGCGATTTAATGCCATTTAATGAAAATTTAAGCCCTTTTTTTAGATTCTTTAATAAAGGTAATTTTGACAGTGATTCTAATTACGGAACTATACGTATAAAAACGCTTAATGATTTGGAAGGTATATTGTTTCTTAATCCTCATCAGAGCTGTACAGTATATTTAAAAGTGGAAGATTATATTCTAAGGATGACAATATACGATGATCACGAACGAAGATCTACATTATTACATATTATACAATCAGTAAAACTTAAATAAAGGGCAGAATATCTGCCCTTTAAATGTTTGTTTAAATATAAGTGAAAACCTCATTAAAACTTCCACTTCCAAAGTTAAGACTTATAACTCTTCCGAGATTAGCCTTTTCTCCATACAATTTATTTGTATTATTATCATATTTAGTGTTTCCTGTCCAAATGGTATCGTAAGTTATAATATCTCCTCTAGTAGCTCCACCATTCTCATAACCATATGCTATACAAAAATGATTTGATCCAGCTGAAACTACTCTTACAATAACTGGTATACCGTTGTCTATACTTTGCTTTATAGCTGATAGGCAAGTCTGTTCGGAACTTCCTTTAACTGCTAAAACATCGTGAGTTACATTTGTAGATATAACTCCTTCAGATGATATATTACTGAAAACAACTTCATAGTTGAGATTTGTCGGAACATCTCTTGGATCAATCTCAACACCTTCAATATTTGAAAGTATACAAGCAACTGAACATCTACTACATCCCCATTGATACATCGGATCATTTGCACCTCCTGGATTAAACTCACTTCCTTTATAATAACCATCAAATCTTTGATTTATATTTCGGAAATTAAGGTTTAAAATTTTAGATCCTTCTGGTTGAGGGGGTGGAGAATTAACATCTATCAATTCCCATTTGTTGTTAGGATCTGCATCGTCTTTTACAACTTTCCAAAATACATCAGCTAAAGAATGATTAGCCACAGGTCTTAACCATCCACCATTTCCGTATAACATAAAAACATTATCATTGTTAGGGTCTGTTTGCACGAATGTTAACGTATTGTTTTCAATTATCTCTACAATTGTTGGTTTATCTTCGTAAAGACCTGTTTTAATAGAACTAATTTGATAGCGATTATCTAATTCTGATTTTAAATGAAACCTATAACTACCTTTATCTATTCTCCATTGTTCAGCTTTAACATTTGGAACATAAGAATAAAGACATAGTTTTCTTCCTTCTTCAATTGTTTCGTCACCATATACATTTAGATATAATCCAGATACAATATGTTTAATTAAAAAAACACCTGTTTTCATAATAACACCTCCATAATTGTTATCATTTTAAATTTTTTATTTGAATTTTTATTTTTTGTACGTACATATATTAAAAACATTTTTATTTCGATTTTGTAAACCCACTGTTTATATTTTTTAAAAATTTTACCATTATGTCTAAATTAATATTATTTTTGTATATATTTTTTGTTTATATTTACATAAATTATTTATATTATTAAATGTTTTTTAAATATAAAATTATTATAGTTTGATTGATTGATTTATAAAAAGAACTTGTCTTCTTATAAAATTAAGTTGAAGAATTTAATAGAATTTTAGACGTTCCTAAAAGTTATACGAATATGAAAATAGGTGCTAAAATTTTGAACCCTTGCATTAAAGAATTAAAACAATACTTTGAAAATCTAACTTGCTATAAGATAAAAGCAAGAAAAAGAGGACAGCCTATTGTAGCTTATGAGTTTTCTTTTGACAAAGAAAATACTAACAACACTTCATCAGCTCAATATGAACAACCAAATAATGATATTTTAGAGGAACAAATATCTCTTAATGAAGTGCAGAACCAAGAACCTAAATATAAAGACACTAAATTTTGGGGTTTACTTGATAGATTAAATATATCAGAAAGATGTATATAGAGCATAAGTGTTAAAATTCAAATTTGAGGAAGATATGAGCATACCTACTCAATATGAATTTTTAGACCATTGTGTTACTAAATTGCTAAAAATCAAGGAAAATCAAGAGGTTAAATCAGATTGTGGATTTTTAAAATACTTAATTGCTAGTGAAGATATTTAAATTAAGGGGTTAATGTATGAAAAAAGGAAAAACTATTAAGCAGCTTGCCGATGAAATAGGAGTATCAAAAACAGCTATAAGAAATAAGCTAAATGATGAAATAAAAACTAAGTTTGCGATTAAAAACGGAAACACTTTATACATATCATCAAAAGGTGAAAGCATTATAAAAGCTATGTTTTTAACTAAAAATGAAAACCAATCGCAAACAGTTACCGAAAAACAATCGCAAACCAAATCGCAAACTGTTTGCGAAGTTTCCGATTTTTTAAAATTATCAAGTATTATCAATGTGTTGGAAGATAACACAAAGCTTTTACAAGAGCAATTAAAACAAAAAGATAAGCAAATTGAGAGTTTGCAAGAGCAACTTAAAATTAAAGATAGACAGATTGAAAATGCAAATATGTCATTACAAGCAAGTCAAACATTACAAGCTAAGAATATACAACTTCTAACAACTCAAAGTTATTCTAAAGAACAACAAAAGGAAGTTAAGAATAAAAAGAGATTTTTGGGTAAATTTAGAAAATAAAATATAAAAATTTATTAATATAGTAAGACATGCAATTCATATCCACAGAAACTAAACTTAATATATACTATATGAATATCTAAAATCATCAATAGTAGTTCTATAATATTGTGTTTCTCCTACTTCATGACTAAATTCAAATACAGCTGGAATACCAATAGAAGCACTAGTATCTTTTGTAACTGTTAAAACTATATTACATCCACCCCAAACTGTTACTCCTGTTTTGTCTTCAGATACTGTTGCATTACTTGTTTCTCTTTCTATTTTAAATGTACCACTTGAAGCTTCTCTCCAATATGTATCAACTATTTTTGTAACATTTCTATAATTATATTCACTATAATATTCAAATTCACAGTATAATCTAGCTACAATAGAACCAAATACTTTATCATTGTAAACAACTTTAACAAAAAAATCACCTTGACTTGATACCATATTAATATCATTAGATTCTTTCAAGCTATTTGCTCTAGTTTTTAACTCATCTGGGAATTGTTCTATTATACTTTGAGGTAACTTGTCCAAAGGTTGAATATATTCTCCATGTATGTCTAATATTTCACCTGTATGCTTGTCTTTTATTATTGCTCTTATTTCAATTTCATTTTTTTCATACTCTACTATTATGTCGTTTTCATTATAAGGTACATTAACAAATACATCCCCTAATTTAATTTTTGTACTATTGTTTTCATCAGCAAAAACATTAATTGTCATAGAGGATACTAGTATTAATATTACTAATACAAAAGATAATATTTTTTTCATTTTTTTTACTCCTTTTTATGCTTTTTTTTATTATAATATATTTTAATAGATTTTTTTGTCGAAATTTGTGTTTTTTTTTTTTTATTATTTTTATAAATTTATGTTATAATATATTGATAACTTAAAATTATCAATATTAGATAATAAATATAAAATAATTTTTATTTAATTAAATTGTATTATATTTGTTAAATTTTTAGAGGGGAATTTAATTATGAAAAAAAAAATAACGCTTATTATTATTGCTATTTTTTTAGTAACAAGTTTAATGATTTTATTTAACTTAAATAAAAATAAACAAATCTTACAAATTAGTGTAAATAGCAGAATAGGAGTAATTTCTATAAAAAACAAAGAAACTATAAAAAATATTAATAATATAATCTCCAACATAAAATATACTAATGAAAAATTAATATCTAATTTAAGTACCTATAATGAAAATTTTCTATGTAAAATTAGACTAGAAAATAATAAAAATATAGTATATAATATAGTGTTTTTTTGTGATACTAAAAATGATGTACTTATTATTCATAATGCAGATAGCAAATTAAAATATGGTTATTTAGATTCTACTTATAAAAATAAATTATTAGATTTATTAAAAGAAAATGAAATATCAATAAAAAATTCCATTGATTAAACCTGCTATTTTTTTTAACTTCAATTTTAATGATATTAATAGATTCAGGTGATATCATGCCATCTCTTGACAATATTCAAAAACAAGTTTTAAACAATCCTTTTCATATCTTTAGTATTTTTAAAGCTGGAAATGTTACACTAAAAGTTCCTTTTTCATCAGATATAATTAGACATGGATAATTTACTTTTTTCTTCATTTTTTAATATCTCCTTTACTTAAATTTAATTATGTAAACGATAATTATAAATAATATTGGTGTAATAAATAGATTTATGTATGTGAGTATGTCAATAAACTTGTTTCTTCTTAAAAACGATTTATGGCGATTTTTAACATCACCTTTTATTTCTTCTACTATTTGTCATAATTTTCAGTTTCATTTGTTATTTGCCTGGATAAATTTTTTATAAAAATATATTAAAGCGTCTTGCCCTCCCATGAGGAGAAAAAGAAATTTAATCTAAGCATTATGAGTTTTTGGCAATAGGTTAATATATTTTATAAGTAAATGTACCCTTTGTCAAGGACAATTTTAAAAAGCCTAGGCGCAATTAAGAAGATGATTTCTTTATTCAACAGGAGTCATCTTTATTTGTCTAGCACCTTTTTTACGATTATTAAAATTAAGTGCAGCTATTACATTATTATATTTCTAAATCTCTTTCATCTTGATACAACAGTTAGAAATAGATGCTCTTGAAAAATAATTATAATAACCAGAACGCGAAACTCCTGACAATTTACATAAGTAACTAATCTTATTTTTAATTTATACTTTTCTACAATATATTTAATTTCAGTAAATTTTTCATAAACTAATAACAACAAAAAAAAGATAGCATTCTAAGAAATGCTACCTTTTTTTCAAATTTTTAATTTTTATATTTATTTACACATATATTTAGCTGTTCTAACTAATTGTGATGTATAAGACATTTCATTATCATACCATGAAATAATTTTAACCATTTGTTTTCCTTCTACTTCAATTAAGTTTGTTGACAATGCGTCTACTATTCCACCAAAATGGCTTCCTATAACATCGCTTGATACTATTGGGTCTTCTGTATATCCTAATGTTTCATTTGCTGCATTTTTAAATGCTTTGTTTATTTCTTCAACTGTTACATTTTTCTTTAATTCAACTACTAAATCTACTACTGAACCAGTAACTGTTGGAACTCTTAGAGCCATACCATCCAATTTACCTTTCAATTCAGGTAATACCAATCCTACAGCTACAGCAGCTCCTGTTGATGTTGGTACAATGTTAGTAGCAGCTGAACGTCCACGTCTTGCATTAATACCTTTTTTATGTGAGTTATCAAGCAAATTTTGGTCTTTTGTATATGCATGAACTGTTGTCATAAATCCTTTTACAATACCAAAATTATCATTTAATACTTTAGCAACCGGTGCTAAACAATTAGTTGTACAACTTGCTCCAGAAACGATTTTATCATCATTTGTTAAAACATTTTGATTAACATTATATACAACAGTTTTCAAATCACCTTTGCCTGGTGCAGAAATTACAACTTTTTTAGCTCCAGCAGTGATATGTTTTTCTGCGTCTTCTTTTTTTATGAATTTTCCTGTACATTCTAATACTATATCTATATCTAATGCTTTCCAAGGACAGTTTAAAGGGTCACTTTCAGCATAAACTTTTATTTCTTTTCCATCAACTAGTATAGCATTTTCTGTATTAGTTATTTTATCAGTTTTAAAACTTCCTTGTGCAGAATCATATTTAAGTAAATATGATAATGTATCTGCTCCTGAGTGTGTATTTATTGCAACAACATCAAAATCGTTAGAATCTAACATTAATCTGCATGCAAGTCTTCCTATTCTTCCAAATCCATTTATTGCTACTTTAATCATAATATCCTCCTAATAAACACAAATAAGTAGTATGTAATATATAGCTATATTTCTTTTATATTATAGCATATATTTTAATTTATGCAACATATTTTATTAATTAAAAAGATATTATGCTTTAATAATATAGTTTATCAAAAAAAAGACCGCATTATATGCAGTCATATTAATTTATCTTGGAATTACTCATTTAAACTAATTTTTTGTGTACCCTAAATTACTTACTTTATTATTGAACATTAAAATAGCCCTTTGCCTTGTCAGTACAAGAATTTATTCAATTCTTACACCAACTATTGACAAAGAGCCATAAAGAACACAATTTTAGTCGAATATTATCTAAACTGTGTTTTTCTATATTAATTTTTATTAAAATCTTCTTCTCATAGAGGATGCTGGAATTCTCATTTCATCTCTGTATTTAGCTACTGTACGTCTCGATATATTTATACCTTTGTTCTCTAATATATCAGCAATTTTTTGATCACTCAATGGCTTAGAGGTATTTTCATTATCTATAAGCTCTTTAATTTGTGATTTCACGCTGAGTGATGAAACACCATCTCCACCGTTATCATCTTTAACACTACTTGAAAAGAAATATTTAAGCTCAAATATTCCTCTTGGAGTTTGAACATATTTTCCATTAGTTGCACGGCTTACTGTTGATTCGTGAACTGATATATCTTCTGCTACATCTTTCAAAACTAATGGTCTTAGTGCCTCAATACCAAATTCAAAGAAATCTTTCTGAAATTCAAGTATTGATTTTACAACTTTGTATAGTGTCAATCGTCTTTGCTCAATGCTCCTAATTAGCCACAATGATGAATTAAGCTTATCTGTCAAAAACTTGTTAGCTTCTTTATCATTTATATCTGCAGCCATTTGCTTATAATAACCGCTTATAGAAAGCATCGGAAAATTAGAATCATTAACGATAATGATATATTCTCCATTAATTTTTTCTATTGTTACATCAGGTACTATGTACCTAATATTGTCACTATCAACTATAAAACCTCTTGCAGGTTTTGGTTCAAGCATTTTTATGATATCACATATACTTTGTACTCTTTGCACTGGTATTTGCAATTCTTTAGAAATTTTTTGCATCTTATTAAAAGCTATATCATCTAAATATCTATCAACTATAATATATGCATTTCTGTCTTGAATTCCTTTTTCTTTAAGCTGTATCATAAGACATTCACTTAAATTTCTTGCACCTACTCCAACAGGATCAAATGATTGTAAAAGATGTAAAACCTTTTCTACATCTACTGCATTTTCTCCTATTTGAAAACTAATATCCTGTATAGTAGAAGATAAATATCCCTTATTATCTAAAGATTCTATCAAAAACTCACCGATTTTTCTTTCTTTGTTATTAGTCACACTTAACCCTAATTGAAACATCAGATGTTCTTTTAGTGATATTTTTTTTGATACATAACTATCAAACGATTGCCTATTATCTTTATCATTATTGTAATTATTAGACTTATAGCTTATATCATCGTATTTTTCTATAACTTCTTTCCAATCTATTTCATTCTTAGAATCATCCTTATAAGATTCTAAGTTCTCATTATCCTCTTTATTTGTCTCCTTTTTTTTATCATCTACTTCTAAAAAAGGATTAGATTCTAATTCATTGTTAATATATTCCATAAGTTCTACATTATTAAATTGTAATACTTGTATTGCCTGTCTAAGCTCTGGTGTCATTATTAACTTCTGTGTTTGTGATAAATTTAATTCAAATCCCATCTTCATGGTTATATCTCCATTATAAAAGTTTTTCTTATGCATTAATTATACCAAAATTCATGATAAAAAGCAAAAGAATTTCACTACTAGGTTGCTAACCTATATAATAGTACCAAATATTAATGTTATATTTCAAAAAATAAAAACATCCTAAACAAATTAATGCTTAGGATGTCTTTATACTTCACGACACAATAGTAATTAAACTACTTAAATATTTAATCATATTTAATTTTATTCAGCTTGGTCTTTTGAAACATAGCCAGCTTGGATTAATAGGTCTACTGCTTTTTTGTGATTAGCATCACTCATTAAAACGACTGGTCCTGTACAACCCATTCCGCTTTCAGCATATATTCCATTTTTCCATAAAACTTTTACTGCATCTTCCAAATCCATGATTTCGATACCAGGTATTTGTGCAGTAACAACTTCTTTTGCTGGTGCTTTTACATCTTCATCAGAAGCATCGTCTTTTTTTACTGGCTTTAAGCTTTTTAATATTTCTTTTAAACCTGCTTTTTTTGCTTTAGCAAATTCTTCTTTAGCAATATTAAGTAAGTTTCCTTTTACAAGTTGTGCTGCATATTTGATTGCACCTTCTACAACTGGTTCTCCAGAAGCTCTTGAAATAATCATTATAATTTTATCAAAGCCTTCACCGATTCCAGGTCCATAACCATATCCTAATGATTCATATGAACCACCAGTAGTATATGCTGAGAACAATTTCATCATCAAGTTGCCTGTTAAAGAGTCAAGTACCATAACATCTGCAGATGCCATAAGTAAATCATTACCTCTCATAACTGCACCACCGTCAGCTCTTTTTGATTCTGAAAATGTTATATCATATCCATTTTCTTGTAATTTTTTAAGTGCTATTTCAACTTGTCTTGCTCCATCAATGTTTAAAATACCAACTGTTGGGTTTTTGATACCACAAGCTTTAGCTGTGATTATACCATAGATAGTATTTTTAATCATTCCTTCAATTCTATCAGTTGAAGAAGTTCCAGTAGTTGTTGCTAAGAACATTTCTTTACCAGTTCCAGGTGTTATTACTCTACCTACTGTAGAAACACCTATAGGGAATGGGTAATGCATTGTTACTGCAGCATCAATTTCCTTATTATCTAAAAGCTGTTCCATTTTTTTGTGAGATTGGTCTTCATTTGTAATCTCTGCTAAATTCAAACCTTCAGCAGCTTTTGTTCCTATAACTGTAACATCTATATTATTTTTTATAGCTTTTAAAGCACCATTAATTGCATTATCTTCTCCATGTTCGCTTCCCATAGAAGTAATACCAATATTCGGTTTTTTGCCATAAGAACCAGTTTCAAGTGTATCAGCTAACTCTGAAAACACTTTACCTATAATTTTATTTAATTGTAATTCAGACATTTTTTCCACTCCTATTCTGCTAAAAGATTTGAAGCGAAGTTTTTAAGTGCATTAGCAATTAATCCTTTGATTTGCTCTTCTGACACTGTTTGCTCTGGAGTATTTCCTTTATTAGTTTCAATTAAGAATGATACACCATCAAATAAGTTAGTCATTCTACCTAAGAATAAACTACCTTTTCCGATAATCATTGCTCTTTTTGTAGTTCCAGCTAATATTTCATCTCTACAGAATCCTAAATAAGGAACTCCTGATGGAATATGACCTTGAGTTGGAGCCCAACCAGGCATACCATGTTTTGCTCCGAAAGTAGCAACTTCAGCTCTTTGTAATTCGCCTCTTTTTACTGCTAATGCAGCAATCATTTTATAGTTAGCTGCTGGAACATCTCCTGCTCCTGCTGGCTTAGTTATATCAGGGTTTTGCATTTCTGCAGAATATTTATCTACATCTGTTATTTTAAGTTCTGCTCTATCCAATGCATCAGTAACTAATGCTGTTATAACAGCTTGTGGTGATGAACCAGTACCACATACGTGTTTACCTAATACAGTTGTAATAATTTCAGGACTAATTCCATCATTTTCACTAACAAGTATTGCAAATCCACCTAAACAATCTTCTAATATAGGAAGACCTTTTTTAATGTGATCTTTACCGTTCATACCTAATTTCGCAGTACATCCACCAGCACTTACAACAACATTTTTAAATGTTCCTGAAGCTACCAATGAAGCAGCATGAATTAAAGCATGAGCAGGACCAGCACAGAATCCTCTTACGTCAGAACCAGTAGCATTTACAAAGCCAGCAACTTCAGCACAAGCTTTTGCAAAGTTTCCGCCACCTCTTTGGTTCATATCTCCACAAGCTTCTTCGCAACAGTCTATAACGTAATCAATATCTTCTTTGTTAACATCATTTTTAGCAGTTAAGTTTAATAATGATAAAACTGCTGATGCTTTTGATACTAAGTTTTCAAACATAATATGAGCTGATAAGTTTTCATCAATATCATGTGCTCTTTTTACACAACCAACAACTTTTCCTTCATGTATAAATGATTCTGAGTGTTCATCATTTATAAACGACATAATTGTTTCTAATTCTTCGCCTTCTTTGATTTTGTCAGCTAAATCTTTTAGTAATGGATGCGCTAAGAATGTTTCTTTACATTTTGCAGCAAAGTTTTTCTCTAATTTTATTAGGTCAAATACGTCGCAAACTTGCATTAAGCCTATAAATTCATCTTGAGGCATTATTTCGCCGAATTTACCATCTCTTGTAGCACCCTCGATTTTTTTATCCACCCAAGGAGCTTCGATTTTAGCTAAATCTTGAGGTGTGATATTTCCTATATAAGTTTGATTTGGTGGATATGCAACCACTTCTTCAAAGCTTCTTAAATGTTTTGGTAATTGTTGTAAATAATCTGAAGTTGGATTTACTCTTCTTTCAGTTGTTTGAGTTGTTCCATGATGTAAAACCATATCTGGAGTATGAACTAATACATATCCAGTAGCTTTTAAAACACTATTCATTATTTCCTCCTGAATTGTTCATTGTTACTTTTGTAACTAAATTTAAATTTTAAAAAAGGTGATATTAATCACCTTTTTTAATATATTAACTTATTAGTTGAATTTACAGAATTGTTCTCTTACAGATGACATTTCAGATACTATATCATCTACATCTAATACCATTTCCATCATACTAATTTGCTCTTCGTAAATAGCTTCATTTACTTCAGCTTTCATTTCTGGTTCACAGATGTGATAAGTTCTTAATCCTAATTGAACATTTGTTAATGGGCCTGCAAAAGTAGGATCTCCATTAGTTACAGTTTCAGCTGCAAGACCTGCTGCTTCACCTTCTGATGCTCCTAGTAAAACTACTGTGTTTTCAGCACCATATTTTTCTGTTAATTCTTTTACTCTTTTTTGATTTTCCAAATCCATTGCGCCAGCAGCAGTTCAGACAAAACATTCAGTTGAAGAGAATACTACTTCTCCTCCTGCTGATTTAACACATTCTTCGATAGCTGGTCCTGGAATACCATCTCTATCGCCTATTATGATAACTTTTTTACCATTTAATATGCTCATTGTAATCCTCCTATTTAATTAATTAATTTATTTATTTGCTGTTTATTAATCTTTAATTATAATTTTTAAAATATATTATTAAATATATTTTTTAATCATTGCTTCTACATTTTCTGGTGTAGCATCTTCTTTAATTAATTCTTCTACTTTTTCACCATTTTTGTAGATTGCTATAACTGGTAAACCTAATATTCTTTGTCCTATAGCAAGTCTTCTTGCTTTAGTTGTGTTTAATTGAGTGAATTTTAATTTATCACCATATTGATCAGCGAAAGCGTGAACATGTGGCATTAATGCAGCACAAGGAACACATCCGTCACCAAAGAAATCAACTAGAACGTATCCTTCAGCTTTTAAAACTTCTGCTTCAAACGTACTTTTATCTAATTCTAACATTTTCATTTCCTCCAATTACATATTTTCAATATATTTTTCTGCTTGTGTTGCTGCAATAGCCCCATCAGCAGCTGCTGTAACAACCTGTCTTAAACTTTTAACTCTAACATCTCCAGCGGCAAAAACTCCTGGTACATTAGTTTTCATGTTTTCATCTGTTACGATATATCCGTTTTGCAATTCTATTTTATCAACAAATATGTCAGTTTTTGGTAAGTATCCAATAAATCCGAATAAACCAAATGTTCCATCTTCATCGTCAGCTTTAATTGTTGTTAGCTCACCTGTTTTTTTGTTTTTAACTATCATAGTATCAAGTATACCGTCTCCGCTAACTTCTTCTACAACAGAATCCCACATAAAGTTTAATTTTTCGTTTTTAAATGCTTTTTCTTGTATTGATTTAGCTGCTCTTAACTCATCTCTTCTGTGAATAACAGTTACTTTTCTAGCAAATTTAGTTAAGTACATAGCTTCTTCAACAGCAGTGTCTCCACCACCTACAACATAAACTTCAAAATCTTCGAAGAAAGAAGCATCACATGTAGCACAGAATGATATTCCTTTACCAACGAAATCTTTCTCATTTTTACATCCTATTGGTCTTGCTGATGCACCAGTTGCAATGATTACAGATTTTGCTCTATATTCACCTTTTTTACCAACTAATACTTTTTCAGCTCCTTCTAGTTTAGCTTCAACTATTTCATCATATACTTTTTCAGTTCCGAAATGTTCAGCTTGTTTAGACATTCTGTCTATTAAGGTAGGTCCAGACTCACCTTCTAAACATCCTGGGTAGTTTTCTACTTCAGAAGTCATAGCGATTTGTCCACCATCTTTTGCTCTTTCTAACATTAATACACTTAATCTTGATCTACCAGCGTATAATGATGCTGAAAGGCCTGCAGGTCCTCCACCTATAACAATTACATCGTATAATTTACTCATAGCTGCCTCCTTTTTATTAATACTTGACTATTTTTCGAATACAGTTTGCTTATCTACTTCAGTTGTTAAAGCTTTAAGAGCTTTATCAACTATTCCTCTTCTGATTTCTTTCTCTTCATCCATAGTTAATGCAGGATTTCCAAGTGGGTGAGGAATAGCTATAGCAGGAACTATTCTGTTAGCTCCAACTGTTAATGATATTGGCACTACTGTACAAATATGAACTACTGGGATACCAGCTCTTTCAATTTCTTTTACCATTGTTGCACCGCAACGTGTACAAGTACCTCATGTAGAAGTCAAGATAACTGCATCTACTCCGTCAGCTTTTAATTCTTCTGAAAATTCAGTAGCAAAAGCTTTTGAACTAGCAACTGCTGTTCCATTACCTGTTGTAGTATAGAAATATTTGTGTAACGAACCAATTTTGCCAGCTTTTTCATATTCTCTTAAAATATCTACTGGTAAAACTCTATCAGAATCTTCATTAGCATATACTGGATCATATCCACCATGAGCTGTTTCATGAGTTGCTTCTGTTAAATCATCAAATCCAGAAATATCGTATTTACCATATTTTGAAGCACTTGAAGATTCAATGTGATCTGGGTTTCCTTTTGGAACGATACCACCAGAAGTTACTAAAGCAATTTTTGCTTTTGTAATATCTTTTATTGCTTTGTTAGGTTCTACTCTGTCAAAGTTTGGCATTGGGAATTCTGTAACAAATTCTTTTCCTGCTAATTTTTTAAGAAGCATATTTACAGCTCTTTTTGATCCTCTTTCATTTTCAAAGAAGTTAACTCTTACACCATTAGGCATATATCCTTCTTCAGCAGAAGAACCAATTTTTTCTCCTCTAGCTAATTTTAATGCTAAAGGAGCCATTTTCTTAACAGCACCTCTCATACCAGCTGCACTGTTTTTAGTCTCAACAATGTAAACTTTAGTTTTGAACATATCAGCGCCTGGATTTTCTTTGTACATACCAGTTAAAACTGGAATATTTAATTCACTTTGAACTGCTTCTGCTATAGTAGCACAAGCAACTCCGTATCTACCAGCATTAAATGCAGGTCCAGCAATGAATAAATCAGGTTTTATAGATTTAACCATTTCTAATACTTCAGCCTTAGCTGAATCTAAATTTTCATTGAAGTATGAGTCTCCACATACTATAGTATTTACTATTTCTGCTTCACCATTAAATGCAGTGTTAAATGCAATACCAGGTCCTACAATTCCTTCTCTTAATTCTGGCTTAATTCCAGCCATTTCTTCTCCACCAATTTGTGCGAAGAATTGATTTATATATTGAACAACTTTTATCATTTCTTATTCTCCTCCTTCCTATCTAGCACTTAATTTATTGAAGCCTAATTCATTAGTAGCTCCTGTTATAACTTGAAGTTCAGCTACAATTGAGCCATCTTCTTTTAATGAATGTTCATTACCACCTGCTATTGTAGTTACAACGTCAATGTTTCCAATTACTTTGTCCATAGGAGCTAAAGTAATAACTTGGTTAGCATTTCCTCCAGTAACAACAGCATTTGCACTAACGTGAGCATCAGCAAGTGATTGTGATTTTCCATCTTGTCCAGCGTATTCATCTGTTATAATAACAGTTTTAATACCTTTTTCTTCAATTTTTTTACAGTTCATTATTAAGTCTGTATCAGGATTTCCAAAACCTTCTTGTGAAATAATAGCTCCGTCTAATCCTAAGAATTCAGCAAATTTAGCTGTGAAGTTTGAAGATCTTTCTTTATCAGCTAAGTAAACATTTTCGTTTGTAATAATTGTACCAACAAAGTTAATAGTTTTTCCATGTTGTTCAAATAAATCTTGAACTACTGGGTTATTCAAGTGATGATATGTTGTGTTTTTATCACAAGCAGATACGCAGTTTCCACTTACAATTGCTCCATCCATTGTTTCAGTTGGATAAATCAAAGTAGTTAATGATTGTTTAGCATCAACACCATATACATATGTATCATGTAATAAGCCTTGAGATTGTAACATTTGTACGTAAGCAACTCTTGGTAATTCAGGGTATTGTTTCATACCTTCTGATACTGATAAAGTTTCATAAACTTTAACTTCATCAGGAGTTACAGTTTTACCTAAATCTCCTAAGTATAAAGCAGCTTTGTATCCAGCAAATCTAACAGCTTTTTCATGGTCATGTTGTTTTAAACCATCAATTGGTTCGCAAACTACTACTAAGTTGTTTAATTTAGAGAATGGTGTGTATTCAGCACCTACTCCTGACATGTCTATGATACCTTCTTGGAACCCAACTATTTTACCAGTAGTAACAACTGCTGATCCTTTTAATACGTTAGTTTTTCCTGAACCTACTGTATCAACTTTTGCCATCATTCCTGGGAATATTCCACCAGGTCCTTCAACCTTTGTTCTTGGCTCAATTACGTCTTTAACTGGTGTAATACGAATGCTTTCACCAGGTCTTGCTATTTCAAAGTCAACTGATTTAATATTCTTATCTTCTAAGATTATGTTTTTTAATTCTTCTTTATTAACATATATAACACCATTCTCTAATTTAGTAACATCAGAAAATTGCATGTCATTAATATGAATTAAACCTAATTCTAACTTCAAAAAAGTCACCTCCAAATAATTTTGTTATTTTTTTTATTATTATCTATGCGAGTATAAACTCATATTGAATATTATACCCTATCTAACGCGCTTTTAAGCACAGTTAAATCAATTAATTTAAAATCTTCAACGATACGCTCTGTATACTCAATATTATACTTAATTTTGTTAAATTTATCACATGTTTGAACTGCATTTTCTATAATTAATAAAGAATCCATATCCAGTGTTCCACTTTCATCTGATATAACAATTGATTTAAATAATGATTCGTTTGGCTTAACACTACTAGATAAAGGATGTGTAAGCAGCTTGTAACCTGCATGTATACGGTCTCTAACCTTAACCATTACTTCTTTTATTGAGCATTCATACAACTCAACATTATATGTATCTTTGTATTCAGTGTAAACAGTATCATTGTTTGTAATTATTATAAAGCCCATAACTATATCACCTTCAAATTTATTATAATTAACTATAATACTATTTTTTTGCACAAAAATAGCATAGAGTTTAAGCCCCCTATGCTCTGTTATTAACCTGAGAGATTCTTCTTTTGCAAGAGTTGCTCCTTCGGTGCTATGCTTTCCAGAGTATTGTCCAGTTACGGTCCTTTTGCCTGAGATCATCATTATATATATTGGCTTTATATAACTTATTCCTTCGGCGCTCACTATGAGTCTCTCCCGCAACTTTCATTCAATCTTATTAATTACAAATTCATTATATAAAAGTTTTTCATATAAAGCAAGCATTTTTTTCAATATTTTTTATTAATTATTACCAAATCCTTCAATCATTGTAATTGCAATGTTCGAAGCGTGGTCTCCTATACGTTCTAGATTGTTAATTACGTCCAAGAAAATAATTCCAGCACTAGGTTCACATACTCTATCATTTAGCCTTTGTATATGATTTTTTCTTAATGCTTTAAAAGAAGCATCTATTTTATGGTCATTAGTTATAACTTGATTTCCAATTTCTTTATCTGCACTTTTGATAACGTTTATAGAATTTTTATATACATCAAGTGTTAATCTAATAAGTTGCTCTAATTCTTTTCTTGCATAATCTGAATAAGACACATTATTTTCATACATATATATTGCAAGCTCTGCTATATTATCTGCATGGTCTCCTACTCTCTCAATATCATTAAGTATATTAAATAACTTTGCCACCTTATCTTCTTCTTCATAATTTAGAGAGACTTTGTCTACTTTAACTACATAATTCAATATTGTACTATTTAATAAATTAACTTGTCTTTCAATTTCAAATACTTTTTTTGCAATATTTTCATCTCTATTAATTAATGCCTCAATTGAGTATTCTAATTGTTTTGTTACTATTTTTCCAAGTCTTAATGTTTCTCTACTAGCTTGAGCTAATGCAACTGATGGTGTAGCAAGTAATCTTGTATCTATATATTTAATATTGTCATCAATTATATCATCATCGCCTTTAACTAAGAATGTTGCTGCCTTAACAATTAAATTGGAAAATGGAAATAATATAACTACATTAATGATATTAAACAATATATGGGCTACAGCTATTTGAATTTTTATATCTGTCTTAACTAGATTAACAACCAATAAAGATACTGGCTTAGCCAAAAATATTAGGAAAATAGCTGTTCCGATAACATTAAATAATAAGTGCATAACTGAAGCTCTTTTAGCTACTTTATTTGCACCAATACTTGACAATAATGCTGTAACACATGTACCTATGTTTTGTCCAAAAAGAATTGGAAAAGCCATATCTATAGTAATGCAGCCACTTGCTGCAACAGCTATTAAAAGACCTGTTGTTGCACTACTACTTTGCAATAAAGCAGTTATCGCAAAGCCAGCAAAAATTCCAAGTACCGGATTTTCTAAATTTGATAGAACATCTATGAAAACTGGTGAATTTTTTAATGGATTTACTGCATTTTTCATTAGATCCATACCTAAAAACAAAATACCAAAGCCAATGATTATTTGTGCTGCATCTTTAACTTTCTTTTTCTTTGTTGCGATGTATACGAAAACACCTATGCCTATAAATAATGGTGCTAATTTATCAATACTTAACGATACTAAAAATCCAGTAACCGTCGTACCAATATTTGCACCCATTATAATTCCTATAGCTTGTTGCAAATTCATTAAGCCCGCATTAACAAAACCTACTGTCATAACGGTAGTAGCACTACTACTCTGAATTACCATTGTTACAAGAGTTCCAACTAATAAACCTAGAAATTTATTTTTTGTTAGTACTGCTAAAATATTTTTCATTTTTTCGCCAGCAGCCTTTTGTAACCCATCCCCCATATAATTCATACCAAATAAAAACAACCCTAATCCGCCTATAAGACTAATTACTATATCCATACTTCCTCCATTATACTAAATTAAATTTGGAAATCTAATTTGTCTAAGTGCTTCGAATAACACAATGTTTACTGAATTAGCTAAATTCAATGATCTCGCATGTTCATTATCAATCATAGGTATTTTAATCCTATTTTCATGATACATATCATGCAAATTGTCTGGGAGACCTTTTGTTTCCTTACCAAAAATTATATAACATTCATCTTCATACTTTGCTTCTGTATAAAACTTTGTTGCATGTGTAGTAGATAAAAAAATCTTCTTTTTACTATGCTTACTTAAAAAATCTTCAAGATCCTCATAGTATGTAATATCTACCAAACTCCAATAATCTAAACCTGCTCTTTTTAAATACTTGTCACTTACAGAAAATCCAAGTGGTTTAATTAGATGTAGTTTACTACCTGTTGCTGCACATGTTCTCGCTATATTACCAGTATTTTGTGGAATCTCTGGTTCAAACATTACAATATTTATTGACAATTATAAACACCTCATTATATTTTTATCATGGTGATTATATCATTATTTCTCAACAATATAAAGGCTTTTTTTACAAAAATTATTCCCTTTTTTTGAAATAATATGCCCTTCAAGTTTTAAAAGTTCAATTTTCTCACTACATATTCCTGCACCCACAGATATGGTTTTATTTTTATTAATAACTCTATGGCATGGAACGATTATATCAAAATTATTTTTGTTTATTGCTTGAATAACCAATTTATTTGTTATACTATCCCCTAATTGAGATACTAAATCATCATATGTTATAAGCTTTCCAAAAGGTATGTCCATAATTTTAGACCATACATTTTTATTAGTATCAGTTCCTAAAAATTTTATGGGCAAATCAATGTTTTGACACTTTCCCAATAAAAAATTTTCTAAAATTAATCCATAATCACTTCTAAATCTATTGTGTACAACTTTTGTATAGTACCTTTTCAAAAAACAATTATAATTTATTATCGACGAATCATTTGCAAAAAATTTTGCTTGTATAACAAAGTCTTTAGTATAAGCAAGAAAAATTTTGTACTTCTTTATTAAAATATATTCATAATATACAGTAGCCATAATTACTCCTTTATTTTTACCAAGAACAATTTTATTTAGATTTAATCATCTGTACTGTAATTGCATATTTTTTTCAATATACATATATCGCATTTTGGATTTCTTGAGCTGCAAATTTTTCTTCCATGAGTTATAAATAAATGATGCGCATTTATCCAATATTTTTTAGGCAACTTTTTCATCATATCATCTGACACCTTATCAACTGTATTTGATTTTGAAAGTCCTAATCTTTTTGTTACTCTATAGACATGAGTATCAACTGGGAAAGTAGGTATTTTAAACGCCTCTGCTAAAACTACGGATGCAGTTTTTCTGCCAACTCCTGAAAGTATTATAAGTTCTTCCATAGTTTTTGGTACTTCACCATCATATAATGCTATTAATTCTTTACATAACTTATATATACTTTTTGATTTATTTTTATATAATCCAATTTTTCTTATCTTTTCTTCTAACTCTTCAATTGATAATTTAGAAAGTGAATCTAGGTCTGGACACTCTTTATATAAATCTTTAGTTAAATTATTTACACTTTTATCTGTTGACTGACCACTCAAAATAGTTGAAATCAAAAGTTGAAATGGGGTATCATATAATAACTCACATTTAGCATTTGGATACTCTTCACTTAACATTAAATAAACATTGGTAGCTCTATTCATTTTTCACCTCCAAAAGTTTTCTGTACTCATTTTGTACTATTTCGTTTTCATATTTAATTCTCTTAAATATCAAATCTTTTGCTTTATCTCTATCTATTTCTAATAATGCCCATGATGCATATAGTTTAATCATATCATTATCATATTTTAGCTCTTCACTTATAATATCGAACATTTCATATAATTTCATATTTGCACTAGCGATGATAGCATTTCTTTTCCAAATATTTTTTCCTCGCCAACTACCTGCTAAATGCCCATATTTTATTTTGAACTCTTTATTAGAAATATAAAATAATTCTTTTAATTCAACAAGTAACTCTTCATAATTGCATTGTGTATCTAAATCTAGTATGTGTTTATTTTTAGGGCAATAATATTGGCAAATGTCACAACCATATATTTGATGACCTAACGCTTTTCTATATTTGATTTCTATATAGTCCTTTGTTTGGGTTAAATAAGATACACATCTTTTTGTATTTATAGTTCCATCTGGTTGTATTGCATGGTTTGGGCATTTTATTCTGCAAATATTACAACTTCCGCAACTATCGTTCACCTTGTTTTCATCCTGTGAAATATCTAAATCTGTTAAAATATATCCTAAAAAAACAAAAGAACCATACCTACTATTGATAAGCATGCTATTATTTCCAATATATCCTAATCCTGAATTTTTACATATTGCTCTATCGACAAGAGGAGTAGTATCTACGCATATAGTATAATTAAATGACTTTATTTCTTTTATTTTTTCAGCTAACTCATTTAACTTTTCTTTTACTATCCTGTGATAATCAATTCCAAAAGAAGAAACACTTAAATTTCCCATATTCGATTTATTAGGAATTTTGTAGCCTTGTGCATATGGAAAGGCAACACAAATAATACTCCTACAACCAACAAAATAATCTTTTATATTAAGTCTTTTATCAATATTATTCTCTTCAAATTCACAAGAAAAATTATTGCTTATCCTTTTTTCTAAAACAGGTCTAAGGTAGTCCAAATTCAATGTGTTAGTAAATCCTATTTCATCTATACCTATATTTTTTGCTATCTCTAATATTTTATCTTTCATCTTATACCTTTTAATAAATTAACTTTTTATATGTGTTTTTCATTTTATCAAATAATAACATATTTTTTTCTGTTATGATACCTTTAATTGCAATGTACCCTATTGCTAAATAAATAATGCTATGTGATTTATATAAACACCACAACGCAATTAACATAAATATAAGATTAATAATTATATTAAATATACACACATATTTTTTCTTTAAAAAGATCTCCAATATTGTTTTTAAAATATTTCCACCATCCAATGGAACTACAGGTATCAAATTAATCACTGCTAACAGCATATTAACCTCTAATATGCTTACCAATTGATATTTATATGCAAACAAAGCAATAAATACATTTGTTAATGGACCTGAGAAAAACAATAACATCTTTTTTTTATATGATAAATCATTAGTATTAATCTGCATATTAACACCATATAAACCTAACTTAAAGCAAACTACTCTAGCTCCTATGAAATGTGCAGTTATAAAATGCCCTATCTCATGCAATATAAAAGATATATATATAATTAATAAATATTTAAGCTTCAATTTTATTCATATAGCTTAAATAATTTAGTAGGATTAATTGATTCACCATTTTCCCATATTTCAAGATGTAGTTGTTTGTCTTTTTCATCTAATTTTCCTACTAATTGACCTATTTCAATATTATCTCCTTTATTGACAAAGACTTCTTCTAGTTTGCTATAAATTATAGTTTTACCATCTTTTTTTATAATAATATAATTGAACATATTATCATTTTCACCAACAGAAAGAACACTGCCATCTGATATTGATTTCACAGATGCCAAGTTTGATATTATATCTATGCCATGATTATATTCGGAATTGTTTACAGAGTTATCAATACCATAGTTTTTTGTTATTTTGCCACTAACCGGTGCTGCATATTCTTTACTTTGAAATACACTTGTAGATATCCTTTGCCCAATATTGGTAAAATTTGATTTGATATTAGTAAAAATATTTTTGTAGTCTATAGTTTCAACTATTTTCTCTTTTGCTAGATTGGTATATTTTATTGTATATATGTTATTCAGTTGTTTTGTGATAACAACTGCTATAACTAAAACAATGCTTAATACAATTTGTATGACAAGTTTTTTATTAATATTTTCTTTTCTTTTAATATTTATTTTTTTATTAAATACTTTGCTCAATTAAAGACACCCCTTTTTTATTATTGTATTAAAATGTTACAAGCTTTATTACTATAATATTAAAGGGGTAACTAAATTTTATTGTATATATTTATTAATTTATTATTTTATAATTATCATTAACAATCTTAAATCTATCCTTCAAACCTTTTGTTAAATAAATAGTTTTATCTTTTTTTATAAACAACGCTTCAACTCCATCTAAGCTCTCAATTAGTTCAATACCTTTTTCATATCCTAAGATAAAAGTTTTAGTTGAAAGTATATCAGCATTTAATCCATTATTTGTTACTATTGAAACTGACGTCAAATCACTGTTTGCTGGATAACCCGTCTTTGGATTAATAATATGATGATATCTTTTCCCGTCAACTTCAAAATATCTTTCATAATCACCAGATGTAACAATAGACGTGTTAGAAACATTTAATATACCCAGGAAACTAGCTTCATTTGCAAATGGATCTATTATACCAATATTAAAATTTGAACCATCAACTTTTGAACCTATTATATCTACATTGCCACCTAAATTAATGATGGCATTTTTAACGCCTTTCCCTATTAAGTATTCTTTTACTTGGTCTGCTATATAACCTTTGGCTGCTGCTCCAAAATCTATAAACATTCCTTTATTTACATAAACCATGTTATTATCTTCATCTATTTGAATTAAATTAGAATTAACTAATTTTAATAATTCATTGATTCTTTTCACATCTGGCAATGATTTTGTTTCACTGCTTTTTTTCCATAATTCTATAACGGGTCCAAGTGTGATATCATAATCATTAGATGTTAATTTGTAATAATCCATAGATCTTTTTATTACATTCATAGTATGATCTGTAACTTTTGTTCCTTGAATACCTGCGTTTAGCCGAATGTTATATAAATCGCTTCCTTCTTTATGAACACTTAATATATTTTCTAACTCACTAATTTTATTTAGAGCACCACTAATAATTTCTTGATCATCTTGACCATAAATGGTTATAGTAACTAATGTATCAAGCATAAAAGCATCTCTTGAAATTGATAAATCCTTACCCATTATACTACATGATGTAGTAATAGACAAAATCAAGATAAATATAGTAGCACTAAATATTCTTTTTTTAACCATATATCCACCTTTTATAAAGTTATAAAACCTTTTGTGCTAACTCCTTTATACAGTTAGAAAGTTTATCTTTTCTTTCATTTAATAAATATGCTGTTTTAAAATTATCATACTTATGCTTATAAGGAACTATAGTCAATAAAGGTTGTGGGAACACTTTAGTATAATCCTTTACTTTTAATTTTTTGCTAGTTTTTGCACCACTTTTATCAAATTTATTAATTATAATGTATTTATTAATAATTTTGTATTCATTTGATATCAAAAAATCATTATTTATTTCTCTTATTGAAGAAAAATCATTATTATTCATTATTAAAATAGAATTTATTAATTTTAAATCAATACTTACACATGCTGAAATAGATGAAGTTTCAACAATAATATAATCATATGTTTTTGATAGTGTGTTTAACAAATCAGCAAATTTAAGTGAATCTGTTTCAATTTTTTTATTTTTAAGTCTTGGTGCAGGTAATAAATCAACTCTTTCGCTTATTTGCTTCAAGCTTTGTTCAAGAGTACATACTTTTTCTAATGCATCTTTTAAATCATAAATAATCTCTTCTTCAAAACCCAAATAATCAGCAATACTTTTATTTTTGTTAGTATATTCAACAATAACTACTTTTTTTTCGTTTTCTGCAATTGAAATAGCAAGTTTGACACTAAATAGACTTTTTCCAATATTATCTTTTTCAGAAGTTACCAGTATTTTTTTATTCATAATCAAACACCTTTACTATAAAATTTTTATAAAATTATTCTTTAGTTGGTCTTTCTAGTTTACCATTTAACACTAAATATTCTCCTATTACATCTCTTACAATTGGTGCTGGATAGAGTCCTGATCCTCCTTGAAATATAACACATGCTACTGCTATTTGTGCATCTTCATATGGTCCATATGCTACATACCAAGCAAAATCATCATATTCTTCTCCAGTTTCAGGATTAATTCCATCTTTTTGTGCAGTACCTGTTTTTACTGCGCATTGAACAGGAAACGATCTAAAAACTGAGCTGTCATTTGCAACTAACTTCATGCCTTCTTTTACTATATCTAAATACGAATAATCACTTAATTCTACTCTTTCAGAAACTCTTTCACCTAAATATGTCAATTTAGATTTATCATAAGACAAAATCTTATCAATGACACTCACATTATGCTTATATCCGCCATTTGCAATTGTTGCAACATAATTCGCCATTTGAATAGGTGTATAAGCATTACTACCCTGACCAATTGAAAGGTTTAGACTATCACCACTATTCCACGCAGCTTGGTTGATATAAGTATATTTTAAAATATCTACAATTGGAATGTTATCACCATACGTTTTTTCAGGATTAATATTTAGTTTATCAAGCTTTTCATATACTTCACCTCTTGTAAGTACATTTTCTGCATTAATCCAACTAACAATTTCTTCAATAACATTTTTCAATTCATCATCATCCATATCATAGTCATCTATTACATAGTTCTTCAGTTTATCTTCTAAGAAAAACCTAAGATACATTCTTATAGTTGATTTTTTACTATCTAAGTTTGGTACTCCTCCAGAGTACTCTTTAGGTATATCAATTTCTATTCCAGTTGGGTCATTTAGACCAAATTTTACTGCCATATTTGTTACATCTTCAAAATCAAGCTTTATACTATGCTTTTGACCTGTTGCAGGATTTTCACCAAGCATTGTTGTGAAAAAATAAAAGTTACATGAATTTTTTATTGCTTGATAAATATCTTGATTACCATGTGCACCACGTCTAAGATTATAAATCCAACAACCAAAATTTCTACCTCCGACTTCCATAACACCTGCACAGTATATTTTTTCATTTGGATTAACGCCTTTTTCAAGTGCTGCAAGAGCTGTAATCATTTTAAAAGTAGAACCGGGTTGTATTGCCGTTAATAATGCTGTATTATAAAGTGGTCTTGGTGAAAGTGGATCTTTCGAGTCATTTTGCAAGCTGTTCCAGTCTTCAGAGGATATACCTGTTGCAAACATATTTAAATCATATGAAGGATAATTTGCAAGTGCTAATACCTCTCCTGTTTTTACATCCAATGCTACCAAAGAGGCTGATGTTGCATTCTTGTAAGCATCAGAAAATTTATACTTTCCCCACTCACTTTCATACGTTCCACCAACTTGCAAAGTTTTAAGCCCTTTTTCTAATGCTTCTTGAGCCTTAGCTTGAAGCCTTGCATCTATAGTCAAATATACATCATCACCAGGACGGGGTGCTAATTCATCAACTGATTCAATTGTATTGCCCGTAGAATTAACCGCAACTGTTTTTTTGCCTTTTAAACCACATAAATAGCTTTCAAACTTTTCTTCTATACCCGTTTTTCCTATGATATCATCTAAGCTATATCCTTGATTTTCGATATACTCTTCAATTTCATATTCTTGAGAAATTTTGCCTAAATACCCCAAAACATGAGCCGCCAAACTTTTCTCAGGATAGTATCTTATTGGCTCTATTTCAATATTTACACCTTCAAGCTCATAATTTCTTTCTGAAATCATTGCTACCGATTTCTCTGAAATATTATAACAAATATCAATTGGGTAATAAGACAAATAACCTTGTTTATTATATCTATCCTTAACAACTAAAATATTTCTAACATCATAGTTGCTCATTTCTTCATCTAATTTTAAATCTTTTTTTAGAATTTTAAATATTTCTTCGACACTTTTGTTTTTATCAGATTTTCCTAAATTATTAGAAATCCAATTATATTTATCTCTGATAGGTGAATATTTCCACGAAGCTATTGATATATTAGGATTAATTTCTCTATTTAAAAGTTCAATCTGCGCATACGGAGCAACATCAATACTCGTAATAACATTATCAACAATTGTATTTTCCTTCAAGGACAAGATTTTAATTAAATGGTATGCAGAAACAGTGCTTTCTAAGTTTAAATCTTTAATATATTTATCTTTGTCAAAATCCTCAATATATTCATATTCAGCAATACCATTTTCGACTTTTATTTGAACAGGTAAGTCACTATATGTTTCTTTAAGCTTATTTAGCAATAATTCTGCTGGAACCACTTGTTTATCTTCTCCATATGCAGAACTAAATAAGTAATCAAAAACCTCAAGTTTTGTTAAATAAATGAAATCTTCTTTTGCAGTTGTTTCATTTGTAATACCATCATATTTTTCAATTAAATTGCTTTTTATTGTTTTGTATTTTCTATCATAAATGAACGAAAATGGTACTAACTTAATGCTATCTATCAAACCCTTACTATTTAACATATTATATGTTATTTTTCTAATTCTTGAATTAGAAAGTAAATTCAACATAAATCTATTATCTCTTGATATAATATCATGAACTAATTCATCGCATGTTAAATTTTCTGAATAATTATTGTCAACTAGCCATTTTTTTATACCTTCATCATCTAATGTATATAAAAACATATCATTTTCTAATTTAATAGGCAACAATTTCATTTCTTTATTCAACAAAATAGATACTTTTTCTTTTATACTTAAGGTAATATTGTCAATATCTACTTTAGCATTTATCCATTCATTAAATAGATTGTTATCTCTTATAATACTTATAACACTTTCTGTTTCAGATTGTGTAACACCATCTTCTTCATTTACAAATTCAAAAGTATCTAATAAAATAGGAAACTCATCTATCAAAGACTCACCATTTTCCTCTAAAATCTTAGTTAAAGCAAAAGCAGTGTCTATAAAATTACCACTCCTAACTTTATTTTTATATATTTGAACTGTAAAGCTAGTAAGATTATCTGCTAAAACAACACCATTTCTATCGTAAATTTTACCTCTTGGTGCCTTTATTGGAATATCCTTTATTTTCTTTACATCTGCAACTTCTCTATATTTTTCACCTTCAACAACAGTTAATGTAGCAAGTTTAAACGAAAGAATAGTTATAATTACTATCACCACTATGTACAAAATATTATATCTGTTCTTGAAAAATTTTAATATACCTATATCACTCACCCCTATAAAAATCGTCAAATAATTTTATCTTAAATAAGTTAAATAACAATTCAAGTAATTTATATAATAAAATACAAAACAATGTGTTTAACACAATTTGCAAAATTATTTTATTAAATATCAAGGCAACACTTGACGCATTCACCTTTAAAAAGAATAATGCTATGAATGTCAACAGATGATAAAAAACTGTTGCTATAGCTGTTATTAATGCAAATAACATTTTATTTTCTCTATTAACATCTTCACTAAGACTACCTAACGATACTCCTACTATAAAATAAATTAGTGCATTTATACCTATTACATCCATAATTAACACATCATATAAAAGTCCTGTAATTAAACCAATAAGTCCTCCAGTTATATCATCTGTTGATAAAGAAAAAATGACAACCAAAATTAAAGCTATATTGGGTATTACATCAAATATCTTCAAAAAATTATATAAAGATACTTGTAAAATGAGATTAATAAATACTATTAAAAACATATACATTCTTTTCATATTATCACCTATCAATTTTAAGTACAAATACCTTATAAATATTTTTAAACTCAATTATTGGTTTAACATATATTTTCTTTGATGAAGCATCTGTTGTGTCAATAACCTTACTTATTTTGCCAATAAATATATCTTTTAAATATACATTACCTATACCGGACGTAAACAACTCATCTCCTACATTTGCTGTAGCTTTATTATCTAGAAAATATCCTGAGATTTTACCATCGGTATTTCCAGTTATTATACCACTTTCATTATTCTCAATGTTCTTAAAGCTTACCTTGCAGTTTTCATCAATTATTGTTATAACTTTTGCAAAATTATGTCCAACTTCAGAAATTACACCAACAAGTCCTATTTGAACAATTCCTTCTTCTGTTTCAATCGCTTGTATAACAATATCATTTTTTTTGACACCATCATCTCTACCTTGATCAATAGTAAATCTAGAAAACCAATTAGAATCATCTTTTGCAATAACTTGACCTACAACATAATCATACTTTAAACTATTTCTAAGCTTATACTCTGCTTCAAGAACATTAGAAGTGTTTACAATGTTTTTCAAAATTCTATTATCTTCCTTCAATTTGTATAACATTTCCTTTAACACTTCATTTTCCTTATTTATCTTTGAAATATCTTGCACTGATTTAAAAGCATTTTTAACTGTTTGTCCGATATTATATACTGTTTTTTGCAAAAAAGAAACAGAGCTACCAACAGCATTTTCAGCACTGTTGATATCTTTGTTTGGATTAGCTGTTATTCCAATTAAAATAATTAATCCTAAAATTACTAAAACAATAACAAATTTTTTAATACTTCGTTGTGAAATCTTCATAACTTCTCCCAATCACTAATTACATATCTTCACAAATTTTACCTGCTCCTAAAGCAACACATTCCAAAGGACTCTCAGCTACTCTAACAATTAATCCTGTTTCTTTTTGCATAAATAAATCTAAGCCTTTTATAAGTGCACCACCACCTGTTAAATAAATACCATTACAATAAATATCAGATGATAATTCAGGAGGTGTTCTCTCTAAGCAGCGTTTAACACCACTCACTATATTGTTTATAGTTTCAGACATTGATTCTCTGATTTCCTCTGCAGTTAGTTCAATAGTTCTTGGAAGACCGGTAACCATATCTATACCTGTAGTATTAATAGTTGTAATCTTTTCAGAATTATCTATACCTTCAATATTAGTAGTATAATATTCTTCACAAGCATTTCCAAGTTTAGTTTTTATAATTTCAGCAGATTTAATACCAATATCTAATTTATACTTTCTTTTAACATACTCTTTAACTTCAATGTCAATTTTATCTCCAGCTAATCTTAAAGAATCACTTACAACAATTCCTCCAAGTGAAATAACTGCAATTTCAGTAGTTCCGCCACCTATATCGACTACCATATTTCCTATAGCTGCTGCAACATCAATTCCCGCACCTATAGCCGCCGCTTTTGGTTCTTCAACTAACTGTATGACTCTTGCTCCAGCATTTTGTGCAATATCTTCAACAGCTTTTCTTTCTATTGATGTAACACCAACTGGAACACATATACATATTTTCGGTCTAGCAAATTTATTGTTATTTAGTGCTTTATCAATAAAATATTTTATTAAAACTTTTGCAACATTAAAATCAGCAATAACTCCATCTCTTAATGGTCTTATTGTCTCTATATTGTAAGGTGTTTTACCTTGCATTTCCTTAGCATCCATACCTATTGCTTTTACTTCATTGTTATTCGTATTAATTGCCACAACTGACGGTTCATTTATTATGACACCTTTTTTATTAACATATACCAGTGTGTTTGATGTACCTAAATCAATACCTATATTATTTCCTGCAAAACTCATTTTTTCCTCCTGTAAAATCAAATGCCTTTAAGCCTTACATATATCCATGCTCTTTAAAGCTTAAAAATATTCCATCTCCTATTATAATATGATCTAAAACCCTAATACCTATTATTTTACCACATTCTATTATGCGATTAGTAATGTTTTTATCTTCCTTACTTGGTTCAACTTCCCCACTAGGATGATTATGCACCAAAATAATTGAAGCACTGCTTAATTTTATTGCTTCTACAAAAACCTCCCGAGGATGTACAACAGTGCTATCCAAACAACCCATTGATATATCCTTAATAGCTAAAATATTGTTTTTTGTGTCTAAAAGTGCAACCTTAAAATATTCCTTTTTCAAATATCTCATCTCTTCAAGAAGCAATACTGCTACACTCTCAGGTGAAGAAATCTTGACTTTATTTATTTTAAGTCTACTTATTCTTTTACTTATCTCAACCACAGCTAATATTTTTGCAGCTTTTGCATCGTTTATACCCTTGTACGATTTCAACGCAATTGCATCTAATTCCACTAAATTATGTAATCCATTGTTATTATTATTGAGTATTTTTTGTGATAATGTTATTGCTGAATCTTCTTTACTACCAACACCAACTATCAATGCCAACAACTCCGAATTTGTAAGTACAGAAGCACCATGCTTTAATAGCTTTTCTCTTGGTCTTTCTTCTTTTGGTATCTTACTAATCGTATAATTACCTTGCATATTTAATATCCCCCGATTTTAAACATTAATTACATTTTCTTATATTCTTATCCAAACTCCTTATCTACTAACTCTTTTATAAATTAAAATTGCTAAAATTATGCCTATTATAGCTGATATTGTCAAAGATGCATTAAACCCAATTGTGAATTTTATAATATTTAAGTCTACAGTCATCGGTCCAAATCCTATACTCTCTCCAAATGTAAGAAGAGGAGCATATTTAGAGAATGCAGTACCTATAATATTGCCAAATATTGAACCTGCTAGAATTACAATAATCCAAGCAATAGAACTTCCTCTTTTCAATTGTTTTTCCTTCCTCTTATTTATTTGTTTATATCAAAAATAAATGCTGATATTGCTCGTATAATAAATATTTAATCAATTAAAATTATATCACATTTTGTAAAATAGTGCTTTGTTTTTATAGCATTTTTATAAAATTTTAACTATTAGAATAATATTATCATTTATATAATTTTTTTTCAAGCAAATATAATTTAGTAATCAAAAAAGACTGTGAATTATTTTCACAGTCTTTTTATATTTTATGTAATTAACGAGGTAGCATCTCAATTGCTTTTTTAGGGCATTTTTCGAAACATACACTGCATCCTATACATTTTGCTTCATCCACTATATGTTTTTGCTTCATTTCACCATCAATTGCTTCAACAGGACAATTTTTTTTGCAAATTCCACATCCTACACATAAATCATCATTGATGTGAGCTTTAACTCTTTTATCTAATTGTCCAGAAATAGCACCCGTTGGACATTTAGCAACACATACTAAACATTGTTTACATTTAGTATAATCTATTTTTGCTATATTATTTTCAACTTTTATAGCTCCAAACGGACAGCTTCTTTCACACATTTTACAACCGATACAGCCTACTTTACATTCCTCTTTAACAGCTTTACCGAAATCTGTGTTTTTACATTCTACAATTACTTCTTGCTTATAAGGTACAAGCTCTATAATGTGTTTTGGACACTCTTCGATACATTTGCCACAAGATGTACATTTTTCTTTATCTACAACCGCTACACCATTAACAACTTTAATAGCATCAAAATCACAAACTTTTACACAACTACCATATCCTAAGCAACCTTGAGCACAAAGTTTATCTCCGCCTTGTACAATCATTGCAGCTTTACAATCTTTAATTCCATCATAATCGAATTTTTTTACTGCTTTGCCTTCGCAACCCTTGCATAAAACTTTCGCAACCATTTTTTCACCTGATACAGCTTCCACTCCTAAAACTTCACTTATCTTTTTAACAGCATCGGCATTTGAAACTGGACATCCTGTAGCTGGCATTTCACCACTTGCCATAGCCTTACTCATTCCATCACATCCTGGAAATCCACAAGCTCCACAGTTTGCACCTGGTAATAATTCTCTAATTTTAGCTACTTTTGGATCTACCTTAACTTCGAAAATCTTACCGGCTATACCCAATACTATACCAAATACTAAACCTAAAGCACCTAAAACACCTACTGCTTTTAATATATCAATTAACATATTTTCACCTCCCTATATAGCTAAGCCAGAGAATCCTAAAAACGCTATAGACATTAGTCCAGCAGTAATTAGTGCAATTGGAAATCCTTGAAGTGATTCAGGAATATCTGCAAGTGCTAATCTCTCTCTTATACCAGCAAACAAAACTATTGCTAACAAAAAACTTAACGAAGAACCTAATGAGTTTACAATAGTTTCAACTAAATTATAGTTATCTTTAATATTTAATAAAGCTACCCCTAAAACAGCACAGTTTGTAGTGATTAAAGGTAGATAAACACCTAATGCTTCATATAATGAAGGACTAGATTTTTTAAGAAACATTTCAACAAACTGAACAAGTGCAGCTATAACCAATATAAATGCTATAGTTTGTAAATATCCAAGTCCTAATTTATTCAATACAAAGTTTTGTAACAACCAAGTAATGATAGATGATAGAGTGATTACAAATGTTACGGCAACACCCATACCAATTGCTGTATTAATTTTTTTGGATACGCCAAGGAATGGACAGATACCCATGAATTTTGCAAAAATGATGTTATTAACTAATAATGCTCCTATAAACAAACTAAATAAATTCATAATTTATCTTCCCTCCTATGCTTTCTTACGTTTTATATTGATAAAATTAACTAAACCGATTAATAATCCAAGTGCAATGAATGCTCCCGGAGGCATTATCATTATCAAAGCTGGTTCAAATGCTTCACCAAATAAAGCAAACCCAAAAATACTTCCAGCTCCTAAAATTTCTCTTACTGAACCAAGTAAAGTAAGTGCTATAGTAAATCCAATTCCCATACCCAATCCGTCACAAACAGAATCAAATACTCCATGTTTAGAAGCAAAAGCTTCTGCTCTACCAAGAATGATACAGTTAACAACTATTAATGGAATAAACAATCCTAATTGTTCATATAATGCAGGAACATAAGCATGCATTAACATATCTATCAATGTAACAAATGTTGCAATAACAACAATAAATGCAGGAATACGAATTTTATCTGGTATTAAATTTTTAATAAGTGATATTACTGCATTTGAACAAATTAAAACAGCTGTAACTGCAAGTCCCATACCCATACCATTTATAGACGAAGTAGTAATAGCAAGTGTTGGACACATACCTAATAATTGGACAAAAATAGGATTTTCTGTTACGATGCCATTTTTAATATATTTTAACCTATCCATTATAACCTCCATAATTTATAATATTTTGACAACTATTTAAGAAATTCATTATAAATTGCCATTGCGTTATTGATTGCGCTAGTGAATGATTTAGAAGAATAAGTTGCTCCACCCAATGCTTCAACCTCAGTTTCATCTTTAGGTGTTTTTGATACTTTTAACTCTGTATCTGTGCTTTTTCCTATAAATTGTTGTTGATATTCAGCATCTTCAATATGAGAACCAAGTCCTGGAGTTTCAGCATGCTGAGTTACTTTAATACCTACAACTTTACCTTCTAAAGAAATACCAACTATAATTTCTATATCTCCATCATATCCTTTTCTTGTACTAAGTGTTTGAATAGCATAACCTAAATCATTACCACTTTCATCTTTACAGATTTTAAGACTAATAAATTTTTCGTTTTGTTCCTTAATTTTAACTTCTAACGCTTCGTCAAATACGTCCATTGATTTAGCTTCTGGAAATACAGCTTTAACAACTTCTTCTCCAGATTTAGCATCTTCAATTGCTTTATCTATAATATCTTTTGTAAAATGATTAGCTACAGAAAGAAATGTTCCGGCAAGCGCTGTAATAATTAATAGAATAAGCCCTAATTTAACTATTTCATTTTTCATTATTTAGCACCTCCAAATATCTTTGGACTAGTGTATTTATCAATTAAAGGTGTGGCTACATTCATAAGTAAAATAGAATATGAAACTCCCTCAGGATAGCCTCCTAATTTTCTAATCAACATTGTTAATACTCCAGCACCAATACCATATATGATTTTACCTTTTGGCGTAACTGGGCTAGTTGCATAATCAGTTGCCATGAAGAATGCACCAAGCATAAGACCACCAGCAAATAAATAATAAGACATTCCTGTTAAATTACCTTCTGAGATCAAAGCTATAACAGCAACTGTTCCTATATAAGCTACTGGAATTCTCCATGAAATTACTTTTCTAACTATTAAATAAATACCACCTATAATAAGTAAAACCGCTGAAGTTTCACCTATACAGCCTGGAATTCTACCAATAAACATTTCTAAAAGTCCTGGCATTTGCAATCCAGCATCTGCTGTACCTTTTAAAATTGCAAGTGGCGTAGCTGTTGCGACAGCATCAATTCCAAGAGGGGCAACATAATTTCCCATAAGTGCTGGCCAACATGCAAACAATACAGCACGTCCTGCTAATGCAGGGTTAATAAAGTTTTGTCCTAATCCGCCAAATACTTGTTTGCCTATAGCTATTGCAAAAGCACTACCTATAACAGGCATCCATACTGGTGTAGTTGATGGTAAATTAAATGCTAATAATACTCCTGTAACAATTGCACTAAGATCACCAATTGTTATTGGTCTTTTCATAATTTTTTGACAAAGTGCTTCTGTTATAACTGCAGATAATACAGAAGCTACCACTAATATTAAAGATTTAACCCCAAAATAAAAAATACTTGCTATAAATGCAGGCAATAAAGCTATTAAAACATCAAGCATAATTTTATTTACACTTTCATCTGACCTAATGTGAGGAGATGACGAGGCTTTAAGTCTATTTTCTTCCATTGTTTTTCCTCCTATTTACTTGCTTTTCTACGTTTTGCTGCTACTTCACGCTTAGCAACTCTAATAGATTCAACTAGTTTTCGTTTTGATGGGCATACATATGAACAAGAGCCACACTCAATACAATCTAATACATGATACTCTTCAGTTTCATCAAACTTATTTAACAATGATAATTTACTCAAAATTAAAGGTTGTAAATGAATTGGACATGCTTCAACACATTTTCCACATCTTATACAATTTTTAGGTTCTTCAACTTCTGATTCTTTTTTAGTTAAAACCAATATTCCAGATGTACCTTTTATAACAGGAATATCTGTTGTAAATTGAGCTATACCCATCATTGGTCCACCGTTTATTACTTTTCCTGGTTCCTCAGAGTATCCTCCACATTGTTCTATAACTTCTTTAAAGCTTGTACCTATTCTTACAAGCAAATTTTTAGGTTCTTTTATTGCATTTCCTGTTACTGTAACAACTCTTTGAATTACAGGCATACCTGTTTTAATTGTATTGCCCAATGTTGCAGTAGTACCAACATTTTGAACAACTGCTCCTACATCCATAGGTAGTCCACCTGAAGGAACAACCCTTCCAGTTACAGCATTTATTAACCTTTTTTCATCACCCTGTGGGTATTTTGGCTCTAATTGTGCTACTTCAATATTGTCAATTGATTCTACAGCCTTTTTCATAGTTTCAATAGCATCAGGTTTATTTTTTTCTATAGCTATATAACATTTATCAACATCAAGTACTTTCATTATAGCTTTAGCACCAACTACTACATCGTCTGATTTTTCAAGCATTATTCTATGGTCAGCAGTTAAATATGGTTCACATTCTGCACCATTAATAATTACAAAATCTATTTTTTTATCTTTCGGTGGGCTTAATTTAACATGAGTAGGAAAACCTGCTCCTCCCATACCTGTAAAACCAGATTCTTTTATAATATTAATGATATCCTCTTTTTTTAATTCATCAATATTTCCCATTGGTTTTACTGATTCATGTACTGTAAATTTACCGTCCGACTCAATAACGATACAATTTACCTTTGAACCTCCGCTTGTATTATACATACCAATGTTTTTTACAACACCTGATATGCTCGAATGTATATTAGCAGATACAAATGACTTTGACTCACCTATTTTTTGTCCAGCCTTCACCAATTCTCCAACTTTTACCAGTGCTTCGCAAGGAGCCCCAATATGTTGCTGCAAAGGAACAACTACTACTTTAGGTTCAATTGCCTTTTCAATTGCCTTTTGTTCTGTTAACTTTTTAAAGTGTGGAGGATGAATACCACCTTTAAAAGTAAATCCTTTTGTGTCCATGACATCACCTTCTCTAAATATTTTTATATATAAATGTAACAACATACATTTTATAACTAATTAGTTGCTTTACTATTTAAATCAAATAAAGCTTCATTGATATACTCTCTAATCCATTTTAAAACATCAGGACTATTTATATCAACTTCTTGTAGTATTTCTTTTATTTTGATTGTTGAAAACTCAAACATATTATCATTTACTGTATGTCTATAAATCAAATCGCAGCTTGTACACATTGAATTGACAATAGTAATGATAGTTTCACTAATATTCCCAAGTGGTGCTGTATCAATATTATTTTTTTCAAACATACATTCAACCTTAGTACCTATGCCAATTTTTGAAGTAATATTTAGAAACCCATTACACCTATTAGCTGCTTCATTTAGCAATGATAGTCCTAATCCGACTTTTCTGGTAGTTCTAGTAGTATAAAATGGATTTAGCACATTTTGCAACGTATCTTCATCCATACCAACCCCATTATCCTCTATAGTAATTTTTACAGAATTACTCACTATATTATCAGAAAACGTGACAATAATCAAGGTTGCACTAGCTTTAATAGAATTCTGAACAATATCTAATATATGTAATGATAATTCTTTCATAATTAACTATCTCCTAAATATATATTTTTGTTATTTAATTAAGCATTTTAAACAATCTACATACTAAAACATAAATAATCATAAATGCTTTTGTTTTTATCTATATATATATAATTAATTGGTTCTGAAATATCTTTTAAGTAATGTGCATCTGAATTATACAATACTTTATATGCACTTTCGTTTAATAATTTATTGTCATTATTTACATTGTTTTTGTATATTTCTATAAAATTGCATTTTAAATCACTAGGAAAAAAGCCTAAAACTCCTAAAATTCCATTATTCAATTTATTAACATGAGCTGGTACTATGATACCATCATATTTAAACACTAAATTACTTATTTCATTTAATGTATATTTGCTAGCACTCAATAGAAGTTTATCAACAGTTCCTATAATTTCATCATATTCATTGTAGATATTCTGTTCACCAAAATATTCTGGCTTATTTCTAATATTAGGCAATGATTCATAAATCAAATCACTCACTACCTTAGCATCTTCATAATTTTTAAAATAGCTTAATAAATGAATTTCTTCTCTAGTTGTAATTTCCATACCACACAATGTATTTAATCCTAATTTATTCGCTACAATTTCAACCGCTTTGCTATTATTTACTGAATTATGATCTGTTACAGCAATGAAATTCAAGCCTTTTATTAGAGCCATGTTTGCTATATTGTTTGGAGTCATGTCACTATCACCACATGGTGATAAATCCGAGTGAATATGAAAATCATAATAGTATTTCATTTAATATTATTAATTAAGCATGCAAGTTCAAAAGAAGTTTGTTTACTTTTTAATATTGGAATATTAAGTTTCTCTGCTTTTAATATTGTGCTTCCTTCAATCTCCATATTTTCCGCTACTATTATGCATGACATTTCAATCAATTCAGCAACAGCTACAATATTTAAGTGTGTCTGAATTGTTATCCAAACACAACCAGCTTGTGCTTTTGACATGACTATACTTAATAAATCTCCAATATATACATTTTTTATATCTATATCCTTAGTTTCACTTGTGCCAACAATAATTTCGCAGTTTAAAATCTTAGATAATTCTAATATTTTCATAATTCCTCCGAATTTAATCTTTTTTTATTAGCTTTTAATAAAATGCAACCATATAAATCTGCATGTCCATCACAAATATCCTCAGCATATGCTCTGCAAGTAGGCGAACCACATGAACCACAATCTAAGCCTGGCAAAAGAGCAGTTATTTGTTCTATTCTTTCCATTCTTTCTACTGCTTCAGCCAAGGTTAATTTTCTTTTATTTGTATCTTCTTTTATAATTTCAATATCAAAAAAATTCTTTTCATACAAATCATTAAATACTTCGTCTGATATACCTGCATTGAATGTTTCTTTGGTATTTTTTATTATATAATCAATATTTCTTTTCGCAATAAATGGATTTTCTACATTGAAAATACCACCTACACAGCCTTCTGTACACACTGATAGCTCAACATAATCTATATCGTGCAACTTACCGTTCTCAATTTCTTCAAGTATATCAATTATATTTTCTATACCATAAACAGAAATATATGATGATACATTAATTGTCTCGCTTTGACCACCTGCAATAGCCCACTTTATACCCTTTATAGATGGTGTTGAATTGCATAGTTTTGTATTTTTACATACTTCTCTATATATATCTCCATATATTGAATTTAACGGAATAACACTATCTATACTAGATTTTTTCGTCCCAATAGGATTTGTAATACTAAGCATTTCCGCAGGGCATGGAGAAATGTAATAAATTTTAATATCTTCAGAGCATACATCAAAATTTTCATGTGCATTATGTTTTGCAAGTCTTGCTGCTATCTCCATTGGTGATTCTACAGTTATAAGATTATCTAATAAAGATAAATATCTAATCTTTATTAGCCTAACAATTGCTGGACAATTAGTTGATATAATTGGCTTAACACCTTCACTTTCAGATATTTTTCTTGCTATAGCTTTTGATGTTAACTCAGCAGCATAACTTTCATCATATACATAATCAAATCCTAATTTTAAAATTGAATTTTGAATATTACATATTTCTGTTCCTTTAGGAAATTGACCATACAAAGCTGTAGATGGAATAGCAATCGAAAACTTTGTTTCTACAAAATCATTTTTGTTAACCTCATATGGAGAATATGCATTATATGGGCATGCTTTTATACATTCACCACAATATATGCATTTGTTTTTATCAATAACTGCTTTTTCATTTTTAATCCTAATTGCTTGTGTAGGACATTTCTTCATACAATTAGTACAGCCTCTACACTTATCTGAATCTAGTAGAATTGAAAAATCCATATAAAACTCCTTTCTATAACTATTTTTTTGTATGCTATATATTAATTGTCATAGAAATTTCTGTACCAGTTTTTTTTGTTGTTATGTTAAAATCATCTGACCATTTCTTCATATTAGGCAACCCCATACCTGCTCCAAATCCAAATTCTCTAACACTACTTGAAGCTGTAGAATATCCTTCTGTCATTGCAAGTTCAACATTGGGAATACCAGGTCCAATATCTTCCGATATAATTATTATCTTATGTTCATATATATCACAGTGTAATTTTCCACCTAAAGAGTGTATTACCAAATTTATCTCTGCCTCATATGAAACAATAGCAATTCTTCTTATGATAGCAGGGTCAATATTTAGCAATTTTAAGTTCTTTTTAATATCACTAGAACCTTTACCAGCATTACTAAAATTATTCGCGACAACATCACAACTATATCTTTTTAGGAAATTCTCTTTGTCCATACTAAATTGGCCTTAATCCGGACTTATATAATATTCCACATGTTTCAAACATAATTGAATGTGTTGTTAATATAGTTATATTAGCTTCTGTAGCAAGCTCAATTGTTTCTTTACTTGGTATTTTCCCTCTAACTAATATTATTAGAGAAATATCCATCATTTCAGCCGTTCTAATAACCTGTGGATTGTTCAGCCCAGTTATCAATACTGTTGAACTATCAGCAAGTGCTAAAACATCGCTCATTAAATCACTTGCAAATGCAAAATTATAATTTTTATCATCGGTTATTAGCCTTGTAACACATTCAGCATTTAGTACCTTTATAAATTCTGTAACTTTCATTTTTTCCTCCCTACAATATAATAAATTTAATTTAATATATAATATATTTCTTATGTATATACTGGGATGAATATTAAGTTATTGTACAAAACTAATTTGCATAGAAATCATTTTTATTACATCTAATTATATCTCAAATTAATAAATAAAAAAAGTTTTTTTTATAAAAAACTTTGTTAAATTTTTAATTATTTATGTATTGTTTATTTTATATTTGTATAATTACCTATACTTTCTATCTATTTCTTCTGAATCTTTGTATTTGTCTGTTTTATTTTTTATATTTATCCTTTGGATAACTATTGCTCTAAAGGTATAAGATGCTTGCTCTAAAACAGTTGATAGTATTTCTAATTCGTCAATTGTTAAATTCTTAGCAATGGCAACACACAATGCATTTACAATTGCTACTAACTCCTCCGGACATATCATAAATAACGCCTCTTTAAAAAGTATTCATTGATAACAGAAAAATAACAAATAATTATAAATCTTTGTGTCGTTTTTTGTTTTAATTTGACGGAATATAACAATTTAAATTTTTGCTTAAAAATTATATAATTAAATAAAAAAGAGTTAGGATGTGTTAATATGTTAAAGAAATGGGAGACTAATAACTTAGAAGAATGTAATTTACCTGATGAGGTACGAATTGCATTTATAAGTGCAACTAAAAATTTTCATGGAATTACTTTTAAACCTATACTTTATTATGGAAAGCAAAATTTTATTGGTGTTGATTATGCAATAACTTGTAGTCAAGTAACTGAAACAAACCCTCCACAAGAAAGTTTAATATTAATGATAATAAACAGTTTACCCAACAAAAATATCGAAGGAAAATTCGATTATGAAATAAAAGATATAAAACATATAATTTAATATTATACTTAAAAATAAAAGCCAAAAGGCTTTTATTTTTTATAGTTTTATATTCATAATATTTCTTGTATACTCTGTTTCCATATAAGGTGATGTTATTAGAAAATCTGCTGTTGCTTCACTGTTTGCCATAGGTATATCAAAAACTTGTGCAAGTCTTAATAGAGCTTTAACATCAGGGTCATGTGGATGTGCAGACAATGGATCTGAAAAAAATATAACCATATCAATCAATCCTTCTGCTATTCTGCAACCTACTTGCTGATCCCCTCCAAGTGGGCCGCTATTGTATCCATAAACATTTAGTCCTGTTTCTTGATTTATACGCTTTGCTGTCGTTCCAGTTCCACAAAGCATATGTTTTTCAAGTATATGTTTATTTTTTATGCACCAATTAACCATAGTATCCTTTAGGTTATCATGTGCTATCAAGGCTATATTTTTCTTAATACCAATAGGTTTCAATTCTACCATATAGTTTTTCTCCTAAATAATATATTTTATTAATTGCATTATAACAACTAACAACACTTACATCTATAATATTTATAAAGATAATTTATATTATAATTAATTATAATATAAATTATCAGTAGAATATATTGGATCGCATGTTATATCTATACCAAGTCTTCTCAAAGTTTGCTCATCATTATTTTCTATTATTGTAGTTGAATGTGCAATGCATCCATTAAGTTTTTCTAACATTTTTAAAGTTAATTCAGCAATTTGGTTTGTTACTGCACATATACTTAAAGCTGTAAGCACCTCTTGGCAATTCAATGCTGAATTCCTTATTTTTAATGTGTCTCTTTTTAGTTTAAGAATTGGCTCTAAAATTACAGGTGAAATTAAATGTATTGAATCATCTATTTTTGCATAATACTTTATTGCATTCAATATTACTGCGGCAGTTGAACACATTAAACTCGAGCCTTTACCTGTTATTATAGTACCATTTTCCAATTCAATAGCTGCAACTGGACAAATCTCTGTATTATCAGATTTTTCTTCAATCTGTCTTGCATATTCTCTAGCAGGCATTACTACTACCCTGTCTTCTTCCTTTAACTTCATTTCATTCATAATTAATTGAATTCTTTGAAGCACTTCAAAATCTATATATCCTTTTTTATATTCACATGCAGTTTTAAAATACCTTCTTATGATTTCTTGTAAAGAAGCTTCTTTTATAATTTCATCGTCTATTATTCCAAATCCAACTCTATTAACACCCATATCAGTTGGAGACTTATATACAGACTCTTCACCTGTTATTTTTTCTATTATTCTTTTTAGGACAGGGAAAGATTCAATATCTCTATTATAGTTTATTGTTATTTCATTGTACGCATCTAAATGAAAAGAATCTATCATGTTTACATCTTTTAAATCAACAGTAGCTGCTTCATAAGCAACGTTTAATGGATGCTTTAACGGTATATTCCAAACGGGGAATGTTTCAAATTTAGAATACCCTGCCATATTACCTCTTTTATATTCATGATACAATTGATTTAAGCAAGTTGATAATTTACCATTTCCAGGTCCTGGAGCTGTTACAACAACTATTGGCTTTTTAGTCTCTATGTATGGATTTTTGCCATATCCTTCATCACTTACTATAGTATCAACATCTGTAGGATATCCTTTTGTGGAAGTATGAGTATAAACCTTAATTCCTCTACGACCAAGCTTATTCATAAATATAGTAGCTGAAGGTTGCTCGTCATATCTAGTGATAACTACACTATTAACTTCTAACCCGTAAAATTTGAAATTATCTATAGTTCTAAGCACTTCTAAATCATAAGTAATACCTAAATCGCCTCTTATTTTGTTTCTTTCAATATCACCTGCATACACACAAATAATAATTTCAACCTTATCCTTTAATTTTTGCAACAATTTAATTTTTGCATCTTCATCGAAACCAGGAAGAACTCTCTTTGCATGTAAATCACTAATTAATTTACCCCCAAATTCTAAATAAAGCTTTTGATAATTATTTACCCTTTCTAGTATATATTTTGATTGTTCTTGTAAATACTTTTCATGATCAAATCCAATTTTCATTTTGCAACCCTTTACTTATTATTTTTTTTAACTTATATATTATTAAACATTTTCGTCAATCTGTAAATACAAATTTTAATAATTTTATTATTTTTTATATAATCTTTTTTAATTCATTTATAATTATTAGATAAATTAATTATTAAATCTATTATAAATCAAATATAGTTTTTAATACATATAACATAAAAACAATCAACACAAAAATCAAGTGTTATTACAGCATTCTATCAAATGCAATAAAAACACTCATCATTGGTGCGAGTGAGGGGATTTGAACCCCTACGTTTATTTAAACACATGCCCCTCAAGCATGCCTGTCTGCCGATTTCAGCACACTCGCTTTATGCAACAGAATTATGATATCATTAATTATATTTTTTTACAATATATTTTTATCACTTTTATTTATTGATATTTTAATTACATTCTTTTTTTCCTATTGTATACTTATAATGTCTAAATATTAATAATTTAGAATATTTTATATTTTACTTTATTTTTTGCATAATTTGTAATATAATGTATTTGACGATTATTTATATAAAAAGGAGGACAAAATGAACACAATACTTGCATTAGGAATTATCTCAATCACTAGTATTATAGTAGCTAAACTAATAAACAAACTAAAATTACCAGCGGTTACAGGATATCTTTTAGCGGGGCTACTAATAGGTCCATATGTATTAAACATTATTTCAGAAACAAATGTTAAAGATTTAAGTTTTATAAGTGATTTTGCTTTAGGACTAATTGCATTTCACGTAGGAAAAGGTTTTCAAATAAAGCAAATAAAGAAATTAGCTAAAAGTGTTATAACAATAACATTTTTACAAGCATTTATAACGGTTATAGTTGTTTTTGTTACACTGTTAGCATTTACTAAGGACATGCCTTTTAGTTTAGTTATTGCAGCAATATCTGCAGCAACTGCTCCAGCTGCAACTATAATGGTTATCAAAGAATATCGAGCAAGAGGAACTTTAACAGACACTCTTATCTCAGTTGTTGCAATGGATGATTTAGTATGTATCATATTATTTAGTATTGCAAATGCAATTGCAGAAATAGCACTATCAGGTTCTATAACAATTGTAAAAGCTATTGCATCACCACTGATTGAAATTATTGGTTCATTCCTTGTTGGAGGTATTGCTGGATTATTAATAAACTTTGCTGTAAATAGAAAATCAAAACAAGAGTCAATAATATTGATACCGATGAGTATTATACTATTATCAATTGGTATATCTATTAAATTTGAATTGTCATCATTATTAACTTGTGTTACTGCAGGAGCTATGATTGCTAATTTATCTCCTATTGAAGCTAAAATATTTGATACTGCTGAAGACTTGTCTACACACATTTACTTGTTATTCTTCACATTCTCAGGTATGAGCTTAGACTTAAATGTTATAAAAGGATTAGGATTCATTGGAATTATATATATAATTGCTAGAACTTTGGGTAAAATTTCAGGAGCATATATTGGTACACTTGTCACAAAAGCTGAATCTAAGATCAAAAAGAACTTAGGATTTGGACTATTACCTCAGGCAGGTGTTGCTATAGGTCTTGCTGCAATAGCAGCAACGAAATTTCCAACTATGGGCAATAAAATATTAAACTTGATTATGGCTTCCGTTTTTGTTTACGAATTCGTAGGACCTGTTTTAACTAAATATATACTAATTAAATCTGGAGAAGCACAAGAGCATTAAAATAAATAGACTAAATAAAAATAATAAGCCGTACTTTACGTACGGCTTTAGGCAAAAAATTTAAGAGGCATTTATAAATTTAATTTACAAATGTATTTTAATTATACTACATGAAAATTATTTTTCAACATATTTATTTTAAAAATTATTATTTATATGTTTTTTTACTAATTTAGTTGCCTATTCATAGATAAAAACGAAGGATGTAGTTAAAACTACATCCTTTGTTTTATAATTTGTTTATTATAAACTATTTTCTAACAGCTTCTCCACCTTTTAATAAAGCTTTTTCATTTAATGGAAGAAATTTAGCTTTATTTTCACCAAAAACTTTTAAGAATGCTTTTAATACTGTATCCATCTTAACAGGTTTAAATAACTCTAAATATGCACCAAGCATAACCATATTTGCTGCTTTAGCGTTTCCTAGATCACGTGCTATTTCATTAGCATTTACATAGTATACATCAACATCAGTTCTAGTTGCTTTTTGATCTATTAAAGAACTGTTAATAATTATTTTACCACCTGGCACAACATCATTTTCAAACTTATCTAATGAAGGTAAATTCATTATTATTGCTGATGTAGCATCATTTGTGATAACTGGTGATCCTACTGGTGTATCAGATACGATAGTTGCGCAGTTAGCAGTACCACCTCTCATTTCAGGACCATATGATGGTAACCATGAAACTTCTTTATTTTCAAGCATTCCAGCATAAGCAAGTATTTTACCTATAGCCATTATACCTTGACCACCAAATCCTGCCATTATAACTTTTTCATTCATGTTATTTATCCTCCTCAAAGTCTCTGAAATTTCCTAAAGGATAGTAAGGCATCATATTATCTTCTAACCATTTTAATGCATCTACTGGTGTTTTGCCCCAGTTTGTAGGACATGTAGATAATACTTCTACTATAGCAAATCCTTTGCCTTGAATTTGACATTCAAAAGCTCTTTTTATAGCTTTTTTAGCTTTTCTAATGTTAGCTGGATTGTTAACTGCAACTCTTTCAACAAATTTAGCCCCATCTATTGTTGCTAGCATTTCAGATATTTTTAATGGTTTACCACTGTGCTCTATTGTTCTACCAAGTGGTGCTGTTGTAGCCTTTTGTCCTATCAATGTAGTAGGAGCCATTTGTCCACCTGTCATACCATATATAGCATTATTAACGAATATTGTTGTGATTTTTTCTCCTCTATGAGCTGAGTGTACAACTTCAGCAGTTCCTATAGATGCTAAGTCACCATCACCTTGATAAGTAAATACTGTATTTTCTGGTCTTACTCTTTTGATACCTGTTGCAACTGCAGGAGCTCTACCATGAGCAGCTTCTTGCATATCACAATTAAAATAATTATATGCTAAAACTGAACATCCAACAGGAGCAACACCTATAGCTTCATTTAATACTCCTAATTCAACTAATACTTCTGCAACTAATTTGTGGATTATACCATGAGTACATCCCGGGCAGTAGTGAGTTTGTGCATCTGTCAAACCTTTTGATTTTTCATAAACAATTGTCATTATTTTATACCTCCAGCTATTTTTTCTATATCTGCAGATATACTTGCTGGTGTAGGAATCATTCCACCAACTCTACCATTAAAATATACTGGTAATCTTCCTTCGTTAGCTATTTTAACATCATCAATCATCTGTCCAGTACTCATTTCAACAGTAAGTATACCCTTACAATTTGGATTAATTTGTTTAAATACTTCCATTGGGAAAGGCCATAATGTTATAGGTCTAATCAAGCCAACTTTTAATCCTTTTGCTTTACAATCTGCAATAGCATTTTTAACGATTCTTGAAGTAGTACCATATGCAACGCATACAACATCTGCATCTTCAATATCTACAGTTTCTACTAAAACTTCATTTTTTTCAATTTCTTTATATCTTCTATCTAATTTCCAGTTATGATCTTCAAGTTCTTGAGGATCTAAGAATAATGAGTTAACTATATTAGGTTTTCTTTGTCCTTTTGTACCAGTAGTAGCCCAAGTTTTTGGTTCTAATTCTACTTTCTTAGGTTCTTTAAACTCAACAGCTTCCATCATTTGACCAATCATACCATCAGCTAAAACTACAACTGGAATTCTATATTGATCAGCTTTTACAAAAGATTCCATAACGTAATCAACAGTTTCTTGAATACTTGATGGTGCAAATACAATAGTTCTATAGTCTCCATTTCCGCCACCACGAGTAGCTTGGAAATAGTCTGATTGACTAGGTTGAATACCACCAAGACCTGGTCCACCTCTCATAACGTTAACAATTACACATGGAAGTTCAGCACCAGCTGCATATGTAATACCTTCTTGTTTCAAAGCCATTCCTGGACTTGATGTACTAGTCATAACTCTAACACCAGCACCTGCAGCTCCATATACCATATTTATAGCTGCAACTTCACTTTCAGCTTGTAAAAAACATCCACCTACTTTTGGTAATTCACTTGACATATACTCAGGTAATTCACTTTGTGGAGTTATAGGATATCCAAAGAAATATTTACAACCAGCTTTTATAGCAGCTGCTCCTATAGCCTCATTACCTTTCATTAATACTTTAGCCATTTTAGTTTTCCTCCATTTTTATATTCTTTCTACTGTTATTACTGAATCTGGACACATTACTGCACAATTTCCGCATCCGATACATTCTTCAGGATTTGCTATATAAGCAGCATTGTATCCTTTTTTATTAATTTTTTCAGTATTCATACTGATTAGATTTTTAGGACATGCCATAACACATAGTTCACAGCCTTTGCAAATGTCCTCATTAAATGTTACTTTACCTTTAGCCATTGTAAAACCTCCATTTTTTTAAAATAAGCACTAACGAAATATAAATAATTTTATTGTTAAAACAACTACATACTTCGTTAATATAAGTTATTGCAATAATGATAATAATTATTACTAAAACAAAACTGTAATAATATAGTTTGTCTATACTAAATCTATATTGTAAACATTTATAAATATGCTTGTACATATATATATGTTATAAATATACTAAATTAAATAAATTAACTCATCCAATCTTCCCTCATGTACATTTTTATAGGGAATATTGTTTTTTTAATTTCTTCGTCTTCTACTCGGTTAGCAACTGATTCAATTGCCACATCATATTTTATTGGAATATTGGTAGCCTTTGACAACTCTTTTGAAAGTTTATGTCCTCTAATAACATCTTCTACAGTTGTATCTTTCAATAAATGTGTACTGTTTACTATACCAGTTACTTTTAAGTTTGATGTTATCTCAATTGCTCTAAGGTAGTTCAACGTATCTTCTAATGTTTGTGTCTCTGGTCTATTTGCATTTATTACAAACAACAAATCATATTGATGTTTCTGAATCAATGGAGTAAACCTTGCTAAAACCCTTGCTCCAACTGGGTCACCACCAATATCAAGTACAGAAGTTATTTTTTCATTTTGTATAATACCCATTACTTCAGCAGAGATTGCCGGTAAATCAAGTGCTGTGCTTTTAATACTACTCTCACAAACATGCACTCCATAACCCTCCAAGAATTCCTTCTTATCTCTTGTTCTAAAATAAGTATTTACTATGTCCAAATCTGCAATACTAACTTTTTCATTAGTTTCTTTTAGTTTTTTGGCTAAGTTTACACAAAATTCAGTCTTTCCACTACCATAATGACCTGTTACTATTGTTAATCTACTATTTGTCAAGTTAATTTCCCCTTTCATCAATCAATACGTTGCAAAGAATTTATTTATACACTTTAGCCTTTTCTTCACCTCTAAGAACTCTTATACCACCTTGTGCCAAAGCTAATAATTCATCCTCGCCAGGATAAACAAATATCTTAGAAATAAATTTCACTTTATTTGAAATATATTCAACAAATGGTTTTGAATATGCAATTCCACCAGTTATAACTATTCCATCTACATTGCCATCTAATACTACTGCACATTCTCCAATTGATTTAGCTACTTGGTAAGCCATTGCATCATATACAAGTTTAGCTTTTTTGTCTCCTGACTCTGCCATTTCGCTTACACTCTTAGCATCATTAGTATTTAGATAAGCATTAAGCCCACCATTGCCTTTAATCATTTTTGCTATTTCTTGTTGAGTATATTTTCCGCTAAAACATGCTTTCACTACTGCACCAATTGGAAGAGAACCTGATCTTTCAGGTGAAAATGGACCATCACCATCTAATGCATTGTTTACATCAACAACTCTACCCATCTTATGAGCTCCAACTGAAACTCCGCCCCCTAGATGTACTACTATTAAGTTTAATTCTTCGTATTTTTTGCTTAATTCACTTGCTGCACGTCTTGCAACTGCTTTTTGATTCAATGCATGGAAAATACTTTTTCTATCAAATAAAGGATGTCCACTAATTCTTGCAATGTCATCAAATTCATCAACAACAACTGGGTCTACTATGAATGAAGGAATGTTTTGAGCATTAGCAATAGAATAAGCAATCATACCACCTAAGTTTGATGCATGTTCTCCAGATACTCCAACTTTCAAATCTTCATACATTAAATCATTGATATTATATGTTCCACCCTCAATTGGTTTTAACAATCCGCCTCGACCAACAATTGCTGATAGTGAAGATAATTCTATACCATTTTCCTTAAGTGCATCTAAAATAATGTTCATTCTAAACTCATATTGGTCTGAAACACGTTCAAAACCAACAAGTTCCTCAGTTGTATGTCTTAATGTTTTTTCAAATAACACCTTTTCATCTTCAAAAACAGCTATTTTTGTAGAAGTTGAACCAGGGTTAATAATTAACTGTCTTAATTTTTGCATTTTACACCTCAATTAAATTTATTTTGCCTTATATTGTTAAATATAATTATATTTAATTATAAACTAGTATACATTACTGCCAATGCAATTGAATTTAATTTTGCTTCATCTGTATCGGCTCTAGATGTTAATACTATTGGCGCAGCAGCACCTAATAATATACCCGCATTTTTTGTATTTGATAAAAATGCAAGTGACTTGTACAATATGTTACCTGCTTCTATATCAGGCATTAGAAGTATATCTGCATCACCTGCTACTGGATCAGTAATACCTTTATGTGTTGCTGCCTCTTTTGATATTGCATTATCAAGTGCAAAAGGTCCTCCAACTACACAACCTTTTATCTCTCCAGCTCTATTTCTCTCAACCAACTCTTGTGCATCAACAGTTGCTATCATTTTAGGGTTAACCTTTTCTTTTGCACATACTACAGCAACTTTTGGGTTACTAATTGATAATGAATGAACTAATTTAACAACATTGTCAATTATTTTTTTCTTATCATTAGCATTTGGTGCTAAATTCATTGCTGCATCAGTAATAAATAAAAGTTTGTGGTATTTTTCTGTTTGAAATATAGCTGCATGACTTAACAAGCTATCAGTTCTTAAACCATACTCTTTGTTTAGTACCTCTTTTAAAATTATAGACGTATCTACTAAACCTTTCATTAATATTTTTGCTTTTTTTTCATGAACAAGTTTAACAGCTATTTCTGAACATTTTTTTATATCAGTTTCATCAATAATTTCTATATTAGTTAAATCAAGATTAATTTCTTTAGAATACTCCTGTATTTGAACTTTGTTACCAACTAGAATTGGAACAATCAATTTATTATCAATTGCCATTTTTATAGCTGATAAGACTTCCTTATCATGAGCTGCTGCCACAGCAATACAAACATTTCTATCTTTTGCTTTCATTAAAACATCATTAAAATTTTTCATTATATCACCTCATATTATTATTTATGCAAATTTTATGCCATTTATTTTGTTAAAGATATTTTACAATTTCAATGGCTATAGAATTCATTTTTTGTTTAATTGCAATATTTTGCAAGCAATATTTTGCATAATGCAATTTATTGCACAATATTGCTTATAAAATATTATATTTATCAAGCTTATAATAAAGACTTCTAAGCGATATTCCTAGTTTTTTAGCTGTCTCCGTTTTATTGCTATTTAAAGAATTTAAAGCTTTTATAATATACTCTTCTTCGGCTTTTGATGTTATATTTTCTAATAATTCTATATTACCAATTATAGGATCATTAATAGCTATTGCTTTGCCTAAAACAAAATCTTTATGTGGAAGATTAACCTTTTTTATAATTTGTTCATTAAAATTCATAGTAATTATGCTTCTACCTATGTAATTTTCCAATTCTCTTACGTTTCCTGGCCAATCATAGCTAAATAAAACCTTTATTGCTGCATCTTCAATACCTTTTATGTTTCTACCATATTCATAATTAAATTTTTTTATGAATTCATCTACTAACAATGGTATATCATCTTTTCTATATTTTAGAGATGGAATATTGATCGGAAATATATTAATTCTATAATATAAGTCTTCTCTAAACTTTCCTTGTCTAACAGCTTTTTCAAGATTAATGTTTGTAGCAGCAATAACTCTTACATCTACAGGCATACTTTTAGTACTACCTACCCTCGTTATTTCCTTTTCCTGTAATACTCTCAATAATTTTACTTGAGTATTGAAATTTATTTCTGATATTTCATCTAGAAATATAGTACCCTTGTTGGCTTCTTCAAATAATCCTTTTTTACCACCTTTTTTAGCTCCAGTAAATGCTCCTTCTACATAGCCAAATAGTTCACTTTCAAGTAAAGACTCATTTAGAGCTGCACAATTCACTCTAATAAACTGATTATTTTTTCTTGTACTTTTAGCATGTATAGCATGAGCAAATAATTCTTTGCCTGTACCACTTTCACCTCTTAATAGCACTGTTACAGGAACCTTTGCTGCTTTTTTAGCTTCTAATTTACTTTCAACAAACAAGCTATTTTCTCCAATTATATCATCAAATGTATATTTAGCAGATAATTCTCTGATTTTTTTCTTTGCATCTTGAAGTTTATTTGTCAATTTATTGATTTCAGTTACATCCTTTAAACCAGCTACGCTTCCAATCAATTTATTATCAACAATAATCGGTGCAGCTTGTGCTATAACAATTTTACCAGAAGGTCTTAACTTAATAGTAACTCCAGTTACAGGTGTACTAGTTCTTAAAACCTTCATATGAACACTTTCTCCCTCACCTACATCAAAATATGCATTAGTTCCTAAAATATCTTCAGCTTTAATACCTGTTATTTTTGTATAGGCAGGATTGATCATTATATGCTCACCGAGATGGTTAACAACACTTATAGCATCTTGTGTACTCGAAAAAATAGCTTCTAGCAAACTTTGGTATTCTTCCAAATTACTTAAATGATTATCTACTAAGTTCAAGACCTTTTTTATATTTTTACTCATATAGTTTTCCTTTAATAAAATATTTATTCTTGTCCATCCTCACTAGAGTCATCTTCTGTACTTTTTATTTCAACATTTAATTTAATTACTTGATAATTACTAGCAACAGTCTCCGCTTTAGGGTCTACATCAATAATTAATTCTAACTCATATACACCTGGTGTAATATCTTTTAAATCTAAAGATAGTTTAATATTTGACTTACTTATTTTTGCAATAGTTGTTGCTATATCCTTAACTTTTATCTTTATTTTAGGGGTTTGTAAATTGGTATTATCTACCTCATCAGTATCTGTTGACTCACCATTATTACTATCTTCTTGATTATCCTCATTTTCAAATATAGGTGTAACAATATAATTTTCATCCAAATTTAATAATTCAATATCATCAAATGTAAATTCAAAATCTTTTTCAATTATTCTTTCGATAGTTGCAGTTACTTTAGTTTTATGATTACCATCAGTGATTTTTATTTTTCCATCAGTAATTAAATTCTTATCTACAACTATATCAACATTTGCTCCTGATATATCTACAGGTTCCGTTTTTACCTCGTTAATAGTTTCTAAAAGCCCTTTAGGAGCAGCAATAGTAACTGTACCAAGTTCAGTTTTTAAATTAGTCACTCTATACCCTTCTTGTGGCTCTCCTACAAAATCAACCACAATTGGTACTTCTTTAGTCGGATATATAGGCAACGCAATATCAACAGTTATCGGTTTAACTGAGACTTCAGACAATTCATTTCCTTTTTCATCTACAATTCTAACAGGCTCACTCCTACTTAAAATTTCGCTTTCTCCTTCTACATTAACTACAGCAATAGCGCTTTTTGCAGAATCCACAACACTTCTAGGTCCCGTAACCAATACAGAATCAGGATTTGAAACTCCGTTTCCTACATAGTATCCAGCAACTTGTGAACCCTCATATTTTACCTCAATACCAACTGATTTAGTTATTCTTTTCTCCACGTTACAAGTTATATATATTGGGCTATAACTTGTTATTTCAAAATTCTCAATATCTTGAATTTTAACTGGCAAATGATGTATCCCTTCTTTATCTATACCTCTAATATCATTCAAGTCAATTGTAGCTATAATATCCCTTGAATTAAATTTCAATAGGTTGTTTTTAAGCCCAGATATCTTTACATCAACCTTAAAATCACTTTTTTCATTCATTAAAACATAACCTTGGTTTTCTAATGAACTTAGATCGTTAATGTTAACTTTTATATTATTGAAGTCATTTTTCCATAAAGGATTAACTTTCATCATTACTAATACCCAAAGAGTTATTGCACCTAATGCACATAGTATTCTGACGATCCATTTATCATTTTTTACCTTCATTTTTATATCTCCACTTTTCAAATAATTTTGGTTTTTCTTCTTCAAAATATACGCTAGATAATATTCTTTCTAACTCATCGACCTGAATATTTCTATAAAGTCTACCATCAACAGCATATGAAATATAACCTGTTTCTTCTGATACTATTACTGCAATAGCATCTGATCTTTCAGTAATTCCAAGTGCTGCTCTGTGTCTTGTACCAATATCTTTACTCAATGTGTTATTATCTGTTAGAGGTAAAAAACATCCTGCAGCTGCTAATCTATAGTTTCTAACAACAACCGCACCATCATGAAGTGGTGTGTTCGGTATAAATATATTAATCAACAATCCACTTGAAATAGCTGAGTCTAGAGATGTACCAGTATCAACAATTTCATTTAATCCAGTTTTTTGCTCGAATATAATTAAAGCTCCTATCTTTTGCCTTGCAAGAGATGATACAGCTGAACAAATCTCTTTAATTACTTTTTCTGAAGTTGCAGTATCTTTATCTAATGTATTTATTGAAAACATCGACGAACGTCCAATAAATTCTAGAGCTCTTCTAAGTTCAGGCTGAAACAAAATAATTAATGCTATAAAGCCTACTTGAACAGTATTCTCCAAAATCCAACTTAACGTATAGAATTTAAATAACGATGCAAGTTGAGTAATCACTAAAATTAAAACAATACCCTTTACAAGTTGTTTAGCTCTCATGTTTTTTATAAGTACATAGCCTTGATAAATAAGAAAATAAACTACTACTATATCAATTAAACTTACAATAGACATATTTGAAAAAATTAACTTAATTTGGTTCATAATATGGCACCTCTATAATTATTAATTAAAATTAGTATCTAATTTTGACATTGTATCTTCTAAAGACCTTTTCATTCTTTTTATTGAATTTTCAGAAAATTCATCACTTTCTATAAAATCCATAACTGGTAGTATTCTATAAGTATACTTATTACCTGCTAGTTTTTCTCTATATACCCATGTTGGCGTATATTCAACTGTCTCTAAAGTAGTTTCTCCAGTTTTTCCATCCTTTTTAATATTAAAATTAATTATGATACCATCTTCTGTTTGAGAAACAAGCTCTTCTTCTATTCTTTGATTTGATATAAAATTCCCTGTCGAATATGCAATAAATGCCTTCTTACCTTCATGCATTACCCCGCTACAATCTTGAATAACATGAGGATGACTACCAAGAATTATATTTACACCTTCATCTAATAAAAATTTAGCTAATTCTTGTTGCATTTGATTAGGTTTTCTATTGTACTCATTTCCCCAGTGTATAATCATAACTATCAAATCTGCTTCATTTTTCTTTGCATCTGCAATATCTTGTTTGATTTTTTCTTTATCAATTTTATTAATCATTGTGTCTAAATCTTCATCTGTCATTACTACTTCTAAACCATTTAAAAGCTCTGTATAAGCTAAAAATGCAATTTTAATACCCTTTACATTCTGCATCAAAATTCTTGATTCAGGTTTTTCTTTATATGTTCCGACATGTACAATGCCTCTTTCATCCATTCTTTCAATGGTCCTAATAACACCAGTTTTCCTTGTATCCAAGGAGTGGTTGTTAATAGTTGAAAGCACATCAAATCCAGCATCTTTAAGAGCATCTAAAGCTTCATTTGGGGCATTGAATAAAGGATATCCTTGATATTTATATAAGTCATTGCCACAGGTTGTACCCTCAAAATTACCAACTGCAATATCTGCTTTTTCAAGAATTGGCTTTACATATTGAAAATATGGTTTATAATCAAAAGTATCTGTTTCCTCATCATATCCTCCCCAAATTTCTTTTGGATGAAACATGATATCTCCAACTGCTGTCATTGTGATATTTATGTCTTCAACATTATTTGGTTCATCTACATTTGAATCGTTATCTTTGTTACTATCTTTGTCGTTATCGCCAACAACATTAATGTCTGTATTTTGTTCATTGTTCGCATTGTCTTTAGGTTGATTATCAAATAATTTTTCTTTTAAATTTACTCCTACCATAATACTAACAGTTAAAATTAAACCTATAATTAGTATCACTAGAAATAATCTACCATAAGATAGTGTGTGTTTTTTTCGCATCTTCTTTTCCCTTTTATAAATTTTATTGTCAATATAATACTAACTTAATTTTATATATTTTGCAATATTTTTCATATACTTAATAATAAATTAATATTTTGTTTTTGGTGGCTTGATTAAGCATTTTTTGTCAAATCCTATCAAATCATATCTATTCGACTTTTGTAATGCTTTTAACACCAATCCATAATTTTCTCTTTTTTTGTATTGCATCAAAGCTCTTTGCATTTTTCTTTCTTCAATAGATTTTGGTACATATACAGCTTTACCAGTTAAAGGATTTATTCCTGTATAATACATACAAGTTGATAATGTACCAGGAGTTGGATAAAAATCCTGTACCTGTTCAGGTGTATATCCCATATCTCTGATATACTCAGCTAATTTAATTGCATCGTTCAATGTACTGCCTGGATGTGATGATATCAAATAAGGAACTATATATTGGTTTTTACCAAGATTTTTACTTACCTTATTGAACTTATCTACAAATTTATCGTATATTTCAATATTTGGTTTACCCATAAGTTTCAAAACATTATTGGACACATGTTCAGGAGCTGTTCTAAGCTGTCCACTTACATGATGTTCTGCCAATTCTTTTATGAACTCATCACTTTTATCATACATAACATAGTCATATCTAACACCTGAACGCACAAAAACCTTCTTAATATTTGGAAGCTTTCTAACTTTTCTTAACAATGAAACATAGTCACTATGATCAACCTGTAAATTTTGGCATTTAACAGGAGACAAACATTGTTTATGCTTACAAACCCCATGTTCTAATTGTTTTTGACATGATGGTATTCTAAAGTTAGCAGTTGGTCCACCAATATCGTGTATATAACCTTTAAATTCTTTATCATGAGTCATTTTTTCTACCTCTTGAATGATTGAATCATGACTTCTAACTTGTATTGTTCTACCTTGATGAAAATTCAATGCACAAAACGAACAACCTCCAAAACATCCTCTAACACTTGTAACACTAAATTTAATTTCACTAAGTGATGGAATTCCACCATCTTTTTCATATATAGGATGATATGTCATTTCATAGTCTACATCGTATACATCATCTAGCTCTTGCATTGAAAGTATCTTGGCTGGAGTATTTTGTACAACATATATATTTCCATATTGCTCAACAAGAGGATTTGCATTTAATGAATCAGTATTATCATGTTGTATCTTAAAACTATTTGCATACTCCTGCTTAGATTTACTAACATCATCATAAGTTGGTAAAATTATAGGTTCATACGCTCTATCTTTATCTTTAGTTTTATATACTGTTCCGTCTATAAATGTTATTTCTTCTATTGGAATACCCGAATCCAAGCTTTCTGCTATTTCGATAATTTGTTTTTCTCCCATACCATAAACTAGTAAATCTGCACTAGAATCTAGAAGAATTGACCTTCTAACTTTGTCCGTCCAATAATCATAATGTGCTAAACGTCTAAGACTTGCCTCTATTCCACCAATTATTATTGGACTATCTTTGTATGCTTCACGCACCTTATTTGAATACACAATTACTGCTCTATCTGGTCTTTTACCAGCTACTCCACCTGGTGTATATGCATCCGAATTCCTTTTTTTCTTCATAGATGTATAATGGTTAACCATTGAGTCAATATTACCTGAATTTATCAAAAAACCAAGTCTTGGTTTACCTAATCGTTTAAATTCATCTAAGTCATTCCAATCAGGCTGAGCTATAATCCCAACCTTATATCCAAATCTCTCCAATATTCTAGAGATAATTGCAGTTCCAAACGAAGGATGATCAACATATGCATCACCTGTAATAAATATAAAATCACACTGTTCCCATCCTCTTATTTCTAAATCTTTTTTATCTATCGGTAAAAAACTCATTTGTTTCTCCTCAATTTTTTATATTATTATTATAAACTCAATACTGAAAGTAGTCAAGAAATGGCATCTTACAATATTTTCTTAATATCTTTAAAAAAAACCGTATCTTCGGATACGGTTTTTTAATACTTATCTTTGTGTTTGTGTTTTTAATTGACCTGTTTTTTGCAGTGCAATAATCAATAAAGGAATTAAAATTATTTGAATAATTATTCCAGGTAATGATTTTATAAATGCACTTGTTATAAAAATACTAAATCCATATGGTTTTCCAGCTACACCCATAAAAATCGTATTTGCTATACCCGATACTATTCTTCCACCAAGCATTGCGCTAATCAAAGAAACATATATATTTTTATGTAATGTTTTGTATAACAGACCACACAATAGTCCATAAGTTAATAACTCAAAACTCATACTTGCTCCAATAGGAAATATTGGTGGCATACCTGTCAATACACTAGATAATAATGGGGTAATAATACCACAGATTAATCCATATTTCCATCCGCATATGAAACCGCAAAGTAAAACCGGTATATGCATTGGTAAAAAAATTGCACCAAGCCCTCCAAAGTAATGAAAAACTATTGGAAGTGTAAGTCCAATAGCTATAAACAAGCCAGTTAATATTAAATCTTTTAAACTATTTTTATTTTGCATCTAATTTCCTCCAAATTTTGTTGCGCATCTTCAGATACAAAATAACCTTCTAGGTATTTATCTTAAATCATTTCAATGAAATAAGTCTATTGATATTATAGTTTAACTAACAATAAAAATCAAGACAATAAAGTTATTATATTTAGTTGCTTTATTGTCTTTGAAAATATTAGCAATTTTCTTTACTTAAATATTCTAATGCTAAATTTGTGCTGAAGAAAAATGAATTTTCTCCTGTTTTTTCTTTCATGCCACAACGCTCAAACATTTTCTTAACTTCTGGTTGAACACAAGTAAATAATATTTCAGTATCATCTTTTCCAAGTTTTTCACACATTTCACTTAATGCTTGAACTCCTGAAATATCTGCCATTGTTACTCCTCTCATTGAAAAAATTAATATACTTTTAGATGTCTTGGATGGTAATTTTTCTTCAAGAGATTTTGCTGTTCCAAAATACAATGGACCTGTAACATAAATAACAGCAGTTTTTTCAAATTTATCAATATATGTAATTCTATCATCAAGTTTATCTTTTTCAATATTTCTAACACAAATTTGCATATTCGATACTTTTACTACAAACATAACTATAGAGAATAATACACCGATAAGTATTGCAATAGTTAAATCAAATACTACAGTTGCAAGCATTGTTATAATGAACTGAAATATTGCAGTTTTAATTTTCTTAGAAAAAATATCTTTTATAACATGCCACTCATTCATTCTCCAAGCTGTAACAATTAGAACACCTGCCAATGATGCAAGTGGAATTATTGACATTATAGGACCTAATAAAAACATAGACAATAAAAGCACAATAGCATGAAAAATACTTGTTAAACGAGTTTGTCCGCCTGATTTGATTGCAACACTAGTACGTGCTATTGCAGCAGTAGCCGGAACTCCTCCAAAAAAAGGTATAATCATATTGCCGATTCCTTGTGCTACTAATTCTTGATCTGAATTTAATTTTTCATTTTTCATTCTACCCGCTGATGCACCACACAGCAAACTTTCTATTAACCCTAAAGCGGCAATACTTATTGCAGGAACAAGGAAAATTGAAATAGTATCAAAGTTAATAGATGAAAGGTCCAATCTATTTTCTAAAAAAACAGTTCTTGGTATTTCTCCTACAATAGCAACTGGAAATTTAAAAATAGCATTTGCTAATGTTGCTAAGATTATAGCCATCAATGAAGATGGGCAAAATTGATTTAGTTTTTTAGGATACATAAACATAAATATAATTACGCTTAACCCTATCAAAAAAGATGTAATATCTAAATTTTGTGGTGTTGTAAAATAACTAGATATTTTTGATAAAGTAGTTAATCCAAAACTAGTAAACCCAGTTAGATTATTAATTTGTCCTAAAACTATTATTATTGCTATACCTGATGTAAAACCTGTAATAACCGGCAATGGTATAAAGGACACTAATCCTCCTAATTTTAACACTCCTGCAATTAACAACAATATTCCTGATAAAAAGCATGCTATAAACACTCCTTGCAATCCAAAACGTGCTACCAATGAAACTAATATGGCTGTCATTGCGCCGGTTGGTCCAGAAATTTGGTATGAACCTCCTGACAATCCTCCGATTAGAAGTCCAGCAAATATTGCTGTTATAAGTCCTGCGGCAGCATCAGCACCTGAACTAACTCCAAAAGCAAGTGCTAATGGCAAAGCAACTGCTGCTACAGTAATTCCGGCTAAAATATCTTTTCCTAATCTTTTTGTATTATAGCCCTTAAATTCTGTATGCAATTGTGTAGAAAAATCTTTAAGCATATTCATGATAATACTCCTAGTATGTATTTTTTTGCAATATAAAAGCACACAAAGTGTGCTTTCGAACAATGTAGATTCTACACCTCATCATTAATTATGTCAAGTTCCAAATAAACAAAATATTAACAATTCAATTCAATGACTTTATTTAGTTTATATGGTATAATTGTATAATAAAATACAGTCGTAGGAGTAATTATGAAACATATTTATGATATAGCTATAATTGACGGAAAAGGTGGTGGGATCGGTAAAATATTGGTTGAAAGTATAAAAAAAGAAATACCAAATTTAACAGTTCTTGCACTAGGTACAAATTCTGTAGCGACTACTCAAATGATAAAGGCAGGTGCAGATGACGGTGCAACTGGAGAAAATGCAATCATACACAATGCATATAGAGTTCCAATTATAGTGGGTGTTTTAGCCATTATTATGCCTAATTCTTTGCTTGGTGAGTTAACCCCTAAAATGGCTGAGGCTATCAGTGATAGCGATGCTATGAAAATTTTAATTCCATCTCATAAATGTAATGCTTATATTGCTGGAGTTTCCGATTTATCTTTACAGCAATTAATAAATGACTCTATTGAGCTTATTAAAGAAAAAATAAATAAGAGTGCTATATAAGCACCCTTATTTATTTACAGTGAAAAGTTGTACAAAATGTCTCTTTGCTATTAGCTGAACTATTGCCATGTATTTGGATAGTTTGGGATGTACATTTATTATTTTCATTATGAATACAATTTGTTGCATTGCAAGCTATATATGATTGATCTTGAGGTGTTTGAGCTGAATTTGAAAATCCATCTACCTTTTCACCAAAAGTACTACAGCAGGTTGAGCCTCTATTTACTGCATTTTGACCTAATACATTTACATTACTAGCACAGCAACATTTATCTTTATTCAAATAACAGTTTGTAACACCACATATAATTTTTGTCATAAACATTCTCCTTTGAAATTGATTAATATTATTCTAACCAATTTATAGCAATAATATTCCAAATGTAATTATATTAATAAAATATATAATAGCTTGATTTTAAGAACAATCTATAGTAATATTTATAGGTTATAAATATTTTGTAATGGAGGCAAAATGTTATTTTCTAGTTCTATATTTATTTTTCTTTTTTTACCATGTGTATTGTTTATTTATTTTGTTTTCCTAAGAAGCATAAAATCAAGAAATATATTTTTATTATTTTCAAGTCTTATGTTTTACGCTTGGGGCGAGCCAAAATTCGTTTTCATTATGCTTTTGTCAATATTGGCAAATTATATTTTTGGGCTACTTATTAATGAATACAGAAACCATAATATACTCTCTAAAATAATACTAACAACTATGGTAGTGTTTAATTTATCAATCATTTTTATTTACAAGTACTTAATGTTCTTTATGAACAATATAAACAACATATTTAATTTAGAAATTAATGTTCCATCAATTACTCTTCCAATAGGAATATCATTTTTTACTTTTCAGGCAATATCATATGTTGTAGATATATATAGAAAAGATGGACAAGTACAAAAAAATCCTTTGAATGTCGGATTGTACATATCATTTTTTCCACAGCTAATTGCAGGTCCAATCGTAAGATACCAAACTGTTGCAAAGCAAATTTCAAATAGAAAAGAAACATTCAAAGGTTTTTCTGATGGTGTTTGTAGATTTATAGTAGGTATGTGCAAAAAAGTATTACTTGCAAATACCTTTGCCATATTTGCCGATAAAGCATTTAATTCAAATTTATCATCAATGTCCGTTGCTATGGCATGGTTAGGTGCTTTATCTTATACATTTCAAATATATTATGATTTTTCCGGGTATTCAGATATGGCAATCGGGCTTGGAAAAATGTTTGGATTTAATTTTAATGAAAACTTTAACTATCCATATATTTCAAGATCAATATCTGAATTTTGGAGAAGGTGGCATATATCATTAGGAACGTGGTTTAAAGATTATGTTTACATACCACTTGGTGGAAGTAGAGTAAGTCATAAATCAAGACTTATTTTCAACCTATTTACAGTATGGATTTTGACAGGAATTTGGCATGGCGCAAATTGGACATTTATCATATGGGGACTCTATTATTTTATACTTTTATCTATTGAAAAATTATTTGATTTTGAAAACAAATTTAAAAATATAAAATATATTAAATGGTTATATACATTTGTTGCCGTAATGCTAGGATGGGTATTATTTAGAAGCAATGACATAAACTCTGCTTTTATATACATCAAGGCAATGCTTGGATTAAATAATAACTTGATTACAGATAATTTTTTACCTTCGGTATTTGAGGGTTCAATAACATTTTTTATTATTGCAATTATAGGTTCATTTCCTATAACTAGATTAATTAAAAACCAAATTACAGCTAAAAATCTGAATAACAACTTTTTCTTTAATTTGGTTTACACTGTGTCATTTTTATTATTATATATAATTAGCTTGAGTTATATTGTAAAAGGTACATACAATCCTTTTATATATTTTAATTTTTAATGGAGAATAATATGTTAAATAAATTGAAATACATAATTATAACAATAATATTTTTATTAATTTCTTTTGTATTTGGTTCAAAAACAATCATAAACAATATTAGGCCAATTGCAACACAAACATTACTACCACTAGATGAGACTAATGATTTAAGCATTTTAGATAAGCTAACATCAAAATTTGAAATATTTAGAGACAATACAAATAAAGCATATAACAGTAATTTATCAGGTCGGAAAGTATTTATAGAAGCTTATGGTGCTACTCAACTTCTGCTTAACAAAAGACTAATAAGTGATTCAAGTGTAGGCTATGTTTTAAAAGACAATAATAATTTCCTACATTTTGCAGGTTATTTAGTGGATACTAAAAAAAATGCTCAACAGTTAATAAACTTTAATAATTATCTTCAATCTTTAGATATACCATTTGTCTTTGTTAGTGCTTTATCTAAAAATATAGAGGGATATACAGAATTCAAAAATGGTTTAGATATTTATAGTAAATCAAATACAAATGTTAATGTATTTTTTAATGAACTAAAAAGCAATAATATTAACTATTTGAATTTAAACACTTTGGATACAGGTGAATTAAATAAAGAAGAATTGTTTTTTAAAACAGACCACCATTGGAAAACTGAAACTGCATTTTGGGCCTATACGGAAATTGTAGATTATTTAGATTATAAATTAAAGATTAAATTAGATAAGGACAGATATTTCACAAATATTGATAATTATGACACACACATACTAAAAGAAAGCTTTTTGGGATCATTAGGTAAAAGGATGGGTCGAATTTACTCGGGCATTGATGATTATACATATATAACACCTAAATTTGATACCTATTTTAAAATTTCTTTAGGCTACCAAAACAACTTAGTTAAAGAAGGGAAGTTCAATGATTCAATAATTGACAAAACGTTATCTGATATTAATGAACCAATCGAAACTAATAGATATGGTACATATTTTAGTCAAGACAATAGCTTTGAAACAATAGAAAATATCAATGCGAAAAATGACTATAAAATATTACTTATAAAGGACTCATATGCCTTACCCGTAGCTTCATTTTTATCACTTAGCTGCAAAAAAGTAACAATGGTTGATTTAAGACTTGTAAAAAACGAATCTGTTAAAGAATATATTGAAAATGGCGATTATGACATTGTAATTATGCTTTATGGTAGTGGAAGTATTTCTAGTTATAATATGTTTGATATTAAATAAAATTTATAATAATTAAAAAATAAAATAGCTAACTAATGTTAGCTATTTTATTCAATAGATGACAATAATAAAACGGTTGAAGTATCAGTGATACTCTCATTTTTTAATAACAAATCATGAAATTTAGTAATATAATCTGGAGTAAGTGTCCTAATCTTTGAAATTAAACACCAACTTCCAGTAACTCTATGACACTCCTCAATTATAAAATTATCTAGTTTGATGTTGACTATTTCATCCATCAATTTATTGAAATCGTTAGTTTTAACCTTAATAGATATGTATGCACTAATATGATAACCAAGCTTACTCCAATCTACCTTAGTTCTATACCCCTCAATGATACCCTGTTGTTCCAACTTTGAAATACGTTGATGAATAGCAGGTCTAGACATATTCAATTTTTTTGAAATTTCTTCATGAGTTATTCTACCATTTCTTAATAATATGTTAATTATTTGTCTGTCTAAATTGTCCATAATTTTTTATCCTTTGAATATATATTTTTTTATTTTAATCTAATGAGTTTACTGATTGTTTACTTAAATTTATTTTTTTGTTTACTTTAAGTTCTTGAATAAATAATAAATTTTCTCTCACAGTTGTAATAAGTTCTAATTCATCATATCTGTTAACAATATCTTTGACAATATTTAATCCAAAACCTCTACCTTCTCCTTTAGTTGAATAACCTTTGTTGAATATTTTTGATTTTTCTATCAAGGAGCTTTTAATTGAATTCATAATCGTAACTATCAACATATTATCATTTTTAATAAATGATATTGAAATATATGGTTCATCTGATTCAATAGATGCTTCTAATGCATTATCTAAGAATATGCCTACTATACTACACATGTCTTCTGACGGAATTATTAAATCTGCAATACTTTCATCAATTACGACTTCATATTCTATGCCCTTTTTCTCAAATATTGCAATTTTGTATAATATTAATGCCTTTAAACCACTTTCTATAATATTATTTATAGCACTATTTTCTTTATTACATGATTGACCAATGATTTTTGTTACATAATCTTTTGCCTTATCATAATTTTTGTTTTCCAAGTAGCCTGATAAAACAGCTAAATTATTACCATGCTCATGTGCAATTTTTCTTTGATTTTCAAGAGTATATTCTAAAACTTCATTATAGGTTTTTAGCTTTTCATTATTTTTAATATTAAGCTCTATAATATTTTCCTTGTTTATTATTGAATTGATACAATAACAAAAAAGAACAATTGATATCAATGAAAAAATGTAAAACAAAAGTGGTATTATGGTAAGATTTGGTATAGAAGCTAAAGTAATACTTATTATATATTCCGTGCATACTCTTAGTAACTGTAAAACAATCATTATAACTAACAAAATATGCGTTTTTGTACTTATCTTTCTATTTACAATTCCTGTTATATTTTTAATTCCTAAAATACTAGTAACTGCAAATACTGTAGCATAATAAAATACAATATATATAAGATAATTAACATAACTTTTATCAATTGAACTTAATTCTATTTTCAATAAATACTGAGTTACGTATGAAGCAGAACAACTTGCTATACAAAATATTATAACAGTAAAAATTGTTATAATTAAATTTTGCCAAATTTTTTTACTACACATAATAAAAGCATCAAATAATAAAATTAAAAAAACTATACATAATTTTTTTAAATCATTTACATTGTCAAACAATAATATAGCAATGACAAACGTTAGTAATGATAACACTATAAACTTCTTTTTAAATAATTTTGTCTCTTTACCAAAGATAGCAATTATTAAAACTGACGAAATTGAATATATTAAATAATCTATAATTTTTAGAATAATCATTAACATCTCAATTTCTCCCCCCAAAAATTTTAGTAGGCTAGAATAATAATCTGCTATATAAATCTATTCGAAGTAATCTCTTGCTTTTTCTTCGCCCCTTAGTACCCTTAGTGCTCCAAGTGTTAGAGATTCCATTTCATTTTCTCCTGGAATAACTTCTACCGGTGCAATAAAATTAACTCTTTTAATAACTAAATCAGTTAACATTTTAGAATAAGCAATACCACCAGTCAATATAATTCTATCTACATTACCATATAGTGTAACAGATAGTTCTCCTATTGATTTTGCTATTTGATAAGCCATAGTTTCATATATTAATTTGGCTTTTTCATCTCCATCATGTATTCTTTTTTCAACTTCTCTAGCATCCACAGTTTCTAAATGACCTTTAAGTCCAGCGTTTCCTCTAAGCTTTTTCTTCAATTCATCTTTAGTATATTTCCCTGAAGTTACATATTTAAATAAGTCCTTGACAGCGACTCTTCCTGAACGTTCTGGTGAAAATGGACCTTCATCATCCGATACTATATCAATCATTTTACCTTGATGATGTGCTGATAACGAAATTCCTCCACCCAAATGTGCAACAACAAAATTGCAATCAACATATTTTTTATCAAGTTTTTTTGAAACCTTCATTGCAGCAGCTCTCATGTTTAAAGCATGAGTCAAACTAACTCTATCTACTTCATATAATCCTGTATGCTTTGCAATATCCATAAGCTCATCTACAGCAATAGAATCGTAAATATATGCATTAATATGCAATTCATTAGATAACTCATAAGCAATAAGTGCTGCTAAATTTGAAGCATGCTCTAAAATAGGTCTATTCATAAGTCTATCAACCATTAGTTCATTTACCTTATATGCCCCTGATTTAACCGGTGGTAAAAGTCCACCTCTTCCAACTATAGCTGATAACTCTCCAACATCAAATTTATTTTGCTTAAGAAAATTTAACACAGCACTTTTTCTGAATTCAAATTGATCCTGAACTCTATGAAATTTACTAAGTTCTTCATCAGTATGTAAGATACTTTCAACAAATAATTCATGTTCATCTTCATAAATTGCAATCTTTGTAGATGTAGAACCAGGGTTAATTGACAATATTTTGTACATAATTTGCTCCCTATTCTTTGTTTTTTTGTGCTACTAAAGCACCTAATAATATTGAATAATATTTAGATTCATAAGAATCCGCTCTTGATACAAGAACAACTGGTGCACTTGCACCCATTATAACACCTGCACTTATAGCATTTCCAAAGTATGTCATAGTTTTACCAATCCCATTACCCATTTCAATATTAGGTACTAATAAAACGTCTGCATCACCAGCAACTGGACTATTATACTTTTTGATGCTAGCCGCCTCTTTAGAAATTGCTAGGTCAAAAGAAATTGGTCCTTCAACTATTACACCCTTTTCAAATTCACCATCTAAGTACATTTTTTTCAATGCATCTCCATCAACTGTTGGAGGCATCTTAGGATTAAGCTTTTCTTTTGCAGCTAAGCAAGCTACTTTTATTTCGTCATATTTAAGTGAACCTAATACTTCAACAGCATTTTCTAATATATTTTTCTTTTTGTCTAAGTCCGGATATGTCATTATACCACCATCTGTTAAAAATAATAGCTTATGGTATTGAGGTACGTCATAAACCATAACATGACTAAGTGTCTTTCCTGTTCTTAATCCATACTCTTTGTTTAATACCTGCTTAACTAAAATAGAAGTATCTATTAACCCCTTTATTAGAAAATCCGCTTGTCCTTGTTTAACCATTTTAACAGCAATTTCAGCTGACTCTTCTAAACTATTAGCATTTATTATTTGATAAGAATCAATATTAATATCTGCTTTTTTTGCAATTTCTTTAATAGCTTTTTCATTTCCTATCAATATTGGTACTGAAACACCATTTTTGAACGCATCATCCACTGCAATTAAAACATTTTCCTCTTCTGCAGCAACTACTGCCAATCTCATCTTTTTATCATTATGTAATAAACTCTGTAAATCCTTCAATCTCATTTATAACACCTCTTAATTTAATGATTTAATTATATTTATATTAATATAGAGGCAATAAAATATTGCCTCATATATATATATATCAGTAATTACTTTTTAATTATATCTACAACTTGACCATTTTTAAGTCCAGCTGAATTTCCTTCTTCAATATCTACATGCATTTCTAAAGCATAAGAATCACTAACTCTTATTAAAACATTATCAAATACTAGTCCTCTTTCACCTTCAACTGGAACAAGAACTATATCTTTATCCTTAACTCCATACTCTTTTGCATCTGTTGTATGCATATGAATATGTCTTTTTGCAGCTATAACTCCTCTTTCAAGAACAACTTCACCATTTGGTCCTATAAGTTTTAGCCCTGGTGTACCATCTAACATTCCAGAGTCTCTTACAGGTATATTGCCTAACCCTAAAGATATTCCATCACTAAATGATAATTCAACTTGTGATTCTTTTCTTATAGGTCCTAAAACCCTTACACCTTTGATAGTTCTTTTTGGTCCAACTAAATCTACCTTCTCATCGCAAGCATATTGACCTGGTTGTCCTAAATCCTTTATTGGTGTTAAAACATGTCCTTCACCAAAAAGAATATTAAGATGCGCCTGTGATAAATGTACATGCTTGTTTGATAATCCTACAGGTATTTTTTTGCTCATTTTATATATCTCCTTTAAATAAAAACTAATTTATATAACGTAATAATAAAATTATATGACACTTTAGTATTTATTTCAATATAAAAATGTAAAAATAGTAAAAACAACAAATATATTGAACATTATTTACTTGTAACTTTCTTCTTTATAAATGTATTATATACATTATACACGATATTTATAAATGTTAAAAATAAAAAATAATATGAAATATACACACCAATTTTATTTATTAATAAAATTTTATGAATAATATAGAATGTAACAGAAGCAATTAAATATATTTTTATTTTTTCACTATTAAAGATATTATTAAAAATTTCACTAGTTTTGACTTTAGTATTTGTACATATATCTTCATTTGAAATTATTTCATACGATGATGATAACAATAAATTTGTATCAGCAAATTCATATAAATCTTCAAAATTAATAATTTCTAATTTTATTACTTCTTCGCTTTTTTCCAACATTTTGCTAGCTTCTTCGCTAAAATCATTGATTGTAATCAAAATAAGCTTATCAATATTAACATTTAATGCATTAGTTATATAGTTTCTCAAATCTATTTTCTCAATTAAGGCATCTTGATAAAACTTTACAACATTTATAAGTATAGTTTCATCATTTTTCAAAGCTTTATAACAATAATTTTTAGTTTTCTTTAAATGATAATATCTATTTTGGTTTAAGTATAAAAATATAAAGCTCTCAATTTCACTATATTTAGAGGAAAAAATTTTCTTTTTAAACTTATCTTTTTTTATACGTTTTAAAAATTTCACTTTCCCTCTTGACGCCTTTTTGTCTATAATAATCTTATTTATGAGTGTTATTATACAAAAAACTTGAATTATTATTATACTTGTAAATAGAAAATCTCCTGTATTAACATAAACCACCAGCGCAATAAATGTTATGATAATAAACTTTATAAGTACAATATCTAGCCTATATCCAAGATATTTTCTTTTATTTAAAGTTTCATCAATATATATTTTTTTAAAATGCCTATTTTGAGACTTAAACATAGTAAAAAACACCTCCTAATGGGAGTATTTCCTTTTTTACTATGTTTTATACATATTACTTAGCAAAAATTAACTATTCTATAAACCACCTATCATTAAATTGTTAATCAATATTGAAGGCGATTCAAAATAATCTCCATAGCTGTAAGCACATTCGACATCAGAAGAAACACATTCAATATCATTTATTACTTCATAAATATTACCGCCTACAGTTATTTGATTTATCGATTTTTCAATTCTACCATTTTTTATATAAAATCCATTTGAAATTAATGAAAAATCACCTGTAACAGTATTAATACCAGCATTCAAGCCATCAAAGCTTGTAATAATTATGCCATCATTTATATTTTCAATAATTTCTTTTGTAGTTTGACTACCTTTTTCTACAAAACAATTTGTTTGACTAATCTCTATATTTTCTCTATAGCTATATCTAAATGCATTGCCTGTTGATATGTTATCAATTGCATTTTTAGATAAATAACTATTTAAAACGCCTTCTTTAATAAGATATTTTTTACACGTCTTAGTACCTTCATCATCAAAATTACGTTTTAATTTGCCGTTTTCATACAAAGGATCATCGATTAAACTAAAGCATTTGCTTGCTACATTAGTATTTAGCTTATCCTTAAATTTGCTAATACCCTTGTTTATATTTTCTATGTTAAATATAGGCATAAAACATGTTAGTATATCAGCTGCGGCATTATTTCTTAAAACAACTTTATATTTTCCACTTTTTATTGGTGATGCAGATAGCATATTAATTGCGTCTCCTATAGCATTATGCATTAATTTATCGTAATCAATATCATCAAATCTATTTTTTATAACTGATGAAGTAGCATTATTTTTTATTTCATTTTCGCCTACTACAACAGAAACTGTTCCAATACAATAGCTATATGTATCTTCAAGTTCTATACCTTCGTTATTTATTAATAAAATGTTATTCAAAACTTCATAATAAGAACAATCAGTTACAGAAATTACTCTATTATCAATTCTTTTTGCGCTTTTTTCAATATTAATTAATACTTTCTTTACATTGTCTAAATCTGTATTTACAATATTGTTATTCTTATTACATTTAGCAATATCACTAAACATTTGCAATTTTAATGGTTTGTTATTAATTTTTGCAGTATCTTTTATATTTTTAATTGCGTCATATATTGATTTATCATCATATTTTTCTATGTATGTAGAACTATTATATCCATCATAATTTCCACTAATATTTATTCCACTATCATTTGCAGTTTTAAATGATTCAATATCATTGTTTTCTATGTTAACAAGTTTAGTTATTGTATTGTTATAATACACCTCAACATTAGTAATTCCCTCTTTATTGAACATTGTAATTACTTTATTTATATATTCTTTTATTATCATTATTTCATTCCTCCTACCGTCATATTTGATATTCTAACCGTAGGTTGTCCTGCACCTATATATATAGCACCACTTGCTGAATAGCAATATCCTTGTCCAATACTTAAATTATCTCCAACCATATCAACTAATTTCAATATACTTCCTCCAGTACCGATAAGTGTAGCTCCTTTTACTGGTTTTGTTAACTTACCATTTTCAATCATATAAGACTCAGCTACTGAAAAATTAAATTCACCTGTAACAGGATTTACAGAACCTGCATTGATATTTTTTACAAATAATCCTCTTTCGGTATTTTGAATAATTTCATCTCTTGTGCTTTTCCCTGCCTCTATATATGTATTTGTCATCCTTGATGTTGGGGCATATTTATATGATTCTCTTCTTCCTGAACCAGTTTCGTCCATATTCATTATTCTGCTGTTTAGCTTATCAATCATATAACCATTTAGTATACCATTTTTAATCAATATATTCTTTTTGGTTTTTGTACCTTCGTCATCGACATTTAAAGAACCCCAAGCGTTTTCTATACTTCCATCATCAACTAATGTAACTATATCAGATGCAACCTTTTGTCCTAATTTACCTGAAAATTCTGAATTTCCCTTTGCGACACTACTAGCCTCTAAACTGTGACCGCATGCTTCATGAAACAATAATCCACCGAAACCATTGTCAACAACAACACTCATTTGACCTGCCTCACAATAATCTGCATCAACCATATCACATGCAGAACGTGCTGCTTCTCTACCAAAATAATCTAAATCAATTGTATCATAAAATTCAAATCCCATCATAGCGCCTGGTCCTATATAACCATTTTGAACAACTCCATTTTTATTGGCATATGCACTTATTAACAATCTAGTTTTGTTCCTTTTATCTTGAACAAAAACACCATCCGTATTTGCAATTAAAACGTTTTGTTCTTCATCTAAATATCTTACCAGCATTCTATCAATAGCTTTATCATATGATTTTCCTGATGATATAACTTGATTAATAACATCAATCTTTTGATTATAAGATGTCTTACTAAAGTATTTCTTAGCTTCTTTAATATAACTTAATGGCTCTAATACTGGCTTAACAAATGTTGTACCATTTTTTTTATAAATAGAGCATAGTTCTCTAGTTATCTTAATCAAATTTTCTTCAGAATCATTATTTGTATATGTATATGCAAAAGTTTTACCAAAAAAAACTCTAATACCAATACCGTAATCGTTTGCAACTATTCCTTTTTCAACATTAGAATTGCTAACAGAAATATTAGTATTAAATTTATCCTCTACAAAAACTTCAGCAAAATCCCCACCATATTTAATGGCAGTTTGTAATATTTTATTTATTATATTAGTAGTAATCATAATATAGCCCACTTTCTTATTTACGAAAATTTATTTGCTTTTTAATAATTTATCCATAATTGTCTGTCCTAATGGAATTACTCCATCAGTGCTATTACATAAAACGACTACACCTACACCTTCATCCTTGTTAAATGCAGCATAACTTGTGTATCCAGCAGCAAGACCATCATGCTCTAGTATAGTTTTATTTCCTACATTAACAAATCTCCATGCAAGACCAATTGTCATATTTCCTTTATAATGAATATCTTGTGCAATATCGAATGATTGTTTTAACTCATCACTACATTCTAATTGATTCATATTTGCTGCTATATAACGTGATAAATCTCTTGTTGTACTCTTCATACCTGCACATGCTTGTAACGCATCAAAATCCCACTCATATCCTTCTATATCCTTGGTAGCATACGGAAATGCTTTTTTAGCTTGAAGCTCCTCGTCTAAAAATATTTTTGTGCTTTTCATATCAAGTTGATTGGTTATATTTTCTTGTAAAAGTTCTTCATATGTTTTATTTTCCACATCTTCTAATATACATCCTAATAGTCCAAATGATAAATTAGAATATTCATAATATGCTCCAGGTTTTCTTTCTAACACAAATTTTTTCAAATACTTATCTAATTTTTCTCTATCATAGTTTTTGTATGGATTTGGTCCTGTTCTCCAATTATTCGGCATTCTTGGAAAACCAGATGTGTGTGTAGCTAAATTTTCTAATGTCATTGTTTTTCCATTATATTCATTAGATATAGGATACTTTATATAGTTTTGAACTGGATCATCCAAAGCAACTTTACCTTTAATTGTTTCTTGTGCAAGCAAAGTCCCTGCAAATGTTTTTGATATAGAAGCTATTTCATATATCGTATTTTCAGTTGTTTCTTCACCATCTTCTTTAACATTACCATAATTTAAATATGATACTTTCCCATCCTTAATAACAGCAACTGACATTCCAACGAACTCTTTTTGCATATAATAGTCATCACATATTCCATCAACTGTTTTTAATAAATCATTTTCTTTTAATTCACCTAGTTCATTATTATTTTGGCATCCTGTCATAGCAAAAATCATCATAACCATAACAATGCTAAAAATAAAATATTTATTATATAGTTTCATTTAATTTCCTCCTATAACTAAAGCCACGAGCGTTTACCCGTGGCTTATGAAAACACTTTATTTAATATATTAAATGTACAAATTAATTGCTACATAAATTTTTCATATTGATGACATGCAACAAAATGACCTTTTTCAACCTCTTTAAGGACAGGACGTTCAGCTTTGCATAAATCATTAGCATAACAACATCTTGTTGAAAACTTGCATCCTTTCGGTGGATTGATAGGACTTGGAACTTCGCCTTCAATCTTAATACTGTTTTTCTGCTTTTCCTGATCTGGTTCTGCATCTGGAATTGCAGATAATAAAACCTGTGTATAAGGATGTAATGTATGTTCAAATAGTCTCTCACTTGTTGTTAATTCAACCATACTACCTAAATACATAACTCCAATTCTATCTGAAATATGTTTAACCATAGACAAATCATGTGATATAAATAAGTATGTTAATTTGCGTTCTTGTTGTAACTTAATTAATAAGTTTACAATTTGAGCTTGTATAGAAACATCAAGTGCTGAGATTGGTTCGTCACAAACTATAAATTCTGGTTCAACTATTAACGATCTAGCTATACCAATACGTTGACATTGTCCACCTGATAATTCATGAGGAAATCTATTTCCAAAACTTTCAGTTAAACCAACTGCATATAATATTTCATTTACCTTTTTACTTTTTTCTTCTTTCGATAAATTGTAGTGAACATTTAAACCCTCTGATACTATTTCAAAAATTGTCATTCTTGGATTTAAAGAAGAATAAGGATCTTGAAAAATCATTTGAGCATTCTTTTTAAATTTCAAAAAATTTCTTTTATTATAATTGCTAATTTTTTCACCATTAAATATTATTTCTCCGTGAGTAGGATCATATAATCTTAGCACAGTTCTTCCACAAGTAGTTTTTCCACAGCCTGACTCACCTACAAGACCTAGTGTTTCACCACGTTTAATATTAAAACTTACATTATCTACAGCTTTAAGTGTAGCATTTTTGCCAACATTAAAATATTTGCTAAGGTTTTTAACCTCAAGTATATTTTCAGACATATTAATTGTCCTCCCTCTTATATAATGGTTCAACTTGTGGTGCAGAAGGATGCATTAACCAACATGATAATTTATGTGAACCTGTTATTTCAACCTCTGATGGCATTCTTTCCTTACATATTTTCATACAATACTGACATCTATCCGCAAATGGGCAATGATTTAATGGTAAAATCAAATCAGGCGGAGTTCCTTTTAAAGCATATAATTGCTGTTTATTAGTTTTAGCAAGTTTTGGTACTGAACTTAGTAAAGCCCAAGTGTATGGATGTTTTGAATCATAAAATATTTCTTCAGCTGTTCCTCTTTCTACAACTTGTCCAGCATACATTACTTGAATTCTATCTGCAAATTTAGCCACTACACCTAAATCATGTGTAACAAGTATAATAGCTGCATTAAGCTCTTTCTTTAAATCTGCTAATAAATCCATGATTTGCGCTTGTATAGTAACATCAAGTGCAGTTGTAGGTTCATCAGCAATAAGTATACTAGGATTACATGCTAAAGCTATAGCTATCATAACTCTTTGTCTCATTCCACCTGAAAGTTGATGAGGATATGAATCTAGTCTTTTTTTAGCATCCGGTATACGCACTAACTCAAACATTTTAAGAGCTTCTTTTCTAGCTTCATCCTTTTTTAATCCTCTATGCAAAATTAAACTTTCCATAACTTGCTTTCCACAAGTCATTGTAGGATTTAAAGAACTCATAGGATTTTGGAAAATCATGCTTACTTCATTTCCTCTATATTCCTGTAGTCTTTTCTTATTCATTGTTAATACATTTTCACCATTATATGAAATTACTGAACCTTCTTTAACTTCTGCAATAGAATCCTTTAATAATCTCATAACAGCTTTTGCAGTAACTGTTTTTCCACAACCTGATTCACCAACGAATGCAAGTGTTTCTCCTCTATTTAAATCAAAGTCAACTCCTCTAACAGCTTTTACTTCTCCAGCATAAGTGTTAAAAGAAACTTTAAGATCTTTTACCTCTAATATTTTTTCGTTCATACTACACCTACTTTCTTAAACGTGGATCAAGAGCATCACGTAAACCATCACCCATAAGAGTAAATGACAACATAGTTAATGCGATCATTAGTGATGGATAAAACAATTGAAATGGATAATGAGTAAATTGCGCTTGTGCCGCTGAAGCTAAAGCACCCCAACTTGTTCCTGGTGGTTGAATACCCAATCCAATATAGCTTAAAAACGCTTCTGAGAATATATAACCAGGGATATCAAATGTTATTGAAACTATAACAACACTAATTGTATTAGGTATCATATATTTAGTTACTATTTTCCAAGGACTAACTCCCATTGCTTTAGTAGCTAGTATATAATCTTCATTTTTGATTTGAAGCATTTGTCCTCTTACAAGTCTTGCCATACCACACCAACCAGTAATTGTCATAGCGAGTATAAGTATAGCTAAACTTTTGCTTTTGAATATGATAGACATCAAGATAACTACTATCAAATAAGGAATACTAATCAATACCTCAAGTATTCTCATCATTATAATATCAACCTTACCACCGAAATAAGCAGCTACTCCTCCATAAATACATCCTATAACTGTAGAAATTAATGCACCTACTATTCCTATAATTATAGAAACTCTACCACCAACCCAAACTCTTGCAAATAAATCACGTCCAAGTTTATCTGTGCCAAACCAATGTGATAAGCTAGGAGATACATTACGAGCTGTTTTATCAACTGCTTGATATGAATACCCACTTAAAGCAGGTCCTATCACTACCATAACTATCAATAATACCAATATGCATAAAGCTAGAAGTGCGACTTTATTTTGCTTAAATCTTCTCCAAGCATCTTTGAAATAGCTTACTCTAGGACGAGAAATAACTTCTCCTTCATTTTCATCTATGCCAATTATCTCAAATGATGATACGTCTATATTTTCGTTATTTGCCATGTTATCACTCCTTCACACTATCGCTTGATATTCTAATTCTAGGGTCTACCAATACGTAAACAATATCGACTATAAGTTGCATTACAACGAATAAAACTGCATAGAAAATTGTTGTACCAAGAATCATTGTATAATCATTAATATTTATTGAATTTATATAATAAAATCCTATGCCAGGTATAGAAAACATTTTTTCTGTGATAAAAGCACCTGTAAAAATACCTACAACACTACCTGCAAGCATTGTTACTGCAGGTAACATAGAATTTCTAAGCACGTGTCTTTTTATAACTTTTGCTTCAGACAATCCCTTAGCTCTAGCTGTAAGAACATAATCTTGTTCAAGTGTATCAAGCATACTTGATTTTAAATATCTTGCATAACTTGCTATAGGTCCAAAGCATAAAACTAATACCGGAAGAACCAAATTTTTAGCCTTTCCCCAGCCCGAAGCCGGAAACCAATCTAATTTAACTGCAAACACAAACTGAACTAAAGATGCAAGCACAAATACTGGAATTGTAACACCTAATATCGCTATAAACATAACGATGTAATCAGGCCATCTGTTTTTATTTAAAGCTGCTACAATACCCAATACAACACCTATGGTGACACCTATAACAAGAGCTATCCCACCTACAATACCAGAAACTGGAGAGGTTGTTGCAATTGTTTGGCTTATTGATCTACCTGCATAAACTAAACTTTCACCTAAATCAAGTTTTAGAAGTCCTTTCATATACATAAAATATTGCTCAATCAAAGGCTTATCCAACCCATACTTCGCATAGAAATTTGCTTTTGTTTGCTCAGGTAACATCTGTGCCATATTGGCAAGAGGATCACCTGGCATACTTCTCATTAAAAAAAATGTTAAAGTTATAATAACAAACAAAGTCAAAATCATATACGCAATTCTTTTGAATATATATTTTTTCAACTTAAATCTCCCTTCAAAATTACGTAATCTAACCAATGTTATGAAAAGGGCAACGATTAGGTTGCCCAATTATTAAATACTATATTATCTGCTCATTGTATACTTAATTATCTACCCATTGTATACATATCTTTAAATCCATTGCTACTAAATCCTAAGCTTGAATATCCATATACATAGTTTTGATAGAATGAGTTTACTGTTCCTGCTGCTAATGGACAAACAATTGCTTCATCCATAAGAATTTTTTCAGCGTCTATATAATTTTGTAATCTTTTTTGAGCATCCATTTCAATAGCACCCTGATCTATTAGTTCGTCATACTTTTCATTTACCCAACCAGTACCAACTTGGTCCCATTTAGATTTAAATACACTTAAAACATCATATGGGTCATTGTAATATGCACCCCAACTCATATAAGCAATTTGATAATTACCATTTTTTATGTTAGGTTCAAATATTGCCCACTCAGAAAAACTGATTTTCATATTTACACCTAACTCTTCAGCATATACTTGTTGTAAATATTCACCATAAGTACGGAACCAATCACTTGTTCCAGCAAGAGATAATGTTACGTCTAATGTTGAAGGATCGTCACCTAAGCCTAATTCTTCCATACCTTTTATTAATAAGTCTTTTGGAGTTTCTCCATCAGCTTCTAATTTTGCTTTTTGATCTAATATTGGATCACCTGCAGCTTTACGGAAGTTAGTTTCACCAACTGATATTGTTGGTACAACCCATCCATATGTAGGAACCCTTAAACCACCAAAACACATCTCGTTTATATCTTCATGATTAATACTTAATGTAAATGCTTTACGTATGTTTTCATTTTTAAATAACTTATCTTTAGTATTATAGAAGTTAAATGTTAATCCTTGAGTTGTATAGTTACTATATTTAGAATTTTCATCACCTTTAAACTCTTCTAACCACTCTTGAGTACTAACACCTACTTCGTCTAAATCACCACTTTTATATGCGTTAATTATAGTAGTAGTATCTTGCATGACAGCTAAATTAACAGTATCTAGTTTAACAGCATCAGCGTTCCAATAATTAGGATTTTTCTTAAGAACTAAAGCACTGTTATGTGTCCAGCTATCAAGAACGAATGGTCCATTGTAAACGGTAAATTCAGCTTCTGAACCATATTTTTCTCCCCACTCTTTTACTTTATCTTCTCTTTGTGGGTAATAAATTGTACCATTACACATTTCCAAGAAAGCTGGTGTTACATTTGATAAAGTAATTTCTAGTGTTTTTTCATCAATAGCTTTTACACCTAACTCTGATACATCCTTTTCACCCTTACTAATTTCATCATAATTTAAAACTGGTGTTAAGAACCAACCATTTGGACATCCTGTTTCAGGTTTTGCACTACGTTGTAATGAATACACATATTGTTGTGCAGTAACTGGTTCTCCATCTGACCATTTATTATCACCTAAGTGGAAAGTCCAAACTTTGCCATCTTCACTTGTTTCCCAAGTTTGTGCATCTCCTGGTGCCATAAAGTAATCACCATCTCTGTCTTCTAATCTTACTAAACCTTCATTAACGTTAGATATAATTGTACTAGAGTAAGAATCAGAACGAAGTGATACATCAAGTGATGTAGGATCTGAAGCTAAATATGTATTATAGTATTGATTGCCATCAAGATCTGTTGTTTTTTCACCTGCATTCGAATCATTTCCTTCATTGACTACATTGTTACTTGAATCATTGTTTGTACTGTTTTCGTCATTTTTGTCTGATTTACCACATCCAGCAATACTAAATGTCATTGCTACTGCCAATAAAACAGCTAAAATTTTCTTTGCTTTCATTTTCTGCCTCCAAGAATTTTTTTACTATTTATATTATAATTTAATATTATAACCATGTTTTTCCTGTTTGTTATTTTTTTAACTTCACAGGCGCAACTAAACAAACCTTTTTCATTTCATATTTTTAATGTAAAGGTTTTTAAAAATTAATTTAATTCTTAATTCATTATTATTCTAAACCTTTTTCATTCTTATAAAGGTTTTTTGAAACCACCATATAGTTATCCTCAATATCTCTACTTGCTTTATAAGTATCACCACTTCTAAGAGAATCAATTATAATTGAATGATTGTCCGGTAGTTTTTCATTTGGTGAATACTTGGTATGATATAATGCATAAAAAATTATTGCATTAGAACTATTAAGGGAACACCACATTTCATGTAATTTGCTCATTTTAGCTTCTAGAACTATACATTCATGAAATAGTTGATCACACTCAACTATATGTATCAAATCATTTGTTTTAGCATATTCACCCATTTTACTAACCAAATGCTCCATTTTTTTTAGTGTTTCTTCACTGTATTTACAAGAACACTTTTCTACTGCAAGCACTTCTAAAGCTGCTCTTATTATGTATAATTCTTCTGCATCTTTCGCTGAAATAGTTTTCACAGTACATCCTCTTCGTGCAGAATAAGATATTAATCCTTCTTGCTCTAATTGTCTTAATGCTTCTCTAACTGGTCCACGACTTATACCCAACTCATCTGCAATATCAGATTCAATAATATGATCACCTTGTTGTATATCACCTCTTAAGATTTTGTTCCTAAGAACTATAGCAACTTCTTCTCTTATAGTTTTATATGTGTTTTGAATTTTCAATAATCCACCCCCAACAAAGTTTGTTAAAGAAATATTTAACTTATATACATATTATACTTTATAATTAAGAGTTGTCAATAGTTAATTGTTATCTGTAAATTGTTAACAATTTACAATACACTGCTATGTGTTGATTTTCAAGGCGCTACATTAAATTAATACCCTAAAAAATTATTTTCAAACAACAAAAAACCGTATCAATTTTTATGATACGGTCTAATTTTAATTACCATTCACTGCTCTTTCTAATTTATCAAGATGTTTTAAAGGGTAGTATCCAAGCAATTCCTTAAATTGTTCGACAGATAAGTTCTCAGTTGTTGTATAAATTTTTATTTTTTCATCAAGTGTAGCATTAATAAAATTATTTTTTATTTCTTCAAAGGTTTTTACCATGTTATTTCTCCTTCTAAAAGATTGTTTATATCTATTATTATTAATATTTAAAATATATTTATACATTAATATTATGATAAATCTAATTCAGATAATATGCACATAACTTCTATTTCTTGATCAGTAGGATTATAACACCTATGTGGAATATTAGAATTAATATAAATACTATCTCCAGTAATAATCAATTCATTATGATCACTAAATTCTATAAGAACAGTTCCTTTTTTCGCTATTATGCATTTATGACAACTTAAGATATGTTCAGTTTCACTATCCCACTCGTTTTGACTTAGCTTAATTTCATAAACATAAAATTTGGGATTAAATCCACCTTCACCTCCTAAAGGTGTTAAAAAGCTAAAACTTTTTTTATCTTTTGAAGTAATAACTTTTCTTTGTTCACTTCTTATAATATTAGTTTTTTTACTATCATCTTCTATAAAATAATATAAAGACACATTTAAAATGTCACAAATTTTATTTAAAGCACTAAGAGAAGGCTCTATCTTATTTCTTTCAATTTGTGAAATATAGCTAGCTGTAAATCCTGAAAGATTTGCTAAATACTCAATCGTATATTCTTTTTCTTTTCTTAGATTACGTAATTTATTTCCATTCATAAAAAATTTCCTTTATATATCTTATTTATTAATTCTACTCCATGAAGATAATAAAATCAATAAAAACACAGAATTTATATCTGTGTTTTTTATTATATTTATAAGCTATTTGTTTCTTTTCTTTCTAAGTAATCATCGTATGACATCAATCTATCAATAATACCTTCTTTTGTAATTTCTATAATTCTGTTTGAAATTGTTTGTATTAACTGATGGTCATGTGAAGAGAATAATATAATCTCTTTAAAATCAAGCAATCCATTATTTAAAGCTGTTATTGACTCCAAATCTAAATGATTAGTAGGTTGATCAAGCATTAACACATTTGAACCTGAAAGCATCATTCTGGAAAGCATACAACGTACTTTTTCTCCACCAGAAAGAACTTTAGCATGTTTAAATACATCATCTCCAGAGAAAAGCATTCTACCTAAGAAACCTCTTAAAAAGCTTTCTGATTGTTCTTCAGAATACTGTCTCATCCAATCAACTAAATTCAGATCACATTCATTAAAATACGCTGAGTTGTCCTTAGGAAAATATGATGTAGTTGTTGTAGTTCCCCATTTATATTTTCCTTCATCTGGTTCAATCTCACCTGCTAAAATTTTAAACAATGTTGTTTGAGCAAGTTCAGTATCACATACAAAAGCAATTTTATCACCCTTATTAACTCTAAATGAAATATTATTTATTATTTTTATACCATCTATTGTTTTAGACAATCCTTCTACTGTTAGTATTTCGTTACCAACCTCTCTATCAGGTTTGAATCCAACAAATGGATATCTTCTTGATGAAGAAGGCATTTCTTCTACTGATAATTTATCCAACATCTTTCTTCTCGCAGTTGCTTGTTTAGATTTAGATTTATTAGCAGAAAATCTTTGGATAAAGTTTTGTAGTTCTTTTATTTTATCTTCATTTTTCCTATTTTGGTCTTTGATAAGTCTTTGCACTAACTGACTTGATTCATACCAAAAATCATAGTTTCCAACATACATTTTGATTTTTTTATAATCTATGTCTACAATGTGAGTACATACATTATTTAAAAAGTGTCTATCATGCGATACAACTATAACTGTTCCACTAAAATTAAATAGAAAATCCTCTAACCACATTATTGATTGAATATCAAGGTTATTAGTAGGCTCATCTAATAAAATTATCCCTGGTTGGCCAAAAAGAGCTTGAGCTAATAACACCTTTACTTTTTCTCCACCATTTAGATCTTTCATGTACGAATAGTGTGAATTTGAACCTATACCTAATCCTTGTAGTATTTGTGCTGCTTCTGTTTCAGATTCCCAACCATTCATTTCTGCAAACTCACCTTCAAGCTCAGAAGCTTTAATCCCATCTTCTTCTGTAAAATCTTCTTTTGCATAAAGAGCATCTTTTTCTTTCATTATTTCATATAATCTTGCATTTCCCATAATAACCGTTTCAAGCACTTGTTTTTCATCAAATTGATAATGGTCCTGCTTTAAAACAGACATTCTTATATTTTTTTGTATTGAAATATCTCCTGTATAACTCTCAATTTCTCCTGATAATATTCTTAAGAAAGTTGATTTACCAGCTCCATTCGCACCGATAATTCCATAACAATTGCCTGTTGTAAATTTTAAGTTTACATCACTAAACAATTTACTTCCGCCAAACTGCAAGCTCAATTCTGTTACTGTTATCATTATTTTTCATCCTTTATCTTGTACTTTATTGTAATTTTTCTTTTTCATAATAAAAGGATACATAAACATATTGTATCCCATATTATATATTAATATAATAATTTATTTCTATATTATACTTCTTTACACTTAAATTTAATTTCTATTTTTTTAAAAATACAGGTAACTCAAAATCAAAAGGATCTTTATCATTAGAAACATTTCTATCCTGATTTTGTTGTTTTGTATCTTCCTTATTATCTACATTGAATACAACTTTATCTTCTTGCTCATGCCCAAATCCAGTAGCGATAACTGTTACTTTTATTGAGTCTCCCATTTCTTCTTCTACGTTAGCACCAAAAATAATCTCTGCTTCAGGATCTGCAGCTTCTTGTATTAGCCTAGCAGCTTCATTAACTTCATGTATACCCATGCTTAGGCCACCAGTGATGTTAAGTATAACACCTCTAGCACCATTAATTGAAGTTTCAAGAAGAGGACTTTGTACTGCTTGTTTAGCTGCAGTAACCGCTCTGTTTTCTCCACTAGAAAAACCTATACCCATATGCGCTAGACCTTGACCTTGCATAATAGATTTAACATCGGCAAAGTCTAAATTTAACATTGCTGGAATTGCGATAAGGTCTGAAATTCCAGATATACCTTGTCTCAAAACTTCATCAGCAAAATTAAAGGCTTCAGTCATAGTTGTTTTTTTATCAGAAATCTCAAGTAACTTATCATTTGGAATTATAACTAAAGAATCAATATTATCTTTCAATTTTTTTAGTCCAATTTCAGCATTTTTAGATCTCTTCATGCCTTCAAACATAAATGGTTTTGTTACAACAGCTACTGTCAATATACCTTGTGCTTTCGCTACATTAGCTATGAATGGAGCAGCACCTGTTCCAGTTCCTCCACCCATTCCAGCGGTAATGAAAACCATATCGGCTCCAGTAACTAAATCTACTATATCAGACTTATTTTCTTCAGCTGCTTTTTCACCTATTTCAGGCTTAGCACCTGCTCCAAGTCCATTTGTTAATTTCTCTCCAATTTGAAATTTTACTTCTGCTTTTGAACGTTCTAACTGTTGTTTATCAGTATTGATAGCTACAAAAGTAACACCTTTTACACCAGCTTCAATCATTCTATCTACTGCGTTGTTACCCCCACCGCCTACACCAATAACTTTAATATTAGCTAGTCCTTCATTTTTTGCGTCGAATTCAAACATATATTAACCTCCTACTCAAGAGTTATTTTCGTTATTTTATAAAATAGTATAACATATATTATAATAAATTTATACTCTTTTTTTCTTAATAAAGTTATTTATGTGCAAGTATAGATTTTTATATATATTATTTCCAAATGCAAATATTGCAACAAGATATAACGGAAGTCCTAAATATTCTCCCAAGAATCCCAATATTAACGCTATTATTATATCAACAAATACGTATATAAAGCAATGTTTAATTTGAAAATCTTCCATATTTTTTTTACTTATTATAGTTACTAATGAATTTATTATTGCTAAAATTAACAAATAAATATAAATTGAATAAATTGGATCAAAGAAAAAAATATTGTGTACAGATAATCCTAATACTAGACCACTCAAACCACCAGTTATTACATATAACACTTACTCACCTTCTTCATCTTCATTTTCTTCACATTTAATACATTCGGAGTATTGAATGTCAGGATTATCTTTTTTACCTGAGATTGATATAATGTAATTTTTCATTGCAGTAATATCAATTCCATAATCTCTCTTAATTGTATAAGCATAAGAATTTTCTAAATTCACTGCTTCAATAAGTTTGTCTGGGTCACCAATTGCTTTTACAAAAAAAGGTGCTGCTACAACTTCTCCATTGATACTAATAACAGGTCCACTGCATATTATTTCTGTAGTGTTAACTATCCTTTTTCCATTTATAGCTACTGCTTCAGCTCCTAAATTATTTAAATCATTTACTATTAACCTTACGTCCAGATCATGAACTATTTTGTCATTATAGCTAAAATTATCATCTGTTAGGTTATCGGCAATTCTCAGGGTTACACCTGGTCCTTTTACATCAGTATTCCCACAAATCATTTTGAGATCCTCAATGCCTGCTACAAGCGATATTCGTTGATTATAATAATCAGTTTGCAATGCTTGACAACTTAACAAATTATTTTCATCAGAAATAATTTGTTCCTTTATGTCTTGAATTTCAAATTCAACCTTCTTAATTGAATTTGTTAAAGAATCAATAGCCTTAACTTTAAATAAATTATCTAAATTTACATCTATGTCAAAATAGTTCATTGATAAAACTATAAGTGTAAACACAAATATCATAAAAAAAAATTTTAATAAATAAGTTTTTACCATACATACACCTACTCAAATTCATCTTCAAATGGCTCTAAATATTTAAACGTCTTCAATTTAGTTAACCCATGAATAATTATTTCATTATTATGTTCAATATCAATTTGAAAACCTAAGGATTTCATTTGATCCACTACACCACCAATAAAATTAATTGCTGATTCAAGTGTTCTCTTATCCCCAATAACCTTTACCTCTATTGGTGCTACAATATGTTTACCATTAATATTTAGAAAATTAGATACAGGCACTATTTCGGTATATGATGTATATCTTTGATCATTTATTGATATAGCTTCTGCACCAGCAGAATTTAAATTACTTATAAGCGATAGAATTAAATAATAATGGTTTGCTATAGTATAATTTTGAAAAAGCTCAGTATTTTCTTCGCTTGGGTCTTGTATTGTTATTACAATTCCTTCTCCTTTGACATCGAATCCACCTGACATTATCTTGTATTTATTTAATTCTTCTTGCAATTTGTCATTATTCTCTTTAATCTTTTCATTAGTTTCATTAAAAGAATCAACTTGTTGGTTTAAAGATGAGACTGTTGCAATTAATTCTTTTCTATCATTCTCTAGTTTATCTAGTTGCATTTTTAATGTAGCGATATTTTTATCTGAATAATTATTATTTTCAAGTATTACAGATGCACTCGTAAATTGAATTATACCTAAAAATGCTAAAATCAAGCTTAAAAAAAATATAAAAATATTTATTTTTTTATTTTTCATGTTAATTTCCTTCCCTTTTTAATCCAAAAGTAAATACTGGGCTATCACCTTTAGTAAAATCTAAATTACAACCGATAACCTCTTGATTTTTTTGTAATCTGTCTTTTATGAGTGCTAACGCAAAATAGTAATTATATTGTATTTCATCATCTAATTTCATTTTTACATGTAATCCATATTTTGTATCAATACCTATCACATTGTCTTCATATATACACAGTTTTTGTGTTTTATCTATGTCATCTAATTTTTCAGAAAATTCTAACAATCCATTTATTGCTTCAAAATTTATAAGTCCTTCAATATTTACTTTGTCTCCTATATTGTATATTATATTCACTTTACTTTCAATAGGAAAAAGTTCATTATTTTGTTTATTTCCGTCTAACACAGTTCCTGTAGAATCCGTAATTAATATATCATCATTATATGAAATTAGATATTTTTCTTCTCTTTCTTCTATATTTATGCATACTTTATTTGGTATTTGATATACTACCTTGCATTTTTTTACATAAATTTCTTTTTCAATAGTTTCTTCAATTTTATCTCTATCAATATCAAATATTTTCTTGCCTAATTGAATTGATGCTTTACTGATAATATAATCATCTGAATAAATCGTATTGTTTATTATACTAATCGCCTCTATATTAAATATATCGGTTCTATTTTTAATATAATTAGTGCAAAAAACAACTGTAACAGTAGCTAATAAGATAGCTACTGTACTTATATATAGCTTATTAACTTTTCTCTTGACTTTTTTTTTCCTTCGTTTTCTTCCCATATTTTTACCCGTAAATTTATTTTAGTTATTAGTGTTGTTATTCGCTTATTTTTACATCTGCTCCAATTTCAGTAAGCTTATCAATTAAGTGTTCATACCCTCTGAACACATGATGTATATTAGTTAAAGTTGATATTCCTTCTGCTGATAAAGCCGCTATAATCAAAGCTGCTCCTCCTCTAAGATCTCTTATATTAACGTTTGCTCCATGTAGTTTGTTTACCCCTTTAATTATTGCTAATGTACCATCTACTTTAATATTAGCACCCATTTTATTTAACTCTTTCACATGTTTAAATCTATTCTCAAATACTGTTTCATCAATGATAGATATACCTTTTGCTATGCATAAAGAAGACATAACCTGAGCCTGCAAATCTGTTGGAAAACCAGGATAAGGACTTGTAACAACCTTATCAATTGCATTAATTCTACCGTTATTTATGATATAAATATAATCTCCTACATCATCTATCAAGCATCCTACTTTTTTATAAAGATTTATAATACATTTCATGTGCTCTTTTTCAATACTCTTTAAACAAATTTTACTTTTCGTTGCTGCTGCAATTGCCAAATAAGTCCCTGCTTCAATCCTGTCACTCATTATACTATACTCTTCAACATTGTCAGGAACTTCATTATCGTTGCCATATATTGTTATTATCTCTGTACCAGCTCCTATCAAATTATATCCACAACTATTTAAATAATTTTGCAAATCTATGATTTCTGGCTCTTTGGCTGCATTTAATATTCTAGTCTTACCACATAATCCTACTGCAAAAAGCATCAAATTTTCAGTTGCTCCAACGCTAGGATAATTTAGTTTCACATCTCCGCTATGAGGATTATTAGCTTTGCATAACACAAAGTCTCCTTCCTCTTTAACATCAACTCCTAGTTGCCTTAATCCACTCAAATGTAAATCTATAGGTCTTGAACCGATATCACATCCACCTGGATAAGTAATTTTTGCAATATTATTTCTACAAAGCATTGGTCCTAAAAAAATTATTGATGATCTTAATTTTTTAGATAACTCATCTGTTATATCGTATGTATCTAGACCTTTAGTATTGATATAACATATACCATTATCATAATTCGCCTTACATCCAAGCAAAGTTAAGATTTCAAGCATTCTTCTCACATCATCAATATCTGGTACATTTTTAATTATATATTCTCTACCTGTTAAAATAGTGCTAGCTAATATTGGTAAAGCAGAGTTTTTAGATCCACTGACTTTCACTACTCCTTCGAGCTTATTATCTCCATTTATAATTAGGCTTCCCATTTTACCCCTCCGAACAAGTTACGTATATATAACTACATCTTATGCAACATAATCGTACTTGTTACAGAGCTATTTTTTGTTTTGGTATAACGATAATATAATTTTAAATATCTCTTCTTCTGAATTAAGTACTCCTATTTTTTTTGAGTTTAATGACATAGCTTTCAACTGTTTTTCATTGTTTACAATTTTATCAATTGTTTCTGATAATTTATTTCCAGATAATTCTCTTTCTAAAACAACTACTGACGCTCCTTTATTTTCTAATGCTCTTGCATTATATTCTTGATGATTTTCTGCTGTATACGCCTTAGGTATCAGTATTGATGGAACTCCAATTTTTGTTATTTCAGCTATTGTTATAGCTCCCGCACTTCCAATAACTAAATCACTAGCACTCAATGCACTAGGCGAATCATACATATAATCAACTACTGTTACATTAGACGGTATAACAACATTTTCTTTTTCTAGTGTTTCATAAAAATCTTTGTATAATCTTTTCCCTGTTACATGTAGTAATCTTATATTTTGACTATTTTTTATTGTATTAATATATCTAATTATTGCATCATTAAGACTTTTTTGACCACCGCTACCTCCGAATGAATATATAAAAACATCATTCGTTTTTAGTTTAAATTTTTTTCTTGATTCATATCTGTTTGAATTTATAACTTCTTTTCTTACAGGATTACCAACAACTGTTAATTTATTTTTGTATTTAAAATATTTTGATGCTTCCTCAAAGCTTATTGCTATTTTATTTACAACTCTTGAAAGCAATTTATTAGTTATTCCAGGAAATACATTTTGTTCATGAATCATAGTAGGTATTTTCTTTAGTGATGCAGCTAAAACAACTGGTCCACATACATAACCACCAGTTCCAACTACTACATCAGGCTTATATTGTTTTATAATCTTCATAGACTGTACCACACCTTTAATTGATATTGCAACAGTTTTTAAATTTTCTAAGCTTATCTTTCTTTCTAAGTATTTTGCACTTATAGTTTCAAATTCAAAACCCTGCTTTGGAACTAAATCACTTTCCATACCACTCTTAGTTCCTACATAAAGAATTGAATTTTTATCATCAACCTCTACTATCTTTTGTGCAATGGCTAAGGCTGGATTTATATGTCCTCCTGTTCCACCACCTGTAATTAAAACCCTCATATTTCCTCCGATTAACCCATTTATTAATTTCTATATATATCAGCGCTTTTTGATATATTCAATATTATACCCATGGAAGCTAACAAAAACAGTACAGACGTTCCGCCAGCACTTATAAAAGGAAGTGCTCTTCCAGTAGGTGGTATTGATGATGTTGCAACTGCAACGTGTACTAAAAATTGCACAAGCACCAATGAAGTAATTCCTATAGTTACCAAACTGCCATAAAAATCCTTTGCATTCATAGCAATTCTTAGTCCTCTCCAAGCAAACAATATAAATAGTACTATAACACCTAAACAACCAATAAAGCCTAATTCTTCACCAATAATAGAAAAAATAAAATCATTATATGCCTCAGGTAAATAGAAAAACTTTTGCCTGCTTTTACCTAATCCAAGACCAAATAGTCCACCAGTACCTAACGCATATAAAGATTGTACCAGTTGCCATCCTTTGCCTGTTATATATTTAAAAGGATCTAAAAATACCACTATTCTTTCAATCCTATATGCATGTTTTGCTACTAATGGTATAACAGCCAAACATCCTAAAATTGCAGTTAAAAACAAATGTATAAATTTAGCACCTGCACAAAAAAACATTATCAATAAAACAATTGTCAATACAATAGATGTACTCAAGTCCTTTTGTATTATTATAAGTGCAACAAAACCAACTATTGCAAGAATTGAATATATGTAACCTTCTACAAACTTTGTTAGTTTGTTTCTTCTTTTATCAAAAAAATCCGCCATACATAATACTGCTGCTATCTTGATGATTTCAGAAGGCTGAATACTGATTCCCGCTATCATTAACCATCTGGTAGCACCATTACCCTCTACACCTAGTAAAACTGTCAATAGTGACAAAATTACACATACAGCAAGCATAATTTTTGATAACTTTCTATACAATACATAAGGAATATAAGATGTAATTATCATCAATAAAATTCCAGCCAGCCCGGCCATAACTTGCTTTTTCAAAAAGAATATTGAATCACCATAATTATAATACCCATCAGGATAACTAGAACTGTATACCATAAAAAAACCGACTAATAAAAGTATCAAAACTATAAACACTAAAATTAAATCACAAGTTTTTTTTCTAGATGTTTGTATTTTCTCCATAGAATTTCACTCTTTCTTTAAAATCCTTACCTCTTACTTCATAATTCAGATACATGCCCCAGCTTGCACATGCTGGTGACAATAATACTGTATCGCCTTTTTCTGACAGTTCATATGATTTTCTTACTGCCTCATCCATAGTTTCAACCATATATATTTTGTTAAAGCCGTGATTTAATGCACAATTTTTAATATTTTCTTTTGTTTGACCAAGTAAAATCATTGCTTTTACTTTGTTATCAAAAGAATTAATAAAGCCATCATAATCAGAATTTTTATCATATCCACCAGCTATAATAATTATAGGTCCTTGTATACCTTGTATAGCCTTTATAGAAGAGTCTGGATTCGTACCCTTTGAGTCATTATAAAACTTAACTCCATTATAAGTTTCAACATATTCTAATCTATGTTCAACGCCTCTAAAATTCTTTATTGTTTTTTTAATTGTAGTATTGTCAATTTTCATCAATTTTGCTGCTGCACATGCTGCTAAAATATTTTCTAGATTATGTTTACCAGGAATAAAAATTTCTTTTACATTCATAATAGTTGATTTCTCACCTGCAAAATTATAGGTAATCATATCATTTTCCACATATATTCCGCTTTCTAAAATCTTAGTTGAGCTGAAATAACAAATGTTTGTATGTAGCTTTTTAGCATATTGTTTCAACAACTCATCATCATAATTTAAAATACAATAATCTTCTTCGTTTTGATTTATTGCTACCTTCAATTTTGCATTATAATAATTTTCTTCGGTCTTGTGCCAATCCAAATGATCTGGTGTAAGGTTTGTTATAATGCTTATGTGTGGCTTAAATGTAAATGTACTATCAAGTTGGAAGCTACTTGCCTCTACTATAAGTATTTCACTATTTTTAGCATTAAAAGCGTCAAAAAATACTCCTGAACCTATATTTCCGGTAACCATAGCATTTTTATTTGCATCATGCGCTAGTTGCCCAATAAGGGTTGTTATTGTTGTTTTACCATTAGTTCCCGTAATTGCAACGAATTCATTTTTTGTTACCATAAAACCAGCTTCCAAATCACCAATTATTTTTACGTTATTTTCTATTAGCTTTTGAATTACTGGAGTTTCATATTTAATACCTGGGCTTTTTATCGCATATTCAATATTTTCCGTATCAAAGTCTAGAGAATTGAAATAATAATTTACATCTATACCCTTCAACTCTTCAAGAACATTGCCCATACTTTCTTTTTCCTTTGAGTCATATGCAGATACTTTTTTCCCTAGTTTATCTAAAGCTTTGACGGATGCTATACCTGACATACCTAATCCAACTACAAAAACTCTTTTACTTTTCAATTTTTTCCTCCATGTAACTCATCTGTTTTTTATATATCCATAATATAATAATATGAAAATTATATTGAGTATATACCTATAAAGGCAAGTATAACTGTTGCAAACCAAAATACAGCTACTATTTTTGTTTCTTTCCATCCACACATTTCAAAATGATGATGAAGTGGCGCCATTTTAAATATTCTTTTCTTTGTTCTTTTATAATGTGAAACTTGTATGATATCTGATAACACTTCTGCTAAGTATACTCCACCTATTATTGGAACGACAAGTGTCAAGCTTGTTACAACTGAGACAGCGGCTACTGCTCCTCCCAATGCCAACGAACCTGTGTCTCCCATAAATATTTTTGCAGGATGTGCATTATACCTCAAAAATCCTAAGCAAGCACCTGATACCGCACTACTTACAACAACGACTCCATAATATTCAGAATTCAATTTGCTAAAACTATTAGCAATAAGTGCAAATGCAGCCATAACTATAAGTGTAACTCCTGAATTTAATCCATCCAAGCCATCAGTTAAATTAACTCCATTAACTATACCTAAAATAACAAATGTAGTAAAAGGTATATAAAATATTCCTAAATCTATGTAAATAGATGTAAATGGTATAACTAATTTTGTCCCATCAATGCTATACTTTGCACCGTAAAAAGAAAGTAAAAGTGCAAATACAAGTTGAACAATAATTTTTTGCAAAGCAGTAAATCCTAAATTTCTTTTAAGAACTACTTTTATATAATCATCCCAAAATCCTACTAATCCAAAACCTATTATTGCAAATAAACAGGCACCAACTTCTTTTGTATAATTGCCACTCGTAAGAGTTGCAATAAAAATACCCAAAACTATTATTATACCACCCATCGTTGGCGTGCCTGATTTCGTAGCTATATGAGATTTAGGACCTTCTTCTCTAATACTTTGACCAACCTTTAGCTTCTTTAAAAATGGTATAACTATTGGTCCTAGCAATACTACAACCAAAAATGATACTAATATTATCCTTAAAATATGAAAATCTATATGCATTTTTATCTCCTATAACCTACTATTTATCTTTTTCTAACTCATGTTCTATCTTTTTAATCATTTTTATAGCAATGCTTTTTTCATCATATGGTACCTTTTCAATACCTAAATCTTGATAAGGCTCAGTTGATTTTCCAGCTAAAATTATTATATCACCAAATTTTGCTTCCTTAATAGCATAATATATTGCTTCATCTCTTTCAACTATAATTTTGTAATTATTTGAATACTTTTTAACACCCTTAGCAATTTCTTCACATATATCATAAGGATTCTCAAATCTTGGGTTATCTGATGTTAGAATTGTTAAATCACAATATTTACCTGCAATTTCTCCCATTGGCGCACGTCTTGAAATATCTCTGTCCCCACCTGCACCGAACATAACAATCTTTCTTTTTGTTGCAAACTCACTGACAGTTTCCATTATTTTTTCCAAGCCATCAGGTGTATGTGCAAAATCTAGTATAACGGTAGAATCAAGGTTTGAATGAATAATTTCAAATCTTCCATCTACTCCTTTGTATAACCCTAAAGCTTCAATGATTAAATCAATATCTATACCAATACAATACGCAGAACCAATAGCCGCAAGAGAGTTTAATACTGAAAACTTACCTGGTGTTTTTACATAAACTTCTTTTTTTATTCCACTTATATTTAAATCAAATTTGGTTCCTTTAATTGTAGTGCGCAAGTTACTAGCCCTTATATCTGCATCACTGTCTATACCATATGAGTATACATTAACATTGTCCCGTTTTAACTCTTTATATAATCTATTTCCATACTCATCGTCAACATTAACTATATTGTTATTTGATGTCAAATAAAATAGCTTTTTCTTTGCTTGATAATAATTTTCCATAGTTTTATGGAAATCTAAATGATCTCTAGTTAAGTTACTAAATATACCTATATTAAAATTTGTTCCACTAACTCTATCTAATTCTAAAGCATGAGATGAAACTTCCATCATACATAATTCTATTGACTTTTGCAACATTTTATTCATCAAATACTGTATGTCCGATGATTCTGGAGTTGTATGCTCAGTTTTTACATGTTCCTTATCAATGACTACACCCAATGTACCTATTGTCGCTGATTTTTTATTTACATGTTCAAATATTGCATTTAATAAATATGTTATACTTGTTTTACCATTGGTACCAGTAACACCAATAACATCTAAGTTAGCTGATGGATTATCATAAATTACACTTGCTAAGTGTGCCATAGACTTTCTAGCATTTTCTACAACTATAAAATTGCATAATGCCTTACAATCTTCTGGAATTTCTTCGCATAAAATTGCAGAAGCACCATTAGTTATAGCATTTTTGATATATTTATGCCCATCATCTATAAAACCTTTCACAGCTACAAATACAAAACCATCTGAAACCTTTCTAGAATCATAGGTTATATTATCAATGATAGTATCTTTATTGCCCGAAAAATTTTTATACTCAATTTGACTTAAAACACTTGATATATTCATGCCAATCTCCTTTAAATAGTTTACGTTGTTCATTTTATCATATTTAAAATGCAACTTCAATAAATACTACTATATCAAATAACACACATGATGTTATTTAGTTTATTAGTATAATGAGTTGCATTATGTGTTAATTTAATATTAGCGTTATAATTGAATTTTTCGTTACTTTTGTACCAGGTTGTGGAAACTGGTCTTTTACTATTGCATCTTCCTCAACATCAATAGTGACATTGTGTTGTAATTTTAACTTTTGCAATGTTTTACTTGCTTCTGCTATTGTCATATTTGTAACATCTGGGACTTCAATAGATGCAGCTTTCATAGCACCTATTTCCTGTTCTGAATATTTCGGTTCGATTTCCATATATTTCAGTGTTTCTTCGATTAGTTGACCTACAACTGGAGCAGCTATAATACTGCCATAATATGTTCCTTGAGGCTCATCTAAAGTCATTAAGCATACAACCTTTGGATCATCGGTAGGTGCAACACCAACAAAAGAACTTATGTATGTTCCGGCGGGAGCATATCCACCAGGAATAGCTTTCTGTGCTGTACCAGTTTTTCCACCAACCCTATAACCTGATATAGCTGCTGCCTTTGCTCCACCTTTTTCAACAACTGTTCCCATCATATCTATAACCATATTAGCTACTTCCTCGGTGAAAACATTTCGTCTCATAACTGGTTCATAGTTTTTTATAATATTTCCTTCACTATCTATCAATTGTTTAACAATTCTTGGCTCCATAAGATTTCCATCATTAGCCAAACAAGATATAGCTGTTACTAACTGCAGCGGTGTAACTGAAACACCTTGACCGAATGATTGAGTAGCCACATTAACGTCTTTCATATATTTATAATGATTTACAATACCTATTTCCTCACCATTAAGCATTATACCTGATTTTTCACCAAACCCTAATGCTCTTAAGTAATTGTAGAAAGTTTCTGCTCCAATATCTAATCCTATTTCCACCATAGCATCATTGCAAGAATGTTGTAAAACCTCCGCTAATGTTTGTTGTCCATGTGGATTATAATATCTCCAACATTTTATATTAGCACTTTTAATTTGTCTAGCATAACCATCACAAAAATACGTTCTTTCTGGTGATGTTTTATTTTCCTGAAGTGCTATTGCAACAACCAGTGGTTTAAATGTAGAACCAGGCTCATATATATCATTAACTATCGAATTTCTCCACATATCATACCAATTTTGTATAAGCTCATCTTGTGGTAGGTTATCCCACTGTTTTTGTATTTCTGGATTTATATTTTCTTTCGGATTATTAGGATCATAATCTGGTTTGCTTGCCATAGCAATTATATCGCCTGTCTCAGGTTCCATTAAAACTATGTTTACTCTTTTACTCTGAGTATTGGCAAGTGCTTCTTCTGCAGCTTTATCAGCAAAGTGCTGAATAGTTTCATCAATTGTTAAAACTATTCCATATCCATCTTCAGATTCAAAATATTCATTATAACCATATGGAAGATCTCTACCCTTACCATCAGTATTTACTACTACTCTTCCAGGTACACCTGTTAAATAGCTATCAAATGTTGCTTCTACCCCATATAATCCGTGTTGGTCTATGTCAGTAAACCCTAATATATAAGGTGCAAAATTGCCATAAGGATATACTCTTTTATTATCATCAATTATGCTAATGCCTATTATATTTGCTTCTCTAATTTTTTCAACTTGTTCTTTGGTAATCCACTTTTTAAGCAAATTATACTTACTTTTTTCTGTTATTTTTTTATAAACAGCATCTTTATCCATTTCCAATATTTCAGATAATGTTTGAGCTATTTCATCCAGTGACTTCAAATCTTCTAATTGGGCTTGGAGTAATTCTTCTTGTTTACCCTTAGTAATTTTTTTATTTAAATTGTTGAAAAAATTAGTTATAAAATTACCTTCATCATCGTTTGTTTCTTCTTCTATTGTAAGTCTATCTGATGAACCTTTTCTAACATCTTGAGGATAACAAACAACTGTATTTGCGTTAACACTAACAGCGAGTTTTTTACCTTTTGAATCATATATAGTTCCACGTTTGGCATTAATTACAACGTCCTTGGACCATTGTTCATAAGCACCTTTTTTGTATTCATTACCTTTTACTAATTGTATATAGCCTAACTTAGCAATCAAGGCAAGTGTTATAGCAAAAAAAACTAGTAAAAAAACTAGCATTCTTCTTTTGTTTTGCAAATTAGCAGTACCATCATTCTTGAATTTCATAAAACCACCCTATCGAAATAATCTAAATACTCTCTCCAAAAATCCTAGAGTTTCGTCTTTTGAGTTACTCTGTGTCGAGCTATTAGTATCATCATATGTTACATCCAAAAAAACTGTTTGTTTTCTTGTAGGATAATTCATTCCTAAATAACTTTTCGCCATATTTTCAATTTTATTTGTATTGTTTAATAGACTTTCTAACGATATATTATATTGGTCTATTTCATTATTTAGAGTCAAAATCTCATTTTCAAAATTTTTTATGTCCATTTTCTTTTCAGTAATAGTTGCGTAGTTGTAAACTATAGTTATACCAAGTCCAAACATCACAAAAACAAGCATCCAGTTTTTTACTACCCCTAAAGTTATTTTATTGTTCTTTTTCTTCTTTATAACTCTTTTTTTCTTAACTGGCTGAAAATTATTATCATCTTCATAATCATAATTATACTTTCTCTTTGTTAATGCTGACATTTAAATCACCTACACCTTTTCTCCTATTCTTAATTTAGAACTTCTTGCTCTAATATTTTCTCCTAATTCTTCATTATTTGGAATTATAGGTTTTTTGTTTATCAATTTTAGCTTTCTTCTATGATCACAAACACATTTAGGAAATTCTTTAGGACATATACAGTCTTTATTTAAATCTACAAAAGTACTCTTTATAATTCTATCTTCTAAAGAATGGAAAGAAATAACACATATTCTTCCGCCTTTATTAAGTCTATCTACTGCATCTCTAATTGTTTTTTCTAGTATTTCCAATTCTTTGTTAACTTCTATTCTTATTGCTTGAAATGTTCTTCTTGCCGGATGAGGTCCATCGTGCCTTGCTCCTGCCGGAATTGCCTTTTTTATAATTCTTACTAATTGACCGGTTGTTTCAATAAACTCTTTTTCTCTCTCTTCAATTATGAATTTAGCAATTCTTGCTGCCCAATTTTCTTCTCCATATTGAGAAATAACCTTTGATAGTTCCTTTTCATCATATCCATTCACAACATGCCAAGCACTTGTTTTTTGAGACTTATCCATTCTCATATCAAGTGGGGCATCATAGTTATAACTAAAACCTCTTTCAGGCATATCTAGTTGATATGAAGAAACACCCAAGTCGAACATTATTCCATCTATTTTGTCTATACCTAAATCATCTAATACATCACTTATGTTGCTAAAATTACTTTTATATGCAATAAAATTATCGAATTCTTTTAGCTTTTCTTTTGCTGTATTAATAGCAAAATCATCTTGATCTATTCCAATCACTTTTCCTTTAGTTGCACGTTTTAGTATTTGATATGTGTGTCCACCACCACCAAGTGTAGCATCCACATATATTCCATCTTTTTTTATTTTTAGTCCTTCAATCGATTCATCTAAAAGAACTGATTTATGAATATACTCCATTTTTTCCTCCTATAACCCTATACCTAATTCAGACATTTTTTCTGCAATGCCATCAAAGTCAAACTCTTCGTTATTAGAATAAGCTTCCCAGCTTTGTTTATTCCATATTTCTATTTTATCTATAACTCCAATTATTACAACTTCATCTACTAAATTACTAAACTCTCTTAAATTAGGTGGGACTAATAGTCTTCCCTGTTTATCGAAACTACATTCAGTAAAACCTGAAATAAATTGTCTTAAAAAAAATCTTTCTTCTTTATTGAAAGTTGATAAATTTTTTAGCTTACCAATGAATTCTTCCCATGTTTGAATAGGATAAACATATAAACATCTATCCAATCCTTTTCCTATGTAAAAAACTTCTCCTAACTCATCTCTGTATTTTGAAGGAATAATTACTCTACCCTTCATATCGAATGAGTGAATATACTCACCAGTAAACATTTTCTACCACCTTCTGGGTATATTATACCACATCGTGGGATAAATGCACCACTTTTTTTGAAATAATTTATAAAAATTATATTTATAAATTAAAAATGCACTTATTTCATCGAAATAAGTGCATTTTTAATTTTAATTTATTGTAATCTATCGGTTTTTGTTTTTCCATTTACTCTAACAAAGATAAATAATCCTATACCTATAATTATTAATCCTATACTAACAAGTTGTGCCGTTTTCAATCCTAGAAACATTAAAGAATCTGTTCTTAGGCTTTCTATAAAGAATCTAACTGCTGAATATAGTATAAAATAAAGAGCTAAAACTTCACCTTCATTTTTACGTTTATGCTTTCTATACCATATCAAAAATAAAAATATAAGTACATCTGCAATAGATTCATATAAGAATGTTGGATGAACTTTTTGTCCATTTACTAATATACCCCATGGTAAATCAGTAGGACCGCCATGTGCTTCTTCATTTATAAAATTACCCCATCTACCTAATCCTTGCCCAAGCACTACTGCTGGAGTTATAATATCAATTATTTGAAAAAACCTAATCTTTTTAACCTTGCAAAAAATCATACCAGCTATTGCGCCGCCAATGATACCTCCATGTATAGCTAATCCACCAGCTCTAAAATTTAATATTTGAATTGGGTCATTAATATATTGTCTCCACTCAAATGCTACATAATATAATCTTGCGCATATTATTCCTACTGGAACAATTACTAGTAAAAAGTCAATCAACGTATCTTCTTTAAAGCCTATCCTTCTGCACTCTTTGATAGATAAAAATACTCCTATCAAAAATGCCGAAGCTATAATAACACCATACCACTTTATATCAATACCTAAAAGTGTAAATGCATTTTTATCCATAAATACCTCCATTATCTTAATACAGCATCAAAATTTTCATTAAGCTTTTGTAATATACGATTGTGAATCTTATCAACCTCTTTGTCCTTCAAGGTACGCTCTTTATTTCTATAAGTTATTGAAAATGCTGTACTTTTGAAACCTTTTTCAATATGTTCACCTTGGTAAACATCAAATAATTTAACATCTTCAATGATACGAGGATTTACTTTTAATATTACATCCTGCATATCTCCAACTAAAATATCTTCTTTTACAGTTACCGCAATATCTCTTTGCATGGCTGGATATTTTGGCAATGCTTTGAATTTTCTAACTATATTTTTATACTCTACAATTTTTTCAACGTCTATTTCAGCGATTAAAACTTTTTTATTTATGCTATAGTTTTCTTCAACCTCAGGATGTAATTCTCCAAACACACCTATTTGTTCATTATTTACAAATATTCCTGCACATATACCACCGTGAAATGTTGGATTATCTTTTACTGCTTTTACAACTAGTTTAATTCCAAATCTCTCTAAGGTTTGCTCTATAATTCCTTTTAAATTAAAGAAATCATATTCTCCATACATACCAATACATAGCTTACTTTTCTCTATTGGTAACTCAACAACAGGTATTTGTTTAGGAAAAAATGTGTTTCCAACCTCAAAAAATTTAACGCTACTAATTCCTCTGTTATTATTTCTACTCATAGCATCAAGCATATTTGACATAAGTGTAGTTCTCATAACACTAAAATCTTCTCCAAGTGGATTTATAAGCTTAATATAATTTTTAATTTCTGAATCATCTTTTATACAAAGTTTATCTAAAGATTTTGGGCTGATAAATGAATAAGTCATTATTTCTACAAGTCCAAGCGAAACCATTATACTTTTAATATAATCCTCTGTAACTCTTTTTTTTGATTTTTTACCCTTTACAAGTGTACTTACTATTGGTTTTGCAATAATATTTTCAAATCCATACATTCTTCCTATTTCTTCAATCAAATCAATTTCTTGAAGTATATCACATCTGAAGTATGGAACTAATGTTTCAATTTTTTCTCCATCAAATGAACTTGTCAATTCTAATTTATTTAAGCTTTCAATCATTTTATCCACAGGTATTTCAACACCAAGAATCTCTTTTACTCTACTTGGTCTTAAAGAAACCTTACTTGGTGTATATTCTTCTTTTCCTGCATTTAAGTATCCCTTAACTACAGTTCCAGCACCAATCATTTCAATTAATTGACATGCTCTAACACTTGCTATTTCAGCATTTTTATAATGCAATACTTTTTCGTTTCTTGCACTAGCTTCTGAACGAAGACCAATTTTTCTAGAAGTCTCTCTAATTGATTTATTGTTAAAGCAAGCACTTTCTAAAAGTATCATAGTTGTATTCTCATCTATTTCAGTATCAAATCCACCCATAACTCCTGCAATACCTACTGGCCTTTTAGTATTAGATATAACCAAAATATTTTCGTCAAGCTTTCTATTAACATTATCAAGTGTTGTCAAAATCTCACCATTTTCAGCACGCCTTGCAATTATTGTTTTATCATCAAATTTATTTAAGTCATAAGCATGCAATGGTTGACCTAATTCTAGCATTACATAATTTGTAACATCTACAATATTGTTTACAGGTCTCATTCCTGCATCCATCAATGCCCTTTGCATCCACATTGGGGATTTTCCTATTTTAATATTTTTAATAACTCTAACACAAAATTTATCGCACAACTCTTCAGCTTCAATTTTTACATTATCAAAATAGTCATTAATATTATCAACTTCATTTTGTATTTTAATTTCTGGAAAACGGAATTCTTCATTTAGTGTTGCAGCTACTTCTCGTGCCATACCTGTAACATTTAAACAGTCAGGTCTATTGTATGTTATTTCTATATCTAAAACCTTACCATTTATGCCAAGCACATCTTTTATATCTTTACCGATCGGTGTATTTTCTTCAAGTATCATAATACCATCGTTTCCACCTTTTGGCGTAACTTTCTCGTCGAACCCAAGTTCTTCATACGAACACATCATACCTTGAGATTCAATACCTCTTAATTTAGAAAGTTTGATATTTAATCCAATTGGCAAATGTGCTCCAATCAAAGATACAGGAATTATGTCACCAACACTAACATTTTTAGCTCCTGTAACTATTTGTACAATTTCAGTACCTATATCTATTTTTGTTACAATTAGTTTATCTGCATTTGGGTGTTGTTGAATATCAATTATTCTACCTGTTACTACATTTGTTATATCTTTTTCTATATCAATTATTGAATCCACATGAGAACCTGTTAAAGTAATCTTATCCGCTAAATCCTTAGCATCTAAATCAATATTTACATAATTTTTCATCCACTTAATTGGTGCTAACATAATTTCTACCTCCTAAAATTGTTTTAAAAATCTTTCGTCATTTTCATATAAAAGCCTAATGTTGTTCAATCCATATTTAACCATTGTAACTCTATCAATACCCATTCCAAATGCAAATCCACTGTACACTTCAGGATCTATACCACAATTTTTAAGCACATTTGGGTGTACCATACCACAGCCTAACAATTCCATACTCCAACCCGTTCCGTTACAAGCTTCACAGCCTTTACCTTTACATTTTAAGCAAGATACATCAACCTCAGCACTTGGCTCAGTAAACGGAAAATTATGAGGTCTAAATCTAGTTTTCATTTCTTCACCAAACATTTCCCTAACGAATTGATTGATGGCATCTATAAGATTAGCCATTGTAATTCCTTTATCTATAACAAGGCACTCCATTTGATGGAACATAGGCGAATGTGTATCATCAACCTCATCAAATCTAAATGTTCTACCAGCTGAAACCATTTTAATAGGTGGTTTTTGCGTTTTCATAATTCTTATTTGTACAGGAGATGTTTGGGTTCTCAAAACTATCCCATCTGCTAAATAAAAAGTATCTGACATATCCCTTGATGGATGATCCTCAGGTGCATTTAAATCATCGAAGTTATTTTTCACTGTATCAACTTCTGGTCCTTCAACAACATCATAACCCATACTTAAGAATAAATTTTCCAATTCTTCTTTTGTTTGCATCAAAGGGTGTCTTCTACCTATTTGATAATAATTAGAAGGCATTGTAACATCAACTTTTTCATTGTTTAATTTTTCTTCCTTAATTTTGTTGTTTATATCAGTTTTAATTTTTGCTATGTTTTCTTCAATAATATTTCTAACATCATTTGCCAATTTACCCACTACAGGTTTTTCCTCTTTTGACAAAGCACCCATAGAACGTAAAATCAAAGTTAATTCACCTTTTTTTCCTAAAAATTTAACTCTAATTTTCTCAATATCATCATTGTTTGTAATCTTATTTATTTGCTCTAGAGCATCATTTTTTACTTGCAATAATTTCTCTTTCATATTAACAACTCCTTTATAATATTTAAAATAACGAATAGCTATCTATTCAAAATAATATCTAAAAATAAAATGACTTCGTCTCTGTAAAGAGACGAAGTCCGCGGTACCACTCTTATTTATCAACAATATTTCATTGATAATCTCAATTTAATTAACGATATTAACCGTGTAAATTTACTGCTAATTCAATCTACCAGCTCAAGAGTGAACTTCGATATTATTAGCTTAAAAGTGCTTTCAGCTATTACACAATCTCTCTACAAGCATAGGAATATCTACTTTTCTCTTTCATTGCCTTTATTATATTTTAGTTATATATATTTATATAAATTTACGCAAAAAAATTATTTGTTTAATATATAAAAAATATTATATCAAACGTGTATAAATTTTACAAGAGTTTTTTTCTTATTTCATAAATACTAATACCTGCTGCTATTGAAGCATTTAAAGATTCCGTATTTCCAGTCATTTTGATTGTTATTTTTAAATCTGACAATTGCTTAACCTCATCTGATACCCCATTGCCTTCATTCCCAATAACAAGACAAATCTTTTCTAATTCTTTTATATTATCAAAATCTAAATTAGAATCTACTACAGTAGAAATGACCTTATATCCACTAGCTTTCATTTTTGTTAAAAATTCAACACTGTCCTTTATTTCAAAAACATTTGCTCTATAAATTGCACCTGCACATGCTCTAACTGTTTTAGCATTATATGCATCAACACAGCATGGTGACAATACAACACTACATGGTCCAAAGGCATCTGCAGTTCTAACTATAGTACCAAGGTTTCCTGGATCCTGAAGCTTATCACAAAAAACTAAAAAGTTTGTTGTGAGTATATCTTTTATATCAATTTTCTTTTTATCTACAACAGCTACTATGCCCTGAGATGTAACAGTATTTGAAATATCTTTAAATACATCACTTTTAACATAATAATATTCTATATTACTTTTTTCTAATATATTCACAACATATTTTATATCTTTTTTTTCTTTTATACTATCAGAGATAAGTACAAATTTAAACAATACTTTTTCATTTATTGCTTCTTTAATAAGCTTTATACTTTCAACAATATAAGCACTATTGATATCTCTGTTTTTTTTTGTTTCCAAGCTTCTTATCAGTTTTATTTTTTGATTAGAACTGCTTTTTATTAACATTTATTCTTTAGTCTCACTTTGCTCTATTTTCTTAAGATTATCATTATGTCCGAGTAAAACTAATACATCACCTTTTTTAATAACATCTTCTGCATATGGTGTTACATTTATTTTATCGCCTGTCTTTATAGCCATAATGCTTATACCCATTCTATTAGGCAATTTTAATTCTATCAATGCTTTATCTTCCCATTCCTGCAATGCAATTACTTCAATTATACTGTAATCTGGCATTAATTCTATAACATCTAATATATTAGATGAAATTAAATTATGAGCTACTCTTATACCCATATCTCTTTCTGGAAAAACTACTTTATCAGCTCCTATTTTGTATAAAACCTTGCCATGTATTTCACTTTGTGCTTTAGCAATTACCTTTTTTACTCCTAATTCTTTTACGATCAGAGTAGCCATAATAGATGCTTGAACATTAGAACCAATCGTTATAACAGCTACATCAAAATTTCTAATACCAAGTGCTCTCAAAGAATTTTCATCTTCTGCATCTGCTTGAATAGCATGAGTTACGTATTCTGACATCTCTTGTATAATATTTATGTCACTATCTACCACCATTACATCATATCCTAATTTATATAATGTTTTAGCAACCGAAGCACCAAATCTTCCGCAACCAATAACTACAAATTGTCTCATATAATTTCCTCCACTAACCTATTATTATTTTACCTTCTGGGTAACCTATATTTCCAACAAATCTATTTTGACGAGATGCAACTGCAAGTGCTATTGTTAAAGGTCCTAAACGACCTATAAACATTGTACCACTTATAAGTATTTTACCTATAAAGTTTAAATAAGGAGTTACATTTCTAGTTAATCCAACAGTACCAAATGCTGATACAGATTCAAACAATACATCAACATAGGACATAGCGGGTATATGTTGTGTGATGCTAAGTATTATGGAAACAACGGTAACTACACCAAAAGCTATACCTATAACTGCTATTGCTTTCATTATAACAGAATTTGAAATGCGTTTTTGAAATATATCTATATGTTTTTTACCATATATTGTGCTATGCATTGCTAAAATAGCGACTGCAATAGTTGTTACCTTTACACCACCTGCAGTTGAACCCGAAGAACCCCCAATAAACATCAATATACACATAATAACCGAGGTTGAATCCTTTAAACCTGATATGTCTATTGTACTGTATCCTGCAGTTCTTGTTGCAACACTTTGGAATAGAGATGCCTGTAACTTGCCAAAAAATCCTAAATTGCCAATAGTATTAGCATTGTTATATTCTAAAACCATAATCAAAATTGTTCCAGATAAAAGCAATATACCAGTCATTATTAAAACAATTTTCGAGTGCAAACTAAATTTCTTGAATTTTCTAACTTTAATAATCTCTATAAAAACGAAAAATCCTAACCCTCCAACAACTATAAGGATAATAGTTGTAAAATTTATTAATGGATTAGTTACGTATTTCATAAAGCTAGTATTACCAACTATATCAAATCCAGCATTGCAGAATGATGATATTGAGTGAAATATTGAAAACCATATACCTTTTATAAACCCATATTCTTTACAAAATACAAATGAAAACAATATAGCACCAATAAATTCTACGATAAATGTATATATTAAAACATTTTTAGTTACTCTAACTACACCCTGAAGCTCATATGTATTTCTTTCTTCTTTTATCAACAAACGCGTTTTAAGTGATATCTTTTTACCTAAAAAAAACGCTATAAGTGTTGATAAGGTCATAACACCTAACCCACCTATTTGAATAAGACACAAAATAATTATCTTACCAATAATTGTCCATTGTGTTGCAGTAGTAACAACTGTCAATCCTGTAACACATACAGCTGACGTTGCTGTAAATAAAGCATCTGTAAATCCTATACTTCTACCATTCAAACTTGAAAATGGAAAATTTAACAAGGTTGTTCCAATAAAAACCACCCCAATAAAACCTATAATAAATATTAATGATGGATTATTTTTTAGAGGATTACCATTAACGTTATTAACTTTCATATTAACTCACCTACTTTTATCAATGAAATATAATATTTATTTAATTCAAAATATTATACTACCTAATATTTATTGTAAACAATTCAAAACACATATAATTTATATAAAATTTATGTTAATGTATACAATTATACAATATTATAAAAAATTTTCAATATATTTTTTAAAACTGTAATAATATTAAACTAAATTAATGTTTATTTTAGCAAAAAAGCTGTAATATTGTTATGCTACTAAACATATATTAACAAAATATAGAGGAGTGATAGCCCCTAAAATAAAAAAAGACTGTTCAGTTACAGCCTTTCATTTGTTTACTTGTTCAATAATTTATCAAAAATCTATTTTACTAATTCTACTAATTGTGTAAATCCTGCTGGATCATATATAGCCATTTCAGAAAGCATTTTTCTGTTAATTTCTATATTATTTTGCTTTAATCCATATATGAATTTACTATATGAAATACCATTTGCTCTTGTAGCAGCATTAATTCTTGCTATCCACAATTGTCTGTATTCTCTCTTCTTTAATTTTCTTCCTACATATGCATAAGTTAATGATTTCATAACAGCTTGATTTGCCATTTTAAAATGTTTACTTTTAGCACCATAGTATCCTTTAGCAAGTTTTAGGATTTTACGGTGATTCTTTTTAGCGTTAACGGCTCTTTTTACTCTTGCCATTTTTAATTTCCTCCTTTATGGTAACTACTAGTATGGTAGTATTTTTCTAATTTTTGGAGTATCTGCATCAGATACTAAAGTACTTTTTCTTAAATTTCTTATTCTGTTACTTTCTTTTTTTCCAGTAAAGTGATTTGAGCCTGACTTAGATCTTTTGAATTTTCCACTTCCTGTTTTTGTAAATCTTTTAGCTGCTGATCTGTTAGTTTTAACCTTTGGCATTACACTTCCTCCTTATTGTGTTAATTTTTAGGATTTAAAAACATTATCATATTTCTTCCTTCAATTTTAGGCATTTTATCTATAGTTGAAACCTCGCTTGTTATTTCAGCAAATTTCTTTAAGACTTTCCTACCAATTTCTGAATAACCCATTTCTCTTCCTCTAAATCTTACAGAAACTTTAACTCTGTTTCCGCCTTTTAAAAACTTAGTTGCATTCTTGGCTTTAACTGATAAATCATGCTCTTCAATATTAGGAGTTAATCTAATCTCTTTTACATTAATTACCTTTTGTTTCTTTTTAGATTCTTTTTCTTTCTTAGTTAATTCATATTTATATTTTCCATAGCTCATTATCCTACAAACAGGTGGTTTAGCATTAGGTGAAATATTAACTAAATCTAACTTTTGTTTATCAGCTAAGTCTAATGCTTCATCAATACTTAACACGCCTAACTGATTTCCTTCCGAGTCAATGACTCTTACTTCCTTTTCACGAATCTGTTCGTTAATTTGAAGTTCTTTAATAAAGATACACCTCCTATAATTAAAAAAGATAGCTTATCACCGCTATCTCAAACATACAATTTTTTTGTATCTTTTATGAATAACCATACTAACAGTATAAATACGTCGTAAGGTGAGAAGCGGTCACTTCTTCTTGCTCTACTAAATTATATAGCAACAATATTATCTTGTCAATAATTATTTTTAATTTTTGTAATAGTTTTTCATTTAACGGTAAAAATAAACACAGAATATTTAAACAATTTTTGTTTACTCTATAAATAAAAGAATATTATACTATAATTATCAAAAGGAGCTAAAATGAAAAAAGGATTTTACCTTCTATCTTTTATATTTGTTTGCTACAATATTATCTTATTTATTTTATCGAAATTTTTTGAATTACCACTAATATTATTTATACCATTATTAGTATATTCTATAATGCTGATAGGTTACTACTTTAAATCAAAAAAAGGTAATGATAATTACACCGACATTTCTGATCAGCAACCAGTCTCTATCAATAACTTCGAAAAGAAAAAAACTGATATTGAAGTTTCTAAATTTACTTTTGATGATATTGCAGGGTTGGAAGAAATAAAAGAAGACTTTGACGACATAATTGACTACCTAAATGACGACAAAAAATACACAGCAATGGATGCAAAAGTACCTCGTGGTGTTATACTACATGGTCCGCCTGGTACTGGAAAAACTATACTTGCTAAAGCTATAGCAGGTGAAGCAAAAGCTACATTTATATACGCAAGTGGTTCTGAGTTTGTTGAGAAATACGTAGGCGTTGGAGCTAAAAGAGTTAGAACACTATTTGAGAAGGCAAAAAAAGAATCTCCAAGTATCATTTTTGTTGATGAAATAGATGCTCTAGGCAGCAAGCGCAACTCTGAAAGCAACAATGAAAAAGACCAAACTTTGAATCAGCTTCTAGTTGAACTAGATGGATTTAATAACTCAAATAATGTAATAGTTATAGCTGCAACCAATAGACTAGACTTATTGGATGAAGCACTTTTAAGACCAGGAAGATTTGACAGAAAAATTTATGTTGGAAATCCAAATTTTAACACTAGATTAAAAATATTAGAAGTTCACACTAAAAACAAGCCACTTGATAAAGACGTATCATTATCAGATATAGCCAACAAAACCCATGGATTTTCTGGTGCACAACTTGCAAATATAGCAAACGAAGCTGCTCTTAAAGCAATAAGAGATAAAAGCAAAAAAATTATACAGGGAAATTTTGAGTTTGCAATTGAAAAAATTGCAGCAGGGTTAGAAATTAAAAACCCAACTATTAGCAAGATAGAGAAGAAAACCGTTGCATACCATGAAGCTGGTCATGCAATTGCAGCTAAAATACTAGATATAGATAAAATTCAAAAAGTATCAATTATTCCAAGAGATAAAGCATTAGGTTATGTTATAAAGTTTCCTATTGAGGATAAATATTTATACACTAAAAACGAACTATACAATAGAATTATTATACTTTTGGCAGGCAGAGCATCTGAAGAAGTTTTTATTGGGGAAATATCATCAGGCGCTTCAAGTGATTTAAAAGAAGCAACCAATATAACCTATGAAATTATTTGCAGCTATGGTATGAGCAAGGAATTAGAAAATGTATTTGTTGATGAACAACTTTTCAAATATTTTGCAGAACCAATAAAAAAAGAAGCAACTGAATTATCTAAAGAATTATATGCAAGAGCATTAATTTTAATAAAAAACAATAAATCACTAATAGAGTATATAGCGAACTACTTACTTAAACATGAAACAATTGATTCTAAAATGTTAGATACTATATTTGACCAATTCAATCACAAAGCACAAGCAAATTAAAATATAAGTACATTTAAATAGCACACTAATTGTTATTTCATAACAATAGTGTGCTATATTATTTATTATATAGTTTATTTTTTTACATATGGCATTGGATCAACTACAGCTCCATTTTTTCTTACCTCAAAGTGTACATGTGGTCCTGTTGACTCTCCAGTTGAACCGCTAAGTGCAATAACCTGACCTTTTGTAACCTTTTGTCCAGCTTTAACTAGAAGCTTTGTGTTATGACCATAAACAGTAGAAATTTTACCACCATGGTCTATGATTACATAATTACCATATGAATAGTGCCAACCAGCAACCATTACCACTCCAGAGTTAGCAGCTACAACATTTGTCTTATAATAGCAAGCTATATCAATACCTCTATGAAAAGACCAATAGCCATATAAAGGGTGACGTCTTCCTCCAAAAGGTGATGTAATTCTATAATGACCAGGTACTGGCCAACTCATTTCACCACCAGCATACTCCATTTCAAGCTGAAGTTTCTGAATTTGTTTTTCAAACTTTGCATTTACCTGTTCAAGTCTTGCTTCTTGAGCTTCCATTTCCTTTATGTTACTCTCCAAACTAACCATATAACTTTCTTTTTTGTTTTGTGCTGAAGAAATTTCATTTCGCTTAGTCAACAGATTTTGTTTAATAGTTTCAATTTCTTTTCTTTCTTCCTCTTGTTGAAGCTTTAATGCGGTTACATTACTTTTTTGCACTTCAATGCTTTTTAGAAGCTCAACATCATCTTTTAGAATTAATTGTATCATATCAATTCTGGTAAGTGCTTCAGATAAGCTATCTGATTTTAATATAAGCTCTAAATATCCCGTACCGCCTTGCTTGTATGTAGCTCTAAGCCTCTTTTCCAATATTATGTTATTAGCATCTATCTCTTTGCCAAGCTGTATAACAGATGCTCCATTATCTTCTATTTTTTTACTTAAATCGTCTATTTCAAGCTGCAAGCCTTCAACCTCTAGATTTAGGCCGTCAATTTCTATATCTAATGACCTAATCTCTTTTAATGTCTCATTTTTTTCATTTTTAAGCTCTTTCTTTTGTTTCTCTAATTCTTGTTTCTTTTGGTTGTTTTCTCTTATTTGCTGTTCTAAGCTTGAAATACTTGCATTTGCATCTATTGGATTGAATAACAGTAATACAAATACAGAAATTAAAGCTAAAGAAACTGCTCTTTTAAATCTCATTTTCCACCTCTATGCATTTAAGAATTTTTTAAGTGATATCAAGCTGCCAAGTGTTCCTATGCCAGTTCCAATAGTCAAAAATATAATTACAATATCTTTTAAAATCATATTAAAGTTAATAATGTAATTTGAAAAACCTGATACTAATGCGAAATAGTTTGTCATATAGTCAGTAAAGTAATTGTAACTAAAAGCAATTATACCTATTGCAATTAAAGAACCTAGAATTCCTAATATTATACCCTCAATTAAGAATGGTCCTCTTACATACCCATTGGTAGCTCCTATATATTGCATTAGCTCAATTTCTTTTCTTCTAAATACAACCGTAATTTTGACTGTATTCGAAATAATAAATATACTAATCAAAATAAGTATTAAAGTAACAATAACACCTATTTTTTTAAGAATATTAGAAATAGATATTAAGCTTTTTACTGCTTCTTGATAATATCTTGTACTCTCAATACCTTCTAACTGCTTAACTTTTGAAATAACAGAATCAGAATATATTACATCCTTAACTTGAATGATATAAGAATTTGGCAAGGGATTTCTTCTCAAATCCTCTAAAAGGGATGCCTCATCTCCCCATTCACCCTTTAATTCTTCTAATGCTTCTTCCTTTGGCTTATATACTGTAGTTAGGACTCCATCTATTTTTTCTAGTTCTTCTCCAAGTTTTTTAATCTCATCTTCGGTAGATTCATCTTTAATATATACAACAATTTGGTCAAATTCCTCTTTTGTAACCATTGCAACATTATTAACATTTAATACAATCATAAGTATGTAGCCAAGTATTATCAAAACAGCTGTTACCGAACCTATTGATGCAATGCCCATAAGCTTGTTTCTCCATATACTTTGGAAGGTTTGTCTCATAATATATTTAAATTTTTTAGCCTTCATTTGCATACCCTCCTGATTTGATATCTCTTATTATTGCACCTTTCTTTAGCTCAACAACTCTCTTGTGAAGCCTATTGACAATATCTTTGTCATGTGTTGCCATTATAAGAGTCGTTCCTCTTCTATTTATTTCTGTAAATATCTTCATAATTTCCTGCGATGTTTCAGGGTCAAGATTTCCTGTAGGTTCATCTGCGATAATTATTTCTGGTCTGTTTACTACAGCTCTTGCAATTGCAACTCTTTGTTTTTCTCCACCTGACAATTCATCTGGATATGATTTGGATTTATCACTAAGTCCAACCATGCTTAAAACTGTTGGTATTTCTCTTCTAATTGTTTTATGGCTTGTACCTATTATCTCCATTGCAAATGCAACATTTTCATAAACTGTCATTTTGGGCAACAATCTGTAATCTTGAAAAACAAAACCTATGTTTCTTCTATACGTTGATATGTTTCTTCTTCTAATTTTCGTTATATCCTCATTTTTATATAATATAGTTCCCATTGTTGGATTTTCTTCCTTCAACAACAATTTAACTAATGTACTTTTTCCTGCTCCACTCTTTCCAACTAAAAAAACAAATTCACCTTGCTCAATTTTAAGATTTATCTTATTTATAGCAAGAAATTCTTTTTTAAATATCTTACTAACATCAATAAATTCAAACATTCCACACCTCATCTTATAATATTATATATTATTAATTTACCAACCACCAAAATTTTACTTAATATCATTTTTAAACTTATTATTAATACTTTTTCTACTTTTATATTTATTTTACCTTATTTTAATATTTTTTTCTACCTTATTATTAAAAAAAACGTAAAAATATATTAAAAAGTAATATTTTATATAATTACAAAAAAATAAAACTATATTAAAACAGCTATAGTTTTATTTTTCTGTAAGAATTAAGTACACTATTTTTTGTATTCCTTATCAAGTACAACTTTTGTTGGTAACTCTTCTAGTTCTGTCTTTACAATTGTATAAGGATATGTCAATATTTGAGCCTGGACTTCACCTGGTTTTGGGTCAGTAAACTCTGCAACAACTCTAACTGTCATCTCATTATCAACATTTTCTAAATATATTTTTTTAATTTCAACTTCATAACCTGCTGAAGCTTTTTCTCCCCTAGTTACTACAACATATATTTCATCATTTACTTTACATACTAAAGCTTTTTCCTTCATTCTATAGTTTGGAAGTATCTCAGCTATTTGTGCTGGAATATCTTCCTCTTCTACAGGTGTAAATTCGATAGATTTCGGTCTATCCTTTGAAAATATAAAGAAGTAAACGAGTGCTATCACTATAACAATTACTATAACTATCCCAATAGTTTTTTTCATAAATCCTCCCTCGAATATTTATTTGTAATGCTACTAACATTCTAGTAATATCTATATTCGATTTAAAGGTATTTATGTACAATTTTCAAAAATAAAAAACTCATATACAAAGTTTTTCAATTTGTATATGAGCTTTATACTTCTTATTACTTACATAACTTCTTAACTGCATTAACTATATCATTTTCTGTTAGACCATATTTTTCTAATAATTCATTTGGCTTTCCAGATTCACCAAAAGTATCTTTCACGCCTACTCTAATAACAGGAACTGGACACTCTTCTGAAATAGTTTCTAAAACAGCACTTCCTAGTCCACCTATAATACTATGTTCTTCACAAGTTACTATTTTTTTTGTTGCCTTTGCTGCATCGATTATTAATTGTGCATCTATAGGCTTAATTGTAGAAATATTAATTACTCTTGCATTGATACCTTCTAATTTTAATATTTCAGATGCTTTCAATGCTTTTTCAAGCAGTATACCTGTAGCAATGATACTTACATCATCACCTTTAACTAATTCAACACCTTTGCCAATTTGGAAATCATAGCTATCATCAAATATTTCTTCAACTGCAGCTCTACCAAGTCTTATATAAACAGGTCCTTGGTATTCGGCTGCAGCAATAACTGCTTTTTTAGCTTCAACTCCATCAGCAGGATTTAACACTACCATGTTTGGTATACTTCTCATTATACTTATATCCTCTAATGCTTGATGAGACGCGCCGTCTTCACCAACAGTAAGTCCTGCGTGTGTAGCCGCAATTTTAACATTTAATTTCGGATATGCAACAGTATTTCGAACTATTTCAAAAGCTCTACCAGCTGCAAACATTGCAAATGAGCTTGCAAAAGGTATTTTTCCACTTAATGATAATCCGGCTGCTGTACCAATTAAATTTTGTTCAGCAATACCTACATTTATAAATCTTTCAGGTGCTACCTTTTTAAATTCAGCTGTCTTAGTTGATTTTGAAAGGTCAGCATCTAATACTACTATATTAGGATTTTTTTCTGCCAATATTTTCAGAGCTTCACCATATGCTTGTCTAGTTGCTACTTTAGCCATTATTTAGTACCTCCTAATTCATTTAAAGCAATTTGTAATTCTTCATCACTAGGAGCCTTACCATGCCATCCTGGATTGTTTTCCATAAATGATACGCCTTTTCCTTTAACTGTTTGTGCAATTATCATTACAGGCTTATCAGTTATTTTTTTTCTTTCTTCAAAAGCATTTTCAATAGCTACAAAATCATGTCCATCTACTTTTATTACATGCCATCCAAAAGCTTCAAATTTTTTATCTAAAGGCTCTACAGTTACTACATCTTCATTTTTACCATCAATTTGTAGACCATTGTGGTCTAAAATAGCTGTAACATTGTTTAGTTTATTATGTCCAGCAAACATTGCTGCTTCCCAAACCATGCCTTCTTGTATCTCTCCATCACCTAATAATACAAATACTCTGTTAGGCTTTTTGTCCATTTTAAATCCCATTGCCATACCATTTCCAATTGACAATCCTTGACCTAATGAACCTGTTGAAACTTCAACTCCACTAACTTTTCTCATATCAGGGTGACCTTGCATCTTAGAATTAATTCTTCTAAGTGTTTTTAAAGATTCTTTATCTATAAACCCTTTTTCAGCTAACGTCGAATACAATACAGGTGCTGCATGACCCTTTGATAGTATAAATCTATCTCTGTTTTCATCATCAGGTGTATTGATATTCATTTCTTTAAAGTATAGATATGTTACAATTTCAACAGCTGATAATGAACCACCTGGATGTCCACTTGATGCATCATGTACCATTTGAACTATACTTCTTCTAATACTAGTAGCTATGTTTTCTAATTGTGTATAACTCATAATTTCCTCCAAAATAGTATTTATTTAATTAAATTTATTTTCCCAGTCAGATAAAAATTGTTGAATTCCCTTGTCAGTTAAAGGATGCATTAACATTTGATTTAATATTTTAAATGGTACTGTTGCTATATGACAGCCAACTTCAGCTGCACGTGTTACATGTATAGGGTTTCTGATACTAGCAGCAATGATTTGAGTATTAATAGCATTATAGTTTTCAAATATACTTACTATTTCTTCAATTAATTTAATACCATCAAATCCTATATCATCTAAACGTCCTGCAAATGGACTAACATAAGTTGCTCCAGCTTTAGCTGCAAGTAAAGCTTGTGCTGCTGAAAATATAAGAGTAACATTTGTTTTAATATTTTTAGCTGAAAGAATTTTTACTGCTTTAAGTCCTTCATCTGTCATAGGTATTTTTACAATAACATTTTTATGAAGCGCTGCTAATACTAACGCTTCTTCTACCATTTTGTCTGATTCAGTAGCTATTACCTCAGCACTAATTGGTCCATCTACTATTGATGCTATTTCCTTTATTGTTTCGTGAAAATTTCTTCCCTCTTTTGCAATTAGCGTAGGATTTGTAGTTACTCCACATATTATACCCATATCATTTGCTTTTATAATATCTTCTATATTTGCTGTATCAATAAATAGTTTCATAAAGTCCTCCAATATAATTTATAATTAATTTATTTTGATTCTTTTACAACATTTTTGCCGCCAAACATAACCGCTAACATAAATTTAGGTAAAAGTATCTGTCTTTTAATCCTAGATGGATCTTTCATTAATCTATAAAACCATTCCAAACCAAGCTTAATGAAAATATCAGGTGCTCTTTTAACATTTCCTGCTATACCATCAATAGTACCACCATTACCTATAAAAACTTTGCAATCTATTTTATCTTTATTTGTCTCAATCCATTGCTCTTGCTTTTTAGCTCCGAATCCAACAAATAATATATCTGGCGATTTAGAATTTATATCTTGTATTACTTTTTTTTCCTCTTCGTGGCCTGGCATACCTAAGTGTGTTCCTTTAAAGTATCCATCATTTGTACCAGCCACATTAACATTCGGGTACTTTTCATTTATCTTTTGAGCAGCCTTTTGTGCTACACCTGGTTTACCACCAACTATATATAATTTTAATTTTTTCTTATTTGCTAATTTTATAAGGTTAAAAGATAAATCATATCCTGCCACTTTTTCTTTTAGAGGCATTTTTTTTATTTTAGAAGCATATATAAGTCCTATACCATCAGGTATATTTATATCAGAATTATTTAGTAAATTTCTAAACTCATCATCATCTTTTGCAATCATTATAATTTCAGAATTCGGTGTATATATGATAAATTTCTCGTTATTGTCAATCGTATCATCACACATTTTTACTGCTTCTTCCATATTGATATTATTTATTCTAGTACCCATAATATTAATTTTATCCATCTCATCACCACTAAATATCTTCTATTATTTTAACATTTACATCCAATGTTTTTCTTAATTCGTTAACACTTTTTTCAAGCTTTAATTGTTCTTCGTCTTTATTGTTAATTTTATTGATAATTTCACCATACAATGCATCGCTATCAATTGAGTTTACATGATTCATATCAGTAAATGATTCTAAATCCAAGCATTTTAAGAACTCATCAATCTTTGGATCGTATGATAATGCAATAAATGGTACAAATGCTGATGCCGCTAATATCAAAGCATGCAATCTTACTCCAACAAGTACATCCATGTTTTTAATTATATCTAATACATTTTTTGTGGATAATCTATTTTTAATAAATATTGCCTTTTCTCCTAATATTTCTTCTAACTCCTCTAAAAGCTTAGAGTCTATATTATGATGAAAACATATAAAAGTACATTCGATATCATTTTTATATAATCTTTCAACTACATTGCAAACATCATTTTTTAAATCTAGGTCTTTCCAGTTTCTAAGTGAAAAACAAACCTTTTTCTTACCACTTGTTTTAAAAATTTTACTTTCAGAGCATAAATCAATAACTGGGTCTGCCGAAAACTTTATTCTTTCTTTTTTAACATTCATGCTTTCCAATATCTCTATAGATTTATAATCACGAACTGTAATTATATCTGCCTTTTTTAACACTCTTCCAACATTTTTGAAATTAGACTCATGAATAGGTCCAATTCCCTGACTTAACAATATAACTTTTTTTCTTAGCATTTTAGCTAAAACAATCAATGATAAGTAATAATAGATACTTCTTTTGCTAGTTACATCTTGCAGCAAACTGCCGCCACCAAAAACTAGAACATCTGATTTCAATAAATTTGAAAACACACTAGCAATATCATATCTACCAATTGCATTTACGTTATATTTATCTTTTGTTTCTGTTGCATTTCCAGATAAAACGGTAACTTTATCAATGTTTTTGCTATTCTTAAATAATTCTAAAAACATTTCAAGTATTGCTTCATCCCCTAAGTTTCCAAAACCATAATATCCTGCTAACAGTATATTTTTCAATTTAATCGCTCCTGTACCTTTGTATAAATTTTATAAATACCATTTAATATAATTATTGCAATACAGCCAATAATTATACCAAAACCTATTGAAATAAATGTTCTATCAATAGAAAGATATAAAGGCGTTCTAATGTGGCAGAATGTATTAATTATTGAAGATGTTCCAATAACTGCTAAAAGCATACTTACTTCAGTCAAAAACGGAATTTTCTTGTTCGCTGCAAATACTGCAGCAAATAAAGCGGGAAATGCTATTAAAAATTCCTTGGTTCTAGGTCTTGCTATAAGCACATTCTCTAAAAAGTTTCTTATAATTAACTCAAGTTCAGATGGTTGCACATTAGTTTCATGACCTGTTCTAGCAATGTATACATAACCAATAACCATCAATATTCCAGCCAATATGATATAATAGACTTTTATATTAGCATCTAATAACTTTTTAATTGGACTTAGTGTTTTTCTTAAGTTATTATTTTTAGAATTATTATTGATAAATTGTATAATTAAAATCAATAAGAATATCAATATTGGCATCAATTGAGCCGCTTTTACACCTCTAAATATATCTAGCTCTAACATATATTTTACATCTGCTAAAATTGAAACTATAAATATTGCACCAAATAAACTTAATAAACTTGTCACAACTAAAATAATAGTAGACTTTAGTATAACCTGTAAAGTGCCTAAGTTTTTATTACTTGTTTTAATTTTTTTAATCATTGACATAAAATAGTATATTGCAAGCCCTGAAAATGCAATAGCTGCCAATAAAGCAAATAAAGTTGATGATAAATTTCTTGAAACAAAAGGTGCAAAGAAAGAACATAATGCTAGTAAATATAATATTTTGCCAAATAAATTTTTGATTTTAAAAACACTATTAAACAAGAACACACTTGCTAAAGCAACACCGACACACAATATTCCAAGTCTTAAATTACCAACGTGGAAATCAGTTATAGGGTTAGCTTTACCAAAAGACATGTCATGAGCATCTAATCTATCTGATAATGAATTAAATGTTCTTTCGTACTCATCAACATCAGTTAAATACTTATTACTACCTTCAAAGAACGGTTTAAACAATATAAATCTAATATTTCTTTCTGTCACAGCTCTGTAAAGAGAATTTTCTATTTCTTCTGCTCCATTATACCCATAGACTTGATATTTTTGTCTTATCCAGTCCCACATAGTAAATGCTCTAACAGTTTCATAATTAGTATCTTCAACTAACTCATTCAACCCTTTTTGCTTTAAGTTTTCTCTTTGAGTTCCAGTTTCAACTAAAACAGAGCTAATATTGTTTTCTTTAACAAATTCTTTAAATTCATCAGTGTTTTCAGGATATCCCAAAATTTCTTTACCATAAGCTAAGTATACTCTTGGGATAATTCCGTATTTTTCATTTTCCGATTGATAAGCCTCTACTAGATTTCCAGTAAATCTCGGATAATTTATCGGTCTTAAAATAACATCTAAGTTACTATCTTTTGCTAAATTAATTTTTTCTTCTGAATATCCAATACCTATATTTAAAAGTCTTGAATCTACAACTTTTTTAATACTTGCAACAGATTTACCAAAAACATTGTATATAGTTGCAGATGAACTATAATATACATCATCAACAATTCCTTTAAGAACAATAAATTTAACACCATTATCTTCATAAACATCATAAATTTCCGATGTATATCTCAACTTCAATCCCTTTACAATATAATCGAAAACTTCTTTATCTTTTGTAGTAACAATAACATCATTAGCAGATAATTTATTATTTTCTATATCATGAACTAGTCTAGTTGGCATATCAGCTTCCCAATTCAAATCTTTTGACAATTCACTCACAAAATATGTTTTAATTTTTTTTCCATCTTTTATAAGTGAGTTAATTGTTTCCTCTTGAATAACAACTGACTCTGTCCCTAATTCACTAAATTTGTCTAACCAAAACTTTATGTCTGAATCAGTTTGATTTGCAAACTTCTCCGTTTCTTCAAAATCCATAGAAATTTCAACAGTTTTATAATTGCTTTCAAAAGAAATTCTTTGAAAAGCTGTATAAAAACCTACTACCAAGCTAAGAACTATCAATATGATAGCAACTTTATTAAAATTATTGTAATTAAATATTTTCTTCATAATATCTCCTTAGTACCGATGTTTAAAAAATGTCAATTGTTATTTGTTAATTTTTCTAAAATAATCCTTATTAATTATTATGTCTGAAACCTTTAAGTCAATTAACTTTTTACGAATATCATTAATATATTCGTCTTTATTTAACTCTTTTCCTGTTTCCATATCATAAACAGTAGATGTTTCGTTCAAATACATATATTTATCAGTCATAACTGAGCTATATCTCAATACTGCGTATCCCTCTCCATTTGGTAGGTTTAACATATCCTTACCTAAAGCATAAGGCATATCTATACCTAAAAGATTGCTTACTGTTGGCAATATATCAATTTGACCTCCAATATTAGATATTCTTTGGTTTATATCACTATCTGGAACATGAATAAATACAGGTATTTGCTGAATTTTCTTCCAATTATAATCGTTATACTCTATATCTAAGAATTTAGTTAAATCACTAGCTTGATCTTCAAATATAGCTGAATGGTCTCCGTAAATTACAATGACAGAATTGTCATATAATCCTTTTTCCTTTAACATATCAAATAATTTTTCTAGTGCATAATCATCATATCTTGCACCCTTTAGATAATTTCCTACCTGTTTGCCTTGATATTCTCCAACATCTAAGTTATCCATACCAATAAAAGCATCATAAGGATGATGGCTACTTAGTGTTACATTAAAAGAGTAAAACTTGTCATCTATATTAATTTTATTTAGTGTTTGTCTAAAAAACGATTCATCACTTACAGCCCAACCAATTATTTCATCTAAATCATATGAATATAAATGGTAGAACGTTTCGAATCCAACATTGCTATAGAATTTTTGTCTGTTCCAAAATGATGGTTTATAAGCATGTGCTGCATATGTTTTGTAACCATTTTTTATCATGGCTTTTGGTAAAGAATTATATAAATTATTTGGATATCTAAAGTATACAGCACCCGAACCAACTGGATATAAGGAGTTATTTACCAAAAACTCTGCATCTGCTGTGTTACCACCTGCAACCTGATGGTAAATATTATCCATATATATAGTATCCTTATCGTTTATCATAGCATTTAAAAATGGAGTAATTTCTTGGTCATTGATTGTTTTTTCAATAACAAAATTCTGCAATGCCTCAACTTGAACAATTATCAAATTTCTATCTTTTGCTATACCATTGTACAACGGATTTTTAATTTTTTCATTGTTTTTATTTTTAAAATAACTTGTGACTGTTTCTTTTTCTTCATCAGTCACAGCCTTCTTTCTTTGTATCTCATCATCCATAAATGTTTTAAAATCATAGTAATGATAATATAATATACTTAAATCCTTTGCTGCATAGTTTCTATCATACGCATGCAATGAAACATTAACATTTTTATAAATATTATTAAACATAAGTGATGCAGCGGCAAAAATAATAATAGATGCTACAAAGGCATATCTTCTTTTTATAACTTTTACAGGATAATTTTTCTTGAATTTTCTTTTTGTTAATGCAAAAATTATATATACAGGTAAATCTATAAAAAATATAATATCTTTAATTTTAAATAAGCTTCCTGTGCTACCTCCAATATCACTAATTAGTTTTAGTTGATATAGAAGTGATACACTTAAAGGTAATTGATAATATCTAAAATACAACGTATCTGCTAAAAACAACACACTTAGTATAATATTAACTACAAATAATGCACCATTTCTTTTCTTCTTAAATATCAAGAAAAACAAAGAAAAAATTATAAGTACAATACACATCGCTGCGCGTATAGCATTTACATTTATATCGTGGTAATAAGAACTATTAATACTTAAGCCTGTAGTAAATTGCAAATAAAATACCTTTACACAAATTGAAATTATAAAGTAAATATAATATAGAATATCTATAATAATAGAATTATTATTAATCATAAACTGTTTAAATTTTTTCATATCCCGCTCCAATCATTCGAATTCATCTTTTTTTGTAAATATATCTAAATATACACAGTATACATTACCATACGAACATTAAAAAATCAATAAATTTATTTGTTGAATTATTATTGATTTTAATAAATCTAATGATTTAATCAATTAAAAAAACTTTTGTTTTATTTAATTTTTATAAATACCTCAGCTAATTAATTTATATATATATATATTATGGGCATGGATAGATTTTTGTTTTTTAGTAACCTTAACACTTATATTTTTATACTATTATATCATTACTCTGCTAAACAATATATACATATCTTTATTACTTTTGCATTTAGCATATTCTATCTTCCCTAATATTCTACATTTTTTGTTTTATTACATCTAGATATATAAAACTGAATATTATTAACTAAAAATTTTTTTGCATATATCAGTTATATTGACATTTATATTATATAATGTTATATTATTTTAGTTAGAGAGTACTAACCCAATGATTCTAGCAATAATATTTACATATTTAAAGAAGGTGTGAAGGTATAAATTATGAAGAATGAAAATGATAATAAAAATGAAATAACTAAAGATAAAAAAATTAGAAATCTTAATTTTCTTCCAATAATAATTTTAGCTTTTGTTATTTCTACTATTAAAATAATATCATTGTATGGTGGAACATCAATAATTTTAAGTCAATTATCAAGTATTTTATTTTATATGTTTAAATTGCTTTTATTAATAGCATTTTTCATTTATTTAAAAAATATAATACTATTTGGTGATGAAGATGACAAAAATGATGAATATAGTAAAAATAAAATTAATGTAGATAGCAAAGATCAAAAAAAATACTATGAGACTATAAAAACTAAAGATACACATGACAATATGAGTAAAGAACAAGCAAAGAAAAATAATTGTAGTATATTCGAAGAAGAAAATTTTAATGAAACAGATAAAACTAACAATATTATAACTAAGTTTATCGATAGAATTACAAGATTAAAAACCGAAGCTACTAAACAAGAGAAAGATATTTTTGCAGATGAAAAAATAGAAGAAAAAACCAAAACAATTGATACTAAAACCGAAAACGACGCTAAAGATGTAGCTACAAATTTGCACAATATACAATATGAAAAAGATGATACGCAACAAAATATTGATACAGACAAGAAATCAAAAGCAGAAAATATTATTGTAATAGCATATTTGTTAATATTATTTTTTGTTAGTTTGAATTTTATAAAAAATTTTTATATAGATTATCCGTTAAAATGGAGCATAAGTTACTTTACATACTCATACACACATGTTTCTATTATACTAATTTCTTCTTGTGCATTGCTAGTAATTAGAAAAATTTTTATTCAGAAAAAAGATGAGCAAGCACATACATTTATTTCAAATATATTGCTTATTTCCGGAGTAATGTGTTTAATTACAGCAGTCACAATATCATTAAATATTATGTTGAAAATTAGTTTTATAAAAGCATTACCCTATATTTTTACAATTATAGCAACATATTTGACACTTTCTTTCACTGTATCACTTGTTTTATCAGTAATAAAGAAAAATGTATTGGTAGAATTTAATTATAATATTTTACCATTCTTACATAGACATGATATTAACTTGCAAACAAATAATTCAAAAACTCAAGAAAATATCTTTGATGTTATACAAAGCTACACTAGTATATCACTAAAATCACTTTGGAGCTTAAAGTACATAGCAAAAACAATTCCAGTATTTGCAATAGGCATATGCATAACTATTTTATTAGCCACATCATTGTTTATCGTAAAACCATATCAAAATGCTATAGTATATAGATTTGGACAAATTTCACAAGATTCTGTTGTAAACGAGGGTTTACATTTTAAATTTCCTTGGCCCATAGAAAAAGTGGAAATTTACGATGTGAAACGAATTAAAAACATGCAAATTGGATATGAATCCTCAGAATCAACAGATTTTCTATGGACACAGCAACATGACGGAGGAGAATATAGTTTGCTTTTGGGAAACGGAAATGAGTTAATATCCATCAATGTTAAATTAATGTACTATATAGATGATTTATACACATATTTAACAAATTTTTCAAAACCTGAAGAAATGTTAAACGCAAAAGCATATGAAATATTAATGAATAGAACTATTAATACTACTTTAGATACATTTTTAACTATAGATAGAAGTAATTTATCAATGTCTCTACAGAAAGAATTGTCTGAATTTAGTAAAGAAAGCAAACTTGGTTTAAAAGTTAATGAAGTAATAATAGAAAGTATACATCCACCAGTTCAAATTGCTGATGTATACCAAAAAGTTGTCAATGCAAGTATTGATAAACAAGCAATTATAACAAAAGCAGAAACTGAAGCAGAAAAAATAATAATAGAGGCTAAACAAGCTAGTGAAACATCAATTATTAACGCACAAAAAAAACAAAAAGAAAGAGTAACAGAAGCCTCAACAGAAATGGCTGTGTACTATGCAGCATTAGAAGCGTACAAAATTAATCCTTCTAGCTTTAGGCTAAACAAATATCTAAATACTTATGAGAAAATTATTAAGAATAAAAAAGTATATGTGTTTTCTCCCAATATAGGAGATGATTTGTCCAGATATATATATGGTTCACAAAATCCAATTATACTTAATGAATAACATGTAAAAGGAGATAAAAATGAAAAAACAACTAAAATGGATATTTTTAATTCTATTTATATTAATAGTTATAGTTACTGGTTTTACATTTACAGTAAGAGAAGGTTCATGTGCGATTGTAACAAGATTTGGAGAAATAAAGGATATATATATAGAATCAGGATTGCATTTTAAATTACCAGCACCTATTGATAAAGTTATTGTATATGACAAGAGAAATCAATATATGGATTCAGGATTTACTGAAACATTGACTAATGATAAAATAAATATTATTTTACAAACATATTTAGTATGGAATATTAGTGATACAGAAAAATATTATACTAGTGTAGAAAATACTTTTGTCGCTCAAAAGCATTTGAATGATTTAGTTGCAAATATAAAAAACAGTGTACTTGGAAACTATAAATTATCTGCTTTGGTTTCTACAGATTTGGAAAGCATAAAAATAAATGAAATATCAAAGCAAATAGAAAAGCAAGTTTCTACTGCTGCATTAGAAAACTATGGAATAAATATAAGTACATTAAAAATAAAAAGGTTAGCATTACCGTCTGCAAATATTCAAAGTGTATTTGACCAAATGATAGCCGATAGACAAAAATATGTTTCTAAATTTATTTCAGAAGGAAATAGAGATGCAGCTATAATAGAAGGTCAAGCAAATGCTGATGCTGCAGAAATATTGTCAAATGGTCAAATAGAAGCAGCACAAATAGATGCTGAAACAGAGAAACAAATTGCCCAACTTTATGGTGAAGCATATGATAAAAATTCAGAGCTATTTATATTCTTAAAAAAACTGATAGCACTTGAAAATTCAGTGAATCCAAATACAGTTATCATAATGAGGCAAGAGGATTCTCCATTTGATATAATTGAAAATTTAAATTAGGTGATGTTATGGATAATAAAAATTTTGATAATTTTACTAATATAATAGTATATATAATAAAGTATTTTAAATGGATTATAGCAGGTGCATGTTTGCTTATCTTGCTTTCAGGTATTTTTAGAGTTGAAAGTAATGAAGTAGCAGTTGTTTTAAGATTTGGTAAATTAGTAGGTGTAACGCAACAACAACAAATAAAACAACCAGGTTTACATTTTGCCTTACCTTTTTTTATTGATGAAGTAATAAAAGTACCAGTTAAAACTGTACAAGAAAAAAATATTAAAACGCATTATTCTTATGGAGCAACTATATCTGATGATATAAAAAGTAATGGATACTTAATAACTGGTGATTCAAATATCGTATTTATAAATGCTAAATTAAAATATGTTATAGATGAACCAATTAGATATGCATTGTATTATAAGTATATAGATAAATTAATTGATGGCGTTGTAAGTGGTGAATTAACATCAATAATATCATCCTTAGATATTGATAGTGTTTTGACAAGTGGCAAATCGCAAATGTCTTCTGATTTAATCAACAATACGCAAAGGATTTTACACCAATTAGATTGTGGAGTTTCAGTTACAAATATTGAATTGACTGAAATCATACCTCCTGCTGAAGCAAAAGAGTATTTTGAACAAGTAAATAATGCTTCAGTTAAAAAAGAAACTCTAATTCAAAATGCTAAGGAATATAGAGAGGTTACAATATTAAAATCTGAAGCAGATGCTAATAATTATTTACAAACAGCTAAAACAAATCAATTTGAAAAAATATCACAAGCAAAGAAAGAAATAGCAGAATTCAATGGATTATATCAACAATATACCAAAAATGAAAGCTCGGTAATTAATAGTGTTTTCAGGCAAAGGGTAATTAAAATACTTGACAAGATGGGTACTTCTATAATAGTTCCAGATGGTAAATCCCCAGTTATAGTATTGCCTTAGGAGGAGTTATGAAAGATATAGAAAACATGGTTGGAGATTCTTTAAAAAACTATGATAAACATTATATGACAAATAAAGAAATTAGAAAATTTAAGAAAGATATACTCGGTATGCTATTTGCCCTAATGTTTTTAGTTTCTGGAATAATTTATTCAAAATTATTTAAAGATCAAACTGTTGTAACAAGTTTCATATACATATTAGGAATAATAGTTATAAGTGTACCTATTTTTGTTACTGCAATCAAAGGACTGATTGATAAAGAACTGAAACATTCAATGGAAATACTTGTTTCAATCGCCATAATTGTTGCCATTTTAGATAATCAATATACAGTTGCAATACTAATACCTGTAATATTGACATTTGTACACTTTTTAGAAGAAAAGAGTATTATGGGTGGCAGAGAAGCAATTGAAGGTTTGAAAAAGATGCAATCATCTACTGCTATACTATTTACAGATGGTAAAACAAATAATGTTGATGCAAAATCATTGAAAATTGATGATGTAATAGTTATTATGCCAGGTATGGCTTTGCCTATAGATGGTGAAGTTGTTAACGGAATTTCAAGTATTGATGAAAAATCTTTAACAGGTGAACCACTTGCCAAAACTGTTGTAGTAGGAGATAAGGTTTATGCAGGTACTACAAACATACAAGGAGTAATAAGAGTAAAAGTAAATAAACAATTTGAAGATACCTCGTTTCAAAAGATAGTTAAACTACTTGAAGATGGTGAAAATATTAAATTACCAGAAACGCACATAGTTGATAAATTCATGAAATACTATATTCCACTAGCAATTGTTGTATCAATCATTGTATGGATTTTTTCTCAAAATATTTCTAGAGCAATAGCAGTTTTAGTTGTTAGCTGTCCATGTGGTCATATGCTAATTAGCTCTGCTCCAATGATAGCTGCATTGTCAAATGCCACAAAAAAAGGTATCCTAATAAAAAATTCATCTTTTGTAGAGTATTTATCAAAAGTAAATTATATAGTATTTGACAAAACAGGTACTATAACAAATGGAGACATGCTTGCAAATAGTTATTATCTTCAAACTGCAAAAACATTTGATGAACTTATTTCAATTGCAGCGTGCGTAGCACACAATTCATTGCATCCCGTGTCAAAATCTATTGTTAAACTTTGCAAAAATATAAACTTTGATAAAGATTATACAGTCAATGAAATAATCGGGAAAGGTGTTATTGGTACTAAAAACAACAATGAAATTATTTTGGGCAATTATAGATGGATTAAGTCATTGGGCTATGATTTAACTGATGAATATGAATCTACTGGAACTACAAATTGGGTTATAAAAAACAAAAATATAATAGGTTGTATCATATTTAAAGATACTCCTAGAGACGAAGCAAGTGAAGCTATACAAGAATTAAAAAAATTGGAAATAAAAAAGACATGTATATTAACTGGCGATAATAACCTAGCAGCAGAAAAAATCCAAAATGCAGTTGGTGCAGATATTATGTATAGTGAACTATTGCCGGAGGAGAAATTATCTATTGTAAAAGAAGCTAAGGAAAATTATATTGTAGGAGTAGTTGGTGATGGTATAAACGATGCTCTTGCATTGTCTGAGGCACATATTGGCATTGCTATGGGTGCAATGGGTTCAGATACAGCCATTCAAAGTTCAGATATAGCTTTAATGAACAATAATTTAAATAATATACCCTTTATAATAAAGTTATCAAGAAAAACTAAAAATATTATTTATCAAAATATTATTTTATCTTTTACCACCAGTTTAATTATGATTTTTTTAGCTGGAGCAGGAATAGTTACACCAATTTTCGGAGCATTTTTACACAATATAGGGGCTTTTATTGTACTAATAAATAGTAGTAGAATAATTAATGATAATGATATAAAATAATTTATATGTTGTTTTTACGAACGCTCTATTATAAAATAGATATTATAAAATAGATTAGTTGGAGGAAAGATTTGAAAAAAATAATATTATTAGTTCTTGTAATTGCTTTAGTTTTGTGTTTACCAATAAGTGCGGACCCTGGAGATAACACCGATCCAATAATTGTTTTAAGCTATTTAAATCAAAGAATTAATGAATTAGTTAGTCAGTACAAATTAGATAAAATTGAAGAAATACAAAAGACTACTGAAGAAAACCAAGCAACAATTGATGAACTTAATAAAAAATTAGAAAATTCTGATGAAAGTACTACTACATTGGAAGTAGTTAATTTAGCTGCTGGTGAGAAGCTAATTGCTGGTGCCGGAGTTGAAATTATTCTTAGAGCTGGAACAGTAACTGCAATTGCAAGTGATCTTGGTGGTTTATCAGATGTTACATTGGCTTCAGACATCAAACAAGACGTAGAAATACAAAAAAATCACTTAATAATCGTTCCACGTAACGACGGTCGTGGTGTTTTAGCACAAACCGATGCTATATTAATGGTTAGAGGTTCTTATATAGTTACGAAATAATTTTAATATTTAGCTTAGGAGAAATAAATGAACAACTATTGTCTAATGACATTTAAATCCATAACGTTTGTTATGCAATTTGAAAAACTTATGAAAACAAACAATATGGAAGTAAAAATTATACCTGTACCAAGGTCAATAAGCACAAGCTGTGGCATGTGTGGAAAATTTGATATGAGTATAAAAAACAATATAATGAAAATATGTAGAAATAACAATGTAAATTATGATAATGTTTACGAATATAATTAGGTGGTAATGTATGTATAGGTTATGGGCTAAAACAATCATAAATAATAAAATGATTGATTCAATAGATATACAAAACAATGAAAATATAAGCTTAAATGAAAAAAGAAAAAAATGCTTTAATCAAATTTACTATAAACTTGACATTAGTGCACCTATTTGGCTTACTAAGCATGCACAAGAATTTGATGAGTTTAAAAGAATAACTTTTAAAAAAGATGATTTCGTAGACGAAGTATTTTTTGATAAATTAGAAATAGAATTAGTTGATGATGGAACGGATAAAAAGCATAAAAAATCTAACTAACTTTATAATTTAGTATGTAATAAAACTTTACATAAATTATTCAAAAGGAGCAAAATTATGTTAAGCAAACAACTTATTGAAGATGTGTTAAACGCTGCATTGTCTACTAGCGGAGATTTCGCTGAAATTTTTGTTGAAGATAGGACAAACAGTCAAATAACACTAATTGGTGGAATTGTTGAAAATACAATTTCAGGAAGAGATTATGGTGTAGGTATTAGAATATACAAAGGATTTAATAGTGTATACGCTTTTACGAACAAATCTGATAGAGAAACACTTATTAAGACAGCTAAAAAAGCCGCTCAAGCAATGATTGGTTGCCACAATGATTTAACATTGAATTTAATAAAATCAGATGTAATTAACAATCACAAAATCCTTAAATATCCAGATAAAGTTTCTAAGTTAAAAAAAGTTGAAGCTATGAGAAAGGTATATGACGCTGCTAAAAATTATGATGACGTAATTAGCCAAGTTTCTGTAACTCACCTTGACCACAACCAACATATTATGGTTGCAAACTCTGAAGGATTATGGAAGGAAGACACAAGAGTTAGAAATAGAATTGTTGTCAGTTCAGTAGCCAGTAAAAACGGTGAAATGCAAACCGGATATCTTGCACCTGGTGCTATGAGAGGATTTGAATTTATTGAAAATTATGACTTAGAAGCATTAGGAAAAGAAGCATCACGTATAGCTAAAACTATGGTTAATGCTTCCTACTGTCCTAGTGGTAAATTTCCTGTACTTATAGACAACGGTTTTGGTGGAGTAATATTCCATGAAGCATGTGGTCATAGCCTTGAAGCAACAAGTGTTGCAAAAGGAACATCTGTATTTGCAGGTAAAGTTGGAGAAAAAATAGCATCAGACGTTGTAACTGCAATAGATGATGGTACTTTACCAAATGAATGGGGTTCAATAAATATAGACGATGAAGGAACTCCTTCTCAAAAAAATGTATTAATAGAAAACGGTATACTTAAAGGATATATGATTGATAGATTGAATGGTAGACGTATGGGACATGCCTCTACTGGTTCTGGAAGAAGACAATCATACAAGTTTGCCCCTACTTCTAGAATGACTAACACATATATTGCTTCTGGTAATTCTAAGCGTGAAGATATGTTTGCAAATACTGAACGTGGTATTTATGCTCGTTACATGGGTGGTGGTAGTGTTAACCCAAGTACAGGTGAATTTAACTTTTCAGTACTAGAAGGATATCTAGTAGAAAATGGCAAAATAACTACTCCAGTTCGTGGTGCTACACTTATTGGCAAAGGAACCGAAATACTTAAAAAAATAGATATGATATCTGATAATTTATCATATGGACAAGGTATGTGTGGTTCATCAAGTGGTAGTGTACCAACAAATGTTGGACAGCCGCTTATTAGAGTTTCAGAAATAACTGTAGGAGGAAGAGAGGAATAATTATGGAAAAGAAAATATTAATCGATAAAATTTTTCAATATGGAAAACAACTTGGTCTTCAGGATATGGAAATATCCTATAATAGTGATACCTCTTTTGACATAGGAATATTTAAGCAAGAAATTGATAACTACAGTTTAAGTGATAATAACAAGCTATCTCTTAAAGTAATATATAATGGTAAATTAGGTAACTCATATACAGAAAAAATTGATGAAACATCTATTGAAATGCTTGTAAATGAAGCTATAGAAAATGCAAAAATCATAAGTTCAAGCGATGAGGTTGAAATATTTGCAGGCTCCAAAAATTATACAAGTGTTAATACATATAACGAAAATTCAGAAAAAGTATCCGATATAGACAAGATTAACTTTGCAAAAAAAGCAGAAGAAATTGCATACTCATTAGACAAAAGAATTGTTCAAGTTCAAGATTGTATGTATATTGATGGGACTGAAGAATCTATCCTTGCCAACACAAAAGGTTTGAATTTACAAAATAAAAGTAACTATGTGTTATCTTACATAGGTGTTGTTGCAAATGATGGAAAACAAATAAAATCTAGCTATTCTTTTGCATGCGGTAGAGATTTTTCAAAATTAGACCCAGAAGAAATGGCTACTGAAGCTGTTAAAAAAGCTTTATCGATGCTTGGTGCTAAAAGTATTAAATCAGGTAATTATCCAATTATCATTAAAAATGAAACTATGGGTGATTTGCTTAGTTCACTTACATCTATTTTCTCAGCTGAAAATGTTCAAAAAAATCTATCATTGCTTAAAGACAAGTTAAATAAAAAAATAGCTTCTTCCATGTTAACAATAGTTGATGATCCATTTATGGAATGTGGCCTTGCATCAAGATCATATGACTCTGAAGGTGCAGCTTGTACGTATAAAAAACTAATAGACAAAGGAATATTAAAAAGCTATCTATATAATTTAAAAACTGCTAAAAAAGATAATGTTGAAACAACAGGTAACTCTCTTGGTAGTTCTAGGATAGGTCCTTCTAATTTCTATATTGAAAATGGTAATAATTCATTGGAAAATATAATGAATAGTGTTAAAGAAGGCTTGCTGATAACTGGACTTGATGGATTACATGCTGGACTTAATGCAATATCGGGAGATTTTTCTTTATCTGCATCTGGATATTTGATTGAAAATGGTACAATTAAGCATCCAGTAGAACAAATTACTGTTGCTGGCAATTTCTTTGAGATGATAAAAAGCATTGAAGACATAGCTAATGATTTAAAATTTGGTTTACCTGGTGAATCATACATTGGAAGTCCTTCTATCAAATTTAAAGGTTTAGCTGTTGCTGGTGAATAATAGTAACAAACAACATAAATAGTTAATAAAGTATAAACCACGAGCACATAATAATTTATGTGCTCGTTTGATTTGAAAACTTAATTTGATAATAACTAATTTGTTTTTTCGTACTCATTAAACAAAAGTGTTATACAATATAAACCTGCTAATCCAATTACGCCATATACAATTCTACTCAAAAGCATTGCAGAACCTCCAAATATAGCTGCCACTAAATCAAATTGAAATAGTGAAATAAGACCCCAATTTATTGCTCCTATAATAACTAGAACAAGTGCAAATTTATCCATTCAATATTCCTCCTATACATATTAACTAAAGTTATTATTTCAAATTTTTACTATATTATTCATATTTTTTATTAATTATTTTCTATTTACTCACTTAATGATTAATTTTTTATCGTGTCATAATACAAATAACTGAATATACTAATTTAAAAGCAAGGTTAAGGAGGTAAATTCATATGAAATATAATCCTTGTGATAGAAACATATCCAACGAAACCCAAGATGAAACTGTAAAAGCAACTGCATGCAACCCTGAATGCAACCCTATAATAGAAGATTTATGTTGTAACAATTGTTTTAATATTGATAGTTCACTTCTATTCTTCTTTTTAATTTTAGTTTGCATATTTAAAAATTCTGATTGTTGTATTAGCTGTGACACTTTATTATGCTTCTTCCTATTGTTAGTTGTATTAATGAACAAATATTGCGACAAAGATATGTGCTGTTAAATAAAAATAGACAGCATTAAGTAATGTAATAGAAAAGTTTGTAATTCATTTATGACAGTAGCCCTGATGATACTAAAATCATCAGGGCTACTGTTTTTTTATTAAAATATTATGGAATCATTCCTTTTGATTTTAAAAATTCCAATGCTACACTTTTTGGGTTTTGTTGCAATTCGTCTACTTTATAATTAAGCTCCATCATAACTTCATCTGTCAATATTTGTCCTAATTCTTCAAGTAATACCGCAATTTCAGGATAATCATTCAAAACTTCAGAACGTATAATAGGTATTGCATAATATGGAGGGAAGAATTTTTTATCATCTTTAAGCGCCTTCAAATCAAATTTTTTCAATAATCCATCAGTTGAAAAGGCATCAATTACATCTACTTCTTTATTAATAAGCGCTGTATATCTTGGTGCACCATCAAGTGTGAAGGTTTCTCTCATTTTAAAACCATATGCCTTTTGTAAACCTGGTAATCCATCCTCACGATTGGAAAATTCAAAATCAGTTCCAGATTTTAAGTTTGACGCAACCTTTGCAAAATCACTTATCTTTTCCAGATGATATGTTTCAGCTGTCTCATGTGTTACAGCTAAAACATACGTATTATTAAAACTCATTTGCTTTAATACTTCTATATTGTAGAGAGATTTAAACTCATCTTTAACCGTATCGTACACCTGTTGCATATCGCTGTTGGAAGGGTGCTGTAATGTATCACTGTATGCCGTTCCACTATACTCAACATATAGATCTATCTCTCCAGCCCTTAAAGCTGAAAAACAAACTTGTGTTCCACCTAAATCCATATTTCTTTCAACTGCAATGTCAGTATTAGCCTCAATAAACTCAGCAACCATATTTCCGAGTATCGCTTGTTCAGTATAATCTTTCGACCCAACTGAAATTGTTCTAGAATTACTCACTTTATTACCAATAGAGGTAAAAATAAAAATAGCAACAACTGCTAATGCAGAAACACTCAGAATCATCTTTTGCATAGCGCGCTTTTTCTTTTTTAAATTATTGTCCCCTTTTTGAAGACTGATAGGTGTAACCATCTTTTCAATCAAACTTATCAAGAAATCAACGAGCAAAGCCAATAAACATGCTGGTATAGCTCCTGCAAGAATCTGATAGTTATTTACTGTTCTTATACCCGAAAATACAAGATATCCAAGACCACCTGCTCCAATAAAAGCGGCCATTGTCATAAGTCCAACTGCAGTAACAGAGGCAATACGTACCCCCGCCATTATAACAGGCAGAGCCAATGGTATCTGCACCTTTGAAATAACTTGCCAACGTGTTAAACCTATTCCCTTAGCAGATTCAAGAGTCTGGGCGTTGATATTTTCAATTCCAGTATAGGTGTTTTTAATAATTGGAAGCAAGGAATACAAAATAACCGCAACTACTGCTGGCAATGTACCAATTCCGAGAATAGGAATCATAAATCCCAATAACGCCATACTTGGAATCGCCTGAATAACATTAGCAACAGATAAAATTGGTTTACTCGCTTTTCTGGAATAGGAAATCAAAATTCCAAAAGGTACACCAATTAGAACTGCTAATCCGACTGAAATAGCAGTCAATTTAATGTGTTGTATAATAAGCATAAAAATCTGCTCATAGTTAGCCGCAAAATATTCTAATAATTTAATTATAGGTTCTAAAAATTTCAATATTAATCCTCCTCTTCATAATCAAAGTATTGCTGACTAAGAGTTGTAACTAAGCTACTACGTGTAACTAAACCTACTAGATGGTTGTCAGAATCTGTGACTGGCACGGTAGATGTATGATTTTCTGTTACAATCTTCAACGCATCTAAAATGCATTGTTCAGGTAATAATACCGGAAAATCTGTACGTATAAACTTTTCTACGCTTTGCGACTTATCTTCGACAGCTCTTATATGTCTTGCTTTCACCACACCCAGTAGCGCTCGGTCATCAGAATCAATAATTAAAAGGCTGTCCACCTTGTTTTGTCGCATTTTATCAATACACTTTAGTATGGATAAATCCTTCAAAGCAGTGATAGGTCTTTCTATCATAATATCAGATATTTTCATATATTCAGGAGAAGACCAAATTCTATTTTTACCCACAAAATCAGAAACAAAATCATCAATCGGATTTTTCAGTATATTCTCCGGAGTATCGTATTGTAGAATTGCACCATCCTTCATTATGCAAATCATGTCCGCTATTTTAATTGCTTCGTCCATATCATGAGTAACAAAAACAATTGTCTTCTTTAACTTAGATTGCAACTGTACCAGTTCATCCTGCAAATCAGATCTTGTAATAGGATCAAGCGCTGAGAATGGCTCATCCATCAAAATAATATCTGGATCAGTTGCAAAAGCACGAGCAACCCCAACTCGCTGCTGTTGACCTCCGCTTAGTTCTGATGGATAACAATCTAAAAACTCTTCGCTGTGAAGCCCTACCATTTGCATCAGTTTCAATGTATTCTCATTTATTTTTTTAGGATCAACATTTTGCAATTTGGGAATAATTTCGATGTTTTGACGTACAGTCATATGTGGAAAAATTCCAGTTTGCTGAATAACATATCCAATATTTCTTCTTAGCATAACCTCATCAATAGACTGAATATTTTTTCCCCCTATATAAATAGAACCGCTTGTAATCTTAATTAAGCGATTAATCATTTTAAGTAATGTAGTTTTTCCACAACCACTCTCTCCAATAATTGCTACGAGCTTGCCTTTTTCAATTGTGAAGTTAATATCTGTTAGGACATGTTTGTTTTTGTATCTTTTTGAAACATCTTCAAATCTAATCATTTCCTATACCTCCTTACAAAGTAACAACTTATTATATTATAAAGTTGTTACTTTGTCAAATCAACAAAAAAGTTCTCGTAACCGTTTTTGGCTTCGAGAACTTAATAATTTTATTTTACTTTTAATGGATATAAAAAATTTTTAACACGCTGCGAAGAATCCTCCTGAGGTAAAAAATACAGAATATCATGTTCTAATAGTGTAACATGAGGACCTGGAGATTTAAGTAAAGTATCTTCTCTTTGGATAGCAAGTACAGTGGCTCCAGTATATTCCCAAAACTGAATTTCAGCAATGGTTTTGTTAAGAAAAATACATTCAGAGGTTATTCGTGTTTCAAACGGCATAAATGGATTCATCGATCTAAAATGCTCTGATGCCGTAATTAGATCTGATAAGCAATTATTTAGTATCTTCATCTCACTTTGCTGGCGAGTAATACTTTTCATTAAATTATCCTTTATACTATCAATCGTTTGACGCTTCCTGTAATGCTTAATAAAGGTTACCGCATTTTGATGTGATTTAATTGTGACACCACTACCTTTTTCTGATATAACGATACCCAGATCACATAATACACAAATAGCACGCCTTGCTGTTTCTGATGAAACACCATATTGACTTGCTATAGCTGAGCGTGCGTAGACCTTTTCACCTATCTGATATTCTTCACTAGCAATTCGCGAGGCAATTTCAATTGCAATTTGTTGATATCGCGGAATTTGAGTTTTACTTCTATTATTAGTTTTATCTTCCATATATTATTCTTTCCTTTGCAAATAAATTTGTATAGTCTATGAAATTAGTATATAGGATAAATATAAATAATACAATATTATATATTTAAAGTATGATAATTATAATTTGTAACAATTTATCTAATAAATGCATATAATAAAAACACTATTGTATATGGAGGTAAAAATGAAAAAGTTTTTAGCTATTTTTTTAACAGTTATAATGGTATTAATACTTGCATGTGGATGTGATAAACAAAACAACAGAATGACACAAAATGTAAGATTAGTAGAAGTTACTCATTCTGTTTTTTATGCACCTCAGTATGTAGCAATTGAAAAAGGTTTTTTTACAGATAATGAAATAGAAATAGAGTTAATCAACGGTGGTGGCGCAGATAAATGTATGACAGCCCTTCTAAGTGATCAGGCAGATGTTGCATTTATGGGTCCAGAGGCTAGTGTATATGTTTATAAGCAAGACAAAGAAGACTATGTTGTAAACTTTGCACAGCTCACGCAAAGAGACGGTTCTTTTATAGTTGGTAGAGAAAAAAATGATGACTTTAAAATTGAGGACATGAAAGGCAAAACTATTCTTGGCGGAAGAAAAGGTGGAATGCCGTTAATGACTTTAGAATATGTACTTAAACAGCATGGATTGACACCAAATGTAGATTTAACAGTTAGAACTGATATACAATTTGATATGATGGCAGGAGCATTTGCTTCGGGTGAGGCTGACTATACCACTCTTTTCGAGCCATTGGCTTCAAATTTTGAGGCAGAACAAAAAGGATACATTGTAGGTTCTTTGGGTGCAGAAGCAGGATATATTCCATACACATGTTACTGCACACTTCTTAGCAGCATTGAAGGAAAAGAAGAACTAATTCAAAATTTTACCAATGCAATATATAAAGGCATGATCTGGGTACAAAACAATTCCGCGGAAGAAGTTGCAGAAGCTATTCTTCCACAATTTCCTGATTCCAATATAGAACTCCTTACTCAGGTTGTACAAAGATACAAAGATCAGGACACCTGGAAGCCTGATTTAATTTTAGGTAAAGACGGATATGACAGAATGATAGATATTATAATAACTGCAGGAGAATTAGAAGAAGGAGCACCTTATGACAAAGTATTTGTAGACAAATTTGCAAAGGAAGCTATGAAAAATACTAAATAGATAGATATTAGTTTTATATATAACTTAAAATTTAATAAAATTAAAAAGCACTTTAAATGTATAATTAATATATGACTTATCATTTAAAGCGCTTTTACTTTGTACATTCTGATGTTTATATTGTTGTTATTTATATTCTTACAATGTTTTCATTGTTAATGCTTACTCTCAAGTGCATATTCAGCGAAATTTCTATAAATTTACTCCATATAATTTTTATATTTTTCTCTTAAATAATTTATAAACTCAATCTTCATATTCGAAAATGATTTTTTATAATTGGTATAGAAATAAGTATTAGAATAATCATTAAATACTGTCATAAATTTATCTATTCCAGACTGATTTATTAAGTAATTTACAAATAACGGTGAAAATAGATAATTATAAGTATCAGCATCATCTAATAATTTTGGACCAATATATTCATAGCCTCTTATAAAAAATAATTCATATGAATCAAATGTATTATATCCAATATTATTATCTATTTGATACTTACTATAAACTTCATAAACCCTATTTGCATCTGTATTATCTGAATTCTTACATTTTTCAAGATATTTTATATCTGTATTTTTAAAATAAATATCAAACTTATACTTACAGTATTGTGCAATTCCTTCACGCATAAAAAGGCTCGGCACTCTATAACCTACTGGTTCTAACGATACTACATGTGCATACTCATGTACAAAACTATCTATATGCTTCAAAAATACACCTTCAAAAGCATTGTATTCTGACCTAATTCCATAATTATTATCGAAATAACACACTAAACCTTCCACATATTTTTTCGTGTATTCAACAGGTAAATAATCTCTTACATCCTTCATTTCTTTTTCAAATGTATGTATACATTCTTTTACATCTATATAAGCTCCATCATAGCCTGTGATTTCTGTATTGTCATCTTCAAAACCACGGTGGAAACAGTACTTCATCCACTCTGTTGTTATTGCAATTGGATAATGCTCATCACCATATATCTCATATCTTACAGGCAATGTTTCATCCTGTAATGCTATATTGCAACCTATACTTTTTAACCATTCATCACAATATTTTTTATATTCCTTATCAAAGTCAAGTGTTAACTCTGATGAGCTTAATAGAAGCTCTTTAAGCTTGTCCTCTCCATACTTTTCAATTATATAGTTTACAAATTCTTTTGCTATGTATCTTGATTTCTCTATTTCATCTTCTTTATAGTATTCTGTCAAAAATACTGGCAAAGTTAAATCCATAACCTCTGTGTTCTTTTCTATAAACGTCAATATTTCAGAATTATCTAAAACCTGTGATTTATCATCAATAATTTTTAATTCCTTTTCTAGCTGTTTTGAAATTCCATATATTAATCCATAGTTACATTTTTTATCTGTTAATTTAAACATGGTCTGAATTATAAATTCTTCTATGCAACTGCTTTCTTCATCTAATTTAAGGTATACAGCATCTTTTTCAATATGGTTATAGAAATCAGGGCTTATGTAGTACTCAGGTATATCAGTTAAATTATATTTTTCTCTTAAATAATTTATAACCATATATGTGTCAGATACATATTTTACTCTTTTATCCATTTCAACTGTGCTGTCAAACCAGTATGTTATATTATAAGTTTTAAATGATTCAAAAGTCATATCAGTTCCTCTTGTGTCTTCACTCTTATCAATTGGGTCATACATGACATATTTTGATTCAGATTCTTCTGGTGCTTCAATTTTTTCAGTAGTGTATGGTAAATCTTCTTTATTACACCCTCCAAACACAGCTATGGCTAATATTAATATTAAGAGTAGTAGTTTTTTCATATTATCAACTCCAATCATATACTAGTATTATCAAGTATACTGTCTTAATTCATTATTTTCTACCTATATATAAATAATGCTGACTAGCTCCGAGAAGCTTTTTATCCTCTCCTAGTGCAAATCCAACCCTTATCCATTTCTGTATATCTTCTTCAGGTAATAATAAGATATCTCTTTCCCTACAACCCAAAATATTTTCAACTCCTGCAAATGCTAACTGTTTTAAGTTATATTCCTCCATTAGCTTCAAAGCTTCTTCAGAACTTGAAAAATATGCTGTAGTAAAACCACTTTCTACATTATTTACTCCGCTTTCAATATATCCTAATAGTTCCCTAACATCATCCTCACCATTATCAAACTTCAAGTATGCAAAATTATCTTGAATTGGAGCATAGTTAGATATAAATGAAGCTACAATTATTCCTCCATCTTTTAATAAATTAACAGCTCCCTTCAAAGCTTTTCGTCTGTCAGCTTTATTAACTAAATGATACAAAGGTCCCATAAGTAAAACCACATCATATTTTTTATTATGTTCATCAAGTTCTAAAGCATCTCCCTTTATATATCCAGCCAGATTTGTATTTAACTCTTTTGATTTTTCTTTAGCAATATCAATATTATGCTGCGATAAATCAAGTAGTGTTACATTGTGACCTTTATCTGATAAATAAAATGAATACCTTCCAGGTCCCCCACCTATATCAAATATATCTAAATTATCTCCAACAATAAATTTATCTAAGTATTTCTTAGTTATTTCAAATTCTATTCTGTGTCTGTCAAGCCTTGACCATTCATCATATTTATTATCATAAAAATCTTCTACTAAATTCATAATTACTCCCATAATATTTATTAATTATATTTTGTAAATACTAGCTAATTTGTCTATCAATTAATTTTAGTTCTACTTGTTTTAATTTCTCCAATTGTTCTTCTGAACTGCTTATTTCTTTCAAAAACATAGATTCTTTCATTTTATCAAATACTCCTATTAATTCTTACCCTCCTTAATTAGTAATAAATATTCAATAGCTATTATACCAAATATTTACATTTAAATCAACTGTTTACAAATAACCATTTCTATCGGAAAACTAGATTTTAACGTTTCATGTTTTATCACATTAAATCCATTGGAATTCAAAAACATTCTATATTCATCAGGTGACCATACTTTAAACGCTTTAAAACCTGTAAATATTCCCATTATGGAAAATAATTTTGCTTTCAAACTTCCTTTGTGACAAAAATTCGGAGCAAATAAAGTTCCTTCTTCTTTTAGAACACGTTTAATTTCTAAAAGTGCTTTTTCTGGATAAGGCATAATATGCAAACAATTTGATATAATAACCGCATCAAAGCTATTATTTTGGTAAGGAAGTTTAGTTGCATCTGCAATTTCAAAACTAACATTTTCCGGCTTTCTTTTTAACTGTGCTGTTTTTATCATTTCTTCTGAGAAATCAGTTGCAATAACTTTGTTTGCTTTATCAGCTATATTTACAGCAATATTTCCAGTACCTGTTCCTACTTCCAAAACATCTAAATCATTAACATTATTTCTAATCAATTCATATATTTTTTTATAGGATTTTTGATCTTTTTTAATTACAAAATCATAATGTTTAGCATTTCTATCCCAACACTTTTTATTATCATTCAATGGAATCACCTCCTAAATTTTGACGTTAGTTATGACTAACTAATTAAATTATATCACATTTTTACTAAAATTAGTAAATAATTTTTAATTAATTTATTAGTCACAGACGGTTCTTTTATAGTTGGCAGAGAAAAAAATGATGACTTTGAAATTGAAGACATGAAAGGCAAAAATATTCTTGGCTGATATACAATTTGATATGATGACAGCAGAATTAGAAGAAGGCGCACCTTATGACAAAGTATTTGTAAACAAATTTGCAAAGGAAGCAATGAAAATATCAAATAATATCTCCCTTACTTATTATGTAAATACAAAAATGTGCATCATTTAAACAGATGCACATTTTTATTATATTTTTTAACATTTGCTGAAATTCACTTTACACTTAATACTAATTCAATTTTTTCACAACTGTTTTTTTTGCTATGTACTTAGTCCATTTTATATATCCATATGTTGTATTGGTAAAATATCCTGCTTTAAGTACTAATAATATCCATTGACCAGCCATAATATTAATTGCTGTTTCAAGAGCTGAACATATATACCAAGCTATCCATTGTTCTCTGTATCTTAGCAATATAAACACTCCATTTGCTATTCCTACTGCACTTGCACATGCATCAAGGTAGCAACAAATTTGCTCTATAAGCGGATAATCAGAAATTATACCCTCGACTTCAATTTTTGTTAGTAAATATCCAACTACTACAGTCCATATCACTATTCCGCAAACAACTAATATACTTTGCTTAGTGCTTAGCTTTCTTACTACAGTTAATTCTTCATTAACTGTATCTTTATGTCTGTTCCAAGTAATAAAACTAATAATATCAATAGGTATCCAGAAAAACAAAGTTACTGCCAAAGTTGCAAACCTATAAGCTAAAATAATACATATAGCAATTTCAGTAACCTCAACAAGCAATGATACTATAAAGTTCCATTTACTTTGCTTTGCAATCAACAACTCACATGCTACATTACTAAATATATCAACTAAATATAACACCATTATTATTTTACCATTAATACCTCTTGTTTCTTCCTCAGGAAATATAAATGCAAACAAAATTGATAAAAAAACAATGCTTAAAAACCACATTTTTTCATATAATGTAAAAAATTTTAGAAATTGTTTTATTTTTTTCATGTTGTCCCCCTATAACTTTATTTTACAATTATACATATTAATTCTATATAACATATTTGTCAAGATAATATTATATAACAAAAATAATATATGCAAAAAATCAAAAAAAATAAACCGAATATTTAAAAAGCAGATACTTTAAATGAAGTATCTGCTTTTACTACTTTTATATTCTAATTATTTATCATCTATTCTTGGTGTTCTAACATTAAAACTATTTTTCTTCAATGCTTTTACAACCTTTTCAAAATCTTTACAATCAATGCTTAAGTGAATTTCTTCCAAATTCATAACATTTGAATCCATTAATACAATATTTTTTATATTACCACCAGCTTTTGCAATTGTATCAGTCATTTTAGCAATAGTTCCTTTAAAATTGCAATTGTATATAGTAAGTTCATTTACTCTATCTCCAAATATTTTTTGATATTCTTTAAATATAGACTGATGAGTTACTATACCTAATAAATTATTTGTATTATCTATAATTGGAATAAATCGATATTTCGAAGTAATGAAAATTGCAGCAGCGTCCTGTATTGGTAGCTCTTGATTAATTGTCATTATTTTTGTTTTTACCATATTCTTAACTTTATTGTTTAAAAATTCAATTTTAGATTGTCCACAATAGTTCTTAAAGTATTCTTCATATAAATTCTCTTTTGATAAAACACCAATAAATTGTTTTCCATCAACAACAGGCAAAGACAAAAGTCTGTTTTCTTCAATTATAATTAGTGCTTCTTCCAATGTGTTATCAACAGAAAGACATCTTAGTTGATTAAATGGAATCATTATTGCCTTTACTAACATAATTTCACCTTCCCTTTATTTTTTGCAATATAAATTTTATTTCTATCCTTATATATACACACTTTTTACAAATATAAACATAAATTTTCAAATTTTTCTATTGAGAATTTCTTTTCATTATCCTCTTAATCAAAACTCCATATCCGAACTGTTATAAGTTTTAAACTGATTTATTCACATATGTTGTCTATACGATCGTTAGCACGAGATGCTTCTTCTTTTGCTTCAAATGCTAATTTTTTTACATCCATTATCATACCATATATACTAACATAATGATAAGTATCTTTATCTGGTTCCATTGAACCATCCAACGGTTTGCTTTTTACAATATATACCATGTTATCAAAAAAAACAATCGAGCCTATTTCATAGCTACTAGCTTTACTTGCTTCAAATACTGTATATCCTTCACCTTGTGCACCTTGTGGACCTTGTAAACCTTGTAAACCAATCTCTCCTTTTGGACCCTGCTCTCCAACATCTCCCTTTTCTCCCTTAATTCCTTGTTGTCCCGTCTCTCCTTTTTCTCCTTGTGGACCTTGTGAACCAGTCTCTCCTTTTGGACCCTGCTCTCCAACATCTCCCTTTTCTCCTTTAATTCCTTGTTGCCCTGTTTCTCCTGTTTCTCCTTGTAGACCTTGTGAACCAGATTCTCCTTTTGGACCCTGATCTCCGATATCTCCCTTTTCTCCTTTAATTCCTTGTTGTCCTGTTTCTCCTTTTTCTCCCGGTATAACATTAAAATCTTTCATCGTAGATACAGCTATATCTGCAATTAACTTTTCATTATTTTTATTTATTATATAACCTGTTAAAAAACTTGAAACCGTAACTAGCACAATTGCACCTAATATTATGTATAGAATTAGCGCTGCTTTCGATACCTTAATTGAATTATTTTCCATTGCTACATTCTCCTTATTATATATTATTTTAATTAGTTATCAATATTTAGTATTATAATTTCAAATGCCATCATTGTCAATATTTGTATTTGTTGAATTTCCCTATTTTCACTTTATTATTTGAACATCAAAATAGCTCTTTGCCTTGTAAAATCAAGGATTTTTAAAATCCTCTCCCCAGCTATTTACAAAGAGCCAAAAAAAGCTCCTTACTTAACTAAAAGTAAGGAGCTTAAATACTTCTATTGAACTACTTTTTCAATTAGTCTTTGCAATATTATTGCAACTTGTAATCTTGTAGCATTTCCTTTTGGATCTAAAATATTATTTCCTTTTCCACCTATTAAACCAGTCTGTATAGACCATTGCATTGCTTCATTTGCCCATGTTGAGATATTGTTACTATCTTTAAATTCGTTTAAATCTACATTTAGAATTGTATCAATTTTATATCTTTTTGCATAATTAAATAAGATTACTGCTAATTCCTCTCTTGTTACATCGTCATTTGGAGCAAAACCATTACCTTTTCCTTTAACTATACCTTCTTTTGTAGACCAAGCTACTGCATTACTGTAATATTCATTTAATGGCACATCGTCAAATTTCAAATCCCCGCCTTTAGGCATATTTTCTAATCTATGTAGCACAGTTACTAGCATAGCTCTATTCATCGATATATCAGGACTAAATTTATCGAATCCTGTTCCACCAAACAATTCTCTTGAAACTACAAAATCTATTGATGTTTTATAAAGATTAGATTCATTAACATCAGAATATTTTTTTTCATTATTTCTTAAAACTACTTTTGCATCATCCGAAAGTATAAAGATAATTTTTCCATCTTTTGTCACAGACTTTTTAATAATTTCCTCTGTACTATTGGAGCCTAAAATTACTGCTACTGTACTAGAATTTATTTCTTTATCAAATATAGTAATATCTAATGTATCATCAAAACTCTTATCTATTACATAACTACCGTCATCATTTTTCATTACTGATATTGACATATCTTCCTTTGAATCATTCAATACTGTGTTTGGTATTTTAGCATCTAGTAAACCAGTTTTTATGATAATGTCAGCACCTGTTTTTTCTGCAATAACTTTAGCTGCATCAGATGGTATTGTAAAAGTTATATTAAGTTCATTGTTATTTATTTCTGGAACTAAAAGGATTTGGTCCACTTTATTGTTTTCAATTTCTTTTATTATTTTATCAGCTACGCTTTTATCAATAATTACATTTGATTTTCCATCATTATCCATATCTACTGTTGCAATTATTTCTAAAATTTTATTTCCATCTGCATTTGTTTTTATTTCCAATTTCACTTCTGATTTTGTTTGTGGTGAACTAATAGAACCACCATTTTCTACACTAGGTGTTTCGTTACCGTCATCTATACTTGGAGTTTCATTTTTCTTCCATTGTGCAAATAAATCCACTAAGTATTCGTCTTGCATAAAATTCGAATATCTAAAAAAACTATTTACAGTATATGAAATTCCACTTTCATCTTTAGCTGTATTCCATCCAGTAAGAGTATACCCAGATTTAGTATAACCTGTATCACCTAGATATACATTTAAATCTGGTGCTGATGCTAGTGCCAAGAATATTGAACATTTAGAATCATTATCGGTTATTCCACCGTTACCATTTAAACGTAATGTCTTAGCAAAATTTTTTGAAAAGTATTGAGCATCTAGCTTTGTGCTTTCAGAAAAATCAACTGACTCGCCTGGTAAAAACCATCTTGTTTCGCCATATACTGAGCCAGCTCTCCATCCTACAAAATATGATTCCCCGCCTCTTGATGTAGGTGATAAATATGGAATTTTAGCATTTCCGTTTAAATATATTGAGTAATTTGGTTCAGCAATTTTCACATAATGCTCATTAGTATATTCACCTAATAAACTAGCAGAGTTTTTATCATTTCCTGCCCAAAACACATCAGTGTCAATAGATATATTACTATTTTTACTTTCTAATGCTGACTTACCTTCGCCACCTATTATAACAATTGGATCAGTCTTTGAACTACCAGATATAGTAATTTTACCATCTGCTTTTATTGCTGAAGCACTAGTACCTCCTGTAATAGTACACCCCACGCTATTATACGAATCAATACTTATATATCCCTGTGCCGATATTGCAGATTCACTTGATACACCACTAATACTAGTAACTCCAAAAAAATTTATTTCTGCATTATCTGGTATGTAAATTAATCCACCAGAATAGTTGTCATATAAATGTAAATGAATTTCGTCATTAGAAGTATAATAACTCCATCCTAATGTTCTATTATCATAATTTTTACTAGCATCATATTCCTTACCATCAATAACTGCTATTAATGGCGTATATATCGCTTTTAATTTAATATTGTCTAAAACTTCTATAGTATCATCAGCTAAATATATATTTTTTCCGTCTTCTGTCTGCCAACCTTCGAATCTGTATCCCGCCTTATGCGAATTTGGTAGATAACAAATTTCATTTGTACTATATGGAATAACTTTATCTATCTCACCTTGATATTTATCAATATAACCTGATAATGTAACCGCTTTTAAGTCATCGTTAGTCCATACAGCATACAAATCATCTTCGTAATCTTTATCTTCAAATTGATAATTATTTGTTAATAAAATTATTTGATCATAATTATTTTGATCTTTAGACCAACCTACCTGAATTTTATCATTATTAGAAAATAAATTTCTATGGTTATTTAATTCTACTAATGCTGAATAAGAATCATTAAAAATATATGGTACTGTAGTTTCGCCATTAGATGTTGTTCCACCATTTCCAATAAAATTCAATTTGAATTCTATTGGTTCACAACAAATATATGATTGATTTGTATATTCACCCTCTACAGAGTCGCTAGCCGTATTTCCAACAAATATTTTGAATAGCCTAAATCTATTCAGTTGGATATCATTAGCTATAAGAGCTGCTGAATCTTTTGAAGTAGCTGCAAAAGGACCTGATATACGTATATTTTCAGCTTTAATTGCAGGAAAACCACCAGTTACATTTATTTTAAATGTACCGCTATAAAGATTTTTGGTTATACTATCATTATAAATTCTAACATCCTTCGAACTTTCAATTCCAGCTGAATTTGATGACGTTATTTCAACATTGCCATTCACATCAATACTAAGGCTGTAAGGACAATATATTGCACCACCATTATAATTAGTTAAACTTAAATATCCATAACTATCATTATCATAATTATACTCCCATCCATCACCACTTTGATTTTTTGTAGCATCATACTCCTTTCCATCTACAATAAGTACATCTTTATATGTAGATACACTAGTGTTAATATTCTCTGTAGCTTCTACACTAATTGTAAATAAAGGCGCAAATACAGCTCCTAACATCATGCATAGTACTAAATTAATAGATACTAGCTTTTTTACTTCTTTTTTCATTTTTATATTCCTTTCTAGTTACATTTATAGATTTTTCTAGTAGGCCCAACGTTAACCAGAAAAATATTGAGGTTATGCACATACTAATTCCAAAAAAAGCTTGAATACAATAACACAATACTGCACTACCACATATTGCAGCATCTATATTTGTACTGTTTTTTACCCATCTTATTGCTGAACTAGCTAATGCTAACAAGTAAAATATTAGAGCAAACAAACCCTGGTTAACAATTATATTTAAATACTCATTATGTGCTACGTCAACTAACGCATAAATCGTAAGGTCTAGCTTTTCATCATATCTTTGAAAGTGTGTGGCCATTCTATCTAATAAAGTATCAGGTCCACCACCCAAAAATAATTTTTCTGGTATAAGATTAATAACATTTTTCCAAATATATATTCTTCCTGTACCATATTCATCTTCCCAATTTCCATGTAACAGCTCATGTGCCTCAAACAGCGTTTCATTTCCTTCAAAATCATAATTCCATAGTAAAAAAATGCCTAAAATAATAAATAAAAGTATAACTACACATAAAAGTTTTTTAATTTTAGTTTTGACTGGTAATACAACGGGCATAACTAGTATTAAACCAACAACTTCGCCCAAAATTCCTGCTTGAACCTTTATAGCAAAAGTGACAATTATGCACAATATTAAAGGAACTAACAAAAAAAATTTTCTTTTTTCAGACATTCTAATAACACCAATTAAAAATATTGGTGTAGTCAAACACAATAATGCAGATGCTAAATCAATATTACCTACTGTACTTATGTAAAAACCAGCATATTTAACATTGCCATCAAAATAATTATATCCTTTAGGATATAATGAAAATGGATTATAGCCCATTAATTGTATAATTGATATACAACAAAATATTGTCATAGATAAACCTAATATATAAATCTGCCACTTAGCAGGTTTACCATATATTGATGTAGCAAAAAAACATATACAATATATTGCAATAGTTAATAAGCCTTCAAAACGAGATCCACCTTTGAAAGCAACGCTATGATTATCAGAAAAAATTGCAGATAATAGTGAAAACAAAAAAAATACTAAAACCAGCTTTTGAGTCCATGACGTAGTTTTCAAACTACTCCATAAAGAAGAGAGCTTCTTTTGACCAATAAATAAAAGTTCAACATATAGTAATATAATTAATAATAAATATATGCAAGAGATAATACAAAACATATTAAATTTTACTTTAGTTATATTTTGGTACCCCTCATGACCAACATAGAGTAAATAAATTGTTAACATTAGAACAATATATATAGATGTAATTTTTTCAAATACATTTGACCATTTATCTTTTTTTTCATTTAATATCATAAAAGCTACTTTCCTCCAATTGCTTTAGCATTATTACTTGTTGCTAAAGCCAGTACAAATATCATATACACTTTTACAATTATACCATCATTTAGTTTATTTACAAGTCTAAATGTTGTAAAATTTAGTTAAATTACTAATAATTATTTATTCAATTCTCACCTAAACTATTGACAAAGAGCCGAAAAAATAAAGTGTGCAATTATAACACGCTTTATTTTTTATCATACCAAAAAATTTTTATTAAATAATTTTACCAATTCCAAATTGCTTAACTTGCTCAAGCATATGCCCGATATTACCTTCTCCTGCAAATTTATTCATGTCAAAAAAATCTTCATTTTCAGTAAGCCATATTAGTGGGTGTAATTCTTGCTTTAAAATAATTTCTTTGTTTAAAATCCCTACATATACTTCAACATAACAATCTTGATTGTAATAAACAAAGTCCATCATGTGAGTTATGTTTACATCTTCTTTTGCTATTCCTGTTTCTTCTTCAAGTTCTCTATATGCTGCTATAAATCCATCTTCATTTTTCTCTATTTTGCCTCCAACTAGATTATATAGACCTTTGTATGGATCCTTCAATCTTTTGCAAAATAACAGCTTAGATTTATCTTTGCTGTAAATTATAATACAATTATATCCTTGCATTTTTTCTCCTGTCAAATTTAATATTATTTTTTAAAATTATGATTTTTGGTTTATTTGATATGTGCAAAATACGGACTTTTTCTTTTGCCTTTTCCTCCTATATCACCATTTATTAAGTTTAATGCATTCAACACATGAAAGAAAAATAAACAATTTTCATCATTTCCACCTTCTTTTGAACTATAAATATCAGGCTTATATCTCTTTAAATCATTGCAACTACATAAATTTCTTTTGAATGCTTTGTAAGTTTCGTCAATAATATTCAATGATAAGGATAACGTAGATTTTCCACTAATAAAATAAATTGCGTCTTTTGATATTCTTGTTACAGTCATAGTTCCTTTTTTAGGATTTTCAAAAATAGTTCCTATAAAGTTTTGCCTGTCGATTTGACTTGAAACGGAAATTTCTTTTATTTGCATATTTTCATCAGACATTTTTTCACCCCTTATATTTCATTTAATATAATATATGCTGGTAACTGATATAAATGTTCTTATGAAAATATTAGCTTTTAATTTAATTAATCCTTTTTTTCTTTTGTAAATAATTATAATAATTTTATGTCATATGTATTTTCATTATTTTTATAATAGTAAAACTCACTTATTTTTTCATTTATAAAAATCTCAAACATTTTATCAAAATCATTAGCAAGATTATAATTATTTATTTCATTAGCTTTTATCCAAAATACTTTGCCTTCCTCAGAAGATTGTAATTCTCCTTCAAAACAATTTGTTTTAAAAAACAGTACCACATAACGAGCATCTTCTCCTGTTTGCCATTGTTTCATTCCACATAGTTGCAAATTGCTTATTGATAAACCTGTCTCCTCTCTTACCTCCCGAATTGTAGATTCAACAAACGATTCACCATTCTCAACATGCCCTCCTGGGAAAGTTATTCCTGGCCAATTCTTATCTAATCTATCTTGTACTAATATATTTCCTTTATCATCATAAATCATACACATATTTGTAAATACTGCCTGTTCCATGACTATCACTCTCTTTCTTTTTTGTCATTTTAATTATATATACTGATTGCTTGACTAGATGTTATCTGATATCTTGCGTAAACCAATAATGAAGCAAATAGTAATATAATTATATTATATTAGAACAGTTGTTCCAAATCAACAATTATTCACAAAATAATCATTAGACCATTAAATAATTTAAATTATAATACAAGAAAAAACACAGTATTAATTTTTTCATACTGCGTTTTTTGATTTACATAAATAAAGTTAAATTTACACTTATTATAAGCATTCAAGGCTGTCATTTAGAAATGAAATTAAATACCTTAGCATAATAATCCTAAAGATAGGTGCTAAGTAATATCCCCACAATATTATATACAAAAAAACCGAACCCATTTTGAGAATAGATTTTTATGAAACAAATAAGTCTTTGCCATATAACTAGTGCAAATGTATTTTGACAAATTAGAATTTAATAATTTACTTTGTCTTATTTTGTATTATGTTGTTATAAATATATAATATTTTCACGCAAAAGACCATGACGTTTTTGGAAAATTTTATTTAATTTCATGAAATCTTTCAAAGCATTGAGATGACTTATCTTGAAGGCTTTTAAAATATTTTTCATATGATAGCAAACATGCATTTTACATTGAAATTTAAGTAGTTATATCATTTTTGAATTTTTCTGTAAAAATTTATATTTTATTATTATAATATGTTAATAAATAACAATTATATATAATTTTGGAAGATACTTTTATGAAGTTTATCTTTTCATTGATTTTATTATTTCTTTTATTTCTTTATCTACTCTTAGAGATTCTCTAATTTTTTGTAATGCTTTATTGTATGTAAAATCATCTAGATGATTTCTGTGTAATAATTTCATTGTTTTACTTGAATCATTAACAAAACATATAGAAATTGCCCAAGCAACTGACATTTTGACATAATAATCATCATGATTAACGCTATCAAGAATTATCAGAATATTATCTATGTATTTATCTACCATATAGTGATTAATCATTATAACGACTGCAAATCTAATATCATATGCATGTTTTGATTGCAAATAAGGCTTTATAAACTCCCAAACAAAAGTCCTGTGTTTTTTTACTATTTTTAAACCGCAGCAAAACGTATCACAAACAGACCAATTGTTTATTTTAGGCACAAATTTACGAATTCTTTTTATAACAACATTAATGTCTTCATCTAACATGCCAATAAGTATACCTTGTAACATTATTTCTTCAAAATATTTTTCTTCTTTATTATCAAAATAATTTAGATATTCTTCTACGTCCTTGCTACTTTTTTTTAGTTTTTTAGCTACTAGTCTAATATTTGGAATTCTAACACCCATCAAATTATCAACGTTTGGAATTAAAGATGAAGAAAAGTTTTTATAATCAATTTCAGCTAATTCCTCTAACTCTTTTCTTACACATAAAACTACATCACTTGTATTATCACTCATTTTTTAAAACACCATTTCTTTTTCTAACATTACTATAAATTTACTTAATTCCAATTTTCCAACAACTTTATTTATCATAGATTTATTCCCCCATATAATTAATTTTAATTATTATACTACTTTTTTATATTTTAGTATACACTTGTAATTAACTTGATTTCAAATCAAATAAACATTATTTAGTCAAAAAAATTAAAAAAGACCAAACATAATATCTTTCGAAAAATATTTTGTGTGGTCTTTTTAATTAATTTATTCACTCATTGGTAACTTTTTTTCTATTGTTTTCTGTCTTGATATGTTCTAACTTTGTTATGGAAATCTCATATGCTGTTTTTGTTAAGCACTCATCATTAGAATGCTTTTTCTGATATTTACGACTTTGAATTCTTCCCCATACCTTTACATGATCGCCAACCTCCAAATTTTCGCAATACCTAGCATTACGTCCCCAAGCTATACATGGAATATAGTCTGATTTGTTATAAGAGCGGTTTACTGCAATTAACATATCTGTAATTTCTCGTCCGAAAGGAGTAGTTCGGTAATTGGCTTCCTTGCATAAAAATCCATTTAGAAAAACTTCGTTTGGACGTTTTCTTAATTCTTCTACTTTTTCATCATCTGGTACTTGAATATCTCTAACAAATATTCTAAGCAATAGTTTGTTTGCACTGTCTTCATATCTATTATATGATCTAAACTGTCCTTCAACCAATATGTACTTGCCAATTTCCATGCTGATACCATTAAGCAATCTTTCTGATATAATAACTGGTAACAAATCCGTAGTTTCACTTAGTCTTGGTACGTCAAGATAAAATTCATAAAACTTTTCTCCAAACACTTCATGACTAAATTCCATTTCACTATTAATTATTCCCACAACTCTAATGTAATTTGCTTGTACTTGCTTATCGTTCATTTTTATTTCTTCCCCCTATAACTTGTATATTGTATATAGTATATTATTCTATTATCTCAAAAATTATGATAATTTTTTTCCAAATTATTTAATTATATAGTATAAATACCGATATAATTTTTGAGGAGTGAATAAAATGGTAGAACGTATTAATAAAAGTAATAATAATAATTATAATAAAATCTATTCTACAAATAGTTATAAAACAAACTACTTTAATTTAACAAAAAATTACTACAATATTAATGATACCTATACCCTTTATAATAAAAGCAATGCAAGTTTTATTAACTCATATTCAAGTACATTAAATAAACTAAAAGGGTTTTCTAACAAGCTTAATAGTGAGTCATTAAATAATTTATGGAATGATTATAGTACTTTTTCATTAAATGAACAAATAGTAAAAAGTGAAAGCTTTTTTAAACAAAATGAAAAATCCATATACAATATAAGTGTAAATAAAATTGCAAAACAACAAATTAACACTTCAAATCTTTTAAATAGTAATGAAACTACTTTTGAAGACAATATTGAACTAACAATTTCTTTTAAGGATAAATCTACAACATTCAAAATTGATGTAAGTAATAAAACGAATAAGCAAATATTCAAAGAAATAGATTCAAAAATCAACAAATCTAACATAGGAGTATTTTCATCAATAGTAAACATTTATAATAAAATATGTTTAAAAATAGCATCAGATAAAACAGGTGAAAATGAAAAATTTGAAATAACTGGCTCACAACAGTTTATGGAAACAACTAATTTATCAAAAAAAAGTCAAGCATCTCAAAATGCAGAGTTTAGTGTTATAAAAAACAGTGATAACAAATCAGCTACTCTACACCATTCTAGCACAAATAATGTTGATATAGACAGCTATAACGTTACTGCTACACTAAATAATGAAGGTAAAACAAAAATAATTACTGGTGTAGATGATAAAAAAGTAATCAATTCAATAAACGAATTTGTAAATTCTTATAACAATACTATTAAATTTCTAAGCAAAAATATTGATAAAGGAACTGGTATAAAAAAACAGCTTAATAATATAAAAATATCCGAACATTTTTGTAAAGAACTTAAAAGCATTGGATTATCAATGGACAATATGGGTTGCATTATTATTGATAATAATAAGTTAAAAACTTCAGTGTCTAAAAATATTGAGGAAATTAAAAGTATTTTTGGAAGCACCTCTGGTATTTCAAATACTGTTAACACAAATGTATCTAAATCATTGAAAGAACCATCAATAAATTTAATCAATAGCACCTTATTTTCTAATAAAGCTACAGACCCTTATGATCTTGCATCTAATGATAGCTTTTTCAATAAGTTGAAACTTATGGGTATTTATAATAGCAATGGACAATTTGGAATGATGAATTATAATTCTATAGGTTTACTGTTAAACCTTATAATATAAAAATTATTTATACCCCCTTAAAAGAAGGCTTGTCATTTAACCTATAAGTTTAGTAATATATTCTCAATAATGTTGACACTAAAATATTATATGTTATAATATTAATTAATGAATGAACCGTTCATTCATTAATTAATATTTGTTTAGGAGAAATAAGTATGCAAAAAATATTAGAATCGTATTATACTGCAATTAGTGATCTTTTTGCCCGCAAGGGTTATAAGGAAACTCAAGTAAAGGATGTTGCACAAAAACTAGGTATTTCCGTTGGATCAGTATATAAAACTTTTACAGGTAAAAAAGCAATGTATCATTTTGGTATTTTATGTGGTTTTGGCTATCAAGATAGATTTGATAATCCAACCTATCCGATTGATGAGCAGGATGAGGAAGAGATTTGCGGATTAATTTCACTGCGGTTGAACAATTTTATTAAAGAACTTCGCAAAAATCTTACAGTTCCAGATCAAGAATGTTGGACATTTAAAGAAATGCTTTCATGCATTTTTGATAAGATTTCTTCTGTAGGAACTGGTGTATATATTAGCGGATCATGCAATATTTCACTAGATATTATTGAAGTCGTATCTCATGTGATGCATGATTTATTTCAAACACTATATGACTATTTTGTTCTATATACACAAAGAGGTTATTTAAGACAAGTAAAACAGCTAAAACAACATATGAGCCTTGTTTCAAGCATTTTATCATGGTGGGCAATGAATATTCGTTATCAAACCGCTCCTGATTTTACAATTGATCGAGAAAACGCAAAAGATATTGCATTAGACACTATTATGCACGCTTATGTAAAAAATGTTAATTTAATAGATTAACTCGTTATCTAAAAGGAGAAAATATTAATGAATAAATTTTTGCGAAAAATATATGGTAAAAAATATGTTGGATCAATTTTTATAGTAGGCTTTTTCTGTGCAATTGCTTCTTTGGGTCAATTGGTGTTGACTACATTAACCGCAAATATGATAAATGAATATAAATATGGATTTAGTGCTATATCACATTATTTTATGATTATTATTATATCTTTACTTGCCTACATACTTTTTGAAGCTATTGCAGAAAATTTAAGGCTTAAATATACAAACTGCATTTTAACCAGTTTACGAAATAACGTTAGCAAATCAATATGTAATATGGAGTATAGCAAAGTTGAAATGTTCAAAGACGGTGATGTTTTATCCATTGTAACAAATGATATGGATGATATTAGGGATTGGCTAAATACAGTTTATCAAGTTGGATATATTCCACTTAAAGTAGGTCTTGCATTGGCGATAAGTTTTAAAATCAATTGGAAACTTATGCTGATAATGTTTCCTATAGCACCCATTATAGCAATAATTACTACGTTAATTTCTAAAAAACTTTATGGACTAAATAAACAATCAAAAGATAAACGAGGACAAATTAATACGTTACTAAGTAATGCAATTCACTTTGCAATTGTGGTTAGGGCATTTTGTCTTAAAAAAAATTTTGCTCACCAAAATGATGAATTATTGAGTCAAAATGCAAATATCAAGCAAAAAACTGCAAATCGCACCAATTTTGTACATTGTTTTGGATGTTCACTTGGTCATTTGTCTTTTATGTTGATTTTTCTGGCAGGTTCATTTTTTGTTTTACAAGGAGAACTATCACTCGGCAATATGGTTATGTTGACTCTTCTAGCAAATATGATTGGTGAGGGTCTTAATATTATTCAAACCATACCAACCAGTTATCGTAATGGTTGTGCCGCAAAAGATCGATTAATTCCAGTAATTGAAGAAAATAATCAAGTGTCTGTAAAAACGAAAAAAATTGATAACCTATCTATTTCTAACATCATTTATCAATTTAATCAGGTATCATTCTCCTACAATCAAAATGAGAATGTCTTAAAAGATATTTCTTTTTCTATTCATGAGGGAGAGAAAATAGCTATTGTTGGAATGAGCGGTTGCGGAAAAACGACAATGTTAAAATTGCTGTGCGGATTATATAAAACCTCAAATGGTGAATTATCATTTTGTGGAGAGGACATGAAAAAGTTAACACTTGCAACTTTAGCTAAAAAAATATCTGTAGTTCCTCAAGAGCTATTTTTATTTGAAGATACCATATACAACAATATTACAGTAGGATGCTTAAATATTTCAAAAGAACAGGTAATTCATATTTGCAAAAAAATGCAAATACATGACATTATAATGTCCCTTCCAGACGGATATGACACTAATTTCAAAAATATTAATAAATCATTTTCAAGAGGTCAAATACAAAGGCTTAATCTAGCAAGGGCTTTCCTAAAAAATTCGCCTGTTATGTTACTTGATGAGCCAACCTCTGCTCTTGATATTACATTACAAAATCATGTTATGGACCTCCTTTTGAATAATTCTACTTCTAAAACAATTATTATGATTATACACCGATTATCAAATCCAGAATTATTTGATAAGATTTTAGTTATGGAAAACGGTATTGTGATAGGTTTTGATAATCATAATGCTTTAATGAAAAATAATTGTGTTTATAGGAAATTGTTAGAACAACTATTATATAAAGAAGGGAGTGAGCAAGCTTGAAAGAAAAGTTAAGATTTATTTTTTCTTATGTAAAGAAACACCCTTTTATCTGGGTTATTGGTCTACTGTTTCCTCCTATATTTACACTTATCTGCCGATTGCTATATGCATGGGCAAATAAATTGGTTGTTGCAAAATTACTAATTGAAAATACCACAATAATAGATATTTTTGTAATTTTAGGAGCATTGTTTTTAGGAATGATTAGTGCTGAGGTAATGTGTTATTTTACAAAATGTATTTATAATCGATTTTCAATATTAACAAACAATAACGTAATGCATGATTTATTTGATAAAATAACTGGTAGCCACATTGGAGATATCCTTAAATTTAATTCAGGTGAAATCACAAATCGTTATAATCGTGATGTAGAAACTGCAGTTTCCATTATCAGTAAAGATATGTATAATTTCATGTTTCCATTGGTAATGGGAATAGGATATTGTATTGCAATTATGGTAACAAATTTTCTAATTGGTATTATTGTAACGTTTCTTGTTATTATCGTAACGTGGCTTAATATTTTGTTTGTCAAAAGATTCAGACGAATTGAGAAAGAAAAACTGTTGTTACGAGATGATTTTATCAAATCAAACAACTCAGTCCTACAAGGCAAGATGACAATAAGAATGATGTCAATACAGGAACAAATGAACAGTTTTTTAGATCAATCATCCATGAAATTAAAGGAAAATGAAAGTCACTTTATTCACTTGACATTGATAAAGGCTTTCACAAGCAATGTTTTTGCAATGATATGTTCAACTATGATTCTACCATTTGCGTGTGTATTGGCATCTTTAAATATGATAAATCTACCAAATGTGATTTTTATTGCACAACTGAGCGGAACGCTAATTGGCTTTACGAGTTCTTTTGGTGTAGCTGTTACATCAATTGGAAATCACATGATTGGCTTAAATAGAGTAAAAGAACTTATGGATCTTCCATTAGAAAACAGCGGTACTCATAATGACTTCATTGATAATGAAAATTGGACGCTTGAGCTGAATAACCTAAGTATCAATTACGATAATAAACAAATTATAAGTCAAGCAAATATGTGTGTACATCCAGGAGAGATTATTGCTTTAGTAGGCGCAAGTGGTTGTGGAAAATCCAGTATCTTAAAAACGATTCTTAAGATTGTAGAATATCATGGGGACATTAAACTGAGAGGACGAAATATTGAGGATTATGAATTGGACAAGCTACGAAACATGGTAGCTTATGTGCCCGAAAATAATGAATTGATAGATGGAACGTTAACATATAATATTTCACTCGGCAATTCTGATGCAAAAGAAGAACAGATTATAAGAGCAATGCAAGATGCTTCTCTAACGGAGTTTTTGTCACAAGAAAATATTTTGGATTGTGAAGTAGGAGAACGCGGAAATAAGTTGTCTGGTGGGCAACGTCAGCGTGTATCAATTGCAAGGGCTATACTTAGGGATGCAGATGTTATTCTTATGGATGAACCGACAGCTTCGCTTGATAGTGTTTCAGAGCAACGCTTTCTTGAAAACATAAGAAAAATTGCAGATAATGGTAAAATAGCTATTGTGGTAACTCATCGTATTTCCACAATAAAAATCGCAGACCATATTAACATGGTACAGAATGGATCTTTAGTTGAAAATATTTCATTAGAAGAAGCAGTTAGATTTTTAAAGAGTCAAAAAATAAATTAAATCTTTCATGTGTTTTTTAAAACAATTATTGACCGCTCGGTCTAGTTTGTAACTTTTGACATACTCGTTACTAATGTTTATAATGTAATTGATTGAAAAAAATGGTGCTTTTGTGGATAGAGATATTTAATAATAAAAGAAGAAAAAATCATGAATTTTTAATATCTTTAATAAAAATTTAAAATACTCTTTTCCTTGTAAAAGAGTAGGTTTAATTGCTATCGGTAAAAATGTACATTTAATAGAAAAAGAGTAACTAATGAATTTATAAATTTGAATCAAATAGAATTAGATACATTTAATGATAATTTTAATAATATATATTCTTTAAACTATAGTTTAGAAGAAAACATTTCCAAATATTTTATAGAAAAATACAACATGGAAAAAATCAAATAATTTTAAAATTAAATTCTTTAATTAAATACAAATTCATTTCCTCTATCAGTAAAGAAATAGATTCTTTCTTCCTTACCTTGTCCAACTATAAAACCTCTATCTACAAAATCTAAGAATGGCATTTCAAGTTTTAAATATTTTGCTTGTGGATGTTTTCTCATCCAACCTAATTATTCGATAAGAAAATCTGTTATTAATTTATCATTGCTACAGCTTCTAAAGCTAGTTTATATCCAAGAAATCCAAAGCCACTAATTTGTCCTACACAAACTGTTGCAGTAACTGATTTATGTCTAAATTCTTCTCTTTTGTAGATATTGGACAAATGTACTTCAATTGTTTTTAAATTAACTGATTTAATTGCATCCATGATTGCATAACTATAATGAGTATAGGCGCCTGGATTGATTATTATTGCATCTGCATTTTGGTATGCATCTTGTACACAATTTATTATTTCACCCTCTATATTACTTTGAAAACATTCAACCTCTATGTTAAGTTTTTTTGCTTCTTTTTCTATGTAATTGCATAACGCTTCATATGAATTTTCACCATAAACATCTTTTTCTCTAATACCTAAGAAATTAAGATTTGGTCCATTTATAACATATACTCTCATATAATTTCCTCTTCTTTAATTATCTCTAAAATTTGATTTATTGTACTTTGAATATCTTTATCATTTTTTACTTCAAAATCACCATACTTTTTATAAAGTGGCTCTCTTTCAATATATAAAGCATATAGCTTTTCTTTTTTATTTTTTAAAAGTGGTCTTGTACTATCGTCAATGCTACACATAATAGTTTTAATATCTCTATTGATATATATTATGATAGAATTTTGTTTTAGTAAAACCATGTTAGCCTTATTTGTTACAGCTCCACCCCCAGTTGCAATAATAGTATTATTCAATATACTAATTTCCTCAATACACTTACTTTCAATATTTCTGAAATATTTCTCACCATTTTCAAACAAACCACTTATTGTATTTTTTTCTTTCTTTTCAATATAATTGTCAACATCAACAAAATTAACATCTAATATTTTTGACAATCTATATCCAATCGTACTTTTACCACTACCCGGCATGCCAATCAAAACTATATTTTTATTCACCTTTTATCTCCTTAGTTATTAAAGCATTAATGTTATCAATGATATTATTATCAATTTTTATATCGTTCCAAATTTCCTCAGCTTTAACTGCTTGAGCTATCAACATATACATACCATTCGCAGTTTTTATCTCGAATTCATCAGCTGTTTTTAATAGTGTTGTTCTTATAGGATTATAAATTAAGTCAATAACTATTTTGAATTTATTTATATAACATTTGTCAATTGCCATGCTATCACTAAATTTGTACATTCCAACAGGAGTACAATTTATCAAAATATCAAAGTCGTGTATATCTTTAATCTGTTTATATGATAAAATTTTATAATCATTATATTTTGTTTTAGCACTTTTGATATCAGTAGATGCAAAAGCTATATCCTTAATATTATTATCAAGCAAACATTGTAGAACTGCTCTCGAAACACCACCAGTTCCTAAAATTAATGCTTTTTTATTTGAAATATCAATTTGATTATACTTTAATAGCATTTCAAATCCAAAATAATCTGTATTATAACCTATTGCAATATTATTTCTAAATGAAATTGTGTTTATCGCACCTATTTTAGATGCTTCGTTGCTTATATCATCAAGGTATTGGATGATTTCAGTTTTATATGGAATTGTTACATTAACACCTCTATAATTTAAGTTATTAAGTTTAGTGATAACGCTTGAAACTTCCGATTTCTGATATTCTAAAGTATCATAAGTTGCGCTCAAATTCAAATATTCAAATATTTTACTATGTATTAACGGTGAATATGTATGTCCAAGCTTCTCACCTATTAAACCAAATTTAATGCTCATATTCCTGTATTGCTACCATATCCCTTTCTTAAATATTTATTTATAATTAATTGCTATTTGTTCAATAGAAGATCTAGTAAAACAATTGCTGTTGCACATTCAATCACAGGCACAGCACGTTGTACAATACATGGATCATGCCTACCTTCAATCAATAGCCTTGTATCTTTATTAGCCAATAAATCAACTGTATCTTGTTCTTGTGCAATTGAAGGTGTTGGTTTTATAGCAGTGTTAAATATTATTGGCATAGATGTTGATAATCCACCTAAAACACCACCATTGTGATTAGATTTTGTCATTATCTTATCCTTTTCCATACAATAATTATCATTTGCATCAAATCCTTTTGAATTAGAAATATCGAAGCCATCTCCAAATTCTATTCCCTTAATTGCAGGTATTGAAAACATCATATGAGATATTCTGCTTTCAATAGAATCAAACATTGGCTCACCAATACCTACAGGCATATTTAAAACAAATACTTCAACATCGCCACCTACACTATTGTTTTCTTCTTTAGCTTTAAGTATCTCATTTTTCATTTTTTCAGAAGCTACATCATTAATTGTAGGAAAATCTAAACATTTAAGCTTATTGAACATATTTACATTTATATTTTGTAATGTTAATTTTTCATCTTCAATATGGTACACTTTTTTTATATGACTTCCTATTAAAATATTATATTTTTTTTCAAGATACGATTTACAAAGTGCCCCAGCAAATACAAGAGGAGCTGTAAGCCTTCCAGAAAAATGTCCACCACCTCTGTAATCATTGAAACCATCATATTTTACATAGGCTGGATAGTCGCTATGGCTAGGTCTGGGAAAGTTCTTAATCTTTTCATAATCTTTTGATTTTCTGTCTTTATTATGGATTATGGCACAAATTGGTGACCCTGTAGTAATTCCATTGAAAACTCCACTCAAAATTTCATACTCGTCATCTTCTTTTCTTGACGTTTGTAAAATATTTCTTCCTGGAGCACGTCTTTTCATTTGCTCATTGATATATTCAAAATCAACCTCGAAACCTGATTTAAAACCATCAATTGTCACACCTATAGCTGTACCATGTGATTCACCAAATATACTAATCTTTAATTTATTTCCCCATATCGAGCTCATAAAAAATTCCTCCTATATCTCTGTAATCATTAAAAAAGTTTGGATAAGATTTATTTATTGCCTCGAAACTATCTAATTCAATATCTTGATTACATCTTGTTGCTGCGATAGCTAAAGCCATAGCAATCCTATGGTCATTTATGCTACTTACGCTGCAACCACCTTTTAAAGCTTCTTTACCATTGATTATAAGTCCATCCTCTAGCTCTGTCAAATCCGCTCCAAGTAAGTTTAACTGTGTTGCAATTGCATTAAGTCTATCAGATTCTTTAAATCTTAATCTTTTTGCATTTTTTATATGTGTTTTAAGCCCATTTTGAAGAGAAAAATATACTGCTAAAATAGGAACTAAATCCGGTATTTGAGATGCATCTACCTCATATAAATCAGTTTTCAAATTATTTATATCATTAATTATTTCGATTATTTTTTTGTCACCCTGTTTTGACGTATCTAAAAGTCCCTTCACATCTATGTTACTTCCGAGTTCATTTGCAATCAAGAAAAATGCTGCTTGTGAATAATCACTTTCAACTATAAAATTTGAATTATGATACTTTTGATTACCATTAATACTAAAAATACTGTAATTATCATTTTGAACTTTTATACCGAATTTATCTAACGTATCTATCGTTAAGTCAATGTATCCTCTTGATTCAAGATTACCTGAAACATATATTTTTGAATCTCCTGTTAAAAGTGGTAATGTGAACAAAAGACCAGTTAAAAATTGCGAACTAACATTACTGTCAACACAATAATCACCACTTTTCAAACTACCCTTTATAGTCAATGGAAGTCTACCGTCTACATTAGAGTAGCTTATACCTTGCCTATCAAATATTTTATAATAAGTATCAAGTGATCTATCTGCCAGTCTTCCCTTTCCCTCAAAAATAGTTTTATTTGAAAACAATGTTGATATAGGTATCAAAAACCTAAGTGTAGAGCCTGACTCTAAACAATTAATATCAGCTAACTCTATAAAATCTTTCTCTCTTTGTATAATTAATTTATATCTATCATCAACTTGTTTTAATTTCTCAATTTTTACACCCAAATTTTCAATACCAGTGATTGTAGAATTAATATCATCTGATAAAATAATATTATCTACAATACTTATTCTATTTTTTTTACAAAGAGAAGCACATATTATCGCTCTATGGCTTATACTTTTTGACGGTGGAATTAATATTTCACCAGATAATTTTGAAGGTGTGATTAAAATTTTTCCCATTATTACTCCTATAAATACTTTTCTATTGAATTAAAGCCTATACTATTGATAAATGCACTGCCTATCTCTTTTAGTTGAATAATATTGATTATACCAGACAGATTTTTCTTGTCTGATTTTATTTTATCAATAACCTTTTGTTTATCCATAGTTGGAAAATCACAATTCAGTCCGAATATTTCTAATATTTTTTTTATATTTTGTGCTGTATCATGCTTTGTTATACCAATTCTTTCACTTGCTAATGTCATTTGATACATTCCCTTTGCAACAGCTTCGCCATGTGTGAAAGTTTCATAATTAAAATAACTCTCAATAGCATGACCTATCGTGTGACCAAAGTTAAGTATCATTCTTTTTCCTTTATCTCGCTCATCATGTTCGACAAATATTTTTTTTATATCACAGCATGTATATACTATTTCTTCAAAATGATTTTGTAAATTGTTTAAATGTAATGAATTAAGATATTGAAAAAAACCATTATCACAAATGCATGCATATTTAATAACCTCTGCCATTCCGTCTTTGATAAATCTTTGTGGCAAAGTTTTTAACAGTTTTGTATCTATCAAGACTATTTTAGGATTATAAAAACTACCTACAAGATTTTTACCCTGTGGTAAATCTACTGCTACCTTTCCGCCAATGCTACTGTCAACCTGTGCTAAGAGTGTTGTTGGAATTTGAACAAATGGTATACCTCTAAGATAGGTGCTTGCACTAAATCCAGCAATATCTCCTACTACTCCACCTCCAAAAGCAATGATTAAATCCGTTCTTGTAACTTTATACTCTATCAATTTTGTATAAATATACTGAAGTGTATCAAACGATTTGCTTTTTTCGCCTGGCTCAAGAACTATATTATATACCTCAAACCCATTTTGAGATAAATTTTCATAGAGCATTTTTCCATAAATATTTTGTACATTTTTATCTGTTACAACTATTACTTTTTTACCTGAATAAACCTGTTTGATAAAAAGTGGTACTTCATCAAACAAATTTTTTTTTATTATGATGTCATATGAATTTTTATCTAAATTTATTTTTATATTCCTCATAGTTTTTCCTTTTGTTTAACTTTATGTATTACTAATAAATAGTAATTTATATTATTTTATCATATTTTTTATTAATTTATAACATTATTTTAGATTTCAATAGTCAAATAAAATTTAAGGACATACCCTTTTGCAAACTGACTTAATTGTTTGCTAAAAAGATATGTCCCCATTTGATAAGTTTACTCTCCAGGATAATTACAAATACCAATATTTATTATTGTTCCATCACTCGCTTTTATAGCATATATAAAAGGTCTGTTTACATTAATATTTATTGTATTTTCATTAGTATTATCATTATTTACAGGTTCCTTATCAGATTTGGTTTTTGAATTTGTATTAATGCCCTTTTCATTTACCTCAACACATGAATGCTGACTTACAAGTGACATTTTTGCTTCTCTATTACTTACACCATCAAGTCCACCTGTTGTATTGAACATTTTTTCAATTCCAATATAACTCAACAGTTCTTCTAACTGAAGTTTACTTGGTATTGAAAAATGTGGCATTTTCAAATTAACTTGTCCAACATTTTCCTGTGAAGAATAGAAAATATTTTTAACATTTTCTGCACCAGTCATTAAAGTTTTTGTGCTAATACCCTCATTAGGTAAAACAATTAACATACTTCCTAAATTTTTTAACGGCAACTCTGTACTTACATAGCTTTCACCTATTGTATAACTGCTAGATGGCAAAGATATACTCATGAATTTTTGTTCTATTTCTTCTCCATCATTCATATAAAATATATGTTTTTCAGTATTAGATTTATCAAACTGATATAAAAATTCATCTTTAACATAAATTGAACTGATTTGTGTTAATATATGACTCTTTTTTTTAGCGACCGTATTACTTAGCAGATTATGAGAAGCTTCTTTTATCCAGTCTCTCATAATTATAAGATGGTCAATATCATCAAAATTAATATTATATGATGAAGTATAATAGTTTTCAAATGCATTTTTTATGAAATAATAATCATAAGTATAAGACTTATTGAGCCATAATGAATTAGCTATATGAAATTTTCCTACTTTATTGTCCGTATATAAAGTTCTGTAGAGCTTAGAACATTGTGAAGAAATATAATCATTATTCTCTTGACTTAAAAATATAGAATTTAAAATTTCATCTCTTACCTCAACACTTGCTCCTTGACTTAAAAGTGAAAGTGACATAAACAAACTTACAGGTGAATAACTTACATTTTTAGAATTACTGCTAAGTAGTATTGATGATGTTAATGCTGTGAAACTATTTAATGATTTTTTAAAATCTTCATCTATCTTATTTTCTTCTAATATCTGATTTTTCAAATCTTTATCATCATATGCAACTGATTGCGGATATTCAACCTTTTTTATTAAGCACGTACCAGTATTCTTTTTACAACCAGAAAAAGAAAAAATCATGGTTAAAACTAATAATATTGTTACTATTTTTCTAAACATTTTACCCCTCCTAGCTTCTATATACACATTATACCATATTTTGCATATTTGGTATATATAATTTTTAAGTAATTAAAATACAAAACTAAATTTGCTTTGCAAGAAAAAATTCCACTCAAAACAGAAGTGGAATTTACTAGTGTATTTAACGTTTTAATCTAATTAATTTATTCAACAGATGGATTATTACATATTCCCATAAATAATATTGTTCCGTTATCAGATGTTACAATATAAATAAATGGTCTGTCTAACTTAAAATCAAATATATTTTCAGCAGGCATTGCACAACCATTTTCACACACTGCTGTATAAGCCGCTGCCTCTACACCTTCTTCATCTACACTTAAATAATTACCCTGTTTGATTAGAGATACATATGCCATTCCATTTGTCATATCAGAAAAATCTGAATTTACAAAAACAGATTCGCATCCTAAATTTTTTATAATTTCATTTAGATATATGTCACTTTTAATTTTAAATTTTGGTATGTCAAAATTAACTTGTGCAAATATTCTTTCGTCCTTATTCAAAATATCTGTCATCATAGAATTTAGTTTATCTTCAGACTTAATTAAATCATCAACTTTAACATTCTTATCTGGAAGTATAAAATGCATAGTTCCTTCATTAAGATATAAACAAGTACTGACATAACCTTCTCCCTTTAAATAGCTATGAGTATTAAAATTTTGATGCATAAATTCACAATCTGTTGTTTCATCATCTGTTATATTGAAAACATCATTATAATTGTTCTTTTTATTAAATTCAGATTTCCATCTCGTATTAAAGTATATTGTATTAATAATAGCTAAAATAGTTTCAGGGTTAGACTCAAACTTAGGCTTTAACAAATTATTGGTATTATTACTTATCCATTCGCTAATCAAATTTACATCATTTTGATTAGCAAAATCAATGTTATATAGTGAAGTGTAAAAATATTTTTCTGAATTTTCTATATATTCTTTTTTAAATTCAATATTATTTTGCATCCATAACGAATTTGCTAATAATAGTTTACCTTCTTCATTATCTCTATATAATCCTTTATACAACTTTGCACACTCTTCTGATAAGTAATTTTTATCTTTTCCTTCTAAACATAATAAATCTAAAAGTTCTTTTTCAGTTTGGTTGTTTGCACCTGTACACAATAAAGACATTGCAAAATATACACTTATTGGAGAATAATTTATATTTTTTGACTTAAATTCTTCATCATTAAAAATTTCATATGCAGTTTTACTTGAAAAGCTATTTATACAATCTATGAATTCTTTGTTTTTATATCTTTCTAATTCGCCTTGTGATGGATAATTCACCTTACTTACATCATTATTACTTAACTGACTAGAACAAGCAGTAAAATTGAATAGTAGCGCAAATAATAAAATTGAACACATTATTTTTTTCATAATTATTTTTAGGGCAAAGCCCCATCTCCTTTTTATTTTATCTTTTACTTATATAGACGTACTTTATTTACTATTGTTCCATTATACACCATTTCAATTGTTATAAATAGTATTTTAAAATTTAATGCTAGATTTAGTATTTATTAATTATATTGGATTATTTATCTTTATGCTAATTCAAATGTATGATAGAATTATAACCAAAGAATATTTACAGGAGTAAGCCATGAACAAAACTATAGGTGTTGCTGCGCACGTTGATGCCGGTAAAACAACATTGATTGAACAAATTTTGTATAATACAAATACTATAAAAGAAGCTGGAAGAGTCGACAAGAAAAGTTCATTTTTAGATTATCATGATATTGAAAAAAAACGTGGTATAACTGTATTTTCTGAAGAAGCACATGTAAAATACAAAAATTCAACACTACATATTATTGATACACCAGGTCACATTGATTTTTCTTCTGAACTTGAACGTTCAATTCAGGTGCTTGACTGTTGTATTATAGTAATATCAGCTGCAAGCGGAGTAACATCTCATACAAAAACAATATGGAGATTACTTCAGAAACACAACATACCAACACTTTTTTTTATAAACAAGCTTGATATAATTGGAACAGATTATGTAAAAGTTTTTGAAGATATCAAAAACAATTTAACTGATAATTTAATTCCTATAACAAAACCTAAATATAAAGATATAAATTTTGATACTATTTCATGTGTATTATGTCAAAATGACAATAAAGATGAATTATTAGAACAACTTGCTAATGTTGATGATAATATACTCGATAAATTTTTAAATGAAATACCTATTAAAGCTGATGAATTAAATGATAGTATAAAAAAATTAGTAAACAACTGCAGTAGTTTCCCTGTATTTTGCGGAGTAGGATTGAGAAATATAGGAGTTAACGAAATACTTGACTTTATTGATGAGTACATAAGTACAAAATATGAAGCTAATAAAAAATTTAGTGGGTTTGTATATAAAATAAGATATGATGAAAATTATCAAAAGCTAACATATATAAAGGTAATAAGCGGCAAAATCAAAGTTAAGGATACACTAGAACATAAAAGTATTAATGAAACGCCTATTGATAAAATAAACCAAATAAGAATATATAACGGTAACAACTTTAAACAGGTAAATGAACTGTATGCAGGAGAATACGGTGCTATTCCAGGACTTAACAGCTCATATGTCGGTGAATGCTTTGGGGACTGCATGGTATCAGAAAACTCTCTTACCCCTACTCTTAAATCAAAGGTGGTATTTGATGAAAAATATAATTATAATGAAATATATAAAATATTTAGAATTCTAACTGATGAAGACCCTCTATTAAATGTTGCATGGATTAAGGAATTAAATGAAATTCATGTTAATATTATGGGAACTATTCAACTTGAAATACTGAAAGATGTTATAGCCGAAAGATTTAAGGTCGAAGTAAACTTCGAAAAGCCTGAGGTTATTTATATGGAAACTATACTTGATGAAACTTCAGCAATAGGGCATTTTGAACCTTATAAACACTTTGCTGAGGTTACCTTAAAAATCACACCATCAAAAATAAATTCAGGCATCAGCTTTAGTTCTTCGTGCCATGTAGATATATTACCTCTTAGGTGGCAAAAGATGGTTGAAAGAGTCATACCATATGCTTGTAAAAAAGGAGTTTTAACAGGTTCAGAACTGACAGATATTGAAATAGAATTAACTGACGGTAAACACAGTATAAAACATACATCAAGCGGAGATTTTAAAGAAGCTACATTCAGAGCAGTCAGAAAAGCCATAGAGCAAACAGAAAGTATACTTCTTGAACCTTACTATAGCTTTAGTATAACTGTACAAAATGAATTAAGCGGAAAAATTATGACAGATATAACTACTATGTGTGGTTCATTTGAAGCTCCAACTTGTAATAAAGATAAAACTACAATAGTAGGCAATGTTCCAGTATCAGAATTTATAGATTATCCAAGCAAATTATTATCTCTTACAAAAGGCAATGCTATTTTAAATTCTAGTTTTTCAGGATACGGCATTTGCCATAACTCAAAAGAGATTATAGAAAAAATAGGCTATGACAGTAAAGCTGATAAAGAATTTACATCTCACTCAATATACTGTGCTAACGGTAAATCTTTTTCTGTTGAATAGATTAGAATTAATAATATTGGCTCTTTGTCAATAGTTAAGGTGAGAATTGAATAAGTTCTTGTCCTGACAAGGCAAAGGGCTATTTTAATGTCCGAATAATAAAGTAAGTAATTTAGGGTACACAAATAAAAAATGTATCCTTTTTACTTTTAAATTACTTGTTGTTTGGGAATAGGGGTAAAGCTTCAAGGAAGACAATATCTTCACGATTTTTTGCATCACCCTCTGCTAAAATTGCAGCACGGCAAACAATGTTAGCACCTGCTTTTTCTGCTAAACGTTCTATCGCCAATAATGACTCTCCAGTTGATATTACATCATCTAGAATCACTATTTTTTTACCTCTAATTATATCTGCATCTTTACCATCAAGACCTAATATTTGCTTTTTCTGAGACGTTATTGAAATTACTTCTTCTACTATCGGACTGTCCATATATGGTTTTATACTTTTCCTTGCTACTATGTAATAAGGCATATTTCGTAATCTGCATATTTCATTTGCTATTGGAATTCCTTTTGCTTCTGCAGTTAATATGTAGTCAACCTCGGGAATTTTCTTTTCAAGTTCTATTGCTGCAGCTGTAACAAGTTCACAATCTCCTAAAATGACAAAGCTCGCTATTGACAGTTCAGATGATACCTGTATAATTGGAAGTTCACGTGTTACGCCCGCTACACTGATTTTATAAGAATTCATTCTATCTCCTTAAATTTTTGCTATGTATTGTTAATGTTCAAGATAATTATATAGTAGCTTCAAAATTTTTACAATATAAATTCTTATGTAAAATTTGTGGCTGCTTTAATGCATTATTATAATTATAATCCAAGAGATTCAAGTAATGTACATTTCGAATCCTAATATTTAAAAAAATTAAAATCTTTTTAAACTCACAAGTGTTATGAAGATATTGATAGTGAGCAAGTTATCAAATATTGCATCAGATAAAAGAGAGTAAAAACAAAAGTCCAAAGTTTATTTTTACTTTGGACTTTTATCTAGTTATTGAAAAGTAGGATCACTGCAAACACCCACAAATAGAATTGTACCATTTTTTGCTGTTAGAACATAAATAAACGGTCTGTTAAGAGTCATTTGTATAATTTTTATATCATCAACGGATGTTAATTTCATTCCTATCTCTGTATATGCAGCTGCCTCTACACCTTTTTCATCAAGAGATATGTATGTTCCCTGATTGATATCAGATATAAATATATCTTTATCTGTCATATCAGAAAAATCAGCTTCATTAAATATCTTCTCTACTCCCATATCCTGCAATGTTTTTTTAATATCAAATTTACTCTCTATCTGAAATTTAGGTAATTTAAAATTCACAGTTGCTTTATCGATAAATTCACGATTCATTATATTGTTAAGAATATCATTTGATTCTAACAAATCAGCTATTTCTACATTTTCATTAGGTAAAATAAACTTAATGCTTCCGCAATTTTCAAAATCTAAAGATGAACTGATATAGTTTTCACCTATATAATATTTATGATCAGAAAAACTTTTATTCATAAATACACAATTTTTTTCTTCTCCACTAGGTAAATAAAATATTTCATTAGTGTTATCTTGTTTTTTAAATTCCTCTAACCAAGTATCGTAAAAATATATAGTATTTATAATACTTAATATTTTGTCTTTATCAGGCTCAAATGTCGGATTCAAAAGGTTATTTGTGTTATCACTAACCCATTCAGTCATCTTCTTTAGTTCTTTTTTACTGCTAAAATCTATATTGAATAAAGAAGCATAAAATTTTTCAACTGCATTAATAATAAATTCATCCTTAAACTCAATTCCATTTTTTAACCACAATGAATTTGCAATTTTTAATTTACTCTTTCCTTTATCAAAATATAAACTATTAAACAATTTATAGCATTCCTCAGATAAATAATCTTTATCCTTACCATTTATACACAATAAATCGAATAATTCCTCCTTTGAACTGTCGTTGGCACCCGTAGCTGCAAGCGACAACGCAAAGTAAACACTTATAGGAGAATAATTTATATTTTCATTTTTTACATTATCAGTAAGTATCTCATAAGCAGTTTTACATGCAAATTCATTAGCTGACTTAATAAATTCATCATCGCTTTCATAATCAATATTAGTATTATCTGGATATTTGACAAGTGTCTTAGCATTGCTATCCTCACAACCAACAGTATTTACACCTAACAATATCAATATAATAATACATACTATTTTTTTCATATCACTTTTCCTTTCAATAATATTTTACATCTATTACTATTTTAGACGTATGTTTTAATTTATTGTTCCCCAATTTTGGAAAAATTACGAATAATAATTATGGAGTAGCTAAAAAATAATTTTTAATTAATTTCTCTAATAATTAGAAATTGAAGTCCCTTTAAGCCTATATTTTATAGTTCTATTATTTTGAGGGTTTTGAAAATCAACTTTTTTTATAACACTTATTATTTTGGATTCAGGCTCAAATTGAACGTGCTCAGCTCCAAATAAAATGTTTAAATCACATACAGCAATTCCATCATCTTCCCATTTGTAAATAAAAGAAGTAGATATAACTCCATTTGAATTATATGTCATAACTTCTCCGTCATTTTCAAATTCAAACCCATTGTCAATTTCTGTTAGTATAATTGGTCTATTATTAATTACTTGAAAGTATATTGATTTAATATAATTTACACCTTCATTTATGTAATATATATATATTGAATTATTATCTTTAATTATTTGTGTTTTTGTAAGTACATAATCCGATTTTTCTAAATTGATAAAACCTACATACCCTATATCATATTTTATATTATCAACAATTAAATAACTATAATATTCTGAAGGTTCATTTTTTGTATAAAAAACTTGTTTAATATCATCTGACGATATAGTCTTAGCTTTGTTTGAATCATTATTATAGATAAATAAGGGAAGTTCTTCATATTTATAGTTTTCATAAGAAAATTTCAATTGAGTACTATCTTTGTTTCTAAATGTAAATAATATAAAAAATAATACAAAAATTAATATAAAAATTAATATAAAATACTTTTTCTTCATAAACCCTCCAAAGTTATTTAACTTTAAATTATATGCACAATTGGTTACATAAAAGAACACTTATTATGTAAAATTTTTCTATACCTAAAAATGCAAAATTACTAAGATAAGTCATATATTTAATTACTCTCTCATCACTCACCCAAACATAAACTGCTTCCGCATCATCTACTGAAAGAAGATGTAATATTAATTTATCTGTTTTAGGAATATAAATTTTCATAGCTACTACCTCGCAAATCTAAATATAATTATCTTCTATCTGCAAATTCTAACAATTTTAATTTAACAATATTGTTATTATATAACTCATATTTCCAATACACAACTATGAATCTCTTGCATTTGTAAAATGTAAAATAATTATACCACTAATAAATCGACACACGCAAGACTAGCTAAATAGCAAAGAAGAATAATTTTACTTTCAAAGCCTTGTGTAGCATTGCAAGAATTGTACAAAGTGGAGCAAGCGTTCTAAGCCAATTTAGTCTTGCTTAAAAAACTTATCCACGCCTTTGGCTTTTGCGAGCAGAACTGCAGTTACAATTCTCAATGCGCAACACAGCGAAAGAAAGAAAATTATTCCTTCCTTTTGAGGACATCAAAGAGTGACAATATAAGGAATGACTTCAGAAGCTAGCTGTAACATTAACTACAGAGACTGGCAATAACAAAGACTGTAAAGACTAGCTATAACAAAAACTGCAGATACTAGCTATAACACTAATAAAATTGACAACCGAAAGACTAGCTAAATAGCAAAGAAGAATAATTTTACTTTCAAAGCCTTGTGTAGCATTGAAAGAATTGTACAAAGTGGAGCAAGCGTTCTAAGCCAATTAGTCTTGCTTTAGAAACTTATCTTACGCATTTGGCTTTTGCGAGCAAAACTGCAGTTACAATTCTCAATGCGTAACACAGCTGAAGAAAGAAAATTATTCCTTCCTATATGTGTTACTTGACTTTCCCACTTACTAACAATTTCAAAATAAGCAGGAAAGCCAAAGGTCAGTTTCAATTAAATTTGTTCAAACATCGTCTGCGCATATTCTTTGATGTCAGTAGGAGAAAGCATATCATATTTATCTTTTACTGCAACAAAGTAACTTCCAATTAAATCTTTATCAATCGTTCTATTAAAACCTGTGTCCACGGGTAGATTTCCACGAGTTTGTAACCAAGGATTCTCCGAATGCGTGAACCTTTCCAAAACTTTTCCGCTGTAACAGCAAAGATTTCTCACAACACTATCAAGCACTGCTTTCTCAGACGCAGAGAATACCAATGTATCAAATTTATCTGCGCTTTTAATCGGGTTAAAACGGTAACCACAGTATCGATTATAGATTTCTCTGTAGACCGGGCCGTGCATCCATGCCTCACAATCTTCACTAAAGAAAAACGTATTGTAGAATGCATAATAGAAGCCCTGAATGTAGTACAAAGCTTTTTGTAACGCAAGAGGTGTAATGTCCTCGCATTGATTTAATAAATATCCTATCACCAAATCAATCTTAGATTCAGCATCAATAGACACTCTCAGTAAAGCATCTGTCGCTCTTTTGCTTTTCTCATAAGCAGATACGGTCTTTAGATTTGATTTGTTTTCTTCCAACAACGTTGCATAATATTGTGGATCATCATAAATACGCTGTAATGTTTCAGAATATTGCTTTGTAGGCATATCTCCATCACAGTAACGTGAAAAGGTATGTTCACCCCAACCAAGCAGTAAGGACAGCGGTCTTTTTCCGATTGCATATTTCTCAGGTATCTCTAATATCTTCTCAAGTGAAATGATTTCGTTTTTAACACGATAGGCATCATAAAGTGCTTTTAAATTACTGTCATGAAATTCCGGAATATACACATTTGCATCACATTTAGCGCAATATGCTACTCGACCAGTATATTCATAAACACCACCCTTAAGTGTGCCTTCCATTTTTCGTTCTTCGACATTATAGTATACATCATCTCTACATATTTCGCAGAAAACCATATTATCTTTCATAGTGAACCCTCCTTTTAAATTCCAATTTCTTATCTAAAAAGATAATCAATTGGCTTGTTTCGTTTATGAAAAGAAATTACAATAACACGATTGCCATTTACTCTATCTATAACATTGAATTTTGTATAAACGTCAACCATCTCTTCTTCATCGTTGATATTGAACAGTTTTACCTGTGGAACGAAAACATAGAGTACTTCGTGTTCATATCCAAGATTGGTATTTTGCAACGAATAGCAAAAATCCTCTGGCTTAATCTCAAGCAAAATTGAACTTTGTTTTTTAGTTGAGATGTTATATTCATTAATTAAGTCAATGTTTTCCTTTCTATTTTCGTTCTGTGATATTATATATCGTCCTTCTCTAACACAATCCTGAATTTTTCCCAAAATTGCAGTAACTTCTTCTTTAGTATGTTCATGGTTATAATAAGGATTCATTGCACCACTCCTTTACGATACAATGATACATTATTATATGCTTATTGTCAATTATCATGCACTAATTAGTGCATAATAATTGTAATTTTCATATAAATTTATTTTTTATAATATTTCTAATTCAACTTTTTCTGATTTTTTGCAATAAAAATCCCGTTAGTCAACATCTCATTTTATTTTAATCATTAAAAAAACACTTCTTAAATAAGTGTTTTTACTAATTTTAATTTTGTTATATTACATTTATTAATATTTATTGTATGATAATTTAAAATATATAAAAGTATGTTTACTAATAAACAATTTTAATACTATAGAAAAAAATTTTTATAAAAATACTCAAGGATTACTTAATCTAAACCTCCCTTTAGATCACAGATAAAACTTTTTGCAAATTCTTGTTGTTGAATATAAACATTCTGTGCTTCTGGTAAATAACAAATTCCCTTACTTAATACATTATCTTCTATATACTTAATTGTTTGTTCTAATGTTTGTCCTCTAACAGAACCAGTTATCAAAGACTTTACAATTAGATAGGTTTTGCCTCCTTCAATCATATGTGCGTCATGAAGAATTTTGCCTTCAAGTGTTATTGCCATTTTATCTTTCTGTGATTCCCATGCGATATTGATAATCCTTTCTATCATATCGTTGGATATTTGCTGTGTTTTCAACCAATCAACTATACATTCTTCACTATTATAAATAAATCCATGGAAATATGCAGAATATGTTAAAATATCTCTATCTACTTTATAATTGCCCACTTCTAATAATTTATTAACATATTTAAGTACCCTTTCTATATGAGATAAATTATGCATTATGTCTTTATTTTGATAATACGGTACAACAAAGGTTAAAAGATTTTCTGTGTTTATCATTCCTACCTCCTATAATATTTTTCATCAATAACTTCTCATTTTATGTCATTACATACTTATTTTATTATACAGAAAATAAAATTCAATTTCAAATATTTAACATAATTATATATAAATGAAAATTGCAATATGTAATACACACATATTTAAATTTAATTAAGCAACCCTATTTTCATAAATTATATTTGCAAAATAATACCCTAATATTTTGTGTGAATAATTATTTATCCACGTTTCAATCCTTTTGAAGACCTCAGAGGATGACATATAAAAAATGACTTCAAAGACTGGCTGTAACAAAGACTACAGAGCCTAGCAATAACACTAATAAAATTGACAAACGCAAGACTAGCTAAATAGCATGAAGAATAATTTCACTGTCAAAGCCTTGTGGAGCATTGAAAGAATTGTACAAAGTGGAGCGAGCGTTCTAAGCCAATTTAGTCTTGCCTCAAAAACTTATCCACGCATTTGGCTTTTGCGAGCAAAACTGCAGTTACAATTCTCAATGCGCAACACAGCGAAAGAAAGAAAATTATTCCTTCCTATTGAGGACATCGGAGAGTGACCTATAAGGAATGACCTCAGAGGATGGCTATAACACGAACTACAGAGCCTAGCAATAACACTAATAAAATTGACAACCGCGAGACTAGCTAAATAGCATGAAGAATAATTTTACTGTCAAAACCTTGTGGAGCATTGAAAGAATTGTACAAAGTGGAGCGAGCGTTCTAAGCCAATTAGTCTTGCTTCAAAAACTTATCCCGCGTATTTGGCTTTTGTGAGCAGAACTGCAGTTACAATTCTCAATGCGCAACACAGCGAAAGAAAGAAAATTATTCCTTCCTATTGAGGACATCGGAGAGTGACCTATAAGGAATGACCTCAGAGGATGGCTATAACACGAACTACAGAGCCTAGCAATAACACTAATAAATTGACAACCGCAAGACTAGCTAAATAGCAAGAAGAATAATTTCACTGTCAAAGCCTTGTGGAGCATTAAAAGAATTGTACAAAGTGGAGCGAGCGTTCTAAGCCAATTTAGTCTTGCCTCAAAAACTTATCCACGCATTTGGCTTTTGCGAGCAGAACTGCAGTTATAATTCTCAATGCGCAACACAGCGAAAGAAAGAAAATTATTCCTTCCTTTTGAGAACTTCGGAGAATGACTATAAGAAATGACTTCGGAGGCTGGCTATAACATGAGCTATAGTAACTGACTGAACATGACATCGTAGACTAGCTATAACAAGAACTTCAAAGACTAACTGTAACATAACCTCAGGAACTAGCTGTTAATTAAAAAGCCTCTTCAGTCTGGCTTTACCATGACCTCAGAGGCTTACATAAACATAGTTGCTTTAAATTGTTCTGTTTTCTATTTCAGCAAGCTTAGAAAGTGTCTTCATAAGCTCATCAAACCTTTTAGGCTTAATCGATTGACCACCATCACAAAGTGCATTCTCAGGATCATTATGAACTTCAATAATAAGTCCGTCTGCTCCGACAGCAATTGCTGCTTTTGCAAGTGGCTCTACTAGCCACCAAAGTCCTGTTGAGTGACTTGGGTCTACTATAACTGGTAAATGACTTAATTTCTTAATAACAGGGATAGCACTCAAATCAAGTGTATTCCTTGTATAATTTTCAAAAGTTCTAATTCCTCTTTCACAAAGAATTACATTTTCATTTCCTCCAGCCATAATATACTCAGCTGACATCAAAAGTTCCTCTATAGTTGCTGAAAATCCCCTTTTCAAAAGGATTGGTTTATTAGTTTTTCCAAGCTGCTTTAACAAATCATAGTTTTGCATATTTCTTGCCCCAACCTGAATTACATCAACCTCTTCGACAAACCTATCAATATAATTAGTTGATGTTATCTCTGTTACAATTGGAAGACCTGTTTTTTCACGAGCAATTTTAAGCAAATCAAGCCCTTCTAGCTCAAGTCCTTGAAAGCTATATGGTGATGTTCTAGGTTTAAACGCTCCACCTCTCAAAAATCCAGCCCCAGACATTTTTACGCTCTCCGCAACGGACAGTAGCTGTTCTTTACTTTCAACAGAACAAGGTCCTGCAATTATAGCAAGCTTTTTATCACCAATTTTTTTATCACCAATTTTTACTATTGTATCATCTGGGTGATATAATCTATTAGATTTTTTATATGGTTCTTTATCAAATATTATTTTTTCAACACATTCATAAATTGTAAGCGAACTTGCATCAATACTATTTGTATCTCCAACCAAAACTAGGAAGTGATAATCACTTCCCCTTGATTCATGTACATCACAACCTAATTTTGTTATTTTATCTTTTATTTCATTTACGTCTACATCTGTAGCATTGTTTTTTAATACGACTATCATTATAGTCCTCCAGTAACGTTAACTTAATCATTGCAATTCAAGAAATTTTTCTTTCCCTTTAGTATTTATAATGATTATACACGCAACTGTAGCCAAACACAAGACTAAACCAAGAATTAGTGCGTAAAACTCAAAAGAAATTAAATCTGAAACTTTGACTAAATACAAAGCAATAAATCCCACCATTAATAACATACTACCAATCATACTTATAAACACACTAGCACTTTGCTTTACAATAACCACATCCGAAGCATCCGTACGCGGATATTTTAAATTAACCATCAATCCAAATACTGAAACAAGTATAGCAAGTATAGTAGGTAAAACAAATGCTATAACAAGTTGAATTACAGTATATTCAACACTAAATACAAAGAATAATATACTTAAGTATAAGGCTGGCAATATCATGGTTAAATTTACAAGTATTTTTGATATAAATATATTACTAATATCCATTGGCAACGATTTAGCTATCCACAAATTATTTCCTTCAGTTGAAATACTGCTACAAGTTGTTGATGACATTGATACCATTAAACACATTGCAGCTATTGAAAACATAGGTAGAATTTCACTTATACCTGGTATCTCAATCATTTTTTCTAAGACTTCTCCACCGCTAAAAAGCAAAATAAATGATATTGCAAGTAACATAATCATTCCAATACTTGTATTCAGCACATATATATATGATGACAAATACCTTTTTATCTCTTTTTTATACAAAGCTGTAATAATATTAGATTTTTTTAACTTCTTCATTGTATAATTCGACTTAGCTGATGATTCAGAAAATTTAGACAATATTTTAAAATAGCGTAATGACAATACGTATGTAAATAATATTGCAGGCAATAAAGATATTAAAACAAATTTTAATAAATCTAAAATCTCAAAATTAACTAATGAATTATAGAAAAATTGTGATGGAAAGTACAATTTAAAAAACATTTCCTGTATTGATTTTACATTCTCAGTTATATAATTCATAAAGCCTTCCATATTGAAAGATGAATACATAATCAGTAATATCAACCCAATGCTAATAACTATAGTTACTAAATTTTTATGTTTAAATTTATTACTTATTAAACCAAGCAAATACCCAATAATCACTGATATAATCAAAGGAATCATTGGAATAAACAACCATTCAACTATATACATTATCCAAAACTCTACTGAAAAACTAGTATAGTATGTATACACACAACCCAAAGGTAAAACTATCAACAATGAAAACAATAAGCTCTCAATATACAATGTAGAAATTTTACTTATCATTAGTGTATATTTAGAAACTGGTATTGACAATAAAAAATCTTTATCTTTTACATTAAACAAATAGCTTTGAGCTTGATAAATAGTAGCAAATAATATAACAAATGATGTTGCAATCAAACCAATTGGTAAAATTAAATCAATCATATTCATTTCAGCCAATGTTTTAGCTACTAAAATAATATTTGTCGCACATGAAAACAACAAACATCCAGCTAAAATTACTACTAATAGTTTTGAGGATAATCCACTTTTTTTATCCTTAGAATACTCATTTTTAACTATTTTAGATGGATTCAATATTGATGTCAAATTAACCTTTAATAATAATAAAAATTTACTCATTTTCAATCAACTCCAAAAATATTTCTTCAAGTGAGCTATCACCTTTAACCTTTTCCATACTTCCTGTAGCCATTAAAGATCCTTTTTTAATTATAGCAACTTTATTACAAAGCTTTTCAGCTACCTCTAATACATGAGTTGAGAAAAATATTGCAGAACCCTTTGAACACATTTCCTTCATGTACTCTTTTAAGGTATGTGAAGCTTTAGGGTCTAATCCAACAAATGGTTCATCTAAAATCAAAAGCTTAGGTTCATGAATTAATGCAGAAATAATTGCAAGTTTTTGTTTCATACCATGTGAATAAGATGCAATAGGGCTTCCTAAATCACTTGTAATTTCAAAAGCATCAGCATATTTTTTTATTCTTTGCTCTCTTAATTCAGAATCAATATCAAATATATCTGCTATAAAATTTAGGTATTTTATACCTGTCATAAATGGATAAATATCAGGATTGTCTGGTATAAATGCAATTTCTTTTTTACATTCAATAGGATGTTTTTTTATCGACTTACCATTGATTAATATTTCTCCCTCTTCAAAGTCAAGTATTCCAACTACTGATTTAATAGTCGTTGTTTTACCAGCACCATTATGACCAATAAAACCAAAGATATCTCCTTTTTCAATGTGTAATGTCAAGTTATTAACTACTTTAACATTCTTAGAATACATTTTCGTGAAATTATTAATTTTTAACATTTTACTCCTCCTTGTTATATATATATTTCTTCTAAATTCCTTTTTTATAAAGCACATATGAGTAAATTATAGGTATTATAACTAACATTAATATTACTATAATTGAAATTGGAAAACTAATATTACCAATGAAGCAACTGATAACCATAAGAACCCCACCAATCATCCACAAATATCCAGCTAAGTGATGTGTTTTATTCCAATTTTCTTCACTATGCAATGTCCAAGGCAATTTTATACCCATAGTATAATTTTGTTTTATCTTTGGTAGATAATTACCTATAACTATAAATATGATGCTAACAAATAATGGTACATACAAACTTAACTCAATTTTCACACCAATAGCAATAAACAATGTCATGGACTCTAAAAGTATTGTTAAAACTGGAATGAACCATTTAAATAAATTTCTCATTCTAGTTGAAAAGTGAGCTTTTTTAGGGTCATTGTCTAAAAAAATATTAACAATAATGTTTAAAGCAGCCATAAGTGCTGGTAAAGCAAATACTGCAAAGCTTTTTGAAACATAATTATCTGGCTCATTGTTTACATTAAAATGTATTGCTACACTATCTGGTAACCTATCATATAAGGTTATCCCTAAAATTATTGGCGACAAGCAAAGTATTGTTGATATAATAAGTGTAAAATCAATCTTTTTCTTCATCATTATTACCTCCAAATTGTGAAAACCACAGCATAATTTCTTCAAATACTGAAACATTAATTTCATAATATATATAATTTTTATACTTTGTTTCAAAAATAAGTCCTGCTTTTTTTAATTGAGATAAATGATATGAAATTGTTGCACCTGTCATATCAAACTTCTGACCAATTTCTCCAGCAGACATCTTACCTTTCTTAAGCATTACCAGGATTTCTCTTCTAATCGGAACTGATAACGCCTTAAATGTTTCTGGAAATCCCACCAAATCACCTCGTATTTCTATTTAGAATTCTTTCTAAATAGATTATGCAACTTTTTATTAAATATGTCAATACCTATTTAGATTTTTTTCTAAATAGGTATATGTTTTCTACCACGATCTATGAAGTTGCCAAAAATCATCACGATTGTCAATATATATCTTTACATCGCTTGCTTCAACCCAGTCATTATTGAAGTATGCTGTAAATCTTAATGTTAATTCTTGTTTTTTATCACTTCCCCATTTTATTATTACATAACCGTTATCATTTACCCATTCTTCATCCCAATAGCTTAAGTTCCACTCTTCGTTAGTTATATTATCTGCACCAAGCCATTGCTTGTATTTTTTATCTATCGGTCTATCATCATTTATAATTTCTACTGATACACGCTCACATACTACTGAACTTTTTTCATTGATTGTTGTTGTCTCTGCACTTGTCATTAGTGCTTCACCATTCCAATATGTATTGTCATCCCTAAATTTATCTGGATATTTTTCATTGTATATGCTTCTGTTTTCGTCCCATTTTGGTGCATGTTTTACATGTCCTTCTATCCATAAATCATGTGCTGTAAAATCTTTTGTAGCAACTGCAGTTTCTCCATAATCATCAGTTATTGTTGTAACAAGTCTATAGTCTCCTAAAGGTATGTCATCTATTAAGTTTATATTGTAATCATCATAGCTTGTACCGTTGGGATTAACATCTTTTAAGATAATTTTGAATGGATGCACTAAGTCAGACTGTTTATACAATTCAACCTTTATATTTAATTTTGTAAGGTCTTCATCATGGAATTTAAGTAAAAACGAAACATCATCATTTTCATATATGTATGAATCATTGATATTTGCTTTTATTTCACTATCATCAATTACTGGTGGAGTATTGTGAATATATTGATAAGTTATATATTTTGTTTGCTGTTCCCCACTTGGAAGTGTAGCTACATATTTTGCTGTGTAATTTCCGTCTGGTGCTGCTGATGATGTAGAAGTAATCAAGTTCCAATTATTATATACACCATTTAGAGTATATGTTTTTGCATATGGTGTTCCATTAAACATAGTTACTTTTACGTTTGAATTTGTATATGATTTATTTACATACTTGGTTGTTGTTGCTGTTATTGAGTAATTTTTATCTGCTGTAATTTTTATATCTTTTGTTTTACCTTGTAACATTGGTTGCAAATTTATTGGTGTTTTAACTTTGACATTGAAAAATATATCTTTGTATCTTGTTGGTACTGCAGTATCAACAGCTCTTATTCTCATTGAATAATCATCACTTTTGAGTGTTGCAGGAATGTTGTATTTTATATCATTCCAATTTATGTCTTGGTTTGTTTTTGTAGCTGTACTTGTTGAATAAATTACTGATTTTGTTGGTGCAATTTCTTTACTGCCTTTCATCAAGGTTAATTCAAGTTTTAAATCAAATGGATAACGTGTATGCATGTCATATGCTATTAGATTTTCACTTGCCGGCACTCCGTTTAAACTAAACTGTGAAAGTTCTGTTTTTAGTTTAGCTTCTAATTGTGCAGGAGGTATTGTCGGTAATTCAAAATTCATTATGAACGGATCACTCCATACTCCAAAATTATCCTTAACTATATATTCAAGCTCATATTTTGCAGGTTTTAAATTGTCTGGTATTTCGTAAATCCATTCTGTTGCTCCTACTTCATGATATTTGATTTTTCTTTCCCTTATACCTTTTGTACCCTCTGGATCTTTATATTGCATATCAGGATCATATGATTTATCTACCCATGTAGTTTTATAAGTACCATTTGTATTATTGAAAGTCCAATCAAGCTTTGCTTTTGCTATAGGTTTTCTGTGAACATATATTTTAATTTCTGCTATATTTGATATCTCACTTTCACTCGGCTTTTCAGCTGGATTATCTTTAACTCGTCTGTAAAATGTGTATTCACCTGACTTTGTTAACTTATTTGGCAATGTACTTAAATTAAATGCATTTTCATCAAATACTATTCTCGTATTAACCTCTTGTCCCATTGGATTATCAAAGTAGTTTTGGTTATGTACTACTTGAAAGCCATCAAGGACAATCGCATCTCCTTCTAGGTCTACATCAGCAAAACTGACATTAAATACTTCATCTTTTAATACAACGATACCTCTTTCTTGTGGATTGTCATTACTTATATATTCAATTATTTCTTGTTGTATTGTCTGTAAATCTTTTGTACTATCAATAAATAAATCTTTTTTTATTCTAGTATCATTTCGAACTGTACTATTTCCTATTACTATTACTTTACTATCTGCTAAATTCATTATTGTCTGATAATCAGTTAAATTATTAACTCTGTCATTAGCAAAATAAATTAAATATTTATTACTTGTATCTCTATAGGTCGGTTTAAATTGTTGTTTAACTGGTTTATATATAGTACCACTATAATAACCTGTGTAATCATCAAACCATTGCCAATCTGACACCCATACTTGAGTAGTTTTTCTCACTGTTCCACTATAATATTGAGTAAAAGAATATGAATATCCTAGATACGTTCCATTGTCCATTATAGCTGTAGAACTATAATTTGCTATACCTCCACTTCTACTAAGCGTTCCTACAAATCCACCACTATTATAACTAATAGACGTTGGGGTCCTATTACCATCGGTTGTTTTTGGCAACATTACTTTACCAGATTGCGAACGACTAGCTGTTTCTGTTCTTGTTTCTGTTTTAGTTACATATTCACCCATATCTTTTTGATAGTCATTATTAACTACACGATACCTACTTAAAGTTCCACTATAACCATTGCTAGAGTAAGAGATATTACTTGGCGGATAACTTCCACCTGTGTGTTTACTTGAACTTGCTCCTTGTTCATAGATATATGTATGTAAATCCCAAATCTGAACACTTGGATTTAAGCTTTTTCTTATTAGGTTATTCATAAAATTAACTCTGGTTGAAACAATATCATTATTTAATTCTCTAGCAATATTCTCGTCATTTAAAACAATTAAATCTACCTCCGGATAATCAAATGGAACATCAACATATATTTCAGTACTTGGAGCAAGATTATCTACATAGAAATTTCTTTCTAATGTTTTAGTTTTTTTATCTGCCTCAGTTATAAATTGTTCAAGTGTTTGTTCTCCATCACCAAATGTCTCTTCAACATAAAATACTATTTTATATGTACCTAATTTTGTTGGTGTATACGAGGCTAATTCACTACTACTACCACTTTTAATTAATTTCTCTGCTATATCATCATTATCCTCATCGTAATACAACTTATATGTATCAACTGTTATTTTATCGCCATCTGTAGATACTGCCTCATAAGTCATACTAAGCTGTTCGTTTCTTGTTAATACAAAGTTCCATATGTTACATAGCACAGCAGGCTCATAATCTGGTACTACTTGTAACCAATATGTGTAATCATTACTTATATGGTAACTATTAGGAATATCATCCCTCTCAATATATCTAGGATTAACAGTACATAATACCTGTAAATTCACATTAATGTCTGTTTCATATGATTTTGAAATAAATTCAATTGAATTATCATCTTTACTTCCTATATATATAGCCTCTCCCATTACATCAAAATTAATTGGAGTAATTGTAGAGCGTGCTAATAGGTAGCTTGTATTTACAGACCTAGTATCATTTATTGCAGTTAGTAGTCTATTCTCCTTTTGTTTACCTGTAACAAATACTTGAGTTTTAGGCTTTGTTGTATAAACTTTTACAAATGAACTATATATACTTGTTACCCCATTTGGACTTATATAGGTTATTTCATAGTTATATATTTCATCTCTTCCTGTTAGTGGGAACAACCACTCTCCATTTAAAAACTGTTGTTCTTCATATCCCGTCAATAGCCTTCCATTTAGTTTAGTAGTTCTTTCCTCGCCATTCACCAAATCCGTATTATCATATAATTTAAATTTTTCAGTATCTAGCATATAATATGGAGCATCTATATCAATATATAACGGAATTTCAACTTCAGGTATTTCTTCAGGTATAATTTTCTCTACTTCATCCTTACCAGTAAAACGTAGTTTTTCATCTATTACATCATCGTCTTGTAACGGTACATCAGTATCAAAAATTACTTTAGCAGTTCCTGTAAGTTTTATTGTAACCTCTTTGGTTTCAAAATCTATCCTGTTTTTAAGTTTAGAATAAGGTATAGTTATGTTAAACATATATGCTGTTTTAGGGTTTTTATCTGTCACATCAAAGGATTCGCTTTTTCCTGTTATATCATTATGTATTGTATAAACCCAACCTTTTATATCTTTTCTATTATTTACTATTTGTCTTAATGCATCATCATCAAACAGCACATCTTCGTCTACTTTATCGTACAACTTATTATCTATTAATGCTGCATCCATTCTTACATTAAGAGTAACATCATCACCATCTTTTAAACTATCGAAATTAGCTATATTTAATGTACTTTCATCAAATTCAGCTATAACGCTTACTAATTCTTCATCGGTTTTCTTTGGAACAACTTTTCTAGGAGTTGAAAAATTGGCATACCATAGCTTTCCGTTACTAGCAACATGGTCCATTCTTATCTCTCCAACTGTATTTTCATTTGATAAAGATAATACATGGGCATAATTATACATGTCTTTGTTAGTAGAGGTACTTCTGCTATCATCCATACCAAATGGTGCGATTGACTTTATTTGCTCTCTTACTTTCGTAGTATAAGCTGGTTTATATGTATCAGTCGCCCTTTTAAACCATTCTCCTGATTTACGTAATCTATTAGCATTATAGTATGGATTCCCAGGCTCCCAAATCCTGTACACCCAGTTATATCTTGTTGGAGACATTGTCATTGCCTCATCAACAGGGAAATTTATATTCGTATATAGGTTTCCATTAACATCATATCCATGATAGCGGTATTCACCTTTTAAACCACCTTGTTCATAATATCCCTCGTTCTTTGTAACTGTTCCATTGATCAAATTTGTATCTTTTACTGTACCCTTTTTAAATTGATTACCTGGTACATTAGAATATGTTCCATAGCATATTATACCTTTTTCATTATATAACGTTAAATTAAATCTAAGCTTATCCTTATTTACTACAGGATACCCAAAAGGCACTGTGTCTTTATTTGCATATTCTACTCCAAAAGCATAAATCAAACTTGACAATAGCATTGTTAGTATCAATGCTATTGATACAGTTTTATTAATCTGTATTTTCAACTATAACACCTCTTTATTTCCAAGCATCTTTTAATGAAATTCTCATTTGCATACCATCATTTCCATAGGCTATAAAGAACCATCTACTATTTATTTCTTTCTCTACAACCTTTGACTCTTTTCCTGTATAATTTAAAGCAGTAACAAAATACTTCCAAGCTTCATCAAAATCATCTTCAAACAAAATTTTAAAAGTTTTTTCAAATGGTTCTTTGTAGTAAGTCAAGAAATATTCTCCCCACTTATCATTGTTAAATAAATATGTTTCATCTTCAATAAAAGCTGTCTTATTCCAAGTAGTAAAGTCATATGGGTAGAACTTTCCTGATAATTGTACTAAATCTGTAGTAAAAGTCCAATCAAGCCAATTTGTACCCATTATAATATCTTCCCAAGTAGGATCTCCGCTGTCATTACTTTCTCTAACATAATCCATTCTCTCAATAGTTTCATATCCTTCTACACAAATCGAAACATCACCCGCTCCTATATCTTCAGCACCTTTAGAAGAATTTGTTTTAAAAACTTCTGCAATTTCTATAATCTCATTTACAGGTTTACCATTATACATAGGAGCTACTACGGTATAATTACCACCCCAACCATCTCTAACTACTATTGACTTAGTTTCGCCAAAATCAACGGACAATCTCCTATCCTTATTCATCATTCTAAGTATTACTGTTGTTGCTTCTGCTCTAGTTATTGTATCTTGGGGTTTCATTTTGCCTTTATCGTTACCTTGCATTATACCTAGTGCATAGCAATCTATCATATCTTGCTTATATTTATCAGCTATTAAATGATAGTCATATATAGCATTTTTAATATATTCATTATAACTATTAGATGGATGACTTTCTTTAAGATATAGTGTATTAACTATTATTCTCGCAGCTTGTTCTCTTGTCAGATTATATCTGTAGTCATTTATAAAGGTCTTATCAGCTATCTTTAGTTCTTCAGCTTTTTGAATAAATCCATCAGCCCAATATGTACTATCTGTTTCAGGTACATCATAGTTAAAAGCTACTAGTACCATTTTTATAAATTCATCGGCTTTTACAGCTTTTCTAGATTGAAAAGTGCCGTCCCCATACCCGTTTACTATTCCTTTTTCTACCATTTCTTTTACATTTGAGTAAAACCAATCTGTTTCCTTTACATCGCTAAACTGCAAATCTTTTATTTCTTCATTTACTTCTTCATCACCATAAGCTATACACATATTTGCTAAAACAAGTGCTATAGCAAATATAAATACTAATATCTTTTTCATTTTTGCACCCCTCTTATTTTTACTATTAAATTGAATTTAAATATTTGAATTAATTTTAGATTTTAATTTGAATTATTTTATTATATTGAATATAAAAGCAAAATTGATAGGTAAGTACCAAGAATTACATTTCCATGCTTTTTTTACATATTTTAACATATTATGAGTTTGTTTGCAAACATAAAGTTTACACGTATTTGAATACATACTTTTGTAATTTTGTTTTATTATTTTCACATTATAAACGGTCACCTATACTTCTATATTTCAAAGAATAACTGTAAAAACTATTATTTCAACTATAACATTCTAGCTATAACAAGACGACAGAGGCTAGTTGTAACAAGACCTCATAGACCGGCAGCAACACTATTAAATCGACCAACGCAAGACTAGCTAAATATCAAAAAAGAATAATTTCACTGTCGAAGCATTGTGAAGCATAGAAAGAATTGTACAAAGTGGAGTGAGCGTTCTAAGTCAATTTAGACTAGCTTTAAAAACTTGTCCCACGCATTTGACTTTTGCGAACAAAACTGCAGTTACAATTCTCTATGCGCAACATAGCTGAGTAAAGAAAATTATTCTTTCTTCTTTAAGGACATCATAGTATAACTTGCAAATAAATGCACCCAAAGGCTGGCTGTAACAAGAACTACAAAAACTGACTGTAAGAAGACCTCAGAGGTTGACTGTAACAAACCCTCAGAGACTGGATTTAACAAAAACTTCAAAGACTAGCAATAACCCTATTAAATCGACCAACGCAAGACTAGCTAAATATCAAAAAAGAATAATTTCACTGTCGAAGCATTGTGGAGCATAGAAAGAATTGTACAAAGCAGAGTGAGCGTTTTAAGTCAATCTAGACTAGCTTTAAAACTTGTCCCACGCATTTGACTTTTGCGAACGAAACTGCAGTTACATTTCTCTATGCGGAACATAGCTGAGCAAAGAAAATTATTCTTTCTTCTTTAAGTAAAATGAAATAGTAAATTCCACAATGCACTACTAAATTCCACCCAAAAATATAAGTGGAATTTAGTAGTGCACAAAGAAAAATAGAAGTATAATGTAATTGGTTGTTTACCTGTGCAAATAAAGAGGTTAATCATGAAAAACAATCAAAAACATCTAACTTTAAGTGAACGTATAATTATTGAACAATCATTAAATGAAGGTAAATCCTTTAAATCTATTGCAAATCAGCTACATAAAGACCCAACAACTATCTCAAAATAAGTAAGAAAACATAGAACAATTAAGTTAAGAAAAGACACTTCAAGAATCATAAAGTGTGATAATTCTAAGGAGTGTAACATTAAACATTTATGTAGCAAAGCTAATTGTAATGATTTATGTAAAAACTGTAGTAAATATATTAATTGTAGGATGATTTGTAAAGATTACAAACCAAAGACATGTGGAAAGCTTAATAAAGCTCCTTATGTCTGCAACAACTGCAAAAGCTTAGGTAGCTGCACATATGAAAGATGGATTTATGTAGCTAAATATTCTGATGACTGCTATCATGAGTTGCTTAGTTCTTCAAGGGAAGGTATTAATCAAATGCCTGAAGATATACAAAAGCTTGATACCTTAATATCTCCTTTAATTAAGAAGGGACAGTCTCTTTCGCATATTTACGCTAATCATAAAACAGATATATGCTGTTCAAGAAGAACATTATATAAATATATTGATAGGCAGCTATTTTCTGCTAAAAATATTGATCTTCCAAGGAAAGTTAAATACAAACCACGAAAATCAGGTACAAATTCAAGAAATATTAGCAGAAACTACAGAATTGGTAGAACGTATGATGATTTCAATAAATTTTTAGAAAATAGTCCTGAGATTTCTGTTGTTGAAATGGATACTGTAGAAGGTCAAAAAGGTGGCAAGGTACTTCTTACCTTACTCTTTAGGAAATCAACATTTATGCTTGCCTTTTTAATGGATAATAAAACGCAGCAGTGCGTTAATAATGTGTTTAGTATGTTAGTTCAAAGACTTGGAGTCAAGGTCTTCAAAAGGCTTTTTCCTGTGATATTAACTGATAACGGAAGTGAGTTTCAAGATCCAAAATCTATAGAATACGGACAGAATAAAGATAAACTAACTAATGTATTTTATTGTGATTCCAACTGTTCATGGCAAAAAGGAATGATAGAAAAAAATCATGAGTATATTCGTTTTATTGTACCAAAAGGTAGATCATTTGACATGTATAATAAGAATGATATTACTCTAATGATTAATAATATCAATAGTACAGCAAGGGACAGTCTAAATGGAAGCACTCCATTTCAACTGTCCCAAATGCTACTTGATAATTCCTTACATAAAAAATTATCACTTCAGGAAATTGCTCCTGATAATGTAGTCTTAAAGCCTACATTACTAAAATAAAATACATAGCACAGGCTAAATAACCATGCATAAAAAACATTACAGCAGGTGGAATTTAGTCGTGCACTAAATTATCCAGGTGCTTGTTTGCTATGCAAAAAAGTATATTGTTACCATGTGTTATCTATGATTATACGCTTGTCTTTATCATTTGTGAAGTGAAAAAGCGGAATTTAGTTGTGCAAAATACACATTCCTGCAAAGGCGGAATTTACTTTTTCATTCAACGTCTTCCTTTTTTATGACATCATAGGATAGCTTGCAAACAAATACTTTCAAAGGCTGACTGTAGCAAGACCTCACAGACTAGCTGTAAAATACCCTCAAAGACTAGCTACAACATTATTAAATTGACAAACGCAAGACTAGCTTTATAGCTAAAAAGAATAATTTCACTGTCGAAGCATTGTGGAGCATAGAAAGAATTGTACAAAGTGGAGTAAGCGTTCTAAGTCAATTTAGCCTAGCTGTAAAAACTTATCCTACGCATTTGACTTTTGCGAACGAAACTGCAGTTACAATTCTCTATGCGTAACATAGCTGAGAAAAGAAAATTATTCTTCATTTATTAAGGGCATCGTAGTATAACTTGCAAATAAATGCTCACAAAGGCGGACTATAGCAAGACCTCACTGACTAGCTGTAACAATAACTACAAAAACTAGCTATAACACTATTAATTCAACCACACAAGACTAGCTATATAAAAAAAAGCAACATTTTTAAATTGTTGCTTTTTTATGTATATTTAATTTTCTACTACTACTTTTCCATTTAATACTACTGTTTCAGCTTTTGACATATAGTGGAATGGATCGCCTGACCATATTACTATATCAGCATCCTTGCCTACCTCTATACTTCCTACTCTGTCATCAATGCCTGTTACTTTTGCAGCATTGATTGTTAATGCTTTCAATGCTTCTATCCATGGTAAACCATTTTTTACAAACAAACCAGCTTGAGTTGTTGTGTTTTCAAGTGGAACAACAGGATGGTCTGTCATAATGCCAAACATAATTCCGTTTTCATACATTACTCTGCCAGCTTCAAATGACTTATCTTTTAATTCTATTTTAGTTTTTGTACCAAATGTAGGTCCAATTATTACTTTTTGATTTCTTTCTTTCAATACCTCTGGAATTTTCCAACCAGATGTACAATGGTCTATAGTCGCATTTAGTTTAAATTCTTCAATAATTCTCAAAGCAGTAGTAATGTCATCCTCTTGATGAGCATGTATTTTTACTATCATACCATCAAATACTCTTGATAATGACTCCCACTTCATGCTAAATTCCGGTTTTTTAGCATCTTCTTTTCCTGATGCAACCTGTTTTTCATATTCTTTTTTCTTTTCATAGTATTCTTTAGCTTTAAATAATGCTTCTCTCATAGAAGCTGCATTGCCCATACGTGTTGAAGGAGCTTTATTCTGACTACCAAATACTCTTTTAGGATTTTCTCCTAGAGCCATTTTCATTGCTACTTCTTCTTTTAAAACCATATCAAATATTGTTTTACCATACGTTTTCAATGCACAGAATGTTCCACCAATAATTTCTCCACTTCCAGGGCCTGTAACAACTGTAGTTACACCACTATTTAGAGCATGTTCAAATGACGGATCATGAGGTTTAACAGAATCAATACCTCTAACCTCTGGAACTATCGGGCTTGTCATTTCATTTCCATCACTTCCTGCATCACCTACTATATCTTGAAATAGTCCTACGTGACAATGAGGATCAACCAAACCCGGTGTTACTAATTTCCCTTTTGCATCAATAACTTTAGCATTTTCATACTTACTTACATCAATGTTTCCTATTTCCTTAATTTTGCTGTCTTCAATTAAAATGTCTTTATTTTCGTGACAAATATCAGACATATTTATCAAGTCAGCATTTTTAATAATTAACATATTAATTACCTCCTAAGTCTGTTTATATAAAATTATAACTATATTATAAAAAAATGTCAATTAAATGCTCTTTTAATAATTGAATTATTTGTATTTTATGCTATACTAATATCAATAGACTAAACTTTTTAATAATATTCAGTAGATAAAATAAAGTATTAATACCAAAGGAGGTAATTATGAATATATACGAATCTTCAGAAGATTATCTAGAAACAATTCTTGTATTAAGTAAAAAGCTTGGGCAAGTTCGCTCGATTGATATAGTTAATGAATCTGGATACTCTAAACCAAGCGTCAGTATTGCTATGAAAAAATTAAGAGAAAACGAGTGCATAACTGTTGATAGTGATGGATTTATAAAACTAACAAGTAAAGGAATGGAAATAGCAAGCAATATTTATGATAAGCATACCTATATAACTAAATTTTTAGTTTTACTTGGTGTTAATGAACAAATTGCAAAAGAAGATGCATGTAAAATTGAACATGATATAAGCGAAGAAAGCTTTAAATGTATAAAAAATTATTATAACAATAACAAATAGTTTTAATAGAAAATCAAGTCTTTTGCATAACTTGATTTTTTTATGTTAATGATATATAATATTTTAGGTAATTAATGAACTAAATTGAGAGGAAAATATAGATGAAATTAGGTATAGTAGGATTGCCAAACGTTGGCAAAAGCACATTGTTTAATGCAATAACATCTGCTGGAGCAGAATCTGCAAACTATCCATTTTGTACAATAGAGCCAAACATCGGTGTAGTAAGTGTACCAGATAAAAGATTAGACTTTTTAGCAGAAATGAGTAAGTCGAAAAAGAATACGCCTACCGCTATTGAATTTTTTGATATTGCAGGCTTAGTAAAAGGTGCAAGTAAAGGCGAAGGCTTAGGAAATAAATTTTTATCACATATAAGAGAGGTTGAGGCAGTTGTTCACGTTGTTAGATGTTTCGATGATGAAAATGTCGTTCACGTTGAGGGAACTGTTGACCCACTAAGAGATATACAAATTATTGAACTTGAACTTATATTAGCAGATTTAGAAGTATTATCAAAGAGAGTTGAAAGATTAACAAAAGTAGCTAAAAATGATAAGTCTTTAGTTAGAGAACTTAATCTAGCACAAAGAGTATTAGAATCATTAGAAAAAGAACAACCTGCAAGATCATTAGAATACACAGATGATGAAGTTAAACTTCTAAGAACATTTAACTTAATTACTGCAAAGCCAGTACTCTATGCAGCAAATGTTTCTGAAGATTTTATAACTAACCCTGAAGAATGTCCTTATGTTAAGGTAGTTGAAGATTATGCTGCAAGTTGTAATTCTGATGTAATTGTAGTATGTGGTCAAATAGAAGCCGAAGTTAGTGAACTTGAAAGAGAAGAAAAACTTGAATTTTTAAAAGAATTAGGACTTAAAGAATCAGGACTTGATAAACTAATAAGAGCTAGCTATCATTTATTAGGACTTATAAGCTTTTTAACTACAGGACCTGATGAAACAAGAGCTTGGACAATAAAAAAAGGAACAAAAGCTCCACAAGCTGCTGGTAAAATACACAGTGATATTGAAAGAGGTTTTATTAGAGCTGAGGTAACTTCATTTGAAGCTTTACAAGAATATAAATCACAAGTTATAGTTAAAGAAAAAGGTTTGACAAAACTTGAAGGCAAAGATTATGTTATGCAAGATGGCGATGTAGTCCTTTTCAGATTTAATGTGTAACAACTAGCTATACAGTATTTAAACTAATATATGTAATTTACGCCTTGCTAAACAACTAGCAAGGCGATTTTTTTGATGATACAATTTATCTGTTTAAAGTTATACAATACCCATAAAATACTCTACAGTAATCGCAACAATTACAACTAAAGCGGATATAATAAATCCATGAAACATTGGTGCTACTCCTGATTTTCGCATTTCTTTAAAACTTGTATTTAAACCAATAGCTGCAAGCGCTGCAATCATTAGAAACTTACTAAGTTCTTTTGCCGTACTTGAAATCACAGTAGGAATAACCCCAAAACTATTGACAATTGCCAATACTATAAATCCTAAAATAAACCATGGAAACACAGATACAAAATTTACTTTTACATCAGTATTTTTATTACTACCTGAAGCAAGTGCTTCTTTTTTCTTCAATCGAGCATTGATAATTGAAAAAATTAAAACTACAGGAATAATTGCTAGTGTACGAGTTAACTTTACCATAGTTGCAAAATCTCCTGCCGCTTCGCTAAACGCATAACCAGCAGCTACAACACTAGATGTATCGTTAACGGCTGTTCCAGCCCAAAGACCATAGGCCATATCAGAAAGTCCTAACCATTTACCCATAATAGGAAATAGAACTATCATTACCATATCAAACAAAAAAGTGGCTGACATGGCATAAGCTATATCCTTATCCTCTGCTTCAATAACAGGTGCAATAGCAGCAATTGCAGAACCACCACAAATACCTGTGCCCGCAGAAATCAAATTTGATAATTTCCAGTTTAGCCCAAATAAACGACCAATCACATACCCACCACCAAAACAAGTTAAAAGAGTGAAACACATAACCATCATAGACATTTTTCCTATCGTTAAAACTGTGCCAATGCTTAATGATGCACCAAGCAAAACAATGGCAAATTTTAATATTTTTTTCGATGTGAATTTCAAACCCGGTTTAATAACTTGATTTGGTTGTCTAAAACTATTGATAATCATACCAATGAAAAGTGCAATTACAGATGCACCAATAAGATGAATTGGCAATAAGTCCTCTATGTACTTTGCTATTAGTGCTATTAACAACGAAATAATAATTCCTGGTATTAATTTTACAATTTTACTGAACATGCTTTCTTTAATCATTATAATTCCTCCATTTATATTGTGTACATTGATTTTATCATGGCTTTGTGATAAAATCTAATAATCAATAGTTATTTATTGATAAGTATAATTTATCGGAGGAAATATGTTAGATTACAGAATTTATACATTCCTACAACTGTGCGACACAATGAATTACCGTAAAGCAGCAGAATTTCTGCATATGACACAACCAGCAGTAACACAACACATTCATTTTTTAGAGAATGAATATAAATGTAAGTTGTTTAATTATAACGGCAAAAAGCTACAAAAAACAAAAGCAGCATATAAACTTGAATCTTATGCACGTTCTGCTAAATATAGCGAAAATATATTAAAAAAAGAGATTATTAGCAAACCACTAACTGAATTGCGTGTAGGTGCAACAAAAACCATTGGTGAATATGTAATCACTGAACAAGTTAAACGTTTCTTTCAAAATGATAGCTATACATTGTCTTTAATTGTAGATAATACCGAGAATTTATTATATTTACTTGAACATAACAAACTTGATTTTGCACTTATAGAGGGGTTCTTTGATAAACAGAAATATAATTATATTTTATATCGCAATGAACCTTTTGTTGGTATTTGCAGTAAAACGCATCCTTTCGCACATAAAAACATCCCCTTTGAAGAATTGTTTAAAGAAACAATAATTGTCCGAGAGGAGGGTTCAGGAACAAGAGCAATTTTTGAGCAAATTCTTTTTGAGCACAATTTTACTTTAGATTGTTTCAAAAAGCAAATCTGCATCAGCAATTTTCAATTAATTAAAGAACTTGTGCTTAGTGAAAAAAGTATTTCGTTTGTGTATGAAGCTGTCGCAAACAGTGACAATGAGCTGTCATTTTTTACAATTGGTGATAACAACATTACTCGTGAATTTAACTATGTATATCTTAAAAATACAAATGCAGAAAAATACATCACATTATTTTGAAATAAAAGCGATGTAATCATATAGAAAAAACTTCTATAAAACAGAGAAAACACAGGATACCAAAATATCCTGTGCCACTCTGCAAGAAAGCATAAACTTTCTTACTATTCCCCACATAATATGAGAAATTTATAATTTATATTCTACTGTATATTTTTCTTTTAAAGCATTTTGTTTTTCTGTATATACTTTGTTTTGTTTTTCATATTTTAATTTATTTTCAATTTCTGTTTTAGCTTCGTCAAATGATAGTTCTTTTTGTTCTTCTTTTTCATCTAATTTAATAATATGGAAGCCAAATTGAGTTTTTACAGGTTCACTTACTTCTCCAACTTTCATAGCAAATACTGCACTTTCAAATTCAGGAACCATTTGACCTTTTCCAAATTGACCTAAACTACCACCAGCTTCTTTAGAAGGACAGCTTGAATATTTTTTAGCTGCATCTGCAAATGTTAAACCTTCATTTATTTCTTTTAATATATCATTAGCCTCTTCAACTGTTTTAACTAATATATGACTTGCTTTAACCATTTCTCCATTTACAAATGTAGATTTATTTTTTTCATAATATTCTTTTGCTTCATCTTCAGTAATTTTAATATCTGACATTATTTTACCAACTAGATATTGTGCTAATAATGATTTTTTCAATTGTTCAAGAGCTACTTGATAACCTTCTTCTTGATCTAAGTTGCTTTCTTTAGCATCAGAATATAACATTTCTTCTAATACTAATTGATCAACTAATTGCTTATATCCTTTTTCCCCTTGATATTGTGCTGCATTTGGTCCAAGATTTTGATATAATAAAGCTACATCTGACTGCTTAATCTCTCTACCATTAACTACTGCTAATACTTTATTTTCCATATTTGTCTCCTTAAACATATTTTATCCTTATAAGTATATCAAATAATATGCAAATTGCAAAGCTATTTTTATATTATTAGTATTTTTAGTTTCTAATCTCTTAATATTGCCACTAATCTATTTGGTTTTAAAAATAAATCTATGGCATTTTCTATACTGTTAACCACTACATCACATTTGGCTAATAATGGCGCATAAATACCCTCTTCTGATAAAATACCTATTGATAACTTAGTATTTTCAAGCATTTCTTCATCATTATATCCATTGCCCAAAGAAACAGTATGTTCGTAACCTAATTTTTTAACAAATTCTCTTTTAGCAATTCTTGTTTCACCCTTTGTTAAAAGCATTACGTCTAATCCAAACATATCACATTGTTTTTTCGCATTACCATAGGTATCTGCTGTAGCAACATAAATATTGACCATTTGAGATAATTCAATAAGTTTCTCTCTAATTTTTTTAGGAATTTGTCCATCTACTGCTATTGTACCGTTAAAATCAAATACTATATTCTCAATAGTTAATGTTTCTCGACCAAATATTTGAACTTTAATCATATTTCCTCCAAGATTTATTTGTATATTGTTAATCTATATATTGTTTATCAATGTACTTACTCGTGAAAGCTCTTAGTGTACCCATATAACCTAATTTAAAGCTAATAATATCACCAAGCTTATATTGAGTTTTAGACTTGGATACATCCAATATCATATGGTCTGAGCTTGCACCTAAAACGTCTATATCACAATCAAGTGGAACAATACTTTCTATATCTATGTCTTGCTTTCCAATTGCAAGTATCGCTCTTTTAATTATTCCTCTATCTTCATAATGTGGCTTTTTACCAAATGCGTCAACACCTATTTCACCAACTGGAATAGAAGGTTTTTCTTTTAGCTCAATAATTTCCGCTTGAAGAATTAACGTATCATCATGCATATTTTCAATTTTATTTGAATAAGCTGTTTCGTTTGCTAAAAAGAAAGCCTCTCCAATTCTTAAATTACTTATACCTCTAGGCAATAATTTCTTGTCAATTAAATACAAGGAACTTGAATTTCCACCTGAAATCATTTTAAATTTCATATTGAATTTATCTTCGATTTCTTGAGCAATACCAACTAAAACATTTAAATTATCAACTTGTGGAATTACCGCACCATAACAAGAAAGGTTTACCCCTAAGCCATATAATTCAATGCTTTCAAGTTTTATTATTTCTTCTACAGTTCTAAATATTTCTTTTTTATCTGTATAATATAAGCCTTCTCTCAAATCTCCTAAATCTATCATCAAGATAATCTTGTGAGTTTTGTTTTGTTTTTTAGCTTCGATATTCAAACATTTTATTATCTCAAGCTCTGAATTTAAACTGATATCAGAATATTTTACAACTCTTTCAACATCACTTATCATTGGAAGCCTAAGCAAAACTTTTTGCTTATTGCTATATTGATAGCTCTCTAAATTTTCTATTCTTGAATCAGCAAAAAATTCTACCTTTTCGTTTTTATCTACAATTCTTGCTATCTTTTCATCTGCACATACAACCTTTGTAACTATCATAATTGAACAACCGGCATTTGTGACCTTATCTGTTATAATTTCAAGATTATGCTCGATTTTATTTAAGTCAATCAATAATCTTGGATACATATTTTCCCTCCTTCAAAACTTAATTCCTTAAACATTTTACAAAAACACAACACAGAACTTATAAATAAAGAAGTCCTGTGTTAAAATTATTAAATTTGTAAGCTTTGCTTCATTAAATTCAAAGCATCTATTGGATATTTTTTTGATAATACACCAAGTGATGCAAATATATAATCGTTGTCTATCAAAATTTTGGCATTGTTTGTAGGACTAAGTGATAGCTTATTGCTGACTTCAGTAATTTTTTTTAAAATTTGTTCTCTATGTGGCAGTCTAGTCAATGCTCCACCAGTACCAATAATATATTTTATACTAGTTAAATCCTTTCCTTCAGCAACAGTTTTTTTACCTGAAGTACTATACAAATTTCTTAATTTCCCAGCATGTCTGTCTAAAGAAGTTAAAACTGCTTCTTCTGTAAGTCTTTCAACAAATTCTCTTTCTCTATCACTATCTGGAATAGGCTTATAGTTTTCTATTATTTTATCAATATCTGGAAAATCAATTTTTAAATTGTTAATTCCTATTTTATCTATAACATGGTTTGCATTTACATAAACGCCTAAATCACCTTCAACAGTTCTTTTAGCAACAGGTTCAGGACTTATAAGTATTCTGTTTATCTCATCAGAACCAATTGTTACTGAGTGAACATCTGTAGTAGCTCCGCCAACATCAAATATAACCAAGTCTCCTAAATCTTCTTTTAAAAGTTTTGCAGATTCCATTACCGCTCCAGGTGTTGGAATAATAGGTCCTTTTACTAAGTCTCTAACTTTTGTCATCCCTGGTGCATGTATAATATGTTCCTCAAATGCTTCTTGGATTACCTTTCTTGTAGGCTCTACAACAAGTGTATCAATTTTCGGATAAACATTTTCTACTATATATAGTTTCACATCTGCTTCTTCACACATGAGTTTTATTTCTTCTTGATTTTCAATATTTCCAGCATAAATAATTGGTGTTTTTAAACCCATAGATAAAATCATTTCTATATTATTGATCGCAGTTTCCCTTTCACCATAATCAACTCCACCAGCAACTAAAATTATGTTAGGATTTATCTCTTGTATCTTTTTTAAATCCAATTTCCTTAGTCTACCTGATGTAACCATTTTGATTATACCTCCAGCACCTAAAGCAGCTTCTTTTGCAGCTCTAACCGTCATATCGTAAACTAAACCATGTACAGTCATTTTCAATCCACCAGCAGCACTACTCGTAGCTAACATGTCATCCCATGTTAATTCTTTGATGTCGAGATTTCTTGTTAAATCTTGTATAGCACCATTTAAACCAACAGTTACATCACCTTCAACAACTGAAGTAGGTGCTTGACCTTGCCCAATAAATTTTGGACAAGGTGTACCTATACCATCAAATGCATTTACTACTGTAGTGGTACTTCCAATTTCAGCTACCAATACGTTAATATGCATTAATTATTCATTTCCCTTCTTTTTTTAACTAAATAACTTGCTACATCAATACCATGTGAACCTCTACCAAATCCAGCATCCATACCAGCTTCTATTGCAATTTCATTTGTAACTTGAGTTCCACCACAAATTAAAATTACCTTATCTCTAATACCTTTTTCAATACACAAATCATTAATTTTCTTCATGTTTTTGATATGAACGTCATCATGCGTAATTATTGTACTTGCAAGTATTGCATCTGCATTAGTTTCAATAGCAGCATCAACAAGTTTTTCAACAGGACATGATGTTCCAAGGTATGAATATTTGATACCAAATCCTTCAATTCCGCCATGTTTAATATCAAGAGTTTCTTTAAGTCCAACTGAATGTTCATCTTCACCTACTGTTGCAGCTACAACAAACATAGATTTTTTATCTATATCCTCTCTTATATCTGCTGATGACATAACTGGTATTTTTTCTGGTATAATTAAATCATTAACATCAATATCAAATTTAACTTTACCTTTTATTTCTACTATTGTACCTTCACATGGATGTAGCCCTTGTTTGTGAACAACTGTAACATCCTCAAGTCCCATTTTTTCACCACATTTGATTGCTGCAAATTCAGCAGTTCTTTCATCTAGTGGAAGGAATAATGTTGTACAAACTATACCATCAGCCCTCCATTCAACCTCAGGCTTAACAATATTAGTATTATAGTATTTTTCAGCTTCCTCTAACCTTACATTTACATTATCTGTTTCATCTAACTCATCTATATATATGATTTTTGAATGGTCTTCAAAAGTATCTCCACCTATAGCCTCACTAGCATTTGAAAACTCTTTAGGAATATTGTTGTACCCAAAATGAACAGATACAGGAGCAAAATAATCTTCATCTCTTTCATAAACATATCCTACACCAATACCACCGTTAATTTCTCTTGTAATACCGTCACCATTTCTTTCTGGATAATATCCACTATCAACAAAGAAACCTTGTTCAACAGCATTGAAATATCCACCAACTTCAAGAATCTCTTCCATAAATAGAACTGCTCTTTCTTTTAGCTCTCTAACATCTTTTCCAAGAACGCCATCTCTATCTATTTTAACCATTTCTCTGAATCCATCCAAGCCATTAAGTGCTTGCTTAGCAGTACTTAATGCCGCTATATTATTATAATGCCATGGAACGTTTCTACCTTCATCAGGAGTAATAGTTGATTGAATATCAGCACTTGTAAGTCTTGAAATAACAAGATTAAGTGTATGAGTAACTGTAGCTTCTCTCATATCAGATTCCATATATTTTGTGTTTTGTTGTGCTCTCATTTTATAATCTTTAAACAAATCTCTTAGTGCAACTGCATACGGTAAATCCAGTCTCATACAAGGTGCTGGTGGAGCAGTTGGTGGAACTGTTGAAAGTGCGATATTAGATGGTTTCATACCAACTTTTCTTGAAAACATACTGTTTATAGCATGTTGTACCATAAGTTCTGGTCTTACCTTCCAAGCCTTCATAGCTGTAGCATTAGCATTGTGTGCACCATCTATTTGAAGCATATCGGCCCATACCATAACTTTTTTAGCTTCGCAAGCATCAACAAAACTTCTAATCATATTTATGTTTCTATAAAGTATATTATATTGAGGATCTTGGTGAGCACCATTAACTCCCTCTTCAGCAAACATAACTGCTATATCTGGACCTGCAACACCAGAAATATATGAGTGGAAATTAATAGGGCGACCTACTTCATCCTCTATCATATCAATAGCCTTCCTACTTGCTCTAACTTGTTTTCTAGTAACCATGATACCACCAATACCTTGATTAGTACCTTCAAGTAATGAATCAATATGAGATTGGCCTGCAGTTCTAATAACCATTATATGGTCAGCACCATGCCAAGCAGCCATTCTCATACGCCTTATATCATCTTCAAATCTACCAGATGCTATTTCTGTTGTTATAACGCAATCCGGTTGAGGGTCTATATAGTTAAATCCTCTACTACCAGGAAGAGGAATATAATTTTTCAACCCCTCTGATATTTCATGATATTCAAAATCACCTACTACTCTTGGTTCAAATTGACCTTCTCTCCAATGCCAGCCTCTTCTTCTTGGTTCATATTTATCTAAATCTTTTAATAATTCCTTAATATCTATCTTCTCGTTAGGATTAAGCTTCATAATTTACCTCCCTTTAATTTAAAATAACAAATCTACTTCGTCCCAGTATTTTCCTTGTGAAAGTGCAAGTCCTGCTTCTCTAACTGATATACCTAATTTTTTAGATAATCTCCAAACTATATTTCCAGCTCCTTTTCCCATCAAACCTTTATTCATAACCCCTTCAACTATTGGTTTAACTTCAAGGCTTGAGAAACCCATTCTCAAAAGTACACTTCTCTCAACGGCAGGAGTAGTATTTTTCTTTCCTAATTCTATAAGTGGATCAATTACTTGTTCAGCTAAATCCCAAAATTTCTTTTCTAATTCTTCATCTGTTAAATTAGCTATATGTTGCCTTCTTTGTTCAAAATCATCTTCTCTTTTCATATTTCCTCCATATTTAAAAAACAAGAGTGAGCGTACCCACTCTTATCATCATTTCATAAAATTATTAGTATTATAACATCATTAAAATATTTTTAACATAGTCAGTATCTTTATTTATTTCTACTGCCAAAAATTCAATGTCAGTATCACTAATCTCTGTTGGTTTTATATTATAAGCAGCTAAAGCATTTTTAATATGAGAAACTCTAAGCTTATCTATATCAATATCAACTGCTTTTATAAGTGATGGATGAGAAGGAAATATAATATTTTTACCTGGAACCTCATCACGAGGATTTCCAAAAAATATTTCTATACCATTTTCTCTTGCAAATGATAACTGTGGTTGAAGATGTTTGCCTGCTCCTGTATATTCTGTTTCTTGAACTACTATCATTTGGTCTTGATCCATTTCTTGAGACAAATAGAATGCAGCTGCAAGTGCAGTATTGCCTGCTGGACCTTTTTCAAGTCCTTCTAAGCTTGCTAATGTTTCTGTAATATAAAATACCTCACCTTGATTGATAGTAACATATCTATCCATATATCTTAATGGTCTTGCTGCTGAACGTGGTACATCTGATCTATCAGGCCATGTCGCAAAAGGAATACCAAATCCAGTATGACCGGTTGTAAATGATTTTTTATTGAACTGACTATCAGAAGCCATATGTAACCCTTTTAGATTAACGCTGGCACCTACTACCTTAGATGTTGAGCCTGCCTTTTTAAGTCCTCTTGCTGTTCCAGTTAAATTTCCACCGCCTGCATTCGTACATACTACTACATCTGGATCTTTTCCATATTTTTCTCTAAATTGCATTGATATTTCATATCCCAATGTTTCAACTCCAGCAATACCAAATGGTGTATACAACGAAGCATTGAAATAGCCTGTTTCTTCTAACAATAACAAGAATGTATAGAACAATTCTGGTCCTACTGTTAATTGAATAACTTCAGCTCCTAAAGCTTCGCACTTTCTTGCTTTTTCTATAATTTCCGGTTGACCAACACCTTTAGAATCATAGCATTCTTGAACAATAATACATTTTAATCCTTGCATTGCAGCTTGTTGGGCAACAGCTGCGCCATAGTTTCCACTTGTTGCAGCTATAACACCTTTATATCCCAATCTTTTTGCATGATATATAGCTGTTGCAGCACGTCTAGCCTTAAAGCTTCCAGAAGGATTTGCAGCCTCATCTTTTATAAATATTCTAGCTCCTTTTCCTTCATTCGATACCTTTCGTGCAAGCTTAGTCAAATTTTTAAGTTCAATAATTGGAGTGTTACCAACACTAGAGCTTTGTTGAATTTTTTGCATTTCTTCAAGACTATAACCTGTTTCTCTCATCATACTTTCATAATCAAATGCTATTGTACCGCTTTCAAAATCATTATAATCAATACCTACAGCTTTTTTCATTATTTCTGATTTTCTATTCATAACTGATTCATAACTTAAATCTTTATTCAACATTCTCACCTCCAAAGACAATCTCTCTAACTTGGTCACCTATTTTAAGTAATTCAGGAACAAATTTACCAAAATTGTGTTTGTAATAAGGATTAACTTCCAACAATTTACCTTTTACTACTCTTTTTGTTCTAGTTAAAACAGTTACGTTATCACCAATTTCCGCATCATCTAATAAATAACCTTTTACCCATAATTCTAAAGGAACTTTTTTAGTGTCTTCTGGTACTTGAGGTGCTCTTTCTTCGCTGGTCAATACAATATTATGTATTAAGACCCATTCTCCTTTTTTAACCATAATAAGTCACTTCCTATTCTATTAAATTATTATTAATTTATTTTTGTCCTAATTATTTATTTAACTATTTTACAATCTTCAAAAATTAATTCTTTCATATCTCCCATGATTGCTCTAGGAACAGGCAATGTTAACATTGTTTGAACACCTGGTCTTGAATTGATAATTTGAGGTATCATGTTAACAACCATTGCTATAGTTCCAATACCACCTTCTACCTCTGGTGAATTAACCATATTGATACTTGGAGTACCTTTTATAATAACATAGTCACCAGTATTAACTCCAACTTGTTCAGGCTCTATTTGTTGTGGATGGTCCATCTCAATTAGTTTTTCTCCATTTACATAACCACAACCCTTCATAGCAACACCTGCAACATCTCCCGCTTTTGCAAATCCATAAGGTGCTTTTCTATCTACTTGTGTTACAATAGGTTCCATATCTTGTTCTATTTTATCAACCTTCCAACCTATAGCATCTGCTATCATATTGATTGACTCGTGGAATCCAACGTGTCCTGCAAGTTTACCATTTGATTTCAATTCATTAAATTCTTCAACGCTAAGTCCAATGCCTTGTTCTTCCATAACAGCAGGTCCAAATGGAGATAAACTATTAACTCTTCTAGACAATACGTGTTCAACATTTTGCATACAACCTGTCATAATTACTACCAATAAATCCATTATAAGACCTGGATTAATACCAGTCCCCAATACAGAAACACCATTTGCCTTAGCTATTTCGTCCATTTGTTTAGTAATCTCCGGTTCTTGAGCTTTTGGGTAAGCCATTTGTTCTGCTGTTGTAATAACATTGATTTTTTTCTCAAGAACAAATTTAATTTTATCAAAAGCTTTTGCAGTAAAAGAGTCAGTGCATAATAATACAACATCAGCTGATTTTTCAGTTATAACTTCATCTCTTGTTCCTACGATAACTTCTTCCCTGTCTCCTCTATCAACTCCAACTATTTCATATATACTTTTTCCTAACTTTTGACCTATATCTATACCACCTACTATATCAACACCTTTTTTTGTTAATAACATTCTTGCCATTCCTGTGCCCATAGCACCCAGTCCCCAAATAATTACTTTTACATTTTTCATAATATTCCTCCTTATAGTTTTCCATTTACTTTTATAATTATATTACAAGCAATTTTTGTGCCATTTTTGTGAAAACGTTTCTTTTATTCGTTTTTATTGTATTTTTTCCATTAATTTCAACAATATTTTTTTTATTATTTTTAAAATTTATTAATTACATTATAATTTTTTTGACAATTTTCAAAAAAAATGCAAATAAGTTTGCATACAACTGCAAATTTATTTGCACTATTTATCTAAAATACTGTATTTTTTTAATTTGTGCTGTAATGTTTGTCTTTTAATTTTTAAATGTTCTGCAGTTTTACTTATATTATTTTTATATATTCTCATCGTATTGATTATTATTTCTTTTTCTATATCCTCTAAATATTGTGTAACTCCAATATCATAAAAATCATGTTTATTACTAGTCTTATTATTAACATCATCTATCAAAATATGCTTATCACTAATAACATTTTCATCATCAATCATTGACATAGCACCCATTATGATATTTTCAAGTTCTCTTACATTGCCTGGATATTCATATTTCATTAGCTTTTCTTTTGCATTTTCTGATAACATCCAAATATTTTTATTATACCTACTATTATACTTATCAATAAATCTATCAGCAAGCAGCAAAATATCTTCTTTTCTTTCTCTAAGAGGTGGAACATTAATAGGAATAATATTAATTCTATAATATAAATCTTTTCTTAATTTTCCTTGTTTTATTAAAGAATCAGCTTTTTCATTAACTGTAGCTATAATTCTTACATCGATTGGAATATCCCTTGTTCCTCCAACACGTCTAATATAATTTTCCTGCAATACTCTTAAAAGTTTTGCTTGAAGCTCATATGGCATTGAATTAATCTCGTCAAGCAATAATGTTCCTCCATTAGCTTGTTCAAAAAGTCCAACCCTATCAATAGCACCAGTAAAACCTCCCTTTGAAGTTCCAAATAAAATGCCCTCTAGCAAGCTTTCGGGCAATGCAGCACAATTCTGTGCTAAAAATGGTTTGTTTTGCCTAATTCCATCAAAGTGAATACTTTGTGCTATAAGCTCCTTACCTGTACCCGTTTCACCATAAATAAAAACTGAAGCACTACTTTTAGAGGCTTTTTTGGCAATATCAATAATTTGCTTAAAATTGCTACTTTTCCCAATTAAATTTCTAAATCTATATTTTCTAATTTTTGAATTTTTAACTTCACTTGGTTGTACTATTTCTTTCCTAAGATCTAAAATTGTATTTGACATTTCTTTAATTTCTGTGATGTTCTTAGAAACCTCAATTGCTGCAATAACATCATCTCCACTAAATATCGGAATAGTTGTATTGATTGTCGTAATTTCCTTACCATCCTTATTTGAATATGTTTGAATTTTTTTTATGGTACTTTTATTATGATGTAATGCCTTAAGTAGTGTGCTATCATTTTCATCTAAATTCTTAAAAACTTGTGTAAATGGTTTATTTAATACATCCTTTACGTCCATTTTCTCTAAATTAGCCATAAATTCATTATATATAATACTATTACAATTTTTATCAATTACATGAACACCATCATCTACAAGGTGCAAAATATTTTGCATGATTGATACGTAATCCTTACTTTTCATAACATCACCACCTGATAACTAATTATACCAAAGCTAGGCAAACATTACAAGACTAGTTAACATTATAGCAATACCTAAAATCAGTCCATACAGTACAGTTTTATCACTTTTGTCATATTTATATGCCAAAGGCAATAAGTTTCTAAAAGATATATATATCATAATACCCGAAACTAAACCAAAGACAATACCAAATAGTTTTTGGCTCATAAATTTTTCCAATATTGCATATGCACATACTGCTCCAAATGGCTCAGATAAGCCTGAAACAAAAGAAAACACTACAGCTTTTCTTTTACTACCCGTAGCATAATAAATCGGAGAAGCAACCGTTATTCCCTCTGGTATATTGTGCATTGCAATTGCAAATGTTATTGGTATCGCAAGCTTAGGACTATCCATAGCTGACATAAATGTTGCTACCCCTTCTGGAAAATTATGAAGGATAATTGCTATTGTTGAAATAATTCCTGCTCTATATAGTTTTAAACTATTTATGTCTTTTGTGTTTTTTAAAAGGCTAAAATTATTTTCTGGTATAATTTTATCAATTATTGCACAAAAAAGCATTCCAAGAAAAAAAATGAGCATTGCAAACTGTAATCCTATTTTAGGACCATAGTGAGATTTGAAATTGTTAACCGATTCAGGAAATATTTGTACAAATGATACACAAATCATAACACCAGCAGCTAAAGACAGAAAAAAAGCAAGATTTTTATAGTTTTCTTTATCAAAAGCTAAAATCAATAGACCGCCTATACCTGTTGACAATCCTGCAATAGCCGTAAGAGCAAAGGCAATACAAAAACTTGTAAATTCCATAATAAACTCCAAATTATATGTTTTTATTATGTTTATGCAAAAAAAACGCTAGTATCACTAACGTTTCTTAATTAATTCAAATAAACATCTCTCTAAATATTCTTATAACTAAATCATCCTTAACTGCTAACGATAAAATTTTATTTTGTCTAACAAAAGTTGGAATTTTTTTATTTACACTAAGAGGCTCTTTCTTGAATTTATCAATAACAATCTTGATAAAATCATCCGCATCATATATTTTAAATCTTTTAATATCACTATATTTTTCTGCAATACACTCAACTAGTCTCAGTATAATATCTTGATAATCAAATTTACCTTTCATCTCCAGTAAAGATTCTAGTCTTGGCAATATTTTTTCAAATAACATTCTATCAGTAGGTATATCTTCAAATCCTAATAATTTACCTATATTTATATATCTTTGTTCATTATTATCAAAATTATTGAGCAAATATTTCAAAAAGTTATTTTTATATTGCTTGCAATAATATTTATAACCCTTGAGCTGTTTAAATACCTTCATAGCATCATAATATCCTAAAGATATATTGGTTTTTGCTTTAAGTACGTCAAAATCTAAAATTCCGCCTAAATCCTCAACAGGTTGAATATATATAACATTTATTTCATCAGTATTCACTTTTTTGACTCTTCCAATTCCATATGTTCTGACTGCAATAAAATTCTTATATCCTTTTTTTTGCAAAACCCCAAATGGCAAATTATCATATGCTCCACCATCTAAAAAGAATTTTCCATCAACTTTTTGCATTTTAAATACTGGTAAATTAGAACTTGCAAGTATATAGTCAATGAGTTTACCCTTTGGAATATTTTCCTTCAAAATTTCTATAGGTTGCTTATCGGTTAAAGAAATTGTAACAATTCCAAAATCAAGTTTTGAATTTCTAACCTTTTCTTCATCTATGAAGCTACTTACTAGCTTTCTAATTTTTGATGTATCCAAGCCTTTGTTAGTTATTATATTCTTGGACAAATTAACAAAATATGATAAACTTATGTCAGCAAAATTTTTACTTTTTACATTTTCTATTTGTTCTTTATTAAATCCGAAAAGAGATTCTAAATCAATTTCATTCCAAATATCAACTAATTTATCATAATCTCCTTGAACAATAGCAGCACCGTTCAATGCTCCAATTGAGGTTCCTGCAACACCGTCTATTTTTATCCCTAAATCAAGCAAAGCCTTATATGCACCTACATGATATGCGCCCTTTGCTCCTCCACCTTCTAAAACAAGACCATACATTTAATATACTCCTTTATTATTCTATAGATAGTAGCTTAACACCATTTACATCATCTTTTTCTTCTATCTTGCTAATTAAATCATCTATTGAAATCAAAATGTCAGACATATCAATGGATATATTAACAGAAGCTTTACCATTGATTGGTATATTTTGATTCATAGTCAAAATATTCGCCTTTACAGTTGACAATAAATTTAAGACTTCAGACAAAACACCGCTTCTATGAGTAAGCATCAAAGCAATAACAGCTTTTCTTCCCATAGAATTTTCAGATGGTGAAAAAACGTAATCCTTATATTTATAATACGTACTTCTACTTATTCCAACTTTTTTTACTGACTCGCTTACACTCTTTACAGTTCCATCATTTATATAATTTCTAGCCTCTATCACCTTATCAAAAACATCTGGTAAAATTTCTTTATTTACAATTAAATATTTTTTTAACATTGAATTTTCTCCCCCAATAATGTAAAAGCTTTTATATATTATACATAATTTTATATGAATAATACAAGTTTTTTAACTAAAAATTGATTTCAAAGAAACATTATAGTATAATAATGTGGTGTATACACAAAAAATAAATAGAAATCAGCAAAGAGGTGCATAAAAATATGATTAGTATTAGCATTTTGGGTTCGACAGGCTCTATAGGTACACAGACATTAGATGTAGTTAGAGACAACCTGGACAAAGTAAAGGTATGTGCTATTTCAGGTAATAGCAATATTGAATTATTGAAAAAGCAAATTCTAGAGTTTAACCCTGAAGTATGTTCAGTTATGAATGGGATAAATGCTATAAAGCTAAGAAACATATTGCCTAAATTTTGTAAAACTGAAATTGTAACTGGTATGGATGGATTGATAAGTGTAGCAACACATTCTCAAGCACATATTATTGTTACTGGCATATCAGGTATGATTGGTCTTAGACCAACAATAGAAGCTATAAAACTAGGTAAAACTATCGCTTTAGCCAACAAAGAAACACTTGTTACGGGTGGAGAGTATATCATGCACTTAGCTAAGAAATACAAAGCTACAATTTTACCTGTTGATAGCGAACATAGTGCTATATTTCAAGCATTACAAGGAAACAAGCATGAAAGCATCAACAAACTTATATTAACAGCATCAGGAGGACCTTTTTTAGGTAAAAGTGAAAAAGAACTAGAAAATGTAACATTAGATGACGCACTTAACCACCCAACTTGGAAAATGGGTAGAAAAATAACTATAGATTCAGCCACTTTGATGAATAAAGGATTAGAAGTAATTGAAGCAAAATATTTATTTAATATTCCTGAAGAAAAAATTGAAGTAGTGGTTCATCCACAAAGTATAATACATTCTGCTGTTGAATATTGTGACCACTCGACTTTAGCACAAATGGGTTTACAAAATATGAGAATTCCAATTCAATATGCTCTTTTTTATCCTAAAAGGATAAAAAATAATTATGAAACATTATCACTTAGCAAAATAAAAAACTTAACCTTTGAAGAACCTGATAAAAAAACATTTAGGTGTTTAGATCTTGCTTATTATGCACTAAAGATAGGAGGAACACTTCCTACAATTTTAAACGCGAGCAATGAACTTGTAGTTAATCTATTTTTAGAAGGGAAGGTTAAATTTTTGGATATTCCTAAAATAATAGAAGTTCTTATGACAAAACATTCTGTAAAAAAAGTTGAATCAATTAACGATATTCTTGATGCAGAATTATGGTCAAAAATACAAATAGAAAACAAACAAGGTGTATTAAGTGGTTTGATTAACTAAATTTCAGTTTTTAAGACATAGACAATAAAAAACTAATAATCATTTTATTTTAATTGGATTATTAGTTTTTTTGTTTCTAATTCTTTTCTTCTACTAAATTGAATAGCTCTTTTAAATTCATTGCAACGCAAACATTTTTTTTGCTTTTTATTTTTCCAAGTATTTCTTCACATTTTCCGTTTACAAAATCTCTTTTGCTATTATATAAAATTATAATTTTTTTATCATCTAAATAGCTTAAAATTTCTATATTCTCAAAATTACCTTCACCTATTGCAACATCCGTTAAAATTACTATGTCGCTTTTTTTTATTAATTCTCTATTTTTTTCTATACTCTCTTTACTAAATGATGTAAAAGGTAGTTCTTTAACATATCTAATACTTAAATTTTTACATATTTCTAAATCGCTGTCTCCATCATTTAAAACACCACAGCTAACATTATATCTTTCAGAATAAAGCTTTTGAATTATATATTCTCCTGTTCCTCCACCGCAGATGACGTGAATATTTTTATTCTTATCGTCCTTAGCCCTTCTAGCTCTAAGAGCAACGACTTCCTTACAAGACAAAAGTTTATTTTCTCTAACAAGCATTTCCATATCATATACTTGCCTCAATACACTTTCATCTATTATATCATCTGGCGTGCCTATTTTTACAATACCTTCGTCACTCAGCAAAACAATTTTATCACTAAATCTACTAGATAAATTTAAATCATGCATAATAGTTAAAACTGTCAAATTATCCTCTCTATTAAGAGAATATATTAATTCTATTATATCTAACTGATGATGTATATCAAGATTTGATGTAGCTTCATCCAATACCAAAATACTAGTTTGCTGTGCAAGTGCCCTTGCTATAATGACTCTTTGCTTTTCACCACCACTAAGTTCATTAAAATTTTTGTCCTTCAAGTAAAATGTAGATGTTTTAATCAATGCATCTTGTATAATTTTTTTATCGTCGTATTGTGATTTACCAAATTTTTTAGTGTATGGATTTCTTCCCATTGCAACAATATCGTACACATTAAAATTAAAGCTTATATTGTACTCCTGAGGAACAAACCCAATCATACATGCTTTTTCTTTGTGTGAAATATTTTTTATACTTTTATGATTAATTAAAATGTCACCAGACTCAATGTCTATATTTTTCATAATACTTTTAAGTATTGTAGATTTTCCAGCTCCGTTTGGCCCAATTATGGTGCAAAATTCGCCTTTTTGTACATCAAAGCTAATATTATTCAAAACTGTTGTAGTACCATATTTTACTGATATATTTTTAACTTCAATAACATTTTCCACTTTTTACACCTCTAAAATAATTCTCTTTTTTTACTTCTAAGTAAATAAACAAAAAAAGGACCGCCAAGTATTGCAGTAACTAAACCAACAGGTATTTCTTGTGAGAAGACACTTCTTGCAAGAGTATCACAAATAACCATCAGTATTGCTCCAAAAATAAATGATAGTGGAAATAACTTTTTATGGTCAGGTCCAATAATCATTCTAGTTATATGAGGAATTATAAGTCCTACAAATCCAATTATACCAGATATAGAAACTACAAATGCTGTAACTATAGTACTTGTTACTAATAAAATCAATTTAACCTTTTCAACATTCACTCCTAAATTGCTTGCTGTTTCTTCGCCAAGTAAAATTAAATTTAAGTCTTTTGAATAATAAAATAATATTGCAAATCCTATAAGTACATAAGGCAAAATTGTTACTAGCTGTGACCAACCTTTACCAGAAAAAGAACCCATAGTCCAAAAGTATATTTTACTCAAATCATCACCTGCAAAAATCATTATCAAAGATGTAAAGGCTGTTAAAAAGTTTCCTACTGCAATACCACTTAAAAGCAAAGTAGTTATTGGCACTTTTTTACCAATTCTTGAAATAGAATATACCAAGAACATAACACCAACAGCACATGAAAAAGCTAATATAGTTATTATTGATAATCCAAAGAATTTAAATGTTATGTGCGATGCTATACCGATAGCTGCACCAAAAGCAGCACCCGATGATACACCAATAACATATGGATCTGCCATAGGATTTTTTAAAAGTCCTTGGTATGTAACACCAGCTATAGATAAGGCACCACCCACTATTAACGATACCAAAATCCTTGGAAATCTAACCTTCCATATTATTGTTATAGTAGAAGATTTCATATCTACTAAGTTTTTTTCAAGACCTAAAATTTTATTTATTATAATTTTAAATGAATCTCCAATACTTATATTTGCAGCACCAATACAGCTACAAATTAATACTGTTAAAAATAATACTACAATCGATATCAGAATAATTAATTTAGTATTTTTTTTCATTTTATCACGTCCCACTTATATTATATAAGCAATTTGCTAAAATTTAAATATATCTCTTCTTAAAAAAAAATTAAACTTATTAGCTTGGAATAGGGAGTTTAATAATTAGCTAATAAGTTAATTTATTTTATTTAAATGCTTCTGGATGAATTGCTTTTGCAACTAATTCTAATGCTTCCACAATTCTTGGTCCTGGTCTTGATGATATATCTTGATCTAAAAGATATATTTGATTATTCTTTATTGCATCTATTTCTTCAAATGCAACTCTTCCTTTTATATCATCAACTGTTTTAAATCCATCATCAGCTGATAAATATACTTGTGGATTTTCCTCTATTAATTTTTCTAAACTAAATTCTGCATATGCTGATTCAGCATCATGTGCAATATTTTCACAATTTGCTAAAGTAATTAAATCATCAATAAAACTTCCAGGCCCTGCAGTTTGAAGTGGATCATTCCAAACCTCATAAAAAGCAGTTTTTGAATCTTCACCTTTAATTTTGTCTAATATTTCTTTTTCCTTATCCTTCATCGCACTTACAAGTTCTATAGCTTTGTCCTTTGCATCTAGCATATTTCCGATAAATTCAATCTTTTTAAAAGTATCCTCATATCCTTTTGCATTTACTATAACAACTTGAATACCCGCGTCTTTTAATGTTTTTAAATCATCGTCTTTAATTTTATCAGAGATAAACAAATCAACATCTAGCTCTAATAATTTTTCAATATTCGGTCCAGTGTATCCACCAATAACTTGTTTGTTTTTTGTATCTTCTGGATAATTACAGTATTCAGTAACTCCAACTAATAAGTTATCTTTGCCAATCGCATATATTGTTTCTGTAATAGATGGAGCACCAGATGCGATTTTTTCTGGAGCCTTTTCAAGGGTTACCTCATTGTCTAAATCATCTTTAAATGTTAATGGATAAACACTTTTACTTTCTTCACCTACATTGTTAGTTTGATCGTTATTTTGATTTTCACTACCATTGTCATTTGTTTTCGTACAAGCAGCAAATGTTATAATCATACATACTGCTAATAAAATACATAAAACTTTTTTTGTAATTTTCATAATATACCTTCCTCTAAAAAAATAATCCTAACCTTGTTGGGTTAGGATAAAAGTACACAATTATACTATCATCACACCTTCCCACCGAAGGCTAATTCTCATTATAGGTAGGTCTCCTGGCTCGCGGATCATCCTCATTTTACCCTTCCCATTTTCAAAACAGTGGTTTGTAAAATTTGTACTCACTTACAGTAGCGGGGGCTGCAATGGCATTTACCATTTTCCCTATTATGTTTTATAAACACCTATAATTATTTAATTCACGTAAAGCATACCATATATATATTTATTTTGCAAGTAGTATATTTTATAAAACTAAATACAATATATTTCATCTATTTGTATTATAATTATAAATTTTATTTTTGAATTATTTATTTTATCTACTATAAATTATATTGCAAAAACAAATAAAATGCACTATTATAATAATTGTTACGATTTAATTATATTATAAGGAAGGTACTAAAATGAATTACGAAGAATCTTTAAAATATATAAGTGATACATACAAATTCGGTTCAAAACTTGGTCTTGAAAATATTAAAAGACTTACTGAATTATTAGGAAATCCTCAAGATAAATATAAAATAATACACGTTGCAGGCACAAACGGAAAAGGTTCTACTTGCAATATGATACATAATGTTTTAGTTAAGAGTGGTTATAAAGTTGGATTATTTATAAGTCCATTTTTGCAAGAGTTTACAGAAAGAATACAAATAAACAACAAACAAATAAATAGAGATTCATTGGCAAAAATAACTACTCTTATAAAAGACAAAATTGATATCATGCTTTCTGAGGGCTATAATCATCCTACAGAATTTGAAGTTGTTACTGCCATAGGATTTAAATATTTTGAAGAACAAAACATTGATTTTTTAGTATTAGAGGTTGGACTTGGTGGTAGATTTGATGCTACAAATGTAGTCAAATCATCTTTAATTTCTGTTATCACATCTATAAGCTATGACCATACTGAATATTTAGGTGATACACTAGAAAAAATTGCATTTGAAAAAGCTGGAATAATAAAAGAAAATAGCAAAGTAGTTGTTTATCCTCAGGGTAAAAATGTTGTTGATGTAGTTAAGGAACAAGCAAGAAAAAAACATTCTAATATATATGAATTAGACTCAAATAACATAAAAATATTAGATTCTACCATAGAAGGTCAAACACTAAACTACATAGATAAAAGAATTTTCAACTTAGATAATTTTAAAATTAATATGCTTGGTGAACATCAGGCTTATAACTGCCTCACAGTTTTAAAAGTTTTAGAGCTTCTAAAACAAGAAGGCTTCATTATAACTGAAAAAAGCGTAAAAGAAGGTCTGCTCAACTCTAAATTTGCCGGAAGATTTGAAATTATAAGAAAAAAGCCCACAATTATACTAGATGGTGGACATAATATCAATGGTGTTGAATATTTTCAAAAGGCTATAAAAAGATATTTTAAGGATAAAAAAATTATTTTGTTTTATGGAATGTTAAAGGATAAGCATCCAATTGATGTAATTGATTACTTGCTTGATATTTCAGAACAAATTTATACACTTACTCCAAATAATCCTGCTAGAGCAATGGATTGCAAAGATTTAAGGGATTTAATTGTCAAAAGAGGTACTAAAACAAAGGTAACTGCAATAGAAAAATATGAAGAAATATTACCTATTATTGATAAGATAGACAAGGACGATATTATTGCATGTGTAGGTTCATTGTACATGATTGGCGATATTCGTACTTTATTGCAAAATAACAATAGATAGAAAATGTGCTATTGCAAAACTAAAATATATAGTTTAGCAATAGCTATTCTTTTTTGTATTAATTTTCAAAAAAAGAAAGTTGCAAAACTATTTCTAAAATAGTTTTGCAACGCTCCCGTATGTATTGATTTAAAAATCAATTAGCCCTAAACTTATTTTAAGACAATCATCCACTTCTGACATTAGCTTTATATCAAATTTACCTATTTTTTCTTTTAACCTTTTCTTGTCAATGGTTCTGATTTGTTCTAAAAGAACAACTGAATCTTTTGGCAAACTGAAATCTTGAGAACTAATTTCAATATGTGTAGGCAACTTAGCTTTGTTAATTTGAGATGTGATGGCTGAAACGATAACTGTGGGACTATACTTGTTCCCTATATTGTTTTGTATTACTAATACCGGTCTAACTCCGCCCTGTTCTGATCCAATAACTGGACTTAGATCGGCATAGTATACATCTCCCCTTCTTACTATCAAATTTATTCACTTCCCAATAGTTTTGTTTCATAACTTAAAAAGTCTTCATAATCTCCCTTTGAATACTCTTCTGTAATGCTTTTATTAATATTACTCATTTCTAAATAACCGGCTCTCATTTTTTCTCTAATTTCTATCTTCCTTTTCTCTATCAAATAAAATCTAATAGATTTTCTAATAAAATCACTTCTGTTTGTATTATCATTCTTTGAAGCTATATCTAATTCCTTCAATAAATTTTCTGGAATTGATATTAAAATCTTTTTGTTATCAGCCAAATTATTCACCTCACAATTATACAATACTATTGTTACTCTCATTTTATCATAATTGCACAAAAAGTATAACGGTAATTTATGTATTTAACTGTAAAAGATGACTAGATATTAAGTTTAGTATACGTAACTATTATTTGTACAATTTGATTTTTTTATACTCAAAATTTTTATACAAAGAGTTTTCTTTATAAACCATCATTTTTCTAGGACTATAAGTTCCTTTTTTAAATTCTAAAACATACCTATATAAGCCAATATTTAGTTCGACGGTATTATTTGCTTTACTTTTAATTCCATTAAATTTACTTAGGCTTATTTCCTCTATTAAATAATTAAGTATAGGTAAATTACACTCTATTTGGTTGCTTTGAAACTTTTTATTTATAAATGTGCATTTTCCATCAGAGCAATTTATGAGAAAGTTAATATCATTATAATTTATGATAATCTTTGACTCCTCGTTATTATTTAATATTTTCATATCATATTTTATGTTTTGTTTATCAGAATCAGAATAGGTTGTCATCTCAATTTCTGCATAGTATTTTTCAGGTGCAATATATTCAACTTCTTTTGCACCACAACTACAAAGTAAAACACATATTATAACAACTAATAAACACTTTTTTATTTTATTTTCCTCCTACTTTGCTTACAAATCATCCAACAAAATACTATTATAATAAAATATATTATTAGCTACACAAATATATGCCTAATTTATTTCTGCTATAGCAATAGAAACCGCATATTCTTTTTCATGTGAAATAGATATATTGATTGAAACAATACATTTTTCTATTGATAATTTTAATGCATTATTATATAAAACAACATAAGGCCTTCCCGATTCATCATTTTGTATTTCTAAATCTGTAATATTAAAACCTGCTATACCAGTTCCTAATGCCTTGGAAATAGCTTCTTTTGCAGCAAAAATCCCAGCAGCAGTTTGTGGATTGTATTTCCTTCTATCCAAATAATCTTGTTCTTTTTTTGTATATACTTTATTTATAAAGTTTTTATTATTCAATAGCTTTTCTATCCTATTAATCTGAACTATATCAATTCCTGTACCAAAAACCATATTTTTACCTCTTTTTTATTAACTTTACTTGAATTATATAACACAAAATGATAAAATCAAACAGTAAAATAATTAAATTAACAAAGGAGTTAAATATGTACGAAAATGTAACCTTGATTACTCATCCACTTATTCAACATAAGGTATCAATATTAAGAGATAAAAATACTACTTCTAAAGACTTTAGAGAACTTGCAAGAGAAATTGCAATGTTAATGGCATATGAAGTTACACGAAACCTTCCACTTCAAGATAAAAAGGTTGAAACTCCAATTTCACCTATGGTAGGAAAAGAATTAGCTGGTTATGATTTAGCTATTGTTCCGATTCTTAGAGCAGGACTTGGTTTAGTTGATGGTATTCTTGATTTAATACCTAACGCAAAGGTTGGTCATATTGGATTATATAGAAACGAAGAAACTCTCGAACCAGTTGAGTACTACTGCAAATTACCCAAAGACATTGAAAACAGAACAGTTATTATAACTGAACCAATGTTAGCAACTGGCGGCTCGATGATTGGTGCTGTTAATTTATTGAAAAAGCATGGAGTAAAAAATATAAAATCTATGCATCTTATTTGTTCAAGAGAAGGAATTAAAAAGCTTGTAGAAGTTCATCCAGATATTGAAATCTATACACCCGTTATAGATGAAATAATAAATGAATGTGGATATATAGTTCCTGGACTTGGTGATGCAGGAGATAGATTGTTCGGTACAAAATAAAAAAAATGCTACAAATATAAAAAATATTTGTAGCATTTTTTTATTTTGTTTCAGGCTCTTCGTAATTTTCTCCAAAAGTATCTATGGTTACACATTTTAATTTAACTTCTTGCTTTGGTCTGTCATTTCTGCCAGTTTTACAAATAGCTATTTTATCAACTACATTCATACCTTCAATAACTTTACCAAACGCAGCATATTGACCATCAAGATGTGGTGATGCTTTGTGCATAATAAAAAATTGCGAACCTGCTGAATCTGGATCCATAGCTCTTGCCATTGACAAAACACCTGCATTATGTGCTAAATCATTTTTAAAACCATTCGAAGTAAATTCACCTTTAATAGTATATCCTGGTCCTCCAGTTCCTGTACCATTTGGGCAACCACCTTGAATCATAAAGTTTTCGATAACTCTGTGAAATATTTTTCCATCATAAAATCCCTTTTTAACTAATGATATAAAATTTTTAACTGTATTTTCAGCTATTTCTGGATAAAGCTCAGCTTTAATTATATCTTCATTTTCAAACTCAAATGTAACTACTGGTAATTTCATAAAACCCTCCTAATTTTTGTTGTTAATACATAGTATTACTTTACATTATTATTATGATTTTTTCAATATATATTATTATATTTTCCCTTACTTGTAACAAGAAAAACTAATTAGAATATATTAAAGTAATAATTACAATGAGGAGGTTTATTAAGCATGACTAATGCAAATAACTTTAATACAAATTGCAAGTCACCTTGCAATCCTAACAACGAAGTATCACCAGCAAATAACATAATTAGAGAAAGCTGTTGTACAGGTCAATCAGGTTGCCTTTGGGATGGAGATTTAAATAGTTTAGTTCTTGAACCAATATATGTACAAAAAGTATACGATTCTGCTTTGTTTAATTTACAAGGTATTTCATATGCAGAAGGACAACAGTTTTCACCAAAACTACCTGTTGGTTCAACAATAGTGAAAATAAATTATATTAATATTACAAAATATTTTGATCCTACAGATTGCAACAATGAAAATAACTTCAAAATAAAACCTTGTACTACACTTCAAGGTGCTCAGTTTGTTCAATGCTGCGACTGTGATGAAAAAGTAGTAGGCCCTGACGGAAGATTATCAGAAAAAATAATATACGCAGATACTTCTGCTTGTGACTCAAGTGGAAGAGGAACACCTGTATTTGGTAGCCAAAATATCAAATTAAAAGGTATGGTTATTATAGAAATGAGCATAGAATACATCGATCCAGAAGTTGGTGGATGCCCTATACCTCAAGTATTAACAGGTTGCTTTACAGTTGTAGCACCAGGATCAGGCGGAGATTTAGTATTAACTAATTTCTTTGAATTATGCATTCCTTCAGTTTTTGATGGAGCATTTTACCCTAGATTTACAGAGCTTTGCAATGCATCATTAACAGGAAGACTTATGACTAATAATCTAGTAAGAGATGTGACAGTTTTACCAGATGGAACAGTTGTTGCAAACATACTAATTTCTATTTGTATATCTTGTGAAAAGAAAATTGTTGTTCCAGTTCAGTTGTGTGTATTATCCACAGGATTTACACAATTATCACCTGACTCAGGAATGATTTGTGGTTCATTCCCATCACTTTTCCCTAAACAGATAGACGAAAATAGCGTATCGAATGTAGGTGGAAGTAATAATGGTTGTGGAAAACATCCTTGCTGCAACCAAACACAATTATAATATTAGTTAAAGTAATAAAAAAAGTTGCAATTTTTTATAGTTGCAACTTTTTTGTAATACAGTAGCATTTTTAGCAGTTCGTCAGCAGCATAGATATTTGCATCACAATTTCTACTCAATATTTTTGTTGTATAATTCTATAAATTTTTTATCTTTAACTTTTACTTTCATATTATCCTTACAAAATTGATTTATGTATTGGTCTTTAACGTCACCGCTTAACTTTTCAATACCTTTATAATACGGAGTGATTTTTTCTAAAATATGCTTTCTAACAGCATTTCTAAAAAGATGCTGTTTATATGTCTTTGGATCTATATTATTCCAATATTCTTCTTTACTAACTCCCACTCCTTTTAAATATTCTTCAAAATAAGATTGTCCATTTAGACCTTCTTTTTGATAATTAATATATTGGTCTAATTCTTCATCTGATATCTCAATATTGTTCGATTCTCCATAATATTTTTCAAATTTTTCGTAATATATGTATTCTACAGGATTAGTAGTCCATGTTTTCCTCAAAGTTCTATTTAATGCTTCGATTTTTCCTGCTCTCTCAATTATTTCACCTTTATTTACAGGTACTTTATTTACATACGCAACAATATCAACATTTCCATAATATTCTTCTCCATTATTTAAAAATGGTTTATATGCAAATCCTATTTCAAACCACACTTTCAAAAGTTCATCTTCACTAAGTTCATTTTCTGGTTCTGAATATATATTATCATTTTCATCAATTACAGGCTTAAAATCAAATGATATATGCTCTTGCTCACTATTTTGTGCAAAATATATTACAATACATGTACAAACTAAAATTAAAACAAATATTAGTGTAATAATTTTTTTATTTTTCAAAATAACCTCCTTACCCTATATGACTAAAATTAGTATCACCTTTACGATATATTTTTTACATTTTTATATGATATCTTATATTATAAGTATATTTTTAAAAATACTATTGTAAATTTCAATTTAGTTAAAATAATAACAAAATAATTTTGAATTTGTCTTAAATAAGTGTTTAGATAATATTCTACTGGGTAAATAATAAATGTTAGAAATATATAACACTATAAAATTATTCGTAGTGTTTTTCACTAACCCCCCTAAAAACCTATGTCCCCCATAGGTTTTTTTATAATAAAAGCCCGTTTTTCAACGAGCTATCTAATGAATATTTTATCTTTTAACATATTTAAAATTCCTGTGTAATTTTCATCAATACTTGCTCTATTAGTTTTATAAATTTTTAGGTTTTTAACAACTTTATAATCATTTATAGTTTCAATAAATGCTCTTTCATATTGACCTAATGTATATAATATATATGCTTTGTTTTTACTGTATTTATAAAACAATTCTTCATTATTAAAGTCAATATTAGAATTAATAATTATATCATCAACCAATACATAGTTTTTAAGAATAACCATATTTTTATTGTATGGATTGTGCAATGCTTCATTAAATTCTTCAATAGTATACATACTATAATAAATATTTTTATCTGTAAAATCTAAGAAATCAAAATCATCATCAACCTCTAAATTCCAATTAAGATTTAACATACTTTCAATATTAATATTAGCTTTAGCATCTTTATATATCAAATTTCTAACATAGGTATAATTATTAACTTTGATAAAATGTTCATATCTTAGCGTTTTTATATTTATAATAGCATTAGTATTATTTGTTTTACCATACCATTTTGATAATGCATTCATATAATATGCTTCAGTAGTATTATACTTTTTAATTAAGTTAAATAATTGCATTAATTCAGAATCATTTAAATCATTTCTGTTTGCTATATCTAGCAAAATTTCGTTTGATAGTTTTACTTTTTCATCAGTAGTAACATTTCCGAATTTAAGCAAATAAAAATTAACTCCGGCTATATTACTAAATTCTTCGTCCTTTAACGTCTTTAATGTTCCTATTGCATCATTGTCATACAAATGTTTATCTTCTTCAAATATATATCCACCAAATGCAAGATATTCTAACGTGTTTTTGGCTTTGATATATTTTTTTTCTAAAGGATCTTTAGTACTTAAGCTATAGGTTCCGAAGAATGGTAAAACATCTTCTCCAGCAATAGGCATATATTGTAAAGAATCTAAATAATTTATTTTGAATGTTTTTGCATTATCATAAATTCTTCTAATTAAAGCTGCTGATTCTCCCCTAGTAATATTGTTATAAAGCTTCAAGGTACCATCACTATAACCAATTAAAACACCTAAACTGCTTAATGTTTTAACTTCGTCATAATACTTATATGACTTATCTAAATCATTGTAAATAATATCATTATCATAAATTGAATTTTTAAGCAATGCACTAATTAGTAGAATTGATTCTTCTCTTGTTATTGGCTTATCAGGGTAAAAATAATATCCTTTGAAAATGTCTTCAAATTTATAGTCATGAATTTTATTCTTCATATATTCATAATAAGATATGACATATGTGTATGACCACTCAGTATTTTCCATGTCACCATACTTCATGGTTGTTGTATACACTTCATCCAACAATCCTAACTTAACACCCGTTCTAACTAAAATTGTTATAAACTCGCTTCTAGTAATGTTATTATCTGGTCTGAAAGTCATATCACTATAACCTCTAAATACATTCAAAACATTAGTAGCTATATTAACATCAACAGAACTCCAGTGATTAACAGTATCACTATAATATACTTCTGCACTTGCAACTGTAGTTAAACTAAATATTAAAATTAGAATTAGAACAAAACCAACAAATTTTTTCATCAAAATCACCTTACTTTTCCTCTATACAGGACTAATTAAATATTGTTCATCCAAAGATATATTAAACAACTTATTCAAGTAAATATCAAGACTTATTTTATTATTATTTAATATTTTTTTCAAATCATTTTTACATGGAATATATATATCTGAATTCACTAATTTATTTGGATAATATTCATATAAATTTTCCCCAACTTTTTTAGCTTTGCACTTAAAATAGAAATCAAAAATATTAGAATTTAAATATTTTACTAAATATTCACTCAATTCTTCATTACATTTAGGCAATAACATATATACATCCGCACTACATAAGTATTTTTCTTTATCATAATAAAATGTATTTTGATGAGCTTTATATGGAAAAATGATTTTATCATTTTCAAATATATTCAGATTTCTCCCCCACTGTAATTCATACCATTTTCTTACACCACTTATGCATTCTCTACGCTTTTCTAATCTGTTTTTAAATTTAAACAAATAATTAATTGTATTAAGATATTTTCTATCATCATCAATTAAATTAGTATAAATAACATACAAATTATTATAACATATTTTCTCTTTAGTAATGTTACTATTTTTTATCCACTTTCTCAAAATATCTCTTTCTAATTTATATTTTTCTATAATTTCCTCAGTAACGATAAAAGCTTTGTCATAACCTGTTATAATTCCTTGCTTAATTTCACAAACATCATTGATTTTATAGTTACACTGTTTATTAATCTTTTCATACAATGACTCTTGCTTATAATTTAAAAAACACCAACCATTATTGTCTAAAAGAGTATTATCATAATCAAAAGTTTCAAACTCATTATTAAAAGAATTATATTTGTTAATACTTATATAATACCTATCTTTTCCCTTGGGAGTTAACATAACTACCAATGGACTTATAAGTGCATTTTTAAAAATATTCTTACCATTATAGTCATATATATATATAATTCTATAATTATTATTTATATAATTCCTCAATTTATCAGCATATTTTGCTTCTACAAAATATCTAGAACTTATAAAGCATATTAACCCATTAGCCTTAAGGAAACCTTTACTCGCCTCAAAAAAACAATATGATATATCTGATTTATCATAAAAAACTTCTTTATATCTAACTTTTAACTCTTTATTATATATTTTATCTATTTTTTTGTGACCAATATACGGTGGATTACCGACAATAAAATCAAATTTATATTTAAAATCATCTGCAAATAAAAAGTCCTTTTCTACAATATTTAAATTAGCATCACATATATTAGACTTTAAAAGTAGAGATATTTTTGTTAAAAATATAGAAAATTCATCTACGTCAACACCATAAATCATATTCTCTAAAATATGCTTTTCAATATTTAAAATTAATATACTTTTTGATTTAAAATAATCTTTCAACTTTGTAAATATATAAATCAAAAAGTATCCACCACCACAAGCAGGATCTAAAAACTTACTATCCAAGCTTACTGATGAATTTTCAAATAATGAATCAACCATACCTTCAATTATATACTGAGGAGTATACACTTGCCCTAAAGTTTTTTTATCTGAGCCTGACAATAAATATTCATAAAGCATAGCAATATTAATATTATTAACATCTATACTTTTTCTAAATTCAAATAGTATGCGTATTACATCTCTTTCGAAGTTAGTTGAATTGAACTTGAACTTTATAAACTCATCAAATATAGGTATACCAGCATAATTACAATTATCAAAATTTTCTAAAAAGTTTTCTATAAATTCACAAAAATTTTTTTTATAAATAAATTTATTTACAAAAAAAATATAAGAAATAGTATATAAACTACTTCTAACATTATCAATGTAATCAATTTTGTCCGAGTTACAAATAATTTCTTTGATTTTTTTAGAAAGTATCTTTTCCATAGCACCTCACAGATTAATTTTGTAATATATGTATATTATACCACATATTAATCAATGAAAACATATGATTTAGTAATTAATATAGATTTTTGTAAAATAAAAAATTATAATTAAACAATCAAAAAGAAATTTTGTATAAACCAAAATTTCTTTTTGTAGACTTTATTCGTTCACCAATTCTTTTGCAGTTTTTATTAGGTCGTTATCATAGTTTACAACTATAACATCAAGACCTACTTTAACTATTTCCTCCCATTTAATAGCTTTGGGAGGATTATTTTTTAAAAATTTAAAAATTTTAGTTGGCTCACTTACATATAACGCCAACACTCTACCTTTTTTTGTATCTATTTCTATATCTGTAAATTTACCAATATTTTCGCCATTTTTGATATTAATTATATCCTTATCTATTAATTCTAAATAGCTAATCATTATATTCCCCCAATATAATTATTAAAATTTTTTTCGTATCTGCGATAATGCTGATTTTTCAAGTCTTGATACCTGTGCTTGTGAAATGCCTATCTCATCAGCAACCTCCATTTGTGTTCTCCCCTTATAAAATCGCATATCAACTATCTGTTTTTCACGTTCAGTCAAATCATTTATGCTCTGCTCTAGTGTCATTTTTTCTACCCATTTTTCATCCAAATTTCTTTCATCTTTAATCTGATCTACGATAAATAAAGCATCTCCACCATCATTGTAAATTGGTTCAAATAAAGAAACAGGCTCCTGAATAGACTCTAATGCAAAAATGATGTCTTCTTTTTCAATATCTAATTCCTTAGCAATTTCTTCAATAGTAGGCTCACAGGATTTTAACGCAGTCAATTTTTCTCTAACTTGCAATGCTTTATATGCAGTATCTTTCATAGATCTGCTAACTCTAATAGAATTATTATCTCGAAGATATCTTCTAATTTCACCAATTATCATTGGTACAGCATACGTAGAAAATTTTACATCCAAAGATAAATCAAAATTATCAATAGCTTTGATTAATCCCACACAGCCTATTTGGAACAAATCATCAACCGACTCATTTCTGGAATTAAACCTTTGAATTACACTTAAAACAAGTCGTAAGTTTCCATAAATAAAATCACTTCTAATAGCTGTATCGCCTTCTTGAATCTTTTTTAACATATCTCTCATAACGGAAGACTTGATTTTAGGCAATTCAGATGTATTAATGCCACAAATTTCTACTTTGTTTATAATCATTGTTTTACCCCTTTATTTAAAATTATCCCCCTTGTAAATTATTACCTTAGTGTACGTTTTTATACCACTTTACTGATTTCCTTTTTTAATCTTTTAAGTATTTTCTTCTCAAGTCTTGATATGTACGACTGTGAAATACCTAACATGTCAGCAACCTCTTTTTGAGTATAGCTTTTACTACCTTTTAATCCAAATCTAAGCTTCATAATTAAGAATTCTCTATTATTAAGCTTTTTGATAGAATCATCTAGTAAATTTAAATCAATTTCATTCTCCAAATCCTTAAAAATAACATCTTCTTCAGTACCTAAAATATCAGATAATAAAAGTTCATTTCCATCCCAATCAATGTTCAATGGTTCATCTAATGATATCTCTGTTTTCATTTTGCAAATTCTTCTTAAATACATCAATATTTCGTTTTCAATACATTTTGAAGCATAAGTAGCCAGTTTAATATTTTTTTCGATTTTGAACGTATTAACGGCCTTAATTAAGCCAATAGTACCTATAGATATTAAATCTTCTACATTTATACCTGACGATTCAAATTTTTTAGCAATATATACAACTAATCTCAAATTGTGCTCAATAAGTGTAGATTTAGACTGAGAGCATATATCTTTTTTAATTAAAAGTTCTTTTTCTTCTTCTATACCTAATGGAGGAGGTAACGAATCGCTTCCACCAATGTAATATACTTTCTTATTAATCTTTAGTTTTTTTATTAATTCTGTATATATTCTTATGTAAATTCTTTTAAAAATATTCATTTGCATTAAAACTTTCACCCTCCCAACTTAATAGTTTTTTAAATAATAAAGCTTGATAATTATCTTCATCGTTTAATAATCCATCATGAATACCAATCACACAATCAACTATAAAGCACTTATCCTTGTTCTTAACGACAATTTTATCTGGAACTAAGCATAACATATACTCGTTTTTACTACTAATAGTCCCATACTTTAAAATTCTAAAATTATAATTTTGTAATTTATTTAACAAAAAATCCATTATAGCTTCAGTACCATTACTATATGCGAATGAGATTTCATCAATAGTTTTCTCATCAAACAAAGGCTTTAAACTATCCCTTTTAACAATAATCACAGGCCTATTGGTAAGTGTTTCAGTAAGTTCATTACCAGTATCAATATAACCAGTTAAATTTACTTTATTTCCATTTAAAAATATACTTACTTCTCTTAAATAATCTGCATTGTCGTTATTTTTTCTAATTTCAAAAAATAATATTTTAAATAGCAAATATACAGCAAATAACGTAGCTAACAACAAGATTATCGTCAATCTACTTTTAAAAATATAATAGGAAATAATTACTATGCCAAATGTTAAAATTGAAAGAATATAAAAACAAATTATAGTTTTAATATATCCTAAAAATCCATGAGGTGAATGTGCAATTGTAAGCATCAACACAGAAACAAGGAATTTAATTATAAAATAATTTAAAAATTCTCTTTCAATCATGAAAACTAATACTGTATACAACACTCCTACCATTGCTGCCATTATAATTCGTTTAAATTTAATCTTTTTTTTCAATAGCAAAGCAGTAGTATATAGCAATATGAAGTCAATGACGAATTCTTGAAAAATAATATATTCTATATAATATTCCAAGGTTTACCCCCATAGCTCACATTATTTAATCAATTATAAAACAAGTAATAAAAAAAATTTGTCAATTTAAGTAATTTTTAAAAATTATTAATGTAATTCATTGTTAAAATTACAACAAAATTCGTCAGTTTTACTATTTGCTTTTATATTTACTTAAAAAATTGGATAAAAAAGTTGCTACGCAACTCCGCTAGGGGGACCTATGTCCCCCTTCGGCGTAAAAATGCCTACTTCATAAGCATTTTTACTGAGCACCCCCCTTAAAGGCAAGGACGTCCCGTCCTTTGCAATCCTCGTTTTTTATATACTAGAAGTAGAACTTTCCTAATAAATAAAAAAAACGAGCAATTAACTTGCTCGCATTTTTTTATTTATTATTCGCAGTCGCATCCGCAACTACATTCACATTCGTCTTCAAAATCATCTTCATCAAATTCAAAGTCTTCGTCTATGTCATATTCTCCGAAAATTTCGCCTTCTACTTTTGATAAATCTTCATCTAAAAGATCTAAGTATTCATTAACTTCATCTTGGTCTTCAACTAATTCGTCTATGTTGTTAGTAATTTCTTCTAGTACATCAATCATAGCTTTGAAAAGTTTACCTTCTTTTGTATTTTCAGATACGTCTAAACCTTCTGCTAAACCTTTAAGGTAAGCAATTTTTTCAAATAAAAAATCCATATTAAATTTTCTCCTTTTTTATTATACTCTAGATAAGTAATCGCCTGTTCTTGTATCAATTTTCAAAACATCTCCAGTTTCAATGAAAAGCGGTACGTTAACAACAGCACCTGTTTCCAACTTAGCAGGTTTATTTGCACCAGTGGCAGTGTCACCTTTAAAACCAGGTTCAGTTTCTACAACTTCTAACTCAACAAAATTTGGAGCTTGAACTTCAAAAGGCTTGCCTTCATAAAATCTCATGATAGCATTTTCATTCTCTTTTATATATTTGATAGCTACTTCAACTTGTTCAAAGTTAAGTGGAATCTGTTCAAAGCTTTCAAGATCCATGAAATAATATAATTCACCATCATTATATATATATTGCATTTCTTTTGTTTCAATATGAGCCTTAGGAAACTTATCTGCAGGATTAAAAGTTTCTACTCTAGTTGCACCTGTCTTAATATTTTTTAATGTTGTTCTTACAAATGCAGCACCTTTACCAGGCTTAACATGTTGAAAATCAGCTATTTGCCAAAGTCCGTCATTCCACACCATAGTGACACCCTTTTTAAAATCACTTGCTGAAATCATTTGTTGTATCCTCCTTTTTGTGTATTATAACCAGCATATTGCTGTTTATTCCAATGTTTTGTCTAGCGCAACAAATAAATTATTCATTATAAGAATTCCCCATATTATTTACTTTAATCAAAGTAACCTCAGACGAGTCGTTCTTTTTAATAGTAATCGTTTGTGCACCATTTTTTAAAGTTCCATCTGTATTAAAAAATATAAATGTATCTTTAGAATCATTATAATATCAAATGTACCTTTTATGTATTTCTTCTCAGCATCAGAATTTTTTTTAACCTCATAATACTTACCTTGTGCATCATAGCTAAATCTAATACTATATCCAGTTTCACCACGCATAATTTCTTCTCTTACATATCTGGTGTCATACAACAAATCTTTAGAGAAACTATAAAAATCAACGATAGTATTAAATGAAGTCAAATTAGAATCTGATGAGAATATTATATCAAACACAAGCAAATATTCTTTTCCATCTTCTAGTGCAAAATTTTGAAATTTTGCATAAGTTTCATACTGTTTTATTTTAAACTTATTTGTTGATTCTGTCAATATAGTATTTTTAATAATATCTTTGATTTCACAATTAGATACTAATAGCTTAATACTATTATTGTTAAAACGCGCATTCATTTCTGATTGAGAATTATAAATAAACTTAATTTTGCTTTGTTTTATTTTGCCTAAGCAACGCATTTTCCATATGTATATTTTTCCATGTCAACTTATATTAAAATACTTTTATTATTGCAATATAAATTAGTTTTTAATTATTTTTTTGTGATATAATATACGTAATTTATTAATAGGAGTTTAACATGAAAAATTATTATAAAATTAATGAAATATCTACCCTTTACAACATAGGAAAAGACTCTTTGAGGTACTATGAAAAAATAGGTATATTAAAACCTAAACGTGAAGATAATGGTTACAGACTATATAGTATTCAAGATATATGGAGACTTAATATTATAAAAGATTTAAGAAATTTGAATTTTTCTATGAATAAAATCAAGGAATATTTGGAAAATCGTACTATTGAAAATACTCTTGATATTCTTAACCAAGAAATAGATTTAATAACCAAAAGCATTAATAAGCTTAATTATCAAAAAAGCTCTATTAAAGAAAGAATGAAGTCCTTACAAGAAGATTTTAAGGATCCTGAAAAGGAAATTATAGATTTAAAGCATTTTGATGAACGTAAGGTTATTATGCTTAATGATAATTTTTCTCGTGATGAAGAGGCTGATTTTTTGATTAAAAAACTTCATAAAAAGTATGAAAACAAATTATATCTTCTTGGCAATAACTACGTTGGTGTAACAATGAATGCTACCGATGTTATCAATAAAATTTACAATTCCTACACATCTGTATTTTTCATTTTGAACAAGAATGATAAAAATTATGATTTTGTTTTGCCTGAGGGAGATTATGTTACTCTCCAATATAACGGTGATTATAGTAGAACTAAAGAATTCCTCCCTAAAATGATTTCTTTTATAAATGAAAATAACATGGAAGTTTTATCTGACCCTATTGAGCTATATAAAATTGATGTGCATGAAACAAGCGATGTTAGTCAATATTTAACTCAACTACAAATATTAGTTAAAAAAGCTTAAATCAGGAAGTAATGAAGAAAAAAAAAAAAAAAAAAAAAAAAAAAAAAAAAAAAAAAAAAAAAAAAAAACTAAATACAAAATAAAAACGTAGGCTTATACCTACGTTTTTTTAGAAACTTGCTACTTTTTTTATTACATTTTTCATTTTAGCAAAAACTACTACTCCAGCTATTGTTACTACTACAAATTCACCTAACGCTACATATGCCGCATTGATTATAAAAGGCATTTCTTTGAATAGAACAGTTAACTCTATACCTACAATAATTGCATTTGATATTACAGGTCCAAGACTTGCAATGATTAAAGCTTTATTGTTATCGCCAAGTTTTTCTCTAACAAAAATAATAAATGCTAATGCTATAGATGTAGCCAATGTTCCTGCAAAAACATCTACAATTCCAAGTGGACTAGCTGCATTTGATATAATACAACCTAATACTAATCCCCAGAAATATTTTCTGTCAACAAATACTAATAGAACTAATATCTCAGATATCCTGAATTGAATTTGTCCATATGATAGTCCTGCAAACGCAAATGTGATTGCTGCATAAAGTGCTGCAACTATAGCAGACTTTGTTATAAATTTTACTTTGTTTTTATCCATAAAAAAAACTCCTTGAATTTATTAGTTTCCCGGAGTCACTTATTTATTAATAATCATATATTAATTTAAATGACCTTGATTTTTAAAGTGGGTGCCAAGGAAACACTAAGCGGCTTTGGATAACCCAAAACCGCATTAATATCATTAATTTTGAAATTCTATCTCTTGCTAAATTGTGAAGCTTTTCTAGCTTTTTTAAGACCGTATTTCTTTCTTTCTTTCATTCTTGGGTCTCTTGTTAAGAAACCTGCTTTTTTAAGTATTGGTCTTAATTCAGCATCAGCTTGTAATAAGGCTCTTGATATACCGTGACGGATTGCTCCAGCTTGACCAGTGTATCCTCCACCATGTACGTTTACTAATACGTCATATTGGCTTAATGTATCAGTTATCATTAATGGTTCTTTAACTACAACTCTTAATGTTTCATAGTTAAAAAAGTTTTCAATATCTCTTTTATTTATAGTTATTTTTCCAGTTCCTGGAACTAATCTTACTCTAGCAATTGCTTTTTTTCTTCTACCAGTACCAATGTATTGTGCTTTCATTAGCTATTTCTCCTCCTATCCTAATTAAAACTCGTATACTTCAGGTTGTTGAGCTTGGTTCTCATGCTCTGGTCCTGCGTATACTCTTAATTTTTTAAGCATTTGTCTTCCTAATTTATTTTTAGGAAGCATTCCTTTTACTGCAAGGTAAACAGCTTTATCAGCATTATCTTCCATGAAATGTTTGTAAGGAATTTCTGTCATTCCACCCATGTATCCCGAGTGATGTCTATACATCTTTTGTTCTAATTTCTTTCCTGTTAAAACTACTTTGTCACAGTTAACTATTATTACATGGTCTCCTGTGTCTACATGTGTAGTATATATTGGTTTATGCTTTCCTCTTAAAAGCTTAGCAACTTCTGTTGATAATCTACCTAATGTTTTTCCCTCGGCATTAATAACATACCATTTTCTTTCTACTTCATTAGGTTTTGCAATGAAGCTTTTCATATTGGTTGGTCCTCCTATTTATTTTCCTAATAATCTATGATAATCTATGATAAAAAAAACTTCCGGGGCATTGGTAGCTTTTTTATTAACAATTACCTATCAAGTTTATATTAAACTTGGTTATATGTCAATACTTTTTTAGCATTTATTTTTTAATTTAATTGAATTTTATTAACTAAAATTGATTTCACTTATATAAAAAAGTTGCTACGCAACTCTGCGTATTAAAAAAAGCCATAAAGGCTTTTACTTATTAAGTTTTTCATTTAACTTAGATATGTCTGACTTGCCGATTACTTTTGTAGCATTCTTATTAAAATCTAAAGTTTCTTTTAGTTCTTTTCTCATTATTTTTATATCATTCGGTGCACTTATAGCTAACTTTATCTTATCTCCTGAAATTTCGGAAACTATTACCTCAATATTATCTCCAATTAATATTGATTCATTTAACTTTCTTTTGATTACTAGCATTTATTCACCATCCTCTTTTTTTTGAAATAGAGGATATCTTAAGCAGTAATCTTGATTTTGCAAAATTGACTGTACTGCCAACCTATTATCCGGATTAATAACTATAGGACTTTTTAGATTTACTACTGAGTCTTTCATATTTTCTGATATAACAGCTATAAGCATATATTTTAGTTTATTGTGTTTACCTTTTGTAATTTCAAGATTTTTATAATCTTCATCATTTAATATTGGAGTGTACAAGGGAAAAATAGCATATGGATCAACAATTACAAAATGTAAATCCTCATTCTCTACTGACTGTAAATACATTATACTATCTTCCGGAGAATTGTTGAGAATCACATACTTTTTATATTTCTCAAAGCCATAAATACTACCTTTAAAATTGATTATATCATTATCTTGTATTTCTATTTCTCCAAATTCTTTTGTATTAATGTTCATATGTTTTACTCCCTTTATACTTATTTATGCTTTTGTGTTTATAAATTTTGGTTCGTAATCAGGATTAGCACTTGGTGGTACATACAAAGGTGAACCTATATATTCAAGTTCAACTCTAGCATACTCTTTTATTAAAAGTTCTATATCACCAGGTGTAAACTCTAATTCTGGTCTGCTCATTTTCCAATCAAAATTTAGTCTATCCATTTCGTATTTAATAGATAAATCACCTTCTTGATAATCTAGTTCTACTGGTTCACTTGGTGTAAAACCTAAATTAAACTGCACATCACTTTTTAATCTTTCACTAGCTATTTTAGCAAAAACATCATTGTCTAAGTATATGTCCATAAGCATTTCTCCCTCTTTTGCAAAATCAGCTGTAGCCTCATATCCAGCTTTTATACCATCTTTTGCAAACTTTTCTATAGAAAGCAAAGGAGATTTAGTTTCCATAGAATTTCTTGCATTAAATGTATCAATATTAATTTTAGCTGGTTGCATTTTTATTTGCAACCCATTTTTATCTCTATTAATCTCTAAATTTGCATCTCCAGACGCTAATTCAATTGTAGCATTACGAATTTTATACTCAATGCTCATCGGAATACTTCTAATTTCTATTAAAGGTTCCAACATTTACATTCACCCCAAACGCTTAATAATTTAGTTTAAAATTTATGTAAAATATTTTATGTTATTTTTATCTCATAAAGTCAAGAAAACTTGGCTGAATTACTTTCATACCCATTTGCAAAGCTGCATTATATGAATACTCTTGCATTTTCCAATCCATTATTGCTTCGGCAGGATCTACACATTCCACCTCAAACATTTTGCTATTTAAGTTTATATTGTTGTTTTCAGTTCTAGATTTTAGAAAATCTATATACTGTGACTTTGAACCTATTGATGTTATTTCTTTTAATATATCATTTTTTTGGTCATTAAATGTATCTAAGTATGGGCTTATAGAATTCATAGAGAAGTTTGAATCTTCTAGCTCATCACAAATACTGGTTATTGTATCATATACGTTTTTGCTTATACCAGTTGTTGAATCTTTACCAAATCCTAATATATTTATTCCAGGTATTCCAATATCAAATACACTGTTTTTATCTATTGAACTATCAGGATTTACTTTTAACGATAGCCCGATATCTAAATATACATTTTCTTTTGATAATTCTACCAACGCATCATATGCCTTTTTCTCATCGCTACCAGCAGTTGCATTTTGGTCAGCTATTGAAACATCAACACCTTTGTAAAGAAGATGATTATCATTACTTACTGAAAACGGTGGTGTACTCATACTGTTACCACTAAATAAATATTTGTCATTAAATTCAGAATTTAATGTAGTTACAATTGAATGCTGTATGTTTTTTAATTCATTTGATATTATTTCTCTTTCATCAAGTGTCATAGTTCCATTTATACCTTTTAAGCAACTTGTATGAATAGCTTGTAGATTTTTATTAAGCTGCATTAGATTACCTTCTGCAGATGTTAAAGTAGAATCAGCTTCTTTTAAGTTAGTATCATAATTTTTATTTTTATAATACTCTCTTCTAAGTCTATACGCTTTTACTGCCCCTATGGGATCTTCTGCTCCCGTTTGAAATTTTCTTCCTGTTTCAACCTTTTGACTTAGAGTATTAAGATCTGATAAACTTTTATTCAAATCTCTACTATATCTACTTGTTATCATTTTATTGGTGACTCTCATATATTTCCTCCTATAATCCTACTCTACCCGTATTATTTATTAATGTACTAAGTGCATCATCTAATGTTGTCATAAGTCTAGCAGCTGCGCTGTATGACTTATTGTAGTGTAATAGATTAATACCCTCCTCATCCATTGATACTCCAGATATAGATGCTCTACTTGTATCTATTGTTATAAGAGTTTCTCCATAGCTTTTATATAAATCTTGTGCATGATTAATTTGTAAATCCAAAGTTGAAGCCGCATGTGAAAATCCCTCTTGAATTGTGCCGCTAAATACAAAATTACCTGTTCCATCTATTTTACTATTAAAACTGATTTTTTTATCAAACAAAGCAATCATAGTTAATATATTGTCATTTGCACCTTTATTGTCATCACCAGCAGCTGGCTGTTTTGTATTGGTTATGTAGCAATCATTTGCATTTTTCCAAGCATCTGAAATTTTAATATTTGCAGCTGTTATTTCTCCACCACCGTCTGCTTCAAAAAGGTCTTTTTTAGTTCCAGCAGGATACTCATTGGCATCATTGAACATTTTAGTAAATTCTCTTGCTACGCCATCTAGCATACCTTCATAAAATTGAATACCTCTATTCTCAGTTGAATATGCTCCATCTGTAAATTCAGCCTTATTATTTAAGAAATTCAAGTATCCAGCAAGTTCACCTTTTTTTAAGCTTGATGTTATGTCATCACCATCACTAAAATTAGCATCTATTGATGTTTCTATTGAAACTACAATGTTATTTTTATCAGTAGAATCTACATTAAGCTTTGCTGCTTTAGATTGATTTACTAATTGAAGTTTATTTCCTGCTGCGTCTGTTATATCATTGGACACAATTGTAAGAACTTCAACATCTTGATCATTCCCGATATTCTCTTTTTCTCTTATCAAATCAATATTCATATATGTAGATAATTCATCAATTAGAGAGTTCCTTTTATCATTTAACTCAAGTGCCTTATCACCATGCACATTTTGCTGTTTAATTTGGTCATTTAATTCACCAATAGCAGATAAAAGATTGTTTACCTTACTCATTGAATCTTTTTCTAAATAACTTATTTGTTGATCTTTAACTGTTTCAATTTGCGACGAATAGTGATTTAACAATTGAGAAACCATTGTTGCAGATGTTTTAACTACACCTTCTATAACCGGATCAGATGGGGTTGCACTTAAAGCATGTAATTGCTTAATTAAATCTGAAAATTGTGCGTCTAACCCATCTGTAGTTACCTCATCAAATATAGCGGTTAAATCTTTTAAGGCATCTTTCATAATATCTTGTTCGCCAACCTTAGCAGCTTCGCTTCTATATCTGATATCTAAAAATGGGTCTCTAATTTGTGATGCACCTGAATCTCCAACTCCTCTACCAATTCCTCCATAAAGCGCTGAAAATTGAGATGACCCTGAGCTATATGCAATAGAATATAAATCTAATCTTTGTCTTGTATAACCCTCTGTATTAATGTTAGTTATGTTTTGAGCTGTTATATCTAATAAACGTTGGCTCGAACTTAAACCTCGGTTTGCTACTTGAAATCCTGAAAAAGTAGATCTTAACATTTATTTTCTCCTTGGTTTATATTTTTTTTGAAATTAAATTTACCTTATTTATATCAACTTCACCTTTATTTCCATCTTTAAAGTATTGCTTACTCTGTGATTTACTTTCCTCAAGTTTATTAATTATAGTTTTTACTCTATGAAGTCTAATTTGTGTAAGTTCCTGACATTGAGTATTTTTTTCTTTAAAATCAGCAAGAACTTTATATATTTTAGCATGCATTTCTTTAAATCTATGTTTTTCATTTTCATCTATTAAACTTACCACTTCTAACAATGTTTTATTTGCCATACCCAATTGTTTAAGTATGTCTTCTCTTTTTAAATCTAATCCTCTCGATTTCAAAAAGAATACTTGTTCTTCTGATACTATTTTATCTAAATCCTCTACATTGTCATTTATGATAACATCATATTTTTTGTTTTCTAATATTAAAAAACTTTCATAAAGTTTAAGCTGTTGAAGCAATATATCGTATAATACATCAAATTTATTCATTATTAAGCTTCCTTCTCTTTATTATATTATTAGCTCTGTAATTGTTGAATTTTAAATATTTAAAAGAATTTTTGCTAATTCTGTAGTATTGATATCATAAGTTTTATTTTCTGTTTTTTCTTTAATTTGTTTTATTCGATCTGCATTAGCATCTAAATTAACTTCTGAAAGTATCTTATCTTTTATTTTATATATATCTAAAGAAATATTGCTCTGTGTTATATCATTTGTGTTTTTATTTATTTGAATTGAATCAAAGTTTTTTGGCTTTGAAATTTCTGTTTTCTTTATTTTACTAGTATTAGTGTGATAGCTAGTGAAGCTACCAATATTTGATATTTTCAAATTATCATTCCTTTCCTACTTAATAACCCTTTCTATAATATATTTCGTCTAAACTTGAATAAAGTTTATTATTATATACTTAATTTTTAATAAATTTCTATTGACATTTTTAAACAAAAAAAGAAATAATACGACTTTGTTTTTATAAAATTTATACAAAATCTATATTATTTCATATTTCTAAATTCTTTTTTTATCTTATTTCTATTTATTAAATATTTCCTCAACTTCTTCAGTTTCTTCAGTTTTTTCTAAATCTTCTAAATCAATATGTGCAGCTTTTGATAGAATATTATCTAAATTTATTTTCATAACACTTTTCTTTGATTTTTCAGATTTACCAATGCCTGTTACATATTTAGTATTATAATATAAATCATCCATATCACCTTGTTCAAATGAATTCTCAATATTTTCTATAGATGAAACTTTATCAACAATTATTCCAGCTTTAAAGTTATTATATTCTAAAACAACAATCATTTCTTTTAGATTTAGCTTCATTGTATCTATTGATTCATCTAATAATGATATAATTTGTGGATATAATTCTTCTTTTATCTCCTTAAATATAGCATCAATTTTTTCTTGTTTATTTACTAATTTTATGTTTTTTAAAATATTATTGTATTCTAAAGCATATGAATGTAATTTTTCATGAGGCTCTTCTAACTTTTTCATATGATATTGTAATGAATTGTTTTGTGGTTTATAATTATAATACCATTTTCCTAAATTACATTCGTGAGCATCTGTGCACAAAGTAAATTCATTACTATTTATTATACAATTTTCTAATTCATTTACCCAAGCAGTATGCTCTTTTTTTCTAATGTTAATCATACTTTTATAATCAGCTATGATTTCATCATATGATTTCTCCCCAAAAACTATTTTTAAATCAATTAGTGGTATTATGCTTCCTCTAAGGTCAATCACCCCTCTAATATAATTTTGAATGTCTGGGACTGAAATTATTTCGTCAGTCATTTTTATAATAGATATAACATTTTCACTGTTAACAGCATAAGTGTTTTTATTAACTTCAAATAGTATCCAAGGAAGATTGATATTTTCTACATCCTTTTCTAAAAAATCTTCGCACATAACATACATTTCCTTTCAGTTAAAATCTTATATAATTATAACTTAATTTGTCACTTATTGCAAGGAAAAGGCATTTAATTTAATAAATTACTTTTTTCAAAAATAAGCCTTCTGCTTTTGCAGTCTGACCTAAAACATTTCTATCTTTTAACTCAAAAGCTCTTTTAAACACATTTATTTCTTTTCTATTACTTCCAATTTCTAATAGTGTGCCGACGATAATTCTCACCATATTGTACAAAAAACCATTGCCCATTATTTCAACTTTAATCAAGCTATTTTCAACTATTATTTTTGTTGAGTATATTTGTCTTATTGTAGATTTAACATCAGAATTTGATGCCATAAACGCCTTAAAATCATGTTCACCTTCAATAAGTTTCAATGCACTTCTCATCTTCTCAATATCAAGTTCATATGGAACAAAGCAAGCATATTTATCATAAAATGGATTTGATATGGATTTATTATATATCTGATATAAATATGTCTTTTTTTTAGAACTAAATCTGGAATTAAATGAAATGTCTACTTCTTCAGCTTTCATTATCCGTATTCTAGTATCAATATTGGAATTTATAGCTCTAGCAAACCTGTCTGTTGGAATAGAACTATCAGTTATAAAATTCGCAACTTGTCCTAGTGCATGTACTTTTGAATCAGTTCGTCCTGAACCAACTAAATTCACATTTTCTTTTGTTATATTGTATATTGCCTTCTCTATTGCTTGTTGTACAGTTGGAAGATCTTTTTGCTTTTGCCAGCCAAAATAACTATTTCCATCATACATAATTGTTAATTTTATATTTCTATTCATATTTTAAGCATTATAATTGCAACCATATATATCGAAAATACAAAAATTGCAATTCCATCCCCTTTTCTCATCTTAAGGATTCTCATTCTTGTTCTATTTTCTCCACCACGATAACATCTTGATTCCATAGCCATAGCAAGTTCATCAGCTCTTCTAAATGCACTTATAAACAATGGTACTAGTAACGGCACTAAATTTTTAGCTCTATTAATTAAATTCCCACTTTCAAAATCAGCTCCTCTAGCTTTCTGAGCTTTCATAATTTTTTCAGTTTCTTCCATTAGTGTAGGTATAAATCTAAGAGCAATAGTCATCATCATTGCTAATTCATGTGCTGGTAATCCTATTCTCTTAAACGGACCTAATAAACTTTCTATACCATCTGTCAATAATATAGGCGATGTAGTTAATGTCAATAGAGATGTACCAAGTATCAATAAAACTAGTCTTAACGCCATAAATGTCGCTTGATGTAAACCTTCTCTTGTTATTTTTATTATCCAAAATTTAAAGATTGGTGTTCCTGGTGTTAATAAAAGATTTATTACAAATGTGATCAAAATAATTATCAAAATTGGTTTTAATCCCTTTAATACAAATTTAAATGGTACTTTAGAAGCTATAATAGATATAGCCAAGAAAATTCCTACTGCTATATAGCCCAGGAAATTATTTATGACAAATAATGATATAATATATATAAATGTTACAACAATTTTAACTCTTGGATCAAGTTCATGAACTGGTGACTCAATAGGATAATGTTGTCCAATGGTTAGATTTTTAAACATTTTTTCGTCTCCTTAATTCCTTTAATATTTCTACTTTAGCTTCCTCTACAGTAATTATATCATCACTTAGATTAAATCCTTTTCTTCTTAATTCAGAAACCACCTCTACTATTTGTGGTACTCCTAACCCTATTCTAATTAACTCCTGTGAGTTTTTGTATATTTCTTTTGGAGTCCCCTGCATATGTACTTTACCTTTGTAAAGAACTATAACTTTTTCTACAAGTTTTGCTACATCCTCCATACTGTGTGAAACCAATATTATTGTTTGATTTTTACTCTTGTGAAGCTTTTTTATTTGTCCAAATATCTCTTTTCTTCCTGCTGGGTCCAATCCTGCTGTTGGTTCATCTAATATAAGATATTCTGGTTCCATAGCAAGTACACCTGCAATTGCTACACGCCTTTTTTGTCCACCACTTAAATCAAATGGTGATCTGTCTTTAATATCATTGAAATCAAATCCGACTGCTTCTAAAGATTTTTTTACTCTTGTGTTTACTTCTTCTTTTGATAATCCTAAGTTTAATGGTCCAAACGCAACATCTTTTGCAACTGTTTCTTCAAACAGTTGATACTCAGGATATTGAAATACTAATCCTACTGTTTGTCTGATTTTTCTTAATTCGCTCTTATTTGAACCTATTTTCTTATCATTTACATATACCGTTCCTTGAGCAGGCATTTCAAGTCCATTTAAGAGTTGAATAAATGTAGATTTTCCAGAGCCAGTATGTCCAATTATTCCTACAAAATCACCTTGAGTAATAGTAACATTAACATTGTCAAGTGCTATTGTTTTAAAAGCTGTTCCTTCACCATAAATATATACAATATTTTCTGCTTTTATTGACATAATTCGTCTACTAACTCCTTTATTGTTATTATATCATTTGATATCTTTATTCCATCTTTAGATAATTCATATGCTAATTCAGTTACCTGAGGAACATCTAACCCAAAATTTTTAATCTTTTCAACATTTCTAAATACTTCTTTGGGTGTTCCATCTATTTTAATATTCCCTTTATCCATTATTACTACTCTATCAGCTTGAACTGCTTCATCCATATAATGTGTTATTAATAGAATTGTTTTTCCTTGTTCTTTGTTAAGCATTTTTATTGTTTCTATTACTTCTTTTCTACCCATTGGATCAAGCATTGCAGTAGGTTCATCAAGTATAATGCATTCAGAATTTAATGCTAATACTCCCGCTATTGCAATTCTTTGTTTTTGACCACCAGATAACAAATGTGGAGGTCTTTTTCTATACTCATACATTCCAACCGTGTTTAGTGCATCATCTACTCTTTTTCTTATTTCTTTTGGCTCTACACCCTGATTTTCAGGACCAAAAGCAATATCCTCTTCTACTATTGTTGCTACTAGTTGGTTATCAGGATTTTGGAAAACCATTCCTGCAGTTTGTCTTATATTCCACAATTTATTTTCATCTGATGTATCCATATCATTTACATATATTTTGCCATCAGTTGGTAGAAGAAGTGCATTTATAAGCTTGGCTAGTGTTGATTTACCTGAGCCATTATGTCCCAATATTGCAGTGAATTCGCCTTTTTTTATATCAAGTGTTACACCATTTAAAGCAAATTTATCTTCATCTTCATATTTATATTTAACATTATCTATTTTAATTATATTCAAAATGCCCTCCTATAATCTTAGCTAACTTGCAGTGTATAATAAAACAATCTTTATATTTTTTTGAAAAATAAAACTTATCAGCAATTATACTTTACCAATTAAAATCATTATTAGCAACTAAATTTTTTTAAATGCTAATAATAATTTCAAATAAACATATATAGAGGATTAAGTATAACTTAATCCCCTATTATAATATAGATTGCTCTACACTAATTCAATTATAACCATTTCCGCTGCGTCGCCTCTACGAGGTCCTAATTTCATTATTCTCGTATAGCCTCCGTTTCTTTCAGCGTACTTAGGAGCTATCTCTTCAAATAATTTAGCTACTACGTCTTTCTCGTAGATATATGCTAATGCTTGACGTCTTGCATGTAAGTCTCCTCTTTTCCCAAGAGTAATCATTTTTTCAGCTACTTTTCTTAACTCTTTTGCGCGAGTCTCAGTAGTAACGATTTTGCCATTTGTCAATAAACTTGCAGTCAAGTTTCTTAACATAGCTACTCTGTGAGAAGTTGGGCGACCAAGTTTTCTGTGCATACCCATGCCTTAGCCCTCCTTATGAATCTAATTATCATTTTTTCTTAAAGATAAACCTAATTCTTCAAGTTTCTTTCCTACTTCGTCTAAAGATTTTTTACCAAGATTTCTAACTTTCATCATATCATCTTCAGTTTTATAAGTAAGCTCTTCAACAGAGTTAATACCTGCTCTCTTTAAACAATTGTAAGATCTAACCGATAAATCAAGTTCTTCTATTGTCATTTCTAATACTTTTTCTTTTTCATCTTCTTCTTTTTCTACCATTATCTCAACATCATTGATATGATCAGTTAATGATATAAATAAGTTAAGATGCTCATTTAATATCTTAGCACCTAATGATACTGATTCTTCAGGATCAATTGTACCATCAGTCCAAACTTCTAGTGTTAATTTATCAAAATCCGTTCTGTTGCCAACTCTTGTATCTTCTACAGAAAAATTAACTTTTTTAACTGGTGTATAGATAGAATCAATAGGAATAACTCCTATAGTTTGATTTTCCTTCTTATTTCTTTCGGAAACCACATATCCACGTCCGCGTTCCATTTCCATCTCAATAATTAGTTCCGCGCCTTCTTCAAGTGTAGCAATATGTAAATCTTCATTTACAATTTCTACATCGACACCAGTTATTATATCAGCTGCAGTTACCTCTTTAGGTCCCTTTGCATCTATTAAAAGTTGCACAGGTCCATTAACATTCATTCTTGCAGCGATATCTTTAATATTAAGAATTATTTCTGAAACATCTTCTCTTACTCCAGGTATAGTAGAAAATTCATGTAAAACACCTTGAATATTTATAGATGTTACAGCTGCTCCAGGTAACGATGAAAGAAGTATTCTTCTTAATGAATTCCCTAAAGTTGTTCCGTAACCTCTTTCTAATGGCTCAACAACAATTTTGCCATATGTGTTTTTCTCATTTTTATCAATTAAGGTAATATTAGGCTTTTCAATTTCTATCATCCCAAACCCTCCTTAGTTTTTTTTGGTTTGCCGAGGGTAATAATTCTTAAATTAATTATTATTTAGAATACCACTCAACAATTAGATGTTCTTCAATTGGTAATTCTATATCTGCTTTTGTAGGTTCAGCTATAACTTTACCTGTTAAATTGTCTGGGTCAACTTGTAACCACTGTGCTACTGTTACTTTATGGTTTTCTATAATTGCTTTAAATTTAGCTGAGCTTCTGCTTTTTTCTTTCACAGCTATAATATCACCTACACTAAGAATCATAGAAGGAATATCAGCCTTTTTACCGTTTAAAGTAAAGTGACCGTGTACAACTAATTGTCTAGCCTCTGCTCTAGATGCTGCAAAACCTAATCTATATACTATATTATCAAATCTTAATTCCAATAATTGTAATAAATTATCTCCTGCTTTTCCAGGCATTTTTTCAGCCATATTGTAATATTCAGCAAATTGTCCTTCTAATACACCATAGTATCTTCTTACTTTTTGCTTTTCTCTTAATTGTAACCCGTAGTTCTTTTGTTTCTTTGTATCTTGTCCGTGTTGGCCAGGAGCATAATTCCTTCTGCCAATTGCACACTTATCGCTGTAACATCTATCACCTTTTAAGTAAAGCTTAGTACCTTCTCTTCTACAAAGTCTGCATACAGGTCCAGTATATCTTGCCATTCTTACACCTCACCTTTCCTATACTCTTCTACGTTTTGGAGGTCTACAACCGTTGTGTGGGATTGGAGTAACATCTTTAATTAAGCTTACTTCCAAACCAGCAGCTTGCAATGATCTTATTGCAGCTTCTCTTCCAGCGCCTGGGCCTTTAACGTATACTTCTATTGTTTTTAATCCGTGTTCCATTGCTCTTTTTGCAGCTTCTTCTGCTACCATTGATGCAGCGAAAGGAGTTGATTTTCTTGAACCTTTAAATCCAACTTGACCTGAACTAGCCCAAGAAATTGCATTTCCGTGCATGTCAGTTAAAGTTACTAATGTATTATTGAAGGTAGACTTAATATGAGCCTGGCCTTTTTCAATGTTTTTACGTTCTTTTCTTCTTACTCTTGTGTTTTTTTGTTTTTTAGCTGCCATTTAAGTCCCTCCTTATTTATTTTTTTTACCTGCTATTTTTTTTGGACCTTTTCTAGTTCTTGAATTATTTTTAGTATTTTGTCCTCTAACTGGTAATCCTCTTTTGTGTCTTAAGCCTCTATAACAGTTGATTTCTTTTAATCTTTTAATATTTAAAGAAACTTCTCTTCTTAAGTCACCTTCTACTGGATACTTATCAATCTCAGCTCTTATTTTTGCTATATCATCTTCTGTTAAGTCTTTAATTCTTATATCAGGGTTTACACCTGATAATTTTAATATTTTTCTAGAAGTTGATCTACCTATACCAAATATATATGTTAAACCTACTTCTACCCTTTTGTCTCTTGGTAAATCTACACCAGCAATTCTGGCCATTAAGCGTACACCTCCTACCCTTAGTAGTTTGCTTTTTTTATAATTTTAGTTGTCGTAATTGTTATATCCTTAACCTTGTTTTTGCTTATGTTTAGGGTTTTCACAAATTACCATTACTTTACCTTTTCTCTTTATGATCTTACATTTTTCACAAATTGGTTTTACTGATGGTCTTACTTTCATTGTAATACCTCCTTACTACTTTTTCCTCCAAGTTATTCTACCTCTTGATAAATCGTATGGTGACAGTTCAACTACAACTGCGTCTCCAGGGAGAATCCTGATATAATTCATTCTCAATTTTCCAGAGATATGAGCTAAAATCTGATACCCATTCTGGAGTTCTACTTTAAACATAGCATTTGGTAGAGCCTCAAGAACTTTTCCTTCTACTTCTATTACATCCTTTTTGGACATTGATTTCTCAACTCCCATTTCTAATTCTCTTCTGAATAGAAAGCATTTAATTGCTTCCTAACAAAAGCATCATTTATTTTCTCATTACTTTTTAACATTTTAGCAAAATTTTCGATTACTGAATTATAAACCATTAAATGTTTAATCTTTTTACGCTTTGGACAATTTAGTTTCCTTAAATCACCATCGCACAATAATACATGTTGATCATCTATAATATCATATATCACGAATACTCTGCCTTTGTCTCTTCCTGCTTTTGATTTAACAACTTGACCTTTTTGTATACTAGTTGTTGTATCCATCAATTCACCTCGTATCAATTACAGTACGGTAAGCAAATCTGGTTCACCATCAGTTATAGCAAATGTATGCTCATAATGCGCCGATGGTTTGCTATCTACAGTTACTACAGTCCAATCATTACCTAATATTTTCACATGATAGGTTCCTGCGTTTATCATTGGTTCTACTGCTAGAACCATTCCTTTTTGCAGCCGCGGACCTTTTCCAGGACTTCCAAAGTTAGGTATTTGTGGCGATTCATGCATTTCTTTGCCGACGCCATGCCCTACAAAGTCTCTTACAACAGAAAACCCACAAGATTCAGCATATTGCTGAATTGCATGTGAAATATCTGATAGCCTATAGCCAACTCTAGCAAATTTCATACCTTCATAAAAGCTCTGTCTAGTAACTTTTATTAGCTGCTCTTTCTCACTGTCAATTTGACCAACCGGATGTGTTTTTGCACTATCCCCAACATATCCTTCAAATGTAGCACCTATATCTACACTTACAATATCACCATCTTTAAGCTTTCTTGAAGAAGGAAATCCATGGACTACTTCTTCATTTACAGATGCACATATTGAAGCCGGGAAGCCACCATATCCTTTAAAAGTAGGAATTGCATTGCAAGATCTTATATAATCTTCAGCAATCTTATCTAGTTCAGCCGTTGTGACTCCAACCTTGATATGCTTTCTTATTAAATCATGTGCTCCTGCAACTATTCTACCAGCTTCACGCATTATTTCAACTTCTCGTTGCGTCTTAATAATAATCATATTACTCGCCTCTTAAATTTGAAATTATATCCCTGCTAACTTTATCTATTGATTGTTCGCCATTAATGTTTATTATACAACCTTTGTTTGTATAATATTCAATTAATGGTTGAGTTTGATTTTGATAAACATTGATTCTGTTTGCTACAGTTTCTTCTGTATCATCTTTACGTTGATATAGTTCTCCACCGCATTTGTCACAAACACCTTCTTTAGTAGGTTTGTTGAATAATAAATGATATGTCTGACCACAATCTTTACATATTCTTCTACCAACTGCTCTGTCTATCAATAATTTTGAATCTACTTCAATGTTTATTACATAGTCTAATTTTTGACCTAATTCTGAAAGAACATTGTCTAAAGCATTCGCTTGTTCAAGTGTTCTTGGAAAACCATCAAGTAGAAATCCATTTTTACAATCAACTTGTGAAATTCTATCTTTCACAATTTCAACAGTTAACTCATCAGGTACTAAAGCACCTTTATCAAGATAACTTTTTACCTTTTTACCAAGTTGTGTCTGTTCTTTTATGTTTTTTCTAAACATGTCTCCAGTTGAAACATGTGGAATTTTAAATTCATTTACTATAGTTTCTGCCTGTGTGCCTTTACCAGCACCAGGAGGTCCTAATAATATAGCTCTCATTTTTTATTTCCTCGATTTGATTTTTAATTATTATTTTAAAAATCCTTTATAGTGTCTCATCAACATATGAGCTTCTAATTGTTTCATTGTTTCCAAAGCAACACCTGTTACGATTAAAAGCGCAGTTCCACCAAAATAAATTTTAAGGTGAGTGAATGAAAGTACTAATGTTGGTATTGTAGCTATAATTGCAAGAGAAACTGCTCCTACGATTGTAACTCTATTCAATACCTTTGTTAAAAATTCTGTTGTTGGTCTTCCAGGTCTAATACCAGGAATGAAACCACCATTTTCTTTCAAGTTATTTGCATACTCAAATGGATTAAATTGTATTGCTGTATAGAAATATGTGAAGAATATAACAAATAGTATATTTACCAACGAATATATCCACTTACCTGGATTACCAGTTGTTGAAAACCACTTAGTTAAACCATCTGTCCAACTTGGAACGAAAAATGCTAATGTTTGTGGTAAAGCCAATATTGTTGAAGCAAATATTACAGGCATTACTCCTGCCATAAGAACTTTCATTGGAATATGTGTGTTTTGACCACCATACATTTTTCTACCTACAACTCTTTTTGCATATTGAACAGGTATTCTTCTTTCACCCTGTTGAACAGCAATTACACCAATTACTATTGCTACTGCAAATATTAAGAATATGATTAATTCGTGAATTCTTGCAGTTCCTACTTGGAATGAATAAACAACATTGCCTATATCTATTGGTATTCTCGAAATAATACCAGCAAATATAATAATTGATATACCATTTCCAATACCCTTATCTGTAATTTGTTCACCAAGCCACATTAAAAATGCTGTACCTGCTGTTAACACTATTACAACAACTGTTATTGAGAAAAAGCTCTTATCAATAATTGCTCTATTGAAAAAACCTACGCTATAAGCAACAGCTTGAATCAAAGCTAAAATTACTGTCAAATATCTTGTATATTGACCCATTTTTTTCTTTCCATCTTCAGCTTTGAATACTTCTTCAAGCTTTGGTATTACTATAGTTAGCAACTGAAGAATTATTGATGATGTAATGTAAGGGTAAATATTTAACGCAAATATTGTAAAATCTTTAAATGCTCCACCAGCCATTAGGTCAAAGAAATCCAAAATTCCTCCGCCCCCGCCTGAGTTTGTAAACATTTGTGCTACAACACTACGATCGATAAATGGTACTGGTATTACCGCACCAAACCTGTAAATGACTATCATCATTAACGTAAAAAGTATTCTTTTTCGTAAATCAGGTATTTTCCATGCATTCTTCATTGTTTCAAACAACTTAGATCACCTCTACTTTTCCACCAGCAGCCTCAATCTTTTCAACTGCAGATTTACTAAATTTATTCGCTTTTACTGTTAGTTTTTTTATGATTTCACCATTTCCTAAAACTTTTACTCCATCCAGCTGTTTCTTTAGTATACCTGTTTCTTTTAAAAGTTCTGGAGTGATTTCTGCTCCATCTTCAAATCTATTTAATACTTCAACATTTATCTCTGCATATCTAGTAGCAAAAATATTTGTGAATCCTCTTTTTGGAAGTCTTCTGTAAAGAGGCATCTGTCCACCTTCAAAACCAGGTCTAACACCACCACCTGAACGAGAATTTTGACCATCTTGTCCTCTACCAGCAGTTTTACCTTGTCCTGAAGCAGTACCTCTTCCTAATCTTTTTCTGTTTTTGTTACTACCAGGATTAGGTTTTAATTCATGAAGTTTCATCTGTACACCTCCTTATAGTTTTATTCTACAACCTCTACCATGTGTTGAACTTTTGCGATCATACCTCTTATTGCAGCATTATCTTCGTGTTCTACAACATGACTAATTTTTCTTAATCCTAAAGCTTGAATTGTTTTTCTTTGTGCAGGTGTTCTGCCAATTAAGCTTTTCTTTAGTTTTATTTTAATTGTTGCCATTAATGTTCACCTCTTAACCTAAAATCTCTTCTACTGATTTCCCTCTAATTTTTGCTACATCTTCAGGTTTCTTTAGGGATTTTAAGGCTTCTATTGTTGCACTCACCATGTTCTTAGGATTATTTGATCCTAGAGACTTAGTTCTTATATCTTTAATTCCTGCAAGTTCTAAAACCGCACGAACAGGGCCACCAGCTATAATTCCAGTACCTTCTTTTGCAGGTTTAATAAGAACTCTACCAGCGCCAAACACTCCAACCATCTCATGAGGTACGGTTGTGTTTTGTATTGGCACTTCAATCATTCTTTTCATAGCATCTTGTTTAGCTTTTCTAATAGCATCTGGTATTTCTATAGCTTTTGCCATACCAACACCAACTTGGCCGTTTTCATTACCTACAACCACTAATGCAGAAAATCTGAAGTTTCTACCACCTTTAACAACTTTTGTTACACGGTTGATAGTTATAAGTTTATCTTTAAACTCATCTGTTTGGTTTGCTTCCATACGTCCACGTTCCATTGCCTTACCTCCTTCTTAAAATTCAAGTCCATTTTCTCTTGCAGCATCTGCAAGTGATTTCACTCTACCATGATATAAATATCCGCCTCTATCAAACACAACTGATTTTATACCTTTTTCATTTGCTTTCTTAGCAACTTCAGCACCCACAAGCTTAGCTGCTTCAGTTTTATTTAATTCAGTAACTTTAGCTACTATTTCCTTATCTTTTGTTGAAGCTGAAGTAATAGTAGTACCTGTTACATCATCAATAACTTGAGCATATATGTTCTTAGAGCTTCTATATACATTTAGTCTTGGTCTCTCAGGAGTTCCTACAATTTTATTTCTAATTTTGTTGTGCCTGTTAACTCTTTTTTGATTTCTATTTACTTTTTTAAGCACTAATACTCACTCCTTTCTGTTATTTACCAGTCTTACCAGCTTTACGTCTAATTACTTCGTTAGCGTATTTAATACCTTTACCTTTATATGGTTCAGGTTTTCTCCAATCTCTAATTACCGCTGCATAGTTTCCAACTTGTTGTTTATCAATACCTTTAACAATAACCTTGTTAGTTCCGTCAACTGCAGTTTCTATTCCATTAGGATCTTCCATTTCAACGGGATGGGAAAAACCTAAATTCATAACTAATTTTTTACCTTTTTTTTGTGCTCTATAACCAACACCAACAATTTCTAGGACTTTTTCGTATCCGTCTGTTACACCAATAATCATATTGCTTATTAAAGTTCTTGTTAACCCGTGTAATGATCTAGATTGTTTTTCATCATTTGGTCTAGCAACTGTTATAACACCTTCATTTAATTCAATTATCATTAATTTAGGTAGTTGTTGTTCTAAAGTACCTTTTGGTCCTTTTACTGTTACAAAGTTATTAGCATCAAGCTTCACTTCAACATTGCTAGGCACGTTTATTGGCTTTAATCCTATTCTTGACATTTGTACAGCACCTCCTATTTCTTATATTACCATACGTAGCAGATTACTTCTCCGCCTATTCCGTGTTTTCTTGCATTCTTATCTGTCATAATACCTGAAGATGTAGAGATTATTGCTATCCCTAATCCACCAAGTACTCTAGGAGTTTCATCCTTTTGTACAAAAACTCTTAGTCCAGGTTTAGAAATTCTCTTTATTCCAGTTATTACTCTTTCTTTATTATTAGCATATTTTAATTCAACTCTAATAATTCCTTGCTTACCATCATCTATTACATCAAAACCCTTGATATAGCCTTCTTCTAATAAAATCGTTACTATTTCTTTTTTGATTTTAGAAGCAGGAATATCCACGAATTCGTGTTTTGCATGATTACTATTTCTGATTCTTGTTAACATATCTGCAATAGGATCTGTCATTACCATGTAAGTAACCTCCTTCCATTCTTATAATTCTCTACCAACTAGCCTTTTTAACGCCAGGTATTTGTCCTTTGTATGCTAGTTCTCTAAAGCATATACGACAAATTCCGTATTTTCTCAAATAAGCATGAGGTCTTCCACAAATTTTACATCTGCTATACTCTCTTGTCTTAAATCTTTGTTTTCTTACTTGCTTAATTTTTAAAGATGTTTTAGCCAATTTTCAATCCTCCTCTTACTTACTAAAAGGCATACCCATTAATTTTAATAGTTCTCTTGCTTCCTCATCTGTGTTAGCAGTTGTTGTTATAATTATGTCCATACCTCTTATTTTATCTATTTTATCATAGTTGATTTCAGGAAAAATCAATTGTTCTTTTATGCCTAATGCATAATTTCCTCTTCCATCAAATGAAGTTTTTGATACTCCTCTGAAGTCTCTAACTCTTGGCAATGAGATGTTTACAAACTTATCTAAGAAATCATACATTCTTTCTCCTCTAAGTGTAACTTTGCAACCAACTGCCATGCCTTCTCTTATTTTGAAGTTAGATACAGATTTTCTTGCTTTTGTTGTAACAGGTTTTTGACCAGCAATAAGAGTCATTTCTTCTACAGCTTTTTCTAAGAATTTTTGATTATCTTTTGCTTCGCCAACTCCCATGTTTATAACTATTTTCTCTACCTTTGGTGCCTGCATAACACTTTTGTATTGGAATTTTTCAACCAATGCTGGCACTACGTCATTTTTATATGTCTCAAACAATCTTGAAGCCATTTGCTTTGTACCTCCCTTCGAGCATTATTCAAACATTTCTCCACATTTTTTACATACTCTAACTTTTTTTCCGTTTTCTAAAACTTTCTTTTCTACTCTTACGCCTTGTTTACATTTACTACAGTAAAGCATAACGTTAGAAACATTTATAGAGCCTTCTTGGTGTATTATACCTGCTTGTTGCATATCTCTAGTTGCTTTTTGGTGTTTTGTTATCATGTTGACACCTTGAACTATTACTCTATTGTTTTTTGGAATACCTGTCAAAACTGTTCCTATTTTACCCTTATCTTTACCTGCAATAACTACAACTTTATCGCCTTTTTTAACGTGCATCTTATACACCTCCTATTAAAGTACTTCCGGTGCTAAAGAGATTATTTTCATAAAGTTACCATCTCTTAATTCTCTTGTTATAGGTCCAAATATACGAGTACCTACAGGTGTTTTATCTTCTTTTATAATTACAGCCGCATTTTCGTCAAACTTAATATAAGTTCCATCGTTTCTACGAACACCTTTTTTTGTTCTTACAACTACAGCCTTAACAACTTCACCCTTCTTAACAACTCCTCCAGGTGTTGCTGTTTTAACAGCAGCAACGATTATATCACCAATATTTGCATATCTTCTGCTTGAACCGCCCAGTACTCTTATAACAAGTATTTCTTTAGCTCCTGAATTATCTGCAACTCTTAATCTTGATTCGTTTTGTACCATTTATTAAACCTCCCTTCAATTGTTGTAGGGTTATTTAGCTTCTTCAACAATTTCAACTAATCTCCATCTTTTGTCTTTTGATAATGGTCTAGTTTCCATTATTTTTACTATGTCACCAATTTTGCACTTATTTTCTTCATCATGTGCTTTATATTTCTTTGATTTCTTTACTTGCTTCTTATAAAGAGGATGTGCTACAAGCTTTTCAGTAGCAACTACTATTGTTTTATCCATTTTATCACTTACTACTTTACCAATTCTAACTTTTCTGTTGCCTCTTTCCAAATTAATAGTCCTCCTTTCTTAAACTATTGCACATTAACATTAATTTCTCTCTCTCTAAGAATTGTTTTAACACGTGCAATGTCTTTTTTTACTTTATTTATTCTTAAAGGATTTTCCAACTCACCTGTAGCAAGTTGAAATCTTAAATTAAAAAGTTCTGTTTTTAATTCTACTAATGATTGGTTTAATTCGCTAACTGTTTTTTCTCTTATTTCTTTAGCTTTCATTTGCTTCACCATCCTTTTCTATCGCCTGCTCTTCTTTCATAACAAACTTACATTTTATAGGCAATTTATGCATGGCAAGTCTCATAGCCTCTCTAGCTACTTCCTCAGAAACTCCTGTCATTTCAAATAAAATTCTTCCTGGTTTAACTACTGCTACCCAGTACTCTGGAGATCCTTTACCTTTACCCATACGAGTTTCAGCAGGTTTTTTTGTAACTGGCTTATCTGGAAATACTTTAATCCAAATTTGACCGCCTCTTTTTACGTATCTTGTCATCGCTCTTCTGGCAGCTTCTATTTGGTTAGATGTGATCCAAGCTGGCTCTAACGCTTGAAGTCCAAATTCGCCATATGCTAACTTATTGCCTCTTGTTGCTACTCCAGTCATTCTTCCTCTTTGAACTTTACGGTGTTTAACTCTTTTAGGCATTAACATAATTAACTTCCTCCTTCCTTAAGTACTGTCTACTTTTTATCTCTTTTATAGTTATTGTTTGATCTTCTTTTTCTTTTATCTTTGTTGTGCGAAACTGCGCCTTTAACTTCTTCTTGACCAGAAACAAGTTTTTTGCCCAAAACTTCGCCTTTACAAATCCAAACCTTAACACCTATTTTACCATAAGTAGTATCTGCTTCTGCAAAACCGTAGCTTATGTTAGATCTTAATGTTTGCAATGGCACTGTACCATCAGTATATCTTTCAGTTCTTGCCATATCAGCACCGTTTAATCTACCCGATACAGAAGTTTTTATACCTTTAGCACCTGATCTCATAGTTCTTTGAATAGATTGTTTCATTGCTCTTCTGAATGATACCCTTTTTTCTATTTGGCTTGCAATACTTTCTGCAACCAATTGAGCATCTAACTCAGGAACTCTTACTTCCTCTACATTAATTATGACAGTCTTACCTGTTATTTTTTCAACATTCTTCTTTAATGATTCAACACCTGATCCGCCTTTTCCTATAATCATACCAGGTTTAGCAGTATAAACACTAAGTTTTATTCTACTTGCAAATCTCTCTATTTCTACCTTAGCAATTCCTGCTTGGTATAAGTTTTTCTTAATAAATTCACGAACTTTGTAATCTTCAATAAGATTTATATGGAAGTCCTTTTTACTAGCGTACCATTTTGAATCCCAATCTTGAATTACTCCAACTCTCAGTCCATGAGGATTTACTTTTTGGCCCATTAATTTACCTCCTTTACTAGTCTCTTTCTTTTACAACTACACCTATATGGCTAGTTCTTTTTAATATTTTAAATGCTCTACCTTGTGATCTTGGTCTAAATCTTTTTGTAGTAGGTCCTTGATTTGAATATACCTCAGATACAAATAACTGATCTCTATTCATATCAAAATTGTTTTCTGCATTAGCAGCAGCTGATTTTACAACTTTTTCTAATATTTTAGCACCTTTATTAGGTGTAAACTTTAATATTGTAAGTGCTTCTTCAACACTTTTTCCTCTTACCATATCACATATAAATCTCATCTTTCTAGATGATACTCTTACATGCTTAGCGATTGCTCTAGCTTCCACTTTAGCTACCTCCCTTCATTTATTTAACTTTTGAAGATTTTTCAGTCTTATTATGTCCTCTATAAGTCCTTGTCGGAGCAAACTCACCTAATTTATGTCCAACCATATCTTCAGTTATATATACAGGAACGTGCTTTCGTCCATCATGTATAGCTAATGTGTGTCCTATCATTTCAGGGAATATTGTAGATCTTCTTGACCAAGTCTTAATAACTTTTTTGTCATTAGCTTCGTTTAAAGTAACTACTTTTTTCATTAGACTAGGCTCACAATAAGGTCCCTTTTTTAACGATCTACCCATCTACTATTTCCTCCTTTCACAAAACCTGTTATTTATTTAGATTTTCTTGTTCTTACAATCATTTTATTAGACTTTTTATTCTTCTTACGAGTTTTATAGCCTAATGCTGGTTTACCCCAAGGTGTTACTGGAGATGGTCTTCCTACTGGAGCTTTACCTTCACCACCACCGTGTGGGTGATCGTTAGGGTTCATTACACTACCTCTTACTGTTGGTCTAATACCCATGTGTCTCTTTCTACCGGCTTTACCGATATTGATATTTTCATGGTCTATGTTACCAACTTGACCGATTGTAGCTCTACACTCCATGCTTACCATTCTTACTTCACCACTTGGAAGTCTAACTTGTGCATACTTTCCTTCTTTAGCCATTAACTGTGCTGAGTTACCAGCAGATCTAACTAACTGTGCACCTTTTCCAGCCTTCAATTCAATATTATGAATTGTAGTACCAACAGGTATGTTTTTCAATTGTAATGTATTACCTATTTTGATATCCGCTTTGCTACCTGATTCTATAACATCTCCAACTTTTAACTTGTTTGGAGCTATTATATATCTTTTTTCTCCGTCTACATAATGTACTAATGCAATATTAGCACTTCTGTTTGGATCATACTCAATTGTAGCAATTTTACCTGGTACACCGTCTTTATTTCTTTTGAAATCTATTATTCTGTATTTTCTCTTTTCACCGCCACCTTTATGACGAACTGTAATACATCCATGTACGTTTCTTCCTGCAGTTTTACTTAAAGGTGCTAAAAGAGATTTCTCAGGTTCGTTAGTTGTTATCTCTTCAAAAGTCGAAACAGTCATCTGTCTTAAAGATGGAGAAGTAGGTTTAAATTTTTTTATACCCATGAGATTTCCTCCTTTTGATTATTTTGTTTATTGTATTTTTATAATATATTAAAATCTTAGTTCATTCCTTCGAAGAATTCAATTGCTTTGCTGTCTTCAGTTAAAGCTATGATAGCTTTTTTCCAACTTGCTCTTCTTCCAGCATGAGCGCCTTGTCTTTTCATTTTTCCAAGCATATTCATTGTGTTTACGCTCTTAACTTTTACTCCGAAAACTTGCTCAACTGCGTTTTTAATTTCAGTTTTGTTGGCTTTTTTATCCACTTCAAAAGTGTATTTTTTGTCAGCCATTGCATCCATACTTGCTTCTGTAATTATTGGTCTTTTTATTAAATCGTGTGGACTGCGCATTATGCGTACACCTCCTCCACTTTGTTTACTGCGTCTTTTGTTATTATGAAAGTATCACAGTTCAAAATATCATATACGTTAATTGTGTTAACATATGCAGTTTTAACACCTGGAATATTGCTTGCTGATCTAACAACATTTGCGTCTCTTTCAGGTATTACTATTAAAGATTTTTTGTTTGCTTTAAGATTTGATAAAACTTTTACCATTTCTTTAGTTTTTGGTTGTTCTAAAGTTAAACTATCAAGAACAATTATTTCTTTGTCTATAACCTTTGAGCTTAATGCTGATTTAAGTGCTAATCTCTTAACCTTTTTAGGTATTGAATAGCTATAATCTCTTGGTTTTGGTGCGAATACAACTCCGCCGCCTTTCCATTGTGGTGCTCTGATACTACCTTGTCTTGCACGTCCTGTTCCTTTTTGTCTCCAAGGTTTTCTTCCGCCACCTCTTACTTCTGCTCTAGTCTTTGCTGATTGTGTACCTTGTCTTTGATTAGCTAAATAGTTTTTTACAGCCTCATACATAACGTGGTTATTTGGCTCAATTCCGAATATTGCATCGCATAATTCGACATCACCCACTTGACTGCCGTTTATATCATAAAGAGCTACTTTTGGCATCTTTAATCCTCCTTTCTACTTTTCTAACTATCTTTTTACTGTTTCTTTAACTGTTACTAAGCCTTTTTTAGGTCCTGGTATAGCACCTTTTATAAGCAATACATTTTTAGCTGTATCTACTTTTATAATTTCAAGGTTTTGTACAGTTACTCTTACATGACCCATATGTCCGTGTGCAGGTATTCCTTTAATTACTCTACAAATACCAGCTGAAGCTCCTAAAGAACCTCTTAATCTGTGGAATTTAGAACCATGACTCATAGGTCCTCTCGAGTGACCATGTCTTTTAATATTTCCTGCAAATCCTTTACCTTTTGATGTTCCAATAACATCAACTTTGTCTCCGGCTTGGAAAATATCTAATTTTATTTCTTGTCCAACTTCGTATTCATCAATGTTTTCTACTCTAAATTCTCTAAGGATTTTTTTGTATTCAACGTTTGATTTTTCGAAATGACCTTTTAAAGGTTTTGTTACATTTTTTGTTTTGATATCACCGAATCCAACTTGGATTGCGTTGTAACCATCTTTCTCAATAGTTTTCTTTTGAACTACGAACATTTTGCTCGATTCTACTACTGATACTGGAACAACATTACCTTGTTCTGTGAACACTTGAGTCATTCCTATTTTTTTACCAAGAATTGCTTTCATTTAGATTACACCTCCTATTTTCTTACAGCGGATTACCGCCAGGTAATCATTCTAAGCAGAGTTGTATATATTATATTATCTCTACTTTACTTTCTTATAGCTTAATTTCAATGTCTACTCCAGCAGGCAAATTAAGTTTCATTAATGAGTCTACTGTTTTAGGAGTAGGATTAGTGATGTCAATTAATCTTTTGTGTGTTCTTTGCTCAAACTGCTCTCTAGAATCTTTGTACTTGTGAACTGCTCTTAATATTGTAACAACTTGTTTTTCTGTAGGTAGTGGAATTGGTCCAGCTACAGTTGCTCCAGTTGCTTTAGCAGTCTCTACAATTTTTTGTGCAGATTGATCAATCAATTGATGGTCATAAGCCTTTAACCTAATTCTTATTTTTTGAGTGCTTGCCATTTTTTTACCTCCTTCTTCGTATGTTGCACATACAACTCGGAATCGCTGATACACCTATCCGGGTGTTTCTAATATTTTTTTAAAAAAAACGATACCGGTCGCCCCGTTTTTAAAACAAGACATTCTCAACAAAAATTACCTGATTAAATCAGCAACCTTTTGTCTCATCGCATGTGGCACGCTATATCATAGTACACTAATATAGCAGTTAATGCAAGTCTTTTTTTTATTATTTTTCAATTGTTAAGAAAAATTAATATTTAAGATTGTTTAAAATATGTTGTAAGTATTAATGTCATGTTTTATACTAATCTTTGCAACTTTAACAGTATACATTAATTTTTCTACCTTGTAAATAAAAATATTTTGGTAATTTAAGGTTAAACTTAATACTTTTAAACATTAAAACTATGTAGCTTTTTGACATACTGATATGGCCTATAATTTTAAAATTATAGGCCATTCTATAGTATTGTTATAAATTAAGATATAATTTTACTATTTTGAATAGAATGTTATATTTCCGTTTGAATTATAATAAGTAATACGTTGTGGTAATAATTCATAACTAACAATTTGACCATCAAAGTCTACTATATCATCATTATCAAGTTTTATATAAACTTGATTGCCTAAATCTAACCACTCGATTAATTTTTCTTGCGCTTCCGAGTTACTATTTAAATAATTTATGTCATATGCTTCTTCACCAACTATTACTGAATTTACTGGAAGCATATTCATCTGTCCTACCACTGTAATACGGCCTTCAGCTATATCAAGCATTCTAATATTATCTTCAGTTACTAACAATACTTCAATTTGTAAGTTACTTACTACCATTGTTTCTGGTACTGTCCATAAACCCCTATAGAATCCTGGTGTTACTTCAATCATTGGAATTTCAAGTTCATTATTTGACATTTCAGGTGAAAATAATAATCTAAAGTATCCACTACATCTACTAGGTCCATTAAAACTTACTTCTAATGCATCTCCCTCTCTAAGTTCTGTATCTTCTGATGGCTGTATGTTTATGATTGAAGTCTCTTCTAATATTATTGTTAATCTTCCATCTGCAATTGCTGTTACCTCATATCCAAATTCGCTGATATACACAACTTCGACCTGTATATTGTTTCCCTCTAATCCTTCAGGAACAGTCCAAGTACCAGTATATACTCCATCTTCTTCTGTCATAGGAATTCCTGTCTTGTTATCTGAAACTTCAAATGGAAGCAATAATCTAAAGTAGCCTTCTCCACCTGTTGGCGCATTGAAGCTAACAGTCAATACATCACCAACATAAAGCTCTAAATCTTCTGATGGCTGTATATTAGTAATTTCAGGTTCTGCTAATTCTACAGTTACTGTTCTTTCAACAACTGTTTCATTTCCTGCAATATCTATTGCTTTAACTGTAATAATATTAACACCTTGATTTACCATCAATCTTTCATGGAAGTTTCCATCTTCATCTATTGCTACTTCTACTTCGTTGATCAATAATTGTGTTATTTCTATATTATCTTGTACATTGCCTACAACATGAACTACTTCTGTATTGATTTTTAAATTATCTTCTGGTTCTTCTACTATTAATTCTGGTGCTATTTTGTCTTTTATTACTGTCACTGCTGATGATGGCTCTGTTTCTATTCCGTCCATTTCTGCTGTTACCATAATTGTATTTTCATCTAATGGTAAATTTATTTCTACTGCAAATTCTTTGTTTTCTGTATCTACTGTAGTTACCTTTTCACCATTTAGATATACATTTACTTTACCATCTACTGTAACTGTTCCTTCTACAGTTATTGAGTCTTGATTTGTATATGTTAATTCATTTAGATTAGTTATAACTGGTACAGCTACTGAGTATTCCATTCTTGCTCTGATCATTATTCCACCTTGGATATTTTCTTCTGATATTAGCTTGAATTCTCCACCAAGATTCAAATATGATCTATCTCCGTATGGAGAGTTTTCATCTATACCTGTTCCTGGGCAAGAAGAACCTGCTGCATCTTGTATCGTTGAGATATAGAAATCTCTATCTGTTGAGAAGCCTAAACTTGATAAATCTATATAGTTAAATTCTCCTCTTATTACATCAACAAATATAGGATCTCCTACTTGATATGGTGCTCCATTATCATCTATTCCGTATATTGCAAAACCTATTCTATTTCCTCCTGGTGATGGCCAGCTATTATCCCAGAAGAAAATATTTGCTCCTTTTACTTTACCGTATTGTTCAGGTGTAAATCTTACTGCTAATCCGTAACCTGCACTATTTAATACTAATGCGTTTTCTCCTACTCCATCGTCATAGATTATATCATCTTCATAACCTACAAATCTCTTAAGTGGTATATCAACATTTGTTATTTCATCTTCGTATACATCTACAGTAATTTCTCCTGGATCAAATCCATCTGCTACCACTTTAAGTGTATATGTTCCTTCATATACTTTGTTAATTCTAAAGTATCCATCTTCATCTGCTACTACTGGAGCTACTTTAGGGTCTTCTACCACTCTTATTACAGCATTAGCTGCTCCGTTATTATAATATCTGTCAAATACTCTTCCTATAATAGTTCCCTGTGGTTTTGGTTCTAACATGATATTTACTCTTGTTGTTTCATCTTCATTTACATTTACAGTTACTTCATTTGCATAATATCCATATGCTTCTGCTCTTAGTGTAAGGTTTTCTCCAAGTACGTGTCTCATATAGAATTTACCGTTAACTGGATTTACTTTAACACTTCTTCCTGTCTCCAGTACTGTTACTACTGCATCAGTAGCAGGGATTCCACCATATACCATTGGTATACTTTTTACTTCTTCATCTTCTATTGTTACATAATTATTTGTTTTGTCTTTCTTTAAGCTATATTTTAATTCTTCTGGATCTACATAATCCGACTTCATAATTTCAGGTTTTGACGCTTCTTCTTGACTTACTTGGTTTTCTGAAACTTTCATAGCGTCAGTACCTACACCAATTAATCTTACATTGTCTATATACCAACCTGGATTTGCATTTGAACTATCTGAAGTAAAGCGGAATGCAACAAATACTGGATCTAGAGAACCTATATAATCATTAAGATTAATTACTGTGTCTATCCATTCCATTCTAATTCCTGTACGGGTGCCTACTATTGTCCATGTATCACCATAATCGTTTGAAACATAAACATAACATATATCGTAATAGTATTCTGTTTCGAACCATTCTTGTAATCTTAATGTTGCTGAACCTAGATCAGCATTTCTTAAATCTATTGGTGGAGTTACTAACAAGCTATCTGCATCATTTGCATAATTTCCATCTATTTTAGTTCCTGCTAATTTTTCTCCTTCATATGCTTCTGGGCTTGTTCCTGATGGTACTCCATATTCCCATTCTCCATCAAATATCCAGCCTTCTACTCCATCTTCAAAGCCTTGAGTATATTCATCTGGAACAATACCAAATTTAACTTCTATATTATAATCTGGTGAAACAACAGCATCTCCTCCATAATCTCTAGCTTTTATCTTATATGTAATACTATTTCCTCCTAGCATATCATAGCTTATTGTTCCTTTGTATATTCCTGCTTTATGATCTCCTGATATTCTATTCATTGGAGTTAACATCCAGTAGGATTTGCCTTCTTGTTTTACTAATAACTCTACTTCTGTTATAGCTACATCATCAGATATCTCTGCTATTATATCTGTATCTGAACCTATATATATTTCTGTTACCATTTGTTCGTGATTTATAACTGGCTCACTTGTATCCTCGCCAGGTACTAACACTTTACCAGAAATGTATCCTGTTCCTGATGCTACTTGTGATACTGCTTCAAATGTATCAACTAAACCATAACCGTATGACATATTAGGTGCTGTTGGATATGATGTGTCAACTAATGGCATTGCTGTACTCTTGATAACTTCATCTATATCATCCACTGTCAATGATGCGTTTGCTGATAACAACAATGCTACTGTTCCTGTAATATGTGGTGCTGACATTGATGTTCCTGACCATCCACCTTGGTATCCACCACCTGGTATTGATGATCTAATACTTACTCCTGGTGCTGATATTTCTGGTTTTATTAAACTTTCATCATATGGTGATGGACCTAATTTTGAGAACGAAGCTCTCATATTATTTATATCTGTTGCTGCTACTGCAAATGATTCTGGATAATTTGCTGGGCATGATATTGATCCTGGCCATGGTGCTGGTTCGCCCGCTCTCTGGTTTCCTGCTGAAAATACTGGGAATATTCCTGCTGCTCTCCAGTTCCTTACAGCATCTCTATACCATTCATCTATTCCTGATCCACCACCCCATGAGTTGTTGACAACATCAGGTGCATTTGCTGGATCTCCATTTGGTTGAAGCATCCATTCTGCTGCTGATAATAATATTGTACCTGTAGTTGAACCTGAAGTGTTAAATACTCTTGCTGCTATCCATCTTGCTCCTGGTGCTACACCTATTTTATTACTTCCATCTTCCTCTTGTCCTAATACTGTTCCCATAACATGAGTTCCATGCTCATCTGAATCTTCTGGTAATGTTGAATTATATACTGGGTCAAACCAGCTACCTTCAGGATTAGTTTCTCCTGTTGATGGATCATATCCTCTCCATTTATTCTTTATCGCTGGATGTGTCCAATCTACTCCTGAATCTAGGCTTCCTACTACAACTCCGCTACCATCAATTCCCAATTCCCAAGTTTGGTCTGCATTAACTTTTTCAATGTTCCACTCTATGCCCTCTGTTGTTGGTTTTATCTCTTCACTCATTTCTGTAACTTCTAATGTGTGAACTTTATTTTTATATATTTTCTCTACTTCTGACATAAATGAAATATTTTCTATTACTTCTTTTGTTGCTTTTACATATATCATATTGACTATGTGATAAGATGTAAATTCTTCAACATTTCCTTTATCCATTTCTTGATCTAAATATTTGATTATATTTTTTTGAGTAGTAGTTGCTTCATCTTTTAAAGCTTCAACTACTCCTTTTCTTACTTCTAATTTTGTATTATATGGGGTCATTACATCTGACACAGCAGATTTTGTAGCCTCAGCTATCATTTCTGTGTCTACTTGTTCTTTCATATACACTAGTACTTCTATTAGGTCTTCGTCAAAATCATTCATTACTTCTGGTGTAATCTTTGATAATGCTTCTTGTTTTAATTCTTCTTTTGCTGAGCTAATATTACTGTCATTTGCATAAGCAAATGATGGAATCATGCTTATTATCATTAATAATGTTAATATTACGGCAAAATTCTTTTTAACTTTTAGATTACTTAGCATTCTAGGTCTCCCCTTTATAAGATTATTTAACCATTTATATCAAAGTAAATTAATAAATTCTGTAATTGATTTAGAAAAGTTATCCCTAAAACATAGGGATAACTTTCTATAAAGATTTAGATTATTTTTCATAGAATGTTATATTGCCACTCATATCAATATAAGTTATACGTTGTGGTAATAATTCAATACTAATTATTTCACCTTCCATATCAACTATAGTATTTTTATCAAGTTTGACATAAGCTTGATTACCTGAATTTAACCATTCTATTAATTTTATTTGTCCTTCAGGATTACTATTTATGAAATTCATATCAAAAGCTTCACCGTTAATTATTATTGTACTTTCTGGAAGATCTTCCATTCTACCTATTAGAGTAACTCTACCCTCTGCTATTTCGGATACAGTAGTTCCATACTGACTAACATATACTACTTCAACTTGTAAGTCTGTAGCAACAAATCCTTCAGGAACAGTCCAAGTACCAGTATATACTCCATCTTCTTCTGTCATAGGAATTCCTATATTATTATCTGAAGTTTCAAATGGAAGCAATAATCTGAAATATCCTTCTCCACCTGTAGGTGCATTAAAGCTAACAGTTAATATATCATCAACATAAAGCTCTAAATCTTCTGCTGGAAGTATGTTTGTAATTTCTGGTTCTGTTAATTCTACAGTTACTGTTCTTTCAATAACAGTTTCATTTCCTGCAATATCTATTGCTTTAACTGTAATAATATTAACACCTTGATTTACCATCAATCTTTCATGGAAGTTTCCATCTTCATCTATTGCTACTTCTACTTCGTTGATCAATAATTGTGTTATTTCTATATTATCTTGTACATTACCTACAACATGAACTACTTCTTCATTGATTTTTAAATTATCTTCTGGTTCTTCTACTATTAATTCTGGTGCTATCTTGTCTTTTATTACTGTCACTGCTGATGATGGCTCTGTTTCTATTCCGTCCATTTCTGCTGTTACCATAATTGTATTTTCATCTAATGGTAAATTTATTTCTACTGCAAATTCTTTGTTTTCTGTATCTACTGTAGTTACCTTTTCACCATTTAGATATACATTTACTTTACCATCTGCTGTAACTGTTCCTTCTACAGTTATTGAGTCTTGATTTGTATATGTTAATTCATTTAGATTAGTTATAACTGGTACAGCTACTGAGTATTCCATTCTTGCTCTGATCATTATTCCACCTTGGATATTTTCTTCTGATATTAGCTTGAATTCTCCACCAAGATTCAAATATGATCTATCTCCGTATGGAGAGTTTTCATCTATACCTGTTCCTGGGCAAGAAGAACCTGCTGCATCTTGTATCGTTGAGATATAGAAATCTCTATCTGTTGAGAAGCCTAAACTTGATAAATCTATATAGTTAAATTCTCCTCTTATTACATCAACAAATATAGGATCTCCTACTTGATATGGTGCTCCATTATCATCTATTCCGTATATTGCAAAACCTATTCTATTTCCTCCTGGTGATGGCCAGCTATTATCCCAGAAGAAAACATTTGCTCCTTTTACTTTACCGTATTGTTCAGGTGTAAATCTTACTGCTAATCCGTAACCTGCACTATTTAATACTAATGCGTTTTCTCCTACTCCATCGTCATAGATTATATCATCTTCATAACCTACAAATCTCTTAAGTGGTATATCAACATTTGTTATTTCATCTTCGTATACATCTACAGTAATTTCTCCCGGTTCAAATCCATCTGCTACCACTTTAAGTGTATATGTTCCTTCGTATACTTTGTTAATTCTAAAGTATCCATCTTCATCTGCTACTACTGGAGCTACTTTAGGGTCTTCTACCACTCTTATTACAGCATTAGCTGCTCCGTTATTATAATATCTGTCAAATACTCTTCCTATAATAGTTCCCTGTGGTTTTGGTTCTAACATGATATTTACTCTTGTTGTTTCATCTTCATTTACATTTACAGTTACTTCATTTGCATAATATCCATATGCTTCTGCTCTTAGTGTAAAGTTTTCTCCAAGTACGTGTCTCATATAGAATTTACCGTTAACTGGATTTACTTTAACACTTCTTCCTGTCTCTAGTACTGTTACTACTGCATCTGTAGCAGGGATTCCACCAACATATGCAGCTTGCATATTTTGTACTTCTTCATCTTCTATTGTTACATAATTATTTGTTTTGTCTTTCTTTAAGCTATAACTTAATTCTTCTGGATCTACATAATCAGCTTTTTTAACTTCTGGTTCTTCTTCTTTTTCTAAGTTTATTTGTTCTGCTAAAGCTTCTGGGGTAGTATCCATTCCAAGCACAACTACATCATCTATATACCATCCGGTATATGCTCCAGAACCATCTGAATGGAATAAGAATCTTATATTTATAGTTTCTCCATTATATCCTTCTAAAGCTATTTCTTCATTTGCCCAAGCTTGAACTCTCTTGCCATATTTTCCCCCTGTTACAGGTGTTATATTAGTCCAAGTACTTCCATTATCTTTAGAAATTTGCACTTGACCATAATCATATAACGTGCTAGTTCCTTCCATATCTACCCAGTGATTGAATGTAAGTACAGCGTTTATGTCTGCTGGGATTTGTATAGTTGGGCTTTGAATATATGCATCAGTTCTATGCTCGTAGTTTCCTTCAAGATTAGTTGCCCACAGATTTACTCCTGATGTTGCTTCATTAGATCCTGACGTAGGTATTCCCAATTCCCATGGATTTTCAGTTCCAGCTGTAACTCCTGTAACAAATCCTGCATCATCATTTTCAAAATCTGTACTAAATAACACTGTTGTTTCTGATATTTGACCAAATACTTCTTCGCTTAGTTCACTTGTATTTTCTGAAATGTCTACTGCTGCAACTTTATAATAGTAAGTAATTCCAGCTTCTAGTGTTGTATCTATAAACATATTAGAAGATGCATTTGCTATAAATTCATAACCTTCTCCTGAAGTTAATGAACGATACACATTATAATGTGATACATCACTATCATCTACAGCAGTCCAATTTAATTTTATTCCTGTAAGAGTAGCCTCTGCAACTAAATCCATAGGAGTTGCTGGAGCTTCAGTATCTACACCAATTAATCTTACATTGTCTATAAACCAACCTGGTTTTACATTTGAACTATCTGAAGTAAAGCGGAATCCAACAAATACTGGATCTAAACAGCCTATATATTCATTAAGATTAATTACTGTTTCCATCCATTCCGTTACATTTCCTGTACGGATTGGGCCTACTTGTGTCCAAGTGCTACCATAGTCGTTTGTAACATATACATAGCATTTATCATAATTGTTTTCAGTTTCGTACCATTCTTGGAATCTTAATGTTGCTGAACCTAGATCAGCATTTCTTAAATCTATTGGTGGAGTTACTAGTAAGCTATTTGCACCATTTGCATAATTTTCAGCTATTTTAGTTCCTGCTAATTTTTCTCCTTCATATGCTTCTGGACTTGTTCCTGATGGTACTCCATATTCCCATTCTCCACCAAATATCCAACCTTCTACTCCGCCTTCAAAGCCTTGAGTATATTCATCTGGAACAATACCAAATTTAACTTCTATATTATAATTCGGCGAAACAATAGCATCTCCTCCATAATCTCTAGCTTTTATCTTATATGTAATACTATTTCCTCCTAGCATATCATAGCTTATTGTTCCTTTGTATATTCCTGCTTTATGATCTCCTGATATTCTATTCATTGGAGTTAACATCCAGTAGGATTTTCCTTCTTGTTTTACTAATAACTCTACTTCTGTTATAGCTACATCATCAGATATCTCTGCTATTATATCTGTATCTGAACCTATATATATTTCTGTTACCATTTGTTCGTGATTTATAACTGGCTCACTTGTATCTTCGCCAGGTACTAACACTTTACCAGAAATATATCCTGTTCCTGATGCTACTTGTGATACTGCTTCAAATGTATCAACTAAACCATAACCGTATGACATATTAGGTGCTGTTGGATATGATGTGTCAACTAATGGCATTGCTGTACTCTTGATAACTTCATCTATATCATCCACTGTCAATGATGCGTTTGCTGATAACAACAATGCTACTGTTCCTGTAATATGTGGTGCTGACATTGATGTTCCTGACCATCCACCTTGGTATCCACCACCTGGTATTGATGATCTAATACTTACTCCTGGTGCTGATATTTCTGGTTTTATTAAACTTTCATCATATGGTGATGGACCTAATTTTGAGAACGAAGCTCTCATATTATTTATATCTGTTGCTGCTACTGCAAATGATTCTGGATAATTTGCTGGGCATGATATTGATCCTGGCCATGGTGCTGGTTCGCCCGCTCTCTGGTTTCCTGCTGAAAATACTGGGAATATTCCTGCTGCTCTCCAGTTCCTTACAGCATCTCTATACCATTCATCTATTCCTGATCCACCACCCCATGAGTTGTTGACAACATCAGGTGCATTTGCTGGATCTCCATTTGGTTGAAGCATCCATTCTGCTGCTGATAATAATATTGTACCTGTAGTTGAACCTGAAGTGTTAAATACTCTTGCTGCTATCCATCTTGCTCCTGGTGCTACACCTATTTTATTACTTCCATCTTCCTCTTGTCCTAATACTGTTCCCATAACATGAGTTCCATGCTCATCTGAATCTTCTGGTAATGTTGAATTATATACTGGGTCAAACCAGCTACCTTCAGGATTAGTTTCTCCTGTTGATGGATCATATCCTCTCCATTTATTCTTTATCGCTGGATGTGTCCAATCTACTCCTGAATCTAGGCTTCCTACTACAACTCCGCTACCATCAATTCCCAATTCCCAAGTTTGGTCTGCATTAACTTTTTCAATGTTCCACTCTATGCCCTCTGTTGTTGGTTTTATCTCTTCACTCATTTCTGTAACTTCTAATGTGTGAACTTTATTTTTATATATTTTCTCTACTTCTGACATAAATGAAATATTTTCTATTACTTCTTTTGTTGCTTTTACATATATCATATTGACTATGTGATAAGATGTAAATTCTTCAACATTTCCTTTATCCATTTCTTGATCTAAATATTTGATTATATTTTTTTGAGTAGTAGTTGCTTCATCTTTTAAAGCTTCAACTACTCCTTTTCTTACTTCTAATTTTATATTATATGGGGTCATTACATCTGACACAGCAGATTTTGTAGCCTCAGCTATCATTTCTGTGTCTACTTGTTCTTTCATATACACTAGTACTTCTATTAGGTCTTCGTCAAAATCATTCATTACTTCTGGTGTAATCTTTGATAATGCTTCTTGTTTTAATTCTTCTTTTGCTGAGCTAATATTACTGTCATTTGCATAAGCAAATGATGGAATCATGCTTATTAACATTAATAATGTTAATAGTACGGCAAAATTCTTTTTAACTTTTAGGTTACTTAGCATTTATAGTCTTCTCCTTTTAATTTTTACTTTTACATCAAAGAAATTAATAAAAATTTTAATAAATTAAAATTTTGATGTAAATTTCATTACTAAAGTCTAAACATATTATATTTAGTTTATGCCTACAAATTACTGTTAAGAAATACTTATATATTTCACCTCCTATACCATTTTATTATACAAATTTAAGAATATTCACCTCCTTATTTTTAAGTTATATAAGAAGGACTAAATCCTTATTATATAATTAGTTAGAAGCTGACTCAGTTACACCAACACAAATGGCAACTGGGTACCCCAAAACATGTTATATGCTCAATAACCCCTCCCCAAAGAGTTCTTTGGGGAGGGCTTTTATCTAATACATTTTACTATCGTGCAGTTACTGGCACTACACTTTCAAAAGTGTATAGTAAATTTTCATTTGCATCATATATGCAAATAGTTATTGTATCGTATCCTGTTGTACTAGGATTATAAAACATTATAGGATATCCTTCAGTTGTTAAAGGTGTGTTTATATCAATAATTTCTGTAGTTCTTATTACTTCATTACCTTGTTCATCAGGAGAAAGATGATATGTAACACTAAATTTTACAGCATTTGTTACGTTATTAACTTCTACAGAGATTTTTCCAATAGTCGGCATATATAATTGTGGATGATAAGTTGCAACTACTACCGGCTCTTCTTGTTTTTCTTCTAATCCTTGTATTGCATTTTCTAATACTGTTAATGCTTCATTTACTTGTTCCTGTGTTGCTTCTGTATTGTTGTTTACTTCTATTGCTCTTCCTAATGCTGTTTCTAATACTGTCCATGTTTCTGGTGTATAGTCTTCTTCATTTAATCCTTCTGCCTCTGATATCTTTGCTGTCAATGCTGTTTTATCTACTACTGGCTCTTCTTGTTTTTCTTCTAATCCTTGTATTGCATCTTCTAATGCTGTTAATGCTTCATTTACTTGTTCCTGTGTTGCTTCTGTATTGTTGTTTACTTCTATTGCTCTTCCTAATGCTGTTTCTAATACTGTCCATGTTTCTGCGGTATAGTCTTCTTCATTTAATCTTTCTGCCTCTGATATCTTTGCTGCCAATGCTGTTTTATCTACTACTGGCTCTTCTTGTTTTTCTTCTAATCCTTGTATTGCATCTTCTAATGCTGTTAATGCTTCATTTACTTGTTCCTGTGTTGCTTCTGTATTGTTGTTTACTTCTATTGCTCTTCCTAATGCTGTTTCTAATACTGTCCATGTTTCTGCGGTATAGTCTTCTTCATTTAATCTTTCTGCCTCTGATATCTTTGCTGTCAATGCTGTTTTATCTACTACTGGCTCTTCTTGTTTTTCTTCTAATCCTTGTATTGCATCTTCTAATGCTGTTAATGCTTCATTTACTTGTTCCTGTGTTGCTTCTGTATTGTTGTTTACTTCTATTGCTCTTCCTAATGCTGTTTCTAATACTGTCCATGTTTCTGCGGTATAGTCTTCTTCATTTAATCTTTCTGCCTCTGATATCTTTGCTGTCAATGCTGTTTTATCTACTACTGGCTCTTCTTGTTTTTCTTCTAATCCTTGTATTGCATCTTCTAATGCTGTTAATGCTTCATTTACTTGTTCCTGTGTTGCTTCTGTATTGTTGTTTACTTCTATTGCTCTTCCTAATGCTGTTTCTAATACTGTCCATGTTTCTGCGGTATAGTCTTCTTCATTTAATCTTTCTGCCTCTGATATCTTTGCTGTCAATGCTGTTTTATCTACTACTGGCTCTTCTTGTTTTTCTTCTAATCCTTGTATTGCATCTTCTAATGCTGTTAATGCTTCATTTACTTGTTCCTGTGTTGCTTCTGTATTGTTGTTTACTTCTATTGCTCTTCCTAATGCTGTTTCTAATACTGTCCATGTTTCTGCGGTATAGTCTTCTTCATTTAATCTTTCTGCCTCTGATATCTTTGCTGTCAATGCTGTTTTATCTACTACTGGCTCTTCTTGTTTTTCTTCTAATCCTTGTATTGCATCTTCTAATGCTGTTAATGCTTCATTTACTTGTTCCTGTGTTGCTTCTGTATTGTTGTTTACTTCTATTGCTCTTCCTAATGCTGTTTCTAATACTGTCCATGTTTCTGCGGTATAGTCTTCTTCATTTAATCTTTCTGCCTCTGATATCTTTGCTGCCAATTCTATTTTATCTATTACTGGCTCTTCTGGTTTTTCTGGTTCTTCTGGCTCTTCTGGTTCTTCTGGAACCACCGGTTTATATCTATATACTTTCACTAATTCTTTTTGTGCATTTATTATTGTTTCAGTTGCTGCATCTACTTCATCCTGTGTATTATCTTCTGTAACCACATTTGCTAAAACTATGTTTTGATAAGCAGCCCAACTATGTTTTGTATAGTCAGATTCATTAACTGCTGCTAATGCTGCTTTGTATTTTGTCAAATCTGCTTTTTGAGGTATTCCCTCTATAACTAAAATATTATAAAGCATTTTTACTAGTTCTGCTCTTTTAATAGAATTAGTTGGTCTAAAGGTTTCATCAGGAAAACCTATAATATATTCTTTTTCTTTTAAGGTTCCTATAAAACCTAATGCATCTAATGAAATTAATAAATTATCTTTAAAGTAAGCTGTAAATTCTGGATTTTCATTTAATTTAAATGTAACACCAATAATTCTTGCTACTTCTTCTCTTGTTATAAATTCTGTTGGATATAGAAATTCTCCATCTGTTATGTACCCTGCCTTCACAGCTTTAGATACATCATAGTAAAACCAATCTTCCTCTGGTGATCTAACATCTTTAAATTCAAAGGTAGCTTCTTCTTTATAACCCATTGTGTTGTTTATAATTTTGTAAAATTCTACTTTACTAACATTGTTTTCTGGTTTAAATGTACCATCTGGATAACCTGTCAAAATACCCTTTTCTACTAAGTAGTTAATTTCATTTTTTGCCCAGTGTGTGTCAATATCTGTAATTTGCGCATAAACACTTGTCAATGACAACATGAACATTGATAATACAATAATAAATGATACTACTCTCCTTACTTTTTTCATAAGAATCCTCCTTAAAACTTTTTTATTTATTGTTAATTGCACATTAATATATGCTACATTAATAACACACTGTAATATTAATAACAGAATATTTTTTACTAATGTTTTTGACTTTTTAGTAAATTACTATTCTGTTAAAAACATTTGTATATTTAATATTTATGTACAATTAATTTTACGCTAAAGATTATATAAATTTATCTTTTATAACTTTTAAAATATCTTGTATAAATATAAACAACTTGTAGTATACATTGTACTTAATTAACTATAAAATATATGTCAAAGCCTGCTATTTAGCTAAAGCAAATAAAGCTAAAAATCTTATACTTGTAACGTTTTATTGCATATTTTTGATATATATATTCAAAAATTAAGTAATATTTTAAATAAATTATAAAAAAATATATTAATATATATAAAAATGTTTATATTATTAATAATTTTTGAATCAAAATGGATTTATCATTATAAAATGAGTAATAGAAAAAGATATTAACTGGAATATAGCTAATATAATTGAATAAAATAGACTTATTTTTTACACACACAAAAAAAAAAAAAAAGCTAGGGTCAATCCCTAGCTTTTTCAACGTCACAACACAAATAAATTTAATTATTTTAAATATTTATCTTATTTTAAGATTTTAGAAACAACGCCAGAACCTACTGTTCTTCCGCCTTCTCTGATAGCAAATCTTAATCCTTCATCCATTGCGATTGGAGTGATTAGATCTACTTCAAATGTTGCATTGTCTCCTGGCATTACCATTTCTACGCCTTCTGGTAACTCGATTGATCCAGTTACATCAGTTGTTCTGAAATAGAATTGTGGTCTGTATCCTTTGAAGAATGGTGTATGTCTTCCACCCTCTTCTTTAGTTAATACATATACCTCTCCTAAGAAGTTTGTATGTGGTGTTATTGTTCCTGGGTGCGCTAAAACTTGACCTCTTTCAACATCACTTCTTTGAACTCCTCTTAATAATGCTCCGATATTGTCTCCTGCTTCTGCTTGATCCAATAATTTTCTGAACATTTCTACTCCTGTACATACAGTTTCTGTTGGTTTTTCTGATAATCCTACTATATGAACTTTATCTTGTACTTTTAATACTCCTCTTTCAACTCTTCCTGTTGCAACTGTTCCTCTACCTGTGATTGAGAATACGTCTTCTACTGGCATTAGGAATGGTTTGTCTGCGTCTCTTTCTGGAGTTGGAATTGTTTCATCAACTGCTTCCATTAATTTTACTATTTTATCTCCCCACTCGCTACTTGGATCTTCTAATGCTTTTAATGCTGATCCTATAACGATTGGTGTATTATCTCCATCAAAGTCATATTCTGATAATAATTCTCTGATTTCCATTTCTACTAATTCGATTAACTCTGGATCGTCAACCATATCTTCTTTATTTAAAAATACTACTAATTGTGGAACACCAACTTGTCTTGATAATAAGATGTGCTCTCTTGTTTGTGGCATTGGTCCATCAGCTGCTGATACAACTAATATTCCACCATCCATTTGTGCTGCTCCTGTTATCATGTTCTTTACATAGTCAGCATGGCCTGGGCAGTCAACGTGTGCATAGTGTCTGTTTGGAGTTTCATACTCAACGTGTGCTGTTGATATTGTGATTCCTCTTTCTCTTTCTTCTGGTGCTTTATCTATGTTGTCGAATGCTACTGCTTCGCCTGAACCGTATCTTGCGTTTAATACAGTTGTAATTGCTGCTGTTAATGTTGTCTTACCATGGTCAACGTGGCCAATTGTACCTATGTTAACATGGGGTTTATTTCTTTCATATTTTTGCTTTGCCATTTATATTTCCTCCTAAGTTAAATTATTTTTATATAGTTTAGATATAAGTATAGTTAACTATACTTATATCTGATATTTTAATTTATTAGTCTTGTTTTGCTCCAATGATTTTTTCAGCAATATTATTAGGAACTTTCTCGAAGTGGTCAGACTCCATAGAATAGTTAGCTCTACCTTGAGTTATTGATCTCAAAGTTGTTGCATATCCAAACATTTCCGATAATGGAACGAATGCAGCGATTATTTTAACACCGCTTCTTTCAGAGAATCCTTCGATTCTACCTCTTCTTGAGCTTAAATCTCCCATAACATCTCCAAAGTATTCTTCTGGTGATGTTACTTCAACTTTCATATACGGCTCAAGTATTATTGGTGTTGCTTTTCTCATACCTTCTTTAAAAGCCATAGATCCAGCAATCTTAAATGCCATCTCACTTGAGTCAACCTCATGGTAAGATCCATCATATAATGTAACCTTGAAGTCTATACAAGGGAATCCAGCTAATATACCATTTTCAGATGCTTCTACGATACCTTTTTGAACAGCTGGAATGTATTCTCTAGGAACAACTCCACCTTTTATAGCATCAACGAATTTGAAACCTTCACCCATTTCTTGTGGTTCCATAATAATCTTAACGTGACCGTATTGACCTGAACCACCAGATTGTTTAGCGTATTTAACTTCAACGTTTGCTTTTGAACTAATTGTTTCTTTGTAAGAAACTTGTGGTTTACCAACATTAGCTTCAACTTTGAACTCTCTCATTAATCTATCAACGATTATTTCAAGATGTAACTCACCCATACCAGCTATAATTGTTTGACCTGTTTCAGGGTTTGTATAAGTTCTAAATGTAGGATCTTCTTCAGCAAGTTTCGCTAAACCAATACCCATTTTTTCTTGACCAGCTTTTGTTTTAGGCTCAATAGCAACCTCAATAACTGGATCTGGGAATTCCATTGACTCAAGAATTACTGGGCTATTTGTATCACATAATGTGTCACCAGTTGTAGTTTGTTTTAAACCAACAGCTGCTCCAATTTCGCCTGCGTAAGCTTTATCAATTTCTTGTCTTTTATTAGCGTGCATTTGAAGAATTCTACCAATTCTTTCTCTTTTACCTTTTGTTGAATTAAGAACATAACTTCCTGATTCCATAACTCCAGAATAAATTCTAAAGAATGTAAGTTTTCCAACAAATGGGTCAACCATAATTTTAAATGCTAACGCTGCAAATGGAGCATCGTCAGAAGATTTTCTCTCAACTTCTTCTCCAGTTTCAGCATCAAAACCTGTAATATGTGGAATGTCTAATGGTGAAGGCATGTAATCAAGTACAGCATCTAAAAGTTTTTGTACACCTTTGTTTTTATAAGCTGTACCACATAGTACTGGTACTATGTCAACATTGATAGTAGCTTCTCTTAATGCTTTCTTTATTTCTGGAATAGTTATTTCTTCACCTTCTAGAAATTTTTCCATTAAGGCATCATCATAATCTGATATTGATTCTAACATTTGTTCTCTATATTCTTTTGCTTTGTCTAAGTACTCAGCAGGAATATCACCAACTAAAATATCATCACCAGCATCGTTTTGATATATATATGATTTCATTTCAACTAAGTCTATAAGACCTACAAATTCGTCCTCAGCTCCCATTGGTAACTGAATAGGAACAACATTTGCTTTTAATCTATCTTTCATTGTTTGTACTGAATAATAAAAATCTGCACCTAATTTATCCATTTTGTTAACAAAACACATTCTTGGTACATTATATTTATCAGCCTGTCTCCAAACAGTTTCAGATTGAGGTTCAACACCTGCTTTGGCATCAAATAAAGCAACTGATCCATCTAATACTCTAAGCGATCTTTCAACCTCTACTGTGAAATCAACGTGTCCTGGTGTATCGATTATATTAATTCTCATATCTTTCCAATGACAAGTAGTTGCAGCAGAAGTTATTGTGATTCCTCTTTCCTGCTCCTGTTCCATCCAGTCCATTTGTGCTCCACCTTCATGAGTTTCACCAATCTTGTGGATCTTTCCTGTATAGTACAGAATTCTCTCAGTACATGTAGTTTTTCCTGCATCAATATGCGCCATTATTCCTATATTTCTTGTTTTCTCTAAAGGATAATCTCTCATTTTTTCCTCCTTCTTGCTGCTTTGAAAAACATTTTAATAATCATGCTACATTATTACCATCTAAAATGAGCAAATGCTTTATTAGCTTCTGCCATTTTATGAGTATCTTCTCTTTTCTTAACACTTGCGCCTACATTGTTAGCAGCATCCATTAATTCTTTTGCTAACTTTTCACGCATAGTTTTTTCTCCTCTTTTACGAGAATAAGAAACTAGCCATCTTAAACCAAGTGTCTGTCTTCTTTCAGGTCTAACCTCAATTGGTACTTGATAAGTAGCACCACCTACACGTCTTGCTTTTACTTCTAATACAGGCATAATATTATTTAATGCCTTGTAAAATACTTCAAGTGGTTCTTCACCTGTTTTTTCTTTGATGATATCAAAAGCATCGTAAACTATTGTTTGAGCAACACCTTTTTTTCCATCGTACATTAATTGATTAATTAATTTTGAAACTATTTTATCCTTGTATATAGGATCTTCCATCACTACTCTTTTGGGTATGTGTCCTTTTCTTGGCACTTTACTTCCCTCCTTAATAAAATTTAATTCATAGGTACTCGACAAAATACTCTAAGCTTGCCGCTGTGCACAACTTACATCTATATATTATGAAGGCCTATACAGCTTATTCATACGCATAGCTTGCATAGTGTGCCGAATATTGTTCGATTTACTTTTTAGGTTTTTTAGCACCGTACTTAGATCTAGATTGGTTTCTTTTATTAACACCAGCTGTATCTAATGTACCTCTAACTATATGGTATCTAACTCCTGGTAAGTCTTTTACTCTACCACCTCTTATAAGAACAACACTGTGTTCTTGTAAGTTGTGTCCTATACCTGGAATATAAGCAGTTACCTCAGTACCGTTTGTTAATCTAACTCTGGCAATCTTTCTTAACGCTGAGTTCGGTTTTTTAGGTGTTACTGTTTTAACTGAAGTACAAACTCCTCTTTTTTGTGGTGAGTTACTAACATTCATTTTCTTTTGTAAAGTATTGAAACTCACATTTAAAGCTGGAGAATTTGATTTGTATTCAACTGCTTTTCTACCTTTTCTAATGATTTGGTTTATAGTTGGCATTTGTGCACCTCCCTTTTTATATATGTTTATTTTAAAACGGCAGCCGCCGCTGCGTTTACATCAATATTGCAGGCTTTACCTAGCTCTTTCATATTATTAAAATATATTATATCAATATTTTTGATATTGCAAATATCAATAATTTCCTTAGTTACATGTTCATCCGCATCTTTGGAAATGAATACTGTTTTCACCATATCCTTAGCTATATATCTTAAAGTCTGCTTTTTGCCTATTACTTTGTTGCCTTCTAGTAATTTACTTTCCATATTTTAAACTCCTTTCAAACACCATGAAAATTATGTGCTCGAAAAGAGCACATAATCTTGGATATACTAAAGGATTAAATACTTGCATATTTTATCATCATATTTTTTTTATGTCAACATCTTTTTGATTATTCAACTAAAATTTCTTCTTCTTTTTCTTCTTTTTCTTCTTCTTCTTCTTTTTCTACTTCAATTCCTACATTTCTGTATTTTTTCATACCAGTTCCTGCAGGAATTAACTTACCAATTATAACATTTTCTTTTAACCCAATAAGATTATCTACTTTACCTTTTGTAGCAGCTTCAGTTAAAACTCTTGTTGTTTCTTGGAAAGATGCAGCTGCAAGGAAAGATTCTGTTGCCAATGATGCTTTTGTTATACCAAGTAATGCTCTATCGCCTGTTGCTAATTCTAGTCCTTGTTCTTCAATTTTTTTGTTTTCTTTTTGAAATTCTTGAAGAGAAACTAAACTTCCAGGTAATAACATTGTATCACCAGCATCATCAACTCTAACTTTGTTCATCATCTGTCTAATAATAACTTCAACGTGTTTATCACTGATATCAACACCCTGCATTCTATATACTCTTTGAACTTCCATAAGAATATATGATTGTAATGCTTTTAATCCACTTATTCTTAAAATATCATGTGGATTTATAGAACCATCTGTTATTTTCTCTCCGGCTTCAACTTCCATACCATCGCCAACAAGTAATTTAGATCCATAAGGAATTAAATATGTCTTGCTATCCATAAGTTCATCATTAGTAATAATAACTTCTTTTCTGTTAACTTTTTCACTAAATGAAACTTTTCCAGGTATTTCAGAAATTATTGCCAAACCTTTAGGTTTTCTAGCTTCAAATAATTCTTCAATTCTAGGAAGTCCCTGTGTGATATCTCCAGCAGCAGCTATACCTCCAGTATGGAATGTACGCATTGTAAGCTGTGTACCAGGCTCACCTATAGATTGAGCAGCTATTATACCTACAGAACCACCAACGTGAACTAGATGTCCTGTTGCAAGGTTATTACCATAACACTTTGCACAAACACCATGTGGAGTTTTACAAGTTAAAACAGATCTAATTTTAATCTCTTTGATTGCTTTTTCATCTTCATATAGCTTTTGTAAATATACTGCAGTTTCTTCATTTATAATTTCTCCAGCTTTTACAATAACTTCACCAGTATTTAGGTTAACTATGTCTTCAGCACTATATCTATCTGTAATTCTATCTCTTAATTCTTCTATTCTTTCATTTCCATCAACAAATGATTCTACTTCAATACCATCTGTTGTTCCACAGTCAACTTCTCTAACAATAACATCTTGGCTTACGTCAACAAGTCTTCTAGTTAAATAACCAGAGTCGGCAGTTCTTAAGGCTGTATCTGTAAGACCTTTTCTTGTACCAGTAGCTGAAATAAAGAATTCAAGTACTGATAAACCTTCTCTAAAGTTTGATTTAACCGGAATTTCAACTGTCTTACCAGTTGAACTTGCCATTAGACCTCTCATACCAGCTAATTGCTTAATCTGGTTACGTCCACCTCTGGCTCCCGAAACAGACATGATATAAAGGCTGTTATCCTCTTTCAAATTATCCATAAGAACATTTGTTACTTTTTCTGTAGTATCATTCCAAATCTTAACAACATTCTCATAACGTTCTTCATCAGTCATGATACCACGACGATATTTCTTTTCGTATTCCATAACTTTTTGTTCTGCTTCATGGATAAGCTGAGTCTTTTCTTCTGGTACTTCGATATCGCTAACGCTGACAGTAATAGCACCTATTGTTGAATACTTAAATCCTGTAGATTTTATTTTATCCAACACTTGTGAAGTTCTTGTATTTCCATGTGTTTTAAAGCAATTATATATAATTTCTTCAAGTGTCTTCTTTGTAACAATTTTATCAATTTCAAGAGAAAATTTATCTACACTTCTGTCAACAAATCCCAAATCTTGTGGAATATTTGCGTTGAATATAAACCTACCAACTGTACTTTCTACAAGCTTTTGTTCTCCATCGACATATTTTCTCATTTTAACAACAGCATGTAATGACACATCCTTGTTGAAATAAGCTAGTATCATTTCATCGTAATCTTTGAAAATCATACCAGCGCCTTTTTCTTCTACATTTGGTAGCGTCATTGTTAAATAATAACTACCCAAAACCATATCCTGTGTAGGAGTAGTTATTGGTCTACCATCTTTAGGAGCTAATATATTGTTTATAGATAACATCATGAATCTTGATTCAGCTTGTGCCTCAACTGATAAAGGAACGTGGACAGCCATCTGATCACCATCAAAGTCTGCATTGTATGCAGTACATACCAATGGGTGAAGCTTGATTGCTTTTCCATCAACTAATACTGGCTCAAAAGACTGTATACCAAGTCTATGAAGTGTAGGTGCACGGTTAAGCATTACTGTATGATCTTTGATGATATCATCTAATACATCCCAAACAGAAGCATCTACTTTTTCAACTTTTTTCTTGGCACTCTTAATATTATGTGCAATACCTCTTTCAACTAATTGTCTCATTACAAATGGCTTGAATAATTCAAGAGCCATTTTCTTTGGTAAACCACATTGATAGAATTTAAGCTCTGGTCCAACAACAATAACTGAACGTCCAGAGTAGTCAACCCTCTTGCCAAGCAAGTTTTGTCTAAATCTACCTTGTTTACCACTTAACATATCTGACAACGATTTAAGAGGTCTATTCCCAGGACCAGTTACTGGTCTTCCTCTTCTACCATTATTGATTAGAGCATCTACTGCTTCTTGAAGCATTCTTTTTTCATTTCTTACAATAATATCAGGAGCTCCAAGATCAAGTAATCTTTTTAACCTGTTATTTCTATTAATAACTCTTCTGTATAAATCATTTAAATCTGAAGTAGCAAATCTTCCACCATCTAATTGTACCATTGGTCTTAAATCAGGTGGTATAACTGGAACAACATCTAATACCATCCATTCAGGTTTATTTCCTGATGTTCTAAATGATTCTACAACTTCAAGTCTTCTTGTAATCCTAATTTTCTTTTGACCTTTGCTATCTTTTAAGTCTTTTCTTAATTCAATATTTTCTTTTTCAAGATCAATTTTTAATAATAAATCTCTTACAGCCTCTGCACCCATTTTTGCTGTAAAGGCATTTTTATAATGCTCTTTATATTCTCTATACTCCATCTCAGTTAAAAGTTGTTTTTCTGATAATGTTGTATCTCCAGCATTTGTAACAACATACTGTGCGAAATATAAAACTTTTTCTAAAGAACGAGGAGACATATCTAGCATTAATCCTAACCTACTTGGTATACCTTTAAAATACCAAATATGAGATACTGGAGCTGCTAATTCAATATGACCCATTCTCTCTCTTCTAACTTTAGCTTTAGTAACTTCAACTCCACATCTGTCACAAACTACACCTTTGTATCTTACTCTTTTGTATTTTCCACAATGACACTCCCAGTCTTTTTGTGGTCCAAATATTTTTTCACAAAACAAGCCATCTTTCTCAGGCTTTAATGTTCTGTAGTTAATAGTTTCTGGTTTTTTAACTTCACCTCTAGACCATTGTCTAATTTTTTCAGGTGATGCTAACCCAATTCTTATAGATTCAAAATTATTATATTCTATCAAGGAGTCCGCTCCCTTCATTATTTTTTAGATAGTTTGTATAGAGTGTAGAATTAACTACACTCTTTTTGTAACTAATTAAGATCATCTTCATCAATATCTATTTCTAAACTTGAATCATCATCACAGTTGTCGCAATCTTCACTAACATCATCAATGTTATCTATACCATTATCTAAGTCACTATTCAAATCATCAGTGACATTTACTTCTCTCATACCATCTAAACCTTCTTCGTATTTGACTTCTTCCATACTCTCATTTAATACTGAGGCATCATCGTCAATACTTTCGTTGATTTCCACTTCGTTTTGATCACTTGTAATAATCTTGATATCCAAAGCTAAACTTTGTAATTCCTTAATTAATACCTTGAATGATTCTGGAACTCCTGGTTCAGGAATATTTTCGCCTTTTACTATTGCTTCATAAGTTTTAACTCTACCAGTAACGTCGTCTGATTTTACAGTTAAGATTTCTTGAAGAGTATGAGCAGCACCATAAGCCTCTAATGCCCAAACCTCCATCTCACCAAATCTCTGACCACCAAACTGAGCTTTACCACCTAGTGGCTGTTGAGTAACTAATGAATAAGGTCCTGTAGAACGAGCATGAATTTTATCATCTACAAGATGGTGAAGTTTTAACATGTACATATATCCAACCGTAACATTACCATCAAAGTATTCGCCTGATCTACCATCTCTTAATTTGATTTTACCATTTCTAGGATATTCAGCCATTTCTAATGCATCAAATATATCTTCTTCAGACGCACCATCGAATACAGGTGTAGCAACATGCCATCCAAGTTTTTTAGAAGCTAATCCAAGATGAACTTCAAGAACCTGACCGATATTCATACGAGAAGGAACCCCTAATGGATTAAGTACAACTTGTAATGGAGTACCATCTGGTAAATAAGGCATGTCTTCTTCTGGCATGATTCTTGAAATAACACCCTTGTTACCGTGGCGACCACACATTTTATCCCCAACATTAATTTTTCTTTTAGTAGCAATATACACTCTAACTAATTTGCTTACTCCAGGACTTAACTCGTCTCCGTTTTCTCTTGTAAATACCTTAACGTCAACGATAATACCTGTTTCACCATGCGGAACTTTAAGTGAAGTATCTCTAACTTCCCTTGCTTTTTCACCGAATATCGCACGAAGCAATCTTTCCTCAGCAGTTAATTCAGTTTCCCCTTTTGGAGTAACTTTACCAACCAATATGTCTCCAGAAACCACTTCTGCACCTATTCTAATTATTCCTCTTTCGTCTAAGTCTTTAAGAGCATCATCACCAACATTCGGAATATCTCTTGTTATTTCTTCTGGACCTAGTTTTGTATCTCTAGCTTCTGCTTCATATTCTTCTATATGAACTGATGTTAACACATCATTCATAACTAATTTTTCATTTAATAATACAGCATCTTCATAGTTATAACCTTCCCAAGTCATAAATCCTATAAGAAGATTCTTACCTATCGCTAAATCACCGTTTTCAGTTGAAGCACCATCTGCTATAATTTGACCTTTTTTAACATCGTCTCCATGTTCTATTATTGGTCTTTGATTTAAGCAAGTACCTTGGTTAGAACGTTTGAATTTCAATAATTGATATTTATCAAGCATTCCATTATCGCTTCTTTTTACAATTATTTGTGTTGCTGATACGTAAGTAACAAGACCATCATGTTCAGCAACTATAACTACACCAGAGTCTTTAGCTGCTTTATGTTCCATACCAGTTCCTATAATTGGAGCTTCAGTGATAAGTAAAGGAACAGCCTGTTTCTGCATGTTAGATCCCATCAAAGCACGGCTAGAGTCATCATTTTCAAGGAAAGGTATCATCGATGTACCAACAGATATAACCTGTTTTGGTGATACATCCATATAATCAACCTTATCTTTAGAAACTATTTCTGGTGCACCATTTGCACCACGAACAACAACACGGTTATGAACAAAGCTTCCATTTTCATCTAGAAGCTCATTTGACTGAGCAACTATAACATTATCCTCTATATCAGCTGTTAAATAATCAATGTTCTTTGTTACAACACCTGTTTCTTTATCAACTCTTCTATATGGTGACTCTAAGAAGCCATATTCATTTATCCTTGCATAAGTTGCAAGGGAGGTGATAAGGCCTATATTAGGACCCTCTGGAGTCTCTATAGGACACATTCTACCATAATGTGATTGATGAACGTCTCTAACCTCAAAACTGGCTCTATCTCTCGATAAACCACCAGGGCCTAAAGCTGACATTCTTCTTTTATTTGTTAATTCCGATAACGGATTTGTTTGATCCATAAACTGTGACAATTGAGAACTTCCAAAGAATTCCTTAATTGCAGCAGATACTGGTCTTATATTAATTAAAACTTGTGGAGTTATTACATCTACGTCTTGAATAGTCATTCTTTCTTTTACTACTCTTTCCATTCTAGAAAGACCAACTCTTACTTGATTTTGCAATAATTCTCCAACTGAACGTAATCTTCTATTGCCAAGATGATCTATATCATCAGTTTTACCAACATTTTTAAATAAATTGAATTGATAGTTAACTGAAGCGATCATATCGTCTATTATAATGTGTTTAGGGCTTAATAACTTGAAATTTTCTACAATGGCTTTTTCAATATCTTCAATATTATCATTTTCATCAATAATTTTCTTCATTGTAGGATAATAAATTTTTTCCTTAAGACCTAATTTTTCAAAGTCTATATCTAAATTAAATACCTTTGTTTTTACAAAGTTATTGCTTACAACTCTAACTAGATTATCTTCATGATCTAGAATGTCAATAGAGTTAATTCCAGCAGCTTCAATTTTGTCTAAAACAGCATCTGTTATAACTTCACCAGCTGATATAATTAATTCTCCAGTTTCTAGATCTATAATGTCTGCAGCAATATTTCTACCCTCAACTCTTGACCTAAAGCTTAATTTCTTGTTGAATTTGTATCTACCAACTTTAGCTAAATCATATCTTTTTTGATCAAAGAATAATGAAGATATCAAAGAATTTGCACTATCATAAGTAGGAGGCTCTCCCGGTCTAAGTCTTTTGTAAATTTCTATTAAAGCTTCTTCCCTATTAGTAGTAGTATCCTTTTCTAATGTCTTAAGTAACTGCTCAGATTCACCAACTGTTTCAATAATTTGTGAATTTGTTTGTATTCCCATAGCTCTTAAAAGTACAGTTATAGGAAGCTTTCTTGTTCTGTCAACTCTAACTGATATTATATCGTTAGAATCAGTTTCATACTCTAACCACGCACCTCTATTAGGAATAACTGTACATGAATACAATTCTTTACCTAATTTATCTCTACCCATTTGATAATAGACGCCTGGTGAACGTACTAACTGGCTAACAATAACACGTTCAGCACCATTGATGATAAATGTTCCTCTCTCAGTCATTAGCGGAAAATCACCCATAAATGCTTCTTGCTCTTTGATTTCACCTGTCTCTTTGTTAATTAATCTTACTTTAATTTTTAAAGGTACTGAATAAGTAGTATCCCTTTCTTTACACTCAAGCTGACTGAATTTTGGCTCTCCATCTAAAGAATGGTCAACAAATTCAAGTATAAGATTCCCAGTATAATCCTCGATTGGTGATATGTCGTCAAAAACTTCTTTCAAGCCTTCTTTTACAAACCAATCATATGATGTCTTTTGGACTTCGATTAAATCTGGTAACTCTAAAACTTCTTCTATTTTCGAGTAACTCATTCTTACTCGATTACCTATTTTCACAGGATGCGGCATTTTTTCACCCCTTAGTCTTAGTAATAATTTTTTTTGACATACAATTTTTGTGCCAACATTTTATGCTTGCGCATTATATTTAATATTAACATTATTGATTTTTTTTGTCAACACATTTTTTAATATTATAATTACCCATTTTTTATATATTATTAATATTTTTTCTATTTTTAACTAATTTGTTTTAATAAAATGATTTATGTGTAAAATTTCTTTATATTTCAACAAATAATCACGAAAAAAATAAGCATGCAATGTTACATTGCATGCTTATAAGTTTAGCAATAACTATTTTACTTCTGCAACAGCGCCTTCTGCTTCTAAAGATGCTTTAATTTTTTCAGCTTCTTCTTTAGATACTCCAGCTTTAACAGTTTTAGGAACTCCATCTACCATTTCTTTAGCATCTTTTAATCCTAAACCAGTTAATTCTCTTACAACTTTAATAACTTTAATTTTACTAGCTCCTACACTTGTAAGAACTACGTCAAATTCAGTTTTTTCTTCAGCTGCTGGAGCTGCTCCACCAGCTCCACCCATAACTGCTACTGGAGCAGCTGCTGATACACCGAATTCCTCTTCTATTGCTTTTACTAATTCATTTAATTCTAATACTGTTAATTTTTTAATTTCTTCTACGAAATTAACTATTTTTTCACTTGCCATTTTATATAACCTCCTGGAATTTTATTATTTTATTAGTTTTCATCTGAAGTTTGTGCTTCTTCCACAACTTCTCCACCATTTTTTTCACTAACTTGACTTAACATGTAAGCAAGGTTTTTAATATTAGCTTGTAATACACCAGCTAATTGTCCTAATAATACCTCTCTTGATGGTACATTAGCTAATGCCTTAACACCTTCAACATCTAAAACTTTACCTTCTGCTAAACCAGCTTTGATTTTTAATTTATCATTAGTTTTAGCAAATTCGTTTGTTATTTTAGCTGTAGCTACAACGTCATCATAACACATTGCTATACCACTAGGTCCATTTAATTGCTCATCGAAATCCTTCATTCCTAATTCATTGAATGCGAATCTCATAAGAGTATTTTTATAAACCTTGTATTCAACACCTGCTTCTCTGTACTTATTTCTAAGTTCAGTAACATTTTCAACTGTTAAACCTCTATAATCAACTAGTACAACTGATTGTGCTCTTTCAAGTTTCTCTTTTATTTCACTAACAACTTTTTTCTTTTGTTCTAATACGTTTTGATTCATACAGTTACACCTCCTCAATCATGCAACAATAAAAAATCTCCTCGCAGACGAAGAGAATTTTATATAAGCTTCTTCCTCGGCTGGAAATTACATCGTAATGAATACCAGCTTTCTACGGTGGATATTAAATTGTAGCAATTATTATATCTAAATAGTTCTAATTTTTCTCGATACTTATATATATATATATACATTAATTGAAATTTAAATACTAGTCCATTAATTTAGCTGTATTTAATTTGATTCCAGGTCCCATTGTACTTGTCAATGCAACGCTTTTAAGGTATTTACCTTTTGAAGCAGCTGGTTTCGCTTTTACTATAGCATCCATAATAGATGCTGTGTTTTCAACTAATTTTTGACTACCGAAAGATTTTTTACCCACTGGAACGTGAATAATAGCAGTTTTGTCAAGTCTATACTCAACTTTACCAGCTTTGATTTCTTTAATTGCTTTAACTAAATCAAATGTTACTGTACCTGATTTAGGGTTTGGCATCATTCCTTTAGGTCCTAATACTCTACCTAATTTACCAACAACACCCATCATATCTGGAGTTGCAATAACTACATCAAAATCAAACCAGTTTTCTTTTTGTATTTTATCTGCCAATTCGCTTTCACCTACATACTCAGCACCTGCTTCTAAAGCTTCTTTAGCTTTATCTCCTTTAGCAAATACTAATACACGTACAGTTTTACCAGTTCCGTGTGGAAGAACTACAGCTCCTCTAACTTGTTGGTCTGCGTGTCTTGAATCTACACCTAATTTTACATGAAGCTCAATTGTTTCATCAAAATTAGCTTTTGCTGTACCTAATACAACGTCTACAGCTTCATTTAAATCATATTGCTTTAATTTATCAAAAGTTTTAACACTATCTTGATATTTTTTTCCTCTTTTTGGCATTGTTTACCTCCTTCGTGGTCTAACGGCTTTTGCCTCCCACTGATTCGCCTTGTTACTATTTTTCTACTGTTACACCCATACTTCTTGCTGTACCAGCAACCATACTCATAGCTGCTTCTATAGTATTAGCATTTAAATCAGGCATTTTCATTTTAGCTATTTCTTCTAATTTTTCTTTAGATAAGTTAGCCACTTTCTTTTTGTTTGGCTCACCAGAACCACTTTCTATACCAAGAGCCTTTTTAATCAAAACTGCTGCTGGTGGAGTTTTTGTAATAAATGTGAATGATCTATCTTGATAAACAGTTAATACTATTGGAATAATCAATCCTTCTTTATCAGCTGTTTTAGCATTAAATTCTTTACAAAATCCCATAATATTTAGGCCATGAGGTCCTAAAGCTGTTCCTACTGGTGGAGCTGGAGTTGCCTTTCCTGCTGGAATCTGAAGCTTAACTAAAGCTATCGCTTTTTTTGCCATAATGTTACACCTCCTTATTTCTGTGTGGTTAATCGGGATATTCCCTCCCACATAACATATGGTATACTTTTGTCACATTTTTTTCAAGTGTTTTTTGCAAAAGTATTAAAATGTTTGAACTTACATTTTTCAATAAATGTAAATTACTATCTATTGACAAAGTTTATACTTTTTCAATCTGTTCATAATCTAGTTCGACTAGAGTTTCTCTACCGAACATAGATACATAAGCTTTGATCTTTCTCTTTTCATTGTTAATACTATCTACTGTACCAATGAAATTTTCAAAAGGACCTTCGACTACTGTAACTGTTTCTCCAATTTCTAAATCTATAGCAGGAAGCTTTTCTGAAACCCCCAATGCCTTGACTTCTTCATCATTTAATGGCACAGGTTTAGAACCAGGTCCTACGAATCCAGTTACTCCTCTTGTATTTCTTACAAGATACCATGATTCGTCAGTCATTATCATTTTAATTATTACATAACCAGGAAACATTTTCTTTTCCTTAATCTTCTTTTTACCATTTCTTGTTTCTTCATACTCTTCAGAAGGAACAACAACTTCAAAGATTATATCCTGCATTTCTCTGTTTTCAACTAATTTTTCAATATTAGCCTTTACTTTGTTTTCATGTCCTGAATATGTATGAACAACATACCATCTTGGTCCTTGGGATTTTTGCTTCATACCAACAATACTCCTTCTTAGTAAGTGTCTAGTTATTATTCACTTTACTATTCAACTTTTCTAACAAATTAATTATAATTTATCATATTATAACTCTACATCTTTATTATTATATAAATTATCTAACTATCTAACTATCTAACTACTAATTTAATAAATTGTTTGAATAAAACGTCTAATCCCCCAATAACTATTGTCATTGCAATACAAGTTATCATAACAACTATAGTATAGTTAGTTAATTCCTTTTTATTTGGCCAATTTACCTTTTTTAATTCTGATTTTACAGCTTTGAAGTAATTTTTTATTCTTGTCGAAGTTTTAACTTTTATATTATCTCTACTTGACATCTAATTACACCTCTTATTTACTATTTTGTTTCTTTATGCAAAGTGTGTTTTTTGCAAAATTTACAATATTTTTGCATTTCGATTCTTTCAGGGTTAGTTTTCTTATTCTTATTAGTGTCATAATTTCTTTGTTTACATTCTGTGCACGCTAATTTAACTTTAACTCTCACTGTTACACCTCCAGTTTATTATTAATAAATGCCGTCAATACCGTGTATCCTACTAGCATAACTTTTCTTATATAATTACCTATAATAAGTTATCATAGTTTTTCAAACATGTCAATCATTTTTTAAAATTTATTTGTTTATATTCACTTAAATATGATTAAAATAAATTTATTAAAGCTTTTTATAAAACATCAAGGTTAAGAGAAAAATTAATCCCTTAACCTTAATTAATTTTAAAATTATCTATATTCTTATTTTAAGATTTTAGAAACAACTCCAGAACCTACTGTTCTTCCGCCTTCTCTGATAGCAAATCTTAATCCTTCATCCATTGCGATTGGAGTGATTAGATCTACTTCAAATGTTGCATTGTCTCCTGGCATTACCATTTCTACGCCTTCTGGTAACTCGATTGATCCAGTTACATCAGTTGTTCTGAAATAGAATTGTGGTCTGTATCCTTTGAAGAATGGTGTATGTCTTCCACCCTCTTCTTTAGTTAATACATATACCTCTCCTAAGAAGTTTGTATGTGGTGTTATTGTTCCTGGGTGCGCTAAAACTTGACCTCTTTCAACATCACTTCTTTGAACTCCTCTTAATAATGCTCCGATATTGTCTCCTGCTTCTGCTTGATCCAATAATTTTCTGAACATTTCTACTCCTGTACATACAGTTTCTGTTGGTTTTTCTGATAATCCTACTATATGAACTTTATCTTGTACTTTTAATACTCCTCTTTCAACTCTTCCTGTTGCAACTGTTCCTCTACCTGTGATTGAGAATACGTCTTCTACTGGCATTAGGAATGGTTTGTCTGCGTCTCTTTCTGGAGTTGGAATTGTTTCATCAACTGCTTCCATTAATTTTACTATTTTATCTCCCCACTCGCTACTTGGATCTTCTAATGCTTTTAATGCTGATCCTATAACGATTGGTGTATTATCTCCATCAAAGTCATATTCTGATAATAATTCTCTGATTTCCATTTCTACTAATTCGATTAACTCTGGATCGTCAACCATATCTTCTTTATTTAAAAATACTACTAATTGTGGAACACCAACTTGTCTTGATAATAAGATGTGCTCTCTTGTTTGTGGCATTGGTCCATCAGCTGCTGATACAACTAATATTCCACCATCCATTTGTGCTGCTCCTGTTATCATGTTCTTTACATAGTCAGCATGGCCTGGGCAGTCAACGTGTGCATAGTGTCTGTTTGGAGTTTCATACTCAACGTGTGCTGTTGATATTGTGATTCCTCTTTCTCTTTCTTCTGGTGCTTTATCTATGTTGTCAAATGCTACTGCTTCGCCTGAACCATATCTTGCGTTTAATACAGTTGTGATCGCTGCTGTTAATGTTGTCTTACCATGGTCAACGTGGCCAATTGTACCTATGTTAACATGGGGTTTATTTCTTTCATATTTTTGCTTTGCCATTTATTTCTCCTCCTGAAATTCATTGCTTTTCTAAATTGGAATCTGAAAATCAGCATATTTACTGATATTTTTAACTTTCTTTTCTAAAATTAATATATCTGATTCCAGCTTACAAGTTCATAATAGCAATAATATATTTAATTTATTATTTGGACTAGTGTCTAATTGAAAACATTATACCAAAATAAAAAGTAAGTTTCAATATTTATTTTAATAATTATTATTCAATATTTAATGTAAAGCAAGTATTCGACAAAATACTCACTTTACATCTATTTTAAAAAAATTCTGGAGCCTACGACCGGACTTGAACCGGTGACCTTTTGCTTACCATGCAAATGCGCTACCGCCTGTGCCACATAGGCAAATAAATTAAATTTAACTTATACCTCACATACATCTAATTGTTCTCTCATTTTTTTCTTTATTCTTTGTAAGGCATTGTCTATAGATTTCTCATCTGTTTCCAAGATAATTGATGCTTCATGGTATGATAACCCCGAAATGTAACATGAAATAACCTTCTTTTCAAAATTGCTTAAATTTTTATTGATTATAAAATTTAATTTTCTCTTATTTTCATTGAGAATAATAATACTTTCCGGATTGTCACAATAGTTATTAGCAATAGTATCTAAAATATATATACCATTGCTATCACATAATAACATATTAAAAGAAACATAATTATTGAGAGGATTATGTTTTTGTCTTGTTGAACTTCTAATAATAGTGATTATATGTCGTTTGATACATAATGACGCATAGCTTTTAAATGAACACTGTTTGTTAGTTTTGTATTCATTTATGGCCTTATACAAACCAAGCATACCTTCTTGTAACAAATCATCCTTATCTGCGCCTATCAAAAAAAACGGTGAAATAATTTTTCTTATCGTACGAATATACCTACCATACAAGCATTCTTCTGCAAATATATCGCCCTTTTTTATTAAAGTAATTAATTCTTCATCATCTAACTCATCATATAATGTATTTTTATTAATATTTGACACTGTATTATCAACCACAATGTTTCCCCCTAAATAAAAACAATATAGTACATTAAATACATTATATAACTACCATTTTTTACGAGTCAAGTTAATCTATCATTCTTCTTATTTTTTCTAATTTCTCAAGGGTTTTATTGTCGAGCATGTTGGCTAATTTTGTATTATTATTGTTATTGCTGTCAGTTTTCCTTTTTATCTCTTGTTTGGTTCTGCTTATTTCTTGAAACATTTCCTCAGCAGATAATCTTGTTCCACCCCTCGCTATAACAATCTCTTGAATTGCATTGTCCGATGTAGCAACTTGAACAATTTCATCTCTACCAAGCCTAGTTACTTCTCTTTCAATATAGCTATCAGCTGTTTCATGCTCTTTTGTATATACAACTTCAACACCTGCTATTATTTCTTTTTTTTCATTGCTACCTTTAACTAAATGAGCATCAAACACAACTATAACATTGATACCTCTATATGCTTTGTACTCAATAAGCCCTTCTATAAGCTTATTTCTGCTATTTTCAATACTATCGGTATAATTTCTTAAAGTCTTCCATTGATTTGTTATATTATATCCATCAATAAATAGATACTCTTTCTTAGTTCTAGCCATATTATATTCCTCTCTGCCTTAACACTTCATATATTATAATTGATGCTGCGCAAGAGGCATTTAAACTAGTTATATTGCCTTTCATTGGTATTTTTATTAAGGTATCGCATTTTTCTTTTGTTAATCTACTTATACCTTTACCTTCATTTCCTATAACTATTCCGATTGCTCCATCTAGTTTTTCTTCGTTAATATATTTTTCTCCAAGCATATCAGCACCATATATCCATAAACCTTTTTCTTTTAGTTCTTCTATTGCTTGATTTATATTAGTTACTCTAGCTACTGGTAGATATTCAACAGCACCAGCAGATGTTTTAGCAACAACACTATTTACACTTGCTGCTCTTCTTTTTGGTATAATAACGCCATGAGCGCCCAAGCATTCCGCAGTTCTTATAACCGCACCAAGATTATGAACATCTGTTATTTCGTCAAGTATTATAACAAATGGTTTTTCATTTTTCTTATTTGCAAGCTCTAAAATATCATTTATTTCTTTATATTCAAATTCTTCAGCAACTGCAATAACACCCTGATGCCTTCCACCTTCTGAAAGTTTCATAAGTTTGTCCTTGTCTACATATTTAATTGGTATATTTCTTTCTTTAGCCAATTTAGTAATTTTAGATACCATTCCTTCAGCCATTTCTTTGTTTATATAAATTGTATCTACAACCGTATCCCCATTCAATGCTTCAAATACAGGGTTTTTACCTTCTATTTTTCTCATTTAACATCATCCTTTTTATAAACCATGTTTATTATTTTATCAAATAAAAACATTATTCTTTCATTTTCACTTTTTAAGTATAAGTGTCCAAAAAGTGCTTCAAATCCTGTTGCATATCTATAATCAATCATATCTTGATTTTTAGGTGCAGAAGTGACTTTCGCATTTCTTCCTCGTTTAACTATTTTCTTTTCATCTTCTGTCAAAACTTCGTCAAGTTCTTTAATAAACTTTGCTTGAGAAGCAGCCTTAACAAATTTTATAGCTTCTCTGTGCATTTTGTTTACGTTGTAATCAAATTTTTCAACTATATACGCACGTACAAGCATTTCATATACAGCATCACCTGCAAAGGCTAGCTGTGCAGGTGAATGTAGCTGTAATTTATTGTTCGTATCTTTTTTATTTTTGTTTAATTCTTCTAAATTATTCATATTAAATTCTACTCCAAGTTACGCCTTCTCTTGTGTCTTTTATCTGTATGCCTTTATTTAAAAGCTCATTTCTTATTTTATCTGCTAATTGAAAATCTTTATTTTTCTTAGCTTCTTTTCTTTTTTCAATAAGCTCTTCTATCATTTTAACTTCATCTGAATTAACATCTTCAATCTTTGGTTCTTCAAGTAAACTTAATGATAATACTTTTTCAAAATCTTCTACAAGATATAATTTTTCATTATCATTTAAATCTTCAGCTTTTAACACGTCATACAATACTGTTATGGCATTTGCCGTATTTAAATCATCCTCTATACATGATTTGAAATTTCGTTTGTAAGTAATAACATTATCAGTTAATTCTTCTTTTGAATTTCTGTCTTTTACAACTTTTATTCTATTTTTTAATTTTTTATAACCAGATTCAGCTTGCTTTAACGATTCAAATGAAAAAGTTAATTGTTTTCTATAATGCGAATTAAGTACATAATATCTATAAGCAACTGGATTGAATCCTTTTTCTTCTAACAAGCTAACTGTAAGTACTTTTCCCTTTGATTTACTCATTTTACCTTCTAAATCAAGTAAATGCTCGGCATGCCACCAATAATTTACCCAATCTTTACCTGTGTAGCTTTCTGTTTGAGCTATTTCATTGGTATGATGTACAGGAATATGATCAACTCCTCCACAATGTATATCCATTTGCTCACCTAAATTTTTAAGTGAAATAACTGAACACTCAATATGCCATCCTGGATAACCTACACCCCATGGAGAATCCCATTTTAGAGCTTGATTTTCAAACTTTGATTTAGTAAACCATAGTACAAAATCTTGTGGATTCTTCTTGTGTAAGTCTTCTGTTACATTATCTCTAACAGCAGTTTGCAATGTATCTAAATCTAGTCTAGATAATTTTGTATAATCAGATTTTTTAGAAATATCAAAATAAACATTTCCATTTGCAAAATAAGTAAATCCTTTTTTCTCTAAAACTTTAACAAATTCTATATAATCATTTATATAATCTGTAGCTTTTCCAATAATAGAAGGTTTTTTAATATTTAACTTTTCAGAATCACTAAAAAAAGCGTTAGTATAATGTTCTGCTATTTCTAAAATTGTTTTATGCTCTCTTATTGCACCTTTTAGCATTTTGTCTTCACCATCATCAGCATCTGATTCTAGGTGTCCTACGTCTGTTATATTCATAACTCTTTTCACATCATATCCAACATATTCTAAAGATTTTTCAAGTATATCTTCATGAATATAAGTTCTTAGGTTTCCAATATGAGCATAATTGTAAACCGTCGGTCCACAGGTATACATTTTTACCTTGTTTTCTTCAATTGATTTAAAATCGTCTATTTTTCTAGTTAATGTGTTGTATAGTTTCATACCTAATCACCTCTAACATTATAATCTTGTTACTAATTCCTTCAGCCTATTGATAGTTTTTTCTTTTCCTAAAGCTATCAATATTTTACCCATATCAGGACCATGTTGTTGACCTGTAACAGCACACCTCACTGGCATAAATAAGTTTTTACCTTTTGCTCCAGTTTTCTTTTTTAATATATTGAATATATTTTTAGTGAATTCTTCATCTATATCATCAATTGCATCTAGTTCTGCTATAAATGCTTCTAACAAACCTTTAACGTGCTCTTGTTTAACAATTGCTTCTGCTTCGTCTGTTTCAAATGTTACAGTATCACCAAAGAATATATTCATGTGACTAACTATTTCTGACACATAGTTTAGTCGTTCTTTTAAAGCATCTGTCACTAACACTATCCAATCAAATCTATCTTTTGTTTGTTCTTCTGTCATAAGTCCTGCTTTTACTATGCTTGGCACGGCTATTTCAGCTATTCTTTTTGCATCAGATTCTTTGATATAGTGATTGTTTATAAAATTTAATTTATCTACATCAAATATACCACCTGTTTTAGAAACTCTGTCAAAATCAAATTCTGCAATCAATTCATCCATTGAAAGTAATTCTTTATTGTCTTTAGGGCTCCAACCAACAAGCGCTAAATAGTTAACAAGTGCTTCCGGTAAATATCCTTTATCTTTAAAATCGGATGTAGCAACATCGCCTTGACGCTTACTAAGTTTTTTTCTATCCTTGTTTAATACTGTTGGAAGATGAATAAATTGAGGCATTTCAAAACCAAAATAATCATATAATAGCTTTTGCTTTGGTGTTGATGTTAACCATTCTTCTCCTCTAACTGCATGTGTTATACCCATCAAGTGGTCATCAATAACAACTGCAAAATGGTATGTTGGAAACCCATCAGATTTAATTAATACTTGGTCATCAACTTCTGATGAATTTATAGTTATTTGCCCTTTTACGGGATCAGTCCATGTTATGTCTTTATTATCTGGAACTACAAGTCTAATAACATATTCTTGTCCAGCATCTATACGATTTTGAACTTCTTCTTTTGACATATTTCTACAATGTCTATCGTACATTGGTGTTTTGCCTTCTGCACGTTGTTTTTCACGAACTTCATCTAATCTTTCTTTTGTACAGAAGCAATAGTATGCATATCCTTTATCTAAAAGGATTTGAATATATTTTTTATATATATCTAATCTTTCAGATTGAATATATGGACCGAATTCACCTTTCTGAACTATTTTACCATTTTCAATAAATACACCTTCATCATGAACAATACCAGCCCATGTTAAAGAACTTATCAAGTTTTCTACTGCACCCTCAACATATCTTGTTTGGTCAGTATCCTCTATTCTTAATATATATTTTCCGTCATGTCCTTTAGCATATAAAAAATCATATAAAGCTGTTCTTAGTCCACCTATATGTAAATATCCTGTTGGACTTGGTGCAAATCTCAATCTTACACTCATTTTTTTCCTCCTAAATATACTAACTGTATTAACAGTATAAAATTTAATTTATTATATTATTGTTTATTTTATAAACTATTAAATATACATTTTCTATGATGATTTTATAATTATATCATTTACAAAATTTGAAATTTTATATAAATAATCATTCTATTATATAATAATTTTCCAATAGTCGCAACTCATTTTTTATATACTAGAAATAGAACTTTCCTAGTATATAAAAAATTCACTGCAACTTATAATTAGATTGCAGTGAATTTGGCAATTACTTGATTTTATCCAAATTATTTTTTTCACTATTATTTTGTTTGCGATGTTCATCATACTTAGGTATTAGCACTATTGCCTTGAATAAATCTCCATCAATTTCAAGTCTTAGTTCTCCATTTTGAAGTTCTAGTAAATTTTTAGCTATCGCAAGTCCTAAACCGCTACCCTCAGTATTTCTTGACTCATCAGCTCTTTTAAATCTTTCCATCAACTCTTCAGCTTCAACATTTAATTCATATGACGAAATGTTTTTTATTATAATTGCAACATTTTTCTCATCTACATTATCTATAAAGTCTATATAAACTCTCGAACCACCAAGTGCATACTTAAATACATTAGAAAATAAATTTTCAATAACTCTCCACAAAAGTCTTCCATCAGCTTTAACATATATTTTGTTTTCTATAATACCGAGTTTGAAAATAAGCTTAGATTTTTCAACCTTATCTTCTAATTCTCCAAGTCCTTGCTGGATTAATGAATACACATCAACCTTGTCAAAGTTAACAGGCATGTTACCACTGGTAGCTTTAGCTGCTTCAAATAAATCAGCTGTCAATATTTTAAGTCTTTGTGACTTATTGTCTAATATATTAAGATATTTTTTTGCGTTTTCTGATTCAATATTCTCTCTTTTAAGTAAATCAACATAATTTATGATAGACGTTAACGGTGTTTTAATATCATGTGATACATTACTGATTAATTCAGTTTTCAATCTTTCACTTTTCACCTCATTGTATACAGCTTTTTCTAAACCCTCAGATATAGAATTTATATTGTTCGCAATCTTGGCTAATTCACCATTACCCTTAATGTATATTTTTTCTTTCAAATTTCCATCCTTAATATTGTTTACTCCAACTCGAAGCTTAATAAATTTTTGTACATTTACATAGACAAAATAAATTGCTACTGCAAATACTAAAAATATTAGAGGGAAAAATAGTGTACCTATAATACAAGCTGTTGTAAAAATAGCTAAAATAAATATTGATTTTACCATCAAAGAACCTGCATTGAAAATTGATAATGTAACAGAATGAATTTTATGAAGCACTGTATAAATCAATGTTTTCTTTATGAGTGTTCCATTTTTCATATGCCTTACTAGTGATAAATGCAATAATATAGTAATACCCAAAGATGTAGTTACGACACTTGCAATAACATATCTCATAAAATAATCATACAAATCATTATCACCTAAAAAACTAACTGTTAAACTTATAATCAATATTATTATTATTAAATTAAAATCTGTAAATAACCTGTCAAAATAGTTCAAATGTATTAATTCATCAGTTGCTTTTTTCCCTGTTGTAATTACTAGGTATATAAAAGCTATAGTTGAAATCAGCAATAATAAAACTAAAATACAAACTAATATTGTACTATTTCTTGTTGATTCAGCCCATGTTTCCTCTAACGGAGCGATAAACTCATTTGCAAAAGCAATGCTTATTTTACAATCAGTATTATCAAAATTTCTTAACATTGAATTAAAGTAGTAATCTATGTCATTATCAATGATACTCTCAATTTTCGGATTTATAGTTATATCATTATCGCTTATCAATAAATATGTTTTCTGATTCATAAAAAAATTTCTGTCATATTCTTCTACGTTAGTAACTGTTTCAACTCCATTTGTTACATAAAAATACATACCTTTAGTATTTTTAAGTTTATTTAACTTATAGCTATAATCTAAATCTTCTTCATTATCTTCCATGAGATCTTTTATTCTATAAACATAATCTCTATAAATTTTACACAGCTTATAGCTTTTAAGAAAATCTTTTTGAAATATTGATTCAATATCTTCATCATGGTCTACAAATTTAAACCCAAGTAATATAAATGTGAAGCTACAAATAATTATAATTAAATATGCAACTATTTTTAAAAATATGCTTCTATTGATTTTTTTCAATTTTGTAGCCAACTCCCCACACCACCTTCAAATATTTAGGTTTTTTAGGATTGATTTCAATTTTTTCACGAATTCTTCTTATATGCACTGCTACTGTATTTTCAGCACTATATGAAGGCTCATTCCATACACTCTCGTATATATTGTCAATTGAAAACACTTTTCCTTGATTTTGTATAAGCAATAATAATATTTTATACTCAACTGGTGTAAGCTTTACTATATCTCCATCAACTGTTACTTGTTTTTGTTCATCATCAATTATTAATTCACCAACCTTATATATACCTGTTTTTATAACATAATTTCCTAACATAGTATAACGCCTTAATTGTGATTTAACTCTAGCAATTAGTTCTAATGGATTAAATGGCTTTGTTATATAATCATCGGCTCCTAGGTTTAGTCCTATTATTTTATCAGTATCCTCAGATTTAGCCGATAACATTATAACTGGAATATTGTATTTTTCTCTTATTTTCTTTGTTGCTATAATTCCATTCATTTCAGGCATCATAATATCCATTATAATCAGATGCACTTCTTGTTCACTTAATATTTGTAGCGCCTCTTTACCATTGTATGCCTTAAATATTTGGTATCCTTCATTCGATAGATAGATTTCAATTGCTTCTACGATTTCAACCTCATCATCACAAACAAGTATTTTCATTTAACCACCTCTTTCAATTATAGTATAACACACCATTTCTATTTTGCTTATAAAAAAATTATACCTATCATTTATTAAAATATAATAGGTATAATTCTTAAAATATTTTTAACTTACTTTTTAAATCTCATAAGCTCAGTGGATGAAAATGTCCATTCTGGGGTAATTAGCTCATTCCCAAAATCAATACTATACCACGGACTAATTGTAGCGTCATTTATATTTATAAGTATTTGTGTTTGCTGTGCTGGTGTTCCGCTTTGCGCTAACATAAATAATTTTTCTCCAGTTTCATAGTTTATCGCCATATCCACTACTATAGCTGCATGGCCTACTGTTTCTGAATTTATAAAAACATCGCCAACTTGCATTTCATGGATTCGCACCGGTGTTAAATCCTTTTTAAGTGAAATTGTACTACAATATGCAAAAATCATATTCATGTATTTTAGAAAATCTTCATAGGTACAAATTTGTTCTTTACACTTATGATACGATGCTTCGTTATCTCTAACCTTTATTCTGTATCCTGCCATCCATTTACTATACTCAGCTTTAAACCCATTGACAAAACTAAAACTTATGTCATTGTAAAATCCTTTGTTAAATAGATAATCTGCTTTCAAAAACATTATTGCATCAGCTGCTTGATGTAAATTTTGATTGCCTATATTGTAGTCCAAAACACTATCATAAATATTTTTATTGGATTTTATTCTTCCATTGTAATATAAAGCTTTATATCCATAATTTTTTAATTTTTTGTTTGCTAAATAATCCGCAAAACTTCCTTCTTTAATTGTTTCTCTTTGAAATCCCTCTGGAGTATTATATCTTGTTCTAATATTCGCACCCTCATAGTCAATTTCAATGTAATTTTTCTTTTCCACAGTTAACCATTCAACTTCTTTTAATGTAATATCATTTATGACCTTTGTTTTATGCAATTCTTCATTATTACTTTCTACTTTTTTTTCAATACTTAAATCCGTAAAAATAACCAAAAATAAGGTCAATATTATTAAACATAAGCTAAATAATTTTTTCATCATTTTTATCCTTTAGTTACTATATTTATATTAATATTAATTCCCATTTTCATTTTTAATTATTTTAGTACATTATGTTATGTATAAACAAAAATACATTTTTACCTTTTAATTAGTAAAAATGTATTTTTATTAGTTTATTATTAAATTATTTTTTATAAATTATTTTTTACAAATGTTCCTTCTTTTAATATAACTTCCATATTTTCAACACTTATAGTTCTAATGTTTTCAAGTGGATTTCCTTCAATTACTAATAAATCCGCAAATTTACCTTCTTCAAGCGTTCCTGTTATATCTCCAACCTTAAGCATTTCCGCACCTGATTTTGTTGCTGCTACTATAACATCCATATTGCTAATATGTGCTTTCTCATTGAAAGAATACATTTCTCCTATTGCTGTAGTTCCATAAGGTGTTAAGCTTGAACAGAATGAATCAGAGCCAATTGTTAGAACTATTCCTTTTTCTTTCGCACGTCTAAGATTAGCATATACTCTATTCAATTCTTTTTCTGCAACTGTATCTCCAGGGAATTTATCATGTACCTCTGGATTGTAAGGTGGAGCATAAGTTTTAAACCATTCATTTAAGAACTGGATTGTTGGACAGAAATAAATTCCTTTTTCAGCCATAATGTCTAAACATTCTTCATTTAATGTTTGACCATGAATGATAAGATGTACTCCAGCTTTACAGCTATCTAATGCTCCACCATATCCTTCAGCGTGTGACCATACTGGAATTCCAACCATGTTACATTCATCTACTACTGCTTGTATTTCTTCTAATGTATAGTGTTGGTCCAATTTCCTATCCCATCTCCAAATTCCACCACCTGTTGACCATATTTTTATTGCATCTGGATTATCTCTAAGTCTATGTCTTACAGCTTTTCTTAAATCCCATGGTCCATCAACTCTCTCAGCCCATGGATGAGAATCATGATTATAGCTATATGGAAGTTTATGGCTATCTCCATGTCCTGCTGTTCTACAAAATCCAAGTCCTGAAGTTACAACTCTTGGTCCTTGCATAACTCCTGCTTCAACCATATCTCTGATTGCAATACCTGAACGAGATATTTCTCCAACAGTAGTTAAACCGTTTTCAAGGCATTCATGTGCTTGTTGTACTGCTACTACTGTTTTCTGTACAACATCTTCAAGTACCCAATCACTATCACTGTCAGTTAAGTTACCACTAAAATGTAAGTGTGTATCTATCAAACCTGGCATTATAGTTTTTCCTGTTATATCTATATTCTCATAATCGCTTGAAATTTCTTTCATGCTACCTGCGTAAACTATTTTTTTGCCTTCAACTAATACAAGAGAATTTTTAATTAAGTCTTTTCCTGTACCATCAATTAAGTTTCCGCCTAAAAAAGCTAATTTCTTCATAATATCCTCCATATCATTGTATAATTTTTCACAAATTTAGTTGTAAAAATATATTTATCCTAATTTAAAACCATATTTCAATGGATCATCTTCATCTATAACAAAATGGTTAAATCCTGTAATATATGCTTTTCCTGTAATTTGTGGAACTATACCATTATACTCTCCAACTTTTATTTCATCAATAGCTTTAGCTTTAAATAATGTTCCTGTTATACTTTCATATACAAATTCTTCATTAATTTTCAATATACCTTTTGAAAATAAAGTTGCTATCTTAGCGCTTGTTCCTGTTCCGCAAGGAGACCTATCAACTTGTCCTGCTCCAAATACAACAACATTTTGAAGAGAAGCTTTTGGATTTTTACTTGGACCATAAAACTCAACCAAATCTACAGTTTTTATATGTGTTAAATATGGATGAGAAACAATTATACTTTTATTTACTTCATCTCTAATTTTAATACCTATTTCTTTAATCATTTGTGAATTTTCAGGACAAATTTTAAAATTCAAGTTTGGTTGCTCTATACTTACTATTGCAAAAAAACTACCACCAAATGAAATGTCCAATGTAACTTCTCCAACTTCAGGTACATTTATTTTTAAATCGCGTTTATATAAAAACGAAGGTACATTTGTAATTGTTGCTTCTTTTACTTTATCATTTTCTACTCTTACATCAGCTTTTATAAGTCCTGCTGGTGATTCAAGCACTACCTTTGTTATAGGTTCAACTACATCTACCATTCCTGTTTCAACAATTGCTGAAGCAGCACCAATAGAACCGTGTCCACACATATTTAGGTATCCTCCACCATCCATAAACACTATACCAAAATCAGCATCATCAGATATAGGTTCCATAAGGATTGATCCAAACATATCATTGTGTCCTCTTGGTTCATTCATAACTGCAGTTCTTATATAATCTAATTTTTTTGCTAAGTATTGTTTTTTTTCTGCCATTGTTTTTCCATGTATTTTTGGAATACCACTTGTTATAATTCTAGTAGGTTCTCCCATTGTATGAGAATCTATAGCCTGAAGTGATTTTTTTATTATCATTTTATACTCCTCCGAATTTTGAGTTTTAACATTGCTATTGCCTTTTTAGCATCTAATTCTACTGATGAATTTTCTCCGACTCTCAATGTTTCGATTCCATCAATTGATTTATTTAAATCGACTATGGTATCCATATACTCATTAGTCGTAACAAAACTACCCTGCGTTCCTATAAAGCTCATACCTACTACCGATATGTCTTTACTAGCTATTTCCTCTATCGTATTGGCAAAATCAACATGACTATTGCCAAAACCATCAACAGAAATTATACAACCATCTAAATTCATCGACTGACAAATTGAAGCCACTCTTCTACCAACAAAGTATTTTTCTTCATTTGCTTGAGGTGTTCCAACTATTATAACTCCCATAAGATTTACTTCACTATCTTTTGATACAACATCAAGTAGTGGATCTTTAAAGTGATGTAATGTTGTTTCTTTAGTAGATGGACCTATTCCCATTATATTACCTGCTTTCTAATACATTGCTCGTATAGCACCATCTCTGTATTCATTGGGTGTTAATACAATTGGCAAGTTACCCATGTCTATTACTGATTTCCCACCTTTTACGCCACAAGGCTCACTAGGTAACACATGAGTATCATACATTGCCCCTTGTCCAGCCACTTGCTTTATTATTGCAATATTCATATTCGAGTCATCAATGGTGTGGATAAAGTCTTTTTTCTCATCACAACTTCTTCCATTGAGTTTTTTCATACATTCTCTTATTTCTTGAATTATGATATCACATGCTAAGTGAGATGATAATATAGCTTTTCTAACTGTTCCCATACCTTCGTATAAAACAACATCAACATGAATTATAATATCTGTATCACTTGGAGTGCCAGGAGTATTTAAAATTACATGTTTATTTAATATACCCTCTGATGAACCAAACTCAGCAACTTGTATGCCTTTTTCATCAACTCCAGTTAGCATTACGCACACACCTGTTAATGTATGCGTAATACCTTCACCTACTTTGCCTAAAACCTTAGTAGATATAGGAATAAAATCCATTATGGAGTTAACAAAAATATTTCTATTTTCTTTTTTTATAATATCAATATTTATTGATTTAATATAATTAGTAAAATTATCATGTGCCTTACTTACTACACTTTTATTTAAGCTCAGTACGTTTTTTGCTATATATGTGCTTTCGCCTAATATGACATCATCTATACTAAATACCTTAATTGTTAATTTACTAATTTCTTTTTTCATAATACTAAACTCTTGCTACATATTCATATGGTAATGAAATAATTTTACCAGGTGTTTCTATTTTAACTAATTGTTGCAATGTATCTTTCAATATAGCAGTCTGCATTTCAACATTGTGTGGTTCTCCAGCATTTGCTCCCATTGGAACTAATGGTGCAACTGCTCTTGGAGTTCCAGCTTGCCTAACTACTGGAGGTAATGCCGCTATTATTATAGTAGGTATACCTGCTTCTTCTATGGCTCTTTGAACTAGTACACTAGAACGGTGACAAGTACCTCAGCCAGCAGTTAAAACAACTGCATCTACTCCCTCATCTTTTAATATTTTAGCGATTGCTGGACCAGTTTCATGTTTAAATTTTTCTTGGTTTCCACCACCACCCATGAATCCTACATGAGTTGGTGCTATATCACCTATAAAACCTTCAGCTTTTAACTCTCTTAATCTATCAAGGGGGAACATACAGTTGATGTCTTTGTTAACATCACCATTGTCATATCCACCATGTGATACCATTAAGTCATCTGTTTTTGTATCCCCTGGTATTAATCTATAAGTAAAATCTCCTGCAAGGTTAAATCTTTTTTCACTTTTTAAATGCACTCCTGCTGCTGTAGCAAAAGCTATTTTCATATCCTTTAACTCTTTTGTAACTGGTGTCCACACAGATTTAGGAGTTATAGGGACAAATATTTCTGATTGTAATCCTTTCACTTTATTCACACCTTTCTTTTTTTGCTTCTATATTTTTTTTATATTTTTCATCTATTTTATCTGAAAGCACTTCTATAAAACTCATTTTAAGTCCTATCTCTAAGCCTTCCTTTAATTCATAATCTGAAATAAGCATTCTCTTTGGAATTCTAAGTGTTCCAAGTCTTCCTTTGAATTCAATAGCAACACAACCATCATGAACTTCTGTGATGATGCCTTTCATTTCAATTAAGTTATCACAATATTTCATATTTACCTCTTATGTTTCATCTATTATTGATTTCCACCCATTTTCTTTTTTCTTTTTTCACTAAGTGGAATACTAGTTTCATTAGCTACTCTATCAATTTTATCATTTAAAGAATTTCCAATTAAGTCTAAGTTACTTTCTTTTACATTAGCATTCCATTTTCTTTCAGGAGCTTTAACTTCATCTCCATCAAGAGCTGATTTTAACATTGATAGTGCTCTTAATGCATCTTCTTTGCATAGTGTATTGCAACCTAATACTTCGTTTTCGATTCCTTCTTCGGATTTGTTGTTATCTACCATGTGTTTCATGTATTTGTTACCAACAACTAACGCACCTTGAACTCCACAGAACGACATACCAACAACTTCTACTCCCCTCATACCAATTTGCTCGATGTGACTAGCAAAATCAATATGGTTGTTTCCAAATCCTTCAGTTGTTACTACCGCTCCATCAACATCTAATGCTTCAACCATCATTCCAAGTCTTTCAGATACATAGAATTTTTCAGCATTTATTTGAGGGCTACCAACAAATATAACTCCACATAAATCTATATTTTCATCATTCATAGCTTCTATAACTAATGGTTCTCTAAAATAGTGTCTTGAACATTCTTTAGATGCAGGTCCTATACAAGTAAGAGCATGAATTCCTCCATCTAATACTTCAAGTGGAGATAACATAACTGGAACATTACCTAAATCAACGTTAGGCTTTCCTCCTAAAACACCTACTGGTTCAACAGGCAATATTAAGTTATCATGCATTGCACCTTGACCCATTATTTCTTTAACTATAACTACTTTTTTCTTTCCAGGTCTTCTGTATTGTATAACTTCTTCATTAGATTCAAATAATGAATCGTCTGCTTCTTTCATAAAATCTCTTATTTCTTGAGTAATTATATCAGAAACCTTATGAGCAGCATATGGACCTGGTCTTTCCATATTTGTTCCAGCAACTATTGTAACTTGTGTTTTAATAAAGATATCACCATTATCTGGTGCACCCGGTCTACCCCACATAATATTTTCTTCCAATATACCTTCTGAAGAACCAAATTCACCTATTTGAACTCCATCTTCGTCAATGCCTGTTACCATCATGATTACACCATCTAACATCCTTGTAACACCACTACCAACTTGGCAATCTTTCTCTTTAGTAGCTATCGGTTGAACATCCATGATAGTTTCACTATATTTGTTATATTCATTAGGTGTGATAATTTCAATTTTTATGTCTTTTACTAATTCACTACCTTTAACTGCATCTTTACAAATACTTTTTCTAATATATAGAGTAGAACCTTCTATTTTAGTTTCTTTACCAAATTTAACTTCTGTAATTTTATGATGTTTCTTTAATAATTTTCTTATTTCTTTTGGTTCTTGTACAAAACTTCCATTTTGCACTTCTTTTACTTCTGTAGCTGCTACTTGATTGTAAGCAACATCTCCACATTCAACCTCTTGCTCAAATCCACCTTGTGCTATGACATTTAATGGTATTTGAATATCAATTCCTTTACCTTCGTCTATTTTTATTCTCATAACTCCACTATTTGTAGCTGATCTAACATAGTTTGTTGGTTTATCTGCTTTTTTAGGAACAAAGCCCTCTATCATTTCTCCTACAACTGGTGTTAATGCTACTACATCCTTATTTAATTTTTTTCCTATAACATCTTTTATAGTTAATACTTCATCATCTATTTTGAACAAATTAGAATCTATCATTTTTTCAAAATGCATTGGATTTTCAAAATCTTGAGCTTCTACTACATCCCCAGACTTTTTGTTATATTTTAAAACTGCCTTTGCATTTTCATCAACTTTAATTTCAACTTTTTTAACGCTTGCTTCTTTAATTCCTTCTAATATATCAGGAGTTAAAGGTGTTAAAGAGTCAATTGTTTTAGTTAATTTTGCACCTATTACTTGTTCTATTCTTAAACAATCTGCAGGTACTTTTAAAAGGCCTGAATCTTGTAAATCATCAAAGATTGCTGGGTCTTCTAAGTTTTCTGCACCTATAACATTACCAGCTTCAATTCTACAACAAACAATTGCTAGTTCTGTTTTTATTTCTTCTACATGTTCAGCGCTTAATGACATTTTGCACTCTCCTTTTATAAATTAATTATATATTATAACTCTAATCTTCTTGATAACTCGTGATCAACAGTTCTAAATGTATGGTCAGTATGATGGTAAACACCAAGTCCTAATTGTGGAGCACTATTCATAACTGTATTTGTACAATCACTACAATTTGATATAAGAATTCTTTTAGCTCCTGCTTGTTTTAGCTGTAAAACTACAGCTGTTTGCCCAGGTCATGTTCCTGGAGTTTTACATTTATTTGCTCCTTTTATAACCTCTACGTTTTTACATGGTACTGCTGCTACAACTTCTGAACCCATTTTTGATGCTATGTCTCTAAGTCTATCTTCATTAGCTCCACAAGCACAAACTAAAAGTCCAAGCTTTCCTTCATATTTAGGGAATGGAATAGTTACTATTATTCCTCCAGTTGTTTTTGTAACAACACCTTCCTCTATATTTCCTGCTGAACCAGTATAAGGTCCACCTATAATTACTTCACCATATTCTCCATCTATTCCACCACATTTTTCAATCATTTCCTTAACTGGTGTGCCAATTGGAGTATTGAAAAACACATTTTGCTTTTTACCATTTACTAATTTTCCACCAACAGTAACATCCTTATCTATGACAGGCTTCTTATCTTCAACTGCTCTAACAATATTAGCCAATGTCTCTGCATTTAAAATTACGCAGTTTGCTTCAATAGGTAATTGTGTTGGCTCAAGCCATTTATCAAAAATTTCATGAATTAATGCTCTTTCTTCTCCCATAGGGTATAAATTAGGAAGAGTTTTAATTGTGATATCTTTATAATTTGGTAAAATCTTTTCTAATGCTTTAATAGCATTTTGATTCTTCTCTTTGATACCTATAACACCATGTGTAGCTTTAGTAGCTTCCATGGCATATTTAATTCCTTTTACAACAAGTTCAGGATTTTGTTCTATCATTGTGATATTGTGACATAAAACAGGTTCACATTCTACACAATTAGCTATTATGTATCCAGCCTTTAATTCTGTTCCTACTTTAATATGAGTAGGAAAACCAGCTCCACCTGCACCAACTATGCCGGCCTCAAAACAAATATCTTTTAACGTTTCGCAATCTTTTATTTTGACATAATCTTCTGATTGTTCTTTATCTGCTTCTATCAAAATAAATTTATCATTGAAATCTTTTACTTTTCCAGTTACACTAGAATGTATTTTTGCTCCTAAGCCTTCCGGAACTGCTATACACTGTCCTCTTTTAATAAGTTCATCTACATTTACTATAGCTTTGCATGGTGCACCTACATGCATCTTCAAAGGAAAATTGTATATTAAACTCATACTAAGCCTCCTCTAATTGCTTTATTATGTTACATCTATACAATTATGCAATATGCAAAGTTCATGCCAAAACACTAATGATTTTTTAATCACTTTAAATGTCAAAAAACTAATTTTAATTAAGTAGAAAAGTGTTTTTTAGATTTGCAAACGTTTACAACTTTTTATAAAAATAATCAAAAAAAATGTACTGTTCAAAAACTGACAGTACATTTTTAATAACAAGTTATTTTTTTAACAAAGTCTTTACATTCCAACATTTATAGCTTTAATGTCGTATTTTGTAGAAATATATATATATTGTTCATTATTAAACAACATGTCAATTTCTAAACACTATTTTAATCTAACAGTTTCTCAAGTCCATATTGTTTTATCTTGTAATAAAAAGTAGTTCTGTTTATTTTTAACAATTTAGCAGCTTTGGACCTGTTGCCCTTAGATATGTTTATTGCTTCTTTTAACATCTTTATTTCTATTTTTTTTATATTATCGTCAAAATCCAAATCATTTTCAAGATTTTCTATCATTGTACTTATATTTGTATTTGATTTATATATAAGTATATATTCTGGTATATCTTCTTTTTTTATGATACCATCATTTGAAAGTATAACTATTCTTTGTACAACGTTTCGAAGTTCTCTTATGTTACCCTCCCAACAATATTCACTAAATATATCATAAATTTCATCATCAAAGCTATCAATTGATATGTTTTCTTTTTCCGAAAACTCCTTTATAAAATATTTAGTTAATTCTCTTATGTCATCTTTTCTTTCTCTAAGTGGCGGTAATTCAATATTTACTACAGCCAATCTATAGTACAAATCATTTCTAAATTTATCATTTTCTATAGCACTTTTTATATCAATATTTGTAGCGGATATTATTCTAACATTAGTTTTAATAGATTTATCGCTACCTAATCTATTGATTATGCCATCTTGTAAAACTCTTAACAGCTTGCTTTGCATCTTTATAGGCATTTCACCTATTTCATCTAAAAAAAGCGTACCGTTGTTTGCTAATTCAAATTTTCCTATTTTACCACCTTTAACTGCGCCAGTAAATGCTCCTTCTTCATAACCAAACAACTCGCTTTCTAACAGTTCCTCAGGTATAGCGCTACAATTTAGTGCTACTAATTTACCTTTTCTTCCGCTAGAATCGTGGATTGCACGTGCAAAAACATCTTTTCCTGTACCGCTTTCTCCAGTAATCATTATATTTGCATTACTAGTTGAAATACGTTGTGATAAAGCTATCGCTTCAATAACTTTTTTATTTTTACTGATTATTGTTGAAAAACTATACTGCTTTTTTATTTGTTCCTTATATCTTACTTCATAATATTTAGACTTTTCTTCTTCTCTTTTAAGTTTATCCATCAATTTGTCTAATTCGTTTATATCCTTATCAGTAGTAATAACAGCAGTCATTTGATTATTTTTATTAAATATAGGAACAGCACTTAAAAATACCTCTTTCCCTTTAACAGGTTGATGTAATACGTACTTATAAGCTTTTTGTTCTTTAAAAACCTTACTTGTCAAAGCATTAGGAAAATAATTAGCTATATTTGCACCAATTATTTTATCTTTTTTTAGGTTATATAATTTTTCTGATGCTTTATTCCAATATATAACTTCACCATTAGAATCGCATATACATACAGCTTCACAAATGTTATCAAATGCTTCTTCTGTCATTATATGCAAATCTTCAACTTTAGCATAAAATCTATCTCTAATATTATTATTGGTTATTATTCCAACTATTTTTTCATCTTTTTCAACAAATAATCTTCCAAGATTTTTTTGTATCATTATATCTTTAGCAAGTATAACATTTTCATCATAATTCACTTTTACTATGTCATTGACAGAAAAATCAAAAGCAGGCCTTTCAAATTCGCTTTCTTTTGAATTTCTCATTTTATATATATCTGTTTTAGTAAATATTCCAACAATTACATCATCTTCATTTACTAAAACAATTTCATCCCTTTTAGAAAACATTAATTTCTTAATTGCTTCTTTAATAGTTTCTTTATAATATATTTTAAGAAAATCTGTATCCATTATTTCATAAACTTTATACTTTAGTTTAATAGACATTTTGTTTCTCCTTCGTTACTAATCCCATTAAACATATTATACAAGCATAACGAATATAGGTCAAATAATGTTTACTATTTAGTAAAAATACTTATGCTACCTGTACCTGTCTCCACAACTATGTTTTTAGATACTTCATTGTTTATCTTAGCTTTATCCTTGTGTTTTAAACCATTTATCTTAACACTACCTATTCCAGAATCTAAGTCATAGTTATAATTCTTTTCTTTTTCAGGCAAATATATTTTTGCACTCCCTGTACCTAAATCTATATTAAATAAATCTTCTATATTTCCCTCGAAATCTATACTGCCTACACCACTAACAAATTCAAACTTTTTAGATAAAACATTCTTTGCGTTCAAGCTTCCAACTCCTGTTTCTAATTCAATTGAGGTCGCTTCTATATCATTTAAATTTATTGATGATACTCCACCTTTAATTTCAACATTTTTAGCATTTATCTCATTTATGTTAATACTACCAACTGAGCAATTTATATCTACGTCACCTATTTCAAAGTTATCTGGAACTTTAATAATTATCTTGCATTTATTAAAAAGTTTTTGATATTTATTGAAAATATTATCTTTATAATCATATGTTTGCTTAATAATTAATTTATCTAAACTGTTGTTAAATTCAACTTCAAATATGTATTCATCCTTATCTTCAACAATTGGTCTAGTAACCTCTACACTAATCTTGCTTAAGCTACTATCTTTTTGAATAAAGGTGGAATATATAGATGATTCTACTGATATATCATCTGTTTTTTCAAATTCTTTTTTTATTGTATCAAATTTGAAATCATTTACATCTTTAAAATTATTTTCATCGAAAACTTTATTATTAAAATTTATATTTTTCATTTTATTAATTATTTTATCTAAATTAAAATTTAAGTGAAAATCAAAATCTTTATTATTAGATAATTCAACACCCTCATGCTGTGTTGTCATAATTATTCCCCCTATTACGAGTAAAACAATACCAATAATAAAAATTGTTACTAATACCTTCTTCATTTCCAATCCTCCAGCTAAGCCCTATTTCTATTCTCGAAATAATTTCTAATAACTTGAACTAATTTTATAATACCTATAATTATAAGTATAAGTAATACTACTCCTACAAGTCCTTTGCCTAAGGAAAATAGTATTTTACCTATAACAGCTATACCTGTAAACGGTACTGCTACAATACCTACAATCAAAGAAATAGCCAATCCAATTGATGAAAATACCAATCCAATTATTGTGCCTATTAGTCCTACGACCAAACCAAATATTGACAATATTATTGGCAAAGCAACTATGCAACCTATTATACACAATATTATCCACAAAGGTTTTAAATTCGAGTTGCCATTTCCACTTTTGTTATTTTTATCTTTTGAATAACTATAGCTATAATTATAACTATGGCCATTTTTTGAGTTATTAGAATTATTATTGCTTCCCATATTTTTAGTATGCTGTGAATAATTGTTTGATGAAGAATATTTATTTTTCGATACAGATTCTAAAGTTGTAGTTGAATTTTCAATTATTTCTTTTGCAATTTTACTAACATCACCCAGTTCAGCTAATACACTTGCTTCATTTTCAACTCCAGCATCATCAAAATATTCTTCATAGTAACTTATTGCTTTTTCCCTCTCGTCATGTGGTAAACACATTAATTGTTCCCTTAACCCAACAATAAATTGTTTCCTATCCATAATTTATTTACCTCCACCTAAAACCTTGTTAATTTTTTTTACATATTCTATCCATTCTTCCTGATATACTTCAAGAACATCTTTTCCCCTTGTAGTAATTTTATAGTATCTTCTATTCCTACCTTGGAAAGGCATATCGTATGTTTCCAAGCACTCATCTTTCTGTAATCTTCTTAGTACTGGATATAGCGTTGATTCCGAAATACTAACAATTGACTGAACTTCTTGTGTTAGTTTATAACCATAAGTATCTTCTTTTGATAATACAGCTAATACACAAGCATCCAACAAAACAGAACCTAATTGAAATGTCATATAAACATCCTTTCTTTACTTTTCATAATAAAAATATTTGTATATAATATTATATGACGTATAATATTATATGTCAATAAGAGTATCATTAGAATTAGATTAAAAACACCTAAGCTGATGTACCATAGCTTAGGTGTTTTGATTAACTTTATTTTGATTTAAATCCACTATAAATAGCATTTGTCGGGCAAATTTTTTTAAATTCACCACACCTTATACATTCTATGGAATTAATATTTCTCTAATCTGCTCTTTTCATCAATTTAACTATATTGTTAAATTTCTTATTATTTTGTCTAACTTTATTGCCGTATATTTTTTTTGCTTCGTATAATGAAACATCTGCTTTATGTACTCCTAACATGAATTCATTATCACCAGCTTCAAATTCATACAAACCTATGCTAACACTCACCTTTGTAGCTTTATTGTTAAACTCTAATTTATCATTATAAATAACCTTTCTAATTCTTTCGGTAATAGAAAATGCTTGTTCTAATTTTGTATTGGTACATATCAATAAAAATTCATCTCCACCATATCTTCCAATATAATCAGTCTTTCTAATACTTTTACTAATATTATCAGCTACATTACAAAGAACCTTATCACCTGCTACATGTCCATAATTATCATTTAGTTTTTTGAACTTGTCAATATCTATCATAGCAATAGTTAAATTTTCTCCGTTCAATAAAAATTTATTTAATGAATTTTCACCTATCTTAAGTATTTCTCGCCTATTAGAAATACCAGTTAAATTGTCATATATAGCTTTATTCTCCATATCCTTGTACATATTTGCATTAAATAGAGCTGTCGCTACATAATTACTAAGTATCTTCAACGTGCTTAAATCACTTTTATCATATGAATTCACTTCTGCAGCTTGTACTGTTATAAGACCAATGATTTTTTCTTTTACAAACATTGGAGTAAACATTAATGAATGGTATTTTATATCATCATCATAATATTCTTCTAAAGAATTAATATTAAATTCAACATGTTCTTTTTCAAAATCCTTTATAACTATATCTTTTCCATACCGAATACAATAATCTGCCAAAGAAATTCCTTTTTCCATCTTAATAGGTCCTTTAACCGCAACTTTTGAATTTTCACCAATATATTTATAAACTATCTCACTATTTTCTTCATTATATAACCCAATACTAAACACATCTGCTATCATCAGTTTTGAAATTTCTTTAGTAATCATATTTAATATTATAGATTCATCCAAATTTGATAAAATATCTCTTCCTATTGAAGAAAGCAACTCTGTTTTATCATATAATATTTTATATAGTTTTGCCTCTCTTTCCATATGCCCTATATTTAATCTTGTATTCCACTTACTGTAATGTACCTCATTTATCTGTTCATTAACATTTATATACTTTTCCAAATACATTAATGCTTTGCTTGAATTGTTCCTATTTTTGAATACTTTATATAATAAATTATAAGCCTTTTGTAATAATGTTATATAATTGTGTTTTTCAGCTGTAGATAACATACCATTTAGTTTTTCTAATGATTTATCTGTACTACCTCTTTTTAAATACATTTCTGCCCACTTAAATAAAGTTATACACACTAAAAATGTATTAGATAAATCTTTATTAATTTCATATGCCTTCTGAAACAATTCATCAGCTTTATCATACTGATCAAGTCTACAATATGCCATAGCTTCAAGCTTAATAGTTTCACCAATATAATAATCAGCATTGACTAAATCAGCTATTTTATATATTTTATTTAAAATATTTAACGCATAATTAACATCACCTATATTAATTTCAACCTCTGCTAAACATTGTAAATAAGTAATTTTTCTATCATTATTCATTTCAAAATTTTTATTTTCTAAAAATTCCAGTGTTTCTCTAGACTTTCTATACTTTTCAAGTTCAATATATCCAACACAAATATTTAACAGCATGGCTAAAATAAGCTCATCATCTTCTAATTCTTCTGCCATTAATACCCCTTTGATTCCCCAGTCATTTGCCAATTCAACTTTACCTATTTGAGAATAAAAAGCCATTAAAGAATTGCATATACAGGCCATACCTTTTTTACAATCAAAACTTTCAAGTATACCATATGATTTCAAAGCCAGTCCTATTGCTTTTTCATATTCATTATTGTTGTAATAGCACCAACATTTGTAATTTTTTAACCACGCAGATGCCACCATAAGATCATTATCTTCTGTAAATTTAATTATAAAATCTACAAAATGTGTATATTCATCTATACCAACTGTGTATTGATTTTTTAATTTTTCACAAAAAAAACTTACATTGTCTTCATTATCAAGTAATTTTTCCAACTCGTTTTTATATTGTAATAAATAATTCATACTATGATCCCCTTACATATTATAATAAATTATACATTTTAATAAATAATTTGTCAATATTTTGCATTGTAAATATTTACATATTATAAAAATTTAAATACTATTAATAAGGACAATATTGAAATTTTTGTTAAATGTGATATACTTATATAAAATTTATTTTTAATGGAAGGTCTAATATGATTAATACATTACTTAAACTATTTGTTAAAAATTATAATGATGTTAAGAATGCAAATGTTCGTGAAAGATATGGAAGGTTTAGCAGTATTTTAGGTATAATTTGCAATGTATTACTATGCACAAGTAAAATTATTGTTGGTTTTCTATTTAATAATATTTCTATAACTGCCGATGGTATTAATAACCTTTCTGATGCCAGCTCATCAGTTATTACACTTGTAGGTTTTAAACTTTCAAATAAGCCCGCTGATAAAGATCATCCATTTGGTCATGCAAGAATAGAGTACATTTCAGGTTTAATAGTAACATTTATTATATTATTTTTGGGTATTGAACTAATAAAAACATCATTTGATAAAATACTTCATCCAGAAGAAAGTAGTTTTAGTGTAATACTGCTTATCATTTTAGTTTTATCTATAATTATCAAGCTATTTTTATGCTATGTAAACAATAATTTGGGTAACAAAATAAATTCTACTACAATTAAGGCCACAGCAAAGGACAGCCTAAATGATGTTTTATCTACATCCGCAGTTCTAATTTCAGTTATTATCACTAAGCTAACAGGTTTGAAAATAGACGGATATGTTGGTATGCTTGTTGCAGTTATAATTATTTTTTCTGGTATTGATATTTTAAGGGATATTTTAAATCCACTTTTAGGTGAACCCCCAGACAGAGAACTAATCGATAATATTGTTGATAAAATATTATGCTACGAAGGCGTTCTTAATTTGCATGATTTAGTTGTTCATAGCTATGGTCCAAACAAATACTTTGCCACAGTACATGTTGAAGTTTCTGCAAGTGAGGACATCCTAATAAGTCATGACATGATTGATAATATTGAAAGAGATATACACAAAGATCTAGATATTAATCTTGTAATACATCTTGACCCTATTGTAACTAACGATAAAGAAACAAACAAATTAAAAGAAATTGTTAATAACATAGTGAGTAATTTAGGTTGTAACTACTCAATGCATGACTTTAGATTGGTAAAAGGTCATACACATACAAATGTACTTTTTGATATAGTTATACCAAATGAATGCGATAAAACTCCCGACGAATTAACGTGTAGTATATCACAAGAAATAAAAAAAATTAATATTAACTATTATCCAGTTATAACAATTGATAAAAATTACAACACAAAATAAAAGAAACTTTTGATTTCTTTTTATTTTGTGTTTTTTATTTTTACAATAAATACATATTTACATTCATTATTAAAATTTGCAGCATAGTATTTTATATATTATTTTGTAAATACATTTTAATGCACTCTAATGTTTCTGAATTGATTACATGCTCTATTTTTTCTGTTTGCTCGAATAGAGTTTTTTCCACTCCAAGTTTTTCCAAAAAAAAATTTACTATGTTATGTCTATCCAATAAATACTCCCCCAAATTCACTCCGTTTTTTGTAAGAACAATTGCTTCATGCTTCTTATATTTACATATGTCTAACTCATAAAGTCTTTTTATCATTTTAGTAGTAGAAGGTGGTTTAACATTTAAAGCACTAGATAAATCACTAACTCTAATACCATTATTCTGATTTTCAATACTCATTCTATAAATCATTTCTACATAGTCTTCCATAGATGGAGTTAAAACTTTATTGTCATTTTTTAAGTACTCACTAAATGTATAAAAATTATTATTCATAAATTTACCTCTTTTTTATAGCAGTAATATATTTTATGCTTAAAAAGTTTATGTATTAGTGTCAAAACAATTTTTATTTCATAAACTATATTATGTTTTAGCTTAGGCTAATAAATAAATAATTATATTAATAGGAGATATTATGAAAAATTTATGTGAAGCCATACCAGGCGATATAATTAGAATTGTTAAAAACAATACTAATAGTTCTCTTAAAGAAAGACTTTTAGCACTTGGTATGACTGAAGGTGCTAATATAGAAGTGTTAAGAAAAGGACCTAAAAACAATCTAACTGTATATAGAATAAGGGGTGCAATGATAGCACTTAGAAATGAAGAAACTAAATATATTTATTGTAATTAATTAGCTAATAAGGGGGAAAATTATGGGCTTAACTTCACAATCTACTGGCAAAATTGCGCCAGAGGATATTTTTTATATAAAAAATGATAACAATGAATTTGTAATAGCATTAGCAGGAAATCCAAACACGGGAAAAAGTACTGTATTTAACTACCTAACAGGATTGAAACAACACACTGGAAACTGGCCTGGCAAAACAGTTTCTAATGCAAGAGGGGGATTTAATTATAACGGTAATGATTATATTTTAGTTGACTTACCTGGCGCATATTCCTTGTTTACATCTTCACAAGATGAAGCAGTTGCTAAAGAATTTATTTGTTATGGAAATCATAACGCCGTAATAGTTGTGGCAGATGCTACTTGTATAGAAAGAAATTTGAATTTAGTTTTTCAGATTATGGAAATAACCTCAAATGTAATTTTATGCTTAAATCTCATAGATGAAGCTAAGAAGAAAAATATACAAATCGATAAAGAACGCTTGGAAAACGAACTTGGAATTCCTGTTATCTTAACAGCAGCAAGGAATGGAACAGGTATGAAAGATTTAAAAAGATGCATTGAAGATGTTACAGTAAATAAAAAGGTTATCAAACCACATACTGTAAAATACAATGATATTATAGAAAAAAACGTTGAAATAATTATACCTATATTAGAAAAATACAATTTATCAAATCCAAGATATATTGCATTAAGAATTCTTGATGGAGATAATACTTTCTTTAATAATATAGATAATATAGACGTAATATTAAGTGAAATTTCTGAAGTTATTGATATTGGTATTAATAAATCATCTATTCGAGAAGAAATTTCAAAGGATAACTATGTAAATGCAAAATTAATGAAGGATAAATGTGTTACTGAAGATAAGAAAAAACTTTATAGAGATAAAAAAATTGATGATATCCTAACGTCAAAAGTTTATGGAATTCCAATAATGTTATGTTTACTTGGCATAGTTCTTTGGATAACAATTCAAGGTGCTAACTATCCTTCGCAATTATTAAGTAATTTATTATTTGGATTTGAAAACATCTTAACAAATTTGTGTATAAGGCTAAATGTACCAGAATTTATACATGGAATTTTTATTTTAGGTTTATATAGAACACTAGCATGGGTTATAGCTGTTATGCTTCCACCTATGGCTATATTTTTCCCATTGTTTACTTTACTTGAGGATTTAGGGTATCTACCTAGAGTTGCATTTAACCTTGACCATCAATTTAAAAAAGCATGTGCACATGGGAAACAATGCCTATGCATGTGCATGGTTAATATATGCTATACCTATTTTCTTCTATGTTTCCAATGAATCTATAATAAATTATTACGGTTTGCTGCTTAATCTTGCCCTGCTCTGTTTTCACATATACTCCCTGTCCGATTTCAATTTTTTCAATTAACTTATATAGCAAATCAGGAGTTAGTTTGTCAACATTAGCAACTTCTTCAACAAGCTTAAAAAAGTTAATATAAGCTTTTCTTTCTTCCTTAACTCTCTCATTAGAAACATTAAATCTGTCTATCATTGATTTAATACTCTTTTGCTCGTTCTCATAATCTTTAAGCAGTTTTGAAAATCTTTCATCACTAATTTTGCCGATAATGTTATCTTCATATATTCGTTTAATTATATGGTCAAGTTCAGTCATTCGATTATTAAGTTTTTGCAGATGTCTCTGAGAATTAACAGTTTCATTATTATCAGATGAATTAACTTCAAATTCTTTAGATATTATTTTTACTATATCATTTTTTTCACTTGAAGACAAATTTATTTGTTTTTTTAATTCACTTAAAACAATATTGTACAAAGTATCATAATCAATAAAATGATTTGTACATGCTTTAGTACCATATAATTTATATCCACCGCAAACTAAATTAGCCACTGCACCTTTTTTTCTTGTACCAGTGGATGACATTGCTCTTCCACAATCAGCGCATCTTGCTATACCTGAGAATATGTTTTTAAAGTTCCTTGTCCTTTTATTTGTCCTTGTAACTCTGTACTGTGCGACTTTATCAAAAGTATCTTGGTCAACTAAAGGTTCATGTGTATTTTCAACTATAATCCATTCAGCCTTTGGAGTTTGAACTGTAACTTTGCTCTTAAAATTTATTTTGCTTGATTTACCCTGAGCTGTATGTCCTAAATATACAATATTTTTAAGGATTTTGGTTATCGTTGCTGATGTCCATTGCTTATGCTTTGTGTATGTATCTACATTCAATTTAGAATTTATTGTACATTTATAAACTGCAGGAGACATAATATTGTTGCTTTCAAGTTCTCTAACTATATCTATAGGTCTTAGTCCTTTTTTAGCCATGGCAAAGATATCTTTAACAACAACTGAGGCTATTGGATCAGGAACAAGTCTGTTTTTATTATCTTCTGCCTTAGTATAGCCATAAGGAGCAAAATTAGCTATATATTTACCATCTTTCATACGAGCCTTAAATGCTGTCTTTATTTTCTTTGATGTATCTCTGGCATACATTTCATTTATAACATTTTTAAATGGTGCTATATCGTTATATTCATTATCTGAATCATATGCATCATTGATTGCTATATATCTGACGCTATGCTCAGGAAAGTAAATCTCTGTATACTGACCAGTTGTTATATAGTCTCTTCCAAGACGTGATAAATCTTTAGTTATAATCAAATTTACCTTTTTATTTTCAATATCCTGTATCATTCTTTTAAAGGCTGGTCTTTCAAAATTTGTTCCTGAAAATCCATCATCAATATATTCATCATATATAATCAAATTATTTTCATTTGCATATGCCTCAAGCATTTTTTTCTGAGTGGATATACTTGAACTTTCTTTTATATCATCATCTTCTCGTGAAAGTCTCATGTAAAGTGCTGTACTATAAATTGTTTTACTTAATTCCAAGCACACTCCTCCTTTTTAATACTTGAAACTCTATAAAAACAACCCATATTTCTATGGGTTATTCTATCAAAATTTTATCTATACATCAAGCAACTATAAATTTTTAACTTTGCTTGATAGAAGTTCCTTTATTATTTCTACAACTGTTTTTCCTTCACTAAAACTGCTAACTACCTTATATGTATTTTTTTCTATCTTTTTATCAAATTCCTTTTGAGCGTTTAAACTTGACATTTAATCACCTCACTTAATTATATGCTAATTAAACTCAATTATTTTATAATTTAACTATACGTTTATATTTTTATTTTATAATAAGAATATAAAGATATAGTTAATTATATTTAAGCCTGACAAGCTTCATAACAGCAATACTTTAGTATCGTTATGTTCCAATGGAACATATGTAGTATTTTGTTTGTTTTTGTATTTTTGTTTATAACTATTCCAAAATATATAGGTGTTAATAAATAACTGCTTTTAATTTTTGAACTTTTCTGCTATAATTTAGTCAATAGTTTATTATTTATTTTTTAAGATTTATCGACTACCTGTTCGAGCAGGCAGTCGATAGATTGGTTGAAAAATTTTTGTAATTTTATAATAGCATTACATAATGGTTCAATACCAAACGGTGAAACATTAAAAGGCATAGCCGATTACCTCGATTGCTCTGTAGACTATTTACTTGGCAGAACAGATAATCCTGAAGTAAATAACCAACCAGTTGAGTACGATACTGATGAAATAATAGAAGAATTTGAAACCTTATCAGATAAAAGTCAGGATAGTTTTATTAAATACATGAATTTATTATTACTTCAACAAAAAGAAGAAAATAACAAAGACATAGATAAAGAAGCTAAATAATTTAGTTAATTTTAACTAATAATTATATTTAGTTGACGAAAAGATTTTAAAGATATTAATATTTCTGAAATGAGAAGATTTAAAACATAAATTAAAATAAAATAATAGCAAAATAAAGTTTCAAACATATATTTGATAGCTTATACTTTAACATAATGTATTTTCAACCTACATCTAACAAAAGCTGTAGGTTTATTTTTCGCTTATTAATGTCATATTTTTCACAATAAGGGGCATATATGAAGAAAAATGACCACTTACTACATAATGGTATTGATAATTTAATTGAAAAAAATATAAAAAAATTAACAAAATATCTAAGAATACTAAAAACTGAAAAAAATTTTCAGAATGTAAAAACATCGTGATGTTGGATAAGGTTAGGATGGAGAAAAAGACTAGAAAGTAATTAATTATTCAAAATTTAGAAATATAAAATAATATCTAAAATTTCTTTATGAGGTGATTGTATGGACTTTTTTAATTTTCTTATTAAATTTATACCTTTTTTTATTATACTTATGATTTTATTTTTCTTAAAACGTATCTTTATCGAAATTCCAATTGAATTTTTAAATCATATGTTAATGGATTTAAAAACATCTGTTATTACTGTTCCTGGTATTTTATTATCTACCCTATTTATAGTTTTAATTGCTACCCTTAGAAGAATATTTAAAGATAGAATTTTATTAAAGTTTAGCAACAGTAATCATATTAGGAAGTTTTTAATAATAATTTTAGATTTAAGTATGTTATTTAGATGTTTTATTCTCTCAAATTATATTTTTAACACGATTCCTAATTCTTCTTATATTAAAACTATAGTATGTCAATATATCATGGGAAAATGGAGATTTTTATATACTTTTATATTAGCATTACTGATTACTATTATATTAAATATTATAATGAAATATATTTTTAAACTATTTAAATATAATCATAAAACTAAAGTATCAAAGAAAAACAATATTTCAAACAATATAAATAATTCAAATGAAAATAATAAAACAACCTCTGAACATGGAATTGTAGCTGAATTTGTTCAAAAACATAAAATTGATACACATAATATATCTAGTAGTACAATAATATATAATTTTATTAAAAACAATGGTATTAATCTTTACTCCTGGGAAAGAGAGTGCTGGAAATGTCATAAAAAAACAACTGTCATGTCTTACTTTATAGATTATGACATAGAACAAGCTTCTGAATCTATTGATTTAAATACAAGTTTTATTGGTATAGGATACTTACCAAGTGTAGATAATTATTTAGCAAAAACCTATAAAAATATAGAATTAAAATACAGTAAATCATCTGATTGTGAATATGTTTGTGTGTTTTGCAAGTAAAAAATACACAATGTAGCTTCTTTTTTTTGCATAGTGCACTTGCTACAAATTTATATATTATTTTTGATTAGTTAGTGCTTGTGCAAGCCTGTTGCTTTCACCTGGGAAAGAAACAATGCTCGCATGATGCACAAGTCTATCAATCAAGGCAGCAGTAAGTTTTGTATCTCCAAAAACCGATGACCATTGACCAAACTCAAGGTTTGTAGTTACAATTATACTTTGCTTTTCATAACATTCTGATATTACATTAAACAATAATTCTGATCCTATTTTATCAAATGGTACATACCCAACTTCATCTAAAATTAACAATTCATTTTTCTTCAATCTGTTTCTAAATTGACGTATGTTACCCTGATTATATTTATATACTAAAGTTTCAACGAGTTCAGAAACCCTAAAAAATTGTACATTTAGTCCTTTCCTGCAAGCCTCTATTGATAAGGCCGTAGCCATATGTGTTTTACCAGTTCCTACGTTACCCATTAAAACTATGTTTTCCTTATTTTTTATCCATTCTAATGATATTAATCTTTCTTTGTTACATGTTGATGGAAAGATTATTTCGTCAAATTTATATCCTTCAAATGTTTTAATTTGAGGAATATTTGATGTTTTTAATAATTTGCTAAGTTTAGCTCTTTTTCTGCCTTCTATTTCAGCATTTAAAACCTCATAAATATATTCTTTTTGCTTAGTTGTACTAGTTTCAATTAAATCATCTATATATGCTATTTTTAACTGTTTACATATATCCTTTATTGCTTCATTATTCAACACTTACACCTCCATGTGATAATTTATTATATTTGCATAAATTTATTGATGATTCTTTTATATCCTTTGGAGTGTAATTTTCATTTATATCACTTTTGTAAATTCCACTATGTTCAGAATTATCGTATAAAGCAGCGGTTATCGTTGAAATACTATTGTTATGATTATATTGTCCTATACATACTGATATGTCCTTGATATTGTATACATTTAACCAATTAATACAGGCTGATATTCTTTCTTTTCGAACATCTAAATTTTCTATGCTTATATATTCTTTTAGTTCTTTTGGTAACATCTTTGTAAATTGTGAATGTATTACACTTCTTGGCTTTTTACTATATCCTTTAAATACTTCTATCCATGGAACCTCATGGATTTTATCTGTATATGGTCTTGGTATTGATGTAATCATGTTATATTTTGTGTCTAATATATCTATTTTGTCCCATGTAACCTTTACAGGAAGGCTTGTACCTATATTGACTCCAAATATCTTTATATCTGTATTATCTACCTTGATTTCACCGTATTTATTAACAGTTTTACTTTCTAATCTATATATTTCATATTCTGTATCTGGTAACTTTTTTAAATTCTTTTTATCTTCTTCCCATAATTCATGTATCTTTTGATCTTTTGCGTAATGTACACGTTGCATATCTTTTTTAGTTCTCTTATCAAGTTCATTTTCCAATGTTTCAAAGCTTTTAAATATTGGTATTGGAACACAAAAATTTCGTCTTACATATCCACATTTATTCTCTACATTTCCTTTTTCATTTCCAGCTGCTGCATTGCAAAATATTGATTTAAAGCCATAATGACTTTTAAATCTTAAAAAGCTATCGGTTAATATTCTTTCATCACCTTTTTGTATTTTTACTACTGCTGCTGATAAATTATCAAACCATATTGACTGAGGCACACCACCTGATTTCTTAAATAGCTTTTTTAATCCTTCTAAAAAACACTCTTGGTTTTCTGATGGAACTGGTTGTACAAAAGCATTATTGCTATATGGATAGCTTAATACCAATACTTTTACATCGACAAAATTTGCTTCCTTACTAACTTGCATTGTGTAAAAATCAACCTGTGCTTCTCCTGGTTCATGTTCAAGCCTTTCATATGACGGTGAACTTTCAATTTTCATTAATGCTTTAGTTTTTTCTACATAGGCACATACTGTTCTATATCCACCTTTAAATCCATGTTCATTACATAATCTATTATATATTGCTTTCGCTGTATGCCTTTGCTTTTTAGGTACTAATTTATCTTCATTTAACCATGTATCAACTATTTCTTTGTATGGTTCCATTACTGGTGATTTTTTTGTTCTCTTTTTTATTGGCTCATTCCAATTATCTTTATCAGCATATTTTTTTGCTGTTCTCCAATTAATATTTAGCTTTTCTTTAATTTGGTTAATATTTAGGTCTTCAAATTCTCTTAAATATTTGATATAATCTTGTTGAGGCACTTTTAACATCCTTTCGTTCTCCTTCGTTAGTTCTTATCAAACATAACGATAACGGATTGTTTGGTTGTTAGCAAGTGTCTTTTTTTAACATTTTATACTATGCATTTTTAGGCGGCTATACTGTGTACTTTTATTATGCCATAAACATATGTTTGTAATGTTTGTGAGCATTGCAAAGCTATACAAGATAGAAATTATGTTGTAGATGATCCACATGAAATACTTTATGATTTAATGAGTGGAAATATGAAAAAATATTACATGGGACATATAAGTAGTAATAAAATTAATTTAGATATAAATGATATTAATTCATTGTAAACAATTGAAAATACAAAATATAAGTAGTCTCATAATTATTAAAGAATTTTTCACATTCTGCACATAACATTGGTTTCTTCTCGCCATCTTGATAAATATCTTTTATACTAAAAATATTTCTAAATCGTGTATTTGGATGAGATTTAATACGTTGATATACAAGTCGTGGCACGATATGACTATTTCTTAATTCTATATTCTTTTTTTTGCATAAAGCACATTTTCCAACAGTTTTCTTTTTACTCATTACTCTAAATCTCTCTTTCATAATAACTATTTCTTCTAACGCCCCTATGTTCCCGACGTTTCTCAACCTCCAGAAGGAGTTGCTCATGCCCTGCTAAGGGCTAATGCAACGACTGTCGCGACGCGCTTAGGTTGAGGAATGTGGTGCTGACTCTCTTACTCTGACCGTTCCTACTAGGCACCCTTGCGGGAACATGTTGTTAGGTGTCGTGATTACAAAACGACCATAATATTTAAACATATGCATTATATATAATTAAATTTTAATACATGTAGATACATTTCCTAATTCTATGTCAAATACTAAATACTCATACATTTCAATATTACAATATGTATATTAAAACAAAACAGAATTTAAATATTTTTCTAGTACACTATGTAAAGATATAGTGTTATATAAGACTACCTCTTAATTTTTAATTGGATTATCAGATATATCTATAATTTTTAAATTTTTCATGTTGTCCAATATATTTGCATCAGTTATATTGTTATCACTGAAATTAACTTCATTTAATTTTTTTAATTTTAATGAACTATCTATATTACTGATTTTGTTACCAGATAAATCTAAGTAAGTAATATTTGGACACATAGAAATAAAATCTATATCTTCTAGACAGTTTCTTGAAATTGTTAATCTATCTAATTTTAACAATTGGTTATTTAAATTAATTTTGCAAATATTACCTGATTTTATCTCTAGTTCTTTTATTTTTTTTAATGATGTAATATTATTTATATTTTTTATACTTGTACCATATAAACGAATTTTTTCTAAGTTTGTAACTTCTTTTATAAAATCTATACTTTCCAAATCTTCTGAGAAGCTAACATCTAGTGTTCTTAAATTTACTAAACCACTTAAATCCTCATTTAAAAATTCTTTGTAGAATGTTGTTAGTTCCTCCAATGATGATAACTTACCAATATTAACATGGTTTTTTCCAATACACAATTTCTTAAGATTTTTTAAGTGAGATAGATTACTTAAATCAACAATTCCAAACGAATTTGAACTATTTGCAACTCCAAATATGCTTAGTTCTTCAATATTTCTCAAATCTGTGATTTCGTTGATAAAGTCATCTGTAACATTGCAATCGTTAAGCGTTAATTTTTTTAAGTTTTTACAACTACTTAATAAATTTATGTCTTTTATATTTAATGCACCCATCCCTAAAGATTCTAAAGAATGTAATTCTTTAATAGTTGCAAAATCCATTACAGAATATTCACAAGCTTTCACGCCGTCAGTTTTTTTACCAATACAACTCAAGCTTAAATACTTCAAATTTTTTAAGCTTTTTAAATGTTCAATGTTATCTAAATAGTTACAAGATAAATCTAGTTTTAGTAAATTGTCAAAATATTCAATGTTGTTTAAACTGTTTATATCATTACTAAAAAGATTTAACTCCGATATATTTGCACTATTTTTACATTTTTCTATATTATTTATTCTTTGATTTGATATTTCTAATATTTTTAAGTTTCTAAAATTTTCAATATCCTTAATACTTGTTATTCTATCGTGCTGTTCATTGTAATTTCGAGGTAGTTTACACTCCTTTATATTAGTTTGTATAGTATCATACTGTATTCTTAGTTCGGTAATATTATCTAAATCCTTTAGATATATATTTTTGTTTTGATTGTTTAGATAATATCTTATAATATTCTCAAAATTTTCGTCATTCCATACTATTGAAGTATCTTTTTTTTCTTCATCATTACTGTTTGAACAACCACATAAAACCATAACTAACACAAATGTTGCAATAATTATTTTTTTCATTAATTAATCCTCTATTTTCTATAGATTACATATATCGTTTTACTTTTATGTCGCATTTGAACTTTTTTTAATAATTAATACATTTTACACTTTACGCTTACGGTAAAGGAATATGTAAAGACAACACATTAAAAATGTCCTATGATATTAAGTACCCAATTCTAATAAATCTCTCGTTCAAAATCAACCTTTTAGATTGTAATCATGTCATCTAACGTCCCTTTGTTCCCGACGTCACTGAACCGGACACCACAGATAGACCCTCTTGGCGGAACTTAGTTCCCGGTGAAGGGATGTGGTGCTGACTTTCCTTTTGACGTCACGTCACAAGCACCCTTACGTGAACGCGTTGTTATAGGTTGGTATGATATCACTCTCCAAATCTACTCTATAATTTTAAAATAAACACACTATTATAATCTTTCTTAATAATTTAGTCTATAAATCTCCTTAGCAATATGATCCCAATCCATATTATCTGTATTAAGAATCGTCGTTGAGACATTAGAATTATTAGCTATTTTTATAAATAAATCTTGATTTTTCTTATACTCATTAACAATATCTTCAGTTATAACTTCATTAGTTAAAGTAGCTCTATGCTTAAGACGTTGTTCAATTTTATTATCACTTATAGTACATAATATGGTATATGCATTTAAATTTTTAAGCCTATCCTCAACCTCTTTATACTTAAATGCTATATTTTGGCTAAAACAGAATGCATAATTAAAGTGAAATCTTTCAAAGACATAGAACAATCCCCTTGAACGACGTGAATGTAATCCCATAGAATTAGCATAGTTATTTAGTTGCTCTAGCATTGTAATTCTATCAATTAATACTTTAAGGTTCTCTTCTTCGCTTAGTTTTTCAAATTTACCATTAACCAAATTTAAATTCTGTGAATATTGTTCAGATAAAAAAATAACATTTCTTTCGTTATCATTTTGCATAATGTGATATTTTTTTATAGCATTAAATATAGATGATTTACCAGAACAAGATTGTCCTTCTAAGATAATACCTCTAATTTGATTTGCCATTTCACACCTTCCTTAGCCAATTTTAATATATAGTAAATTGTCCCTAATAAGTTTCTTTGATATGATATCATACTTTCCTATAACGTCTCTGGTATAATAAAGTCATAGCAAAAAACTATGCTAATTCATATCTAATTCATGTTCTGGCTGAATAAAGAAAATCATTCTTGTATACAATCATTCAACCATTGAGTCATGAATAAACTCATAAGTTATTGTATAGAAATTCAACTCTCGACTTTGTCTAAGTCATAAGGTATTATATTTATTGAATAGGATGGTAGATGTTAACGTCCTTGGGAGCCTTTTATAAGGCAATACCTGTAACTACAGACAATCAATCCATTCAATGAGGATTTATGATTTTAGCTGGTTGGGAGCTGATAAGCTATACCCGAATAACGTGCCAGGTTGTGTACTCATTGCTATTTATGGATACCTATTCGAAAGGAGCTTTCTATGTTTAATTTTAATAATCGTAACTATATCTCCGTTGGTATTGATGTTGGTTCAACTTTTAGTTTTATGTCTATTGTTGATAACAACGGAAACATTATTTTGAAACCTTTTAAAATACTACATAACAGTATAGATTCTCTTGAACGTGCTATTTCTGCAATAAAAAAAGCAGAAGAGTCACATTCCATGAAATCACACATTTTCCTGGAATCTACCGGAATCTATCACTTTCCGCTCTTCTGCTTCCTGAATGAATCAGGATTTGAGGCCCATATTATTAACCCTCTCATCACTCATTCTATCAAAAATTCAGGAATAAGGAAAGTAAAAAATGATAAATTAGATTCTATTGGCATCGCTAGACTTGGTTTATCTAACAATTTAAAAACCTCTGTTATGCCTGTTAAGCTTGTTTTAGAGCTTCGTAGCTTAGTTCGTAAACATTATGACATTATGGATCAACGCTCAGCTCATATTAATAAACTAAAAGCGGATTTACATACTGTTTTTCCTCAATACCTTAATATTTTCTCAGATGTTTGTGGTGTTACATCTCGCATGATTTTAAAGAATTATTGTACTCCTGATAAAATATTAAGAGCGCATAAATCATCTTTGATTGAAAAAATATCTAAATCTTCTAGAAAAGGTATTTCAAAAGCTACTCAATGCTACGAAAAACTTTCTAACGCAGCAAATGCAGCCAAAACCTTTGGTTGTAATATTGATAGTGTGTATTTCAATATTTCTTTAACTATTGACTTAATCGAATATTTAGATACTGTTATTGAATCTATTTTAAATCAAATAAATTTGCTTGTTGATAAGCATAAATCCGAAAAGTTTATTAATCAAATTCATTTGCTAGATTCAATTTCTGGTGTTGGTTTTTTATCTGCTGTTACCATAATGTGTGAAATTGGTGATTTTAGTGCTTTTAAGAACCCTAAACAGCTGTTTGCTTATTTTGGTATGGATCCTGAAGTTAACCAATCAGGCAAATTCAATGCTACTGAAATGCATATGTCTAAGCGTGGTTCACGTATCGCTAGACGTGTTGTTTTTGCTATCGCTTTGTCTAATATACGTTCTACAAGTAATGGTAAAGCTATTAATCCCTATTTACAAGCTTATTACCGAAAGAAAACTGAATCTAAACCTAAAAAGGTTGCTATTGGTGCTGTTATGCACAAAATCTGTAATATCATTTTTGCAGTGCTACGTGATGAAAAATCTTTTGAACTCCGTTCTCCAGAAACTCATATTAGTAACTACAAACAATCATTACAGCTACTTGCTGCATAATTATTAAGTCCTTACATAAAGTTTTAATTGTTTTTCAAGCAATTCATTGTTTGGGTTTATTAAGGTTACACTTTTTTAGCTAAACAATATTACTAAACTTTTTTATTTTTCTTGTTGACTTTTACTAGCTGGTCTGTGTTCCCGACGTCACTGAACCGGACCCATTTGCTAGACCATCTTGGCGGTGGTCACACCCGGTGAAGTGATGTGGTCTGACTTTCCTCTTGACGTGTCGAGTAGACGAACCCGACACTTCCCTCTTTTATGTTATTTCACTGTAAAAGGTTACTGTCTGTTCGCCCCTCTCGGAACCGTACGTGCCCTATTTAGGCATACGGCTCTTCATATAAAACTTTATAGTTCTACCATATGTTTACACAAATCTTTGGACTTGGAATATATGCTTCCCATATTTTTTCAAATATATCATAAGACATGCTTTTCTTTTGATGTCTTCTGTTTAATCTTTTGTAGCATTGGTATTTAACATATCCGTGGAATTTCTTTATTCCTTTGATATTTCCACTTATCCCATAGTAGTTATAGTGTCCCACCAGTTTTCTTTTCAAGCTTTTCATTATTGTATCAATAGGTTTGTGCATTACTTCTTTTAGCCAACTTTTCGCATTTTGCCTTTTTACTTTTAGCTTTTTCTTACTTGTGTTGATATGCACACGATATTTACCATTTTTTGTTTTTCCATTTACAAATGTAAATCCGAGAAAATCAAAATTTTCTTTTGTTCCTCTATGTTTTCCGAATGGTATTATCCTTGTCTTTTCTATTGCTACTTCTAATCCAAATGTTTTCAATCTCTCTATTAGCATCTTGTATACTTTTTCCGCTTCGCTTTCTGCTTGAAACTGTATTGCAAAGTCATCTGCATATCTCACCAGATACGCTTCTCCATGCAGTTTTGGTTTCACCGACTTTTCAAACCATATATCTAATACATAGTGTAGGTATACATTTGCCAATACTGGTGATATATTTCCACCCTGAATTGTTCCTTTGTCACTTTCTACGTATTTCATGTCTTCCCATATTCCTGCTTTTAGAAATCTTACTATATATCTAAGAAAATTCTTATCTTGTATATCGTGTTCTAAAAATTTCATTAGCCATCCTTGGTCTACATTGTCGAAAAAGCCTTTTATATCACAGTCTAGTATATAGTTTACGTTTTTGTGCATCATCGTATTGTTTATCATTTTTATTGCTTGATGGCAATTTCTGTTTGGTCTAAAACCATATGATATATCAAGAAATCTTGGTTCATATACTCCATTCAATATTTCTGCCATTATTGTTTGTACTAACTTATCTTCATATGACAGTATTCCTAATGATCGCATTTTTCCATCGCTTTTTGGTATCATTACTCTTCTTGTGGGTTTTGGTTTGTATCCGAACTTCTTCATTTTTTCTAGGAGAATTTTTATATTATCTTCTAGTTGTTCTGAATATTGTTCTTTTGTTACTCCATCTATTCCTACTGCTTTTTTCTTGTCCTGTTTTTCATGCACCTGTTTTAAATTTTCTTCATTTACATAGTGCATTAGTGTTTGCAGTTTTGCGTGTTTTATTGATAGTTCTTTTATTTCTTCTTGTATCTTTCCCATGTGTTTATTTAACCTCTAGTGTCTTTCATGTGTTACTTTCCGAATTGTCTTACATGCTAATCCCTTTGCTCCATAGACTTTCATCTACTTCTTCACTACTATGAATTAGTCCGACTTCTTGCAGCTCTTAAGACTTCTTTGGTTTTCTACACCTTATGCCATCCTTATCTGTTTTTGTTATTCAGAAAACTACAAGACCTCCCAGGTACGCTTAATATACCTTGTTTGCTCGCCATGCTCTCAGACCCCGGTGAAATTTCCATAACCTTGCCTTTATCGGTTATTTCTTTTTGTCTGCTGTCAGAGGAATGACATCGACTTTCACTTATCGGACTAACGAGGCTCTATCACTTCACGCTTTCGCATTACGGCTCTCAAACTTTCTTGCCTACGCTTAAACCTTACGTCACCGCTTCGGCTCCAAGGCTAGATACTGGCTGTTGGCTAAACTTTACCAGGCTAGGAGTTTCACCTAGCTATATATTAAACGCCGAACTGGCGCACTCCCACTGGAACCCTTGCGTGAACATATTGTTAGCTGTTTGAGAAATATCACTCTCCATGACTGGCTCACAGGTTGATTTATAAAAATTTATTTGCCATCCTTTTTTATTACTCACACTCTTTATAATAACTATTAGCTGAATAAAGCATTTTATATATACTTCGTTTTGTGCTCATAATGTTAAATTTTAAACATAACTTTATTCTGTTAATTTAAACTCTGAACCATCTAAAACTTGCACACCAAATTTACTATCTATCAAACCTACAGAATCTGATTTATCCTCTATAAAAATAAGACTATCTCCATCTATTTTAAAGCTATATGTATATTTTTTATCACTAGTAGTTAACATTAAAATTTCATCAGTTATTTTATAAGTGCCAATATTAAAATAACTACTCAATGAATCATAAACGAAAGTAAATTGTTCATCAGTTAAGGTAATACACGGCAACATAACATCTGGAATCTCATTATTTTCTTGCATAACTAAAGTATATTTTCCCATTTTCAATTCAGTTATTTTGTTAGTACAGGCTGTAAATAAAGATAAGGTTAAAGTTAAGATTATAAGAAGAACAAATATTTTTTTCATAAATCCACATCCTTTCAAATTTTTATATATATAACTTTTGTAACTTAATATAAATTTCAAGTAACCATAAGCTTTGTTAATATAGACCCCCAAAATATTCTCTGATATGATATTTCTCTTTCAGCTAACGGTCTTGCTATGTTGCGACGTTCCACATGTTTTTAGTGGAATGTATGAAAATAGCATGTTATAAGAAGTGACGACGCCTTTCACCCCTATAATCCTCCACAAAATATGAAAATTACGAAGATATAAGTCTTTCAGCAAAATCTTTTGCATTCTGAAAATCCTTGTTATTTGGTCTGCCTTTAGCAATTCCTCCAAATAATTTCCAAAGCCCAAAGGTATCATACCCCTTACATGTAAAACTTCCGATAATTTCTAAATTATGTTTCCTTAATTCTTTTTCAATTGGAACATTATATTTTGTTCTTCCAAATCCACTTGTGGAAAAAATAAAAACTTTTTTATTTTTTAATTTAGGTAATTTGTCAATTAAGTTAAGTATATTTTTATGAAACTTAGCATTGTATATTCCTGAACCAAAACCTATCAAATCATATTCATCTAATGTATTTATTTTTAAATTTTTTGTTTCTATTATATCAGCATTTATAGATGTAGCCATTGTTCTTGCTATTTTTTTAGTATTACCATGATGTATAGACGAATAAATTATTAAAACTTTCATATTTGCGTCCTCCTCAATATTATTTAAATAACCTTCGCAATATTATATACTTATCACGTAACATCTCGCTATTTATCAGACAAAACTCCAAAGAATAGCTTCGATATCGTCATTTCTTATCGTCGCTTTGTTCCCGACGTCGCTGAACCGGACAGCAAGAGCTAGACCGTCTTGGCGGTGGTCGCACCCGGCGAAGTGATGTGGTGCTGACTTGCCCTCTGCGTGACTTTCTTCCCTAACTATCCTACTCGCTGACGTTCCTGCTGGCACCCCTGCGTGAACATGTTGTTAGAGGTTGGTCTGATATAAGCTTCTTGACTCGCATAATTTTTAATTATTTTATAATTTAATTATCTTTTATAAATACATCAATCTCACATTATGCTCATTTGAGATGTTAAAATATTCATCCAACGTTAACCCATATAAAACTTCGTCATAAAATTCCCCATTTGTATAAACCATGTTTCTTCGTTTACCTTCAACTACTAACCCTATTTTTTCACATAATTTATTTGAGGCGTTATTGTATGAATAAACACTAGCGTTAAACTTTTGACATCTTAATTCTTCAAAAAAGAATTTTAAAATTAATAAAAGCGCTTCTTTGGCGTATCCTTTTCCTTGATATTCAGGTAAAATAAACATTCCACATGAAAACACGCCTACTCTATTATCATCTAACGATGGGGTAGCCATACCAACTTTATTCTTATTTTTATCTTCTATGATAAGAAACGGCGAATTGTTTCCATTACCTTTTAAGGATTGCTCTATTGCAAAATCAACAGAAGCTTTGTGTGACATCGGCATTCGTATATCAGATTCGTTTTTTTGAATTTCCATGTTTTGTAATGCTTCAAAAAATAAATCCGCATCATCTTCTTCAATGGCACGTAAACGAATATTTTTTCCTTCCCAAAAATTCATGATACCCTCCTATAATATAAATAATCTTTACTAACTTAATAGCAATTTTTAATACTCTAAACTATATTTAACTTGACCCTAAAAAATACACTTTGAAATTATATCAGACTTTCATCTAACGTCGCGCGGGATACCCGCGCGACGTTAAACAAAATGACGCGCTAGCGACCTATGAGAACTCCCCTACCCGAACGAACGCAAACACATTGTTAGGCGACGTATTAATCGTCAGCCCTAAAAATGACTTACTTCCACTATTCTCATGCAGAATGTATTTAATTTCGTTGTTATCAAATAACCTTTACTAAGGTACTATTCATAAATCTACTTGTCATTGCTGATATAATATATTCCTGGTTCACCAATCATAGGAATTTGATTACTATCTATATGTCCCTCTACTATGAACACATTATATAGACCACCTTTTAAGTTTTCATTAATATAAGGAATATATGTTAAATATATGCTATAAATCATTAGTTCTTCATCATCTGATGTGTACGTAGTCACATCACAAACCACTTTTTCGTAAATCAGACCATCAACAACCTCTGTTGATAAAATTCTTACATTACCTAATTCATCAAAATTTACATTACCTATAAATTGCTCTCCCACAGTCTCTATCTCATTTATCAGCTCTCTTTTTTCATCCTTCGCTTTGTTAGAAAATATATCTATCAATCTGCTAGGAACAGGAACTTCTATTCCTCTTAATAAACCAGCAACATAATCTTTGGGTTTTAGTTGATTCCCAACTCTAATTCCAGGATTATCATTATGTAGTATCCAAAACAGAAACTGATCGTCTTCTTCCTTTACAATTTCTAATTGAAATAATCCATTTTCATCATTATTATTATCATTTCTCTTTATTTTAAAACGGAACAAGTATGCATTTGAATCTGTTTCCACAAGATATGATTTGGACATACTAATTTCTTTAACTCCATAATTATTACTTTCACTTGTATGACCTGAAACCCTATCAAGAGAAACTATTTCACCTTGATAAACTCCCATTAAATGTTCTATATCATCATCCAAACTTTCTGAATCGTTCCTAGTATTAACGGAAAACAAATTTTTAAGTGTCAAAGAATCGTGATTATTTATTGCAGATACGATTGAGTAAATCATCTCTTCTGATTGTTTTGATTCAGATTGATACTCAAAATTTAACATTTTAACTCTCGATAAACATCCACTTAAACTAATGATCACTAACAAAATTATTACTATAATAGTTTTCTTCATTCCTCACCTCTAATTATCACTCGTCATCTTATAAAAATCTACAATCATTCAATAACCAGATTAATATGTTGCCTAACGGTCCCGTATTTCCGACGTCTCAGCACCTTAGAAGGAGTTGCTCATGCCCTGAACAAGGGCTAATGCGATGACTTTCGCGACGCGCTTAGGTGGTGGGATGTGTGAGGGCTTTTCCCAAGAGGAATACCACACCCGAACGAATGGAAATACATTGTTAAATGATGTTTCCAACTCACGACCCAATACTTCACATAATATCTTCTCTCATTATTAATTCACGTATCCATTGATAACAGTCATTAAGTTCTTCATCACTTATCAAATCTGATCTATGCTCAAATAGTATTTTAAATTCATTATTTTCTTCTGTAATTATCCTTAAATACTTTTCAATATCTGCCCATCCATCATCTGATTTCAATCCTCTTAATGCTGGATAGTGATTATTCTGCAGATTATCCTTAACTCTAACATTAGATAAATGTATCACTTCTGCATACTTTGCATATCTCCTTGTAACTTCATATGCATTGAAGTTTTCATCTATCTTATCCTGTAAATGTAATCTTGCTATATCTAAGCAAAGTCGTATCTTAGAATATCTTTCTAATAAGTCAAAAAGCCCATTATTTTCATATATATATCGATTAAGTGCATCAAATTCCAATACCGGTGTAAAATTATATGTATTACTCTTTTCAGTTAACCATTTAAATAACTCTTCACTCTGATATAAAAATTCTTCATATGTATACTCATTATCATAATAATATTCTGTTTTGTCAGCAAATCGCCAATTAGTCCAATTTACTTCACAGTCTAGTAATACTGGTTTGGGATAGTGAAATAGAATATACTTTGGTTTAATCTTGGTTAAATATAACAATTCTTTTTCCATATGTTCATATGTATATTTCTTAAAATCTAAGTCTTTAGACATAAATTGTGCATCTCTCAGCTTTAAACCACCACTTCTCAATGGAAAATGAACCGCTATATTAAAATTCTTTTCCCTTGATTCAAATATTAAATTATCGATATCCTTCTCACTTTCTAATAAACAGGCTTCCACACCAAAAAATCCATCTTTAAAATCTCTAATCTGCTTATCTTTATCAAATTTACCAAAATGTCCTATCATAAATCTATTCATCATATACTCCTATCTAGATATAATATCAATTTCTTTAAGACCCAAAAGGAATACCTTGCCCGACCTTGCGCAGATGCCTTGTTATCTGATGTACATACCCAGCCGAAGCCATGGACGGCGTAGGCGACATCTTTTAATTAATAACTTTATAATCTTCTATTTATTTTTATACTATATTGTTTTTTAGCATATATATATATTAATTACTATACTTTAACTATTTGTTTTCTAAATAATTAATTTTCTTACCTGTTCTTTTAGCATATTCTATTTCGCTTTTTGTACTACTACCAATATAACCATCTTTATTAATAACAAATATTTCATCACTCATATCAATTCTTCTTTTATGCATATCATCCAACATAATTTTTAAATCTTCAGTTATGGTTATATTATATTCGCCATCCGCATGTCCAAATGATCCCACAGTTAGCACAATATTTCCTTTAAGTGTAAGTTCTTTTTGGGCTTTTATAAATTCATCTTTAAACTTTGTACTACCACATAATGTTATTACTTTATATTTTCCTACCACTTTAACTCCTCCTATTATTCATATATATCTTTTTGTATTTTACAACTCAATTGTAATTTATAAATTATTTATCATACATGCAATCTAATATTCTATAAATATTTATTACCTATTAGATAAAAAAGTATCATTACCTTTACCTTTACTCAAACTTTTAAATTTCTATTAAAGAATATTTTCTCTACATCTGTTTTATTTCTCCGCCCATGGACGGGCGGATGAATTTTGGGTATGTATTTCAGATAACGTCTCTGTGTTCCCGACGTCACTGAACCGGACACCTTAGATAGACCGTCTTGGCGGTGGTCACACCCGGTGAAGTGATGTGGTCTGACTTTCCTCCTTGAACGTTGTCGAGTAGACGAACCCGACACCCTTTCTTTTTAAGGTTTTCTTAAAGTAAAAGGTTACTGTCTGTTCGCCCCTCTCGGAACCGTACGTGCCCTATTTAGGCATACGGCTCTTCATATAAAACTTTATAGTTCTACCATATGTTTACACAAATCTTTGGACTTGGAATATATGCTTCCCATATTTTTTCAAATGTATCATAAGATATGCTTTTCTTTTGATGTCTTCTGTTTAATCTTTTGTAGCATTGGTATTTGACATATCCGTGGAATTTCTTTATTCCTTTGATATTTCCACTTATCCCATAGTAGTTATAGTGTCCCATCAGTTTTCTTTTCAAGCTTTTCATTATTGTATCAATAGGTTTGTGCATTACTTCTTTTAGCCAACTTTTCGCATTTTGCCTTTTTATTTTTAGCTTTTTCTTGCTTGTGTTGATATGCACACGATATTTACCATTTTTTGTTTTTCCATTTACAAATGTAAATCCGAGAAAATCAAAATTTTCTTTTGTTCCTCTATGTTTTCCGAATGGTATTATCCTTGTCTTTTCTATTGCTACTTCTAATCCAAATGTTTTCAATCTCTCTATTAGCATCTTGTATACTTTTTCCGCTTCGCTTTCTGCTTGAAACTGTATTGCAAAGTCATCTGCATATCTCACCAGATACGCTTCTCCATGCAGTTTTGGTTTCACCGACTTTTCAAACCATATATCTAATACATAGTGTAGGTATACATTTGCCAATACTGGTGATATATTTCCACCCTGAATTGTTCCTTTGTCACTTTCTACGTATTTCATGTCTTCCCATATTCCTGCTTTTAGAAATCTTACTATATATCTAAGAAAATTCTTATCTTGTATATCGTGTTCTAAAAATTTCATTAGCCATCCTTGGTCTACATTGTCGAAAAAGCCTTTTATATCACAGTCTAGTATATAGTTTACGTTTTTGTGCATTATCGTATTGTTTATCATTTTTATTGCTTGATGGCAATTTCTGTTTGGTCTAAAACCATATGATATATCAAGAAATCTTGGTTCATATACTCCATTCAATATTTCTGCCATTATTGTTTGTACTAACTTATCTTCATATGACAGTATTCCTAATGATCGCATTTTTCCATCGCTTTTTGGTATCATTACTCTTCTTGTGGGTTTTGGTTTGTATCCGAACTTCTTCATTTTTTCTAGGAGAATTTTTATATTATCTTCTAGTTGTTCTGAATATTGTTCTTTTGTTACTCCATCTATTCCTACTGCTTTTTTCTTGTCCTGTTTTTCATGCACCTGTTTTAAATTTTCTTCATTTACATAGTGCATTAGTGTTTGCAGTTTTGCGTGTTTTATTGATAGTTCTTTTATTTCTTCTTGTATCTTTCCCATGTGTTTATTTAACCTCTAGTGTCTTTCATGTGTTACTTTCCGAATTGTCTTACATGCTAATCCCTTTGCTCCATAGACTTTCATCTACTTCTTCACTACTATGAATTAGTCCGACTTCTTGCAGCTCTTAAGACTTCTTTGGTTTTCTACACCTTATGCCATCCTTATCTGTTTTTGTTATTCAGAAAACTACAAGACCTCCCAGGTACGCTTAATATACCTTGTTTGCTCGCCATGCTCTCAGACCCCGGTGAAATTTCCATAACCTTGCCTTTATCGGTTATTTCTTTTTGTCTGCTGTCAGAGGAATGACATCGACTTTCACTTATCGGACTAACGAGGCTCTATCACTTCACGCTTTCGCATTACGGCTCTCAAACTTTCTTGCCTACGCTTAAACCTTACGTCACCGCTTCGGCTCCAAGGCTAGATACTGGCTGTTGGCTAAACTTTACCAGGCTAGGAGTTTCACCTAGCTATATATTAAACGCCGAACTGGCGCACTCCATCTAAGACCCTTGCGTGAACATGTTGTTATATGTCGGAATGATACCACTCTTCCCTGACTTGCCTAAACTTCTCTTGTTATATAAGATATAAGTAACCTCCTATCATTTTAAGCACTTATTTCTGTATTTTCATCCTAACTATTTAATATGTTATGTTCTTTCAAAAATATATCAACATGCTCTAAATATTTTATATTAATTATGGCTAATAAATTCAATAAAATCATTCACTCTAACTCCAACATCTTTAAGCAATGTGGTGCTGACTGGCTTACTGCGTAACTTGCTTCCTCGACTTGCCTACTCGCTGACGTTCTTACTGGCACCCTTGCGTAAACATATTATTATCAGATGTGCATCATAATTATTCTATAATAAATGTTTTTTTGATATATCTAATTTTTTTAAATGTTTTTTCTTCACTGGCTTTTCCTTCTTACAAACCCTACTATTAAAGTCTCTCTTTTCTGATGTTATAATGTAATAACCATTATCTTCTATTACTTTTATCCCTCCAAATATGTTAATCATCTTATTTTTATACCAATCTAATCTCTTTACTACTAATACCATTCTTCCATCAATCTTCATATGTTTCTTTCCTGATTCAATAAATTCTTTTGCTACTGAAAAATCTGTATGATATGGTGGATTGCATAATATCAATGTAAAATCATTATCTCTTATATTCTCAAATCCATTAGATTGTATTAACTCAACATTATATAAATCATTTAGTTCTAAATTACTTCTACTACAATCTATTGCTTTACTGTCTACATCAACCATCACTATATTTTTTTCACCTACTACTTTTGCCACTGCAATGCCTACTATTCCAGTCCCACAACCTAGGTCTAAAATTTTATCATCTTCTTTTAAATCAAATTTTTCCAACATACTTTTTGTTCCTAAATCTATATTGTTTGGAGAAAAAACACCCTCTATTCCCTTGATTTGTATATCATTATTCCATATATTTGTGCTATACATATTTACCCTTTCTTTTTTTATCATAAAAATCTTTTTAATATTATACTTTACCTATATCAATCATGTCATAAAATATCTCTGTGGTTCTGACATCGCTGAATCGAATAGAATTAACTCACCGTCTTGATGGTGCTCACATCCGGTGAAGGGATATAGTCTGACTTGCCCTATCAACTTTCTTCCTAAGACCCTTGTCGGAACATATTGTTATATGTCAAAATGATACCACTCCATAATAACTTTCTTAAACTAAATTTATCTAAAAAGCATTACCTAAGTACTCAAATCATTATATGTTAGCATTTATCTCTTTAACTATTTCTATAATTTCAATATCGCCATCAACAAGCATTTCTATAATAGGTTCTTCATCGTATTCATTGGGTTTATTTTCCCAATATCCTTCAGCTAAAATCAAATTTTCTTTCTTTTCTAATAGTCCATCAAAACAATTATTAGCATCCCCAATAAAGCAATTACCGTGTATCTTTAATTTTACAATTTGATATGTTGGTCTACCCCAATCGATAAACAACTCACTCCACTTTTCTGCTTCTTCTAAATTATTAGATACATATAAACAAGCCATTCTTGATGGATATGTTGGATATTTTTTTTTACGAACTTCCTCTAATGCTAGTTCTCTTAAAGCAACAGCCGTATGATGTTCAAGATTATCTTCATCATATTTTGAAGGCTGTTTATAAATGTCATTTACTATATTTAATTTATCCTGTACTCTTTTATATACTCCATTATGATTGTTCTCATCAAAAACTATGTGTTGACCTAATTGTACAGGTCTATCTGTAACTACATGGTAAGCATATATTTCTTTCATAATTTCACCTTTCTTCATAAATAATCTTCACTACATTAATAATTTATATAACTTTAAAAATATGTTTAATGACCTAAAAGCTATCTCTGAAATGGTATCATTCTGTCATATAACGTCCCTTTGTTACTGACGTTTCTCAGCGTTACAGGTGTTCTGCGACCCTAGATAACTCCTATCTTGGGTTGCAGGACACCGACTCGGTTAGCTGAGGAATGTGGTGCTGACTTGCCCTCTGCTGGCTTGTCTGCTTTGACTAACTGTACCAGCTGACGTTCCCTCTAAGCACCCGTAGCTGTAACATATTGTTATCTGTAGGTCAATATAAATCTTTACTATTTATTCACGTACCTTAATTCTCTATCTTATTCATCATAATTTTATTTTATATAAGACATATCGCTCATCTTTCTTATTAACCTTTTTCCTGAATCATTTAATATTAAATACGAAACTCCACCTGCTAAACCAAATACTTCAGCTTTATTTAGCACTTCAATTTCCAATCCCAAAAACATCGTGTTAAATACACTTAATAAATCTCCATGCGATACAATGATTATTACTTCATCTTCACTTTGCATAATTTCTGTAAAGAAAGGTTCTAATCTGTTCCATTCATCTCTACGACTTTCTGCGTCTGAAAATAACCTATCATCAACAGTCTTTTCTTGTACTTCTACATTTTCTTTTAACCATTTTACAGATTTGCCACAACATTTCCCTAGGTTTCTCTCTCTTAATTCCTTTTTTAATATAGGAGTTACTTCTATGTGTTGTCCAACTATTTCAGCTGTTTGCTTTGCCCTAGTTAAGTCTGATGAATACATTTTAATTTTCTGATTTTTTAATTCTTCTTTTAAATTTTCACCTATTTTATGTGCTTGTTTTACTCCTAATTCTGATAATTCCCAATCTGTCCATGAACCAACCATACCGTTTGTATGATGTATTGATTGTGTGTGTTGCACCGTAATAATTTTTTTCATATGCATCTCCTCATATTAAATTTTCTACATAACATTTATTACTGTTTATGTAGCTGTTGTACTATCAAATTGCTATTAATATTAATTCTCTGAAATTATATTGTTCTTTCAGATAACGTCGCGCGGGTTTACGAAGTTATCGAGTTAGACAGTTTACTGTCTAACTTGATAATTTTGCAAACCAGCTGATAGGCGATGTGGCGCTAGCCCAAGCCTGTCAGCGGGGTACCCGCGCGACGATAAACAAAATGACGCGCTAGCGGCATTTTGCTTATCGCCCCTGTGTTCACGACGTCGCTGAACCGGACATCTTTAGCTAGACCGTCTTGGCGGTGGTCACACCCGATGAAGGGATGTGGTCTGACTTTCCCTCTGCGTGACTTTCTTCCTTGACGTTCCTACTCGCTGACGTTCCTGCCCGACCCGTAGCGTGAACATGTTGTTAGATGATGTAGCAATGTCTTTTTTCAACGATTTAACATAAAATAAAAAGTGTGGCATCGGTGTAATTATAATAATTTAAATCATAATAAAATATAATTTATTAGTTTTTTTATTTCTTATATCTCCAAAGAATACTTATAAGCAGTTTCGGTTGGATTATCATAATACTCTTCTACTTTCTTATTAATCTTATATCCAAAATCTTCAAATACTTTTTGCATTTTTAAATTTGATTCTCTAGTTTCACCTTTAAATATATGCATATCATCTTTCAACATCTCATCAATGATATACTGCATTAACATATGGGCATAACCTTTATTTCTATAATCTGGATGAGTTCCTATAGTCATAATCTTAATATAATTATTTTCCCCCTTCCAGTTATAGATAGAAATATTAGCTTTAATAATATTATTTTCTTTGAATGCGAAAACAAAAGTTCTTTCGTCTTCTAAAAGTTCAATCCAATATTCTCGTTTTGTATAATCATTTGGAAAACAAATTATATCAAATTTGTATATATCATCTAAATCTTTTAAGGTTAACCTTACTATATCTTCCATAACATTCTCTCCTCGTTTAATATGTTTTTATTCACCTTCATCAACACTTGTTGCGTATAATTCCACTGTTGTAATATCTTCTTTTCATCAAATGGCCTCGAAGAACCACCTCGAAATTGCTGTGTCATCTAACGGCTCTGTGTTCACGACGTCACTGAACCGGACATCCCTGGCTTTCCCGCCTGGCGATGGTCACACCCGGTGAAGTGATGTGGTCTGACTTGCTTCCTTGACGTTGTCGAGTAGACGAACTCGACACTTCCCTCTTTTATGTTATTTCACTGTAAAAGGTTACTGTCTGTTCGCCCCTCTCGGAACCGTACGTGCCCTATTAAGGCATACGGCTCTTCATATAAAACTTTATAGTTCTACCATATGTTTACACAAATCTTTGGACTTGGAATATATGCTTCCCATATTTTTTCAAATGTATCATAAGACATGCTTTTCTTTTGATGTCTTCTGTTTAATCTTTTGTAGCATTGGTATTTGACATATCCGTGGAATTTCTTTATTCCTTTGATATTTCCACTTATCCCATAGTAGTTATCGTGTCCCATCAGTTTTCTTTTCAAGCTTTTCATTATTGTATCAATAGGTTTGTGCATTCCTTCTTTTAGCCAACTTTTCGCATTTTGCCTTTTTACTTTTAGCTTTTTCTTGCTTGTGTTGATATGCACACGGTATTTACCATTTTTTGTTTTTCCATTTACGAATGTAAATCCGAGAAAATCAAAATTTTCTTTTGTTCCTCTATGTTTTCCGAATGGTATTATCCTTGTCTTTTCTATTGCTACTTCTAATCCAAATGTTTTCAATCTCTCTATTAGCATCTTGTATACTTTTTCCGCTTCGCTTTCTGCTTGAAACTGTATTGCAAAGTCATCTGCTATCTCACCAGATACGCTTCTCCATGCAGTTTTGGTTTCACCGACTTTTCAAACCATATATCTAATACATAGTGTAGGTATACATTTGCCAATACTGGTGATATATTTCCACCCTGAATTGTTCCTTTGTCACTTTCTACGTATTTCATGTCTTCCCATATTCCTGCTTTTAGAAATCTTACTATATATCTAAGAAAATTCTTATCTTGTATATCGTGTTCTAAAAATTTCATTAGCCATCCTTGGTCTACATTGTCGAAAAAGCCTTTTATATCACAGTCTAGTATATAGTTTACGTTTTTGTGCATTATCGTATTGTTTATCATTTTTATTGCTTGATGGCAATTTCTGTTTGGTCTAAAACCATATGATATATCAAGAAATCTTGGTTCATATACTCCATTCAATATTTCTGCCATTATTGTTTGTACTAACTTATCTTCATATGACAGTATTCCTAATGATCGCATTTTTCCATCGCTTTTTGGTATCATTACTCTTCTTGTGGGTTTTGGTTTGTATCCGAACTTCTTCATTTTTTCTAGGAGAATTTTTATATTATCTTCTAGTTGTTCTGAATATTGTTCTTTTGTTACTCCATCTATTCCTACTGCTTTTTTCTTGTCCTGTTTTTCATGCACCTGTTTTAAATTTTCTTCATTTACATAGTGCATTAGTGTTTGCAGTTTTGCGTGTTTTATTGATAGTTCTTTTATTTCTTCTTGTATCTTTCCCATGTGTTTATTTAACCTCTAGTGTCTTTCATGTGTTACTTTCCGAATTGTCTTACATGCTAATCCCTTTGCTCCATAGACTTTCATCTACTTCTTCACTACTATGAATTAGTCCGACTTCTTGCAGCTCTTAAGACTTCTTTGGTTTTCTACACCTTATGCCATCCTTATCTGTTTTTGTTATTCAGAAAACTACAAGACCTCCCAGGTACGCTTAATATACCTTGTTTGCTCGCCATGCTCTCAGACCCCGGTGAAATTTCCATAACCTTGCCTTTATCGGTTATTTCTTTTTGTCTGCTGTCAGAGGAATGACATCGACTTTCACTTATCGGACTAACGAGGCTCTATCACTTCACGCTTTCGCATTACGGCTCTCAAACTTTCTTGCCTACGCTTAAACCTTACGTCACCGCTTCGGCTCCAAGGCTAGATACTGGCTGTTGGCTAAACTTTACCAGGCTAGGAGTTTCACCTAGCTATATATTAAACGCCGAACTGGCGCACTCCTCTAAGACCCGAAGCGTGAACATATTGTTAGCTGTTGGAGAAATATCAATCTCCATGACTTGCATTCATGTTTATTTATAAAAATTTATAACCATTTGTTATTCATCTCATATTCTTTTTAATAACTATTTACTAAATAAAACATATTATATATGCTCCACATTATGCTTATAATATGCTTTTATTTTTTTATTTCCCAAAATAAGAACAAAGGGATTTTTTGTAACCAAGCCATTGCAGTTGAAATTTTCGCTTGTTCCTCGTTGGGGCATGGTTCATTCAAATCTACAATTGTTAATCCATTTTTTATAAAGGCTTTAATATAATCTTCCAACGTTCTATGTCTCCAAATTACAGAGGTGGTACCATTTGGAAGAGGAGCCTCCCATTGTTTAGGTTCAAAGTAATTTTTTATAACTACTTCACGATTAATACCTGATCCCTGTCTCCCAATCCCTTCTGCATGATTTCCATTAAAACAGGGATGAAGAACACTTGCAAATAATTTCCCTGATGGTTTAAGAACCCTTGACACTTCATGTATTGTCCCTTCAAAATCTTCACAATCCATTAGCATCATTGAACAAAGAACTATATCAAATGAATTATCATCTATTCCATATAAATCGTTACTATTACGAACGAAGTGTTGAATTGACAATTTATTTATCTCTGCTTGCTCTGTAGCATAATTTATACTGTTTTGAGAGCAGTCTATTGCAGTTACATCAGCATTTTTCTTTGCTAATTCACGCGAATATCCCCCTTCACCACAGCCAAGATCTAATACTTTTTTATTATGAACATCGCCTATCATGCCAAGCATATATGGCATAATAAAGTGTATTCTACTTTCTCCTTTTTGTGCTAATTTGAAAAATTCACTACCTAGTTTATTCCATGAAATTGTTGAGCTATCATGTTTCATTTAAATTTTTCCACCTCTCTGTGTATTTTATAAATAATCTTCATTAACTAAATATCAATTTTATATGACTATAAGCTATGTTTATATAGACCCTAAAATTATTCTCTGTTATGATATTTCTCTTTCAGCTAACGTCGCGCGGGTTTACGAAGTTATCGAGTTAGACAGTTTACTGTCTAACTTGATAATTTTGCAAACCAGCTGATAGGCGATGTGGCGCTAGCCCAAGCCTGTCAGCGGGGTACCCGCGCGACGATAAACAAAATGACGCGCTAGCGGCATTTTGCTTATCGGTCTTGTGTTCACGACGTTTCCCAGCGTTACAGGTGTTCTGCGACCTTAGATAACTCCTATCTTAGGTTGCAGGGCACCGACTCGGTTAGCTGGGGAATGTGGTGCTGACTTTCTCCTTGCTGGCTTGTCCACTTTGACTAGCTATCCAGCTGACGTTCCCTCTGGCACCCGAAGCGGGAACATATTGTTAGATGTTGTTTTCCCATCACTCTATAAAGCTTACTTTAATTTTTATTTAAATCTTCTAATATCTTCATATAATATTCATCTATATTTTTATAAATATGTCTATTCTGTTCATAATATTTTAAACTTTTAATTATATCCTCTATGTATATAAATCCCCTAGATAGTTCCTCTTGTACTAACTTATCTTCAATACCTTCTTCATCTAAACTACTTAGTCTTATTACAACAGCTCTAATAATATGCTCATTTAAGCATTCTTCCCAATCTCCATAACAAAGTTGTTTTATTTCTTTTGTTTTATCAAATAATTCTATATATTCTTTTGCTTCATCCCAATGCTTTAATGTTAATGGATTAATGAAAGAATGACTAAACTCATGCCTCTGCATATGTTTAAAATACTCTACATTTCCAAAGCTCGGTGTTGGGTTGCATTCTAATAATCCAACAATACTATAAATATCTATATCTCCATTTTTATGTACAACTTTAGGTCCAAAGCCACATGGTCCAAAAAGAGAAACTAATAATATATTATAATTATTTTTCTTCATCCCATAATAATTATGTAATTCATTGATAAAATTATAATCAGGTAAAATATTAATTGTATTTTCTATAACACTTTCATAATAATGTATGTTATTTTTAAAGAATTCATCATAATTAGTATCTATACTAAACTTATATAATAAATTACTAAACCTTTCAAAATTCTCTTTTCCACCCATTCTATTTATATAAAAATTATCAAAATCAATATCTTCTCTAATTTGAAAATCTTCATCTAAGTATAGTGTAATATTAGGTGGAGTTCCAAATGTAAAACCAATTTTATTTAACTCTAAAAATAACTTAGTTACTTCATGTTGTTTATATGGTGAAAAGTATTTTTTTACTCTTTCCTTATAACTAAAATTTAATTTAGTCAGAATAGTATCATATCCAGCTAAATATTCAACTATGGATAACAACTCTATTCTATAGTCTACACATACGTTTATAGCATTTTTAGTATAACAAATCGATTTATTTTTAATCATAATTATAACTCCTTTATTTATATTTCCACAAAGTGTAACTCTGATATGATGGGAAAATTTCATCTAACGGCTCTGTGTTCACGACGTCACTGAACCGGACATCCCTGGCTTTCCCGCCTGGCGATGGTCACACCCGGTGAAGTGATGTGGTCTGACTTGCTTCCTTGACCGTTCCCACTAAGACCCGAAGCGTGAACATGTTGTTATGTGTAGGACTAATATAAGCTACTTGACTATCTGTCAAAATTTTAATTTATAATGATTTTAGCAACTTCGTATAATGCTCATTTGACGAAGTTGATAAGAGCTTGTATAAATTCATTCTTCTTCTCAATATGAATTCCGTGCCCACAATCAAATCTAACAAGCTCACAGTTGTCCATTAGTTCTTGTACCAAGTTTGCATCTTCTTCACTCATTGCCGCAAGCAAAACTTTTTTGCTATCATAATTTGTTTTTGCTTTCATTAAAAGAGTTTTGCAAGAGATGCTTTTTAATATTTCTGCGTGTAAAACGATTCCATTAAAGGTATCATTATAAAAGGCATCTCCAAAATACGGGTCATATTCATTCATACCACGATAAGCCTCTAATGCACTTTTAGGGAAGAATGGCACTTTTAAAGGTTTATGTGGGTGTTTTATTCTATATTTTCTTGCACAGCTTAATAGTTTGAGCTTTATTTTTTCTCTTGATTTATTAGGAAAAAATTCCCACATTTTTTGGCGTTCAAAATAATAAATTACAAAATCTTCTTGAACATTTTGCTCAATGTAGTTATGGCAAACAGTTGATAGATCTAAATAATTAAATGTTTTATATCGGCGTTGACCTTGACATGAAAATAAAGGAGGGTCTTCCAAAATCAATCCAGAACACATTTCTGTTTTTGATGCAACATAAGCTGCAATTAATCCACCAGATGAATGACCGACGATATAAAAAGGGTTGCCAACAAGATTTTCTGCGAAATCAACAATGGCATTACCTATAGAAACTATATTGTAATGGCTTTTATCCTTATCACTTGATCCATGACCGGGGCAGTCCACCGAAAATATATGAAATATCTTTGATAAAGCATTGAATGTATTATTGAAACTTGTTGCATCTGTACCCTGTGCATGTAACATAACTAACACAGGCAGGTTGTTTTCAACTTCATAATAATTTAGTTTTATTCCCTTAGCAATATATTGATTTTGCAATATATTTTTCAATCCCATATCTTACACCACCTAATATAAATAATCTTTACTAACTTAATAGCAATTTTAAATACTCTAAACTATGTTTAATTCATCCCTAAAAATACACTCTGAAATTATATTAGTCTTTCACATAACGTCGCGCGGGTTTACGAAGTTATCGAGTTAGACAGTTTACTGTCTAACTTGATAATTTTGTAAACCTGCTGATAGGCGATGTGGCGCTAGCCCAAGCCTGTCAGCGGGGTACCCGCGCGACGATAAACAAAATGACGCGCTAGCGGCATTTTGCTTATCGTCCCCTTGTTCCCGACGTTTCTCAACTTTACAGGTGTTCTGCGACCTTAGATAACTCCTATCTTAGGTTGCAGGGCACCGACTCGGTTAGCTGAGAAATGTGGTGCTGACGCTCCCACTGCTGGCTTGTCTACTTTGACTCCCTATCCAGCTGACGTTCCTCTAGCACCCGAAGCGTGAACATATTGTTATACATAGTTGATATAATCAGCTACAAAGCATATCTTACTAATTATTTTTTCATATGTCAAAATTCACATCTATAATACGCCATCCTTTTGACTCTTCTTTAACTAAAAAATTAATAAATAATGCATGTTCGAATGGAGTCCCATCCTCATAAAATATAAATTCTTGAGTATTTACAAAATATGCACATTTTTCTTTAATATAATTTATACTTAGAATAGTCATTCCTTTATAATTTAAATTTCTTTTTTTGTCTAATAATATGTATTCTTTTGAACCATCTTTTTTTAATATAATATTTTCGTCTTCAATAACAATAAAATTTGCATCAAGCAATGAATTAACCTTATCTATATCTTCATTATTCTTTGATATATAAAATTTTGAAATTAGTTCACTAATATATGTAAACTCTTTATCTATTTTTAAATATTGTTCATTTTCAGCTCTATATTCTTCAATTTCTTCTTTTAGTTGTTTTATATTTTTCTGACTATATAACAGCATTATTATTAATATCACTATAATTGAACTTAAAATTATATATAATACTTTTAACTTTTTCATTACATTTGACCTCTCAAAAACCAAATTAAGACCTTCTTGAAAATCTCTGATATGATTATGTCAATTTTGTATAACGTTCCGTGTGTTCCCGACGTCGCTGAACCGGACATCATAGATAGACCGTCTTGGCGGTGATCACACCCGGTTAAGTGATGTGGTTTGACTTTCTTCCCTGACGCTCCTACTAAGACCCTTGCGTGAACATGTTGTTATAAGATGGGGTGTTATCACTCCCTAATTACTTGCCTTAAATAATTATCTATAAAAAATTTATCTTTCATCTAATACCTACATATATCCACACAGTGTTAAAATAACTATTTATTGAGTAACGTTCTGTTTGTTTTGTACTTTGATTATTTATTGAATACATTATTTTTAATATGTATCACAGTAGTTCTATTTCAATACCAACTACTCCATATTCTGATTGCTTTTCAATGGAATAGTATTGATTCATGTCACTTGATTTTGCATTTAATATATTATGTTTTGTGTAACCACACTTTAACAACGGGAGTTCCTTGTATAGATCATCAAAAGATGCAAAATGATATATATTAGTTACTTTACATAACATATTCTCACTTTCATCATCAGTATTAATAAATTCTATTTCATCATTTATTTTAATAAGTTGCCTTTTCTCATCGTTCAATCTTAATTCAATAGTTTTTTCCCCATTCCTTATCATTGCAAAAGGTTCAGGATTTAAATTCATCCTGTGATTCATTAATTTATCATTCATAATACTGCTATTTCCCTTTCTTTCAAAAAATATATAAACAATACTCATCACCCATATATATATCTAAAACAAATTTACACTTAAAAATTTGCTACTTTGACATCAAAACTTTTCTCCGAAATGATAATACTCTTTCTTATAACGGCTCTGTGTTCACGACGTCCCTGAACCGTCTTTAGTAGCTAGACCTCTTGAAGGAGCTTCGATCCCGGTGAAGGGATGTGTGAGGGCAAGCCACAGAGATGTTTCAAGATAGCAAGCGACCCTACCCGAACGAATGTGAACGCGTTGTTAGGTGTTGGGTCAATATAAGCTACTTGACTACCTATAAGTTTTATATCAAGCGTTTTAATTTTAAGTTATATTCCGGTTTTGTAATGTATTCTAAATATTGTACTGATCCTTCATAGTTTAAATATGCTTTAAATCTTTCTATCAAATTAGGTTCTGTAATATAATTTAATACTGCATTTTTATCAATCCATAATGATTCAGATGTTTCATCTGACGTACATAATTCTCCATCTACATATTTACATGTAAATCCAAACATCACTTTTGTTGGAACTATAGTGTATCCATTATATCCTGCATGAGTGCCTTTGTTTGATGAAACACATATTAGTTTTTCAACACTTATATCTATTCCTGTTTCTTCTTTTATTTCACGAATTAATGCATCATTTAAATTTTCACCTATTTCAACTTGTCCACCAGGAATTGTATAAATGCATTTATAAGAGTTTTTAACTAAAAGTATTTGATTTTTTTCATTTTCTACTATTCCATCTACAGCTACTATATGAGTCGGAAATTTTTTCTCCATTTTATATCCCCTTTTATACTCAATTTTTATTAATTATATAATTCATATGCTTCGAATTTAATTTGACATCATAGACATTCTCTGAAATTATATTGACCTTTCACCTAACGTCCCTTTGTTACTGACGTTTCTCAGCGTTACAGGTGTTCTGCGACCCTAGATAACTCCTATCTTGGGTTGCAGGACACCGACTCGGTTAGCTGAGGAATGTGGTGCTGACTTGCCCTCTGCTGGCTTGTCTGCTTTGACTAACTGTACCAGCTGACGTTCCCTCTAAGCACCCGTAGCTGTAACATATTGTTATCTGTAGGTCAATATAAATCTTTACTATTTATTCACGTACCTTAATTCTCTATCTTATTCATCATAATTTTATTTTATATAAGACATATCGCTCATCTTTCTTATTAACCTTTTTCCTGAATCATTTAATATTAAATACGAAACTCCACCTGCTAAACCAAATACTTCAGCTTTATTTAGCACTTCAATTTCCAATCCCAAAAACATCGTGTTAAATACACTTAATAAATCTCCATGCGATACAATGATTATTACTTCATCTTCACTTTGCATAATTTCTGTAAAGAAAGGTTCTAATCTGTTCCATTCATCTCTACGACTTTCTGCGTCTGAAAATAACCTATCATCAACAGTCTTTTCTTGTACTTCTACATTTTCTTTTAACCATTTTACAGATTTGCCACAACATTTCCCTAGGTTTCTCTCTCTTAATTCCTTTTTTAATATAGGAGTTACTTCTATGTGTTGTCCAACTATTTCAGCTGTTTGCTTTGCCCTAGTTAAGTCTGATGAATACATTTTAATTTTCTGATTTTTTAATTCTTCTTTTAAATTTTCACCTATTTTATGTGCTTGTTTTACTCCTAATTCTGATAATTCCCAATCTGTCCATGAACCAACCATACCGTTTGTATGATGTATTGATTGTGTGTGTTGCACCGTAATAATTTTTTTCATATGCATCTCCTCATATTAAATTTTCTACATAACATTTATTACTGTTTATGTAGCTGTTGTACTATCAAATTGCTATTAATATTAATTCTCTGAAATTATATTGTTCTTTCAGATAACGGTCTTGTGTTCACGACGTCGCTGAACCGGACAGCATCAGTTAGACCATCTTGGCGGTGCTGGCACCCGGTGAAGTGATGTGGTGCTGACTCGCCCTCTGCTGGCTTGTCTACTTTGACTCCCTATCCAGCTGACGTTCCTCTAGCACCCGAAGTGTGAACATGTTGTTAGATGTAGGGGAGATATAAGCATCTTGACTCACTACAATTTATGTATAAATCCTTTAATTATTCACATTATTAAAACTCTGGTAATTCTATAAATACTACTTTTTCACTATTTGCTATTCCACCATAAATTAAATCATCTTTTATTCCTATATCTACGTAATGTTCTATCACATATTTTGCTGTATATGGCATTTCTAATGACTTTATTTCTTCTATATCAAACCACTTTGCTATACCTTCGTTTGAATTAAGTTCTATCTTATAATCTTGATTTAATTTAGCAAAAAAGTAATAGTTCTGTCTTATTTCTCCTTTTGTTCTTCTTAAAGTGACGTATCGTAATTTAATATTTTCAAGCATTTTCTCTGAAAGATTTAATTCTTCTTTAAGTTCTCTTAACATACATGCTCTAGCATCATTCAATTCAAATTCTTCAAAATGTCCACCTGCTGATCCTACCCATACATCATTAACTACTCTGCCACCTTTTCTATATAATAACAAAATCTTATTATCCTGTGATATATATACAGATGTCATATTTCTTAATTTCCCATCGTTAAAATTTGATTTCATAATTTTTTGTCCTTTTCCTTTTCTTAAATTCATCAATTATTTATGCCAATTTCCTTGGCAAATTTCATTTTGACATCTTAAATACTCTTTGAAATTATATCTCCCTTTCATCTAACGCTCTTGTGTTCACGACGTTTCCCAGCGTTACAGGGGTCTGCGACCTTAGATAACTCCTATCTTAGGTTGCAGGCACCGACTCGGTTAGCTGGGGAATGTGGTGCTGACTCTCCCCTATCTGGGATTGACCAAATCAACTTTCTCATTAGTCCAGCTGACTGTCTTACGGGTACCCGAAGCGTGAAGATATTGTTAGACGTATTAAACTCATGTGACCCGAGCAAACCTGGTACGTGATAGACTTATATTTGTAATACTTATAGCTACGTTATGAAAATTTATACGATTAATCTAATTATATATTTATCTTAACTTTATGCACTCTAATAATCTAAAAAATATATAATTTCTACTTTTGACCCAATTCATAATTTTGAATTCAATATTAAGTTTGAAATTTGCCATATATCACCGTACTTCATTAAACTGCGGTTTTTCTCTATACTATAACTTACAAGTTGTGAAGCTATATACAGATATTTTTTATCAATTAGATAACTATAAATATTTAAGAAAGCAGTTATTATTATCATATAACTTGAAACCATACTTAGTTCCAAGCGATACTTCATAATCATCTTCTGTATATAAATCTATCAATTTGACATTTCTCTTATTGGCTTTTGAAATAAATGATCTAAATAGCTTTTCTTTTACTATTTCATCACCGCTGAAGGCAATAATCTCAGTATAATTAACAGAACCTCTGCCTATAATATGTCCTTTTATACCTTTCTCAAAATACCCAAGAATAATAAAACGATCTAAGTTCTCACTTATTCTTTTAGAATTCCAATAAGTATCTTGATCAATACATCCTTCTATCCAATTATATAGATTTCTGCTATTATTTTTATTTAGCTCTTGAACAAACTCATTTGAATAATCACTACTGAAGTTCTCGAGTTTAAGCATTACAGCTTCTTCAATTTTTTGAAAGTCTTTATTCTCATAGAACTTAATAGACTTAGTGTGTTCACTAGCTGTATTAACATAAAACTTGTAGCCTTTAAAGTTCTCTGCAACATAATCATACAAGCAATTTGCCACTGCTTCATAATCATATCCATATGGTCCTTGAGCATATGAAACATATAAGTCTTCTTCCATCCAATAAATTGGTGTTAAACCTTCTAACTTTCCATCTTTTTCAACAAGTAAAATTTCATGTTCGTCACGTTCAACATAACTAGAAAACATATCATATATCTGTTCTCTTGATGCATCTAATAATAATGATCTACATCTAGTTTCAATATTACTTTGCATACTAAATGCTAAATCAACTGCCTTATCTATATCATTTATTTTTGCTTTTACTACTTTCATAACTTCCTCCCAAAATAATTTCATTTACTATTAGTAACAACCTCTTACATTGCAGTGTTATATTTTATTGACAATAACTTTTCTACACTTGTGAATTACCAATTAATAAATTTCAAACTTTAAAATTATTTTTCATATGTAATAAAATTTCAGCATCTTCTAAAATTTTATTATTTAATTTTTAATTCATATGATTAATATTTCTTCAATCAAATAAATTTTCAATTTCTATGTACAATTATAATCTATAAATATGTGTGAAAAACTATGACATACAAATATAAGTTTCGTTTTACACGCCAATACCTATTTGCCACTTCAATACTATAGTCAAAACATTAGAAGCCTAAAAGATTGAGTTTATTTCGTCTAACGGTCTGGTGTTCACGACGTCGCTGAACCGGACAGAATTAGCTAGACCGTCCTGGCGGTGCTAGCACCCGGTGAAGTGATGTGGTCTGACTAGACCCCTACGTGACTTTCTTCCTTGACGTTCCTACTCGCTGACGTTCCCTCAAGACCCGAAGCATGAACATGTTGTTATATGCTGGAATCAATGGGCCCTATTTACTTACTATAGTAAAATTATTATTTAATATATTTTTCCAACTCACTACCACTAGTAATCCACATTAATAATCCCCATATCCAAGCTACCAAAAGCCATGAAACAATTTCAGTTAAATTCTTTTTTGTACTTACAAAAAATGGTGATATTGTAGCTATTATAGAATTTAAACCAAAAAATAATATTCCATAAATAATTATATAATTTCTTCTTATAACCTTCTTATCAAAGAATTTACGTTCGTTTAATTTTTTTATATATTCCCATTCTAGTTTTCCTATCACTACTCCTAATATATAAGCTGCTGTAAGTTTTATAATTGATTGAATAACAAATAATTTTATATCTTCATTTCTATAATTAAATATTAATTCTAATACAATTAATAAAATTAGTTGTACTGATAATACTTTTTTTAATGAAAATTCTACAAACATATATCTTCCTTTTGATTTTTGTGAAATTCTATTCCATTTTAATTCTATATTCCCCATTTCATACCTCCCAATAACTTTATATTTTCAAAATAAATTATGATTTCACGCCATTTATTCTTGCATATAACGCCCCTATGTTCCCGACGTTTCCCAGCGTTACAGGTGTTCTGCAACCTTAGATAGCTCTTATCTTAAGTTGCAGGGCACCGACTCGGTTAGCTGGGGAATGTGGTGCTGACTTTCCCTATCAACGTTCCTCTCGGCACCCTTGCGTGAACATATTGTTAGATGTTGGACTAATGTAAACTTCTTGACTCTCTATCATTTTTTATTTAATAGATTAACTTCATATTATGCTCATATATCGTATCAATAATTAAAACTCCTTCTTATAAATCAACATTCCATTTCCATAGGGATCATCCTCAGCTCCAAATTCTTTATCCACGAATTTGTATCCGTTTTTTTCTAAAACTCTAACAGAAGACTTATTACCATTCATTACACGACCATATAAAACATTTATTCTAAATATCTCAATTATATATTCTGTCATTGCTTTTAAAACTTCTGTGGCATAGCCTTTTCCACTATACTTTTTACAAATTGTATAGCCGATCTCAACCTCTTCATTATTTCCTTCAACTTCGTTTACACCTGTATCTCCTACCAAGTCTCCTGTTTCTTTTAACTCAACAGCTAATACATATGGCAAATGCTTATTATTCACACAATTTATATAAAAATCAATAGCATCTTTCGCCTCAATAATATCCGCATAGCTTTCGTTTGGAATCCATTTCTTTACTTCATCTTCCATATGATTTTCATATAAAGATTGTGCATCCTCTATTTTGAATTTCCTAATTTTCAAATGCTCTGTTTCAAATATATAATCCATCTTTCTTCTCCTTAAAACTCTATTCTTATTATTTATAAATAATCTTTGCTAACTTAATAGCTATTTTAAATACTATAAACTATATTTAATTTATCCCTAAAAATACACTCTGAAATTACATTAGTCTTTCATATAACGACTCTGTGTTCACGACTTTTCCCAGCGTTACAGGTAGTTTTCTAACCTTAGATAGCTCTTATCTTAGGTTAGAGGGCTGCCGACTCGGTTAGCTGGGGAATGTGGTGCTGACTTGCCCTATCGACGTTCCTATGGACACCCTTGTGTGAACACGTTGTTATGTAACGTTGTATATTCACATCTCATATTACTAACTTTAATATTAGTTCTACCAGACCTCTATGTTTATATTTTTGTAGCATTTATCATACTCATAATGTATGGTCTTCATTATATGTTTCTCGTTCATAACGATAATACTTAAATGTTTCATTTTGTCTAACAAAACGGAAACCGACTTTTTCCAGAACATGTTGGCTTCTTACATTTTTGAGAACAGCATCAGCAAGAACAGTATTCATCCTCAACTCTTCAAAAGCATAGCACACTGCTAGTTTCTCAGCTTGTGTTCCATATCCCTTATTTTTCACGGAATCATTTTGCATATGGATTGACAATTCGCATTCTCTTTTGTCGTAGTCAATATGTTTTAAGCAGATCTCACCAACTACGGTGTCATTCACTATAATCATAAATTCCTTTCGCTCCTGGGTCGGTTTTTTTAATGCAAAATGTCCATCAATCTTTTCAGGATCATAATGGTAAGTGAAGAACCTGTTCATGTCCATAAAAATGTCAGGGTCACTAATAAATCCTCTGTAATACTCATGTAAAAGCTCTCTGGTTACTTCATGAAGAGATATTACTCCTTTGTCTTTTTCTGTACTCATAATATCTAATCCCCTCTCAAAATGTAAATAATCTTAACATTTATACAACATATATATATAACACATATTATTGGCTTATATTATCCAACCACCATTAGACCCAACAAAAGTGCTCTGAAATGAATATACAATGTTATGTAACGTTGTCCATTCACATCTTATATTACTAACTTTAATTTAATTATATTACTTATGTTTCTTAATTACTTTTTAAAGTCATATTAATCATCTTTATATGTAAAGTAAATATATATACTATAAAAAATTAATACTATCGTAATAATTAGTGCTATACTGCATGGAAACATACCTGCGTATTTCCATACACTTGTATAATAACTACCTGACGTTTTATCTATAAGTTGTGCAATCTTAGTAAGATACAATTCTAATGATAATAAGAAACCACCAAAAATAATTCCAATTAATCCTATAGATTTCTTTTTCATATATCCAACCCCTTTTTCTAATTATTTAACAAAAACAATATTAATTATGAATCTTGTTTTTCTTTTGAATAATAACCCTTAAACACCATAACAATTGCAAACAAAATAATTGCTATTCCTAATAGCATATATTTAATTTCTTTCATGTATTTCTCCTTCAAGAATCTATACTTCTTAATTATTGTTTATTATATTAAATTATTTGCAACTACTAAGATAATATATTTTAATTATTTTTCTCTAATAAAAAACATCAATATATTTTAACTATTATATTTAATATGACTTTTTTGTTATTGTTAGTACTACCAAACAAATTACTGACTAATCAACACTACTCTGACATGAATATACAATGTTATATAACGGTCTGGTGTTCACGACGTCGCTGAACCGGACAGCAATAGCTAGACCGTCTTGGCGGTGCTCGCACCCGGTGAAGGGATGTGGTCTGACTTTCTTCCTTGAACGTTCCATCTAAGACCCTTGCGTGAACATGTTGTTAGAAGATGGATCGTTATCACTCTCCAACGACTTTGCAAAATAATTACCTATAAAAATCTTTTCATATTGTCTTTAATCATAACTTCAATATTTTAAAATATCTATTTATTGTGCATCAAACAAAGTTCTCATTTTATGGGTTTGCCAATATTCTTATCTAATCGCCATTGCGGTGCTATTCCATCATCACCCCAATATTCATCTATAAAAAAAATCTTATCTCCTTGAAATTTAAAGAATGAAGTTACATGAAAAGAGGCACTATTATCTTTTAACCAAACTCTTGTTGCTGTAATCGCCTTATCTTCAACTAATTCAATACGTTCCACTTCACCTTGCCAATCGCCTGGATATTCACAATTTGCAATTATAAATTCTTCAGTTGTAAATTGTTCATTCGTATTATGCCAACGCACATGTGCATTTGGAGCAAAATAATTTTTTAACGCCTCTACATTTTGATTTGCAACATCACACCAAAATGACATTAATAATTCTTTTCTATTCATCTTTTTTCACCTTCATATAAAATATAAAATCTTCACTTCCTACATCTATTTCAATAGATTTAAAATCATAATAACACATCTATATCGACCTCAAAGTTCTTCTCTAATATGATAACGTTCTTTCTTCTAACGTCCCGTGTTCCCGACGTTTCTCAACCTCCAGAAGGAGTTGCTCATGCCACGCACGTGGCTAATGCAACGACTGTCGCGACGCGCTTAGGTTGAGGAATGTGGTGCTGACTCCTCTTCTTGCTGGACATTCATCTTTGACACTCTTTCCAGCTGACGTTCCCCTTGCACCGAATGGGAACATATTGTTATGTGTTGGAGTTATATCACTCTTTAATAACTTTCTTAAATAAATTTTAAACATAATATCTTATCAGTTTGATATTTTAAATTACTTCTTTAATTAAATCTTCAACAGGTACATTATACAATTTTGCTAAAGCAATCAAATTTGACGTACTTGGATCAGATATTCCATTTTCCCATTTAGATACCGCCTGTCTACTTACTCCAATTGTTTCAGCAACAAACTCTTGTGTCATTTTACATAAAGTACGATGCTCTTTTAGTGCTTCTCCAAGTGACTTACGAACAACTGATTTTTCTTTTCTTACTTCTTTAGATTTTAAGTATTTCAAAAGAGCACAAATAACTAAAATAATTATACCAACAAAAACAGCTAACAAAATAATATTGATTATCATTATGAATAAAGTCCAATGCATATATCACTACCTCCTTTTTGTTGCTCAAGTATACTATAATTAGATAGTAACATCTACCAACTATTACGCAAATATAAGTTGCAAACTGGTTGCATCCAAAAACTGATATTTTTTACTATGTAATTATATAGATAATCTTATTACTTCATATAATTATTTCAACGAGTACAAATTCTTAGTATGCTTATATTGTCCATAAATCTATACTTTGAAATGATATAACTCTTTCACTTAACGGTCTTGTGTTCACGACGTCACTGAACCGGACACCATAGCTAGTCCATCTTGGTGGTGGTCACACCCGGTGAAGTGATGTGGTCTGACTTTCCCCTTGAGCGTTCCACCTAAGACCCGAAGCGTGAACATGTTGTTAGGCGATAGTACTGCCTATGTTTTTCATGTTTATTTTCTAATTATTTTATAAATAAGATTGATTAATTCTTGTATTGGTAAATCACAATCTAAAACTGAATTACAATGTGATATATCATCTCTTATTTTTTTAATTGACATAAATACACTCACATCATTATCATTTACATTTGTCCATTCTAACATAGAACACCATATAAACTTATGGGCTAAATTTTTAGAGCTACTAACACAATCTATAAACGTTTTTTTTGCAGTTTCTTTAAATATATCAGAACAAATAAATTGTCCATCAGCTTTTTTATCTAAATCTATTTTTTTTATTTTTTTAAATACCTTATTTATATGCATTTCTAATGCTTGAAATATATTTATAAATTTTTTAAATCTATCTTTTTCATTTAAACCAGAGTATAACAAAGATATGACTTTTGTATCAACATCATTGTATAAATTTAATGAATTATTTATAGAGTATCTAAGTGTTTCTAATTTTAAAGGTTTAATAACTGATAAGCTACATTGCATATCTAATTTGACATCAAATATTATATTACCTTTACTATCTTTACCTAATATATCATTATTCATAAGTCTAACTGTTATATCGTCATTATACTGAGCTAACTCTATATTTAATGTTGTAATTAACTTAGGAATAACCATACTTTCTAAATCTTTAAGTTCTTGTTTTGCTTTTTCAAAGCAGTTGTGTGTTAGAATAACATTATTTTCTGTTTTTTTATATCCAGATTCACAAATGTAGTCCTTTTCTGTATTTAATATAACAGCCATATAATAACAATTATCATTTGTATTTTCATCAATTAAATCTTTATCTAAAATATCACTATTTACAATTAAGTTTTTAGCAATCAAACTTTTTAATAACTCATTTTTACTTTCTTCAATCCAAATAATACATTTTTTTGAATTAGTATCAATTTGTTTTAATGTATCAGGTATAATGTTTTCAAGATTTATACCAAATATTTCAATAATATTAATTGAATAAAAACAACTACTAATGCTCTCTTCATTTTCAAATTTCTCAAATCCCATACTTTTTAATCCTGCTATTGTTATTGGCATAAAATAAATTTCTCCTTTTTTATATACTAACATTCGTTTAAAGTATTTCGCCTAACGCCTCTGTGTTCACGACGTCGCTGAACCGGACCCAAAAGATGGACCGTCTTGGCGGTGGTAACACCCGGTGAAGTGATGTGGTCTGACTTTCCCTATTAACGTGTCGAGTAGACGAACCCGACACCCTTTCTTTTTAAGGTTTTCTTAAAGTAAAAGGTTACTGTCTGTTCGCCCCTCTCGGAACCGTACGTGCCCTATTTAGGCATACGGCTCTTCATATAAAACTTTATAGTTCTACCATATGTTTACACAAATCTTTGGACTTGGAATATATGCTTCCCATATTTTTTCAAATGTATCATAAGACATGCTTTTCTTTTGATGTCTTCTGTTTAATCTTTTGTAGCATTGGTATTTGACATATCCGTGGAATTTCTTTATTCCTTTGATATTTCCACTTATCCCATAGTAGTTATAGTGTCCCATCAGTTTTCTTTTCAAGCTTTTCATTATTGTATCAATAGGTTTGTGCATTACTTCTTTTAGCCAACTTTTCGCATTTTGCCTTTTTATTTTTAGCTTTTTCTTGCTTGTGTTGATATGCACACGATATTTACCATTTTTTGTTTTTCCATTTACAAATGTAAATCCGAGAAAATCAAAATTTTCTTTTGTTCCTCTATGTTTTCCGAATGGTATTATCCTTGTCTTTTCTATTGCTACTTCTAATCCAAATGTTTTCAATCTCTCTATTAGCATCTTGTATACTTTTTCCGCTTCGCTTTCTGCTTGAAACTGTATTGCAAAGTCATCTGCATATCTCACCAGATACGCTTCTCCATGCAGTTTTGGTTTCACCGACTTTTCAAACCATATATCTAATACATAGTGTAGGTATACATTTGCCAATACTGGTGATATATTTCCACCCTGAATTGTTCCTTTGTCACTTTCTACGTATTTCATGTCTTCCCATATTCCTGCTTTTAGAAATCTTACTATATATCTAAGAAAATTCTTATCTTGTATATCGTGTTCTAAAAATTTCATTAGCCATCCTTGGTCTACATTGTCGAAAAAGCCTTTTATATCACAGTCTAGTATATAGTTTACGTTTTTGTGCATTATCGTATTGTTTATCATTTTTATTGCTTGATGGCAATTTCTGTTTGGTCTAAAACCATATGATATATCAAGAAATCTTGGTTCATATACTCCATTCAATATTTCTGCCATTATTGTTTGTACTAACTTATCTTCATATGACAGTATTCCTAATGATCGCATTTTTCCATCGCTTTTTGGTATCATTACTCTTCTTGTGGGTTTTGGTTTGTATCCGAACTTCTTCATTTTTTCTAGGAGAATTTTTATATTATCTTCTAGTTGTTCTGAATATTGTTCTTTTGTTACTCCATCTATTCCTACTGCTTTTTTCTTGTCCTGTTTTTCATGCACCTGTTTTAAATTTTCTTCATTTACATAGTGCATTAGTGTTTGCAGTTTTGCGTGTTTTATTGATAGTTCTTTTATTTCTTCTTGTATCTTTCCCATGTGTTTATTTAACCTCTAGTGTCTTTCATGTGTTACTTTCCGAATTGTCTTACATGCTAATCCCTTTGCTCCATAGACTTTCATCTACTTCTTCACTACTATGAATTAGTCCGACTTCTTGCAGCTCTTAAGACTTCTTTGGTTTTCTACACCTTATGCCATCCTTATCTGTTTTTGTTATTCAGAAAACTACAAGACCTCCCAGGTACGCTTAATATACCTTGTTTGCTCGCCATGCTCTCAGACCCCGGTGAAATTTCCATAACCTTGCCTTTATCGGTTATTTCTTTTTGTCTGCTGTCAGAGGAATGACATCGACTTTCACTTATCGGACTAACGAGGCTCTATCACTTCACGCTTTCGCATTACGGCTCTCAAACTTTCTTGCCTACGCTTAAACCTTACGTCACCGCTTCGGCTCCAAGGCTAGATACTGGCTGTTGGCTAAACTTTACCAGGCTAGGAGTTTCACCTAGCTATATATTAAACGCCGAACTGGCGCACTCCATCTAAGACCCTTGCGTGAACATGTTGTTAGACGAGGTACGGATATAACTCACCTATTTAATCAAATGTTCTAAACACTCAATTATTATTTCTTCTCTTTCTCTATAAATTAAATGTCCACTATTATTTGCTATGATTAATTCACTATCACTAGATAATGAAATTAATTCTTTTTGCAACTCTCTCCACTTCTTTTCATGCAATATTGCCTCTTCTTTTGGAACATCATAATTTATCCAATTTTTTATTTCAACATTACTATCTCTTGCTATTACTTTCAAAGGAATATTTAATGATGTTACTATACTTTTTATATCTTCTCCATCTTTTATCCAATTCGAAAACTCATTAGCTACAACTTTATATAAACTTGGATTAGAATAAAAATCTATCACATCTTTCATTTCATCATCTGTAATATAAGTTTTATATTTTTCAAATAAATTTCTATTTTCATTTTTAAGTTCTTCTTCATTTTTTATTGAAGAATTATTCATATACTCAATCATCTTTTCAATTGAAACATTAGCGTTAATAACAGGTGTATTTAAATTTTCTAATTCTATTAAATCGTATGATGTTGAGTCTAATAAAACAATAGCTTTTAAATCATTTGGATACATCTTCGCATATTGTTGAACACACAAGCCACCAAAAGAATGACCTAATAAAATAAATTTTTCTGTAATATTAATACTTTGTAAAAAGTTTTTTAATTCTTTGGCTATGTTCCGCGTAGTTCTTTCTTTTTCAAGTAAACTACTTTTTCCATATCCCCCTCTATGATAAAGAATAATCAAAAATTCTTTCTTTAATTTTTCCACTAATGGATACCAATCATAATAAGAGTTGCCAATTCCAACTTCAATAACAAGTATGTTTTTTCCGTTTCCAATAATTTTATAATCAATTTTCTCTTTATACATTTTTTCTCCCTTAGAATACGCTATTAAATGCCTAGTATTTCGTCTAACGCCCCGGTGTTCACGACGTCCCCCAGCGTTACAGGTAGTTCTCAAAGCTTAGATAGCTCTTATCTTAGCTTTGAGGACTGCCGACTCGGTTAGTTGGGGAATGTGGTGCTGACTTTCCTACTCTGACCGTTCACACTACGCACCCTTGCGTGAACATGTTGTTATAGGAAGTATCCATTAACAGTATAATATTCACTTAAATTAATTATACTTTTTCAAAATACTATGTAAATTTCTTACCACAATATGATTTCTACATGTAAGTTTATAATATATGTATTCCCTTAATTCTCTACATATAAGGTAAGTTTTTACTCCTAATTTTTTTGCTCCATCACAATTTCTAACACTATCATCAATAAAAATTGCTTCTTCTGGCAATATATTTAAATCATTTAATGCAGTTTCATACATTAAATGATTTGGTTTAGCTACTCCTAACAAAGATGATACAACAAATGATGAAAAGTAATCCCTAAATCCTGCTTTAATAAAAACATTCTCTAATGAAGGCCACGCATCAGATACTACTGCTAATTTATATTTATTCTTTAAAATTGGTAAAGTATCGTAAACATCTTTAAAAAACTGATATTTATCATAGTTATATACTAAATCTTTCGCAATATATTCTATATCTTCATCATTAACATTAAGTTCAGGTACATTTTCAAAGAAAATTCTATAAAATTTTAAGAAATGTTTATATTCGTCTTCTTCTGTTTCAATTAAAAATTGTTTAGATATATATTCACCAGCTTTTAAAAATGCTTCTTTCGTTTTTTTTGATAATTGATTAAATATTTTTTTATCTACCTTGGTAAAAAAGTTTGGTGTAATAAACCAATGACCAGTTCTTGGCCTATTTAATACTCTACCAGAATCAATTAAAATACCTTTAATAATCATTTAATTCCCCTTCATAAATGTTTATCTCAAAAATATCTTATTAAGAACCCGAAAGTTAAACCCTAAAAATGGATATTTCCTATAACTACCACTTTCACGAACCTTTGGTTCGCTAAAGTGGTTCATATTATTTTATATACGTATGAAGTTTCGTAATTTATATTTTTATACTTATTTCTTTGCTATTCTATCTATCGGGCTTACTACTTTCTTTAGGTCTTACTATCTTCAAGCTTAGTATCCTAGAATTTTCAGCTTTTTAAAAATATTATCATCTACTTTTCATCTTCTACATATAAAACAACATATATATGATTTCTTTGTATATATTTGGGATTATTGTAACATTTTAATACATATTTTGCAATAGTTTTTCAATTTAAGCCAATAAAACACCTACAAATACTAACCCTAACAAAATAAAATAGACTTACGCAAGGCTAACTTAGAAGAAAAAAGAATAATCTTGCTTTCAAAGCATTGTGGAGCATTGCTAGAATTGTACAAAGATTTGATAACATCTATATGTCTTTTGCATGTAATGTTTGACTAGCTTTTAATAATAAAGTTGTATTATCTAAAGCAAAAATAATCCTTTTGTTTTCTTCCTGTAAATTTTAATTTTACTTGTCTTTTTTGTGAATTCTTTTATGATTTCCACAAAACTATACTATTATATTTCTACTAATCAATATATATCAATTTCCTATATTTGTAAAATTAAGAATTGTTATTTATATTAATTTAAATTATATTTTTTGCTACCTGCAAAAGAGGTGCATCTATGCAAGTAATCTTGCAATTTATATGTATTATGGGAAATATATTGTATTTATTATATAAGCAATATTTATATATATATAATTTATTCTTTTTCAGTAAGCAATATCTTTAGTTATTTATAGGTACTAGTTATGGGCACCTTTTTATAAACCATGGTGGAATAGTATTTTTAAGCCATGGGTATCGGTAATTGAGCATAGATTTTCTGTAAATTAAACCTCTTACTTCAAGCTCTACTAATGACAATTTAATTTTATACGTATTAATTCTTAGCTTTTTATTTATTTCGCTTATATTCAATTTATTTATATCTGCATCAACATTCTTACTATTCATATACTAATACCATTAATGTGTTTTTAGACAATTTATAATTGAAAATATTGCTTCTTAATTTCACCTTGCCCCCTTTATACTTTTGCTTTCTTGTTTTATTAGTTTTTCCTGCTTTTAATTCATCGGCCTTGACAATTACTTTATCGTTTTTTACTATTTCATTGATTTGCTTATCTTCAGATAATTTTTCTGATGGTAAATCAGTTTCAATTCTTTCTTCAAGCTGCAGCTCTGGATGAGAGGCTTCTTCTTTAGATAAAACTCAAATATTATATTTTATTATTTGAACAATAAAATGTTGATTAATATTAGTGAGAAATTAATAGAGTTGACAGCAACGCAAGGAATATGGACTTTGATATCTGTTTCATTAACGTTTTACATATTGAAAAATCAGAAAAAAAGAGATATTAAACAAGAAGAACGAGAAAAAAATTATCAGCTAATTATATCAAATTTGAGCGATAAGCTTAATGTTGTTGAAGATATACAAGAAGATATTAAAGAAATAAAAAATAATTTAAAAAAGTAGTTTACAAATTTACATGTAAAGTTGTCTTTATATAATATAAAACAATTTAATCGATTGATGTTTTGAAATTTAATTAAATAAGGAGAATATTAATATGAGTAGTGTAGAAAAATTAGGAAGCATTTGTTATACAAAAAAACCTTCTAGTACAATGTTTGTAGGTGAATCGGCAACTATAAGTGGAAGCTGTTCTAATGCACATCACATATCTATTGGAATTAATGGAGTAGATTGGAGACATTCAACTGGTGAAAATTTTAATACAACTATTTGTTTTGAAACACCAGGGAATTATAGTATAAGAGTTTGTGCAAGAAATACAGAGTCAGCTACAGATGAGGGTAGTGAATATTGTGAAGATACTTTTACAATAAACGTTATAGATATACCTACTTTAGGTGAATTAGAATTAAATGTACACACTGCTATTATGGCTAATAAAGGTGATGTTTTAAAAATAATAGCAAGTTGTAATAATGCACATCATATAGCAATAGGAATTAATGAAAAAAATTGGATTACATATCCAGGAAGTGAATGTGAGAGAGATATAACATTAGAAGAAGAAAATTATGAAATAAGAGTTTGTGCAAGAAATACAGAGTTAGCTACTGACTATGGTAGCTATGATAAACAAAAGACTATTAATGTTACCGTTAAAGAAGAAGGTGATACACAACCATTACCACCTGAAGAAGAGGTGCCAGAACAACCACAAGAACCTTCGAATAATTCTAAAACTTTGTATATACCTGGATCTCATAATAAATTTTATGATAAGTATAGTGTATTATTTAATAAATATTGTTGTAGTGCATGTGCTTTAGCTAATGTTGCTGAGTATTATAGTGAATCTGCTCATGATAATGATACTTTAGAGCGAAAATTAATAGAATGGGAAGTTCTTAAAAATGATAATAAAGATATTATGAGTGAAGATGTAGATCTTTATTTGGTCGACTATAATGCTAAATGGTCAAAATGCCCAAGTGGTGTTATCAGTACAACAACTTTTAATGAGAGTAACATTAACAATTTGTTGCCTATTATAAAAAAAGAAATTGATGCTGATAGACCAATTATAATTGTTGAGACTGGTGAATACGGAACACATTATGTCGTAGCATTTAAATATGTAAATAATGCAAGTACAAATGAAGATATCTATGTGTTAGATTCAACAAATATTTGGGAAGGAGTAATCTTGGATGATGGAAAAACTTACAAAAGACCAGATCCTGAAATAATAGGAAACATGATAAGAAGTTCAACATGTCCTACTGGTAAAATATTTACGTTAAAAGATTCCGGTATAAAAAATAAATGTGAAAATTATAGAGGGTTTAAGTTTACTGCGCAAAACAAATCAGAATTAGATATAATAGAAAAAGCCTATAATGATGATAAAAATACAGATATCATTAACCCTGATCATCCTGGATTAGGAGATATTACTCTTCCTACAAACCCTATTCCTCCTATAAAAGAAGAAATAATGTAAAAATATTAACTTGTTGTTTAAGCGTGGTAAGATTTTGTAGTCATACTTACCACGCTTGTACTTTTTACATTTTTTATTTAAATTCCTATTTATCTATGTTAAGTTAATTTTTATAACGTTTTATTTATAGATTGTTATATTTTCATTTTCTTCTAATTTATCAAGAACTGTATAATCTTCAATTGGATTACCAGAAACAGCTATACGCTTTAAATTAGGCAAATCAGAAATCACATCTATATTAGTAATGTTATTATTATATAAAATTAATTCTTCTAAGTTTTTTAATTCTTTTAAACATGATATATCATACAAATTCGAGCTTTTGATAATTATTTCTTTTAATTTTAGGCTATTTTTCAAACTACTTAAATCAGTTATGTCTGTTAACTTAATGTTCAAAGTTTCTAAGTTTATTAAATTTTCTAATATCTTATCGTCTTTTATTATGCACTCATTTAATCTTAATTTTTTTAAGTTTTGTAACTTATCAAAGCACTCATCTTCATTTATAGTGCTATAACGTATATGTAAATCTTCTACATTTTTTAAATATTCTATATTTTCAAAATCTCCATTAATATAAAATGATTTGACACTATCTAAATTTTTAAATTTAGATATATCAATTATTTCTTTTTTATCAAGTTTGTTTAAAACCTTTAATTCTATCTGTTCCAATTCATTATTTTCACTGCGTGTTATTTCATATAATTGGTTATAATCTATATTGCAATATTCTAAACGTAATTTCCTTAAATTTTTAAATTGGTTAAGAAGTGATATGTTATCTATATTACTATATTCTATGCTCAAATTTTCTAAATTTTTCAGATTGGATAATACATTCATATCTATGTTTGACATATCACATGATCTAATATTATCTGCTGGCGGTCCAATTTCACAAATAATTAAACTTTCAAGATTCGATAAATTGTTTAATGGACTTAAGTCTTCTATGAATATGTTATATAAAGAAAGATGTGTTACATTTGAGTACTTTTCTATATTTTGTAAATTATCCAATGGGCATCCATATAAACTCATAGATTTTATATTTGAACTATTTTTATAAACATATAGTGAATCTACATTAGAAAAATCAAAAGTTATTTTTTCTAAATTATTAAAATTATCAAAATCTCTCATAGATGAAACATCACCTATTTTCTTTCTATCTTCATCTGATAGTTTATATTCTTTTATATTTGTTTTTATTTCACCACAATTTATGTCGAATTCAGTAATTTCATCTAAATCTTCAATATAGATATCTTTATCAAAGTTGTTTAGATAATATCTTATCATAGCTTCAAAATTAGTATCGTGCCATACTGCTACCGTTTTAGATTTGTCCATATTATTGCAACTACAGCAAACAACAAGACTTATACTCACAATTATTAATAATACTAAACATAAAAATATTTTTTTATTCATTTTTAACCCCTTTTTATTTAAAAATATCTTTCTCTAACATGCTATATTTTTATCTGTAATTATTCTTATTTTAAATTAAGGATCCTATTGTGGTACTTATAAGGTAATCTCATTTTTTAAAGATGTTAAATATACTTTTTTGGTTGCTTTTTTTGGTTGCTCCTTTTGTTGTTTATTATTATCGTTTTGATGAGTATCATTACTTGATAACATTTGTATATCTTTTGCATGTAAGGTTTGACTAGCTTGAAATGATAAAGTTGTATTATCTAAAGCAGAAACAAGCCTTTTATTTTCTTCCTGTAAATTTTCAATTTGCTTGTCTTTATGTATAATTCTTTTACGTTTTCCCCAAAACTACACTACTAATCAATATATAACAATTTCCTATATTTGTCAAATTAAGAATTGTTATATATATTAATTTAAATTATATTTATTGCTCTCTGCAAAAGAGGTGCATCTCTGCAATCAATCTTGCGATTTATATGTATCATTGGAAATATTTTATATTTATTATATAAGCTATATTTATATATAATTTATTCTTTTTCAGTAAGCAATATCTTTAGTTATTTATAGGTACTAGTTATGGGGACCTTTTTATAAACCATGGTGGAGTAGCATTTTCAAACCATAGGTATCGATAATTGGACATAGATTTTCTGTAAATTAATCCTCTTACTTCTAGCTCTACCTTGCTGCATTTAGGATTTTGTTTTATTAGTTATATTTGTTTTGATTCATCGGACTTGATAATTACTTTATCATTTTTTACTAATTCACTTATCTTCTTATCTTCAAATAAATCTTTCATCAATTTAAATCTTAGGATGAGATACTTCTTCCTTAGCTAAAGCTCAAATATTTTATTATTTGAACAATAAAATGTTAAGGCACTAATGATATGCTCTACACTTACGCTTTTATGGTACTAAATAGCTCTTTACTAATAATAAAATTTAAGGTGTTTTGTAATATCTGTTTACAAATTTTATATTTATTTTGTTTTTTATACATAAGGAGGTTGGGGATTTTAAATCTAAGGGAAACGGACTAACAACAATACAAAAATAATTCTATTTGGTTTATATTTGTATAACCATAAAGTTTCAGAACTTGCAAGATTATTTAATGTTTCAAAACAAGCTATTAATCAAAAAAGTAAAAAACTTTAGAAATAGTAAAAAGTGAAATAACAAACAAAGGAGATGATTAATATAAGTGAAAAATTAATAGAATTAGCGGCTACACAGGGAATATGGACTTTAATATCTGTTTCATTAACATTTTACATACTAAAGAATCAAGAAAAAAGAGATCTCAAGCAAGAAGAACGAGAAAAAAATTATCAGCTAATTATATCAAATTTGAGTGATAAGCTTAATATTATCGAAGATATAAAAGAAGATATCACAGAAATAAAAAAATTTATTAAAAAATAGTTTACAATTTTAAATTCAAAGTTGTCTTTATATAGTATAAAGCAATTTAATCGATTAAGTGTTTTAAAATTAATATTAAAAGGAGATGTTTTATTATGGCAGTTTCATCAGGAAAGGTATATTTTATTAAGTCTTACGCAAATTTGTCTAAATATTTAGATATATATGGTAATAATCAAGTGGCAAACGGAAGAAATGTAATCACTTGGACAAATGTATCTACAGCTATGACACAGAGATGGAAGTTAAAAAATAGTAATACGAATACCAAAATTTTGTCTAATTATAAACCAGCATTTTCATTAGATCATTGGATTGGATCTACTAATTTCGGAAAATGTGACATGTATGAGGACAAACCTATAAACGATTCTGACCAGTTGATTACTTTAGCACCATATATTGAAAGCCAAAATTTATATAAAATTAAGCTAGTTAGCAATAGTAAGCTTTTGACAGCATCTACAAACAATGGAGATGTAATGTTCTGGTTAGCTGAGAATAGTCAAACTAATCAAGTTTGGAAATTTGAAGAGTATGTAGAATCTCCATTCAATTTATTGGATGCAAGTAGTACTGTAACTACAAATAAATATACAAAGGAATATTTTTCGTCAACACCTGGTACTATAGCTATCACTTCTAAGAGAGTAATTACTCCACCATCGGTAGTGAATAACGAAAAGAAGATTTCTAATATGAGCCTTCCGTTTGCTCAAACAAGTACGGAAATTAAATCGGTGAATTTTAATTATGGTAGTTCTTGTAAGGCTTTTGCTATGGCAGCTCTACTTACATTTTATTCAAAAAAACTGATTAGTCCACATTGGTTTACGCAGTTTGGATGGGTACCTCCAAGCTGTAATAACTCCTATGTAACATCTGCAGTTACTTATGGAGGACTAGGTGCTTTTAAGCTAGTATCCTTAAATACAGGCAAAACAACACTTGCTGAATTGAAAACAAAGATTGATGCAGGAATACCAGTATTACTACGTTTCGAAGTGTCAAATTCAGATACTGATCAGCATTGGGTTGTTGTTTACGGATATAAGAATACAGGAACCTCTAAGTCTGACTTTTTGGTTGTTGATTCTGCAAATACGACAAAAAGTCCAACTCCTAACTATGGCAAGTACTTTAATTTGGATGAGTCATCAAGTTGGAGTTTTCCAGGCAAGTCTTATACCATTGAAGAATCATACTATATGACAGCTAATTAAATTTAAGGAGAGCTAAAACTCTATGTCATTAAGTTAAGATGACATAACAGATCAAAAAAGTCATTGAAAATATATGTTAATATTTCAATGACTTTTTTATTTTATGTATATATAACATGAACATAGTACAATGTAAAAAACACTCAAAGAAAATGTTGGAGAGAATTTTTTAAAAAATACTATAGCAATTAATGTAATATCTATTAAAAGTAAGCATCTAGAAATTGTTATGTCTAAGATGTTTTTAGAAAGCAAAGTATAACTATAAAATTTTTTTATATAATATAGTATTTTAATAATAACAAAATAATGTAATTTTTATAAATTGATAGAATATAAAAAGAAAAACTTTAGTATTACATTAAGGACTAATTTTTATTCTTTTATAAGAAAATATTTAATTGCACTTTATGTAAAAAGATGGTAAAATCACAAATATGAAATTTATAAAAATTATAGATATTTTGAGAGAACATTAAGTGTTAAAGGAGAAAATTATGAAACTAAATAATTTTAAACAGTTAATTGGCATAATAATAACAGTATTATTTATTTTTAGTGTTACATCATGTTCAGTAATCAACCAAAAACCAGTAAGACAAGAAACACATAATCAAGAGACAATAGAGAACGAAAAGAAATCAGAAAAACTGCAAGGAATTATGGTTGATGGGGAATTAAGATTCTACGATGGGGAATTAATTGGCACAGTCAAACATCTAATAGAAAATAGTTTAACAATAAATTCAATGAAAGAATTATTTGGATTTTCCGTAGATATGAGCGATACAATAGTTGAAAATGAAAATATTATTTATACAAAGATTATAGGTAATAGATATGGATTTAATTCATTAAAGGATATAGAAGAATTATTTTCCATTACATATTCAAATGAGGAAATAATCCATAAAATAAGTTATAAAAGTAATGAACCATTGTTTAAAGAATACAATGGGCAGTTATATATTTTGGATGATGGAACAGATATAAATAGTGCAACACCAAGCTATATATTAGAAGACTGGCATAGCATCTATCTCACAAATATAACTGAAAATACAGCAGTTGTAAATTATCCTTTATTTTACTATAGAGAGGGTATATATGGTGTAGTTATGCACAAAAATACTATTACAAAAATTGATGGGATTTGGCTAATAAATAATATTTTAGACGCAGAACCTATTAAATTGGAAGAAAAAATTTCAAAAGAATTAGGAATGAGAAGTGTCTTCTTAAAACATTTAAGAGATTTTAATATGTTTGATTTCATTAATTTAGAAAGTGAAACAATAGAGAGGAATGGTAGTAAATATACAAATATAGGATATATTTCATTAACAGACCCTTTTATTTCCTATACATACAACAATCTAGGTGCGTTTACTTTGTATGCTAATGATGAAACTTCTGAAATCATAAATAACTATTTTATAGAAATAAATGAAAAACTATATGTTAAGAATATAGAAGAATTTAGGAAAGAATACACAAGAGTTTATAAGCCAGAGACCTTAGAAGTAATAGTTATTAGTGATACAGAAGCTAGTTTGAAAATAAATTACTTAGATTCATATAATAATGAAAAAACACTGAACCTCAAAATGTATGGTGATACAGAGAGGCTTTGGGCTTGGTGGTCGGATACAATTTTTTAACAAGAAACATAATTTAAATTGATATGGAAACCATGTAAAAGACAATTTTTTTGAAAATAAATTTAATGTTTATTATTTTATAACCCTAACATAAAACATTTATTTAATATTAATTTAATATGAGTTTAAATTTAAAACACTGACTAATGGTATATTAATCAGTGTTTTGATTTCATACCGTATTTCTCTGAAACAAGAATATTTTAAAAATAAAATATTCTTGTTTTCTTCTCAATTTGCTTGTCTTTATGTTTAATTTGTTTTGTAAAGTGGTAATTATAACATTATCTAATACCTTTTGGATGTCGTCAACGTGTTTACAATCACTTTTTGAAAATGCCTGTTTTATCAGCTTTTAACTGTACAATATTTTTGTCTTATGATATTTCTTTATCATTGTATTGATTACTTTTTATATTATTATAACCTATTTGACTATTTTAAATATTTTTTTATCTGAACAGCTACACAGCAGTATTGCTAATACAAATATGCAAATTATTTTTTTCATTATTCTTACCCATTTTTTTACAATATATTTCTTAGTTTCTATTAAAGTTTATATATTTATCAGTATTTTAATCAATATCATGTGCTATATTATAGTCATATAATTTAAAGAACTGTGAATTTTTTTTACGGCTTCCCCATAACTATACAACTACATTTCTACTATTCAATATATAACAATTACCTATTTTTGTCAATTTTTAATTATTGTATATATTAGTCAAACTTATTTTATTGCTACCTGTAAAAGAGATGCATCCTAGCTTTCATTTTATCTTCGTTATCTTGTAACTCATTTATCTGCTTATCTTCAAATAAATCTTTCATCAAGCTGCATCTTAAGATAAGACACTTTATATATAATAACATTAAAATTAATAAATATTTAGTTTTACAAAAAAACAATAACAATCATTGCAAACATATGGACTATGAAGTATGCTTTTGCACATATCAGAGCGATAATCAGTACATAATGTTCTGCTATCTACTTTCTTACATGTACAACATCTTTTCAATTTTAATCAATCGCTACATAGAGATTGTTTTTGATAATAGAAACGATATATACAATCATTACTATGTAAATATAAACTTTCATCTCCAATCCTATGTTTCCTGATCTCCTTTGATATAGTTGTAACATTTTTGCAAGACTAAATTCAGCTTTTTTGAATAAGTAAATTCCGAAAAACTCAAAACTAGAACTTAAGTTTTCATTTATGGCGCTTATTTTTGTTGCTTGTGAAGAAAAAAGTGGAATTTACTTTTGCATTCAACGAAAATTATTTTTTATAATTTTTTATCCCCCTTGGGGAATTTTTACTTTACAGAACATCTTTTCAATAAGCAATATTTTTAGTTATTTTTTAGATAACTTATAGTTTAAACATCGCCTCTTAATTCTGCATGCCACTGCTATACTATTGATTTATTGCCTTATTAGTTTTTCTATTTTTAAATCTTACTTTAATTCAAACATATCTTACAAAATAATATTTGTTATTAGCCTTTATATATTATCTGTTATACAATAAATTGTTTGACTTAAATATTTATATAATAATTTATAAATACTAAAATATCCGATCTTCTATTTTTGTGTAATCTCATGAAAATCATACCCTATTTATTACTAAAATAATGAAATCAAAAAAATATATTTTTCAAAATCAGTTTACAAATTATGTTAATTATTTGTTTTTTATTATAAAAGGGGTTTTGCAAAAGGTATAAAAGGGGGATAACAAATGAATAACGATATGTGTGAATTACTTCAATCGGCACATAATGGCGATGAGTGTTCAATTGTAGAGCTTTATTCAAGATACTCAAAATTAATTAAAAAGTTTAGTAACATAGCAAATTATGAATAAGCTGAAACTGACATAATAATATTTTTTCTAGAATTTATTAAAAAAATAGATGTAAGTAAAGTAACTAAGTATAGTCAAGGTGAATTAGTAAATTATGTTTATAAATCGTTAAAAAATCATACCTACAATTTGATTAAACATAAAGCGAGAAAAAATATTGTTGAAAGCTGTATGGAATTTGAAATGCCATATTACGACTATTATCAAGAAATAGAATTAGATACTTTTTATTCTTACATAACAAAACTAACAAATATGCAAAAAAAAATTATTATCGGTTTATTTGTGTATGGTTATACAATCTCTGAATTATCTAAAATTTTAAATATTTCAAGACAAGCTATTAATCAAAATAAATTAAGAGCGTTAAGAATTATAAAACAAAAAGTGGACAAGCTATAAAGACAAAAAAATAATTATTTAGTATTTAGTTTACAAATTTATTAAAAAAATTGTTTTTATATAGTATAAAACAAATTTAATCGATTAAGTGTTTTAAATAAAATTTAAGGAGATTTTTATGAGTATAAAAGATGATTGTAAGACATTAATATTATCTGTAGATGATTTTACTGATTTAAGAAGAATCCAGGGTTTTGTCTATAAGCATTTCAAAGATAGTGACGAAGTAAGTGAAAACGATGTGGCAACACTTCTAAATGGTTTGTCTGGTGTTGTTGGGTTAGTTGCTTTATTCCCAGGAGTAAGCCCTATAGTAGGGACAGCTGCTGCTATTACAGGTGTTTTAACATCTCTAAGCACAAATGAAAAACAAACAGTACTTAATTCAATAGCAGAAGGTACTCAGTACCTTTCGGATGAGCAGATTTGGCTGATAGATCATGAAAGCATAGGAGCAGTAAAAGTAAAACTAAATTTACTAATGCGTAATTTCAAGGATAAGGGATTTTCATATGTGTATGATGAGGGAGTAAGACTGTCATATTTTACATCGGAAGGAAATGAATTTTTAATAAATTAAGTAGCATAAATTATTATCAAGGGTACTACAATCTAGTACCCTTAATTGTTTTACTTCTCTCTTTTCATAGCATACTTATCTATAAAGTATTTGTAAAAATCATTATCCAATTCATATTTTAAAATATAGTCATTTTTAAAGCTATCATTATATGTAATTAAATAGAATTGTTGTGAGTTATCAAAATCAAGCGTTATTGATTTCACGATATCATTATTATCTATAACATATATGTAGACCATAACATCTAAACTAGAAAATGTAATATTGTTGTTTATTTTATTAACATTTTTAACTTTTTGAGGTCCACCATTTATAATTAATTTTATAAATTCGTTTATAACATTCGGATTGTATGAGGATTTATAAACTTCACAGTCATACTTCTCGTCTATTAAACTGATTTCAAAATGACAGCTTTTATGATATTTTCTGTTTGAAAATTCTTCTGTGTCAATTAGAAACTCTGATAAGAACTCCACAATCTTAGCATCCTTGTTTTGATTTATTAAAATAATACTGATAATAATAACTGTAACTATCAGCACAAAAACAACAAGGATTTTTAAGATATTTGATTTTTTATGCATTTAGTACCCCTACCTTATTTTATTTATAGAAAATCACTATTGATTTTATCTCAAACAAAACTTAACCCTAATTGGTTTAATTTCTTCATTAACACAATAAAGTTTGAAGTATCAATAATATTAAAAATATTTTATATGTTTTGATCAATATAAAAATCGTAATTTGCAATATATTTATTACAATTAATGAGCAATTCTACTGAATGAAAAATTTCTCCGACATAATTTGCTTTACCTAGCATATATAAATTAAATGAATAAGTATTACTAATTATCATTTCCTTTGTTTTACCTATCCTACGAAAGTTAATAATAGATTCATCTAAAGTAAATAAATATATCATCGGCTTTATGTATAACAGGAGATATGTAAATCACCCATTGTTCATACTCATACTATAGATTTTATTTCTATTTATCCAATTTTAAGGAATTTTGAATTCATATTTATATTTTTAGTTTTGTTAGTATAATTATCTAGACTACATTCAGTAATGAGTTCATTAATTAGGAAAATAATTGCTATTACTTTTAATATTTTTATATAAATCTCTCTCTTTTTTAAAATTATGTTTAAAAAGCAATTAAATTTTATAATTAAATAATTAAATATTATGTCGAAATTTGTAATTGTTTTTAATAACAAATTTATTTCATTTCTTAAACATACTAAAAAAACTCTTTTTCTTTTTATTGCCTTTTATCTGTTCTTCACCATTTCAAACCGCTAAAAGCTGAATATTTTTTGCATGAAGTGTTTGACTATCTTGTAATGATAAAGTTGTATTATCTTAAACAGAAACAAGCCTTTTGTTTTCTTTCTGTAAATTTAATTTTACTTGTCTTTTACGAATTCTTTTACGTTTTCCACAAAACTATACTACTAATCAATATATATCAATTTCCTATATTTGTCAAATTAAGAATTGTTATATATATTAATTTAAATCATATTTGTTGCTCCCTGCAAAAGAGGTGCATCTTGTCTTTTATTTTATCATTGCTATCTTAGCAGTTCATTTTATTTATCTCTTTACTCTCAATTATGCAACCATTCTTGCAATTTACATGTGTTATGGGAAATATATTGTATTTATTATATAAGCTATATTTATATATATATAATTTATTCTTTTTCAGTAAGCAATATCTTTAGTTATTTATAGGTACTAGTTATGGGGACTTTTTTATAAGCCATGGGTATCGGTAATTGGATATAGATTTTCTATAAATTAAACCTCTTACTTTTAGCTCTACTAATGACAATTTAATTTTGTATGTATTAATTCTTAGTTTTTTACTTATTTCGCTTATATTCAATTTATTCATATCTACATTAACATTCTTAATACTCATATACCACTAATGTGTTTTTAGACAGCTTATAATTAAAAATATCGCCTCTTAATTTTACATTACCCTCTTTAAATTTTTGATTTATTGTTTTATTAGTTTCTTCTGTTTTTAATTCATCAGATTTGACAATTACTTTATTATTTTTAACTATTTAATTGATTTGCTTATTTTCAGATAATTTTTCTGATGGTAAATCAGTTTCGATATTTTCATCAAGCTGCAGCTCTGGATGAGGCACTTCTTCCAATATTTCTTGTTGGTTCTCATCTTGCAATATAAGTTGTTCTAATTGTTCTAATTGTTCTAATTCTTCAACTTGCTCTGACTCTACTTCTTCCTGAATTATTGTATACGTATTATTTCTCTTGCCACCATCTAATCTGAATTGGTTCTCTTTTGCTATTAATTTTTTACTTACTAATAGTCTCAATGCAATTTTAATTGTTGAAACACTTAACTCGCATTGCTCTGAAATAGTTTTTATTGAAGGATAACAGTTATGGTCCTTATCAGCTACAGAACATAAATATGAATACACCATTACTTCCTTTACTGATAGACCTAAATCTAATATATCAGCTCTTACATTAAAATAATAATCACCGCTAATCATAAATGGTGTTATTGTATACATATTGCTTGTTTGACTAAAGTTTCTTCTATATCTGTATTGTTTTTTTAATACTCCTGCATCTATTAGATTTTTCATTGCTTTATCAAGGGTTGACATACTTATATTGCACATTTCACATAGCAATTTCTTTGATGGGAAACATGATCCAGTTATATTATTAATAAACTTCTTTAGTCCTATATAAACTAACTTGCTATTTTTATCTACATTTTTTGAAAACACAAAGTTTGATATACCATTGAATTATTCATTTTATCCTCCAAATTTAAAATATTATTGACTATTTAAACAATTTATGGTATTGCCAAATCAAGATAATACCATTTTTAAAAATTCAAATACAGTAACATTAACCCAAAGCTTACCCTTTTCTTTATCATAGGTATTTTCAATTACACCTTTTGTTATCTCAATTTTATCTTTATTCTTAAGCTCTTTTGCCTTTTCAAATGCACCACCTACAAACCTTGCTCTCCAGTACATATTTGTATATGTATTATCCTGGTTATTTTTATCCTCTAACACTCCTGATTGTATTTAGTCTTGTACATAGGATAGTGAATAACCCATTAGCTTTATCACCTTAACCATACACTTAATATCAAAGCCTTCAATTTCTTCTTTTATCTTTTTTAAGTTATTTACACTTTTCTGAATTTTTATATCTATAGCTTTTCTTTTATCCAATAACTTTTTTCTGTTTTCCTGTTCATTGTCATAACGTTTTAATAGTGTTTCTCGATAATTTTTTTCGTTCATAATCTTCATTTCCTTCTTCATATTTTTCAAATGTTAATTTCCATCTTATATCAAACATTTCTTCAGAACTAAGATTTATATCATCATATTTTGATATATCTAAATCGCTTTCAATTCCTTTCCTTAGCTCTTTAATCTGTGCCTTACTAAAACCTTTTTCTTTATACTTTTGTAGCATATTATCTATAAGTCGGTAAAATATTAAATCCATTTTCACCTCACTAATCACTAATCTAAATTTGAATATATTTCACTATAATCTGTATTAAATAATGTCTTTGCCCATTCCTTTTGCTCATTATCAAAATTAAATATTTCAAGCATTTCTTCAAAAGAATTAACAATAATATTTATTTCTATTTTTGAATGTCCAGAACATGTACAATTACCGGGGCAGTTTTCTTCTGGAGTATGATAACAAGTACAACCTTCGCAATAATATGTACTTGTCTTTTTAGTTATAGAATATATTTTATTATGTATTGATCTAACAGTCTCAATATTTCCTTCATCATACTGGATCTCCTGCTCTGTAATTACTGTAAGAATTACTAATACTTCTTTTAATGATGTGTTTATCTCTCCATTAACTTCAACTATCTCATAGTCGGAACTGTTAGAATAAATATCCTGATAAAGTTCATCATCAAGCTCATCTATCAATTCATCATATTTTTCAATTGTTTCATCATCAGCTATAATAACTTCATTTATAACATTTTTTACTTCTCTACTTAGCTTTGTCCTTTTATCAAACATAGTAAGTAATATACCTTCAACTTTAAGATAATGATTTATCTGAGCCTGTACACTCATAATTGACTGCAACAACTGTTCCATACCTCTTAAAGGATAATAATGAGCTTGAACAGGAATTATAACACTATCAGCTGCTACAAAAGCATTTATGTTTAAGTTACCAAGGGATGGCAAGCAATCAATCAATATATAATCATAATCTTCTTTTACTGTACTTAAAATATTTTTAAGCATGTTTTCACGATTAATAACATTAAGTATTTTTGTTTCTACAGCACAAAGTCTGATATCTGATGGAATTAAATCTACACCTTCAGCATTTAATAAATACTTATCCTTTTCAATTTGATAACTATAATCAGAAATTTTGTTATCAATTAGTTTAGCCATAGTGTATTCTAACTCATCCGGATTAAATCCTAATCCTATTGTTAGATTTGCCTGACTATCCATATCTACTAATAAAACTTTTT